>NZ_PJON01000009.1:2500-5722 GCF_002900975.1 Tabrizicola aquatica | reverse complement strand
TTTGGTTGCGGGGGCAGGATTTGAACCTGCGGCCTTCAGGTTATGAGCCTGACGAGCTACCGGGCTGCTCCACCCCGCGCCAGGGTATGTCCGGGGTTATCCGGAGGGGTAATTGTATCGTTTTTGAGGGAGTTGTCTCTTTTCAGGTCTGGCGGTGACCTACTCTCCCACGTCTTGAGACGCAGTACCATTGGCGTGGGCACACTTATCGGCCGAGTTCGGGATGGGATCGGGAGTTTTATGCCTGCTATGACCACCAGACCGGAGAAGAGACCGGGGATTGCGCTGTGCGCCTTCCCCAAACATCAGTGATTGTTCCAGGTTTTCGTCACGTGTTTTCTACGTGCTTTTGACGATCTCGGGGCAAGGTATTTGCCTTGCTGTTTCCGGATCAGATCAAGCCAATCGGGCAATTAGTACCAGTCAGCTGAATGCATTGCTGCACTTACACCTCTGGCCTATCGACGTGGTGGTCTTCCACGGCCCTCAAGGGAGACCTTGTTTTGAAGGGGGCTT
The DNA here is from genome assembly GCF_002900975.1 of Tabrizicola aquatica. Lineage (GTDB taxonomy): Bacteria > Pseudomonadota > Alphaproteobacteria > Rhodobacterales > Rhodobacteraceae > Tabrizicola > Tabrizicola aquatica. The sequence continues at coordinate 5,206 of NZ_PJON01000009.1, read as the reverse complement.
CCCGCTTAGATGCCTTCAGCGGTTATCCTGTCCGAACATAGCTACCCAGCACTACCGTTGGCACGATAACTGGTCCACCAGTGGTTCGTTCAACCCGGTCCTCTCGTACTAGGGTCAACTCTTCTCAAGTCTCCTGCACCCACGGCAGATAGGGACCGAACTGTCTCACGACGTTCTAAACCCAGCTCACGTACCTCTTTAAATGGCGAACAGCCATACCCTTGGGACCTGCTCCAGCCCCAGGATGAGATGAGCCGACATCGAGGTGCCAAACGATGCCGTCGATATGGACTCTTGGGCATCATCAGCCTGTTATCCCCAGAGTACCTTTTATCCGTTGAGCGATGGCCCTCCCACTTGGGACCACCGGATCACTATGACCGACTTTCGTCTCTGCTCGACTTGTCAGTCTTGCAGTCAGGCTGGCTTCTGCCATTGCACTCAACGACCGATTTCCGACCGGTCTGAGCCAACCATCGCGCGCCTCCGTTACAATTTGGGAGGCGACCGCCCCAGTCAAACTCCCCACCATGCAGGGTCCCGGACCCGGATAACGGGCCGCGGTTAGATATCAAGATGGCGAAGGGTGGTATCTCAAGGGAGGCTCCACGAGAACTGGCGTCCCCGCTTCGATGCCTACCACCTATCCTGCACATCACAATCCTGATACCAGTGCAAAGCTGGAGTAAAGGTTCATGGGGTCTTTCCGTCTAACCGCGGGTAGTGTGCATCTTGACACACAGTTCAATTTCGCTGAGTCCACGTTAGAGACAGCGGGGAGATCGTTACGCCATTCGTGCAGGTCGGAACTTACCCGACAAGGAATTTCGCTACCTTAGGACCGTTATAGTTACGGCCGCCGTTTACTGGGACTTCAATTCAGAGCTTGCACCCCTCCTCTTAATCTTCCAGCACCGGGCAGGCGTCAGACTGTATACGTCGCCTTACGGCTTCGCACAGCCCTGTGTTTTAAGTAAACAGTCGCCACCCCCTAGTTTGTGCCCCCCACACACACTTGCGTGCATATGGGGCTCCCTTCTCGCGAACTTACGGGAGCATTTTGCCGAGTTCCTTTAACGTGGTTCTCTCAAGCGCCTTGGTATACTCTACCAGTCCACCTGTGTCGGTTTAGGGTACGGTCTGACGTGGGGCTATTTCCAGGAACCTCTAAGCAGCCCACCCAATCCGATAAGGGCAAACTACCGTCGAGATCCGTCACATCCCACTGGCCCAGGAATATTAACCTGGTTCCCATCGACTACGCCTTTCGGCCTCGCCTTAGGGGCCGGCTTACCCTGCTCAGATTAGCTTTAAGCAGGAACCCTTGGACTTTCGGCGAGAGGGTCTCTCACCCTCTTTGTCGCTACTCATGTCAACATTCTCGCTTCTGATCTCTCCACCGGATGCCTTACAGCCCGGCTTCACAGAAAGCTCTCCATGTCCGTCTTCGCATTGCTGCGAGTAAGACATGATGAGCTATATCACAGAACGCTCCGCTACCACGCACATCGCTGTGCATCCTGAGCTTCGGCTCGTGGCTTGAGCCCCGTTACATCTTCGCCGCAGGACAGCTTATCTAGACCAGTGAGCTGTTACGCTATCTTTAAATGATGGCTGCTTCTAAGCCAACATCCTGGTTGTTTTGGCCGTCCCACATGCTTTCCCACTTAGCCACGAATTAGGGGCCTTAGCTGCAGGTCAGGGTTGTTTCCCTCTTCACAATGGACGTTAGCACCCACTGTGTGTCTCCCGGATAGTACTCCACGGTATTCGGAGTTTGCTTAGACTCAGTAAGGCTGTGGGCCCCCATCATCCATGCAGTGCTCTACCCCCGTGGGTATTCGTCCGAGGCGCTACCTAAATAGCTTTCGCGGAGAACCAGCTATCTCCAGGTTTGATTAGCCTTTCACCCCTAGCCACAAGTCATCCAGACCCTTTTCAACGGGTGTTGGTTCGGACCTCCAGTTGGTGTTACCCAACCTTCATCCTGCTCATGGCTAGATCACCTGGTTTCGGGTCTGATCCCACGAACTCATGCGCCCTTTTAAGACTCGCTTTCGCTGCGCCTACACCTATCGGCTTAAGCTTGCTCGTAAGACCAAGTCGTTGACCCATTATACAAAAGGTACGCCGTCAGGGCTCAAGGCCCCTCCGACTGCTTGTAGGCGTCCGGTTTCAGGTACTGTTTCACTCCCCTCGTCGGGGTGCTTTTCACCTTTCCCTCACGGTACTGGTTCGCTATCGGTCAGCAAGGAGTACTTAGCCTTCGGGGGTGGTCCCCCGATCTTCAGACAGGATTTCACGTGTCCCGCCCTACTTGATACGTCCCTTGGAACTTCGCATACGGGGCTGTCACCCATATCGCTGGCCTTTCCAGACCATTCTGCTCGTTCTTCCAGGCTCGGCTGGTCCGCGTTCGCTCGCCACTACTAACGGAGTCTCTATTGATTTCCTTTCCTCCGGGTACTTAGATGTTTCAGTTCCCCGGGTTTGCTCTTAAACCCCTATGTATTCAGGGTAAAAGTACCTGTCTCACCCCATTATAAACTGCCGCAAGGCAATTATAATAGAATGTCAGGTGGGTTTCCCCATTCGGAGATCCATGGATCAAAGCCTATTCCCGGCTCCCCATGGCTTAACGCAGGGTATCACGTCCTTCATCGCCTCTTGCTGCCTAGGCATCCACCAAACGCCCTTTTCGCGCTT
>NZ_PJON01000008.1 GCF_002900975.1 Tabrizicola aquatica | reverse complement strand
GGCCCGATGCCGCAGACGCGCGAGCACATCCTGCTCGGCCGTCAGGTCGGCATTCCGTACATGGTCTGCTACATGAACAAGGTCGACCTTGTTGATGACGAAGAGCTGCTGGAACTCGTGGAAATGGAAGTGCGCGAGCTCTTCTCGTCCTACGAATACCCGGGCGACGACATTCCGATCATCAAGGGCTCGGCCCACCAGGCGATGATCGGCGAGCGCAAGGACATCGGCGAGGATTCGATCCGCGCGCTGATGAAGGCGGTTGACGAGTACATCCCGACCCCGGCGCGTGCGATCGACCAGCCGTTCCTGATGCCGATCGAAGACGTGTTCTCGATCTCGGGCCGCGGCACGGTCGTGACCGGCCGGGTGGAGCGTGGCGTGATCAACGTCGGCGACGAAGTAGAGATCGTGGGCATCCGCGAGACCAAGAAGTCGGTCTGCACCGGCGTCGAGATGTTCCGCAAGCTCCTGGACCGTGGTGAAGCCGGCGACAACGTGGGCGTTCTGCTGCGCGGCATCGACCGCGAGGGCGTCGAGCGTGGCCAGGTGCTGTGCAAGCCGAAGTCGGTGAACCCGCACACCAAGTTCGAAGCCGAGGCCTACATCCTGACCAAGGAAGAAGGTGGCCGCCACACGCCGTTCTTCGCGAACTACCGTCCGCAGTTCTACTTCCGCACGACCGACGTGACCGGGACCGTGCAGCTGCCGGAAGGCACCGAGATGGTGATGCCGGGCGACAACCTGAAGTTCGTGGTCGAGCTGATCGCCCCGATCGCGATGGAAGAAAAACTGCGCTTCGCCATCCGCGAAGGCGGCCGCACCGTCGGCGCAGGCGTCGTCTCGAAAATCATCGCCTGATCCGACCGCAGGCTGAGGGCGGGATGATCCCCGCCCTGCTTTCCGGGGCCGCTCGAAAGGCGGCCCCCTTTTCATGCGACGATGCGTGATTTGACATAACCGCCCCACAGTCCCACACTGGCATTCTGACCACATGGGGGAGGCCAGCGATGTGTCAGATGTTCGCCGGGCAGGACCCGGCCCGCTATGAGTATGTCACCCGCCGATTGCGGCTGAACGGTCAATCCACATCCATTCGGCTGGAACGCGCCTTCTGGGGTATCCTGGACCAGATGGCCGGCAAGGAAGGCACGTCGACGCCAGCTTTCCTGTCCAAGCTGCATTCAGAAGTTCTGGAACAGCACGGAGAGACGTCGAACTTCACCTCGCTCTTGCGCTGCGCCTGCACAATTCATCTGGGAGAGCTTGAGCAGATCCCGCAGACGGGCCGCCGGTTCGCGGCGGAATAGAAAAACTGCGCTGTAGTAGTCGGTTACTACCCGGGGGGAAACTGGTCCACTAACCTTACCAATATCCGCTAATCGCAGATGGGGTAGGGTATGGCCAAGGCGATCCATTCAATGATCCGCGTGCTGGACGAGGCGCGGTCACTGGCTTTCTATGACACGGCTTTCGGGTTGAAGGTCGCGGACCGGCTGGACTTCGAATCCTTCACCCTTGTCTACCTGTCCAATGCCGAGTCGACCTTCGAGGTCGAACTGACCATCAACAAGGGCCGGACCGAGCCGTACAACCTCGGCGACGGCTATGGGCACCTTGCGGTCAGCGTCGACGATGTCGATGCCGAACATGCCAGGCTGACAGCGGCGGGTCTTGCGCCCCGCAAGCTGGTCGACTTCGCCCCGGCGGGCAGCGTCATCGCCCGCTTCTTCTTCATCGCGGACCCCGACGGCTACCAGATCGAGGTCCTGCAACGCGGCGGCCGCTACCTCTGAGGGGGAGGGTGCGGTCCGACCCAGCCAAAAGCAAGGGAGGAAACCAATGACGAAACATGACCTTAGGGGGCTGACTCGGCGCCAGCTCTTGTCCCGCAGCCTGTCTGCCGCTGGTGTCTTGGCGGTCACCGGCGCGGGCTTCATCGCCGCCCCGAACGCAGCCTGGGCCGTCGAGGTGACCGTGATCACGCCGGAACAGATGGCGACGCTGCTGCAGATGGCGCGCGACATCTATCCGCACGACCAGGTGCCCGACCAGTATTACGCCGTTGCGGTCAAGGGTTATGACAGCGAGGACATGAAGGCCATGGTGGCCGAAGGTGTGGCCGCGCTGGACGCAGCCGCACAGGGTGCAAGCTTTGCCAACTATGTCTCGGCGGGTTGGGAAGAAGACCGGGTGAAGCTGCTTCAGTCGATCGAAACCACACCCTTCTTCCAGACGATCCGCGCCGGGTTGGTGACCGGTCTCTACAACCAGAAAGAGATCTGGCCGATCTTTGGATATGAGGGGGAAAGCTTCTCCCAGGGTGGCTACATCGAGCGTGGCTTCAACGACATCGACTGGCTGTAAGGGGGGACGGCAATGGCAACGTTTGATCTGAACGACGACAGCGTGGTCGTCATCATCGGCACCGGCGCAGGCGGCGGGGTGCTGGCGAACGAACTGGCGCAGAAGGGCGTCAAGGTCGTGGCGCTGGAGGCCGGCGGGCGCTACCTGCCCGAGGACTACGTCAACGACGAATGGGACAGTTTCACCCAGCTTGCCTGGCTGGACGCGCGCACCACCAGCGGCAGCTGGCGGGTGGCGAAGGACTTCGCGGGCCTGCCGGCCTGGATCGTCAAGGCCGTGGGCGGCACGACCACCCACTGGGCGGGCGCATCCCTGCGGTTCCAGGACCACGAATGGAAGGCGCTCAGCACCTATGGCGCGGTCGATGGGGCAAACCTCTTGGACTGGCCGATTGACGCCGCCGAAATGGCACCCTGGTATGACAAGGCCGAAGAAAAGCTGGGCGTCACGCGCACCGGCAACCGCCCGGGCCTGCCCGGCAGCAACAACTACCTTGTGTTCGAGAAAGGCGCCAAGGCGCTGGGCTACAAGGAAGTTCATACCGGCCGGATGGCGATCCAGTCCTCGAACGAGACGGGCGCCCGCATCGCCTGTCAGCAGACTGGCTTCTGCTTCCAGGGCTGCAAATGGGGTGCCAAGTGGTCGGCCGCCTATACCGACATCCCGGAAGGGGAGGCGACCGGAAACCTTGAGGTGCGCGAGCGCAGCCACGTCGCCCGCATCCTGCACAAAGAGGCGGGCAAGGTGACCGGGGTCGAATACTTCGACCAGGACGGCACTCTGCAGATGCAGAAGGCGCGCATCGTCTGCGTCGCGGGCAACTCGTTCGAATCGCCCCGGCTGCTGCTGAACTCGGCCTCGTCGATGTTCCCGAACGGGCTGGCGAACTCCTCCGACCAGGTGGGCCGCAACTACATGCGCCACACCACGGGGTCGGTCTACGCGATCTTCGACAAGCCGGTGAAGATGTGGCGTGGCACGACCATGGCCGGGATCGTGCAGGACGAGGCGCGCCATGATCCCAGCCGCGGCTTCGTCGGCGGGTACGAACTGGAAACCCTGGCCCTGGGCCTGCCCTTCATGGCGGCCTTCCTGAACCCCGGCGGTTGGGGACGGGGGTTCACCACGGCGCTTGACCATTACGAGAACATGGCGGGCATGTGGATCGTGGGCGAAGACATGCCGCAAGCCACGAACCGGGTCACGCTGTCCGAAACGAAGGACCAGCATGGCCTGCCGGTCGCCAATGTCCACTTCGACGACCACCCGAACGACGTGGCGATGCGCAACCACGCCTACCAGCAGGGCATGGCGATCTACGAAGCCGTGGGGGCCACCCGCGCCTTCCCGACGCCACCCTATCCGTCGACCCACAACCTGGGCACCAACCGGATGTCGGAACGGCCCGAGGACGGCGTCTGCAACAAGTGGGGCCAGACCCATGATATTGCGAACCTGTTCATCTCGGACGGCTCGCAGTTCACTACGGGGGCCGCGGAAAACCCGACGCTGACCATCGTCGCCCTAGCCATCCGCCAGGCCGACCACATCGCGCGGGAAATGGCGGCAGGCTCCATCTGACGACCCCGGCAGGGGTTCCAATCCCCTCTGCCGGATCCTGGCGGGCGCTCCTCCTCCACAGGGGCGCCCGTCTTTTCGTGGCCGGCAGGATCTGCTATCCTGTCCAGGCACGATGGAGGCACCGATGGACCTGACCCGCTGAACCGTTCCCCCGAACCGTTTCAACGAAAGGTCCCTGCATGCCCCTTGATCCCCTGCGGACGCATCCGCTGTCCTTTGCCGACGGCGCCGTCCATCCGAACATGGTCCACCTGAACCAGGTCATCGACCATCCGAACATCTCGGTCGGCGACTTCACCTATGCCAACGACTTCGATCCGCCCCAGGATTGGGCCGCCCGGCTGGCCCCCTATCTCTATCCCGGCGCGCCCGAGCGGCTGGTGATCGGCCGCTTCTGCCAGATTGCCCACGGGGTCCGCTTCATCACCGCCTCGGCCAACCACGACATGTCGGGGCTGACCACCTATCCGTTCCCGATTTTCGATCCGGCGGGGATCGCGGGGTACAAGGCCAGCTTCCACGGCCTGCCCGATACCATCATCGGCCATGATGTCTGGATCGGCCACGGCGCGCTGATCCTGCCGGGGGCCGAGGTCGGCAGCGGCGTGATCATCGGTGCCGGGGCTGTCGTGGCGGGCCGGGTCGCGCCCTATACGATCGTCGCCGGCAACCCGGCGCGTCCGATCCGTCCGCGCTTTCCACCCGCCACGGTCGCCGCCCTGCTGGAACTGGGCTGGTGGGACTGGCCGGCAGAGCGTATCCAGGCGGCGATACCGGTGCTTTTGCAGCCGGACCTCGCTCGCCTGCGCGCGCTTGCCCCCTAGCCCCGGACCAGCCGCGCCACGATGCGGCGGGTCAGGGGCGCCACGACCAGCACTGTTGGGAAGGCGATTGCCCAGCTTACCGCCCAGTTGCCAAGCCAGACGGCCACGAACCCCTCGCCCAACCCCAGCGCCCGGGCGGTCGACAGGCCCGAGACGATCAGGCTCATCAATCCCGACAGGATCAGGCCAAACAGGACAGGGGAAAAGCGGGCAGGGATCATGATCGGCCTCCGGGGCAAGCAGGCGCAAGCGCTATCCGGCCCTGACCCGCCCTGCAAGCCGGCCGAACACGTCGGTCCGCAGCCGGCCGGCACAAACAGTCATGGCCACCGCATGCGGGGCACCCGAAGGCTGGCCGCATTGTGATCAGTCGGCGGGTCGGGCAACCGATCTCGGGGCGTGATGCGGGGCCGAAGCTCTAGCCCTGCCGCGCCCGCTCGGCCTGGCGCATCTGCCAGCCCAGCCGGGCACCGGGATTGGCCTTGATCTGCGCCAGCATCGCCTGGAACCGCTCGCGCCCGATCATGTAGGCGTGCCACTTGGCCGCCGCGCGTACCCCGTGCATCAACTGGCCATCGGTCAGATCAAAGGTGCGTGCCGCTTGCAACTCGCCCGCCGTGGGCCGGCGCAGGCACAGAAACACGACGCAATCCTTTGGCACCAGCGCCAAAGGCAGGAAGCAGTCGCGCAGATGCACCATCTGCGCGCACAGCCAGGGCTGCACCGCGATCAGATAGTCCTGCTGCACCACCACCGACCGGCCGGGCACCAGCGCAGGAAAGAACTCGGCCGCGACATGGTCGGCCACCGCCGCCCCCTTCGCCGCATCCACCGCCAGGATCTCGACCGCGCCGCCGGTCCAGCGGGTCTCGGCGATTTCGCCGCGGTGCCACTCCACCCGGTCTGCCCAGCGGGCCAGATGTCGCCGGGCGATCGGCAGGATATCGGCCTCGTCATGGTCGGGCAGGGGGTCGTTCGGCAGGAACTTCTCCCAGAACCGGCGGGACGAGCGGAAATGGTCATAGGCATGCAGCCGTCCCGCCCAGTCCGTCCGCTCCAGCCCCGACAGCAACCGCGCGGCCGAGCCGCCGGCATAGGCGCCCAGGTCCACCACGGCCCCGTTGCCAGTCACCCGCCGCCCCAGCCAGTGATACAGCCGACTCTCCTCGGGCCGCAGCATCGACGGCACCGCCAGGCCCGCGGCCATCTCGGCCTCGGTCACCCCCGCCCAGGGTCGCGCCGCAAACTCGGCCTCGATCTCTGCCGCCGTTCCCATCACCGTCCCCGGCCCATTCCGCTGCCGAACCCTATCCCCGCCGATTTCGCCCGACCAGAGCGAACCCCGCCGATCCCCCCTTGATTTCCCCCACGGCCTGCCGTAACTCGACCTCCGCGTAGGGGTATAGCTCAGTTGGTAGAGCGACGGTCTCCAAAACCGTAGGTCGCGGGTTCAAGCCCTGCTGCCCCTGCCATCCTCCCGACAGCCGCAACTGCCGTAGGGTGTGCTTTCAGCGCGCCATGGCTTGCCCTGTGCCAGCACGCCAAGACCACTCCATTCTGCGCCCTTGGGCAGTTCCTTGCGGCCCCGGCTTGAAATCCGGCCCCATCTCCCGTATCTCCCCCGCAAACCAGCCCGGAATCCAGCCATGATGAACCCCTTCCAGTTCCTGCAGCAGACCCGTAACGAGGTCGCCAAGGTTGTCTGGCCCACCCGGCGCGAGGTTCTGTTGACCACGCTGATGGTCTTTATCCTGTCCGCCCTGGCCGCGACCTTCTTCAGCCTGGTCGATCTGGGGATCCGCACCGGCTTGCAGGTCATCATCGGGTCCTGAGGCGGCGGTTCCCCCTTGCAATGGGGCCGGGCAGGGGGTAATCCCCGCCCAACCAAAGGGACACCGGCGCGCATCGATTCGGGGTGCGCGCTGTTTTTTGTTCCGGGACGCAGACGACGACAGGGCCGCAGGGCCCGCAGCAAGGAAGCAGGCAGATGGCGAAGCGCTGGTATTCGGTAAGCGTTCTCTCGAACTTCGAGAAGAAAGTGGCCGAGCAGATCAAGACCGCCGTTGCCGAGGCCAACCTTGGCGAGGAGATCGACGAAGTCCTGGTCCCCACCGAGGAAGTGATCGAGGTTCGCCGCGGCAAGAAGGTGACGTCCGAACGCCGCTTCATGCCGGGCTATGTCCTTGTCCACATGGAAATGTCGAACCGCGGCTATCACCTGATTTCCTCGATCAACCGGGTCACCGGTTTCCTGGGTCCCCAGGGCAAGCCGATGCCGATGCGCGACAGCGAAGTGAACGCGATCCTGAACCGCGTCGAGGAAGGCCAGGAAGCCCCGCGCAACCTGATCCGCTTCGATATCGGCGAAACGGTGCAGGTCACCGACGGCCCGTTCGAGGGCTTCTCGGGCATGGTCGAAGATGTGGACGAGGCGCACAACCGCCTGAAGGTCACCGTGTCGATCTTCGGTCGCGCGACGCCTGTTGAACTGGAATTCACTCAGGTCTCGAAAGGGAACTGAGGAACGCGTGGGAGGCAAGCGCGGACCGCAAGGGACGTGACGAGCCGGACCACTAAACCGCGCCTTCTGGCGCTGTGACAAAGGAGAAGGCCAGATGGCCAAGAAGATCATCGGCAGCCTCAAGCTGCAAGTCAAAGCCCAGCAGGCGAACCCGTCGCCCCCGGTCGGCCCGGCCCTGGGTCAGCGCGGGTTGAACATCATGGCCTTCGTGAAGGAATTCAACGCGAAGACCGCCGACATCCCGCCGGGCACCCCGACGCCCGTCATCATCACCTACTACCAGGACAAGTCCTTCAGCCTCGAGCTGAAGACCGCTCCGGCCTCGTTCCTGATCAAGCAGGCCGCCGGTCTGCCGGCCGTGGGCAAGCGTGCGCGCGCCAAGGGCTCGATGAAGCCGGGCCGTGAAGTCGCCGGTTCGATCACCGCAGCCCAGCTGCGCAAGATCGCCGAGACCAAGATGAAGGACCTGAACGCGAACTCGGTGGAAGCTGCGATGCAGATCATCCTGGGTTCGGCACGGTCCTGCGGCATCGAAGTGAAGGGCTGATCACCATGGCAAAGATTGCAAAGCGCGTCGCCAAGGCGAACGAACTCTTCGTGGGCAAGGCGAACATCTCGGTTGAAGATGCCGTCAAGCTGATCAAGCAGGCTGCCTCGGCCAAGTTCGACGAAACCGTCGAAATCGCGATGAACCTGGGCGTTGACCCGCGTCACGCCGACCAGATGGTCCGCGGCGTCGTGGCGCTGCCCAACGGCACCGGCAAGACCGTCCGCGTCGCCGTCTTCGCCCGTGGCGCCAAGGCCGAGGAAGCCAAGGCGGCCGGGGCTGACATCGTCGGCGCCGAAGACCTGATGGAGACGATCCAGTCCGGCAAGATCGAGTTCGACCGTTGCATCGCAACGCCGGACCTGATGCCGCTGGTCGGCCGTCTGGGCAAGATCCTGGGCCCGCGCAACCTGATGCCGAACCCGAAGGTCGGCACCGTGACGATGGACGTGAAAGCGGCCGTCGAAGGTGCCAAGGGCGGCGAAGTGCAGTTCAAGGTCGAGAAGGCCGGCGTGATCCATGCCGGCGTCGGCAAGGTCTCGTTCGACGACGGCAAGCTGGCACAGAACATCCGCGCCTTCGTGGATGCGGTGTCGAAGGCGCGTCCGACGGGCGCCAAGGGCACCTACCTCAAGAAGGTGTCGCTGTCCTCGACCATGGGTCCGGGCGTGTCGGTCGACATCGCTTCGGCGACCCAGGCCTAAGCCGGTGGTGGGGTCCAACCCCACCTTACGAAATTCCTGATCCGCAAGGGTCAGGTCTAGCCGGGCGAAGAGATCCCTCTCCAAGCCCGGTTCTGTCCGAGACGGTGGGTGGTGCGCAAACACCATAAATCCTGCCCGAGATGGGGAACGAGATTGAAGGCGCCCTTCGGGCGATCTTGGTTTCGGGAACCGTGACGGACCCGACGCCCCTCGCAAGGGGGCAAACATGAGCCGGGGGAAACCCCAACCTTGGAGTGAAACTGTGGATAGAGCCCAGAAAGAGAAAGTGGTCGAGGAACTCGGCCAGATCTTCGAAAGCTCTGGCGTTGTGGTGGTTGCCCACTACACCGGGATGACGGTTGCACAGATGCAGGACCTGCGCGCGAAGCTTCGCGACGTGGGCGGGTCCGTCCGCGTTGCCAAGAACACGCTCGCCAAGATCGCCCTTGAAGGGAAGCCCGCTGCGAAGATGGGTGACCTCCTCACGGGCATGACCGTGCTGTCCTTCTCCGAAGACCCTGTGGCTGCGGCCAAGGTCTGCGATGCCTACGCCAAGACGAACGACAAGTTCGTCATCATCGGCGGGGCAATGGGCGATACGGTTCTGGACCAGGCCGGTGTGAAAGCCGTGGCCGCCATGCCGTCGCGTGAAGAGCTTATCGCTCAGATCGTGTCGTGCATCGGTGCGCCCGCCTCGAACATCGCCGGGGCCATTGGTGCGCCTGCGTCGAACATCGCGAGCATCCTGTCGACCATCGAGGAAAAGGCTGCCGCCTAGGCGGGGGCCTCACCCTTTCATCCCGGTCGTGGTTGATACCGCACCGTTGGAACCCATCTTAACAAACGGAACTGAAAAATGGCTGATCTGAACAAACTCGCCGAAGAGATCGTTGGTCTGACCCTCCTGCAGGCGCAGGAACTGAAGACCATCCTGAAGGACAAGTACGGCATCGAGCCCGCCGCTGGCGGCGCTGTGATGATGGCTGGCCCGGCTGCTGCTGCTGCCGCTCCGGCTGAAGAGCAGACCGAATTCGACGTCGTCCTGACCGACGCCGGTGCGAACAAGATCAACGTGATCAAAGTCGTGCGCGAAATCACCGGTCTGGGCCTGAAAGAAGCCAAGGACCTGACCGAAGCCGGTGGCAAGGTGAAAGAAGCCGTGTCCAAGGCCGACGCCGAGGCTCTGAAGAAGAAGTTCGAAGAGGCTGGCGCCAAGGTCGAACTGAAGTAATCCGTCACGGGGGCAACCCCGATGGATCAGCAGGGCTGGGTCCGACACCGTCGGTCCCAGCCATGCGCGTCTTGGAAGGGGCTTTGACGCAAAAGCCTCTTCCCAGACGCGGCGGGTTCGGGAGCCACCCTTCGGGACGGGCGGCACGAATGGAACCCATCGGTCTCTTCGCAAGCGGTGCGCGCCCGTGGCCCGACGGGTGGTGCGCCAGCGAAACACGGAAAGGTGACCAGAAACATGGCGCAAGCTTATGTTGGCCAGAAACGCATCCGCCGCTATTTCGGTAAAATCCGCGAAGTGCTGGAGATGCCGAACCTGATCGAGGTTCAGAAATCCTCCTACGACCTGTTCCTGCGGTCCGGCGACAGCGACAAGCCGCTGGATGACGAGGGGATTCAGGGCACGTTCCAGTCGGTGTTCCCGATCAAGGATTTCAACGAGACCTCGGTCCTGGAATTCGTCAAGTACGAGCTGGAAAAGCCCAAGTACGACGTGGACGAATGCCAGCAGCGCGACATGACCTATGCGGCACCCCTGAAGGTGACGCTGCGCCTGATCGTGTTCGATGTCGATGAAACCACCGGGGCCCGGTCGGTCAAGGACATCAAGGAACAGGACGTCTACATGGGCGACATGCCCCTGATGACCTCGAACGGCACGTTCATCGTGAACGGCACCGAACGGGTGATCGTCAGCCAGATGCACCGTTCGCCGGGCGTGTTCTTCGACCACGACAAGGGCAAGACCCACTCCTCGGGCAAACTGCTGTTCGCCTGCCGCATCATCCCGTATCGCGGCTCGTGGCTGGACTTTGAATTCGACGCCAAGGACGTGGTCTTTGCGCGCATCGACCGCCGCCGGAAACTGCCGGTGACGACCCTGCTCTATGCTCTTGGCATGGACCAGGAGGCGATCATGGACGCCTACTATGAGACGATCAATTTCGCTTACGTGAAGAACAAGGGCTGGGTCACCAAGTTCTTCCCGCAGCGCGTATCGGGCACCCGGCCGGCCTATGATCTGGTCGATGCCGCGACTGGCGAAGTCATCCTGAAGGCGGGCGAAAAAGCCACGCCGCGCATGGTGAAGAAGTGGAAGGACGAAGGTCAGGTCACTGAACTTCTGGTTCCCTTCGACCACATCATGGGCCGGTACGTCGCCAAGGACATCATCAACGAAGAGACCGGCGAGATCTGGGTCGAGGCTGGCGACGAGCTGACCTGGGAACTGGACCGCGACGGCGAAGTCAAGGGCGGCACCGTCAAGGTTCTGCTTGACCAGGGCATCACCGACATTCCGGTGCTGGACATCGACAACGTCAACGTCGGCCCCTACATCCGCAACACCATGGCGGTGGACAAGAACATGGGCCGCGATACCGCGCTCATGGACATCTACCGCGTCATGCGTCCCGGCGAACCGCCGACCGTCGAAGCTGCCAGCCAGCTGTTCGATACGCTGTTCTTCGACAAGGAACGCTATGACCTCTCGGCCGTTGGCCGGGTGAAGATGAACATGCGTCTGGATCTGGCCAAGCCCGACACCCAGCGCACGCTGGATCGTGACGATATCGTGGCCTGCATCAAGGCACTGACCGAACTGCGCGACGGCAAGGGCGAGATCGACGATATCGACCACCTCGGCAACCGCCGCGTCCGGTCCGTTGGCGAGTTGATGGAGAACCAGTACCGCGTCGGCCTGCTGCGGATGGAGCGCGCCATCAAGGAGCGCATGTCGTCCGTCGAAATCGACACGATCATGCCGCAGGACCTGATCAACGCGAAGCCTGCTGCCGCTGCGGTGCGTGAATTCTTCGGCTCGTCGCAGCTGTCGCAGTTCATGGACCAGACCAACCCGCTGTCCGAAGTCACCCACAAGCGCCGCCTCTCGGCCCTCGGGCCGGGCGGTCTGACCCGTGAACGCGCGGGCTTTGAAGTTCGCGACGTCCACCCGACCCACTATGGCCGGATGTGCCCGATCGAAACGCCCGAAGGCCAGAACATCGGCCTGATCAACTCGCTGGCCACCTTCGCCCGCGTGAACAAGTACGGCTTCATCGAAACCCCGTACCGCAAGGTGATCGACGGCAAGGTGACCGACGAGGTCGTCTACATGTCGGCCACCGAAGAAATGCGCCACACCGTCGCCCAGGCCAATGCCGGCCAGGACGCCGAGGGTCGCTTCACCGAGGAACTGATCTCCAGCCGGAAGGCCGGGGAATTCATGCTGAACCCGCCGGATTCGGTGGACCTGATCGACGTGTCGCCGAAGCAGCTGGTGTCTGTCGCGGCCTCGCTGATCCCGTTCCTGGAAAACGACGACGCCAACCGCGCGCTCATGGGCTCGAACATGCAGCGTCAGGCCGTGCCGCTTCTGCAATCCGATGCTCCGTTCGTGGGCACCGGCATCGAAGCCGTGGTTGCCCGTGACTCGGGTGCTGCCATCATGGCCCGCCGGGCTGGTGTCATCGACCAGGTCGACGCGACGCGTATCGTTGTGCGGGCCACGGAAATGCTGGAACCGGGCGAGCCGGGCGTCGACATCTACCGTCTGCGCAAGTTCAAGCGGTCGAACCAGTCGTCCTGCATCAACCAGCGCCCGCTGGTGAAGGTGGGTGACGTGGTGAAGCGCGGCGAAGTGGTGGCCGACGGCCCCTGCACCGACATGGGCGAACTGGCCCTTGGCCGGAACGTGGTCGTCGCCTTCATGCCCTGGAACGGCTACAACTACGAAGACTCGATCCTGATTTCCGAGCGTATCCTGCGTGACGACGTCTTCACCTCGATCCACATCGAGGAATACGAAGTCGCCGCCCGGGATACCAAGCTTGGACCCGAGGAAATCACCCGCGATATCCCGAACGTCGGCGAGGAAGCCCTGCGCAACCTTGACGAAGCCGGGATCGTCTACATCGGGGCCGAAGTGCAGCCGGGCGACATCCTGGTCGGCAAGATCACCCCGAAGGGCGAAAGCCCGATGACGCCGGAAGAAAAGCTTCTCCGCGCCATCTTCGGGGAAAAGGCCTCGGACGTCCGCGACACTTCGCTGCGTCTGCCGCCCGGTGCTTACGGCACCATCGTGGAAGTCCGCGTTTTCAACCGCCACGGTGTCGACAAGGACGAACGCGCGCTGCAGATCGAGCGTGAGGAAGTCGAACGCCTCGCCCGCGACCGCGACGACGAACTCGCGATCCTGGAACGCAACATCTACGCGCGCCTCAAGACCCTGATCACCGGCAAGACCGCCGTGAAGGGGCCGAAGGGTATCAAGGCCGGTTCGACCATCGACGAAGAACTGTTGGGCACGCTGTCGCGTGGCCAGTGGTGGCAGCTGGCCCTTGGCGAAGAGAACGACGCCAAGGACGTGGAGGCCCTGCACGACCAGTACGAAGCGCAGAAGCGCGCCCTGGACCACCGCTTCGACGACAAGGTCGAAAAGGTGCGCCGCGGCGACGACCTGCCTCCGGGCGTGATGAAGATGGTCAAGGTCTTCGTAGCGGTGAAGCGCAAGCTGCAGCCGGGCGACAAGATGGCCGGCCGTCACGGCAACAAGGGCGTCATCTCGAAGGTCGTGCCGATGGAAGACATGCCGTTCCTGGCGGACGGCACCCCGGTCGACCTGGTGCTGAACCCGCTTGGCGTGCCGAGCCGGATGAACGTCGGTCAGATCCTGGAAACCCACATGGGCTGGGCCGCGCGCGGCCTGGGGATCAAGATCGACGACGCGCTGAAGGAATATCGCCGGTCCGGCGACATGACCCCGGTGCGTGAGGCTGTCCGTCTGGCTTACGGTGACGAGACCTATGAAGAGGCCTTCGCAGGCCGCGACGAGGACGAGTTCCTGGAGCTTGCCGGCAACGTGACCAAGGGCGTGCCGATTGCGACCCCGGTTTTCGATGGCGCCAAAGAGGCTGACGTGAACGACGCGCTGACCCGCGCCGGGTTCGACACCTCGGGCCAGTCGGTGGTCTTCGACGGCCGCTCGGGCGAGCAGTTCCAGCGCAAGGTGACGGTGGGCGTGAAGTACATGCTCAAGCTGCACCACCTTGTCGACGACAAGCTGCACGCCCGTTCGACCGGTCCGTACTCGCTGGTCACGCAGCAGCCGTTGGGTGGTAAGGCGCAGTTCGGCGGCCAGCGTCTCGGCGAGATGGAGGTCTGGGCTCTGGAAGCCTACGGCGCCGCCTACACCCTGCAGGAAATGCTGACGGTGAAGTCGGACGACGTGGCAGGCCGGACCAAGGTCTACGAGTCGATCGTCAAGGGCGAGGACAACTTCGAAGCCGGCGTGCCGGAATCGTTCAACGTCCTTGTCAAGGAAGTGCGGGGCCTCGGCCTCAACATGGAACTCCTGGATGCGGAGGAGGAGTGAGCGACGAGTTTTCTGCGAAAACTCTGATTTTTCGCAGAAAAATCGTGTCGCCCAAACCTCTGACCGCAGCCCTTCACATGGGAAGATGAAATGAACCAGGAACTCTCGACCAACCCGTTCAGCCCGGTTGCGCCGGTCAAGACCTTCGACGAGATCAAGATCTCTCTGGCCTCGCCCGAGCGGATTCTCTCGTGGTCCTTCGGCGAGATCAAGAAGCCGGAAACCATCAACTACCGCACGTTCAAGCCGGAACGTGACGGCCTGTTCTGCGCCCGCATCTTCGGGCCGATCAAGGACTACGAATGCCTCTGCGGCAAATACAAGCGCATGAAGTATCGCGGCGTCGTCTGCGAAAAGTGCGGTGTTGAAGTCACGCTCCAGAAGGTGCGGCGTGAGCGGATGGGCCATATCGAGCTTGCCGCCCCCGTCGCCCACATCTGGTTCCTGAAGTCGCTGCCGTCCCGGATCGGCCTCATGCTCGACATGACGCTGCGGGACCTGGAACGCATCCTCTACTTCGAAAACTATGTCGTCATCGAGCCGGGTCTGACCGACCTCACCTACGGCCAACTGATGACCGAAGAGGAGTTCCTCGACGCGCAGGACCAGTACGGCGCTGACGCCTTCACCGCCAACATCGGTGCCGAAGCGATCCGCGAAATGCTGGCCGCGATCGACCTGGACGCCACCGCCGAACAGCTGCGTGAGGAGCTGAAGGAAGCGACCGGCGAACTGAAGCCGAAGAAGATCATCAAGCGTCTGAAGATCGTCGAATCGTTCCTGGAATCCGGCAACCGCCCGGAATGGATGATCCTGACCGTGCTTCCGGTGATCCCGCCAGAACTGCGTCCGCTGGTCCCGCTGGACGGCGGCCGTTTTGCCACGTCTGACCTGAACGACCTCTATCGCCGCGTCATCAACCGCAACAACCGCCTGAAGCGCCTGATCGAGCTTCGCGCGCCGGATATCATCGTCCGGAACGAAAAGCGGATGCTGCAGGAAGCCGTTGACGCGCTGTTCGACAACGGCCGTCGGGGCCGCGTCATCACGGGCACCAACAAGCGCCCGCTGAAATCGCTGTCGGACATGCTGAAAGGCAAGCAGGGCCGCTTCCGCCAGAACCTTCTGGGCAAGCGGGTCGACTTCTCGGGCCGTTCGGTCATCGTGACCGGCCCGGAACTGAAGCTGCACCAGTGCGGCCTGCCGAAGAAGATGGCGCTCGAACTCTTCAAGCCCTTCATCTACTCGCGGCTGGAGGCCAAGGGTCTGTCCAGCACCGTCAAGCAGGCGAAGAAGCTGGTCGAAAAAGAGCGTCCCGAGGTCTGGGATATCCTGGATGAAGTCATCCGCGAACACCCGGTCCTTCTGAACCGCGCTCCGACGCTGCACCGTCTGGGCATCCAGGCCTTCGAGCCGATCCTGATCGAAGGCAAGGCGATCCAGCTGCACCCGCTGGTCTGCTCGGCCTTCAACGCCGACTTCGACGGTGACCAGATGGCCGTCCACGTTCCTCTCTCGCTGGAAGCCCAGCTTGAGGCGCGTGTCCTGATGATGTCGACAAACAACGTCCTGTCGCCCGCCAACGGCGCGCCGATCATCGTGCCGTCGCAGGACATGGTCCTCGGCCTCTACTACGTCACGATGGAGCGTAAAGGCATGACCGGTGAAGGCATGGCCTTCGCCGACATCGACGAAGTCGAGCATGCTCTGGCCGCCGGTGCCGTCCATCTGCACGCCAAGATCAAGGCGCGTCTCCGTCAGGTCGACGAGACCGGCAACATCGTCTGGAAGCGGTTCGAAACCACGCCCGGCCGCCTGCGGCTTGGCAACCTGCTGCCCTTGAACGCGAAGGCGCCGTTTGACCTGGTCAACCGCCTGCTGCGGAAGAAGGATGTGCAAACAGTCATCGACACCGTCTACCGTTACTGCGGTCAGAAGGAATCGGTGATCTTCTGCGACCAGATCATGACCCTCGGCTTCCGCGAGGCGTTCCGTGCCGGCATCTCGTTCGGCAAGGACGACATGGTGATCCCGGACACCAAGTGGACCATCGTCAACGAGGTGAAGGACCAGGTCGCCGGCTTTGAACAGCAGTACCTCGACGGCCTGATCACCCAGGGCGAGAAGTACAACAAGGTCGTCGACGCCTGGACCAAGTGCAACGACAAGGTCACCGAGGCGATGATGTCGACCATCTCGGCCGTCCGCCACGACGCCAACGGCGCCGAGCGGGAGCCGAACTCGGTCTACATGATGGCCCACTCCGGTGCCCGGGGTTCGGTCATCCAGATGAAGCAGCTTGGCGGGATGCGCGGCCTGATGGCCAAGCCCTCGGGCGAGATCATCGAGACGCCGATCATCTCGAACTTCAAGGAAGGTCTGACCGTTCTTGAATACTTCAACTCGACCCACGGCGCCCGGAAGGGTCTGTCCGACACCGCGCTCAAGACGGCGAACTCGGGCTACCTGACCCGCCGTCTGGTCGACGTGGCGCAGGACTGCATCGTGCGCGCGCATGATTGCGGCACCGAACAGGCGATCATGGCTTCGGCTGCGGTCAACGACGGTGAAGTGATCGTGCCGATGGGCGAACGTGTCCTTGGTCGCGTCGCGGCCGATGACGTGGTGATCCCGGCCACCGGCGAAGTGCTGGTTGCCCGGGGCGAGCTGATCGACGAACGTCGCGCCGACCTGATCAACGGCTCGGGCATCGCCCAGATCCGCATCCGCAGCCCGCTGACCTGCGAGGCCGAGGAAGGCGTCTGCGCGCTTTGCTACGGTCGTGACCTTGCGCGTGGCACGCTGGTGAACATCGGTGAAGCGGTCGGCATCATCGCCGCCCAGTCCATCGGTGAACCCGGCACCCAGCTGACGATGCGGACCTTCCACATCGGCGGCGTGGCGCAGGGCGGCCAGCAGTCGTTCCTGGAAGCCAGCCAGGAAGGCAAGATCGAGTTCCGCAACGCCAACCTGCTGTCCAACGTGTCGGGCGAGCAGATCGTTGTCGGCCGGAACATGCAGATCGCCATCATCGACGAGGCGGGCCAGGAACGGGCCGCCCACAAGCTGACCTACGGCGCGAAACTGCACGTCAAGGAAGGCGAAACCGTCAAGCGCGGCACCAAGCTCTTCGAATGGGACCCCTTCACCCTGCCGATCATCGCCGAAAAGACCGGCGTGGCACGGTTCAAGGACCTGGTCGCCGGGATCTCGGTCCGCGAGGATACCGACGATGCGACGGGCATGACCCAGAAGATCGTCTCGGACTGGCGTTCGGTGCCGAAAGGCGGTGACCTCAAGCCCGAGATCATCGTGATGGACCCGGCGACGGGCGATCCGGTGCGCGGCGACAGCGGCAACCCGATCACCTACGCCATGTCGGTGGACGCCATTCTCTCGGTCGAAGATGGCCAGGAGTTGCGGCCCGGCGACGTGGTGGCGCGTATCCCGCGCGAAGGTGCCAAGACCAAGGATATCACCGGGGGTCTGCCCCGCGTGGCGGAACTGTTCGAAGCCCGTCGCCCGAAGGATCACGCGATCATCGCGGAAACCGACGGCTATGTCCGCTTCGGCAAGGACTACAAGAACAAGCGCCGCATCACCGTTGAACCGGTTGATGAGACGCTGACCGCCGTCGAATACATGATCCCCAAGGGCAAGCACATTCCGGTCCAGGAAGGCGACTTCGTCCAGAAGGGTGACTACATCATGGACGGCAACCCGGCTCCGCACGACATCCTGCGGATCATGGGGATCGAGGCGCTTGCCAACTACATGATCGACGAAGTGCAGGACGTCTATCGCCTGCAGGGCGTGAAGATCAACGACAAGCACATCGAGGTCATCGTTCGCCAGATGCTGCAGAAGTTCGAGATCCTCGATGGTGGCGACACCACGCTCCTGAAGGGCGAGCAGGTCGAGAAGATCGAACTGGACGAAGAAAACGCCAAGTCGGTCGCCCGTGGCGGCCGTGAGGCGAAGGCCGAGCCGGTCCTTCTGGGGATCACCAAGGCGTCGCTGCAGACCCGCAGCTTCATCTCGGCGGCCTCGTTCCAGGAAACCACCCGCGTCCTGACCGAGGCTTCGGTCCAGGGCAAGCGCGACAAGCTGGTCGGCCTGAAGGAAAACGTCATCGTCGGCCGTCTGATCCCGGCCGGCACCGGCGGGGCGACCAGCCGCGTCAAGAAGATCGCCGCCGACCGCGACCACACCGTGATCGAGGCGCGCCGCTCCGAGGCCGAAGAGGCCGCGGCGCTGGCGGCTCCGATGGATGTGGTGGACATCGATCTCGACGATCAGACCGATGCCGGCCTGGTCGATACGGTCGAAAGCCGCGACTGATCCCCGCTGCTTTCTGGCAGGACAGCCCCGCCGGTCGCAAGACCGGCGGGGTTTTCTTTTGCCCGGTGCGCCAATTCACGGTCCGGTGATCTTGTGGGTCAGGCGGCGGATACCTACCTCGCCCGAAAGCAGCTCAGTGGGAGACCCGGCCAATGTCCGTCCGTTCAATCGTCACTTTCGTTGATCCGGCAGATGTCGGGCAGCAGCCCGCCGCTCTTTCGCTGGCAATGGACTGGGCGAAAGGGCAGGGGGCCCAGGTCGTCGTCCTGTCCTTCCCGGTCGATGTTCTGGACGGCGCTGCCGAGGACGCGCAGGATTTCGCCCGCACCCGTGCCGCCCTCGACGCGTTGGCCGACAAGGCCGGTGTCCCTGTTTCGGTGATCGACCGGTCCAGCTTTGCCTACGGCATCGGCGAGGTTTTTGCCGACCACATGAAGGTCGCCGACCTTGGCATCCTCACCGGCCGTCGCGGTCCGCTGGTCGGCGAACGTCTCCTGGTCAATGCCGCCCTCTTCGACTCCGGCTGCCCGCTGATCGTCGTTCCCCGCAAGGGCCAGGTCGCCGTGCCGCGCCGGGCCCTGATCGCCTGGGACGGCACCCATACCGCCGCGCGTGCGCTGCAGGACGCCATCGCGATCCTGCCGCCGGGAAGCGAGGCGATTGTCGCCCGCGTGACCGATGACAAGGACCTGCGGATGGGCCAATCCGGGATCGAGGCCGCCCACCACCTCGCCCGCCACGGCATCAAGGCCGAATTCCGCGACGTGCCCCGCAATGGGCGGGAGATTTTCGACGCCCTCACCGCCACCGCGAAAGAGACTGGCTGCGACCTCCTCGTCGCCGGTGCCGTCCGCCACTCGCCCCTGCACGAGCTGATCTTCGGCAGCGTGACCGGCAAGGTGCTGGCCGGCGACTGTGACCTGCCGGTGCTGCTCTCGGCCTGACAGCCCGCGCGCCACGCTCTTTCCCTTCCCGAAATATCCTCGGGGGGTTTGGGGGGCGAAGCGCCCCCAAGCGTCCGAGCCCCTTTCGCGCCCTTCGCGCGACAGGGGCAAGACAAAGGCTTGCGCGCCAGCGCTCAATTTGAAAACCGTCCCCACCCGCGCTGCCGCCAATCCTTTCCGTCCGGTTAACGCCCACGGCTAACCCTTTGAGTCCGAAGGCACCCTGAACCTGTCCACCCGTGGACACTTTCCCTTCGCATCGCCGCCTGCTACCCAGTCCCGGCAAGTGAAGGACCCGCACCGTGCCGATCTCCGAGAACCTCCGCGGCATGCTCTTGATGTGCGCCTCGATGGCCGCCTTCACGATCAACGACACCTTCATGAAGTCGGTCACCCAGACCCTGCCGCTCTATCAGACCATCGCCCTGCGCGGGCTGATCGCGGTGGTCGGCCTGGGCGCGCTTGCCCTCGTCACCCGGGCCTACCGGTTCCGCCCCTCCGGCCGTGACGGCTGGCTGATCCTCTTGCGTTCGCTGGCAGACGTGGCCGCGACGATCCTGTTTCTCGAAGCCCTGCTCCGGATGCCGCTGGCCAACCTTTCGGCGATCCTGCAGGCCCTGCCGCTGCTCATCACCCTCGCGGCTGCGCTGGTTTTCGGGGACAAGATCGGTTGGCGGCGGATGACGGCGATCCTAGTCGGTCTGATCGGCGTCCTCATTATCATCCGCCCGGGGACCGAGGGCTTCGACCGCTGGTCGCTCCTCGGCCTCGCTTCGGTGGCCTGCGTCGTGGTCCGCGACCTTTCCGTCCGCCGGCTGCAGGGACAACTCCCCTCGGCCGTGGTCGCGCTTGGCGCGGCGGTGGCGGTCACCACGATGGGCTGGATCGGCACCGCCTTCCAGGGCTGGAACCCCGTGACCCCGGTCGAGGCCGGCAAGGTCCTTGGCGCGGGCCTCTTCCTGATCGTGGGCTACCTCACCTCGGTTATGGCGATGCGACACGGCGACATCGGTCTGGTCGCGCCGTTCCGCTATACGTCGCTCCTCTGGGCCATCGTCCTTGGCCTTGTCGTGTTCGGCGACCTGCCGGATGTCTGGACCTTCCTGGGCGCGGCGATCGTGATCGGGGCGGGGCTCTTCACCCTCTGGCGCGAGCGCCGGTTGCGCCGGTCCTCTGCGGCCTGAGCGGCCCCGGCCCGCCGTTGACTCCCCCCGCGATTCCCCATATACGCGCGCCAACCCGAACCTCCGCCCGACCCTTCAGTCGCGGCCGGAACAAGGGTTCAGAGCGCTTGAAGTGGTCATGATCCGGGCCGAAGATGCCCCGATCCTCTGGAATTCCACCGCGGCATCGCCGGAAACGGCGGTGGTTGCGGTGTTCGTGTTTTGCGATTCGCGCAAGCACGATCGAGAAGCGGCGCCCCCGACGGCTAGGGGGCGAGTATCGAAACGAGGAACGTGAATGCCGACGATTCAACAGCTGATCCGGAAGCCCCGGGAAGCAGTGGTCCGGAAGTCCAAGTCGCAGCACCTGGAATCCTGCCCGCAAAAGCGTGGGGTTTGCACCCGCGTCTACACCACCACCCCGAAGAAGCCGAACTCGGCCATGCGGAAAGTCGCCAAGGTGCGCCTGACCAACGGCTTCGAGGTCATCTCCTACATCCCCGGCGAAAAGCACAACCTTCAGGAACACTCTGTCGTCCTGATCCGTGGCGGCCGGGTAAAGGACCTTCCGGGTGTGCGCTACCACATCCTCCGCGGCGTTCTGGACACCCAGGGCGTGAAAGAGCGTCGTCAGCGTCGTTCGAAATACGGCGCCAAGCGTCCGAAGTGAGGAGATAACAGATGTCCCGTCGTCACGCCGCCGAAAAGCGCGAAATCCTGCCCGATGCCAAGTTTGGCGACCGGGTGGTCACTAAGTTCATGAACAACCTGATGCTCGACGGCAAGAAGTCGGTCGCGGAATCGATCGTCTACGGCGCCCTTGACCGCGTCCAGACCCGTCTGAAGCGTCCCGCCGTCGAAGCGTTCCACGAAGCCCTCGACAACGTGAAGCCCTCGGTCGAAGTCCGTTCGCGCCGCGTTGGCGGTGCGACCTACCAGGTCCCCGTCGAAGTGCGTGTGGAACGCCGTGAGGCGCTGGCGATCCGCTGGCTGATCACCGCCGCCCGCAAACGGAACGAGAACACCATGGAAGAGCGTCTGGCCGCCGAACTGGCCGATGCCGTGCAGAACCGCGGTACCGCCGTGAAGAAGCGCGAAGACACCCACAAGATGGCCGACGCGAACAAAGCGTTCAGCCATTACCGCTGGTAAGAGGGCATCATGGCACGCGATTACCCGCTGGAACGCTACCGCAACTTCGGGATCATTGCCCACATCGACGCGGGCAAGACCACGACCTCGGAACGCATCCTCTACTACACCGGCAAGTCCCACAAGATCGGCGAAGTCCACGACGGCGCCGCGACCATGGACTGGATGGAGCAGGAGCAGGAACGCGGCATCACGATCACCTCGGCTGCGACCACCACCTTCTGGAACCGTCAGATCGATTCCGCGGCTGGTCTTGGCGACAAGTCGACGAAGTACCGCTTCAACATCATCGACACCCCCGGCCACGTCGACTTCACCATCGAAGTCGAGCGTTCGCTGGCGGTGCTTGATGGCGCTGTGGTTCTCCTCGACGGCAACGCCGGCGTGGAACCGCAGACCGAAACCGTGTGGCGTCAGGCTGACCGCTACAAGGTTCCGCGCATCGTGTTCGTCAACAAGATGGACAAGACCGGCGCTGACTTCATGAAGTGCGTCCGCATGATCAAGGACCGGACCGGCGCGAACGCCGTTCCGATCGTCCTGCCGATCGGTGCCGAGGACAAGCTGGAAGGCATCATCGACCTCGTGACCATGGAAGAATGGGTCTACGAGGGCGAAGACCTGGGCGCCTCCTGGAAGCGTCAGCCGATCCGTGCGGAACTCAAGGCGGAAGCCGATGAGTGGCGCATGAACCTGGTGGAAACCGCCGTGGGTCAGGACGACGCCGCGATGGAAGCCTACCTGGAAGGCAACGAGCCGTCGCCGGAAGAACTGCGCGCGCTGATCCGCAAGGCCACGCTCGCGATCGACTTCATCCCGGTGATGGCCGGTTCGTCGTTCAAGAACAAGGGCGTGCAGCCCCTTTTGAACGCCGTGATCGACTATCTGCCCTCGCCGCTGGACGTGCCGCCCTACATGGGCTTTGCGCCGGGCGACGAGTCGGAAACCCGCAACATCGCGCGGTCTGCCGATGACGACCAGCCCTTCTCGGGCCTGGCGTTCAAGATCATGAACGACCCCTTCGTCGGCTCGCTGACCTTCACCCGGATCTACTCGGGCAAGCTGGCCAAGGGCGACGCGATGCTGAACGCGACCAAGCAGCGCAAGGAACGCGTCGGCCGGATGATGATGATGCACGCCATCGAGCGTGAGGAAATCACCGAAGCCTTCGCCGGCGACATCATCGCGCTTGGCGGGTTGAAGGAAACCACCACCGGTGACACGCTCTGTGATCCGGCGGCGCCCGTCGTTCTGGAAACCATGACCTTCCCGGTCCCGGTGATCGAGATCGCGGTGGAACCCAAGACCAAGGCCGACCAGGAAAAGATGGGCATCGCTTTGGCCCGTCTGGCTGCCGAAGACCCGTCCTTCCGCGTGGAAACTGACCTCGAAAGCGGCCAGACCATCATGAAGGGCATGGGCGAACTTCACCTCGACATCCTCGTCGACCGCATGCGTCGCGAGTTCAAGGTCGAGGCGAACATCGGTGCCCCCCAGGTGGCCTACCGCGAGACGATCAGCCGCGAGCACGAGATCGACTACACGCACAAGAAACAGACCGGTGGTACCGGCCAGTTCGCGCGCGTGAAGCTGATCATCTCGCCGACCGAACCGGGCGAAGGCTATTCGTTCGAATCGAAGATCGTTGGTGGTGCGGTGCCGAAGGAATACATCCCCGGCGTCGAAAAGGGTATCAAGTCGGTCATGGACTCCGGTCCGCTGGCAGGCTTCCCGGTGATCGACTTCAAGGTCTCGCTGATCGACGGCGCGTTCCACGACGTCGACTCCTCGGTCCTGGCGTTTGAAATCGCATCGCGGGCTGCCATGCGCGAAGGTCTGAAGAAGGCCGGTGCGAAACTCTTGGAACCGATCATGAAGGTCGAAGTCGTCACCCCGGAAGAATACACCGGCGGCGTCATCGGCGACCTGACCTCGCGTCGGGGCATGATCAACGGCCAGGACAGCCGCGGCAACGCGAACGTCATCGCCGCCATGGTTCCGCTGGCGAACATGTTCGGCTACATCAACCAGCTTCGGTCCATGACCTCGGGCCGCGCGGTGTTCTCGATGGAGTTCGACCACTACGACACCGTTCCGGAAAACCTGAGCGCGGAAATCCAGAAGAAGTACGCATGACGGTGCGGCGGGCTGAAGCCCGCCCTACCACCCCGTAGGCCGGGCTCCAGCCCGGCGCATCTGAACCAATAGGAGAAGCCATCATGGCGAAGGCAAAGTTTGAACGTAACAAGCCGCATGTGAACATCGGGACCATTGGTCACGTTGACCACGGCAAGACGACGCTGACGGCGGCGATCACGAAGTATTTCGGCGAATTCCGGGCCTATG
>NZ_PJON01000007.1 GCF_002900975.1 Tabrizicola aquatica | reverse complement strand
GGCCCGATGCCGCAGACGCGCGAGCACATCCTGCTCGGCCGTCAGGTCGGCATTCCGTACATGGTCTGCTACATGAACAAGGTCGACCTTGTTGACGATGAAGAGCTGCTGGAACTCGTGGAAATGGAAGTGCGCGAGCTCTTCTCGTCCTACGAATACCCGGGCGACGACATTCCGATCATCAAGGGCTCGGCCCACCAGGCGATGATCGGCGAGCGCAAGGACATCGGCGAGGATTCGATCCGCGCGCTGATGAAGGCGGTTGACGAGTACATCCCGACCCCGGCGCGTGCGATCGACCAGCCGTTCCTGATGCCGATCGAAGACGTGTTCTCGATCTCGGGCCGCGGCACGGTTGTGACCGGCCGGGTGGAGCGTGGCGTGATCAACGTCGGCGACGAAGTCGAGATCGTGGGCATCCGCGAGACCAAGAAGTCGGTCTGCACCGGCGTCGAGATGTTCCGCAAGCTCTTGGACCGCGGTGAAGCCGGCGACAACGTGGGCGTTCTGCTGCGCGGCATCGACCGCGAGGGCGTGGAGCGTGGCCAGGTGCTGTGCAAGCCGAAGTCGGTGAACCCGCACACCAAGTTCGAGGCTGAAGCCTACATCCTGACCAAGGAAGAAGGCGGCCGCCACACGCCGTTCTTCGCGAACTACCGTCCGCAGTTCTACTTCCGCACGACCGACGTGACCGGGACCGTGCAGCTGCCGGAAGGCACCGAGATGGTGATGCCGGGCGACAACCTGAAGTTCGTGGTCGAGCTGATCGCCCCGATCGCGATGGAAGAAAAACTGCGCTTCGCCATCCGCGAAGGCGGCCGCACCGTCGGCGCAGGCGTCGTCTCGAAGATCATCGCCTAAAAGGCATATTGCACTTTCCAGGGGCGGGCTGTAATAGCCCGCCCTTCGAACCAACGAAACAGAACCTCTCGGGTGGGCGCCGAAGTCCCAGGCCGATGTTCTAAAAGGAAAACAGTGATGCAAGGTCAAACCATCCGCATCCGCTTGAAGGCGTTCGACTACCGTGTGCTGGACGCCAGCACCCAGGAGATCGTGAACACCGCCAAGCGTACCGGTGCCACCGTCCGCGGCCCGATCCCGCTGCCGAACAAGATCGAGAAGTTCACGGTTCTCCGTGGTCCGCACATCGACAAGAAGTCGCGTGACCAGTGGGAAATCCGCACGCACAAGCGTCTTCTCGACATCGTCGACCCCACCCCGCAGACCGTGGACGCGCTGATGAAGCTCGACCTCGCTGCCGGCGTGGACGTCGAGATCAAAGTTTAAGGGGGCATGAAACAGATGCGCTCTGGAGTTATTGCAAAGAAGCTGGGCATGACCCGGCTGTTCCTGGCGGACGGCAAGCAGGTTCCGGTGACGGTTCTGCAGCTGGACAGCCTTCAGGTCGTGGCACAGCGCACCGCTGACAAGGATGGCTACACCGCCGTCCAACTCGGCGCTGGCGTTGCCAAGGCCAAGCGGACCACCGCCGCTCAGCGCGGTCACTTCGCCAAGGCGAACGTGGCCCCGAAGCGCAAGATCGCGGAATTCCGCGTCTCGCCCGACTGCCTGATCGACGTGGGCGCGGAAATCACCGCTGACCACTACCTCGCGGGCCAGTTCGTCGACGTCGCCGGTACCTCGATCGGTAAGGGCTTCGCCGGTGCGATGAAGCGTCACAACTTCGGCGGCCTTCGCGCCTCGCACGGTGTGTCGGTCTCGCACCGTTCGCACGGTTCGACCGGCCAGTGCCAGGACCCCGGCAAGGTGTTCAAGGGCAAGAAGATGGCCGGCCACCTGGGTTCGGTCCGCGTGACCACTCAGAACCTGCAGGTCGTCCGCACCGACGCCGACCGCGGCCTGATCATGATCAAGGGCGCTGTCCCCGGATCGAAGGGTGGCTGGGTCACCGTCAAGGACGCCGTGAAGAAGCCGGAAGCCAAGGACGCCCCGCGTCCGGCCGCGATCCGGTCGACTGCTGCTCCGGCTGCCGAAGTGGCCGCCGAAGGGGGTGAAGCATGAAACTTGATGTGATCAAGCTGGACGGCGGCAAGGCCGGCTCCATCGATCTGGACGAAGCGCTGTTCGGCCTCGAGCCGCGCGCCGACATCCTGCACCGCGTGGTGCGCTGGCAGCGGGCACGGTCCCAGGCCGGCACCCACTCGACGCTGACCCGGGCCGAGGTTTCGTACTCGACCAAGAAGATCTATCGCCAGAAGGGCACCGGCGGCGCACGCCACGGTTCCAAGAAGGCCCCGATCTTCCGTCACGGTGGCGTCACCAAGGGCCCGCAGCCGCGGTCGCACGCCCATGACCTGCCGAAGAAGTTCCGCGCCCTCGGGCTGCGGCACGCGCTCTCGGCCAAGGCCAAGGCGGGCGAACTGGTGATCCTGGACGCGGCGACCCTCACCGAAGCCAAGACCGCCAACCTGGCCAAGATGAAGTCGGAACTCGGCTGGAAGCGCGTTCTGGTGATCGACGGCGCGACCGTTGACGCCAACTTCGCACTGGCCGCCCGCAACCTGGACGGCGTCGACGTTCTGCCCACCATGGGTGCCAACGTCTACGACATCCTGAAGCGTGATACCCTGGTCATCACCAAGGCCGGTATCGAAGCCCTGGAGGCTCGCCTGAAATGAGCAAAGCACCGAAAACCGCTGCGGCCATCAAGCCGGAGCACTACGACCTGATCAAGAAGCCGATCATCACCGAAAAGGCCACCATGGCCTCCGAGGCGGGTGCCGTCGTGTTCCAGGTCGCGATGGACTCGACCAAGCCGCAGATCAAGGAAGCCGTCGAGGCGATCTTTGGTGTGAAGGTGAAGGCGGTGAACACCACCATCACCAAGGGCAAGGCCAAGCGTTTCCGCGGTCGCGCAGGCGAGCGTTCGGACAAGAAGAAGGCCTATGTCATGCTGGAAGACGGTCAGACGATCGACGTGACGACCGGCCTCTGAGCCTTAGGCTTGAGTGAAATGAGAGAGCCCCTGCCGGAAGGCGGGGGCTTTTTGTTTTTCAAAATCTGTGCGATCTCTACGTTGAACAGCTGCCAACTTTGGTGTTCGATGCGCCTGATCCTTTCCATCCTTTTATTTGGTATGGCGACTAATTCACATGCCGAAGGCGTGCCAACCCCGATTCCCAATGACTTTGATCCCTGCTGGGCATTTACCGAGGACGCGACCTACGTCAACCACACGATCGTCATGCAGCTGGAGCACCGTGAGGTGCCGATGCGTGTCCCGATCCACTATTTCGAAGACCCTTGGGACCGGAAGGATGGCTTCCGCGATACGGCGCAACTCTTTAGAGTCGAGATCGGAAGCTTTCTGCCAGTCACTCGCCCGGAAACGGCTGAACGACAGAAGAAAGGCCTTCGTAGTCTCCTGAAAATTTTGGTTTCAGATCATATACCGATGGAGAAACTTGCGCCGCTTCAGGCAGAACTGTTCATTCGTGGAGGAAATCCTGACCGACCGCTAGAAAACTATGTTCGAATGCCCGGACCATTTGGCCTCAAGGAAATTGAGTCTCCCAGTGAAGAGGCGCACGATCAGAATCCACCTCAAAAGACAATCTATATTTCTGAAGAGTCACGCGGCACTCCATCAGCCATCCTCAATTGCCACATTGCTGGCGCTGTTCTAAATCCAGGATGCAAGCACTTCTTTTCTGCTGCTGGTCTGGATGTTAAGCTCAGCTACGATCTTTTTGAACTCCCCAACTGGCGTCGCATACAAGATGACGTGACCCGTTTCCTGACCTGCGCGACTTCGCAGGGCCTTTGAGGGTCAGAAACCCTATCGTCCACGCGCGTCCCCATCCTTCCCTTCGACGCAGCTGCAACAGCGCAAACCGTCTTTGGGACTGCTGACATAGAATCCCCCCATCTCCCCCTTGCCACCCCCACCCCCCTCTGCTACTCCCCCGCCACGCCAGCAGCCCCGGATTCGTCCGGGGCTCTTGGTTTGTTCGTTCCCGATGCAGCCGCAAAAGGAACGGACACTAAATCGGGGATCTTCGGAGCCCTTCACCGCCGGGTGGCAACACCCGTGCAAGCAAACGGAAGACAGAGAACATGGCACTCAAGTCGTATAAGCCGACGACGCCTGGCCAACGTGGGTTGGTTCTGATCGACCGTTCGGAGCTGTGGAAAGGCCGCCCGGTCAAGCACCTCACCGAGGGTTTGAACCGTACTGGCGGCCGGAACAACACCGGGCGGATCACGATGTTTCACCAGGGCGGGGGCGCCAAGCGTCTCTACCGGGTGGTCGATTTCAAGCGTCGCAAATATGATATCCCGGCGGTCGTCGAGCGGATCGAATATGACCCGAACCGCACCGCCTTCATCGCGCTGGTCAAGTACCAGGACGGTGAACTGGCCTATATCCTGGCGCCGCAGCGCCTGGCCGTGGGCGACAGCGTCATCGCTGGCGCGAAGACCGACGTGAAGCCGGGGAACGCGATGCCGTTCAGCGGCATGCCGATCGGTACCATCGTCCACAACGTCGAGCTGAAGCCCGGCAAGGGGGGCCAGTTGGCCCGTGCGGCGGGCACCTATGCCCAGTTCGTCGGCCGTGACGGCTCTTACGCGCAGATCCGCCTTTCGTCGGGCGAACTGCGGATGGTCCGTCAGGAATGCATGGCCACCATCGGTGCCGTGTCGAACCCGGACAACTCGAACCAGAACTTCGGTAAAGCCGGACGTATGCGCCACAAGGGCATCCGCCCGACGGTCCGCGGCGTCGCGATGAACCCGATCGACCACCCGCATGGCGGCGGCGAAGGCCGTACCTCGGGCGGCCGTCACCCGGTTACCCCGTGGGGCAAAGGCACCAAGGGCAACAAGACGCGCAAGCCGAAGGCTTCTGACAGCCTGATCGTCCGCTCGCGCCACGCCAAGAAGAAAGGGCGTTAATCCATGGCACGTTCCATCTGGAAAGGCCCGTTCGTCGACGGCTACGTCCTGAAGAAGGCCGAAAAGGCCAAGGCCGGTGGCAAGTCCGAAGTGATCAAGATCTGGTCGCGCCGGTCCACCATCCTGCCGCAGTTCGTTGGTCTGACCTTCGGGGTCTACAACGGCAAGAAGCACGTCCCGGTCGCCGTGACCGAGGAGATGATCGGCCAGAAGTTCGGTGAATACTCGCCGACGCGGACCTACTACGGTCACGCCGCCGACAAGAAAGCGAAGAGGAAGTAAGCCATGGGATCGGAAAAGAACCCCCGTCGCGTGGCGGACAACGAAGCGATGGCGGTCCTCCGCATGCTTCGCACCTCGCCGCAGAAACTGAACCTCGTCGCCGGTCTGATCCGGGGCAAGAAGGTGGACAAGGCCCTGGCCGACCTCACCTTCTCCAAGCGCCGCATCGCGGGTGACGTGAAGAAGTGCCTCCAGTCGGCAATCGCCAACGCGGAGAACAACCACAACCTCGACGTCGACAGCCTGATCGTGGCCGAGGCCTGGGTTGGCAAGAACCTGGTGATGAAGCGGGGCCGTCCGCGGGCTCGTGGCCGGTTCGGCAAGATCATGAAGCCGTTCTCTGAAATCACCATCAAGGTCCGTCAAGCCGGGGAGTCCGCATAATGGGTCAGAAGGTCAATCCGATCGGCATGCGCCTCCAGGTCAACCGCACCTGGGACAGCCGCTGGTTCGCTGAATCCAAGGACTACGGCAATCTCCTGCTGGAAGACCTCCGCATGCGCGAGTTCATCCACAAGGAGCTGAAGGCCGCCGGCATCAGCCGCGTGATCATCGAGCGTCCGCACAAGAAGTGCCGTGTGACCATTCACACTGCGCGTCCGGGCGTGATCATCGGCAAGAAGGGCGCGGACATCGAGACGCTCCGCAAGAAGCTGACCGTGTTCACCAAGTCCGAACTGCACCTGAACATCGTCGAGGTTCGCAAGCCGGAACTTGACGCCCAGCTGGTGGCCGAGTCGATCGCCCAGCAGATGGAGCGCCGCGTCTCCTTCCGTCGCGCGATGAAGCGTGGCGTGCAGAACGCGATGCGGATGGGTGCGCTTGGTATCCGTGTGAACGTCGCCGGCCGTCTGGGCGGCGCCGAAATCGCCCGGACCGAATGGTACCGCGAAGGCCGCGTGCCCCTGCACACCCTTCGTGCCGACATCGACTATGCGCTGTCGGAAGCCGAGACCCCCTACGGGATCATCGGTGTGAAGGTCTGGATCTTCAAAGGCGAAATCCTTGAGCATGATCCGCAGGCCCATGATCGTCGTCTCGCCGAAGCGGCTGACGGCCCGGCCCCCCGTGGTCCGCGCCGCGACCGCGAACGCGCGTAAGGAGTAGAATGAGATGCTGCAACCAAAGCGCACCAAGTTCCGCAAGATGCACAAGGGCCGCATCCATGGCGAAGCCAAGGGTGGGTTCCTGATCAACTTCGGCTCCTACGCCCTGAAAGCGACCGAGCCGGAGCGCGTCACCGCGCGGCAGATCGAAGCGGCCCGCCGCGCGATCACCCGCCACATGAAGCGTCAGGGCCGGGTCTGGATCCGGATTTTCCCGGATGTCCCGGTCTCGGCCAAGCCCGTCGAAGTTCGTATGGGTAAGGGCAAAGGCTCGACCGACTACTGGGCGGCCAAGGTCAAACCCGGCCGGATCATGTTCGAGATCGACGGCGTGAACGACGAAATCGCACGTGAGGCCCTGCGTCTCGGCGCGATGAAACTCCCGGTCACCACGCGCATCGTCGCGAAGGAAGACTGGTAAGGGGCGGGGGTAACCCCGACCTGCGATATCGGCCCCCGCTGGAAACGGCGGGGGCCTTTTCAAATCTGGAGCCGACCATGCCCGAAATCACCTCCCTTTTCGTCACCCGCCTTTACCGTGCCGGTCTCAATGACCTGGCGAAGAAGAAGGTCGACTACGCCGAACTTCGCCAGACCTGCGACATGGTGGCCGAGGATGACGAGGCCGGGCAGGAGTGGTGCGAGGCGAACGGCTATCCCGGCTACACTTCCTATGCCTCGCTCGATGACCTGCCCTGGCGGATGCCGATCTTCGGCGATCTGGAGAAGGCATTGGATAAGCACGTCGCCGCCTTCTGCAAGGACCTCGGCTTCGACCTGGGCGACAAGAAGCTGAAGTGCAATTCGCTCTGGATCAACATCCTGCCCGAAGGCGGCACCCACGCCAGCCACATCCACCCACATTCGGTGATCTCGGGCACGACCTATGTCGCGATGCCGGAAGGGACCTCGGCGCTGAAGCTTGAGGACCCCCGCCTGCCCATGATGATGCTGGCCCCCGTGCCCCTGAAAACCGCGCCGCAAGAGCTGCAGCGCTTCGTCTACGTCAAACCCGCGGTGGGCGAGGTTCTCCTGTGGGAAAGTTGGCTGCGCCACGAAGTCCCGATGAACATGTCCGAGGAAGAGCGGATCTCGGTCAGCTTCAACTATGGGTGGTCGTGAGGCACAATGAGCACAGTCTATTTCTACGACTTGCCCGTCTATCGGCTCAGCTACGATCAGTACAACGCGTTGATGGATCAACGGTTGGCCGCGCAGGTAGAACGTCAAAAGTCTATTCCCGGTTACGACCCAACCAAGGAAGCCGTCGATGGAATGAGCCAAAGGCAATACGAAGCATTTGGGCCGTGGCGCTTCAATGAAACCATTGGATACATAAGGTTATACTTCCTCAGTAGTCAGGTTCGCGGCGAATACTTCAGCGCTGAGAAGAAGAGGAACATGCTGGGCCGGACAAAAGTGTTCGTTTATCGAACTTGGAAGCTCGCGGCTGAAGTTGATATTCGCCGTGGCCAGCAGGTGACCAACGAACGTGTCTGGAACGCAATCCAAGAGTATGTCGCCCGTTGCCGGAAAGAACTGAAGAAGGGGCGTGTCATTGACGACAGTTTGCTGCAGATGGTGGGCCCTCACACGGATTGGCTCGCTCTGCTTGGTTGGTCCACTTCGCGATGACGGCTCGGCTGACTAATGAGCCCCCCAACTTCCCCCTTGCCCCCCACGCCCTTCCCCCCTATACGACGCCATCCAGCGATTCCGGGGCTCCCGGATTCGTTGGTTTGTCATTGATCCGCCAGGTCCTCGGTGACCCTTCCTGAAGGGGCCGTCTGGCGATTGTGGAAAAGGAAGCGGCATGAAAGCCGAAGAACTGAAGTCGAAAACGCCGGACCAGCTGCGCGACAGCCTGGTTCAGCTCAAGAAGGAAGCGTTCAACCTGCGCTTCCAGCAGGCGACCAACCAGCTTGAGAACACCGCCCGCATGCGTGCCGTCCGCCGTGACGTCGCCCGCATCAAGACCGTTCTCGGCCAAAAAGCCGCCGAAGCTGCGAAGTAAGGGGAACCGCCATGCCGAAACGTATCCTGACGGGCACCGTCACCTCGGACAAGAACGAGCAGACGATCACCGTTTCCGTCGAACGCCGCTTCAAGCACCCGCTGCTGCAGAAGACCGTGCGTAAGTCGAAGAAGTACCGCGCCCACGACGCGGAGAACAAGTTCAAGGTCGGCGACACCGTGCGCATTGAAGAATGCGCGCCGATTTCGAAAACGAAACGCTGGACGGTGGTGGTCGACGCGCAAGCGTAACCTCTGCCGCCTTTACGAAACCCCGGGGCCTAGCCCCGAAGGTCGGGAGACTTTCAAATGATCCAAATGCAGACGAATCTGGATGTGGCTGACAACTCCGGCGCTCGCCGAGTTCAGTGCATCAAGGTTCTTGGCGGCTCGCACCGCCGTTATGCTTCCGTCGGCGACATCATCGTGGTGTCGGTCAAGGAAGCGATTCCGAAGGGCCGCGTGAAGAAGGGTGACGTCCGCAAGGCCGTTGTCGTTCGCACCGCCAAGGAAGTTCGCCGTGAAGACGGCACCACCATCCGTTTCGACCGCAACGCCGCCGTCATCCTGAACAACCAGGGCGAACCGGTCGGCACCCGTATCTTCGGGCCGGTCGTGCGCGAGCTGCGTGCCAAGAACTTCATGAAGATCATCTCGCTGGCTCCGGAGGTGCTCTGATGGCTGCGAAACTCAAGAAGGGTGACACGGTCGTCGTGCTCACCGGCAAGGACAAGGGCAAGAAGGGCGAGATTTCCGCCGTCATGCCGTCCGAGAACAAGGCCATTGTCGACGGCGTGAACGTGGCGATCCGTCACACGAAGCAGTCGGCGGCCAGCCAGGGCGGCCGGGTGCCGAAGGCGATGCCGATCGACCTGTCGAACCTCGCCATCGTGGACAAGAACGGCAAAGCGACCCGCGTCGGCTTCCGCATGGAAGGCGACAAGAAGGTCCGTTTCGCCAAGACCACCGGGGAGGCGATCTGATGCTCGACCAAGCCACCTACACGCCGCGCCTGAAAGCCGAATACAAAGGCAAGATCCGCGCCGCGATGAAAGAAGAGTTCGCCTACAAGAACGACATGCAGATCCCGCGTCTGGACAAGATCGTCCTGAACATGGGCGTCGGCGAGGCCGTCAAGGACACCAAGAAGGTCAAGCAGGCCGCCGAGGAACTGTCCCAGATCGCCGGTCAGAAGGCTGTCATCACCAAGGCCAAGAAGTCGATCGCCGGCTTCCGCGTCCGTGAAGAGATGCCGCTGGGCTGCAAGGTCACCTTGCGCGGCGACAAGATGTACGAATTCCTGGACCGCCTGATCAACGTCGCGCTGCCGCGCGTCCGCGACTTCCGTGGCGTGAAGGGCACCAGCTTCGACGGCAATGGCAACTACGCCATGGGCCTGAAAGAGCACATCGTGTTCCCCGAGATCAACTTCGACAAGGTCGATGAAGTTCTGGGGATGGACATCATCATCTGCACCAACGCGAAAAACGACACCGAAGCCAAGGCGCTGTTGAAGCATTTCAACATGCCCTTCACGTCGTAAGCGCGAGGAACCTGAGATATGGCAAAAAAATCCATGGTGAACCGCGAAGTGAAGCGGGCCAAGCTTGTGAAGCAGCATGCTTCCAAGCGGGCTGCGCTGAAGGCGGTGATCAACGACCAGTCGAAGCCGATGGAAGATCGTTTCAAAGCGACTCTGAAACTGGCCGAGATGCCTCGCAACTCGTCGGCGACGCGGATCCACAACCGCTGCCAGCTGACGGGTCGTCCGCATGCGTATTATCGCAAGCTCAAACTCTCGCGTATCATGCTGCGTGACCTGGCCTCGTTCGGCCAGATCCCCGGCATGGTCAAGTCCAGCTGGTAAGGGGGGAATCAGATGTCCATGAACGATCCTCTCGGCGATATGCTGACCCGTATCCGCAACGCCCAGATGCGCGGCAAGTCCACTGTCGTGACCCCCGCATCCACGCTGCGCGCCCGCGTCCTCGACGTGCTTCTGTCCGAAGGCTACATCCGTGGCTATGAAAAGGCAGACACCTCGAACGGCCAGGGTGAATTCACCATCAGCCTGAAGTACTTCGAAGGCGAGCCTGTGATCCGCGAAGTCAAGCGCGTGTCCAAGCCCGGCCGTCGCGTGTACATGGGTGTAAGCGAGCTTCCCTCGGTCCGTAACGGCCTTGGCGTCGCGATCGTCTCCACGCCCAAGGGCGTTCTCACTGATGCAAATGCACGCGCGGCCAATGTTGGCGGCGAAGTGCTTTGCACCGTGTTCTGAGGAGGGTGCAATGTCTCGTATCGGCAAGAAACCCGTCACCCTGGTCAAAGGCACTTCTGCCTCGGTCAGCGGTCAGACCATCGAAGTGAAGGGCCCGAAAGGGACCCGCAGCTTCACCGCAGGCGACGACGTGACCCTCACGGTCGAGGGCGAAGTCATCAAGGTCACCCCGCGTGGCCTGTCGAAGCGCGCCCGTCAGCAGTGGGGCATGACCCGCTCGATGGTTGCCAACCTGGTGACCGGCGTTTCGGAAGGCTTCAAGCAGGACCTGGAAATCCAGGGCGTCGGCTACCGCGCTGCGATGGCTGGCAACGTCCTGAAACTGTCGCTGGGCTATAGCCACGAAGTGAACTTCGAAGTGCCGAAGGGGGTGACCATCACCGTCCCGAAGCAGACCGAAATCACTGTCGAAGGCATCGACCAGCAGCAGGTTGGTCAGGTGGCCGCGAACATCCGCGAATGGCGCGCGCCCGAGCCCTACAAGGGCAAGGGCATCCGCTACAAGGATGAGTATATCTTCCGCAAGGAAGGCAAGAAGAAGTAAGGGTGGCGAAAATGGCAAACAACAAGAGAGAGTTGTTCCTCAAGCGCCGCCTGCGCGTCCGGAACAAGATCAAGGCGACCTCGCATGGCCGCCTGCGGCTGTCGGTGCACCGTTCGTCGAAGAACATCAGCGTTCAGCTGATCGACGACGTGAAGGGTGTGACGATCGCCGCGGCTTCCTCGCTCGAGAAGGATCTCGGCGTGGTGGGCAAGAACAATGTGGAAGCTTCGGCCAAGGTCGGCGCGGCGATTGCCGAGCGGGCCAAGAAGGCCGGGGTTGAAGAGTGCTACTTCGACCGTGGCGGCTTCCTGTTCCACGGCAAGATCAAGGCGCTTGCCGATGCAGCCCGCGAAGGCGGTCTGAAGTTCTAAGTTCAGGCGGGCAGCGGCAACGCTGCCCCGATGATCCGGGCCCCGGACCTGATCCGGGGCACCAGGATTGGCTCTAACGGCGCCGATGCGCGCCACCACGAAGGAATTGCCATATGGCAGAACGTGATAACCGCCGGGAAGGCCGTGGCAACGATCGCCGCGACAACCGTCCGGAAGAAAACCCGGAATTCGCCGACCGTCTGGTCGCGATCAACCGCGTCTCGAAAACCGTCAAGGGTGGCAAGCGCTTCGGCTTTGCAGCTCTCGTCGTTGTCGGCGACCAGCGTGGTCGCGTCGGCTTCGGCAAGGGCAAGGCCAAGGAAGTGCCGGAAGCGATCCGCAAGGCGACCGAGCAGGCCAAACGCAGCCTGATCCGTGTCCCGCTCAAGGACAGCCGCACCCTGCACCACGACATGGAAGGCCGCCACGGCGCCGGCAAGGTCGTGATGCGGACCGCCGTGGCCGGTACCGGCATCATCGCCGGCGGCCCGATGCGCGCCGTGTTCGAAATGCTGGGCATCCAGGACATCGTGGCCAAGTCGATCGGATCGACGAACCCCTACAACATGATCCGCGCCACCATCGACGGGCTGAAGCACGAAACCTCGCCCCGTCAGGTCGCGTCGCGTCGTGGCAAGAAGGTCGCCGAAATCCTTCGGAAGCCCGAAGCCGAAACCGTGGAGGCCTGATTACCATGGCTGACAAGAAGAAAACCATCGTCGTCAAGCAGATCCGTTCGGCCGCCCGCCGTCCGGCCGTGCAGACCGCGACGCTGAAGGGCCTCGGCCTGAACAAGATGAACCGCACCCGCGAGCTGGAGGATACCCCCTCCGTCCGCGGCATGGTGAACTCGATCAGCCACCTGGTTGTGATCATCGAAGAGCGCGGCTAAGCGAAGGTTCGGGCGTAGGGTGGGCAATCTGCCCACCCTACGCCTCCGCCGTATCAACGCCCTCGCCAAAAGCGGGGGCGTTTCTCATTCTTCCTGGTTCCTTGAATCCAGACGCCCCACCACAAGGGCAGGGCGCCGACCGATTTGGTTTGGAGGGGCTTAGCGGTTCTGCTTGAGGCGGCCGTCGTTATTGTCACGGACGTCCCCTTGGCCTTGCTGGCCGCCGCCATTCTCTTTCAGGCGGCCGTCGGTCTCTGGGTTCTTGACGTCGCCTTGACCCGCATCGCTGCGTGCAGACTGGCCACCGGACTTGCCGCCCGATTGACCACCCGACTGGTTCTGATTGTTCGCCATTGTCCTTCTCCATCTTTCGTCTCACCAGCGAATTCTGATGAGCAGGAACAAAGAACCGGCTCAGGTGGCTTGTGTTCCGGCGATGAAGTACACCGGTGAAGCGCCGGACAAGAGAGCGGCAGGTTCTTGCGCACCATTGCCGCGGCGCGCTGCTGCAATCAGGCAGGGGGCGAGCCTTGCCTGACCCAGATTAGTTAACGAGACCCTGACGAAAAATCATAACCCATTGGAAGCAAAGGGCATCGTCCAGATGACCACCGTGGACAGCCTCACCCTTGCTTTTCGGGGCCACGTCCTGTATCGCCCCTCGGTGGCCAAGTCCGGCCATGAGAATCAAGAAAAGCCGTGGTCGTCCCGTTCTCGCTTCGGGGGCGCATCCGGCAAGGAGAAGCGAAATGAAACTGCATGAACTCGCCGACAACGAAGGCGCGGCCAAGAAGAAAAAGCGCGTTGCTCGCGGCCCCGGTTCGGGCAAGGGCAAGACCGCTGGTCGTGGTATCAAGGGTCAGAAATCCCGCTCGGGCGTGGCTCTGGGTGGCTACGAAGGCGGCCAGATGCCGCTCTATCGCCGCCTGCCGAAGCGCGGCTTCAACAAGCCGAACCGTCTGGAATTCTCGGTGGTCAACCTGGGCCTGATCGAGAAGTTCATCGCCGCCGGCAAGCTGGACATCAAGTCCGAGATCACCGAGGACGCGCTGGTCGCGGCCGGTCTGACCTCGAACAAGCGCGACGGCATCCGCGTGCTGGCCAAGGGCGAGCTGACCTCGAAGATCAACCTGACCGTCACCGGCGCCTCGGCTTCGGCTGTGGAAGCGATCGAGAAAGCCGGCGGCAAGGTCACGCTCCTGGCACCGGTCGCGGCTGCGGCTGAATAAGGGATTGTGAGCGGCCCCGTGGTCGCTTACATCAGACCAAGTTTTCCCGCGCCGCCGAACCGGAGAACGGTCCGGCGGCGCTTGGCTTGAAAGAGACCTGACATGGCATCTGCTGCAGAGCAAATGGCGGCGAACCTCAGCTGGGGTATGCTGGGCAAGGCCACAGACCTGCGCCAACGCATCTTCTTCACGATCGGCCTGCTGATCGTCTACCGCCTGGGCACCTACATCCCGGTCCCCGGGATCGACGGTCAGGCGCTGCGCGAGTTCATGGCCGAGGCGTCGCAAGGCATCGGCGGCATGCTGAACCTGTTCACTGGCGGCGCGATCAGCCGGATGGGGATCTTTGCCCTGGGCATCATGCCCTACATCTCGGCCTCGATCATCGTGCAGCTTCTGGCCACGATGTACGCCCCCTGGCAGCAGCTGAAGAAAGAGGGCGAGCAGGGCCGCAAGAAGCTGAACCAGTATACCCGCTACGGCACCGTGGCGCTGGCGATCCTGCAGGGCTACGGCATCGCCATGTCGATCCAGGGCGGTGGCCTTGCACATGAGCCGGGCTGGTTCTTCGTCGCCTCCTGCGTCATCACGCTGGTCGGCGGCACCATGTTCCTGATGTGGCTTGGCGAGCAGATCACCGCCCGCGGCATCGGCAACGGCATCTCGCTGATCATCTTCGTCGGCATCGTCGCGGAAATCCCCGCCGCCATCGCGCAGTTCTTCGCGCAGGGCCGCTCGGGCGCGCTGTCGACCCCGGTGATCCTGGGCGTGATCCTGATGGTCGTCGGCGTGATTGCCTTCGTCGTCTTCATGGAACGCGCCCTGCGCAAGATCAGCATCCTTTACCCGCGCCGCCAGGTCGGGATGAAGGTGTATGAGGGCGGGACCTCGCACCTGCCGATCAAGGTCAACCCGGCGGGCGTGATCCCGGCGATCTTCGCCTCGTCGATCCTGCTTCTGCCGACGACCGTCGCCACCTTCTCGGGCAGCGGCACCAATC
The DNA here is from genome assembly GCF_002900975.1 of Tabrizicola aquatica. Taxonomy (GTDB): domain Bacteria; phylum Pseudomonadota; class Alphaproteobacteria; order Rhodobacterales; family Rhodobacteraceae; genus Tabrizicola; species Tabrizicola aquatica. The sequence continues at coordinate 45,747 of NZ_PJON01000007.1, read as the reverse complement.
CGGTGCTGTCCTGGCTTTCGGCGCAGCTTGGCTATGGCCAACCGTTGCACCTGGTGTTCCTGGCGCTGATGATCGTGTTCTTCTCGTATTTCTACACGCTGAACGTGACCTTCAAGATTGACGAGGTCGCCGAGAACCTGAAGAACCAAAGCGCCTCGATCCCCGGCATCCGCCCCGGCAAAAAGACCGAGGAATACCTGGAATATGTGGTCAACCGCATCCTGGTCCTCGGCTCGGCCTATCTTGCCGCCGTTTGCCTCCTGCCCGAGGTGCTGATCGCCGAACTGGGTATCCCCTTCTACTTCGGCGGTACTTCGGTCCTGATCGTCGTGTCGGTCACGATGGATACGATCCAGCAGGTCCAGTCGCATCTTCTGGCCCACCAGTATGAAGCCCTGATCGAAAAGTCGCAGTTGCGCGGGAAGAAAAAGACCGGCGCACCCAAGGCTCCGGCGCGGCGCTGATCCCATGGCGAATATCATTCTTCTGGGGCCGCCCGGCGCGGGCAAGGGAACGCAAGCCAAACGCCTGGAAGAGGCGCGCGGCATGGTGCAGCTCTCGACCGGCGACATGCTGAAAGAGGCCATCGCCAAGGGGACCGATCTTGGCCGTCAGGTCGAAGGCATCATGGCCCGGGGCGAGCTGGTCACGGACGAGATCGTGATCGGCCTGATCGAAGCCAAGATGAAGGACGGCGCCAAGGGCGGCTTCATCTTCGACGGCTTCCCGCGGACGCTGAAGCAGGCCGATGCCCTGGGCCAGCTGATGACCCGGATGGGTGCAACGCTGGACCGGGTGATCGAGATGCAGGTTGACGATGCGGTGCTGGTCGCCCGCGTCACCGGCCGCTTCACCTGCGGCACCTGTGGCGAGGTCTACCACGACACCACCCGGCCGACCAAGGTTCCGGGCGTCTGCGATGTCTGCGGCGGCACCAACATGAAGCGGCGGGCCGACGACAACGAGGAAACCCTCAAGACCCGGCTGATGGAATATTACAAGAAAACCTCGCCCCTGATCGGCTTTTACTACGCCAAGGGGCAGCTTTCCGCCGTCAACGGGCTGGCCGAAGTGGACAGCGTTGCTGAAGCTATCGCATCGGTTCTTGACAAAGCCTGAAAAACCTCTCTCGCGGCCTTGACGGCCCCGGGAAAAGCCCCTAATGCACGGCGTCCCGCGGTGGAATCGCCTTGCGGGCCTTCCTTATTGGGGAAGTTCGTATCGCCGGGTTAACTGCCCGTGCGGTGTTGTGAAAAAAGGTTCTGGCACTACGGAACCGCAACCGAAGAAGGACGACACGTTTGGCACGTATTGCTGGCGTCAACATTCCGACCGCGAAACGGGTTCCGATCGCGCTCACCTACATCACCGGGATCGGCCCTGCCACCGCGCAGACCATCTGCGAGGCGCTGAAGATCGACAACGCCCGTCGCGTGAACCAGCTGACCGACGCTGAGGTTCTGGCGATCCGCGAATACATCGACGCGAACCTGACTGTCGAAGGCGACCTGCGCCGCGAAGTCACGATGAACATCAAGCGTCTGATGGACCTGGGCTGCTACCGTGGCCTGCGTCACCGCAAGGGCCTGCCGGTCCGCGGTCAGCGCACCCACACCAACGCCCGTACCCGCAAAGGCCCCGCGAAGGCCATTGCCGGCAAGAAGAAATAAGGGGGCTTGAAACATGGCACGTGATACCAAAGCCGCCCGCACCAAGAAGAAAGAGCGCAAGAACATCGCCGCTGGCGTGGCGCATGTGAACTCTTCCTTCAACAACACCAAGATCCTGATTTCGGACGTTCAGGGCAACGCGATCTCGTGGTCGTCCTCGGGCACCATGGGCTTCAAGGGCTCGCGCAAGTCGACGCCTTACGCGGCCCAGATGGCTGCCGAAGACGCCGGCAAGAAGGCGCAGGAACATGGCGTCCGCACTTTGGAAGTCGAAGTGCAGGGTCCGGGTTCGGGCCGTGAATCGGCGCTGCGCGCCCTGGCGGCCGTTGGCTTCCAGATCACCTCGATCCGCGACGTGACCCCGCTGGCGCACAACGGTTGCCGCCCGCCGAAGCGTCGCCGCGTCTAAGGCATTGATTTCTGCCGGGCCGTGGGGGGATCACCCCTCGCGGCCCGGTTTTCGTCGTTTACGATCCTCGGGCGTCCGCCGGCTTTCGGACATTGGCAGCGGACAAGAATAGGGGCTTCAGAATGATCCATAAGAACTGGCAGGAACTCATCAAGCCGACGCAGCTGGTCGTGAAGCCGGGGGCTGATGCCGCCCGCGTCGCGACTGTCATCGCCGAGCCGCTGGAGCGGGGCTTTGGCCTGACGCTGGGTAACGCGCTGCGCCGTGTGCTGATGTCTTCGCTGCAGGGGGGCGCGATCACCTCCGTCCAGATCGACAACGTCCTGCACGAGTTTTCCTCGGTCGCCGGCGTGCGCGAGGACGTGACGGACATCGTCCTGAACCTCAAGGGCGTCAGCATCAAGATGGAAGTCGAGGGGCCGAAGCGCCTGTCGATCTCGGCCAAGGGGCCGGGCGTGGTGACCGCTGGCGACATCTCGGAATCGAACGGGATCGAGATCCTGAACAAGGACCACGTCATCTGCCACCTGGACGAAGGCGCGGACGTGTTCATGGAGCTGACCGTGAACACCGGCAAGGGCTATGTCTCGGCCGACAAGAATCGCCCGGAAGATGCGCCGATCGGACTGATCCCGATCGACGCGATCTATTCGCCGGTGAAGAAGGTGTCGTATGAAGTCACCCCGACCCGCGAGGGCCAGGTGCTGGACTATGACAAGCTGACCATGAAGATCGAAACCGACGGCAGCCTGACGCCGGATGACGCCGTGGCCTATGCCGCGCGCATCCTGCAGGATCAGCTGTCGATCTTCGTGAACTTCGAAGAACCGGAATCGGCGAAGGTCGGCGAGATCGACTCGGGCCTGGAATTCAACCCGCTCCTCCTCAAGAAGGTGGACGAGCTGGAACTCAGCGTCCGTTCGGCCAACTGCCTGAAGAACGACAACATCGTCTACATCGGCGACCTGATCCAGAAAACCGAAGCCGAGATGCTGCGCACCCCGAACTTCGGCCGCAAGTCCCTGAACGAGATCAAGGAAGTGCTGTCGGGCATGGGCTTGCACCTTGGCATGGACGTCGAGGATTGGCCGCCGGAAAACATCGAGGACCTCGCCAAGCGGTTCGAGGACCAGTTCTGAACAACGTAGGGTGGGGTTGAACCCCACCCTACGCCAAATGCCCGGTCGCGCCGGGGAACCCTGGGCAATTCCGCCCCAACGACGTCGGTCCAACGCAGGCCGGCAACACAAAGCAAAACCAGACGTCAGGAGACTATCATGCGTCACGCCCGCGGTTACCGCCGCCTCAACCGGACCCACGAACACCGCAAGGCGATGTTCGCCAACATGTGCGGCTCGCTGATCGAGCACGAGCAGATCAAGACCACTCTGCCCAAGGCCAAGGAACTGCGTCCGATCATCGAAAAGCTGATCACGCTTGCCAAGCGCGGCGACCTGCATGCCCGCCGTCAGGCCCATGCCGCGCTGAAGCAGGACATGCACACCGAGCGTCTGTTTGCCATCCTCGGCCCGCGCTACAAGGATCGTCAGGGCGGTTACGTCCGCATCCTGAAGGCCGGCTTCCGCTATGGCGACATGGCCCCGATGGCGATCATCGAATTCGTCGACCGCGACACCTCGGCCAAGGGCGCTGCCGACCGCGCCCGTGAAGAAGCAGCCGAGGCGTAAGCCAAGGCCTTTCGCGCTGAAACAGGGCCCCTCGCAGGAGGGGCCCTTTTGCATGGCCGCGATGCGGAAAGCACGCAGGAGATGTGCCTTCGTCGCCCGACGGTTGCGGGCGCCGCAATTCGGTTGCTATATGACGTCAAGACCTAACGTCGGGGATTGCAGACATGACGCGGACCAAAGGCCTTGAACTGGGCCTGGCAAAGCTGGCGGACATTGCCCCGGCGGGCTATGCCCTTGGCCTGCACATCCGCTTCGCCTCGGCGCAGATCATGGTGCAGACCTATGACCCGCGCTGGATCGAGATCTACACCAACCGCGGCTACATGATGTGCGATCCGCTGGTGTCCTGGGGTTTCGGCACCGAAGGCGCGATCCGGTGGAGCGCGCTGGACCATCCCGATCCGCATCGCGTGATGGAGCAGGCGGCCGAATTCGGGCTGCGCTTCGGCATCGCCGTGTCGCATGGCCCCACCAGTTCCCGTTCAATCGGCGGCTTTGCCCGGACCGACCGCGAATTCACCGACGTCGAGATCGAGACGATCATGGATCTGGTCCGCGTCCTGCACCGCGAATCGACGCCGCCCGAAAAGCTGTCGGGTGCCCAGCTCGAAGCTCTCAGACTGATATCCAAGGGGTTCCGCTACTCTGAAGCCGCGCAGCATATCGGCATTACGGAAAGCGCATTGAAGGCTCGCCTGCGTACCGCGCGCGAAAGGCTGCTCTGCCGAACGAACGCCGAAGCGATCCAGCGGGCCATCGAGTACAAGCTGCTGTGAAGCGGCCCCCAGCAGACCAGGTTTTTAACCGCGCTGGAGGCGAACATGCAGACCACGACTCTCTCGTTTCAGAACATCCATGACCATGGGGTGCTCTTCACCAATCTCCTGAAGGCCCGCCGCGAGACGTTCATCGTCCAGCGGAAATGGGACCTTCCCGAAGTCGACGGGATGGAGTTCGATCAGTACGACACGCCGCAAAGCCGCTGGATCGCCGTCCACGACGGCGCGACGGTGCTGGCCGGCATCCGGCTGACGCCGACGACGGCACGATGCGGGATCTATTCCTACATGATCCGCGACGCCCAGCGGGGCCTTCTGGAAACCATTCCAGCCACCCTGCTGTACGAACCCGCACCCGTCTCGCCACTGGTGTGCGAAACCAGCCGCGTCTTCGTCTCGCGCGATGTGGGGGCCGAAATCCGCAGCAAGGTCCAGCGCGATCTCATGCTGGAAATGGTGGCCAGCGCCCGCGCCCTTGGGGCCGAGCGGCTGATTGGCCTGTGCCCGTCGATCTGGGGCCGCTGGATGCGCCGCATCGGCTTTCAGACCGAGGTGATCGGTCCGGTTCTGGATATCGGCGGTGTGCCGAACCAGTGCATCGCGATGAACTGTCCGCAAACCCTGCACTAGGCTTGGCGGCAGACACCAGAACGCAGGACTGCAGGCGGCGCGGCCTTGGGGACGTCGCGCGCGCTGCAGACTGCTGTCTGACGCCGCCGGGGTGCGGTTGCAGGGCAGGGTGCGACGCTCGCTTGCAGAACCGCAGGCCCCTGCGCCTGCGCTTCCGGCTTTAGTCCCGCCGCATGGCCCGGTAAGGTGGTCCCATGGCCGACCTGTTTGACACGCCTGCCCGTCCCGACGGCGGCCCCCGCCCGCTGGCCGACCGGCTGCGGCCAAAGTCGCTGGCCGAGGTGATCGGCCAGGAAAAGGTCCTGTCCCGCGACGGGCCCTTGGGGGCGATGCTGGCGGCAGGGTCCTTGTCCTCCTTGGTGCTGTGGGGGCCGCCCGGGGTGGGCAAGACCACCATCGCCCGGCTTCTGGCGGACGAGACGGACCTGCATTTCGTCCAGATCTCGGCGATCTTCACCGGCGTCCCGGACCTGCGCAAGGTGTTCGAGGCCGCCAAGCTGCGGCGCCAGAACGGCAAGGGCACCTTGCTTTTCGTCGACGAGATCCACCGTTTCAACAAGGCACAGCAAGACGGCTTTCTGCCGCATATGGAGGATGGGACGATCCTTCTGGTCGGCGCCACGACCGAAAACCCCAGCTTCGAGTTGAACGCGGCACTTCTCTCTCGCGCGCAGGTGATCGTGCTGGAGCGGCTCTCCCTTGCCGACCTCGAACGCCTGGCGCAGCGGGCCGAGCAGGAACTGGGCCGCGCCCTGCCGCTGAAGGGCGAGGCGCGCGAGGCGATGCTGGAGATGGCCGATGGCGACGGCCGCGCGCTTCTGAACCTGATCGAGCAGGTCGCCGCCTGGAAGGTGGATGGCCCGCTCAAGCGCGACCAGCTTTCGCAGCGGCTGATGCGACGGGCCGCGAAATACGACAAGTCGGGGGACGAGCATTACAACCTGATCTCCGCCCTGCACAAATCCATCCGCGGCAGCGACCCCGACGCCGCGCTGTATTGGTTCGCCCGCATGCTCGAGGGCGGTGAGGACCCCCGTTTCCTGGCCCGCCGGCTGACCCGCATGGCGGTCGAGGACATCGGCCTGGCCGATCCCCAGGCGCAGGCGGTCTGTCTGGACAGCTGGCAGACCTACGAACGCCTGGGCAGTCCCGAGGGCGAACTGGCCCTGGCGCAGGCCGTGGTCTACCTCGCCCTCGCGCCCAAATCGAACGCGGTCTATGTGGCCTACAAGGCGGCCCGTGCTGCGGCGCGCGAGACTGGCAGCCTGATGCCGCCGAAGCACATCCTGAACGCCCCCACCCGGATGATGAAGGACCAGGGCTATGGGTCGGGCTATGCCTATGACCATGATGCCGAGGACGGATTTTCGGGTCAGAACTACTTCCCCGAGGGCATGAAGCGCCCGGTCTGGTACCTGCCCCCCGAACGCGGCTTCGAGCGCGAGTTGAAGAAGCGGTCCGAGTACTTCGCCAAGCTGAGGGCGAAACGGCAGGATGGCTAGGCCCAAATTTCTGCAGTAAGAAATTTGTCAAAATCCTTGCTCAAGGATTTTGGTCCCCGCTGCGCCCCCAGCAAACATTGACATTCCGCCCCACCCGCCGCAAAGCACGGACATGTCCCAGACCTTGCCCCTGATCGCGCTTGGCGGCGCGCTTGGTTCCGTGCTGCGCTACCTGATGGTGGCCGCGGTCGGTGCGCCCTGGGGCACGGCGGCGGTCAACGTCCTGGGCAGCCTCGCCATCGGCGCGGCCTTCGTCCTTCTTGACACCCGCACCGGCTGGCAGCTTTTCCTGATGACCGGCCTCCTGGGCGGGTTCACCACCTTTTCGGCCTTCTCGCTCGACACGCTGAAGCTTGTCCAGCAAGGTCAGCCCCTGACGGCCGCGCTCTATGTCCTGGCGTCCGTCGCCGTTTCCCTTCTTGCTGTCGCGCTTGGCGTGGCCCTTGCCCGAGGCTTGCAATGACCGTCCAGAACCTGACCGTGACCGAGGATGAGGGCGAACAGCGCCTGGACAAGTGGCTTCGCCGCCGCTTTCCGCAGCTGAACCAGGTCGCGGTCGAGAAACTGTGCCGCACCGGCCAGATCCGCGTCGACAGTGCCCGGGTCAAGGCCTCGGACCGCGTGGCCCCGGGCCAGACCGTGCGCGTGCCGCCGCTGCCGGACCCCACCCCGATGGCCGAGGCGCGGATCCAGGGCGTCTCGGCCGCCGATGCCCGTATGATCCAGTCCGCCGTCCTGTGGAAGGACGAGCACATGATCGTCCTGAACAAGCCCCCGGGCCTGCCCAGCCAGGGCGGCAGCGGCCAGGGCGACCGCCATGTCGATGGCTTGGCCGAGGCGCTGAAGTTCGGCTACAAGGAAAAGCCCAAGCTGGTGCATCGGCTGGACAAGGACACCTCCGGCGTCCTGATGCTGGCCCGCACCGACCGCGTAGCCCGCGCCCTGTCCGAAGCCCTGCGCCACCGCAATGCGCGCAAGATCTACTGGGCCGTCGTCGCGGGCGTCCCGCATCCGCGCAAGGGCTCGATCAAGTTCGCGCTGGAAAAGGCGCCGGGCCGGGGCAGGGGGGGCGAGGGCGAGAAGATGCTCTGCGTCCATCCCGCCAAGATGGCCGACCACCCGGATGCCAAGCGCGCCCATACCGATTATTTCACCCTCTGGTTCCTGGGCGCCCGCCTGTCCTGGATGGCGCTGGAACCCGTCACCGGCCGCACCCACCAGCTGCGCGCCCATATGGCCGAGATCGGCCACCCGATCCTGGGCGACGGCAAGTACGGCGGCGGCGAGTCCGAGAACATGGGCGACGGCTGGGGCGCTGGGGCGGGGGGCGATCTGTCGAAGAAGCTGCATCTGCATGCCCGGTCGCTGACCATCGAACATCCGATCACCAAGAAGCTGATGACCTTCACCGCGCCCCTGCCCGAGCATATGGCGCGCACCTGGAAGCTTCTGGACTGGAAAGAGGATGACGTACCCGCCGACCCGTTCGAGGTGATCAGATGAGCGTCTGGTCCGCGCGGCGCTTCTGGGCAGCCGCCAGCGTGGTCCCGGCCGAGGGCGGCTTTACCGTGCAACTGGACGGCAGGCCGGTCCGCACCCCGCAAAAGGCGCTGCTGGTCCTCCCGACCGAGGGTTTGGCCCGCGAAGTGGCTGCCGAATGGCAGGCCGTGGATGGCAAGGTCGATCCCGGTCAGATGCCCTTTACCCGGATGGCGAATTCCGCGATCGACAAGGTCGCCCCGCAGTTCGACGCCGTGGCCGCTATGCTGGCCGAATATGGCGGCAGTGACCTGCTGTGCTACCGGGCCGAGGGGCCGCAGGCGCTGGTGGACCGGCAGGCGCAGGGCTGGGATTCCTTGCTGCACTGGGCGGCCGACACGCTTGGCGCGCCGCTGTCCCCCACCATCGGGGTGATGCACCGCGACCAACCCGCAGCCAGCCTTGCCGCCCTGGATCAGGCGGTGCGGGCGCTGACGCCATTCCAGCTGACCGCCTTTCATGACCTGGTGGCGTTGTCCGGTTCCCTCGTGCTTGCGCTGGCCGTGACGCGGGGACGGCTGGACGCAGATGACGCCTGGCGCCTTAGCCGCATCGACGAAACCTGGCAGATCGAACAGTGGGGCGAGGACGAGGAAGCCGCCGAAATGGCCGCGCGGAAGCACGACGATTTCCTGCGCGCCGACCGATTCTTCGGATTGTGCCGGTAACAAATCCCGCACCCGACTGGATGAGTGACCGAAGCAGGGCGGATTGCCCGCTGCAAAGCCGCGAATTTGTGCGTTTTTCCTGATTGTGGGCGCAGCCGCTTGACCTTTCAAACCGCTTTAGTTGAAACTACAACGCACTGGGAGAGGCTCACCTCCATCAGTCAGGCTGATCGAGGGGTCGATCGGTACAAGAAAAGCGCGGCCCGCGAACGGCCGCACACTCAGGAAGAGGTAAGAATGAAAAAAACCGTATTCTTCGGCGCGCTGGCGGCCACCACTCTGGTTGCTGGCCTGGCTGGCGCCGCGACGCTTGACGATGTCAAGGCGCGGGGCGAGCTGATCTGCGGGTCGAACACCGGCCTGACCGGCTTTGGTGCTCCGGACGCAAGCGGCAACTGGGCTGGCTTCGACGTGGACCTGTGCCGCGCCATCGCCGCTGTCGTTCTGGGCGACGCAACCAAGGTGAAGTTCGTGCCGACCACCGGGGAAACCCGTTTCACCGCGCTGCAGTCGGGCGAAGTCGACGTGCTGGTCCGCAACTCGACCTGGACCTACTCGCGCGACAGCGAACTGGCGCTCGATTTCGTGGCGGTCAACTACTACGACGGCCAGGGCTTCATGGTGAAGAAAGACCTGGGCGTTTCGTCCGCGAAAGAGCTTGATGGCGCCACCGTCTGCATCCAGACCGGCACCACCACCGAACTGAACCTGGCCGACTTCTTCAAGCAGAACAACATCAGCTATCAGCCGGTCACGGTTGCGGATGACTCGGAAGCGCAGCGCCAGTATCTGGCCGGTGCTTGCGACGCCTACACCACCGACGCCTCGGGCCTGGCCGCCAGCCGCGCGACCATGCCGGATGCCGAGAACCACATCATCCTTCCCGAGATCATCTCGAAGGAACCGCTTGGCCCGGTCGTCCGTCATGGCGACAGCCAGTGGGGTGACGTGGTCCGCTGGACCTTCTACGCGATGCTGATCGCCGAAGAAAAGGGCGTGACCTCGGCCAACGTCGAGGAAGTGCTGGCGTCGACCACCGATGAGGAAGTCAAGCGTCTCCTGGGCGCCTCGGGCGACATGGGCGCGAAGATGGGCCTCGACAACGACGCCTTCAAGCGCGCCATTGCCGCCGTCGGCAACTATGGCGAGGTTTTCTCGCGCAACATCGGCGAAGGCACCACGATCAACCTGGCCCGCGGCCTGAACGCGCTGTGGACCCAGGGCGGCCTGCAGTACGCCCCGCCGCTGCGTTGATCCAGACCCGGGGGCGCCCATTGCGGCGCCCCCTTTTTCCACGACAATGACAACCTGACCGACCAGGGGCCACAGACCCCGCAGCCGCCGGCAAACCGGCGCCGTCTTCAGGAAACAGGGGGAAGCCATGGCAATGGCCACGGACGTGCCGAAAGACAGCTTTCGGCTCTCGATGCTTATCTACGATACGCGCTACCGATCCTACACGATCCAGATCGTGGTGCTGGTGCTTTTCGCCATGGCGGTTGCCTGGCTGTTGAACAACACCGCGCAGAACCTGGCTGCCCGCGGGAAAGAGTTCGACTTCACCTTCCTGTGGCAGCGCGCCGGCTATGACATTGGCCAGCAGCTGATCCCCTACACCAACGACAGCAACCATTTCCGGGCGCTTCTGGTGGGATTGCTGAACACCCTGGCCGTGGCCTTCTGGGGCTGCATCTTCGCCACCATCCTTGGCGTGACCATCGGCGTTCTGCGCCTGTCGCGGAACTGGCTGATCGGCCGGCTGATGACCGTCTATGTCGAACTGTTCCGCAACATCCCGCTGCTGCTGTGGATCCTTCTGACCTACGTCATCCTGTCCGAGACCACGCCGCAACCCCGCGACTTCCGCGTCACCGACGAGATGGCCGCCGCGGGCGAGGCACCTGCCGCCTCGATGATGATTTTCGACACCGTGGCCGTTACCAACCGCGGCACCAACATCCCGGCCCCTCTGTTCGAACGCGGGCTTGGCACGCTTGATCTTGGGTTCATGTCGCTGAACCTGACGTTCTGGGCCATCCTGGCCGTGGTCGTCGGCTCGATCTGGGCCAACCGCCGCCTTCTGGCTGCGGCCCGCGCGCAGCAAGAGGCGACGGGCGACCGGCCGGTGACCTGGTGGAAATCGATCCTGATCCTCTTCGCGCCGGTCATCGTGATGCTGGTCGCCATGGGGTTCCACCTGGAAATCCCCGAACTCAGGGGCTTCAACTTCGCTGGCGGCATCCTGGTTGCGCACAGCTTCACCGCTCTGACCGTCGCCCTCAGCCTCTACACTGCCGCCTTCATCGCCGAGATCGTCCGCGCCGGCATCCTTGCGATCAGCCGCGGCCAGTCCGAAGCCGCTTTCGCCCTGGGCCTGCGCCCCAACCGCACGATGAACCTGATCATCCTGCCTCAGGCGCTGCGCGTCATCATCCCGCCGCTGATCAGCCAGTACCTGAACCTGACCAAGAACACCTCGCTGGGCATCGCGGTCAGCTACCTTGACCTGCGCGGTACGCTGGGCGGGATCACCCTGAACCAGACCGGCCGCGAGTTGGAGTGCATGCTGTTGATGATGCTGATCTATCTGACGATCAGCCTGATCATCTCGGCCGTGATGAACATGTACAACAAATCCGTTCAGCTGAAGGCGCGCTAAGATGAGTGAAACGCACGCCCAAACCGTCTCCTTCGTCCGCGACACCATGCTGCCGCCCACGCCACCCCCGATGGGCGAGCGTGGCGCGGTGAAATGGATGCGCGAGAACCTGTTCTCAACCCCCCTCAATGTCGCGCTGACCCTGCTTGGCCTGCTCAGCATCTACGCGCTGATCAGTGCGGCCCTGCCCTGGTGGCTGAACTCGGTCTGGGTCGCCGAAAGCCTGTCCGAATGCCGCGAGATCGTCGCCGCCTCGGCGGGCGAGGGGGCAACCGGCGCCTGCTGGGCGATGATCCGCGAACGCTGGCACCAGTTCCTCTTCGGCTTCTACCCACCCGCCGAATGGTGGCGTCCGATCCTGGCGCTGGGCCTTCTGCTTGCGGCGCTGGCACCCGTGCTGTTTGCCGGGCAGAAGCGGAACCTGACCGTCGTCCTGGGGGCGGTGGCGATCTACCTTCTGGTGACGCTGTCGCTGGCCGCGACCCCTGGCACCGCCTTTGGCCTGGCCATGGTGCTGATCCTGGGGATGCTGGGCCTGGCGCAGGTGCAACCCGGCAAGCTGCTGTGGTTCACCGTGCTTTACCCGGCCCTGTGCTTCTGGCTGCTCTGGGGTGGCTCGATCTGGTCGCCCATCGTTGCCATGGCGGGCTTTGGCGTGCTTTACGCCGTGTTCCGCCTCGCCTCGCCGTTCATCGGCCTGGCGCCGGCGGCCGGGGCAGGCGTTGTCGCAGCGGTGCTGTGGTGGCTTTACATCGACATCCCGGTCGTCAACGCGCTGCAGATTGCGATGCCGTTCGGCCTGCAATCGATCAACTCCGATCAGTTCGGCGGCTTCCTTCTGGCCATCGTGATCGGCGTGACCGGCATCACCTTCTCGCTGCCGATCGGCATCCTTCTGGCGCTGGGTCGGCAGTCGGACATGCTGATCGTCAAGACGCTGTCGGTCGGGTTCATCGAGTTCGTGCGGGGCGTGCCGCTGATCACGCTGCTCTTCACCGCGTCTCTCCTGCTGCAATACTTCCTGCCGCCGGGGACGAACTTCGACATCATCCTGCGCGTCATCATCCTGGTCACCTTCTTCGCCGCCGCCTACCTGGCCGAGGTGATCCGGGGCGGCCTGGCAGCCCTTCCGCGCGGCCAGTACGAGGCCGCCGATGCGCTGGGTCTCGACTACTGGCGCGCGCAACGGCTCATCATCCTGCCGCAGGCGCTGAAGGTCTCGATCCCCGCGATCGTGTCCACCTTCATCGGCCTTTTCAAGGACACCACGCTGGTCGCCTTTGTCGGCCTGATGGACCCGTTGAAAGGTGTCACGCAAATCGTCCGGGCCGACATCGACTGGAAGGGCATCTACTGGGAGCCCTACATCTTCGTCGGCGCAATCTTCTTCATCATCTGCTTCGGCATGTCGCGGTACTCCATGTACCTGGAACAGAAGCTGAAGACCGATCACCGTTAAGGGCACATCATGGCAGACGCAGCAAAGATGCAGATCACGGACGAAATCGCGATCCAGATCACCAGCATGAACAAGTGGTACGGTCAGTTCCACGTGCTTCGCGACATCAACATTACCGTCCAGCGCGGCGAGCGGATCGTGATCTGCGGGCCGTCCGGGTCGGGCAAGTCCACCCTGATCCGGTGCATCAACCGGCTGGAGGAACACCAGCAGGGCCAGATCATCGTCGACGGGACCGAGTTGACCAATGACCTGAAGAACATCGACAAGGTCCGGTCCGAGGTCGGGATGGTGTTCCAGCACTTCAACCTTTTCCCGCACCTGACGATCCTGGAAAACCTGACGCTGGCCCCGATCTGGGTCCGCAAGGTGCCCAAGAAGGAAGCCGAGGAAACGGCGATGTACTTCCTGAAGAAGGTGAAGATCCCCGAACAGGCGAACAAGTATCCCGGCCAGCTTTCGGGTGGTCAGCAGCAGCGCGTCGCCATTGCGCGGTCCCTGTGCATGAAGCCCCGGATCATGCTGTTCGACGAGCCGACCTCGGCCCTTGACCCCGAGATGATCAAGGAAGTCCTCGACACCATGATCCAGCTTGCGGAAGAGGGCATGACGATGCTCTGCGTCACCCACGAAATGGGCTTTGCCCAGGCCGTGGCGAACCGGGTCATCTTCATGGACCAGGGCCAGATCGTCGAGCAGAACGAGCCGAAAGAGTTCTTCTCGAACCCGAAAAGCGACCGGACCAAGCTGTTCCTCAGCCAGATCCTCGGCCACTAGGCCGGGTCGGGCAGGCAGACGACCAGAACGGCGGCGAGCGACCTCGGCGCCGTTTTACGTTGCGCGCTGCCTCTTGCTGCTTTTCTTCGCACCATGTCGCCGCGTGCCAGACACGGCGCTGGCCGCTCCAACCGGACGCCAAGCGCGGCGGGCCAAGACTCGCTGCGCCAGGCCGGGCGCAGCATGGCCGCGATCCGGGGCAGACTGTCAGGGCTGCCCGCCCAGGTCCAAGCGGTCAGGCCGCCCCCAAGCGCAGCATCGCCCCACAGCCACAAGCCCTCCTGCAGCGCGGCAATGCCCTGCGTGGTGGACCCGGCACACCACGTTTCAACGGGTCTGGCGCTGGGGCGGCAAAAGTTAACGCCACCCTAACGGGATTGGATAAGTCGTTGGAAATCTTTCACTTCCAAAGAATGTCCACCGTGGACACTCAGCGCCGGACCTGCGGTTTCACCCTCGGCTCGGTCGACCGGATCTGACTGCCAGCCCCGTGGTCGGTGAACAGTTCCAGCAGGCAGGCATTGGGGACCTTCCCATCCAGGATCGTCACCGCCCGCGTCCCCTGCTCGATCGCCATCAGGGCCGTCTCGGTTTTCGGGATCATCCCGCCCGAGATCACCCCCTCGGCCGTCATCCGGCGAATTTCATCCGGGGTGATCTGGGTCATCACCTCTCCCGCAGCGTTCTTCACCCCCGGCACGTCGGTCAGAAGCAGCAGCCGGTCCGCCTGCAATGCCCCGGCAATCGCCCCCGCAGCGGTGTCGCCGTTCACGTTGAAGGTCTCGTTGTCCTGCATCCCCGTGGCGACCGGCGCCACCACCGGGATGATCCCGGCATTGTAAAGGTCGCGCAGGACCTGCACGTTCATCTCGACCGGCCGGCCGACATAGCCCAGTTCAGGGTCGTCCGGCTCGCACACCATGAGGTCGTCGTCCTTGCCCGAGATCCCAACGGCCCGCCCGCCCGCATCCATGATCGCCTGCACGATCCGTTTGTTCACCAGGCCCGACAGGATCATCTCGACAACCTGAACCGTCGCCTTGTCGGTCACCCGCTTGCCGCGCACGAACTCGGACTTGATGCCCAGCTTTTCCAGCATCTCGTTGATCATCGGCCCGCCGCCATGGACCACGACCGGGTGCACGCCCACCTGCTTCATCAGGACGATGTCGCGCGCGAATTCCGCCATCGCGGCGTCGTCGCCCATCGCGTTGCCGCCGAACTTGACGACCACCACGGCATTCTCGAAGCGCTGCAGGTAGGGCAGGGCTTCCGAGAGCATCTTGGCGGTGGTCTTGGCGTCTTGCATGGTCAGGGTCTGCTGTTTCATGTCCGGGCCTCCCCAGCGGTGTCGGGTGAGGGTCTAACGCAGTCGCGCGGCTATGGGTAGCCTTCGTAGACCTCGGCCAGCGATTTGCCGAAGGCCCGCTGACTCTTCTACTGATACCCCCGTGCCGAGGGTCCGGTAAAATACCCCGATCAAGGCCAGTCCCGTTTCGCTGGTCAGATCGTCGGCGACAAGCAGACCGGTCCGGCCGATCCCCTCTGCGTCCGCAAGGCTGGAACTGTAGTATTCCATCTTTCGCGGGTTCGTCACGCCGTCCTTCCGCAGCTTCTCGGCGGTCCTGTTCAGATAGTCTTCTTCGGGACCGTTCGCGCGATCCCCGCTCAGTTGGGCAATCAGCTCCATGGCCAGCATGTGGCCCAGCCGGCCACGCACCTCGCGCGGGTCGAAGCCTCCGTGGTAGACCACGCCAGGGCGCTGGCAGATCAGGATGACGCCGGGCAGATGCGTCATGCTGACGCCGCGGCCGGGCGCGTCCTTGCACACCCCGGATGCGACCCGTCCAACGGCACCCGCAGAAGAGGCGATCAAGGGCTCGGCACGCTCGGCGATCTTGGCGGGATCCGTTCCGAACACGATGTCGACCGGAGCGGCAAGCCGAACCTCGAACAGCGTCTCGACCTTGCTCAGGGCGGCACTCGCCTCGGACTGCAAGGTGGCCATGACGTCGTCTGGAGTGCCCGCGCTCTGCTCCCTCATCACCTCGGGCAGAGTAGCTTTCGACCGTGGAACAGCAACGTCGAAACCTTGTGTCATGGGGGCGTGACACTTCCTGCAATAGCGTGCTTACTGGCCGAGCGGTGGAGTATGCCGCGACGGAGGTAAGTCGGTGTCCGAGCAGAAAACCCTTGTCCTGACTGGGGCCAGTCGCGGCATCGGCCATGCCACGGTGAAACGCTTTTCGGCCGAGGGGTGGCGGGTCCTGACCTGCTCGCGCCAGCCCTTTGATCCGCGTTGTCCCTGGCCGGGCGGCGAGGAAAACCACATCGAGATCGACCTTGCCGACCCCAACAAGACCATCGCCGCGATCGAGACGATCAAGGCCAAGGTCGGCGGACGGATCCATGCCCTGGTGAACAACGCCGGCATCAGCCCGAAAGGCCCCGGCGGGGCGCGGCTGAACACCATGACCACCGATTTGCGGACCTGGGGCCATGTGTTCCACGTCAACTTCTTCGCCCCTGTCATCCTGGCCCGTGGTCTGCAGGACGAGTTGACCGCGACCAAGGGGTCGATCGTCAATGTCACCTCGATTGCCGGGGTGCGGGTCCATCCGTTTGCCGGGGCGGCCTATGCTACGTCCAAGGCCGCGCTGGCGGCGCTGACACGGGAAATGGCCCATGATTTCGGGCCGCTCGGCGTGCGGGTCAACGCCATCGCCCCGGGAGAGGTGGAGACGGCGATCCTGTCGCCGGGTACCGACAAGATCGTCGAGAAGCTGCCGATGCAGCGCCTGGGCCAGCCGAAAGAGGTGGCGGATGTGATCTGGTTCCTGTGCTCGGACCAGTCCAGCTACATCTCTGGTGCCGAGATCGAGGTCAACGGCGCGCAGCACGTCTGACCTTTGCCCTTCGCGGCGGCCTCTGGCATAAGGGCGCATCCCGCGCGAGGCCCCAGATGCTTGACGAGACCGAAAACGACATCCATCCGCTGTTCCATGGCGCGCCCAAGGGGCTGGAGTTTCGCAAGCTGCGCAAGCGCCTGGTGCAACAGGTGCGCGAGGCGATCGACACCTATGGCATGGCGCGGGCCGGAGAGCGCTGGCTGGTCTGCCTGTCGGGCGGCAAAGACAGCTACACGCTGCTGGCCGTCCTGCACGAGCTGAAGTGGCGCGGCTTGCTGCCGGTGGACCTTCTGGCCTGCAACCTTGACCAGGGCCAGCCCAACTTTCCGGCGACGGTCCTGCCGGAGTTTCTGTCCAGAATGGGTGTGCCGCACCGGATCGAGTATCAGGACACCTATTCCGTGGTGATCGACAAGATCAAGCCGGGCGGCACGATGTGCAGCCTTTGCTCGCGGCTGCGGCGGGGAAACCTGTACCGAATCGCACGGGAAGAAGGTTGCTCGACCGTGGTGCTGGGCCATCACCGCGATGATATTCTTGAGACATTCTTCATGAACCTGTTCCACGGCGGCCGCCTTGCCAGCATGCCGCCGCGCCTTCTGAACGAAGAGGGTGACCTGTATCTGGCCCGTCCGCTGGCGTTTGTCGCCGAGGCGGATTGCGAGAAATTCGCCTCGGCGATGGGTTATCCGATCATCCCTTGCGACCTGTGCGGCAGCCAGGAGGGGTTGCAGCGGGCGCAGGTGAAGAAACTGCTCGACGAATGGGAGGTGCGCACCCCCGGCCGCAGGCAAGTGATGTTCCGCGCCTTGATGAATGTGCGGCCGTCGCATCTGGCGGACCCGGCGCTGTTCGACTTTGCCGCCCTGGCCGCGCTGGCGGAAGGGGAAAATTCTATGCAACTTTCGGCAGAGCGTTAAGGAACTGATCAGGAACATTTCGTTAGCCTGCCCGGAACATGAGGTGAACTCTGGTTCGGGGGAAGGCGGGAATGAACGTCGCAAGGATCGCGGATCGGCTGAACCGACCCGAAGTGCTGGTGTTCCTGCCCGCGTTGGTGCTTGCGGCCTTATGGCTTGGGGGCGAGGCGCTGGTGCCTCTCGCCGTCGGACTGCTGGCCGTGCTGGCCGCAAGACCCCGGTCGCTGTCGGCAAGCGATCTTATGCCGGCCTCGGATCAGGTGGTGGCGCAGCTTGAGGCGGCCTTGACCGAAGGTCAGAAATCCGGCGCCTCGACAGGCTGCTTGGTGGTCCAGTTCGACGATGCGTCCGACCTTTGCGACCGGCACGGACGGGTGCGCCAGTCAGAGCTTCTGGCCGCCTGCATCGCCCGCCTGCGCGGGGCGCTGCGGCCCGGTGACCGGCTTTATGCGCTGGAAGATGGCAGCATGGCGGTGGTCCTGGGCCCCACCTTCCGGCTGGACCTTGAAGCGATGGTGGCCATCGCCGGGCGGCTGCAACTGGTGGTGCAGCAGCCAATGGCGCTTTGTCTGGACATGGCCCAGGTGACCTGCTCGATCGGGTTTTGCCATGCGCGGCTTTTGCCGAATCCGGACGGTAGGGCACTGCTGGAGGCCGCGCAGATCGCCGCGGACGAGGCGGGGCGCCACCGCCCGTCGGCGATCCGCGCCTATACCAGCGACCTTGCCGGGGCGCGCCTGGCGCGTGATGCACTGCGCGCCGGTTTTGCCGCAGCGGTGGAGGCCGGACAGATCCGTGCGCATTTCCAGCCCCAGGTCAGCACCGACAGCGGAGAGGTCACGGGGGTTGAGGCCTTGGCCCGCTGGCACCACCCCGAGCGTGGCATCCTCGCTCCCGCCCAGTTCCTGCCCGCGATCGAGGGGACCGAACTGATGGCGCAACTGGGTCAGACGATGATCGACCAGGGCCTTGCCGCCCTTGTGACCTGGGACGCCGGCGATCTGCGCGTGCCTACAGTGGCTGTGAACCTTTCAGCCCAGGAGTTGCGCGACCCCTACCTGCCCGACCGCCTGCGCTGGGAACTGGATCGGCACGACCTTTCGCCTGCGCGCCTGACGATCGAAGTGCTTGAGTCGGTCATCGCAGGGGGCAATGACGATGCCATCGCCCGCAACATCGCCCGCATCGCCGATATGGGCTGTGGCGTTGATCTGGATGATTTCGGCACCGGAAACGCCTCGATCACCTCGATCCGCCGCTTCGCGCTGGGCCGGCTGAAGATCGACCGCTCCTTCGTGCGCGAGGTCGACATCGACCGCGGCCAGCAGCGCATCGTGACGGCGATCCTAGCCATGGCCGAGCAGTTGGGCCTGGACACGCTGGCCGAGGGGGTCGAGACCCCGGGGGAACACGCGATGCTGGCCCAGTTGGGCTGCGCGCATGTCCAGGGCTATGTCCTGGCGCGTCCCCTGCCGATGGAGGACGTGGCCGGCTGGCTGCGGCAGTACCGCGAACGGATGTCGGCGGCCCTGCGCATCGGCATCCGGGCCGAACGTCCCAACTGATGCGTGATTTTGATCGCGGTCTCCGGGGTCGCCGGGGCGAAACCGCTTGACCTTTCGCCGCCCCTGTCGTTGAAGCACCGCTGATCCGGATAATGCTTGGGTGGCGTGCCGATGGAAGAGCAGAACAACAAGAACCTGATCCTGGCGATGGTCCTGTCCGCCGCCGTGATGATCACATGGTTCGTCCTCTTTCCACCACCCGAACCGCCCCTGACTCCGACCGCGCCCGCGACCGAAGTGGCGCAAGGCACCACCACCGCCCCGGTCGCCGATCCTGCCGCCGGAACCACCCAGGCCGTCGCACCCGTTCCGCAAGCCCCGCGCCTGACGATCGACACGCCGAAACTGGCTGGTTCGATCTCGCTGCTGGGCGGCCGCATCGACGATCTGTCGCTCAAGGGCTACCGCGAGACGTTGGAGCCGGGGTCTGAAACCGTGCGGCTTCTTTCGCCCGTCGGCGAGAATCTGGCCTATTATTCGGTGTTCGGCTGGCTGCCCGGCACCGGGCTTGAAGCCGCCGATGTTCCCGGGGCCATGACGGAATGGACCGCAAGCGGCGGAAACCTGGCACCCGGCCAGCCGGTGACCCTGACCTGGACCAGCCCGAAGGGCCTGACCTTCACGCGCGAGATCGCGGTGGACGAGGACTATCTGTTCACCGTCACCGATCGGGTGCGCAACGGCTCGGCCAGCGACGTCAGCCTGCAACCCTATGGCATCATTGCCCGCCACGGCCTGCCCCAGTTGCAGAACATCTTCGTCGTCCACGAAGGCGCCATCCAGCGCGCGGACGGGGAGTTGACCGAAACGGACTATGCCGACCTGACCGAGTTTGCGGTCGACCCGAACGAGGGCCAGCCCGCCCAGGTCACTGAAGCCATGACCGACGGCTGGGTCGGCTTCACCGACCATTACTGGATGACGACGCTGGTGCCTGAACAGGGCAAACCCTACAAGCAGGTGCTGAAATATGTGCCCAATGCGGGCATCTATCAGGCCGAGGTGCGCCCGCCGGCGATCAGCCTGGCCGCCGGGGCCGAGACGACTTCGACCATCCAGCTTTTTGCCGGTGCCAAGGAATGGGCCACGATCCGGGCCTACGAGATCGAGGGCGGCATCGCAGGCTTCCTTGACTCGATCGATTGGGGCTGGTTCTACTTCCTGACGAAACCGATCTTCGCCGTTCTGCACTGGCTGAACGCGGTCATCGGCAACATGGGTCTGGCCATCATCGCGCTGACCTTCTTTCTGAAATTCCTGGTGCTGCCGCTGGCCTACAAGTCCTATGTCTCGATGGCGCGGATGAAGGAGTTGCAGCCTGAGATGGAGGCGCTGAAAGAGCGTGCCGGCGACGACCGTCAGAAGCTGCAGCGCGAGATGATGCAGCTTTACAAGGACAAGAAGGTCAACCCGGCGGCGGGCTGTCTGCCGATCCTGATCCAGATCCCGATCTTCTTCGCGCTTTACAAGGTGATCTTCGTCACGATCGAACTGCGTCATGCGCCGTTCTTCGGCTGGCTGAACGATCTGTCCGCGCCGGATTCCTCGTCGCTGTACAACTTCTTCGGCCTTCTGCCCTGGGACGCGCCGGCGACAGGTTCGCTGTTGCACCTGATCTTCATTGGCGTGCTGCCGATCCTGCTGGGCATCACCATGTGGCTGCAGCAGAAGCTGAACCCGGCGCCTTCCGATCCGGTGCAGCAGCAGATCTTCGCCTGGATGCCCTGGGTGTTCATGTTCATGCTGGGCGGCTTTGCCAGTGGTCTGGTGGTCTACTGGATCACCAACAACACGATCACTTTCATCCAGCAGTACCTGATCATGTGGAGCCACGGAAAACGGCCGGACATCTTCGGCAATATCCGCGAGGCGCGCGCGGCGAAGGCGGCGGCCAAGGCGTCGCCTCAGGCAGACCAGAATAAGGGCAAGAAGTGACCGGACGGGTCGCGCATCTGGTTCGTCATCCGATCAAGTCCGCCGGGTTCGAGCCTGTCGAGACGGTCGAGTTGTCGGCTGGCGCGGCCTTCCCGTTCGACCGGGTCTGGGCGGTTGCCCATGCCGCTGCCCGGTTGACCGACCCGGTGACCTGGGCCCCGAAGCTGCAGTTTCTGCGCGGCTGGGGCTCGGCCGAGTTGATGGCGGTCGCGTGTCAGTCCGACCCGGACGCCAAGCAGGTGACGCTGGCCCACCCCCGCCGGCCAACGACCAGCTTCCGCCCCGACGACCCGGCCGATGCTGTCCGGTTGATCGACTGGCTGCGCCCGCTTTGGCCAGAGAACCGGCCAGAGCCCGCCCGCGTGGTGCGTGTACCGGGCCAGGCGCTTACTGATCAGGATCAGCCGCTGGTGTCGATCAATAGCCTGTCCTCGCTTGCCGATCTGTCGGCGCGGATGGGGCAGGACCTGTCGATCCATCGTTTCCGCGGCAATATCTGGGTGAAGGACTGGGCGCCCTGGTCCGAGTTGGACCTGGTCGGACAAGAGATCAACGTCGGCGCCGCACGCCTGCGGGTGGAAGAGCCGATTGGCCGCTGCCGCGCCACCGGAGCGAACCCCGCAACGGGGCAGCAAGATGCCGACACGATGGGCACGCTTGAGGCCGGCTATGGCCACACTGATTTCGGCGTTTTCGCGCGGGTGATCCGCGGTGGCGCCGTCCGCCTGGGCGATGAGGTGCGCATATGAGCCTGGTTTTCACCGTGGCCCCCGAGCCCGAGGACGAGCCGCGTGAGGTTGGGCGCTTGCTGTTCGCGGGCCCGGTCGATTTCGTCAAAGGCGTCACCGCCATGGCGGGCCTGCCTCCGGCCGACCGGGTGGAGGTCTGCTTTGCCGGCCGCTCGAATGTCGGGAAGTCCAGCCTGATCAACGCTCTGACCGGCCGCAAGACACTGGCGCGGGCGTCCAACACGCCGGGACGGACGCAGGAGATCAACTATTTCGCCTTGGGTGAGGCGCGCTATCTGGTCGACCTGCCCGGCTATGGCTATGCCGAGGCGCCGGTGGCGGTAGTGGCAAAGTGGCAGGCGCTGCTGAAGCAGTATCTTGCGGGGCGCCAGACGCTGCGTCGGGCCTTCGTGCTGATTGACGCGCGGCATGGGGTCAAGGCGGTGGACGAAGAGATCCTGACGCTTCTTGACCGTTCGGCCGTGACCTTTCAGGCGGTGCTGACCAAGATCGACAAGATCCATCGCAGCGAGTTGACCGCCGTCATTGAAAAGGTGAAAGGCGCGCTGGCCAAGCATCCTGCCGCCTACCCCGAGATCGTCGTTACCAGTTCGGAAAAGGGCGAGGGGATCGAAACCCTGCGCGCAATCATCGCCACGCTGGAGTGATCGGAACCTATCGTCCGGCGTCGTGCGCTGGGTCGGCCCCCGGTACCGGATCATAGCCGTGACCGCCCCAGGGGTGACAGCGACACAGGCGATGCACCGTCAGATACCCGCCCTTGACTGCTCCATGCCGCTCTAGCGCGTCAAGCGCATAGGCCGAGCAGGTGGGTTGGAAGCGGCAGCCATGTCCGACCCAAGGCGACAGCAGCAGGCGATAGGCCCGCACCGGCAGCGCCAAGACCTGGGCCAGCGGCGTCATGTCCGATGCACCGATCGCAGGGCGCGCAGCAGATCATCGCGAAGGTCGGCGTAGGGCCGCAGGACGGTTGCCGTGGGGCGGGCAACCAGGACGTAGTCCCAGCCAGGCCGCGCGGCGGGGGCCAGCACCTCCCGCGCAAGCGCCCGCAAGCGGCGCTTGGCCCGGTTGCGGGCAACGGCATTGCCAATCTTCTTGGAGGCGGTGAAGCCGACGCGCGCCATCTTACTGGTATCAGCACGGTCCCGCGCCTGAAGCAGGAAGCCATCCGTTCCCTGCCGCCTGGCACTGGCGCATTTCAGGAAATCGGCGCGCTTGACCAGCACGCAAAGCGAAACCGCCGGAGAGGCGGTGGGCAATTCGGCGGCAAGGCCTGGCCCATCCTTCTCCGGCGGTGTCATGATGCCACCGAATGCCCCCGCAGGGGCAACCATCAGGCGGTCAGCTTGTGACGGCCCTTGGCGCGGCGGGCCGCCAGCACCAGACGGCCGTTCTTCGTCGCCATGCGCGCACGAAAGCCGTGGCGACGCTTGCGAACCAGGTTCGACGGTTGAAAAGTGCGCTTCATCGCGGCTCTCCGTAATTGACCCGAACCCCGGATGGATTCGAGGGCCCTTGAACTTGAAGCCCGTCCTTTACGGGCGGTCCGCGGCCAAGTCAACGCATCCAGCACGGATTTCCTGCAACATTTCCACCCTGCGGTGCGGGAAATGTTTCAGCACTGGCCCAATCCGCATCGGTTGGATCAATGCGGCGTGAGCCGTGGCCCGAAGCCTGTCACATCGGGGACGTTTCCGCCATGTTGCCCACATGCAACCAGTTGTCCAAACCCCCAGCCCCTGGCTCCGCCGACTGCCCTTCCTGGCGATTCTTGTCGCCGCGGTGTCTGGCGCGTTGTTCTTTCGTGACCACCTTAGCTTCGAGGCGCTTGCCCAGCACCGCGAGGCGCTGCTGGCCTTGCGGGATGCGCATTACCTGGCAACGGTGCTGGCTTTCCTGGCGGCCTATGTGGTCATTGTCGCGCTTAGCCTGCCGGGGGGGGCGGTTGCCACGTTGACCGGGGGGTTCCTCTTCGGTCTGTTCCCGGGCGTCCTGTTCAATGTGACCGGGGCAACGCTGGGCGCCGTCCTGATCTTCCTGGCCGCCCGGACCGGCTTTGGCGAGCGGCTGTCGGCGCAGCTGAAGGCGGCTGGCGGCACGGCAGGACGTCTGATCGAGGCGATCCGCCAGAATGAATGGTCGGTCCTGCTGATCATGCGGCTGGTGCCGGCGGTGCCTTTCTTCCTGGCGAATCTGATCCCGGCCTTCACCGGGACGCGGTTGTCGACCTATGTCATCACCACCTTCCTGGGAATCATCCCGGCCGCCTTCGTCTTTACCTCGGTCGGAGCCGGTCTGGGCGAGGTTTTTGCCCGGGGCGAAACCCCGGACCTGTCGATCATCTTCACGCCCCCTGTCCTTCTGCCGATGCTTGGCCTTGCGGCACTGGCCGCTTTGCCGATGGTGCTGAAGGCCCTTCGGAAAGCCCGCTGACATGACCCTGATCCAGACGGATATCTGCGTTATCGGCGCTGGCTCTGGCGGGCTGTCGGTGGCTGCCGGCGCGGTGCAGATGGGCGCGCGTGTCGTGCTGATCGAGGGCGGCGAGATGGGCGGCGACTGCCTGAACTCGGGCTGCGTGCCATCCAAGGCGCTGATCGCCGCAGCCAAGGCCGCCGAGGCGCAGCGCCACGGCTTTCGCGGGGTGGCGGGGCAAGAGCCGACGGTCGACTTTGCCACGGTCAAGGACCATGTCGCCGCGGTGATCGCCGAGATTGCCCCGGTCGACAGCCAGGAGCGGTTCGAGGGTCTGGGCTGCACCGTGATCCGCGCCACGGCCCGCTTCACCTCGCCCAACGAGGTGCAGGCTGGTGACCATGTCATCCGCGCCCGCCGGTTTGTCATCGCCACCGGCTCGCGCGCCATGGTGCCGCCGATTGCCGGCATCGACTCGGTACCCTACCTGACGAACGAGACGATCTTCGCCCTGCGCGACCGCCCGGAGCATCTGCTGATCCTGGGCGGTGGCCCGATCGGGGTCGAGATGGCGCAGGCGCATCGGCGCTTGGGGTGCAAGGTTACGCTTCTGGAGGCCGCGCGGGTCTTGGGCCGTGAGGACCCGGACGCCGCCGCCGTGGTGATCGACCGGCTGAAGGCCGAGGGGATCGCATTGGTGGAAGGGCAGGCCGTGGTGCGCCTGTCCGGCACGGACGGGGCGGTCGAGGCCGTGCTGGCGGATGGCACCCAGGTGCAGGGCAGCCACCTGCTGGTTGCCGTGGGCCGCAAGGTCCATCTGGATGGTCTGGGGCTGGAGGCCGGGGGGATCGCGCATACTGCCAAGGGCATCACGGTGACGCCGTCGCTGCGCAGCACGACCAACCGCCGGGTCTATGCCGTAGGTGACGTGGCCGGTGGGTTGCAGTTCACCCATGTCGCGGGGTGGCACGCGGGTATCGTCGTGCGCCAGACCGTCCTGGGCCTGCCCGCCAAGGCCGATCCCCGGGCGATACCGCGCGTGACCTTCACCGACCCCGAACTGGCCCATGTCGGTCTGACCGAGGCCGAGGCGCGCCAGGCCCATGGCGACCGCTTGACCGTCGTCCGAGCCGACCTGTCCCACAACGACCGCGCCATCACCGAGGCCAAGGCCACGGGCTTTGCCAAGATCATGGTGGTGAAGGGCCGCCCGGTCGGTGCCACCCTTGTTGGCCCGCATGCGGGGGAATTGATCGGGCTTTGGGCGCTGGCCATCAGTGCCCGAATGAAGCTTTCTGCGATTGCGGGCATGGTTGCGCCCTATCCCACGCTGGGAGAGGTTTCCAAACGCGCCGCAAGTGCCTATTTTACCCCAAAATTGTTCGGGAACCCGCTGCTGCGGCGCGTCGTGCGTCTGGTTCAGTCCTGGGTGCCCTGACATCGGGCAAGGACGGACCAGGTGGCGGAACGGCGGAGAAGCTTCCTCAAGACGCTGTCGGGGCGCTTCCTGATCCTGACCGTGATTTTCGTCATGCTGGCCGAAGTTCTGATCTTCGTACCCTCGATCGCGCGCTATCGGGCGGATTTCATGCTGACCCGGTTGAAGCAGGCGCAGATTGCCGCGCTGACCCAGCTTGCGACCGAAGACATCATCATGCCCGAACTGGAGACCGAGCTTCTGGCCAATGCCGAGGTCTACAACGTCGTCCTGCGCCGGGACGAGGTGCGCCAGCTGGTCCTGTCCTCTCCGGTCCCGGGCGAAATTCACGCGACCTATGATCTGCGCATGGCCGGCCCGTGGGAATTGATCCGCGACGCATTCCAGGTACTGGTCGACCCGCAGAACCGGATCATCCGGGTCATCGGCTATCCGGTGCAGGAGGCTGGAACCCTGATTGAGGTCACGATGGAAACCCGGACCTTGCGCGACGCCATGTTGGACTATGGCTTGCGCATCCTGGTCCTGTCGGCGCTGATCTCGGTCGTGACGGCATTTCTCTTGTTCATCGCGGTGCAGCGCTTGCTGGTGCTGCCGATCCGTCGCGTCGTAAGGCATATGCAGACCTATGCCGAAGCCCCCGAGGACGCGCGCCGGGTGATCGAACCCAACGCAGATGTCGAAGAACTGCGCACTGCCGAAGAGGCGCTGCAGTCGATGCAGATGCAGCTGACCGGCGCCCTGCGACAGAAGGAACGGCTGGCCCAGTTGGGTGGTGCGGTGGCCAAGATCAGCCACGACTTGCGCAACATCCTGACCACGGCGCAGCTGTTTGCCGACCGACTGGAGGGCAGCGCCGATCCGATCGTGACGCGCGCGGCGCCAAAGCTGATCGGCTCGATCAGCCGGGCGGTTTCCTTGTGCGAATCGACTCTGGCCTTCGGCAAGGCCGAGGAACCTCCACCGCAACTGCGCCGGCTGAACCTGGCGCAGCTGGCCGGCGAAGTGGTCGAGGGCGAGGCGCTGGGGACCGAGACGCAGATCACCTGCCTGATCGACATTCCAACTGGCTTGACGATCCGGGCAGATGGCGAACAGCTGTACCGGGTTCTGTCGAATCTGGTCCGCAATGCCCGCCAGGCCATCGAGGCAACGGGCCAGCCCGGCACGATCGAGCTATCTGCCGGAGAGGATGAGGGCGAATGGTGGATCCGCGTGGGCGATACCGGCCCGGGTCTGCCCCCAAAGGCGCGCGAGCATCTGTTCTCGGCCTTCCAGGGCGGCGCGCGCAAGGGCGGCACCGGCCTTGGCCTGGCCATCGCCGCCGAACTGGTGCGCGGCCATGGCGGGCGGCTGGAGCTTGCGCGGTCCGATACCGAAGGCACCGAGTTCACCATTCACCTGCCGAAGCAGGCGGCTGACGCGCTTGTGTGATTTCGCCCTTGCATTGCCCGGAGCAGGGGGCTAAATCGCCCGCACTGCGGACCCGTAGCTCAGCTGGATAGAGCATCAGACTACGAATCTGAGGGTCGGGCGTTCGAATCGCTCCGGGTCCGCCATTCACTATTGATAACCAAGATAGTTTGCGGCCTCAGTGGCCGATGCGACTAATTGAACTCCTCGTTAATTGCGCCTGGATGCGACATATGGCGGCCGGGCATCGAAATGGCTGGCAAGTCGTAAGCCTCAGAATCCGCCTGGCGGATACGTTCCCGCGGATTGTTCGGACGTAGACGCCTCGACCGGCCGCATGACGAACTCGCGCTCCGGCAACACGGCGGTGAAAGCAGCGTGGATCGCTGCACATCTGGTTTGACCTGGATTCGGTCTGGCTGGCCGCGCCCAGCGGCAAGCGGGGCCGTCCGGTCACTTTCTCAGACGCAGCCGGTCAGGCGTGCCTGAGGACCGCAAATCTGAACCGCTTCACGGCCTCGGACCGCCGCAAACCCAACGTGTGGCAGGAGGCGGTTCAAGGGCGGAAAAACTCGACCTCAGCTTGATCCGTGCAACAGAGCCGGGCCACTCGTGATTGCAGAGAACCTTCGATTCCCCCGGCACCCTTAGGGGCTTGCGCCGGGTAAGCGATTTGCTTCTTGAGAAAACACCGGGACGAAACTGGCCGGCGCCAGAGACCCCTCAATTGCGTTAATGCCGGCAGTGCCGGGTGTCACGATCCAGACCGGTGGGCCAGCATGGTAGGTCGTGAGGCGATCTTCCAGCGCGCGGACTGCCAACTCGATGGCTAGCCGACCTTGCAAAACCGGTGAGTCCGTTGGCGCCGCCAGGATCCGCCCCCGGACCACGCCGCGATACACGGCATGGCTGAGATAGGTCGAGACCACCTTGATGCTCCCCTCCTGGCCCCTGGCACGCAGGATCGGGACGGCGGCCTCGGCCATCGGGCCGCTGCCGACGAGGTAGTCTATGTCGGGCATCGCCTCGAGCACTTCCTCGACCAGAAGGACCTGTTCCTCGGTGCCGGTGTCGCCGAACCGGGTCATGACGACTTCGGCCGAACTGTCGGCCAGGGCGGCGCGGAAGCCGGACTCGACGAAGGTGACCCAGCCAGCGCCAAGGGGGCCCGGGAACCAGGCGATGCGGACGGGGGGACTGCCCCTGGGGTGACGTTCGGCGATGAAGCGCCCGGCAGCGGCGCCCATTTCGGTCCAGGGGACGCTGGCCTTGGCGGTGATGCCGCTGTCGTCGATGTCGTTCACGGCAGCGATCACGGGTTTCAGCCGGGCGATCCGTTCGACTTCGGCCGTAAGCCCGGCATAAGAGACGGAGCCCAGGATCACCGCGTCGAATTCGTCGCTGGCACAGCCTTTCAGCTGGTCGATCTGGCGCGACAGGTTGGGGTAGCCCCCGGCCTCGTACACGTCGAACGCGACGCCCAGGCGGCGGGCCTCTTCGACCATGCCGTAATTGACCGACAGCCAGTAGGCGTCCTTGAGATGCGGATAAAGGACGCAAAAGCGCCAGGGCCGGGCGGCGCGGGCAAGCGGCGTGTAGGTCAGCGGCACGGCGGCGCTGGCAT
This sequence comes from Tabrizicola aquatica, assembly GCF_002900975.1. Classification (GTDB taxonomy): domain Bacteria; phylum Pseudomonadota; class Alphaproteobacteria; order Rhodobacterales; family Rhodobacteraceae; genus Tabrizicola; species Tabrizicola aquatica. The sequence goes on along the minus strand of NZ_PJON01000007.1, from coordinate 16,999 downwards.
CGTCGAAGGGGATGGCGCGGGCTTCCAGCTGCCAGGCTTCGGCCGGGGCCGGACCGACATGGCCTGCCATCAGGATCGCCGCCAGAATTGTCATGGCGACGGACTTGCGCATCGCTTCTCCCCTTTCGCGGATTCGGTGATAGTTTGGACCCGCAAACCCTGGAGGGGAGCCTTGCGGAACTTCGGCTACAAGTCGAGTCTTGGCGGACGGCTGCTGCTGGCGATCGGGTTGATCGTGGGCTTCCCTGCTGCGACGGGGGTGCTGGGCTGGTTCGAGCTGAAGGATGTGGCGGCAAATCAGTCGCGGGTGGTGACTGAGGCGATCCCGGCGATTTCCGAAGTGCGGGGCGTGGCCGAGGAGACCAGCCGGGTGGTCGCCGTCGCGCCGGAACTGGCGGCGGTCACCGACGAGGCGCTGCGGGCCGAGCGGGCGGCGTTTCTGTTCGACCAGGCCAACGCGCTGCGGGCGCGGCTTTTGCGGCAGGAGGGGTTGCCCGATGATGCCCTCGCCAATGCGCTGGCGGCTGAGGCGGGCCTCCGGCAGGCGTTGACCACCATCGACCGGCTGGTGCGGCAACGTATCAGCCTGATCGCCCGGCGGGATGCGCAGCTGGAGGCGGGGCTGGCGGCGGCGGTCGAGCTGACCGAAATCGCCGACACGCTGGTCGCCAATGCCGAGATGGGGGCCTCGGCGGTGATCTCCAGCCTTTACGGGATGGATGGGACCGATACGGCGGACCCCGAGATCCGGCTGAACACGCTGGACAAGCTGATCGAGGTCGATCTGTTCCAGATGGGCCTGATGTTCGAGCTGCGGTCGCATGCGTCCGAGGTCGGCCTTCTGCTAAGCCGGGTTGCCGGGGTGCAGTCGCAGGCCGAATTGCAGGCGCTGCGCGACGAGTTGGCGGCGCGGGTGCGGGTGATCTCGCGGCGGTTGGACTCGGTGCAGGACCCGCGCCGCGCCGACCGTGTGCGCGTGCTGCTGAGGGTGATCGGGGCCGCTCCGGCCACGCCCCCCGAAACGGCGGGGCTGTTCGAGAACGTGGCGCAGGTTCTGGCGGTGACCGAGCGGATCACGCGGGCCGAGACCGAGTTGCGCCGCGCGGCGCTGGAATTGGAGACGGCGGCCTCGGCGCTGGCGGACCGGATCGAGGCGAATGCGGTCCGGGCGGGGCAGTCGGCCGAGCAGGCGATTCTGGCGACGCAGCGGCTTTATGCCTTTTCGGCGATGCTGGCGCTGGTGCTGTCGCTGGGCGTCTTGTGGTTCTATGTCCGGGGCAACCTGATCCGGCGACTGGATGCACTGGCGGCGCGGATGGCGGGGCTGGCCAAGGGCGACCCGGGCGAGGAGATCCGGCGGTCGGGCACCGACGAGATCGCGCAGATGGAAGGCGCGGTCGAGGTGTTTCGCCAGCAGGCCATCGCCAACCGGGAACTTGCCGCCGAGCGGGAACGCCATTTGGAAGAACTGCGCCGGCACCGCAGTGAATTGCAGGGCCTGGTGGACGAACAGACCGAGGCCTTGCGCGGCGAGGTGGCGGCGCATGACGCGGCGCGCGACCGGGCCGAAGCGGCGGACCGGGCGAAGTCCGAGTTCCTGGCGATGATGAGCCACGAGATTCGCACGCCGATGAACGGGGTCCTGGGGATGATGCGAAACCTGCCGCGCGATGGGCTGACGCGGGTGCAGGTTGCGCGGCTGGACGCGGCGCTGGCATCGGGCAAGGGGCTGATGGGGCTTTTGAACAGCATCCTTGATTATTCCAAGTTGGAGCAGGGCCAGACCGCAGACGCGATCGAGGATTTCGATCTGGGCGAGGCGCTGGGGAACATCGCGCTTCTGATGGCGCCGATGGCCGAGGAAAAGGGGTTGCGGCTGGTGACCGAGCTTCCCGACGCGGTATTGCCGCCGTTGCGCGGCGACATGGGCAAGCTGCGACAGATCCTGTTCAACCTGGTGTCCAACGCGGTGCGGTTCACCGATACGGGCGAAGTGCGCATCGCGGTGGCGCTGGCGGGTCCGCCTGACGCCGATCCCTTGTGCCTGCGTTTCACAGTCAGTGACACCGGGCGGGGGATCGCGCCTGACGCGCTGGAGCGGATCTTCGACGCCTTCCAGCAAGAAGACCTGCAGACTGCACGGACGCATGGCGGCACGGGGCTTGGACTGACGATCAGCCGGCGTCTGGCCGGGCTGATGGGCGGGGCGCTGACCGTCGCCAGCCAGCGCGGGCAGGGCGCGACCTTCACGCTGCATGTGCCCTTTGCGCGGGGGGCAGCGCCCGTGGCGCGGCAGGTGGAGCCGACGCCCGACCTGCCGCCGCTGCATGTGTTGGTGGTCGAGGATCACCCGGTCAACCAGGAGGTAGCGCTGGGTTTCCTGCAGTCCTTGGGCCATCAGGCCGCTATTGCTGCAACGGGTGAGGCGGCGCTGGAGATGCTTGCGGCGGGCGACTTCGATGCCGTCCTCATGGACGTGAACCTGCCGGGCATCTCGGGCATCGAGGCGACGCGGCGGCTGCGCGGGTTGCCGGGGCTGGACCGGCTGCCGGTGATCGGGGTCTCGGCCCACGCCCAGCCCGGCGACATTGCGGCCTGCCGCGCCGCCGGGATGGACGAGGTCGTGGCCAAGCCGCTGACTCCCGAGGCTTTGGCTACGGCCCTGGCGCGGCTGTGTCGCACAGGCGTCGCCCCGGCCGTGCGCGAGACGCTGGCTGATCTGGGGCCGACCGCGACGCGCGACCTGGTGCGGCTGATGCTGGACCGCCTGCGTCCCGATGTCGAAGCGCTGGCCGAGGCGCTGCGGCAGGGGGCGGCCCCGGACATCGAACGGCGGGCGCATCAGCTGAAGGGGGCGGTGGGGAACTTTGACCTGCCAGAGCTGGGCGAAGTCCTGGCCGACCTTTCCCGCCGCGATGCCAGACCGGGACCCGAGTCTGTGGGGTCCCTGCTAAGTGCGGCAGCGGCGGCGGAGCGGCAGCTCATGCGGTCGCTTCAGGCGCTGGAGGATCTGGCGGGCGTCAGGACAGCGGCGCAGTGAAGACGTAGCCTTCACCATGCGAGGTGCCGAAGATGCGCGGCTGCTTCGGATCATCGCTGAACTTGGCCCGCAGGCGTTTGACCATCACGTCAACCGTCCTTGTCCCCGAATCGGTCTGCCGGTGCGTGATGCTGGCCAAAAGCCGGTCGCGCGACAGGACGATCCCGGGATTGAGGACGAAGGTGCGCAGAAGTTCGTACTCGGCCCGGGTCAGCTGGACGCCGACGCCATCCTGACCGCTGACATGCCGTGCGGCGGTGTCGAAGGTGAACCCCGCGAAATGCACCACGCGGCGGGTAAGCTGACGCATCGCCGCGGTACGCCGCAACAAGTTCTTCACCCGCGCCAGAAGCTCGCGCCGGTTGAAGGGCTTGCAGACATAGTCGTCGGCCCCAAGCTCCAATCCCACGATCCGGTCCACGTCGTCGGTGCGCCCCGACAATAGAATGATTCCCACTTCGGACCGGGCCCGCTGCTCGCGGGTGATCTCCAACCCGTCCTTGCCGGAAAGGTTGATGTCGACGATCAGGAGGTCCGGGTTTTCCTGGGCCAGCACCTTTTCGGCGGCCTCGGCCCCGGCGCAGGCGGTGACGCGGTAGCCGAAGCTTTCCAGATATCCCCCAAGCGCGGTGCGGGTCACCGGGTCATCCTCGATCACGACGATATGGGCGGCAGCGTTCATAGGTCAGCAGTCCCCGGTACCAGTGAGTTCTGTTAACATTTTGTAACAACATTCTCCAGCCTGTTCACGGCAAGGGTCTGACACGTTCACATCCAGTACATAACCTTGCCTCTCAGGAAAGCGTTCGACTTTCCGTGGAAACGTCGTCGCCGCAACGGGTGCGACCTGAACAGGGATCGAAACACATGCAGAAACTGACCAGACTGCTTCTTGGCGCGGCGGTTGTCGCGCTGGCCGCGCCGGTTTGGGCCGAGGATTCGTCCGACCCGATCATCATCCCCACCCACAACTGGTCGAGCCAGATCGTGATGTCGAACGTGGTGGGCCAGATGTTCGAAAGCATGGGCAATTCGGTCGAGTACGTCTCGACCGACAGCCAGGCGGTTTACGAGGCCGTGCGCCTGGGCGACGCCACGCTGGAGGTCGAGGTCTGGGAAGGGGCGTTCGGCGCCTCGTTCATGGCAGCGGTCGAAAAGGGTGGCATCCATGACGTCGCCACCCACGACGCGGTGACGCGCGAGGACTGGTGGTATCCGATGTGGACCAAGGAGGCCTGCCCGGGCCTGCCGGACTGGAAGGCCCTGAACGATTGCGCGGCGCTGTTCGTCACGCCGGAAACCGGGGACAAGGGCCGTTTCCTGGGCGGGCCGGTGGACTGGCTGAAGCACGATCAGGAGAAGGTCGAAGCGCTGGGGATGAACTTTGTCGTGGTGAACGCGGGCTCGGCTGCGGCGCTCTGGGCGGAAATCGCGGCGGCGGAAAAGGACAAGACCCCGATCGTGCTGTTCAACTGGACCCCGAACTTTGCCGAAGCCGTCTGGCCGGGTGAGTTCGTCAACTTCCCGGAATGGGTCGAAGGCTGCGACAAGGACCCGGCGGTCGGCCCGATCCCGGACAAGGTCTATGACTGCGGCAACCCGGCCAACGGCTATATGAAGATCGCGGCCTGGGACGGGATGAAGGACAAGTGGCCCGGTGCTTATGCCGCGCTGCAGAAGGTGAACTTCACCAACGCCCAGATCGCCGAGATGGCCAAGATGGTCGACATCGACGGGATGGAACCCGAAGAGGCCGCAACCGCCTGGCTGGAAGCGAACGAGGCGGTCTGGAAGCTCTGGACCGAATGATCTCCGGCGTCACCCTCGGGTGACCCAACTTGCCACCCGGGAGCATTCCCCCCGGGTGGCGCTTTTATCCGGGGGGCAAACCTATGACCGCAAGCGACGTTGTGATTTCCTGCAAGAACGTCTGGAAGGTGTTCGGCGACCGTCCCGAGCGGCTGCAGCTGACGCCGCAGACGACGATGGACGAGTTGCGCGCGACGAACCACATCGCCGCAGTGCGCGACGTCTCGCTGGAGATCCGGCGCGGCGAAATGCTGGTGGTGATGGGGCTGTCGGGGTCCGGCAAGTCGACGCTGGTGCGCTGTCTGGCACGGCTTCTGGACGTCACTTCCGGTGAGGTGACGGTCGAGGGGCGCGACATCGGCAAGCTGTCCGAGCCCGAACTGATCGAATTGCGCCGCAGGAAGATGGGCATGGTGTTCCAAAGCTTCGGCCTGCTGCCGCACCGCACCGCGCTGGAAAATGTGGCCTTCCCGCTGGAAATGCGGGGTCAGGACCGGTCGTCCCGCATCGCCCGGGCGCGCGACATGCTGGCGCTGGTGGGGCTGAAGGGCCGCGAGGGCTATTTCCCGCGCGAACTGTCTGGCGGCCAGCAGCAGCGGGTGGGCATCGCGCGCAGCCTGGCGGTCGAGCCGGACATCTGGTTCCTGGACGAACCCTTCAGCGCGCTTGACCCGCTGATCCGGCGCGAGATGCAGGACGAATTCCTGCGGCTGAAGGGGATGCTGGCCAAGACCATCGTCTTTATCACCCACGACTTTGACGAGGCGCTGCGGCTGGCCGACCGCATCGCCATCATGAAGGACGGCGCGGTCGAACAGATCGACACGCCCGAACGCATCGTCATGGCTCCCGCGACGCCCTATGTTGCCAAGTTCACCGAAGCCATCGACCGCACCCGTGTGGTCCATGCGCTCGCGCTGGCACAGCCGGTCGAGGGACGCGCCATTGAGGGCGAGCCGCTGCCCGCCAACGAGACCCTGCACGCGCTGGCCCGGCGGATCATCGGTGACAGCCGGGCGCTGATCCCGCTGGTGGACCAGGGCCGGATCGCCGGACTTCTGGACCGGAAGGCGGCTTTGGACCTGCTTCTGGGACCGGCGGCATGATGACGGCGACCCTTCCACAGCCCCCGTTCCGCCTGGACCAGAAGCGCGTCGCGCAAGCGATCCTGCTGGCCGCGCTGGTGCTTGTCCTGTCGCGGAACGTCCTTCCCGCGTACCTTCTGCGCCTGCCGGAAAGTCTGGTCCTGCCCTTCGCCGACTGGATCAACGCGGTCTTCGACTTCGCGCGCGACGATCTTGGTCTGATGGCCTTTACCCGGGCGTTCTCCGACGTGGTGGAGTTTTGCCTGGATGTCACGGCGAACCTTCTTTACGGCAAGTCGCGCTGGCCGCAGCTTGGCCCGATCCCCTGGGTGGTGATCGCGGCCACCGCCGGGATGGCGGGCTACGCCCTGGGCGGGCTGCGGCTGGCGGTGCTGGCGGGCGGCACCTTCGTCTGGATCGCCGTCATGGGCCAGTGGAAATGGGCGATGGAGACGCTGTCGGTCATCGTCGTCGCAGTCCCGTTCGCGGTCGTCTTCGGGCTTCTGATGGGCATTCTCGCCTGGCGCTACCGTCTGGCCGAGCGCATCCTGAACCCGGTTCTGAACATTGCGCAGTCGCTGCCGCATTTCGCCTACATGATCCCCGTTGTCGTGTTCATCGGTGTGGGTCCGAAGGCGGGCGCCATCGTCACGATCATCTTCTCCGTCCCGCCGATGATCCGCATGTCGCTCCTCGGCCTGCGCGCGGTGTCGCCCGAGATCATCGAAAGCGGCAAGATGAGCGGGACGACGCGCTGGCAGCTGATGACCCGCGTCCGTCTGCCCGCCGCCCGGACCGAAATCCTGATCGGCGTCAACCAGGTGATCATGCAAAGCCTTGCAATGGTCGTTCTGGCCAGCTTCATCGGAATGCCCGGGCTGGGACAGAAGCTGCTGCAACTGCTTCAGGCGCTGCGGATCGGGTTGTCGGTCGAGATCGGCATCACCATCGTGCTTCTGGCCATCGTGCTGGACCGCATGTCGAAGGCCTGGGCGATGAAGCAGCCCGAGCATGTCGAGGGCGCGACCTGGGTCCAGCGCCACCGGCTGCTGGCGATCTGGCTGGGTCTTGTTGCCCTGGGCTTTGTCATGGCCTGGCTCCACCCCTATTTCGCCGAGGTCGAGCGCAAGCAGGCGCTCAGCATGGCGGATCCGATCGATTTCGTGGTCGGCGGGTTCATCGACCTGATCGACCCTGTGACCGACTGGCTGCGCTGGTTTCTGATCACCTGGGTCCTGATCCCCTTGCGCGATGCGTTCCTGTGGTTGCCGACCTCGGCCGTCCTTCTGGCGCTGGCCGGCATCGGCTGGCGCATCGGCGGCTGGCGCTCGGCCCTGGTGTGCCTTGCCTTCGCGCTGCCCATAGCGCTGTCGGGCTGGTGGGACCGGGCGATGATCACCGCGTACACCGTGTTCGTTTCAGTTGCGCTGGCGCTGTTGATCGGGGTGCCGCTGGGCCTGATCGGTGCCGCGAACGAGACCCGCGCGCGGCGCTTCCTGCTGGTCTGCGACACGGCCCAGACCTTCCCAAGCTTCATCTACCTGATCCCGGTGGTGATGCTGTTCGGTGTTAACGATGTCGCCGTCGTGGCCGCCGTCATGGTCTTTGCGACCGTGCCCATCGTCCGCTACACGATCGAGGGCCTGCGCAACATCCCGCCCGAGATCGTTGAATCGGCGCAGATGTCGGGGGCAAGCCGAGGCCAGCTTCTGCGGCACGTCAAGGTGCCGTTGGCCATCCCCACCCTTGTCGTGGGTGCGAACCAGTCGATCATGTTTGCCCTTTTCATGGTGATCATCGCGGCCTTCATCGGCACCCAGGACCTTGGTCAAGAGATGCAGCGGGCGCTGTCCTCGACCGATGTGGGCAAGGGTCTGGTCCTTGGGTTCGCGGTGGCTTTCATGGGGCTCCTGGCGGACCATCTGCTCCTCAAATGGGCGCGAGGCAAAGGCGCGACACTTGGCTCCAGGTAAACCTTGGGGGCACGGCCAAGTGGCGCGCTCCGACGTCACTGGGATGTTGGCCAGGCTTTGTTGCACACATGGTGAGGGACTCGATGGTGTTGGCCTTGGGGCATGCCAAAACCCCGGCCATTGACCTGCCGCACGACGAACTGGCGCGCCACGGCGCTGAAAGCGGCACAGATCGGTGCCCATCTGGTTTGACCCGTATAAGCCTGGTCGAAACCGGGATGCGGTGCCCCCACTTGATCTGTGCGACAGAGCCTCATTTCCCGACAAACTCGAACGAGAAGCGAGGCTTCTCGTTGGGAGCCGGTGCCGGAAAAGGCGCCGAGCGACGGATATGATCCACTGCGACGGCGTCCAGGGCCACGTCGCCCGAGCTATGCAGAACCTGCACGGAGGCAAGACTGCCGTCCGGTGCGATGGTGAAGCCCACGACTGCCGTGCCCTTGCCTGCACCTGCTTTCAGCCTTGTAGCGCGCACCTTCTTCATCACGGCCCTTGCGTAGGCCGCTGGTGAAACCTCACCGCCCTTGGCCTTGGCGGCCGCACGTGGGGCGCTGGGCGAAGAGACTGGTTTTTCAGAGCGAACCGGTTCCTTGGATCGGGCTTCTTTCGGCGGTTTTTCCTTTGTGGTTTGGGACTTATGCGTCGCGTCGCGTTCTGAGTCGGGAACGGGTTTTGCTTCGGGACGTGGCTTTGGCCGGACCGTTTCCGTGCTTGCTTCCGGTTCTGTCTCTGCGCGCGGAAGGGAAAGTTCTGCGGCGACCGGGGGGTCGATTCGCGGCAGAGCCATGGGGGCGGCGGCGTGCACCGGGTCGTGGACAACGTCAGGCACGACAGGTGCAGTTTCTGTCGCCACCGGGGGGGCGGGTAGCGACGGCTCGGCTGCTGCAACCTCGGGCGCGGCGTCGGCAACGGCAGCGATTGCCGGAGCGGCAGGTGCAGTGGCCGCAAGATCAAGGATCAGGACGCCCGTCCTCCGTTCGACCGCAAGGGCAAAGGCGGCGGCCCCGCCGATAAGGCCCACCGCGACTGCGCTTGCCAGAAGCCACCCCGCGACCCGCGCTGCAACCTTGGGCCGTGTCACGGGGCGGCCTCCAGCCCGACGAGGGCGACCTTCAGGTAGCCCGCCGCGCGCAGCTGATCCAGCACCTGCATCAGCGCGCCGTAATCCACCGAACGGTCGGCGCGCAGAAAGACCGGCGTCTCGCGCTGTCCGTTGCTGCGTTCATCCAGAATGGCCGAAAGCCGGTCGGCGGGGACTGGCGCATCGTCAAGCACAAGCCTGCGATCGGCCGTCACCGTCAGCCACAGCGGCTCTTCGGGCCGGTCGCCCGCTGGGGCGGTAGAGCCCGGCAGGTTCACGGGTACGTCCACGGTGGACAGGGGGGCCGCCACCATGAAGACGATCAACAGGACCAGAATCACGTCGATGAAGGGCGTAACATTGATCTCGCTCAGTTCCGCCTCGCCCTCGTCCAGCTGCAGCGCCATCGGTCAGCCCCCCGCCATGCGCGCGTCCAGCCCGCGGCTGAACCGCAAGAGAAGATCGGTCCGCGCATCCGCCAGTGCGTGCCGGAACGCGGCGATCCGCCTCAGGATCGCATTGTACAGCAGCACCGCCGGGATCGCGGCGACCAGCCCGATACCGGTGGCCAGAAGTGCCTCGGCAATTCCTGGGGCGACAACCGAAAGGTTCGTGGTCTTGGTCGCGGCAATGGCGATGAAGCTGTTCATGATCCCGAAGACCGTTCCGAACAGTCCCACGAAGGTACCGACAGACCCGATCGAGGCGAGAAGCCCGCTGCCAGATCTCAGTCGCTGCACGGCGCCCGCTTCAATCCGGTCAAGCCGAAGGTCCAGCCTTTCACGCGCAGCGGCGCGGAGGTCAGCCGTCAGGACGGCGGGCAGTTGTGCGGCTTCGTCGGCTACGGCCTGGGAGGTCAAAGCCAGCGGACAGGTGCCAGGCAGGACGATCAGGCCCGCTTCTGCCGCGATCTTCGCCCGCGCCCGGCGGAGCCGCGCAAAGGCCAGTGCGAACTCTACAATCTTGAACAGGAAAACGGTCAGAACGGCCGCCGCAGCCAGCGCCAGCGCGCCCATGACTGCCTGAACCACCAGGTGCGCCTTCAGGAACAGGCTTACCAGATCGGTCTCGACCGACATGGATGTCGCCGGAAAATCCGCATCCAGCGCGGTGGAGCCGGTCGGGATCTGACCACCATCCGCCGAGACCGTCGCGGCCGGCCTGGATGCGGCCTCTGGCAGCGGCTGCGCTTCGGTTTCTGGCGCTGCCCCGTCCAGGGGGGGAGGCCCGCTGGACAAGTCAGAAGGGGCGGCGCCCTCTTGCGCGACGGCCGTCCCGGCCAAGAGGATAAGGCAAGCTGCGAGTACCCTTACCATGTCAGGTTCTTGCCGATGGAGAACTTTGCGTTCATCCCCTCGCCCCGGTCAAGCGACAGGTTGTTCTTGTAGTCCGCGTCAAAGACGTTCTCGACGGTCAGCGTGACATCCATTCCAGCCATTGCGCCGGCTTCGGGCTTCCAGGTGACGAACAGATCGTGAGTGTCGTATGCGGGCGTATGGGTCGGGGTGACCGTGCCGGCTGCAGTGGTCGCAACCGAATAGGTTGTGACCGCGTCAAAGTAGTAAGCGGTCCAGCCCAACGTCAGGCCCGGGTCGGGCAGCTTTGCCCCGACGGTCAGCGCCACGTTCTGCGCCGGGGTGTCGGCAATGGTCAGGCCGTTGGATGCGGGATTGGACATTTCTCGGTAGGCGGAACGGACATTGCTATAGGCCAGGTTTGCGAACCAGCGTTCGGCGTCATAGGCCGCCTCGATCTCGCCACCCCAGATTTCGGCGGCGCGCACGTTCACATAGCGCGGCACCGCGCCGGTCGCGCCATTTGTCACGATCAGGTTGGAAAGGTCGCTGTGAAAGGCAGTCGCCTTCAGGTGCAGGCTGTCGGCTTCAGCCCACAACCCCTCTTGCTGGTAGGTCAGGCCAAGCTCGACCGAGTCCGCCTCTTCCTTCGCAAGGTCCAGGCTGGGCAGGCGCCCGCCGTCGGTGGAGTAAAGTTCGTCCAGCGTCGGCATCCGTTCGGTGCGGGCCAGCGTGCCGAAGATGCCCCAGCGTTCATTCAGCTTGTACAGTGCCGACAGTTTGGGCGAGACGGCTTGGTCCGACACTTCTGCGCCGCCCGCCGCCGCTGTGACAGCCGACGGCGTCCGGTTGCCGAAGTCGACCCTCAGGCCCGGGATCAGCGTCAGCCGGTCGTTCCAGATGAACTCGCCCTGGGCATAGACGCCAAGCTTGCGATCGGTGCCTTCGGGATGGAACCCCAGCGCGCCAAGCGACGAGGTGGCGCTGCGGTCCTGTTCCGAAAGCTGAACGCCGAGGGTCAGGAAGTTTTGCCATTCGCCAGACGAAAGATTGGCGGTGTTCTCGATCTTCACTGCGGTCGTGGCATAGCCAAAGTCCGATGGGCAAAGGACTTGCAGCGTGCCCGGCGCGCAGGCCAGGGAGCTGCCCGTGAAATTGCGCTTCGAGACCGAGGTGTCGGTGTGCGAGAGCTGAACTGTCAGATCCAGAAGGTCATTCGACGCGAATTGATGGCGCCAGGTCAGGCTTGCCGTGTCGTCGATGGCATGGACATCGGCGAAGCCGAACGTGGCGATTGTCGCCGTGCCGCCGGTCTGCGCGACGGCTGCACCGTCCATGTCGGTGTCGGTCCGCGACAGGGCCAGGGTCAGGCTCTGGTCGCTGTCGTCACCGAAGCTCAGCTTCGCCTTGGCCAGCCCCGAGACCGACTGGTGCGACGAGCCCGCCAACACGGTGCCAGCGCCATCCGTCTTGTCGTTGCCGGTGCTGGTGTTCAGCGCGAACAGGAATTCGGCATTGCCTGCACGGTGCGCGTAGATCATCCCTGGTTTCAGGACGTCGCCGTTCGACTCATAGCCAAGCTTGAAGCGCAGCGCGCGCGTCTCTCCCTCGGCCAGATAGTCGCTTGCGTCCTTGGTGGTAAAGGCCACGACGCCCCCGATAGTGCCCGAGCCATACAGCGTCGATGACGCCGGGCCGCGCAGGATTTCGACCCGCTTGAACAGTTCAAGATCCCCGAAGAAGCTGCCCATCCGGTATTGTTCGAAGAACTTCGGCGCGCCGTCGACCACGACCTTGATCCGCTCTTCCGAGGCGGTCTGCTCGCTGTTGCCGATGCCGCGGATGTTGAAGGCCTGGCCCATCGGTCGGGTCGAGGCCCCGGCGGCCTGAACGCCGGGCACACCCTTCAAGACGTCGCCGATGTTGTCAGCCTGCTTGCGATCAAGGTCCTCCTGCTCCAGCGCGGTGACGGCTTGCGGCGTGTCGATCGCGACCTTGGCCGTCCCGGTCCCGAAGATGATACGGCCAAGCATTTGGAAAAGGCCTTCATCCGCTTCCTGCGCCGCGGCCGGGGCGGCCAGGGCAAGCGCAATGGCGGTTGTCAGGACAAGCCCGCGTCTTGCGGGTCGTGGCATCGTCGTCATGGTCATCCCTTCGGGTCGGTCTGCGGAAGGGCTGGCCATGGCCGGGGCGGCGCGGGCTGGCGGCAGAAAAATCTGACTTGAACTGTCAGGGATTGGCTTTTAGAAAGCCCGACTGTAACTGTCAAGTATTCGTCAGAACCGATGAATGCCGCTCGCGCCCCAGCCTTCGCCAGTGACGCGCGTCCCCCAGAACCGATGGAAGGATGCCCATGGCCCGGCTTGGCCCCAATCAGATTCGCGCACTTCGTGCCGAGACCCCAAGGGCGCGCGCCCGCGACTTTGCAGCACTGCACCAGATCACCGAGGCCGAACTTGTCGCGGCCTTTGTGGGCCACGGCACCACGCCGATAGTGGCCGACCCCGACCGGCTGGTCCCCTGGGTGGGTCGTCTGGGCGAGGTCATGGCACTTACGCGGAACGAGCATTGCGTCCACGAACGCCGCGGCACCTATTCCGACTATCGCACTGGCGCCTTCGCCTCGATGGTCCTCGACCCCGAGATCGACCTGCGCATCTTCCCCAAGCACTGGGTCCACGCCTTTGCGGTCGAGGAAATGGCCGAGGATGGACCGAAGCGCAGCCTCCAGGTCTTTGACGCAGCGGGGCACGCCGTCCACAAGGTGCATCTGAAGCCTGAATCGCGCCACGACCTATGGGCCGACCTTCTGGGCAACATGCGGATCACCGCGCGACCGCTGGACCTGTTGCCGCGCGTCCCGGTCCAGCCTGCGAAAGGTGGTACCTCGGGCGGCCAAGCCTTGCGAGCGGCATGGGATCGCATGACCGACACCCACCAGTTCCTGGGGCTGGTGAAAGACCAGGAAATGAACCGACTGGGCGCTTACCGCGTCGCGGGCGCGCCCTACGTTGCGCGGCTGGAGCCGGAGGCGGTCACTCTTACCCTTCGCCAGGCGGCCGATAATGGCATCCCGGTGATGATCTTTGTCGGCAATGCGGGCTGCATCCAGATCCACGGCGGCCCAATCGAGAAGATCGTCCCGATGGGCCCCTGGATCAACGTGATGGACCCGCGCTTCAACCTTCATCTGCGCGCCGACCGGCTGGCCGAGGTCTATCGCGTCTGGAAACCTACCCGTACCGGCGATGTCTTTAGTGTTGAGGCCTTCGCGGCCGATGGCGAGCTGATCCTGCAGGTCTTCGGCTACCGCAAGAATACGCCCGCCGAGCCCTGGAATACGCTGGTCGCAGGCTTGCCCATGCTGGAACAGGTGCCCGCATGATCCGCGCCATATGCCTGTCGCTGGTCCTTGCCGCCCCGGTGCTTGCCGAAGACGCCGCCCGGGTCATAACCCTTGGCGGTTCGGTTACCGAAATCGCTGTCGCGCTTGGTGCCCAAGATCGGCTGGTTGCCCGCGACACCACCTCGAACTTCCCCGAAAGCATCCGGGCACTGCCCGACGTGGGCTACATCCGCGCACTCTCGCCCGAGAACATTCTGGCGCTCGACCCCGACTTGATCGTAGCTGAAGGTGATGCGGGCCCGCCCGAGGCGGTCGAGGTGCTGAAAGCCGCAGGCATCCCGTTCGTCCTTGCCCCCGAGGCGACCGACCCCGGCGGGGTGGCAGCGAAGATCACGGCCATTGCCGAGGCGCTGGACTTGCCCGGCGCAGCCCTCGCAAGTGAGGTCCAGGCCGGGCTTGATGTCGCAGCCGGTCGCGCAGCGACAGTCGTCACGCCGAAGCGTGTCCTCTTCATCCTGTCGCTGCAAGGCGGTGGCGTCATGGCGGGCGGCGAAGGGACCGAGGCCGAGGGGATCATCCACCTTGCGGGCGGTATCAACGCGGCGACCGGGTTCAGGGGCTACAAGCCGATGACGGACGAGGCGGTGCTGGCTGCCCAGCCGGATGTGATCCTGATGATGGATCGAGAGGGCGATTTGTCGATCGCAGAGTCGGATGTGATGGCGCAGCCGGCACTGTCGCAGACACCTGCGGCAAAGACAGGTGCCATTGTCCGGATGGACGGGATGCTGCTTCTGGGCTTTGGCCCCCGCACGCCGCAAGCGGCACTGGCGCTGCACGCGGCGCTTTATGGCAGCGGCAGCTGAATGGTCACGATGTCCCACCCGCTGGTCCGCCGTCTGCCAGGACCGACCATGACACTGGCCTTGGCCGGGCTCTTGCTCGCCGCGTCGATCTTGTCGCTGACCAGTGGCGCGGCGGGCCTGGGTGCGGGCGACCTCTTCGTCGCCCTGTGGGGCGAGGGGCTAAGCCCCCGCGATCAGGTCGTTCTCTTTGACATCCGCTTGCCGCGCCTTGCGCTTGGAATGGCCGTCGGTGCGTCACTGGCCGTGTCCGGAGTCCTGTTGCAGGGCCTGTTCCGCAACCCGCTTGCGGATCCCGGTATCGTCGGTGTCAGCGCGGGGGCGGGTCTGGGCGCCGTGCTTGCCATCGTTCTTGGCGGCCTTCTCCCCGCCGCTGTGGTCGCCACCGTGGGGCAGTCCCTGGTTCCGCTGGCGGCAGGGCTGGGCGGATGGATGGCCACGCTCATTCTTTACCGTATCGCAACCTCGGGCCAGCGCACCGATGTCGCTCTCATGCTGCTTGCCGGAATCGCTCTTGCCGCGCTGGCCGGAGCAGCGACCGGGGTGCTTACCTATCTCGCCGACGATCGGCAACTGCGCGATCTGACGTTCTGGGGGATGGGCTCGCTGGCGGGGGCGACATGGGGCAAGCTTGCCGCCGCCCTGCCATTGATGGCCGCCGCCCTTCTGGTGGCCCCGCGCTTGGCGCGAGGTCTGAACTCGCTGGCCCTCGGCGAGGCGCAGGCGGCCCATATGGGCACCGATGTCCAGGTTCTGAAGCGTCTGGCGATCTTCTCGGCGGCTGCGGCGACCGGGGCAGCCGTGGCGGTCGCCGGCGGGATCGGCTTTGTCGGCCTTGTCGTTCCGCACCTCCTGCGTCAGGCGCAGGGGGCCGATCACCGCCCCCTGATCCCGCAAGCCGCGCTTCTCGGCGCGGTTCTTCTGGTTCTGGCAGACCTCATCTCACGCAGCATCGTCGCTCCTGCGGAGCTTCCCATCGGCATCCTGACTGCGCTGGTGGGCGCTCCCGTTTTCCTCTGGATGCTCCTCCAGCGCGGGGCGCGGGGCCGGTAGAATGCTGGAGCTGATCAACCTCTCGGCGCAGCTTGGTCGACGGCGCGTGCTGCAGGACGTATCGCTGACGGTCCGTCCGGGTGAGCTTCTGGCGATCTGCGGCGCGAACGGTGCGGGGAAAAGCACACTCCTCAAGGCCATTCTGGGCGAGTTGCCCGCAAGCGGCGTTGCCCGACTTAACGGCATCGCCGTTGCCGAGGCCCGGCCTGCCACCCTCGCACGGATGCGGGCGGTCCTTCCGCAGGAGAGTGAAGTGGCCTTCGGCTTCACGCTGGGCGAAGTCGTCGCCATGGGTCGCGAAGCCGGGGACTTCGCCGCCTGGCCCGAAGTGGACGGCCTGGCGCTTTGCGCCGTCGGACTGCAGGGACGCGAGGCGGACGACATCCGCAGCCTTTCGGGCGGCGAACGCCAACGCGGTCACCTTGCCCGCGCCCTAGCCCAGGTGTGGGAGCCGGTCAGTCCGCAGCGTCCACGCTGGCTCATGCTGGACGAACCCGTCGCAAGCCTCGACCTCGGCCACCAGCTGCAGGTGATGCGGCTTGCCCGCAGCTATGCCGATGCAGGTGGCGGAGTCGTCGCGATCATGCACGACCTGAACCTGTCCGCCATGTTCGCCGACCGCATGGCCTTCCTCGTCGCCGGGCGACTGGCGGCGATCGGCACCCCGGTCGAGGTGATGCAGCAGGACCTTCTCGAGGCAGCCTATGGATGCCAGATCACGCTTAATCGTGCCCCGGTTTCGGGGCCTTGGTTGCTGCCGCAGTCTTGCAGGTGACGTCCCCGCCGCTGGGTCGTCATCACGCGCACAGGGTCCGGTGCTGCGCTCTTTGGGTTTTGCACGTCCGGCTGCCAGCCTGCTGACAGGCGGGTCATATGCAATGTTCGGCCGGGACGAGACGACCTGATGCTCGATGGTGTTTTCCTGCCCAATGCCAAGGGGATAACTGCAGTCGCAGGTCGGCATGCCGGGTCGCGCCAGTCGCGGTCCCAGCGGGACAAGCAAACAAATTTTCAAGTAAGCGCCCTACAGCGTAAATAAATTCACAAAAAAATCGTTTTCTTTTAGTCGGTTATATGTTTTATTTACCGCGCGTTTGACAACATCCTTTGGGTGGCGGCAGCGCGGGGGTTTCAAGCGACTTTCTGGGGGGTGCATGTCAGCGACTTCTTTGCCATCAGGTGTTTACGCCGCTTCTGCCGATTTCGTCTCTGGTGCGCATGTTGATGGTGCTGGGTATGAGCGTTTGTATTCCGAATCGGTTATGGACGCTGAGGGTTTCTGGGGTCGTGAGGCGTTGCGGCTGGACTGGATCAAGCCGTTCACGAGGGTGAAGGACACGTCCTTCGCGCCGGGCAACATCAGCATCAAGTGGTTTGAGGACGGTCATCTGAACGTCAGCGCCAACTGCATCGACCGGCACATGCTGACGCGGGCGAACCAGACGGCGATCATC
>NZ_PJON01000006.1 GCF_002900975.1 Tabrizicola aquatica | reverse complement strand
CATAGGCCCGGAATTCGCCGAAATACTTCGTGATCGCCGCCGTCAGCGTCGTCTTGCCGTGGTCAACGTGACCAATGGTCCCGATGTTCACATGCGGCTTGTTACGTTCAAACTTTGCCTTCGCCATCGCGTTTTCCGCCCTTGTCCAGAAGGGGCCGGGAGGGGCCCTTGTTTACACGGGCGGCGACTTAGCCCGCGGGCCCGGGAAATTCAAGCCTGATTGGGCCGCCGCGTCGGACGACTGCGTCTTGTCGTCTGGATGTCAGCGACGAGTGACGCAGTCATCGAGGAGCGGTGCGTCAGGTGAAGCGGTTGTCGCGGGGAAAGCCGCGCGGGGCCATCTTGCCGGCGCTGGCGCGGGCACCCTGCCATTCGGTAAGGTCGGTCTCGGTCCGCGTGCGACCGGCGGGGTCCTTCCAGGACAGCCCCTCGGCCCGGGTGAAGGTGATGGCGTCCGAAAGTCCGCCGTCCTTGTATTTCTGCAGCCGAACGCCCTTGCCTTTGGCCATTTCAGGCAACTCGGCCAAGGGGAAGACCAGCATCTTCCGGTTGTCGCCCACCACGGCAATGCTGTCGCCCTGGACGGGGCGGCAGACTGCGGTCTTGACGCCATCGCGCGTGGTCAGCACGGCCTTGCCGGCCCGGGTCTGGGCCAGAAGCTCGTCCGAGGGCACGATGAACCCGTCGCCGGCGGTAGAGGCGAGCAGATATTTCTGGCCCGGCCGGTAGATCAGCAGATCGGTGATCCCGGTGTCGTTCGGCAGGTCCACCATTAGACGCACGGGTTCGCCCATGCCGCGCCCGCCGGGCAGGTTGGCACCAAGAAGGGTGAAAAACCGGCCATTTTCGGCGATCAGCAGGATCTTGTCGGTGGTTTCGGCGTGGAAGGCGAAACGGGGGCCATCGCCGTCCTTGAACTTCTGTTCGGCGGCCAGGTCTACGTGGCCCTTCATCGCCCGGATCCAGCCCATTTTCGAGCAGATCACGGTAATCGGTTCCCGGTCGATCATCGCCTCGTAGGGGATTTCCGGGGTCTCGGTCGCGTCGGCAAACTGGGTGCGCCGGGCGCCCAGCGCGGTGTGCTTGCCGTAAAGCTTGCGCACCTCGTCCAGTTCCTTGCCGATACGTCGCCACTGGCGGCGGTCGCTTTCCAGAAGGTCGGCCAAGTCGCCGCGTTCCTTTTGCAGCGCGTCGCGTTCGGCGTTCAGTTCCATCTCCTCCAGGCGCCGCAAGCTGCGCAGGCGCATGTTCAGGATGGCTTCGGCCTGGACCTCGGTCAGCACGCCCTGGCCTTTGGCCGGGGGCTGGTAGTCCTTTTCGGACATGGCCCGGACATGCGATTTCGACCAGTCCTCGGCCATCAGCGCGGCCTTTGGGTCGTTGTCGTAGCGGATGATGTCGATCACGCGGTCCAGGTTCAGGAAGGCGATCAGCAGGCCTTCCAGCACCTCCAGCCGGGCGTCGATCTTCTCGATCCGGTGCAGGCTGCGGCGGCGCAGGACGTCGCGGCGGTGGTCCAGAAAGGCGCGCAGCACTTCCTTCAGCGAGCAGACCTTGGGCACCTTGCCGTCGATCAGCACGTTCATGTTCAGCGAGAACCGCACCTCAAGGTCCGAGTTGCGGAACAGGCTGCCCATCAGCACCTCGGGGTCCACAGTGCGGGCGCGGGGTTCCAGGATCAGGCGGATATCCTCGGCGGATTCGTCGCGGACATCGGCCAGAAGCGGGACCTTCTTGATCTGGATAAGCTCGGCCAGTTTCTCGATCAGCTTGGACTTCTGGACCTGAAACGGGATCTCGGTGACGACGATCTGCCAGGTACCACGGCCCAGATCCTCGACCTCCCACTTGGCGCGGGTGCGAAAGGCACCGCGGCCGGTCTTGTAGGCCTCCAGGATGCTGTCGCGCGGCTCGACGATCACGCCGCCGGTCGGGAAATCGGGGCCGGGGATCAGCTGGACCAAGGCTTCGTCGGTCACGTCGGGGTCGGCCAGCAGCGCCTGGCACCCGTCGATCAGCTCATCCAGGTTATGCGGCGGGATGTTGGTCGCCATCCCCACGGCGATGCCGCTGGAGCCATTGGCCAAGAGGTTCGGAAAGGCGGCGGGAAGAACGACGGGTTCTTCAAGGCGGCCGTCGTAGTTGGGACGGAAATCGACGGCGGTCTCGTCGATGCCTTCCATCAGTGCTTCGGCGGCGGCGGTCACGCGCGCTTCGGTATAGCGGCTGGCAGCGGGGTTATCGCCGTCGATGTTGCCGAAGTTGCCCTGCCCGTCGACCAGCGGGTAGCGCATGTTGAAATCCTGCGCCAAGCGCGCCATCGCGTCATAGATCGCCTGGTCGCCATGGGGGTGGAAGTCCCCCATCGTATCGCCACTGATCTTGGCCGATTTCAGGAAGCCCCCGGTCGGCGTCAGCCGCAGCCGCCGCATCGCCCAGAGGATTCGGCGATGGACCGGCTTCAACCCGTCGCGCGCGTCGGGCAGCGCGCGGTGCATGATCGTGGACAGGGCATAGGTCAGATACCGCTCGCCGATCGCGCGGGACAGCGGTTCGGAGGTGGTCAGGCCATCCGGCCCCTCGATCTTGGGTTCGTCATCATCAGCGGTCATGGATGTTGTGTAGGGAAAAGCGCAGCCCCGGTCCAGATGGGTTTCGCGACCGGGGTGGAACCTGTTGGCGGCGGTTGCGTTTTTGACTCAACCTGTTCACGGATCGGTGTTAAGAGCAGGTCAGTTGCCCAACCGGAAAATCCCATGTTTCGTCTGACGTTACTTCTGTGCATCGGCCTGTTTGTCGCCCTTGTGACCCTGGGCGAGGATCGCGGCCAGTTGCGACCGGGCCTGGCGCAAGCCGCGGCCGAAGGGCGTCTGGACGAGGTCTGGGCCGAAGCCCGCGCCAAGGCCGAACGTGTGTCGGCCCCGGCCCCTGTGGCCAAACCCGAGCCTGCGCCGATGCTGGCCGCCCTTGCACCGAAACCAGAGCCTCTGGCGCCAGCGCCTGCCCCGGTCCGCGTGGCCGAGGTGATCGAGCCCGTGGTCGAGGTAGAGCCGGGCCGCGAAGTCGTCGCCTTGGTGGAAGAGCCGGTGTTCTCGCTGGCCTCTTACGGCAATGAGGCGGTCCCGGGCGAAGCTGGCGCACCCCTGCCCGAGGGGGCCGAAACGATGGCGGCCGAGGCCGGCTCGGTCTGGTATGTCGACGCCAGCTCGGTCAACGTGCGGGCCGAGCCCACGACCGACTCGGACGTGGTGGGCAAGCTTGCCAACGGCGAGGCTGCACTGATGGTCGCCGAAGTCGACGGCGAATGGGTGCGCATCGTGATCCAGGGCGACGGGCTGGAAGGCTATGTCGCGCGCCGCTTCCTGACGGCCGAGGCACCCTGAGCCCCCAATGCGATCCATTCTGATCACGGGATGCTCGTCGGGCATCGGCCTTGATGCCGCGCGCGGGCTGAAGGCGCGCGGCTGGCGGGTCTTTGCGACCTGCCGGCAAGAAGCGGACTGCGACCGGTTGCGGGCCGAGGGGCTGGAAAGCTTTCGCCTGGACTATGCCGACGAAGCCAGCATCGAGGCGGCCGTCGCCGAAGTGGTCGCCCGCACCGGCGGCACGCTGGACGCCCTGTTCAACAACGGCGCCTTCGCCTGCCCCGGCGCGGTCGAGGACCTGCCGCGCGGCGCGTTGCGGGAAATCTTCGAGACCAACCTTTTCGGCTATCACGACCTGACCCGCCGCGTGATTCCGCTGATGCGGGCGCAGGGCCATGGGCGCATCGTCAACTGCTCCTCGGTTCTGGGGCTGGTCGGCCTGACCTGGCGCGGGGCCTATGTCGCGACCAAGTTCGCGATGGAAGGGATGACGGACGTGCTGCGGATCGAGATGCGCGGCACAGGGATCGAGGTGGTGCTGATCGAGCCCGGCCCGATCGCGACCAATATCCGCGAGAACGCGATTCCGCATTTCGAACAATGGATCGACTGGGAAAACTCCGCCCGGCGCGAGCAGTACGTCGCCCTGCGCGGTCGGCTGTACGACAAGAAGGTCAAGCGCGACGCCTTCGAACTTGGCCCCGAGGCGGTGACGGCCAAGCTGGTCCATGCGCTGGAGGCAAGGCGGCCCAAGGCGCGGTATTTCGTGACGACACCAACCTATGCGATGGGCATCCTGCGCCGCATCCTGCCGACGCGCGCCCTGGACTGGGTGATCGCCAAGGGGTGACGGCGGATTTCCAAAGGGGAAATCCGGGTAAATTTCCGTTCGGAAATTTGCGCTTCGCTTTTCCGGCCAGCGCGCCTAGATCATGCGCAAAGGGAGTGCTCCGATGTTTTCCGACCCACTTTTCCTCTTCGCTGTCATCGCCTGTTTCGCCGTGCTGGGCATTCTGCTGTTCGGCATCGGCACCTTCGCCAAGGGCGGCGAGTTCAACAAGCGCAACGCCAACAAGATCATGCGCTGGCGACTGGGGGTGCAGTTCGTCGCGGTGGTCCTGATCGTGGCCTTCGCCTGGTTGCGCAGCGGATCGTGAAGGCCAAGGGGTAAATCATGGTAGTCCTGTCGAAAATCTACACCAAGACCGGCGACGCCGGGGAAACCGCCCTTGGCAACGGCGCGCGGGTGGCCAAGCACTCGCTGCGGGTCAGCGCCTATGGCACGGTCGACGAGACCAACGCGACCGTGGGCCTGGCGCGCCTCCACGCGACCGGCGAATTGGCCGACGCGCTGAAGCGCATCTCGAACGATCTTTTTGACCTGGGCGCCGACCTTTGCACGCCCGACCGGCATCTGGATGCAACCTTGTCCTACACGCCCCTGCGGATGATCGAGGGCCAGGTGCTGCGTCTGGAAGCCGAGATTGACGCGATGAACACCAAGCTGACGCCGCTGCGCAGTTTCATCCTGCCTGGCGGGTCGGTCCTGGCCGCGCAGCTGCATCTGTGCCGCACCGTCTGCCGGCGGGCCGAGCGGCTGGTCGTGGAAACCGCGACGATGGAGGACGTGAACCCCGAGGCGGTGCGCTACCTGAACCGCCTGTCCGACTGGTTCTTCGTTGCAGGCCGGATCGCCAACAACGACGGCAAGGACGATGTGCTATGGGTTCCAGGCCTGACGCGCTGAACGCCGCGATTGCGCAGGCATGGCAGGCGTTCGATCTTCCCGCGCCCGCTGAGACCGGGGTTTGCCAAGGCTGCTGCATGGATCCGGGGATCGAGGCCGATTTCCTGAAGCGGCAGGCGCGCGACCTGCCGCCAGCCTATGTCCGGGACTGGTATTCCGCCGCCCATACCGACCGTATCCGCCATGCGCATGTCGCCTGGTTCCTGCCTCGGGTGCTGGAGATGCTGGCGGATGGCCAGCACGTCGCTGCCGTGGGCGACGAGGTGGCTTTCGCCCGACTGCCGCTGACAGGCTTCCCGGACCGATGGCCGGAACGCCAGGTTGCGGCGCTGAACCAGTTTGCGCTGGCCTTTCTGGAGATGAAACTGGCTGTCAGCCCGCCGATGGGGCTGGGAGAGTTGGACCGGCTGCTGTGCATGTTCGGCGAAGGCGGGCTGGATCTTGCGCCGCTCTTGCAGCGGCTGGAGGCCCTGGGCAACGATGATCTGGCCGGGCTTCTTCACCGCTGCTGGTTCCATCTGCAGAGCGGGCGGATCGGCCTGAATGCCTTCTGGTCGCGCGAACCCGGCAAGACGACGGCCTGGGCGTGGTATACCTCAGCCTCGCTGCTGAACCGCATGGAAGAGGCGGCCCTGGCGGGCAACGAGACGGCACTGGAGGTCTACGACCTGATCGCGACCGTGCGGGCCGCCGACGGGCTGTGATCGCCCGCGACGATCAAAACGCGGCGTCGTGTCGCCGGAATCGGTCGCATTTGCTCTGTTGTGAAGGCCGGGCCTGCGGTAACAGGCTGGCGAGAGCTTGTGTGCCCCCTGGGGGCCAGGAACTAAGGAGTATGCGGCCATGAAGGTGCTGGTCCCGGTCAAGCGGGTGATCGACTACAACGTGAAGGTTCGCGTCAAGGCGGACGGGTCCGGGGTTGATCTGGCGAACGTCAAGATGTCGATGAACCCCTTCGACGAGATTGCCGTGGAAGAGGCGATCCGGCTGAAGGAAA
This sequence comes from Tabrizicola aquatica, assembly GCF_002900975.1. GTDB lineage: Bacteria > Pseudomonadota > Alphaproteobacteria > Rhodobacterales > Rhodobacteraceae > Tabrizicola > Tabrizicola aquatica. The sequence continues at coordinate 179,127 of NZ_PJON01000006.1, read as the reverse complement.
AGGGTGTCGCGACCGAGGTCGTCGTCGTCTCCATCGGCGTGAAGCAGGCGCAGGAAACGCTGCGCAATGCCCTGGCGATGGGCGCAGATCGCGCTATCCTGATCGAAGCCACCGACAACGTGCATGTGGACATCGAGCCCCTGGCCGTGGCGAAGCTTCTGGCCGCCGTGGTCAAGGAAGAGGCCCCGGGCCTGGTCCTTTGCGGCAAGCAGGCCATCGACAACGACATGAACGCCACCGGGCAGATGCTTTCGGCCCTGCTGGGCTGGTCGCAGGCCACCTTCGCCAGCGAGGTCGCCATCGAAGGCGACAGCGCGAAGGTCACGCGGGAAGTGGACGGCGGGTTGCAGACGATCACCGTCAAGATGCCGACGATCATCACCGTCGATCTGCGCCTGAACGAGCCGCGCTATGCCTCGCTGCCGAACATCATGAAGGCCAAGGCCAAGCCGCTGGCGACCAAGACGCCCGCCGATTACGGCGTGGACGTCGCGCCGCGCCTGTCGGTCGTCAAGACGGTGGAACCGGCGGGTCGCAAGGCCGGCGTCAAGGTCGGCTCGGTTGCCGAACTGATCGCGAAACTCAAAGACGAAGCGGGGGTGCTGTAAGATGGCCGTTCTTCTTCTTGCCGATGTCGTGGGCGGCGCGCTTGCCACCGATCAGGTTGCCAAGGCGCTGACCGCGGTGAAATCGCTGGGCCCGGTGACGGTCCTGGTCGCCGGTCCTGATGCGGCTGCGGCGGCGTCCGAGGCTGCGACGCTGGACGGCGTGGCCAAGGTGCTGCTGGCCGAAGACGCGGCCTATGCCCATGGCCTGGCCGAGCCGACCGCCGCGCTGGTCGTCTCGCTGGCCGGGGATTACGAGCATATCGTCGCCGCCTCGGGCGCGCTGTCGAAGTCGGTGCTGCCGCGGGTTGCGGCTTTGCTGGACGTGATGGTGATCTCGGAAGTGCTGGCGGTGCATGATGCCGCGACTTTCGACAGGCCGATCTATGCCGGCAACGCGATCCAGACGGTGAAAACCTCGGACGCGAAAAAGGTGATGACCATCCGCACCGCGACCTTCGACGCGGCGGGCAAGGGCGGCAACGCCCCGGTCGAGAAGGTCTCCGCCTCGGTCGATGGCGGGATGTCGGCCTGGGTCGAGGACAAGGTGGCGTCCAGCGACCGGCCCGAGCTGACCTCGGCCGGGATCGTCGTCTCGGGCGGGCGTGGCGTGGGCAGCCAGGCCGACTTTGCGCTGATCGAGAAGCTGGCGGACAAGCTGAACGCCGCCGTGGGCGCGTCGCGCGCGGCCGTCGACTCGGGCTATGCGCCGAACGACTGGCAGGTCGGGCAGACTGGCAAGGTCGTGGCGCCAGAGCTTTACGTGGCCGTGGGCATCTCGGGTGCGATCCAGCACCTGGCGGGGATGAAGGATTCCAAGGTCATCGTCGCGATCAACAAGGATGAAGAGGCGCCGATCTTCCAGGTCGCCGACTACGGCCTGGTCGCCGACCTGTTCACCGCCGTGCCAGAACTGATCGAGAAACTGTAAGCCGCAGGTGGGCGAATCGCCCACCCTACGCCCGGACAGGACAGACGGGGGTCGCCTTAGGCGGCCCCCGTTGCCATTTCCAACTGCGCCCGGATCGCGCCGGCCAGCGCGGCAGCGATTTCGGCATGTGCCGCCGGGCCGGGCAGGCAGGCGGCCTGCTGCGCTTCGGTCTCGGGGAAGATCATCCCTGTCGTCCCCGCAGCCCGGGCGGCCGCGCTGGTGCGAAGCGCCAGCACCCGGGCATGGGGCCGCAGGCTGTCCACCAGCGCCCGGTCGATGAACAGGGGATCCTGCGCCGCATCCTCGGCCACCAGCCACAGCACCAGCACATCCGGCAGCGCGGTCAGCACCTGAAGCATCCGGCTGCGCCAGGTTTCGCGCAGGATTGTGACAGCTTCGGCAAAGCGGGCCGGGTCCTGGCGCTGCAGGACCTGGACAAGGTGGCGGGTGAAGTGAATCTCGGTCAGGTCGAGGTCCGGGTAAAGGGCGCGCAGCGCCGGCGTCGGGCCGAGGACACGGTCGTTGCGGCGGCTGTGCACGCGGTAGAGCGGGTTGCTCAACCCTTCCGCGCCGGTCACCTGCACGACGGCAAGCCGCGCGCGGGCGGCGATGCGCAGGGCAACGGGATCGGCCAGCCAGGCATCCGGCCCGCCCTGCGGCATGGCCAGGTTGGCGACGGGCAGGGCCAGGGCCTTTTCCACCAGCGCCGGAAACGGCTGCGGCACATATTTGCCGAAGGTGACCGAGCCCCCCAGCATCGCCAGATAGGGACCAGACAGATCGCATTCCGGCCCCCGGAACACTGAGCGCGCGCTGCCATAGCAGCACGGCGTGTAATCAAGCGCCCCCGCGCCTGCTGGAATCGACATCATCACACCACCCGATTGCAGTCTACCCAAGGCAAAGGCTGGCAGACGGTGGTTGCGGAATGGCTAAAATCGGGCGATTGGCTAAAGGTCTAGCGACTTTCCGCGTCCTTGCGCGGGCCGGATGGGCCGGGCATAACCGGGGCAGCAGACGGAGGTTAAGGCGATGGAGATCAAGCTGGTGGGCGTCGTGGGCGCCGGGCAGATGGGGAACGGGATCGCCCATGTCTTCGCCCTGGCGGGCTATGACGTGCTGATGACCGACATCTCGGAGGACAGCCTGTCCAAGGCCCTTGCGACCATCGAAAAGAATATCGACCGCCAGGTCAGCCGCGGCAAGGTCCTGCCCGCCGACAAGCGCGCCGCGATGGAGCGGATCAAGACCTCGCTGAAACTGTCGGACCTTGGCCAGTGCGACCTGATCATCGAGGCCGCGACCGAGCGCGAGACGGTCAAGCAGGCGATCTTCGAGGATCTGCTGCCGCACCTGAAGCCGACGACGATCCTGACGTCAAACACCTCATCGATTTCGATCACCCGGCTGGCCTCCCGCACCGACCGGCCGGAAAAATTCATGGGTTTCCACTTCATGAACCCGGTGCCGGTGATGCAGCTGGTCGAACTGATCCGGGGGATCGCCACCGATCAGGAGACCTGGGACACCCTGCATGAGGTGGTGCGCAAGCTGGGCAAGACCGCCGCGAGTGCCGAGGATTTCCCAGCCTTCATCGTCAACCGCATCCTGATGCCGATGATCAACGAGGCGGTCTATACGCTGTACGAAGGCGTGGGGTCGGTGAAGTCGATCGACGAGTCGCTGAAGCTGGGCGCCAACCACCCGATGGGGCCTTTGGAGCTGGCGGATTTCATCGGGCTGGATACGTGTCTGGCCATCATGAACGTGCTGCACGAGGGGCTGGCGGATACGAAGTACCGGCCGTGTCCGTTGCTGACGAAGTATGTCGAGGCCGGATGGCTGGGGCGGAAGACCCAGCGGGGGTTCTATGATTACCGGGGCGAGGTGCCTGTGCCGACGCGGTAGCGGCACATGGCAAGCGATGATTTGCATGACCCCACAGAAACAGACCGTGTAGGGTCGCGTCGCGGGTTGCCGAAATCTGGACACTGATACATCTGTCGCTCTGGGCGCTGTTGTTTTGTGGTCTTTGGTTGAAATGGAATTGGGCGATGGTGATCGGTTTTTTGGTTACTGTCGCAAACTTTACCGCCTTGTTCCTGCCAGCCGGTGTGAACCTCCTGTGCCTTCTGGCCGTTCTGCCCTTTGCGAACCGGTCAGCCGGGCTTGCCAATGCAGGACTGTTCTTCCTGTTCGCCCTGGTGCTTCAGGTCTGGCAATTCAAGTTCTGGATAGACGGCGCCGCGGCGCATTGAGCCGCCGAAGCCATTGTGGTGGGTGAAACCCAGCGTTTCACCCCAATCGGACTGGGCAGACGATGGGTTGGCACCCACCCTACGCCTTGCGACCAAGCGCCAGCGTATGTTCGCGCAGCCACGCAAGAAACCCCCTCGGGTTGCCTTCCCACTTCTTCAACTCCTCCGCCGGGATCGGTTGGCCGATGACGGGCCGCGTCGGCTTGAAGAGGCAGCGCTTGATTTCATACAGCAGCAACCCCTGCCGGATCGTGTCCGACACCTGGTTGGCGATCTGGAACAGGCGGGAGTTCTGGCCAGGGAAGAAGATCGGCAGGATCGTCGCGCCCGAGGAGCGGACTATCTTGTGGGTGAAGACGTTCCACTCGCCCTCGACCGCGTCGCCCCACCAGCCTGGGCTCATCGCGACCTTGCCGGCCGGGAACAGGATGATGACCCCCCCGGCCTTCAGGTGTTTCATCGTCTCGTCCCGCATCTGCAGGCCAAGCTCGCGGGCGTTGTCCTCATGCGGGAAGGGGACGGGGATCATGAACTCTTCGACTTCCGGGATCCCAGTCAGCAGGCTGCGGGTCAGGATCTTGAAGTCGGACCGCACGCGGTTGACCATCTCGGCCAGGACCATGCCGTCGACCAGGCCCGAGGGGTGGTTCGACACGACGACCAGTGGCCCGGTTGCCGGAATGCGGGCGATTTCCTCGGCCGGAGTCTCGATGCGGATGCCCATGTGGCGGATCGCCTTGGGCCAGAAGGGCGCGCCGTGCGGGGCGCCGGATTTTTCAAAGCTGCGGATCAGGCGCAGCAGCTGCACCTTCGCGGTCAGCCATTCGATGACCCGGATCGTGTTCGCCTTGAACGGATTCTTGAAGGTGCCGGCATAGGACAGCCGCCGCATGTCATACTGACGGTCAGCCGGAATCGCCGCAGACGACGGCGTCTCGGTGGCAATCTGGCTGTGGTCGGTCACGAAGCGGCTATCCCCGGGAGAGGCCCCGACAGAGTCGCGGCGTCCCCGCTCAATAATCCTCTCCGAACCGGGCCGCAACAAGCGCCTCCAGCGCATCGGCGAGTTTCACCGCTTCGCTGCCCGATGTCGTCACGTCGATCGTCGTCCCGCGTGAGGCGCCAAGCATCAGCAGGCCCATGATCGAATCGCCCGAAACCTCAATCCCGTCGCGGGCAACAGTGGCGCGGGCGTCGTGCGCTTCGACAACCTCGACGAATTTGGCGCTGGCACGGGCGTGCAGACCCTTTTCGTTGATGATCCGGAAAGTGCGGGTCGACATCTTACGCCCCGCCGCCCAGATCAAGCGCGTTGATGTACTTGCGCCCCGCGTCCAGCGCGGCGGCCACGGCGTCGGGCACGGTCATGTCGCGCGACTTGGCCAGCTTGATCAGCATCGGCAAGTTCGCCCCATACAGGATGCGCCGGCCCAGGGTGGCGCAAGCCGGCAGCGACAGGTTCGAGGGCGAGCCACCGAACATGTCCGTCACCAGAACCACGCCGTTACCCATGTCGACGGCATCGGCTGCGGCGCAGATCTCGGCCTGCTTGGCCTTGCGGTCGTGGTCATCCTCGATCGCGATGGCGCGGACCCCGTCCTGCTTGCCGACGACATGCTCGACCGCCGAGAGGTACTCTCGCGCCAGACCGCCATGTGCCACGATCACGATACCGATCAAGCGCCTGCCACCTTCATTGCGTCGGCCCTGCGTTCCAGTTCCCGGTGACGTTTTGACACCGCCCAGCCGTTTTCTGCAAGCGCATTGGCCATCATTTCCGCGACAGCAACCGACCGGTGTTGCCCCCCGGTGCAGCCAAAGGCGATGGCGAGGTGGGCCTTGCCCTCATCCAGCTGGGCCGGAAGCAGAAAGAGAAGCAGGTCGCGCAACCTTTGGAAGAATTCGGCAAAGCGCGGGTCGGCGCGGACGAACGCCTCGACCCTTTGGTCCCGGCCATCCAGCGGCCGCAACTCGGGCTGCCAATGGGGATTCGCCAGGAAGCGGCAGTCGAAGATCATGTCCACCCCACGCGGGATGCCGCGCTTGTAGCTGAAGGATTGCAGCGACACCGACAGCGGATGCGCGTGGGTGGTGTCGTAAAGCGCGGCAAGCTCGGCCTTCAGGTCGTGCTGGGTCAGCTCGGTCGTGTCGATCAGGTGGTCGGCCCGAACCCGGATCGGGGCCAGAAGGTCGATCTCGCGCTCCACCCCCTGGGCCGGGGTTTCGTTCGGGGCAAGCGGGTGGCGGCGGCGGGTTTCGGAAAAGCGGCGGATCAGGACAGCGGGGGCGCAGTCCATGTACAGCACTTCGATCGCGACGGCAGGGTCGCGGGTCAGGGTGTCGATCAGTTCGATCAGCGCGGTGGCGTTGAAGTCGCGGTTGCGGACGTCCAGGCCCAGCGCGATCGGCCGGCCCAGCGGCGTGCCTTCCACCAGGCGCGGCACCATGGACAGCGGGATGTTGTCGATGCCCTCATAGCCCAGATCCTCCAGCACGCGGATTGCGGTGGTCCGCCCGGCGCCAGAGGGGCCGGTGACGAAGATCAGGCGGTGGTCAGGCTCGGGCGTCATCCTTGGTCCTGGGCAGGGTCAGTCCTGCCGTCCATGGCGAAGATAAAGCATCAGCGCAGCGGGAAAATGGTCATTCGGCAGCGACAGCACAAGGTCGGTTTCGCATCCCAGGATCGTGATCCGGCGCCGTGGCGGCAGGCGCTGATCCTCGACCTGGGCAAGGTCGGCGACCAGGGCGATGTCCACCTCGTCCTGGGTCGGCGCGCGCAAGAGGCCAAGGCCTCGCGCCTCGATCAGACCCCTGATGCCGGCAGGGCAGCGGCCGGTCAGGCGGCCGGTCTCGGCCGTGATTTCGGTGCGGTCATCGGCCACCAGTCGGGCACCCAGCGCGATCAGCCGCAACGCCAGCGCCGACTTGCCCGCACCCGAGGGGCCAAGGATCAGCAGCCCCCGCCCTTCAACCGCGACGCAAGAGGCATGGAAGATCTGTGCAGGGCCTGTCACACCGGCAGGCCGACGACAAAGCGCGCGCCCAGCGGGTCCGAGGTCGGGTCGGCGGCGGTGGGGCGGATGTTCTCGGCCCAGATCACCCCGCCATGCGCCTCGACGATCTGCTTCGAGATCGCCAGGCCAAGGCCCGAATGCTTGCCGAAATCAGCTTGCGGCCGTTCGGAGTAGAACCGCTTGAACACCTTGGTCAGCGCCTGTTCGGGGATGCCGGGGCCGGTATCCTCGACCACCACCAGCACGCGGTTCTCACGGCGGCGGGCCCAGACGCGGACGGCGTCGCCTTCCTCGCAGAAGGAAATCGCGTTGGTCACCAGGTTGACAAAAACCTGCGCCAGTCGCGCCTCAAGCCCGTGGATCGCGATGGGATCGGAGGGCAGGTCGATGATGAAATCGACCCCCTTCTCGCCCGCTTGCTGTGACAGGTACTGGCACAGGTTGGACAGGGTTTTCAGAAGGTTGAACTCTTCCTCGTCCTCTTTCACCAGCTCGCTGTCCAGGCGCGAGGCGTTCGAGATGTCGCTGACCAGCCGGTCCAGCCGGCGCACGTCGTGTTCGACGACATCCAGCAACTTGTCACGCTGTTCGTCTTTTTTCACAAAGCGCAGGCTGCCCACGGCCGAGCGCAAGCTGGCCAGCGGGTTCTTGATCTCGTGCGCCACATCGGCGGCGAACTGTTCGTTGGCGTCGATCCGATCATACAGGGCAGCCACCATGCCCCGCATGGCAACCGAGAGGCGGCCGATTTCGTCCGGGCGGGCGGCGAGGTCAGGGATGCGGACCCGGCTGGGGGCCACGCGACGGGTGTCGCGGTCGCGCCCAAGCTCGGCCGCGGCGGCAAGGTCCGACAGCGGGTTCGAGATGGTCGAGGCCAGCATCAGGCTAAGCCCGATCGAAACCGCGACCGCCAGCAGAAAGACCTGCAGGATCTGCTCGCGCTCATAGCGGACCAGACGGTCGATCTCGACCGAGTTCGAGGTCAGCGCCACCGCCCCCACCACATCGCCGCCGACAATGATCGGCGTGGCGACCGAGAAGAACAGGCTACCCTCGCTGTCGCGAGTGGTGCGGCTAAGGCTGTCACCCCGCAACGCGCCTTCGGCCACGTCCAGCGCCTTTTCGGCCGCGTCAATCGTCTCGGTGCGAAAGCCGCGACCCTGGCGAAGGACCACGGTAACGGCGTTCCAGACGCCTTCCAGGAAATCGGTCAGGACCGTGGATTGGGCAGGATCGGTGACCAGCGTGTCGGTCCCCTGCCCCACCTTCGAGGCCAGCAGCCGCCCGGTCGGATCAAAGACGAAAACCTCGACCACCGGGTCGACATTGATCTCCTCCAGCGGCATGCGGAAATCAAAGCCGTTGGTGCCGGGACGCAACTGCCCCTCGTAGATCTTGGCGATGAGTTCCGCCTGCCGCGCCATGCCTTGCTGCCGCTGCAGCGCCAGGCTGTCGCGGAACGGGTTCATGAACAGAACGCCGACCACCAGCATGACCAGCGCCATCAGGTTGAAGACGATGATCTTGCGCGCCAGCGGCGAGCGGTTCAGCGCGACGATGCTGCGCCCGCCCCGGCCTTCCTTCAGCCGCTCTACCGTGGCGTCGGGGGATACCCAATCCTCGCCCAGCAGCACATCGCCCGACCGTTTCGGGCGAAAGTCCTCAGTGCTGGCGATCCGGGGGGCCGAGGTCATGGTCGGGCCGCGTCACTCTTCATTGTAGCGATAGCCGATGCCGTACAGCGTCTCGATCGCCGAAAAGGTATCGTCCACCGACCGCATCTTCTTGCGCAGGCGCTTGATGTGGCTGTCGATGGTGCGGTCGTCGACATAGACCTGGTCGTCATAGGCCACGTCCATCAGCTGGTCGCGCGATTTCACGAAGCCGGGCCGTTGCGCCAGCGCCTGCAACAGCAGGAATTCCGTGACGGTCAGCGACACTTCGCGCCCTTTCCAGGTGACGGAATGGCGCAGCGGGTCCATCCGCAGCGCGCCGCGTTCCATCATCCGGGTTTCTTCGGTGGCCGCAGCCTCACCCGTGTTGATCGCCTCTTGCCGCCGCAGAAGCGCGCGGATGCGTTCGACCAGAAGGCGCTGGCTGAAGGGCTTCTTGACATAGTCGTCAGCCCCCATGCGCAGGCCCAGAACCTCGTCGATCTCATCGTCCTTCGAGGTCAGGAAGATCACCGGGATCGACGTTTTCTGCCGCATCCGTTGCAGCAGATCCATCCCGTCCATCCGCGGCATCTTGATGTCCAGGACCGCCATGTCGGGCATGCGGCGGTTGAACGCCTCAAGCGCGGACTGGCCGTCGTTATACGTCTCGACCTCGAACCCTTCGGCTTCCAGGGTCATCGCGACCGACGTGAGAATGTTCCTGTCGTCGTCCACAAGGGCGATGCGGGACATCTTCGATCCTCCCTGTAACTGCTACTGGCGCATGAATATTTTTGCCGGATTTTCAGCCTGGCGCGCGGGAATATCAACAGGAAAGCGAATCAGCTTGGCAGAACTGGGGCGAAGGGTGGCAATTTCGCCGACATTCCGGGCAATCCCGCCCCCAGTCGGCGGATGGACGCGGATGGTGGCGCTAACCTGAAAATGATAGCGCTAACGCATTGAATTTCATGCTATTCTGCGCCGAACCCCTCATGGTATAGCGGCCGTGCGGGCGGGCCCCTCTAGGGCTTGTTCGTGGCATTCAGGCCCGGATGCCATGGGAAGAAACTGCCGCTGCCGATGCCGCGGCCTTTCGGAGCTTGCAGGATGACCCAAGGAACGACCCGCGGACGCGTGAACCCCGACCAGACCCTTTCGCACCAGGGATTTTCCGGTGTGGCGGTCGCCCACTACAACTATGTCGAGGCGGCGCTGGTCGAGGCGGCGGTGCAGCGGGGCGAGGGTCGCCTGGGCCAGGGCGGCGCATTTCTCTGCACCACCGGGCAGTTCACCGGACGCTCGCCGAAGGACAAGTTCGTCGTTCGCACCCCGGCCACCGAGAATACGATCTGGTGGGAGAACAACGCGGCGATGACGCCCGAGTGTTTTGCCCGCCTGAAAGCCGACATGCTGGACCACGCCAAGGGGCGTGAGCTGTTCGTCCAGGACCTGTATGCCGGGGCCGATCCGATCCACCGGATGGACGTGCGCGTGGTCACCGAGCTGGCCTGGCACGGCCTGTTCATCCGCCACCTGCTCCGCCGCCCCGCGCGGGAAGAGCTGGACAGCTTCGCCCCCGACTGGACGATCATCAACCTGCCGTCGTTCAAGGCTGACCCGGCGCGGCATGGCTGCCGGACCGAAACCGTCATCGCGCTGAACTTCGACGAAAAGACCGTGCTGATCGGCAACACCGCCTATGCCGGGGAAAACAAGAAGTCGGTCTTTACCATCCTGAACTACCTTCTGCCCGAAAAGGGCGTGATGGCCATGCACTGCTCGGCCAACCACGCCCTTGGCAATCCGGTCGATGCGGCGGTGTTCTTCGGGCTTTCGGGCACCGGCAAGACCACGCTTTCCGCCTCTCCCGACCGCACGCTGATCGGCGACGATGAACACGGCTGGTCCGACCGCGGCATCTTCAACTTCGAAGGCGGCTGCTACGCCAAGACCATCGACCTGTCGCCCGAGGCCGAGCCCGAGATCTATGCCACCACCCACCGCTTCGGCACCGTGGTGGAGAACATGGTGTTCGACGACGAGACCCTGGTGCTGGATTTCGCGGACCGCAGCCTGACCGAGAACACCCGCTGCGCCTATCCGCTGGAGGCCATCTCGAACGCCAGCGCCACCGGCCTGGGCGGCCATCCGCGCCATGTGGTGATGCTGACCTGCGACGCCTTTGGCGTGCTGCCGCCCATCGCGCGGCTTTCCTCGGCGCAGGCGATGTACCACTTCCTGTCCGGCTTCACCTCCAAGGCTGCCGGAACCGAGCGTGGCATCACCGAGCCGCAGCCGACCTTCTCGACCTGCTTCGGCGCCCCCTTCATGCCGCGCCGGCCCGAGGTTTACGGCAAGCTTCTGCAGGCCAAGATCGCCAAGCATGGCGCGTCCTGCTGGCTGGTGAACACCGGCTGGACCGGCGGCGCCTATGGCACCGGCCGCCGGATGCCGATCAAGGCGACCCGCGCCCTGCTGGCGGCCGCGCTGGACGGGTCGCTGAACGGGGTGGAATTCCGCAAGGACAAGAACTTTGGCTTCGAAGTTCCGGTCGCGGTTCCTGGCGTCGATGACGCTTTGCTGAACCCGCGCGCCACCTGGGCCGACCCGGCGGCCTATGACGCGCAGGCGCAAAAGCTGGTGGGCATGTTCCAGAAGAACTTTGCCCAATACGTTCCCTATATCGACGCCGACGTGAAAGCCGCCGCCATCGGCTGACGGGAACAACCCGCGTCCCGGCCGGTTCCTTGCCTGAAAGGAGCCGGCCATGCGCGAAACGACATCTCACACCCCGCCCCGCCGCCCGCCGTTCGGGGCGGGACTGCTTCTGGGTCTTGGCCTGGGCGGGTTCGTGGACGGGATCGTCCTGCACCAGATCCTGCAGTGGCACCACATGGGCTCCAGCGCCGGGGTGCCGGTGGATACGGTTGCAGGCCTGCAGACGAACACGCTGCTGGACGGACTGTTCCACGCCGCGACCTGGGTGCTGGTCCTGTCGGGACTGATCGCGCTGTGGCACGCGGTGCGGCGTGGGGCACGGCTGTCCTCACGCGCGTTGATCGGCAGCGGGCTGGCCGGGTTCGGCCTGTTCAACCTGGTCGAGGGGCTGGTGAACCACCACATCCTTGGCCTGCACCATGTGAACGAGACCGTGCCACCCGACCAATGGCTGTGGTGGGACCTGGGGTTCCTGGCCTCGGGCGTGCTGCTCTTGGTGTTGGGCTATCTGGTCAGCCGGACAGGGCCTGCCTGACCATGTTCAGCCCGGTCAGCACCAGCAAGCCTTGCGTCCAGCGGCGGAACCGGGCTTGATCCAGCCGGTCCTGCACCGCATAGCCGGCATAAAGCCCGACCAGCGCCGGCACGCACAGCGCGGCCGAAAAGCCGAGGCTTTCGGCATTGGCCAGCCCCGTACCCAGGTGCGACAGAAGCAGGACAACCGCCCCGATCAGGAACACCACCCCCTGCGCGCGGATCGCCTGCACCTTCTCGGCCCCGGTGGACAGCAGATAGACCAGCAAGGGCGGCCCCCAGATCCCCGACACCCCGCCATATAGCCCACCGATCACGCCCAACACCCACTCGGCCCGGTCGCGGTGGTGCAGCCGGATCGCCAGGCTGCGCCCCATCAGTTGCAGCGCGGCAAAGGCGGTGATCGGCAGGCCCAGCATCAGAAGATAGACCATGCGCGGGATCGCATCGGCGAAGGGCGCGGACAGGACGATGCAGATCACCGTCGCAATCAGGAAACGGCGGTACTTCCGCGCCGTCTCCCACATCGGGCCGGGGCCTTGGCGGAAAGCCTGGCTGATGTTGGTCACCAGCGTCGGCAGGATCAGCCCGGCCAGCGCCAGGTCTTGCGGCAGGAACACCGCAAAGCCCGAGACCAGGATCATCGGCATGGCAAAGCCCACCGCGCCCTTTACGAACCCTGCGAAAAGCGTGATCGCCAGCGCGGCAACCAGAAGATGCGGCGGAAGGCCGGCAGAGATGAGGTCCAGCATGACTTGCCCTTTGCCCGCCGTTGTGGCGCAGTCTGTCGGCGGGCGAAAGGCCCCTTTCGGGTGACCCATGCGACACATCCTGTTAGCTCTCCTGCTTGCCACCCCCGCCCTCGCCGACCCGGCGGCGCCAGTCCTGGGACCCGGGGTCGCGCAGCTGCAACCCGGCGTGTTCTGCGCCTTGCAGGCGATGGACAGCCGCCCCGCACCCGGCACCCGCTCCGGCTGGGTGCATGTGCCGGAGGGCGAGATCGACTTTCACTGGCCCGACCGCCAGATCGTCCCCGCCGCCATTGGCCTTGCCTTTGGCGTAAAGGCGCGGCTGCACCCGGACCATTTCGTCAGCTCCGGCGAGATGCGGGTCTACCCGCCCGGCAGCACCAGCCCCGAGGTCTGGGACTCCACCCTTTCCCCCTTTGGCGATTCGATCGCCTTCTTCCGCTTTGACCATGACCACGAACTGATTCCCGGCCTTTGGCGGTTCGAGGCGTGGGATGGCGAAACCCGGCTTTACGCTGTCGAATTCCAGGTCGTCCCGGCTGCCACCCTGCCCGATCTGGTGCAGGCCTGCGGGGCAGTCTCGTGATCGGCTGCGACATTTTCATTCGCCCGCATGACGCAGGTTGAAATCTTGTTGCTCTGCGGATGCAAAGGCACTACCTCTTCGCAGGTGCAGAATAGACGTGGAGTGTTCCGATGCCGCATGATGGCCAGGCCATGACCCAGACCCCGATCCTTGCCGATCTTCGCGCCCTTACCGCCGCCGCCCTGCCCGAGGTCGAGGCGCTGTTCGCCCAGGCGCGTGAGGGGTTGCGCGCCCATGTGACCGTCGCCGGCAAGATCAACGCCCCGGCGCTTGAGGCGCGGCAGTTCCAGGCCCATGCCCTTGCATGGCTGGCCACCTATGTCGAATCGCTGCGCCAACTGGGTGCCTGGGCGGACCGTCTGGCCACCGCCGACCAGTTCGGCGCGATGGAGGCGCTGATCCTGCAGATCGGCTATGGCGAATACCTGAACCAGATCGCCGGCGGCATCCCGATGAGCCAGGGCGAGATTGCCCGCCTCTCCGACCTTGACCTGACCTGGACCCCCGGCCCCGAAGCCCAGCGCCTGATGGCCGACGGGAATACCCCGGCCGCTCGCGATGCGCTGGTCGCCCTGATGCGTGACAACCAGGGCCGCGCGACCTTTGGCGCCAGCGGGCTGGACGAAGAGCTGGAGATGATCCGCGACCAGTTCCGCCGCTATGCCGATGAAAAGGTGATCCCCGTCGCCCACGACTGGCACCTGAAGGACGAGTTGATCCCGATGGAGGTGATCGACGAACTGGCCGGCATGGGCGTGTTCGGCCTGACGATCCCCGAAGCTTACGGCGGCTTTGGCCTGTCCAAGGCGTCGATGGTCGTGGTCAGCGAGGAACTGTCGCGCGGGTATATCGGTGTCGGCTCGCTGGGCACCCGGACCGAAATCGCGGCCGAACTGATCCTGTGCGGCGGGACGGAAGAGCAAAAGGCGAAATGGCTGCCCGGCCTTGCCTCGGGGGAAATCCTGCCCACCGCCGTCTTTACCGAACCGAACACCGGATCCGACCTTGGCTCCCTGCGCACCCGCGCGCGGAAGGATGGTGACGACTGGGTCATCAACGGCAACAAGACCTGGATCACCCATGCCGCGCGGACCCATGTGATGACCGTCCTGGCCCGGTCGGTCGAAGGGACCAGCGACTATCGCGGGTTGTCGATGTTCCTGGCCGAAAAGACCCCCGGCACCGATGAGACGCCTTTTGTCGATCCCGGCCTGTCGGGCGGCGAGATCGAGGTCCTCGGCTATCGCGGCATGAAGGAATACACCGTCAACTTTGACGATTTCCGGGTTAAGGGCGACAACCTGCTGGGCGGGGTCGAGGGCCAGGGCTTCAAGCAACTGATGCAGACCTTTGAATCCGCCCGCATCCAGACCGCGGCCCGCGCCATCGGCGTGGCGCAGTCCGCGCTGGAGACCGGGATGCAATATGCCGAGGATCGCAAGCAGTTCGGCAAATCGCTGATCGAATTCCCCCGCGTCGCCGGAAAGCTGGCGATGATGGCGGTCGAGATCATGATTGCGCGCCAGCTGACCTACTTCTCCGCCTGGCAAAAGGACCACGACAAGCGTTGCGATCTTGAGGCGGGGATGGCCAAACTCCTTGGTGCCCGCGTCGCCTGGGCGGCTGCCGACAATGCGCTGCAAATCCACGGCGGCAACGGTTTTGCGCTGGAATACCGGATCAGCCGCGTCCTCTGCGATGCCCGCATCCTTAACATCTTCGAAGGCGCGGCCGAGATCCAGGCCCAGGTCATCGCGCGCCGCCTGTTCGACTGACCGGTTGACTTCGGCCCGCGAAGCCTATCTTGTCACTGGCAAGATAGGCGGAGGGGCCGATGCAACGCGTGCTTTTGACGGGATGTTCCGGCTTTATCGCCAAACACGTGGCGGTAAAGCTGCTCAATGCGGGCTACGACGTGCGCGGCACGCTGCGCCGTCTGGACCGGGCTGACGAGGTGCGCGCCGCCGTCACCCCCCACCTGACCGAAGCGGCCGGCAGCCTGTCCTTTGTCCAGGCCGATCTGGAAGCCGATGCTGGCTGGGCCGAGGCGATGGCAGGCATGGACGCCGTGGTCCACACCGCCTCGCCCTTCCCGATCGCCCAGCCGAAAGACCCCCAGGTGCTGATCCGCCCCGCGGTCCAGGGCACACAGCGCGTCCTTGCAGCGGCTGCTGCGGCCGGTATCCGGCGTGTGGTCCTGACCTCGTCCATCGTGGCGGTGGTGAACGACGGCAAGCATGGCGCGCTGCAGGACGAAAACGACTGGTGCGACCTTACTCTGCCATCGACCACACCCTATGCCCGCTCCAAGACCCTGGCCGAGCGCACCGCCTGGGACCTGGCCCGGGCGCAAGGGCTGGAGTTGACCACGATCAACCCCGGTTTCGTCCTGGGGCCGCCACTGGACGAACACTACGGCTCCTCCCTTGGCATCGTTGAACGCCTTCTGCGCGGCCGCGACCCGATGGTTCCGGATTTGGGCTTCCCCACAGTCGATGTCCGCGACGTGGCCGAGATGCACCTGCGCGCCCTGCAACGCCCTGAAACGGCAGGCAAACGCTATATCGCTGCGGCCGGATCGCTGGCGATGGTGGACATGGGCCGAACGCTAAAGGCCACCTACCCCACCCGCCGCATCCCCACACGCGAAGCGCCGGGGCTGGTGGTGCGGTTTCTGGCCCTGTTCGACCCGCAGATCCGCTCGATCCTGCCAAAACTGGGGCGGCTGGAACATCTGTCGAATACCCGCGCGGTGCAGGACATGGGGATGGAGTTCACAACCCCCAAGACCGCCCTTCTGGCCAGCGCCGACTGGCTGATGCGCCATGGTCAGATCGGCCGCTAGGGTTCGCAAACTGCGCATTTCCCGCGCCGGTTGCATAGTGGCAAAGCTTTGCCACTTTTCATGCCCCGCTGTCAGCGGCTTGCAGCCGTCGGTCATGGGGCCGGGGCAACATTCTGTGGAACCTATCCCACCAGGCATGGTTACCTCCACGGGACCTGGCGACTTGCCCCGAGATTGACCTCGGGCAGGCCCAACTTATACCCGGGTGGGGCAGAAAAATGCATTCGACTGGGCTTCAGTTGAACATTGCGATTATTGACGCCAACCCTTTGCTTGCCGACGGCATCGCCGCTCTGCTGGCACAGGACGGCGGCCTTGCGGCCAAGGTGGCTTACCTTGGCCCGCACAGCCATGCCGCGGCGGGGGCCGAGTTCGACCTGATCCTGGTCGACCCGGCCCAGGTCGAGGCGCCCCCCTCCAGCCTGTTGCAGGACCTTGGCACCGGTGGCCGGCCAGTGGTCGGCTACTCCAGCGCCGATTCGATTGACCTGGCGCGGGCCTGCATCGCGGCAGGGTTCCGGGGTATCCTGCCCAAGACCGTGTCCTTCGACACGCTAAAGATCGCCCTAGCCACTGCGGCCCAGGGCGGAATCTTCATTGATGCAGCCTTTGCGGCGGTGATCGCGCCCATCTCGGGCACCGAAGACCCGCCCCCTGCCCCGCAGAAGGACACACGCCTGTCCGAGCGGGAACTTTTCGTGCTGAAATCCGTGGCCCATGGCAAGTCGATGAAAGAAATCGGCAAGGAACTGGATCTGTCCTGCAAGACGATCGAGACCTACAAGGCCCGCGGCTCCAGCAAGCTGAACCTCTCGGGACGCCGGCAGATCGTGGAATTTGCCATCGCTCAGGGTTGGGTCGAAAGGACCCGCCTCACCGCCGGCTGAGCCTGCCGCCGGCATCCATTGCAGCTTTTTCGCCGTCTGACCGGACGGTCGCGCACACTTCGCGCCTGCAGAAACTCCTGACAGGGTTTTCCTTACATCGCGGGTTTAGTGGCCGCCCTTCGGCCTGATCCTGTCAGGAAACACCCGCAAATCCCCACATTTTCCGTGGGGTCTTTGCCTGACTTTCCCCAGTTTGCCGCCCGTGCCTACCCTTATTCAACAGCTGCAATGCTGCAGCGCAGAACGGCACCCCACGGCAGCGTGGGCAAAGAGGACGGATCAAAATGACCAGGCTTGCAGTCTTTGGAATTGGCTATGTCGGGGTCGTCTCGGCGGCCTGTCTGGCCCGTGACGGGCATCAGGTAATCGCGGTGGACGTCGACCCGGGCAAGGTGGCGGCGATCAACGCCGGGCGCTCGCCCATCGTGGAACGCGACCTGCCCGAGCTTATCGCCGAGATGGTCGTCGCAGGCCGGCTGACCGCCACCACCGACGTGACCGCCGCCGTGCAGGGCAGCGAGGCGTCCTTCGTTTGCGTCGGCACGCCCAGCGCGGCGGACCATTCCATCGGGCTGGATTACGTCAAGGCGGTCTGCGCCCAGATCGGCCGCGCCCTGGCGGATCATCCGGGGTTCCATTCGGTCATCATGCGCTCGACCATCGTGCCGGGGACGATGGAGAAGGTCTGCATCCCGATCCTGGAACAGGCGTCCGGCAAGGTGGCGGGCCGCGATTTCGGCGTCGGCTACTACCCCGAATTCCTGCGCGAAAGCACCGCGATCCGCGATTACGCCGATCCCGGCCTGATCGTCTTTGGCGCGCTGGACGAACCGACCGGCGCTCTGCTTACCCGGCTGAACCAGGATTTGCCCTGCGATATCAATCTGGTGGACCTGCCAACGGCCGAGATGGTGAAATACACCTCGAACGCCTGGCGGGCGGTGAAGGTCAGTTTCGCCAACGAAATCGGGAACATTGCCAAGGCGGCCGGGTTGGATGGCCAGCGGGTCATGTCGATCCTGTGTTCGGATCACAAGGTCTCCATGAGCCCCCACTTCCTGCGCCCCGGCTTTGCTTTCGGGGGATCGTGCCTGCCCAAGGATGTCCGCGCCCTGCGGGCCTTCGCGGCCGACCGTCAGGTCGCCTCGCCGCTGCTGGATGCTGTTCTGGTCGCCAATGCCGGGCAGATCCGCCGGGCGGAAGCGATGATCGAAGCCTCGGGCAAGACGCGGATCGGCATGGTCGGGATCAGCTTCAAGCCGGGGACCGATGACTTGCGCGAAAGCCCCCTGGCCGAACTTGCGACCCGCCTGATCGGGCGCGGGATGCAGCTGTCGGTCTACGACCCCTATGTGCATGAGGCCTTTGCCAGCGACCACACCCAGGTCGGTCGGGGCCTTGACCAGGACATCGAACTGGGCAGCCGCCTGGTCGGCTCGATCGACGACCTGATCGCCCGGTCGGACATCGTGCTGGTCGGCAATCGCTATGACGAGGCGATCCAGCCCCTGCAGGACGCGATGGGCAACCGCCCGATGGTCGATCTGACCCGGATCAAGCCGGGCCAGCGGTCGGATGGGCTGTATGAGGGGATCTGCTGGTGATGATCCGCCCGTCCCTGATCCTGGGCCATCTGCTTTACCTGGCGGTGCTGGCGCTTCTGGTGCTGGCGATCCCGCCGGGGGCGCTGGGGCATGTCTCGGACGGGCTGATCGTCGTCGGCGTGGTCGGGGCCTGGCGCTATGGCTGGGCCCTGGTCAACTATCTGCGGGCGGTCCTTTACCTGCGCGTCGCCTATCCGCGGCTGAAGGCACGGGCCTTTGCCGCCCATGCGGCGCTGCCGGTGCAAGGGCACGCCTATTTCCTGATCACCAGCTACAAGATCGACAGCGATACGACCCGCCGGGTCTATCAGGCGCTGTTCCGCGCGGCGGCGGTGGCACCCGGTGGGGCGACCATCGTCGCCTCGGTCGTCGACACCTCGGACCTGCGGCTGATCCGGCGCATCCATGCGCTGATGGACGTGCCGATGGACGGGGTGAACCTGGTGATCGACCAGATCCCCGGCACCGGCAAGCGCGACGCGCTGGCGCGGTCCCTGCGGCTGATCGGCCGCCAGGCCCCCTCACGCCGGGACATACTGCTGCTTGTCGATGGCGACAGTTGCGTGCCCGAGGATATCGTCGCCGCCTCGGCCCCCTTCTTCACCGACCCCGAAGTCGGTGCCCTGACCACCGACGAGGCGGTCGAGATCAAGCCCAGCCTGTTCGGCGACTGGTTCGCCCTGCGCTTCACCCAGCGCCAGATGATGATGAGTTCCATGGGCCTGTCCGGTCGCGTCCTGACCCTGACCGGGCGCATGTCGGTGTTCCGCGCGGACCTGGCGACCCAGCCCGAGTTCATCCGCCTGGTCCAGCACGACCATATCGACCACTGGCGTCTTGGCCGCGTGGACTTCCTGACCGGAGACGACAAGTCGACCTGGTTCTGGCTGCTGCAGCGCGGTTACAAGATGCTGTATCTGCCCGACGTCACCTCGTTGTCGATGGAGACGCAGCCGAAGCCGGGCTTTGCCGACAGCGCGGTCACGCTGATGATCCGCTGGTTCGGCAACATGCTGCGCACCAATGGCCGGGCGCTGGCCCTTGGGCCAAGGCAGATCGGGCTGTTCACCTGGTGGTCGATCCTGGACCAGAAGGTCGGGATCTGGACCACGCTGGCCGGCCCGATCTCGGTCCTTCTGGCGGCGATCTTTGTCGAGCCGTTGGTGATCCCCGCCTACATCGCCTGGGTCATGGCCACCCGCTATGTCTTTTGCTGGGTGCTGGCCAGTGTCCGGGGCCGCGGCTTCCCGATCACCTATCCGGTGCTGCTGTATTTCGGCCAGATCGTTGGCGCGGCGGTGAAAAGCTATGTGCTCTTCCGCCTCGACCGCCAGCGTTGGACCCGGCAATCCGCCGGTCCCTCTGCCCTGCCTGCCCTGGGCCTGCGCCTGCGCGGGTTGGGGTCCACTTACGTCCACGCCCTCGCGCTCGGCTGGCTGACCTTCGGGGTCATGCTGTTGTCGGGCCTTGTCTGATCAGGAAAGGACCGTCCCTTGGACCAAGCCCCCCGCCACACCCCGCCCGAGACCCTGCCCCTCACCGGACCAGGAGACCACCCGATGCTGGACATGCCCTTCCACGTCGAGATCGACGGCCGGCAATACCGGGGCCGCGGCCTGTCGCTGGTTCGCGCCGGGATCAGCGGCCTGATCGACCCCCACGCCGCCGAAAGCGAACGGATCGCCCTTTTCGTCTTTCCCTTCCAGGGCTTCGTCGTCGCCCTGTCGATCGAGGTGCGGCTAAAGGACATCGACCCGTCCCGTGGCACCGCCGCGCTAGAGTTTCTGGAGCCGATGGGCGAGCATCTGCCGCAACTGCGCCACCTGATGAACGCCCATATCGCGGGCGATCTGGTGACCCTGGGCGATACGCTGTCGGTGCGCCCGGCCGAGGGGCGCAAGCCGGGAACCGGCGCTGTGCCGGGCCAACGCGGGCTGCGGCGGCTGGGCGGGACGCTGATCCTGCTGGTGTCGACCGTCGCCCTCCTGGGTCTGGTGGCGACCAAGGTTCACGAGCGCGTCTTTACCCGCACGCTTGCCATCCCCGCCGTCGCCGGGGTGGAAGGGCAGACGCTTGCCGCCACCGCGACCGGGCAGATCGACTTCCTGAACCCCGACGCGAAGTCCGGCGAAGTGGCCTTCGCGATCCGCGCGAATACCGGGCAGACCCTGTCGGTCGTCCTGCCCTGCGACTGCCAGGTCCAGGTCATGGGGGTCCAGCCCGGTTCGACGGTCTTTGCCGGCGACCCGATCCTGCGCCTTTCGACCCCTGATGCCGCCGTCGCCCTGACCGGAACCGCCCTGCCGGAAGAGCTTCTGGACCTCGCCCGCGCCGGCGCCATCGACGTGACCTTCGCCGATGGCCGCGAAGTCTCCGCCCGGCTGGCCCCCGACGGCCTTGGCACCGCAGCACCCGGTCAGCCGGTGCCCTTCCGCCTGCTTCCGGACGCCCCCCTTGCGGCGGACCTCACCGGCCAACTGGCCGAAGTGACCCTGCACCGCCCCACCCCAGACCTGCTGCGCCCGCTGTTCGACCGTTCCACCCCTGACATCAAGGCAGATGCACCATGACACATTCCATAATTCCCGTGGTTCTGTGCGGCGGTATGGGCTCGCGTCTCTGGCCGATGAGCCGGGTCGAGCAGCCCAAGCAGTTCCAGCCAACCCTGGGCAAGGGCAGCCCGACCTATTTCCAGGCCACGCTGCAACGCCACCGGGGCAGCGCCTTCGCCGATCCGATCGTGGTGACGAACGCCCGGCAGGCCGCGCTGGTGCATCGGCAACTGGATGAATTGCAGCTGCAAGGCCGCGTCATCGGAGAGCCCGTCGGCCGCAACACCGGGCCAGCCGTCCTTGCCGCCGCGATCTGCGCCCGGCGCGAGGACCCCGAGGCGATGATCCTGGTCCTGCCCTCGGACCACATGATCAAGGGCGACATCAACCGGATCGTCACTGCGATGGTCCCGGCCGCGCAGGATGGCCGCATCGTCAGCTTCGGCGTCGTGCCGACCTATCCCGAGACCGGCTATGGCTACATCGCCGACGGCGGGGCCTATCAGGACTTTGCCGGGCTCCACCGTGTCGCGCAGTTCGTCGAGAAACCCGGTTACGACCATGCCAAGCGCCTGATCGACGGCGGCGGGGTCTACTGGGCCTCGGGGATCAGCCTGATGCGGGCCGCGACCCTGATCGACGAGTTCCGCCGCCTTGATCCGACCACCCACGCCGCCGTCACCGCCGCCGTCGACGGGGCCGAATTCCGCAGCCTGGGCATCGTGCTGGACGAAGCCTCGTTCCGCCGCGCTGCCAACGAACCGACCGAACGGCAGATCTTCGAACGCACCCCCGCCATCGCCTTGGCACCGCTGCATGGCGTGCAATGGGACGATGTCGGCGCCTGGAACGCGGTCTACCAGATCTCGGACCAGGATTCCGACGGCAACGTGCTGCACGGCGACGTCATCGCGGTGAACACCCGCAATTCGCTGGTGCAAAGCCAGACGCGGCTGGTGGCCGTGATCGGGATGCAGGACATGGTCGTGATCGACACGCCCGACGCGGTGCTGATCACCCAGCGCGAACACTCGCAGGACGTCAAGCAGCTGGTCGACCTCCTGAAATCCCAAGGCCGGCGCGAGGTTGCCAGCCATACCGTACGCGAGATGCCCTGGGGCCGGATCGAGACGCTGGCCTCGGACGCCGGGCACGACATGCGCGTGATGACCTTGCGACGGCTGGCCAGTGTGCAGGTCAACGGCACCGGGGTTGGCCCCAGCATGCTGACCGTCACCTCAGGCGAAGGGCGCTGCACCATCGACGGGGCCGAGGTCACGCTGCGGCGCGGCCAGACCATCACGATCGCCGCCGACACCGCCCTGCCGGTGACCAACGCGACCGAAGGCGAGCTGAAGCTGATCCACCTGGTTTTCCGTGGCGCGGCCGAGATCAGCGCCCTGGCCCGCCCGGTGCTGGCGGCCCCCCCGGACCGGGTCGGCGCGCAGGTCCAGCGCGAGGCCGTCTGATGCGGCTGGCCCCGCTTCTGGCGGCCTGGCTTGCCGCCCTGCCGGCCCCGCTGTTGGCCGAACCTGACGCCGTGCTGCACGGCGCAGTCCGGCGCGTGCTGGACGCGGGCGCGGATGCCGAGGTGCTGGCCGCCCTGGCGCGGCGGCTGGCAGGCGGAACCACGGCCCCGGACCTGCCGGCCGAGCTCACGTTGCCTCAGGCCACGGCCCGGGTCGAGACCGGCGAGATCCAGGCCGCATTGACGCAGCTGACGATCCTGGTCGGCGGCAATGGCCAGCTGACCCTGCAACGCGCGCAGGGCGGGCAGACGGATGTGGTCCAGATCCTGTCCGGCACCGCGCGGCTGGCCGATCTGACCTCGGACCTGGTTCAGCGCAGGGGCGGGGTCTGGCACCTGTCCCGCCCGCTGGTGATCTGGCCCGGCGCCGCGCTGGCTCTGCATCCCGGCGAGGTGCTGGAACTGGACAGCGCCGGCGGGGCCTTTGTCCTCAGCTTCGGGACCGTCGTGCTGGACGGGGCCACCCTGCGCGGCGACGCCGGGCAGAACGCCACCGTTCCCGCCTTCCGCCCCTTTCTGCTGGTCGCGGGCCAGGGCGCGCTGCGGGCCGACCGCGCGCACTTTCAGGATCTGGGCTTTCCCGGCGCAACCCCGTTCCGCGGAGTGTCGGTGCTGAATCTTGGCCTTTTGCAGCCGGACTTTCCCAGCGTGATCATCAGCAGCCGCTTCGACCGGGTCCACAGCCTTGGGTTCGAGGGCACCAACGGCCTGATCCTGACAGGAAACCGGGTCACCGCTGCGGGCGGGGCCGCAATCCGGCTGCGCGACGCGCAAGGGCCGGTGATCGCCGACAACCGCATCCGGGACACGGGCCAGGGCGCGGGTCTGCGGCTTTCGGGTCAACTGGCAGAGGTGCAGGTCACCGGCAACCGCATCACCACGGGCGGCGGCAACGGCATGCAGATCGACGGCGCGCTGACCGGGCTGGACCTGCGGGCCAACGTGGTCCTGAACAATTCCGCGGCGGGCATCGTGCTTGGCCCCTCGGCCTGCGTCACGGTGCGGGGCAACATTTTGGTCGGCAACCGCACCACCGGGCTGCGCCTCTCCGGCACCGGTGACGCACAGGTCACCGACAACGCGATCCACCGGAACGGCTCGGCCGGGATCGAGGTGCAGGACCAGGCCGGCCGTGCCCCGGTCCTGCTGTCCGACAACGTCCTGGCGGACAATCGTGAGGGCCTGCGCGCCGCCGGCCTGGGCGAGGTGCGCCTGTCCGGCAACGACCTTGCCGACCAGACCCCGCGCCAGTTCGCCGGCGACTTCTCGCCCTGGCTCTCTGCCTACCTCACCGCGGGCGACGACGCCCTGATCATTCCCGCCGCCCTGGGCACCTCGCCCGGGACGGACGTCCCCTGCAAGTCGGAGTAGCCCGATGGTGTTTTCCTCGGAAACCTTCCTGTTTCTGTTCCTGCCGCTGTTCCTGGCGCTGTATTACCTCACGCCCTTCCGCTACCGCTCGGCGCTGATCCTGGCGGGGTCCTGGACGTTCTACGGCTGGTGGCGGATCGACTTCCTGGGCCTGCTGATCCTGACGACGCTCTGGACCTATGCCTTTGGCCGCCTGATCGGCGCTAACCTTGGCACGCGCCGGGCGACCTGGGCCTGCGCCATCGGCACCGCCGGGTGTCTGGCGGTGCTGGGGGTGTTCAAGTACCTGAACTTCTTCATCGACAGCTTCGCCGCGATGCTGGGCACCGATGCGGCGGGCCTGGGCATCCACTGGCACCTGATCCTGCCGATTGGCGTGTCGTTCTATGTGTTCCAGTCGATCAGCTATCTGATCGACGTCTACCGCCGCGATGCCAGCGCGACCGGAAGTTTCTTCGACTTCGCCGCCTTCATCTCGCTCTTTCCGCAACTCGTCGCCGGGCCGATCCTGCGCTTCAAGGATCTTGAGGACCAGTTCCGCGACCGGACCCATACTCCCGACAAGTTCGCCGATGGCATGGCGCGGTTCACGGTTGGACTGGGCAAGAAGGTGCTGATCGCCGACAACCTGGCGCCGCTTGCCGACCTTGCCTTCACCACGCCCGACCCGTCCGCGCCTTTGGCCTGGCTGGGCGCTGCGGCCTACATGCTGCAGCTTTACTTCGACTTCTCGGGCTACAGCGACATGGCCATCGGGCTGGGCCTGATGATGGGCTTCCGGTTCATGGAGAATTTCCAGACGCCCTACATCTCGGGTTCGATCACCGAGTTCTGGCGGCGCTGGCACATCAGCCTGTCGGTCTGGCTGCGCGACTACCTCTACATCCCCCTGGGCGGCAACCGGGTCAACGAACGGCGGACCTACATCAACCTGATGACGGTCATGGTGCTGGGCGGGCTGTGGCACGGGGCAAACTGGACCTTCGTCCTCTGGGGCGCCTGGCACGGCGGCTGGCTGGCGTTCGAGCGTTGGACCGGCGCGGCCCGGGCGCCCAAGACCGTGGTGCGCGTGCTGCGGACCCTTCTGATCGTGCTGATCGGCTGGGTCGCTTTCCGGGCGACGAATGTGGCCATGGCGATGGACTTCTACGCCGGGATGATGGGCGCAAACGGCTGGGGCCTGCCCATCGACATCGCGCTGCAGATCACCCGCGAAAGCCTGGCCGTCCTTGTGCTGGCGATCCTTCTGGCCTGGTCCGAGCCGCTGCTGAACGATTGGTTCGGCCAGCGCTACCACGCGGTAACGCCCGACGGCCGGGTGGAACTGACCGGCACGCTGCTGCCCGCACTGGCGACCACGCTGATCTTCTCGCTCTCCGTGATGCGGTTGGCCGAGCAAAGCTTCTCGCCCTTCCTCTATTTCCAGTTCTAGGAGCCCGCCATGCAACCGCTTTTGAAGGCCTCGCGCTTCCTGCTTCCCGCCGCGTTCTTCGGCTATGCCACCGTCGTAAACCTGGGCTACGCCCAGTTCCCGGGGACCGAGGACCTGACCCGTGACGGCGACCTTCTTCGCGGCTCGGCGACGGCCAAGCTGGACGAGGTCTACCGCCAGTCGCTGCCGCATCGCGACACCGCCATCGGCGTGCTGGGCGCGCTGCGCTACATGGCCCTGGGCGAGGGGCGCAAGGGCGTGCTGGCCGGCAGCGACGGCTGGCTCTTCACGACCGAGGAAGTGCGTCCGCTGACCGACGACCTCGACCGCTCGCTCGCGCGGATCGACCGGGTGCGCGACCGGCTGGCGGCTGCCGGGGCGCAACTGGTCATCGTGCCGGTTCCGGGCAAGCTGGACGTGCATGTCGCCCACGGCGACCCGCGCGCGGCAGAAGGGATCGCCACCCTCTACGACGCCTTCCTGTCCGGCCTCCGCGCCCGCGAGGTGACGGTTCTCGATGCCCGGGACGCGCTGCGGATGGATGCCGAGTGGGACGCGGCCTTCTTCCCCACCGACACCCACTGGACCCCGCGCGGGGCCGAGGGCGTGGCCCGCGCCCTTGCCGCATCGGGCCTGGTCGCGCAAGGCGAGGCCGATTTCAACATCCGCACCGCGCCCGAGATCCGGTTCACCGGCGACCTCGTGTCCTACGTCACCACCGACGATCTGGCGCCCATGCTGGGCCTGATGCCCGAACACGCCGTCCCCTATACCGCCGAACCCACGGCTGACGGCAGCCTGGACATCTTCGGCGGCACCGCCGAGGGGGCCACACTTCTGATCGGCACCTCCTACTCCGCCAACCCGACCTGGAGCTTCGCCGAGGCGCTGAAACTTGCCCTGGGCCGCGACGTGCTGAACCTTGCCGTCGAAGGTCAGGGCCCGGTCCGCCCGATGCTGGACTACCTCGCCTCGCCCGATTTCCGCGCCGCCCCGCCACAGGTGGTGATCTGGGAATTCCCGGTGCGCTACCTGACCGACCCCGCCCTCTGGGACGGTCCTGCCGGGGTGAAAAGCGGTGCGTGACCGGCGCTGGCATATCTGCGCGCTGGTCGCCCTTCTGGCCGTCGCCACACCGGCGATGGCCGATGTGGTGTTGCCCCCGGCCATCGCCGCCAGCCCCCGGCTGAAGGATTTGCGCAAGTCGATGCTGGCGGGCGCAGACCTGTCCGACCGAAGCCTGCAACAACTTGCCGATGCGGGCGAAGGTCTGGCCGCCGCCCGCTATGCCAAGCGGCTTGAGGCGCGGCAGGACCCTGCCTTCCTGGACGATGCGGCCCATTACTACTCCATCGCGGTCTACGCCGACCGCGAGTTTGCCATTCCCCGCCTTGTCGCCATCCTGCGCGGCGGCGAGGCGGACTTCGGTCCCGCCCGCCTGCGCAACATCCAAAGCG
Source organism: Tabrizicola aquatica (assembly GCF_002900975.1). GTDB lineage: Bacteria > Pseudomonadota > Alphaproteobacteria > Rhodobacterales > Rhodobacteraceae > Tabrizicola > Tabrizicola aquatica. The sequence goes on along the minus strand of NZ_PJON01000006.1, from coordinate 152,398 downwards.
TGCTGGAGCGTGAGGCCAATCGCGACCCCGTCGCCGCCGCGGGGCTGGGCGACCTTCTGCTGAAGGGCGCGCCCTTTGGCCAGGACGTGCCGCGCGCACGCGACCTGTTGCTGGTGGCGGCGCAGGGCGGCGACCACAAGGCCGCGATCCGGCTGGCGCAAAGCCATTTCATGGGCGCGCCCGGCCTGCCGCCCGACCCGCCCGCCGCCCGCCCCGCGCTGGAACTGGCGCTGGAAAGCCCCGATCCCGGCGTCCAGTCCATCGCGCTGACCCTGTTGAACCAGCTTCCCGGCGGCGCGCCCGAGGTCTTTCCCCGCCAGGCCGGCATCGTCCACCCGCGCCCCCGCCCCGCAACCCTGCAAGGAGCCACCCCATGATCCGTGCCGCGATCTTTCTGGCGGTCCTCTCGCCCGCGCCGCTGATGGCCCAGACCACGCAATTCGGCTGCGCCCGCACCGAATTTGCCCCCTCGGCCAGCATCGAAGGGCAGGACGGCGTCTTTTACCGCGTCCAGTCCGACCTGCGCCTGCAACATCCGATGGACGACCTTGTCGTCGCCCAACTGGCCGAACTGTCGCGGGTGCTGGCCGAACAGGGCACGACGCTGATCTACGTCAACGTCCCCACCAAGGGGCAGGCCATGCCGCAATACCTTCCGCCGCAGGCCAAGGCCTACGGCTATGACGCGGCGACGATGCAGGCCAACTATGCCGATGTCACCGACCGCCTGGCCGCAGCCGGCGTGGCCGCGCCCGACCTGATGACCGCGATGCTGGCGGCCGGCCCGGACGAAAAGGTGTTCTTCCAGGCCGACTTCCACTGGACGCCCACCGGCGCCCGCCTGGCTGCCAAGGCCATCGGCGAGATGATCCGCAGCCTGCCCGCCTATTCCGAGGTGACGCCCACCGAATTCACCTCGACCGAGGTCGCGCCGGAAACCGCCTTCTCCGGCCTGCGACGCGAGTTGCAGACCTTCTGCAAGGACACCTTGCCCCCGGTCGAAGCCGTGACCTGGACCACGACCCCGGCCGAAACCGTCGTGGACGACGCCGCCGACATCTTCGCCGACGCGCCCGCAGCGGACGGCACGCTGGACATCTTCGGCACCGGCGCGGACGAGGCCAGCCTGGTCCTGGTCGGCACCTCGTTTTCCGACAGCAGCATCAACAACTTCGCCGGCTTCCTGTCCGAATATTCCGGGATCGAGGTGGTCAACTACGCCATCACCGGCGGCAACCAGTTCGGCTCGATGACCTCGTACCTCACCTCGCGCGATTTCGCGCAGGACCGGCCGACTTTCCTGGTCTGGGAAAACCCGATCTACAACAGCCTGGCCCAGTTCGGCCCCGTCCCGATGGACGAGCTGATCGTCGCCGCCGGCCCCGCCTGCGACATTCCCACCGAGGCGCAGGTCGACGGCAACGACCTTGCCGCCAGTTTCGAACCTGGCCGCCTGACGCCGGATGACGCCTTCCTGTTCGACTACGGCAGCGACGGCGCGCGGGTCGCGACCGTCACCCTTACGGCGGCCTCGGGCATCACCCGCACCGTCCGTCTCGAACGCGCCGACCGCTTGCGCGCAACCGGGCGCTTCTTCCTGAAGCTTGCCCCTTTCTGGCAGCCCGACCTCGTGCGCGTGGCCGTCAGCTTCGACCGGCCGCTTGGCGAAAGCTCGGCCGTGACTCTCTGCCCAACCCCTGAAGGAGACGACTCATGAAACGCATCGCCTGGACTCTGCCGCTGGCAGCCCTTGCCGCGACCGCCACCCTGGCGCAAGACGCAAGCCTGTACGAGGATGTGGCTAGCCCCTCCTCGACCTTTGTCCGCGTCGTCGATGCGGGCACCCCCGTCGCGGTCATCCAGTCCGCCAGCTTTGAAGGCGGCGACAGCGGCGTCACCCCGTATGTCGTCATTGACGGCGCGACCGAAGTCCAGATCACCTCGGGCGAGACCACCGCGACCGAGGCGATCCAGCCCGCCACCTTCTATTCCTTCGTCGTCGGGGCCGATGGCACCTCGGCGCTGGTGGTCGACAAGATCACCCGCAATCCGGCCCAGGCCGACGTGACCTTCTACAACCTGTCGGACATCGCCCAGGTCGATCTTTACGTCCCGCAGGCCAAGGCTGTCGCGATCGAGGATGTCGCCGCCGGCAGCGGCGGCGCTGTGGCCCTGAAGGCCCCCCTCACGCTCGATTTCGAGGTGCGGGACGGTGAAAACACCGTGGCCAGCGTCGCGGGGGTGAACCTGGTGCGGCGGGAAGGCGTTGCCATCGTGCTTAGCGGCACCGGCGGCACCTACACCGCGACCATGACGCCCAACGCGCTGGCGAAATCCAACTGACGGAAAGGCCCGATCATGCACCGCACGCTTGCCACCCTTCTGGTCCTTGCCCTGCCTTCGGCGCTTTGCGCGCAGACGGTTGACCTGGTGTTCGAACCGCCGGTGCTGACCTCGGCCCCGATCTGCGACCGCAACCTCTCGGACGAGGCCCTGGTCGCCAAATGGGAGGGGGTCGACCCCTCCCAACCCCCCGAAACCGATACCGCCGTCATCAAGCGCGACCTGCGCCGCCTGATCGAACTGGACCCTGTGGGCTGGTTCGACCTTGCCGCCGCCGTGCAGGCCAGCTTCCCCAGGATCGACCCGGCCTATTCCCAGGCCAACGTCCTGATCGACCGCATCGAACTTCTGCTCGCCGCCGGCCGTGTGACCGAGTTGCAGCAGGAACGGCTGGTCCAGCAACTGGCCGAGATGGACCTTAGCCAGACACCCCGCGCGCAGCATTTGCTGGCCGGCTATCTGATGCGCGGCGTGGGCATCGACCGCGACGTCGAACAGGGCGAAGCGCTCCTCCTGACCGCTGCCTTCGGTGGCAACGCCGATGCGATCCTTGACCTGGTGGAACGCGAGATTGCCGGCAAGCCCGTCGCCGGCTGGGACGTGCCGCCCGAACTTGGCGTGACCATGGCGTTCGGCGCGCTGCTGGGCAAGCTCGACCCCTTGATCTGCGACCGGGTGAACCGGATCGCCCGCGAATACATGAACGGCCGCATCGTCACCCGCGACCCCGCCCTTGCCGAACGCTGGTACCGCTTTTCGGCCGACCTCGGCGATGCGCTTTCCGCCTGGCGGGTGGCCGAGATCCACCTGCGGGCCGAGGATCTGCCCAAGGACAACGATGTCCTCTTGCACTACCTGACCGTCGCCGCCGACGCCGGCCTGCCCTATGCCCAGACCGCGCTGGCCCGGCTGCAGGCCGACGGCGCCCTGATGCCGCGCGACTTGGCCGCCGCCGACGCCACCTACCGCGCGGCTGCCGAAAGCGGCTGGGCCCCCGGTGCCGCCGGCCATGTCCTTTTCCTGCAAGCGCAATCCCGCCGCGATCCCGACTGGACCCCGCGCTATGTCGAGGCGCTGGCCGACCTCACCGGCTCACCCGACGCCCCGGCCTGGGCGCTGATTGCCATGGCCGACCACGTTCTTGCCGAAAAGGGCCGGTGGGCCGGTGAGGCCGAAGCGCGCGAGCTTCTGGACCGCGCCATCGCCCTGGGCGAGGACGCCGCGATGGAACGCACCGCCGCGATGCGCTTTCGCGCCGCCAAGACCCCGGCCGAATTCTACGCGGTGATGGACCAGCTGATCCAGGTCGTGGTCTCGGCCGGCGAGATGGACCCGTTTCTGGAACTGTCGAACGCCTTCATCTGCCGCGCCCCGAACGCCCCCCAGGTGGCCGAGGCCGACTATTGGGTTCAGGCTGCCGACAGCACCGCAACCTCCGCCGTCGACTATGGCCCCGGCGATCTGCAGATCCTGGCCGCCAACCCCGACCCCATCGCCGAGGCCGAGATCCAGACCCAGGCGCTCACCGGCCGGATCACCGCCATCGCGCAGTACATGCACCTTCTGGAACTGCGCGACGCCCCGGACGAGACGCTGGATTTCTGGCACGGCTATGCCACCCGCTTTCCTGGCGTGACCACCGCCCGCGCCAGCCTGGCGCTGAAGGCCGCGCGCAGCCCCCAGGACCGCGCGGCGGCGCTGGACCTGTTCCGCGAGGCGGTGGCGATGGGCGAAATCTCCGCCCGCGCCCAGCTGGCCGAGGCACTGCTGGACGACGAGAGCGTCACCCCCGACGTCAAGGCCGAGGCGCTGGACCTCCTTTTGCCGCTGGCCGACCGCGGCATGGGCGAGGCGATGGAACTGCTGCCGCTGGCCGATCCCGAACAGTTCCCCGACCTCGCCGCCGTCCATGACCGTTACGCCGACACCATCGACGCACGCGGCGATTTCGACGCGATCCTTCTGGCGCTGCCCTTGGTCAAGGACCCCGCCGTCTTTGCCGACTATACCGCCCGCGCCACCGCCATCACCGGCTGCACCTTTGACGAGGCGATGCGCCTGGCCGATGCCGTGGGCCGCGCTGGCGACCGCGCGCTCATGGACCGCTGGCTTGCCGTCGCCGAATACCTGTCGAAGGGCCGGGGAGAGCTTCTGGCCGACCTCGCCGATGTGCTGACCCGCCACGCCACCGATGCGGACGAACCGCAGATTCTCGCCTGGTATCAGGCCGCGCGCGAAGATGGCAGCCGGATGGCGATCCACCGCCTTTTGAACATCTACTCGCGCCGCAGTTCGCCCGACTATGACCCCGAACTGTCGGCCGAGCTTTTCGTCGACCTCGTCGCCACCAGCCAGCCCGAGGATCTGCCCCCCACGCTGGCCCGGCTGCGCAGCGCGACCCCGGAAATCCGCGCCATCGCCTATCGCAGCATCGATGAAACTGCCCTGTACCTGTCCGCGGCCGAGGCCGGGAACGCCGCCGCGATGCGGGAATACGCGCTGATCCTGCGCAAGGCCGCCACCACCCCGGCCGAGGTTCTGGACTCCACCGACTGGCTGCGCCGCGCGGCCGAGGCGGGCGAACCTGCCGCCATGCTGGACTATGCCGACGCGCTGGTGTTCGGCATCGGCGTCACCGCCTCACGCGAAGAAGCAGTCGCCTGGCTGCAAAAAGCCGCCGACCTGGGCAGCCCCGACGCCGCCCAGCGCCTGCGGACCCTGGACCTGACAACGGAGGTCGGACAATGACCCTGCGAACCCTCACTCTCGGGCTGGCCCTTCTGGCCACGCCCCTCGCCGCCCAGGATACCCCCTCGCCACCCGCCAAGGACGAAGCCGAGACCTGCCCTGCGGGCACCGAACCCGTGGTCACGCTGGGCTTCGGCAGCCGCTACACCGACGACAGCAAGAACCGCAGCGACTTTGACGAAGAGGCAGACAAGGCGGTCACCGCCGCGCTGAAACCGATCGACGATTTCATCAACGACCTCGCCCGCCTGACCGACACCCTGCACGACCCCGAAACCGAAGCGCAGGACGCAAAGGCCGCCGCCGACTGCGTGGTCAGCCTGATTCTGCCCTGGGCAGAGGCCGATGCCCTCAGCGACCTGCGGACCCAGGGCGCGAACCTTTCGGCCCCGTCCCGCGTCGGTGGGATTGCCTTTGCCTACGGCGCGGCAATTGCCGCCCAACCGGACCTCGCCAGTCCCGAGATCGAGGCCTGGCTTCTGGCCCGCGCGCAGCAGGGCATGGCCTTCTTCGATACCGAAGCCCCGCCCCGCGCCTCGCAGAACAACCTGCGCGCCTGGGCCGGCCTTGCGGTGACGCGGGTCGGGCTGATCCTGGACGACCCGGCGCTGATCGACTGGGGCGCGGGTTCGGCCGAACTGGTCGCCTGCACCGCCGCGCCGGATGGCAGCCTGCCAAACGAAATGTGGCGCGGCCGTCTGGCGCTGCACTACCAGCTGCATGCCGTGGCCCCCCTGGTCGTGACCGCCGCCCTTCTGCCCGACCGTGACCTCTTCGCCCTCTGCGATGCTGCCATCCCCCGCATCGTCCGCTTTACCCTTGCCGGCCTGGACGACCCCGCCCCGGTCGAGGCGCTGACCGGCAAGGCACAAAGCGTGGGCGGCAAGAAAAAGGCTCGCGACTTCGAACTCGCCTGGCTGCCCGCCTACCTGCGTTTCAACCCGGACCCTGATCTGGCCGCGCGGATGGAAGCGGTCGAAAAGCTGGGAAGCTCCAAACTCGGCGGCGACCAACGCCTGCTCTGGCCCCTCGTCCCACCGGGCGAAGCGAAGCCAGCCACGGTGACGCCGACCGAGGCGACGCCAACCGAAGGCTAGGCCCCGCCCCGCGACGGGCGCGGGGTGCCCAGCCTTGGATGCAGCCGCCCCGCGATGATCCAGGATGCCAGCAGCCCCGCGCCCGCCGCCACGAAGATCCCCGGCAGCGGCGCTACCCACAGGACCAGCCAGGCCGCCCCCGGCGTCAGGATGCCCGACACATCGCGGAAGCTGGAATAGACCGCCGACATCTCGGTCCGCTCGCTGGGCTTCACCGACATCAGGAACGGCAGCCCGCCCACCACGTCCAGCATCACCAGAAAGACCGAGGCCGCCATGACCAGGGCGACCGTCGCCCAGGGCAGCACCGACAACAGCCCCGCCACGAGGAACAGCGCCCCGCAGGCCCCGAACGCCACCCGGACCGAGCGGCGGACCGACAACCTGCGCCCCAGCCGGTTCAGCGCGGGGGCCGCGAACAACAGCGCGTTGGTGATCGACAGCGCAATGCCGCCCACCTTGTCGCCCAGGCCCGCCTCGATGCAGAAGATCGGCAGGTAGACGACATAAACCCACCAGCCGCAACTGCGCATCACCGCAAAGGTCCAGCCCGCGATCAGCCTCGGCTGGTGGAAGAACCGCCCCAGGAACCCCAGCGGGTTCACCGCCGGCCCCTTGGCGCGCTGGATCTGCTTGCCGTTGCCCAGCCGCAGCACCCAGAAACTGGTCAGCAGCACCAGCGCAAAGCCGCCCGCGACCATGAAGGGCAAGGGCGCCCATTTGTGGTAAAGCCAGACCCCCGTCATCGGCCCCACGGTCCAGGCCGTCGCCGCATAGACCATCTGGATCGACTGGCTTTTCCCCAGGTCCACCCGCTCGACATAATCCAGGACATAGGCGTTCAGGCAGACAAACACCGTCACCGTCGCCATCGCGTTGCACATCAGCGCCAGTGGCACCGACCAGACCGTTCCCACCGCACCCAGCGTGTTGCCGACCAGGTACAGGCACACCCCCCCGGTATAGACCCAGCGCCGCGGCAGCTTGCTGGTCGCCCAGGGCACCATCAGCCCCCAGACCAGCGCCACGATCCCCGCCAGGAAGAACGCGACCGACGTCGACTGCGCATCGCCCAGGGCATCATAGACCACCAGCGGCATGGTCGAGATCAGCGTGCCGCGGATCGTGGCATCAAGCCCGGCAAGAAGCGCGAAATGCTCGATCCGGGGGGTGGCGCTATGCCTCAGCGCAAGCGGCAGGTAACGAGTGGCCATGCCCGACTTCGACCGCCGAAGCCCGGTTCCGTCTGTCACGCCCGCGACATGCGGCGTCGTTTCAGGCCGGTCGGCCCAGCAGGTCCATCAGCCGCGCCCGCGCCTCGGGCAGGGGCTTGTCCTGCAAGACGGGCCGCAACTCGCGCTCCAGGAAATGCCCGGTCAGCCGCAGCGCCTGCACCACGGCCCCCGGTGCCAGCGGCCCCTCGCCGTCCATCCCCGCTGGCAGCGGCAGCAGCCGGTCCGCCCAGTCCCCCGCCCCCGCAGCCGTCACCGCGCGCCCGGTTTTCGGGCTGACATAGGCCAGCCCCTCGGTCGCCCCGGTCACCGCGCAACGGCCAAGGTCAAGCCCGAACCCGATCTCCTCCAGCAGGCACACCTCCCAGCGGACATAGGCCGAGGTCCAGCCCTCCTGCCCCAACTGGTCCACCAGCGCCCGCGTCCTGCGCCACAACGCCGGATGCGGCTCGCGCTCGGGCAGGGCGACATGCAGCAGCGCACAGACCGCCAGCAGCCCCGCCAGCGCCAACCGATCCGCCAAAAGATGCGCCCGCGATGTCACCGGCTCGACCGTGAAGGCGCCCAGATGGTCCTCCAGCCGCGCGCGCCAGTCCAGCATCAGCCCCGAGCCCGGCTGCAACGTCGCCGCCATCTTGCGCGAAGCCCCGCCGCGCACCACGCCCAAATGCCGGCCATGCGCGGCCGTCATCACCTCGATGATCGCCGAGCTTTCGCCATGCGGCCGCATGGACAACAAGATACCTTCGTCGCGCCAGTCCATCCCGGGACTATCCGCCGCCACCCGGGCCGGCGCAAGGCCAGGGCAGATCAGTCCCGCAAACCGTCCTCGTCCAGAAGCGTCCGGCCCCGCCGGTCCTCCAACTCGATCACCCAAAGGTCCGGGTCGCGGCCCCTGGTGCGCAGGACCAGCGCATCCACCTCGGCCTCCGGCCCCTCGGCCAGCAGGATCCAGGCCCGCGCGCCCGTCATCAGGTCCGACCGCCGCTCATAGGCCCGCGCGCTGCCATCCAGCAGCGCCACCTTCACCACCACGGCTCCGGCCTGCGGGTCGCCCTTGGCGGTGACATAGGCCGGGATATCCGCCAGACGCAGACGGGTCAGATAGGCCGACACCCAAACACCCGAGGCCAGACGCGGCGCCATTCAACCCCACCCCGCACAGATCTTCTGCGAAGATCTCAACGAATTTTCGCAGAAAATTCGTCCGGTCTCAGGCATCGCCGTCCTTGAAATCCAGCCCCATCTCGGAATAGCGCTCGGGCTCGTCCAGCCAGTTCGGACGCACCTTGACCTGCAGGAACAGGTGGACCGTCCGGCCCAGGAATTCGCTGATCTCGGCCCGCGCGGCCTGGCCGATGGCCTTGATCGTATCGCCCTTGTTGCCCAGGACGATCCCCTTGTGCCCGTCGCGCATGACATAGACCACCTGGTCGATCCGGGTCGTTCCGTCGGGCTTGTCCTCCCAGGCCTCGGTCTCCACCGTCAGCTGATAGGGCAGTTCCTCGTGCAGGCGCAGGGTCAGCTTCTCGCGCGTCATCTCGGCCGCGATCATCCGCATCGGCAGATCGGCGATCTGGTCCTCGGGATAGAACCAGGGGCCTTCCGGCAGCGTCTCGGCCAGCCAATCGCGCAGGGCCTCGACCCCGTGGCCGCGTTCGGCGCTGATCATGAAGGTCTTGGCGAAGGGGAAGGCCTGGTTCGCCGCTTCGGCCAGGGCCAGCAGGGTTTCCGCCTTTACCCGGTCGATCTTGTTGATCGCCAGGGCGACGGGCTTGCCCTGCGGCATCTCGTCCTTCATCCGGTCGATGATCGCCAGCGCGCCTTCGGTCAAGCCGCGATGCGCCTCGATCAAAAGGACGATGATATCCGCATCCGAGGCCCCGCCCCAGGCCGCCTTGACCATGCTGCGGTCCAGCCGCCGCCGGGGCCGAAAGATGCCGGGCGTGTCGACAAAGACGATTTGCGCCTGGTCCGCCATCGCGATCCCGCGAATCCGCGCCCGCGTCGTCTGCACCTTGTGCGTGACGATACTGACCTTCGCCCCCACCATCCGGTTCAGAAGCGTGGACTTGCCGGCGTTCGGCTCTCCGATCAGGGCAACAAAGCCCGCGCGCGTGGTCATGTGGTGGCAACCCTTTCGTTGATCCGATCCCATAGGCGAAACCGGCGAGAAAGGCCAGTTTGCATTCCGCAGCCCCGCGCCGCGTCTTCGGGCACATCGCGCACGCCTCGGAGGGACCGCGCGAGGAGTGCGCGACGAGCAGCGCGTCAGTCCACGGAATCCAGCCGGTCCAGCAGGGAACGTGCCGCCGCCTGTTCCGCCACACGCTTTGACCCCGCGGTGGCCTCGGCCGTCTCGCCGCTGGCCAGCGTGACGCGCACCGTGAACTGCGGGGCGTGGTCGGGGCCGCTGCGGCCGGCCTCGTTATAGATCGGGGGCGGCATCCCGCGGGCCTGGGCCCATTCCTGCAGGCTGGTCTTGGCATCCCGGGCATCCGGCTCTACCGCCGCGATGCGGTCGCCCCACAGCCGCAGGACCATCGCCCTGGCCGCGTCAAAGCCGGCGTCCTGGTAGACGGCGGCGATCACCGCCTCCATCGCGTCGCCCAGAAGCGCCTCTTTCCGCCGCCCGCCGGTCAGCATCTCGGACCGGCCCAGCTTCAACACCTCGCCCAGGCCGATTTGCCGGGCAACCTCGGCGCAGGCCTCCTTGCGGACCAGCGCGTTGAAGCGCGGCGCAAGCTGCCCCTCGCGCGCCTGGGGGTCGGCGGACAGCAGCGCCTCGGCCATCACCAGGCCCAGCACCCGGTCGCCCAGAAACTCCAGCCGCTGGTTATCCGGCCGCGTGGCTGACCCGATCGAGGCGTGCGTCACCGCCCGCATCAGAAGCTCGGGCTTGCGGAACTGGTGGCCCAGCCGCGTCTGGAAGGACAGCAGTTCCGCCGAAAGCCTCACTCGATCGCCTTGAAGAAGCGGTCGGACCGCCAGGTCCAGAAATACAGCATCCGCGACCCGGCCGAAGAGAAGATCACCCGGTCGGCCCGGCCGATCAGATATTCGGCCGGCAGCATCCCCACCCCACCGGCGCGCGGGTCATAGCGGCTGTCGGTCGAGTTGTCGCGGTTGTCGCCCATGAAGAAGTAGTTGCCCTCGGGCACGGTAAACAGCGGCGTATCGTCGCCCGGCCCGCCATCCCGGATGTTCAGGACGCTGTGCTTCTGCCCCTCGGGCAGGGTCTCGATGAAGCGGGACTTGGTGCAGGTGCCGCCCGCCCCGACCGCGCCGTTTTCGCATTGCGGCAGGTTGCGCATCGGGCCTTGCGGCTCGTAGATTTCCGAGAAGGTGCCGGCCGGTTCCTGCGGCGCGGCGACGCCGTTGATATACACGACCCCCGCCTTCACCTGGATCGTGTCGCCCGGCAGGCCGATCAGCCGCTTGATGTAATCGGTCCCCGCGACCGGGTGGCGAAAGACCACCACATCGCCGCGCTCGGGCTCGGACGCGAAGATCCGGTCCTCGAACGGGCACATGGCGAAGGGGCAGGAGTACTTGGAATAGCCGTAAGCCATCTTGTTGACGAACAGGAAGTCGCCGATCAGCAGCGTGTCCTTCATCGACTCGGACGGGATCCAGAACGGCTGGAAGAACAGGGTGCGGAAGATACCGGCGATCACCAGCGCCCAGAATACCGTCTTGATCGTCTCGACGATCCCGCCCTCGGCCTTGCCGGATTTTGCCATGATGCCCTGCCTTGCGTTTTGCCGCTACATGCGCGGCGAGGGGATGGGAGTCAAGCGCGGCCCGCCGACAGCGGCCGGGCCTCGATCACGACGAAAGCCTGCGCCCAGGGATGGTCGTCGGTCAGCGTGACATGGATCACCGCCTCATGCCCGGCGGGGGTCATCGCGCGCAGGCGGTCCGCCGCCCAGCCCGTGACATGCATCACCGGCTGGCCCGACCGCAGGTTCGTGACGGCCATGTCCTTCCAGGAAATCCCCATCCGCAGCCCCGTGCCCAAAGCCTTGGAGCAGGCCTCCTTCGCCGCCCAGCGCTTGGCATAGGTCGCGGCAATGGCGCGTTTGCGGCTTTCGGCCTTGCGCTGCTCGGCTTCGGTAAAGACGCGCTGACGGAACCGGTCGCCGTGGCGGGCCAGCACGGCCTCGATCCGCTCGATGTTCGCCAGGTCCGTGCCGATCCCAAGGATCACCGCCCTGGCCCCCGCGCCTGTGCGGTTCCCGGCCCGGAAGTCGTGACGAAGTCCGCCGTCACAACACCGGACCTCGTCCCTGATCCATCCGCCGCCGCATCTCTTCGATCGCGGGACCAAGGCCGCGGAAGATCGCTTCGCCCACAAGGAAGTGACCGATGTTCAACTCGGCAAGTTCCGGGATCGCGGCGATGGGCTCCACGTTGTCATAGGTCAGCCCGTGCCCGGCATGGACCTCCAGCCCCAGACGCGCGGCCAGTTCGGCCCCCTTGCGCAGGGCATCCAGCTCCCGCTCGGCCAGCTCATTATGCCCTTCGGCCAGCAGGTCCGAGTACAGGCCGGTATGCAATTCCACCACCGCCGCGCCGATCTGCGCGCTCGCCTCGATCTGGCGCGCATCGTGGCTGATGAACATGCTGACCCGGCAGCCCGCCGCGCGCAGCGGCGCGATATAGTCGGTCAGGCGCGCGATATCCCCCGCCACGTCCAGCCCACCCTCGGTCGTCCGCTCTTCGCGCTTTTCCGGGACCAGGCAGACCGCATGCGGCTTGTGACGCAGGATGATCGCCTGCATCTCGGCCGTCGCGGCGCATTCAAAGTTCAGCGGGATGCTGATCCCGGCCATCAGCGCCTCGATATCCCCGTCGCGGATGTGGCGGCGATCTTCGCGCAGGTGGGCGGTGATGCCGTCAGCCCCCGCCGTCTCGGCCAGAAGAGCGGCGCGCAAAGGGTCGGGCCAGGCGCTGCCGCGCGCGTTCCGCACCGTGGCCACGTGGTCGATGTTGACCCCAAGCCGCAACCTGCCTGTCTGTGCCATGCTCATCCTTCCTTCAGGGCGCCCCCGGCCCGTCATCATCGCCCGCGTCCGGCCCATCCTCGGCCCGCCCATCCTCGCCCCGCCGCTTCAGCTTGCCCGCGGCCTCGGCCAGCTTGGCGCGGATGTTGCGACGGCGTTCGCTGCGCTCATGCGCGGTGGCGGCGCGGGCCTTCTGATAGGCTTCGACCAGCGGAATCGTGACGTAGTAGGCCACGCCGCTGATCAGAAGGGCAGGTCCAAGCGCGCCGATGAAATAAGGCCAGTAGATCTCGTGCCAGAACTGGATCAGCCCGTCCCAGCGAGTCTTTTCCGGGCCAAAAAGGGCCAGGAAGTTGTACCACAGGTCGCTGCCGGCATTGGCAAAGGCCGAGCCGATGTATTCCGCCGTCAGCGGCGCCTCGATCCCCATGATCCAGTGACCCAGCGTCATTGCCAGCACAGCGAAGAACGGGGTCGTCACCGGATTGGTGTTGAACGTCGCCAGAAGCGAGGCCAGCACATTGCCGCGCACCAGCCGCGCCGCGCCCCATGCCGCCAGGAATTGCAGGCCCGGCAGCGGCAGGAAGCCGATCACCGACCCAGCGAACACGCCACGCGCCACGCGATGCGGCTGGTCCGGCAGGCGGCGCATGCGGTGGACGACATAGCGGATCGCCCGCTTGAAACCGCCGCGCGGGTAGACCTGTTCGCGCAGCCACGCGCCCCAGCCCAACTTCTCCCGCCGCTTGAAGACCACTTCCCCGCCTCTTCGCCCGGGCGTCGCCCGCTTTCTGCCGTTACGGCCGCCGTGTCAGATCCCGCTGACGTTCGATCTGCGCCACATCCGTCTCGGCTTCAAGCGCGGTCATGACCATGTGCAGATGTTCGACGTCGCGCAAGTCCACGTCAATGATAAGTCTGTAAAAATCTGGTTTGCGATCTGTGAACCTCAGGTCCGAGATATTGGCCTTCTGCTCGCCGATCAAGGTGCAGATCCGCCCCATCACGCCCGCGTCGTTCGAGATTGTCAGGTCCAGCGTCACCGTGAACACCGGGGCATGGCGCCCGGAATGCCAGTGCAGGTCCACCCAGCGGGCGGTCTGCTCCTCGAATTCCTCCAGCGCGGGGCAGTCGATGGCATGAACCACGACGCCCTGACCGCGATAGGTGATGCCCACGATCCGCTCGCCCGGAACCGGCTGGCAGCAATTCGCGCGGCGGAAGGACTGGTCGGCGGTCAGGCCAACGACGGGGCGCTTCGAATCGACCTCTTCCGCCACGGCCATGGCCAGTTCGGGATACAGCGTCTCGACCACCCGCCGCGCGGGCAGTTCGGCGCTGCCCAGGCGGGCCAGAAGATCGTTTTCATCCGCCAGGCCCAGCATCTTGGCCGCCGTGCGCAGCGCCTTGTCGGTGGCCTTCTTGCCGACATGGTCAAAGGCCGCCCGCGCCAGTTCCTGCCCCAGCTTGACGAACCGGCCCCGGTCCTCTTCCCGCAAGGACCGCCGGATCGCCGCCTTCGCCCGCCCCGTGGTGACAATGTCGATCCAGGACGCCTGCGGGCGCTGGCCCTCGGCCGTGATGATCTCGACCGACTGGCCGTTCTTCAGCCGGGTCCACAGCGGCACCCGGATGCCGTCCACCTTGGCCGAGACGCAGGAGTTTCCGATCCGCGTGTGGATCGAATAGGCATAGTCCAGCGGCGTCGCCCCGCGCGGCAGTTGCACCACGTCACCCTTCGGCGTGAAGCAGAACACCTGGTCCGAGTACATCTCAAGCTTGACGTTTTCCAGGAACTCGTCGGTGTCGCCTTCGTCCAGCCGCTCGGTCAGCGTGGCGATCCACTTGGCCGGGTCCACCGCAAAGGGGTTCGCGACCCGCACCCCCTCACGATAGGACCAATGCGCCGCGACCCCGGCCTCGGCGACCTCGTGCATCTCCCGCGTGCGGATCTGCACCTCGACCCGCTTGCCGTCCCGGCCGCTGACCGTGGTGTGGATCGAGCGATAGCCGTTGTTCTTCGGCTGGCTGATATAGTCCTTGAACCGCCCCGGCACCGCGCGCCAGCGTTGGTGGATGACGCCCAGGATGCGGTAGCAATCGGCCACGCTGCCGCAGATCACCCGAAAGCCATAGATGTCGGACAGCCGGCTGAACGCCAGGTCCTTTTCCTGCATCTTGCGCCAGATGCTGTAGGGCTTCTTCGCGCGGCCATAGACGTCGGCCTCGATCTGCCCCTTCTCCAGCTCGTGCCGGATGTCGCCGGTGATCTTGTGGACCACATCGCCGGTCTCGCGCTGCAGGGTCACGAAGCGCCGGATGATCGAATTGCGCGCCTCGGGGTTCAGGACCTTGAAGGACAGGTCCTCCAACTCCTCGCGCATCCACTGCATCCCCATCCGCCCGGCCAACGGAGCGAAGATCTCCATCGTCTCGCGCGCCTTCTGGGCCTGCTTTTCCGGCTTCATCGACCGGATCGTGCGCATGTTGTGCAGCCGGTCGGCCAGCTTGACCAGGATCACCCGCAGGTCGCGGGACATCGCCATGAACAGCTTGCGGAAATTCTCGGCCTGCTGGCTTTCGGTGTTCGACAGCTGCAGGTTGGTCAGCTTGGTGACGCCATCGACCAGCTCGGCCACCTCGGCCCCGAACAACTCGGACACCTCGGTATAAGTGGACCGCGTATCCTCGATCGTGTCGTGCAGCAGCGCGGTCACGATGGTCGCGTCGTCCAGCCGCTGTTCGGTCAGGATCGCCGCCACGGCGACCGGATGCGTGAAGTACGGCTCGCCCGACTTGCGCATCTGGCCTTCATGCATCTTCATTCCGTAGGCATAGGCCTTGCGGATCAGATCCGTGTTGCACCGCGGATTGTAATTGCGGACCAGGGCGATGAGGTCTTCGACGTCGATCATCACCGCCCCATCTACGGGCCCACCCGTGCCGAAAGCCTTAAAGTTCGCCCTGGGCTTCCATCAGCGCGCGCAGCAGCTTTTCTTCCGACATGTCGTCGACCATCGGACGATCCATCTCGCCACCCATGAGCAGCGCCATCTGGTCATCCTCGGGCTCGTCCACCTCGATCTGGGTCTGGTGGCTTTCGATCATCCGCTCGCGCAGGACGTCGGCCGACTGGGTTTCCTCGGCGATCTCGCGCAGCGCGACCACCGGGTTCTTGTCATTGTCGCGATCAATGGTGATGGGAGAGCCGGACTGGATCTCGCGCGCCCGATGGGCGGCCAGCATCACCAGTTCGAACCGGTTCGGCACCTTGTCAACGCAATCTTCGACCGTCACGCGGGCCATGAGACACTCCAATCCCGAATAGCTGGAAGTGGCCTATTTAGGCGCATTGGACAGGCTTGACAAGCGCGGAATCGCCGCAAATCAAAGCGGTTTCACCGCGTCGCGATCTGACTGGGGCAGCGCCTGCAGCATCTGCCGCACGGTCAGGCCCAGGCGCGGATGCACCCAGTCCGGGGCCACATCGGCCAGGGGAACCAGCACGAAGGCCCGATCCTGCAAGCGCGGATGCGGCAGGATCAGCCGGTCCGGCGCGGCCATGACCTGCGCTTCGGGCGCCAGGTCGCGCCAGGCGTCCTGTACGGACGCATCCGGCAGCACCGAATCATCCAGCGCCAAAAGGTCCAGGTCCAGCGTGCGCATCCCCCAGCGCTGCACCCTCTCGCGGCCGAACCGGGCCTCGACCGCGTGCAGCCGCGCCAGAATTGACGCGGGGTCAACGCCTTGACCCACATCCAGCACCGCCGCCGCGTTCACATAGTCCGGCCCCGCCCCCGCCGGAAAGCAGGGCGTGGCGAAAAACCGGCTAACCGCCGACACCGCAAGACCTTCCTCCGCCAGCGCCGCCAGCGCCTGACGCAGCGTCGCCTCGGCCGGTTTTCCCGCCAACGGCAGATTTGCGCCGAGCGCGATCAGGGCATGTCCGGTTTTCCGCATAGTGTCTGTTATTTTCCCCAAGTTGACTTGTCGCGAACGGTTTCCGACTGATATTCACAAGGCGTCAGGCGTCGGACCTCTTTTACATTACGTGATCCAGACACGGAAGTTCGCCGCCCGGCAGGTTTGAGGGGACCAATACATGTTTTACAAGGACGAACGGCTTGCGCTGTTCATAGATGGATCGAACCTTTACGCAGCCGCCAAGGCCCTGGGCTTCGACATCGACTACAAGCTTCTGCGCATGGAATTCATGCGGCGCGGCAAGCTTCTGCGGGCGTTCTACTACACCGCGCTTCTGGAGAACGAGGAATACTCGCCCATCCGCCCGCTGGTCGACTGGCTGCACTACAACGGCTTCACCATGCGCACCAAGCCGGCCAAGGAATACACCGACAGCCAGGGACGGCGGAAGGTGAAGGGCAACATGGACATCGAGCTGTGCGTCGATGCGATGGAGCTGGCGCCGCGCGTCGATCATGTCGTGCTGTTCTCGGGCGACGGGGACTTCCGCCCGCTGGTGGAAAGCCTGCAACGCCAGGGGGTTCGCGTTTCGGTCGTCTCGACCATCCGCAGCCAGCCGCCGATGATCGCCGACGAATTGCGCCGTCAGGCCGACAACTTCATCGAGTTGGACGAGCTGCGCGAAGTCATCGGCCGCCCCCCGCGCGAGCCGCGCCCCGTGATCACCGAAGAGGCGACGGTCGAGGCGAAGTGACCCCGGTCCGCCCGGCGTGATCGCGCTTTCCGGCCTGTTTCTGGCGGCCTTCCTGGCCGCCACGCCCGTCCCCTTCCAGTCCGAGGTCGTGTTCCTTGGCCTGCAGGCGGCGGGCTGGCGGGCATTGACGCTGGTCCTTGTGGCCTCGGTCGGCAATGTGCTGGGCTCTTGCGTCACCTATGCGCTGGGCCGCGGGCTGGGCGGCTTTCGCGACCATCCGCGCTTTCCGATCCGCCCCGCGCAACTGGCCCGGGCCGAGGCCTGGTATGCCCGCTGGGGCTATTGGTCACTTCTGGTGTCTTGGGCACCGGGCGGCGATGTGCTGGTGGCGGTTGCCGGGTTGATGCGGACGCCGGTCGCCCTGTTCTTGCTGCTTGTCACGCTGGCCAAGACCCTGCGCTATGCTGCCGTCGCCTGGCTTGGCGCCGCCGCCTTCGCCGGATGGACCGCCTGACCCGCCGCTCGTCGATGCATTTCATGCACTCCTCGCTGGGTCGCCCGGCGAAGGACGGTGCCGCCCGATCCGGTTGCCGTCCCCCGACGAGAAGGCGACGCCGCACGAGGAGGCCCGGGCTTGCTCGCCCCGCCTGCACATCCCCTTAACTCGCGCATGAAGACTCGTAGGCTGCTCTTGAACACCCTGCCCCGGCGAGAAGGCGAAGCCGCGCACAGGCGATGCTCGCCCCGCCTGCACATTCCCTTAACTGGCGCAGGAAAACTCGTTGGCTTCTCTTGAACACCCTGCCCCGAGGAGAAGGCGACGCCGCACGAGGCGGCCCAGGCTTGCTGGCCCCGCCTGCACATCTCCTTAACTCGCGCAGGAAGACTCGTAGGCTGCTCTTGAACACCCTGCCCCGGCGTGAAGGCGAAGCCGTACGAGGAGGCCCAGGTTGCTGGCCCGCCTGTACCTTCCTAGTAGGTCGCCACTGAAACGCGTTTTCCTGAACACCATGCAACGACGAGAAGCCGAAGGCGCACGAGGAGGATTTCCGGGATTAAGATTTCCCTAACGCCCGCGATCAACCCTTTGAAATCAAACCACTCTCCCGGCTTGTCCACCGTGGACACTGGACGCGGCGCGCCGCAACCTTTAAGTCTGTCCCAGCCCTTCCCGGAGCCCGCCCGATGCCCGACCTGCCCCCCCTGACCCTCTACCTCGCTGCCCCCCGCGGCTTTTGTGCCGGGGTGGACCGCGCGATCAAGATCGTCGAGATGGCGATCCAGAAATGGGGCGCCCCGGTCTACGTCCGGCACGAGATCGTCCACAACAAATTCGTCGTCGACGCCCTGAAAGCCCAGGGCGCGATCTTCGTGGAAGAACTGTCCGACTGCCCCGACGACCGCCCCGTCGTCTTTTCCGCCCACGGTGTCCCGAAATCCGTGCCGGCCGAAGCCAGCCAGCGCCAGATGATCGCCGTCGACGCTACCTGCCCCCTGGTCACCAAGGTCCACAACGAGGCCGCCCGCCACCATGAGGCCGGGACGCAGATGATCTACATCGGCCACGAAGGCCACCCCGAGACCGTGGGCACGATGGGCCAGCTTCCGCCGGGAGAGGTCCTGCTGGTGGAAACCGTCGCCGACGTCGCCACCCTCCAGGTCCGCGACCCGGCAAAGCTGGCCTTCATCACCCAGACCACCCTTTCTGTCGACGACACCGCCGAGATCGCCGCGGCCCTGAAGGCCCGCTTCCCCCTGATCCACGCCCCCGCCCACGACGACATCTGCTACGCCACGACCAACCGCCAGGCCGCCGTGAAGGCCGTCGCCCCCAAGATCGACGCCCTCCTCGTGATCGGCGCGCCGAACTCCTCGAACTCCAAGCGTCTGGTCGAGGTCGGCACCGCCGCCGGCTGCCGCTACTCCATGCTGATCCAGCGCGCCGCCGACATCGACTGGCGCGCCCTGGAGGGGGCCCGGTCCATCGGCCTGACCGCCGGGGCCAGTGCACCCGAGGTGCTGGTCAACGAAGTCGTCGACGCCTTCCGCGCCCGCTACGCTGTCACGCTGGACCTCGTCGAAACCGCGGTCGAGGACATCGAATTCAAGGTCCCCCGCATCCTGCGCGAACCGGCGTGAGCAAATCCCTACTGACGCGCGGACCCTCTCGCCATTACTACGGGGCGTGATCAACCCGGATGCCCGCCATGCCCCGTCTGCTTCGCCTTGCCGCCCTGCTCCTGACCCTGGCCCCCGCCGCCCAGGCGCAAGAGGCCACGGTCCTGGCCGAATACTGGACCAACAATGGCAGCTTGCCCCCCGAATACGCCTGGGAGACCAGTGTCTCGATCCTGGCCGATGGCAAGCTGACCCTGACCCATTGCACCGGGTACGAGACCGAGGGCCCCGCCTGCAAGACCCGCCGCGCCACGGTCCCGACCGAGGCGCTGGCGGCGATCATCACAGCGGCAGAGGCCAGCGGCCTGGCCGACAAACCCGCGCAAGAGACCGAGACTCCGATGGTCGGCGGCAGCCTGTCAGGGGGCCGCGTGCTGCTTGAGCAAGGAGAGGTGACGCTGCTGTCCCAACCGGCCGAGGCGGATGCCGCGCGGGTTGGCAGCGTTCTGACGGCGATCCGCGCCGCGATCCCGGCGCGGTTCAACCGCTTTCTGGAAGAGTGACGGCTGGCCATGGCCGGCCGGGCGGTCTAGATCAGGCGCATGACTGACGACCACCGCATCCCCCGACCCGCCCTCCTCCTCGGCCTTGCCGGGCTGATCCCGTTCCTCTGGTCCGCCGCGACGCATCTGTCGCCGGCCCTTTCGACCTGGGCCGGGCAATTCCTGTCGCCGATGTTCCTGGGCGCCTATGTCGGGCTGACGTACGGCACGGTGATCCTGTCGTTCATGTCCGGCGTCTTGTGGGGTTTTGCCACCAAGGCCGAGGGGCGCGAAGCCACGATCGCCTATGCCCTGTCCGTCATCCCGGCGCTATGGGTCTTCCTGATGGTTTCGGACGCCTCCGACACCTCGACCATCTTCCTGGCTGCCGGGTTCGTCGGCCTTCTGCTGCTGGACGCGATGTTTTCGGCCTGGGGCCTGGCCCCGCGCTGGTGGCTGCGGCTGCGCGTCATGCTGACCGTGGTCGTCCTGGCCTGCCTTGCCATCCCTTTGCAGGGCTGACCCATGGCCGAGCTTTTCGCCTATACCGACGGCGCCTGCTCGGGGAACCCCGGCCCTGGTGGCTGGGGCGTGCTGATGCTGGCGCGGGAAAACGGCACGGTGATCAAGGAGCGCACCCTCCAGGGCGGCGAAGCCATGACCACCAACAACCGGATGGAGCTTCTGGCGGCGATTTCCGCGCTGGAGGCGCTGACGCGGCCGACCGAACTGACCATCGTCACCGACAGCGCCTATGTGAAGAACGGGATCACCGACTGGATCGCCGGATGGAAGCGCAAGGGCTGGCGCACGGCGGGCGGCAGCCCGGTCAAGAATGTCGAGCTTTGGCAACGGCTTGAAGCTGCGGCCGCGACCCACAAGGTGACCTGGCGCTGGATCAAGGGCCATGCCGGCCACGCCGAGAACGAACGTGCCGACGAACTCGCCCGGGCCGGGATGGCCCCGTTCAAGGCGTCAGTCTGATGGGGAGCATGGCGCTGCTTGACGCGCTGGACTATGCCTCGGTCCTGGTCTTTGCGCTGACGGGGGCGCTGGCCGCCAGCCGGTCGCAACTGGACATCGTGGGGTTCATCTTCATTGCCTGCCTGACCGCCGTCGGCGGTGGCACGCTGCGCGATGCGATCCTGAACCGCGAGGTTTTCTGGGTCGCCGATCCGGTGATGCTGGCCGTCGCCACGGTCGCGGCCGTGCTGGTGTTCTTCACCGCGCACCTGCTGGAAAGCCGTTACCGCGCGCTGTTGTGGTTCGACGCCTTCGCCCTGGCCGTCGCCGTGCCTGCCGGCGTGGCGGTCGCACTGGCCGAGGCGCAGGCCTGGCCCATCGTGCTGGTGATGGGGATGATTACCGGATGCCTGGGCGGGTTGATGCGCGACGTGGTCTGCAACGAGGTGCCCCTGGTCCTGAAACAGGGCGAGCTTTACGCGACCTGCGCCCTGGCCGGATCACTTGGCGCGGTTGTGGCGATCTGGGCGGGGCTGGGTCAGGGCATGGCGCTGCTTTTGTGCGCGGGCCTGGTCTTCGTGCTGCGCGCGGGCAGCATCGCACTGGGCTGGCGGCTGCCGGTCTATCGCTCGCAGCCGCCACGGCCGGGGGCGCCGAAACGCTAGGCTTGCGCGGTGAACGAACGTTCGTTTACCATCACCCCATGCCACGCACGCGCACCGTTCCCGACGCCCAGGTCTTTGCCGCCATCCAGCACCTGCTGGACCAGGGCGGCGACAAGGCCGTGTCCTTTGCCACCGTCGCCAGCGCCACCGGCCTTGCGCCGCCCACTCTGGTGCAGCGCTATGGCAGCCGCGACGCGATGGTGCGCGCCGCCCGCCTTGCTGCCTGGGCCGCGCTTGAGGCGCGGACGATGGATGCCATCGCCGCCACCGCCGACAAGGGGCCGCAGGGGCTGCTGAAGGCGGTTGGCCCGCTGGATGCCGCCGGGCTGGCCCATGACCTGCGCGACCCCGAACTTGCCCAGCGTGCCGCCGCCTGGCGGGCCACGGTGGAATCCGCGCTGGCGCTGCGGCTGGGCACCGGCACCAAGGCGCGGGAAAGTGCGGCGCTGCTGTTTGCGGCCTGGGCCGGGCAGGCCCTGTGGTCCGCGACTGGTGAGGGCGCGTTCAAGCTGAAGGATGCGGTGAAGCGGCTTACCTAGTCCAGGTTTTCCACAGCCAGACCAGCGCCAAAGCCCCCAGAAGCGCACCGACGATCCCGGCCCCGAACCCGGCAAGCATCGTCAGCCCGCGCAGGATCAGCCCGCCGACCAGCGCCCCCAGGACCCCCAGCGCGATGGTCGAGGGGGTGTCCAGATCGACCTTGAGGATGCGCGTGGCCAGGAACCCCGCCGCTGCGCCCACGACCAGAAGCCAGATGAAGGCCATGCCATCCCCCTTCGCTATTCTTGCGGAATATGGGGTGTCCTGCCGCCCGGCGCTATAGGCGTTGCGGCAGTATCAGGCCGCGCAGCACCTCGGCCGCGGGCATCGGGCGTTTGCCCTCGCGCTGGGCCTCGGTGATGTCGACCGCGCCGGTACCGCAGGCGATGGTAAAGCCGTGCAGCACCTGGCCAGGCGGACCGCCGCCGTCGCCCAGGCGCGAGCGCAGAAGCTTCACCCGCTCGCCGTTTACCTCGGTCCAGGCGCCGGGAAAGGGCGACAGGCCGCGGATCTGACGGTCAATCTCAGTGGCCGGGCGGGTCCAGTCGATCCGCGCTTCGGCCTTGTCGATCTTGGCGGCATAGGTCACGCCATCCTGCGGCTGCGGTTCGGCCGTCAGGTCGGGCAGGCGGTCCAGCGCCTGCAGGATCAGCCGCGCACCCAGGGTCGAAAGGCGGTCGTGCAGGTCCGCCGTCGTCTCCTCAACCCCGATCGCCAGTGCCTCGCGCAGCAGGACCGGGCCGGTGTCCAGGCCCGCCTCCATCTGCATGATGCAGACGCCAGTTTCTTGGTCGCCGGCCATGATCGCCCGATGGATCGGCGCCGCGCCGCGCCAGCGCGGCAAGAGGCTGGCGTGGATGTTCAGGCAGCCCAGGCGCGGGGTGTCGAGGATTTGCTGCGGCAGGATCAGCCCATAGGCGACCACGACGGCCACATCCGCACCCAGCGCAGCGAACTCTTTCGCTGCACCTTCGCTGCGCAGCGAAACCGGGTGGCGGACAGGCAGGCCAAGCGCCTCGGCCCGGGCCTGGACCGGGCTGGGACGGTCCGCCTTGCCACGCCCGGCGGGGCGGGGGGGCTGGCAGTAGACCGCAAGGATTTCATGGCGTTGGTGCAGCGCCTCCAGCACCGGAACGCTGAAGTCCGGCGTGCCCATGAAGACGATCTTCATCCGCGCTTCCCCAGTTTCTGCGCCCGCGAGATCAGCATCTTCCGCTTCAAGGGCGACAGGTGGTCAAAGTACATCTTCCCCGCCAGATGGTCGATCTGATGCTGCGCGCTGGTGGCCCAGAGGCCGACGAAATCCCGCTCTTCCACCGTCCCCTCGGCGTTCAGAAAGCGCACCGTCACCGCGCGCGGTCGCTGGATCACGGCGGACACGCCGGGCAAGTTCGGGCTGGCTTCCTCATGCTCGCGCAACTGGACGCTGGCGTGCAGCACCTCGGGGTTGGCCATCCGCACCGCCTGCCCCCGCGCCTCCGAGCAATCGACGACCGCCAGCCGCAGGGGGACGCCGATCTGCACCGCGGCCAGGCCATAGCCCGGCATCGCATCCATCGTCTCGATCATGTCGGTCCAGATCGCCCGGACCTCGTCATTGATCGCGGGCACATCGGCGGCAGGGGTCCGCAGGACGGCATTGGGCCAGGGCAGACAGCGGCGGACGGTCATGCCAGCACCTCGGCTTCGGCAATCGCCCGCGCTTCGGGCGACAGGCGGTCCAGGGTCAGCACGCCGTCCAGGTGGTCATACTCATGCTGCACGCAGATCGCGGCGAAGCCGTCCAGCAACTGATCCTGCGCCATCCCGTCCAGGTCGGTCCAGCGCACCCGCACCTGCGCCGCCCGCTCTACCTCGGTCACCGGGCCGCGGATCGACAGGCAACCCTCGGGGCCAGTCACCCGGTCGCCCAGCAACTCGACCGAGGGGTTCACAAAGACCATCGGCGCGGCTTCGCCGGTTTTCCACGCCACATCCATCACGAACATCCGCACCAGCCGCCCGACTTGCGGCGCGGCAAGGCCCCGGCCGGGGGCGGCGTACATCGTTTCCAGCATGTCGGCGGCCAACGCGCGCAGGTCGTCGTCAAGGACGGCCGGCGCGCAGGGCTGCGAAAGGCGGGGGTCGGGCCAGCGCAGGATCGGCAAGAGCATCAGGAATACCTCAGGTGTCAGGTCCGGCGAATAGCGGTATCTGGCGCGAAAGTCACGCCCAGGAGGCCCCATGCTTCGCGCCCTCATCCTGACTCTGATCGCCACGCCCGCCCTGGCCCAGGACCCCGGGTTTGTCACCCTGCCAAGGGACGAACGGATCGCCGAGGTGGCGTCACCCGATCTCCTCCGCGCGCTGGTCACGGCGAATGTGGTGGGCATGAACTGCCAGGATTTTCCGCTGACCCAGGGCGAATGGGCGCTGCTGACCGGAACGGCCTATATCGTGGCGACGAAACTGGGCGTCATGGACACCGGCGCTTATGACAGCGACTTTTACGGTCCTGCCTTCGACCTGCTGGACCGGCCGGGAACCTGCGCCTCCGAAGGGCCGAAGATCGGACTGCTTGTCGCGATGCTGATGGAAATGGGCGGCGATACGGTGCTGCTGCGCCCGCTGGGCGAGTGATCAACCCTCGCGCGCGCGTTCCCGCTTCAGCTTTTCCATCTTGCGGGTGATCATCTGGCGCTTCAGCGGCCCCAGGTAATCGATGAACAGCTTGCCATCCAGATGGTCGATCTCATGCTGCACGCAGGTCGCCCATAGGCCAGCGAACTGGCGTTCCTGCGGTTGGCCGTCCTGGTCGATCCAGCGCACCTGCACCTCGGCCGGGCGCTTGACGTCGGCGTACTGGTCGGGGATCGACAGGCAGCCTTCCTCATAGGTCGACAGATCCTCGGACGACCAGATGACTTCGGGGTTGAACAGGATCACCGGCTCTGGTGGGCCATCCTTGATGCAGTCCATCACGACCAGACGCTTGGTCACCCCGACCTGCGGCGCAGCCAGGCCGATGCCGGGCGCGTCGTACATGGTTTCCAGCATATCCTCGGCCAGACGGCGCAACTCGGTGGTGATTTCGGCCACCGGGTCGCAGACCTTCTTGAGGCGCGGGTCGGGATGGATCAGGATAGGGCGGATCATGCGAAGCGATCTACGAAAGCCGGGGCGACATGGCAAGGGGAAGGCGCGGAAAACGCGACGGCGACTTAACCAGCACGCCGCGGTCAAAAATTCCAATCCATGATCATACTTTGGATTACTTTCCCGTATACTAACGAAAAATCGGGATGACTTCCCGATTGCAAACGTATAATCGGATGAAAATTCCACCCCAAGGACAGCTCGACATGACCTTCGACACGCCCATCGACCGCACCGGCTCTCACTGCGTCAAGTGGGACATGATGCCCAGCCTTTATGGCCTGGCGCCGCAGGAAGGCCTGGCGATGTGGGTCGCCGATATGGAGTTTCGCCCGCCCCAGGTCGTCCAGACCGCGCTGGAGAAGATGCTGGCCCATGGCATCTACGGCTATTTCGGCGACGACAGCGCCTATCTGGCGGCGATCCGCTGGTGGATGGCAACCCGCCACGGCTGGGATGTTGCGCCCGAGTGGATCTTCACCACCCACGGTCTGGTCAACGGCACGGCGCTTTGCGTCCACAGCTACACCCAGCCCGGCGATGCCGTGGTGCTCATGACACCGGTCTACCATGCCTTCGCCCGCGTCATCAAAGCCGCCGGACGCGAGGTCACCGAATGCCCGCTGGTGCTGGAGGACGGCGTTGCCCGGCTTGATCTGGCGGCCTGGGATGCGCGCCTGACAGGGCGCGAGAAGATGCTGATCCTCTGCTCGCCGCACAATCCGGGCGGCCGGGTCTGGACGGGCGATGAGTTGCGCCAGATCGCCGATTTCTGCGTGAAACACGATCTGATCCTCGTCTCGGACGAGATCCACCATGACCTGGTGCTCCCCGGGCAAAAGCACACCGTCATGCCGCTGGCCGCGCCCGACGTCTCCGACCGGTTGGTGATGATGACGGCCACGACCAAGACCTTCAACATCGCCGGCGCGCATATCGGCAACGTCATCATCGCCGACCCCGCACTGCGCAAGACCTTTGCGAACACGATCAACGCGATGGGGATCTCGCCCAACTCCTTCGGGATGCACATGGCGACCGCCGCCTACAGCCCCGAAGGCGCGGCCTGGGTCGACGACCTGATGCGCTATCTGGACGGCAACCGCCGGCTGTTCGACGAGGGGATCGCCGCGATCCCCGGTCTGCGCTCGACGCCCTTGCAGGCGACCTACCTGGCCTGGGTCGATTTCTCGGGCACCGGCATGGCCCCCCAGGAGTTCATCGCCCGGGTCGAGAAGCAGGCGAAGATCGCGACCAACCATGGCTCGGCCTTCGGCTTGGGCGGAGAAAGCTTCCTGCGTTTCAACCTGGCCTGCCCCCGCGCCCAGGTGGCCGAGGCGGTGGCCCGGTTGCAGAAGGCCTTCGCCGACCTGCAATGACGCGTCTCCTCCGCCTTCTGGCCTGGCTGACGCTGGTGGCCGCGCTGGGCCTGCTGACGGCCTCGCTGTTCATGCCGCCGGAACGAGTCGACCTGCCGCCGCCGCCGCCCCTGACCGGAGAGGTGGAGCGGATCGTGATCGACAAGGCGGCGCGGCGGATGCAGCTTTACCAGGACGGTCAGGTGGTGCGGACCTACCAGATCGCCCTCGGCTTCGCGCCCGAGGGCGACAAGGACCGCCAGGGCGACGGCAAGACGCCCGAGGGCGAGTTCGTGATCGACCGGCGCAATCAGCAATCGGCCTTCCACCTGTCGGTCGGGCTGAACTATCCCCGGCCGGAAGATGTGCAGCGCGCCGCGGCCGGGGGCTATGATCCGGGCGGGGACATCTTCATCCACGGCCAGCCCAATGCCCTGCCCGAAGGGTTCAAGCTGAAGGGCGACTGGACCGCCGGCTGCGTCGCCGTGACCAACACCGAGATGCGCGAGATCTGGGCGGTGACGCCGATCGGGACGAAGGTGGAAATCCGGCCCTGACCGGCACCCCTGCTCGTCGCTGACTTCGTCACTCCTCGCCCACGATCCGACGAGAAGACGAAGTCGCACGAGGAGGGGAGGGGCGCAGGACCTAAGCCTTCGGCAGATACCCCACCGGCGCGTTTTCGTCCCGCCAGAAGTCCAGCGCCGCACGATCCGCTACCGCCGTCGCCCGTTTGAAGTCGCAGACCAACTCGCCCTCGTCGATCGACGAGGCGACGATCAGACATTGGAACACATGGCGCGAGCCGTCATAGACATCCACCAGCCCGCGCAGCTTTCCCGGGCTAAGGTCGGCATCCAGCGCAAAGCCGTTGTCCCAAAAGCGCAGGACCGGAAACACCGCATCCCCCACCTGCACCCGCAACCGCGACTTCCGGCGCAGATCCTTCTTGCGCGCGGCCTCCAGCCCCTCACGCACCTCTGTCGGCAGAAACTCAAGCATGGCAGCCCTCGCACGCACTATGTGGATAAGTCTGTGGCCAGACCGGCAAAAATCAAGCTGTCATAAGCCTATTGGCGAATTGTAAACGCAGCATGTCCTGAAAGCCGCAGATTCACACACGCATGGGTTGATCGTCGCGGTCCAAGCCGGAAACCACCGCTCAAACCCATGTCCCCGCTTGCGAATCATCCCGGCCGCAGGAATAGCCAAGGCATGATTCTGATCCTCTCCATGCTTCTGGACGCGGCCTTCGGCGAGCCGAAACAACTCTGGGACCGCGTTCCGCATCCTGCGGTCCTGATGGGCCGGCTGGTCGGCTGGTGCGACCAGCGTTTCAACCAGGGCGCGGGACGCAAGGCCAAGGGCGTGGCCGTGGCTGCGGGCCTGGTGGTCACGGGGCTGGCCATCGGCTGGCTGATCCACCTGATCCCCGACCATGGCGCGCTGGAAGTCCTGACCCTGGCCATCCTGATCGCGCAGAAAAGCCTGGTCGAGCATGTCCGCGCCGTGGCCCAGGGCCTGCGCCAGTCGCTGGACCAGGGCCGGCGCGCCGTGGCGATGATTGTCGGCCGCGACACCGCGCAGATGACCGGACCGGACGTGGCCCGTGCCGCCATCGAAAGCGCGGCCGAGAACCTGTCGGACGGCGTCGTCGCCCCGATCTTCTGGTATCTCGTCCTGGGGCTGCCGGGCATCTTTGCCTACAAGCTGGTCAATACCGCTGACAGCATGATCGGCCACCTCACGCCCAAGTATCGCGATTTCGGCTGGGCCTCGGCCCGGCTGGACGACGTGCTGAACCTGATCCCGGCCCGGCTGACCGCGCTTCTGATCGCGCTGACGCATGGTTGGGTCGATCCCGCCCCGATCCTGCGCGACGCTCCAAAGCACCGCAGCCCGAATGCCGGCTGGCCCGAATCCGCCCTGGCCCCGGTGCTGAACGTCGCCCTCTCCGGCCCGCGCAGCTATAACGGCATGCGCAAGGACTATCCCTGGGTCTGGCCCGAGGGGCGCCGCGACCCCGGGGCCGACGACATTGACGCCGCCGCCGACGCGCTGTGGCGGGTCTGGGCGGTGTTGCTTGCCTTTGCCGTCGTGATCGCGCTTTTCTAGCCGGCAAAGGAGCCGTCATGCGCTTAGCCCTGCTTGCCCTTCTTGCCGCCACCCCCGCCGCTGCCGCACCCTGCGGCGGTGACTTCGGGACCTTCGTTGCAGCCATGCAGGCCGAGGCCGTCGCCGTCGGTGTGCCCGCCGACAAGGCGGCCGAGTTCTTTTCCGGCGCCCGCATCGACGACAAGGTACTGAAGGCCGACCGCAGCCAAGGCGTCTTTCGCAAGACCTTCCTCGACTTCTCGCAATCGCTGATCTCGAAACAGCGGCTGGCCACCGCAAAAGCCAAGTCGCAAGAGCTGGACGCGATCTTCTCCCGCGCCCAGGCCGAGTATGGCGTGTCGCGCGGTATCCTTCTGGCCTTTTGGGCCTTCGAGACCGATTTCGGTCAGGTCCAGGGCGATTACAACACCCGCAACGCCCTGCTCACCCTGGCCCATGACTGCCGCCGGCCCGAGTTGTTCCAGCCGCAGGTCCTGGCCGCAGCGCAGCTTCACGCGCTGGACGAGTTCGATCTGGACACCACCGGCGCCTGGGCCGGTGAGATCGGGATGGTCCAGATGCTGCCCAAGGACATTCTGGAGCGTGGGGTGGACGGCGACGGCGACGGGCTGATCCTGCTGAAAACCTCACCGTCGGACGCAATCCTGTCGGGCGCCCGGATGCTGCAACACCACGGCTGGCGCGCGGGTGAGCCCTGGCTGGCCGAGGTTACCCTGCCGGAAAGCTTCGACTGGGCACTGACCGGCCTCGACACCGAACGCCCGACCGAGGCTTGGGCCGCCCTTGGCGTCCAGCCGCGCAACGGGCCGCTGGCGCCGGGCCTTTCAGCCTCGATCCTGCTGCCGCAGGGGCGCAAGGGACCGGCTTTCCTGGCCTATCCGAACTACCGCGTTTTGTTCGAGTGGAACAAAAGCTTCGTCTACGTCACCACCGCCGCCTATTTCGGCACCCGGATCGCAGGTGCCGCGCCCTATGCCGCTGGCGACCCCGACCCGGCGCTGGACCCCGACCAGATGGTGGCGTTGCAGGAACGGCTCGCGGCGCTGGGACATGACGTTGGCAAGATCGACGGTATCCTGGGGGCCGGCACCCGGGCGGCCGTGCAGAAGGAACAGCTGCGCCTTGGCCTGCCCGCCGACGGCTGGCCGACGCGGGACCTGCTGGACGCGCTGTGATGGTCGACTGGGGGCTTGTGGCCACTGTGAAGGCACCGAAGGAAAAGGTGCTGGCCTGGGCCGCCCATCACCTGTCCATCGGCGCGGCGCATCTGTGGATCTACTTCGACAACCCCGACGACCCCACCCATGCCGCATTGCAGGGCCATCCGCAGATCACGGCCACCCTGTGCGACGCGGCCTATTGGGGCAAACGCCCCCGCCCCGACCAGCACCAGAACCGTCAGGGCCGCAACGCCCGCCACGCCTACACCCGTGCCCGGACCGCCTGGATGGGCCACATCGACGTGGACGAGTTCATCCAGGCCGACCGCCCGCTGGGCGAGATGCTTGCCGACCAGCCCAAAGACCGCCTGGTGGTCAAGCTGGAGCCGTTCGAGGCGATGCACGATCCGATGCTGTCCGACGACATCTTCACCGCGCGCGAGTTTCGTGGGGCATTGACCCATGACGTCTGGCGCTATCGGACCCCGGCCCTCGGCCGTTACAAGAAGGTGATCCGGGACGGCATCCTTAGCCATTCCGTCGGCAAGGTCCTGTTCCGCACCGGCATCCAGGGGCTTGCGCCCCGTCTGCACAGCGTGATGCTGGGGGGCAAGCGCATCCCCGCCCCCGACTGGTGCCGCGAGGCGCGCCTGCTGCACTTTCACGCCCAGGACCGGGCGGCCTGGCTGTCGGCGCTGCCCTTCCGGCTGACGCGCGGAGCCTATCAGTTCCGCCCGCCCCTGCAGCAATTCCTGGCCGGGGCGACGCCCGAGGAGGTGGACGCCTTCTACCTTCGGACGCAGATCCTGCCGATGGACGTCGCGCGCGAGTTGCAGGCGCTGGGCCGGGTGGTGGTGGCGGATCTGCAGTTGCGGCAGAAGGTTCAGGCAATGATGGAGGGCAGCCCGTGGTAAAATGGGGAGTGGTGGCAACCGTGAAGGCTCCGGAAGAGCAGGTGCTGGCCTTCATCGCCCATCATCTCGCCCTGGGTGCAGCGCATGTCTGGATCTATTTCGACGATCCCGCCGATCCTGCCCATGCCCGTGTGTCGCGTCTGCGGAACGTCACGGCCCGGCGCTGCACCGGCTGGTATTGGGCGATCCGCGGCGGGCGGCACGAGAAGCTGCACAACCGGCAGATCACCAACGCGATCCATGCGCAACGCAAGTGCAAGCTGGATTGGCTGGCGCATATCGACTCGGACGAATTTCTGTATGCCCCCCGCCCGATTGCCGAGCTTCTGGCCGAGGTTCCATCCGACGTGCCCAACGTGTTGATGGACGCCTTCGAGGCCATGCACGACCCCGATCTGCCCGACGACATCTTCACCGCGCGGCAGTTCCGCGGCCCGCTGGGCCCGGCCCATCCCGCGCTACATGCTGCCATCTTCGGCCCGGTGGCCGACGTGGTGGCCAAGGGCAACCTTGGCCATACCATCGGGAAAAGCTTCTGCCGTATCGGCGTGCCCGGCGTCAGGTTGGGCCTGCATGAGGTCTTTACCGGCCGCACCCCCCTTGTCCGACCGTTCCATCCCAGTTTGCGCGTCCTGCATTTCCACGCGCATGACCCGGTCGAGTGGCGCCGTCTTTTGCCTCACCGGTTGACCGGCGGGGCCTATCACTACGACGCCGAGAACCACCTGCGCAGCCATCTGAAAGGCGCAAGCGACGCGGTCATCGCCGATTTCTACCGGCACACCATGATCACAACGCCTGAAAAGGCAGCCCTGTTGGAGGCCAACGGCCTGCTCATTACCACCAATCTCGGCCTGCGGGCCAAGGTGGCGGACCTGCTGGCGGGGCGGCCTTAGGCGACGTTCACCAGCATCAGCGCCGCGCGGCGGAAGGTGGCCATGATTCCCGCCCGCTCGGTCTGGGGCACCCCGGTTTCGACCATCGCCCGCTCCATCACCGCCAGCCAGTCCTCGGCATCCTGGCGGCGGATCTCCACATGGGCGTGGATCTCGCGCAGGTTCATGTGGCCGTGCTTTTCGTGATAGTACCGCCGCCCGCCGAAGAAGCCGCACAGGAAGTCGAACTGCTCGGGGCGCACATGGGACAGCCCGTGTCCCTTCAGGTGCATCTCCATGATCGCACGGCCCTGGGGCAGGGTCTCGATCAGGTCGTAGAAGTGGTTCACCAGGTGGTGGACCTTCTCTTCGCCCCCGATACGGTCGATCATCGGTTCCATCGCATCCTCCTTTCCGGTCCCGACTTCCTTGCAGAGATCGGGCCGGAACCGTCAAAGGCCCTGCGCCCCGTCAGCTTTGCGGCCGCGTCTTTTTCGGGTCGTAATGCGACAGAGGCACGATCACCGCCGGCAGCCGCTTCTGCTGGCCGTCCAGCTTGCCCACCTCCAGCGCCGTCCCGACCTCGGCATGGGCCACATCGACCCGCGCCAGCGCGATGTTCTTGCCCAGAAGCGGCGAGCGCATGGAGGACGTCACCTCCCCCACCTGCGCCCGGCCGACATGCAGGCAATCGCCGTGGCCCACATCGACGTTGCTGTCGATCTCCAGCCCGACGAACTTGCGCGACGGATGCTCTTTCCGCCGGATCAACGCCTCGCGGCCCACAAAGTCGTCGGTCTTGGACTTGAGCGGCACGGTAAACCCGATCCCGGCCTCGAACGGATCGGTCTGGTCGCTGAAATCATAGCCAGCAAAGATCAGCCCCGCCTCGATCCGCACCATGTCCAAGGCCTGCAATCCCATCGGCCGCAGACCCAGGTCCTCACCATTTGCCCAGACCGCGTCGTATACGGCGCTTCCGTCCTTGGGGTGGCAGAAGATCTCGAAGCCCAACTCCCCGGTATAGCCCGTCCGCGACACCACGACCGGAGCGCCCGACGGCCCGCCCAAGCGGCCCACCGTGAAGCGGAACCAGCCCAGCTCCTCGATCGTCGGCTGGTGCGGCGCGGTCCAGATCATCCGCTTGATGATCTCGCGGCTGTTCGGACCCTGCACCGCCAGGTTATGCAGCTGGTCGGTCGAGGACCGCACCATCGCCTTAAGCCCCAGCTTCTCGGCCTGCTCCCGGATCCAGACCCCACCGTAATCATCGCCACCGATCCAGCGGAAATTGTCGCGGCCCAGGCGGAACGCCGTGCCGTCGTCGATCATGCCGCCGTGGTCGTAGCACATCGCGGAATAGACCACCTGGCCCTGGCTCAGCTTCTTCATGTCCCGGGTCAGCACCCAGTTCATCAGCGCCTCGGCATCCGGGCCGGTCACTTCGAACTTGCGCAGCGGCGACAGGTCCAGCACCACCGCCGCCTGGCGGCAGGCCCAGTATTCCTCCAGCGCGCCGTTGGACGAATAGGCCTGCGGCAGCCAATAGCCTTTGTACTCCACCACGTTCCGGGTCTTCTGGCTGATCCGGTCGTGGAAGGCGGTTTCCTTGGTCATCTTCGGCTCCGAAGCGGGCGTGGGGCGATAGGCGATGGAGCGCGAGAAGGTCTCGGCCCCGGAATAGGTGCGAACGTGGATGTCCGACAGGTACCAGCCATTGGCGGGCGAAGTGTCATCCGGGCAGGCCGAGTTCACGCAGACGATGTCGGTCAGCGCCCGGAACAGCACATAGTCGCCCGGCCGGCTCCACGGCTCGTCGCTGATCAGCACGCCATGCGCGTCGATGTTGGTATTGAAGAACAGGTTCACCGCCATCCAGCCCGGCCGGGGGTCGATCCCATGCTTTGCCAGCGCGGTGTTGAAGTTGTCCGAGCAGTTCACATGCCCCGGATAGCCGATGTCGTCATAGTATTTCGACGCGCAGGCCATCGCAAAGGCGTCATGCCGCCCGACGGTGTCCTGCACCACCTCAACCAGCGGCACCCAGTCCTGATCATAGTATTTCGAATGCAGACCGGGCATCGAGTAGGCATGGCCCATCAGCGTCCGGCTGGTGGTCACGTCCAGCGCGTGCTGGATGCCCTTGTCCAGCTTGCGCGCATCAAAGCACTGGAAGTCGGTGCATTGCCGGCCATCGACGTCCAGAACCTGGATGTAATCCCCGGCCTTGACGAAATAGCTTTCCGCCGTCGCCGACTTGACCCGCAAGTCCAGGATCGGATCGGCCAGCGGATCGGGCAGATCGTAATTCCCCACCAGACGCGGCTTGGCGCGGCTGACCAGCAGCGTGACCGGGGTGGCGGTATCCTGCGCCTCGGGCGCCATCGGCAGGCCGGGCGCCGCGATGACCAGCCAGCCGTCGTCCTGCGCCACAAGCTCGGCCCGCGTGCCGGCCGGGGTATCCCCGCCGAACAGCCGCAGCGCGCCTGACGCGGCCAGATCGATCTTCCGCGCGGCCAGCCCCTTGCGCAACCGCGCCAGGCTTTCATCGCCCGACGCCAGCATCGCCTTCAGCCCCTCGGCTGTCGCGTTCGACGCCTGCCCCAGGATCGCCGCATCGATGCGCCCGTCCTTCGTGGCCGCCACCAGTTCCACCAGCTGGCCACCCTCGTCGTTCACCAGGGTCAGGCGGTCGCCGACCATCAGTTGCAGCAGCACCGCACCGCCGCCCGGCACGACATGACGCTCCTGGCCGTGGTGGCGCGAAAAGCCCTGCGGCAGCAGAATCCGACTGGGACGCGGCGGACCGGGATTGACGGCGGGATAGGTCAAGTCAAGCATGAGGCCCCCGGAGCGGACCGGACCCAGCCGGCCTGTTTAATGAGGTTAAAACTTGTTCATTCCGAAGAATAGCGCCAGCTTCAGACTCGCACAAGCGCGGGATCGGTGAAAGGCAACAAAATGCTGGCTTTGGGCTTTGGACTGACGGCGGCGCTGATCTGGGCGCTGCATGATCTTCTGGCACGGAAACTGACGCAAGGCGCGACGCTGCTGCCGATCATTGCGATGGTATTCGGGGCGGGCTGCATGGTGCTGACGCCCGTGGCATTGATGCTGGGTGACTGGTCGGCCATGACCGGCCCCGCCATCGGCGTGGCGCTGGTCTATGGTCTTGCCTATGCGATCGCTGGCGGCGCGCTTTACCGGGCGTTCAGCCTGGCGCCGGTCCGACTGGTCTCGCCGGTGATCGGGGCCTATCCGATGCTCTCGCTGGGGATCGCGGTCGCGCAGGGGCAGCCGGTTTCACTCGGCGACTGGCTGGCGGTGGCGGCCATCGTCGCCGGGATCGCCATCGTCGCGCGGGCGGCACAGGGCGACGGACCCGAAGGCTATGCCGCCCCGCCCGCCGTGGCGCTAGGCTGGGCCGCGCTGAGCGCCGTGGGTTTCGCCGCAACCTTCGCCCTGGGACAAGAAGCGACGCGGCAAGGAGCCGAACTGCCGGCCATGCTCATCGGCCGCCTGACCGCGTTCGCAGCCGTCCTGATGCTGGCCCTGGCACAGCGGGCCCGCCTGGCACCGAAGCAGGGTCAGGGCTGGCTTCTGGCCCTCATGGGGGCATTCGACGCGCTTGCCCTGGGGCTGGTCACGGCGGCTGGACAACTGCCGCGGGCGGAATATGCCTCGGTCGCGGCGTCGCTGTTCGGCGTCCTGACGGTCGTCCTGGCGGCCTGGGTACTGCGCGAGAGGGTGCGGCCGCTGCAGTGGCTGGGGGTGGCGACGGTGTTCTCGGGGATCGCGGCGCTGGGGCTGCAGGGGCTGTGACGCGCGGGCGTAGGGTGGGCGATATCGCCCACCTTACCCCCGACCCGGATCAAACCCGGTCCGAGCCCCAGTAGGCGTACATCTGCTCCAGCGCAGTCAATGGGCGCAGGGCCGGTGCGGCGGCAGGGCGGGCGGCCTGGAAATAGGGTTCCAGCACCGGGACGGCGGTGACAAGACGGGGCAGGGCATGGACGGACATCGGACGGACCTTTCGTTACGGCTCCTCCCGACCCGCAACCTAGTCCCTGTCGCCCGGCGCCCCAACCCACGTTCGCGCATGGCCGACCTGCGCCCGGCGCCTTACCAGACCAAAACAACCGCCGCATAGATCAGGACCAGTCCGATCGTGCAGGCCACCGCAAGCGAACCCAGGTCCTTGGCGTCCTTGGCAAAGGCCGACCAGCCGGGCGACAGATGATCGACCACGACCTCGATCGCCGTATTCAACGCCTCGACCGCGATCAGCAGCAGCCCCAGGCCCAGCAGCCCCAGCACCTCGGGCAGCGAGGCGCCAAGGCCCACAAACAGCACCAGCAACCCAACGATCAGCGCCACTTCCTGCCGGAACGCGCTTTCCCGCGCCAGCCGGCGCAACCCCGCCGCCGAATAGCCCGCCGCCGCGAAGAAATGCGCCAGCCCCGATTTGCGTGCGGGCTTGTCTTGCAGCGTCATCCGTTCACCCCGGTGCGGCAGCGCCCGGCCAGGTCCAGACCCGTATCCCGCGCGGTCGTCGAGACATCCAGCAACCCCAGCACAGTCGAAAACATGTTGTCGTGGCTCACCGCTTCACCCGTCGCCGCCGCCATACACCCGGCGTCAAGGCCAAGACTGGCACGGAACCGTTCGGACATCCAGAGCACCATGGGCACCCGCGTCTGATACTCCGGCGCCATGAAGTCGGGCGCGCCATGCAGGTACAGCCCGCCTTCGCCCAGGCTCTCGCCATGGTCCGAGACATAGAACAATGCCGGTGTCACCCGCCCCTCGGCGTCCAGCAGGTCGATCGCCTCGGCGAGGAAGCGGTCGGTATAGGCGATGGTGTTGTCATAGGCGTTGACGATCTCTTCGGTCGAGCAGTCCGTCAACTCGGGCGTCCGGCAGGCGGGGGCAAAGACCTCTCCCTCGGGCGGATAGCGCAGCCAGTAGCTGGGCCCGTGGCTGCCGATCTGGTGCAGTACGATGACCGTGTTCCCGGTGATCGTCTGCGCCTTTTCCTGCAGGTGCTTCAGGAACACGCCGTCGATGCATTCCGGCTGGCAGAACTCGACCCCATCCGCCGCCCCCATCACGCGAGAGGGCACCCGGTCGGCGGTATTCTTGTGGCCGGTGTTGTTGTCCCACCATTCCACCGCAAACCCGGCATGGACCAGCACGTCCAGCAGGTTCTCATGCCCCAGCCCGCCTTCATAGGAATACTCGGCCTTGGTCAGGGGCGAAAACATGCAGGGCAGCGAGGTTGCCGTCGCCGTGCCGCAGCTGGTCACGTTCGGATAATACAGGATATCCCGCTGGGCCAGCATCGGGTTCGTCTCGCGCGCGTAGCCGCCCAGCGACCAGTTCTGCGACCGCGCGGTCTCGCCCGCGACGATGACCATCAGGATGGGCTTGTCCACCCCCGCCAGATGCGGCCCCGCCTTCGCGTCGCGGCCCGTGGGCTGCAGCACGATTGCGGTCGTCCCGACCATCATCTTCGCATACCGCAGCGAGGCCGCCAGCGGCGCCAGGGGCTGGACGGCACCCATCAGCTCTTTGTCTGCGCGCAGGACGGTGGAATAGGCCCGCAAGTTGGTGAACAGCAGCCCCACAACCAGCGCCGCCGCGCCGGCGGTCAGCAGGGCCCAGCCGCCAAGCGCCCGCCAGCGCGTCTGCCGCCGGATACGGACCCACAGCACAAGGGCGGCGGGCAGCAGGCCATACAGCGCGACGTGGCCCAGGAATTGCATCGTGATCAGATGCCGCGATTCGGCGAAGGTCGTGGTCATCGCGTTCTGGATCATCTCGCGGTCGATCACCGCGCCCAGCACCTCGACGTAATAGGAGCTGACGCCAGCGATCAACAGCAACGCGACCAGTGCCGGTTTCTGCGCCCGCCGCACGGCCAGAAGCTGGATCACCAGCAGCATCAGCGCCCAGACCGCCCCGGCAAAGACCAGCGCCGTGACTGTCCGCCCCTCGAAGATGCGGAACAGATGGCCCCAGAAGGTCGCGTTGCACAGCGCAAGAAGATAGGTCGCGGCCAGCAGGTTAAGGGTGAAGGCGGAAAGCTCCGGCCGGCGCGCGGCTTGCGGAAAGGCGGTCATGGGGAGGTCCTGGGAAGCGTCGGGCCATCCTGCGGCCCCGCGTCCCATCTATCCCCGCCCGACCGCCTTGGCTGTAAGCACGCGCTTAATCCGACGCCGGTCAGCCCCCGCGCGCGGTCAGGTTATGCTTTCCAGCCGTTCCTTCGACATGTCGCCCGGCACGATGGTGATCGGGATCGGCAGGTTGCCCGAGTTGCGTCCCAAGGCGGTGACCAGCGGCCCCGGCCCCGACTTGTCGGTCCCCGCCCCCAGCACCAGGATGCCGATCTCGGGGTCCTCGTTGACCTGCGCCAGAATCTCGGCGACCGGATCGCCTTCGCGGATCACCAGTTCTGGGTTCACCCCCTGCTTGTCGCGCATCCATTTGGCAAAGACCTCGAAATGCGCCTCGATCCGTTCGCGCGCCTCGGCCCGCATCAGATCGGCAACGCCCATCCAGGTCTGGAACTCTTCCGGCGAGACGATGGACAGGATCGTGACCCCGCCCCCTGTGTGCGAGGCCCGCAGCGCGGCAAAGCGCATCGCGTTCAGACATTCGCGGCTGTCGTCCAGCACGACCAGGAACTTCCGCATGGCTCTCCCCTTTGGCGGTGCAGATATTGGCCCGGCTGCGGGGGGGAAGGCAAGCTTTCGCGTGCAGGTCTATTGCCGCTGGCTTTCGCGGCAGGCGCGAACCTCTCCCAGCACGCCGCCAAGGCCCCGCACATCATAGGCTTCGTCGTTGCCCACGCCCATAAGCCGCAACCAGTTCCCCTGCGACAGGAAGGCATGGGCGTCATCGACCGGGGCCATGTTGAAGCTGATCAGGCTGCCGCCCAGCGCCTGTGCCTCGCCATGGGTCGGCAGGCCGGATTCCAGCATCAGGCTGGCCTGGAAGGTCTGGTCCGGCCGGTAGGATTGCTTGACGAACGAGAAGATGACCTCGACCCGTTCTTTCGCGCTGACATTGATCCACAGTTGATCCCCACCCGCAAAGACCAGCGTCGCATAACAATGGGTGAAGGCCCCCGCCGCATCCGACTGCGCCGCCCCGCGCCAAAGGCCGAAGGTGAACTCGGTGCCGGGAATATCCTGCGCTGCGGCCGGAAGGGCAGTTGCAAACAGGG
This sequence comes from Tabrizicola aquatica, assembly GCF_002900975.1. Taxonomy (GTDB): domain Bacteria; phylum Pseudomonadota; class Alphaproteobacteria; order Rhodobacterales; family Rhodobacteraceae; genus Tabrizicola; species Tabrizicola aquatica. The sequence continues at coordinate 113,741 of NZ_PJON01000006.1, read as the reverse complement.
CGGTCAGGAAAACGGCAGCGCGCATCGGGTCCTCCGGGGTTTCGTCCCGGCTAGCCGCTCTGCGCGCTGCGGAACAGTCGGCTTTTGCCTACCCCGCCGCCAGTGCATGCACCTTGGGATAGAGGCGCCACAGCGTCAGCGTCCGGGTCGCGTTCAGCACCATCAGCGCGGCCCACAGGCCATGATTCCCCGCCAGCGGCACCATAACCGCCAGCGCCACCGCATAGACCGCGACCGAGGCAAGCATCGCCCGCAGCATGTCCCCGGTCAGCATCGCGCCGATGAAGATGCCGTCATAGATCCAGGCCACGATCCCGATCACCGGCGCGGCGACCAGCCAGGGCAGATAGGCCCGCGCCTCGGCCCGCACCTCGGGCGAGGTGGTCAGCAGATCGATGATCGCCGGCCCGGTCAGCGCAAAGACCAGCGCCAGCCCTATGGCGCCGATCACGCCCAGTTGCATGCAGATCCGCGCCGCCGCCCGGATCTGCCGCGAGGATTTCGCGCCGACCGCCTGCCCCACCAGCGCCTCGGCGGCAAAGGCGAACCCGTCCAGCGCATAGGCCGTGACCTCCAGGAACTGCATCAGCACCTGGTTCGCCGCCAGCGTCACGTCGCCAAAGCGCGCGCCCAGAAAGACAAAGCTGGTGAAGGACAGTTGCAGGATGATCGTGCGCCCCATGATGTCGCGGCTGGCGGTGAACATCCGCCGCAACGCCACCCGGTCGCGCAGCCGCGCCACCCCGTCGCGGAAGCCCGCCCCGAAGGCATCGCGCGCCAGCCACAGCGCCAGGGCCAGCCCGGTCCACTCAGCAATCAGCGTCGCCGCCGCCACCCCCGGCACGCCCCAGCCCAGGCCCAGGACGAACCACAGGTCCAGGCCCACGTTCGCGCCGTTCTGCCAAAGTTGCAGCACCAAGACGCCCCGCGTGCGACCCAGCCCGATCAGCCAGCCGTTCAGCGCATAAAGCGCGATGGTCGCCGGCGCACCCCAGATGCGGATCGCCAGATACTGCCCCGCCAGCCGCTCCACCGCCTCGCTGGCCGGGGCCACCGCGAAGGCCGCCGCGAACAGCGGCACTTGCACCGCGACCAGCACCAGCCCCGCCACCGCCCCCACGATCAGCGCCCGCAGCAAGACGGCCGAGCGTTCCGGCCCGTCCCCCGCCCCATGCGCCTGCGCCGCCAGGCCCGAGGTCGACATCCGTAGGAAGCCGAAGGCCCAGTACAGCGTGGCCAGGATGACCGCCCCGATCCCCACCGCGCCCAGGCTGGCCGGATCACCCAGCTGGCCGATGACGGCAGTATCGACCGCGCCCAGCAGCGGCACCGTGGCATTGGACAGCACGATGGGCGCCGCGATCCGCAGCACCCGGCCGTGCGTAATCTCGGTCACTTCCCCGGCTCGGACGGCGGCATCAGGAAATGCCCGGTCGCCTGGGCGAACAGGCGCGCCCGGTTGTCCTGCCACGCCTCGACATGGACCGAGGCATAGCGCCGCCCCGACCGGTTCACCCGGGCACGGGCATAGGCATCGCGCGGCAGGCCCGGGCGCAGATAGTCCACGGTGAAATCAATGGTCTTTGGCAACCGCAGCGGCCCCTCGGGCAGGGCACCCTGCGCCTCCACCCCGTCCCAAAGTGACGACCACGAAAGCTCGATCATCGCCGCAATCTCCAGGAACCCGGCCGTCGCGCCGCCATGCAGCGCGGGCAGCATCGGGTTGCCGATCAGGCTGTCGTGATAGGGCAGGACGGCCGTCAGCTCGTCGCCCCGGCGGTCGAACTGGATGCCAAGGAATCCGATATAGGGCACCGCATCGACCAGCGCGCGCAACAGCCCCTCGCGCCGCTGCTTGATCACATGGACCGGCTCTGGCCGCTTCATGCCGCCCCCCGTTCCACCGTGAAGGCCCCCGTGGCCATCGCCACCGGCCGCCCCTCGTCGTCATCCATCGCAACCGCGCGGACAAAGGCGACCGTGCGGGTGACATGGTGACACTCGGCCCGGCAGCGCAGGGCCTGGCCGGGGGTCGCCGGGCGCATGTAGTCGATCCGCAGATCCAGCGTCGCGGTTGAGAACCCCGCCTGCGGGTGGCACATCACCGCCGTCCCCGATGCCGTGTCCATCAGCGCCGAAACCGCCCCGCCATGGATCACCCCGGTCAGGGGATCGCCCACCAGCCGCGCGTCATAGGGCATCGTCAGCCGCGCCCAGCCCGGCCCCATCTCCTCCAGCACCATGCCCAGCGCCCGGCTGTGCGGCAGCGCCTCGATGAACTGTCGGGCGATCTTCAGCGTGTCACGTTCCTGCATGGCCCGATCAAACCGCCGCCTGCGGGGGAACGCAAGCCCCAGCGTCACCGTTGCAACCGGCAGGCGCTTGCGCCTAGGTTGCAGACGGGAGGACCGCGCATGACCGAAACCCGCCTCAGCTTCAAGGAGATGTGCGCGAAGTTCGACGTGACGCCGCGCACGCTGCGCTATTACGAGTACATCGAACTTCTGGCCCCCGAAAAGGAAGGCCGCGCCCGCTTTTACGGCCCGCGCGAAGTGGCGCGGATGAAACTGATCCTGCGCGGCCGCCGCTTCGGCTTTTCGCTGGAGGAGATCCGCCAATGGCTGCTGATCTACGGCAAGAAGGGCGAACGCCCGCAGTTGCAAGCCTGGCTTGACCTGGCGGACCGGCAGCTGGTCGATCTGCAAAAGCAGCGTGCCGAACTCGACACCACCATCGCCGACCTGCAAGCCCTGCGCGAAACCGCGGTCGAGGAAATGAGCCGCCTGCCTGACGCCTGAACGGGGGCCTGGCCCGGGGCCATCAGGACCGCCCCGGAAATCCCTGATTTCCGACCCGATTTCTTCTTGGAAATCGGTGCCTCAGATCCCCGCTTCCAACCGGTCGATCAGCCGGGACAGCATCGCCTGGCACAGACCCAGCTGCTCGACCGAGACATATTCGTCCGGCTTGTGCCCCTGCGCCATTGACCCTGGCCCGCAGATCACCGTCGGAATACCCAGCCGCTGATCGAACAGCCCGCCTTCCGTGCCATAGGCCACCTTGATCGTGCCATTCGCGCCGGTCAGCCCCTTCACGAAATTGACCACCGCCGCATCCGAGGGCGTGCCCAGGCCGGGATAGTCCCACTGCCGCTCCACCCTTATCGCCGCCTCGGGGAACTCGGCCCGCACGGGCGCAACGATCGCCTCCGCCTCGGCCTCCAGCCGCGTGATCAGGCCGGCCACATCCTCACCGGCCAGCGACCGAATCTCGAAATCCAGCACCGTCTGGTTCGGCACGATGTTCACCTGCACCCCACCCGCCATCTTGCCCACATGGATCGTGGTATAGGGCACGTCATAGTCCCCATCCCGCAGCCCGGTCGCCGCCACCTCGGCCTGCAGCCTGCGCACCGCGCCCAGGAAATCCGCCGCCAGATGCAAAGCGTTCAGCGCCAGCGGGGCCAGGGCCGAATGCCCCTCACGCCCGGTGCAGGTTGCCCGCAGGGCGACCTTGCCCTTGTGGCCGGTGGCGACCTGCATCCCCGTCGGCTCTCCCACGATGCAAAAGCGCGGCCGGACCGGGGCCTGCGCCAGGAGGTCGATCAGGCTGCGCACGCCCATGCATCCGACTTCCTCGTCATAGGACAGCGCCAGATGCAGCGGCACCCGCAGTGGGCGCCGCGCGGCCTCCACCATCGCCGCGACCGCGCAGGCGACGAAACCCTTCATGTCCGTGGTGCCCCGGCCATAGTAGCGCCCGCCCTCCTCGGTCAGCGCAAAGGGGGCCTTCGTCCAGGCCTGGCCCTCGACCGGCACGACATCCGTATGCCCCGACAGCATCACGCCGCCGACCCCCTCCGGCCCGGTCGAGGCGTAAAGGTTCGCCTTACCCCCCGTCGCATCCGGCACCAGCGTGACCGCGATCCCCGCCGCCTCCAGCAGGTCCTTCACATAAGCCATCAGCGCCATGTTCGGCTTCGAGCTGACCGTGTCAAAGCCCACCAGCCAGTCCAGTATCTCGCGCATCCCGTCTCTCCTTTATCCCCTGCTAACGCGAAAGCGCGGGGGCGAAAAGCTTTCCCCGCTTGCCGCCGTCCCCCGCTTTTGCGACAGTCCCCGCCCATCCCGGACCAGGGCACCGATGCTTTCCCGCAGTCTCCTTCTTCTCGCCTGCCTGACCGCGCCGATTTACGCGCAAGAGGCGAACCTGTCCGTCGATCCCCAGGGCGCGCCGGGCAGCGTGGCGCAACTGATCCTTGCCCAGCGCGCCTACCAGGCCGCCCTGACGCAGGGCGAGGCGCTGGCCCTGCTGACCGCGATCCGCCTGGCGCGCGGCGTCACCCAGCGCCCGGCCACCGGCTGGACGTTGGAGAGTGCGGGCCAGCCCGCCGCCGACGCCCCACCGGGCCAACCCGCCGCCCCCGATCCCGCCGGCGAGGCCGCCATGGCCATCGCTCGCAACCTTGCGGGCGAGGACCCGGACCTGCAGGATCTGGTCTATGCGCTGGATGCGCAACTGCCGGACGCCCATCAGGACACCGCCGTCGTGGCCGCATCCGACCTCGGCTCCGGCCAGACCGATACCTGGACCCTGCCACTCTTTGGCGAGGTTGCCGCCGAGATCGGCCTGGTCGGCGACGGCGACGGGCCGCTGGCGCTGACCGTGACCGATGAAACCGGCGCGGTCCTCTGCACCCGCCCTGCCGGAACCGCTCCGGCCCTGTGCAGCCTGACCCCGGCGCGGAACGGATTCTTCACGGTCACCGTCACCAACGCTGGCGGCATCGTCAACAGCTACCGGCTTTTGGGGAACTAGCCCCCGCGTGACCGGATTTGTCACGGAAACCCACCTTCTCAACGGCCCCGCGACCTGCAAGGATGGCGCATTCCGGTCCATCCCGGGCCGGCTGACCATAGGTATAGCCATGCAGCTGAAATCCCTTTCCCTCGCCCTTGCCACCACCGCGCTGGTGGCGCTTTCCCTGCCGGTCCTGGCCCAGGACAAGTCCGGCACCAATGTCGGCACCACCGCCGAGGGCACCGCACCCGGCGGCGCCTCGACCATGGGCCTCGCACAAGAGCTGTATGCCGTGGGCGTGGCACAAGGCGATGCGGTGACCGTGCTGGCCGCCGCCAAGCTTGCCGCCTCGGTCCAGGTCGCTTCGGCCGAACCGGCGGCCCTTGATCCGGCCAAGGTCACCGTCACCGACGACCAGACCAGCCTGCGCAAGAAGGCTGCCCCGGCCGCCCCTGCAGCCCCGGCCCCGATGATGAACGACGGCACGCCCCGCGCGGCCGGCAAGGTCACGCTCTTCACCGCCACCTCGGAGGACGAAGGCGCCGCCGACGCGCCCGTCACCGCCGATGCGATGTTCGCCAAGGCCAAGGAACTCGCCGCCGATGACGAGGCGGTGCTGGGCCTGATCGAGGACGCCATGGCCGAAGGCACACGCGGGCGGATCGGGGGGGCGGTGGAATGGCTCTCGCGCCTGCCCGCCGGTCAGACCGACGTCTGGGAGATCCCCTACTACGGCAACTCCTACGCCGAGGTCGCGATCGTCGGCGACGGCGACGCGAACCTCGACGTGGCCGTGACGGACGAGAACGGGAATGTTATCTGCTATGACGTCAGCTGGTCGGACAAACTCTACTGCGACTGGACCCCGGCCTGGGACGGCTACTTCTACGTCACCGTGCAGAACATGGGCGGATCGCGGAACAGCTACTACCTGCTGACCAACTGATCCCCTTCAAACCGGACCACAAGGCCCGTGGCGCAAGCCGCGGGCCTTTCTCATCCAGGCCGCGCCGCACGCTTGGGGCGGTCATCAGATCGAGCGCCTTTACAGGCGCAAGCCTTTCCTCTCGTCGTCGGGCTTCGCCTCCTCCTCGGCTGACGAGGGGCGCTGCCCCTCGCGCTCCCCGGGATATTTTCCGAAGGGAAAGCTGCTTTCTCTTCCCCAAATATCCCGGGGGTTTGGGGGCAGCGCCCCCATTCACCGAGGAGGAGGCGAAGCCCGACGACGAGACAGGAAACCTGCGCGGAACGCGCTCCGCTTTGCAGCCGCCGGATGCAGGGGCCTACGGGTTGGCGGTGATGACCTCATTTAGCCAGGGCACGAATTTCGAGATGTCGGTATAGGCCGAGAACAACGCCGTCTCCTCGCAGCCCTGCCCGCTCATCGCGCTCAGGCCCCAGCTCACGATCCCTGCCTGGATGTACCGGCCGTCCTCCAGCGGCACGACCAGCGGCCCGCCGCTGTCGCCATTGCAGGAGGTCTTGCCGCCCTCGAACGTGCCCGAGCAGATCATGTTCTCGCTGACCGGCTTCGGCGCGCGGGCCACCAGCTCGTCCCACAACGCATAGGCGTCCTCGTCGCCCACCCCCAGCGTCTGCACCGCATAGCTGAACCCCCCCGCCGCATCCTCGGCCCGGGCCTCCAGCATGGCGCTGTTGCACAGCTCGCGGTCCAGGACCTGGATTTCGGCCTGGCGCAACTCGGCCGAAGGCTGGGCCCCCTCCTGCAGACCCCAGCCGGTGACGATGGTGGTGACGCCCTGCTGGTTCAGGATGCCGCCGTATTCCGCATCCGGCACCTCGATCGTCTGGTAGGGCACCTGCGGCGCACGGGCCAGCTTGACCAGGGCGATGTCGAAATCGAACTGCGTGCCGGAATAGGACGGATGCCGGAAGATCGCTTCGACCGGGATCAGGTCGCCCCGCCCCGGCGCAAGCTGGTTTGTCCCCACCAGGATCGACAGGTCCTGCGGCCAGAGGTCGGCAAAGCTCCCGTCCTCCTGCGGCATGTGGATGCAATGCGCCGCCGTCAGCACCCAGCGATCCATCACCATCGACCCGCCGCAGAACTGCGCATCCGTCCCGACGGGGGCACCCCCGACCAGCAGCGCCACCTGCCAGGGCCAGGCCCCCTCGGCCGCGACCTCGCCGCCGATGACCTTGGCCCCGGCCGATCCGGCGGCCTTGGCCCGCTCGGCCTTGGCACCCGACTTGGCATAGGCATAGGGCGAGGCGGTGACCGGCGGCGCGGCCACCTCGAACCCCTCGGCCAGGGCCAGGGGGGCGACAAGCGTGGTCGACAGCAGGATCGGCAGGAAGCGGAGTGTCATCTCAATTCTCCATCGAATGGGCAGGGGCAAGGCGCAGGCTCTGGCGCAGCAGCACCAGCGGGGCAGGTTTCAGGGAAAAGCCACGGGTCCGGGTGTCGGGGTCCAGGCGCCCCGCCAGCCAGTCGGTCATCGCCGCACCGGACAGGTCGCGCGTGATGAGAGGAGAGGCCAGGCGCGTCAGGTCCACGCGCGGCGCATCGGGATCGACGGGCACCGCCAGCACCCAGATCTCCTCCAGTCCCGCCGCGCTGTCCGCCTCGATCTGAAGGCCGACCCGCACGCTTTCGCCGGGTGCCAACCGGTTCGCCAGGTTCGCTTGCGGCCAGATCGGCTGCACCTCGAAATCGGCGGCAAAATACAACACGCTCACGTCCTGCGCCTTGCCACCCGTGTTGGTCAGCGTCAGCCAAAGCTGATCGCAGGGCCCGACCGCCTGGCCCGGATCGAACGGCTGGGGCGCACCCACCGCCCCGCAGCCATCGGCCGCCCGGCGCTCTACCGCCATCGTCAGCGGCGGCCGCGCCGTCAGCCCGCGCCCGGTCGCACCGGCCAGCACCTCGCGCAGCCGCAAGCCATGCGCGGCCTGCTCCAGCACCCGCGCCACCGCCTCGGCTTCGGTCTCGCCCGCCAGCCGCGACACGCGCGGCGAAGAGCCCGGCCCCGCCGGGTCCAGCACCCCATCCGGTCCCGCCAAAGCCACCGCGCCGTCCACCAGGATCGGCACCAGGTCCGGGTTGGGCGCGGGCGCGGGCAGCGCCGCCCGCCAGGCCCGATAGTCGTAGTGGTCCATATGGTCCGCCACCACCGGCGCCGCCAGGACCAAAGGATCCGGCGGCGGCGCACTGACCAGCTCGGCCCAGGCCGCGCCCGCAGGCACCGCCCCCACCAGGGTCGCCTCCCGCGCCGTCACCTCGCCCAGGGGCAGGACCGCCAGCGCCTCACCCCCGGCCGGATCGGCATACAGCGCCACCTCTGCGCCCGTCGCCAACCCTTGCAGGAGGCCCGCCTCCAACCGCCCGCCCGCCACCGGCAGCCGCGCCGCACCCGCACCCTGGCCAAAGACCTGCGCCTCCAGCAGCGGCCCTTCGCCCTCGGGCATCTGCCGGGCCGGACCCTGCACCATCGCCTCGCGCGTGGCCGCCAGCACCTGCGCCCAACTCGCCTCGGGCGCGTCGCGCAGCACCTGCGCCAGCCGCAAGGTGAACTCGCCATGCCAGGTCGCGCCATCGCCCAGCGGATATTCAAAGGACCGCTGGTCGGATTGCGAGGAATACAGGAACACGAACTCCCCGCGCAGCGGTGGCAGCGGATCGCCCGCCACCGGGACCACGTCCTGCGGGATGCCCAAAAGCCCCTCATCCACCACCCGCGCCACGCCCGCCCCACCCAAGGCGCGGAATCCGGTGGCCGAGTGGCAGGCGTCGATCAGCCCCACGACCTTCACCCCCCGCGCCAGCGCAGCTTGCGCCCAGGCCTGCAACTCATCGTCCAGGATCGCGTTCTCGACCGCGCCGATCGCGCCCTTCCAGCCGGCGGCATCGGCGGGCAGCAGGATCTCGTCATAACCCCCGCCCTCGTCCCCCGACATGTCCGGCGCCTGCGCCCCGTGGCCCGAGAAATAGAACACCACCGTATCGCCGGGATTGGAGGCCGCCGCCACCGCCTCCAGCGCCGCCAGGATCTCGGCCCGCACCGGCTGCCCGGTCGCCACGCCCGCCGGCAGGCCCGAGGGGTCGGCCGTCAGCACCACCATCTCGCCCACCCCGCGCCCTGCCAGCACTTCGGCCATCAACCGCACGTCATGGGTCGGGCCGTGCAGGTCGGCGTCCAGCACCAGGTAATCGCCCACCCCCACCAGCACGGCGCGCACCTCGGCCGGGGCCGGGGTCGCCAGAAGGGCAGCAAGACACAGGGGCAGGATCAGGCGCATGATGCGCGCAGGATATCGCCGGTCAGTCCTGGAACAAGCGCCCAGATCAGCATGACGACATTTGTCACACGGCGAATTTTCGCAGAAAATTCGTCGCTCAATTCCCCAGCGGCACCACCCGCCGCTTGCCCGAGGCCTCGATCCGGCTCTCCACGTCATTCCCCGCCAGCGAGGCGACAAAGCCGTTGAACTCTGGCGTCAACCGCACCGCCATCCGCCCTGCCGCGATCACCGCATCAACCTGGGCGGCGTCCAGCTTCAACCGGGTCGGCACCTTGTTGACCTCTTCCCGCAGATCGGCCGGCAGGCTGGCGAAACTTGCCTCGCCGACGAACAGCTTGACGTCCTTGCAGTCCCAGCCCTCGGCCGTCCCGCGCAGGCGGCGCACCTCCTCCAGCGGCAGGGCGCAGCGCCATTCGATCAACTCCATTTCCCACAGCCGCAATTCGCCGCGCATGCTGTCATAGCCCGACCGCGACGCCGCCGACATCGCGCTTGACGCAATCGACATCGCCAGGTTCACGCCCCCCGGCCCCGCCACCTTCTGCGTCCAGTCGTAATCCTGCTCCACCCCCGCATTCGCCACCAGGAACAGCATCCGCTTCAGCTTCACCGCCTCGGCTGCCGTAAGTGGAGCGTAAGGCACCTCCGCCCGCGCCCGCTCCACCGCCAGTCCGGTGGTCCCGAAATTGTCGGTGATCCCCCCGTCCAGCAGCTTCACGAACTTCACTTCCTTGGGGTTCGTATAGCTTTCCAAAGCCCGCGCATGGGCGCGCATCGCCGCCGTCGCCTCGGGATTATAGCGCGCCGCCGTCAGCCAGTCCGGCTCCTGATAGTCGCAGTCGCCCTGATGCGCCTCCAGCACGATGGGGGTAAAGACCAGGGGATAGGCCGCGCTCGCCGCCACCGCCTCGCTGATCCGCACTTTCGACAGGTCCGAACACAGCGCGTCAAACGTCTCGGGGCTGAACAGGAACGGCGTGTTGTTCGCCATGTCGGTCGCGTTGATCCAGGTCTTGATCCCCGAGGTCCGCAACTCGGCAAAGGTCGCGCCCTGAAACAGCGCCTCGTCCAGATACCGCCCGAAGGTCTCCCGCCCGTTCACGCCCCCGGCCACGCCCTTGACGATGGTCAGCGGGTTCGCGCCCGAGGTGACCATATACCGCTCGGCATCCGTCAGCAGGAACCGCTCGCGGAACCCGGCCAGCCCCTCCGGCCCCCGCAACCCGAACTGCGCCGCCATGACCGACCCGCCCGAGACGCCCGAAACCAGCCGCACCTGATCCAGCAGCCCTGCAGGCCCCTCGCCCGCCGCGCGCAATTCCTCCAGCATCCCATAGGCAAAGGCCGTGGCCCGCATCCCCCCGCCCGAGAAGGCCAGCCCAATGTAAAGCTCGCCCTCGCCGGCCCCACCCTCGGTCAGCGGGGCGTTCTCGCGCTGAAGCGGCTGGTTCTGCGGCTGGTTCCAGGGCGCACAGCCGACCAGAATCAGAAGGGACAGCAAGGCAGGACGCATGCGGCAACCGGAATAAAGGGTCAGTCCGATTGCTGAAGCCTTGGCCAGTGGATTTCAAGCGTGAATCCGCGTCCCTCGGGCAGCACCAGCCGCGCCCCGTGCCGCGCGGCGATGGCGCGCACCAGCGCCAGGCCCAACCCATGGCCCGGCAAGCCCCGGTCCCGCTCGGCCCGGACAAAGCGGTCGAAGGCCGCGCCCTTCATCTCGTCCGGCAGGCCCGGCCCGGTGTCCTGCACCCGCATCAGATGCCGGTCGCCCGTCTCCTCCAGCACCAGCGTCAGTCGGTCGCCCGCCGCGCAATACTTGATCGCATTGTCCAGAAGGTTCGCCAAAGCCTGGGCAATCAGGGTCCGGTCGCCCAGCACCCGCAGCCCTGGCTGCACCCGCGCCTCGGCCACCAGGCCCTTGTCCTCGGCCAGGGCCTCGTACAGGTCCCAGACCTCGGCGGCGACGGCGGACAGGTCGACCGGCACCAGCCCGCCGCCCGTGCCCTGATCCGCCTCGGCCCGGCTGATGTCCAGAAGCGAGTCGAACATGCGGATCGCCTGCCGCATCTCGGCCTTCAACTCGGCGGTCAGATCATCTTGCCCTTCGATCCGGGACAGCTTCTGCAGCATCCGGTTCAGGGGTGTGCGCAACTCATGCGCGATGGTGTCGGACAGGCGGTGTGTCGCCCGGTTCAGGTTCTGGATTCGGTCCAGCATCGCGTGGACGTGGGTCTCCAACAGGCCGAACTCGTCGTCACTCCGCGCGCCCGGCAGACGGGCGTCCAGCTCCCCCTCGGCCACTCGGTCGGCCAGGTCGTTCACCCGCCCGATCCGGCGCATCACCGACCGCGCCGCCAGCCAGCCAACGCCACCCCCCGCCACCAGAAGTGCCGCCAGCAAGCCCAGCATCCCGCGCCGCATCGCCGCCAAGGTCTCATCCATCGGCCGCAAGGACCGCGCCACCAGCAGCGGAAAGCCCCCCGGCAACTCGCGCGCCACGGTCAGCCAGCGCACCCCGCCCTCGACGACAATCTCGGCCGGTTCCACGCCGAACCCGTCGCCCCTGGCCGTCACGCCCACCGGCCAGCCTTCCCGCGTGCCGGCCAGCACCGCGCCCTGCCGGTCCAACAGCAGCAACATCTCCTCGCCCGTCGCAGCCGTGGCGCGAAAGTCGATCGCCTGCCGCAGCGCAATGATCCGGCGCTGGTCGTACAGCGCCCCGAACCCGCCCAGGTCGGCCGCCAGCGCCGCCCGCGCCGCCGCCATCAGGCGCACCTCCACCAGCCGGTATTGCAGCGCCATCGCGCCCAGCGACAGGACCGTGACCGCCACCGCCATCAGCGCCGCCAGCCGCAGCGTGGCCCGCGCCGCCATCGGCCGCGCCAGTGTCACCCGCCCACCTTGGGCGCAAAGACATAGCCCTCGCCCCGCGCGGTCTGGATCGCGGTGGAGCCCGCCTCCTCCAGCTTGCGCCGCAGCCGACCGACATGCACGTCGACGACATTGGTGCCGGGGTCGAAATGCAGGTTCCAGACGTTTTCCAGAAGCTGCATCCGCGTGACCACCTGCCCGGCATTGCGGGCGAAATAGGTCAGCAACTCGAACTCGCGCGGGCTGACCGCGACATGGGCGCGCTTCACATGCACCGTGCGCGCCTTCAACCGGATTTCCAGATCGCCAAAGGCCAGCAGGTCATTGTCCAGCACCTGCATCGTGCCCCGCCGCAAAAGCGCGCGCAGCCGGGCGCGCAGTTCCTCGGGTTCAAAGGGCTTCGGCAGATAGTCATCCGCCCCCTTCTCCAACCCCTCGACCCGGTTCGCCGCCCGGCCCAAGGCCGACAAGATCAGGATCAAGGCGCCAGAGCCGCCCGCCCGCATCTGCGCCATCGCCTCGACCCCGTCGCCGCCGGGCAGCATCCGGTCCAGCACGATGACCTTGTAAGGATTGGCCACCGCCGCAGCGATCCCCGCCTCCAGCGTGGCGCAATGGTCGGCGGCACAGCCCAGCCCCTCGACCTCGGCCCGCACGGCGGCGGCGGTCTCGGCATCGTCCTCGACGATCAGGATACGGTCTTGCATGGCCCCACCTTCCTGCAGGATCATTCAGAACACGACCACGTCCGGGTCAAGCACATTCGCCCCACCCACTGGTCGCACGCCCTCATGCTTGCCCCAGGGGTCCAGGTACAGATGCCGCGTCGCCCCGCCCGGCGCCGCGACCAGGATCAGGACCGGCGCGGTGATCTCATAGCTTGTCAGGTCCACGACGACCCCGTTCACCGTCAGGATACGGTCGCCCTTGGCCAGCCCCGCAAACAGCGCGGGCGAGTTCTCGGTGACCGCCGTCACCATCCCCTGCGCATCCAGCATCACGCCCAAAGCTGCCAGCCGATAGGACTTGACCGCGACCGGGGCACTTCCCTCTACCTGCCGCAGGCGCAGCCCCCCGCTTTCTTCCGCCACCAGCGGCAGCGCCAGTTCCACCCGCTCGCCGCCGCGCAGGACGGCCACCGTGGTCGCCCCCGCAACACTCGCCCGCTCGACCGCAAAGGCCAGGTCGCCCGGCTGCACCAGTTCGGCCCCGTCCACCGCGACGATCACATCGCCCGCCAGAATTCCCGCCGCTTCGGCCAGCCCCCCCGCTTCGACCCCGTCGACCAGAAGGCCGCCCACCGGCACGTCCAGCGCCGCCGCCACCTGCCGGTCCACCGGCCGCGCCCGCAACCCCAGCTTCGGAAAGGGCGGCAGCGTCTCCTCCACCAGCCCCGGCACGATCACCGCCAGGTCGGCGGCGCTGATCGCATAGGCGATGCCGACGAACATCCGGCTGCCATCGGCAATCTGGCTGTTCATCCCCAGCAGCCGCCCCTCCACATCCACCAGCGGCCCACCGGACGATCCCGGATTCACCGCCGCGTCATGCTGCACCAACAGCAGCGGCACCGCCGGGTCGACCTGCCGCGCCGTGGCCGAGATCCGCCCCTCGGTCAGCGAAAACTCCACCCCCAGGGGCGCGCCCAGCGCAAAGACCTCGGTCCCCAGCGCCGGAACCCCCGCCGCGGGCAACAGCCCGCCGCGCACCGCCACGAAGCCCGGCGCGACCGAAATCACCGCCACATCCCGCACCGCATCCCGCGCGATGACCAGGCCGATGTCCTCGACCCCCTGCCGGCTGACCAGCCGCACCTCCTCGGCCTCGCCCACCACATGCGCGTTTGTCACCACCACCGACCCATCGCCCCACAGGAAGGCCGAGCCGAGGAACCGATCCTCGGCATCCGCACTGCGCAGCGTAAAGACCCGGTCCATCGCCTGGTCCAGCGACCCCGCCCGCGCCGGTCCGACCAGCGCCACCAGCACGACCACCAGCGCCACCGCCAGCGCCTCGACCCCGAACCACCGCCCCTGCCTGTGCCTTGCCATCCGTCAAACCCTTGTTCTGCCTCGTTGCCGCCTTGCTAGCAGCGGCCCTTGCGCAGGGCACATGACAAAGACCGTCATCCGGAATTCCCGCATTTACAGGCGGAAAGCCGCGGCCCATCTTCAGCACGTCCAAGGAAAACGAGTCCCATGCGCCTGATCCTCGCCCTGACCCTGACCCTCGCGCTGCCCGCGCAGGCCCAGACGCCCTCGCCGGTCAAGACGGCCGAGCTTTCGGCCCGGCTTTACACGCTGGGGATGCGGCAGTCCGACCCGCTTCTGATCCTGTCCGCCGCCCGCTTGCGGAAATCGCTGGCCCCCACCGCCACCGACCGCGCGCCCGAAGGCGGCACCAACACCGAAGGTGCCCCCCTGACATGGGAGGAGATGCTTGCCAGCGCCGAACCCCTCGCCGCCGGGGACGATGCACTCCTCGGCCTGATCGACGACCTGCGCGCCGAGACGACCAAGGGCGTCGCCTCTGGCCCGGTCTACAACATCGGCCAGCTTGGCAACGGCAAGGGCGACACCTACCCGCCGATCGAATTCCTGGGCGGCGAATATGCCGAGGTCTATGTCGAGGCGAAGGCCGCCACCAACCTCAACCTTGCGATCTACGACGACAAGGGCCGGCTGGTCTGTTCCGACACCGATATCAGCCACATCGCCTATTGCGGCTGGACCCCGGCCGCCGGCGGGACCTTCACCCTGAAGGTCGAGAACAAGGGCCCGGCCCCGGCCACCTATGCGCTGATGACCAACTGATGCTGCGCGCGCTGCTCACCTCGGCCCTGTGCCTGACGGCCCTGCCGGCCCTCGCCCGCGAAAACTTTGCGCTTCTGATCGGCGCGAACCAGTACCAGAACCTTGACGAACGCTGGTGGCTGAAAGGCCCGGCGAACGACGTGCAACTGGTGGCCAGCTACCTGACCACCCAGGCTCCGGTCCCCTTCGACGCAGGGAACGTGACGCTTCTGTCCGATGGCGTGCCCGGCGCGACCCCACCCACGTTGGCGGCAATCCGCAGCGCCTTTGCCGACCTGACCGCCAAGGTTCAGCCCGGCGATTTCGTCTATCTCCATTTCTCCGGCCACGGCACCCAGGCCCCGGCCCTTGATCCTTCGACCGAACTCGACGGGCTGGACGAGTTGTTCCTGCCCATCGACATTGGCACCTGGTCCGACCAGGTCGGCGCGGTGGAAAACGCGCTCGTCGATGACGAGATCGGCGCCCTGATCGACGGCCTGCGCGCCAAGGGCGCAAACGTCTGGGCGGTGTTCGACAGCTGCCACTCCGGCACCGTGACCCGCAGCCTTGACGGCGCGGACGAAGAGGTGCGCACCCGCCAACTGCCCCCCGACGCGCTGGGGATCGACCCCGACGCTGTGGCAGCGACCCGCTCGCTTGGCGATCCGCGCGCGGCCGAGGCTCCCTTTGACGCCAGCCAGGGCGAAGGCAGCTTCGTCGCCTTCTTCGCCGCCCAGACCAACGAGGTGACGCCGGAAAAGAACCTGCCGCGCGGCAAGCCGGGCCGCAAGCCGCAGGGCGTGTTCACCTGGACGCTGATGGAAGTCCTGGCCGAATTCCCGCAGGCCACCTACGGCCAGATCGGGCAAGAGGTGCTGCGCCGCTATGCGGTGAAGAACCTCGCCCGCTCGACCCCCCTGTTCGAAGGCGACCTCGACCAGGTGGCCTTTGCAGGTCAGGGCGGCACCCGCGTCTCGCAATGGCAGGCGGAAGCGACGGCCAATGGCCTGACCATCCCCGCCGGCACCCTGCACGGGCTTGCCGAAGGCGCGGTCCTGGCGGTGATGGCCACGGCCGCCGATGCCGACGCCGACGCGCTGGGCTTCGTGGAACTGACCGCCGTCGACACCTTCACCGCCACGGGCACGCCGGTGGAACGTGACGGCAAGGTGCTGCCCGCCGAATTGCCCAAGGGCGTCACCCTGCGCAAACTGGACCAGGCGCTGGACTTCACCCTGACCGTCGCCCTGCCGCCGCCCGGCTCTGCCCCGGCCGATGCAATGCTGGCGGTCATGGATGCGCTGGCCGAAGCTTCCGGTCCGCGACTAAGCTTCGTCGCGCCCGATCAGGACGCCGACCTGCGCCTTGCCGTCCTGCCCGACAGCCCGCGCCCCGAGGCGATCTGGGTCCTGCCCTCGACCGGGTTGGCGCAAGACCTGGCCGCAACCCCCTCGGTCTCGACCACCGACAAGGACGGGGCGGAACTGGCCGCGACACTCGCCGACACGCTGACCACGATGGCCCGGGCGCAGAACCTGCTGAAACTCGCCGCCGCCGTGGGGGCGGGCAATCTGGACGTGCAGGTGGAACTCCTCACCCGCACGCCGCAAGACCGCACCCTGCGGCCCCTGCCCTTCACCCCGGTCCCGACCCTGATCCCCGAGGACGAGGTGCATGTCCTTGCCCGCAACAACACGGACGGGCCGGTGGACGTGAATGTCCTCTATATCGGCGCGGACTGGTCGATCAGCCACTGGTTCTCGGGCCGATTGCAGCCGGGGGACGAGTTGAAGAAGGGTCTGTTCAAGATTTCCGACAACGTTCTGGGGCAGGAACGGATGCTGGTCGTGGTTACCCCCGCCAAGCCGCAAAGCCCGGTCGAGGACCTGTCCTATCTGGCGCAGGACGCGCTCGATGTGACCCGCAGCCTGGGCGGAACCGCCTTCGGTGATGCGCTGGCCGAGGCCGGCTTCGGCGAGACGACACGCGGCGCGGTCGCCCTGACGGACGAAGGAACAGCGGACAGCGGCCCGGCCCCTGCGATCCTGCAACTCGACCTGCGCACCGTCTCAGTTGATTAGCACGGGCGTAAGGTGGGCGATATCGCCCACCCTACGCCGCTTTCCGATCCCCGACCGCGCGCTGTGCGCCAGGCGGATGCGGGACGCGGCAACCCCGCCAATCCGTCCGGCACCATGGCCCAGGCCCGACGATGGCGGCCACCCGCCGAAGCCTCCAAAAACTTTACGTACCGTAAACGCCCACGGCCAAGCCCTTGAATCTCCTCAGGCCGATGCTTTGTCCACACCGGGCACGCGCCGCCGGTCCATCCACCACAACGCCCCCGCCGCCGTGACCGCCACCGCGACCCCCAGGCAGGCGACCAGCCCATAGCCCGCCACCGCCGTCCCCACCGCGAAGCACAGCGCCGCGATCACGTCCCCCGCCAGCCGCTGCACCGCCATCAGGCTCGCCCCCGCCCCCGGCCGGTCGGCCATGAGGTCCTGCAGGTAGGCGATCGGCACCGTCAGGATCACCGCCCCCCCGACCGCCGCCGGCAGGATCAACAGCCAGACCGTCCAGGACCCCGCCAACACCGGCAAGAGCAGCACATGCACCCCATACAGGACCGACCCGGCCAGGATCAGCAACGGCCGGTCCACCCCCCGCATCAGACGCGGCAGCAGCAGCATGAACGGCACCTCCAGCCCCGCGACCAGGCCGAAATACAGCGCCACATCCGCCGTCCCCCGCCCGATCTCGGCCACCATCACCAGCGAGATGATCGCCACATAGATCGTCGCCGAGACATTGACCGCCCCCAGCGCCAGCACCCGCAGCGCGACCCGTGGCTGCCCCATCTCGGCCAGCGCCGCGCGAAAGCTCAACCCGCTCGGCCGGTCCTGCCAGTCGGTCGCGCCGTCCCTGGGCCAGTAGCGCAACAGAACCGCCAGCATCACCGCCGACAGGATCAGACTGACCGGAAAGATCGCCGTCACCGGCGTACCCTGACGAAAGACCACGGCCCAGACCGGCAGCACCAGCACGAAGGGCAGCGCGAACAGCGCCCGGATCACCGCCATGATCGCGTCCCGCTCCTCGGGCGCATGGCGGGCCGAGGCCATCCGGGCCAGCGCGAATACCTGCCCGAAGGTGACCGCCCCCACCGGCAGCAGGACCGCCGCCGTCACCGCAAAGACCCATGGCCCCGGCGCGACCGTCATCGACGCCATCCCCAGCGCCAAAGCGACCACCGCCGCCAACGTCACCTGCCGCCGGTTCGCGGTCTGGTCCGCCCGGATGCCCCCGATCACCGAAGCCGACACCGCCACCACCGACGACAGCGCCAGCAGCACCGCATAGCCCCGGTCGCCAAAGCCGAAGGCGTTGACGGCCAGCGTGGAAAAGTACGGCCCGAAGCTGCAGACGATCGCGCCCTGCAACACCATGATCAGACCGGCAGCGCGCAGGGGGGGATCGGTCAGGCAAAGGCGGATCGCGGACATGACGGCGAGGGCTACCCCGTCGCCCCGCGCCGCGCAAGGCCCTGCCCAAGCGCCCCGATCTTTCGCAGAAAGATCGTCCGACCAGACCGTCTCAGCCCGGGATCACCTTGCCCGGATTCATCCGCCCCTCCGGGTCCAGCGCCCGCTTGACCGCCCGCATCACCTCCAGCGCCACCGGGTCCTTGCGCCGGGCCATCGCGGGCAGCTTCGACAGCCCCACCCCATGCTCGGCCGAGAAACTGCCGCCCATCTCCTGCACCACGTCCTCGACCACCTCCATCACCCGGTCCTTCAGGACCGGATCATCGCGGGTCGGAAAGACGGTGAAGTGCAGGTTGCCGTCGCCCAGATGCGCGACGGTCAGGCTGCGCAGGCCGGGGTCCAAGGCCTCCAGCCGGGACAGCGCCTGCGAAAGAAAGGTCTCCACCCGGTCCAAGGGCAGGCAGACGTCGGTATCCACCGCAGGCGATAGTCCGACGCAAATCTCGGCCGCCGCCTCGCGCCGGGCCCACATCGCGCGACGCTGCTGCTCGTTCCGTGCGATCACCGCGTCGGTGACCAGCCCCTCGTCCAGCATCCCGGCCAGCACCCGCTCCAGAAGCGCGACCAGCGGCACCTCGCCCCCGGCATCCGGCGCGGCCTCGGCCGGGACAGTCGTCGCGGCCTCGATCAGGATCGTGACCTCGGGGATATGGTCGAAGGGCAGGCCCAGGTCGGGCCGCGCCACCCGCAGCCGTTCCGAATAGGTGCGCGGCATGAATTCGAACGCCTCGACCCGGCCCCCCGTCGCCTCTTGCATCCGGTTGAGGAGGACCAGCGCATCCGCCAGCGACCGCGCGGCCAGCGTGGCCGTTGCATGGGCGCGGGGCGCGGGAACCAGCTTCATCACCGCCGCCGTGATGATCCCCAGCGTGCCCTCTGCCCCGACGAACATCTGCTTCAGGTCATAGCCCGAGTTGTCCTTGTGCAACTCGCTCATCAGGTTCAGCACGCGCCCGTCGGCCAGCACCACCTCCAACCCCAGGCACAGGCCCCGGGTAGAGCCATAGCGCAGCACGTTCGATCCGCCCGCATTGGTGGACAGGACCCCGCCCAGCATCGCCGAGCCGCGCGCCCCGAACCACAGCGGGAAATACAGCCCCTCGGCCTCAGCCGCGTCATGCAGGCGCGACAGGATCACGCCCGCCTCGGCCACCACAAGGCGTGCGTCCCGCTTGACCGTGCGGATGCGGTTCATGCGTTCCAGGCTCAGCATCAGCCCGCCCGAGGTCATCGTCCCCCCGACCAACCCCGTGTTGCCGCTGACCGGGACCACCGGCACCCCATGCGCCGCCGCAAGCTTGACACAAGCCGCAACCTCGGCGGTCGAGCCGGGCCGGACCACCGCCAGCGGCGCGCCGTGATACTTGCCCATCCAGTCACGTGCATAGCGGGCCATATCAGCCCCGGTCAGCACATTGGCCGCCCCGACCGCCGCACGAAACTCTTCGATCATACCCATGCCTGCCCCCGAAGTTTGCGCCAAGCTAGGGTCCGCCCATCCGACAGGCAACCCGGTTGACTTGCGGCGAAGATCAGAGATTACTTAGCCAGTCAGCTAACTGAAAGGCACCGCATGCTCCGCCCGCTTCTCCTTTCCGCCCTGCTTGCCCTGCCCGCACAGGCGCAGGACATGTCCGACCTGGGCAGCCCGCCCGCCGGCACCTACCGCACCGATCCCGCGCATACCCGGCTGTGGTTCACCGTCGATCACCTGGGCTTTTCCCGCTACATGGCGCTGTTCACCAAGGTCGAGGCGACGCTCCAGTTCGACCCGGACGCGCCGCAGGCGATGCAGGTCACCGCCACCGTCGACCTGGCCTCGCTGGAAACCCACAACGACGACCCGAGCTATGACTTCAACGCCATCGTCTCGGGCCCCGATTTCCTGAACGCCCCGGCCCATCCGCTGGCAAGGTTCACCTCGACCTCCGTCACCCTGACCGGGGACCGCACGGCCGATGTCACCGGCGACCTGACGCTGAACGGGGTGACGAAGCCCGTGGTCCTGCAGGCGACCTATAACGGCGGCTGGGGGCACATGCCGCTGGACCCGGGCGGGGCAAGGGCGGGCTTTTCGGTGCAGACGACGCTGAAGCGGTCCGACTTCGGCATCTCGAACGGCATCCCCGCGCCGGGAACGACGATGGGCGTCTCGGACGAGGTGCAGGTGTTCATCGAGACCGAGATGATGAACCCCGACGCGCCCAAGCCCTGACGCGCGGGCGTAGGGTGGGCGGTATCGCCCACCTTACCTTGCGTCGGTCCAGATCGGCCCCAACATCTCGCGCAGCGCGGCCAGGGCGGGTTCGGCATCCTCACATCCCGCCCCGATCCGCACGGCGATGGACCCGGCAAAGCCGAAGGCCGCGCGCCTGGCGGGGGCGATCACGATCTCCAGCCCCGTCGGCCCCAGCGTGACCGATTCCAGCGCGTCCTCGGCACCAAAGCTCTCGTCGCCCACCTCGAACCAGACCGGCCCGCCGCCCACCGGCTGGCGGAACAGGGCATAGTTCTCGTCCTCGTCCTCGCCCTCGGCGAAGCCCACGAACAAAAGCCCCTCATCCTCGACGACCGAACCATAGGCCGCCGTCACCGTGATCTCCGCCATCGTCAGGGCCATTTCGCGACTGGAGGCAGGCTCATCAGCACGGCATTGGCGTCATGCCCGGTTTCCAGCCCGAACTTGGTGCCCCGGTCGTAGACCAGGTTGTACTCGGCATAAAGCCCGCGGTGGATCAGCTGCGTCTCGCGGTCCGCCTCGGTCCAGGCCGTGGCGATGCGCCGCTCGGTCACCGGCACGAAAGCGGGCAGGAAGGCGCTGCCGACAGCCTGAGTGAACGCAAAGTCCTTCTCCCAGTCGCCGGTGTTCAGATCGTCGTAGAAGATCCCGCCCACGCCCCGCGCCCGGCCGCGATGCGGCACGAAGAAATACTCGTCGGCCCAGGCCTTGAACTTGGCGTAATACTCTGGCGAGTGGGCGTCGCAGGCGCGCTGCATCTCGGCATGGAAATGCGCGGTGTCCTCGGCATATTCGATGCAGGGGTTCAGGTCCGCCCCACCGCCGAACCACCAGGCGCCAGGGGTCCAGAACATCCGGGTGTTCATGTGTACGGCCGGGGTATGCGGGTTGACCATATGGGCGACCAGGCTGATCCCGCTGGCCCAGAAGCGCGGGTCCTTGTCCATGCCCGGCACGCCCCGCGCCGCCATCGCGCGCTGTGCCTTTTCGCCCAGCACACCATGTACCTCGGACCAGTTGACGCCGACCTTCTCGAACACGCCACCGCCGCGCATCACGCTCATCAACCCGCCGCCACCATCGGCGCGGGTTGTCGGGGTGACCTCGAACCGGCCAGGCACGCCCTTGGCATAGCGGGTCTCCAGATCCTCGAACGCCGCGACGATCCGGTCGCGAAGTTCGCGGAACCAGGCGGCGGCCCGGGCGTTGCGATTGTCTGACGGATCGGTCATCCTGCTGTCTCCGGCTGTTGACACCGCCTGCCTAGCATCCCGCTTTCCACCACTGCAAGGAGGGCTTCGATGAAACGCCCCGTCGTCTTTACCCTCACGCTGTCCGCGCTGGCCCTGCTGGCCGCCTGCGGCACGCCGCAGGAACAATGCATCGCGCGCAGCACCCGCGACCTGCGCACAGTCGACCGCCTGATTGCCGAGATGCAAGGCAACCTGGACCGCGGCTATGCGATCGAGACGATCACCGTATACGAGGATGACTGGACCTGGTGCCAATCCCCGGTCCTGGTCGAGGGCAAGCCCGCCCCGCCGCATCTGTGCCTGGACGAACGCCCCGTCACCACGACGCGGCCCAAGGCCATCGACCTGCGCGATGAGGCGCGCAAGCTGGACGGGCTGAAGGCCAAGCGGCGTGAATTGTCGCGCGCCGCCCAGGCGCAGATCGCCGCCTGCAAGGCCGAATATCCCGAATGATCAGTGCGACGGCGTGCAGGCCACGTCCAGCAGGCCCCGCCCGCCATCCACCGTCAGCACCTGCCCGGTGACAAATCCCGACGCGTCCGAGGCCAGGAACTGCACCGCCTCGGCCAGTTCCGCCGGGGCGGCGATCCGGCCCAGCGGAGTCGCAGCGGTGATCTGGTCGCGTACATCCGGGTTGTCCCGCAACGAGCTTTGCAGGCTGGCACTCATCACGCTGCCGAAAGCGACGGCATTGACCCGAATCCCCTTCGGCGCCAGCGCCACCGCCAGCGAGCGGGTCATCTGGTCCGTCGCCGCCGCCGCCATCGAATAGGCCAGAAGCTCGGGCCGGGTGGCCTGCGCCGCGATGGATGAGATGTTGATGATCGAGCCCAGCATCGTGCCTTCTTCCAGCCCGGCGCGCTGGCCATGCTGGATCATCCGCTTGGCCGTCATCTGCGACATGCGCAGCGCGGACAGGACGTTGTGGCGCCACAACTCATCCACCGCGTCGGCCTCGGGGTTCAGGACTTCGGACACCAGCATCCGGCGGCTGGCATTGACCAGGATGTCCAGCCGGTCGAAGGCGTCGACCGTGGCCGACAGCAGGTTGGCGATGGTCAGCTTCTCGGTCAGGTCGCCGCCAAAGGCCCGGATCGGCCCTTCGGCCCGCGCCTCGTCGCCGACCTCGGCCTCAAGCCGGGCTTCGTCGATATCGGCAAACATCACGTTCGCGCCCTTGTCGACAAGGTGCCGCGCGATGGCAAGGCCGATGCCGGCCGCTGCGCCGGTGACGATGGCGGTCTTGCCGCTGACGGAAAAGGACATGCGCTGCCTCTAGGGTTTGGCCCGTCTGGGCTTGGTGGCATGGATCACGCGAAAGCCGCTGTCGCCGCCAGCGTCCTGCACCTCCAGGAAGCTTTCGGCCAGAACGGCGTCATAGGGCAAGTGGCGGTTGGCGACCAGCCAAAGGGCCCCATTCGGCGCCAGCATCCGCCGCGCCGCCCGGATGAAGGCGGCACCCAATCCTACATCAGCCTCGCGGGCTGAGTGGAAGGGCGGGTTCATCACCACCGCGTCCAGCAGCGTCTCGGGCCGCCACTGGGTCGCGTCCGCCCAATGAAAGCGCGCCCGGTCGTCGGTCACATTGATGCGGGCGCAGGCCAGCGCATCCGCCTCGGCCTCGACCAGGTCCAGCCGCTTGACGCCCGGCCACTTCAGGATCTCGGCCGCAAGGTAGCCCCAGCCGGCCCCCAGATCGGCGATCTTGCCGCCCAATTTAACCGGCAGCGCCGCCGCCAGCAGGATTGACCCACGATCCGGCCCGTCGGCCGAGAACACTCCAGGCAGGGTCTGGAACCCCGAAACCTGCGACGGGCGGGCCTGCCAGTCGGACAGGTCCGGCCCCACGGTGAAACTTGCCAGCTTGCCATGCGCCTTCGACAGGCTTTCGGACAGATCCACGCGGCCGCGCAGATCCTTCAGCGCCGTATCGATCCCGTCGGTCTTTTGCCCGTCCACCGCCACCCAGCCACCGGGCGCAACCTCGGCCGCCGCTTGCGCGATCAGCGCGCGACCGGCCTCGCGGCTGCGGGGCAGGCAAACGATAGCTGCGGCATAGGGCGGCGCGGGCTGTACCTGATAGCCCCGGGCGAAATGGTCATGGTCAGGCTTGAACCCGGTCAGCACCACGACCCGGTCCTGCGGCAGGTCCGACAGATCGTCCCGGGCCCGCGGCCGATACACCGCAATCAGCCCAGAAGCAGGAAGGACCAGCGCGCCACTTTCAAGCGCCAGAGAAAGACGGGCGGACCGCATGGGCGGGGCCTAGGCCCCCGACCTGCGGGCTGGCGCGGTCATTCCTTTTCCATCGTGCATTGCAGCGGATGCTGATGCCGACGGGCAAAGTCCATGACCTGCGCGACCTTGGTCTCGGCCACTTCGGCGCTGAACACTCCGACCACGGCCAGGCCCTTCTTGTGGACCGTCAGCATGATCTCGAACGCCTGAGCATGGTTCAGACCGAAGAACCGCTCCAGCACATGCACGACGAATTCCATCGGGGTATAGTCGTCGTTCAAGAGAAGAACCTTGTACAGCGGCGGACGCTGGGTCTTGGTCTTGGTCTTGGTCAGCAACGAGGTGTCGTTCCCCGGCCCTTCCGGCCCGCCCGGCCCCTCTGGCCCGCCCAGCTTGTCAGACATCGTCAGCGGTCGCATGGACACAGGAAGGCGCCTCGGCTTCAGGATTCGGGGGTTGCATCGGGTGGGGGAAATATAGCCTCTTTTCCCGCAGCGAAAAGGGGGGCGGCGCATGGGACGCCGCAAGGTGCATAATGTTGACCACGATCGGCTTCGACGCGGACGATACGCTTTGGCAGAACGAGGCGTTCTTCCGGCTGACCCAGGACCGATTCGCCCGACTGCTTGAACGCTACGCCGATCCCCACCACCTGGCCGAACGCCTTGAAGCGGCCGAGAGGCGCAACCTGGGCCACTACGGCTTTGGCGTGAAGGGCTTCACCCTGTCGATGATCGAAACCGCGATCGAGGTGACAGATGCCCGCGTTCCCGCCAGCGTCATAGGCGACATTGTCGCAGCCGGGCGCGAGATGCTGGAACACCCGATCGAGCTTTTGCCCCATGTCCGCGCCACCGTGACCACCCTTGCCGCCGATTATCGCGTCGTCCTGATCACCAAGGGCGACCTTCTGGACCAGGAACGCAAACTGGCGCAATCCGGCCTGGGCGACCTGTTCGACGCGGTCGAGATCGTCAGCCACAAGACCGCCGACAGCTATCGCGCGATCTTCGCCCGCCACGGGACGGGGGCCGACCAGGCGATGATGGTCGGCAACTCGCTGAAATCCGACGTGATCCCGGCGCTGGAGTCCGGCGCCTGGGGGGTCCACGTCCCACATGGCCCGACCTGGGCGCTGGAAGCCGCCGATCCGCCCACCGGCCACCGCCGCTTTCACGAGTTGGCGGACCTGGGCGCCCTGCCCGCACTGGTCGAAAGCCTCCGTCCGGGCCGCAACGGATAGCGCCACGGAACCGGACCGGCGCTAGATATGGCCAGGTGCAGCGCCTTGGCAACTGCATCAACTCTTCCTCGAAAGCCATTGTAATTTTTGGGTTTTCGGAACCGTTCCTCTGTGCTAGCCTTCGGGTCGAGGCAGAACATGGCACCGGGAAACTCGGGCCGTACAGGCAAAGGAATAGGCGACGTGGCATCGCTTGTCGGGCGTATTCTTCGCGCAGTCTTCATCTATCTGGTGGTCGGCACGGTCCTGCTGACCAGCCCGCTGCAGGCGGCCCCTTTCGCCGCCATCGTGATGGACGCGCGCACCGGGGAAATCCTGTACGAAAAGAACGCGCGAACGCGGCTGCACCCGGCCTCGCTGACCAAGATGATGACGCTTTACATCGCGTTTCAAGAGATCGAGGCCGGCCGCCTGTCGCCGGACACTCGCGTCACCGTCTCGAAATACGCCGCCGCACAGCCGCCCTCGCGCCTGGGGTTGAAGCCGGGCCAGAAGATCGCGCTGCGCTACCTGATCCGTGCCGCAGCGGTGAAATCGGCCAACGATGCGGCCGCCGCGATTGGCGACCATATCAGCGGCGATGCCGCCACCTTCGCCAAGCGGATGACCAAGACCGCCCGCAGCCTGGGGATGCACGACACCACCTTCCGCAACGCGCATGGCCTGACCGCCGACGGGCACCTGTCCACGGCCTACGACATGAACATCCTGGGACGGCACCTGTTCTACGACTTCCCGCAGTACTACAACATCTTCTCGCGTCGCACCGCCGATGCCGGGATTGCCGAGGTGCGCAACACCAACTCGCGCTTCCTGGACGGTTACGAAGGCGCGGACGGGATCAAGACCGGCTACACCTCGGCCGCCGGGTTCAACCTGACCGCCTCGGCCCTGCGCGGCAACAAGCGCATCATCGCCACCGTTTTCGGCAGCACCTCGACCGCCGCCCGCAACGCCAAGATGGCCGAACTGATGGACATCGGCTTTGGTGCCGCCAAGAACCGGGTGAAGGAACAGCCGCCGGAAACCCCGGCCCCGCTGCCCTCCGACGCCCTCATTGCCTCGGCCGAGCCTGAGATTGACGAGATCGACGCCGAAGGCGGTGCCGGCAAGACGGTGCGCGTCTCGGGTGGCGTGTCCTCCAGCCCGCGGCCAAAGTCGCGGCCCGGTGTTCCCGCCGTCCCGGACGAGGTCGCCCTTGCCATGGCCGCCAGCATCGACGGCGCCCTGGCCGAGGCCACCGCCGAACCTGCCCCTCCCGGCACGCTGGACTTCCAGGCCGAAACGATGGCCGCCGCACCCGAGACTGCGCTGGCCGCAGCAGAACCCGCAGCCGAGCCAGCCGTTGAGGCCCTGCCCGCGCCCGTCGAACTTGCCGCCGCCGCGCCCCAACCTGCGCCCGAGCCGGGCACGCTGGACGCCCAGGCCGCCACCCTTGCCGACAGCATCGTGCCCGCAGACACCACCCTTGCCGCAGCCGAACCCGCGCCCGCGCCGGGCACGCTGGACGCCCAGGCCGCAGCCCTGGCCGAAGCGGTATTGCCCGCTGAAACCGAACTTGCCGCCGCCGTCGCGGACCCGGCGCTGGCCGAGCTGAAGCCCCAGGCCCGGCCCGAGACCCTCGCGCCCGTGGCCGACGCATCCCCCGTGCCCGAGGAAGTGCCGGTCGAACTCGCCGCCGCCACCCCGGAAGAGGTCGTGACCGATCCCGGCCTGCCCGAGCCCGCCCCGATCGACCTGGCCCTGGCTGAACCGCTTCCCGAGGCGCTGCCCGAAATCACCGCCGTCGAAACCGTCGCCGCAGCCGCCACCATGGCCCCGGTCGAACCGGCCGCCACCGCCCCCGCCCGCCAGGCCCCGATCTTCGACACCGTCGAGGTCGCCGAAACCCCCGCCGCCGCGCAAGAGGAAGTCGTCGTCGTGATGTCCACCTCGGGTGGGCGTCACTTCGGGGTCAACGTCGGCGAATACCCCTCGCGGTACGAGGCCGAGCGTGCGCTTCTCAAGACCGCGCTGGCCGAAAGCGCCACGTTGAACGAAGGGCTGCGCAAGACCAGCCAGGCCGATGGCGCCTGGCGGGCCAGCTTCATGGGCCTGACCGAAGAGCAGGCCGAACTCGCCTGCCGCCGCCTGCGCGCCCGCGCCGTGCCTTGCGAAACCGTGGGAGGATAAACCGATGGTCGCCCTGGTCTTTCCCGCGCTGCCCACCGTCACCCTGCCGGTCACCGGCCGCAACGAACGCTTCCCCGTGCGCCGCATCTTCTGCGTCGGCCGCAACTACGCCGAACATGCCCGCGAGATGGGCGGCGACGGCAAGGAACCGCCGTTCTTCTTCACCAAGCCCGCCGATGCCGTCGTCGAAAGCGGCAGCCGCATCCCCTATCCGCCCGCGACAAGCAACCTGCACCACGAAGGCGAGCTGGTCCTTGCCATCGGCAAGGCCGGGGCCATGGTCGCCGAAGCCGAGGCCGAGGCGCTGATCTGGGGCCATGCCGCCGGCAACGACCTGACTCGCCGCGACCTCCAGGCCGAGGCCAAGGCGAACCGCCGCCCCTGGGACATGTCCAAGGGCTTCGACAAATCCGCCGTCGTCGGCCCGATCCGCCCCGGCGCCCTGCCCGATGCCACGCTGCGCTGCACCGTGAACGGCGCGCTGCGGCAAGAGGCCCGGCTGTCCGACATGATCTGGAGCCCGGCCGCCATCATCGCCGCCCTGTCACGGCTGGTCAGCCTGGCCCCCGGCGACCTGATCTTCACCGGGACGCCTGCCGGGGTCGGCCCCCTGACCCGCGGCGACACCTGCAAGGTCGAGATCGACGGGCTGCAATCGGCCACGGTCATCATCGGCTGACCTGCCGCTCGTCGATGCATTTGATGCACTCCTCGCGGGCCATCCCGCGACGAGAAGACGAAGTCGCACGAGGAGCCGTCGCCTAGGGCTTCGGCCGGTCGTCCCATTCCTTGGTCAGGATCCGGTTCGCATCGCCCTCGGGGTCGTCGAACTGCCGCGCCTTCATCGCCCAGAAGAACGCGACCAGCCCGATCCCGCCCAGGAACAGCGACACCGGAATCAGGATCGACAGGATTTCCATTACTTCAACCGCATCGCGTTCAGGGACACCGTGATCGACGACAGCGACATGGCCAGCGCCGCCGCCAGCGGTGTGGCCAGACCGACCAGCGCCAGGGGCACCGCGACCACGTTGTAGCCGCCCGAGATCAGGAAATTCTCGACCATCCGCCGCGCCGATTGTCGGCCGATCCGCACCGCATCGGCGATTGGCGCCATGTCCTGGCCCAGCAGCACGATATCCGACGCCACCCGCGCCGCATCCAGCGCGGAAGCCGGAGAGATCGACACATGCGCCGCCGCCAGCGCCGCCGTGTCGTTCAGACCATCCCCCACCATCAGCACCCGACCGGTCCGCGACAGTTCGGCCACCCGCGCGGCCTTTTCGGCCGGCAGCACGCCCGCACGCCAATCGGCAATGCCCAGCCGGTCTGCCAGCGCCCGCACCGGGGCCTCGGCATCGCCGGACAGAAGCTCGACCTTCAGGCCCGCCGCCTGCAAGGCGCGCACCGCCTCGGCCGCGCCCGGGCGGGGGCGATCGGTGAAGGCGAAACCATGGGTCGCGCCGTCCACACTCAGATAGGTCGCCGTCTCGGGCAGGGGCATCGCCCCGCACCAGTCGGCCCGGCCCAGCCGGACGCGGGTGCCGTTCCATTGTCCCTCGACCCCCTGGCCGGGAACCTCGCGGATGTCCGACACCTCGGCCGCAACCACCCCAAGCCCCCGCGCGCCTTCGGCCAGCGCGCGCGCCAAGGGATGCGACGACCCCGCCGCCAGCGCCGCCGCTACGGCCACCGCCGCAGGCGGCTGATCGGCCAGCGCCACCGGTTCGGGCACGCCAAGGGTCAGCGTCCCGGTCTTGTCAAAGACAACCGTATCCACCTCGGCCAGCCGCTCCAGCGCCGTGCCGTGCTTGATCAGCAGCCCCTTGCGGAACAGCTTGCCCGACGCCGAGGTGATCACCGCCGGCACCGCAAGACCCAGCGCGCAGGGGCAGGTGATGATCAGCACCGCGGCCGAAATGTTGATCGCATAGCGCAGATCGCCCCCCGTCGCCCACATCCAGTAGCCGAATGCGCTGAACGACAGGATATGCACCAGCGGCGAATAAAGCCTGGCCGCGCGGTCGGCCAGGCTGGTGTAGCGCGTCTTGGCCCCCTCGGCGACGGCCACAAGATCGGCCATCCGGTGCAGGCTGGACTCTTTCCCCGCCGCCGTGACGCGCACGGTCAAGGGACCCGTCAGGTTGACCTCGCCCGCGCTGACCACAGTGCCCTCGCCCGCCGGTATCGGCAGGCTTTCCCCGGTCAGAAGGCTGCGGTCAAGTTCCGACGCACCCGCAACCACGACACCGTCCACCGGCATCCGCGCGCCGGGACGGACCAGCACCAGATCCCCTGCCGCGACCGCCGCGATGGGCGTCTCGACCTCGGCCCCGTCCAGCAGGACGATGGCGCGGGGCACTTCCAGCGCCGCCAGTTCCTCGGCCGCCGAACGGGCGATTGCCCGGGTGCGGTGGTCCAGATAGCGGCCCAAGAGCAGGAAGAAGGCCAGCATGACCGCCGCGTCGAAATAGGCGTGATGCCCCGACATCGCGGTTTCATAGACCGAGATCGACGAGGCCAGGATCAGCGCCAGACTGATCGGCACGTCCATCCCCAGCTTGCCCGCGCGCAGGCTGGCCCAGGCCGACTTGAAGAAGGGTTGGCCGGCAAAGACCACCGTCGGCAGCGCAATGGCCCCGGAAATCCAGTGGAACAGGTCGCGCGTCGCATCCTCGGCCCCCGACCAGACGGCGACCGACAGCAGCATCACGTTCATCATGCTGAAGAAGGCGACGCCCAGCCGCATCAGCAGTTCGCGCCCCTGCCGGTCGGTCTCGGTCGAGGATAGCAGGCCGGGGTCCAGCTCATGCGCCTCGTGGCCAAGGCCCGCCAGCACCGCGACCAGTTCGGACGCCGTGACGCCCATCGCCTCGACGCTGACGCGCTTCTGCGTCAGGTTGACCCGCGCCGACCGGACCCCCGGCACCGCCAGCAGCCCCGCCTCGACCGTCGCGATGGTCCCCGCGCCAGCGGCCTGCGGCAGCGACAGGACGATCCGCCCCGCCCGTTCGGCGCGCAGCGCGGCAATGCGTTCAGCCGCCGGCACCACGACGCAGGCCGGACAGGCCGAGACCGGCGCGCGGCCTGCCTGCTGGTCGAAGTCCTCGACGACGGCCATGGTTACCCTATCCTTGCACGAAAAGCTCGGACCGCTGTTCGAACAGCGTTCCGTCCGCGGCCCGGGCGGTGACCTTTACCATCCACTTGCCGCGTTCCAGCGGCGTAGCGGCGACATAGGCGGCCCCCTGCGGCGTGAACTCCGGCCAGACATCGCTGCGCGCCTCGGTCGTGCGGCCGACCAGCACCTGCAACTCTTGCACCATGACCGGCTGGCCCGTGCGGTCCAAGAAGGCCAGGGTGATCTGCCCGTCCGCATAGCCCGGCACCAGGGTCCAGCCCAAGGCCTCTTGCGCCGACTTGCGCGCCTCGAAGCCCTGGCTGGCGACGTAGGAGTTCTTCACCTCCAGCCCGGGGAAGGTGTTCACCGCCTGGAACGCCAGCACCCCGTTCACGCCGATGATCACGGCAAAGGCCCCGGCGGTGATCGCGAACACATGCTTGCCCGTCAACTCAGTCATCGTCGTTTTCCTTTCCGTTGAACACGGTATCATGGTGGACACGGTTCGTCGTCCCTTCTTCCGCGATCCAGAAGCGCACCTCGGTCCGGTCGTCATCAGCCGCCTCGGACCCCGGCGTGGCTGTCAGATAGACCCGCTGCGACATCGTCTCATTCGCCGGGACCGTCACCGTCAGCCCCTCGACCCCCTCCAGCGCGATGGCCAGCGGTTCTTCCGAGGTCACGGACAGGGTGAACAGGGCATCCGCGCCATGCATGTTGCGCAGCCGCAGGTCATAGGCGTTGCGGATCGACCCGTCCGAGAGCGTGACATAGGTCGGATTGCGGACCGGGGTCACGTTGACGTCGATGGGAGAGCGCAGGAACAGCGCCACCACCAGCCCGATGCCAACCCCGGCCCAAAGGACGGTATACATCACCGTCCGCGGCCGGAATACATGCGCCCAGACCGACTTGGGCGGCTGGCCGGCCCGCTCGCGCACCTCGTCCGTCAGGGCAAGGTAACCGATCAGATCACGCGGCTTGCCGATCTTGTCCATCACGTCGTTGCAGGCGTCGATGCAAAGGCCGCAGGTGATGCAGGCCATCTGCTGACCGTCGCGGATGTCGATGCCCATCGGGCAGACGTTCACGCAGGCCATGCAGTCGATGCAGTCGCCATTGCCCGCCAC
Organism: Tabrizicola aquatica; assembly: GCF_002900975.1. GTDB lineage: Bacteria > Pseudomonadota > Alphaproteobacteria > Rhodobacterales > Rhodobacteraceae > Tabrizicola > Tabrizicola aquatica. The sequence goes on along the minus strand of NZ_PJON01000006.1, from coordinate 82,068 downwards.
GTTCTGCTTGCCGCGCGGCTCTCCGCGCCAGTCGCGATAGCCGATGGTCAGCGTATCCTCGTCCACCATCGCGGCCTGGATGCGTGGCCAGGGACAGGCGTAGATGCAGATCTGCTCGCGCGCGAACCCACCGAACGCAAAGGTGGTCAGCGTCAGGGTCAGCATCGTGGTATAGGCGATGGGATGGGCCTGGCCGGTCACCAGATCACCAAGCAGCGTGGGCGCATCGGTGAAATAGAAGATCCAGGCACCGCCCGTCGCCAGGCCGATCAGCAGCCAGACCGTCCATTTGACCGCGCGCTTGCGGACCTTTTCGGCGTTCCATTTCTGCCGGTGCAACCGCAGCCGGGCGTTGCGGTCGCCCTCGATCCAGCGTTCGACCAGGATGAAGAGGTCGGTCCAGACGGTCTGCGGGCAGGCATAGCCGCACCAGACCCGGCCGGCGGCACTGGTAAACAGGAACAGCCCCAGCCCCGCCATGATCAAAAGGCCCGCGACGAAATAGAATTCGTGCGGCCAGATCTCGATCATGAAGAAGAAGAACCGCCGGTTCGCCAGGTCCACCAGCACCGCCTGATCCGGCAGCGCCGGCCCCCGGTCCCAGCGCAGCCAGGGGGTGATGTAGTAGATGCCCAGCGTCACCGCCATGATCCACCACTTCATCGTGCGGAAGCTGCCCTTCACCCGGCGCGGGAAAATCGGCTCGCGGGCGGCATAGAGGCTGGGAGGGGATTCGGTATCGGACACGGGAGTGCTCCTGGCGGGCGCAGAATCTTGCTGCCTCTGCATCGGCGATTGCGGCGGGGTGGGCCTTGACCTGCATCAATAGGCCCGGCCTCGGGGGCCGGCCATGCGGCACGGCAGCACAACTTCCCGTGATCGGCCAAAAGGAAAGGGGGCCCGAAGGCCCCCAATCATCGCAAGTTTGTCGCCTCAGGGATTGGCGGGCGCGGCAGGCTCTTCCGCTACTGCAGGCTCCTCGGCCACCGCAGGCTCTTCCGTCACCTCAGGCTCTGCCGGCGCGGCTTCTTCGCCACCACCGCGGCTGTGGACCCAGAACGACACGGCGCGGATCTCGTCCTCGGACAGACGCTGGTTCCAGTTGGGCATCACGCCGAACCGGGCATTCGCCACCGTCTCGGTGATCGCCGCCCGGCTGCCGCCGTACAGCCAGATCGCATCGTTCAGCTTCGGCGCGCCCTGCGTCCGGTCGCCCGAGCCGTCCTCCATATGACAGGCCGAGCAGTTGTCCAGGTACAGCACCGCCCCTTCCGCTGCCAGCGCCGCGTCATGCTCTTGCCCCGACAGGGCCAGCACATGCTCGACCACCTGGCCGATCTGGGTTTCGTCCAGGATGCCATCCGTCCCGAACGCCGGCATCTGCGAATAACGCGAGTCGTCGTTGTAACGAATGCCGTGGGTGATGGTCAGATGGATGTCCTCCATCGTACCGCCCCACAGCCAGTCGTCGTCCAACAGGTTGGGATAGCCCTTGCCGTCGAAACCGGCCGCACCCGACCCGTGGCAGGTCGAGCAGTTGGTGCGGAACACCGCCGCCCCGGCATTCTCGGCAAAGCCGGCAAGCTCGGGGTCGGTGCCGATCGCGTTCAGGTCGGCGGCGATCAGCTTGGCCTTGATCGGCGCGTTGGCGTCGTCAAAGCGCTTGATCTCCTCGGCAACGGCCAGGCGGGTATCGCCCGCAGGTTCCTCACCCCAAAGACCCTGGGTCGCGCCGTTGATCAGCGGCCAGGCCGGGTAGAAGATCATGTAGCCGATCGACCAGACGATCGTCATGTAGAACACCCAGACCCACCAGCGCGGCAGCGGGTTGTTGTATTCCTCGATACCGTCCCAGCTGTGGCCGGTCGTTTCCACCTGCCGGGGTTCATGCTTTATTGGCTTGGCGCACATCGCTCAGGCCTCCTTCTGGGCAGGGTTGGCTTCCGCAGGACGGTCGTCGTTGCGGAAGATCGAGCTTGCGACCTCTTGGTGCATGGCCCGGCTGCCGGGCCGGAAGGCCCAGACGCACAGTCCCAGGAAGCCAAGGGTCATCGCCAAAAGGAACCAGCTGTCGGCCAGGTGGCGCAGGAAGGAATAGGTTTCCATCTTTGCCCCCTTACCGCGTCGCCACGGGCGTGTAGGTCGAGAAGTCGACCATCGTGCCCAGGACCTGGATATAGGCGATCAGCGCGTCCATCTCGGTCAGTTCGGGCTGGCCGTCGAAGTTGCGGACGTTCACCGGATTGCCGAAGGCCGCGTCGCCATAGCGTTCCTCCAGGCCCGAGCTGTCGCCCATCGGATCGGCCTGGACGGTAAAGTCAGCGAGGGCGCTTTCCACCATCTCGTCGCTATAGTCCACGCCCGCCATCTGGTAGGTGGCGACCAGGTCCTCGACGTAACGGCCGTCGATCACGTTGTCGGCCAGAAAGCCATAGGGCGGCATCACCGATTCCGGCACCACGGACTTCGCGTTCTCAAAGTGGTCCTGGTGCCACTCGTCCGAGTAGCGACCACCCACGCGGGCCAAGTCTGGCCCGGTGCGCTTGGACCCCCACAGGAACGGCCGGTCGTTCACCGATTCCGCCGCCAGGCTGTAGTGGCCATAGCGTTCGACCTCGTCCCGCATGGGGCGGATCATCTGGCTGTGGCAGCCATAGCAGCCCTCGCGGATGTAGATCTGCTGCCCGGCCAGTTCCAGCGGCGTATAGGGCCGCACGCCCTCGACCTTCTCGATCGTGTTCTCCAGATAGAAGAGCGGCACGATCTGAACGATCCCCCCGATGGTTACAACCAGAAGGCTGAGGACCATCAGAAGCGTGGCGTGGGTTTCGATTGCCTTGTGCTTGTCAAGAATTCCCATAGTCCCGTTTCCTTATTCTGCCGGAACGGCCGAGTGCTGCGTCGCCCGTACAGGCTGCGCGCGCACCGTCATCCACAGGTTCCAGCACATGATCAGGGCACCCGTCAGGAACATCAGTCCCCCCGTGGCCCGCACGACATACATCGGGAACTTCGCGGCCACCGTGTCGGCGAAAGCGTTCACCAGGAACCCGTTCGCATCCACTTCACGCCACATCAGGCCTTCCATGATGCCCGTGACCCACATCGACGAGGCATAAAGCACGATCCCGATCGTCGCGAGCCAGAAGTGCCAGCTGACCAGTTTGAGGGAGTAAAGCCCCTCACGGTTCCACAGGCGCGGCACCAGATAGTACAGGACGCCGAAGGTGATCATCCCGTTCCAGCCCAAGGCGCCGGAGTGGACGTGGCCGATGGTCCAGTCGGTGTAGTGGCTCAGCGAGTTCACGGCCTTGATCGACATCATCGGGCCTTCGAAGGTCGACATGCCGTAGAAGCCGATGCTGACGACCATCATCCGGATGATCGGGTCGGTGCGCAGCTTGTCCCAGGCCCCCGACAGCGTCATCAGCCCGTTGATCATCCCGCCCCACGACGGCATCCACAGCATGACCGAGAACACCATGCCCAGCGTCGCCGCCCACTCGGGCAGGGCGGTATAGTGCAGGTGGTGCGGACCGGCCCAGATATAAAGGAAGATCAGCGCCCAGAAGTGGATGATCGACAGCTTGTAGCTGTAGACCGGACGCTCGGCCTGCTTGGGGACAAAGTAGTACATCATCCCCAGGAAGCCCGCGGTCAGGAAGAAGCCCACGGCGTTGTGGCCGTACCACCACTGCACCATCGCGTCCTGCACGCCCGCGTAAAGCTGAACCTGCTGCGACCCGAAGATCGACACCGGGATCGCCGCGTTGTTCACCAGATGCAGCATCGCCACGGTCAGGATCATCGACAAGAGGAACCAGTTCGCCACATAGATGTGGGGTTCCTTGCGCTTGAAGAGCGTGCCCATGAAGGTGATCAGGAAAGCGACCCAGACAACCGTGATCAGGATGTCCACGTACCAGACCGGCTCGGCATATTCCTTGCTTTGCGTGGCACCCAGGACATAGCCCGTCGCCGCCAGCACGATCACCAGCTGCCAGCCCCAGAACACGAACCACCCCAGGCTGCCGCCGAACAGGCGTGCCGCGCTGGTGCGCTGGACGATGTAGAACGAGGACATGATCAGCGCATTGCCGCCAAAGGCGAAGATCACCGCGCTGGTGTGCAGCGGGCGCAGCCGGCCAAAGTTGCCATAGCCGTGCAGCCATTCGAAGTTCAGCTGCGGAAAGGCCAGCTGCAGCGCGATCACCACGCCGACCAGAAAGCCCACCGCGCCCCAGAAGGCCGTGGCGATGGCCCCGGCCCGGACCACGCTGTCGAAATATTCGTGCTGCACATTCGGCTTCGGATCGCCGGCGGTCCGCAGCACCCACAGAAAGGCGATGCCCGCGGCAAGCATCACCGTGATTGCGTTGACCTGATAGGCCAGGTCACGGGCATAATTGGCCGCGATCGCGGCACAGACCGCGACGAGGCCAAGCCCTGCCAGTTTTAGGTAATCCCACATGTCTTCGTGTCCCTTCGTCCTGTCTGTCCCCCGGGCCCATTGCGATTCGGACCTTGGGCGGGCAATTCGACAGCTTCCTTCTGCGCTGCGGCGGCACTTGGCGACATGATCTGAATCAAGTTCCCCCAGTCCGGTGCTTGACCTGCGTCAATGCGGTGACCGACCCTGGACGCCACAGTACGGCATCACCAATGGGAGAAAGCTCCATGGCCTACAAATCGCTTCTTACCGTCGCCGCCTCGACCGAGGGACTTCTGGCCCCCGTCTCCGCCGCCGCCCAGATCGCCATCCGCATGGACGCCCATCTCGATGCCCTGGCGCTGGGGGTGGACCGGACCCAGGTCGGCTATTCCTACGTCGGCTCGGGCGCCGTGATGATCGCCGCCGCGATGGAACGGGCCGAAAGCGACGCCCGCGAAGCCGAAGGCGCACTGAAAGCCGCGCTTGGCGCCCAATCGCCGGACCTGCGCTTTGGCGTGGAATCGGTCGTGACCCAGCTTGGCGCCGTAACCGACGTGGTCGCGGCCCGGGCGCGCTATTCCGATCTGGTGATCCTGCCCCTGCCCTATGGCAAGACCCGTGGCGTCGAGGATGAGGCCCTGACCGAGGCCGCGCTGTTCGAGGGCATGGCCCCCGTGCTGGTCGTGCCGGAGAGCGGGATGAAATCCACCGAGCCGCGCCGCATCATCATCGCCTGGAACCAAAGCCGCGAGGCGCTGGTCGCCACCCGCCGCGCCATGCCCTTCCTGAAGCGGGCCGACAACGTCCAGATCGTCGTGATCGACCCGCCGACCCATGGGCCGGAACGCTCGGACCCCGGCGGCCTTTTGTGCCAGCTTCTGGTCCGCCACGGCATCCGGGCCGAGGTCACGGTCCTCGCCCGCTCGCTGCCGCGCGTCTCGGACGTGCTGGCGCGCCATATCCGGGACCTGGATGCCGAAATGCTGGTGATGGGCGCCTATGGCCACTCGCGCTTCCGCGAGGCGATCATGGGCGGCGCCACCCGCGACATGCTGGAAGGGGCCGAGATCCCGGTGTTCCTGGCGCACTGACCGGGGCGCACTGATCGGGGCGCACTGATCGGGGCGCACTGATCGGGGCGCACTGATCGGGGCGCACTGCCCTTGCAAGGGCTGCCGTCGTCGGGGGCATCGAGCCCCCGGCGACGGCGTTGCCACGGAAGATGGAACCGTCAATGACCGTTCTGGTCCGCGCTTGACGCCGGTCACCGACCCGCGCCGAACCTGCGCCAGCCCTGCAGGGCCAGCCCGGCAACGCCCAGGTGCCCGACCCGGAACGCGCCCCCCGTTACCATCCGGGTCTCAGGCACCGTCAGTTCTGGCAGCTTCAGCAACAGCATCGCGGCGCCCGGCACATAGAAGAACAACAGGACAAAGGTGTGCAGGCCGAAGTTCAGGCGCTCATTCAGGCGCTTGGACGGAAAGGCATGCTCCTCTGAGAACCGGTTGTTGAACCGAAGGGATTTGCGTTTTCTCAGCACCACCAACGCCGCGTAGATGGTGGCGCCCAGGCTGAACAGAACGACGATGGTCGAAATGGCAACGGTGGAATGCAGCGCAAGCAGCATGGCGGCGGTCCAGGTCAAGACCAGCCGAACAAAGACACTCACACCCTCCCGCCCGCGCAAACCCAGCACAAACATCACGAACCTTGCCTTTCAACACAGCGGGGCTGAGCGACGTATCGCTCAGAGACCTTGCAGCTTATGCCACCGGCACCCGGATGCGCCCCTCGCCGATGCGAACGGCGCTGCCGCTGATCCGCACTTCGGTCAGCCGTCCATCCGTGACGCGGACCGTCAGCCCGATCTCGCTGGGCCGGCCCATCTCTACCCCCTGACGCAAGTCCAGCTGCGTCTCGCCTTCCGGCAGCGCGCCGCTTGCCAGAAGCTGCGCCGCAAGGATCGCGCTGGCCGATCCGGTCGCCGGGTCCTCGGGGATGCCGGCCGTGGGCGAGAACATCCGCGCGCGGAACGCGCAGTCGGACCCGGCGGTGTAAAGATAGATGCTGTCCACCCCGGCCGCCTGCATCTGCTCGGACCAGACCGGCTGGATCGGCCGGGCGCGTCCCAGCGCCGCCAGCGAGGCGACGGGGGCATAAAGGAAACGCGGCCCGCCCTGCCAAAGGCCGGGACGATGCGCGCCAAAGCCGATCTCGTCGCGGGCAAGACCCAGTGCCGCCGCCAGCCGCGCGGGGTCCAGCGCGGCCTTTGGGTCTGGTGCATCGCTGACGCCATGCGGCACGACGGGGGCGACGAATTCGGCCCGGACCTGCGTGCCCCGGCGCGACACGCGGACCGGGACCAGCCCCGCCTCTTCCTCCAGTACCAGGTCGCGGTCGAAATCGCCCGACACCCCGGCACAGGCCAGGTGGATCGCGCAGCCGATGGTCGGATGGCCGGCAAAGGGAATCTCGGCCGTGGGAAAGAAGATGCGGACCCGGGCGGTATGATCCGGGTTCCGCGGCGCCTGAACGAAGATCGTCTCGGACAGGTTGAACTCGCGCGCGATGGTCTGCATCTGCGCCGTGGTCAACCTGTCGGCACCCATGACAATGGCCAAGGGGTTCCCGGCAAAGGGCTGGTCGGTAAAGACGTCGCAGGTATGGAAGGTCAGCATGGCCTTGCGGCAAACCTTTCAAAAGTATGAACGGCCACAATTAAACCGTTGATCCAAAAGGATTACCAGACTTTGTCCACCGTGGACAGATCAGACCAGCATGCCCCCATCGGTGTCATCCCCCGCCTCTTCGAGCAGGCGGTCAAGGTCCGGGATGCTGACATGCCGGTTCCCCTCCAGCGTGATGACCCCATCCTTTTTCAAAGCGCTGATCTGCCGGCTGACCGTCTCCAGGGTCAGGCCCAGATAGTCGGCCATCTCCTCGCGCGTCAGGGGCAGGTCCACCGACAGCTGGCCCGAGGACTTTTTCTTGTGCAGCGCCGCCTCACGCCGGGCGATGATCGAGATCAGCGAGGCGATCTTCTCCCGCGCGGTCTTGCGACCGAGAAGCAGCATCCACTCCCGCGCGGCATCCAGTTCGTCCAGCGTCATCTCCAGCAGACGCTGGGCGATGTGGGGGGTCTCGGCGATCAGGGTCTCGAACGGTTTCTTGCGGAAGCAGCACATCACGACGTCGGTCGTGGCGGTGACATCGAAGGCGGCGGTCGAGCGTCCGGGCCGGCCGACGAAATCGGACGGCAGAAGCAGCCCGACCATCTGCCGCCGCCCATCCTCCATCGTCTGGGTCAGACTGGCGATCCCGCTGACGACCGAGCCGACAAACTCCATCCGGTCGCCGGACCAGATGATCGTCTGGCCCGCCTGGAAGCTGCGGTAATACTTGATCTGCTCCAGCTGGGCGAGTTCATCCGTTTCACACCGGGCACAGACCGCTCGGTGTCGGATGGGGCAGTCGCCGCACTGGACATGCACGAAGTGGTCCTGCATCCGGTGTTCCAAAGGTTGATCTGCGTCAAAGTGACGGGGCGCGCTTTGGGTAGTGTAACCCCATGACCCACGATCCGCAACTCGCCCGCCTGGGGCTATTCGACGCGCGCGTGCCCCGGTACACCTCGTACCCCACGGCGCCCCACTTCGGCACATCGGTCGGAGCGGCCGATTTCACTGGCTGGATCGAGGCCGTCCCCGAGGGCAGCCAGATCTCGCTGTACGTCCACGTCCCGTTCTGCCGCCGCCTGTGCTGGTTCTGCGCCTGCCGCACCCAGGGTGTGGCGAACAACGACCCGGTCAACGCCTATGTCGAGACCCTGGTGGAAGAACTGGCCCTGCTGGCCCGCCACCTGCCGCGCGGGGTCAGCCTGTCGCGGCTGCACTGGGGCGGGGGGACGCCAACTCTGCTGGACGCCGGAAGGATGAGCCGTCTGGCCGAGGCGATCTTCCAGGTCGCCCCAATGGCTGCGGATGGCGAATTCTCGGTCGAGATCGACCCGAACGAGATCGACGACCCGCGGCTGGACGCGCTGGCGGCGGCAGGGATGAACCGCGCCTCGATCGGGGTGCAGGACTTTGACCCGATGATCCAGGCCGCGATCGGGCGCGAGCAAAGCTATGCCCTGACCCGTGACGTGGTGGAACGCATCCGCGACCGGGGCATCGCCAGCCTGAACGCCGACATCCTGTATGGCCTGCCGCACCAGACTGGACCGCGCATCGCGGATTCGGTGCAGAAGCTGCTGACCCTCTCGCCCGACCGGGTCGCGCTTTACGGTTATGCCCATGTTCCCTGGATGAGCCGTCGGCAGCAGATGATCCCCTCGGACGCAATGCCGACCCCGCAGGAGCGGCTCTCACTGTTCGAGACCGCGCGCCAGCTTTTCGTCTGGGACGGGTACCGCGAAATCGGCATCGACCACTTCGCCAAGCCCGAGGAAGGGATGGCCCGCGCCCAGGCGGCCGGGCGGTTGCGGCGGAATTTCCAGGGCTATACCGACGACACCGCACCAGTGCTGATCGGGGTGGGCGCCTCGTCCATCAGCCGCTTTCCGCAGGGCTTTGCCCAGAACGCCTCGGCCACGGCAGCGCATGTGAAGGCGATCCGCGAGGGTCGGTTCTCGGCGCACAAAGGCCACCGCTTCAGCGGCGAGGACACCTTGCGCGCCCGGATCATCGAGGCGCTGATGTGTGACTTTGTCGTCCGGCGCGAAGAACTGCTGGCAAACTTTGCCACGACGGAAGCGCGGCTTGACGAGATGTTCCAGGCTGCGAAAGCCGTGTTCGGCGACATGGTGCGAGTGACGGATGAGGGCTTCTTCATTCCCGAACGCGCCCGTCCGTTGACCCGGATGATCGTCCGGTCCTTCGATGCCTACGACAGCGCCCAGGCGCGGCATTCTTCGGCGGTCTGAGGCGCCAAATTTCTTAAGCAAGAAATTTGTCAAAATCCTTGCTTAAGGATCTTGGGTCCAGGACGGTCTGCTCAGCTTCTCTCCAGCCGGGTCAAGAGGTCGATCTGCTGCGGCAGGCAGACCGAGCGAAGATCGTATCTTTCCCGTACCATGGCCTGCGCGGCGGCGCGCATCGGCTGATAGACCTCGGGCCGGGCCAGCGCGTCGGTCAGGGCTGCTGACCAGCCTTGCACGTCGAAGAAATCCACCAGCCGCCCGGTGATGCCATCCTGGATCACCTCGGCCACCGGAGGGGTGTTCGAGCCGACCACAAGCGTCCCGGCGGCCAAGGTTTCGACCATCGACCAGGACAGGACGAAGGGATAGGTCAGATAGGCATGCACCCGGCTGACATGCATGAGGTCGACCAGCCGGTCATAGGGAACCTGCCCGACGAAATTGACGCGGGACAGGTCCAGCCGGTCTTTCACCTCGGCCAGGAATAGATCCTTCCACGAGCCGCCGTCCTTTGGCGGCTGGCCGTAACTTACGTCATTGCCGCCGACGATCACCACCTGGGCGTCCGGCCGGGCGGCCAGAACATCGGGCAGGGCGCGCATGAAGATGTGATAGCCGCGATAGGGCTCAAGGTTGCGGTTGACGAAGGTCAGCACCTCGTCCCCACGTTTGAGGATGCGACCGTCCGGCAAGGCGAACTGCGCTGCGGCGTTTGGGGCCAACCGGTCGCAATCCACACCGTCAAAGATGACCTCGATATTCCGGCGCAGAAGGGGGGGATGGCTGTCGGCCTGCCAGCGGGTGGGCGACAGACCCCGGTCGGCGTGGACCAGCGCCTGGCCCAGATGCGTGGCGCGGCCCTGGGCAATCATCACCTGATCGAAGCTGCGGCTCTGAAACTCCAGGTCAAAGCCGGAATCCGCCCCCTCGCCGCGATAGTAGAACTCGGCAAAGACCAACAGGCGCGCCTCGGGCCAGACTTCCTTGAGGAACAGCGTCTCGCCCCAGCCGGAATGGCCGTAGATCACATCGGGCACATAACCCTGGGCACGCAGACGTTGGGCCAAGCGGGCGACAATGACCGCCCGGTCGCTCATCGTGGTATAGTTGCGGCCCAGGCGGGTCTGGCCGGGATCGACAGGCGGCGGCTTGTAGGCGTAGCGCAAGAGAGGAACGGCGGAACGATGGGTGTTCGACGCTTCGGTGATCGCCCGCACGTCATGGCCACGGCGCTGCATCTCGGGCGCGAGGTGCAGGAACTGGCCGGGAAAGTTCTGGTGGACGAAAAGAAGCTTCACATTCCGGGTCCGAAGGCAGCCGCCATCAGAGCCTTGGTATAATCGGATGAAGGGTTGGTGAACACGGTTTCGCAATCGCCGGTTTCGACGATGTCGCCGGCCCGCATCACCATCACCTTGTGGGCCATGGCCCGGATCACCCGCAGGTCATGGCTGATGAAGATGTAGGCCAGGCCCCATTTGCGCTGCAACTCGCGCAGAAGCTGCACGATCTGGACCTGCACCGTCATGTCCAGCGCACTGGTGGGTTCGTCCAGCACCACGACCAAGGGCCGCAGGATCATCGCGCGGGCGATGGCGATGCGCTGGCGTTGGCCGCCGCTGAATTCATGCGGATAGCGGCCCATCGTGGCGGGGTCTAGGCCGACCTCGGCCATGATCTCGGCCACCATCTCGGTCCGGTTGCGGCCCGGCTCGACGCCGTGGACGCCCAGGCCCTCGGCGATGATCTGCTCCACCGTCATGCGCGGCGAAAGGCTGCCGTAGGGGTCCTGGAACACCACCTGCATGTTGCGGCGAATGACGCGCATCGCCTTGCGGCCCCTGGCGCCAATCAGAGCGTCGCGGGCGGCGGCGGCCAGCTCTCCCCACTGCTGGACGTCGGGGCTGGCTTCGGCCTGGTCCAGCCGGCTGATGTCGCGGCCCAGGAACACGACCTTCCCCTGCGAGTCGAGCAGCCGCAGGATCGCCAGGGCCAGCGTCGTCTTGCCCGAGCCGCTTTCGCCGACGATGCCCAGGGTCTCGCCCGCGCGGACGGTCAGGGTTGCGTCGTTCACCGCCTTCACATGGCCCACGGTGCGGCGCAGAAGGCCCTGCTGGATCGGGAACCAGACGCGCAGGCTTTCGGTCCGCACGATTTCCGGCGCGCCTTCGGGCACGGGATCGGGGCCGCCCTTCTGTTCGGCGGCCAGCAGCTTCTGGGTATAGGGATGGCGGGGATTGGCGAAGATCTCGGCGGTCGGGCCCTGTTCCACGATCTCGCCGCCCTGCATGACGCAGACGCGGTCGGCGATGCGGCGGACGATGCCAAGGTCGTGGGTGATGAACAGAAGGCTCAGCCCCTCGGCCTTTTTCAGATCGGCCAGCAGGTCCAGGATCTGCGCCTGGATCGTCACGTCCAGCGCGGTGGTGGGTTCATCCGCAACCAAAAGCTCTGGCCCGTTGGCCAGCGCCATGGCGATCATCACCCGCTGGCGCTGCCCACCGGAAAGCTGGTGCGGATAGGCGCCTAGTCGGCTTTCGGCGTCGCGAATACCGACCTTCTGCATCAACTCGATGATCCGCGCCCGCGCCTTGTCGCCCGTCAGGCCCTGGTGCAACGCCAGGCTTTCGGCCAGTTGCTTTTCGATCGTGTGCAGGGGGTTCAGGCTGGTCATCGGCTCTTGGAAGATGAAGCTGATGTCGTTGCCCCGCACCTTGCGCAGCGCACGTTCATCGGCGCCCACCATCTGCGTGCCGCGATAGGTGACGGATCCCGTGACCTGCGCGTTGTCACCCAACAGGCCCACGGTGGACAGCGCCGTCACCGACTTGCCCGAGCCGCTTTCGCCGACCAGCGCCACCGTCTCACCCTTGGAGACGGAAAAGCTGACCCCCTTGACCGCCTGGATCACCCGGCCGTCCTGGCGGAAGCTTACGGTCAGGTCGCGGACCTCAAGCACACTCATCTGCCCGCCCTCATCTGAACGTCTTTCGCGGGTCGAAGGCATCGCGGACGCCTTCGAAGATGAAGACCAGCAGCGACAGCATGATGGCAAAGGTGAAGAACGAGACGAAGGCCAGATGCGGCGATTGCAGGTTCTGCTGCGCCTGGCGCGACAACTGGCCGAGCGAGGGAGAACTGGTGGGCAGGCCGAAGCCCAGGTAGTCCAGCATGGCGAGCGAGCCGATGGTCCCGGTGATGATGAAGGGCAGCATGGTCAGCGTCGCGACCATGGCGTTCGGCAACAGGTGGCGGAACATGATCTGCATGTCCGGCACGCCCAGGGCACGGGCGGCGCGGACGTATTCGAAGTTCCGGGCGCGCAGAAACTCGGCCCGGACCACGCCGACCAGGGCGGTCCAGCCGAACAGCACCATCAGCCCCACCATCAGCCAGAAGCTTTTGGACCAGACGGCAGTCAGGATGATGATGACATACAGCGTCGGGACCGAGGACCAAAGCTCGATCACCCGCTGGAAGATCAGGTCGGTCCGGCCGCCGAAATAGCCCTGCACCGCGCCCGCCGCGATTCCGATGATCGAGGTGAGTGCCGTGACCAGAAGCGCGAAGGTGACCGAGAGGCGGAAGCCATAGATCACCCGCGCCGCCACGTCGCGGCTGGTGTCGTCGGTGCCCAGCCAGTTCTGCGCCGAGGGCGCGCCCGGGGCCACCCCGCCAGTGTTGACGATGGTGTTGTAGCTGTAGGGGATCGGCGCCCACAGGATCCAGCCGGCTTGCACCGGCTGACCGGCAGCGGTGCCGCTGGCCTGAACCTCGCCGATGATGCCCTGCGGGTCGTCCCAGCAGTCAAGCGAGCCTTGCGCGATGATCAGGCACTGCACCTCGACCGAGGAATACTTCGCCTCGGTCCGCAGGTCGCCGCCGAAGGCGATCTCGGGATAGAACTGGAAGGCGGGGGTAAAATACTCGTCGTTATACCGCACCAGGATCGGGCGATCGTTGGCGATCAACTCGGCGCAAAGCGAGATGCCGTAGAGGACCAGGAAGATCCACAGCGACCAATAGGCCCGCCGGTTCGCCTTGAAGTTCCGCCAGCGGCGCTGGTTCAGGGGGGACAGTCGGAAAGGCGCCATCAACCGCGCCTTTCAAAGTCGATGCGCGGATCGACCAGCACATACATCAGGTCCGAAAGGATCCCGACCACCAGTCCGATCAGCCCGAAGGCAAAGAGCGTGCCGAAGATCACCGGATAGTCGCGTTCCACCGCCGAGCGATAGCCAAGCTGTCCCAGCCCATCCAGCGAGAAGATGAACTCGATGATCAGGCTGGACCCGAAGAACACCCCCAGGAACAGGCTGGGGAAACCGGCGATCACGATCAGCATCGCGTTGCGGAACACATGGCCATACAGCACCCGCGCCTCGGACAGGCCCTTGGCGCGGGCGGTCATCACGTACTGCTTCTTGATCTCGTCCAGAAAGCTGTTCTTTGTCAGCAAGGTCAGCGTCGCAAAGGCGCTGATCAGCTGGGCGGTAACCGGCAGGATGATGTGCCACAGGTAATCGGTGATCTTCTGGTACCAGGGAAAATCCTCCCACCCGTCCGAGGTCAGGCCGCGCAGGGGGAACCACTGGAAATAGGACCCGCCGGCAAAGACCACCATCAGCATGATGGCAAACAGGAAGCCGGGGATCGCATAGGCCGCGATGATGATTCCGCTGGTCCAGGTGTCGAAGCTGGACCCGTCGCGGACCGCCTTGCGGATGCCAAGCGGGATCGAGATCAGATAGGCGATCAGGGTGGACCACAGGCCCAGCGTGATGGAAACCGGCATCTTTTCCAGCACCAGATCGACCACGCTGATCGACCGGAAGTAGCTTTCGCCGAAATCCAGCGTCAGGTAGTTGCCCATCATGATGAAGAACCGCTCGACCGCGGGGATCTGCTCTTTGCGGCATTCCTCGGCGGTCAGGCTGGGCACCCCGACAAAGCCCTCGTCGCAGACGATGCGGGCGAAGCCGAACTGCACCTCCAGCTTGGCCAGGAATTCCGGCGGCAAGCCCCGCGCGCCGACATAGCCCGAGTCCTCTTCCTGGACCCCGCCGCCTTCGGTGCCGGCGATGTTCTGGATCGAGTCGCCCTCGCCCTCCAGCCGGGCGCGGATCTGGTCGATCGGGCCGCCGGGGACGAACTGGGTCAGCGCAAAATTGATCAACATGACCCCGAACAACGTCGGGATCACCAGAAGTAGCCGTCGAAGGATGTAGCCGCCCAAAACTGCCGACCGTTCCTGTTACCTTAACGCACCCTTGGCTTTCAGCGCCTCGGCTTTTTCGGCGTTGTACCACCAGAACGACATCTCGCCCAGCGCATATGGGGGCAAAGTCTCGGGGCGTTCGTACATGTTGTAGTAGGCGACCCAGTTGTCCCGCTTGTAATAGCGCGGCACCAGGACGAACTGCGACCGCAGCACCCGGTCCAGCGCGCGGACGGCAGTGTGCAGTTCCTCACGCGTGGTGGCGGCTTCGACCTGGTCCAGCAGTCGGTCCACCGCCGGATCGGCATAGCCCATCCGGTTGCGGCTGGAGTTGTCCTTGGCCACGCTGGCCCAGGCCTGCTTCAGCACGCCACCGGGTTCCAGCCCACCGTTCACAACCGCTGTTGGCACCGCGTCGAAGTCGAAGTTGGGCGGGCTGGCCCGTTCCTGCAGTTGCGGGTCATCGATGATGTCAAAGCTGGCATCGACGCCCAGCGCCAGCAGGTTTTCGACATAGGCGTTCATCACCGGCAACAGGTCGGTGCGGGAATGGATCATCTCCATCCGCAACGTCTCTCCGGTCGCGTTGCGGCGGACGCCGTCGTCGCCCGCGACCCAGCCGGCCTCGTCCAGAAGGGCCGAGGCGCGGCGCAGGTTGCCCCGGTCCAGCGCACGATCTTCCGAGGATACGGGCGCCATCACCGCCTCATCCGTCAGGATGCTGGCCGGGAGCAGGCCCTCGTCCACCAGGGGCTGCAGTAGCGCCACCTCGCCCGGCGTGGGCGTGCCGGTCGCGGCAAGTTCCGAGTTTTCCCAGATCGAGTTGATCCGGCTGAACAGGCCATAGAACAGCGACTTGTTCGACCATTCAAAGTTGAACATCAGCCCGATCGCCTCACGCACCCGCGGGTCCTGGAACTGGGCGCGGCGCAGGTTGTAGATTACCGCCTGACCGCCGGCGATGTTGCCCGAGGGCAGGACTTCGGTCACCACATCCCCGGCCTGCACGGCGGGGAATTGGTATTCGGTCGCCCAGCGCTTGGGCAGGCTCTCGTTGCGGAAGGTGTAGACGCCGGCCTTGAACGCCTCCATCGCGGCATTGTCGTCGCCGAAATATTCGATGCGGATGCGGTCAAAGTTGTTCTGGCCGACGTTCAGCGGGTGGGTTTCGCCCCAGTAATCCTCGTCCCGCTTGTAGATGATCTGGCGGCCGGGATCGAAGCTTTCCAGCACATAGGCGCCCGTGCCCAGGAACGGCTCCAGGCTGGATTTCTCCAGATCGCGGTTGTTCTCTTCGTAGTGCTTTTTCGAGAAGATCGTCGTCCCACCCGCCTGGGCCGGCATGTCGCGGAAGGGGGTGCCGGGGGTGAAGGTGAACTTGATGCGGTAGGGGTCCAGCACCTCGACCTTTTCGAACTTGCCGCCCGCCACGCTGCGGTATTCGGGGATGCCCTTCTCCATGAACAGGTTGTGGCTGAACAGAACATCCTCGGCCGTCATGGGCGTGCCGTCCGAGAATTTCACATCCTTGCGCAGGTTGAAGATCACCCAGGACCGGTCCTCGGGGTATTCCATCGTCTCGCACAAAAGGCAGTAGGCGGCGCTGACGTCGTCGGCGGTGCCGGACAGGATGGATTCGTAGAAGATCGAGGACAGCGCCGCCGCATTGCCGGCGATGGCATAGGGGTTGAAGCTGTCAAAGCTGCCCGGTGCCCACTGGCTGATCTCGCCACCCTTAGGGGCATCTGGGTTGACGTAGGGCAGATGCGTGAAGTCGGCCGGAAGGGCGAGGTCGCCGAAGGTGGAAATGCCGTGCGACACGATCACCGTTTCGGCCCGCAGCGCCAGGGTCGTTGCCGCCAGGGCCAGGATCGCGGTGCCGGTCGCCAGCAGCGGCCCGTATGCCGCCCGCCGCACTGCCTGCGCCCGCACCACCGCCGGTCTTGCCTTCCGCATCAGCCACTCCCCCCTGGGTCAACCTTTCCTATTCATTGATCCTATTCGCGGCTTTGTCGAGCCAACAAGCCGCGACCGGCCCGCGCATTTGCGTGATTGGCGCACCACCGCCCAACGCACGAGCAACCACTAGCGCAGCCGGAATACGGCCGAGTCGCCCGCGCCCCGGTCAACCGTAAAGCGCACCTTCTCGGCACCTTGTGCTTCGACAAGCTGGCAGTTGTATTCGATGGGTGTCCCGCTCCAGTCCATCTCGCGGCAGAAATAGCCGTCGCTCCAGGTCCATTTCCCGGTGATCTCCCACCCCAGGGCCGAACCCTTGATGCTGCCGTCCGGAAGGACGTTGATCGACAGGTTGTAAAGCCCGATCCGCAGGACGCGGTCCTTGACCAAATCCAGGAACTTGCCCTCCTCGCGGACAGGCTCAAAGTCGTTCGCCGTCGCCGAAACCGGGGCGGCCAGCAGGGACAGCACGAAAAGCAGGCGCAGCATCGCATCCTCCGGGCACAGACCCAGCTATTACGCAGGGCAGGCCCAGACGGATGAGTCTCAGATCCCCAGCACGTCCATCATGTCGTATTGACCCGGCTTGCGGCCCTGCCCCCAGATGGCCGCCCTTAGCGCGCCGCGGGCAAATATGCTGCGGTCGGTCGCCAGATGGCGCAGCACGATGCGCTCGCCCTCGGCGGCAAAGATCACGTCATGCTCGCCCACGACATCCCCACCACGGATCGCCGAAAAGCCGATGGTCCCGCGCTCCCGCGCCCCGGTGATGCCGTCGCGGCCCGAGACCCTGGCCTCCTCCAGGTCGATGCCACGGCCATCGGCGGCGGCCTGACCCAGCATCAGCGCCGTGCCCGAGGGCGCGTCCACCTTCATCCGGTGATGCGCCTCGACGATCTCCACGTCCCAATCGGCGTCCAGCGCCTGGGCCACCTTCTGCGTCAGCCGGACCAAGAGGTTGACCCCCAGCGACATGTTCCCGGCCCGTACGATCACCGCATGGCGGCTGGCGGCCTCGATCTTGGCCAGATGTGCGGCCTCCAGCCCCGTGGTCCCGATCACATGCACCGCGCGGGCCTGTGCCGCCAGCGCGGCGAATTCCACCGTGGCCGCCGGAGAGGTGAAGTCGACCACCGCCTGCGCCTTGGCAAACGCCTCCAGCGGATCGTCGGTCACCTTGACGCCCACCAGGGCACCGCCCGTCGCCTCGCCCACATCGCGGCCGATCCAGGCGTGGCCCGCACGTTCGACGCAACCGACCAGCCGCAGCTTGTCGCTGCCCTGCGCCAGCCGGATCAGCGTCTGCCCCATGCGCCCCGACGCGCCAGTCACCACAAGGCCAGGAAGATCACCCATGCCGCACTCCCTTGGATTTGCCCTTCCCTAGCCGCTTCCCGCAGGCGTGAGAAGCCCGGCGTTGCAGGGCGACCGGAAAGGGCCTAAATGGGCGCAATGTCCAAACGCTTCCCCACCGCCTCCGGTCCTTCGCAACGCCAGCTGCGCGTCGGCGAACTGATCCGGCGCACCCTCTCTGACGTTCTGAACCGGGCCGAGATCCACGACCCCGAGTTGAACGCCATGTCGATCACCGTGGGCGAGGTTTCGTGCTCGCCCGACCTCAAGGTCGCCACGGTCTATGTCATGCCGCTGATGGGATCGGTCCCGGTGCAGGATGCCATCACCGCGCTGGCCCGCAACAAGGCCGAGTTGCGCCACCGCGTCGCCACCGGGCTCACGCTGAAATACGCGCCCGACCTGCGCTTCCGCCCGGATGAGACCTTTGACCGGCTGGACGAAACCCGGCGGCTGTTCTCGGACCCGACAGTGCAGCGCGACCTTGAAAAGCCTGACAGCGACCACGACGGGGACGAATGATGCTGCGCCTTGCGCTTGCGTTTCTGCTGGCGCCGGTGGCGGCTGCGGCGGCGACCTGCCGCGACACCAGCTTTGACGGCGCGTCCTATACCCTGTGCGAGGTGACGCTGGCCGACGACCTGCGCCTGTTCCATTCCGGCGCGGACGGCGCTTATGGCAGCTTTCGCGCGGTGAACCAGGCGCTTGAGGGGCAAGGCCAGACCCTTGGCTTCGCGATGAATGCCGGCATGTATCACCGCGACCTCGACCCGGTTGGTCTTTATGTCGAAGAGGGGCAGGAAACCTCGCGTCTGGTCACCCGTGACGGGCCGGGGAATTTTGGCCTGTTGCCGAACGGGGTGTTCTGCTGGGGCGAAGGCTTCCGCGTGATCGAAAGCCGCGCCTTCAAGGCGGAGGCGCCAGCCTGCCGCTTTGCCACCCAGTCCGGGCCGATGCTGGTCATCAAGGGCGAGCTTCACCCGCGCTTTCTGGCCACCAGCGACAGCCTGTATGTCCGCAACGGCGTCGGCGTCAGCGCCGATGGCGGGCGGGCGGTCTTTGCCATCTCGAACGACGCGGTGAACTTCCACAGCTTCGCGCGCCTGTTCCGCGACGAGTTGGGGCTAAGCGACGCCCTTTATTTCGATGGCAATATCTCCCGCCTCTATGCGCCCGAACTTGGGCGGCATGACGCGGGCTTTCCGATGGGGCCGATTGTCGGCACCGTGGTTCCGAAAGGCTAAGACGATGGCGCGCGGCAAGAAGGGTCGGGCCGTCAGCGGCTGGCTGGTGGTGGACAAGCCGGCGGGCGTGACCTCGACCGCAGTGGTGAACAAGGTGAAATGGGCCTTCTCGGCGCAGAAGGCGGGGCACGCCGGCACGCTGGACCCGGATGCGACCGGTGTCCTGGCCGTGGCCCTGGGCGAGGCGACAAAGACGATCCCCTACATCACCGACGCGCTGAAATGCTACCGCTTCCGCGTTGTGCTGGGTGCTGCGACGGATACCGACGACGCCTCGGGCACGGTGGTCGCGACCAGCGACGCCCGCCCTTCGGATGCCGAGATCGAGGCCGCGCTTGCCGCCTTCCGGGGCGACATCCAGCAGGTCCCGCCACAGTATTCCGCCGTGAAGGTCGACGGGGACCGCGCCTATGACCTTGCGCGCGAGGGCGAGGTCATGGACCTGGCCGCGCGCCCGCTGTGGGTGGAACGGTTGGCGCTGCTGGACCGCCCGGACGCGGACCACGTCGACCTGGAGATGGTCTGCGGCAAGGGCGGCTATGTCCGCTCCATCGCCCGTGACCTGGGCCGGACCCTTGGCTGCCTGGGCCATGTCCAGTGGCTGCGGCGGACCTGGTCGGGGCCGTTCGACGCCGATCAGGGCGTGACGCTGGCGACCATCGACGCCGAAGCCAAGACCGAGGCGCTGGATGCCCACCTTCTGCCGCTGGAACTGGGGCTGCAGGACCTGCCTCAGTTCACCGCGACCCCCGAAGGCGCGGTGCGGCTGAAGAACGGCAACCCGGGCCAGGTCATCGGCCATGCCGACTGGGGCACCGAGGGCTGGGCAAGCCTGAACGGACAGGCCGTGGCCGTCGGGCACTACCGGGGCGGAGAGTTGCACCCCAGTCGGGTGTTCAACCGCTGACCCGATCCATGCAATCTGATGCTGAACCCGGATCAAGTCTGGACCGGATGCCGTGCGGGTCTGGCATAAGGCGAAACAAAAAGGCCCCGCGTTACCGCAGGGCCTTTCTTCAAACTTGGCTCTGACCGATCAGGCCAGCGCGGCCTTGGCCTGGCCGGCGATGGCGTTGAACGCTTCGGGCTCATGCACGGCGAGGTCGGCGAGGACCTTGCGGTCAACCTCGATCCCGGCTTTCGCCAGGCCGTTGATCAGGCGCGAGTAGGTCATCTCGGCGTCGAACAGACGGACGGCAGCGTTGATCCGCTGGATCCACAGCGCGCGGAACTGGCGCTTGCGGGCCTTGCGGTCGCGGGTCGCATACTGCTGGGCCTTGTCGACCGCCTGAGTGGCGGTGCGGAAGTTCGTGGAACGGGCGGCGTAATAGCCCTTGGCAGCCTTGATCACCTTGCGGTGACGGGCATGCGTGACCTTGCCGGATTTGACGCGGGACATCTGGTGCTCTCCTTACCGGTCGTAGGGCATGTATTTCTTGACGATCTTCGCGTCGCTGTCGCACAGGATCATCGCCCCTGATGCGTCGCGGACGAACTTCGTCGTGCGTTTGATCATGCCGTGGCGCTTGCCGGCAGGGCCGGCCTTCACACGACCGGAGGCCGTGAAGCTGAAGCGCTTCTTCGCCGCCGACTTGGTCTTCATCTTGGGCATTTCCATCTCCGTGGTTTCAGGCACGACTCGGCATGCCACTTTGGCCGGCCGTGCGGGTAATAAGCCCGCCCCTATAGGGGCAAGCCCTGGAAGGTGCAAGAGCCGTCAGTTGATCGCGCGCGAGACCACACCCAGCATGACGGTCGGAATCTCTTCGAACCGATAGCCGGTCGGACGATTCATCGCTGCGGCCAGGATCATCGACATCCCCGCCAGGATGACCAGCGCCCCGACCCGGGGCGCGCGCCCTTCAACCCATGCTGCCAGCAGCGAAGGGATGGTGACCAGCACCAGCAGGATACCCAGAGTCAGAATCAGATCCGTGTCCATGACCCACTCCGCCGACAACCGCGGGGCGAGGTTACTCCGGGTCGACGCTGGAAATCAATCGCTCGTCACAGGGGGCCACCCTTAGGATGTTGGTCGTGCCCTTGACGTTAAAGGGCACCCCCGCCGTGACCACGATCTGGTCCTCGTCCGACGCAAAGCCATCCGCGCGGGCCGCTGCCACGGCCGCCAGAACCGCGCCCTTGAAACGTTCTTGCGGCTTGGTGATGACGCAATGGGCGCCCCAGGTCAGCGCCAGCCGACGCGCGGTCGACATCAGCGGGGTCAACGCGATGATCGGGACATGCGGCCGTTCCCGCGCCACCAGCGCAGCGGTCGTGCCAGTCTGGCTGAACGAGCAGATCGCCTTGATGTTCGTCGCCTCGGCAATCTCGCGCGCGGCGGCCACGATGCCGTCAGCAACCGATTCCCGGCGCACCTGGCGGCTGGCCTCGATCACCGAACGATAGGTCGGGTCCTTTTCGACGCTCATCGCCACGGCGTTCATCGTGCGCACGGCCTCGACCGGGTATTTCCCGGCTGCCGATTCCGCCGACAGCATCACCGCATCCGCGCCTTCGTAGATCGCGGTCGCAACGTCCGAAACCTCGGCCCGAGTCGGGACGGGGCTTTCGATCATCGATTCCAGCATCTGGGTCGCCACGATCACCGGCTTGGCCGCCGCCCGCGCACCGCGCACCAGCCGCTTCTGGATCGGCGGGACCGAGGTAACCGGCAGCTCCACGCCCAGGTCGCCCCGCGCCACCATGATCCCGTCCGAGACCTGCAGGATCGCGTCATAGGCTTTCACCGCCGCCGGCTTTTCGATCTTGGACAGCACGGCCGCACGGCCCTTGACCAGGGTCCGCGCCTCGATCACGTCCTCGGGGCGCTGGACGAAGGACAAGGCGATCCAGTCCACGCCCAGCTCGCAGGCAAACTCGAGGTCGCCGCGGTCCTTTTCCGACAGCGCCGCCACGGGCAGCACCACGTCAGGCACGTTCACGCCCTTGCGGTTGGAAATCGTGCCGCCGACCTCGACCGTGCATTCGGCGAAATCCTTGCCGCAGGCGTTGACCCGCAGGCGGATCTTGCCGTCGTTGACCAGAAGGGTCGTGCCGGGCTCCAGCGCCGCAAAGATCTCGGGGTGCGGCAGGTTCACGCGGCTGACGTCACCCGGCGTGGTGGACAGGTCCATGCGGAAAGCCGCGCCTTCGACCAGTTCCTCGGACCCGTTGGCAAACACGCCGACGCGCAGCTTCGGGCCTTGCAGGTCGGCCAGGATGCCGATCGGGCGGCCAAGGTCTTTCTCGACCTGGCGGATGATCTCGTGCCGCTTGGCGATGTCCTCGTGGACGCCGTGGCTCATGTTCAGGCGGAACACGTCCGCCCCGGCCTCGAACAGGGCGCGGATCATCTCGTAACTGCTGGATGCCGGGCCAAGCGTGGCCACAATCTTCACGTTGCGGTGGCGGCGCATCGCCATCCTCCTGCTGAAATTTCGGTTCATTGTGGGCCGCCCGCCTTATGGCGCAATCCCGCGCCTGCCGCAACGCCGGTTTCGCCATTCGGGCATCGGCTTTCGCCACCCATGCTCTGGCATCGAGGCGAAAGGGGTCATAAGTCTGGCGGGCAGACACTTTTGCAGGGACCCACCCTTGGCCTACACGATCGACGGAGAGCACCGCCCCGGCCGCTGGCTGGTCACCTGCGACCATGCCTCGAACCATGTGCCGGACTGGGTGGCGGGTGGCAGCTTGGGCATCCCGGCCGCGGATATGGCCCGCCACATCGCCTGGGACGTCGGCGCCGCCGGCGTCGCGCTGACCCTGGGGCGGCTGCTGGACAGCCCGGTGATCCTGTCGGACTTCAGCCGACTGGTGATCGATCCGAACCGGGGCGAGGATGATCCGACCCTGGTGATGAAGCTGTATGACGGCACGATCATCCCGGCCAACCGCCACATCACGGCCGACGGGATCGAGGAACGTCTCGACCGCCTCTACCGCCCCTATCACGCCGCCTATGCCCGGCTTGCGGCGCTGCGGCCGGACCGGGTGATCGTGGCGCTGCACTCCTTCACCCCCTGCCTGCGCGGGCGCGCGCCGCGGCCCTGGCATGTCGGCGTCCTGTACAGCCACCTGGATGAGCGGTTCTCGAAACCGCTGATCGCACGACTGACACAAGAGACCGACCTTACCATCGGCGACAACGAGCCGTATTCGGGCCACCTGCCCGGCGATGCCATCGACCGCCACGCCTTGCGCCTGGGCCGGCACAACACACTTATAGAGATCAGGAACGACCTGGTCGCAACCGAGGAAGCACAGGCCCATTGGGCCGCGCGGCTGGCGCCGATCCTGTGCGACGTGCTGAAGGGGATTTGACATGGACGACCAGACCCGGCTGGAACTGGAGGCCGCAAGCTTTCGCGCGCTGGTGCATCACCTGATGGAAAAGCGCCCCGATGTGCAGAACATCGACCTGATGAACCTGGGCGGCTTTTGCCGCAACTGCCTGTCGCGCTGGTATCAGGAAGCAGCGGCCGAGCGCGGGATCGACCTGACCAAGGACGCCGCGCGCGAGATCGTCTACGGCATGCCCTATGCCGACTGGGTGGCGCAGCACCAGACCGAGGCGGACGCCGGCAAGCAGGCCGCGTTCCAAAAGGCCTTTGCCGAGAACGTTGGCAAGAAAGACTGACGCTTGGCCCCAGCGTAGGGTGGGGTTCAACCCCACCCTACCCTAGACACCCAGCCAGCGCAGAACGGCCACGATCACCACGCCCAGCAGCGCCGCAGCCACGTCGCTGCCCAGCACCACTGTCAGCGCCACGACCGCGCCCAGCGCCAAAGCCTCGGCCAAGCCGCCCGCCTGAACGGCCAGCGCCGCGATCCCGGCCATCACCGCCAGCGGCGTCGCGCGCAGCGCCGCCTCCAGCCGGGGCGAGACGGGGACCAGCCGCATCAGCGTGAACCCCGCGACCCGGCACAGCAGCGCAGCGGCCGCCATCACCAGCAGGGCAAGCGGAAAGCTCTCGGTCATTCCGCTCCCCGGTGCATCAGTGCCGCCACCGCTCCGCCGGCAACGCCTGCCGCAATCACCGCCGCGGCCGGCCCGACCAGCCGTGCCGTCACCAGTGCAGCCCCCGCGCCCACCACCACCGGCACCAGATCCGCCCGTTTGCGCGTCATGGCGGCCATCATCGCGGCCGCAAAGCACGGCAGCATCAGATCGAACCCCAGCGCCTCGGGCCGGGGCAGGACGCTGACCGCCGCCGCCCCTAGGGCGGTCCCAGTCAGCCAGGCCACCGCAATCGGCGCACCCGTCCCGGCCAGATAGGCGCGGTCCTCCTCGCCCTCGGCGATCCGGCGCATGGTCAGAAGCCAGTTGGCGTCACCCAGTAGAAGAAGGCTGCCATAGGACCGCAGCGGCCCCGCTTGCCATAGCCAGGGCTGCAAGGCCGCGCCGAACAGAACATACCGCGCATTGATCACCAGGATCGCCGCTAACAGCGCCAGCAGCGTCGCCTGCCCCGTCTGCAGCAGGTTCACCGCCGCCAGTTGGGCCGAGCCGGAGTAGATCGCCGCACTGGTCGTCACCGCCTTGGCGACACCGAATCCCGCTTGCGCCGCGACCAGTCCAAAGCCCAACCCATAGGCGAAGATCGACAAAGCCAGCGGCACACCATCCCGCGCCCCACGGCGGAAACCGTCCCAGGTAAAGGGCGCGTGGCTCATCCTTGCGGCCCTTCCCCAGCCTGCCGTCACGGCTGCAAGGGTTAGGAGGCCCAGCCGACCCCGTCAATCGCCCCCCGTCAATCGCCCCCCGTCTATCGGCCCCGTCAATCAACATCCGGTCAATCGGCCCCTTGCCGACCACCCCGCAATCGGCCTAGGCCTGCGGGCAGACTCCACCCCATGGACCGCGCGCCCCGTGCCAAAGGACCAGATCCCGACCATCACGCAAGAGCTGCGGCTGAACGCTGCCGCCTTCATCGTGACAATCTACGGCGATGTCGTGGTGCCGCGCGGCGGGGTTCTCTGGACCGGCACGCTGATCGACCTTTGCGCCAAGGTGGGGATCAGTGAAAGCCTGGTGCGCACCGCCGTCTCGCGGCTGGTCGCGGCCGAGCAACTGGCCGGCGAACGGATCGGCCGCCGCAGCTTCTACCGCCTGCGCAGCAGTGCCGTGGCCACCTTCATGCAGGCGGCCGACCTGCTGTATGGCCCGGACCGCCCGGCACGCGGCTGGCAGATCATCCACGATCCCGACCTGCGACCCGAGGATGCGCGGCGCCAGCGCATGGGCCACATGGGTGGCCCCGTCTTCATCCGCCCCGATCGTAACCAGCCCCTGCAGCCCGGCGCGATGGTGTTCCATGCCGAAACGGTGACGACAGCCGAACCCCTGGCCGGGTTCTGGGACCTTACCGCGCTGCGCGACGGTTATGACCTGTTCATGGCGCTCTTCCGCGCGATCGATCCTTCTGCCCTGTCCGACCCCGATGCCCTGGTGACGCGACTGCTGCTGGTCCACGCCTATCGGATGGTCCTCTTGCGCGACCCGCGCCTGCCGCCCGAGCATCTGCCCGCCGACTGGAACGGGGCCGAGGCGCGGGCGCTGTTCCGCAGGCTTTACCTGGGCCTGACACCCGCCGCCCACCGCCACATCGCCGCGCAATGTGAAGGCACCGACGGCCTGCTTCCCGCCGAAACCGACGCGACACAGCGGCGGCGTTCCGGTCTGCTGCCCCCCACCTGACCTGCCAAAGCCTTGATTTCTCAACTCGCCTGGAGTTGGCCAAAAGCATTACACTCAGCTCGCAAATTTCGCTTCCTCTGTGATGTTTCCTGCGCTATACGTTGACCGATCGGTCGGCGAATGAGGAATCGCCGGTCTCAGCAGACAACAGGAGCAAGGATGCGCGACGCCTTCATTTGCGATGCGGTCAGGACGCCGGTAGGGCGTTATGGCGGGGCCTTGGCGCAGGTGCGCGCCGACGATCTGGCAGCCGAGCCGCTCAAGGCCCTGATGGCGCGCAATCCCGGCGTGGATTGGTCGGCGGTCGATGATCTGATCTACGGCTGCGCCAACCAGGCGGGCGAGGACAACCGCAACGTCGGCCGGATGGCCGTCCTTTTGGCCGGGATGCCGATTGGCGTGCCTGGGACCACCGTCAACCGCCTTTGCGGGTCGGGCATGGATGCAGTCGGCATGGCCGCGCGGGCGATCAAGGCCGGGGACTGCGATTTTGTCATCGCAGGTGGCGTCGAAAGCATGAGCCGCGCGCCCTTCGTCATGCCAAAGGCCGACACGGCCTTTTCGCGGTCGAACGCGGTCTATGACACGACCATCGGCTGGCGCTTCCCGAACCCGGCGATGAAGAAGATCTACGGCACCCACTCGATGCCGGAAACCGCCGACAACGTGGCGGCGGACTACAACATCAGCCGCGCCGACCAGGACGCCTTTGCCATTCGCAGCCAGCAGCGTTGGGCGGCAGCGCAGGCTGCGGGGATCTTCCGGGACGAGATCGTCCCGGTGATCATTCCCCAGAAGAAGGGCGATCCGCTGGTCATCGACACCGACGAACACCCGCGCCCTTCGACCACGCTGGAGCAGCTTGCGAAACTGCGCGGTGTGAACGGCCCGGACCTCTCGGTCACGGCGGGCAATGCCTCTGGCGTGAACGACGGGGCGGCGGCGCTGGCGGTACTGTCGGCCGAGGCGGCGCGCGCCCAGGGCCTGACGCCCAAGGCACGGGTCGTGGCCATGGCGGCGGCGGGGGTGGAGCCCCGGATCATGGGCGTCGGCCCGGCGCCTGCGGTCCGCAAAGTGCTGGCCCGGGCCGGCATGACGCTGGACCAGATGGACGTGATCGAGCTGAACGAGGCTTTCGCCGCGCAGGCTCTGGCCGTGCTGCGCGACCTCGGCCTGCCGGACGACGCGGCCCATGTGAACGCGAACGGCGGTGCGATCGCGATGGGCCACCCGCTGGGCATGTCGGGCGCGCGTCTGATCACCACCGCGATGTACCAGCTGCACCGCACCGGCGGCCGCTATGCGCTTTGCACCATGTGCATCGGTGTGGGCCAGGGCATCGCCATCATCATCGAAAAAGTCTGAGGGAGGACACGTCCATGTATGCACAGATGGTCAAGGCCGAAGGCGCCAAATCCCGCGAGGAGATGTCGGACCAGGAACGCGCCTTCCAGGACCGCATCGACCGGGGCGAGAAGATCGAGCCGAAGGAATGGATGCCGGAAGGCTATCGCAAGACCCTGATCCGCCAGATCGGCCAGCACGCGCACAGCGAAATCGTCGGCCAGCTGCCCGAGGGCAACTGGATCACCCGCGCGCCGACGCTGGAGCGCAAGGCGATCCTTCTGGCCAAGGTACAGGACGAGGCGGGGCATGGCCTTTACCTCTATTCCGCTGCCGAGACGCTGGGCGTCAGCCGGGATGAGCTGCTGGCGGCTCTGCACAGCGGCAAGATGAAGTATTCCTCGATCTTCAACTATCCGACACTGAACTGGGCCGACATCGGCACCGTCGGCTGGCTGGTCGATGGCGCGGCGATCATGAACCAGGTGCAGCTGCAAAAGACCTCGTACGGTCCCTATAGCCGCGCGATGATCCGCATCTGCAAGGAAGAGTCGTTCCACCAGCGCCAGGGCTACGACATCCTTCTGAAGATGTGCCTGCAGGGCACGCCCGAGCAGAAGGACATGGCGCAGGATGCGATGAACCGCTTCTGGTATCCGGCGCTGATGATGTTCGGGCCGTCGGACAAGGACTCGGTCCACTCGGCGCAGTCGATGCAGTGGAAGATCAAGATCAACACCAACGACGAGCTTCGCCAGAAGTTCGTCGACCAGACCGTCCCGCAGGCCAAATACCTGGGCCTGACCATCCCCGACCCGAACCTGAAGTGGAACGAGGAGAAGGGCGGCCACGACTTCAGCGAGCCCGACTGGGACGAATTCTTCGAGGTGATCGCCGGCAACGGCCCCTGCAATGCCGAGCGTCTGGAGGCCCGGGTCACCGCCTGGGAAGACGGCGCCTGGTTCCGCGACGGGCTGATGGCCCACGCCAAGAAGCAGGACGCCCGCCGCGCCGCCGCCCGTCTGGCCGCCGAGTAACCGAAACCGGGCGGGCGAATCGCCCGCCCACAGGCACCCCAATCCCAATCCGGGAGGAGAAACCGATGTCCAGCGAATGGCCCCTGTGGGAAGTCTTCATCCGCGGCCAACATGGCCTGAACCACCGCCATGTCGGCAGCCTGCACGCGTCCGACGCCGAAATGGCGATCTGCAACGCCCGCGACGTCTACACCCGCCGCAATGAGGGCGTGTCGATCTGGGTCGTGAAGTCGAACGAGATCACCGCCTCGGCCCCGTCTGACAAGGGCCCGCTGTTCGAGCCTTCGAACTCCAAGGTCTACCGCCACCCGACCTTCTTCGACATCCCCGCTGAAGTGGGGCATATGTGATGCCGTCGCTGACCGATGTGATGACCGCCGATGCGGACCTGGCGCGCGCGCCCGGCATCCGCACGATTGCCGCCAAGGGCGCGGCCCCTGCGGATGCCTTCGTCGATTGGCTTTGCCGGATGGGCGACAATTGCCTCATCCTCGGCCACCGCGTATCGGAATGGTGCGGGCATTCCCCCGTGCTGGAAGAGGACATCGCGCTGGCCAACACCGCGCTGGACCTGATCGGGCAGACCCAGCTGTGGCTGGGCCTGGCCGGTGAGGTCGAGGGCAAGGGCCGCACCGCCGACAACCTCGCCTACCTGCGCGACGCGGCCCAGTTCCGCAACGTGTTGCTGGTCGAACGTCCGAACGGCGACTTTGGCCAGACGCTGATGCGCCAGTTCCTGTTCGATGTCTGGCACATGGAAATGCTGCGCGCGCTGCAAGCGTCCTCGGACAAGCGCGTGGCCGAAATCGCGGCGAAGGCGGCGAAGGAAGTGGCCTACCACCTGGAACGCTCGGCCGATCTGGTGATCCGTCTCGGCGACGGGACCGACGAAAGCCGCGCCCGGATGCAGAAGTCGCTGAACGTTCTATGGCCCTACACGGGTGAGCTTTTCC
The DNA here is from genome assembly GCF_002900975.1 of Tabrizicola aquatica. Classification (GTDB taxonomy): domain Bacteria; phylum Pseudomonadota; class Alphaproteobacteria; order Rhodobacterales; family Rhodobacteraceae; genus Tabrizicola; species Tabrizicola aquatica. The sequence goes on along the minus strand of NZ_PJON01000006.1, from coordinate 52,904 downwards.
TGGGCGACGCAGTCGATCAGGCGATGGCTGACGCCGGGATCGCCCCCGCACCGGAAAGCCTGAAAGCTGCATGGGATCGCACCATCTCGGAAGTATTGGCCGAGGCGACGCTGGTCCTGCCCGACGGTACCTTCCAGCACAAGGGCGGCAAGCAAGGTCGGCACACCGAGGCCCTGGGCTTCATCCTGGCCGACATGCAGTTCCTGCAGCGCGCCTATCCCGGCGGCACCTGGTAAAGCCATGAGCAGCGCGGTGCGTCCCGATATCCAGATGGTGCGGCACTGGCTGGCCCAGGTGCCGGACCCGGAAATCCCGGTGATCAGCCTGACCGATCTGGGCATCATCCGGGACGTGGCCTGGCAGGATGACACTCTGGTCGTCACGGTCACGCCCACCTATTCCGGCTGCCCCGCGACCAGCGTGATCAACCTGGATATCGAGGCCGCGCTGCGGGCCAAGGGGATCGAAAAGCTGCGCCTTGAACGCCAGCTTTCGCCGCCCTGGACCACGGACTGGATCACCGCCGAAGGCCGCGAAAAGCTGCGCGCCTACGGCATCGCTCCGCCCATCGACGGCACTGCCGCCGACGGGCGGCTGGCGGGCCGCGTGGCCCGGCTGGCCGGAACCTCGAACCTGGTGATCGCCTGCCCGCGCTGCGGGTCGACCAAGACCGAGAAGGTCAGCCAGTTCGGCTCGACCCCCTGCAAGGCCAGTTACCGCTGCACCGACTGCCTGGAACCCTTCGACTACTTCAAATGCATCTGACGATGCGCCCGAACGGGAGGACATGATGTCTCGCTTTCATCCGCTGAAGGTCACCGAGGTCCGCCGCGAAACCCGCGACGCCGTGGTTGTGACCCTTGCCCCGCGCGACGAGGACCGCGCACTCTTTGACTTCACCCAAGGCCAATACCTGACCTTCCGCCGCGCCTTTGATGGCGAGGAGCTGCGCCGGTCCTACTCGATCTGTGCCGGCAAGCATGAGGGCGTGCTGCAGGTCGGGATCAAACGGGTCGATGGCGGTGCGTTTAGCACCTGGGCGAACGAGAACCTTGCGCCGGGCGACGAGATCGAGGCGATGCCCCCGATGGGCAAGTTCTTTACGCCCGTAGATGCCAGCGCCGAAAAGCACTACCTGGGCTTCGCCGGTGGGTCGGGGATCACCCCGGTCCTGTCGATCATCAAGACCGTGCTGGCCGATGAACCCAATTCGCGCTTCACGCTGGTCTATGCCAACCGGGCGATCAATTCGATCATGTTCCGCGAGGATCTTGAGGATCTGAAAAATACCTACCTTGGCCGCTTCTCTGTGATCCATGTGCTGGAGACCGAGGCGCAGGATATCGACCTTTTCACCGGTCGTGTCGATGCCGACAAGATGAAGGCCCTCTTCACCGGCTGGATCGACCCCAAGTCCGTCGATACCGCCTTCATCTGCGGACCGGAACCGATGATGCTGGCCATCGCCGCCAGCTTGCGCGACCACGGCCTGACCGACGCCCAGATCAAGTTCGAGTTGTTCGCCAGTGGACAGCCGGGCCGTGCCAAGGCCAAGCCGGTGTCGAAGGCCGACCTGACGGCTGGCAACTCCACCGCCGCGACGGTGACGCTGGACGGCACCACCCGCAGCTTCGCCATGCCGCGCGCGGGCCAAAGCATCCTGGACGCCGCCATCGAGAACGCGCTGGACGCGCCCTATTCCTGCAAGGCCGGCGTCTGTTCGACCTGCCGCTGCAAGGTGCTGGAGGGCGAAGTCGAGATGCACACCAACCACGCGCTTGAGGATTACGAGGTGCGGGCCGGTTACGTCCTGTCCTGCCAAAGCTTCCCGCTGACCGACAAGGTCGTGGTGACATACGATGAGTGAGGCCAGCATGACCGAAACGATGAACATCGAGGACTACCTCGCCCAGGGCGGTGTCCTGACCTCTCCCGGCAACGTGCCCGCGCGCTATCGGGGCGAGTTGCTCCGGCTGATGGGGTCCTTCGTGGACAGCGAACTGGCGGCCTCGGCCGGGTTCGCCGGATCGATCAACTTTGCGCCGGGGATCAAGGAACGGATCGCCGCCAGCCGGATCACGCTGGAAAAGGCCGACCATGCCGAGCGGGTGCTTGCCGTGATGGCCGACTTTGGCACCGACACCGCACGGTATCAGCGCCAGCACGACTGGGCCGCCCGCGTGGCACGGGACGCCGATTTCGGCTCGACCCGGACAGGCGGCGACATGCGGCTGTCCGTGTTCCACTACCCGATCACCGGTTGGGCTGATGCGGTGGTGATGAACGTCCTGATGGGCCTCGCTACGGGCGTCCAGATGACCGAACTGACCCGCGTCTCTTACGCGCCGCTGGCCGAGGTCTTCCGCGAGATCGCCCCGCGTGAGGCACGCCATGCGGCCCTGGGGGTCGAGGGGCTGGACCAGCTTGTCGCCACCGATGAGGGCAAGGCACAGGCGAAAGCCGCCATCGCCTACTGGCGCCCGCGCGTGGCCGCGACCTTCGGCGTCGCCAACTCGGCCCGCTACGACACCCAGGCCAAGTTCGGCCTGCGCCACGCCACGAACGAGACCCTGCACGCCCGCTGGGATGCGCTGGTCGCCGAAACCCTCGGCCCCATCGGCCTGAACTGACCTGCCGGGGGGCCCCGCCCCCCGCCTAGACAAAGGATGAACCCCATGACCGCATCGGCCCGCCCCCCGCGCCGGTTGGAAAGCTTTGTCTCCGGCCGCTGGACCCCCGGCTCCCGCGACGGCCAACCCCTCTGCGACGCCGCGACCGGAGAGGTCGTGGCCACCATCGACTCCACCGGCATCGATTTCGCCGGGGCACTTGCTTACGGGCGCGAGGTCGCGGGGCCGAAACTGCGCGCCATGTCCTTCCATGACCGCGCCGGGATGCTGAAGGCGCTTGGCCTGAAGCTGATGGAGCTGAAGGAAGAATTCTACACCGAAAGCCTGCACACCGGCGCCACCCGCGCCGACGGCTGGATCGACATCGAAGGCGGGATCGGCACCATGCTGACCTTCGCCTCCAAGGCGCGGCGGGAACTGCCGAACACCCGCGTCCTGACAGATGGCGAGGTCGAGGTGCTGTCGAAGGACGGCAGCTTTGTCGCGCAGCACATCTTTTCGCCCCTGCAAGGCGTGGCGGTCCACATCAACGCCTTCAACTTCCCGGTCTGGGGGATGCTGGAAAAGATCGCGCCGACCCTGATCGCGGGCGTGCCGTGCATCGTCAAACCGGCCAGCCAGACCGCCTACCTGACCGAACTGGTGGTGCGCCGGATCGTCGAGACCGGCCTTCTGCCCGACGGTGCGCTGCAACTGATCTCCGGTTCCGTGGGCGACCTTCTGGACCATGTCACGGGCCAGGACGCGGTGACCTTCACCGGCTCGGCCTGGACGGGGCGGAAGCTGAAGTCGCACAAGGCGGTGATCGAAAACTCCACCCGCTTCACGATGGAGGCGGACAGCCTGAACGCCTCGATCCTCGGTCCCGATGCCGGGCCGGGGACCGCCGAATTCGACCTCTTCGTCAAGGAAGTCGCCCGCGAGATGACGGCGAAGGCCGGGCAGAAATGCACCGCCATCCGCCGCGTTTTCGTCCCGCGCGCCCATGCACAGGCGGTCATCGCAGCACTTGGCGACCGGCTGGACAAAACGCCTCTGGGCCTGCCGGGGGATGAGGGCACGCGGATGGGTCCGCTGGCCAGCCATGACCAGCGCGAAGAGGTCCGGGCGCGGATTCGTGAGTTGCAGGCGGATGCCGAAATCGTGGCGGGGAACCCGGATGCGGTCCGTGTCACCTCGGGCGATGCAAAGGCCGGGGCCTTCCTGAACCCCGTCCTCATGTACTGCGACAAGCCCTTCGCGGCAGGTGCCGTGCATGATGTCGAGGCTTTCGGGCCGGTATCTACCGTCATGCCCTATGACGATATCGAGGAAGCCGTCGCGCTGGCGGCCAAGGGCAAGGGGTCCCTGGTGTCCTCGGTCTTTACCGACGATCCGAAGGTGACCGAGGCTGCCGTGCTGGGCCTTGCGCCGCATCACGGGCGGGTGCTGATCGGCAACCGGGCAACAGCGAAATCGTCGACCGGGCATGGCTCGCCCCTGGCCCCGCTGGTCCACGGCGGGCCGGGCCGGGCTGGTGGCGGCGAGGAAATGGGCGGGATGCGCGGCGTGAAGCACTACATGCAGCGCACCGCCGTTCAGGGCAGCCCGCGGCTTCTGTCAGCGGTCACCGGCCGCTGGATCGAAGGGGCCGAGGTGCAACACGGCGTCCACCCGTTCCGCAAGTCGCTGGCGGACCTGCGCATCGGCGACCAGCTGGTCACAGCCGCCCGGCAAGTCACGCAGGAGGATGTGGAGCATTTCGCCCACTTCACCGGCGACACCTTCTATGCCCACATGGACAGCGCGGCCGCCAAGGCCAACCCGTTCTTCGACGACCGCGTGGCGCATGGCTACCTGATCGCCTCTTTCGCCGCTGGCCTCTTCGTCGATCCTGCCCCCGGCCCGGTGCTGGCGAACTACGGCGTCGACAACATGCGCTTCCTGACGCCGGTCTACTTCGGCGACACGCTGCAAGTCCGCCTGACCTGCAAAGAGATCAACCCCCGCGCCAGTGCCGAACATGGCGAGGTGCGCTGGGATTGCCAGGTGACCAAGCAGACCGGGGCCGTCGTCGCGCAATATGACGTGCTGACCATGGTGGCCAAGGTCTGGCCTTCCATCGCCCAGGCCGCCGAGTAATGGCCCGCATCTACTCCTGGGACGGCATCGTCCCGGTGATCGACCACACGGCCTTCGTCCACCCCGAGGCCGTGGTGATCGGCGACGTGATCATCGGCCCCGCCTGCTATGTCGGCCCCGGCGCCGTCCTGCGCGGGGACTTCGGGCGGATCGTGATGGAAACCGGCAGCAATCTGCAGGAAACCTGCGTCGTCCATGCCTTTCCCGGCAAGGACGTGGTGATCGAGGAAGCGGGCCACATCGGCCACGGCGCGATCCTGCACGGCTGCCGGATCGGTCGCAACGCGATGGTCGGCATGAACGCCGTGGTGATGGACGAGGCGGTGGTGGGCGCGGACTCCATCATCGCGGCGCTGGCCTTCGTGAAGGCGGGCGCGCAGATCCCGCCGCGCAGCCTGGCCGTTGGCAGCCCGGCCAAGGTGCTGCGGGAACTCTCGGACGACGAAATCGCCTGGAAATCGCAAGGCACCGCGATCTACCAAAAGCTTGCGTTGGAAGCGCCCCAGAAGCTGCAACCCGCGACGCCCCTGACCGCCCCCGAGCCCGACCACCGCCGCGCCGAAGCCCCGGCCTACGACCCGAAGGTGCTTGCGGGCCTTAACGGACGGCCTTGATCCCTTCCAGGATCAGCGTCGTCGCCACATCGGCATAATCCTCGCGGCTGATGCGACCGCCGTCGCGGAACCACATGTAGACCCAGTTCATCATGCCGAAAAGGGACATGGTAACCGGCATCAAGAGCGGCCGCTCCTTGGTGTTCAGCCCTGGATTCACCAGGTCCAGCACCGCGGAAAACCGCCGCACGATCCCGCGTTCCAGCGCGGTAATCTCGGCCTTCTGCTCATCCGACAGCGCCGCCGTGGCGTTCAACTGCACCTTGTGCTGGTTGTCCGCGCCCCGGTAGTTCTCCAGAACCACACCGACCAGCTTGCGCAGCCGCTTCTCGGGCGGCAGGTTTGGGTCGTCGGCCTCCTCAATGGCGGCATCCAGCCCTTCCAGATGCGTGATGATGATCGCAAAGATCAGCGCGTCCTTGCTGGGGTAATAGTGATAAAGCAGCGCCTTCGACACCTGCGCCACGGTTGCGATCTGGGACATGGAGGCTTTCTCCATCCCCTGGTCCGCAAAGACCTGTGCCGCGTGATCCAGAATCACGCGCTGCTTTTCTTCGAAATCCGCTGCCCGTGTCCGAGCCATGATGTTCTTCCTGACGCTGCCGATGAAAAAGGGGCATCGCTGCCCCTTCTAAAGCAAGCACATGTTTGTGTCACTGACCGGACGGTCAGCCTTTGGGGCGATTGTCCACGACGCGTTTGGCCTTGCCTTCCGAACGGGCAATTGCATTCGGATCGGTCACATTGATGCGCGTCGACACGCCGACGACCGCCTTGATGTGATGCGCGAGTTCCTTGGCCGACTTGGCCCGGGCGTCTGCATCCACCTGGTCCACCGCGCATTCGACATGGACGGTCATGTTGTCCATCCGGCCCTCGCGCGCAAGTTCGATCTGGAAGTGCGGGGCCAGGCCCTTGCACTTCAGGATCTGCTCTTCGATCTGGGTCGGAAAGACGTTGACGCCGCGCAGGATGATCATGTCGTCGCTGCGGCCGGTGATCTTCTCGATCCGGCGCATTGACCGCGCGGTGCCCGGCAGAAGGCGGGTCAGGTCGCGGGTGCGATAGCGCACCATCGGCAGGCCTTCCTTGGTCAGCGTGGTAAAGACCAACTCCCCCATCTGGCCATCGGGCAGGACCTCGCCCGTCACCGGGTCGATGATCTCGGGGTAGAAGTGATCTTCCCAGATGTGCAACCCATCCTTCGTCTCGACGCATTCCTGCGCGACGCCGGGGCCCATGATTTCCGACAGCCCATAGATGTCGACGGCGTGCATGTCGAAGGCCTGCTCGATTTCCTCACGCATCGCGTTGGTCCAGGGCTCGGCCCCGAAGATGCCGACCTTCAGCGAGGACTGGCGCGGGTCCAGGCCCTGACGGCGGAACTCGTCCAGGATCGACAGCATGTAGCTGGGCGTCACCATGATGATCTGCGGCTGGAAGTCGGTGATCAGCGTCACCTGCCGTTCCGTCTGCCCCCCGGAAATGGGAACCACAGTGCAGCCCAGCCGCTCCGCCCCGTAATGCGCGCCAAGGCCGCCGGTGAACAACCCATAGCCATAGGCGTTGTGCAGCATGTCGCCCGGACGGCCACCCGCTGCGCGGATCGACCGCGCGATCAGGTTCGCCCAGACGTCGATGTCATTCGCCGTATACCCCACCACGGTCGGCTTGCCCGTGGTGCCAGAGGACCCATGCACCCTGACCAGCTTGTTCCGTGGTACGGCGAACATGCCGAAGGGGTAGGTCTCGCGCAGGTCTTGCTTGTAGGTGAAGGGGAACTTGGCGATGTCCTTCAGGGACTTCAGCTCCTCCGGGTGGACATCCGCCTCGATGAACCGGTTGCGGTAGAAGGGCGAGTTTTCATAGGCGTGCTTCAGCGACCGCTTCATGCGGTGGAACTGCAACGCCTCGATTTCATCGCGCGAGGCGATTTCGATCGGGTCAAGGTCCTGCTTGCGGGGGGTAAGGTCTTCCATGGGTTCCTCCCTGGGGAATGCTTAAGCCGGTCAGCCGTCGACCGGAAGATGGGTGCCCTTGACGGTGCGCGAATGGCCGCGGAATTCCGCGATATGCACCCCGTCCTGATTGGTGACGCGCACGTCATAGACGCCGGATCGCCCCTGCCGTGACACTTCGCGACAAGCGGCGGTCAGCCGGTCGCCAACGCGGCCCGGTGCGAGGTAGGTGATCGAGGCCTGCTGCCCGACGGTCCGCTGGTTGTAGCCGTTGCAGGCAAAGGCAAAGGCGCTGTCGGCCAGCGTGAAGATATAGCCGCCGTGGCAGGTGCCGTGGCCGTTCGACATGGCCTCGGTCACTTGCATCGACAGCGTGGCCTCTCCCGGAGCCAGGTGGTCCATCACCATCCCCAGGCGCTGGCTGGCCGAATCGTCGTTCCACAATGCCTGGGCCGACGCTTCGGCAAGCTCCTGCGGGGTCATTTCGGATACAGGTTTCATTTGCCAGTGAACCTTGCGGGGCGCTTTTCAAGGAAGGCGGTAACCCCCTCGGCATAGTCGGCGCTGCGGCCCGCCTGCTGTTGCAGGTCGCGCTCCATGTCGAGTTGTTCGTCCAGACTGTTGGTGGCGGCAGCCTGGATCAGCCGCTTGGTCAGGCCCAGCCCCAGCGTCGGCCCGGCCGCCAGCGAGGAGGCCAGCTTCGTCGCCTCGGCGATCAGGTCCGCGTCGTCCACGGCCTTCCAGATCAGCCCCCAGTCGGCAGCCTTTTCGGCGGGCAAGGGCTCGGCCGTCAGGGCCAGCGCCTTGGCACGGGGTTCGCCCAGGATGCGGGCCAAGGACCAGCTGCCGCCCGCGTCGGGGATCAGGCCGATCTTGGCGAAGGCCTGGATGAACTTGGCCGATTTCGCTGCGAAGACGATATCGCAAGCGAAGGCGATGTTCGCCCCCGCGCCTGCCGCCACGCCGTTCACCGCGCAGATGACCGGCTTCTCAAGCTGGCGAATCAACCGCAGCGTCGGGTTGTAGAAGGTCTCCAGCGTGCGGCCCAAATCAGGCGCAGGCCCACCTTTGCGCGGATCGCGGTCGCCCAGATCCTGCCCGGCGCAGAAGCCGCGCCCCGCGCCGGTCAGCAGGACGGCGCGCACCGCCTCGTCGTCATGCGCGCGCTGGATCTGCGCACGCAGGGCCAGGTGCATCTCTTCGTTGAAAGAATTCAGCTTGTCCGGCCGGTTCAGCGTCAGGCGCAAGACGCCCGCTTCCAGACTGGCAAGGACGGTTTCGGATGTGGCCATGATATCTCCCCCGTCCGCTGTCCCGGACGTCTTGAAAAAGGTCTTGCATAAACCGACCGGCCGGTCAATGATAAACCCGTCGGGGAGGAGAGCCCCCGGCAGGAGGACAGCATGGCGGATTTCTTCGACCTTCACCGGCCGACGCTTGAGGCGGCCGTCGCGGCCCTTGCAAGCCGCGAATACTGGACGCCCCACCCCGAGGTGCCCAGCGGCAAGATCTATGGCGAAACCGCCAAGTCTGACGGTGAAGCCGCATTCGCCGCGCTGATGGGAGAGGACTTCGCCCTGCCCGGCCATCCGGGCGCGACCCGCGCCGGGGCCGAGGTCTCGCCCTTCGGCCCGACGCTTGCCATCCACTACCCCGCCGCGACCCCCGATCAGCTGATCGCCGCCGCAACAGCCGCCGCACCCGCCCTTGCCGCCGCCTCGGTGGAAACCCGCGTCGGCGTCTGCATCGAAGCCCTCGCCCGCCTGAACCGGCAAAGCTTCCTGATCGGCAACGCCACCATGCACACCACCGGCCAGGCCTTCGCCATGGCCTTCCAGGCGGGCGGCCCCCACGCCCAGGATCGGGGGCTTGAGGCCGTCGCCGCCGCCTATGCCGAGATGACCCGCTTCGCAGCGCATGCCCGCTGGGAAAAGCCGCAGGGCAAGGCCGCGCCGATCGTGATGGAGAAGTCCTGGACCCTCCGCCCCGCCGGGATCGCGCTGACCATCGGCTGCAACACCTTCCCGACCTGGAACTCCTACCCCGGCCTCTTCGCCAGTCTCGCCACCGGCAACCCGGTGATCGTAAAGCCGCACCCCCGCGCTATCCTGCCGCTGGCCCTGACCGTGCGCGTGCTGCGTGAGGTGCTGACGGAAGCGGGCCTACCCGCCGATGCCGTCCTCCTCGCAGTCGACGAACCGGGGGCCGAGATCACCAAGACCCTCGCCACCCGGGCCGAAATCCGGTTGATCGACTACACCGGCTCCTCGTCCTTCGGCGGGTGGCTCCGCGACAACGCCCGTCAGGCCCAGCTTTTCACCGAGGAAACCGGCGTCAATAGCGTCGTCATCGCCGCCACCAGCGACCTTGACGGCATGTGCGCGAACCTCGCCTTCGCGCTGGCGCTGTATTCTGGCCAGATGTGTACCTCGCCGCAGAACCTGTACATCCCTGCAGGCGGGATCGAGACCGACAAGGGCCACAAGTCCTTCGACGAGATTGCCTCCGCGCTGGTCGCCGCCATCGACACCCTCCTGTCCGACCCCGCCCGCGCCGCAGGCATTTGCGGGGCCATCGCCAACCCGGCGACGCAAGCCCGGGCCGAGGCGACTGCCGCCAAGGGCCGCGTCCTGCGCGCCGGGGCGTCGAAAGGCGAACCCGGCCCACTACTTCTGGCCGTGTCCGACACCGACGCCACCGCGACCGAGGAATGCTTCGGCCCAGTCGCCTTCCTGATCGCCACCCGCGACGCCGACGCTGCCATCACTCAGGCCGCAACGCTCGCTGCCGAGAAGGGCGCGATCACGGCTGCCCTCTACGACACCGACGAAGCCCGCATCGCCCGCGCCAAAGCCGCCTTCGCCGAGGCCGGGGTAAACCTGTCGATCAACCTGACCGGCAACATCTTCGTCAACCAGTCCGCGGCCTTCAGCGACTTCCACGTCACCGGCGCCAATCCCGCCGGCAACGCGAGCCTGACCGACACCGCCTTCGTCGCCACCCGCTTCCGCCGGGTGATGTCACGCCGACTGGCGGCCTGACTTCAACACGAACTCTCTGGGAGGAGACACAATGAAGACCTTTCTGACCACCACCGCCCTCGTCGCCCTGGCGCTGCCTGCAATGGCCGAAATCAAGATCGGCGCGTCGATCTCGGCCACCGGCCCCGCCGCCTTCCTGGGCGACCCCGAACTCAAGACCCTTGAAATGCTGGTCGAGGACCTGAACGCCAAGGGCGGCCTCAACGGCGAGGAAGTCGTCCTGGTCGCCTATGACGACAACGGCGACCCGAACAAGGCCCGCACCTTCGCGACCCGCCTGGTCGAGGATGACGAAGTCGTCGCCATCATCGGCGGCACCACCACCGGCACCACCATGTCGATCCTGGCCGTGACCGAGGATGCCGAGATTCCCTTCATCTCGCTGGCCGGGGCCATCGACATCATCCAGCCGGTGAAGCCCTTCACCTTCAAGACCCCGCACACCGACCGCATGGCCTGCCAGAAGATCTTCGAGGACATGCAGAAGAACGGCATCTCCAAGATCGGCATGATCTCGGGCACCGACGGCTTCGGCGCGTCGATGCAGGCGCAGTGCAAGGAAGTCGCCCCCGACTACGCCATCGAGATCATTGCGGACGAGACCTATGATCCCAAGGACGCGGACATGACCGCGCAGCTGACCAAGATCAAGGGCACCGAAGGCGTGCAGGCAATCCTGAACCCCGGCTTCGGCCAGGGTCCGTCGATCGTGACCCGCAACGTCAAGCAGCTGGCCATCGACCTGCCGTTCTACCAGTCGCATGGCGTCGCCTCGGACGGGTTCATCGAACTGGCCGGCGCCGACGCATCCGAAGGCGTGCGCCTGCCGGGTACAGCACTTCTGGTGGCCGACCTCCTGGCCGCCGACGATCCGCAGAAGCCCGTGGTCGATGCCTACAAGGCGATGTTCGAGGAAAAGACCGGCACCCCGGTCGGCACTTTCGGCGGCTATGCCCATGACGCTTTCCTGATCATGACCGACGCCATCACCCGCGCCGGTTCGGCCGAACCCGCCGCGATCCGCGACGCCATCGAGGCGACGTCGGGCCTGGCTGGCACCACCGGCATCTACACCTTCACGCCCGAAGACCACCTCGGCCTCGACCTGTCCGCCTTCCGCATGCTGGAGATCCAGGGCGGCAAGTGGACGCTGGTCCAGTGATCTACCCGCCGCGCCCCTGACCTAGGGGCGCGGCAACCCATTTCGGGCCATCGGGGGCGGGACGCATGTCGGAACTTCTGCAATTCCTTTTGTCCGGGGTGACGGTCGGCGCGGTCTATGCGCTGGTCGCCCTGGGTTTCACCATCATCTACAACGCCTCGGACGTGGTGAACTTTGCCCAGGGCGAATTCGTCATGCTGGGCGGGATGATCACCGTCATGGCCTATACCGCAGGCGCGCCCTTGCCCTTGGCCGCGCTGGCCGCCGTGCTGGCGACCGCCGCGCTGGGGGTGGCGATGAACAAGCTGGCCATCGAGCCAGCCCGAGGCGCGCCCGTGGTGTCGCTGGTCATCATCACCATCGGCGCCTCGATCTTCATCCGGGGTGCGGCGCAACTGGTGTTCGGCAAGCAGATCCACACCTTCCCCGCCTTTTCCGGCGATGACCCGATCCGCATCCTGGGCGCAACGATCCTGCCGCAAAGCCTGTGGGTGATCGCGGGGTCCGTCGCAGTGTTCGTCGGGCTGTGGCTGTTCTTCACCCGCACCCTTCTGGGCCGCGCGGTGCTGGCGACCTCGAACAACCGGCTGGCCGCACAGCTTGTCGGGATCAACACGCCCTTCGTGATGACCCTGTCCTTCGCCATGTCCGCCGGGATCGGCGCTCTGGCGGGGGTGCTGGTGACCCCGATCACCATGACCTCCTACGACGTGGGCCTCGCCTTCGCGCTGAAGGGTTTCGCCGCCGCCATGCTGGGCGGGATGGGCAACCCCAAGGGCGCACTGGTGGGTGGCTTCCTGCTGGGCGTGCTGGAGGGGCTGACGGCCGGCTACATCAGCTCGCAGTACAAGGACGCGGCCGCGTTCATCGTGATCCTGGCCGTCCTCTTCTTCCTGCCGCAGGGCCTCTTTGGCCGCAAATCGACGGATCGGGTGTGACCATGCGACTGACCCCCAAATCCGCAACGCTTCTGGCCCTGGTCGTCCTGATCGCGCTTGCGCCGGTCTTCTTCCCCTCGGGCTTCTACTATCGCGTCGGCGCGCTGATCTTCGTCAACGCGCTGGCTGTTACCGGGATCGTGATCCTGACCGGCTGGGCCGGGCAGATCAGCCTCGGCCACGCCGGTTTCGCCGGGATCGGCGCCTATGCCTGCGCGCTGGCCCCCGTTCACTGGGGCATCCATCCCGCGCTGGCCGTCCTGCTGGGCGCTGCGGTTTCCGCTGTCCTGGCATGGCTCGTCGGCCGCCCGATCCTGCGGCTGAAAGGCTACTACCTTGCCGTCGCCTCGCTGGGCATGGGCATCCTGATCTCGATGGTGCTGAACAACGAACGCGAACTCACGCGCGGCCCGGACGGGATCGAGGTTCCCGAGCTTGGCCTGCGCGCCGTGCTGAAGGACGCGGGGCTGGACCTGTCGAACGGCCAGTTCTGGTACTTCTTCTGCGGTATCGTCCTGATCCTGGGCGCCTGGCTGGCCCTGAACCTGCGCGACAGCGCCACCGGCCGGGCCCTGCGCGCCCTGCACGGGTCCGAGGTCGCGGCCCGCACCGTCGGCATGGACGTGGCCAAGCTGAAACTGCAGGCCTTCGTGATCTCGGCCGTCTACGCCTCGGTCTCCGGCTCGCTTCTGGCGCTGCAGAACAAGTTCATCACCCCCGACGTCGCAGGCTTCATGCACTCGGTCGAGATGGTGACGATGGCCGTCCTTGGCGGCGTCGGCTCGGTCGCCGGGGCGATCTTCGGCGCGGCGGTTCTGACGCTTCTGCCGCAAGTGCTGACGGTCTTTGCCGAATACGAGCAACTGGTGCTGGGCCTGGTCATGGTCCTGGTGATGATCTTCCTGCGCGAAGGCGTCGTCCCGTCGATCCTGCGCAAGATCCGGGGGAGTGGCGAATGAACCTTCTGTCGATCGAGGGGCTGGGCATCAGCTTCGGCGGCCTCAAGGCCGTGAACGACGTCTCCTTCGGGGTCAAACCGGGCGAGATCGTCTCGGTCATCGGGCCGAACGGGGCGGGCAAGACCACGCTCTTCAACATGATCTCGGGCGTCTACCAGCCGGGGTCGGGCAAGGTGCTGCTGAACGGCGAGGACGTGACCGCCATGTCCCCGCACCTTCTTGCCCGGCGCGGCATGTGCCGGACCTTCCAGAACCTTCAGGTGTTCCAGTCGATGACCGTGCTGGAAAACACCATTGCGGGCTACCACCTGCAGGAAAGCGGCTCTGTGCTGGCGGACCTGCTGAACCTCCCCTCGTCCCGCCGCCGCGCCAAGGAAGCCGAGGCCGGGGCGCGTGACCTCCTCAAACGTGTCGGCCTCGAACGCGCGGCGGAACGTGAGGCTGGCAGCCTCTCCTACGGCTCGCTCAAGCGGCTGGAGATTGCCCGCGCGATGGCCCTGAAGCCCAAGGTCCTGCTCCTCGACGAACCCGCCGCAGGATGCAACGCGGTGGAAACCGAAGAGATCGACCACCTGATCGCGGAAATCGCCGGCTCGGGCGTCGCCATCCTGCTGGTGGAGCATGACATGAAGATGGTGATGCGGATCTCCAACCACATCGTCGTTCTGGACCACGGCGAGAAGATCGCCGAGGGCGACCCCGCCTCGGTCAGCCAGAACCCTGCCGTCATCGCTGCCTATCTGGGGGCCGAAAATGCTGCTGGTTGAAGGTCTGCGCGCCCGCTACGGGCGGATCGAAGTGCTGCACGGCATCGACCTTGCGGTGAACTCGGGCGAGATCGTGACCGTGATCGGCGCGAACGGGGCAGGCAAAACCACGCTGCTGCGCTGCCTTTCCGGCGTCCATCCGGCGGCGGGCGGGACGATCACCTTCCGCGGCGACAACCTCTCGGGCGTCCCCGCCTGGCGCCGTGTCGGCCGCGGCCTGTCGCAGTCGCCCGAAGGCCGGCAGATCTTCACCAACCTGACGGTCGAGGAAAACCTGCGCCTCGGGGCCTATCTCTTCGCCGACGACCGGGTCGAAAAGGACATGCAGGACGCGTTCCAGATGTTCCCGATCCTGAAGGAAAAGCGCAACCTTGCGGCGGGCGGCCTTTCGGGCGGCCAGCAGCAGATGCTGGCGATGGCCCGGGCACTGATGGGGCGGCCGTCCTGCCTTCTGCTCGATGAACCCTCGATGGGTCTTGCGCCGATCATCGTCGCGCAGATCTTCGACGTCGTGAAGGGGCTGAAGGCGCTGGACGTGACCGTGCTTCTGGTCGAACAGAACGCCTATGGCGCGCTGAAGATCGCCGACCGGGGCTATGTGATGGAAACCGGCCGCATCACCATGAACGGCCCGGCCGCCGAACTGATCGCCGACCCGCGCATCCGCGAAGCCTATCTGGGGATATAAGATGATCAGCATCGACCGCGACGGCGACATTGCCATTGTCACCGTGGACAACCCGCCGGTGAACGCGCTTGGCCAGGCCCTGCGTCAGGGCCTGTGGGACGCGGTCGGCACGCTGGACGCAGACGACACGATCCGCGCCGTGGTCCTGATCTGCGCCGGCCGCACCTTCATCGCCGGGGCCGACGTGACCGAGTTCGGCAAGCCCCCGATGCCCCCGCACCTGCCCGACCTGGTGGACCGGCTGGAACAGGCCGCAAAGCCCTGGACCGCCGCCATCCACGGCTCCGCCCTTGGTGGCGGATTCGAGGTCGCGATGGGCTGCCGCTTCCGCGTGGCCTTGGACACCGCCTCCGTCGGCCTGCCCGAAGTCTCCCTCGGCATCGTGCCGGGCGCCTCTGGCACCGTCCGCACCCCGCGCCTTGCGGGTGTGGAAGCGGCCGTCGATCTGGTCACCACCGGCCGCCCGGTCAAGGCCGCGAAGGCCCTGTCGCTGGGTCTGATCGACGCCCTCGTCACCGGCGACCTGCGCGCCGAAGCCGTGGCCTTTGCCCGCACCGTCCTGACCCAACCCCTGCCGCAGCCCATCTCGACCCGCCCCGTCACCTCGCCCGATCCGGCCTGGTGGGACGAACAGAAGAAGGCCATCACCAAGCGCGCCAAGGGCGAAATCGCCCCCCTCCGCGCGCTGGACTGCCTGCGCGTGGCCGCC
Organism: Tabrizicola aquatica; assembly: GCF_002900975.1. Classification (GTDB taxonomy): domain Bacteria; phylum Pseudomonadota; class Alphaproteobacteria; order Rhodobacterales; family Rhodobacteraceae; genus Tabrizicola; species Tabrizicola aquatica. The sequence continues at coordinate 37,317 of NZ_PJON01000006.1, read as the reverse complement.
GAAAAGCCCTTTGCCGATGCGATGGCCCATGAACGCGCCACCTTCCTTGACCTGCGCGCCTCGGACCAGGCCGCCGCCCTGCGCCACATCTTCTTTGCCGAACGCGCCGCGCCAAAACCCGCGCATCTAAACGCCAAGCCGAAGGACATCCGCTCCGCCGCCGTAATCGGCGGCGGCACGATGGGCGCAGGCATTGCCGCCGCCCTGCGCGACGCGGGCCTCCCCGTCATCCTCATCGAACGCGACGACGAAGCCGTCCAGCGCGGCCTTGCCAACCTTCGCAACATCTTCGACGGCGCGGTCAAACGCGGCAAGCTGACCGAGGCGCAGGCGCAAGCCCGCATGGATGGCGTCACCGCCGGCAGCGACTACGCGCTTCTCGCTGATACCGACCTGGTGATCGAAGCCGTGTTCGAGGACCTGAGCGTCAAGCGTGCCGTGTTCACCCAACTGGGCCAGACCTGCCGCCCCGACGCGATCCTTGCCACCAACACCTCCTACCTCGACCCCCGCCTGATTGCTCAGGGCCTGCCCCACCCCGACCGCTTCATCGGCCTGCACTTCTTCAGCCCGGCCAACGTGATGAAACTGCTGGAAATCGTGCCGACCCCCACGACCTCAAATGAAACCCTCGCCACCGGCTTTGCCCTCGCGCGCGCCCTGAACAAGATTCCCGTCCAGGCCGGGATCTGCGACGGCTTCATCGGCAACCGCATCCTGAAACGCTACCGGGCCGAGGCGGAAACCCTGGTCCGCCAGGGCACCCCGATCGCAGCCATCGACGCCGCCATGCGCGCCCATGGCTTTGCCATGGGCCCGTTCGAGGCGCAGGATCTTGGCGGCCTGGATATCGCCTACCTCCAGCGCGAAGGCGCGCGGGCGGCGGGACAGGACGTGCCGGAAACCCTGGGCGACATCCTCGTCCGCGCCGGGCGCAAGGGCCAGAAGACTGCCGGCGGCTGGTACGACTACGCCCCCGGCGACCGGACACCGCAGCCGTCCGAGACAACGGCCGCCCTCCTCGCCGACCACATCACCACCGGCCCCGTCCTGACAGCCGAGTCGATAGCCGCCCGCCTGACCGGCGCCATGGCCGCGGAAGGCAAGGCCATCCTCGCCGAAGGCATCGCCCTCAAACCCTCCGACATCGACTTGGTAAAGGTCCACGGCTACGGCTACCCCCGCTGGCGCGGCGGCCCGATGTTCGCGGTGGCGGGCTGACCTCAGCCTCACGCGCCTATCGTCCGATGGACCGAACGCAGCGGCACGACCATACGGACCGTTGGCAGCAGAAACTTTCGGCCGGCGTCAGCCTAAATCCCCGGGGCCGCGCGCCCGGCAGGCCGCACGACCCGGCCGAAAGGCCGGGCCTCAACCCTTCGTCTCGACCGCCCCGCCAGCCGCGACCCAGCCGGTAAAGCCCTCCGGGATATGCGCGGCGGCAAAGCCCATGTCCTGCAAGGTCGCCACCGCCAGCGCCGACCGCCAGCCCGAGGCACAGTGGAACACGAACCGCTTCGCCTCGCCAAAGACCGGCTTGAAATAGGGGCTGTCGGGGTCCACCCAGAACTCCAGCATCCCGCGCGGGCAGTGGAAGCTGCCTGGGATGAACCCCGACCGCTCGCGTTCGCGCACGTCGCGCAGGTCGACGAACACCACCTCTGGCTGACCCAGCAGCGCCACCGCCTCGGCCGCCGGGATCTCCTCGATCCGCGCCCGCGCCGCCGCGACCAGTGCCGCCGAGCCGACCTTCAGCGCCATCAGATCGCCGCCTTCCGCATCTCGTCCAGATAGATCTCGCGCAGCCGCGTCGCCACCGGGCCCGGCTTGCCCGACCCCACCGGCTTGCCATCCACCTCGACCACCGGCATGACAAAGATCGACGCGGCGGTGCTGAACGCCTCATCCGCCCCCTGCGCCTCGGCCGCCGTGAAGGCCCGCTCCTCGACCTCGAACTGCGCTTCCGCCGCGAACCGCAGCACCGCCGCCCGGGTGATCCCGTGCAGGATATCGTTGCCCAGCGCCCGGGTGATGATCTTGTTCCCCTTCACGATGTAAGCGTTGTTCGACGTCCCCTCGGTCACCATCCCCGCCTCATCGGTGAACCAGCTGTCGTCCACCCCGGCCTTCTTCGCCGCCATCTTTCCCATCGAGGGATACAAAAGCTGCACCGTCTTGATGTCCACCCGGCTCCACCGCAGGTCCGGGATCGTGATCACCTTGAACCCGGTTTTCGCCGCCGGCGCATCCGCCAGGTTCGGGATGTTCTGCGTAAAGGCCACCACGGTTCCCGGCAGGTCCGCCGGCGGGAACATGAAACTGCGATCCCCCGGATTGCCCCGCGTGACCTGCAGATAGATCATCCCCTGGTCGATCCCGTTGCGGGCCACCAGCTCGCGATGCATCGCCAGCAGCTCCTCGGCCGACAGCGGACACCCCATCTCCAGCTCTTTCAGCGACCGCTCCAACCGGCGGATATGCCCGTCAAAGTCGATCAGCTTGCCATCCAGGACGCTGGTCACCTCATAGACCCCGTCGGCCATCAGGAACCCCCGGTCGAAGATCGAGACCTTGGCCTCGCCCTCGGGCAGATACTCTCCATTCACAAAGACGGTGCGGGTCATGCTTATCCCCAAAGCAGCGGCGTGGCCGGGTGGATGTGGCGGTCGTCGTAGACAACCGGATGCGCGCGGTCCTGCGCCATGTCGGCAGGGCCGTCAAGGTCCGACCAGTCGGCCCCCTGCGCGACCAGGATCGCCGGAGCCATCGACAGCGAGGTCGAGATCATGCAGCCGACCATCACCCTCAGCCCCAGCCGCCGCGCCTCATCTCTGGCCCGCAGCGCCTCGGTCAGCCCGCCGGTCTTGTCCAGCTTCAGGTTCACCACGTCATACTTGCCCAGAAGCCCCGGCAGCGATGCCGCGTCATGCGCACTTTCATCCGCGCAGACCGGCAAGGGCCGCGCGATCTCGGCCAGCATGTCGTCAGCACCCTGCGGCAGGGGTTGCTCCACCATCTCCACGCCCAGCCGGATCAGATGCGGCGCAAGGTCGGTATAGACCTCGGGCGTCCAGCCCTCGTTCGCATCGACGATCAGCCGAACCTTCGGCGCCCCCTGCCGCACCGCCTCGATCCGCGGCATGTCGGCAGGGGTGCCAAGCTTGACCTTCAGCACCGCCCGGTGCGCCTGCCGTGCCGCCGCCGCCCGCATCGCCTCGGGCGTGTCAAGCGACAGGGTGAACGCAATCTCCACCGGCTTCGGCGGCGCAAGCCCCGCCAGTTGCCAGACCGGCCGACCAGCGGCCTTCGCCTCCAGATCCCACAGCGCGCAATCCACCGCATTCCGCGCCGCTCCGGGTGCCATCGCCCCTTGCAGCGCCGCCCGCGTGATCCCATCCGGCAGCGACAGGATCGCTGAGATGGCGTCATCCACCGTCTGGCCATAGCGCGGATAGGGCAGCCCCTCGCCCCAGCCGCGATGGCCGTTTCGGGTCACGGTGCAGGTCACCACCCTCGCTTCGGTCTTGGTTCCGCGCGAGATGGTGAAGGGATTGCGAAGCGGGAAGGTCTCGGCCTGGGCAGTAATCATGCGACGACAGTAGCGGGCGCGACCGTGCAGCGGAAGGCGCAAGTCTTGCTGCATATGCAAAACGGATATTGCACTGCGGCGCGCAACATTATAACCGTGGAATAGAACCAAGCGTAATATCCTTGCCCGCAGGAATCCCAGGATGAGCTTCCGCCTCCAACCCCCCGCCCCCGCCCGTCCGAACCGCTGCCAGCTTTTCGGCCCCGGCTCGCGGCAGGAACTCTTTGCCAAGATGGCGGCCAGTGCAGCCGATGTGATCAACCTCGACCTCGAAGATTCGGTCGCCCCAGCCGACAAGCCGCAGGCGCGGGCGAACATCATCAAGGCGATCTCGGACATCGACTGGGGCCGCAAGACCCTGTCGGTCCGCATCAACGGCCTTGATACCCCCTTCTGGTACCGCGACGTGGTGGACCTCTTGGAACAGGCCGGCCCGCGCCTTGACCAGATCATGATCCCCAAGGTCGGCTGCGCGGCCGATGTCTACGCCGTCGATGCCCTTGTCACCGCGTGCGAAGCCGCCGCCGGCCGCCAGAAGCGCATCAGCCTGGAGGTGATCATCGAGACTGCCGCCGGCATCGCCCATGTCGAGGAGATCGCCGCCTCCAGCCCCCGCCTGCAAGCGATGAGCCTGGGTGCCGCCGACTTCGCCGCAAGCATGGGGATGCAGACCACCGGGATCGGCGGGACGCAGGAAAACTACTACATGCACCGCGAGGGGCAGAAATACTGGTCCGACCCTTGGCACTGGGCGCAGGCCGCCATCGTTGCCGCCTGCCGGACCCATGGCGTGCTGCCGGTGGACGGGCCTTTCGGCGACTTCTCGGATGATGAGGGCTTCCGCGCCCAGGCCCGCCGCTCGGCGACGCTGGGGATGGTCGGCAAATGGGCGATCCACCCCAAGCAGGTGGCCCTGGCGAACGAGGTGTTCACCCCCTCCGACGCTGCCGTGACCGAAGCGCGTGAGATCCTGGCCGCGATGGAGGCAGCGAAGGCCGCTGGTCAGGGCGCTGCGACCTACAAGGGGCGGCTGGTGGACATCGCCTCGATGCGCCAGGCCGAAGTCATCGTGCGCCAGTCCGAAATCATCACCGGAGCTGCATGAATCGTTGACAAACCGCTTGGGAAACGGTCAGCGTTCCCTCGCGTAAGCCCGGTATCCGGGCAGATAGCAAAGAATACCTGAGCCGCGCACCAGGGGAAGGGAGGCCCCGCGCGGCGAATGGGAGGATGCACGCCCCGTGGCCCAGCCGTAAGGTTCGGATCACGGGGCGCTGCTGTTTCTGGCCCGACCTCTCCCCCCGAACCACCGCCGAATTCCGTACGGAATTCGAACCGATTTCCGGTCGGAAATCGTGGTCCAGGCCCCACCCGCGCGCATCAATGCCGGACCTTCGCCTTCCACCCGCCGACGCATGCCGCGACCGGTCGCGGCGCCCGTCGCCCCGTTAGCGAGCGGCGCAGCGATTGCCTTACCCGCCGGCCCATGAACCCCATCCGCGCACCCTCGCCCGACCCTGTGCCGGCCCGCCTTGGTTAACCACTCCCAAACGCCATCAGCCAAGCCCTTGAAAAACCAGGCGCCGCGCATCTGTCCACGCTGGCCACGCCCTCTTGCCCGCAACTGCCGGCCAAGCTACCCTCACCCCCAACCCATCCCCCGGAGGCCCCCCGCAACTGCCGGCCAAGCTACCCTCACCCCCAACCCATCCCCCGGAGGCCCCATGCACCCGATCGAAACCCGCCTCGCCCAGCTTGGCGTGACCCTCCCCGACGCGCCCGCCCCGGCCGCGAACTACGTCCCCTTCGTGCAGGTCGGCAACCTGGTCCACATCTCGGGCCAGATCAGCCAGGACGAACACGGCCTGATCAAGGGCCGCCTGGGCGAGGATCTTGCCGTCGAACAGGGCGCCGAGGCCGCGCGCCGCTGCGCGATCTCGCTGCTGGCCCAGTTGAAGAAAGCTGTCGGCGGCGACTGGGACCGGCTTGACCGCGCGGTCAAGCTGGTGGGCTTCGTGAACTCCACCCCCGATTTCGTGGACCAGCCCAAGGTGATCAACGGCGCCTCGGACTTCCTGGTCGCAGTCCTGGGCGATGCCGGCCGCCACGCCCGTTCCGCCGTCTCGGCCGCCTCGCTGCCCCTGGGGGTGGCGGTGGAAATCGAAGCGATCTTCGCCCTGAAATGACCCGCGTCCCCCTGCCCGCCAGCTTCCTGCGCCTGCCCATCGCCCACCGCGCCCTGCATGACCGGGCGCAAGGCCGGATCGAAAACTCCCCCGCGGCGATCAAGGCGGCAGTGGCGGCCGGCTATGCGATCGAGATCGACCTCCAGCTGTCCGCCGACGGTGTGGCGATGGTCTTTCATGATGAGGACCTGGACCGCCTGACCGACGCGACCGGCCCGGTGAACGCCCGCGCGGCGGCGGAGCTGGGGGGCATCCGTCTGAAAGACTCCACCGATACGATCCCGACCTTGCCGCAGGTGCTGGACCTGATCAGCGGCCGCGTGCCCCTGCTGATTGAGATCAAGGACCAGACCCTGAGCATGGGTCCGACCGATGGCCGGCTTGAGGCGGCGACGGCCGAGGCCCTGCAGGGCTACACCGGCGACGTCGCGGTCATGTCCTTCAATCCGGACTCGGTCGCGCACATGGCCCGCCTTGCGCCGCACCTGCCGCGGGGGATCACCACCTCGGCCTACGCCCCGGACGACTGGGCGCCGCTTCCGGCAGCCACTTGCGACCGCCTGCGCACGATCCCGGATTTCGACTCCACCGGCGCCAGCTTCATCAGCCACGAAGGCCGCGACCTGCCGCGCCCCCGCGTGGCCGAGTTGAAAGCCCAGGGCGCGCGCATCCTGTGCTGGACCATCCGCTCGCCCGAGGCCGAGGCCACCGCCCGCCAGATCGCCGACAATGTGACGTTCGAGGGCTATCCGGCCGCGCTTCCGGCTTGACCTTCCCGCCGCGCCCGCCACCTTCCTTCCCGATTGCAAAGGGGCGCGAATGGCCGACCTGACCCTGCACGACAGCCTGTCCGAAATCGACGCGGCCGACTGGGACGCCGTGGCCGCGCCTGAACAGGCTGCCGGGCGGCCCCTAGATCCATTCACCACGCACCGCTTTCTGGCGGCGCTGGAAAGCTCTGGCTCGACCGGCGCGGGCACCGGCTGGCAGGCGCGCCCGCTGACCTTGCGCGACGAGGGCCGGCTTCTGGCCGCCACGCCGCTATATGTGAAGGGCCACAGCCAGGGCGAGTACATCTTTGACCATAGCTGGGCCGACGCGTTGGAGCGGGCGGGGGGCCGCTACTATCCGAAACTTCAGATCGCGGTCCCCTTCACCCCGGCCACCGGACGGCGCTTCCTGGGGGCAGAGGAGCATCGGGAAACGCTGTGGCAGGCGGCCATCGGCGTCACCGCGCAGAACAAGCTGTCCTCGCTGCACGCAACTTTCTGCACGGCCGAAGAAGCCGAGGCCCTGGCCGGCGTGCAGGGCACGCTGCACCGCGTCACCCAGCAATTCCATTGGGAAAATCGAGGCTATGCCGGGTTTGACGACTTCCTGGCGGATCTGGCCAGCCGCAAGCGCAAGATGATCCGCAAGGAACGCGAGACCGCCCACGCCTCGGGCCTAACGATCCGGGCGCTGACCGGGGACCAGATCGAACCGAAGCATTGGGATGCGTTCTGGGCCTTCTACCAGGACACCGGCAGCCGCAAATGGGGCACGCCCTATCTGACCCGCAAGGCCTTTACCCGGTTCCACGAGACGATGCGCGACGACATGCTGCTGGTCCTGGCCTTCAACGGCGACCGGCCGGTCGCCGGGGCGCTGAACTTCATCGGCCGGGAAACGCTGTACGGCCGATACTGGGGCTGTATCGAGGATCACCCCTGCCTGCACTTCGAACTGTGCTATTATCAGGCCATCGACTGGGCCATTGCGAACGGGTTGCAGCGGGTGGAGGCCGGGGCGCAGGGCGAGCACAAGCTGGCGCGCGGATACCTGCCGGTCGAGACACACTCGATCCACTGGCTGGCGGAACCCGGTTTCCGCACGGCAGTTGACCGTTACCTGCAAGCGGAACGCCGCGCCGTGGGCGAGGAGATCGAGGTGCTGACCGCCTATGGCCCGTTCCGGCGCACCTTGGCCGAACCGTAGACCGGGGGTTTCACACCCCCGGACCCCCCGTGGGATACTTCGGCCAGTATGAAAGGCAAAGGTGAGTCTCGGATGCTCAGGCTTTACACCAACCCGCAGTCACGCGGCAGGATCGCGCGCTGGATGCTGGAGGAAACCGGCCAGCCCTATGACACCGTGGTCCTGGACTATGGCACTGGCATGAAAGCGCCCGAGTATCTGGCGATCAACCCGATGGGCAAGGTTCCGGCCCTGGTGCATGACGGCAAGGTGGTGACCGAGAATGCGGCGATCTGCACCTATCTGGCGCTGACCTTCCCAAAGGCCGGCCTGATGGCCGAGGACCATGCGGCCTATTTCCGCTGGATGTTCTTTGCGGCGGGACCGTTGGAACAGGCGGTGGTCAACGCCTCGTTCGGCTGGCTGACGCAGGGACCGCAAGACAAGCGCCGGGCGGGGTATGGCGATCTGGGCGACGTGGTGCAGGCGCTGACCGCGCATCTGGCGGCCAACGACTATATTGCCGACGGGCGCTTCTCGGCGGCCGATGTCTATGTCGGCAGCCAGGTCGGCTGGGGGATGCAGTTCGGCACGATCCCGGCCAATGACGTGCTGGCGGCCTACTGGGCGCGCCTGAAGGACCGCCCGGCCCGGCTGGCCGCAGATGCCAAGGACAACGCCCTTATCCCAGCGAGGCCCGCATGACCCCCCTACTGCCCCCCGAGGACCGCAAGACGCTTTTGCCCCCCTTGGGCGAAACCGGCTGGACCGCAGTGCCTGACCGTGACGCCATCCGAAAGGTGCTGAAGTTCCGCAACTTCTCGGAAGCCTGGGGGTTCATGTCCCGGGCGGCCCTGGTGGCCGAAAAGCTGAACCACCACCCGGAATGGAAGAACGTCTACAACGTGGTCGACGTGACGCTGACCACGCATGACTGCCACGGCCTCAGCCGCCTGGACGTGGACCTGGCACAGGCGATGGACAAGCTGGCCGGCAGCGCCGAGGTGCAACGCAACCACGGCGAGCCGGTCATGTCGCTGTGCGAGATCCGGGCGCGCAAGGCCTGACGCACCGCTCGTCGGTGACTTCGTCACTCCTCGCTGGCGCCCAGCCGAGGAGGAGACGAAGTCGAACGACGAGGGGGTGAGTCAGAGCTGCGACAGAAGATGCTCGCCGGCCGAGATCTCGCAGCCCGGCCCGACCTCTGGGTTGAACTGGGTCACCACCCCGTCCTCGGCCAGCAGCGAATACCGCTTGGACCGCGCGAAAAAGCCCAGGTGCGGCACGTCGAAGGTCTGGCCCACGGCCTTGGAAAAGCTGGCATCCGCATCGGCCAGCATGGTGATCCCGGCGGCGGTGGCGCCGGTCGCCTCGCCCCAGGCCTTCATCACGAAGGGATCGTTGACGCTGACGCAGATGATCTCGTCCACGCCCTTGTCGGCGAACTTGCCGGCGGTGCGGATGAAGCTGGGCACATGCGCGGTCGAGCAGGTGCCGGTATAGGCCCCTGGCAGCCCGAAGATCACGACCTTGCGGCCCTTCAGCTTGTCCGACAGGTTCACCGTTTCGGCCCCCGCGTCGCCCATGTGCAGCAGCGTCGCCTCCGGCAGTTTCGCCCCGATCTCGATCGTCATTTTCCCTCATTCCTCGTCAGGCGCTTGCGTTGCGCCGGTTACCCGATGGGTTATAGGGTCGCGCACGGGACTTGCCAGAGGGATGCGCGATGCGGGTGGTGATCGTCGGGGCGGGACAGGCAGGGGCGGCGCTGGCCGCCAGGCTGCGGGCATTGGGACACCAGGGCCAGATCGTGATGCTGGGGGACGAGCCCGCGCCGCCCTATCAGCGCCCGCCCCTGTCCAAGGCCTATCTTCTGGGCGAGATGGACGAGGACCGCCTCTGGCTGCGCGCACCCGAATTCTGGGCCGAAAATGGCGTCGACCTGCGCCTGGGCCAGGCGGTGACCGACCTTGACCCCACCACCAAGACCGTGACCGTGGGTGGCGAGGTGGTGGAGTATGACCAGCTTGCGCTGACCACCGGCTCCAGCCCCCGACGCCTGCCCCCGGCCCTCGGCGGGTCGCTGGAAGGCGTCTACACCGTGCGCACGCTGGCCGATGTCGATGCGATGCGGGCCGAGTTCCAGCCCGGCCGCCGCGTCATTATCGTCGGCGGCGGCTATATCGGGCTGGAGGCGGCCGCCGTCGCCGCAAAGCTGGGCCTGCACGTCACCGTCCTGGAAATGGCCCCCCGCATCCTGCAACGGGTCGCCGCGCCCGAAACCTCGGCCCATGTCCGCGCCCTGCACCAGTCGCATGGCGTCACCGTCCTGGAAGCAACCGGTCTCGACCGGCTGGAGGGCGACGACCGCGTGACCGGCGCGATCCTGAAAGATGGCCGCGTGCTGCCAGCCGATTTCGTGATTGTGGGCGTGGGCATCACGCCGAACACCCATCTCGCCGAACAGGCGGGCCTTGCCATCGACAACGGCATCGCCACCGATGCGCTTGGCCGCACCTCCGACCCGTCGATCTGGGCCGCAGGGGATTGCGCATCCTTCCCGCAGGGGGAAGGCCGGCTGCGGCTGGAATCGGTCGGCAACGCCATCGACATGGCCGAGACCGTGGCCGCGAACATGCTGGGGGCGAACGAACCCTATCACGCCAAGCCCTGGTTCTGGTCCGACCAGTTCGACCTGAAACTCCAGATCGCCGGCCTGAACACCGGCTACGACCGCATCATCACGCGGACGCAAGGCGGCACCAGCTTCTGGTACTACCGGGGCGACACGCTTCTGGCCGTGGACGCGATGAACGATAGCCGCGCCTATATGGTCGGCAAGCGCCTGATCGAATCCGGCAAATCCCCCGCGCCCCAGGTGGTGACCGAGGCGCCAGACCTGAAGGCGCTCCTCAAGTGAGGATCATCGGCGGCAGCCGTCGCGGGTTGAAACTGGCCGAGCTTGGCGAAGGCGACGCCGCCGCCCATCTGCGCCCGACCTCGGACCGGGTGCGCGAGGCGATCTTCAACCTTCTCATCAACGCCCACGGCAACCCGGTGACCGGCGCCCGCGTCCTGGACCTTTTCGCCGGGACCGGCGCCCTGGGGCTGGAGGCCCTCAGCCGTGGCGCGGTCGAGGCCGCCTTCGTCGATGACGGCACCAAGGCCTTTGCCCTCCTGAAAGCGAACATCGCCAAGCTCGGGGCGGAAGGCCAGACCCGCATCCTGCGCCAGAACGCCACCCGCCTGCCGCCGAACCATGGCGCGCCCTTCACCCTGGTTTTCCTCGACCCGCCCTATGGCAAGGCCCTGGGCGAAGCCGCCCTGACCTCGGCCCTGACCCAGGGCTGGCTCGCCCCCGGCGCAATGATCGTCTGGGAGGAAGGCACCGCCCCCACGCCGCCCGCGGGCTTCACCCAGATCGACCAACGCCGCTATGGCGACACCACCGTGACCCTTCTGGAAAGCCCCGCATGACCCGGCCCAAGGCCGTCCTCTTCGACTGCGACGGGGTGATCGTCGACAGCGAGGCCGTCACGCTGGACATGCTGCGCGCCGATTTCGCCGCCCATGGTCTCATCCTCACCCCGACCCAGCTTGAGACCGATTTCGTCGGCGGCACGATCGAGACCGTCGCCACCCGCGCCCGCGCCGCCGGGGCCAGCCTCCCCGAAGGCTGGGTCGCCGATTTCTACGCCCGCCTCTACGCGACCCTCGACCAAGGCACCCCGCTGATCCCCGGCATCCTGACGGTCTTCGACCGGCTGGACCAGGCAGGCATCCCCTATGCCGTCGGCTCGAACGGGCCGCTGCAGAAGATGCGCATCAGCCTGGGCCAGCACGGGCTGATCCCCCGGTTCCGCACCATCCTGTCCGGCCAGACGCTGGGCCGCCCGAAACCCGCCCCCGATGTCTATCTCGCCGCCGCAGCCGCCTGCGGGGCCAACCCTTCCGCCTGCGTGGTGATCGAGGACAGCGCCTCGGGCGCCCAGGCCGCGCTGGCCGCCGGCATCCCCTGCCTTGGCTACATCGGCCACGGCCCCGACACGCCCCCGGCCCGCCAGCTTGCCGCCCTCGGCCTCCCGCTGTTCCGCAGCATGGCCGAGCTGCCCAACCTCCTCGACCTCTGACATTTTCTGTCCCCAAATATCCCGGGGGTTTGGGGGCAGCGCCCCCATCAGCCTTTGCTTCGCGCTCTTCGCGCGAAGCAAAGAGAAAAGCCTCGCGGCGCCAGCCGCTCCATTCGAAAACCGCCGGTGACGCCGCGTTGCGGGTGACAGGCCGGGCGCCACTCGCCATTCTACACGGCAAATGAGGGCCACATGACCAGCTATCCCCATCTCCTCGCCCCGATCACGCTGGGCAGCCGCACCTTGCGCAATCGCAGCCTCATGGGCTCCATGCACACCGGGCTGGAGGAGACCGGCGACTGGTCCCGCGTCGCGGCCTTCTACGCAGCGCGGGCACGCGGCGGGGCGGGCCTGATCGTCACCGGCGGCATGGCCCCGAACCGCGAAGGCGGGGTCTTTCCCGGCGCGGCCGGCCTCTTCAGTGACAAGGACATCGCCAACCACCGCCGCGTCACCGACGCTGTCCATGCCGAGGGCGGCCATATCGTCATGCAGATCCTGCATGCCGGCCGCTACGCCTATTCCCCCGACTGCGTCGCCCCCTCGCCGGTCAAATCCCCGATCTCGCCCTTCCCGCCCAAGGAACTGGACGAGTTCGGGATCGAAAAGCAGATCGCCGACATCGCCACCGCCGCCGCCCGCGCGCTTGAGGCCGGCTATGACGGGGTCGAGGTGATGGGGTCCGAGGGCTATTTCCTGAACCAGTTCCTCGTCACCCACACGAACCGCCGCACCGACGGCTGGGGCGGCGCTTACGCCAAACGGATGCGCCTGCCGGTAGATGTCGTCGCCCGCACCCGTGCCGCGATGGGGCCCGCCGCGATCCTGGTCTACCGCATCTCGCTGATCGACCTGATCCCCAACGGCTCCACCTGGGACGAGGTCGTGACCCTGGCGAAAGCCATCGAAACCGCCGGGGCCTCGGTCCTGAACACCGGCATCGGCTGGCACGAGGCCCGCGTGCCCACCATCGCCACTTCGGTCCCCCGCGCCGCCTTTGCCGACCTTACCGCGCGCCTGCGGCCCGAGGTGACGATCCCGGTCATCACCTCGAACCGGATCAACACGCCCGAGGTGGCCGAGGGGCTGCTGGCCCAAGGCGTGGCCGACATGGTGTCCATGGCCCGGCCCTGGCTGGCGGATGAAGCCTTCATCGCCAAGGCCGCCGCCGGCCGCGCGGCGGAAATCGCGCCCTGCATCGCCTGCAATCAGGCCTGCCTGGACCATACTTTCTCGGGCAAGCTGACGTCCTGCCTCGTGAACCCGCGTGCCTGCCATGAGACGGAGCTGACCTACCCCCAAGCTGCCACCGCGAAACGCATCGCCGTCGTGGGCGCGGGACCGGCCGGCATGATGACCGCCATCGTCGCCGCAGGGCGTGGCCATCAGGTCACTCTCTTCGACAAGGCCCCGCAGGTCGGCGGCCAGCTGAACCTGGCGAAACAGGTGCCGGGCAAGGAAGAATTCCACGGGCTTGTCACATGGTTCACCAGCATGCTTGCCGCCCCCGGCATCACCCTGCGCCTTGGACATGAGGCGAGCCCCCAAGACCTCCAAGGCTTTGACGAGGTGGTCATCGCCACCGGCGTCACCCCGCGCGATCCGGGCATCCCGGTCGAACCGGGGGCGCGGGTGCTGTCCTATATCGACGTGTTGCAAGGCGCCGAAACCGGCCAGCGGGTTGCTGTGGTGGGGGCGGGCGGCATCGGCTTTGACGTGGCCGAAACGCTGGTCCACCAGGGCACCAGCCCGACGCTGGACACGGCTCTGTGGCGGCAGGAATGGGGGGTCACGACGCCCTGGGCCGACCGGGGCGGCCTTGCGCCGCAAGGCCCCCAGCCGCATCCCCCCGCGCGGGAGGTGCATCTGTTGCAGCGCAAGGCGGAAAAGCCCGGCCGCCATCTGGGCAAGACCACCGGCTGGATTCACCGGGCCAGCCTGGCGATGAAAGGGGTGCGGATGCAGGGTGGCGTCACCTATGACCGCATCACGGCCGAAGGGCTTTGGCTCAGCCGCGCGGACGAAGCACCGCAACTTCTGCCAGTCGATGCCGTCGTCCTATGCGCCGGGCAACTGCCCGAGCGCGGGTTGTCGGACCAGCTCGACCGGCTGGGGATCCGCCACCACCGCATCGGCGGGGCGGACGTCGCGGCCGAGCTGGACGCCAAGCGCGCGATCGATCAGGCCGCGCGCCTGGCTGCAACACTGTAGTTAGCCGCCCGAGGCTTCGGTCTCGGCCGCCGGCAGCGTGATCACGCCATTGTCGACCGCCGTCTGCAACTCGGTCGCATCAACCTGACCGTCCACGTTCAGGTCGATGCCGGCAAAGCCTTCCTCGGTCAGTTCCGGCCAGACCGCCTGCAGTTCGACCAGGGACCAGGTGCCGTTCTCGTCGGTGTCAGGGACATCGGGCAGCGTTGCCGTTTGGGCGACGGCGGCCGTGGCCAAGGCAAGCGACGCAAGGAACAGGGCGAAACGGGTCATGGGGGTCTCCTTTTTTGGTCCATGAAAGCAGCAGGCGGTCACGCCGCCCACGACCGGAAGCTGGGGGAAGTCAGAACGATACTCCACCCCTCTTGGGTGCAGCGCCGAAATCGCGGCGCCGATCCGCGTCATGCGGCCGTCATGCAGAACATTTTCCCGCCGAGCTGATCCCTCTGATCCTTCCGCCGCCGATCCCCCAGACGGCTACAGGCAAGCCTTCGCCCAGCCTGGCCGTTTCGTTGCCATGAACGATCCCCCACAATACCCCGGATAGGTCGCGTCATTGCCGCCATCCTGCCCGATTTCCCCCCGACACAGTGATGAAAAGGCGTGCGGTTCCCGAAGAGGACGAAATGGATCGACTGACCGAGATGGAGGCCTTTGCCACCGTGGTGGACCAGGGCGGATTCACTGATGCAGCCAAGAAGATGGGCATCTCGAAATCTGCCGTCTCGAAGCATGTCTCCGCGCTTGAGGCCCGGCTGGGCGCGCGTCTCCTGAACCGCACCACCCGCCGCGTCAGCCCCACGGAAATCGGCCTGGCCTACTATGACCGCGCCCGCCGCGTCCTGAACGATGCGGGCGAGGCGGATGCCCTTGTGACCTCCATGCAATCCGCGCCCTCGGGCCTGTTGCGGGTCAGCGTGGCCACGGATTTCGGCGTCAACCTCTTGTCGCCGATCCTGGGGGATTTCCTGCTGGAATATCCCGACATCACCGTGAACATGGTCCTGAACAACCGCTATGTCGAGTTGATCAGCGAAGGCTTCGACATGGCGATCCGCGTCGGCGACCTTGAGGATTCCAGTCTCCGCGCCCGCAAGCTGACCGAAACCACCAAACGCATGATCGGCGCGCCGTCCTATTTCCAGAAATACGGCCGGCCGCAGAAGATCGACGATCTGAACGACCACAAGCTGCTGCACTATTCCAACCAGGCCAACGGCAACGTCTGGAAGATCACCGCGCCCTCGGGCGAAAAGCGGCAGGTCCGCTCGGTCGGCTGGCTGACGGTGAATGACGGACAAAGCCTGCTCAACGCGGCGATTTCGGGCCTGGGCATCGCCTACCTGCCCAGCTTCCTTTACGCCGACGCCATGCGCCAGGGCCAGGTCGAAGAGGCGATCCCCGGTCTGCCGGTGGAAACCCTGGGCATCTACGCCGTCTACCCGCCGGGCCGCTTTACCCAGCCCAAGGTCCGCGCCTTCATCGACTTCCTGGCCAAGCGCTATCTGGAAAAGGGTCCCGACAACTGGTGACCGTGGCGGGGGGTCCCCTCACCGATCCGCGCGGTCCTTAACGGGTCGAGGTCACCACTGCCTCGACCCGTCTGTTTTTCTGCCGTCCCTCGTCGGTCTGGTTCGTCGCCCGGGGCGCGAGGAATCCCACGCCTTCCGCCGCGATGCGCCCGGCTTCGACGCCATGCACCTCGACCAACGCCTGGGCCACCGCTTCGGCCCGGCGCTCCGACAGTGCGATATTCGCCGCCAGACTGCCCGACGCATCGGTATGCCCGACCAGCGCCAATGTCCCGTCCGGGTTCGCCTCCAGCCAAGCCGCCAGCGCAGCAAGCGAGGCATAATCGCCCTCGGCCAGTGCAGCCGATCCGCTGGCAAAGACCAGATCCTCCAGCACCACCGACCCGCCGTCGTCCAGCGCCGCGCCGATGCCACCGGCAACCGGGGCCGGCAGGCCGCGCACGACCTCAACCTCCAGATCGACAGTCTCGCCAACCGGGGCCGCCGGCAGCGCAGCGGGGCTGACCCGGGTGATCTGCACATATCCCGTCGTGGCCGAGCGGCTGACCAGGACGGAAATCGCCTCCTCGCCCTTCTCGGCCGACAGAAAGCGGAAATCGCCCAGATCGACATGCATGTCCGGTTCGGGCATCACATCGGTGCCAAAGCGAAAGTCAAAGCCGCCGCACCCTTCCGTCTCGCAGTCCAGCAGCACTTGAAATCCGGCCGCGGCGATCTGGCTGCGCAGCGGGTCCATTACCGCCAGCGTCGTCAGGTCCGGCGCCTCCAGCTGGAACACGCGCTGCTCCAGCGCGCCCTCGACCGTCTTGGCCGGCACCGTCGCACCATCGAAGCCCTCCAGCGGCAGGGCATAGCTTCCTGGGGTTTCGCTGCGGCTTTCCTCGCCCAGCACCGGGGCCGGAAGGTCAAGCGTCAGACCATGGGCCAGCGACGGCAGGACCGCCCAGACCAGGGGAACAACAGCCTTCAAGACGTTCTGCACTGCCCGCGCCGCTTTCCGCGATCACTTCATCCGGTAGTGATACTGTCCCACAACCTGCATCCCAAGGCGAGAGTAGAGCGCACGGGCGGCGGTGTTTCGCTCTGTCACCACCAGCGACAGGTGGCTGGCCCCTTCGGACGCCGCCCAATTCGCCGCCGCGCGCAGCAATGTGGCACCGATTCCCAAGCGGCGAACGCTTTCCCGGACCTCGACCGCATGGACCATCGCATGGTCGCCATCCAGGGCAACAAAGGCCGCACCCGCCGGCCGGTCCTCATGCCGGGCCAGGATCGCGGCCCGCGGCCCTGCCGTGCGCGCCATCACGTTGACGCGCGCCGGGCCGATCCCGCCCTCGGCCCAGATCGCACGGGCAATCTCCAGCGGCGGCCAATGGGCAAAGGCCGACAACGGCGGCAGATCGCCCGTCAGCGCGGCCACCGGCGCGGCATAGGCCACCACGGGATCGACCAGCCGCCAGCCCCGCGCCTCCAGCGCCTGATCCAGCGCCGCCTCGCCCGGCCGGATCACCACCAGGTCATGGTCTAGCGCCTCCAGGTCGGCCTCGGCCCAGTCGCCCGCGCAACTGGCGGCCGAGACGCGCTTGCCGCCCCCGGCCCCGTCACGGCACAGGAATGCCCCCTGCCGCCAGACCCGCGCCGGGGGCCAGGTCGCCTCCATCACACGGGCCAACACCTCGGGCGTCATGCGAACAGCCTGGTCAACTTGACCATCGCCTGATCCAGAAGCCCCGGATCGGTGCCCCGGATCACCAGATTGGTGCCATGCGCCCCGTTCTGGATAAAGGGGTAAGACCCCATCGACAGGTCGGGAAACTCGGCCGCCAGCGCGCCGAACGGACCGGCGATCTCGCCCTCGCCCCGGTTGACCCGCAGCGTTTGCGACAGAAGCGGAGCGCCCCCGGTCAGCTTGGGCAGGACGCTGGCGACCATCGCCTGAAAGATGTTCGGCACGCCGGCCATCACATGCACATTGCCAATGGTAAAGCCGGGCGCGGTCGAGACCGGGTTGTCGATCAGAGCCGCCCCCTCGGGGATGCGCGCCATCCGCTGCCGCGCCTCGTTGAAGGGCAGTCCGGCCCGGTCATAATGGGCCTGCAACAGCGCCATCGCATCCGCGCGATGCCCGATGCTGGCCCCCATCGCCTCGGCCACTGCATCCGCCGTGATGTCGTCATGCGTCGGCCCGATCCCGCCGCTGGTAAAGACATGGGTATAGCGCCCCGACAACGCACGCACGGCCGCGACGATCTCGGCGTGGATATCGGCCACCACCCGCACCTCGCGCAGGGTAATGCCGATACGGGTCAACTCGCCCGCCAGGTAGTGCATGTTCGAATCACGGGTGCGGCCGGACAGGATCTCGTCGCCGATCACCAGCATGGCCGCAGTTGGGTTGGTCATCGCAGTCTCCCTTGTTGCCCTCGGGTATAGTCCCCGCGACCTTGCTTTCAAACCCCACCTCTGGCCAATTCCACGCAAGGCTCTTATGTAAGGGCCAAGGAGACCTGCCTTGGACGAACACCGCGCCCGCATCACCAAAGACGGCATCCGCATCTATGAGGATGCGGATTTTGCCGGCATGCGCGCCGCTGGCCGCGTCGCCGCCGAAATCCTGGACGCCGTCGCCCCCCTGGTGGTGCCCGGCACGACCACGGCGGCGATCGACGACTTCATCACCGAAGAGATCAAGCGTCGCGGCGTCATCTCGGCCACCATCGGCTACAAGGGCTACAAGCACGCATCCTGCATCAGCGTGAACCATGTCGTCTGCCACGGGATTCCGGGGTCCAAGGTGCTCTTGGACGGTGATATCCTGAACGTGGACGTGACGGTGATCGTGGACGGCTGGTTCGGCGACACCAGCCGGATGTATGTGGCCGGCCAACTGCCGCGCAAGGCCGAACGGCTGATCGAGGTCACGCATGAGGGCCTGATGCGCGGCATCGCTGCAGTCAAGCCGGGCAACACCTTCGGCGACATCGGCCACGCGATCCAGTCCTATGTCGAGGCGCAGCGCATGTCGGTCGTCCGCGACTTTTGCGGCCACGGGTTGGGCCGCGTGTTCCACGCCCCGCCGAACGTGCTGCACTATGGCCGCCCGGGGTCCGGTCCGGTGCTGGAGGAAGGCATGTTCTTCACCATCGAGCCGATGGTGAACCTGGGCCGGCCCGAGACCAAGGTCCTGGCCGACGACTGGACCGCCGTGACCCGCGACCGGTCGCTGTCCGCTCAGTTCGAACATTCGGTCGGCGTCACCGCCACGGGATGCGAGATCTTCACCCTTTCCCCCGCCGGCAAGTTCCACCCGACCTGGGGTTGATGGACCCAAATTCCTTCGAAGGAATTTGCAAAAGTTTTCGAAAACTTTTGCGTCCCTAGCCCGCCGTCTCGGCACAGTGGCGCCGGAACGCCCGCTTCAACAGCTCCAGCTCGGCCCGCAGCAGGCTGACCTCGGCGCGCAGGTCCTCATCCGGGGGCAGGCCCGCGACCAGGGTGATCTGCGTCAGCACCTCATCCCCCAGCCGCAGCAGCACCACTTGCACCCCTTCCGACAGGATATGGCCCGGCAGCGGCACCCGCACCGCATGGCCCTGCTCGCCCGGCAGCGCCGCGACCTCGACCCCCGGCAGGGGCTGGCCGTCATGCAGCGCCTCGACCGCCGGGGCCGCGCCGCCACCGGTCAGCACGCCCTCCCAAACGCCACGGGCTATCCGGGTCTGGCTTAGCATCGGTCTGGCCATCGCGTCCTCACAACTCGGCGCGCGGGCGGCGGCTGACCACCACGTCGCGCAGAAGGATGCGGGTCTGGGCCGCATCGTTGAAGATCAGGTCCAGCCAGACCCGCTCGATCCGCCCCGCACCGATCTGGCCGTAAGCCAGGTCGAACTCCGCCCATTTCTCAGGCCCGTCCGGCAGGTCGCTGATCATCTGCGCCACCGCGTCGCCATGCTTGATGTTCAGCCGGGCATAGGCCTTCAGCGGCCGGTCGGCCTCGATCACCGCGTCCAGCCGCACCAGATGGCGCAGCCCCAGATCACCGACCGCAGCTTCCGGGAAACTGGCCGACAGCGACAGGAAACTGCCGCGAAAACCGAACACCTCAACCGCCAGGGCGTAGGGCGCGCGCAGCGCGTCGGCCCCGCCCTGCACCTGGCGCAGCGCGATTTCGGACAGCGGGCAGTCGTGATACAGCGCCAAGTCATCGCTGATCTGCGTCGCCCGATCCGCAGCCACCAGGCCCGGTTGCGGCAGCGAGCCATGCCAGGCATCCGGACGCCAGACCCAGTCGGTGCCCAGCGCCATCCGGGGCGGCTCGCCCTGCAACAGCGGCAGGGACAGGCGCGCATCCGCGGCGTGGATCACCCGGTCGATCTGCCGCCGCATCAGGCGCGCCTCGCCGCGCAGGGCGCGCAACTCGAACGGGTCAAGGTCCGGGGCATCGGCGCTGGCCTGCGTCCAGCGCCCTTGCACCCGGCGCAGGCACCAGCGGTCGATTGCCTGCGCCAGCCGCCCGGCCATGATGCCTTACTGGTCCATGTAGACGTGGCTTTCGCCCTTGGCCCCCGGATGGGTCACGGCCCCCCAACGCGCCCCACCGCACAGCTTGGCGAACTTGTGGACCGCGCCGCTGGTATAGGCCGTCTTGCGCGGCCCTTTCCACTCGGCCTTGCGCTTGGCCAATTCTTCGTCCGACAGCGCCACCGACAGCTCGCCCGTCACCGCGTTCAGAGTGATCACGTCGCCGTTCTGCAAAAGCGCAATCGGCCCGCCATGCGCCGCTTCCGGCCCGACGTGACCGACGCAGAAGCCCCGCGTCGCGCCCGAGAAACGGCCATCGGTGATCAGCGCCACCTTTTTGCCCATGCCCTGACCGGACAAGGCCGCCGTGGTCGACAGCATTTCGCGCATCCCGGGGCCACCGGCCGGGCCTTCGTTGCGGATGACGATGACCTCGCCTTCCTTGTATTCGCGCTTCTTCACCGCCTCGAACGCCTCTTCCTCGCATTCGAAGACGCGGGCCGGGCCGGTGAAAACCTGCTCGGCCTCGGTCATGCCGGCGACCTTCACGATGGCACCATCGGGCGCAAGGTTGCCGCGCAGCGACACCACGCCCCCGGTCTTGGTGATGGGGCTGTTGATGTGATAGATCACCCGGCCGTCCGCCTCGCCCCGGATCTCGTCCAGGCTTTCGCCCAGAGTCTTGCCGGACGCAGTGATGCAGTCCAGGTGCAACAGGCCGGCCTTGGCCAGTTCCTTCATCACCACGGCAACGCCGCCCACCTCGTGCAGGTCCTTGGCGACGTACTTCCCGCCCGGACGCAGGTCGACGAAATAGGGCGTGTCCTTCATGCAGGCCGCCACGTCGAACAGGTCGAAGTCGATCCCCGCCTCATGCGCGATGGCCGGCAGGTGCAGCGCCGCATTGGTGCTGCCCCCGGTGCAGCCCACGACGCGGGCGGCGTTTTCCAGCGACTTCCGCGTGACGATGTCCCGCGCGCGGATGTTCTTCTCGATCAGGTTCATCACGGCCACACCCGAAGCCTCGCAGAACTGGTCGCGGCTCTCATACGGTGCCGGGGCGCTGGACGAGTTCAGCAGCGCCAGGCCAATCGCCTCGGACACGCAAGCCATCGTGTTCGCCGTGTACTGCGCGCCGCAGGCACCCGACGACGGGCAGGCCACCCGCTCCATGATCTCAAGCTCGGCATCCGACAGGTTCCCGGCCTGGTGCTTGCCCACAGCCTCGAACATGTCCTGCACGGTGATGTCCTGCCCCTTGTAGCGGCCCGGCAGGATCGATCCGCCATAGATGAAGACCGACGGCACGTTCAGCCGCACCATCGACATCATCATCCCCGGCAGCGACTTGTCGCAGCCCGCAAGGCCGACGATGGCATCGTAGCAATGCCCGCGCATCGTCAGTTCCACCGTGTCGGCAATCGCATCGCGGCTGGCAAGCGAGGAGCGCATCCCCTCATGCCCCATGGCGATCCCGTCCGTGACAGTGATCGTCGTGAACTCGCGCGGGGTGCCGCCGCCTTTCTTGACACCCTGCTTCACGACCTGCGCCTGACGGTTCAGCGCGATGTTGCAGGGGGCCGCTTCGTTCCAGCAGGTCGCCACGCCCACCCAGGGTTGGTGAATTTCCTCTTCCGTGATGCCCATCGCGTAGAAATAGCTGCGATGCGGCGCGCGGGCGGGGCCCTCGGTCACATGGCGGCTGGGAAGCTTCGACTTGTCGAAACGGGCATTGGTCATGGCGGTTCCTCACGGGGCTAGGCTTGGCCGCAAGGGATAAAGGCCCGCCCCGTCCGGGGCAAGCCGAATTGCCGTGGCTCAGCCGCCGTTCAGGGCCACCGTGGCCTGCTGCATCACGCCGTCCAGTTGCAGCCGCAGGCCGTTGATCAGCGCGACATAGCTGTCCAGCGGCCCTTCCAGTGCCGGGACCAGCCGCGCCAGCGTCGGCGAGGCGATGTAAAGCCCCGACCCGATCATCGCGATGGTCATCACCACAAGGAAGCCGCTGCGGAAACCGCCCCGGCCTTCTGCTGCCGGCGGTGGCATCCCGGTGTCGGGCTCGTCGCCGTCCTGCGGGTGATCCGAGGGCCGGAGCGAGGAATTGATCTCTTCGACATCCGGCAAAAGATCCCGCCGGGCCGAGGGTCGCGAGTCGTCGACCGCTGCTTCCTCAGCAACGACCGCCACAGCCGCCGCCGCAGGCACGGCCGCGACCCGCGCCACCGTATCGACACCCAGGTCGGGCTGGGTTTCGGGGAACCCCGCCTCGGCCCGACGCACGCGGGCCTCGCGCTCGGCCTCCTCGCGCAGGATCGCCAGGACGGATTCGTCCACCTTGTAGCTTGTCCCCGCCTCGGGCTCAGGCTCGGAGGCCGAGGCAGACTCTTCGACCGGCGCGGGCTCTTCAACCGGGTCCGGCTCTTCGACCGCAGGCGCGGTGGGGATTTCCTCGGGCGCCTGGTCGGGAACTTCGACCGGCTCTGGCGCTGGCGTCTCCTCCAGCGGCGGCAACTCGGGTTCCGGCTCGGCTGCGGCGGTCACTTCGGGTTCCGGGGCCGTCTGCGCGACTGGTTCTACGACGGGCTCGGGCTCGACAACGGGCTCGGGCTCTGCCGCAACAGGGGCCGGCGCGGCCGCAGGCTCGGCCACCGCCGCCGCCGGACGCGCGCGCATCTGGAACCAGGCATGGCCGCAATTCGCACACTGAACATCGCGGCCGCTGTCCGGGATCGCATCGTCCGGAACCTCGTATTTCGCTTCGCAGTTCGGACAAACCAGCCGCATTTTCGTTCCCTCAAGCCTTGTTTCCGGCTTCCGCTCACGGATTTGTAACCGTTAATTCCTGTTGTTCCAAGGCTTTGTCGCGCGCCCTTTTACAATCCTTCCGGCCTGTGCGATGGAAAGCGCAGTCCAGCCGCACCGGGCGCTTTGTCCGCCGCCCGACACAGCAAGGGAACCCGACGTGATTGCCTTCGAAAACGTGGCCTACAGCTATGGCGGCGGAGACCTTCTGTCCGACGTCTCGCTGCGGCTTGCGCCCGGGTCTTTCCACTTTCTGACCGGTCCCTCGGGCGCGGGCAAATCCACCTTCCTGAAACTCGCCTATGCCGAGCTTCAGCCCACCAACGGCCGCGTCACCCTGTTCGACCGCGACGTCACCAGCCTGTCGCGCGATGACGTGGCCCGAACCCGGCGCCGAATCGGCATCGTGCATCAGGACTGCAAGTTCCTGGACCATCTCACACTTGCCGCCAACATGGCGCTGCCCTTCACCGTCTCCGACCGCGAAAGCGACCCGCAGGACATGGACGACCTCCTCGGCTGGGTCGGCCTTGACCACTTGGCCGACGCCTACCCGCTGCAACTGTCCGGCGGCGAACGCCAGCGCGCCGCCCTGGCCCGTGCCGTCATCGTCGACCCCGACGTGATCCTGGCGGACGAACCCACCGGCAACGTCGACTGGGAGATGTCCTTGCGCATCCTCACCCTGCTGGTCGAGTTGAACAAGATGGGCAAGACCATCCTTGTCGCCACCCACGACCTGAACCTGATCCGCCAGGCCAAGGCGCAGATCCAGGCCCGCGTCCTGCGCATCGCCAAGCATCGCGTCCAGCTTGCGGGGGCCGATCTGTGAGGTTCCCCAAGGCCAAGCCCGCCAGCCCCGCCACCCGCGCGCTGCAGGTCGTCCCGCCCTCTGGTCCGACCGCCTGGCTCACGACCTTCACCGCCGGCGCGATGACCTTCCTCTGCGTCTTTGCCCTGGCGCTCTCGCTTGCCTCCGGCCGCCTGGCCGACCGCTGGTCCGACGCGCTCGCCAAGACCGCCACCATCCGCCTCTCCGCCCCGGTCGAGCAGGTGCAGCTTCAGACCGACGCGATCCTCGCCACCTTGGCCACCACCCCCGGCATCGCCAGCTTCCGCCTGATCGACGACGCCGAGACCCGCGCGCTTCTGGAACCCTGGTTCGGCCCCGGCCTGCCGGTCGAGGCCCTGCCGATCCCCCGCCTGATCGAGGTGGTCGAGGCCGAGCCGGGCTACGATTCCCAGGGCCTGCGCCAGCGCCTTGCGGCCGAGGCCCCCGGCGCCGTCCTCGACGATCACACCCGCTGGCGCCGCCCCCTGGCCGAGGCTGCGGGCCGCATCCGCCTCTTGGGCGTCCTCTCCATCGCGCTGATCGGCGCTGCCATGGCGGCGATGATCACGCTGGCCGCCCGCGCGGCGCTGGCAACCAATTCCCAGGAAATCCGCGTCCTGCGGCTCGTTGGCGCCAAGGACAGCTACATCGCCCGCGCCTTCGTCCGCCGCTTCACCCTGCGCACCCTTGGCGGCGCGCTGGTCGGCGCCGCCGCCGGCATGGCCGGGGTCGCCGCCCTGCCTGCCGCCGATGCCGCCGGCGGGTTCCTGACCGGCCTTGGCTTCACCGGCACCGCCTGGCTTTGGCCCTTGGCCCTGCCGCCCCTCGCCGCCCTCGTCGCCTTCCTTGCCACCCGCCGCGCCGCCTTCCAGAAACTGCGAGAGCTGACATGACCCCGATCCGCTGGCTTCTCAGCCTGGTGTTCATCATCCAGATGTATCTCGCGATGGCGGTGATCGCGGTGGCCTTCGCCCCCTGGGCGCTCTTCTCCCGCCAGGGCGCCCGCACCGCCTGCAAGACCTATTGCCGCTGGGTGATCTTCACCCTGCGCCTCCTCTGCGGCACCCGCTGCGAGGTGCGCGGGCTTGCCCCCACGGGCGAGGCGGTGATCGCCGCCAAGCATCAAAGCTTTCTCGACATCATCCTGATCTTCAACGCGGTCCCCGCCGGCAAGTTCATCATGAAGCGAGAGCTGATCTATACCCCCTTCCTTGGCCAATACGCGCTGAAGATCGGCTGCGTCCCGGTCAATCGCGGCAAACGCGGCGCGGCGATTGCCAAGATGAAGGCAGACGTGGCCAAGGGCACCGCCGAACCCGGCCAGCTTATCATCTATCCGCAAGGCACCCGCGTCGCCCCCGGCGCGTCCAGGCCCTACAAGGTCGGGACCGGCCTTCTTTATGAGCAACTCGCCCAGCCCTGCGTGCCAGTGGCAACCAACGTGGGCGTGTTCTGGCCCAAGCGCGGCGTCCTGCGAAAGCCGGGGCTCGCGGTGGTCGAGTTTCTGGACCCCATCGCCCCCGGCCTGAAAGTGCCGCATTTCATGGCCCGGCTTGAGGAAGAGGTCGAAACCCACTCCAACCGCCTGATGGCCGAGGCCGGGTTCAACGGCTGATGGCAACCCGGGCCGAAAGCATCGCGCACCTGCTTGATGCCTTGGCCCCGCTGCCGCTTTCAGCCCGCAAGATGTTCGGCGAATACGCGCTTTATCTCGACGGCAAGGTCGTGGCGCTGGTCTGCGACGACCAGTTGTTCTTGAAACCCACGCCCGGCGCGCAGGCGGCCCTTCCCGGCTGCCCCACCGGCCAGCCCTATCCCGGCGCCAAGCCGCACCTACTGGTGGCCGAGGCGCTGGATGATCCCGCTCGGGTCGTCCTGGCCCTCAAGGCAATCGCCACTGACCTGCCCGCGCCCAGGCCGAAGCGGCCCAGGTCTTGACCCGGCAGCCCTTTCACATTTGCACAAATATCCCACGGGAGGTCCGGAGGGTGTGAAACCCTCCGGGGCCAGCAAAGGGTGCAACCTTCGGACTGGATCAGCACCGCCGACGACCGCCACAACCACGACAGCCACCCGGCAGGGGCCGCGATCGTATCTCACCACATCATCGCGCCTGGCTTGACCGCACCCGCTCCTGCATCCTGACGACGGCGGAACGGAAAGGAGCGGGCCGCTCGCCGAGCGACAACGCGGTCACATCCCTGCAGCCGACCGGCATTGCCTGACGCGCAGCGGACAAATACCCCCGAAGTCGGTTCGACCGGGTCGGCAAGAAACCCTGGAAAGTCCTGATCCGCCTTGCCAGGATCGACTGGCATCGCCCCTGCCGACTGATCCCATGGCACGCCGGGCGACCCGTCGCAGAAGCCTACCCACAGTCGTCAAGATCCTGCGCGATCACCGGGGCCGCGGTGACAGGCGGTCTGGCAGAGACCGTGGCAAAGCCTGTCCCGGACCTCACCACGCCCTGCGGCAGCCCCCCGACGAGAAGCCGAAGGCGCACGAGGAGGCATCCTGAAAGGGCCTCGGCCAAACCTTTCCAGATCCCTAACGCCCGCGATCAAGTGATTGATTTAAAAACAGATCCAGCTTTTGTCCACCGTGGACAGATCAGCTCATCGGGCAGTCCGCGACCTCAAGGTCCAGCGCCAGCCGCGCCTCCGGCCCATAGTCCAGCCCCGAGACGTTGATGAACAGCGCCCCCGCCTCGGCCCGCACCTCGGTCACCTGCATCGTCGTCGCCGCCCGGTCGATGGCCACCCCCTGAAACAGCGCGCAGTCCGTTTCGAACCGCAGGACATAGCCATTGAAGGTGGCCTCATAGAACCGCCCCGCCCCGCGCGGATAGCTCAGCTCAATCCGGGTCGGCCCGATCTCGACCGTCACCGGCACCACATCCAGCCCGCCGGTCAGACCCTCCGGCTCCAGCCCAAACTCGACGCCCTGGCCCACCGTCACCGTCCGCCCCCGCGCCGCCAGATAGGGCGCGGCGGGGTCGTCCCAGGTTTCCACCGTGAAAGTCACCAGCCGCCCCTCCAGCGTGCCGCCCGCGGCCGGGGCCGCCAGCAACGCCAGCAGGACCGCGGCCCGGATCACGCGAACTTCAGCGCCACGATCCCGGCCAGGATCAGCAGCACCCCGGTGACCCGCATCAGGTTCACAGGCTCCTGGAACAGGAACACCGCCGCCACCGCCGTCCCCACCGCGCCGATGCCGACCCAGACCGCATAGGCCGTCCCGACCGGCAGGGTTTTCATCGCCAGCGACAGCAGCCAGAACGACCCCAGGGCCAGCACCACCGTCACGACCGAGGGCCAGAGCCGCGTGAACCCTTCCGAGTATTTCAGACCCAGCGCCCAGCCGGTCTCCATCAGGCCGGCGATCAGGACGATGATCCAGGGATTCACGCCGCCAGCCCCTTGGACCCCATCTCCAGGAACTTCTGCCGCCGATCCTTGACCAGCGCCTCGGGCTTCTTGCCGGACAGGTCTTTCAGCATCGCTTCGATGGCCTTGCCGACCGCGTCGATCGCTTCCTTGGGGGCCCGCTGCGCGCCGCCCATCGGTTCCTTCACGATCCGGTCGATGATCCCCAGCTTTTGCAGATCCTGCGCCGTCAGCCGCAGGGCCTCGGCGGCCTCGCGCATCTTCTCGGCGTCCTTCCACAGGATCGAGGCGCAGCCTTCCGGCGAGATGACCGAGTAGACCGAATGCTCCAGCATCGCCACCCGGTTCGCCGTCGCAAAGGCCACCGCCCCGCCCGACCCACCTTCGCCGATCACGACGCTGATCAGTGGCACACCGATGGCCAGGCATTTCTCGGTCGACCGGGCAATCGCCTCGGCCTGCCCGCGTTCCTCGGCCCCCTTGCCCGGATAGGCGCCGGGGGTATCGACCAGCGTGATCACGGGCAGGCGGAAGCGGTCCGCGAGGTCCATCAGCCGGATCGCCTTGCGATAGCCCTCGGGCCGCGCCATGCCGAAGTTACGCTCGATCCGCGACTTGGTATCGTTGCCCTTCTCGTGGCCGATGATCACCACCGGCTGGTCCTGGAAGCGCGCGATCCCCCCCATGACCGCCTGGTCATCGGCAAAGGCCCGGTCCCCGGCCAGCGAGGTGAATTCTGTGAACAACCCGTCGATATAGTCCTTGCAATGTGGCCTGTCGGGATGCCGGGCGACCTGGCACTTTTGCCAGGCGGTCAGCGTCTTGTAGAGGTCACGCAGCGCGGTCTCGGCCTTGCGGTCCAGCGCCTCGGCCTCTTTGGTCAGGTCCATGCCGCCGCCGGTCTTGGCCAGCGCCCGCAACTCCTCGGCCTTGCCCTCGATCTCGGCCAGGGGCTTCTCGAATTCGAGGTAGTTCATCGCGCGCGCTCCATCTTCCGGCGCTGACTATATGGCCAAAGGGCGATGCAAACGCAACCGCCGCACCCGGGATCGGCCTTGCGCCGCCCCGGCAGGGCCGTCTAGCCTGCCCCGACCCTGTCGATTGACCCGGACCCAGCGTGACCCTGTTTCTTGCCAATGACACCAGCGACGTCCCCCACGCCGGCTGCAAGGCGGTGATGCGGTCGCTGAGTGCGGCGATCGCCGGGGCGGGATTGCAAATCACCGGGCGCCACATCACCGGCACGCGTGACGTGGACAAGGTTGCCTTCGCGGCTGCTGAAGCTGTGCTGGTCAACGGCGAGGGGACCATCCACCATTCAGGTCCGCGCGCCCTGTTCCTGCTGCAGTTGATCCAGCGCGCCAAGGCGCAGGGCAAGCGGGTGCTGATGGTGAACGCCCTGTTCCAGCAATACGACGCGCCCGCCAACGACATCCTGTCCGACCTGTCCCTGCTGACCGTGCGCGAGCCGCGGAGTGCCGCCTTTGCCCGCCGCTTCGGGGGGCAGCCGCTGACCCTGCTCGACTCGGCCGCCGATCCGGCCTTTCTGACCAAGGGCAAGGCGCGGCGGCTGGAGACTGGCCGGGTGGTCGGCGGTACGCATCGGCACGGGCTGATCCCCGACCTTTTCGACGACGAACCTGGAGAGAAGCTGACCCTGCGCCGCCATGCGTTCGAGGATATCGTCGCCACCCTGCGGCAGGCCGAAATCTATCTGACCGCGCAACACCACGGCGTCTATGCCGCCGCTTTGGCCGGTTGCCCTTTCGTCACCAGCCCGTCAAACAGCCACAAGATCGAGTCTTTCGTGGAGTGGACCGGCCTGCCGATCCCGATCGTTCTGCGGCAGGACGAGCTGGAGCCGGCCATCGTCTTTGCCCTGCGCAATCGGTCGATGTATCTGGAATTGGCCGATTTCATGCGTCAGCAATCGGTGCTGACTGCGGCCCATCTGCGCGACGCGCTGGCGTGAGATTTGGGAAATGGTGGCGAGGGGGGGACTCGAACCCCCGACCCTGCGATTATGAGTCGCATGCTCTAACCAACTGAGCTACCTAGCCACTGCGGCGCGGATTAAGGGCGCCAGTGGACGAGGTCAAGGGCGAATCGCCGCCTATGGGGGTGCGGTCCGGCCATTTGGCCCTATATGCATCAGTATGCATATTTCAGGCTCTACCGGGTTTCGCACCAGACAGGTGCTGGCCGATCTAGACAGGGTTGCGACGCGGGTCGTGCCGGACGATCCGGCCGGCGCGGCAGCACGGCTTTTGACCGGGGTCATCACTGGCGGCTCGGTCAGCGACGCGGATTGGGATCTGGCCCGGCAGGGGCGCGGGTTCCGGCAGCGGCCGAACGCGGTTCGGGCGGCGCTGATGAACGCGATCGAGGAACTGCGCGTCCTGGGACAGATTTCCGGGACCTGCCGTCCGACGGCGGACGACCTGGTAACAGCGACGCCAGGCGATCTGGAGGTGGCGCTGACCGGCCTGGTCCGAAGCATGACGCCGGCCGAACTGGACCATGTGGCGCGGGCGGATTTCGGAGCGGATGCAGACCAGCACCGGACCGCACTGGCGGCGCTGCTGCTGGACGACCGGTTGGCCTATCCCGATCTGTCGGGCGTTCCGTCGCGGGTTGTGGACCTGGTGGCGAATGCGCCTGGCCAGCCGGGGCATGTGCCCTGTCTGGCACTCACCCTGCTGCACGCGCTGCGGATCGGTGATGCCCGTGGGACGGCGGCGCGGCGGCTGGAGGCCCAGTTCGCCGAAATCTCGCGTCTGCACCCGGACACGCGCGAGGTGCTGCTGGCCGGGTTCCGCCATCTTTACGAGACCAACCGACAGTGGTCGCCGAAGTTGCCCCCGGCCTTCACCCTGCCCTGGACCGGCCCGGCCTAACGGGCGACGCGCGGGCGGCCCGAGGCGGTGGCGGTCAGGCGGGCCTCGATGAACATCCGGCGGCCCTCGATATCGACCTCTTTGACATCGCGGTCCACGGTGACGCGCAGGTCCACGGCGCCGGCCTGACGCGCGCGGTCCGACGCATCGGCCACCAGCGCCACCTCCAGCGCCGCAAGCGCGGCGTCGGCCGAGGTAAAGACCTCGACCCCCTCGGCCAGGTGCGCCACGAAGCGCCCTTCGGCGGGAGAGGAGACGGTGCCGGTCGCGCGCTGGCTGACCTGGCCCGCGACCGCGCCGATGGCGTTCGCCACACCGGCATGTTCGGGCAGGATCATCTTGCAGCCCAGCCGTTCGCCCACCGCACCGTAATAGGACGGGGCCGAGGCACCCAGACCGATCACCGGCACGCCAAGGCGCAGGCTGACCTCGACCACGCCGCGATGCTGGTTCAGCCCCGCTTTGGTCAGGGGCTGGCGGGCCAAGGCCTCGGGCTGGTCGGCGGTAAAGGCCGGGTCCTCGGCGAAGGCGGCTTCCAGAAGGCAATCCACGGTCTGCTGGGTCAACTGATCGACGATGGCCTGGGCCAGGGGGTCCGGCCCGGGCGCAAAGCGTTCGCCCGCGCCGGTGCGCCGGCGCGCCATCAGGCGCAGCGCCTTTTCGGCGGCCGCGCCGTCCCAGCTGTCCAGCCGCCCCAGCACATGGCTGGCGTCCGAAGGTGTGACGCCCGACAGCATCACCAGCCCCCGGGCCACCAGCCGCTCCAGCGCCGCAACCTCCAGCCGCGAGGTCAGGGCATGGGCCATCGGCATCGGCGCGGTGATCCGGTCCAGCACGGCAAGGTCGCGGGCGTTGAGGCCCCCGCGCTGGCCGGTCATCGGCACGACAAAGCGACCATCCATCTCGCCCACCGCTTCGGACGAGAGCCAGCGGTCCAGCGCGGCATGGACCATGGGCCCGTGATCGACCGCCAGCAGCGAAACCGGCAACAACCGGCGCGGTCCAAGGCGCAGGCCGCCCTTCAGCCCCTCGGTGACCAGATGCACCTCGCTGTCGCCGCCCAGACCCGAGGTGCGCATCGCCACCGCCTCGACCATGGTGCGGAAGCCGCCGACGCGGGCACCCTGGGGGTCGATCTCGGGCAGGCCGTCGCGCAGAAGGGCGACGTCGGTCGTCGTGCCGCCGATATCGCTGACCAGAGCGTCCGGCTCTCCGGTCAGCCAGCGCGCACCGACGATGCTGGCGGCGGGGCCGGAGAGGATGGTTTCGATCGGGCGCTCGCGCACCATGGCGGCGCTGATCAGGGCGCCATCGCCGCGCACGACCATCAGGGGGGCGTCGATGCCCGTCGCCGTCAGGTGCCGCTCGCAGGCGGCGACCAGGCGGTCGATCATGCCGATCAGCCGGGCATTCAGGACGGCGGTCAGCGCGCGCTTGGGGCCGTTCAGGTTGGCGGACAGTTCGTGGCTGCAGGTCACCGGGCGGCCGGTGACGCGGCGGATCAGGTCGCGGGCGGCAATCTCATGCGCCGGGTTGCGGGTAGCGAATTGCGCGGCGACGGCAAAGCCCGAGACCTCGTCGGCCTGTTCACGGACCAGAAGCTCCAGGAGCGACAGGTCCAGGGCCGTGACCTCGGTCCCGGCATGGGTGTGACCGCCGGGCAGGCGGATGACGGGATCACCCTTCAGCGCCTCGGTCAGCCCGCCGCGTGCAAGATCGCTGTCGTCAAAGCCGATGAACACCAGCGCCACGCGGGCGCCCTGGCCTTCGACCAGCGCGTTGGTGGCAAGGGTGGTCGACAGCGAGACCAGCGCCACGTCGGCAGCCTTGACCCCAGCGGCGGCAATGGCGGCATCGACGGCCTGGCCGATGCCGATGGCCAGGTCATGCCGGCTGGTCAGCGCCTTGGCCTTGCCCAGGACGCGGTTCGCAGCCTCGTCCAGGATCACCGCATCGGTGTAGGTGCCTCCGGTATCGACACCCAGAAAGATCGCCATTTCCGCCCCTTGCCCCGTTGCGCTTGCCCCGCCGCCGTCCTCTGCCAGCTACGGCAGCTTGCTGCCCCTGTCATCCCCGGAAGCGACACGCCGGGTCGGCCGCGCGGCGCGGGAGCGACGACGATGGGCCGGGGGCAGGCCAAGAAGCGTGCGGTACTTGGCGACCGTGCGGCGGGCGATGGGCGCGCCGCCTTCTGCCAGAGCCAGGGCCAGCGCCTCGTCCGACAGGGGGGCGGTGGCGTCCTCTGCGGCGACCAGCCGGGCCAGCCGGTCGCGGAGTGCGCCGGCCGAGGGGCCGCCTTCCCGCGGGGCCTGGGTGAACATCGCCCGCAGCCACCAGGTGCCGCGCGGCGTGTCGACAGCGGTGCCGGCGACGACGCGGCTGACGGTGCTTTCGTGCAGGTCAAGCGCCTCGGCCACATCGGCCATCCGCATCGGCACAAGGGCCGAGGGGCCATTCTCCAGCGCGGCCTGTTGCCGGGCAAGGATCTCTTGCGCCACTGTCAGAAGGGTGGCGTTCCGCCCCTCGACCAGACGGACCAGGGCGCGCGCTTCGGCCCGACCCTTGGCCCGGCCTTCGGCCACCGCAAGCGTGGGCAGGGCCGAACGATTCAGCTGCACGACCCAGACGCCTTCCCGCTTTTCCGCGATCAGGTCGGGCTCACGCAGGGGGGCGGCCATCGGCTCGAACCCGGCGCCGGGCTTCGGATCATAGCGGCGCAGGCGCGCGATATGCTGGCGGATGCTGTCCGGGTCTACGCCTGCCTCGCGTGCCAGCCGGTCGATATCCCCGCTGGCGACTAGGTCCAGCCGGTCCAGCAGGGTGGCCATGACGGCATCCAATTCGCCCGCTTCTTGCGCTTGCAGGCGCAGACATTCGGTCAGGTCACGCGCAAAAAGCCCGGTCGGCTCGGCCCGGGCCTGCAATCGTTGCAGGACAACCTCGACCTCGCGCTGCGAAGCGCCGGCACGGTGGGCAATGGCGGGCAGGGACGTGCCCAGCCAGCCCGATGGCTCCAATGCCTCGACCAGGGCTTCGGCAAGGCGGAGGTCACGGGGGGACAGGCGCAGCGCTTCGACCAGGGCCAGGGCATGCGAGACCAGGCTGGGCGCGGCCGACGCAGGCTCGGGCATCTCGGCGCCGGGGGTCAGGACCGAGCGCCAGCGCGGTGTCCAGTCCGCGGGGGGCGGCCGGGTGAGCAACAGTTGCGGATTCTCGGCCGCCTGTTCTTCCAGGTATCGCGACAGGCCGGCGGCATCGGCGCGCAGGATGCGAATCGACGCGGCAAGCGTCGTCGTCAGCGACAGCCGCTGCGTCTGCTGCACCGAAATGCGGCTTCTGGACTTCATCGGGCGATGGTTTCACGCGTGGCATGGGCTGGCAAGCCGCGCAGCGGAAATCGAAACGATTTCCGGACCGGAATTCTTCGGCAGAATTCCGGCGTCCCGGCCGCGGCGTCAGGCAAAGACGCCCTCGCAGTACCAGCCTTCGGTCACCGCCCCGCCGCGCCCGTAGAACAGCCACAACCGGTCGCCCCCCTCGGCCTCGACCCGCCAGTAGTCGCGGGTGCCTTCGCGCCAGTCGGGGTCCTCCAGCCACCATTCGGCCTGCAGCCGTTCCGGCCCCGCCGCCATCCGCACCGCAAACTCGCGCCGGCGCCAGCGAAAGCGGGCGGGCAGGTCGGGACCGTCCTGGGCCTCCACGGGTTCGGGGCGGAACATCACCAGCGGCCGCGGCGCGCGCGGGGCGGGCCAAGGGCCGTCATGCGGCTGGCTCCAGGCTGCCATCAGCACCTGGGCGCCTTTCGCGGGCACATGGCTTTCGGCCGGATGCAGCCGCGTCACCGCCCCGTCGCCCAGCCGCGCGCCCAGCCGGCCGACCAGATCGTCCAGCGCATGGGGGTTTGACCGGCCGGGCTGCGCGGCATGTTCAAGCGGGCTGCGGTGTTGCAGCGGGGCCTGCGCCTCGGTCGTCAGCGCCTCAAGCCGCAGGCAGTCAATCCCGAAGCCCGCGTCGATCCGGTCCAGCTTCAGGTGCAGAAGCGGCCGGATCCGGTCGGGCGTGTTCGCCGCGCGGGCCAGCCCCACCTCGACCGAGGAGACCCCGCCATCCGCCCGGAGCGCCTGGAACACCAGCCGCCGCACCCCGCGCCCCTTGGCCTGCAGCTTGGCGCAGAAGGGTGGCAGCAGCCGGTCCAGCGCCGCCTCGACATCCGCGCGCAGGCCGATCGGGTCGGGCAGCGTCAGCCGCACGGCAAAGTGCAGCGGCGGGCGGACGGGGTTCACCGGCTCGGGCTCCATCCCCAGGGCCTGGTCCAGGCGGCGCAGCGTCTCCATCCCGAAGCGGCGGGCCAGCGCCGCGCGGGGCAGGACAATCAGGTCGCCCACCTGGCGCAACCCCAGCCGCATCAGGCGGTCGACAACGTCCGCTTCCAGCCGCAGGGCGGCCAGCGGCAGGGGGCGCAGCGCCTCGATCAGGTGACCGGGGGGCGCGATCATCGCCGTATCGGCCCCCCGCGCCGCCACCGGCCGGGGCAGGCTGCCGCCGCGTTCCCAGCCCCGCCGCTTTGCCGCGCGCGAGCGGGTGGCCCGCGCCTCCTGGTCGATGGCATCGCCCGAGCGTAGGGGGGCCACCGTGCTGCGCCCATAGCGCGCCAGCGCCCAGGCCGCCCCGGCGGTATCGGCAATGCCGGCGCGCACGGTCAGGCCCAGTTCGGCGCAATCCTCGGCCACGCGGGCCAGCACCGCCGCTTCCCCGCCGAAAAGATGCGCGGTGCCGGTCAGGTCGATCAGCAGGCTGGCGGGCGGTTCATCCGCGATCCAGGGCGAAAAGCGCCCCGCCCAGCGCCGCAACACGCCCAGGAACCGCGCCTCGGCTAGGGGATCAGCAGGCACGGTCAGCAGGGCCGGGCAGATCGCGGTCGCATCGCGCAGGGGCTGGCCCAGGCGCAGGCCCGCCCCTTCGGCCCCGGCAGAAAGCGAGGCGAGGACCTGGGCGCCGCTCACCTCTTCCACCACGGCCAGGGGAACGGGCAGCACGTCCTGACGCAACCGCTCGACCCGTTCGGCGGCCAGCCGGGGGAACCATAGCGACAGGATGCGGCGACCGGGCAATTTGTTCTCCTTTCGTTCCATTGATTGCCACGAACCGCAAGGCGAGTCGAGTCTTCCCCAAGGTTGCGATGACAACTGCGTGATGGCAGATGACGCGGGCTTACGCGACGGAATGTCGCGCCTATAGTGACCGCGTCCATCCAGCACGGGAGCCAGTGGAATGCAGTTTGTCAAAGTCCTTGCCGTCGGCGCGATTCTTGTCGCCGGGGCCGCCTATGCCCAAGACGCGGAACCGACCGACCCCAACGCCATCGCCCGGTCCGAGCTGATGAAGCTGGTCGGCCAGAACACCGGCATCCTTGGCAACATGGCCAGCGGAAAAGAACCCTTCGACGCCGCCAAGGCCGAAGGTGCCAAGGCCGCCCTGATCGAGGCCGCCGGCAAGGTCGAGGCGACGTTTGCCGAACAGGGCGCGGCCGACCCGGTGTCGGAAGCCAAGCCCGAGATCTGGACCAACTGGGACGATTTCCTGGTCAAGGCCAAGGCGCTTGGCGATGCGGCGGGGGCCATCGATGTCGCCTCGGCCGAGACGATCGGCGCTGGCATGGGGGCCATCGGCGGGTCGTGCAAGGACTGCCACACCACCTATCGCGTACAGAAGTAAGCCACAGGCGAAATGGAATAGGCCCCGGTCATCAGACCGGGGCCTTCTGCTATCCGCAGCCTACGCTGCGAATGATTTCCGCGCGGTCAACGCTGACCCGCAACCGGTCCGAAACATCCTCCAGCGTCACGGTGCCGTCAGGCAGGGGGTAATCCACCTTGTAGCCGCCTTCCGGCACCGCGGCCTTCAGCGCAGAAAGCGGTTGGCCTACCAGCCCCTGCAACTCGTCCGCGCCGCAGCCAAGCGGCGGGCCCGAGGTGGTACAACCGGCAAGCAGCGAAGCCACCGCCAGTGACAGGGCCGGACGGATCACCCGCAGACAACCCGCTCGATCACGTCGCGGCGGTCCAGCCAGAAGTTCAGCCGGTCGGCGCGATAGTCCATCGTCACCGCCATGCCGTACTGGATCACCCGGACGTCCTGGCTGAAGCGCATCCCGTCCAGCACCACGCCGGGCTGGCCAACCAGGTACTGCAACTCGCTGGCGCCACAGGCATCGCTGGTCGGCGTCGGCGTGGGCAAGGGCTCGACACAGGCCGCAAGCAGCAGCGGGGCCGACAGAAGAAAGGCGGATAGGGGTTTCATGACGGATGTCCTGAATGGATGTTGCATGGGCGAATCCCTGATTGCTTTACGCCCGAGATTGGCACAGGTTCCGGAAAATCTTCAGGGAGGAATACCTTATGCGCACCCGTGCCGCCGTTGCCGTTGCCGCAGGCCAACCGCTTCAGGTCATGGAGGTCAATCTTGACGACCCCAGGGAAGGCGAGGTCCTGGTCGAGATCAAGGCCACCGGCATCTGCCACACCGACGAATTCACCCTGTCGGGCGCGGACCCTGAAGGCATCTTCCCCTCGATCCTGGGCCATGAGGGCGCGGGCGTCGTGGTGAGATGCGGGCCGGGGGTGAAAAGCCTGAAACCGGGCGACCACGTCATCCCGCTTTACACGCCGGAGTGCCGGGAGTGCCCGTCCTGCCTTAGCCGCAAGACCAACCTTTGCACCGCGATCCGTGCCACCCAGGGGCAGGGGCTGATGCCGGACGGGACCACCCGGTTCAGCATGCTGGATGGCACGCCGATCTATCACTACATGGGCTGCTCGACCTTCGCGCAGCATACCGTGATGCCGGAGATCGCGCTGGCCAAGGTCCGCGACGATGCGCCTTTCGACAAGATCTGCTACATCGGCTGCGGGGTCACCACCGGCATCGGCGCGGTCCTGAACACGGCTCAGGTCGAGATCGGGGCCAAGGCCGTGGTCTTTGGCCTGGGCGGGATCGGGCTGAACGTGATCCAGGGCCTGAAGATGGCCGGGGCCGACATGATCATCGGCGTCGACCTGAACACCGACAAGAAGGAATGGGGCGAGAAGTTCGGGATGACCCACTTCCTCAACCCCAAGGACCTGCCCCAGGGCACCTCGGTCGTGCAGGCCATCGTCGAGATGACCAAGACCCCCTTCGACAGGATCGGCGGGGCGGATTATTCGTTCGACTGCACCGGCAACGTCAAGGTGATGCGCGACGCGCTGGAATGCACCCACCGCGGCTGGGGCCAGTCGA
>NZ_PJON01000005.1 GCF_002900975.1 Tabrizicola aquatica | reverse complement strand
TTGCCTCCAGATTGTCGTCGCGGCGTTTCACCACCGCTTCCGTTCCTTCCAGGCTTCGTTTCCGCCGCCGTTCCGTTTCGGTGAGGCGGTATTTACGGAGAGAGGTCGGAACCCGCAAGAGGGAAAATGACAGGAAGATGACGATTTTTTCGAACTTCATTTTTTACCTCATATTTACAAGCACTTAACCAGACGGACCCACCAGGTTTTCCGCATCGTGGGTCACTCGGCCGCCGGCGATCGTCAGGGTGATTCCGGTCTGACCCAGGTTTTGCGGCGGAATCGCCTCGATATCCCCGTCGATCAGGACCAGATCGGCCGCCAGGCCCGGCTTCAGCATCCCCGTCAGCCCTTCCAGATGCGCCGCCCAGGCCCCGCCGGCCGTATAGGCCCGCAGCACCGCCATCAGGTCCACCCGCTCGTCCTGACATCCGTCATAGGGAACCCGGGTCAGCGCCGCCTGAATGCCGCGCATCACGCTGACATCCGTCACCGGCCAGTCGCTGGCAAAGGCCAGGGGCGCGCCATGCTCGGCCAGGGTCCGGGTCAGATAGGCATCCTTCCAGCGA
The DNA here is from genome assembly GCF_002900975.1 of Tabrizicola aquatica. Lineage (GTDB taxonomy): Bacteria > Pseudomonadota > Alphaproteobacteria > Rhodobacterales > Rhodobacteraceae > Tabrizicola > Tabrizicola aquatica. The sequence continues at coordinate 296,288 of NZ_PJON01000005.1, read as the reverse complement.
TGCGGGTGAAAGACATGCTCCATCGTCGACATCGGGAAGTCCATTGCCCCCGGAGGATGCGGCGGCTGCACCGAGGCCGTGATCCCCAAGGCCCCCAGCCGTGGCACATCCGCCCGGTCGATCAGCTCGATATGTTCGATCCGGTGGCGCAGGTCGGGCCTGCCCGCCGCCTCATAGCCGTCGATGGTCTGCCGCACCGCCCCGTCGCCGATGGCATGGACCGCGATCTGCAGATCCCGGCGCGAGATCTCCTGGCAGATCTCCTTGAACCGCGCATGCTCGAACAATGGCGCGCCGCGCTCGGTCGTGCCGGGATAGTCGTGCAGCATGTAGGCTGTGCGGCTGTCCACCACCCCGTCCATGAACATCTTCACGAACCCGCTTGTCACCCACTCGCCGGTGAACTCCGCCGCCATGGCACTGGCACGGTCCAGTTCGGACAGTTCCATATGCGGCTTGAAATGGAAGGGCACCTTGACCCGGGCGGTCAGACGGCCCTCGGCTTCCATCTCTTTCAGCAGGACGCAGGTGTAGCGGTTGCCGTCCATGTTCACCATGCTGGTGATCCCGTGCATCGCGCAATGCGCCAGGCCCGCCGCCACCTTCTCCTTGTCCTTGGCGCGCTGCGCGGCATCAGGCCAGGGCGAAGGCTCGCCCCCCGTGGCGATTCCCATCTGCAGATGGAGATCGCCGGTCAGCGCCAGCACCGGGCTGAACGCCTCGAACTCCAGCAACTCGCCGGTCGCCGTGCCGTCCGCGCCCATCACCACGACATGCCCCGCCGGCATCGCCGCGCCGTGCAACAGCCCCGCCGCCTGCAACGCGGCCGTGTTCGCCCAGACGGTATGATGGTCCGGCGCCATCATCGCGATGGGCCGATCGGCGATCACCCGGTCCAGGTCCTGCCGCGTCACCGGCCGTCCGAGGATTTCATAGGCCGCCCCCTGCGCCATCAGGAGGGGCAGCCCGGGGTTCTTCGCCGCATAGGCCCGGAACAGCCGCGCCAGCTCGTCAAAGCCCGAGACCCCGCCCAGCTGCAATTGCGACAGCTCGTTGCCGCCAAGCACCAGATGCAGGTGGCTTTCGACGAACCCCGGCAGCAGGGTCCGCCCGCCGGCATCGACCACGCGCACGCCCGGCGCGGCCAAAGCCTCCACCTCGGCCCGACTTCCGACCGCCAGGATACGCCCGCCGCCAAAGGCCACCGCCTCGGCCCGAGGACGCGCCTCGTCCATCGTCAGGACCTTCGCATTGGTGATGATCATCTCGGCCGCAGCAGTCATTTTCTGTCTCCAAATATCCCACGGGTGCAGCCTTGGTTGCGCCATTGGTTCGAGAAACCAAGGCTGCGGGGGGGTGTGAAACCCCCGCTCCGCCCTCAGCCCCGCGCGGCGCGCCCCGAAATCGTCTCCGCCATCACGCACAACATCTCGAACATCAGGCTGATCCCCAGCCAGGCCGTCCCGCCCGACGGATCGAAGGGTGGCGAGACCTCGACCAGGTCCGCTCCCACCACATCAAGGCCCCGCAAGCCCCGCGCCACCTGCAGCGCCTGCCAGGAGGTCGGCCCCCCCACCTCGGGCGTCCCCGTCCCCGGCGCGAAGGTCGGGTCGACAAAGTCGATGTCATAGGTGACGTAGACCGGGCCGGAGCCGACAATCTCCCGCGCCTCGGCCATCACATCATCAGCCCCGCGCGCATGAAACTCGGCGATGGGGATGATGCGGATGCCGTTGGCTTCGGCAAAGTCCCAGTCCTCGCGGCCATAAGCCGTGCCCCGGATACCGATCAGGACATAGCGTTTGGGGTCGATCAACCCCTCCTCCACTGCACGGCGGAACGGCGTGCCGTGATTATAGCGCGAGGTTCCGAAGTAGATGTCGTTCAGATCGGTATGGCTGTCGAACTGGATCATCCCCACCGGACGCGCCTTCGCGACCGCCCGCAGGATGGGAAGGCTGCACAGATGATCCCCGCCCCCGGTCAGGGGCCGGATACCCGCCGCAACGACGCGGGAATAGAACGCCTCCATCCGCGCCATCGAATCCATCAGGTCGGCCGGGTTCGGCGCCACGTCGCCCAGGTCGGCACAGCGGACCAGTTCGAACGGCGCCACCCAGGTCGCCCCGTTCATCGCCCGGATCATCGTGGACAGGTCGCGCAACTGACGCGGCCCGTGGCGCGGGCCCGGCCGGTTCGTGGTCCCCCCGTCCCAGGGCGCGCCGATCAGACCGATCTGCACCTCGCTGAACCGGGGATGGTCGAACGGCACATGCGGCAGCCGCATGAAGGTCGGCACCCCGGCAAAGCGCGGCAGATCGAAACCCGACACCGGCTGAAAGAACCCGTCACCCATGGTCACCCCCTGATTCCCGGCCCCATCTGACCACCCCCGGCCGCCCCTGTCAGGCCGCAAAACGACACCCTTTCGGGGGAAACCCGCCGCCGCGACGACGCGGGCCTTGACCGGCCCGCAGCGATTCCGCCTTATCGGGGCATCTCGCCCAAGGAAGCCGCAATGTTCTCCAAGACCGCCGACCCGACCGCCGCACCCACCCCGTCCCGTCCCGCCGCACCCGGCGGCAATGCCGGACGCTCGGTCCTCGGCGCCGATCTGCGCATCACCGGCGAGATCACGACCACCGGCTCGGTCGAGGTGTTGGGCGAGATCGACGGCAACATCACCGCCAACGGCCTGATCGTCGGGCAAGAGGGGCGCGTCACCGGCTCGGTCAGCGCCCAGACGGTCGAGGTGCGCGGCAAGCTGGACGGCAAGGTCGCCTGCGACAGCTTCACCCTGCGGTCCTCGGCCCAGGTCAAGGCCGACATCACCACCGCCGGCATCGTCATCGAAAGCGGCGCCCAGATCGAGGGCCGGTTCCTGAAAGCCAAGGGCTAACGCGCCGCCGGCGGGATCGAATAGGTCAGGCTCGCCCGCGCCACCGGTTCGGCCGCGCCCTCGCTGAAGACCAGCACATCGCCGACCGCCAGGCTGCGCCCAAGCTTCAACAGCCGCGCCTCGCCCAGAAGGTCACGCCCCGCCACCGGCTTGCGCATGAAATCGACCGAGGCATTGGTCGTCACCGCCAGCGCAATCGGCCCGATCCGGCTCAGGATCGCCAGATACATCGCCACATCGACCAGCCCAAAGATCGCCGGCCCGCTGACCGTGCCCCCCGGCCGCAAGTGCCGCTCGGCCACCCTCAGGCGCAAGGTGATCCCGGCCGCTCCCACCGCCTCGACCGCGAAATCCTCGGCCACCTGCCCGAATTCGCGTGCCAGAAACCCGGTCAGCCCCGCCGCATCCATCGCCACCTGCATCCGCCCGCCCCCTGCTGCGCCACCACCCTGCCGCGAAGCGCCCAGGGGATGCAACGGCCAAGGCCGTCAGCCCCCGTCCATCCGCGCCTCGATGGCGTCGAACCGCCCGGCCTTCAGGTCGCGCGCACTGATATGAACGAACAGCGCCCCCACATCCGCCCACATCCAGCCCATCGGATAGTCCGAGTAGATCTGGAACAACATCCTCATCTGGCTCGGAATGTCCGGCTCCTGGATCACGTCGTGCGGCCCGCCCATCCGGTGCGGTGCCTGCCCGCAGCCGATGCTGCGCAGCATCGGTTCCAGCTCGGCCAGCAACGCGGGCGGGATCATGTCGCGGCCCTTGGCATCGCGCGCGTAAAGGTCCAGCACATCCTCGCGCAGCGCGAATTCCAGCGCCTTCGGATGGCGGCTAAGGAGGTCGGTCTCGACCCGCGAGGCGGTCTGGCCGCGGGTGTCCACATACCAGTTGATCGTCCGCGCCGCCGTCAGCCGCGCCCGGATCGCCTCCCAATCCGCCTGCGGCAGGGCGGCGTCCAGGTCCTGGCCCAAGACCTCGGCCCGCAGCTCGGCCACCAGCCGCGCCTGCGCCAGCACCCAGGCGCGATGCGCCTGCCACGTCTCGGTCACCTCGGCAGCGAACATCACGTCCCGGCCAAAGCCGGAATAGGGCGCAAGCTCCGCCAGGTTGCGCTCATAATCGGCGATCTGCGCACGCAGCCGCTGGAACGCGCCCTGAAACCGTGCCTCGATCGCAGCCAGATCAGGCGGGGCTTCGGCCCGCCGGACCTCCAGCTGCGCCTCGCTGTCCGCCAACTGCTTCTGCACCTCGGCCAGCCTGCCGCGCGCCTTCGCCATCACCCCGGCGACGAAACCCGGCTCGACCACCAGCGGCGTCACCTCGCCCTTCTTCGCCGCGCGCAGATCGGTGTCCATGGCATCGACAAGCCCGTCCAGAAACTGCAGCACCCCGCGCCAGGTCAGCGGCCGCGCCCCATCGGCCACAGTCAGACGCAGAAAGCCCCTCTGCGCCGGTGCCCCATACAGGGTTTCGGCATCCACCGGGCGCGGCGCCCAGACCGTCTCGCCGTCATGCTCTTCGGGCGGGGGCACGTCCTGCACGATTGCATCCACCGGCCAGCGCCGCCACATCTTGGGCAGACCAGGGCGGATCACCGGGCGCGAGGAGTCCACCCGATCGACCATCGCGTTGCGATAGGTGCCCATATCCTCGGGCGGCTCGCGCTCTGGCCCCCTATCGCGCAGATGCAGCACCTGCACATTGCCGCCCTCGTTCTCCTCCTCCATCGAATAGCAGTCGACGAACAAGAGCAGCCACCCCTCACGCGGCCCGATCCCGCCCCACATTCCCTTTGGCAGATCGGCGCAACAGACCTGAGCGACGAATTGCAAGGGCGCGCCGGCTTCGGTTCGCGGCCAGGCGACATCCTCCGGCATTTGCGGCAAGCCGCCCAGCCAGGACCGCGCGGGTTCGTCATACCGGATCGGCACCTGACGCAACAGGATCACCGACTGCGTCTCGGCCCCGCCGCCCGCACCGAACAGATCCTTCAGAAAACTCATCGCAACAACTCCTTGCACCAGACGGCGCAAGATTAGGCAACGGGTCCACCCCGGTCCAGTCGCCCGCGCAACAGGACCGCCGCAATCGCCCAGCCAGCCACAGCCATCGCAAGGCACCCGGCATAGACCAGGACCGGCCCGCCCGCCGTCAGCAGCAGCGCCCCCAGCGCCGGGGCCGCCGCACTGGCCAGGATGGGAGAGATCGCCACCGCGCCCGAGATCGCGCCAAACCCCTCACGCCCCAGGATCTCGGCGATCAGCACCGGGCGCAGGATCGACATCAGCCCCGCCCCCGCGCCCTGCGCCAGCGCAAAGCCAAAGACCAGCACCGGGGCCAGTCCGGCCAGCCACAGGACCGCACTGGCCACCACCACCCCGCCCAGCGCGATCAGCGTGGCCCGCCCGTTGCCGACCCGCGCCTCGCCCAGCATGAACAGCAGCCGGCCCGACACCTGCGCGGGCCCGATGCAAGCCGCCGCCAGCGCCGCCATCCCCGCGCCCGCGCCCCGGTCGGCGAACAGCTCCAGCACATAGGTGATCAGAATGCCGTGGTTCAGCCAGACCAGCCCGAAGCAGGCGACCAGCCCCCAGAACGCCGGCCGCCGCAGCGCCACCTGCAAGACGCCGGGCGGCGTCGGCGCGGGCGCGGCCCCCGCCCGCTCGCGCCGGCGCAGCGACCGCACCGCCCACCAGTTGCAGGGCACCGCCAGCAGCGTGACGCCGACAAAGACCAGCATCCCGCCCTGCCCGCCGAACGCCTCGCCCACCGCATGGCCCAGGGGAAAGGCCAAGGTGCCGGCAAAGCCCGCGACCAGCGTGACCCGGGTGATTGCCGCCCGCGCGCCCTGGCCCAACCGGCGCGTCAGAAAGGCGAAACAGGTCTCATAAAGACAGCCGGCCTGCGCAACACCCACCAGACCCCATGCCACACACCAGACCAGCGGCGAGGGCGCCAGCGCCATCCCAAGCACCCCCAGCGCCGCCAGCACCGGCCCCCAGACCAGCATCTCGCCGCCAAGGCCCCGGTCGACCAGCCGGCCGGTGACCACCGTCAGGCTTGCCATGATCAGAAAGGCCAGCGACGGCCCCAGCGCCAGCGTCGCCTTGGACCAGCCGGTCGCCGCCTCCAGGTCCGGCAGCAGCGCCGGGAAGGCATAGTAGGACCCGGCATAGACCACCGTCTGCCCCACCGCGAGCAGCCAGACCGCCGCCCCGCCCTTCTCTGCCACGCCGCGCCCCTTTCGTATTCGCAAGGTGGGCGAAACCGCCCACCCTACGCCCGTGCCTTGTCAGGCCCCCGCGCCCCATGCCTGCCGCCGCAGTCCTGACCGTCGCGCAAAAGCCGCCGCGACAAATCTTGCGAAACCCTTAACGCCCGCAATCAAGCCCTTGTTCTCAAAGCGTTTACCGCCCTAGTCCACTGTGGACACAGGTGCCCTACACCCCGTAGATCTCGCCGAACTTGGCCTCCAGATAGTCCAGCAGCGGCCCCTCCGACGGCTCGAACCCGCAGGCCCGCCGCACGGTATCGCGGGGCTCATGAAGGCCCCCATGCCGCTGCAGCCGCTCGCGCAGCCACCCCGTCGCCGCGCTGACGTCGCCCTGGGCCATCATCCCGTCCAGCCCCGGAATCTCCGCCCGCAGCGCCTTTACCAGGCAGCCCGCGTAGACGTTCCCCAGCGTGTAGGTCGGGAAGTACCCGAAGAGTCCGCAGGACCAGTGGACATCCTGCAGCATCCCGTTCGACGGCCGATCCACCGCCACCCCGAAGTCCGCCCGGAAGCGGTCGTTCCAGGCGGCTTCCAGATCGTCCACCTGCAACTCACCCCGGATCAGCGCCCGCTCCAGATCGAACCGCATCATCACATGCAGGTTGTAGTGGACCTCATCCGCCTCGGTCCGGATGTACCCCGGATGCACCCGGTTGACCGCCTTGTAGAACGCATCCCCATCCGCGATCCCGAAGTCGCCGAACACCTGCTGCATCCGCCCGAACAGCCACCCGGTGAAGGCCCGAGACCGCCCAAGCTGGTTCTCATAAGACCGGCTCTGGCTCTCATGCACCCCCATCGAAACGCCCTGCCCGATCGGGGTCAGCGCGTAGGCCGGGTCGATCCCCTGCTCATAGGCGGCATGCCCGACCTCGTGGATCGTCGAGTAAAAGCAGTTGAACGGGTCCGTCTCCGAAACCCGCGTCGTGATCCGCACGTCATGGCCGCTGCCGGACGAGAATGGATGCACCGCCAGGTCCACCCGCCCCCGGCTCCAGTCATAGCCGAAGACCGTCGCAAGCTCCCGGCTCAGCGCCATCTGGTCGTCCTGCCCGAAGGTCCCGACGATGCCACGCGGGGCCTCTGCCCCCAGCACGCGTCCCCGCAGCGCCACCAACCGCGGCCGCATCGCATCGAACATCGCCGCGATGGCCGCCCCGGTCATCCCCGGCTCATAGTCGTCGACCAGCGCGTCGTAGGGATCGCCCCCCGCCGCCAAAGCCGCACCCTCGGCCCGTTTCAGCTCCACCACGCGGCGCAGCGTCGGCAGGAACCCCGCCACATCCTCGCGCGACCGGCAGTCCGCCCAGACGCCCTGCGCCAGCGAGACGGTCGTCGCGATCTCTTCGGCCAGCTTCGCCGGAACCTTCATCGTCCGCGCGTAGGACCGCCGGATCTGCCGCAACTGCGCCTCGCCCACCGCATCGGGCGCCACCGCCTCGGCCAGCCACCCAGCCAGCCGGGCATCCGTCCGCCGCGCGTGCAGCACGCCTTCCAGCGCGCCGATCTCCTCGGCCCGCTGGCCGGCGCTGCCCTCGGGCATCACCGTCTCCTGGTCCCAACCCAGCCGGCCGGCGACCTGCGCCAAAGCCTCGGTCTGGCGCTGGAACGCCATCAGATCATCAAACGCGCTCATGCCGTGCCTTTCCGGATCGACCCCGCCAGGGGATATTGCGACAGGTGCCGGGCCCGCAGGATCAGCACCCAAAGGATCACCGCGCCGATCTGGTGGGTGATCGCGACATGGACATGCGCCACGGTCAGGACCGTCGCGATCCCCAGGACCATCTGCACCACCAGCATCGCCATCACCTGGTGGAACGCCGCCTGCGTCGCCTGGTAGCTGGACTTGCGCCCCCGCAGCCAGACCACGATCCCGAACGCCAACAAGAGATAGCCCGACATCCGGTGGATGAACTGCACCAGACCGGGGTTTTCAAAGAAGGCATGCCAGACCGGCAGGCTGCCGCCCTGCCCGTCAGGCACATAGAACGCATCGGCCGGGAAGAACTGGCCGTTCATGTCCGGCCAGGTCGGAAAGGCCCGCCCCGCGTCGATCCCCGCCACCAGCGCGCCAAGGACAATCTGCAGGAAGGTGAAATGCATCAACCCGGTCGAGAGGCCGAAGAGCTTCGCCTCACGCCCGCGACGCGCGGTCATCAATTCGGCCTCGGACCGCCCGAGCAGAAAGACATACCAGCCCAGGAAGCCCAGGATCACGAAGGCCAGCCCCAGATGCGTGGCCAACCGATAGCTCGCCACATCCAGCCTTTCGCCCGAAAGACCGGACGAAACCATCCACCACCCGATCGCCCCCTGCGCGCCCCCCAGGGCACCCAACAGCAACAACCGCCCGGTCCAGCCCGGCGGGATCTGCCGCGCGACGGCAAAGCCCAGGAACCCGACGGCCCAGACCAGACCGATCACCCGGCCCAACTGCCGGTGCCCCCATTCCCACCAGTAGATGACCTTGAACGCATCAAGGCTCATCCCCTTGTTCTGCAACTGGTATTCCGGGATGGCGCGGTACTTCTCGAATTCGGCCTCCCACTCGGCCGCGCTTAGCGGCGGCAGCGCGCCGGTGACAGGGCGCCATTCGGTGATCGACAGGCCCGAGTCGGTCAGACGCGTCAGCCCGCCCACCGCGATCATCGTGGCCACCAGCAGGAACAGCGCCACCAGCCACAGCCGGATGCCGCGCCGCGCGCCCTTGGGCCGGGCGTCGATCCCGCCGCCGACCGGCGCGGCCGGGGCCGTGGTCCCCGCGCCCACCTCTTCGAAAATGCTGCGCTTTCCGGCCATCTCGTCACCCTTCCGCTTCGGGCGGGACAGTATTCCCGGCCCCCGGACCCTTCAAGGCCCTACGACGACCTGCCATTTCACAATGGCCCAAATATCCCCGCCGGAGGCTCTGCCCCCCTCACCCCGCGCCGCCGCGCAGGATCTTGGAGAGCGGCCGGCCGCGGGCCAACTCGTCCACCAGCTTGTCCAGGATGCGGATCTCGCGCATCAGCGGCTCGGTGATCGCCTCGATCCGCACCCCGCAGATCACGCCCGTCACCTGGTCCCGCGCCGGGTTCAGGGCCGGGGCCTGCGCGAAGAAGGCCGCCAGATCGCGTCCGTCGGCCAGCGCCTCGACCAGCCCGGCCTCGGAATAGCCGGTCAGCCAGCGAAGCACCTGGTCCAGTTCCTCGCGGCTGCGCCCCTTCCGCCCGACCTTCGTCACATAAAGCGGGTAAAGCTTGGCAAAGGCCATGCCATAGACCCGATGCGCCATCGGTCCCTCCCTTTCGCAAAGCCAAGGTGGGCGAAACCGCCCACCCTACGCCCGTGCTTCAGCGCAACCGGCGCAAGAGATCCAGCGAGGGCTCGCCGGTCGCCGGCAGCCCCAGGCTGGCCTGATAGGCACTGATCGCGGCCTTGGTCTTGGCCCCGATCACGCCATCGGTGCCCCCGGTATCGAACCCGCGCGCGGTCAAGAGGCGCTGGAGGTCCTGCCGGTCGGCCTTGGTCATGCCACTGGCATCCGGTCCGAACGACGCCTGCACCGGCCCCCGGCCCAGGATGCGGTCCGACAGATGGCCGACGCCGATCGCATAGTTCTGCGCATTGTTGTAGCGCAGGATCGTGGCAAAGTTCTGCGTCAGCAGGAAGAACGGCCCGCCGCCGTCGATGATCGAGCCACCCGCCAGCGCCACCGGCCCGACCGCGCGCACGCCCAGCCCCTGCCACTCGGCCGCCGAGCGTCCCTTGCCGCGACCCAGAAGCCCCCGGTCGAACCCTGCGGGCAGCGTGACCTCCATCCCCCAGGGCAGGCCCCGGGTCCAGCCCGACCGCGCCAGGTAGGCCGCCGTCGAGGCCAGGGAATCCGTCGGGTCCTCGCCCCAGATATCGCGCCGCCCGTCGCCAGTGAAGTCCACCGCATAGGCCAGATAACTGGTCGGGATGAACTGGGTATGCCCCATCGCCCCGGCCCAACTGCCCACCATGCCCTGGGCCGAGACATCGCCCGCCTGCAGGATCTTCAGCGCCGCGACCAGCTGGCCTTCGAAGAACTCGCCCCGCCGCCCGTCATAGGCCAGGGTGGACAGCGCGCTGACCACCGGCACATTGCCGCGTCTCGTCCCGAAAAAGCTTTCCAGCCCCCAGACCGCCGCGACCACATGGCCCTCGACGCCATACCGGCTTTCCACCGCCTGCAAAGTCCCGCCATACTGGGCAAACTTCTGACGCCCAAGGCTGACCCGCTCGTCCGAGGCGGCGATGTTCAGGTAATCCTCCAGCGACCGCTTGAACTCGGTCTGGTTGCGGTCGCGCTCGATCACCTCGGGCAGGAACCCCGCACTGCGGAAGGCCGCATCGACCGTGGCCGGGGCAATCCCGCGCCCGACCGCCCGCCCCTTGAACCCCTCGACCCAGGCATCCCAACCCGCATTCGGCACCGGCCGCGGGGCCGGGTCCGGCGCGCGATACCCGCCGCCGCCTCCGCCCGTGCGGCCCCCGCCAACACAGCCCGCCAGCATCGCAAGCGCCCCCAGGGCCACCATCCGCCGCGTCATCACCATCGCCCGCCTCATTCGTTTCTTGCTGTTGCCGGCAGCCTATCCCAACGGCCAAGATTGCGCCACAAGCCCGCGCTACACGCGGCACACGAATGCCGACAGCAACAGTGACAGTGCCATGATTGACCGCATTTACACCTTCGCCCTCCTCTTCGTCCTTGTCCTGTTTCAGCGCGATCTTCTGGTGGCTGGCGGAATGGTCCTGCTTCTTGCGGTGTTTCTCGTGGCGATCCCGACCTTCGCCTTTGAAGCTCTGGCCCAGTTCCTTGCCCCCCAGTTGCAGCGCGACCTGATCGTCTTTCGCTACAAGCCCAAGCGCGGCGTGCAGAAGCTGATCCGACACCTCTCGCTTGACGTTCCCCGCACCGCCGAAGAGCAGAAGGACCGCGCCCAGCGGCTGGCCAGGGCGGCCAATGCCGTCACCATGCGCCATCCGAATCCGTTTTATGGGCCTGTGCGGCTGAAGCGGCTGGAGAAGGCGCTTGGTGCCAGCCTGATCCCCGCGAACCGCGCCTTTGCGGGTGAGTTGCGGCGGGCCTGGATCGCCCCCAAGCCCGGCCTTTCCCCGGGCGGCCTGATCCTGCACCTGCGCGCCGCCATTGGCCGGGTGCTTTTCGGCCGCTGGCTTGCCGTGGCGCGGACGCAGTCGCTGACGGGGGCGTCGACCGTGGTGTTCGGGCTAAAGACCCACAAACCGGACGAGCCCTGGAAAACCCCCAACTATCCCGACGTAATGACCTTCCTGGCCTGGCGGCAGCTTGCCGACGCGCATGACCTCCGCGCATTCGGTTCAGACCCCGGCTCGCTTCCGCTGCGCGACCAGCGCCTCTTGGCGGCGGTCACCGCGCAACTGCACGGCACGCCGACCCAGGCACTTGTCGCGCGACTTCTCAGCCCGTCGCATTACCGGGCGTTGGCAAAGCTCGCCGCAGACCGCAAGAAATGGCAGCCGTGGCAGGTGACCGAGACGCAGGTTCAGGCCCAGCAGTCTGCCGAACGGGCAACCGAACAGGCGCAGCGACAAGTCTTCCGCAAGGCTGGCTCGCTGACGCCCGATGAGGTCGCAGCACTGGTCAGCGCCACGGGTCAGGACACCATCCTGCTGAACCGCGTCTGGCCACCGGGGGCCGCTGCGCCCGGGAATTCCTGGCTGGGCGGTCTGCCCTGCCTGCCGCCCGACATGGACTGGCCGCGCCACCGCGAAACCGGCCTGCCGTTGCACTTCCTGGCGCAGGTGGATTGCGCCGATCTGCCGACGCTGGGGGGCACGTCACCCCTGCCGCGCGACGGACTTCTGCTTTTCTTCTCCGACCTCGACGAGGAACGGCTTAGCGAAAACGATGCCGTGGTCTATGTGCCGAAATCGCGCCAATCGGTCCCGCCCCGCGCCCTGCCGGATGCCCTGCCGGAAATCGACCATTCTGGGGGCAAGCCCTCGATCTACACCGACGAACCAGGCAAACGGCACTATCCGAAATGGCCGGTCGTGCCCGTGGTGGTCAAGACCTGGGGCGGCGAGACAGAGGCCGACCCCAAGACCTTCAACATCGACTACCTGGAACAGTCCCACGCCGCGCAAGAAGCAAGCATTGCCGCCGTCATGCCGCCGCAGGCGACCTCGTCGCGGATGGGCGACCTCTTCCCCCGCCGCCAGCGCAAGGATGCCTTTGGCAAGACCATCGTCACGGCAGACGGCAAGGCGATCCCTTACACCGTGTTCGACGCGCAAGCCCTTCCGCCCGGCTTCCCCTTCTGCGGCGCGGGTGCCAGGGCCTTCGTGGCGCGGCTTCAGATGCAGGCCGAAAAGCAGGCACGCCGCGCAGCCAGCAGCCGGTCGATGATCACGGCGAAGTGGAACGACACCGAGGAGAAGCGCGCCAGGAAGCGGGCCGAGGCCGAGAAGGAAGAAGCCGGGGCCAAGTCCCTGGCCGACCTCGCCGGCCAGGCGCAGAAGGCGCTGGGCGACCCGCCCGCGCTGGCCCCGATCTCGGCCGAAACATCTGGGCGCCTTCTGCAATGGCTGACCGGCCTGCCTGACACGGCGCCAGACCAGTGCCGGGCGGTCCAGCAGGCCGTGTCGGCTGCGACGCTGGACCTTGCGCGCGCCGCCGTGACGGACCCGGGCCTGCTGCGCGCCCTGCCGCCGGTGGTGTTCGAGATGCATGCAACTTCGCTTGTGCCCTCACCACGCCATTCGCAGCACCTGATGCTTGGCCCGGCGCAGCGCAAGACCAACTCCACAGCTGGGCAGGGCGTGCGGCTCTTGTGCCTCGACAGCGATTACGGCCCGGGGATGATGTTCTGCGACTGCGGCGTGCTGGAATACTGGATCGACCCCAAGGACCTTGCCGCGCGCCGCTTTGACCGGGCGGTGGCGCAGACGGCGGGCAGTTGATCCGGGCGTAAGGGAAGCATGTCAGGGGCCAGTCTTGACTGGCCTCTCGGCAACCCATCTGCGCTTCAAGGCCTGCCGTGCGGGCGTTTCAAGATACCTGAAACTCAGATCCGAGATGGCAAGCACCAGAATCCAACCTGCAAGCATGACGCTGACCGACATCGCTTCCGGGACCGGCTGACCAGAGAACACAAGCACATTGATCGCCATGTAAACCGGCGAATGTACCAGATAGATCGAATAGCTGCGATCCCCGATCCAGCCCAGAATTGGCGCATGCAGCACGGCAATCCGGCTGGATAGACCCACCGCAGCGGGCCAGATCGTCATTGACAGAAGTGCGCCGAAAGCAAAGCGGGGCACCCAGATCACAACGACCCAACCAATCACGGCAAGCGCCAGCCAGAAAGCAAGCGGGGCCGCTTTCGCCCGATAGACCAGCGTTCCGGCGAAAAAGCCGCACAATCCGCGCCCGATGTGGTCCACCCGCGGGTCGATCCACAACGTCGCAAAGAGACCCCCGATGCAAAGTAGCGCAGCCAGTTGCCAGAACCGGGCGGGTGCCAAGACTGCGGCGAAATAGAACAATATATAGCACAATATCTCGACCGAGATCGACCAGGCCGGCGTATTGAAACTCATTCCTTCGTTCAGCCCGGACTCTTGCAACATGAAAAGGTTCAGCAAGAAATGGTAGCCATCGTTGCAGCAGCCCTCCGGCGTCGCCGGATTGCCGACTGCCAGAACTCCGGCTGCGGCTAGCAGCGTGACAAGGTGCAGCGGATAAAGCCTTGCAAAGCGGGCTATGGCAAAGCTTGCAGCGTCGGTCTCGATCCTCCTCTTGGCAAGGTAGACATGGGCGAAGATGAAGCCCGAGACGACAAAGAACAAATCTACCAGCACATAGCCGTAGTCGTGCAGCCAGGTAAAAATCGGCAGCCCGTCCAAGGGCCCTGTCCGATAGACGCCAAGAAGGTGGTGAATATGAAAGACCCAAGCGACCAAAAGCGCGGCGATCCCGCGAAGGGCGTCTATTTCGTCAAGGCGCCCTGCCATATTGTCTCCTGCCCGTGCTGCGGACTATCGGGACCCCGCGTCTCGCAGCATCGTCCGACGTGCCGAAACCTGCAATATCGAAAAGCTGGAGCGGCGGCTGCATTTGCCAAAGCGACCTGGCCGGCCTGAACCCGGCCTTGGGCAAGAAGGTTAACGTTTTCCCAACGGCCACAGCCAAGTCGCTGAAATCATTCAGGCGGACAGATCGTCCAGCGTGGACAACACCGCCCTACTCACCGCCGTTCTTCAGCTTCCAGGCGATCTGCCGCAGCATCCCGTGGAAGGTCTGGACCTCGGCCCGCGTCAGCCCCAGCCGCCCCCACATGTTCCGCAGGTTGGCCTTCATCCCCTCGGCCTTCGTCTCGGGAAAGAAGAACCCCGCCGCCGCCAGCCGCTCCTCGAAATGGTCTGCCAAGCGGTCCACATCCTCACGGCTGGCGAATTCGGTGCGGGCCAGTTCCATGACCGAGGCGGGAACCTCTGCCCCCTGCCGCTGCCATTCATAGCCCAGAAGCAGGACGCACTGCGCCAGGTTCAGCGAGGGGAAGTCGGGGTTCACCGGCACCGTCACGATCGCATTGGCCCGGACGATGTCCTCGTTCTCCAGCCCCGCACGTTCCGGCCCGAACAGGACGCCAACCCGCTTGCCCTCGGCCCCCATCGCGCGGGCCATCTCCATCGCGCGTTCGGGGGTGACGACCTCCTTCACCAACTCGCGCCCGCGGGCGGTGGTGGCGAAAACGAAATCACAGTCGGCAATCGCCCCGGGCAGGTCGGGAAAGAGGCCGGCATGGTCCAGCAGCCGCCCTGCGCCCGAGGCCATAGCGACCGCCTTCGGGTTCGGCCAGCCGTCGCGCGGGCCGACGACCCGCATCCGCTCCAGCCCGAAGTTCAGCATCGCCCGCGCGGCGGCGCCGATATTCTCGCCCATCTGCGGCCGGACCAGGATAAAGACGGGCGGGATCATCGGGCACCTTTCGCGCAAGCCTGGCCGCCAGATAGGCCAGCCCAGCCCCCATGGCAACCCGGCCACCCGACCCTCGCCAAGCCAGCCAAAGGCTGCTAGACGATGCCCACCACCCATCCCGGAGCCCGAAATGGCCGCTGACGACCGCCCGCAGATCACGCTGATCACGCCCCCCGCCTTCGATCCCGAGACCTTTTCGGACCGGATCGGCCGCGTCCTGGACGGGGCCGAGATCGCCTGCCTGCGCCTGTCGCTGGGCACCCGCGACGAGGATATGCTGATGCGCGCGGCCGATGCGGCGCGTGAGGTGGCCCATGCCCGCGACGTGGCGGTGGTGATCGACAACCACCTGATCCTGGCCGAGAGGCTGGGCCTGGACGGGGTCCACCTGACCGACGGGTCGCGCAATGTCCGCAAGGCCCGCAAGGACCTGGGCGGGGATGCCATCGTCGGGGCGTTCTGCGCGGCCTCCAAACACGACGGGATGACGGCCGGCGAGGCGGGCGCCGACTACGTTGCCTTCGGCCCGATTGGCGCGACCACGCTGGGCGATGGCAGCCAGGCCCCGTTCGAGCTGTTCGACTGGTGGTCCGAGGTGATCGAGGTTCCCATCATCGCCGAGGGCGCGTTGACCGCCGAGCTGGTCGCCAAGTTCGGCCCGGTGACCGACTTCTTCGCCGTGGGCGAGGAGATCTGGTCGGCCGAAGACCCGCTTGCCGCCCTGAACGCACTGCTGGCGCCGCTGGGCTAAGACGCGGGCGTAAGGTGGGCGATATCGCCCACTCTACTCTACCGCGTTGACCTGGGCGGTGCGTATAACCCGCTCGCAGTGCAAAGCCAGTTCCTTGCGGTTCTCGAAAGCATCGACCGGAACCTCCGGGTGGAAGATGACCTCGACCCGGCCTTGCCTCCCCGTCGCCAGCAGCTTGACCAGATGGCTGGCGAAATTCATGTCCCCCCACCAGCCATAGTGACGCGCATCCATGCCCGCAGGGGCGTGGAACACCACCGTTACCGGCTGGATATGCATCGACCGGACCAGCGCCGGCTCGAAGAAGGCCTGGAAAAGCGTGCTTTTGAACGGCAGCACGCGGATCGAATCCGTGCTGGTGCCCTCGGGGAAGAACAGCAGCCGGTGGCCCGCGTGCAGGCGAGCCTCGAACATCTCCTGCTGCTTCTTCGCCTCGGTCCCCTTTCTGGCGATGAACACGGTCCCGGTCGCGCGGGCAAGCCAGCCGATGCCGGGCCAGCCTGCCACCTCGGACTTGGCGACGAAATAGACCCGGTCCACCGCGTTCAGGACAAAGATGTCCAGCCAGCCGGAATGGTTCGCGACAATCGCCCCCTGCGCCGTCATCGGCCGGCCATGCACCACCAGCGGCAGGCACAAGACCCAAAGCGCAAAGCGGCAGACGGCCTGCGTGATGAAGGGCGTCACGGGCCGCGCCCGGCCATAAAGCGGCCATTCGACCAGCCGCACCAGAAGCAGGACCAGCAGCCCGCCATAGGTGGCCAGGCCGATCACCGCCCCGCGCCACAGGACACGCAGCCAGCCCAGGGGACCGATCCGCAGCGGCGGCGGCGGCGCATCCTTCCAGCCGCTCATGCCGCAGCCTTCTTGCGGACATAGAAATCGCGATGGCGCGCCGACATCTGGCCGGTGTCCATCACCAGGCAGACATCGGTCGTGTTGAATGCCCGGTCGATCCAGGCCCCGTCTCCGACAAAGCCGCCCAGCCGCAGATAGGCCTTGATCAGCGCAGGCGTCGCGGCCATCGCGGCCTTGCGGTCCAGGCGGTCGGATGGGACCAGGTCCATCTCTTGCCGGTGCGGGGCCAGCGCGCGGACCCGCATCGCCGGTGGCGCCAGGTGGTGATGGTGAAGATAGGACAAGGGTTCGGCCAGGGCTGCCAGATCGGTGCCGTGAAAGCTGGCCACGCCGAACAGGATCTCGATCCCCCGATCCAGCACGTAATCCGCCAGCCCGTTCCACAGATGGAACATCGCCGTCCCGCCCCGGTGGTCCGCATGAACGCAGGACCGCCCAAGTTCCAGCAGCCGCCGGCCCGAGGCCAGAAGCGGCCCTAGATCATATTCGGTCTCGGAATAGAACCGTCCGGCGGCCGCGCGCCGTTCACTGGGCAGCACCCGATAGGCGCCGATCACATGGCTTAGGCTGGCCGGATCGATCCGGCGGTCGACCAGAACCAGGTGGTCGAAATAGGGATCGAAGGCATCCCGCTCCAGCCCCGCCGCGTGATCGACCAGGGGGCCGTCGCCGCCAAGCTCGGTCACAAAGACCTGATACCGCAGGCGCTGCGCCGCCGTCACATCCTGGGCGGAGGTCGCAAGCCGCACGCTGTAGGGAGAGTCTTCGGCAGTCATCTCTGGTCGCTTCAGGCTCGGGGTCCGCCTGACTTAGCCAGCGCCCCGCCGCAATGCAACCACCTGCGGACCCAGTGCCGCACCCCGGCAATTCCCGGTTGAGGGTGGCGGGATATTTCGCCTATAGGCTTAATGACCAAACACCGGAACCAGGAAGATGCGCTTGCTGTCGATCACCACCTTGCCCGCATGTTCGAAGTTCACGGTGACCCGTGCGCCCACCACCGATTGCACCTGTCCCAGGCCCCAATCGGCCTGATCCGGATGGCGCACCAGCATCCCGGGCTCCAGCAGCGACCCCATTCCCCTCTCCCCTCACTGGACTTGCGATGACCGAAACACCAGACATTGCCGCCCTGATCGCCTCGCGCATCTGCCACGACCTTATCAGCCCGATCGGCGCCATAGGCAACGGGGTGGAGTTGCTGACGATGGAACCCGGCGGCCAGCGGCCCGAGATCGCGCTCATTTCGGAAAGCGTGGCCAATGCGAATGCCCGCATCCGGTTCTTCCGGATCAGCTTTGGCGCAGCCGGCGGCGACCAGCGCATCGCCCGGTCCGAGGTGCTGTCGGTCCTGACCGACCTGACGCGCGGCGGGCGGGTTGGCTATGCCTGGACCTCGGCCGCAGAACTGCCCCGGCGCGAGGTGCGGCTGGCCTTCCTGCTGCTGCAATGCCTGGAAACCGCGATGGCCTATGGCGGCAAGGTTCAGGTCACCCAGGCGGCGACCGGCTGGACCATCCTGGCCGAGGCGCCGCGCCTGAAGCTTGACCCTGGCCTGTGGGAAATCCTGGCCCAGCCCGGAGCGCCGGCGGGGCTCGGGGCGAACCATGTGCATTTCGCGATGGTCCCGGATGAACTTGCCCGCCAGGGCCGCCGCCTTGTCACCGAACTGGGCGAGACGTCGATCCGGCTGGCGTTCTAGGGGCCTGGAGGACCGCGCCTCAGGTGCGGATCGTCCCGTCGCCCGTCACCAGATATTTGAAGCTGCACAGCTGTTCGGCCCCCACGGGGCCGCGCGCGTGCATCTTGCCGGTGGCAATCCCGATTTCCGCGCCCATCCCGAACTCGCCCCCATCGGCGAACTGGGTCGAGGCGTTGCGCATCAGGATCGCGCTGTCCAGCCGCTGGAAGAAGCGTTCCGCGGTGGCGTCGTTCTCGGTCAGGATCGCTTCGGTATGGCTGGAGCCGTATTTGCGGATATGGGCGATGGCTTCATCCACCCCGTCCACCAGCTTGGCGGCGATGATCATGTCCAGAAACTCGCGCCCGAAATCATCGGGCTGGGCTTTGACCGTGCTGGGTATCTTCAACAGCTCGCCCTCGGTGCGGACCTCGACACCCGCTTTCAGCAAGTCCTCGATCAGCACGGGCCCATGCTTGGTGTAGAACTGCCAGTCGATCAGCAGACACTCGGCCGAGCCGCAGATGCCGGTGCGGCGGGTCTTGGCGTTCAGGACGACGCGGCGGGCTTTTTCGAGGTCGGCATCGCGGTCGGCGTAGACGTGGCAGATGCCTTCCAGATGAGCGAAGACGGGAACACGGGCTTCGCGCTGGACCAGGCCGACAAGGCCCTTGCCGCCGCGGGGGACGATGACGTCGATGTATTGGGTCGCCTGCAGCATCGCCGTGACCATCTCGCGATCGCGGGTCGGGATGAACTGGATCGCCGCGGCGGGGAGGTTGGCCGACTTCAGGCCGTCAAGCATGCAGGAATGGATGGCTTCCGAGGTTTCGAAGCTTTCCGACCCGCCGCGCAGGATGACAGCGTTGCCGGACTTGAGGCAAAGGGCACCGGCGTCGGCGGTGACGTTGGGGCGGGATTCGTAGATCACGCCGACAACGCCAAGCGGGGTGGCGACGCGCTGGATATGCAGGCCGTTCGGGCGGTCCCATTCGGCAAGGATGCGACCGACGGGGTCCTTCTGTTCGGCGATCTGGCGCAGCGCGTCGACGATCCCGCGCAGGCGGGTGTCGTCCAGCCGCAGGCGGTCGCGCATGGCGGGGGTGATTCCGCGCTGGTCGGCCGCATCGAGGTCCAGCGTGTTGGCGTCGAAGATTTCCTGCCGTCGGCGCCAGACGGCATCGGCGGCGGCGATGAGGGCTGCGGCCTTGCGTTCCGAGGAGGCGCAGGCAAGTTCCGCCGCTGCGGCGCGGGCCTTTTGGCCGATGTCGGTCATCAGGTCGGTGAACTGGCCGTCCATTGTCTTCGCTCCGTCTCAAGTGGGGCGCAAAAGTTTTCGAAAACTTTTGCAAATTCCTTCGAAGGAATTTGGGCCCCTCAAACCACCATGTCGTCCCGGTGCACCAGCGCCGCGCGGCCCTGGTAGCCAAGGATCGCCTCGATCTCGCCCGACCGGTGACCGGCGATCTTGCGGGCCTCGGTGGAAGTATAGCGCACGAGGCCCTTGCCGAGAACCGCGCCTTCGGGCGACAGGATCGCCACCGGCTCGCCGCGTCCGAAGCTGCCGGTCACTTTGGTCACGCCTGCAGGCAGCAGGCTTTTGCCGGCCCGCAGCGCCGTCACCGCACCCGCATCCAGCGTCAACTCGCCGCGCGGTTTCATCGCGTTGATCCAGCGCTTGCGGGCGACCTGCGGGTCGGCTGACGGGACGAACCAGGTCCGTGTCGCCCCGTCTGCAAGCGCCTTCAGCGGGCGCAGGGTAGAGCCCTCCATGATCGCCATGGCGCACCCCCCGGCAACGGCCGTCTTGGCCGCCAGAAGCTTGGTCTTCATCCCGCCTTTGGACATGCCGCTGATCGGGTCGCCCGCCATCGCCTCGATCTCGGGCGTGATGGTGTCGACCAGGTCAAAGCGGGAGGCGGCCGGGTCTTCTTTCGGATTTGCCGTATAGAAGCCGTCGACATCGGACAGAAGGACCAACTGGTCCGCCCCCACTGTCACCGCGATCTGGGCCGCCAGCCGGTCATTGTCGCCAAAGCGGATTTCGTCGGTCGCGACCGTGTCGTTCTCGTTCACGATCGGCACGACACCCAGGCCCAGCAGCGTCTCCATTGTCGCGCGAGAGTTCAGGTAGCGCCGGCGGTCCTCGGTATCCTCCAGTGTCACCAGCACCTGCGCGGTGGTGATGCCATGGGGGGCGAGGACCTCCTCATAGGCGCGGGCAAGGCGGATCTGACCCACGGCAGCAGCAGCCTGGGATTGCTCCAGCGTCAGGACACCGTCGCCCAGGTTCAGCACCTTGCGACCCAGCGCGATGGAACCGGAGGAGACGAGGACGACATCGGTGCCGCGCGCCTTGGCCTCGACCACGTCCAGGGCAAGGGCAGACAGCCAGGCTTGCTTCAGCCCGGTCTGGCGATCGACAAGAAGGGCAGACCCGATCTTGACCACCAGCCGCTTGGCCGTGCGGACATCGGGCGACGCCAGTGTCAAGGTTGCCACGGACCTGACTCCTGCACCGGGGCGGCGGCGGTGATGGTGGCGTAAAGCGCCCGCAGCACTTCGGGCAGGCCCTTGCCCGAGACGCCGGAGATGACGTGAACCGGACCGCCGGACGCCTTTTCCAGCGCGCGGCGGCGGTCGCTGATCTGTTTGGCGTCCATCGCATCCGTCTTGTTCAGCGCGAGGATGCGGGGCTTGTCTCCGAGCAGATCCGAATAGGCTTCAAGCTCGGTCACGATGGTGCGGTAGTCGGCGGTGATGGTAGAGGAAGTGCCGTCGACAAGGTGGAGCAGGACCTTGCAGCGCTCGACGTGGGCGAGAAACTGGGTGCCGAGGCCCCTGCCCTCGGACGCACCTTCGATCAGGCCGGGGATATCGGCCATGACGAATTCGTGCCCGTCGATCCCGACGACCCCAAGGTTCGGGACAAGGGTTGTGAAGGGGTAGTCGGCGATCTTGGGCCGGGCGTTCGAAACGGCGGCAAGGAAGGTGGACTTGCCGGCGTTCGGCAGGCCGACAAGGCCTGCATCGGCGATCAGCTTCAGGCGCAGCCAGATCGTGCGCTCGATGCCTTCCTGGCCGGGGTTGGCGCGGGCGGGCGCGCGGTTGGTCGAGGACTTGAACCGCAGGTTGCCCCAGCCGCCATTGCCGCCTTGGGCCAGCAGCACGCGCTGGCCGACCTCGGTCAGGTCGGCGAGGACGGTTTCCTCGTCCTCGTCCAGGATCTCGGTCCCCAGCGGGACCTTCAGGACGATGTCGTCGCCGGTCTTGCCGGTCTTCTGGCTGCCCATGCCGGGCTGGCCGGACTTGGCGAAGAAATGCTGCTGGTAGCGGTAGTCGATCAGGGTGTTCAGCCCCTCCACCGCCTCGGCCCAGACGGACCCGCCATGGCCGCCGTCGCCGCCGTCGGGGCCGCCGAATTCGATGAACTTCTCGCGCCGGAACGACACGCAGCCGGCCCCGCCGCCGCCGGAGCGGATGTAGACTTTGGCAAGGTCGAGGAACTTCATCGGGCGGGCTTTCGGGAGGGGATCAGGGGTCAGGGGATACAGGAAGCGGGGCCGATGCTCAAGCCGGCGTGCGACGGGGGCGGTGTCCACGGTGGGCATTCCGTCAATTTCCATTAACATCAATATGTTATGCGCGAGCGTTTACCAAATCTTAACCCGGCCCGTCAGATGCTGCGCACCGGTCTTTGCCGTAGGGTGGGGTTGAACCCCACCCTACGCCTGCGGCAAGGGCAGCACGGTCAGCGGATCGCCGGTATCGACGTAAAGCCTGCCGCCCGGCACCAGCGCGGCGGCGATGCGTGGCAGGGCCAGTGCCCCGGCGGCGGGGTGACGGCCGTCCAGCGCGCCGACGCGCAGCGCAAAAGCAAGATCGAAGGGCGCCTCGCCCGGCAGAAGGACAAACTCTTCGGCGGCAACGGCGCGGAAGGCCAGGGTGCCGGCCGCAATCTGGGCCGCACTGCCGCGCATGGCCTGGGCGATGGCGGTCGCGGAGCGGTAGATCCCGAGGACAAAGCCCGCAGGCCCGACGATCTGCACCACCTCGCGCGCGGCGACGCCGGGGCCGCAGCCGATCTCCAGGACGCGCATACCCGGCCACAGCGGCAGGGCCGCCACGGCACGGGCGATGCGGTCCGCGACCATCGGCCCTAGCCCAGCTTGCGGATATAGGTCCAGGTCGGCACGTTCGCCCCGCGCGCGACCGAGAAGCTTTCGGCATCGCCGAGATACTGGAAGCCCGCATTGGTCAGGACCCGGGCCGAACCGGGATTGTCCTGGAACGCCTCGGCGAACATGGTGGAGTTGCCTTGCGGGTTGGCCGCCACCAGCGCCAGCACCGCCTGGCTGGCGATGCCGTGGTTCCAGAAGGCGGGGGCAACCCAGAAGGCGACCTCGGACTGGTTGCGGTCCATCTTCTTCAGCGAGATGACCCCCAGCACCTCGGGCAGGGCCGAGCGGGTGCCGTCCATGACCCAGATGTCCTCTTCGCCGGCCGAAGCCATGGCACGGGCACAAAACGCCTCGGCCGTGCCGGGAGGCAGGGGATGCGGAATGCCCTGGGTCGCCTCGGCCACGCGTTTGTCCCCGGCATAAAGCGCGAACAGCCCGGCATCGGATTTGCGCACGGGACGCAAGGTGAACCGTTCGGTCTCGATCGTGACCGGAATGGTGGCGATCTTCTCCTGGAGCATGGCTTCCCTCCTTTGAAGCGCATGTGGGGATTGTCGGCTAGCCGCGCAATCGCCCGAATGTTTGGCCCTTTCGCGGCGTGTTGCCACATTTCGCGTCCGGACCCGGAAACGGAAAAGGGGACCGGCCCTTCGGCCGATCCCCCTTCTACAATCCGATTGTAAAGGTTCGGCTTACTCGGCTGCCTCCGCCACGGGGAGGACGGAAATGAAGGTGCGACCCTTCAGACCCTTCTTGAAGGTAACGCGGCCCTCGACTTTCGCGAAGATGGTATGGTCGGTGCCCATGCCAACGCCTTCACCCGGGAACCACTGGGTCCCGCGCTGACGGCAGATGATGTTGCCCGGAATGGCAGCCTGACCGCCGAAAAGCTTGATGCCCAGGCGACGACCGGCGCTGTCGCGACCGTTGCGGGATGAACCGCCTGCTTTCTTGTGTGCCATGGGGGATTACTCCTGCGCTGCAGCGGCCTTGGCGGCACGCTTCGGTTTCTCGGCCGGGGCGGCGGCTTTCGCAGCGCCAGGGGCCTCATGCGCGGCGACGCGGGCGGCGGCAGTGCCGGTGGCAGCCTTCACGCCGGTCTTGTCGGCGCCGGTCGCCAGAACCTCGGTCACGCGGACCAGCGTCAGCTGCTGGCGGTGGCCCTTGGTGCGCTGCGACGAATGCTTGCGGCGACGCTTGACGAAGTGGATGGTCTTTTCGCCCTTGATCTGGTCGATGACCTCGGCCTGGACGGCCGCGCCTGCAACCAGCGGCGCACCAACGGTGGTGTCGACCATCAGGATGTCGTTGAACTGGATCTTTTCGCCAGCGACGGCATCAAGCTTTTCAACACGCAGAACGTCACCCGCCTGCACCTTGTATTGCTTGCCGCCGGTCTTGAGGACCGCAAACATGGGTCTTTCCTTCTCTTGCTCCGCGTCCTGTGGCCCCCGTTGCCGGGCGTTCGCGGGGTTTCCCCGCCGTCGGACAGCGCGCCCTTGCGGGCGTCATGAAAATAGGGTCCCGGCGCGAGTCGCCCCACGCCGGGATGCGCGCTTATGCGGCGAACCCCGGCGGGAGTCAAGCGTCGGCCCTTAGATATCGCGCCCCTGCGAGGCCCGGCCGGCCGCCCGGCCCAACTGGTAGGACACGTCGCGGAACACCTCGTCAAAGGCGGCGAAAAGGGCCGCGTTCAGCCGTTGCCCGGCGGGGGTTTCCATGAAATCGGCATAGGCGGCCAGTTCCGCCTCGGTCAGGGGGGCGTAGGCAAGCCCAAGGTAGGCGTGCAGCCACGAGGTCGTATCGGCGCGGATCTGCTCTTCCTGGCCCCAGACCTGGGACATCAGCTCATCCTGGGGCAGCATGGTGCCGTCGGCCGAGGTTTCGGCCATGCCGGTCAGGAAGGCGAGGTTGCCCGAAAGGCCGCCGGCCACGTTCATCTCGATCAGGTCGCCGGCGGCGATGAACCGGTCCAGAAGCTTGACCTTGGGGTCGCGGTCCGAGGCCCGGGTCTCGGCCGCGACGCGGGCGGCTTCTTCCTGCGCTTGGTCCAGAAAGGCGCGGCGGGCGTCGATCTCCAGCCCGACGACGCGGCGCCCGAGGTCCGAGGTGAAAAAGCCGGTGATCTCGGCCAGGACGGCCGGGTCCTGCGCCAGTTCGCGTTGCAGGACGGAGTCGAACCCGTCGCGCAGGCGGGTGGTGTCGTAGATCGCGGCGACCTCGGCCTCCCACCGGGGGCCGCCGCCGCCGGGGAACATCTGCGCCTCAAGGTCCTTGCCATAGGCGACGCCTTCGTCCTTGAGGACGGCAAACAGGTCATCCAGCCGCAGCGCCTGCGACAGGGCGGGCACGTCGGCCTGGGCCGCCGGGGCGTCCTGCGCAAGGGCCGGCAGGGACAGGGGCGCGGCAAGGGCCAGCAGCGTGGAAAGGGCAAGGCGGCGAAGCGGCATCGGCAGTCCTTCGGATGGGCGCAGGCCCGGATCGGTCGGCCCAGAGGTAAAGGCTTGCCGCCCCCTTGCCAAGCGCGCCGCGCGCAACAGGCCGTGATCGGCGAAACGGCGCGGATTGCCCCTTGCGCCCCGCTCAAGACCCGGCTATCCAGCCGCCCACATAGACGACCCCTGAAGCGCGGAGAGGTGACGGAGTGGTCGATCGTGGCGGTCTCGAAAACCGTTGTAGGTTTGCGCCTACCGTGGGTTCGAATCCCACCCTCTCCGCCAATTCCCCCAAGTAGGTTGTGCTAGGTATCCGGCTGCCGCCGGTGGCTTGGGGCATATGGGCTTTGTGGCGGCCGATTCCCCAGGATTGATGGAAGCCTGCCCCCAGCCAATTGCGTGAGCCTGTTGATTGCAGGGATCAAGTGAGTTTCTGGCAGCTCAAGACCTGTATTTGAGGAATTCCTGGGTTTCGCCCGGCTTTCTGGCGCATGGGCATTTGCCGTGCAAAGCAAACATCATCGCGGAATGTGAGAATGCGCACTTTCACGGGCGCAGAAAAACTGCACAATGCTGCCGCACGTCGCGCTGCAACTATCACGCTGCTGCAGGCCAAAGACCAGGAGAAGAAATCGTGTCCAGACTGACAAGACCTTTCGCAAGAATTCTAAAGCCCGTGCTTGCGGTCACATTGATCTTGTTGGCGTCCTTCTTTGCCCTGCCGGCCGCAGCGCAGCACCTGTCAACGGAATGTCCTCCGCAAACGGCCACGGTCAGCAGCGGGGGGACCGTGACGATCAACATCACCGATTGCGCGTCCAACATCGGCTTCATCGGCATTGGCGTCATTGACGGCGGCAGCACCGGCCCTGCGGATTTCGAGGACCATGGCACGGCGACCACGCGGCGCACGGGCGACGAATGGTTTCTGGACTACAGCCATAACGGATCGACCGGAATTGGCGGCACCGACGTGTTCGAGTTGACCGGGGCCGACGGCACGGGAAACGACGACGTGCTGTTCACCATCACGATCACCGCCTCGGCCTCGCCGATCACGGTAGCGCCCGGGGCTTTGCCGACATTGCAGGCCGGCACGCCGTTTTCCCAGACGCTGACTTCGACCGGCGGAACGGGAAGCTACACCTACGCGGTGGCGGCCGGGACCGTTCCCGCCGGCACGTCGCTAAGCCAGGGTGGCGTGCTGAGCGGCACACCGACCGAGCGTGGAGCCTATTCCTTCGCGGTCAGGTCCACGGATGCCAACGGCATCTCGGTCGACAAGGGCTATACCGGATCGG
The DNA here is from genome assembly GCF_002900975.1 of Tabrizicola aquatica. Classification (GTDB taxonomy): domain Bacteria; phylum Pseudomonadota; class Alphaproteobacteria; order Rhodobacterales; family Rhodobacteraceae; genus Tabrizicola; species Tabrizicola aquatica. The sequence goes on along the minus strand of NZ_PJON01000005.1, from coordinate 269,925 downwards.
TTCAGAACCCAACTCTCGCACTGCTTGCGGGAAGTGGAACCGCGTCGCGCGGCCAGCCGTTCAGCCAGCAACTGGCGGTAATCGGAGGGGTTGCTCCTTATGAGTTCCAGATTGAAACGGGCGCCCTGCCTGCGGGAATAACTCTGTCTTCGGGCGGCCTTCTCAGCGGCACGACCTCGGATCCTGGCAGTTCCTTCCCGGTGACCATCCGGGTGACCGATGCCAGCACGGGGCCGGGCAGATATTTCGAAGTCGAAGCCTTCACCCTTGCAGTGACCAACAATCAGGCACCCAACAGCAACGCGGGGGCTGACCAGACGGTGGCCTCGGGGGCCGGGGTGACGCTGGACGGGACCGGGTCGACCGACCCGGAGGGCCAGACGCTGTCCTATACCTGGTCGCAAACCGGCGGGCCGGGGGTGGTCCTTTCCAGCACCACCGCCGCGCAGCCGACGTTCAGCGCACCGACCGTGGCCTTCAACGCCGCGCCGGTCGTCCTGACCTTCAGTCTGATCGTCAATGACGGGGTCCAGAACAGCGTCGCGGACAGCGTGGTGATCACCGTCAGCCCGGCCGTGAACCAGCCGCCGACCGCCAATGCGGGGGCTGACCAGACGGTGGCCTCGGGCGCCGGGGTGACACTGGACGCGAGGGGGTCGACCGACCAGGAGGGCCAGGCGATGGCCTTCATCTGGTCGCAAACCGGCGGGCCGGCAGTGGTCCTTTCCAGCCCCGTTGCCCCCCAGCCGACGTTCACCGCGCCGACCGTGGCCTTCAATGCCGCGCCGGTCGTCCTGACCTTCGAACTGGTCGCCGATGACGGCTTCCTGAGCAGCGTCGCGGACAGCGTGACGATTACCGTCAACCCTGCCGTGAACCAGGTGCCCACGGCCAACGCGGGGGCCGACCAGACGGTGGCCTCGGGGGCCGGGGTGACGCTGGACGGGACCGGGTCGACCGACCCGGAGAACCAGACGCTGTCCTATACCTGGTCGCAAAGCGGCGGGCCGGCAGTGGACCTTTCCAGCACCACCGCCGCGCAGCCGACGTTCAGCGCACCGACCGTGGCCTTCAACGCCGCGCCGGCCATCCTGACCTTCGACCTGGTTGTCAATGACGGGGTCCAGAACAGCGTCGCGGACAGCGTAACGATCACCGTGAACCCGGCCGTGAATCAGGTGCCCACGGCCAACGCGGGGGCTGACCAGACGGTCGCCTCGGGGGCTGGGGTGACGCTGGACGGGACGGGATCGACCGACCCGGAGGGCCAGACGCTGGCCTATACCTGGTCGCAAACCGGCGGGCCGGGGGTGAGCTTGACCGGTTCGACTTTGGCCCAACCGACGTTCACCGCGCCAAGCTTGCCATTCAACGCACCGGATGCGGTGCTGACCTTCAGCCTGGTGGTCAACGACGGCGTCCAGGACAGTCTGGCCGACGACGTCACGATCACCGTGACCGCGCCGGTTGACCTGACCGCACCGACTGTGACGCTGGCCGGACTTCCGTCCTCGGTCCTGCCGGGGGCAGTGGTGCAGGTGGATGTCCTGTTCTCGGAGGATGTGACGGGACTTGCTGCGGACGACTTCGCCATTGCCAACGGGACGGCCACGGCGATCAGCGGCAGCGGGTCAAGCTATGTGCTGACGATCACGGCGACGGGGGGCGGCACGCTGAGCGTCTTCCTGCCGGCGGACAGCGCCATCGACGTCGCGGCAAACGGCAACCTGGCGTCGAACACGCTGGAAGCCGGGCCGGGTGCCGTCAGCGAAACCGAGGCGGCCATTGCAACCTATCTGCAGCAGCGGGCGAATGCCCTGGTTGGCGCGCAGCCCGGCCTGATCCGGCTGCTGCAGTCGGTCGGCGGGCCACAAGTTGCCGTCTCGTCCAAGGGTTTCACCTATGCGACCGAACCCGGTCATCCCGTCTGGGCCAGCATTACCGGCCAGTGGGGCGAAAACGGCGATGCTGACACGCGCTATGTCCTTGGTGCCGTCGGGACCCATGCCTGGCTGAGCGAACGGGCGATCCTTGGCATCATGCTGGAGCTTGACCAGATGGTGCTGTCCGAACCGGGTCGCACGGTCGAAGGAACGGGCTGGCTGATCGGCCCCTATGTGGCCGGACAGGTCCAGGACCACCCGCTGTTCTATGAGGGGCGGGTCCTGTGGGGAAAGACCAGCAACGCGGTGGAGCAGTTCGGGCTTCCCGCCGACAGCTTTGACAGCGAACGACTGCTTGCCCAGTTCAAGCTGCAGGGCGAGATGATGCTGGGGACAACCAGGGTCCTGCCCTTTGTCGACGGATCCTATGTCAGCGACAGGCAAGAGTCCTATGTCGACGGGTTGGGCAACACGATCGCCGGGCAGACCGTCGAACAATCCCAGGTCGCTCTGGGCCTTGACCTGAACTGGACGCTTGCCGCGGGCAATGGCGTGCTGGAGCCGATGGCGGGGCTTTCGGCGGTCTACACCGACAGCGCCGGATCTGGTGCGGCGGCGCTGATCGAGCCCGCCTTCCAGGGCTGGCGCGGGAAGCTGAAGGCCGGTTTGCGTCACAGCACCGGGCGGTCGGTCTTTGACGTGATGACCTTTGTCGACGGTATCGGCACGCCCGATTATCGCGACTATGGCTTGACACTGTCGTTCAGCACGCAGTTCTAGCTTGCGGAACGACAGGCCGACGTCGGCCGTCAGCGACTAAGGCTTTGGCGCGGTCGGGCTGGATCGGATCAACAATGCTGTCCGCTTCCAGATCACGCCGCGCCAGGCCCCCGGTCTTGACTGCATGCTGGGATGCGGAAAGGCGCAGACACGGATGGCCACCATCCGGTTGCGGCTGGTTCAATTGGCGGAGATCTTGATCGGCACGGCGCGGACACGTGCTGGCCGCGCGGGATTGGGCAAGGGGCGCTTCGCCTGTGGCGGTTCAAGACGGTCAGTCGGCGGTCAGCCCGGGAACGCCCGCAACCAGCTTGCCGCCGTGCGACGTCGCATCCCCGATCCGCATCAGGCCCTTGCCGTTGATCCGCACGATCGATGACCCCTTGGCCAATCCGTCCTGCCCCGGCATTCCGGTGCAGAGGCATTGGCCACCCTCGACCGCGACCGGGATGCCGTTGTAGCGTACGAAGCTTTGGCCGGGCGAGACGACGGGGCCACCGATATGCGGTTTCGGGCCTGGGTCCACCATCGGGCAGACATGGGCTTGACCAAGCAAGCTGACGGGTTTGCTCATGGTTCAGCCTCCTTCGGGGGCAAGATAGCGACTGACGGCAAGGGCGCGGCGCGCGGGATTGGCGTCGTCGGCCGTGATAAGATGCATGACATATTCGGTCTGCGCCGACGAAAGCGCCTGTGGCGCCGGCCGGAACACGGCGAGCAGGATCCGTTCGGTATCGGCGGGATCGGTAATGCCGGCATCCTCGCAGAATTTCTGGAATTCCCGCAATTGCAGCGCCACATAGGGCAAGGGGGCAGCACCATAATGGGCGGGATGGGCTGCAACGACTTGCCGTGCGAGGTCGATCAGGCGTCGGCGCGACAGGTCTGTCAGGGGATCGCGATCCATCATGCGGCCATCCGGTTGACCTGGACGATCCGGGCGCGGGTGTCGTCATCCAGATCGGCCATCGCATCTTTCAGTGCCTGCTCACGCAGCCGAAGGTCGGCGGAGTGAAGCAGGTTTCGCAGCGGGTCCTGCGGGCTGATCACCGCCGCATTGCGCGTCAGCATCTGACGATCCCAGTCGGTCAACTGACCCGTCGCCAGCCGGGTATCGGCCGCGTCCGCCGCAGCGAAAAGCGCGGCATAGCTTGCTGGGGGCAACAGCGACAGAACCCGCTGCCGCAGGTCTGGGACACGACGGTCGGCCGGAAGAAGCTGCGTCACCTGGCGGTTCTTCTCGTCCTGGGTAAGGAACCCCAACGGCAAACGCGCTGCGCTTTGCGGCATCGACACGGTCACCAGCGCCGTGTCGACGAACTCGGTCACCTCGGCCAGCCAGGGCGCACCGTTCGCCGCCCAGGCCAGAAGGTCGCGCAGGAATTGCGGTCCCATGCCGGCGGCCGCCGCCTTGCGGTTCTGGACCACGGCGTGGCGAAAGGCGTCGCGCAGCGACAGCGGATCGACCCGACCACCGAAGATGACGGGTGTCACCGGCAACGCGAGGTCCAGGCTGAACAGCATCGCCGCTTCGCCCCAATGCGTGATGCGCGGATCCAAAGGTGCCATCCTAGACGACGTCCGTGATCCGGCCAAGCGGGACGCCTGGCGGCATCCACGCCTCGTCTGCGGCCAGTTGGGCCGCCGCGCGCATCTTGGCGTGCGGGAAACCCGGGCGTGCAGGAAAGTTGAAGTCCCGGATGGCCCGGCGCAGTGCGGCGCCCTGGTAGATCCGATAAAGGAACGGCAGGGAATCCTTCCCGTCGTCATCCAGCGGCACCAGCCCATAGCGCATGTGGACCTGACGGTCCCAGTCGGTCGGGGGCTTGCTCTGCTCGGCCTCCAGCCGCGCGTTGAAGCCATCGCGATCCCATTCCCGCAGGAAGAAGGCCGCGAATTCGTCGAACTGGCGCTGCTCTTCGATGGTCTGACCGACGTCTGGCCAACCGCCTGGCGCATTGGCATAGCGCAACAGGATCGAGGCCCAGTACATGTTCGGGTTGGCCGGATGATAGGTATAGGCGTCGTGGATCCATTTCAGCAGCACCATCGATCGGTCGCGCGACAGCATCTGTGGCGCAAGCCCTTGAATAGTCTCCCACGCGGCTTGGGGATGGCCGAAATTGCTGCCAAGGATCGCCGCCTTGAAAACCGCCTGGAAGCGGCCGGCGTCTTCCGGGTCATCGGTCAGGCCGACATCCCCGTAAAACGGCAGGGCCGCATCCTGCGCCATGGGCAGGATCGCCTCACCGGGGCGGTTGTGCTCTTCGTAGATCATGCTGAGTCTGTTCCTTGGTTCATGTCATGGCACCGCCAAGTTGCCGGGGATCGACCACCATAGGGGTGGGGCCAGCGACGGCAACATGCGGATGCCGCGGTAGAGCAGATAACCAAGTCCGACAGTTGCCGCGCCCGCCGCGACGTCGCCAGCGGCGCTGCCGGTGACGCCGGTGTAGGGCGTGGCCACCGGATTGTTGGCCTGCCAATCCGCCGGCGACGGGACCGGCTTGTTAGCCCAGGAGCGCGCGCCGGCGGGCAGCCCACCCGGCGGACAGCCGCGACCGTCATGCTCGTCAAGATGCTGTTGGAGCGTATCCTGTTGCGTGCGAATCTCGTTCTCGTGGTTGATCCAGCCGGTGGTTCCCGGACCTTGCGCCCCTGGGGCCACCTGCTGGGCAAAGCGTTCGACCAGCCCGCGCGTGCCGCCCGCGCCGGGCGCCTTGCTGCGGTTGACCAATTCGTTGATCTTGTCGGCAAGACACTGGCAGATGTTGCCGGTGCATTCGCGCAGGGTCTTGCGCAGCGATTTTCCCGCATTGGGCACATGCTGAGGGGTCTCGACCACGGTCAGGCCGCCTTTGCGGTGACGGCAACAAAGGTGCTGTCAAAACCGCCTTCTGCGAAGATCGCCGTTTCGACCAAGGAGAACAGCCCCGGCAGGGCCGGATCGGTCTGCAGCATGTAGTCGAAATTGCGCGCAGTGTAGAACTTCACATAAACCTCCCGCCCGTCGATGCGGCCACGCAAGAACTTTTTCAGATGCCGCCGCACCGGATCGATCCCGGCGGGCGCGTGCAAAAGCAGGCCGTGGCCGTCGGCCAGCACCTGCCAGATGAAATCCTGTGCCTGCGGCGAGGCGCCTTCCAGCGCCACAAGCCAGGGGGCCACGTCTGCCAGATCCTCGCCCGGCTGGCCACGGAAGAGGCAGCTGTGCTGCACACGGTAGGCGTCCAGAAGATGCGCCGCATTGGGCACGCGCGCGGCATCGAACAAAAGATAGACCGACAGCTCTGGGCCGGGGCGCGGCAGGGCCTCGGCCGAGGGCACGGCCAGACTGTGGCGCTGGAGCCGCGTCATTTGCTGCAATCCTGATTGTATGGCTTGTCCGAGGCCAGCTGCGCCTCGTTCGGAGAGCCACTGGTCATGTCGATCGCCGGCGCCTTCAGCCGGATCGCCCTGGCCTTGATCGTGACGCCGCTGGCGTCGATGATGATCGTTCCCCCGGGCCCTCCGATCACGATCTTCTCGGTGGCCATTTCCGTATGCTTCCTGGTGCGCGTGAAGATCGAGGCCTTGGCCTCAAGGTCATAATCCTCGCCAATGACCGCAACGTGCTTCTTGCCCACCGACAGGCTTTGGGTATGGCCGACGACGGTGTTCTTGTAGAGGCCGATCTGCTCGGTTCGGGCGATGCCGATGGTGTCGGAGCGGAACTTCTCGATCACCGTATTCAGCGACCCGCTGCCCCCCAGAAGCTTGCCGAACAACCCCTGCATGCCCGGGACGGCCGCGACCATCCCGCCCATGGCCGAAGCAAAGCTTCCGACCGGAGCGCCGGCAGCACTGCCGTGCTTGCGCATGAAGGCACTTCCAGCCGTGACTAGGCCGGCCAAGGCGCCCAGCACCAGACCACCGTTGCCGCCGATGAACACCGCCTTGTTGCCATCGACATGCTGCTGGACATCGCGGCCGACGGTTTCAGACAGGTCGCGATCGATCTCGATCACCATGTCGCCGCTTCCGACCTGGCCGCCGGGTTCGCCAAGCCCCACGGCAACGGCCGCGATCCCCTGGTCGTTTTCGGTCGCGTCGCCGGGGGTGAACTTCCCCTTGTGGCTTGGCCCGACACTGACCCGCATGTCACCGCCGACGACATGGTCGTGAAAGTTGTCGATCTCGCTCGCCTTGCTGTGACCGACGCTTTCGACCTTGTTGATATTGACGCGGGCTGTCTGGTTGTTCTCGACCTTGGTATTGTGGTCCTTCTGGGCGTGCAGGAAGATCTCCTCGCGCCCCGCCTCGTCCTCGAAGCGCAACTCGTTGTAGCCCTCGGCCTGGTGGGTCTGGGTCTTGAACGTCGATACGGTCTTGTTTGCCGGCAAGGGATACGGAACGGTCTGCTTGGCGTTGTAGACACATCCTGTGACCAGCGGCTTGTCGGGGTCGCCTTCCAGGAATTCGACCACCACCTCCATCCCGATCCGGGGGATGACCATGCCGCCCCAGCCCGCACCGCCCCAGTTCTGGCTAACCCGGCAGCGCATCGAATGGGCGGCTGCGAGGTCCCAGTGGAACCGCACCAGGATCCGGCCGTAGTCGTCGCAGTCGATCTCGCCCTCGCCAACGACAACCGCGGTCTGCGGGCCCTGCACCACGGCGAGCGGGGTCTTGCGTTCCGGGGCCAAGGGGGCATCGGATGGCATCAGCACATAGCGCCCGTTGTAGTCCGCTTCCGCTGCCGCCTCGCCCGAGCCATAGGCGTCGGAGGTGTAGCTGTGTTCGGCCACGAGGCACAGAAACTCGGCCCCCGTCCCGGGCACCGGATCGCCGTCCAGCGTCACCTTCAGGCCCGCGGCAAGCGACATCGCATCGCCCAGCGCCTCATACCTCTGGTCCTGGCCGCGCTCGCGGGCCAGACTGCGCGCCACCACGGATTTGCCTTGACCCTGGTCAAGGTAGTCGCCGGGCCAGTCGAAGCTTTCGATCTGCCCCTCGGCGTGGGCGGCATCGCCGGTGCGGTCGACCTCCATCGCGGCCTTCGGCGCCTTGAAGTTGTAATCCGTCAGCCGCACCGCCCCGGTGGTGATCCGGCGCGCCGGGGCCCAGGCGTGGAAATGCTCTTCGGCCGCATGGTGCTGGCTGCCGTAGCCGCGGAATTTCCGGGGGCCGATTGTGGGATGGATGTCCGCCGCATCGGTCACCACCATCCTGTGACTGCCCGGCTCATGCTGGAAATGGTAGCTTAACCCGAACCTCTCCATCATCCGGCAGGCGAAGGCAAAGTCGCTTTCCCGGTACTGGACCGTGTATTCAAGCTTTGGGTAGTCGGTGGTCGTGGCGATCTCCAGCGGCCCGGCGCCGGCATAGGCGGCAAGCAGTTCCTGCAGGATCTCGGTGACGGTCTTGTCGTGGAAAATCCGCTGGTTGCGCCGCCGCGTGGCAAGCCAGAACCAGGGCCGCAGCGTCAGCCGGTAGCGATGCCCGTTCTCGCCCACCCCCAGCCAGCGCGCTTCGGTGACGATGCCGTCAAAGGGCCGGTCCTCGCCCCGGTGGGTGACCAGCGTGACCGTCGCATGTGTGCCGACGAGCGCGTCGAAATCGATGTCCGGCGTTGTGGACAGGCAGTCAACCTCGTAGCTGAACAGCCCGCTCAGCCGGTCGCTGCCCGCGAACCGCAGCAGAACCAGCGTATCCGCCCCCAGAACCGTCGCCAATCGCCCCGCACGTGTCCCCTGAATGAAAGGTGCGTTCATGGCGGAACCCCGGAAAAAATACCTGCAATCAAGCATCTGAGGTTAATACATTCCAGAAAGAGAGCAACCACTGATTGCATGTCAAAGCAGTGGAAGCTGCAGGCGGCTGCGTTCTGCAACCCTGGGACGCTGGCCGTGCATCACGATCTGCGGCCCCTGACTGGCTTGGCGGCAAGGCCGAGGTCCATCTGACAATTCCGAGAGCGGCGCGGCTTCGACCGAGTTTTTGCTGTCATCGGACTCCCGCGGTGCCTACCCTGACCTTGCACAGCTGGAGGTCGGGATGAACGAAGCCAACGGTCACAACTCTTCGCGGGGTGACGGACACCAGCACGCCCGCGAGATCGAAGGCCATCTGACCGCGCTGGACAGCTTTGCCCCTATGGCACTGGGGGTGCTGGCGGTCGCGTCGGGGATCTACACCTATCTGGGCGTGCGGTCGCTGCTGGATGGTTCCGGGGCCCTGACCTTCTTTGCCGCCGTGGCCTATTCGCTGGCGGTCTCGGTCGCGATCTTCGTGTTCTGGAGCTACATGCTGCGCCTTACGCCCGCCATGCGGACCGCCAGCGCCCGGATCGGCATGCTGTTGACCATGGTTGCCGGAAGCCTGGCGATCGTTGCGATGTCCTCGTGGCTGAACGCGGCGGCCCTGGCCGGGTCCGCGGCGGTGGAGCAGCACCTGGCCCTTACGGTGCGCGACTATCAGGTGGAACTGGAGCAGGCCAACCGCGTTGCGGTCGCCGGCCAAGGGTTGCAGCTTGACGTGTCCCGCGCGCGCCAGGCCTTTGCCGATCTGTCGACGCAAGAGGCCGACGGCAACCTGTCCGGCACGTCCGGGCGCGGGGCCGTGTTCCGTGTCCTGACCTCGAAGGGCGACGAGTTGGCGGCGCTTGAGGCGCAGATCGAGGCGCAGGCCCCCCTGATCGAGGCCGCCTTCGCGGAAGGCAACGCCATCCTGTCGCGGATGCGCGAGCTGACGGCCGCGACCGGCCCTGTCGCCGAAAGGTCCGTCATCTTTGCCGAGGAATCCGTGCGGCTTGCCGGTCTGATCGCCCGGCTGCGACAGTTGTCTGTGGCGCCGGTCGTGGACCGGGCGGCGCAGGATCTGGCCGCCTCGGTCGTGTTGCCCGAGCTTGACGGGTCGACGGATGCGATCCGCGGCGCGCAGCAGACAACCATCGAGTCCGTGCTGCAGGTCCTGGGCCAGCGGGCGGAATCCCTGCGCAGCGCCGCACAGGCGGTGATGGCCCTGCCGGCCGCCGAGGAGACCACCTACCAACCGATTTCCACGGCGGATGCGGTCCTGCGTTATGCGGGCGATTTCGTTCCCTCATGGGCGGGTGCGATTGCCATCGATCTTCTGCCCGCCGTTCTGGTTTTCATGATGATGGTCGCGCAATCGGCGATCCGCGAGGGCCGAGCCACCGCCGACCCCGAGGAAGCCATGTCGCTGCGGGACTTGCGCAAGGCGGTCGTCGCGCTGCGAAGCATCGAGGCGATCAGTGGCACGCCACGCGGGGCAGAGGCGTTGCCCGAGACCACGTCGGACGACCGCGATGCCTTGCCAGAGATCGGCGGGGATACGGCTTTCGGGAATGTCGAAGCCCTGGACCGTGGAGCACGCAAGTGAGCGAGCCGGTGCCCTTGGCCAGCCGCAAGCGGGCTTGGGATGCGCCTTGGGTGCTGAAGGCGATGCTGGTCGCGCAATGCGCCCTGGCGGGTCTGGTGGTCCTCGCTGACGTGCCGGCGTCGTTCCTGGGCCTGCTGCCGGCCGGGGGGCCGACGGCGCCTGCAATCGACCAGCCGGTCCGGCCCGGCGATCAGACGCGGCGCTTTGACCCCAGGCGCGCCCCGCTCGATCTGCCGCAGAACCCCTATCTGTCGCCGGACCAGCGGGTTCCCCCGCAACTTGAGTTCAGCCTGATCGAAACCGGGGAAAGCGCGGGAAACATCCTGCTGAACGGGACGATCGCAAGTGGTGACGCGGCCCGGCTGTCGCGGTGGATGGATGCCTTGACCCGGGAAACGACCGGGGTCCTGTTGAATTCGCCGGGCGGCGAGGTGAACGAGGCGCTGGAGATCGGCCGCATGCTGCGCGATGGCGGTTTGCCGGTGACCGTTTCGGCGAATGCCTTCTGTTTCTCGGCCTGCCCCTACATCCTGGCCGGCGGGTCTGAGCGCACAGTCTCGCGCCGGGCGACCGTCGGGGTCCACCAGCACTATTTCGGCGAGAACACCTATCTTCCTGCCTTCCTGTTGGTGTCGGACATCCAGTCGGGCCAGGCGCAGGTGATGACCTACCTGAACGAGATGGGGATCGATCCGCTGTTGATGGCCAAGGCGTTGATGACGCCGCCCGACGACATCTATGTCCTGGTGCCGGAAGAGTTGGAGGCGTTCCGCCTGGCCACCATCGTCACGGACTGATCCGGGGGGCGTCTGGCTAGGGGACCGCAAGTCGCCGGGCCGACAGCCAGCTTGCCAGTGCCATGGTGCCTGCAGCGGCCAGACACAGGGGCAGCCCACCGATCTGGTAGCTGAGACCGGAGAGCAGCGTGCCGATCAGGCGCCCGGCGGCATTGGCCATGTAATAGAACCCGATGTCGCGCGTGATCCGGTCGGCCGATCCGAATGCCAGGATCAGATAGGAATGGACCGAGGAATTGACCGCGAACACAAAGCCGAACACGAGCAGGCCGCCGATCAGCGTCGCTGTCAGCCAGGGCGACGGCCCGTCTGCGGCCCAGGCCGCGACGGCCAGCAGGAAGGGGATCGGCACCAGAAGCCCGGCCCAGAGGATGGCCTTGCGGGTCGTCTCGGCTTCGGGCTGGCTTCGGGCCCCCAGCAGGCGCGGCGCAAGGGCCTGCACCGCGCCATAGGCGATGATCCACAGGGCCAGGAAACTGCCGATCAGAAAGAACGCCTCGCGCCGGCCTTCGGCGGTGCCGTCGGACAGGACGGACTGGAAATAGACCGGGATGCCGACCACGAACCACACGTCGCGCGCCCCGAACAGAAACATCCGCGCCAGCGACAGCCGGTTGACGCGCGGATCGCGCGAGCGCCAGCCGCCCCAGGCTTCATCCGACTTCACCCGGCCCGGCAGGCCGGCGGGCAGGAACAGGACCACCGCCAGCAGGATCACCGCCAGCACCCCCGCCATGCCCCAGACCGCAGCCTGAAACCCCGCAAAGGCAAGCAGCGCCGCGCCAAGAAAGAAGCCCAGCCCCTTCACCGCGTTCTTGGACCCGGTCAGCAGCGCCACCCAGCGGAACAGACCGCCCTCCGTGCTTGGTGCCAGCAATTTCACGGCCGATTTCGACGACATCTTGGCCAGATCCTTGGCCACGCCCGACACGCCCTGAACCGCCATCACGAAGGCGACCGAGGCAGCGACACTCCACCCCGGATCAAGTTGGGCCAGCGCCACCAGTGCGGCGATCTGCAAGGCAAGGCCGCCATACAGCGTCGCAGCCAGGCCAAACCGCGCGGCCAGCCAGCCGGCCGCAAGGTTGGTGACGATGCCCGCCACCTCGTACAGCAGGAACAGCCAGGCCAGTTGGACGGGCGTGAAGCCCAGCGCGTTGAAGTGCAGCAGCACCAGCATCCGCAGCGCGCCGTCGGACAGCATGAAGGCCCAATAGGCCGCCGTCACCGCAGCATAGGCGCGCAAGGGATTTGCGGCGTCGGTCACAGCGATCCCGCGACCATCCGCGCGACATCGGCCAGCCGGCAGGCATAGCCCCATTCGTTGTCATACCAGGCATAAACCTTCACCTGCGTGCCGTTGATGACCATCGTGGACGGGCCATCGACGATCGAGGATCGCGGATCGTTGGTAAAGTCCGAGGAAACCAGCGGCCGCGTCTCGAAGCCAAGGATGCCTTTCAGCGGGCCTTCGGCAGCGGCTGCGAAAAGGGCGTTCACGTCCTCGGCCGTGGTGGCGCGCTCGACCTCGAACACGCAGTCGGTAAGCGAGGCGTTCAGGAGCGGGACGCGCACCGCGTGACCGTTAAGGCGGCCCTTCAACTCGGGATAGATCAGGGTGATCGCCGTGGCCGATCCGGTCGTGGTCGGAATCAGGTTCAGCAGGGCCGACCGGGCGCGGCGCATGTCCTTGGCCGGGCGGTCCACGATGGTCTGGGTATTGGTGACGTCGTGGATCGTGGTGATCGAGCCGTGGCGGATGCCCAGGTTTTCATGGATCACCTTGACGACCGGCGCGAGGCAGTTGGTGGTGCAGGAGGCTGCGGTGACCAAGTTTTGCGAGCCGTCGTAAAGGTGATGGTTCACCCCGTAGACCAGGTTCAGCGCGCCGCCGTCCTTGACCGGGGCCGAAACGACCACCTTCTTGACCCCAGCGGCGTGGTAGGGCGCGATCTTCGCGGCGGTCTTGAAGACGCCGGTGCAGTCGATGACCAGATCGACGCCCAACTCTGCCAGGGGCAGCGCCTCGATGGTCTTTTCATGCGTCAGGCGGATGGACCGGCCGTTCAGGACCAGCGCCCCATCCGCCGCCGCGACCGGCGTGCGCCAGCGGCCGTGGACGCTGTCGAACTCCATCAGCAGCGCGTGCTGTTCGGCATCGCCGGCGGGATCGTTCACCAGCACGACCTCGCCGCCCGCACCGCTGTCGATCAGGTCGCGCAGGACGAGTTTTCCGATGCGGCCAAGGCCGTTGAGGGCGATACGGGTCATGTGGGTCAAGCCTTTTCCGGGCTGTCGGCGCCGATGGCATCGACGCGGGATTGCAGGGACATCCGGTTCAGGCTTTCGAACGGCAGTTCGACGAAAGCCATGATCCGGCGACGCAGGGCGGCATAGGTCTGGGCGAAGGCCAGCACCCGTTCCGCGTCGGTTCCGGTGGCCTTGACCGGGTCGGGCAGGCCCCAGTGGCCGGTGATCGGCTGGCCGGGCCAGGGCGGACATTCCTCGGCTGCGGCGGTGTCGCAGACGGTGAATACGAAATCCATGGCAATGGAGTCGGGCTGCTGGAACTCGGCAATGTGCTTGGCGCGCAGGCCAGAGATGTCGTGGCCGTTGCGTTGCAGGATTTCCAGTGCAAAGGGATTGAGTGCAGTATTGGGACGGGTTCCGGCCGAGAAGGCCTGGAACTTGCCCTGCCCCAGGTCGCGCAGCAGCGCCTCGGCAAAGATCGAGCGGGCCGAGTTGCCCGAGCAGATGAACAGCACGTCGAAATCGGTGTCGCGATGCGGGGCAGTCATGCGGGCGGGATCCTTCTGAACGGTAAGCAGGGGGGCAAGCAGATCGGGCCGGGCACGGCCGATATCCAGGGCGAGATAGCCGATCAGCCCTTCGGTCGCGTCCAGATCGACGGCGTAGTAAAGCGACCGGCCCCGCCTATCGACCCCGACAAGGCCCGAGGCCGTCAGGTCCGCCAGATGGTGCGACAGGGTGTTCTGCTTCAGGCCAAGCGCCGCAGCGATTTCGGTCGGGCGCACGCCCTGCGGCGCAAAGCGCATCAGCAGGCGAAAGACCGCCAGCCGGCCGGGGTGGCCAAGCGTGGAAAAGGCATGAGCGGCGCGGCTATGTTCCATGATTCCCGATTACAGGAAATGAAATCGGTGGTCCAATGAAGGTTTGATGACAGGTCCAGCGGCCCCGTCCCTGACGTCAAAGCTGGCCGGCCCGCAGCGCGGCCATGGCCGGAAAGCCGGCCTAGCGCACCAGGACGACGGGCACCTTGCAGGCCCGGATCATCGCCGTTGTCGTGGACCCGATGATCAGGCTGCGGATGCGGCTGTGGCCGTAGGCGCCCATGACCAGCATGTCGAAGGGCGCTTGCTCCACCAGCCCGGCCAGCGCCGTCTCGGGTTGGCCGGGCAGGACGGCGGTATCCGCTGCGATCCCGGCAGACAGGAGCAATGCCTTGGCGTCGGAAAGGGCCTGCGTGACCTCGGCCGTGGCCTGGCCCACGGTCACGACCTGTACCGCAAGGCCCCGGAACAGCGGGCTGCGGGCGATGTGATCGACGGCCTTCCGAGCCGAGCCGCCGCCGTCATGGGCAACCAGAACCTTCTGGATCGGTCGGAACGCACGGGACGCGACAAAGACCGGCTTGTGACTGGCGCGGATGATGCGTTCCAGGTTCGAGCCGAGGTGCACCCTGGCGAAATCCGCCGCCTCGCCCCGCTTGCCGAGCAGGATCACGCCCGCATCGGCTTCGACATCCGCAACGGCCTCGACAAGATCGCCATGGCGCAGGCGGGTGGTGATCCCGGTCACGCCGGCCTTTTCCAGCAGGGCTGCCGCATCTTCCAGGATCGCCCGACCGCGCTGGCCAAGAAGCTTGGCGCGCTGTGCGTCCAGTTCGGCCAGTTCCTTCAGCAGCGCCGTCCGCGCGCCCAGACGGATCGCGCCGGAGTGGTCGTGCGTGTCCGACGCCTCGTCTCGGCCAAGCACGTGCAGCAGTTCGACCGGCGCGCCGGTGCGGCTGGCGATCCAGGCCGCATGGTCGCAGACGCTGGCCGAGTATACGGAGCCGTCAACAAGGGCGACGATCTTCTGTGGTTGGTCGGTCATCTCTGTCTCCCCCCTCAATGCGCCATCAGCTTGTCCGCAGCGCCCGGCTTGTCATGCATGGCAAGCTTGTCGACGATGGTTTCAGAGGCTGCGTTCAGGCCGACAATCTCGACCTCGGCCCCGTCGCGGCGGAATTTCAGCACTGCCATGTCCAGCGCCTGCACCGAGGAGATGTCCCAGATATGCGCGCGGCTGACGTCGATCACCACGCGGTCCAACGCCTCGCGGAAATCGAAGGCGTCCATGAAATCCTCGACCGAGCCATAGAACAGCTGGCCTTCCACCAGATAGGTCCGCACCCGGCCGTCGGCAGAGATGCTGGAGGTGACCTTGAACAATTGCGCGATCTTGCCGGCGAAGAAGATGCCGGACAGCAGCACGCCCACCAGCACGCCGATGGCCAGGTTGTGGGTCCAGACCACGGTCACCACCGTCGCGACCATCACCATGGAGGACGAGCGCGGGTGGACGGTCAGGTTCTTGATTGACGACCAGGAAAAGGTGCCGACCGAGACCATGATCATGATCGCCACCAGCGCGGGCATCGGGATCTGCGCGACCCATTCGCCAAGGAAGACCACAAGGATCAGCAGCACGGCCCCGGCGGTGAAGGCCGACAGCCGCCCTCGCCCGCCGGATTTCACGTTGATCATGCTTTGCCCGATCATGGCGCAGCCTGCCATGCCCCCGATGAAGCCGGTGGCGGTATTGGCGATGCCCTGGCCGATGCATTCCTGATTGCGGTCGGACTTCGTGTCGGTCAACTCATCCACCAGGTTCTGGGTCATCAGGCTTTCCAGAAGTCCCACCACCGCGATGGCCAGCGAATAGGGCAGGATGATCCAAAGCGTTTCCAGCGTCAGGGGAATGTCCGGGATCAGAAAGACCGGCAAGGTGTCGGGCAGTGCACCCATATCGCCCACGGTGCGCACCTCCCAGCCGAAGTACATCGTCAAGGCGGTCAGGACCAGGATCGTTACCAGGGGCGAGGGGACCGCCTTGGTCAGGTAGGGAAAAAGATAGATGATCGCCAGGCTGGCCGCGACCAGGACATAGGTCAGCCAGCCGACCGCCCTTGGGTCCAGTTCCGGCAATTGCGCCATGAAGATCAGGATCGCCAGGGCGTTGACAAAGCCGGTCATCACCGACTTTGAAACATAGCGCATCACGAAGCCAAGCTTCAGCAGCCCCATGGCGATCTGGATCACCCCGGTCAGCACCGTGGCCGCCAGCAGGTATTGCAGCCCGTGGTCGCGCACCAGCGTGACCATCAGCACCGCCGTCGCAGCCGTGGCGGCCGAGATCATGCCGGGCCTGCCGCCCACAAAGGCGATCAGCACGGCGATCGAGAAGCTAGCGTAAAGCCCGACCTTGGGGTCCACGCCTGCGATGATGGAAAAGGCAATCGCCTCGGGGATCAGCGCCAGCGCCACGACAAGCCCGGCCAGCACATCGGCGCGGATGTTGCCGAACCACTGTGCGCGGTAGGCATCGAGTGAAATCATGAAGAATTTTCCTGATCGACCCGGGCCAAATGGCCGCGCGTCGAAAGTTGATCCGGGTGTCGGTTCAGGTTGTCCGGCGGATCGGCGGCCGGAAGAGCCACCCGGGGATCACACCCAGGTCCATGTTCGCTGCACGATCCCTTATACGTCCCGCGCCGGGAATCCAACCCTTGGCGGGACCGCCTTCTGGCGCGCGTCCCTGGCGCGGGCCTTACCCGCGCCCGTCGGACGACGTCGGGTCCGCTCCGCCGATGGCCTGTGTCAGGGCTGCGGCGGCAGCCATGACCGGGCGTGAGAGGTTGTCCAACTGGCGCAGGCTGATCCGGCTGGTCGGCCCCGAGACCGAGATGCCTGCCACAGCCTCTCGGTTCACGTCAAAGACCGGGGCGGCGATGCAGCGCATGCCGGGGTTGCGCTCTTCATCATCCAGCGCAAAGCCCTGGTCGCGCACCTGGGTCAGGCCGGCCTTCAGGGCCGTGGGGTCGGTGATCGTGCGGTCGGTGAACGCCTCCAGCACGCGGGCACCAAGCCAGCGGTCCAGCCGGTCGCCCTCCATCTGCGCCAGAAGCGCCTTGCCGATGCCCGAGGCATGCATCTGCGACAGGGTGCCCGGCGGAAAGAAGGCGCGGATGCTGGCGTTGGTCTCGACCTGGCTAAGGAACAGCACCGCGCCCTCACGCTCGACCCCCAGGTTCGCGGTTTCGCCGGTTTCCTCCATCAGGCGGCGCAGGATGGGTCGGGCGCGTTCGACCAGGCTGGTGCGGCGCAGAAAGCGCGCGCCGATGATGAAGGCGCGGGGGCCGATGTGCCACAACTGCTCGGCCGGGTCGAATTCCACCAGCGCCTTGCCCTGCAACGTGGTCAGGATGCGGTAGACCGTGGCGGGGGATTGGTCCGTCTCTTCGGCCAGGGCCGAGAGGGTCTTGCCGGCACCCTGGCTGAGATAGTCGAACACCTCCATCGCGCGGTCGAGGGACTTGATGACGTTCTGGTCGGAATCATCCGCCCAGTCGCGCGGCCGACCCCGGGCGCGGCGGGTGGTTTGCGGGGCATCGACAGGGGTTTTCATGGGCTGGCCCTTGATCTGGTGAATTTTCACTTCGCAGGATGAAAAATTGCAAGTTTATGACTTTCATACGTTATTCAGGCAACCCATGTAAATGAAAAATCTTTTCAAAAAAATGGCTATGCGGATGGCCTGCGGTTAAACTGCCTTCAGGACAGGAGACCCGCCATGAGCTTCCAGAACCCCGTTTTCATTCCCGGCCCCACCAACATGCCCGAGGATGTCCGCAAGGCGTGCGACATGCCGACGCTGGACCACCGCTCGCCGCTGTTCGGGGCGATCCTGCATCCCTGCCTGGACAACGTCCGCAAGGTGCTGAAGTCGGAGGCCGCGCAGGTGTTCCTGTTCCCCTCGACCGGGACCGGCGGCTGGGAGACGGCGATCAGCAACACCCTGTCGCCCGGCGATACGGTGTTGGCGGCGCGCAACGGGATGTTCAGCCACCGCTGGATCGACATGTGCCAGCGCCACGGGCTGAAGGTTCGGATCGTGGAAACCCCCTGGGGCGAGGGCATCCCCACCGCAAGGTTCGAGGAAATCCTGACCGCCGACACCGGCCACGAGATCAAGGTGGTCCTGGCCACCCATAACGAGACCGCGACCGGCGTGCGGTCGGACATTGCCGCCGTGCGCCGGGCGATCGACGCGGCGAAGCATCCGGCGATGCTGTTCGTGGATGGCGTGTCCTCGATTGGCTCGATGGACTTTCGCTTTGACGAATGGGGCGTGGACGTGGCGGTGACGGGCAGCCAGAAGGGCTTCATGCTGCCGGCCGGGCTGGCGATCCTGGGGTTCTCGGATCGTGCGGTGCAGGCCGGGCGGACGGCCACCCTGCCCCGCACCTTCTTTGACATCCAGGACATGGCCAAGGGCTATGCCAACAACGCCTTCCCCTATACGCCGCCGGTCGGCCTGATGAACGGCTTGCGCTATTCCAGCTCGCTTCTGCTGGAGGAGGGGCTGGAGAACGTCTTTGCCCGCCACCACCGCATCGCCGAGGGTGTGCGCCGGGCGGTCAGCGCCTGGGGGCTGGAGCTGTGCGCGGTGGATGCTTCGGTCCAGTCCGATACGGTCAGCGCGATCCGCACGCCGGCCGGGTTCGACGCCAGCCGGATCGTGGCCCATGCCGCCGAACGCTATGGCGTGGCCTTTGGCACCGGGTTGGGCGAGGTCGCGGGCAAGGTGTTCCGCATCGGCCATCTGGGCAGCCTGACCGACGTGATGACGCTGGCGGGGCTGGCCACGGCCGAGATGGTCATGGCCGACCTGGGTCTGAACATCCGTCTGGGGTCGGGCGTGGCGGCGGCGCAGGACTATTACCGCGGCCATGCGTTGCAAGCGAAGAAGGCGGCCTGAGATGCTGATCCCGACCTATGACGACATGCTGGCCGCGCATGACCGCATCCGTCCGCATATCCGCCTGACGCCGGTCCGTACCTCGGACTATCTGGACGAGCTGACCGGGGCACACCTGTTCTTCAAATGCGAGAACTTTCAGGAACCCGGCGCCTTCAAGGTGCGCGGCGCGACCAATGCGGTCTTTGGCCTGGACGAGGATAAGGCCCGGCGCGGGGTGGCGACGCATTCTTCGGGCAACCACGCCTCGTGCCTGTCCTATGCGGCGATGCTGCGGGGGATTCCCTGCAACGTGGTGATGCCGCGCACCGCCCCGCAGGCCAAGAAGGACACCGTGCGCCGCTATGGCGGGGTGATCACCGAATGCGAGCCGTCGACCACCAGCCGCGAGGCGACCTTTGCCACGGTGCAGGCGGCGACGGGGGGCGATTTCGTCCACCCCTACAACGATCCGCGCGTGATCGCGGGCCAAGGCACCTGCTCGCGTGAGTTCATGGAGCAGACGGGCGGCCTTGACATGGTCGTGGCGCCGATCGGCGGGGGCGGCATGATCTCGGGCACCTGCCTGACGCTGGCGACCCTGGCGCCCGAGACCAGGGTCATCGCGGCCGAGCCCGAGACCGCCGACGACGCCTATCGCAGCTTCAAGGCCGGGCAGATCATCGCCGACGACGCGCCGAAAAGCATCGCCGATGGCTTGCTGGTCCCGCTGAAGGACCTGACCTGGCACTTCGTGTCCTCGCACGTCAGCGAGATCTACACCGCCAGCGAGGATGAGATCGTGGCGGCGATGAAGCTGGCGTGGAAGCACCTGCGGATCGTGCTGGAACCCTCCAGCGCGGTGCCGCTGGCGGTGGTCCTGAAGAACCCCGATGCCTTCCGCGGCAAGCGCGTTGGCATCATCGTGACTGGCGGCAACGTCGATCTGGACAAACTTCCCTGGATGAAAGGGTGATTACCATGAACAAGCAGACAACTTTCGAAGGCCTGGAAGTGGGCTATGACATCCCTGCCCTGCCCGGCATGGACGAGGCCGATATCCAGACGCCCTGTCTGGTCCTGGACCTGGACGCGCTGGAGCGGAACATCAAGAAGATGGGCGACTATGCCCGCGCCCACGGGATGCGGCACCGGGTGCATGGCAAGATGCACAAGTCCGTCGATGTCGCCAAGCTGCAGGAACGGCTGGGCGGCTCGGTCGGGGTCTGCTGCCAGAAGGTGTCCGAGGCCGAGGTGTTCGCCCGCGGCGGGATCAAGGATGTGCTGGTGTCGAACCAGGTGCGCGACCCGGCCAAGATCGACCGGCTTGCCCGCCTGCCGAAACTTGGTGCGCGGACCATCGTCTGCGTCGACATGCTGGACAATGTGGCCGACCTGTCGGCGGCGGCGGTGAAGCATGGCACCACCATCGAATGCCTGGTTGAAATCGACTGCGGCGCCGGGCGCTGCGGTGTCAAGACGACGCCGGACGTGGTGGCGCTGGCCAAGGCCATCGACGCAGCACCGGGGCTGAAGTTCGCCGGCCTCCAGGCCTATCAGGGCGCGATGCAGCACATGGACAGCTATGACGACCGGAAGGCCAAGATCGACCTGGCCGTCGCCCAGGTGAAGGACGCGGTCGATGCGCTGAAGGCCGAGGGGCTGGACTGCGACATCGTCGGCGGCGGCGGCACGGGCAGCTATTATTTTGAGTCCACCTCGGGCGTGTACAACGAGCTTCAGTGCGGCAGCTATGCCTTCATGGATGCCGATTACGGCCGCATCCTGGACAAGGACGGCAAGCGCATCGATCAGGGCGAATGGGAGAATGCACTGTTCATCCTGACCAGCGTGATGAGCCACGCCAAGGCCGACAAGGCCATCGTGGATGCGGGCCTGAAGGCGCAGTCGGTGGACAGCGGTCTGCCGGTGATCTTTGGCCGGACGGATGTGAAATACGTCAAGTGCAGCGATGAACATGGCGTGGTCGAAGATCCGCAAGGGGTGCTGAAGGTGAACGACAAGCTGCGGCTGGTCCCCGGTCACTGCGACCCGACCTGCAACGTGCATGACTGGTATGTCGGGGTTCGCAACGGCAAGGTCGAGGTGGTCTGGCCGGTCTCGGCCCGCGGCAAGGCGTACTGACCATGTGGATCGTCCCCGAGGCCCAGATCGCCAGCCTGATGACCCGCGAGGCCGCCTTTACGGCGGTCGAGCAGGTCTTTGCCGCCATGGCCCGCGACGAGGCGCGCAACTTTCCCGTGGTGCGCGAAGCCTTGGGGCACGAGGACGCGCTTTACGGCTTCAAGGGCGGGTTTGACCGGGCGGGCAAGGTCCTGGGCCTGAAGGCCGGGGGCTACTGGCCGCACAACCTGGAACGGCGCGGGCTGATCAATCATCAGTCCACCGTGTTCCTGTTCGATCCCGACACCGGCCAGCCTGTGGCGATGGTCGGGGGCAACCTCTTGACCGCGTTGCGCACGGCCGCCGCTTCGGCCGTGTCGATCCGGCATCTGGCGCGGCCGGATGCGCGCGTCCTGGGCATGGTCGGCGCCGGGCATCAGGCCAAGTTCCAGTTGCGCGCGGCGCTGGAGCAGCGCGCGTTCGAGCGGGTGATCGGCTGGAACCTGCACCCCGAGATGCTGCCCGGCCTTGCCGCCGTGGCCGAGGAGGTCGGCCTGCCCTTCGAGGCGGTTCCGCTGGAAGGGCTGCGCGCGGCGGATGTGATCGTCACCATCACCTCGTCCTTCGCGCCGATCCTGATGGCCGACCATGTCAGTCCCGGCACGCATCTGGCCTGCATGGGCACCGACACCAAGGGCAAGCAGGAGGTGGATCCCCAGCTTCTGGCCGGTGCGCGGGTCTTTACGGATGAGGTCGCGCAGTCCATCAGCATCGGCGAAGCGCAGCACGCGGTCGCGCAGGGCCTGATCGCCGAAGCGGACGTCGTGCAACTGGGCCGGGTCATCACCGGGGCGGATCCGGGCCGCCGCTCGGACCAGGAGATCACCCTCTTCGACGGCACCGGGGTCGGGCTGCAGGATCTGGCCGTCGCGGCGGCTGTCGTAGATCTGGCCATCGCGCAGGGCAAGGCGATCCGGGTCGAGGTCTGACGCCGGCGGTTTATGGCCGCTTTCGGGGATCAGGAAAAAATCGACGTCGAAAGGGTTGACCTTCCTATGGTGGGAAGGTCCATATGGGTCAGGTCCCACGCAAAGGAGCGGACCGCCATGACCGACCAGACCCCGATTTCCATGACCCTTCCCGTGGAAGGTATGACCTGCGCCTCATGCGTGGGCCGGGTCGAACGTGCGCTGAAGGCCGTGCCGGGTGTGACCTCGGCCGCGGTGAACTTGGCCACCGGCCGCGCCGAAGTGACCGGGACCGCCGCGCCAGAGGCTGTCGTTGGTGCGATAAAGGCCGCGGGCTATGATGTGCCCGCCCAGCCCATTGATCTGGTGGTCGAGGGGATGACCTGCGCCTCTTGCGTCGGCCGGGTCGAGCGGGCGCTGAAGGCCGTGCCGGGTGTGACGCTGGCGACGGTGAACCTTGCCACCGAAAGCGCGCATGTCGAGGGGTTGGCAGGGCCCGACGCGCTGGTCGCGGCGATTAAGGGCGCGGGCTATGCCGCCCATGTCGCCGCCCCCGACGCCCCCCGCGACGAGGCCGAAGCCCGCGCCGCGGCCGAAGAGGCCCGGCTGAAGCGCGACCTGATCCTGGCGGCGGCGCTGACCCTGCCGGTCTTTGTGCTGGAAATGGGGGCGCATCTGGTCCCGGCCTTCCACCACTGGATTCTGGGGACCATCGGCCAGGGTGCCAGCTGGCTGATCCAGTTCCTGCTGACCACGGCGGTGCTGGCCGGGCCGGGGCGGCGGTTCTTCCTGAAAGGCATCCCCGCGCTGGTGAAGGGTGCCCCCGACATGTTCAGCCTTGTGGCGCTGGGGGCCGGCGCGGCCTGGGCCTATTCGACGCTGGCGACCTTCCTCCCGGCCCTGCTGCCCAGCGGCACGGTCGTCGTCTATTTCGAAGCCGCAGCGGTGATCGTCACGCTGATCCTGCTGGGCCGCCTGCTGGAAGCGCGGGCCAAGGGCCGGTCCTCGCAGGCGATCCGGCGGCTGGTCGCCTTGCAGCCGCAACTCGCCCATGTCCGGCGGGGCGACGTGGTGCAGGACTTGCCCGTGGCCGAGGTGCGGCCCGGCGACCTGCTGGACCTGCGCCCTGGCGAGCGGGTGCCGGTCGACGCGGTGGTGACCGAGGGCGCAAGCTGGGTCGACGAAAGCATGGTCACGGGCGAGCCGGTCCCGGCCGAGAAGCATCCCGGCGACAAGGTGATCGGCGGCACGGTCAACCAGGCCGGCGCGCTGGTCCTGCAGGCCACCGCCGTGGGGGCCGACACGGTCCTGTCCCGGATCATCCGCATGGTCGAGGCCGCGCAGGGCGGGAAGCTTCCGATCCAGGCGCTGGTCGACAAGGTGACGCTGTGGTTCGTGCCGGTGGTTATTGCTGCCGCCGCGCTGACCTTCCTGGTCTGGCTGGCCTTCGGCCCGGCCCCTGCGCTGCCGATGGCGCTGGTCAATGCCGTCGCCGTCCTGATCATCGCCTGCCCCTGTGCGATGGGGTTGGCCACGCCGGTCTCGATCCTGGTCGGCACCGGCCGGGGCGCGGAACTGGGCATCCTCTTCCGCAAGGGCGAGGCGCTGCAGGCGCTGCAAGGGGTGCAGATCGTGGCCTTCGACAAGACCGGCACGCTGACCGAAGGCAAGCCGCGCCTCCTGTCCTTCCACCCCGCGCCGGGTGAGACGCGCGCGGTGCTGCTGCCCCTGATCGCCGCGGTCGAGGCGCGGTCGGAACACCCAGTCGCCCGCGCCATCGTCGCCGCGGCCGAGGGTCTGGACCTGCCCGAAGCCACCGACTTCCGCGCCTCGCCCGGCCATGGCGTAAGCGCGATGATCGGCGGTGAGGAGGTCGTCGTCGGTGCCGCGCGCGAGATGACGGCGCGGGGGATCGACATCGCCGCCTATACCGATCAGGCCGCCGCCCTTGCGGATCGCGGCGAAAGCCCGGTCTATGCCTCGCGGCGCGGAAAGGTGGTGGCGCTGCTCTCGGTGGCCGATGCGATCAAACCCACCACGCCCGAGGCGATTGCGGCGCTGAAGGCACGTGGCCTGCGGCTGGCGATGATCACCGGCGACGACGCCCGCACCGCCCGCGCCATCGCCCGCGACCTTGGCATCGACGAGGTGGTGGCCGAGGTCACCCCCGAAGGCAAGGTCGAGGCCCTGCACAAGCTGAAGGCGCAGGGCCGGCTGGCCTTTGCCGGCGACGGCATCAACGACGCGCCGGCCCTGGCCGAGGCGGATGTGGGCATCGCCATGGGCACCGGCACCGAAGTGGCGATCGAGGCGGCCGAGGTCGTGCTGGTCGCGGGCCAATTGCCGGCGCTGGCCCAGGCGATCGGGCTGTCGCAGGCGACCTTGGGCAATATCCGGCAGAACCTGTTCTGGGCCTTTGCCTACAATGCCGCGCTGATCCCGGTCGCGGCGGGGGTCTTGTACCCTGCCTTCGGCATCCTGTTGTCCCCCGTTCTTGCCGCCGGGGCGATGGCGATGTCCTCGGTCTTTGTCATCACCAACGCCTTGCGGCTGAAACGCTATGGAGTCCGCGCATGATGAACATCGGCGAGGCCGCCGCCGCCTCGGGCGTGTCGGCCAAGATGATCCGCTATTATGAGGAAACCGGCCTGATCCCGCCCGCCGGGCGCACCGGGGCGGGCTACCGGACCTATGGTCCGAAAGAGGTGCAGATCCTGCGCTTTGTCCGCCGCGCCCGCGATCTGGGCTTTCCGATGGAGAAGGTGGGTGACCTTCTGGCGCTGTGGCGCGACCGGTCCCGCGCCAGTGCCGAGGTCCGGCGGCTGGCCGAGGATCAGGTGGCGGCCCTGACCGCGCGCATTCGCGAGATGGAAGAGATGAAGGCGACGCTGGAGCATCTGGTCCACGCCTGTGCGGGCGACGAACGGCCGGACTGCCCGATCCTGGCCGACCTCGGCGGCGGAAACTGCCGGACGTGACAGCGTAAGGTGGGGTCGAACCCCACCCTACGACAGGGCCACCCGGTCAGGTATTGGACCAGCCGCCGTCGATCACATGCGCGACGCCGGTCGTGAAGCTGGATTCGTCCGAGGCAAGATAGACCACCAGCGCCGCGATTTCCTCGGCCGTCGCCATCCGCCCGGTGGGCTGCCGCGCCAGGAACGCCTTGCGCGCGGCTTCGTAATCGCCGCTATCCTGCATCCGCTGCCGCAACGACGGCGTGTCGACCGTGCCGGGACAGACGGCGTTGCAGCGAATGCCCTTTGCCACGAAATCCGCCGCGATCGCCTTGGTCAACCCGATCACCCCGGCCTTTGTCACCCCATAGACCGCCCGGTTCGGCGCCGCGATGATCGACCCCGCGACCGAGGCCATGTTGATGATGTTGCCGTGCCCCCGTTCGATCATCCCCGGCAGCACCGCCCGGCACATGCGGAACATCGCGGTCAGGTTCAAATCCAGGCTGAAGGCCCAGGTCTCCTCGTCACAATCCAGGATCGTGCCATTCGCCACGAAGCCCGCGCAGTTGAACAGGACGTCGGGGATGCCGACCTCGGCGAAAGTCTGGGTGATCGCCGCTGGGTCGCGCACGTTCAGGACCCGTGTCTCGCAGCCCGCCATCCCGGACAGCGCATCGGCGTTCACGTCGGTCGCGATGACCCGCGCGCCTTCCCGCGCCATCGCCAGCGCCGAGGCCCGCCCGATCCCCGCGCCTGCCGCCGTCACCAAGACCACCTTGCCGTCCAGCCGTCCCATGCCCGCCCTCCGCTGCTTTGCGGTCAGCCTAGCGCCGCGTAAACTGACATGCCAGTTCCCTTTGCACGCTGCCAGGTCTAGTCTGCGGCGAAAAGGACCGCGCCATGCTTCACCCGATCAGCGCCCAGGGCATCACCGCCAGCTTCGCCGCCCGGGGCGGCGTCCTGCGCCAGTTCACCGTGACGGACGAGGGTGTGGAGATCGCGCCCCTGCACCACGCCCCTTGGGCCGCCTGGGAGGTTCCGGCCGAGGCCCCGCCGCACCAGGCCTGGCTGGCCGGCGACTTTCTGGCCGC
Organism: Tabrizicola aquatica; assembly: GCF_002900975.1. Classification (GTDB taxonomy): domain Bacteria; phylum Pseudomonadota; class Alphaproteobacteria; order Rhodobacterales; family Rhodobacteraceae; genus Tabrizicola; species Tabrizicola aquatica. Next base: position 243,917 of record NZ_PJON01000005.1, on the reverse strand, counting down.
GCCGATGGGGCCGGGAACGGATGGGCTGCACGGGCTGTGCGCGAACGGCGACTGGCAGGTCCTTCCCTGCGGCGCGGGCCAGTTGCGCGCGGTTCTTGAAGGCGCAGTCCACGGCGCGACCGTGGTCAAGGAGCTGTCGGTCGAGGATGGCCATCCCTTCGTCTATCAGCGCCATCTTTTCATCGGCGGGCATGGGGCGCTGCCGGTGTCGAACCACGCGATGCTCCATGTCCCGAACGGGGCCAAGCTTTCCTTCTCGCGCAAGCGCTGGTGGGAAACGCTGGCCGAGCCGCTGGAAACGACACAAGGCCGCTCTGCCCTGGCCTATCCCCGCCGGGCCGAGGACGCGGCCGAGTTTCCGGGGGCGGACGGCGGCACGCTGAACCTGCACCGGTATCCCTGGGGCCCGCAGCATGAGGATTTCGTGGCCGGGATCGAGGACCCGACCGCGCGGCTGGGCTGGACCGCCGTGGTCCGACCCAAGGAGGGCGACCTATTCCTGTCGCTGAAGAATGCCCGCGCGCTGCCGATGACAATGCTGTGGCATTCGAACGGCGGACGCGATTACGCACCCTGGAACGGCCGGCACCTGGGCTGCCTGGGCGTCGAGGAAGGCGCGGCGCTGCCCGTGCTGGGCCTGTCCTCGCGTGAGGAGCCGGACCCGCTGACTGCCGCCGGCCAGCCCGCACTTCTGCAGCTTGATCCGCATGGGACGGCCGAGGTCCGGCATATCCTGGGCGCGATCCGCTGGCCCTCGGGCCAGGCGGTGGCGGGGGTGATGCTGGAAGGCGATGTGCTGACCGTCACCGGGGATTGGGGCGCGGAACGCAAGCTGGCGATCCGGGGCGATTGGTTGGGGCTGTTGGATCAGACGGTTACGCCGACAAAGCGCCCGCGGGACTGGGACCTCTGATCGGGACGGAAATCGCCGCCGCGCCCGGATCAGGCGCTGAAACCCGGTTTCTGCGCCCAGGCCCAGGCATCGCCGATCATCTGGCGCAGGGTGGAACGCTGCGGCTCCCACCCCAAGTCCTGCACCGCAAGCGTGGACGACGAGACCAGCGCCGCCGCATCCCCCGCCCGGCGGGGGCCGATCACCACCGGCACCTCGCGGTTGGTGACGATCCGGCTGGCCTCGATCACCTCGCGCACCGAAAACCCGCGTCCGGTGCCCAGGCAGAAGATCCCGTTGCCCGCCCCGTCCAAAAGCCGCCGCAACCCCAGAACATGCGCCTGGGCCAGGTCGGTCACATGGACATAGTCGCGCACGCAGGTGCCGTCCGGCGTCGGATAGTCGGTCCCATGCAGCGTCAGCGCCGGGCGCTTGCCCGCCACCGCATCGAGCAACAGCGGGATCAGATGCGTCTCGGGCCTGTGCTGTTCGCCGACCTCGCCTTCGGGGTCGGCACCGGCCACGTTGAAATAGCGGAAGATCACATGGTTGATCCCGAAGGCCGCGCCGAAATCGCGGACCATGCCCTCGATCGCCAGTTTCGACCCGCCATAGGCGTTGATCGGACGCTGCGGCGTGTCCTCGGTCAGCAGCACCCCGTCCTGGTCGCCATAGGTCGCGCAGGTTGACGAAAAGACGAAATTCTGCACGCCCGCCGCCGCACAGGCCTCCAGCAGGTTCAAGGCCCCGCCGACATTGACGCGCCAATAATGGCCGGGGTCCTGCATCGACTGGCCGACCAGCGACAGGGCCGCGAAATGCAGGACGGCGACCGGGCGATGTTCGGCCAGGGCGGCGTCGATCGTGGCGCGGTCCATCAGGTCGCCCCGCACCAGCGGGCCCCATTTCACCGCCTCGGCCCAGCCGGTCGTCAGATTGTCGAAGGCCACCGGCACGAACCCCGCCCGTGCCAGCGCCTTGCAGGCATGGGCCCCGATATAGCCCGCCCCGCCCGTCACCAGCACCTTGGTCATCGCTCTCTCCGTCAGACGAACTGGATATCGTCGGCCAGAAGTGATGTGTCGAAAATCCCCCGGATGTCCAGTGTCCCCGCCGCGCCAAGGTCGATCACCACCCCGGTTGCCGTCACCGTCGCACTGGCCAGCAGGTCCTCCACCTCGGGCGGATCGCCGGACCACAGATCGGCCGACAGCTGGATCCGGTCGCTGCCTTCGGTGAAGTCGGTCAGCACATCCCGGCCACCGGTAAAGACGAAGGTATCGGCCCCGGTGCCGCCGGTCAGCCAGTCGTCGCCTGCACCGCCATCCAGCCAGTCATCGCCCGCCCGGCCCGAGAGACTGTCATTGCCCGCCCCGCCCAGCAGCCGATTGGACCCGCCGTCGCCCGCCAGACTGTCGTTCAGGGCCGAGCCTTCCAGCCCCTCGATCCCGATGTACAGATCGCCCCGCGCGTCGCCCTGGTTCAGTGCGGGGGTGGCCAGATCCGCCACGACGCCCGCCGTCGCGTCCGCATAGCTGGCAATGTCCAGCCCTGCCCCGCCGTCCAGCCGGTCATTGCCCGCGCCGCCCAGCAGCCAGTCATCGCCCCCGCCGCCATACAGCGAGTCATTGCCCGCCCCGCCGGCCAGCCAGTCATCGCCTGCCCGTCCGTCCAGCATATCGTTTCCGGCCAGGCCGTTGACACGATCATTCGCCAGACTGCCCAGGAAGCGATCGTTGCCGAACCCCAGTTCATAGGCCTCGATCCCGATCAGGACATCGCCCAGGGCATCGCCACTGTTCAGGCCGGGCTGCAACAGGTCGATCCCGACCGCTGCGGTCGCCGTGCGGTAGCTGGCCAGATCATACCCCTCGCCCCCGTCCAGAAGGTCGCGCCCGGCCCCCCCGATCAGCACGTCGTCGCCCGATCCGCCATAAAGCCGGTCGTTGCCCACTCCGCCACTCAGAAAATCGTTGCCCTCACCACCCTCCAGAAAGTCGTCGCCCGCCTCGCCTTCCAGGCTGTCAGCGCCCGTCCGGCCGAACAGCAGGTCATTGCCGGCCCCGCCAAGAAGCAGATTGCCCAGGTCATCGCCGTATAGCGAATCCGCGGCCGAGGTCCCGGCCAGATTTTCGATCTCGATCAGGATATCCAATGCCGCCTCGCCCCGATTGCGCGACGGGTCGGCCAGATCGATCAGGACGGCAGTGGTGAATTCGCCGTAGCTGGCCAGGTCCAGCCCCGCGCCGCCGATCAGCGTGTCGGCGCCGAGGCCGCCCAAGAGCGTGTCGTCCCCCGCGCCGCCGTCCAGCGTGTCGTTGCCCGCCCGGCCCCAAAGGCTGTCGGACCCCTCCAGCCCCAGCACCAGGTTCGCCAGCGCGTCGCCCAGAAGCGCATCGGCGAAGGCCGAGCCCTCCAGGTCCTCGATCCCCAGATAGAGGTCGCCCCGCGCATCGCCCAGGTTGCCCGCCGGTGCCGCAAGGTCGGCCCGCACCCCCGCCGTCGCATCGGCATGGCTGACCCGGTCGCGCCCCAGACCCCCCTCCAGCCGGTCCGCCCCGGCCCCGCCCAACAGCGTGTCATCCCCCTCGCCGCCGTAAAGAAGGTCATTCCCCGCCCCGCCCGCCAGCCAGTCCGCCCCGCCCTCGCCCCGGAAGCTGTTGGCCAGGCTGTCGCCCGCCAGCCGGTCGTCAAGGCCGGTCGCCACCACCGCCTCGACCCCCGCCAGGCTGTCGCCCGCCGCCGCCCCGGCGTTGCGGCCCTGGTCGGCCAGGTCCAGCACCATCCCCTCGGTCGCGTCGAGCCAGAGCGCGGTGTCGAGCCCCAGGCCGCCCTCGATCAGGTCCGCCCCCGCCCCGGACCACAGGCTGTCGTTGCCGTCCCCGCCATAAAGCCGGTCGTCCCCCGCCCCGCCCCACAGCTGGTCGTCGCCCGCCGCGCCCCACAGGCTGTCCGCGCCCGCATCGCCCCAGAGGCTGTCATGGCCCAGGCCCCCGTCCAGGCTGTCGTCGCCGTCGCGGCCGCGGATCTGGTCGTTGCCCGCCCCGCCCAGCAAAAGGTTCGCCGCCGCGTCGCCCGCCATGGTGTCGGCCCCGGCCCCGCCGATCAGCCCCTCGATCCCGAGATAGACATCCCCCGCCGCCTCGCCGGTGTTCTGCCCGGGATCGGCCAGGTCGATCCGCAGCACCGTCGTCGTCTCGCCGTAGCTCGCCAGGTCCAGCCCCGCGCCGCCGATCAGCGTGTCGGCGCCGAGGCCGCCCAAGAGCGTGTCGTCCCCCGCCCCGCCGTCCAGCGTGTCGTTGCCCGCCCGGCCCCAGAGGCTGTCAGACCCCTCCAGCCCCAGCACCAGGTTCGCCAGCGCGTCACCCAGAAGCGCATCGGCGAAGGCCGAGCCCTCAAGGTCCTCGATCCCCAGATAGAGGTCGCCCCGCGCATCGCCCAGGTTGCCCGCCGGTGCCGCAAGGTCGGCCCGGACCCCCGCCGTCGCATCGGCATGGCTGACCCGGTCGCGCCCCAGACCCCCCTCCAGCCGGTCCGCCCCGGCCCCGCCCAACAGCGTGTCATCCCCCTCGCCGCCGTAAAGAAGGTCATTCCCCGCACCCCCCGCCAGCCAGTCGGCGCCAAGGCGGCCGTCCAGCGTATCGTTGCCGGCGCGGCCATCGACCAGATCGCCGCCGTCCGAGCCGAAGAAGCGGTCGTTGAAGGCGGTCAGCAGGAAGCCCTCGATGGTGATGAAGGTATCGCCCGCCGCGTCACCCGAGGACAGGCTGGGCGTCTTGAGGTCCAGCGTCAGGCCGGTGCTGCTGTCGGCATAGCTGGCGTAGTCCAGGCCTGCGTTCCCCTCCAGCCGGTCGGCCCCCGCCCCGCCGACCAGCGTGTCCGAGCCATCGTTGCCGTAGAGCGAATCGTTGCCGCCCCGGCCTTCGACCAGATCGTTGCCGCCGACACCGAACAGGATGTTCGCCAGGTGGTCGCCGGACAGGGTATCGGCGTGAATGCTGCCTTCGAATTCCTCGATCGCGATGAAAAGATCGCCGGCCGCCTCACCTGCGTTGAGGCCGGGGGCGAAGAGGTCCAGTCGGACGCCCTCGGCCGCTTCGCGATAGCTGGCACGGTCGCGGCCGGCACCACCGTCGATAAGGTCGGCCCCCAGGCCGCCCGAGATCGTGTCGTTGCCCGCGCCGCCGTAGAGGCTGTCGGACCCGGCCAGCCCCCAGATCCGGTCCGCCCCGTCGCTGCCGTCCAGCAGGTTCTGGCCGCTGTCGCCGGTCAGGCTGTCGTTGAAGCGTGAGCCGATGACGCCTTCGATGCCCAGAAAGACCTGGCCCTGGGCGAGGCCCAGGTTCAGGTGGGGCGACTGCAGGTTGACCCGGACGCCTGCCAACGCCTCGGAAAAGGCGATGCGGTCGAAGCCCGCGCCGCCGACCAGGGTATCGGGGCCAACGGTGACCATGAACATGTCGTCGCCATCGGTGCCCACCAGCGAGTCGATCTGGGCGGTGCCGCGGATCTGGTCGTCGGCATAGGCCGGATCGGGCAGCGCATGCCAGAGGCCGACGAAATCGGTCGCACGGAAGGCCTGCGGCAGGATCGGCAGGCCGTTCGCCGACCGGATTTCAAGCACTTCGTCGCCATAGCTGATGCTTGCGCCGGTGGCCGTGGCGGTGATCGCAAGGCTGGACAGCGCGTGGATGCGGCCCCAGGCGGACAGGTCGATCTTGTCGATTCCCAACTGGAAATCCTGGATCGTGTCGGTGTTCCCATCCGCCGACAGGACGAAGAGGTCCGCCCCGGCCCCGCCGTACAGCACATCATTGCCCGCACCGTCGATCAGGATGTCGGCGCCGCCTTCGCCGCGGATCGTCTCGTCCCCCTCGCCCCCCAGGATCAGGTCGCCTGCGGCACTTCCGGTCAGGCTGGCGGCCTCGGCCCCGCCCTGGATCATCGGGGCGAGCGGGCCGGGATCGATCTGCAGCCGGGTGATGCCGGCGCCTTCGCTGGCGACGAAAAGGTCGACCTTGCCGTCCACCACCCGCGCCGTCATCGCGGTGATGTTGTCCAGCGCCAGGCCCGGCAGGTGCAGCTGCTGGCCGACGGGAAGCAGCAGCCCCTCGGGCGTCAGCAGCATCACGGTGATCCCGCCGTCCGCGCCACCGGCGATCACCAGCACGCGGTCGCCGATCGTCACGGTCTCGATCGCCTGGACGCCCTGAAAGCGCGTGTCCAGCGTGTCGATCACATGGTCGGCCGCCCGCATCACCCCGCCGGCCGCGATCTCGATCACGCTGACCGAGGATGAGCCGGAGGCGGCGACCAGCAGGTAGCTGCGCCCCCCGACCTCCACCACCTCGACATCCGAAGGGTTGGCCATGCCCAGGCCCTGTGGGGCGCCAAGCACCGTGGGGGTCGCCAGGGTGCCGTCCGGCTGGATGCGGAAGGCGCGCACCACATCGGCGCCCAGGGACAGGCTGACCAGAAAGGTATCCGCCCCGACGCGGACCGAGGTCATGGCCGAAATGTCGATTCCCGGTTGCGGCCCGGCCATCACCCGCGGCGCAAGCTGGGTCATCGCGCCCGAGGCCGAGACCGCATAGGCGTGGACCGTCGCTTCGCCCGGACGGGCGGCGTAGAAGAAGGTCGCGCCGCCGACCTGGACGACAGTCTGGGCGCAGATCGTGCCGGTCAGGCTGCCGGGCAGCTGCAAACCGGTAACCAGCGCCCCGTCGGCCTGCAGCGAAAACGTGCGCACCCCGGACTGGTGCGCACCCGATACCACCAAATGCTGCGCCCCGTTCACTGTCAGCAGGTCCAGCCCGGCCGGCGCCGGCAGCGTCGTGCCGGCGGCCATGTTTTCCTGGTCGACCAGCGTCATCGCGCCGTCCACGTCCAGCGCCAGGACGCCCCCGCCCGCACGCGTGGCCGTGTACAGCACGAGGTTCCCACCCCGCACCACCAGTTCCATATCAGAAATGCCAGAGACCATGTTCAGCGGCGCAGCCGTGAACGTCTCCACAACATGGACGTTGAACACCCCGAGCCCCACACAGACCCTATATACCCAGGGATCAGGCTGGCAGAGCGTCGTTACTTCAGGCTGAAGGCATCCGGGCGGAAATCGGACCTTTGCACCGGATTTTCGGCAATTGCGATCTAGCGGCCGACAGCGACATAGGTGGCAAAGCCGGCTTCCAGCACCTCGGCCCGGTCATAGATGTTGCGCAGATCCGCCATACGGGGGACCGTCATCTTGCGCGCCAGCTTGGCCAGGTCCAGGCCGCGGAACTCGTTCCACTCGGTCAGAAGGATGACCAGATCGGCACCGGTGGCGGCCTGATAGGGGTTGTCGACCCACTTGACGCCCGGCAACAGCGCGGTCCCCTCGTGCTGGCCCTGGGGATCGCAGACCCGCACCTTCGCCCCCGCGCCGACCAGCGCCGGCACGATGGTCAGCGAGGGCGCGTCGCGCATGTCGTCGGTGTTCGGCTTGAAGGTCACGCCCAGGACCGCGATGGTCTGGTCGCGCAGCGTGCCGTCGCAGGCGTCGACGATCTTGTCGATCATCCGCCGCTTGACCTCATCGTTGACCTTGATCACGGCCTCGACGATCTGCAACGGCACCGAATGGTCCTGGCCGATCCGGGCCAATGCCTTGGTATCCTTTGGGAAACAGCTTCCGCCATAGCCCGGGCCAGCATGCAGGAACTTGTCGCCGATGCGGCCGTCCATGCCCATGCCCTTGGCCACGGCCTTCACATCCGCGCCGACCCTTTCGCACAGGGCGGCAATTTCGTTGATGAAGGTGATCTTGGTCGCAAGAAAGGCGTTGGCTGCGTATTTGATCATCTCGGCGCTTTCCAGGTCGGTATAGACCACCGGGAAATCGCGCAGCGAGAGGGGGCGATAAAGCTCGGCCATCACCTTGCGCGCCTTCTGGCTTTCGACGCCGATCACCACCCGGTCGGGGCGCATGAAATCGTCGATCGCCGCACCTTCGCGCAGGAATTCGGGGTTCGAGGCGACGTCGAACTTTGCCTGAGGGTTCGCCGCGCGGATCGTCTCGGCGACCTTGCGGTTGGTGCCGACCGGGACGGTGGACTTGGTCACCACCACCGCGTGGCCGGTCAGCGCGCGCCCGATCTCTTCGGCGGCGGCCATCACATAGGTCAGGTCGGCATGGCCATCGCCGCGCCGCGTCGGGGTGCCCACGGCGATGAACACGGCCTCGGCCCCGTCCACGGCGGCAACCAGGTCGGTCGTGAACGACAGCCGCCCGGCGGCCGTGTTCTTGGCGATCAGCGCCGCAAGACCCGGCTCGAAGATCGGCACCTCGCCGCGGTTCAGCCGCTCGATCTTGCCGGCGTCCCGGTCGACGCAGATCACGTCATGCCCGAAATCCGAAAAGCACGCGCCCGAGACCAGCCCCACATAGCCCGTTCCGATCATCGCAATGCGCATGTTGCACGTCCTTCAAACGACCACAGACCTGTCTATGCAGGCCCGTGGCGCCTGTCAAACTCCGCCATGGGCGGGGCTTCAGCCCTCGGGCTTGGGAAACCGTGCGCGCACTGCGGCGACCGCGGCCAGCCAGTCCGCCTGGGTCGCCTCGCCGCGCTGCCACTCGAAGAACACCGGGTCGGCCTCTTGCTCCATGGCCACCCGCACCGCCTCGCGCCGGTCCTGCCGCGCGGCCTCGCGCTCGGCCGCACGGGCGGCGGCCTGCTCCTCGGCCGTCGGTGCGGGCGGCGGGGTCAGCTTGCGCCTGACCCAGCGCCCGCCGCTGCCCAGCGCATGGGCAGCCAGGAAGGCCGGGCTCTCGGCCTCGACCTCGACCGCCCCCTCGACCGGCTCGGTGCCGACCCAGACCGGCTCGCCAACGGCGTTCAGCAGGACGTGGTACCTTGCCATGCTCAGTAATCCGTCTCGATGTAGATGCACTTGACCGACAGGCCGATGACCGACGAGACGCCCCCCACGCTCAACAGCATGTAGGGTGCCATCAGCGTCGTTGCCGACGGCAGGTCCGAGGTGACCGTCCCGGCCGCCTCGGCCCCTGTGGTCAGGTTGCGCAGCCGGTAGTTGACCAGTTGCACCGTTCCGGGCGGCGAGAACAGGGCAAGCTCATAGACATCCTGCGCGTCCACATTGGGCTTGGGGAAGCCCGCGCCCAGGTTGACCTTGGTGGCGGACCCGCTGCCGTCGTTGGTCATCACGTGGAAGGTCGTGTCGGCAGCGTCGTAGCCCACCCCGACGATGTTCGTCAAAGTGGACGGGTTCACATCCGTGGGCGTCGCGGTGGGGCGCAGGCCGACAAAGCAGCGGTGGCTGGCGTTGCTCATGCCGGTGTCCCCGCCCCAGCGCGCAATCATGTGGAACCCGCCCAGCCCCGCAATCGTCCCGCCGACCGAATGCTGGTTCGCCGATCCGCGCCAGCACACCACCGCCGTCGTCGACGCCGTGGTCACCCGATAGCCAATCCGCCGCATCATGGTGAACAGCGACCCGGTGGACACGTTCATCGCAGTCGCCGTGCCGGTCGCGGTGACGGTCATGCCCATCGCGGTGAAGGCGGTGCTGCTGTTGCCATGCGGAATCCACCAGACCGCACGGTTCAGGCCCAGATGCGGCTGCAGCGGCGAATCCAGGCCCGACGGCCCCATCACCACCGGCAACATGCGCCCGCCGACCGAGCGGGCATACATCGCCAGCTTTCCGGCATCCGGCGCTGGTGGCAGGGTCGCGGTGGGCAGGGTCAACACGCCGCCGTCGCTCAGCGTCACGTCGCCTGCGCTAACCAGCTTGCCGGTCGTGCCGTCAAAGCGGACCAGCGCCCGGTCCGTGGCACTCGCCGGGCCGACCACGTCGCCCGATCCACCACCAGCGCCGGCCGGGGCCGCCCAGGTCCCATCCGCCCGCAGAAAATTCGCCGTCCCCCCGCCCGAGGCCGGCACCACACCCTTGGTCGTGCTGGTGAAGTCGTCCAAAAGCGCCGTCACCTGCGCGCCCGTCAGGTCTTGCGGGGCACCCGCCCCCGCCGCGACGCGGCCCTTGATCGTGCCGCTGGCCATGTCGTCCAGCTTGGCGTTCGTCACCGCCCCGGCGTCGATGCTCCAGACCGCCCCGCTGCCCGAAACGGTGATGTCGCCCTTGTCCCCGTCCGTCACCCCGCCAGCCGTGGCAGACACCGTCAGCGTCCCGGCCGTGTCGTTGTAGGCAAGGCTGATGTTCGCCCCCGGCACCAGCAGCCCGGCCACCCGGTCATCCACCGCCTCGGCAAAATCGCCGTTCGTCGCGGCGGCCTGCGTGCCCGTATGCGTCGCCCGGTCGCGCAACGCCGCATCGCTGGCGTTCGCTGTGGCCCCATCCGCCACGTTCAGGATGCTCCGCGCCTGCGCCGGGCTCAGCACTTCCGGCGCGCCCGTGCCCGCCGTGTCGCGGCCAAGCAGACTGTCGGTCGCCATCGGCGCCAGCTTGTCCAGCGTCACCGCCCCCGCGTCGATGCTCCAGACCGCGCCGCTGCCCGAGACGCTGATGTCGCCCTTGTCCCCGTCCGTCACCCCGCCACCCCCGCCCAGCGGCAGCGTCGCCCCGGCCGAGCGGACCTTCACCTCGCCCGTGGTGGTATTCAGCCACAGCGTCCCATCGACCGGGGTCGCCGGATCAACCGCCTGGCCGCCCAGATGCAAGGGCTGCGGCAGGGTCACCTCGCCCGTGGCCCCGTCCGCCTCCAGCCCGGTGAACCAGGTCGCGCCATCCGCGCTGACCTTGACGCTGAAATCATCCGACCCGGCCGTCCCCATCTCGGCCCGCCCGCCGAATCCGGTCTGGAACAACAGGCTTGCGGTATCCCCCGCCGTGGCCTTGTTCAGCTTCAGCTGATGCCCCGCCCCCGCATGGTTCAAAAGCGTCGCCGGCGCGGAGACCGCCAGTCGGTTCACCCCATCCGGGCTGGCCGAGACGCCAAGCCGCGACACCTCCAGCTCGCCATCCGACAGCGCCGTCCAGGACAGCCCGTCAAAGACCGCCGTCTGGCCCTCGGCCAGGACATGCGCGCGCCAGCCGGGCAGGGCCTGGGTGAACTGCCAGCCAGTCGCGGTGTAAAGCGCGATGCGCCCGGATTGCCCGACCCAGGGCCCCGTCGCCCCCGCCGCCACGATATGCCGGTCGCCGACCGCCGGCAGCGCCGGAGCCGTGGTCTGCACCCGGTCGATGACCGTCAGCTGGACGATCAGGTCCAACTGCGCCAACGCTTCGTTATGGGTGACGTGTTTCTGCGCCTGCGCCGGAAGGATCAGGGGCAGCGACAGGATCGTCGTTTCGTCGGGCATGGATACCTCCGCAGGATCGCCGTGGCCCGCGACCCTAGGGAAAAGGCGTCAACACCGGCTGACCTTGGCGCGCGCTGGCCCCCGCACCGACGCAACAGCGCAAGGTGGGCGATCCGCCCACCCGGCCTCAAGGCTCGGGCTGCGGCGGGATACGGCCCCGGCGCGCCTCGGCCCAGGTGTTCAGCGAAACCGCGCCTACGATCAGCGCGCCCCCCAGGACCACGAACCCGTCCACCGCCTCGCCAAAGACCATGGCGCCCAGCAGCGTCGCCCACAGGATCTGCAAAAAGGTTACCGGCTGCGTCACCGCCAGTGGGGCGGCGCTGAAGGCCCGCGTCATCGTGTAATGCCCCAGCGTCGCCAGCGCCGCGACCGCCGCCAGCCAGGCCAGTTGCACCCCGCTCACCGGCTGCCAGACCCACAGCGCGATGGGCAAAAGCCCCAGTGCCACCGTCACCGACAAGACCCCCACCACGACCGAGGCCGGGGCCATCCCGCTTAACCGCTTGGCAAAGATATAGCTCACCGCAAAGCAGACCGTCGCCGCCAGCTGCGACAGATGCCCTGGGCTCACCTCGCGCAGCCCCGGCCGCAGCACGATCAGCGCCCCCGCCAGCGCCACAAGGACACTGACGACCCGCCCCTTGCCCAACCCCTCGCCCAGCAAAAGCCCCGCGATCACCAGCACGATCACCGGGTTCAGGAACCCGATTGCCGCCATCTCGGCCACCGGAACCCGCGCCATGGCCCAGAACCAGAAGATCACCGCCGCGACATGCAGCCCGCCCCGCCACAGGAACAGGGGCCAGATCCCCTTGGGCAGCGCCGTACCTCGCATCGCCAGCAGCGCAGGCGCCAGAAAGACCAGCCCGAAGGCAAAGCGGATGAAGGCCGACTGCGCCGCCGGCAGATCGGTGCCCAGATGCCGGACGATCCCGTTGACGCCGACAAAGGCGACGCCGGTGGCCAGCATCCACAACACCCCCTCGACGGGGCGGCCAAGGTCCGACAGCGCGCGCATCGCGCCTTGATACCCCCGGATCAGCCGAAGGCAAGCCCCGCCGCAATGGCCCACATCACCAGCCCCACGCCCAGCTCCAGCCAGACCCAGGCCGAAGCCTTGGCAAAGACCGGCGCCAGCAGCCGCGCCCCGAACCCCAGCGCGGTGAAGAAACTCAACGAGCCAAAGGCCGCCGCCACCCCGAACGCCACCTGATAGGGCGCATATTGCGCCGAGATCGACCCGATCAGCACCACCGTATCCAGATAGACATGCGGATTGGCCCAGGTCAGCACCAGACAGGTCGCCAGCACCTTGCCCAAAGGCGCCGATCCGGTGTCCGACGGCCGCAGCGCCGCGCCCCCCCGCGCCGCCGCCCGGAACCGCAGGGCGCCATAGACCAGCAGGAACGCCACCCCCAGCCAGCGCATCGCCTCGCCGAACCAGGGCAGCCGGGCCGAGATCGTGCCGAAGCCCGCCACCCCCGCGCCGATCAGGATCGCATCCGAGATTGCACAGACCGCCACCACCGCCGCGACATGCTCGCGCCGCAGGCCCTGCCGCAGGACAAAGGCATTCTGCGCCCCGATCGCCAGGATCAGGCTCACCGCCACGAAATAGCCGTTCAGCGCCGCCTCAAGCACGGGACAACTCCTGCAGTGCCGCCATCGCAGCCTCGCGCCGGTCCCACTGGACGAAGAGATGATCGTGATGCACCCCCGCGATCACGTTGCAGCTGATCCCCTCGGCCGCCAGCGCCGTGGCAAAGGCCGCCGTCAGCCCCACCGCCGCCAGGTCGCTGTGGACGGTCAGGCTGATCCGCGCCCAGGCCTCGCCCCCGCCCAGATCGGCCAAGGCCGCCACCACCGTCAGCCCCTCGACCTCGGCTACCGTGGCAAAGGGCTGGAACGGCAGCGCGCCCTCCCAGACCGCAAAACCGTAGGGCTCGGGATGCAACGCCGGCTCCATCCCGCGCAACAACACCGCAAGATCCCGCTCTGCCATAACCCACCTCAAAGCCGCGCCCCGCAGCTTTCCCTTCTGAAAATATCCCCGCCGGAGGCTCCGCCCGTCGGTCCTGGCCCAGCGCCTGGCCCTTGACCTACGGCCGCGACCTGACAAACTCCAGTTAATCTTCCTGCCTTGGATTAAGCACAGCTAATGCTGGACCCCGCCCAACTCGCCGCCCTTGCCGCCGTCCACCGCCGCGGGGCCTTCGACCTTGCGGCGGCGGAACTGCACGTCACGCCCTCGGCGATCAGCCAGCGCATCAAGGCGCTGGAGGAAGCGACCGGCACCCTTCTCATCCGCCGCGGCCAGCCCTGCCGCGCGACCGAGCCGGGCGTGCGCCTCATCCGCCACCATGACGAGATCGCCCTGCTGGAACGCACCCTGGCCCATGACCTCGGCCTGACGCCGACCCGCACCACCCTGCGCATCGCGGTCAACGCCGACAGCCTGGCCACCTGGGTCATCCCGGCCCTTGCCGCGACCGAGGGCCTCCTCTTCGACCTTGTCATCGACGACCAGGAGGTCAGCCAGGACTGGCTTCGGCGTGGTGAGGTGGTGGCCGCCATCACCGCCCATCCCGGCCCGCTGCAAGGCTGCGACACGCTGCCGCTTGGCGCCCTGCGCTACCGCGCCACCGCCGCGCCCACCTATCGTGACCGCTGGTTCCCGCAGGGCGTCACCGCTCAGGCCCTGGCCCAGGCCCCGACGCTGACCTTCTCGGACATGGACCGCCTGCAGGACCTCTGGGCCAGTCGCCAGACCGGCGCGCGCCGGGCGCTGCCCACGCACCGCATGGCCTCGTCGCAGGGCTTTGTCGATGCCTGTATCGCCGGCCTCGGCTGGGGCATGAACCCCGAGGCGCTGGTCACCCCCCACCTTGCCGCCGGCGCCCTGGTCGAACTGGTGCCGGACACCCCCCTCGACGTTGCGCTGCACTGGCAGTTTACCCGCCTTGCGGCCCCTGCCCTGGCCCCGGTGACCCAGGCGATCCGCCGTGCGGCGCGCATGGCGTTGGTGCAATAGAAAACGGGGGCGGCTTGCGCCACCCCCGTTCCCGAACCCCCGAAGGGATAAGGCTTACGCCAGAGCCAGGTTCACAGCCGATTCACGGCCGTTGCGATCCTGCTCGATGTCGTAGGTCACGGCCTGCCCATCGGGCAGCGAGCGGATGCCCGCACGCTCAAGCGCGGTCACGTGGACGAAAACGTCCTTGGAACCGCCCGCGGGAGCGATGAAGCCGAAGCCTTTGGTGGCGTTGAACCATTTCACGGTGCCATTGGCCATCGTGATGTCTCCTGTCATGTATGCCACCCGCAGCGTGCGGTGGCCTGGCCTAGTGTCGTCACGATCGAAGCTGAAGGCCGAAGCAGACAGTAGAACGAAAGAGAAGAAGCTTTGCCTGACCCACATGGGGCCTGGCGGCCGCAATTGCAAGGCTTTCCTTTGCCGCCCGCGCCCCAGACCGGAAATCGAACGATTTCCGGCCCGGAATTCTTCTTCAGAATTCCGCGGCTTACAGCGCCGCGGCGACATCCTCGGGAACGTCGAAGTTATGCGTCACCGTCTGCACATCGTCGTCCTCTTCCAGAAGATCGATCAGCCGCATCAGCTTTTGCGCGGTTTCCAGGTCAACCTCGGTCCGGGTCTGCGGCTTCCAGACCAGCTTGGATTCGGTGGATTCGCCCAGCGCCTTCTCCAGCGCGTCCGACACTTCCGACAGGTTCTCGACCTGGCAATAGATCCAGTGCCCGTCCTCGTCCGATTCCACGTCGTCCGCGCCCGCCTCCAGCGCCGCCATCATCACATCGTCGGCCGAACCAGCCGAGGCGGGATAGGTGATCTCGCCCACCCGGTCGAAGCTGTGCGCGACGCTGCCGGTCGTGCCCAGGTTCCCACCGCATTTGGTGAAATAGGACCGCACGTTCGACGCGGTGCGGTTCAGGTTGTCGGTCATCGCCTCGACGATGATCGCGATCCCGTTGACGCCATAGCCTTCATAGCGGATCTCGGTGTAATCCGCCCCGTCGCCCATCTGGCTTTTCTTGATCGCCCGGTCGATCACGTCTTTCGGCATCGACACGGCCTTCGCGGCCTTGACTGCCAGCCGCAGACGCGGGTTCATTTCGGGGTCAGGCATCCCCATCTTGGCCGCGACGGTGATTTCCTTCGACAGCTTGGAAAACATCTTCGAGCGCAGCTTGTCCTGCTTGCCCTTGCGATGCTGGATGTTCGCCCATTTCGAATGGCCTGCCATTTGGCCTTACCTCGATCCCAATTCGGTGATGGCGTCCTCTACACCGGCTGCCCGCACAAGGGCAACCCCCGCGCCCCCTGGACCGCGTTCCCCCGGACCGCTCCTCGATGACTTCGTCACTCGTCGCCCGCGAGGAGAAGACGAAGTCGCACGACGAGCCGTGCCTCAGTCGTCCGAAAGGTCCGCCGGCGGCGGCGAGACAAAGACGTGATCCCGCCCCATCGCATCGGTAATCACCACCTCCGCCATCGGCGGCGACAGGCCCTCGGCCCCCAGCGCCTCGGTCAGGCCGGTGAAGATCTGCCGCAGCAGGTTCGGGTTCTCGACCACCTCCACCGCATAGCCAAAGCCGGGACCGCAGTCCTGAAACCGCCCCACCCCGCCCTGCGCCGCCCAGTCCGCGCGGCAGATCGTTCCGTCGGACAGGGTCAGGACCAGTTCCTCGGCCGACAGCCGGGCCGCCTGCGGCACCGGCGGCGCCCCAAGACCCGAACAGCCGCCCAGCGCCAGAACCACCAGAAGCTTGCGCCTCCCCATCTCCTACAGCGGCCAGATCAGCGGGATCAGCGCGCAGCACACCAGCATCGTGATCAGGTTCAGCGGCACACCCACCCGGGTAAAGTCGCTGAACCGATAGCCGCCCGGCCCGTAGACCATCATGTTGGTCTGATACCCGACCGGGGTCGCAAAGGCGAGCGTGGCGGAAAACATCACCGCGACCACGAAGGGGCGCGAGTCATGGCCCAGCTTCTCGGCCAGTTCGATGGCGATGGGCGTGTAGATCACCGCCACTGCATTGTTCGACAGGAACTCGGTCAGCACCAGGCCGATGAAATAGACCGCGAGGATCAGCATGAACGGCCCCAGCCCCTCCAGCAGGGGGGCAACCGCCGTCACGATCATCCCCACCGCGCCAGACTGCTCCAGCCCCTGGCCCACGGCCAGCATCGCGAAGATCATCGCCAGCAGCCGCCCATCCACGAAGCTGAACGCCTCGTCGCTGTCCACGCAATGCGTGACCAGGATCACCGCCACCGCCAGAAGGGCCAGGGGCAGGATCGGCGCCAGGTCCAGGGCCGAGACGATCACGATCAGCGCCAGCGCGGCAAGCGCGATCGGGGCCTTGGCGCGGCGAAAGGCCATGACGCGCGGGCGGTTCACATCCACCAGGTCCATGTCCGCCGCCAGCCGCTGGATATCCTCGACCGAGCCTTCCAGCAGCAAGGTATCCCCGACCCGCACGATCAGGTCATCCAGCTGTCGTCCGATGTTCTGGTTCCGGCGATGCACCGCCAGCACATAGACCCCATAGCGCCGCCGCAGGCGCATGTCGCCCAGGCGCTGGCCCTCCATCCGGCAGCCGGGGCCGATCAAGACCTCGACCGTCTCGGTCTTGACCGACGACAGCTTGTCCACCAGATGCACGTCCTTGCGGGCATGCAGGCCCATCAACTCGGTCATCTCGGTCCGCAGCACCACGCGGTCCCCGGCCTCCAGCGTGACGGGCGCCAGGTCGCGCCGCAGGCTGGCGTCGCCGCGCAACACGTCGATCACCCGGACGCCCTCGCGCTTGAACAGATCGACGCTCATCACCTGCTGGCCGATCAGCGGGCTGTCCTCGGGCACGGCGACCTCGGTGAAGAACTTCATCTTCCGCCGGTCATTCAGCAGCACGCCCATGGACTGCCGCACCGGCAACAGCCGGTCGCCGAACAGGCCCAGGAAGATGCCGCCCGCGATCATCACCGCGACGCCCAGGGGCGCGATCTCGAACAGGCTGAAATGCTCCAGCCCCTGTTCGACCGCCACCCCGTCCACCAGAATGTTGGTCGAGGTGCCGATCAGCGTGATCATTCCCCCCAGCACGGTCATGTAGCTGAGCGGGATCAGCAACTTGGACGGTGCCGTCCCGATCTTCATCGCCAGCTGGATTACCACCGGGATCATCACCGCGACCAGCGGCGTGTTGTTCATGAAGGCCGAGGCGACCGCCGTCGTCCCGATCAGCACCGCCACGGTCGTCTTCGGCCGGTCCCCGGCATGGCGCCCGACGGCAGTGATCACCGCCTCGACCGCGCCAGTGCGCACCAGTCCTCCCATCACCAGGAACATCAGCGCGATGGTCCAGGGCGCGGGGTTCGCCAGAACGCTCGTCGCATCCTTCACCGGCAGGATGCCCAGGACCAGCATCAGCGCAGCGCCACCGATGGCCGTGACCTCGACGGGGGTGCGCTCCAGCACGAACAGGACGAACATGATCACCAGGATCGCCATCGCGACCCAGGGCTGCCACTCTGCCGGAACGGACAGACCGAACATCATGCCTCCCGCACCGGGCGAGGCTGCACCAGCGCCACGCCCGCCAGCATCACGGCCAGCGCCAGCCAGACGACCGGCTGGAACCGCTCACCCAGCAGCGCCATCGCCCACAGCACGCCCGATCCCGTGACCAGGTAACTGCATTGCGCGGCAAAGACCGACCCCGCCCGCTGCGCCAGCCAGACATAGGCCGCATAGACCACCGCATGCACCGCCGCCAGAATGACCATCGCCGCCTCCGCGCGCCCCAGGGGCAACGGATCGACCCACTGTCCTGTTCCCAGGGCCAGCGGCGCCGCGATCAGCGCGCCGACCACCGACACGCCGAACATCGCCTGCACCGCATCCATGCCCGCCGTCCCCCGGCTGGCGACCCAGGTCGCCTCGATCGCATAGAACACGGGCCCCACCATCGCGACCGCCAGCCAACCCAGGCTGATCTGCCCGCTCGGCCCAGCGATCAGCGCCACGCCCAGGATGCCCAACCCCAGCCCCAGGGCCCGAGGCAAAGAGAACCGGTCCAACCCCAGCGCCAGCGCCATCGGAAAGGCGATCAAGGGCACGGTGGAAATCAGGATCGACATCACCCCCGCCGGCAGATGCACGACCGCCGCATAAAAGGTCGCATTCGGGATCAGCGTCCCGATGACCGCAATCAGCACATAGAACCGCAACGCCGCACGGCTGAACACCAGCCCCTTGCCCCGCACGGCCGAGACGACGCCCAGCACTACCGCGCCCAACACAAGCTGCCAGAAGATCAGCCCGAACGGCTGATGCCCGGTCGCCGTCGCCATCTTGCCCAGGGATTGGGTCGAGCCCCAGCCCACCCCCAGCACGACCAGCACCAGGACCAAAAACCACCGGCCCCCGACAAATCCGCCCCTTCCGGGCACGTCCGGCGCTGCCAGAACACCCGTCTCGCTCACGCCCGCACCCTCCGCAAGCATCCGCCCGGCCCAAAGGCCCCGCCGCTTGCAGCAAAACCGAAAGGCGACGCCTCCACCAACGGCCCGCTCACGGAGTGGACTCCTGCAGCTTCCCGCCGACCCGGATCATCCGCACCCGCGTTGCCAGCCCGGTCTTGTCGTCGGTCTCGACATAGACCCCCGACAGCGTCGCCTCGCCGCCCGCTGGTTCGAACCGGCCCTTGGCCATCCCGGTCAGGAAACGGCGCAAAGGCTCCAGCTTCTCCATCCCGATCACGCTGTCATAATCGCCGCACATGCCCGCATCGGACTGATAGGCCGTGCCCTTGCCCAGGATCATCGTGTCACTGGTCGGCACATGGGTATGCGTGCCCACCACCAGCGACGCCATCCCGTCGCACCAATGGCCCATCCCCATCTTCTCGGAGGTGGCCTCGGCATGGAAATCGACCACCGCCGCCTGCACCACACCGCCCAGCGTGTGCTGCTTCAAGACCTGCTCCAGCGCCGAAAACGGGTCATCAAAGGGCCGCTTCATGAACACCTGCCCCAAGGCCTGGGTCACCAGCACCTTCCGCCCCTGCGTCGCCTCGAACACCCGCGCCCCTCGGCCCGGGGCCACCTTCGAGAAATTCAGCGGCCGCACGATCCGCGGCTCGTTCTCGATGAAGCTCAGCATGTCCTTCTGATCAAAGGCATGATCGCCCAGCGTCAGGCAATCCGCCCCCGCCGCCAGCAATTCCTTTGCGTGGTCGCCGGTCAAGCCCGCGCCCTGGCTGGCATTCTCGCCGTTCACCACGACGAAATCCAACCCCCAGGCCGCCCGAAGCCCCGGCAGCCGCTCCGTCACCGCCGCCCGGCCCGACCGGCCCACGACATCGCCCAGGAACAAAATTCTCATGTCCCCCGGATTAGGCGGGGGGCGGGGTTCCGGCAAGCGGAATGACACGGGCCCCCCGGAAAAAGCGCCGCAGTTCCGGCAGCATGGAGCCGACAGGAACAACCGCCCGCAGAGAAGATCGTTCTCCGAAAATCCTCCGCCGGGTCCGATCCTTCCGCCACCCGGCGATTCGCCTCCGCCCCTTGCCCGACCTCTGCCAGTCTCCGGCTCATGTCACTCGCGGTCGCCACCGCAACTGCGACGCCGCCTCTCCCCTCGCCGCTGTCCAAGACCGTCCAGTCGGCGCCACGACCTCTGCCTGGGTCGGACGCTTGCCACCCGGACGCGGCTACCTCGCGCAAAATTGTAGGGAAGCGCCGCGCGAAACCGCTGATCTGTGTTTGATCCCCGATAGGTGCGCAGGAAAAAGACCGCCAGTTCAGACAGATTTCATCTTGCCGTGTTTCGGCGGCTTCAGCCCATCGGCCTCAATCGCCCTTCTCAACTTGTCATGGTAGAACACACTGCCGATCAGCTTGCGTTCCCGCCCAAAGCGCGCGTCGCCAATCGCAGCTTTGGGTCGGTGCGTGTCCGCACAGTCCTCTGTCACTACGAAACGCCAATGGCCCTTCGCACATGGCAGGCAGGTCACCGGGCACCATGCAGTTGCAGGGCAACGAGCGACCCCGCTGATTGGGCATACTGATGTGGATCAGCCCGAACTGTCGGACCTCTGGTTCAGTCCATTCGACGATGACCATCACGGCGCCAGCCCACGGCAGGAATCAGGGTCAGGTCGCCCCCCGGCGCAAGTGCGTCAAAGCTTGTTTGTGGCGAAAACATCGGCGGCAGAAGCGGGGGATTGGTGCATTCGCACCGTCTTGCCGACCTCGTGATCGAAGGTCTGCCGACCAAGGTCGCATACTGCCCACTCGCAGATGCTCTAGCAGGCTGCGTTCTCAAGAAGCGGAAGGCTGGCGATCAGCGCCGGTCGGACTTTCGTGGTAAGGTGCGTCCAGACGAATGCCGACAACGTCTTCATCGGGCGGGTATGGTCCGATCTCTCCGTCGGCGCGCAATGCCCCATCTCATTTCCCCTTTGCCGCCGCCGCCAGTCATGATCTCTCACCATCAATCGCACCATGCGCGCCAAAGTTCCTAACAAAGACTTAACGCCTTCGGCTAACTCATTGAAAATTAACAACTTCGCCGCCTTGTCCACCGTGGACACGGCACCCTGCCCACCCCAATACCCCGCCAAGCCTCGCCCCCGCTGGCCCCCTCTTTCCCCCACCAGCATCCTTCCCCATCCCGCCCCGCCACACTATCTCTAGCCCATGACCACCCTCCCCCCCGCCCTCTCCGACTGGTTCGCCGCCAAGGGCTGGACCCTCCACCCCCACCAGTTCGACATGCTGGCCAAGGCGAACGACCCCGCCACCCTCCTCATCGCACCCACGGGGGGCGGCAAGACCCTCGCCGGGTTCCTGCCCACCCTCGCCGAACTCGGCCCCAATCCCCCGGCAGGCCTCCACACCCTCTACGTCTCCCCCCTCAAGGCCCTGACCGCCGACATCCGCCGCAACCTCGGCACCCCCATCGAAGGCGCAGGCCTGAAAATCCGGGTCGAGGATCGCACCGGCGACACCTCCTACATCCAGCGCCGCCGCCAGCGCGCCGACCCGCCCCATATCCTTCTGACCACGCCGGAATCCCTCGCCCTCCTTCTCAGCTATGAGGACGCCCCCCGGATTTTCGCGGGCCTCCAGCGCGTCATCATCGACGAAATCCACGCCCTCGCCGAATCCAAACGTGGCGACCAACTCGTCCTCCAGATCGCCCGCCTGCAGTCCCTCAACCCGCACCTCCGCCGCATCGGCCTCTCCGCCACGGTCGAGAACCCCCCGGCCCTCGCCCGCTTCCTCTCCCCGCAAACGACCATCCTCGAAGCCGACCCCGGCCCCGACCCCGACATCCAGATGCTGGAAACCGAGGCCCCGCCACCGTGGAGCGGCGGCGGCGGACGCTACGCCATCCCCGCGATCCTGAACGAAGTGACCCGCCACAAGACCACCCTCATCTTCCACAACACCCGCGCCCAGGCCGAGCTTTTCTTCCACGACCTCTGGCTTGCCAACACCGAAGACCTGCCCATCGGCATCCACCACGGCTCCCTCTCCCGCGAACAGCGCGAGCGTGTCGAACAGGCCATGACCGCAGGCGCCCTTCGGGCCGTCGTCTGCACCGGCTCGCTCGACCTTGGCATCGACTGGGGCGACGTCGACCTCGTGATCCAGGTCGGCGCGCCCAAGAACGTCAAACGCCTCGTCCAGCGCATCGGTCGCGCCAATCACCGCTACAACGCGCCCTCCAAAGCCCTCCTCGTCCCAGCCAACCGCTTCGAGGTGGTCGAATGCCAGGCCGCCCTCGACGCCGTCCACGCCCACACACTCGACGGCGAACCGCGCGGCCCGGGGCCAAGGGACGTCCTCTGCCAGCACATCCTCGCCACCGCCTGCGCCGGGCCCTTCGACGCGGACCAGCTCTACGCCGAGGTCATCACCGCCGGCCCCTACGCCCACCTCACCCGACCCGAATTCGACGCCTGCCTCGATTTCACCGCGACCGGAGGCTACGCGCTGAAAGCCTACGACCGCTGGCAGCGCCTGAAACAGACCTACGGAAAATGGCACCTCCGCGACCCGCGCGCCGCCGCCCTGATCCGTCAGAATCTCGGCACCATCATCGACATCGAAACGTTGAAAGTCCGCCTTCGCGGCCACGGCGCCCCCCTGGGCGAGGTCGAGGAAAGCTTCGCCGCCTCCCTCACCCCCGGCGACACCTTCCTGATCGGCGGCCAGATCGTCCGCTACGAATCCTTGCGCGAAATGACGGTCGAGGTCTCCAAATCCCCCGGTCGCGACCCCAAGGTCGCCGTCTTCAACGGCACAAAATTCGCCACCTCCACCCTCCTCACCGACCGGATTCTGCAGATCTTCCAGCAAGACAGCTGGCCCGACCTGCCCGCCCACACCGCCTGGTGGCTCTCTCTCCAGCGCGAGGTCTCACGCCTCCCCGACCCCCACTCCCTCCTCCTGGAAAGCTTCCCCCACGATGGCCGCGAGCACCTGGTGATCTACGGCTTTGCGGGCCGCAACGCCCAGCAGACGCTCGGCCTCCTCGTCACCAAACAGATGGAATTCCAGGGCCTCGCCCCCCTGGGCTTCGTCGCCACCGACTACGCGACGCTCATCTGGGGCCTCGACCCGGTCACCGACCCCAAACCCCTCTTCGACGCGGGCACCCTGCGCGAGGGCCTTGACCAATGGCTCTCCGGCAACTCGGTCATGAAGCGCACCTTCCGCAACACCGCCATCATCGCGGGCCTGATCGAACGCTCGCATCAAGGCCGCCGCAAGACCGGCCGTCAGGCCACTTTCTCCTCCGACATCCTCTATGACACGCTTCGGAAATACGACCCCGACCACCTCCTCCTGCAGATCACCCGGGAAGAGGCGCTCCGTGGCCTCATCGACTTCTCCCGGATCGAGGCCATGCTGACCCGCGTCGGCCCCAACATCACCCTCATCCGCCGCCCCCGCGTCACCCCCCTTGCAGCACCCCTGTTCTTCGAACCCGGCCGCATCCCCGTCCACGGCGAGGCCCGCGACCGCCTGGCCACCGCCCAGGCCCAAGCCCTGATGGAAGCCGCCGGCCTCGCCTGAAAATCCTTTAACATTTGCCCAAATATCAAGTCCTTTCACATTTGCCCAAATATCCCCGCGCGGCGCGCATCCTGAGGCAAGCGGCGCAGTCCGTGCAGCCGAGGCAAAAACCTTGTGCGAAGCACTCGATTCATCAACCGCCCCTTGCCGCAGACGCACCGCCGGGGCATGCAGCACCCCATGCACCACGCGCTCTTCTTCCATGGCGAAACGCTGCACCTGATGCCCTCCGGCGCGCTTTACTGGCCCGCCCGAAAGACGCTGACCGTCTCCGATCTGCACCTGGGCAAATCCGAACGACTCGCCCGCCGCGGCGGCGCGCTGTTGCCGCCGTATGAAACACAGGCCACGTTGGAAAAACTCGACCGCGACCTTGATCATACCCGGGCCGAGACCGTCATCTGCCTCGGCGACAGCTTCGACGACCTCGCGGCCCCGAACGGGATCGGGGAATCCTCGCGCCTCTGGCTCACCCGCCTCATGGCAGGAAAGTCCTGGACCTGGATCACCGGCAACCACGACCCCGGCCCGATCGACCTCGGCGGCACCCACCGGGCCGAGTTGAGGCTTCTCCCCTTCACCTTCCGCCACATCGCCGAGACGGCAGAAACAGCGGAAATCTCAGGCCACTATCACCCCAAGGCGCGCCTTGCCGGCCAATCGCGGCCCTGCTTTCTGGCCGACGCCCGCCGGCTGATCCTGCCCGCCTATGGCGCCTATACCGGCGGCCTGCGCTGTGAGGATCCCGTCCTGACCGGCCTTATGGCAAAGGACGCGCTGGCCATCCTGACTGGCCCGCGCGTCCTTGCCATTCCGATGCCACGATAGCCAAAGGTAGGGTGCGTGATATCACGCACCCTACGCGGTCAGCCCCTCGGGCTCGGCCAGCCCGTTCGCCCGGCAGCAGGCGGTCATCGTGTTCGCCAGCAGGCAGGCAATCGTCATCGGCCCCACCCCACCCGGAACCGGAGTGATCGCCCCCGCCACCGCCGCAGCACTTTCGTAATGCACGTCGCCGACCAGCTTGGCCTTTCCGTCGCGCTCGATCCGGTTGATGCCGACGTCGATCACCGTCGCCCCCGGCTTCACCATGTCGCCCGTGATCATCTCCGGCCGCCCAACGGCGGCCACCAGGATATCCGCCCGCTTGCAGACCTCGGCCAGGTCCTTGGTCCGGCTGTGCGCGATCGTCACCGTGCAGCTATCCCCCAGCAGCAACTGAGCCATCGGCTTGCCCACGATGTTCGACCGCCCCACCACCACGGCGTTCAGTCCCGCCAGCTTGCCATGATGATCCCGGAGCATCATCAGGCACCCAAGCGGCGTGCAGGGCACCATCGACTTCTGCCCGGTCCCCAGCAGACCAACGTTCGAAATGTGGAATCCGTCCACGTCCTTGGCCGGGGCGATCCGGTTGATCACCAGCTCCGAGTTCAGATGAGACGGCAGCGGCAACTGCACCAGAATTCCATGCACTTTCGGGTCGGCGTTCAGCTGGTCGATCAGGGCCAGCAACTCGGCTTCCCCCGTGTCGGCCGGAAGCCGATGTTCGAAAGAGGACATTCCGACCTCGATGGTCGAGGCATGCTTGTTCTTGACGTAGACCTTCGAGGCCGGGTCCTCGCCCACCAGCACGACCGCCAAACCGGGGGTCAAACCGTTCGCTTCCTTCAGCCGCGCCACATGCTCAGCCACCTCGGCCCGCACCTTCGCCGCGAAAGCCTTGCCGTCGATCACCTTGGCCGTCATCCCGTTCCCTCCGTTCAAACCGCCGCCGCAAAGGCCGTGCGGTAATGTTCCATCTGCAGGCGCGTCGCCAGCACCGCGTTCTTCATCAGGATCGCCACCGTCACCGGCCCGACCCCGCCGGGGACCGGAGTGATCCAGCCCGCCACCTCGGCGCAGCTGGCAAACTCCGCATCGCCCACGGTTTTCCCGTCAACCCGATTGATCCCGATGTCGATCAGCGCAGCGCCCGGCTTCAACATCTCGCCGCGCACCAGCCCCGGCTTGCCCACCGCCACGAACACCGCATCCGCCGCGCGGGAATGCACCGCGACCTGCCGCGTCATGTGGTGACAGACCGTGACCGTCGCCCCCAGACCCATCATCAGGAAGGCGATGGGCTTCCCCACGATCTCGGAATGACCGATCACGCAGACATCCAGCCCCTCCATGGTCAGGGGCAGCGTCTTCAGGATCTCCACCGCCGCGACCGCTGTGCAGGGGCCAAGTGTCAGATCATTATAGACAATATTCCCGATGGACGAAGGGTGCATCCCCTCCACGTCCTTCATCGGATGCACCGCCTTCTGCAGCGCCTTCACCGGGATATGCGCCGGAAGGGGCCGCTGTATGATGATCCCGTTGACCCGCGGGTCCGCATTCAGCCCCGCCAGCACGCCCTGCAACTGCTCCAGGCTGATGCTTTCGGGGTAGTTCCGCGCCTCGAACCCCACGCCCGCGGCTTCCGCGGACTTCTGCTGGTTCCGGACATACAGCTCCGCCGCCGCCACATCCCCGACCGAGATCGACACCAGCCGCGGCGCCCAGCCCAGGGCGGTCAGCCGCTCGGCCTCGGCCCTGGTTTCGTCACGCATCCGGGCCGCGATGGCCTTGCCGTCGATCAAAGTGGCAGTCATCGCGCCCCTGCTTTCATCCTTTTCGCAGACTGTCCGGCCCAAGCCTGCTTTCCTCACGGGCGATGGACCAGTCGATCAGCCGCCGCCACAGCTTTTCCACCAACTCGGGCGGCAGCCCGTAAACCTCGGCATGGCCGCGCACGTTCTGCACCACCTCTTCCACCCGGGAGCCGATCCGCGCCGGCAGGTCCACCGTCGCCTTGATCTCCGCCGCCCGGTCGATATAGCCCGCCCGCTCCGCGAACAGCCGGACGAGGTCTTCGTCCAGCCGGTCGATCTCGGCCCGGATCTCGGCCATCGTGGTGCAGTCGGCAGGCTTCCGCATCGTCATCTCCCTTCGCAAGGCTGCCCCCGAGATAAGGGGACAGCCCGCCAAGGGCAATGCGGCGCTTAGAACAGGCCTTCGACGTTGCCCTGGTCGTTCAGCCGGATCACTTCGGCCGACGGCACCTTGGGCAGGCCCGGCATGGTCATGATCTCACCGCAGATCGCCACGATGAAGCCAGCACCAGCCGACAGCCGCACTTCGCGGACCGGGACGGTGTGGCCCGTCGGGGCACCGCGCACGGTCGGGTCGGTAGTAAAGCTGTACTGGGTCTTGGCCACGCAGATAGGCAAGTGGCCATAGCCCGCCGCTTCCCAGGTTTTCAGCTGGTCGCGGATCGACTTGTCGGCGATCACGTCGTCAGCATGGTAGATGCGCTTGGCGATGGTCTGCAGCTTCTGGAACAGCGGCATTTCGTCGGGATAAAGCGGAGCGAAGTTCGCCGCGCCCGATTCCGCCAGCGACACCACCTTGTTCGCCAGCTCCTCGATCCCCGCGCTGCCGTTGGCCCAGTGCTTGCACAGGATCGCTTCCGCGCCCTGCTCGGCGACATAGGCCTTCACCGCCGCCACTTCGGCATCGGTGTCGCTGTAAAAGTGGTTGATCGCGACGACAACCGGCACGCCGAACGACTTCACGTTGGCAATGTGGCGGCCCAGGTTCGGACAGCCCTTCTGCACGGCCTCGACGTTCTCGGTTCCAAGGTCGGCCTTCGCCACCCCGCCGTTCATCTTCATCGCCCGCACCGTGGCGACGATAACGGCGGCCGAGGGCTTCAGCCCCGCCTTGCGGCACTTGATGTCGAAGAACTTCTCCGCCCCAAGGTCAGCGCCGAACCCGGCTTCCGTGACGACATACTCGCCCAGCTTCAGCGCGGTCTTGGTCGCGATGACGCTGTTGCAGCCGTGAGCGATGTTGGCAAACGGGCCGCCGTGGACGAAGGCCGGGTTGTTTTCCAGCGTCTGCACGATGTTCGGCTGCATCGCGTCCTTCAGAAGAACCGTCATCGCGCCGTCGGCCTTGATGTCGCGGGCGTAGATCGCCTTCTTCTCGCGGGTGTAAGCGACGACAATGTCGCCCAGCCGCTTTTGCAGGTCGTCAAGGTCGTTCGACAGGCAGAGGATCGCCATGACTTCCGAGGCAACCGTGATGTCAAACCCGGTCTGGCGCGGGAAGCCGTTGGCGACGCCGCCCAGGTTCACCACGATGTCGCGCAGCGCACGGTCGTTCATGTCCATGACCCGGCGCCAGACGATGCGACGCTCGTCGATCTGCAACTCGTTGCCCCAGTAGATATGGTTGTCGATCATCGCCGACAGGAGGTTGTGCGCCGAGGTGATCGCGTGGAAGTCGCCGGTGAAGTGAAGGTTCATCTCCTCCATCGGCACGACCTGCGCCATCCCGCCGCCAGCCGCGCCGCCCTTCATCCCGAAGTTCGGGCCAAGGCTCGCTTCGCGGATGCAGACCACGGCCTTCTTGCCGATCCGGTTCAGACCGTCGCCCAGACCCACGGTGGTCGTCGTCTTGCCTTCGCCCGCAGGCGTCGGGTTGATCGCCGTCACCAGGATCAGCTTGCCATCGGGCTTGCCGGCCAGCGACTTGATGAACTCCTGGCTCACCTTGGCCTTGTCATGGCCGTAGGGCAGCAGATGCTCCGACGGGATGCCCAGCTTGGCCCCGATCTCCATGATCGGCTTCTTCTTCGCTTCGCGCGCAATCTCGATGTCGGTCTTGAAGGCCATGTGCGTCTCCCCCGTGGGCTAAAGTGCGGCAAATTGTGCCATTTGCGACGTGATACCGGGCCAGACGCACTTGCCGAAGGCGTTTTGCGACCTAAACCCCGCCAAATTCGCCAGCCTGCGTTTCCGATACGAAACCACGGGGTCCGGACGGGAAATTTTCACCTGAATTAACTATTTTTCCGCAGCGTTGATCCGACCGGCCCAAGGCTTCTGCGCCGGGATGTGCAGCCGCACAACGTCGCCCAGCCGCAACGCCCCCTCGCGCTCGACCCAGGCCGTCACGCCTCGCTTGCCCTCGGCAGCCCGCTTGAAGCCCTTGCCCTGCCCCGGCAGCGCCTTCTCGATCGTCACCGCAGGCTCCTGGCAGGGCAGGTTCTCCATGTCCACGACCAGCGTCACGCCGTCCGGCCCCTGCAACCGGCTGGAGGGGGGCAGATGCGTCAGGTCGGGAATGCCCTCCAAGACCAGAGAGGCCCCGACCCAGGCATAATCCATCCGCTCCAGCCCCATGTCCCGCGCGACCTCGGCCATCTCCTCGGCGCTGACGACGCACAGCTGACGCACGTTGCGGATTTCCGTGTTGCGCGGATACTGCTTCAGCACCCGGCTGCACGAGGGACGCGTCAACCCGGCATGAACCTCTCCCTCGAACCCCGCGAAACGAAGCGGCATCACCTCCAGCGGGGCCGAGGTGATCACCAGCTTTTCGACCGGCACCGGCTGAAAGCCCAACCAGACGACGCGGGCAGAATGGTCGGTGGGGATCAGCGCGGGCATCACGGTCGCTCCAGGGTGAAAAAGATGCGGGTGAAGGGGAACAGCACGCGGCCATCCGGCAGGGCGGGATAGGCTTCGGCCAGGGCCACCTCATAGGCCGCAACATAGGCGCGGGCTTCGTCGGCGCTCATCGCGGCCAGATAGGGCCGCATCGCCGTGCTTTCGGTAAAGGCGCGGACCGGGTGGCCCTGCGGCACGGGGTCCAGCATCTGCACGTAATCCGTGGTCCAGGCCCGCACCTCGCCCAGCGGCAACAGCAGTTCGGCATAGTCTTGGGCTGGCAGGACCGGGCTTGGGCGGGGCGGGAAGCGACCGGGGAACAGCTGCTCGGCCACCTTCTGCAACAGCCGGTGCGAGGGCGCCCCGCCCTGCCGCGGCATCTGCACGGCCAGCATCCCCCCGGGCGCCAGCATCTGCGCCAGGTGCGGCATCAGGGCGGCATGGCCCGGGACCCAGTTCAACGCCGCGTTCGAGAAGATCAGCGCCGGCGGCACCAGGGGCGTCCATCCGGCAATATCGGCCTCGACCAGCCGGTCATAGACCCGCCGCTCGGCGGCCTTGGCCAGCATCGCGGCGGAACTGTCCACCCCAACCAGCCCGCGCCCCGGAAACCGTGCGGCAAGGGCCGCCGCCACCGCCCCATCGCCGCAGCCAAGATCCACAACCTCGCCTGCGGGCAGGCCCGCGACCTGCGCCAGCAGGTCCAGCGCCGGGCGCAGCCGCAGGTCGCGAAAGGCCCCGTAACGGGCCGGGTCCCAATCCCGTGCCGCTAAAGCCATTTCTTCCACCGGAAGATCAGCCAGGGCACCAGCGCGGACAACACCATCATCCCCAGGGCCATCGGATAGCCCCAGGACCATTGCAACTCCGGTATATGCACGAAGTTCATCCCATAGATGCTGGCGATCAGCGTGGGCGGCAGGAACACGAAGGCCACGACCGAGAAGATCTTGATCACATCCGACTGCCGAATGTTGATCACCCCCAAGGTCGCATCCAACAGGAACCGCACCTTCTCCGCCTGCGCCGCCGCCACCTCGCGCAGCGACCGCACGTCCTGCAACTGCGCCAGGGCAATCGGCATCTGTTGCACGTGCAGACAAGGCCCGCCCGCAGTGTCGGGGGTTGTGGTCAGGTAGGACAGGATGCGCTGGATCGTCGCCAGGCTTTCGGTGATCCTGCCGTTCATCGCCTCGGCCCGCCCGATGCGTTGCAGGACCGCGCCCAGCGTCTCGGCCTTGCCCGAGGGTCGGTGCGCCGCGAAGATCGCCTTGGCCAGCGTCTCGTGCTGGCGCATCTCGGCTTCCAGGATATCGGCCAGCCGGTCGACAATCGCCTCCAGAAGCCCCAGCACCGTGTCCAGCCCGTCCGCCATCGGCGTGTCATGCCGGGCGGCCCAGTCGGCAAAATAGCTCAGCGACCGGGGGTGGTGGTAATGCACCGTCACCAACCGGTCGGGCAGCACGGCAAAGGTCACCGGGCCGATCTCGGCCTCGCGCGCCTCGGGGCTGGCGATCACCTGGGCGGTCAGGAACAGCACGCCCCCCTCGCGGTAGATCCGGGACGAGACCTCGATCTCCTGCATGTCCTCGCGCGTCGGGATGTCGATCCCCAGCGCCGCCTCGACCGCGTCCTCCTCGGCCTCGGTCGGGGCCTCAAGGTCGATCCACAGCGCCTCGGACAGACGCCGTTCGGACAGGTCCAGCCGCTCCAGCCGGTTGTGATGCGCCAAGAAGGCCGAGATCATGCCAGTCTCCAGGAACCCAAGCCGCCCCAGACTAAAGCGCGTGCGGCAAGGAAGGAAGGGTGCCCGCACCGGACCCGCTCGTCGATCCCTTCGTGCCGTCCGCGCAGCGCGTCCGATGCGAGGAATGCTCGAAGAGCCGCCGCTTAAAGCAAAAGGCCCCGACGATGCGGGGCCTTTCCTTGGTCACAACGGGGCCGGCTCGGGGTCGGCGCCGGGGGACTTCGGCCGTCCCCGCGTCTTGGGGATCGCCGCGATGGACGCGGTTCCCCCGCCCGACGACGGTGTGTCCGCATCGCCACCACCCAGCGGCTCGCCGGCGATGACCTTGCGGATCTCGTCCCCGGTCAGCGTCTCGTATTCCAGCAGGCCCTTGGCCAGACGGTCCCAGTCGTCCTGACGTTCCAGGATGATGCGGCGGGCGGTCTCATAGCCTTCATCGATGAACCGCTTCACTTCCTGCTCGATCATCCGCTTGGTCTCGGCACTGACCGAGAAGCCGGCGGTGTTGCCCTGATAGCCTTCGGCCGCTTCGGCATAGTCGATATTGCCGACCACATCCGACATGCCCCAGCGCAGCACCATCGCCCGTGCCAGCGCAGACGCCTGCTGGATGTCGCCCGAGGGGCCATTCGACACCGAGTCCTCGCCATACTTGATGATCTCGGCCGCCTTGCCCGCCATGGTCATCGCGATGCGCTGTTCGCACTGGTCGCGGTGCCAGTTCAGCCGGTCCATCTCGGGCAGGCTCATCACCATGCCAAGCGCACCGCCGCGCGGGATGATCGTGGCCTTGTAGACCGGGTCGCATTTCGGCAGCGACATGCCGACGATGGCGTGCCCGGCCTCGTGGTAGGCGGTCATTTCCTTCTGCTCGGGCGTCAGGACCATGCTGCGGCGCTCCGCGCCCATCATGACTTTGTCCTTGGCATTCTCGAAATCGATCATCGTGACGAACCGACGGCCCGCACGGGCGGCCATCAGCGCGGCCTCGTTCACCAGGTTCATCAGGTCGGCGCCCGAGAACCCCGGCGAACCGCGGGCAATCGTCCGCAGGTCGACGTCCGGCCCCAGCGGCACCTTGCGGGCATGGACCGACAGGATCTTCTCGCGGCCCTTGATGTCCGGGTTCGGCACATGGATCTGGCGGTCAAAGCGGCCGGGACGCAGCAGCGCAGGGTCCAGCACATCCTTGCGGTTGGTGGCGGCGATGATGATGACACCCTCGTTAGCCTCGAACCCGTCCATCTCGACCAGAAGCTGGTTCAGCGTCTGCTCGCGTTCGTCGTTGCCGCCGCCGATGCCCACACCGCGCGCCCGGCCCACGGCGTCGATTTCGTCGATGAAGACGATGCAGGGGGCATTCTTCTTCGCCTGTTCGAACATGTCGCGGACACGGGACGCACCCACACCGACGAACATTTCCACGAAGTCGGACCCCGAGATGGTGAAGAACGGTACCCCCGCCTCACCCGCAATGGCGCGCGCGAGAAGCGTCTTACCGGTACCGGGAGGACCGACCAGAAGCGCCCCCTTCGGGATCTTGCCGCCCAGACGGCTGAACTTCTGCGGGTTGCGCAGGAATTCGACGATCTCTTCCAGTTCTTCCTTGGCCTCGTCGATGCCGGCGACGTCGTCAAACGTCACCCGGCCGTGCTTTTCCGTCAGCAGCTTCGCGCGGGACTTGCCAAAGCCCATCGCGCCGCCCCGGCCCCCGCCCTGCATCCGGTTCATGAAGAAGAACCAGATGCCGATCAGGATGATGAAGGGCAGCCACAAGGACAGAAGCGACATGAAACCGGACTGCGCCTGCGGCTCGGCCTCGACCTCGACGCCCTTGGCGATCAGGTCTCGGGTCAGCCCGCCGGTCACATCCTCGCCCTGCGGCTTGATCGCGACATAGGTGTTGCCGTCCTTGGCCCGGACGATGATCCGCTCGCCGTCCAGGGTGACACTGTTGACCTGGCCGCTGTCGACCCGATCGATGAATTCCGAATAGCTGAGCGAGCGGGACGACATCGTCGTCTGATTGCCCGAGAACAACTGGAACAGCGCCATCACAAGGATCAGCAGCACGACCCAGAAGGCGATATTGCGTGCGTTGCCCAAAAGGATCTCCTGATTGATCCGCGCCTGCCAACCATAGGGCGCGCGGTCTTGCGTCTAAGATAAGCGTTTGCGGTCGGGGTTCAATCGGATAGTCCGAAAAGGTGAAAAGGACGCAGGATTGTCGCCCGGCTGTTGCCGAAACCCGCCGATGGTGCGGCAACCAGCCGGTCCCCGTCCCAGAAGGCCGGGGTCACCGCCAGCACCTCGCGCGGCAGGCCCGTGGCGCGCCAGTCGCATTGCCGCAGCCCCTCGGCCCCCAGCGCCCGCACCTCGCCCGGTCCCGCGACCTGCCAGCGTCCGTCCCACAGACCCGCCTCCAGCCCCCGCAGCGCCCGCGCCTCACGCAGAAGCCAGCCGTTGCGGTGCCGGCAGCCGGCCAGCGTGGCGTCGCGCCCGGCCTGC
The DNA here is from genome assembly GCF_002900975.1 of Tabrizicola aquatica. Classification (GTDB taxonomy): domain Bacteria; phylum Pseudomonadota; class Alphaproteobacteria; order Rhodobacterales; family Rhodobacteraceae; genus Tabrizicola; species Tabrizicola aquatica. The sequence continues at coordinate 210,841 of NZ_PJON01000005.1, read as the reverse complement.
ATCGCCGCCATGAACCGCAAGACCTCGGCGGCGCGCGGCGCATACTCCGCCCCGGAAAGCCAGCGCAGCGCCGCGACGATCACCTGTCGCCGCACCTCCTCGGGCGCGTCCCACAGCGCCGGGTCCACCTGCAACGCCCCCGCCGCCTCACGCAGATGCCGGGCAAAGGCCGCGACTTGCACCGCCAAGGCCGCCTGCACCTGCGCCAGGTTCGACGCGACCGTGGCCAGCCCATCGACCGTGATCCCCAAAGGCGCCAGCGCCGCCAGCGCCTGCCGGGCCTTCACCCGCTGATAGCGGTCGTCCCGGTTCGTCGGGTCCTCGACCCAGGCCACGCCCCTTTGCCGCAACCAGTCGCGCAACTCCTCGCGGCCGGCGCCCAGCAGCGGGCGGTGAAACGTCACCCCCCCCTCATCCCACTGCGGCCGCATCCCCGACAGCCCCGCGATCCCGGCGGCACGCGCCAGACCCATCAGCAGCGTCTCGGCCTGGTCGTCCTGCGTGTGGCCCAAGGCGACATGCGCGATCCCACGCTCCTGCGCCCAGGCCAAGATCAACCCGACCCGCGCCCGCCGCGCCGCGTCCATCAGGTTGCCGGCGATGGCGCCGTGGTCCCAGACCTGCACCTGGTGCGGCACCCCCAGGCGCCGGCACAGGGCGGCAACCCCCACCGCCTCGGCCGCACTCTCCGCCCGCAGGCGGTGATCCACCGTCACCGCCTCGACCCGCAGCCCCGCGGCCAGGCACAGATGCAGAAGGGCGGTGGAATCCCCACCGCCCGACACCGCCACACCAATCGTTTCGCCTGCGGGCAGCGCCGTGCGGACCAGCCCGACCAGCCGCCCGTCTACTGGCACCCCAGCCCCTGCATCGCCACCACGGACTGCGTTGCCGCCATGCTGCCGGGATAGCGCGTGCCCACTTCAGCCAGCGTGACGCAAGCCTCGGGCACCTGCCCCAGCGCGCCTAAGCCTTCGCCCAGCTTCAGCAAGGCATCCGGGGCAAACGGCCCGTCCGGCGCGGCCGAGAAGGCGTCCAGATAGGCCCGCGCCGCGCCCGAGGTATCGCCAAGCTTCGTCAGCGCATCGCCGCGCAGGAAATGCGCCTCGGGGATCAGCGGTCCGCCCGGATAGGATTGGGCATAGGCCGCAAAGAGGTCTGCGGCGGCGCGAAAGTCACCTGAACCGAGCACCCCCTTGGCCCGGTCAAAGTCTTCCTGCTCGGCCACGGCCAATTCAGCCCCGGCTGCGGGGGCGGTTCCGGTTGCGACGGGTTCCGACACCAGCGGCGCAGCGGCCGCCGTCTCGCCACCCAGGGACGGCGTTGCACCAAGGCTGGTCGGATCGCAGCCCTCGGTCACTTCGCACAGGCGATACTCGATGTCGCCGATCCGGTTGGTCCCGTCCGCGACCACCCGGTTCAGCTTCAACTCGACCTCTTCCGTCCGCGCGGTAAGCCGCGCAAGCGTCGCCTCGATCGTGTCCATCCGGGTCAGCGCATCGCCGCCCGCCGCCCCGCTGGTCGCCGCGCCGGTCGAGACCAGCTCGGCCTTCAAGGCATTGAACTCGGCCGCCAAAGCCGACAGTTCGGCGCGGATATCGGCCAGCGTCTGCGCCCGGTCCTGGGCATGGGCCAGGACCGGAAACAGCGACAGGATCAGGACAAGGCCAAGCCGCATCGCTTAGACGCCCGCGCCAGCCGACAGCACCGTGACCGAACGGCGGTTCTGCGAATAGCAGGCCTCGGTCGAGCAGACCTCGATCGGGCGTTCCTTGCCATAGCTGATGGTCCGCAGCCGGTTCGCCGGGATGCCCTGGCTGATCAGGAAGTTCTGCACCGCCGCCGCACGACGCGCGCCAAGGGCCAGGTTGTACTCCCGCGTGCCCTGCTCGTCGGCGTGGCCTTCGATGATCGCGGCATAGCCGGGGTTCTGCAGCAGCCACTGCGCCTGCGCCGTCAGCACCGTCCGCGCCTCGGGCGACAGGGTGGACTGGTCCACCGCGAACAGCACCCGGTCACCGACGCGCTGGTTGAAATAGGCAATCGACGTCGGGTTGTTCGGGTCGCCCAGACCCGTCGTGTCGATGCCGCCCGCACCCGCGCCGCCGGGGCCACCCGCGCCGCCGGGGCCGCCCGCGCCATAACGGTCGGGATTGTTACAGGCCGCCAGGCCCAGGACAGCGATCAACAGCAGGGATTTCGCAGCAAGGCTCATTGGGGGGTATCCTTCTTCTTGGCTCGATTTGCGGGCAGAGTATCAGCTTTGCGCCGCCAGGGGAATCCGGCGGCGCGTCACGTTTTAGGGCAAAAGCGGCGACCAGGCCGGGTCGCTGGCCGGGCCATCGGTCGGGATCTGCTTCAGGTTCCGCCCGGTGATGTCCACCGACCACAGCGTCGCCTGGCCGCCCGCCCCGCTGGTTTCACGGGTGAACATCAACACGCGCCCGTTCGGCGCCCAGGTCGGACCCTCGTCCAGGAAGCTGGCGGTCAACAGGCGCTCTTCGCTGCCGTCGGTGCGCATGACGCCGATGTGGAAGCGGCCCTCGTTCTGCTTGGTGAAGGCGATATAGTCGCCGCGCGGGCTCCAGACCGGGGTGCCATAGCGCCCCGCCCCGCCCGAGATCCGAGTCCCCTCGCCACCGCTGGCCGGCATGACATAGATCTGCGGCACGCCGGTCCGGTCGCTTTCGAACACGATCTGGCTGCCATCCGGGCTGAAACTTGGCGCGGTCTCGATTGAGGGCGCGTTGGTCAGCTGCGTCAGCTGACCCGAGGACAGCGACAGCGCATAGATGTCGCTGTTCCCGCCCCGCTCCAGACTGAAGACCACCGTATTGCCATCGGGCGAAAAGCGCGGGGCAAAGGTCATCGTGCCGGGCTGTTCGTCCAGCGACTGTCGGCTCAGAGTGCCCACATCCATCAGCGTGATGCGGGGGAACCCGCTTTCATAGCTGGTGTAAAGGATGCGGTCCCCGGTCGGCGAAAAGCGCGGTGCCAGCACGATAGAGGAGCTGTCGGTCAGATAGGCCACATTGGCACCGTCGTAATCCATCACCGCCAGCCGCTTCAGCCGCGCGTTCTTCGGCCCGCTTTCGCTGACAAAAACCACCCGGCTGTCGAAGTAGCCGCCCTCGCCGGTGATCTTGGAATAGACCACGTCCGCGACCTTGTGCGCCATCCGCCGCCAGCCCTGGGTCGTGCCGGCAAACTGCAGCGCCGCGCCCTCCAGCACCTGGCCGTTGAACACGTCATAGGCGCGGAACTTGACCGAGATCCGGTCGCCGCTGACGCTGACCGCGCCCGTGACCAGCACCTGCGCGTTGATCGCCTTCCAGTCCTCGAACGCGACGGGCGCGTCAAAGCCCGTCACCCGGCTGATATGCGCCTCTTCCCCGATGGTGCGGAAAAAGCCCGTCCCTTCCAGGTCCGAGATCACCACCCGGCTGATCTCGCGCGCATAGTCGCCCGCCCCGCCCTCGTCGATGAAGGTCGGCACCGCGATCGGCATCGGCTCGATCACGCCGGGTTCGATCACGATGCGCGGCGGCCCGTTCTGCGCCATCACCGCCGCGGCCCCGCCAAGGCCCAGTGCCAGGGCCAGCAGGGCGGCGAAAGCTGTTCTCATGGGTCTGATCATCGGCCTCATGCTCCGTTCTTGTTTCTGTCCTTGCCCGCCTGCCCAGCGGGAGAGAAGGGGAAGTTGTCGCTTTTGTTCCCGCTCATCGTGCCCGCATCCCATTGGCATCGAAGACCAGGTCCAGCACGCGCCAGGTATCATACTTGTCCGCCGGCAGCGGAAGTCCGCCGTCGGCATAGGCCCGGTTCACCGCCCGGCGCGCGGATTCGTACAGCTTGTCGATCCCGGTCTGGCTTGGCCCTTCCGACTCGATCAACTCGAACCCGGTGGGCTTGCCATCGGGCGCAAAGCTGACCCGGATCACGATCATCGTCGACAGCGTGTCGGTCGAGGCCGCGCCCAGGTTCCACTTCCGTGCAATCGCGGACGAGATGTTGCCCATCTCGCCCCCGGTCAGAGGCGGCCCTTGTGGCAGGTCCTGCCCGCCGGTCTCGGCCGTCTCCACCGGCTCTTCCACCGCCTCGCCCAGCAGGGCGTCGATGGCGGCATCCGTTGCGGCATCGTCCACCGGCTGCTCTGCCGGCAGGTCCTCTGGCGGCTCTTCGGCCGGGGTCTCGGCCGGCACCTCGGCCGCCGCAACCTCCACCTCCGGCTCAGGCTCTGCCGCGCGTTCGGGACGCGACCGTGGCCGGACCGAGGTGGTCATGCCAGTCTCGGCCTCCTGATCCTCATTCGCTTCGGTCCGGGTGATGTCGCCGGTATCCTCGGCCACCGTTTCCTCGACCGGCTCCTGCTCGATCACCTCTTCCGCCGCCGGGTCCTCGGATACCGCAGGCGTGGGCGTGTCCGAGGTCTCGGCCTCGCTCTCCGGCTGTTCGGGATCGGGGGCGATGATCTCTTCGGCTTCGGCCTCGGGCTGGATCTCGGTCGACTCCGACTCCAGCGCCTGCTCGGTCTCGGCTTGAACAAAATCGCTGGGCGGCGGCTCGACCACCGGCTCGGGCTCGGGTTCAGGCTCCGGCTCAGGCGGCGGCGGTTCAGGCTCCGGTTCCGGCACAGGTTCCGGTTCCGGCTCCGGTTCAGGCTCCGGCTCCGGCTCCACCACCTCCTCAGGCCGCGCCTGCGGCCGCACCGGCGCCGGCTCCTCGGCCGGTGTCTCGGTCGCGGCGGCCTGCATCGCGTCGAACTCCGCACTCGACACGAAATCGACCGAGGTCAGCACGATCTCGCTGGGCGGCGCGGGCGCGAACAGCCAGTCGCCGACCAAGACCCACAGGATAACCCCTGCGTGCCCGATCGCCGAGACCACCGTCCCCGTCTGGAACCGCCTCTCCATCCGCCTCAGCCGTCCGTTTCGGGTTGAGACGCTTCTCCCGCCCCAAAGCTTGGGCCTTCGGCATCGGTCACCAGACCGATCTCGTTGAACCCGCCCGCGTTCAAGGCACCCATCACCTGCGCCACCCGCTCATAGGGGACCGACCCATCGGCCCGCAGGAACACCTTCTTCGAGGTCCGCTCGGCCGCAATCGCCGTCAGCCGCGGGATCAACTCGTTGTCGGCGACCTCGGTCGTCTGGATCGCAATGACGCCTTCCGCGGTAATGGTGATGGTCAGCGGTTCTTCCTGTTCCGTCGGCAACGCCGCGGCCGCCGTATTCGGCAGTTCCACCGGCACACCCACCGTCAGCATCGGTGCGGCGACCATGAAGATGATCAGCAGAACCAGCATCACGTCCACAAAGGGCGTGACGTTGATCTCGCTCATCGCGGCCGACCGGCCCCGGCGACGGCCGCGCCCTCCGCCGCCGCCCGAGGATTTCACCACACCGCCGCCCATGGTCAGGAGTCCAGCTGGCGCGACAGGATCGTCGCGAATTCGTCGGCAAAGCTTTCATAGCCGCCGACGATCCGCTCGCTGTCCGCGTTCAGCTTGTTGTAGAACACCACCGCCGGAATGGCCGCGATCAGCCCGATCCCGGTGGCCAAGAGCGCCTCGGCGATACCGGGGGCGACGACGGCCAGGTTGGTGTTGTTGCTGATCGCGATCTGCTCGAAGCTGTGCTTGATTCCCCAGACCGTGCCGAACAGCCCGATGAACGGCGCCGTCGATCCGGTGGTCGCCAGGAAGCTCAGGCCCTGGTTCAGGCTTTCGCTTTCCCGCGCAATCGCCACGTTCATCGCCCGGTCGATCCGGGCCTGAGCGCCCGCGATCAGCCCGCCGTCCTGCTTGTGGCTGCGCCGCCATTCCAGCATCCCGGCGGCAAAGATCTTTTCCGACTGCCCCTGCGGGTCCGAGCCGATCTTCTCGAACAACTCGTCCAGGGGTTCGCCCGACCAGAAGGCCCGGTCAAAGATCGTCGCCTCGCCGCGCGCCTTGCGGTACTGGATGTGCTTCTGGACGATGATCGCCCAGCTCCAGAACGACATGATCATCAGCATGATCATCACGATCTTCACGGTCAGGGTGGCTTTGATAAAGAGGGTGAGCATGGAGAAATCAATCTCCCGCGCCGCCGCAAGGGTTTCCGTTTCCATACGCCTGCTCTTGTTGGTCGGGCCGTTATTCGGCTCCGTTACCCCCGATTCTATCAAGATTGCAGGGGGAATGCCAACACAACTCTGTGGGCGGCGGGGATTCGCGCGTGGATGACGACCGATGTCATCGCCCCGGCCCCCTCCTCGTTCGACTGCGTCTCCTCGTCGGAACTGGCACGCATCGGCCTCGTCATCCCGCGAAGAGTGACGAAGTCATCGACGAGCATCCGGCCAGGGCAGAAGTCAGTGCACCGGCCCCGCCAGCCGCGCCCGCACGTCCGCCGGCAGCCGCGCCGCGTGGCCGTCCTCACCCAGGCAGACCAGCGTTACGACCGAGGTAAACAACCGCTCGCCCCCGCGCAGGACCACCTGTTCCAGGACGATCCGCGCCCCGCCCAGGGTTTGCAGCACCGTCTCCACCACCAGGTCATCGCCGAACTTCGCCGGGCGGAGGAAATCCGCCTCGACCCGGCGCACCGCAAAGACGATCCCCAGCGCCACCCGCAGCGCCATCTGGTCCACCCCCAGGCTTGCGACCCATTCGGTCCGCGCCCGTTCGATGAATTTCAGATAATTGGCGTAATAGACGATCCCCGCCAGATCGGTGTCCTCGTAATAGACGCGGGTGCGGAACTGGTGCGGGGTCATGCGGTCTCACTTCTGGCCTCGGGTGCAGGCTAGGCCCTCGCACCCCGGCTCGCAAGGCGTTAAGGAACCCCTAACGGCCATCAGCAAGCCATTGTAAACCCTCGACTATCCGCTTCTGTCCACCGTGGACAGCCTCAGCCCACCCGCGCCCGCGCCGCCAGCCGCAGCGCATGGGACGGGTCGCGCGCCATCACCGGCAGGACCGGATCATAGCCCGCCCGGATCACCGCCCCGATCTCGGGCCGCAGGATCACCCGCCCCCCCACCCGCGCCAAAGGCGAGGTCCCGTCGAACGCCCGATCCGACCACAGGACGACCGTCTGCACCGCCTGGGCCAAGGCCAGCGTCTCCGCCTCCATCGCCGCCAGGGCCGCATCCATCCTCAGAAAGACGAAGGCCGCCTTGATCGCCCCCTCCCGGTCGAAACGGAAGATCCGGTACTGGTTCGCCCCCGCCGCCTCCAGCCGCGCCACCAGCGCAGCCAACTCCGGCACCAGCCGCCCCAGGTCGCGCACCTCCAGAAGTTCCCCCCACTCCCGGAAGGCAAAGACCATCAGGTTCGCCCCCAGCTCCGGATCGGTCTCGGCCATCCGGTGGCCGGCAAGCGCCACGACCGCCTCGAACGCTCCCTTGAAGGCGGGAAGGCTCGCGTCCTCCACCCCAAAGACCACCGGCACGATCGGCCGCCCCCAGCGCGCGAACAGATACTGCCCGTCGCTGCGGGTGAACAACGCCTCGATCTCGCCCGGTCCCATGCCGCCCTCCATTCGATGCGCGCCCGCTATCACCAGGTCCGGCACCCGGCAAGATCGGCATTTTCTGTCTGCAAATATCCTCTGGGGGTTTGGGGGGCGAAGCGCCCCCAACATCCGAGGAGGAGGCGAAGCCCGACGACGAGACAAAAGCCTCGCGCGGAATGCGCTCCGCTCAGCTGCCGAAAAGATCCGCCTGGCCCGGCACCTTCGGCGCCTCCAGACCCAGATGTCGCCAGGCCTTTGCCCCCAGCATCCGCCCGCGCGGGGTGCGCAGGATCAGGCCCTGCTGCAAGAGGTAGGGTTCGATCACCTCCTCGATGGCATCCCTCGGCTCGGACAGGGCCGCCGCGATGGTCTCCACCCCCACCGGCCCGCCGCCGTAGTTTTCGGCCAACAGCGTCAGATAGCGCCGGTCCGCCCCGTCAAGCCCCAGGTTGTCCACCCCCAGCCGGGTCAGCGCCCGGTCGGCCAGCGCCCGGCTGATCCGCCCGCCCTCCTCGACCAGCGCGAAATCCACCACACGCCGCAAGAGCCGCCCCGCAATCCGTGGCGTCCCCCGCGCCCGCCGGGCAATCTCGCGGCAGCCTTCCGCCTCGGCCTGGACGCCCATCAACCTCGCCCCCCGCGTGACGATCTCGTAAAGCTCCGCCTCCGAATAGAACTCCAGCCGCGTCGGAATCCCGAACCGGTCCCTTAAAGGAGTCGTCAAAAGCCCCAGCCGCGTCGTCGCCCCGACCAGGGTGAACGGCTGCAAGTCGATCCGCACCGTCCGCGCCGCCGGCCCCTCGCCGATCACCAGGTCCAGCGCAAAATCCTCCAGCGCCGGATACAGCACCTCCTCGACCACCGGGGACAGCCGGTGGATCTCGTCGATGAACAGCACATCGCGCGGCTCCAGATTGGTCAGGATCGCCGCAAGATCGCCCGGCTTGGCCAGCACCGGCCCCGAGGTCATGCGGAACCCCACCCCCAACTCCCGCGCCATGATCTGCGCCAGTGTCGTTTTCCCCAAGCCCGGAGGCCCGTGGAACAGCGTATGGTCCATCGCCTCGCCCCGCATCCGGGCCGATTCAATGAACACCGCAAGGTTCGCCCGCGCATCCGCCTGCCCGATGAACTCGGCCAGCATCTGCGGGCGCAGGGCCTTGTCGGTATCCTCGGGCAACCGCTCGGGCCGCAGGGTCGGATCGGAACTCATGTCGCTTCAATCATTTGGGGGCCAGCAGCTTCAGCGCCGCCCGGATCACGGCCGAGGTCTCAGCCTCGGGCGCATCGCCCATCACCGTTGCCACCGCCTGCGCCGCATCCCCCTGGCCATAGCCCAGGTTCACCAGCGCCGACAGCGCATCAGCCGAGGCCAGGGCCCGCCGCGCCGCACCCTCGTCCACCTTCGCAGATTTGCGCGGCGCGGGGGCAGCCTCCTCGATCACCACATCCTCCGACCCGGCTTTTGCCGACAACCCGACCCCCGCCGCCATCACGCCGGGGGCCTTGGCCTTCAGCTCCAGGATCACCCGCTGCGCCAGTTTCGGCCCCACGCCCGGCGCGGCCTGCACCGCCCGCGCGTCGCCCAGGGTGATCGCCCGACCCACCCCCTCGGCCCCCAAAGTGCCCAGGATCGCCATCGCGGCCTTGGCCCCCACGCCCTGCACCGTCACCAGCAGCTTGTGCCACTCCTTCTCCAGCATGGTCGGAAAGCCGAACAGTTGCAGCAGGTCCTCGCGCACCAGAAGCTCGGTATACAGACTGACCGCCTCGCCGACCGAGGGCATTGCGGCCAGCGTCCGCTCGCTGACATGGACGATATAGCCCACCCCGCGCACGTCGATCAGCACATGGTCCGACCCGCGCCAGTCCAGCCGTCCCGAAATCCGCCCGATCATCCCGCCGCCCTCACCGCCGCCGCCAGCCGGCCCGACGACTGCACATGATGCGCATGGCAGATCGCAATCGCCAGCGCATCCGCAGCGTCCGGCCCCGCGATCTTCACCCCAGGAAACTGCAGCTTGACCATGTGGTCCACCTGCACCTTGGCCGCATGGCCCACGCCCACCACCGTTTTCTTCACCGCATTCGGCGCATATTCCCCGACCGCAAGCCCGAACTGCGCCGGCACCAAAAGCGCAATCCCCCGCGCCTGGCCCAGCTTCAGCGTCGCCACCGCGTCCTTGTTGACGAACGTATGCTCCACCGCCGCGCTTTCGGGCTGCCAGGTGCGCAAGACCTCCGTCAGCTGCGCATGCAGCGACAGAAGCCGCACCGCCAGGTCGCCGTCCGCCCCGTCCGAGTGGCAGATGCCGTTCGCCACATGACTAAGGCGAGAGCCCGCCACGTCGATCACACCCCAGCCCAGGTTCCTTAACCCCGGATCGATGCCGATGACCCGCATCTTGCCCCCGCTCTTCTTCTTGCCACAAGGGCTAGCACGAAAAGGGAACATCCGCCAATGGCTTTCCATCGCGCCGGGCGCCTGCGATTAATCATTTTGCACTTGCAGAATACGACGTTATGCCGCAAAAACACGACGCGCCGCGCCAATCCTTGCGGGAAGGCGCTGAAAAAGATGAAGAAATTGTGTCCATAGTCATGCAGTGGCTGCAAGGCGGCCTTGCTTGGACATCGCTTGCTTTGCACCTGCAGCACGACTATCTGGCAAAGGGCAAGGGAATAGGCCCGTGCAATGAGCAGTTTATGAACAGGATGCTAGCCATGGCCGCTGTCGAGACGACCCGCCCGGCGCCCTTTGGCGCCATCACCACCTACCGCACGATCAATGCGGTGACGAATGCTTTTGCGACCCTCGCCGCATGGAACGATGCGCGCGTGACCCGCAAGGCGCTGAACAAGCTTTCCGACCGCGAGCTGGACGATATCGGTCTGTGCCGCGGCGACATCGAGTTCATCGGTCGCTAAGCGACGGGTGAGGGCACCACGCCGGAACGTAAAAGGCCGCACCGATGGGTGCGGCCTTATGCATTTCCAAGGGTTTGGCTCAGCGCGGCAAGAGGGCTTGCAGTTGGCCGGACACCCAAAGCGTCGCGGGGTCGGCGTGCATCATCCAGGCCCCGACCGGATCAAATCCAGAACCGGCGGCCAGCGCACTGACCCGGCTTTCATAGGTTTGCGGCCCGACATAATAGTGGATCACGCCTTTCAAGCCGATCCCCACCACCAGCGCCAGCGCCACCGGCTTGACCAGCTTTGCCAACCACGAGCCGCGGCGGGTCGAGGCCTTGCGCCCCAAGGTGCCTGCGGCCTCGAAGCCATAGCCCTTGGCATGGGATTTTTCGATCCGCGAGACGCGGGTGTAAAAATCGTTCAGGTTCGGATCAACCCACATCTTCTTCACCCCAGCTTGGCAGCCCAGACAAGGCATTGATGCCGCCGTTTTATGGCGAAAATGCGGCATGTCGCCTTTACTGCGACTGGTCTCCGAAACCTGTCAAGGATTGTCCACGATTTCAGGCCTTTTGTAGAACAAGCGTCGACCATTCCCCAAGATCGTCGCGGTTTTGCAGACAAAGACCTGCCGCAACGTAAGCCTCGGTCACCGCTTCGGCCTGCACAACCAGAAGGCCAGAGAGAATCGCCCTCCCCCCCGGCGCTAGATGCGCGCTGATCGACGGGGCCAGCTCGATCAGCGGGCCTTTCAGGATATTGGCAAAGATCAGGTCATAGGGCGCGGCGGCGTGCAGGCGGCGGTGCTGCAACCCGGCAGCCTCCAGACATTCGATCCGCCCCTCCAGCCCGTTGATCGCCACATTGGCTTCGGCCACGTCCACCGCGACCCGGTCAATGTCGCTGGCGATGACTAGCGCGTCGGGCAAAGTCGCCGCAGCCGCCATCGCCAGAACCGCCGTGCCGCAGCCGATGTCGGCCACCTTTGCCGGACGCTCGCCCGCCGTCAGCAGCCGGTCAAAGGCCAGAAGGCAGCCCAGCGTCGTCCCGTGGTGGCCCGTGCCGAAAGCCACCGTCGCCTCGATCTGCAAGGGCACCCGGCCCGCCGGCACCTTGTCCGCATCATGGCTGCCGTAAACGAAGAACCGCCCGGCATCCACCGGCGACAACTCGCGCCGCACATGCGCGACCCAGTCCACCTCGGGCAGTTCCGACAGCGCGAAGGGCTTCGCGCCGAAGGCCGTCGCCAGCACTTCCAGCATCACCTCGTCCGGCGGCTCCAGGAAATAGCCGCCGACCTCCCACAGGCCCGAGCCGTCCTCGATCTCGAACACCCCCACGCCTGTGGGTTCGGGGTCCATCCGCTCCATGGCCAGGGCCAGGGACTGTGCGGCATCCTCACCGGGAAGCGTGGTCAGGGCGGAATAGGTCGGCATGGCGGCACTCCTTTGTGCAGGCCCTTACGCGCCCCGCTCCGGCCGATCAAGCCGATCTGCGGCGCGCAGCCAGCGAATTTTCGCAGAAAATTCGTCCGCTCTCAGGCGCGCACGCCGGTCCCGATCGGGCAGGTCACGCCGGTCCCACCGATCCCGCAATAGCCGTCCGGGTTCTTGGCCAGATACTGCTGGTGGTAATCCTCGGCGAAGTAGAACACCGGCACCGGCAGGATCTCGGTCGTGATCGGCCCCATCCCCGCCGCCTTCAGCGCATGTTCATAGACCACCTTCGAGGCCCTTGCGGCCGCCATCTGCGCGTCCGTGTAGGCATAGATCCCCGACCGGTAAGTCGAGCCGACATCATTCCCCTGCCGCATCCCCTGCGTCGGGTCATGCCCTTCCCAGAACAGCTTCAACAGCCCCTCATAGCTGATGACCGCCGGGTCATAGATCACCCGCACCACCTCGTTGTGCCCGGTCAACTGGGTGCAGGTCTCCTTGTAGGTCGGATTGGGAGTATACCCGCCCGCATAGCCGACCATGGTCAGCCAGACGCCCGGGGTCTGCCAGAACTTCCGCTCCACACCCCAGAAGCAGCCCATCCCGAACATCGCCTCTTCCATGCCCTCGGGCACCGGCGATTTCAGCGGAATACCGGACAGAAAATGCGTCTCGGCCGTGGGCAAGGGCTCCGCCCGCCCCGGCAGGGCCTTGTCGGCCGTGACCATTTCCATCGATTTGCGGGTGAAGAACATGCGCGACCCTCCGTTTGCCTGCCGAATATAGGGCGGAACCCCCGCCGCGCCAGCCTACTCCGCCGCCACCGGCAGACCACGCGAGAACACCGTCTCGTTCCCCGGTTCGGGGTGCCGCGGGATCAGGCAGATCAGCCCAAACGCCACCAGCGCCATCCCGGCCCCCAGAAGGAATACGTAATCCGGCGAGGTCGCCCAAAGATAGCCCAGCGCCGCCGGCAGGAACACCGCCGCGATATGGTTGATCGTGAACGCCACCGCCGCCGTGGGCGCAATATCGCGCGGATCGGCGATCTTCTGGAAATAGGTCTTCAGGCTGAAACTGAGTGCAAAGAACAGCTGGTCCAGGATATAAAGCCCGCCCGCAATCACGATCCCCCAGCCGAACCAGTAAAGGCCACCATAGGCCAGGAACACCAGCGTCAGCCCGATATACTCGAACCCCATGACGTTCCGCTCGCCATACTTGCCCAGCGCCCGCCCCATCATCGGCGCCACCGCCATGTTGATCAGGTAATTGCACAGCAAGAGAAGCGTCATCTCCGAGACCTTCATCCCGAACCGCTCCACCATCATGAAGCCCGCAAAGACCACGAAAATCTGCCGCCGCGCGCCCGCCATGAATTGCAGCGCGTAATACAGCCAGTATCGCCGCCGCAGGACCATATGCTTGTGCTGCACATGCGGAGACTGAAACTGCGGATATGCCAGCGCCGCAAACAGCACGATGGCAATCGTCAACCCGCCCGAGGCCATGTAGACGGTATTATACTCCAGCCCCAGACTGTCCCACAGCGCGACAATCGCCCCATAGGCCGCGAGTGATGCCCCCGCCCCCACCGCCACGATCCGCCCCAGCACAATCGGCGCGCGGGCCTTGTCGATCCACTGCAGTTGCAGCGACTGGTTCACCGTCTCGAAGTAGTGAAACCCGATCGACGACAGCAGCGTCATTACCAGAAGGCCACTGAACGAGGTGAACCACCCCGTGAACATCGTCGCCGCCCCCAAAAGCGCCAGCATCCCCAGCGCCAACACCTGCTCCCGCACCGCCAGCAGGATCGCGATGACCATGACCGCGAGAAGCCCCGGAATCTCCCGCACCGTATGCAGCCAGCCGATCTCCTTGCCCGTGAACGCCGCCACCTCGATGACGAAGTTGTTCAAAAGCGCCGACCAGGTCGCGAAACTCAACGGCATCGCCGCCGCCATGAGGTACAGGAGCGCCTCGGGCCGCCGCCAGCGGGGCAGACGGTAGGTCTCGGACAGGGGCATCAAGCTGGACATATGCAGGAACTAGCCAAAACGGGGGCCAAGGCAAACCCAAACCTTGTGCCCGGCACAATCCGCCCAGGTTCCCCTTAGCCCGGAATCAAGGACGAAGCCCGCCGGGCAGCGCCCGACCGCGCCCTCGGGCGGGCGCTCTTGCACCGTCAGCCTGCAGAACTACGGTGGGAGGGGTTGAACGATAGAACGCCTGGAAATGCCGGTGCTCGCCCACCCGGCGGTCGGGCGTTGCCCTGTGACCGACGGTTCGCCAAACTTCGTAAGGTGAGCTAAAGCGCATCGACCTTACACCCAAACACTAGCGTTCGGGAAAGCCGTTTGCCCTAGGGACGGCCCAAGCGCTGTTCAAGACTTCCTTCATCCGGTACATGTCTGGCATGAGCAGACCCGCTTTCCTAATCTCGTCTTGAAGGGTGTCCGAAACGAAAAATTCGGGGGTTTTCAGCTCTCGTTCGCGCCACAGGTGGCAGTTGAGAAACTGGAGCCTCTTCATGGCCAACTTTGAAGCGTTGATTTGATTGAAGTAATTTGACCGATAGCATCCGCCAATATTCTTGAATTCTTCGCTTTGCTGGGGGTCAAAACTTGTAAGGAATGCCCCGATCATCATGGTAAAGAACTCACCGGGATGCAGCTCTTCTGGCTTGTAGCTCATCCGGATTGGCCGAAACTGGTGAATCCCAGGTTCCAGCTTCTCGATCAACTCCTTCAGGGCAACGTCCACGACAAGAAGCATGCCCGTAATTTGCATGAACGAACCCAGTCTTGGGTACCGCCTGTTAATCCGATACTCCCGCGGCCATTCGTTCTCTTCCACGGCGCGGAAAAGGCGCTTCTCACCATGCATAGTGCCATGCTCGTATAGCAGGCATTGGCAGACGTGAAGTCGATAGGCTGGCTTGGAGTTCCCGTAAAACTCTTGCTCATCAGGCGTCATGGAGTCGAAGTTCGCATCGAGTTGTTCGTAATAACCGACAAAATCACCGTCAGGGCGAAACGGCCCAAATCTGGATGCAGGTTCAAACCCCCAAACCATTTCGCCTCTCCTGTTCAGTCACCGGCGATTTGCAGCGCATCTCGCAAAAGGTCCAAACTAGTCTAGCCGAGCTTCGCCAGTTAGCCAACCGCCCCCCTCACAAAAAACTCTGCGGATCAATATCCACTGCCAGCCTTAAATCCCTCGGCAGCTTGAACTGCGCCAGCCACTCCGCCAAGGCCGCCTGCAACGGGGCCCCCTTCTCCGCCTTCACCAAAAGCCGCACCCGATGCCGCCCCCGCACCCGCGCGATCGGAGCAGGCGCGGGCCCCCAGACCTCCGCCCCGATCCGTTGCAACGGATCACAACGCCGCGCTAATTCGCCACCGAAATCAAACACCTGCGCCACGTCGGGTGACGACAGGATGATCCCCGCCATCCGCCCGTAAGGCGGCACCCCTGCGGCCCGCCGCTCGGCCGCCTCAGCCGCCCAGAACGCCTCCTCGTCGCCTCCAAGGATCGCCCGGATCACCGGATGCTCCGGCTGGTGGGTCTGCAGCCAGGCCTCGCCCTTCCGCTCGGCCGTCCGGCCCGCCCGGCCAGCGACCTGCCGCATCAGCTGGAACGTCCGCTCCGCCGCGCGCAGGTCCGACCCCTGCAGCCCAAGGTCGGCGTCGATCACCCCCACCAGTGTGAGGAGGGGAAAGTTGTGCCCCTTGGCCACGATCTGCGTGCCGATGATGATGTCGGCCTCGCCCGCCGCGATCCCTGCAATCGCCTCTTTCAAGGCCCGCGCGCTGCCGAACAGGTCCGACGACAGCACCGCCACGCGCGCCTCTGGAAACCGCGCCGCCACTTCCTCCGCCAGCCGCTCCACCCCCGGGCCAACGGCTGCCATCCGGCCCTCGACACCACACGAAGGGCAGGCCAAAGGCACCGGCTTCGTCGCCCCGCACTGGTGGCAGACCAGCCGCTTCTGGAACCGATGCTCCACCATCCGCGCATCGCAGTGGTCGCAGCCGACCTGATGCCCGCAGGCCCGGCACAGCGTCACCGGCGCGAACCCCCGCCGGTTCAGGAACAAGAGCGCCTGCTCCCCGCGCTTGACGACGGCATCCACCTTCGCAGCCAAAGTCGGTGAAATCCACCGATCCCCCGGCAGCTTCTCGGCCCGCATGTCGATGGCCCGCATCTCCGGCATCTCGGCCGCGCCAAAGCGGGAGCCCAAATCCAGCCGCTGATATTTCCCCGCCTCGACATTCGCCCAGGTCTCCAGGCTGGGGGTGGCGCTGGCCAAGACCACCGCGCAGCCCGCAATCGCCGCGCGCAGAACCGCCATGTCCCGCGCGTTGTACAGAACCCCCTCCTCCTGCTTGTAGGAGGTGTCGTGCTCCTCATCGACGACGATCAGCCCAAGGTCCTGGAACGGCAGGAACAAAGCCGAGCGCGCGCCGACGACCAGCCCCGCCTCCCCCTCCGCCGCCATCTTCCACAGCCGCCGCCGTTCCGTCATCGTGACGCCCGAGTGCCACTCCGCCGGCTTCGCCCCGAACCGCGCCTCGACCCTGGTCAAAAACTCCGCCGTCAACGCGATCTCGGGCAGCAGCACCAAGGCCTGCCGCCCGGCCCTAAGACACTCCGCCACCGCCTCCAGATAAACCTCTGTCTTCCCAGACCCTGTCACTCCCTTCAACAGCGTCGCCGAATACCCCCCCAGCGCCACCGCCGCGACCAGCGCATCCCCCGCTGCCACCTGCTCCCCCTCCAGCCGCACGCCCTTCCCGGCCTGCAAACGCGGATAAGGCGTATCCCGCGGCGCATCCTCCTCGGCCACCACGCCCAGCTTCACCAGCCCCTTCACCACCGACGCGCCACACGAAGCCGCCTCCGTCAGTTCCCCCAGCGTGACCGGAGCCCCCCCGAACGCCCGCAACGCCTCGATCACCCGGTGCCGCGCCTCGGTCAGACTGTTGGGCACCGCACCCGCCAACCGATACACCCGCCGCACCGACGCAGGCTCCCCCAACCCCGGAGTCCTGGTCGCCAACCGCAGCATCGCCGGCAGCGGCGTCAGCGTATACTCCGCCGCCCGAGCCAAGAAACCCCGCAGTTCCCCCCGCATCGGCCGCGCGTCCAGCACCCGGCCCACCGACCGCAGCCGCGCGGGATCAAACCCACCGACCCCCGGCCCCCAGACCACCCCCAGCACCTTCCGCGGCCCCAGCGGCACCTCGACGAAATCCCCGTCGCCGCAGCCCCCCTCCGGCGCGCGATAGTCCAGGACCCGCCCCAAAGGCTCCGTCGTCAGCACGCCCACCAGATCGCCCGCCCGATAGACCCGCTCCACCACCTGAAACCTTTCGCTCATCCGCCGTTTGGGCTAAACCGCGACCCGAGAGCATTCAACCCCCGCGTTGCACCCCCCGCAACCACCCAGGAGGCCCCCCATGAAATTCTTCATCGACACCGCCGACGTCGACGCCATCCGCGAGCTGCACGACCTTGGCATGGTCGACGGCGTCACCACCAACCCGTCCCTCATCCTGAAATCCGGCCGCAACATCCTGGAAGTCACCAAGGAAATCTGCAGCTTCGTCCAGGGCCCCGTCTCGGCCGAGGTTGTGGCGCTGAAAGCCGACGACATGATCGCCGAGGGCCGCAAGCTGGCCGAGATCGCCCCGAACATCGCCGTCAAGGTCCCGCTGACCTGGGACGGCCTCAAGACCTGCAAGGTCCTGTCGGGTGAGGGCTTCATGGTCAACGTCACCCTCTGCTTTTCCGCCAACCAGGCCCTGATCGCCGCCAAGGCCGGGGCCACCTTCATCTCGCCCTTCATCGGGCGTCTGGATGATATCAACCTCGACGGCCTCGACCTGATCGGCGACATCCGCACGATCTATGACAACTACGGGTTCGAGACCCAGATCCTCGCCGCCTCGATCCGCAACGCCAACCACGTCAAGGACTGCGCCCTGATCGGAGCCGACGTCGTCACCGCCCCCCCGGCCGTGATCAAGGCGCTGGCCAGCCATGTGCTGACCGACAAGGGGCTGGAGCAGTTCACCGCGGATTGGGCCAAGACCGGCCAGAAGATCCTGTAAGGGAAGCCGCCTGCAAAGCGCCGGTCTGAAGCCCGGCCTACGTAGGTCGGGGCCAGCCCCGACGCCAATCCCACCCCGTAGGTCGGGCTTCAGCCCGACTCCCCCGCCCGAACACGAGGGCCGCGCCCTCCCTCCGGCGGGCGCGAACCGCGCTGGTTCTCGCTCACTTTATCCCTCAACCGCTTCCACCGCAGTTCTGCGCGAGACACGTCAAAGCGCCCTACCGGGGGGAGGGAGGGCGCGGCCCGGCGGCGCAAGCGCCTTGCTTCCGGGCCAAGAGGCGCTTCCCTCCAAGCTTTAGCGCCTCGTCTAGCACCATTGAGGGTGCGCTGCGCGCCAACTTGACCAAGAGGTGACCACGCCACTATCGTTCACGCAAACGAAGTGAGTTAGCGACATGCCATTTGCCAATCTAGTAATTCATACGTCGTGCTTTGCCTTAGCAGTGCTTCTCTTTCTCCTTGTGAATTGGATTGGTCGACATGCCGTTTCCTTTGGATATTCCAGCACAACGCTCTTTGAAGACCCAGAAGAATCATTTGCACTAAATTTTCTCCTGAGGACACTTCCTCCAGCCGTGTTTATTATCATCCTGTCGGCCGGCGCAGTTGCGTCGGGCAATGACGAACTCCGGCTGCAAAGTTACTGGATCGCGGTTTACTATTACATTATTCGCGCTGGGTACTTCCCAATCTTCGGCCTACAAAGACTTATTAGCTGGCGAAGGTTTGTACTTCATAGCACAATTGGGATCTTGGCGGCTGCAGCCGCATTCAAATACTTAGTCCTACCCAAGAAATCGCTTTTGCCGGATCTCGAGACTGCCGGAAACGAACTTTGGCTCGCGATGCTAGTCTTCCTATATGCGGTGGGAAACAATGTCGTAATAAGTGACAGTCGCAGCGCGACCCGCCGTAATTCCTATGTGCGCCAAAGCTACAATACTGCTCACGCCCGCTTCGGAGCCATCATTGATGAGAAAATTAAGGATGATCTGCTCAAGCTCATAGTCTATGCCGTGATAGTCTTTGAAAACTATTGCCGCCCTCCCGTTGTGCGGGCGCTGGAGCGCGCTTGGCCTATGAATTCTGGCAGGACGACTGGCATAATGCAAGTGGCGTCACCCAACCCTTTATCTGACGAAGATAGTATAAGAAAAGGTTTGGAGATACTCTCTGAATCCTGGAATAATCACATGCATGAGGAAACCTGGGAAAGAATCCGAAGTGTAGTTGCCGATTATAATAAAGATGACGAATACGTCTATAAAGTAGATCAGATAATGGAAATTATCGCAAATCGCGTAGAACTGGACTTCCTTCCGACTTTTGAAGATCGGTGGCGTCAAGTGTCCGAGCGCAGCGAAAAGCCCGCGACAAATCGCAATCTGCGCGTGAAACTCGCAAGATTCTCGAACGGTCCGTCACCGAGGCGCTTGTCCATGCGTACTCGCAGGAAAAGACAGCTCTAACCCCCCTCACCTCACCAACGGCCCGCCAAACACCCGCTCCTCCCCCTCCGCCACCGCCTTCTGCGCCCGTTCCTGCACCGCTACCCTTGCGGCCTCCACCACCCCCGGCCCCGCGTCCTCCCACGCCTCGCCCATCGCCTGCGCCACCTCTCCGAACTGCGGCTTCTCGCCCGACCAGGCCTCCTCGCGCTCGCGGTAATGCGCCAGCGTCTCGGCCCCCCGGATCACCCCAGCCAGCCGCGCGTGCATGTAGCTTTTCAGGACATCGTTGATCCGCGGCCCGTACCCCTCGCCCATCGAGCGGAAGAATTTCAGCACATCCGCCTCCAGCGCGATGCAGACCCGTTTCTTCGGCTGCCGGGGCGTGGCCGTGGCGATCTGGTGCCACTCCTCCGGGATGCGGCCGGTCAGTTCGATGGTGTTGTGCAGGTCCCATTCCAGACGCCGCATGACGTCCATCATATAGGTCATCTGGGCACGCTGGCGGGGGGTCTGTTTCTTCAGGTCGGGCATGGCGGCATCCTTTGCGGCCCCCAGCCTCGCGCCAAAAGGTTAACGCCGGCCAAGGCATCCGCGCGTATGCATGGGCGGAATACGGCCGGAATACGCCCTGTAGCCCCACTGTTGCATCCCTGCCCCATTCCCCGCCGGGGCCTGCGAAAACCTGTCGCCATCCGCGTTAGCTTCGGCCTATAGTCTGCGGGAATTCCACGGAAACTGGCCCTGACATGATCGAACCCGACCTGCGCGACCTGATCCTGGCAAAGCCCGAGCGGCTGCTTGAGGACCGCGACGTGATGAACGCCCTGGTTTCGGCCAACGAACGGGCGATGGGCGCGAATATCGTCGATTTGCGCGGCATCGCCATGCAGCGTCTGGAGACCCGTCTGGACCGGCTGGAGGATACACATCGTTCAGTGATTGCAGCGGCTTACGAGAACCTGGCCGGCACCAACCAGGTTCACCGGGCCGTCCTGCAACTTCTGGACCCGACCAGTTTCGAGGGCTTCATCACCACCCTGCAAGGCGAGGTGGCGCAGACCCTGCGCATCGACATCGTGCGTCTGGTGCTGGAAACCGCACAAGATGAAGCAGAGGCCGATCCCGCGTTGCGCAAACTGGGCGAGGTGCTGCAGATCGGCCCGCGCGGCCATGTCGCGCAGTATCTGACCAACGGCCGCAACATGGCGGTGCGCCCGGTCGTGCTGCGGCCCGTCACCGGCCTGGCCGCCACCGTCTACGGCCCCCGCGCGCCCGACATCCGGTCCGAGGCGCTGATGAAGCTCGACCTCGGCCGCGGAAGGTTGCCCGCGCTGCTCGCCTTCGGCTCGGAGGACCCGCACATGTTCAAGACCAGTCACGGCACCGACCTTCTGGCCTTCTTCGCTGGCGTCTTCGAACGGCTGATGCGGCAATGGCTTAAATGACCGGGGCGGGGCTGACCCCGTTCCTGGCCCCCGCCCTGTCGGCGGCGCTGGCGGACTGGCTGGACCAGATCCGCGCGCTGCAAGGTGCGGCCCCCAATACGGTCGAAGCCTACCGCCGCGATGTCTCGCGCTATCTCGCTTTCCTGGCCGACCACCAGGGCGGGGCCGAGGGGCTGGCCCGCCTTGCCGCCACCAGCCAATCCGACCTGCGCGCCTGGTCGGCGTGGGAGCGGGCGCGCGGCCTCTCGCCCCGGTCGCTGGCGCGGGCGCTGTCGGCCGTCAAGGGCTTCACCGCTTGGGCCGCCGACCGCACCGGCAGCGATGCCACCACCGTCCTGTCCGCCCGCGCCCCGAAATACCGCCGCAAGCTACCCCGCCCCCTGTCCGAGGACGGTGCCGCAGCCATGCTGGCCGAGATCGGCAGCGATGCGCTGCAGGACTGGATCGCCACCCGCGACACCGCCATCGCCACCCTGCTTTACGGCCTTGGCCTGCGGATTTCCGAGGCCTTGTCCCTGACCGGCGCCGACCACCCCCTGCCAGAGGTGCTGCGCATCACTGGCAAGGGCGGCAAGACCCGCATTGTCCCGGTGATCCCCGCGGCGGCCCAGGCGGTGGCCGCCTATGCCCGGCTTTGCCCCTTCGATCTGACCGCCGACCAGCCCCTGTTCCGGGGCGCGCGGGGCGGGCCGGTGAACCCCCGGCTGATCCAGTCGGCAATGGAACGTGCCCGCCTGCGCCTTGGCTTGCCTGCGTCAGCCACGCCGCACGCGCTGCGCCACAGCTTTGCCACGCATCTGCTTTCAGCGGGCGGCGACCTGCGCGCGATCCAGGAACTTCTCGGTCACGCCTCGCTCTCGACGACGCAAGGCTACACCGCCGTCGACGCCGCCCGGCTGATGGAAGTCTACGAAAAAGCCCACCCGAGGGCCTGACTTGACGGCCAAGCCCTGTTGCGCCTGCCCGCGTAATCCGCCATCAAGAACGCGATGAGCCCGCGTCTGAAAGCCCTCTCTGTCCACATGCTCACCGCCACCGGCGCGGTGCTGGCGATGTTCGCCATGCTCGCCGCCGTCAAGGGAGAGTGGAGCCTGATGTTCCTCTGGCTGGTGGTGGCGCTGATCGTCGACGGGATCGACGGCCCGCTGGCCCGCCGGTTCGAGGTGCACAAGAACTGGCCGACCTATGACGGGGTCCTGATGGACCTGATCGTCGACTATCTGACCTATGTGTT
Source organism: Tabrizicola aquatica (assembly GCF_002900975.1). Taxonomy (GTDB): domain Bacteria; phylum Pseudomonadota; class Alphaproteobacteria; order Rhodobacterales; family Rhodobacteraceae; genus Tabrizicola; species Tabrizicola aquatica. Next base: position 188,742 of record NZ_PJON01000005.1, on the reverse strand, counting down.
CATCCCGGCCTTTGCCCTGTTCCAGTCCGGCCTTCTGCCCGGCTGGACCGGCTGGCTGGCGATCATCGTGATCTGCTACGGCAGCGTGATCTACTTCGCCGACACCCGGATGAAGACCAAGGACAAAAGCTTTGCCGGCTTTCCGGCCTGCTGGAACATGGTCGTCCTGGTCCTCTTCGCGACCAAGCCGGGCGAAGCGATCATCCTGCTGGTGGTGATCCTTCTGACCGTGACGATGTTCACCAACCTGAAGTTCATCCATCCCGTGCGCACCAGCCGCTGGTACGAGATCTCGATTGCCGTCTGCATCGCCTGGATCGTCCTGGCCGGCTGGGCCGCCTGGTGGGACTTTCAGGAAGGCCCGGTGGCCAAGTGGCTGCTGGTGTTGACCTCGCTCTACCTGCTTCTGGCGGGGATCGCGCAGCAGATAATCCCGGAAGGCATCCGCCGGGTGCGCTGACGCCCCGCTCGTCGATGTCTGCGACACTCCTCGCGCGCGAGGAGAAGACGAAGTCGCACGACGAGCCCGGCCGTCAAAGCCGCATCAACATCACGCCCGCGACGATCACGATCGAGGCCACGGCCTTCTCGCCGTTCATCTTCTCGCCAAAGACCAGCCAGCCGATCAGCACCGCAAACAGGATTGAGGTCTCGCGCAGCGCCGCCACCACGGCAATCGGCGCGAAGGTCATCGCCCAGATCGACACCGCATAGGCGCCATAACTCGCCGCCGAGGCGAAGGCCCCCATCCGCCAGGCATGCCAGTTGCGCGGGATCACGTCCCAGCCGCGCAAGGCCAGCATGCCCAGCGTGAAGAAGCACCCGTCCGCCACAAAGACCCAGGCCACATAGGCGACCGGCGCGCCTGAAACCCGCGCGCCCATCCCGTCGATCAGCGTATAGGTCGCCGTTGCCAGCGCCGAGCCCAGGGCGAAGGGCAACAGCCGCCGATCCTCGCCGCTGGTCAGCACCCCGCGGGCCATCAGCAAGATGCCCCCCGCCAGAACCGCAATCGCAAGGTATTCCTGGGTGCTGACCGCATCGGCCAGGAAGGCCGCCCCGACCAGCGCCACGACCATCGGCGCAGCGCCCCGTGCAATCGGATAGACCCGGCTCAGGTCGCCGCGGTCATAGGCATAGGTCAGGAAGAACTTGTAGGCGAAATGTGTGCAACCCGCCGCGATCACCCAGGGCACCGCCGCCGGGTCGATCGGCGCGGCGAAAGTCACCACTGCCAGGCCGATCGGAACCTCGACGATGGACAGGATCACCATCCCGCCGACCTTCGAGGTCCCAAGTTTGATCAGCGCATTCCACAGCGCATGCAGGAAAGCCGCGCCAAGGACGGCCAGGAAGACACCAAGGGTCAAGGGCGCACCTGTCGCAAAACTGTTACCGACTGGCTAAGCCCTTGCGCAACGCCCGGCAAGCCAGGCGATAGGTCCAGACACGCGCGGTCGATAGGGTCAGCCGCTGCGACCCCCCGGAATGCCCGCAGGCCGCAGCCACCGGCGACAGGGCCGGAGTCCCGGCCTACCGACCCTTGGCCGCCAGCTTCTCTTGCAGCTTCAACTGGTTGCGCGAACCGATGCCCACGCCGAAGTAGATCACCAGCAGATAGACCAACAGAACGACGGGCAGGACCCAGGACAGGATCTGCCGGATCTCGTAAGCCGGGACCACATCTCCGGTCATCAGCAGAACGACGTTTTCCAGCGTGAAGGGCACGCCCTCATAGGCGAAGATCACCCAATAGGCCGCGATGCTCAACGCCAGCGAAAGGGCGGTCGCCAGCACGGCAAAGACCGCCTTTTCCTTGAAGACCAGCCGCCGCTCTACTGCCTTGGTGCCCGTCTGACCCGCTGAAAGCGCCGCAACCATGGCCAGGATGGCCCCCATCGAGGCCGGGATGGGCAGGTCGGGATAGGCAAGGGTCAGACCGGCCAAAGCCGCATTCGCCGCAAGCATGAGGGCCAGAAAGACGGCCAACATGCGGGCCAGGGGGACAGAGGTCGACGGCATCGGATGCTCCTTGCAAGTTCACTGCGCATAGCCATGCCGCATGGGCCAAGGGTTGCCAAGCCCTGGATCAGCGCAACCGCAGGCGGATCGGCCCGCGCGGGGTCCGCGGGTACACCTCGACCCCGGCTTGCGTCGCGATGATCTCGGGCATCCCGGCCGCCGCCGCGCGCACTTCGACCATCAAAGGCCGCCAATCCGGCGCCAGGGCCCTTGCGACCTCGGACGGGCACAAGGACCGCTTTCGCCCCCGGGCCAGCGCCAGGTCTAGGATCGCGTGCCGGATGCGGTCGCTCACAGCAGAAGGGCCCCTTCGTGGCGCAGAAGCGCGGCCTTGGTCTCGACCCCGCCGGGGGCAGAGAACCCGCCGAACCAGTCGGTTCCGGTGACGCGGTGGCAGGGGATCAGGATCGGCAAGGGGTTCGCGCCGCAGGCCTGCCCCACCGCCTGCGCCGGGGCGCCCACCGCCTTGGCAATCTGGCCATAGGTCCGCGTCTCGCCCATCGGGATCGCCGCCATCGCACGACGCACGGCGGCATTCAGCCCCTCGCCCCAGTCCAAAGGCAGGTCGAACCGCGCCAGCCTCCGGTCGAAATAGGCGCGGACCTGCGCCACCGCTTCGTCCAGCAAGGTTGAGCTTTCGCCGGGGTCGTCCCGCCACGTCACCGCGACCAGAAGCCCCTGTCGTTCGATCAGGGTCAGCGGCCCGAACGGCGTCAGGACCACCGCCCGCGCGGGGTGGGCGCTATCGCCCACCCTACGCCCGTTCCCGGGCCGGACACCCCGCGACAGCGGCGTAGGGTGGGCATTCCTGCCCACCGCCCCTAGCCCAACGCGTCGTTGCAGCGCGCGCAGGTGCCGGGATGCTTGTGCGTCCCGACATCCGGCAGGACCTTCCAGCAGCGTTCGCATTTCTGGCCCTTGGCCGGATGGAACAGCACCGCCACCTCCGGCACATCCGCCAACCGGAACGCCTCCTCAGGGGCCTCGCCCTGCCGCAGGGCAAGGTCCGACGTGATGCAAAGCTCGGCGAAATCGACGCTGCCCAACACCGCCGCCAGGGTCGGGCTGACAAACACCTCCGGCGCGGCTTCCAGGCTGGAGCCGATCACCTTCGCCGTCCGCTGCACCTCCAGCGCCCCGGTCACCACCCGCCGCGCATCGCGCAGGGCGTCCCATTTCGCCGCCAGCGCCTGATCAAGCCAGGCCTTCGGCGTTTCGGGGAAATCGACCAGATGGACCGAGCTTTCCTCGCCCGGGAACCGCTCCAGCCAGACCTCCTCCATCGTGAAGACCAGCACCGGGGCCAGCCAGGTGGTCAGGCGGTGGAACAGGATATCCATCACCGTCCGGCAGGACCGCCGCGTGATGCTGTCCGCCGGGTCGCAGTACAGGCTGTCCTTGCGGATGTCGAAATAGACCGCCGAAAGGTCGGTGGTGCAGAAGGTGAACAGCTTCTGGAACACGCCCTGGAAGTCGTACTTGGCATAGCCCTCGCGCACTTCGGCATCGAGTTCCGCCAGCCGGTGCAGGATGAACCGCTCGCCTTCCGGCATGTCGGCAAAGTCCACCCGCTCCGCCTCGGTAAAGCCCTTCAGCGCGCCCAGCATATAGCGCATCGTATTGCGCAGGCGGCGATAGCTGTCGGCCACGCCTTTCAGGATTTCCTTCCCGATGCGCAGGTCCACGGTGTAGTCCGACTGCGCCACCCAAAGCCGCAGGATATCCGCGCCGTATTCCTTGATGACCTCTTCCGGGGCCACGGTGTTGCCCAGCGATTTGGACATCTTCATGCCCTTCTCGTCCAGCGTGAAGCCATGGGTCAACACGCCCCGATAGGGCGCCCGCCCCTTGGTCCCGCAGGACTGCAGCATGCTGGAATGGAACCACCCGCGATGCTGGTCGGTGCCTTCCAGATACAGGTCCGCAATCCCATCCGCCGCGCCATCCTCGCGGTCGCGCAGGACGAAGGCGTGGGTCGAACCAGAGTCGAACCAGACGTCCAGCACGTCGAAGACCTGTTCATAATCCGACGGATTCACGATGCCATCGAGCATCTTCTCCTTGAATCCTTGCACATACCAAACATCCGCGCCCTCAGCCTCGAAGGCCGCCTTGATCCGCGCGTTCACCTCTGCGTTGCGCAAAAGGAAGTCCGCCGCATCCGGGCGCGCCCCCTTCTTGACGAAGGCCGTCAGCGGAACCCCCCAGGCCCGCTGGCGGGACAGCACCCAGTCGGGGCGCGCCTCGATCATCGAAAACAGCCGGTTCCGCCCCGTCGAAGGGGTCCAGTCCACCAGTTGATTGATCGAGGTCAGCGCCCGCGCCCGGATCGTCTCGCCATAGGTCGACAGCCCGTCGTCCAGCTTGCGGTCGATCGCCACGAACCATTGCGGCGTGTTGCGATAGATGACCGGGGCCTTCGACCGCCAGGAGTGCGGGTAGGAATGCTTCAGCTTCGCCTTGGCAAACAGTGCGCCGGTATAGGCCAGCTGCTTGATGACCGACACGTTCGCCGGCCCTTCCTTGCCATCGGAAGTGATGATGTGCTGCCCGCCGAACAAGGGCAGGTCGGTGCGATACGACCCGTCCGCCTCGACGTTGTAGGTCATCGGCAGCCCGAACTTCACGCCCAGCTGATAGTCGTCATCGCCGTGGCTGGGGGCCGTATGCACGAACCCCGTCCCCGCATCGTCGGTGACATGCTCGCCCGGCAGCATGGGGACATCATAATCCCACTCGCCGTTGCCGCCTTCAACGCCACGGAAGGGGTGTGCCAGGACCATGCCCTTCAGGTCAGCGGCAGACACGTCTGCCAGCCGCCGCACCATCTCTGGCCCCACCAGCTTGGCCTGCGCCAGAACCGCCTCGGCCAACTTGTCTGCCAGAACAACACGGTGCCCGATGGTGGCCGAACTGTCCTCTGGCCGTCCGACGATTTCGTACAGACCGTAGGCAATCTCCGGCCCGAAGGCGACCGCCCGGTTCTGCGGAATCGTCCAGGGCGTCGTCGTCCAGATCACCACGTCGGTCGGCGTCTTGGTGAACAGCGCATCGCTAGCAATCACCCGGAACCGCACCCAGACCTGATGGCTGGTATGGTCGTGATACTCCACCTCAGCCTCGGCCAGCGCAGTCTTCTCTACCGGCGACCACATCACCGGCTTCGACCCCTGATAGAGCGACCCGTTCATGACGAACTTCATGAACTCGTCCGCGATCACCGCTTCGGCGTGATAGTCCATCGTGAGGTAGGGTTTGTCCCACTTCCCTGTGACGCCAAGCCGCTTGAACTCCTCGCGCTGCACCCCGATCCAGCCCTCGGCAAAGCGGCGGCATTCCTGGCGGAAGTCGACGATGTCCACGTCGTCCTTGTTCAGCCCCTTGGCGCGGTACTGCTCCTCGATCTTCCACTCGATCGGCAAGCCGTGGCAGTCCCAGCCCGGCACATAACGGGCATCCTTGCCCATCATCTGCTGCGACCGCACCACCATGTCCTTCAAGACCTTGTTCAGCGCATGCCCGATATGGAGGTGCCCGTTGGCATAGGGAGGGCCATCATGCAGCACGAACGGCGCCCGGCCGGCAGCCGTGGACCGCAACCGGTCATAGACCCCGATCCGCTCCCACCGCGCCAGCCAGTCCGGCTCGCGTTGCGGCAGGCCCGCCCGCATCGGGAAGGCGGTCTCGGGCAGGAAAACGGTATCGCGATAGTCAACAGCGGCGGTATCGGCGCACATGGGATCAGGACCTCAGGTCAGGGGCAGAACGGTCCGGACAGGACCAGCGGCAAGACGACGAACCCGGCCGGGCCTCAGCCCGCCGGGCCGGTAATTCGCGAAGGAATGACCCAGCCTGTCTGCATGACGGGCTTATAGACAAAGGCCGGCGCACGGTCCAGTGCGGCAAACTGCGTTTCACATTGGCCCAAATATCCTCTGGGGGTTTGGGGGGCGAAGCGCCCCCAACGCCGAGGAGGAGGCGCAGCCCGACGACGAGACAAAAGCCTTGCGGCGCATGCCGCTCCTTCCGAAAACCGCCCCGCGCCCGCGACACAGCGGCCTTTGCAGCAGAAAGCCTTGCGCCAAGGCGCATTCGCCCATTCCGATGATACCCACCCGAACAATAGCCCCCCGCGAAGGCCCCCGCGCAACCCCTTGATTTCATTTGGCCGAAACCAGCCGGCCCTTGCACGGCTCTGGACAGGCCGGCTGTGTCCTGCCATGCTGAGGCAATGAAACTTCCATCCCTCAACGTCCTTGGCCAGGATCTGCAACCCTGCTCTACCGCGCCGGTCACCGGATTCTTCCGTGACGGCTGCTGCAACACCGGCCCGATGGACCGGGGCCTGCACACGGTCTGCGCCACCATGACGGACGAATTCCTGGCGCTGTCGAAATATCTTGGCAACGACCTGTCCACCCCCCGGCCGGAATACGGCTTCCAGGGGTTGAAAGCCGGGGACCAGTGGTGCCTCTGCGCCGCGCGCTTCCTGCAGGCGCACCAGGAAGGTGCCGCGCCCAAGGTTCGCCTGGCGGCCACCCATCAGGCTACGCTGGCCGTCGTGCCGCTGGACATTCTGCGCGAACACGCCACCGACGGTGACTGATCAGGCCGCCGATCCGGTGTGGTTCGCCGCCGCCCGCACGGTGCCGTCGTCCCGCATCAGGTCATCGATGAACAGGCTCAGCAACTGCGGCCGCCCGCTGACGCCCGCCTTGCGATAGATCGCGTTCGTCTGCGCCTTGACCGTCCCCTCGCTGGTCGAGCGCAGGGCGGCAATCTCGGCCGTGGACATGCCCTTGATGGCGAACAGCGCGACATCCCGCTCTGATGCGGTCAGGCCCCATTCGGTGAACCGCTCCTGCAAGAGGTCCATGAACGCGCCCGATGCGCGGCGCAGCCGCTCTTCCGCGTGGTTCCGTTCGCGCAACGCCCGCCGCAGCATCAGCCCGCCGACCACCACGCCCAGGACCAGCCCGAGGGAGGCGCCGATCTCCATCAGCTCGCGCATTTCCCAGCTGATGGGAGACGTGCGCAGCCCCAGCACCGAGGACAGGATGTCGGATACGAAAAAGAAGGCGCACAGCGCCTGAATGACGAAGATCGCCAGAAAGGGGGCAGCGCGTTTCAATCAATGACCCGATGCGCCGACGGCCGGCTTAATCGTCATCATCATCGTCGTCGTCGTCATCGCTATCGCCGCCGCCCGATCCACCGCCGCCACCGCCCGACCCATTGCCGCCCGACCCCGAATTGCCGGAACCGCTGTTGTCGTCGTCATCGTCGTCATCGTCATCATCATCATCGTCGTCGTCATCGTCATCGTCATCGTCGTCATCGTCGTCCTTCGGATCACGACCTGACTTGCGATCATCGATGATCTTCGCCTCGCCCTTCTTGCCCGAAACGGGCTGCCAAAGGTCGCGCAGGATTTCCCCGGTCCGGGGGTTCAGGATGATTTCGCGCCGCCCGTCGCGGCTGGTCGCGACAATCCGCACGCGGCCCAGAAGCGTCCGCTCCTCGACGATCGAGCGAAAGCCCTGCGACTTCAACTGGCGCTTGATGCCGGCAACATAGTCCTGGGCCAGGGCGGGCCCGCCCAAGGCCGCAGCCGCTGCAAAAACCGTCAGGAATTCTCGGCGTTTCATCGTCATACCCCTATGGGCAATATGGAACATGCCGAAGGCCCCGGCAATACCGGGGCCCCCAGACCTCAGGCCAGGACCTCAGGATTTGCCGCTGTCGTCATCATCATCGTCATCATCGTCATCATCGTCGTCGTCATCATCGTCGTCGTCATCATCATCGCCGTCGCTGTCGCCGCTGCCACGCCCGCTGTTGTCGTCGTCGCCATCATCATCGTCGTCGTTGTCGTCATCGCTGTCGTCATCGTCGTCGCCGTCTTCAAAGTCGCTCTTGACGGTGCGGACGTCCTTACCCGTGCGACCAAGGTCGTCGCCATCGGCGGCTTCCTGCTCTTGCTTGATGACTTTCTGGGTCTCGTTGTCATAGACGACCTCGACCTTCACGCCGCCCTTGATCGCCTCGACCTTGGTCTGGGTCGGGCCAACCTTGACCTCGACGAAGTCATAGCCCTTTTCCAGATAGGCGTCGGCCAGCGCCGAGCCGTTGATCGCGGCATGGGCCATGTTCACCGACAGCGCGGCGGCTGCCGTGAACATCAAAAGCTTGGTCCTCAGTTTCATGGTCATCTCCGTTACGAGTTACTGGCCCGGGGGCCGGATCCGCACCACACCCTGTGGCACGACCCGACCTGACCTCGCCAAGCTCGTACTGACCATTTGCCCCCGGTTTAGGCCGGCGTCCATAAACCGGGGTGCTGTCGGCCTAAACTTACGTTTATGGCCGGGTTACGGGCTTTTCGCCTGCAACCATGGGGTGAAAGGGCCAGCGGCCCTAGACCTTCATCTGGACGCCAAGGTGCTTGGCCACCGTGAAGATGTCCTTGTCGCCGCGGCCGCACATGTTCATCACGATGATCTGGTCCTTGGGCAGGGTCGGCGCCAGCTTCATCACCTGGGCCAGGGCATGGGACGGCTCCAGCGCGGGGATGATTCCCTCCAGCCGGCAGCACAGCTGGAACGCCTCCAGCGCCTCGGCATCGGTGATGCTGACATATTCGGCGCGGCCCACGTCATGCAGCCAGGCATGTTCCGGCCCGATTCCCGGATAGTCGAGGCCGGCGCTGATGCTGAACCCCTCAAGGATCTGCCCGTCATTGTCCTGCAGCAGGTAGGTCCGGTTGCCATGCAGCACGCCCGGACGCCCGCCGGTCAGGCTGGCGCAATGCTCCATCCGGTCGTCCACGCCCTTGCCGCCGGCTTCGACACCGACGATTCGCACCGACTTGTCGTCCAGGAAGGGGTAGAACAGCCCCATCGCGTTCGACCCGCCGCCAATGGCCGCGACCAAGACGTCGGGCAGGCGACCCGCGCCTTCCTGTTCTTCCAGCTGCCAGCGCACTTCCTTGCCGATGATCGACTGGAAATCACGTACCATCGCCGGATAGGGATGCGGCCCGGCCACCGTGCCGATGCAATAGAACGTGTCGCGGACGTTCGTGACCCAATCCCGCAGCGCGTCGTTCATCGCATCTTTCAGCGTGCCGCGACCCGAGGTGACCGGAATCACCTCCGCGCCCAGAAGCTTCATGCGGAACACGTTCGGCGCCTGGCGTTCGACGTCATGCGCGCCCATGTAGACGACGCATTGCAGCCCGAACTTGGCGCAGACCGTCGCCGTCGCCACGCCGTGCTGACCCGCGCCGGTTTCAGCGATGATCCGCGTCTTGCCCATCCGCCGCGCCAGGATGATCTGGCCCAGCACGTTGTTGATCTTGTGCGCGCCGGTGTGGTTCAACTCGTCGCGCTTCATATAGACCTTGGCGCCGCCCAGATGCTCGGTCAGCCGCGGCGCGAAATACAGCGGAGACGGCCGCCCGACATAGTGCTTCCACAGATCATCCATCTCGGCCCAGAAGCTGGGGTCGGTCTTGGCGTGATTGTATCGCTCTTCCAACTCCAGGATCAGCGGCATCAGCGTTTCGGAAACGAAGCGCCCGCCGAACAGGCCGAACCGGCCCGCCTCATCCGGTCCCGTCATGAAGCTGTTCAATCCGTCCTCGGCCATGGCACACCCCCGTTGTTCCCTGCGGGATGTAGCGCCATTGCGGCGTCTGGAAAAGCCGGAGTTTTCGAAAACACTGGACGGTCGCCCAAGCCGCCCGCCCGAATTTTCGCAGAAAATTCGTCTAGCGCAGGATGGGCACCCCGCCCTTCACCCCTTGCGCCGCCTCGACGAAAGCCGCGATCCGGCCTGCGTCCTTCACCCCCGGAGCAGACTCCACGCCCGAGGACACGTCCACCTGCCGCGCGCCCGTCAGCCGCACCGCCTGTGCCACGTTGTCCGGCGTCAGCCCGCCCGCCAGCATCCAGGGTCGCAACCACTTGCGCCCGACCAGCAGTCGCCAGTCGAAGGCCAGCCCGTTGCCGCCCGGCAGGTCGGCCCCCTTCGGCGGCTTGGCGTCGATCAGCAGCTGATCGGCCGCCAGGCTCATCTCCATCAGGCCGGCCAGGTCGTCCTCTCCGGCGACGCCCATCGCCTTCATCACCGGCAGGCCATAGCGCGCCTTGACCGCCGCCACGCGCTCGGGCGTCTCAAGGCCGTGCAGTTGCAGCATGTCCAGGGGCACCGCGTCCACAAGGGCATCCAGCGCGGCGTCGTCGGCATCCACTGTCAGCGCGACCTTGCACAGCCCGTCCGGCGCCCCCAGTGCCAACTCGCGCGCGGCCTCCAGCGTCAGGTGGCGCGGGCTTTTCGGGAAAAAGACGAACCCTGCATAGCCCGCCCCGGCCCGTGCCACCGCCGCCACGTCGGCCGCCGTCCGCAGCCCGCAGATCTTGACCCGGACCTGCACTAGCGTTTGTCCAAAAGCGCCAACACCTCATCCTTCGGCGGGACCGAGGCGGAATCCTTCAGCACCGCCAACTCCCGCTCCAGCCGCGCGACCTCGCGCGACTTCTGACTGGCGGTGGCGCGGTGGCCATGCTCGCGGAACCATTCCCAGACAAAGCCGATCAATACGCCCGCCACGATCCCGGCGAAGATCACCAGGAACAGCGGCAGCTGCATCGCCCAGGTCAGCCCGGTCAGCGCCGCCAGGTCGCCCGGCAACAGCCGCACCTCGACGGGGGCGCGGTTGGCCAGGGCCACGGTCAGCAGGAACAGGCCCAAAAGGCCCAGAAGGATCAGGCGTAGATAGCGGATCATGCGGTCAACCCCGGCGTGTCAGACCAATATCGGCCCGATCCGGCCCGGGCGCAAGCGATGCGGCTATTTTCCGTTCAGCCGATCGCGCAGAAGCTTGCCGGTCTTGAAGAACGGCACCTTCTTGTCGTCGACTTTCACCGCCTCGCCCGTGCGGGGGTTTCGGCCCACGCGGCCATCGCGCGCCTTGACCGAAAAGGCCCCGAAGCCGCGCAGTTCGACGCGGTCGCCCTTGGCCAATGCGTCGATGATTTCCTCGAACACCGTATTTACGATCCGCTCGACATGCCGCTGCGTCAGATGCGGGTTCTCGTCAGCGATCTTCTGAATCAGTTCGGATCGGATCATCCGTTGTCCCCCCCAGTGGTCGGCCAGGTTGGCAGCGGCCGCCACGCGTTGTTCTGGGGCGACTATAGCGGCAGGTTTTGTGTCGGAGCAAACAAAAACCGGGACTTGGGGGTGGGGCCCCAAAAGGAAAGGCCCCGCACGGGGGCGGGGCCTTTCGGATTTCAACCAGAGGACAGCTTAGCTGCGGTCCTTCAGGGCCGCGCCCAGGATGTCGCCCAGCGAGGCGCCCGAATCGGACGAACCATACTGTTCGACGGCTTCCTTCTCTTCGGCGATCTCGCGCGCCTTGATCGACAGGCCCAGCTTGCGGGTCTTGGGGTCGATGTTGGTCACGCGCACGTCGACCTTGTCACCGACCTGGAAGCGCTCGGGGCGCTGGTCGGCACGGTCGCGGGCCAGGTCCGAGCGGCGGATGAACGACTTGGCGCCGTTGTATTCCACTTCGATCCCGCCGTCCTCGATCGCGGTCACGGCCACGGTGATCACCGCGCCACGCTTCACGCCATCAACCGCATCGGTGAAGGTGTCGTCGCCCAGAGCCTTGATCGAAAGCGAGATCCGCTCTTTCTCGACGTCCACTTCGGTGACGGCGGCCTGAACCGTGTCGCCCTTGCGGTAGTTCTGGATGGCTTCTTCGCCGCGCTGGTCCCAGGACAGGTCCGACAGGTGGACCATGCCGTCGATGTCGTTGTCGAGGCCGACGAACAGACCGAATTCGGTGATGTTCTTGACTTCGCCTTCGATCGACGAACCAACCGGGTGGGTCTCGGCAAAGACTTCCCACGGGTTGCGCTGAGTCTGCTTCAGGCCCAGCGAAACGCGACGCTTGGCGCTGTCGATTTCCAGAACCATGACGTCAACCTCTTGCGAGGTGGAGACGATCTTGCCGGGGTGCACGTTCTTCTTCGTCCAGGACATTTCCGAGACGTGAACCAGGCCCTCGACCCCCGCTTCCAGCTCCACGAAGGCGCCGTAGTCGGTGATGTTGGTGACGCGGCCCTTGTGGACCGAACCGATGGGATACATCTTCTCGACGGCATCCCACGGATCGGACTGAAGCTGCTTCATGCCCAGGCTGATGCGGTGGGTTTCCTTGTTGATCTTGATGACCTGGACCTTGACGGTCTCGCCGATCGACAGGATTTCCGACGGGTGGTTGACGCGGCGCCAAGCCATGTCGGTGACGTGCAGCAGGCCGTCAACGCCGCCCAGGTCAACGAAGGCACCGTATTCGGTGATGTTCTTGACCACGCCATCCACGACCTGACCTTCGGACAGGTTGCCGATGACTTCCGCACGCTGCTCGGCACGCGATTCTTCCAGGATCGCACGGCGCGAGACAACGATGTTGCCGCGGCGACGGTCCATCTTCAGGATCTGGAACGGCTGCTTCATGCCCATCAGCGGGCCAGCGTCGCGCACCGGGCGGACGTCAACCTGCGAACCGGGAAGGAACGCAACAGCGCCACCCAGGTCGACAGTGAAGCCGCCCTTGACCCGACCGAAGATCGCGCCATCGACGCGCTGCTCGGCGGCATAGGCTTTTTCCAGACGGTCCCAGGCTTCCTCGCGGCGGGCCTTCTCACGGCTGATCTGGGCTTCGCCACGAGCGTTCTCGACGCGGTCCAGATAGACTTCCACAGTGTCGCCAACGTTGATGTTGGGCTGCTCACCGGGGTTCGCGAATTCTTTAAGGTCGATGCGGCCTTCCATCTTGTAGCCGACATCGATGATGGCCTGGCCCGCTTCGATCGCGATGACCCGGCCTTTGACGACAGTGCCCTCTTCGGGAGTGTCGATCTCGAAGCTTTCCTTCAACAGGGCTTCGAAGTCTTCCATGGTTGCTTTAGCGCACATATAGATCAGTTTCCTTTTCACGTCTTTTCACAGGCCATGCGGTTGGCTCCGCCGGTCTTGCCCGAATGAAAGGACCCGCCCCTCCGGACGGGCCGGCGGTCGGGATCACTTCGGGATGGGCGGCCTATAGACCCAATGCCGCCGCGCTGCAAGAAAACTCAGCGTCGCGCGGCGGTGCGCCGGTCAAGTTCCGCGTTGATCTCGGCACCCAGCAGCACCATCACCGTCGACAGCCAGACCCACAGCATCAGCACCACCACCGCCGCAAGCGAGCCATAGGTCTCGTCATAGCTGCCGAAGTTGGCGACATACCACCCCATCCCGCCCGAGATCGCCACCAGCCCGACCGAGGCGATGACCGCCCCCGGCGTGATCCAGCGCCATTCCGCATCCGGCCGGTTCGGCCCCCAGCAGTAGACCACGGCCAGGACGACGATCATCACCGCCAGGATCACCGGCCAGCGCAGGATCAGCACCAGCGCCTCGGCCCCCGGGCCCAGTTGGTCGACCAGGAAGGGCAGCGCCGCCACGGCCGCGCCGATCAGGACCACCAGCGCGAAGCCACCCAGCGTGAAGCCCACCGCCACCAGCGTCAGCCGCACAAAGCCGCGCATCTCGCGCACGTCATAGGCGATCCCCAGCGCCTCGATCAGCGCCTTGGTCCCGCCGTTGGCCGACCACAGCGCCACCGCCAGCGCCACCAGCGCGGTCAAGGACAGCGTGTCGTCGGCCTTGGCGGCGATCCGTTCCGCCTGGCCCGTCACCAGCACCCGCGCCTCCTCGGGCATCAGCCCGGCCAGCGGCGCCATCAGGCCCGGCACCTCTTCCGGCGCCAGGATCAGCCCGAAAATCGAGATCAGCGCCGTGATCGCCGGCACCACCGCCAGCAACGCATAGAACGTCACCCCCGCCGCCACTGCCAGCACGCGGTCGCGCTGAACCTCGTCGCGCAAGGCGCGCAGAAACCCGCCCAGATCGGAAAGCCGGATCATTCGCTGTCTCCCTTCGTCCCGAAAGCCAACGGCCGGAAGCCCCCGGAAGTTCCGGCGCTGCGACGATCATTGCCATTCCAGGCCCATATTCCGGCCATCTTTCCCCGGAAAACTGTGCCCATGCCCTGGTTGCCCCCCTTTCTCATCGGCCTTGCCCTGTGGTCCTGCGCCGCCTGGGCCGCCCACCCGCGCGAGCTTTGGGATGTCCCCGCCTTCTGGACGGTCTGGGGCGCGGCCGTCCTGACGACCGCAGTTCTGGCGGCGCTGCGCCCTGATCAGGCGCTGCGCCAGACCGCGCTTGTCTTTCTGCCCTTGCTGCTTGTGCTTGCAGTCACCGGTCTGGCCAGCGGCGGTGGGGCGGGCTTGCTGCCCCTGGGTCTGGTTGCGGTCCTTGTCCTGGCCCTACCCGCCTGGGCGCTGGCGGCGGTGACGGCCTTGCTGCGGCGGTCGGGCTGAAGCCCCAGCCTAAAGTCCCAGCCTGTCTTTCGGAAACCCGACCCGCGCGAAGGCGGCAAAGGCCCGTTCCTCGAAATCCGGGGCGTCCAGTTCCAGCGTGTGCTGGCCGTAGTACCAGTGCAGCATCCGGGCAAAGGGCCAGTCCCGGCCCAGCGCCCCAGCCAGTGCCTGCGGAAAATCCGCCTCACCCTTTGCGTGCACCACCAGGCTGGGAAAGTCCGACCGGCCGAACAGTATCGCCGGCTTGCCATGCAGGAACCCTTCCATCGCCACCGCCGAGTTGACCGAGACCGTGACCGCGCAGGCGGCCAGCACGTCATGCACATTGGCATCGGTCACTTGCACCTTGGCGCCGCGCGCCATCGCGGCGGCAATCGCGGCGGCCCCTTCCTCCAGCGCCTTCGGATGCGGCTTGACCAGGACCGGCCGCCCCCCTGCCCCGGCCGCAACGCCCTGGATCATCCGCTCCATCGGCAGGGGGCAGCGCCCCTTGTGATAGGCCGAGCGGCCTTGCAGGAACAGCGCAACCGCCCCCTGCGGCAAGCCTTGCGCCGCCGCGCGCGGCTGGTTGAACCGCGACTTGCGGGGGGTGACGAGGCGGTGTTGCAACTGGTCCAGGAACTGGCGGGCCGCAGGCTCGTCCACCGCGCCGGGATCAAAGACTGCCCGGCCGGCGCTGCTTTCGGCCTGGATGCCCTCGGGGTCCAGGTGCCAGAACCCCTCGATATAGGCCAGCGCGGTGTTCAGCCAGCCTTCGCCCTGCATCTGGCCATTCTCGACGACATGCAGGTTGCCATCCGCAGCGCCTTGCCCCGCGTTCATCTCGTGCCCCGGTCGGGCCAGGGCACGAACGGTAAGACCGTGTTTTTCGCAAAGTTCGGCCAGCCGGGTAAAGATCGCCAGCCGTTCCTTGCCGCGCCAGGCATGGGCCTGCTTGGGGTTGATGTGGAAATGGACCTCGGGCCGGGGGACCATCGTCAGCCCGGCCCAGCCCGGCGCAAGGCAGCCTCGACCGCTGCGGCGGCCAGTTCCACCGCCTCGCCGATGGTCATTTCGCTGGTGTCGATCAGCACGGCATCGGCAGCGGGTCGCAGCGGCGCATCGACCCGGCCCATGTCGCGGGCGTCACGCTCGCGGACTTCGGCCAGGACCTGCGCCTCGTCGCCGCCCAGTTCCAGCCAACGCCGGTGCGCGCGCACCTCGGGGCTGGCGGTGACGTACAGCTTTACCTCGGCCTCGGGGCAGATCACCGTGCCGATGTCGCGCCCATCCAGGACCGCGCCACCCTCGCGCCGCGCGAACCTGCGCTGGAACTCCAGCAAGGCCGCCCGCACCTCGGGGATCACCGCAACCCGGCTGGCCGCTTGCCCCACAGCAAGAGACCGCAGGTCGTCCCGCTCCAGGTCATCGGGCGTCAGGCCCCGCGCCGCCGCGACCGGATCGCCGTTCTTCACCCCGACCGCGCGGTACAGCGACCCGGTGTCGAGATGCGCAAAGCCGAACCGCTCGGCCATCGCGCGGCTGATCGTGCCCTTGCCCGCCGCCGCCGGCCCGTCGATGGCCACCGTGAAGATCACCGCACTCTCCCTCTGCTCACGCCGGACAGCGCCACTCTTTGCCCGTCTGCAGCACCATGACGACAAACCAGACAGGTTTCAGCGTCTCCGCCGCCTCTGCCGAGATCATATTCGACGCTGTGACCTGCAGGAGCGCGAGCTTGCCATCCGCGGCCTGAAACTGGACGACGTCCTGCAACAGGACGTTTTCAGATGCTCCCGGCACCGGCCAGTCCGGGCAGCGTTCCACTGGCTCGACACCGTCCGTCGAATTTTGCCAATGCCTCACAGCCGTGACAAAGGCATCAAGCTCGGCCCTGGTCATGCGGATGTTTGTCTGGTCACCCTGCGGAACAGGGGCAAGATTCTCGTCCGCAGTGGCGATGGACATGATTTCCAAATCGCCGCCCTTTTCCCCAATTGTGGCACCAAAGCTGCCATCGCTGGCATCGTAGCTTGTCGCTTCGAAAATCGTGCCCGCCTGGCTGAGCCCTGTCAGGTCAATTGGTTCGCCCCGCCGGATCGGATCGACGAAGCGGTATAGGAATTCGGCAAGGAACGGGCTTTCGACCGTTTCAGACTGGCCATGCGCCGTCTGCACCAACCCGGTGAGTCCTACGCTGAACGCGATAGCCACTGCCACCTTGCCTGCCATCGTCCCGCCCCTTTTTCGCCTGCGGCCCCCTGGTTCACTCCCGCCGGATATTGGCCCCAAGCCCGTTCATCAGGCTTTCGAAGATCGGGAAAGACGTCACAATCGGCGAGGCATCGTCCACCGCGACCGGCTTCTGCGCTGCCATGCCGGCCACAAGGAACGACATGGCAATCCGGTGGTCGATATGAGTGGCACAGGTCGCCCCGCCCGGCACGCCCCCCGGCCCCATCCCGTGGACGATCAGGGTATCCTCGTCCTCCTCGACGCGGACCCCGCAGGCCTCCAGCCCCCGGGCCATCGCGTCGATCCGGTCGCTTTCCTTGACCCGCAATTCCTTCACCCCCCGCATCACCGTCTTGCCGGTCGCGAAGGAGGCCACCACCGACAGGACCGGATATTCGTCGATCATCGACGGCGCGCGTTCGGGCGGAACCTCGATCCCCTTCATGGCGCCGCTGAACCGGACGCGGAGGTCCGCCACCGGCTCGCCGCCTTCTTCCCGCGGGTTCTGGAACTCGATCTCCGCGCCCATCTCGACCAGCGTCAGATAGAGGCCGTTCCGGGTCAGGTTCTGGGAAACGCCCGGCACCAGGATATCCGACCCCTCGACGATCAGCGCCGCACAGACCGGGAAAGCCGCGCTGGAGGGATCGCGCGGCACCGCAACGGTCTGCGGGCGCAGCTCGGGCTGGCCGGTCAGGGTGATGACATGCCCCTCGGCCGATTTCTCGACGTGCAGCTTGGCCCCGAAGCCGACCAGCATCCGCTCGGAATGGTCGCGCGTCGGTTCCTTCTCGATCACCACCGTCTCGCCGGGCGCATTCAGCCCCGCCAGCAGCACCGCCGACTTCACTTGGGCCGAAGCCACCGGCAGCGTGTACCGCACCGGCACCGGGTTCGCCGCGCCGACGATCGTCATCGGCAACCGCCCGCCCTGCCGTCCGTAGGCCCGCGCGCCGAACAGCGACAGCGGGTCCGTCACCCGCCCCATCGGGCGCTTGCGAAGCGAGGCGTCCCCGGTGAAGGTCGCGGTGATCGGCGTCGTCGCCATCGTCCCCATGATCAGCCGGGCGCCTGTGCCGGAATTGCCGACGTCCAGCACATCCGCCGGCTCCTGGAAGCCACCGACACCGACACCATTCACGGTCCAGGCCCCCTCGCCATGCCGAGTGACCGTCGCGCCAAACGCCCGCATTGCCTTGGCGGTGTCCAGCACGTCCTGGCCTTCCAGCAGGCCCGAGATCCGCGTCTCCCCCACCGCCATCGCGCCGAAGATCAGGCTGCGGTGCGAGATCGACTTGTCGCCCGGCACCGAAGCCACGCCCTTCAGCGGCCCGGACTTGCGGGATTTCATCGGTTGCGCGTCGCCATGGCCGGACATCTTGGTCTCCCTCACACTTCGGGAAGCCTGATAGCGCAAGCGAAAGCCCCGCGCGACCCCGATTTCTGCAAGGCAGTGGGACCGGAGGCTTCGGCTATCCCCGCCGGAAGGTCAGGTAATGCGGCGCCCGCCCCTCGCGCAGGGCCTTCTGCTCATAGCGGGTAGAGAGCCAATCCTCCCAGGCCGCGCCCTCGCCGGTCTGCGAGACCAGGGTGAACCCGGCCTGCGGCACCTCTTCCAGCGTCTGGCGGACGTAATCGGGGATGTCGGTCGCAACGCGGAACTCGGCCCCCGGCGCGCAGGCGCGGGCCAGCGCGGTCAGGTAGCCCGGCGTCACAAAGCGGCGGCGGTGGTGGCGGGCCTTGGGCCAGGGGTCAGGATAGTTGAGAAAGACCTTGGACAGGCAGCCATCCGGCAGCACGTCGAAAAGGTCGCGGACGTCGCCGGGATGGATCGCGACATTCTCGACCTTCCCGTCGCGCAGCTTGCCCAGCAGCATCGCGACCCCGTTCACGAAGGGCTCACAGCCGATCAGGTAGATGCCGGGGTTCCGCGCGGCCATATGCACCAGATGTTCGCCCCCGCCAAAGCCGACCTCCAGCCACAGGGGCCGCCCACCGGTAAAGCCCAGGTCCAGCTTCGCCCGCGACGGGTTCTCCTCACGCGTCACGCCAGGCAGCGACAGGGCAGCTAGCCCCGTCTCAAGGTCCGCCTTCTGCTGCGCGCGCAGGGTCTTGCCGTGAATGCGGCCATAGAAGTTGCGCTGTTCGCCCGCGTCGGACATGAAAAGACCCCGGAGATGATCCGGGGCCTTCAAGCAGAGCCGGGGGCAAGGGTCAAGGCGATGCCTCCTCGTTCGACTTCGTCTCCTCGTCGGTGCGCGCACGACGCGTGACGAAGTCATCGAGGAGGTGGACTCAGACCGCCTTTTTCAGCGCCTCGACCAGATCGGTGCGCTCCCACGAGAAACCGCCATCCGCTTCCGGCGCGCGGCCGAAATGGCCATAGGCGCTGGTGCGGGCGTAGATCGGGCGGTTCAGGTCCAGGTGCGTGCGGATGCCGCGCGGGGTCAGGTCCATGACCTCGGCCACGGCCTTTTCGATGCGGCTGGCTTCGACCTGGCCGGTGCCGTGGGTGTCGACATAGATCGACAGGGGCTTGGCCACGCCGATGGCGTAGGAGACCTGCAGCGTGCAGCGTTCGGCCAGACCCGCCGCGACCACGTTCTTCGCCAGATAGCGCGCGGCGTAAGCGGCCGACCGATCAACCTTGGTCGGGTCCTTGCCGCTGAAAGCGCCACCACCATGCGGAGCGGCACCGCCATAGGTGTCGACGATGATCTTGCGCCCGGTCAGGCCCGCGTCACCATCCGGCCCGCCGATGACGAAAGTCCCCGTCGGGTTGACGTGCCATTCGGTCTTGCGGGTGATCCAGCCCTCGGGCAGGACCTCGCGGATATAGGGCTCCACGATCTTGCGGATGACCTTCGAGGTCTGGCGCTTGGACGTGTGCTGGGTGGACAGCACGATCGAGGTCACCTCGACCGGCTTGCCATCGGCGTAGCGCAGCGTCAGCTGGCTTTTCGCGTCCGGCCCCAGCGTGGGTTCCGCGCCGGATTTCCGCACCTCGGCCAGACGGCGCAGGATCGCATGGGCGTACTGGATCGGCGCGGGCATGTATTCCGGCGTCTCCAGCGTGGCATAGCCGAACATGATGCCCTGATCGCCGGCCCCATCCTTGTCCACGCCCTGCGCGATATGGGCGGACTGTTCGTGGATGTAGTTGTGGACCTTGATCTTTTCCCAGTGGAACTTCTTCTGCTCATAGCCGATGTCGCGGACGCAGTCGCGGACGATGCCGTCGACGCGCTGCATCATCGCCGCCGTCGCCTCTTTCGAGGACAGGCCGACCTCGCCCCCCACCACGACCCGGTTGGTCGTCGCAAAGGTTTCGCAGGCCACACGGGCGTTCGGCTCTTCCTTCAGGAAGGCGTCCAGGACGGCATCCGAGATGCGGTCGCAGACCTTGTCGGGGTGGCCCTCCGAGACGGACTCGGAAGTAAAGACGTAATCTTTGCGGCTCATGGGGAAGTGCTCCGTTGGTGAATCCCCGCCACGCCAGGAAGCCGTTGTGGCGGTTCAATGCAGCAGCACCTAGACCGCAGGGGGCGGGTCGTCAATGGGCGCTGCGGCGCGGCCGCCCAAAGGCCAGCCCGGCGAGGCCCGCCAGCAACAGACCCAGCGGCAGATCGCCCCAACGCGCATAGGGTGTGGGCGGCAGGGCACCGGGGATGCGCGTATCCAGGACCGCCCTGGTGCCGAAGGGCAGCGCCTCGACCACCCGTCCGCGCGCGTCGATCACCGCCGTGACCCCGGTGTTGGCGACCCGGACCAACGGCAGCCCCTGCTCGACCGCCCTCAACCGGGCCTGGTCGAAATGCTGAAATGGCCCGGTCCAGACCCCGAACCAGGCATCATTGGTGATCTGCAGCATCCAGTTCGCCCGCTCTGGCGCGGCATTGACCAGCCGGGGAAAGACCGCCTCATAGCAGATCAGCGGCAGGACCTTGCCAAAGCGGCCAAGGTCCAGGATCGCCGGCCCCGCGCCCGCCGAATAGGTGCTGCCGGCCTGGGCCGCAAAGGCCGTGATCCCGAACCAGTCATAGGCCAGGTCGCCGAAGGGGATATACTCGCCGAACGGCACCAGATGGTGCTTGTCATAGCGCGCGACCTCGGTCCCCTCGCCTTCCAGCACGCGCAGGCTGTTGTAGAACAACCCCTCCGATTCGCGCTGGATTCCCAGCGCCACCGGCCGCCCGCCCGAGGCCGCCATCACCAGCCCCGCGACCGAGGGCGCATATTCCAGCATGAAGGGCACTGCCGTCTCGGGCCACAGCGTCAGCTCGGCCGGGGTTCCCTGCGCGGTGAGGTCCAGCAGCCGGTCCAGATGGGTGTCCGCCAGCGCCTGGTCCCATTTCAGCGCCTGTTCGGCATTCGGCTGGACCAGACGGACCAGCCCCTCACGCGCATCGGGCAGGGGCTGGTCCAGCCGCCACAGGCCGAAGCCCAGCCCTGCCGCCAGCACCACCGCCGACCCCAGCGCCCCCCGCCAGCGCCAGGCCACCGGCAGCGCGGCGGCAAGCAGCAGCAGCAGACTTAACCCCGAAGGGCCAAGAACGGCCGCCAGTTGATCGATCGGCGTGCCGATGAACACATGGCCCAGCATCGCCCAGGGAAAGCCGGTCAGCACCACCCCGCGCAACCATTCCAGTCCCACGAAGGCCGCGACAAACCCCAGCGCCGGATGCCGCGTCCGGGCGGCCAACGCCGCCGCAGCCCCCCAGAACAGCGCCAGCCCTGCCGACAGCAGCACCACCGCGAAGGGCGCCATCCAGCCATGGCGGGGCAGGTCGATCAGAAAAGGCTCCACGATCCAGGACAGCGCAACGGCGAACTGCCCCGTCCCGGCCGCCAGACCGATCCAGAAGGCGGCCCGCCAGCTTTCCGCCTCGGCGACCAGCCAGATCACCCCGGCCAGCGCCGCCAGCGCCACAGGCCACAACCCGAAGGGCGCCTGCCCCAGCGCCACCGCCATGCCCAGCATAAAAGCCAGCGCCGCCCGGCGCCTGGGCGTCAACCGGGTCAGCGCCATCCGTCAGGTCGTCGCCTGGGCCGAGGGCAGCCGCACCCGCAACCGCTTGATCCGGCGCGGATCGGCATCGACGATCTCGAACTGGACGCCGGTTTCATGCTCGATCACCTCGCCCCGCGCCGGAACCCGGCCCGAGCGCAGGAACACGAGGCCCCCCAGCGTGTCGATCTCCTCGTCCTCCTCGCCGGTCCGCAGCGCGATGCCCAGCGCGGCCTCGATCTCTTCCAGGGGCGCGGTGGACTGGGCCAGGATCACGCCGGGCTTTTCTTCCTTCCACAGCGCGCCTTCATCCTCGTCATGCTCGTCCTCGATCTCGCCGATCACCGTTTCGATCAGGTTCTCGATCGTCACCAACCCGTCGACCCCGCCGTATTCGTCGATCACCAGGGCCATGTGGACGCGCTCCTTCTGCATCTTCTGCAGAAGGACGCCAGTGGGCATCGACGGCGGCGCATACAGGATCGGGCGCAACAGCCGCTTCAGACTGAACCGGCCACTGGCGCCAAACCCATGCTGCAAGGCAAGGTCCTTCAAAAGGACCAGACCCTGCGGATGGTCCAGCGTGCCCTTGTAGACCGGCACCCGGCTGAAGCCATGCTCACGAAAGACCTCGACCAGTTCCTCCTTGCCGATGTCCAGCGGCACGGCCACGATCTCGGCCTTGGGAATGGCCACATCATCCACCCGCATCCGGCGCAGGACATGCAGCCCCTGTGACGCCGCACTGGAACCGGAAGCTGCCTCGGGGGCTGCCGGCTCGGATGCCGGGGAAAAGGCGGAGAGAAGCCGTCCGAAAAAGCCGCGTTGGCCTTGATCAGAGGCGGGGTCATCGGTCGTCCCGTCCAGCGCGCCCTGCGCTGCGGGAGACCCGTCGGTGCTACTGCCCATCGGTCCTTTGTCCGAAAAATCACCCGTCACGCGGGTGCAGCGCCTAATATGGGTCAGAAACCCCAAGGCTGGCAAGTATCCGCACTTCCAAACCTTCCATCAGGGCGGCGTCCTCGTCCTCGATGTGATCGTACCCCAACAGATGCAGCACCCCATGCACGATCAGATGGGTCACATGCTCGGCCATCGGCTTGTCCTGCTCCGCCGCCTCGCGCGCGCAGGTATCCCAGGCGATGGCGATGTCGCCCAGGCTTTCGGGATCCTCCGCCGCGCCGGGTTCGGGTGGCTCGGGCGCTTCGCCCACAAACTCCGCGCCCCGTTCGTCCGATGGCCAGCTAAGGACATTGGTCGGCTGCGGCTTGCCGCGGAAATCGGCGTTCAGCACCGCGATCCGCGCATCGTCACAGCCCATCAGGCTGATCGAGAACCCTGCAACCGGCAACCCAAGGCCCGCCAACGCCGCACGCCCGGCGCGCTCGGCCAGGGCGGCAAGCCCAAAAGCCTCCCACCGCGCGTCCTCGATCACTGTCTCGACCAGATCCATGCCTGCGCCCTAGCGCGAAGCCAGCCGGGCGTCAAACCCGACCCGGGCTTTCTCTTCCCCAAATATCCTCAGGGGGTTTGGGGGCAGAATGCCCCCATCGCCGAGGAGGAGGCGAAGCCCGACGACGAGACAAAAGTCTTGCGCGTCAGCGCTCCGCCTGAAAGCCACCCGTCACCCCTGGGCTTCGTCGGCCTCATACGCCTCGATGATCCGACCGACCAGCGGGTGCCGGACCACATCCTTGGAGGTGAAGTAGTTGAAGCTGACCCCCCGCACCCCCTTCAGGATGCGTTCGGCGTCCATAAGGCCACTCGCCGTGCCGCGCGGCAGGTCGATCTGGGTCCGGTCGCCGGTGATCACCATGCGGCTGCCCTCGCCCAGTCGGGTCAGGAACATCTTCATCTGCATGGTCGTGGCGTTCTGCGCCTCGTCCAGGACGATGAAAGCGTTCGACAGCGTCCGGCCCCGCATGAAGGCCAGGGGGGCGATCTCGATCCGCTTCTCCTGCATCAGCTTTTCCACCTGCTTGGCCGGCAGGAAGTCGTTCAGCGCATCATACAGCGGCTGCATATAGGGATCGACCTTCTCCTTCGCGTCGCCGGGCAGGAAGCCAAGCCGTTCGCCCGCCTCCACCGCCGGGCGCGACAGGATGATCTTCTCCACCGCGCCCGAGATGAACATCGTCACTCCGACCGCGACCGCCAGATAGGTCTTGCCAGTGCCCGCAGGCCCGATGCCGAAGCCCAATTCGTGCTGGAACAGGTTCGCGACATAGGCCTTCTGCGCCTCGGTCCGCGGCTCGATCGGCTTCTTGCGGGTGCGAAGCTCCATCCCGGTCGAGAACAGCTCGATCTGTTCGGCGCTGTCGGCATTCCCGCCAGGCTTGCCAACAACCGGGCGACCCATGCGCATCGCGCCGTCAATGTCGCCAGCCGCGACGCCCCGGCCCGTTTCCAGCCGGGCATACAGCGAGCGCAGGACTGCGGCGGCCTGTTCGCGGGCGGTCTTGTCGCCGATCACCGCCAGACGGTTGCCACGCCGCAGGATGTGGACCCCCATCTGGTGCTCGATCTGCGCCAGGTTGCGGTCGAACTCGCCGCACAGGTCGATCAGCAATCGGTTGTCAGGGAATTCGAGGACGGTCTCGATGACGTCTTCGGCGGACGGGGGGGTCAGCGCGCTGATGCCCAACGGGTGCTCCTTCTGGCAAGGCCACAGGGAAATTGTGCAGCCGGATACGATCTGTGGCAAGGAAAACCCGCTGCCCCCACAATTTGTTGCGTTGGTTGACGCAATTTTTGTGAAGGCCCGCCCACTAATGCGTCAGCAAGAAGGCCCCGACCGATGGTCGGGGCCCTGATCGGAAAACCGGGACAAGGAAGCCCAGCGCCAGGCTTTAGCGCGGAACGTAGTCCGGGCCCGGCGCGGTCGAGGTTTCATAGGGCCCAAGCACCGTCCCGGGCGGATATTTGCCGTCGCAGACCGGCAGGCCCGTCTTGGGATCGAAACGCGGTGTGGAGTAGCCCTCGACACCGTCGTCGATGATCCAGACCTGGCAGCCGTCGGGATCATAGGCGATCGCCGCCTCGCCATCGACCAGCGAGGGCTCGTTGTCGGTACCCGAGTCCCCCGCCTTGGCGATCACCGAATCCGGCCCGCCATAGCGCTGGACATCCTCGAAGAATTCGCCGCTGGCGCAGGCCGAGAGGCCCAGCGCCAGCACCGGCAGCAGCGCCAGGCGCTTGGCCAGGCCAAGGGTCGTCGCGGTCTTTACTGCAAGCGTCATCTGGTCAGCCCTTCTTGCAGAAAACTTCGACGCGGCGGTTCTTCGCCATGCCGGCCGACGTGGCGTTCGATGCGATCGGCTGCGTCTCGCCAAGACCCGAGACACTGTCCACGACCGCGCCCACCGATTGCGCCACTTCGGCCACGCTGCGGGCGCGCGCCTCGGACAGGCCCTGGTTATAGGCATCCGAGCCGCGACTGTCGGTGTGCCCGGCAATCGAATAGCTGAACGCATCCGAGGTGGTGAAGAACTGCTCCAGCTTGCGGCGGCCATCTGCCGTCAACTGCGCGCTGGCGGTGGCGAAATAGGCGTCCGTGCTTTCCGACAGGCAGCTGGTCTGCTGCAGGCAGACCGGCTTGCCCGTCTTGGGGTCGCGGCGCGGCACCATGTAGCCTTCGGTCCCGCCATCTGCCCACCAATGCTGGCAGCCGTCCGCGTCGATCCAGACGCCCCATTCGATCTTGCCGGTCACGGCCGCGTCCTGCGCCTGCGCCATCGGCCCGACGACAAGACACGCCACCGACACGAGTGACGTCAGGCTGCGTCGCAGCATGCTCCCCGTCTTCATCAATGCCACACTCCCAAAGCACGACCCCCAGGGGGCCGCGCAACCCATGTTTGGCGTCTATAAAGCAGAGGAAAGCGGGCGAAGAGAAGGAATTCGTCAGGCAGGACCGGGATTTGTGGCCCTGCAATCACCTTGTGCGGGTTTTTTTGGCCGATCTGCAACAGTCGCTCCCGGTCAGGTTGCAGGCCCCACCGGAACTGCTGCCAGCGAGTTCGTGGCCGATCCCGTCACCCGCACCCGCACCAGCTGTCCGATTCGACCATCTGCGTCCTCGACATGGACGGCGTGAAGGTGGTCGGACTTGCCCACCATCTGCCCGGGCTTGCGGCCCGGCTTGTCGTACAGCACCGCAACCTCGCGTCCGACCATCGCCTCTTGCACCGCGCGCTGCTGGGCGGTGATCAGGGCCTGCAGCTCTTGCAGCCGGGCGTCCGCCACTTCGGCCGCGACGGGCGCCTTCTCGGCCGCCGGGGTGCCGGGCCGGGCCGAGTACTTGAAGCTGAACGCCGCGCCGAAGCCCACCGCGCGGATCAGGTCCAGCGTGGCCTGGTGGTCGGCATCGGTCTCACCGGGAAAGCCCACGATGAAATCCGAGGACAACAGGATATCCGGCCGCGCGGTGCGGATGCGGTCGATCAGACGCAGGTAATGCTCGGCCGTATGCTTGCGGTTCATCGCCTTCAGGATGCGGTCGGACCCGGACTGCACCGGCAGATGCAGATAGGGCATCAGCTGCGGCAGATCGCCATGCGCGGCGATCAGGTCGTCGTCCATGTCGTTCGGGTGGCTGGTGGTATAGCGGATGCGCGCCAGACCCTCGATCGTCGCCAACTCTCGCACCAGCCGCGCCAGACCCCAGACCCCGTCCGGCCCCTGACCGTGATAGGCGTTGACGTTCTGTCCCAGCAGCGTGATCTCGCGCACGCCTTGGGCCACCAGCCCCCGCGCCTCGTCCAGCAGGCGGGCGACCGGGCGGCTGACCTCGGCCCCACGGGTATAGGGCACGACGCAGAAGGCGCAGAACTTGTCGCAGCCTTCCTGCACCGTCAGGAACGCCGCAGGCCCGCGCAGGGACTTGCGTTCGGGCAAGAGGGTGAACTTGTCCTCGACCGGGAAGTCGGTGTCCACCACGCGGCCCCCGGCCTCGACCATCGCGGGCAGGCGGTGATAGGCCTGCGGGCCGACCACAAGATCCACCACGGGCGAGCGGCGCAGGATCTCTTCGCCCTCGGCCTGGGCGACGCAGCCGGCGACGCCGACCTTCATCCCCGGACGCGCCGCCTTCAGCGCGCGCAGACGGCCAAGGTCGGAATACAGCTTCTCGGACGCCTTTTCCCGGATGTGGCAGGTGTTCAGCAGCACCATGTCGGCCTCTTCGACCACGTCCGTCGTGACATAGCCCTTGGCGCCCAGGGCTTCCGCCATGCGCTCGCTGTCGTAGACGTTCATCTGGCAGCCGTAGGTCTTGACGAACAGCTTCTTGGCGTCGGTCATGGCATGGGTCTCCGGGAACGGGCGGCTTCTACCCCGAACCGACCCATCGGCGCAACCGACCACCCTTGCATCCCTGCGGCGGATCACCGATTCTGCCGCGATGCGTTACCCGTCGCTTGCCGCCCTTCTGGCCGCCAAGGCCCCGACCCTTGCCAAGGGCCCCCTCTCGCTGGTCCTGGCCGAGGATGGGGTAGAATTGCACTCCACCCTCGCGCATCAGCTGAAAACCGGCTTTCGCGACGTGGTCCTGCTGGCGCCACCCGGCCTTGACCCGCCGGCCGATCTTGCCGACCGCATCCACACCGTCACCCATGACGTCTTTGCCGACGGCGCACTGATCGCCGCCGTGAACCAGGTGATCGACCAGGTCGCGGGCGCCTGGGTGCATTACTGCTACAACGCCGAATACCTGTTCTTCCCCTTCTGCGAGACGCGCCGGGTCAGCGAACTGCTGGCCTTCCACGCCGAGGAACGGCGCGAGGCGATGCTGACCAATGTCGTCGACCTTTACGCCGGCGACCTGACCGCAAGCGGCAATGCGGTGGCACTGGAGGATGCCTGGCTGGACCGGTCGGGCTATTACGCGCTGGCCCGCAAGGACCGCGCACGCCACAACCATCCCAAGGAACGCCAGCTGGATTTCTACGGCGGCCTGCGCTGGCGGTTCGAGGAACATATCCCCCCCGCCCGCCGCAAGATCGACCGTATCTCGCTGTTCCGCGCCAAGCCCGGCTTGCGGCTTCTGCCGGACTACACGCTGACCGAAGACGAGATGAACACCTATGCCTGCCCCTGGCACCACAACCTGACCGCCGCGGTCTGCTCGTTCCGCACCGCCAAGGCCCTGCGCGCCAACCCCGGCTCGCGCCACGCGATCCAAAGCTTTCGCTGGCACAACTCGGCCCCGTTCCAGTGGCACAGCCAGCAACTGCTGGACCTTGGCCTGATGGAACCCGGCCAGTGGTTCTGATCCCTTCACGCGCCGATGACCCTTTCACGCTCCTGTGATCCGCGGCGCGAAACTTCGCGCGAAACGCCTCCGTTCCTTTGCATGTGACAGCCGGATGGTCCGGCTGGTCCTACCAGACGGAGTGTCTCCATGATCCTGCGCCACGGCCTTGCCGCCCTTGCCCTGACCGCCCTGCCCTTCGCCGCGCTGGCCGCCAACCCCGATGTGGGCGGCGCGCCGATGCTGGAAGAGCGCAACATCGTCGAAAACGCCGTGAACTCGGCCGACCACACCACGCTGGTGGCAGCGGTCAAGGCGGCGGGCCTGGTCGATGCCCTGATGAGCGATGGCCCCTTCACCGTTTTCGCCCCGGTCAACGACGCCTTCGCCGCCTTGCCCGCCGGCACCGTCGACGCGCTGCTGAAGCCGGAAAACAAGGACATGCTGACCAAGGTCCTGACCGCCCATGTCGTCGCCGGCGACCTGAAGCTGGCGGACCTGCGCGCCCAGGTCGGACGCGACGGGCTGGCCAACCTGCGCACCCTGTCGGGCGACGCGCTGTCGATCCGCTTCAAGGGCGATACGGCGATGATCTACTCGGAATCGCGGAATATCGGCCGCATCACCATCGGCGATGTCGACCAGTCGAACGGCGTGATCCACGTCATCGACACGGTGATGGTCCCGAAGTGAGCCTGCGTTCGTGACCAGTGCGGGCGGGGGAAACCCCGCCCTTTTTCACGCCTTGCGCAGGCGGATCACCACATCGACGCGCGCCACTTCCATGCCCGCGGGCGCCTTGGGCAGGCCGGCGATCTTCAGCTCCTCGGCCGGGGCGTCGGTCAGGCTGTGGCTGTCTTCCCAGTAGAAATGCGGATGGTCATCGGTGCGGGTGTCGAAATAGCTTTTCGACCCGTCCACCACGACCTCGTTCATCAGGCCGGCATCGCAGAAGGCGCGCAGCGTGTTGTAGACCGTGGCAAGGCTGACCGTCTCACCCGACGCGCGCGAGGCGGCATGCAGGCTTTCGGCGGTCACATGGCGGTTCTCGCCATCGCCGACCAAGAGTTCCGCCAGCGCCAACCGCTGCCGCGTCGGCCGCAATCCGGCCGAGGCAAGCCAGGACGTGCTGCGCTGCGTTGTCTGGGGGTCCGTCGTCTGGGTCATCGATCATCCTGTCCGTCCCCTTATATAAAGGACAAAACCGCCGGGTTTCAAACCCTATTCCCCGGATTGCGCCCCGGACGCGGCCCGGTCCAGCATCCGCCGTAACGGCCGCTGCACCACAAGGCCAATTACCAGCAGCAGCCCCCCGCCCAGCCACAGCGGCAGGACAATCGCCTGCGCCCGGCCCAGCACCGGCTCGGCCAGGCTGATCGTCCAGCCCGACAATGCGATGCCCAGGGGGATCATCCCCCAGGCCAAAAGCCGGTACAGGCTGTTGACCCTGCCGCGCAACGCGTCCGGGATCAGCCGCTGGCGCAGGCTGACCGAGACGATGTTCCAGGTGATCCCGGCCATCTCGAACCCGACGAAACAGGCCGCCAAGAGCCAGGCACTCGGCACCAGGGGCACCAGCAACAGCAGGACCGCGCTGACCAGCAGTGTCAGCGCCATGGTCCGCCCCGCCCCCAGCCGGCGCGCGATCCGGTCTCCGGTCAGGCCCGCCACCGCGCCGCCCAGCGCAAAGGCGGTCAGCACAAAGCCGTATTGCTGCGCCGAAAGCCCCAGGTTTTCCTGCGCATGCAGGACCAGGGCAAACAGGCTCGCCTCGAAGCACAGGTTCCAGACCCCGGTGATCACCGCCAGCAGCAGAAGGAGCGGTTGCCCCCAAAGATAGCGCCAGGCAACCGCCAGCGCCTGCCGCCAGCGCGCCTCGGCCACCACGGCGGGACGGAAGGTGCCCGCGACCCGCGCCATAAGGAACGCGGCCCCGGCATAGGCCAGCGCGTTGAAGGCAAAAGGCACCGCAAGTGCCACGCCCAGAAGGAAGGCCCCCAGCGCCGGGCCGATCAACTGGTTGGCCAGTGCCTCGACCGTCCACAGCCGGCCATTCGCCCGCTCCAGCCCCGCATCTGGCACGATGGCCGGAAGCAGGGTCTGGGCCGCGTTGTCGCGAAAGACCTCGGCCACGCCGACCGTCACCGCGCAAAGGCACAGTGCCAGGAACAGGGGCCAGGAACTCACACCCTCCATCGGCGCGGGCGCGGCCTCGCCGCGCAGCGCCAAGGCCCCCGCCGCCGCCAGGAACGCCACCGCCCGCAGGATGTCCATCGCGATGACCAGCCGGCGGCGGTCCACCCGGTCGGCGACGATCCCGGCCGGAATGGCAAAGACCGCCCAGGGCAGCCGCAGCGCCACCGGCACCAGCGCGATCAACGCCGCGTCGCGGGTCAGCGTGCTGGCCACCCAGACCCAGGCCAGGACCCCGATCCCGTCCGCCAGATTGGCGAACCCGCTTGCCGCCAGGAATTGCCGGAACATCCCGCCCTCCACCCCGTTTTCCGGGTCAGACTTGCCACTCTTCCCGGCCCGATGCTAGGTAGGGACAATCGCACAGGGGGGACCACAAGCTATGGCGTCGTATCCGACCTATTTCGACAAGGAAGCACTGCTCGCCTGCGCGCGGGGAGAGCTTTTCGGTCCCGGCAACGCCCAGCTTCCCGCCCCGCCGATGCTGATGATGGACCGGATCACCGACATCTCGGAAGACCGCGGCGAGCATGGCAAGGGCCATGTCGTGGCCGAGTTCGACATCACCCCCGACCTGTGGTTCTTCGACTGCCACTTCCCCGGCAACCCGATCATGCCGGGCTGCCTTGGCCTGGACGGCCTTTGGCAACTGACCGGCTTCAACCTTGGCTGGCGCGGCTGGCAGGGGCGCGGCTATGCGCTTGGCGTGGGCGAGGTGAAGCTGACCGGCATGGTCCGCCCCGACCGCAAGAAGCTGACCTACTTCGTCGATTTCACCAAGGCCCTGCAAACCCGCCGCCTGACCATGGGCGTCGCCGATGGCCGGGTCGAGGCGGACGGCGAGGTGATCTATCTTGTCAAGGACATGAAGGTCGCCCTCAGCGAGGCTTGAGAACCAAGGAATCAAATGAAAAGCCAATTCAACAACTTTGAACGACTCACACTGGTAATGCAGGCAAGTGCCAGTGTCGGAAGCAATTATTTCGTTGACCCAAAACTGGTCGGAGAGCTTATAACTTCGGGTCAGGACTGGGCACTAAGCTGGGAGTATGAGTGGCTCGAAAAGGCTGTGCATCCACTGGACGAAGTAGTGGAAGAGACTCGTAGAATCTTCGAAATGTACCGGCACCTGCAGTCGAGTGCTGATACGCTTGGGATGGACAAAAAGCTTACCAACTTCTCGGGCTTCGACCATAATAACGATGCACATTCCGGCGTAGCCGACACGCTTGTTAATAAACTTGGCCGCTTCACGGACCTGCGTGGGGCAACTCAGAACTCGCACTCGTCGGCATCTATACGGAACTACCGGACAATGCTCGAAGTGTACGAGCCGATCATCGAGAAGATGCGCACGACGTGGCCAGGTGGGTTTCGCATGCTGGATGCAGGCGAAATTGACGCGGTGCTTGCCGCTCGGTGATGCCTAACACGATTTAAGGTATGTGTTTGCCAGCAGGGTCTTAACGAAAGCCCTGCTGGCTTTGGCTGCGATCCGCTCAGATCACGCCCAGCATCCTCATCGCTTCCGCCACGCGCACGAAGCCCGCGATGTTGGCGCCCAGCACATAGTCGCCCGGCGCGCCATATTCCTCGGCGGTCTGGTGACAGGTGTCGTGGATGTTGCGCATGATCGTGGCCAGCCGCGCCTCGGTCTGCTCGAAGGTCCAGCTGTCGCGGCTGGCGTTCTGCTGCATCTCCAGGGCCGAGGTCGCGACCCCGCCCGCGTTCGCCGCCTTGCCGGGGGCGAACAGCACGCCCGCCTCCTGGAACACCCGCACCGCTTCCGGGGTCGAGGGCATGTTCGCCCCCTCGCCTACCGCGATCACGCCGTTCTTGACCAGCGTGCGGGCGTCCTTGCCCGACAGCTCGTTCTGCGTGGCCGACGGCATGGCCACGTCGCAGGCCACATCCCAGACGCTGCCCTTGTCAGCCGGGATGAAATGCACGCCGTCCCCGCGGCGGCGGGCGTATTCCGAGATGCGCTCGCGCCGCACGTCCTTGATCTCTTTCAGCAGCGCCAGGTCGATCCCCGCCTCATCCAGGACATAGCCGCTGGAGTCAGAGCAGGCCACGACCTTGCCGCCAAAGCTTTGCACCTTCTCGATCGTGTAGATCGCCACGTTGCCCGAACCCGACACGACCACCCGTTTGCCATCGAACGAGGTGCCCCGCGTCTTCAGCATCGCGTCGACGAAATAGGTGTTGCCGTAACCCGTCGCCTCGGTCCGGGCGCGCGACCCGCCATAGGCCAGCGCCTTGCCGGTAAAGACACCGGCCTCATACCGGTTGTTCAGCCGCTTGTACTGGCCGAACATGTAACCGATCTCGCGCCCGCCGACGCCAATGTCGCCCGCCGGCACGTCGGTCTGCTCGCCCAGGTGGCGGTGCAGTTCGGTCATCAGCGACTGGCAGAAGCGCATGATCTCGCCATCGGACTTGCCCTTGGGGTCAAAATCCGACCCGCCCTTGCCGCCACCGATGGGCATCCCGGTCAGCGCGTTCTTGAAGGTCTGCTCGAAGCCCAGGAACTTGATGATCCCCACGTTCACCGAAGGGTGGAACCGCATCCCGCCCTTGTACGGCCCGATGGCCGAGTTGAACTGGACCCGGAAGCCCCGGTTGATCTGCACCCGGCCCTTGTCGTCGACCCAGGGGATGCGGAAGATGATCTGCCGCTCCGGCTCGCAGATCCGCTCGATCAGGGCGAGGTCCAGGTATTGCGGATGCTTGGCCACCACGCGGCCCAGGCTTTCCAGAACCTCATGCACGGCCTGGTGAAATTCGGGTTCGCCGGCATTGCGGCGGGTCACTTCGGCCAGGATCGGCTGAAGCTTTTCATCGATCGTGTTCATCGCTGCGCTTTCGAAATTCGGACTGGTCGAGCGACGGGCCCGACCCTGAGCCACGGCATAGATTAACTTTTGGGCAGATTGAACGGCGTTCTCCCGTTTTTCGGGCGTCTATTCGCCAAAGCACTACATATTCCGACACTTCTTCGCGCCCCTGTGCCTCTTTCGCCAAACCGCTGGGACTGCGGGCAAGCGGACCGCACGCGGCGCTGCACGCCGCAACTGGCAACCGCCTTGCCCCCTTCCCCCCTCTCCCGTAAACAGACGCAAGGTTACCAATGGAGGCCCCATGCGCCGCGTCGTCATCACCGGGATCGGGATTGTATCGTCCATCGGCAATTCCGCCGCCGAGGTGGAAGCCTCGCTGCGGGCGGGCAAATCCGGCATCGTCTTTGCGCCCGACTACGCCGAACATGGCTTCCGCTGCCGGGTCCACGGCCAGCCGAACATCGTGCTGGAAGATCACATCGACAAGCGCGACCTGCGCTTCATGGGCGATGGGGCGGCCTATACCTTCATCGCGATGGACCAGGCGGTAAAGGACTCCGGCCTTGCGCCCCAGGATATCTCGAACGACCGCACCGGGATCATCGTCGGCTCGGGCGGGCCGTCCACCAAATCCTTCTTCAAGGCCCACAACATCGTCCGCGAAACCGGCAGCCCCAAACGCATCGGCCCCTTCGGCGTGACCAAGGGCATGTCCTCGACCGTCTCGGCCTGCCTGGCCACCCCGTTCAAGATCAAGGGCGTGAACTACTCGATCACCTCCGCCTGCTCGACCTCCGCCCACTGCATCGGCAACGGGACAGAGCTGATCCAGATGGGCAAGCAGGACATCGTCTTTGCCGGCGGGGGCGAGGAGTTGGACTGGACGCTCTCCTGCCTCTTCGACGCGATGGGCGCGATGTCGTCCAAGTACAACGACACGCCCGAACGCGCCTCGCGCACCTATGATGCCAACCGCGACGGCTTTGTCATCGCCGGTGGCGGCGGGATCGTGGTGCTGGAGGAGTTGGAACACGCCCTCGCGCGCGGCGCGAAGATCTATGCCGAAGTCACCGGCTATGGCGCCACCTCGGACGGCCACGACATGGTCGCCCCCAGTGGCGAAGGCGGGGAACGGGCGATGCGGGTGGCGCTGTCCACGCTGCCAAAGGACCGCCGCATCGACTATATCAACAGCCACGGCACCAGCACCGTCGTCGGCGACGTGACCGAGGTCGAAGCCATCCGCCGCGTCTTCGGCCAGGGTTCAACGCCCCCCATCGCCTCGACCAAGTCGCTGACCGGCCACTGCCTTGGCGGCGCGGGCGTGTGGGAGGCGATCTATTCGCTGATCATGCTGAACGGCAACTTCATCGCCGCTTCGGCCAATGTGGAAACGCTGGACCCCGCCCTGGACCCGGCCGAGATCGTGACCACCATGCGCGACAACGTGCAACTCGACTCGGTCCTGTCGAACAGCTTCGGCTTCGGCGGCACCAACGCGACCCTCGTCATGTCCAAATACCTCGGGTAACGCATCATGGCCGAACTGATGAAGGGCAAGCGCGGGCTTGTCATGGGCGTGGCGAACGAACGTTCCATCGCCTGGGGCATCGCATCCGCCCTTGCGGCCGAGGGCGCGGAGCTGGCCTTCAGCTACCAGGGCGAGGCGTTCGGCAAGCGGCTGCAACCCCTTGCGGCAAGCGTGGGGTCCGACCTGCTGGTCGACGTCGACGTGACGAACGAGGACAGCCTGGACGCCTGCTTTGCCGAAATCGGCCGCCGTTGGGGGTCGCTGGATTTCCTTGTCCACGCCATCGCCTTCTCGGACAAGACCGAGCTGACCGGCCGCTTCATCAACACGACCAAGGGCAACTTCCTGAACTCGCTGAACATCTCTTGCTTCAGCTTCATCGACGTGGCCCGCCGGGCCGAGCCGATGATGCCGAACGGCGGCACGCTGATCACCCTGACCTTCCAGGGCTCGAACCGGGTTTCGCCGAACTACAACGTGATGGGCGTGGCCAAGGCGGCGCTGGAATCGGCGACCCGCTACCTGGCGAATGACCTTGGCCCGCAGAAGATCCGCGTCAACGCGATCTCACCCGGTCCGATGAAGACCCTGGCCGGATCAGCCATCGGCGGCGCCCGGGCCACCTTCCGCCACACCGAAGAAAACGCCCCCCTGCGCGAGAATGCCACGCTTGACGCCATCGGCGGCACCGCGGTCTGGCTGTGTTCCGACTACGGCGCCTGCACCACGGGTGAGGTGGTGCATGTCGACGGCGGCTACCATGTCCTTGGCTTCCCGCAGGCCCAGAACCTCTGACCGCAATCCTCCTCGTGCGACTTCGTCTTCTCGTCGGCGGGCACCCCGGCGAGGAGTGACGAAGTCATCGACGAGCAAGAGGTGGCACCAGCCCCACCCGTCCCATCGCACGCCAAAGCGCGAGGAGTGACGAAGTCATCGACGAGCCCGCAGCGTCAAAGGACCAGCCCCACCCGTCCCGTCGCACGATAGCCAAAGGCCGGGTCACCCTCCATCGCCAGCATCTGCGCCGAAAGCGCCTGCTCTGACGCATCGCGGAAGATGCCGTCGCGTTTCAGGCTGACCCCTTCGATGGTGTCGCGGCTGGCCCGATACAGCGGCTGGATGTCATAGACCGCCCGGCACGCGGCCTCGGGCAGGGCGAACTGGCTGGTCAGAAGCGCCCCCTTGCCCGAAACGGCCATTTCCGCGCTGGAGAATACCTCGAAATGCAGGTGCGGCCAGCGGCCCGGGTAGCAGGCCGGAAAGACCGTGGTGAACCGGACCCGGCCTTGCGCATCGCTGATCCCCACGCCGCGCAGATAGTTGCGGTCGGCGGCACCATAGATCGAATAGACCCCTTCCGCGTCGCATTGCCAGACATAGACCGCCATCCCGCCCAAAGGCGCGCAGGCCCGCCCCAGGTCGACCAGCGTGATCTCCAGCGCGACCGGCACGCCCTCGGCCACCGGGGAAAGCCCGCCGATGCTGGTGCGGATATCTTCGCGGATGACACCTTCCTCGGTCAGGATGTTGACGGCCTGGCCCTCACGCACGTTGGTGCCGTCCGCCGGGAAGGGGCCAGCGGTCTCGGCCGGGTTGGCAACGCAGATGCTGCCATCCGCCGCCCGCCCCGTCATGGTCTGCGCCCCGCCCTGCGCCACCCATAGCGACAGCGCGGCCCCGCCAAAGGCCAGCCCGGTCAGCAATGCCCGGCGCCGCGCCAGGTGCGGCAAATCCGCGGCAAGGCCTTCCGGCCCGTCGTCATGGTCGTGGTCATGGTCTCGGTCGGGCTTGCCGGGCATCAAGGTCTCCTACGCCGTATCCGCATCATACGCCGCGTAGATCGGCTTCCGTCGCCGTTCTCGGCCATGAGCGCCAAACCTTGCCAATTGGTTTACGCTCACTGCCAAGCCATTGAAAGCACTACACAGTCCAAAACTGTCCACTATGGACAGAGCGGCAAGGATCACGTCCGCAGAAGCGCACGAGAACCCATTTGGACCGAAAAGGGGATGGAGCGGGTGACGGGAATCGAACCCGTGTCTCTAGCTTGGAAGGCTAGGGTCTTACCATTACACAACACCCGCGCTGCAGGTCAGATAGCATCTCGCCCCGGCCGCTTCAAGCCGCCAGCGGCGCGATCAGCCCCGGCCCGCTGGCGCGGTTCGAGTTCACCTCGACCCCCACCCTGAAGGGCTTGGTCAGCACCCCCGGCGCGCTGGCCTTCATCAACACCGCCGCCCCATGCCCGGCCTCGCCCAGCCACAGCGGCCAGTCGGCACGCTCCAGCACCACCGGCTCACGGTGGTGGATCGCGTCCATCCCCGGCCCCGCCTCGGTCGAGACGATGGCAACCGTGTCCATCTCGCCCCAGCGCTGCCAGACCCCGGCCAGCGCCATCGGCAAGCCATCGGCCAGGGTGAAATACCACGGCAGCCGCGCACCCTTCTCGCCCTCGCTCCATTCATAGAAGCCCGAGGCCGGCACGATGCAGCGCCGCGCCCGGACCGCCTCACGGAAGGCCGGCTTGGTGGCGACCGTGTCCGAGCGGGCATTGATGATCAGCGGACCATCGTTCGGCGCCTTGTACCAGGTCGGAAGGAACCCCCAGCGCATCGCCCGCAACCGCCGCTGCCCGCCATCCGAGGTCACCACGACCACCGGGTTCGTCGGGCAGATGTTGAAGTTCGGCCCCTGCGGCAGGTCATTGCCCGGCACGGCATCGAACAGCGCGGCCAGCGCCTCATTCGGATGGGTGATGGTGAAACGCCCGCACATGGGGCGAAGATAGGCGCGCGCCGGGAAAACGCCAAGACGCGCCGCATCAAACGGAAACGGGGCGCCAGATGCTGGCGCCCCGCTGGGTCTTGGTCCGCAGGACCTACTGCTTCACGGTGATCCGGCCATCCGTCATCGGGGTGTAGGGGCCGACCTTCGCCATGTACTCGGCGGTCACGTCCGCCAGATCTGGCCCGAAGTCATAGGCATTGGCCGCATCGACGAACATGCGGAACCCGTCGCCGCCGCCCCGGACATAGTTGTTCGACACGACCTTGTAGGTGGCCGCCGGGTCGATCGGCCCCCAGGCGTCGCCGCCGACCAGCACCTGCACGTCGCTGACCCGCGCCCCGGCCGGAGCTTTGGGATCAAACGTGTACTTCAGCCCCGCGACCTGCGCGAAGCGGCCGGCACCTTCCTCGACCTGGCTCACGCCGTTTTCCAAAGCGGCGACGATGGTCTCGCCGGTCACTTCGAAGGTGGACAGCGTGTTCTGGAACGGCAGCACCGTCAGGACCTCGCCCATCGTGACCGGACCGGCATCGATGCTGGCGCGAACGCCACCGCCGTTCTGGATCGCGATGGTCACGCCCTGGTCCTTGACCCGGTCCAGCATCGCCTCGGCGATCAGGTTGCCCATCGGGCATTCCACCGCCCGGCAGGTCTCGCGGCTGCCGTCGATCTCGGCCGTCGCTTCGGCCACGACCTTGTTCTTCAGTTCTTCGATGGGC
Organism: Tabrizicola aquatica; assembly: GCF_002900975.1. Lineage (GTDB taxonomy): Bacteria > Pseudomonadota > Alphaproteobacteria > Rhodobacterales > Rhodobacteraceae > Tabrizicola > Tabrizicola aquatica. Next base: position 150,738 of record NZ_PJON01000005.1, on the reverse strand, counting down.
GCACCCATCTCCTTGACCCGCGCCTCGATCTCGGGGTCGGGGGTGACGCTGGCATCCAGCAGGATCGTGTCGCCTTCCGCGAATTTCAGGTTCCCGGCGTCGTCAAAGGTCAGGATCAGATGGCCGACATACTTGGAGTAGGCATAGGCCTGCACCACCGGCACCAGCGCCCCGTTCTGGCCGTCGACCCAGGTCGGATAGGGGCCCGCGCGCTTGGGGTCCTTGGAGGACAGGAGCGTGTGCGAGTGCCCGCCCACCACCGCGTCGATCCCCGGCACGGCGGCCGCGATCTCCAGGTCCTTTGGCAGGCCGACGTGGGTCAGCGCGATGATCTTGGTGACGCCCTCGGCCTCCAGCGCGGCGACATCGGCGCCCAGGCTGTCGACCTCGTCCTGGAAGATCACGCTTGGCCCGGGGCTGGAGGTATCGACAGTGTCCGTCGCCAGGGCCGAGATGATGCCGATCTTTTCGCCGCCCACCTCCAGCACCACGTGATTCTGCACCCGGCCGGCCAGAGCGTTGTTCTGGCTGACATCGGTGTTGCCGCTGATCACCGGGAAGGTCACCTTGTCCAAGAACGCGGCCAGCCCCTCGGGCCCATCGTCGAATTCGTGGTTGCCCACGGCCATCGCGTCAAAGCCGATCTTCTCCATGAACTCGGCCTCGGCCGCGCCCTTGTAGGTGGTGTAGAACAGGCTGCCCTGGAACTGGTCGCCCGCATCCAGCACGATCACGTTGCCGCCCTCGGCCGTCACCTTGTCGCGCAGCTCGTTGATCTTGGTCGCCACCCGCGCCACGCCGCCGAAGCACTTGTTTTCCGCCGCATCTTCGGCGCTGCAGGTGCTGTCAAAGGCGTTGATCGCCTCCATCCGGCTGTGCAGGTCGTTGATGTGAATGACATGCAGCGTGTAATCCGCCTGGGCCAGCCCTGCCGACAGGGCCAGGGCCGCGCTGGAGAGGTAAAGCGTGCGCATCGAATGCTCCCTTGATGGTTGATGGCCTCAGCCTGCCCGCGCGGATTGGCCGAGTCAAAGGCCGATTTTTGTTCCATGGGCGACAAATGCGAAAGGCCGGTGACAGCGCATCCGCATTGACCGCGCCGCCGATGCCGGGCAAAAGCGCGCCATGCTGATCCTGAAGATTTTCCGCCGCCCGGAATGGGACGCCTTTCGCGCCGCGGGCGAAACCCTGGGCGCGCCGGTCGATCTGGCAGACGGGTTCATCCATTTCTCCACCCCGGCCCAGGTGGCCGAGACGGCGGCGAAATGGTTCGCCACCGAAAGCGATCTGGTGCTGGTCGCCTTCGACCCCGACCGCCTTGGCCCGGCCCTGAAATGGGAACCCTCGCGCGGCGGCCAGCTGTTCCCGCATCTCTACCGCCCCCTGCGGCTGGACGAGGTGGTCTGGGACAAGTCCCTGCCGCTTGGCGCAACCGGCCACATCTTCCCCGAGGGCCTGCTATGAGCCTGGTGGAACGCACGGGCCTCGCGCTCTTGCACCGGCTGGACCCGGAGCGCGCGCATGGCCTGTCGCTGGTGGCGCTGAACACGGGACTTGCACCGCTGCCCGGTCCGGTCACCTCGCCCCGGCTGGCAACCACGCTGGCAGGAATGGACTTGTTGAACCCGGTGGGCCTTGCTGCCGGCTATGACAAGAACGGCACCGCCATCGCCGCCCTGTCCCGCGCGGGCTTCGGCTTCATCGAGGTTGGCGCCGCCACGCCCCTGCCGCAACCGGGCAATGACAAGCCGCGCCTCTTTCGCCTGACCGAGGACCGCGCCGCGATCAACCGCTTCGGCTTCAACAACGAAGGGGCCGCAGTCATCGGCCAGCGGTTGTCCCAGCGCAGCCGCACGCAGGTTCCGGTCGGCCTGAACCTTGGCGCGAACAAGACCAGCGACAACCGCGCCGCCGACTTCGCCAAGGTGCTGGCCCTCTGCGGTCCGCATGTCGACTTTGCCACCGTGAACGTCAGTTCCCCGAACACCGAGAAACTGCGCGACCTGCAAGGCCCCGCCGCACTGGCCGCGCTCTTGGCCGGCGTGATGGAGGCGCGCGCTGCCCTGCCCAACCCGATCCCGGTATTCCTGAAGATCGCGCCCGATCTGACGCCCGACGACCTTGCCCAGATTGCCGAGGTTGCGCTGACCTCCGGCCTTGCCGGCATCATCGCCACCAATACCACCTTGTCGCGAGAAGGTTTGAAATCTGCAAATCGTGACCAACAGGGCGGCCTTTCAGGCGCGCCATTGTTCGAAAAGTCCACGCGCGTGCTGGCGGAGCTTTCACAACTGACCGAGGGCAGACTGCCCCTAATCGGCGTCGGAGGCATCTCCACCCCGGAACAGGCCTACCGGAAAATCTGCGCCGGGGCCTCGGCCGTGCAGCTTTATACGGCGATGGTTTATGAAGGCCTCTCGCTGATCCCGCGCGTGGCCACGGGCCTTGACGTGCTGCTCGCCCGCGACGGCTTTGCCAACGTCGCCCAAGCCGTCGGCACCGGCCGCGGCCACTGGCTCTGACCCGCCGTTTCATACTGGCGAAAATATCCCACGGGGGTCCGGGGGTGTGAAACCCCCGGCGCTCGGCCCGGCTCAGAACGCCTTGAACGTCATTGTGGTCAGCGTCCGCTGGATGCCGGGAATGTCGAACAGCCGCGAGGACAGGTAATGCCCCACGTCCTGATCCTCGGGGATATAGACCTTGGCCATCAGGTCATAGTCGCCGCTGGTGGAATACATCTCGCTGACCACCTCGCGGTCCCAGATCGCATCGGCCACCTCATAAGTGCGGCCGGGCATGCAGCGGAACTGGACGAAAACCAAAGCCATGCGAACGCTCCCTCTTTCGGTACCAGGATAGGCGAGAAGCGCCGCAAGCTGAACAGCCGTCCCCAATTTTTCGCAGAAAAATTGTGCTACTCCGCCCGGTCCAGCGCCAGGGGCGCAGGCTCGCGCCGCAGGTCGTCGATCCCCAGGGGGGCGGTCGGCCGCGCCAGCCGGTTGCGGACCACCCAATAGAGCCGCGTCTGCGCCCGAGTAATCGCCACATAGGCCAGCCGCTTCCACAGGGGCACCCCGGCCTCGCTGCGCCCGGACTGGGCGGCGGCATAAAGGTCCGGCGCAAAGACCTGCACCTCGTCCCACTGGCTGCCCTGCGCCTTGTGGATCGTCACCGCCGCGCCATGCAGAAAGGCCGCACCCATGCTGGCGGCATGGGGAATGAAGGGCTCTTCCTCATCCGGCTTCTCGATCTTGATGATCGAGGCGGCGGAAAGCTGCGGCTCCTCCGCCCCCACGACATGCAGCCGCGCAAAGCCGGTGCGGTTGCCCTCGCCCAGATAGATCACCTGGGCGCCCTTGATCAGACCCCGCGCCTCAAGGTCGATGCGCTTCTTGCGATGCTTCAAGGGCAACTCGATTCCATCGCAGATCAACGGCTCGCCCGGCAGAAGCTGGTCCTCGGGCGCGCCATAGGCGTTGCGGAACGCCTGGATCAGCCGCACCCGCGTCGCGTTGCGCCAGACCAGCACGGGCGAACGCGCCATCAGCGCCGCCTCCACCCGCTCGGCCCAGACCACGCGGTCGTCGGCGCGGGCCTTTTCCTGCACCAGCGCCTCGAAATCCTCGAACCCCAGCCGGTCGTCGCCCAGCGCATGGGCAAGGTCCAGGATCGGGTTGTCCTGCGTCTGCCGGTGGATGCGGGACAGGATCAGCTTGCGGCCCTCGCCCAGCTTTTCGAACACCATCGCGCCCGACTGACCGACCGGGGCTAACTGCGCCGGATCGCCGAACAGGACCAGTGTCGGAAAGATCTCGCGCAGGTCGTCGAACTGGCGTTCGTCCAGCATCGAGGCTTCATCGACAAAGCCCACATCCAGGGGCTCGTCCCGCCGCTTCCAGCCCTTGATGAAATCCGACCCTTTCAGCCCCGCTGCCGCAAGCGCACCCGGGATCGACGCCACCTGCTGATAGAACGCATGCGCGCGGTCCAGCGCCAACTCGGTCAGCCCGGCAATGGCCAGGCTGTCGATGACCGGGCGCGGGCCGGTCCCGGCCAGCCACTCGGCAATCTTCTCGTATTCCGGGTCATAGACCGGGGTATAAAGGATGCGGTGGATCGTCGTCGCCGGCACCCCGCGCAGCCGCAACACGCTGGCGGCCTTGTTCGTCGGCGCCAGGATCGCCAGCGTCCGACGATCCTTGCGCTTCTTGCCCTCATAATCGCCGGAGATCACCTCGACCCCTGCCGCCTTCAGGCCCCGATACAGCTCGGCCAGCAGCATGGTCTTGCCCGACCCCGCCTTGCCCACCACCGCCAGGACCGAGGTCCGCCCCTCGGCCATCGGCGACAGCTCACCTTCCGCCAGGTCGATCCCCGCGCCAAGGAAGGCGGCGGCCAGCCGGTCAAAGGCTTCGGCCTGGTCGTCAGAGAAGGTCAGCGCGGGCATCTGCATGGCCGCACCCTAGCCGCTTCGCCTGTCGGGTGTAAGGCTAATGCGCACGCCGCGCGGACCGGAACGGCGGCGGCGGGCCTGCCTCGGCCTCCTCGCCCAACTCCCAGCGGGCCACGGCCAGCGCCTCCTCCAGTTTGTGTGCCAGCTCTGCCAAAGCATTGCGGTCGGCATAAGCATGCAGATCCGACAGCACATCGAAAATCCAGTCGTGGCGCATGAACCCCTCGGGTCGATCCAGTCTGCGGCGGGGCCAAAGCGAACCCGGCCGCCGAGGCGCTTGCCACGACGGCCGGGGAACTCTGCCCCCCGCGACAGCAGAATCGCCGCGCAGGGTAAATCGAAGATTAACGGTTGTGGATTACTGAGCGCGACTCGCCTCAAGCGTGTCCTCAAACGTCCGCAACCCGGTCCGGGGCGCCTGCACCAGCACGGCCATGTTGCCGGGCTTGTGCTGGTTCTTCCACATCAGCGTATGCGCCTTCGGGATATCGGCCCAGGGAAAGACCTCGGACATGCAGGGGTCCAGCCGACGCTCGACCATCAGCTTGTTGGCGCTGGCGGCCTGCTTCAGATGGGCGAAGTGGCTGCCCTGCAGGCGCTTTTGATGCATCCACATGTAGCGCACGTCGAAGGTGCAGTTGAAGCCGGTGGTTCCCGCACAGATCACCACCATACCACCCTTCTTGCACACCAGGCTTGAGACCGGGAAAGTCGCCTCGCCCGGATGCTCGAACACCATGTCGACGTTCACGCCCTTTCCGGTGATGTCCCAGATCGCCTTGCCAAAGCGCCGCGCCTCTTTCAGCCAGTCGTTGTATTCGGAGCTGTTCACCGTGGGCAGTTGCCCCCAGCATTTGAAGTCGTTTCGGTTGATCACGCCCTTGGCGCCCAGTCCCATGACGAAATCGCGCTTCGTCTCGTCGCTGATCACCCCGATCGCATTGGCCCCGGCCGTGTTGATCAGCTGGATCGCATAGGACCCAAGCCCTCCGCTCGCGCCCCAGACCAGCACGTTCTGCCCGGGTTTCAGGTCATGCGGTTCATGCCCGAACAGCATCCGGTAGGCGGTCGCCAGCGTCAGCGTGTAGCAGGCCGATTCCTCCCAGCTCAGGTGCTTTGGCCGCGGCATCAGTTGCTGCGCCTGCACCCGGGTGAACTGGGCAAAGCTTCCATCCGGCGTCTCATAGCCCCAGATCCGCTGGGTGGGCGAGAACATCGGATCGCCGCCGTTGCACTCTTCGTCGTCGCCGTCGTCCTGGTTGCAGTGGATCACCACCTCATCCCCGACCTTCCAGCGCTTGACCTTGTCGCCCACCGCCCAGACGATCCCGGCCGCGTCGGACCCCGCGATGTGATAGGCCGCCTTGTGGCCGTCGAACGGGCTGATCGGCTGGCCCAGGCCCGCCCAGACGCCGTTATAGTTGACACCCGCCGCCATCACCATGACCAGCACTTCGTGGCTGTCGATCCGCCAGGTGTCCACCACCTCGATCTGGAACGACTGGTCCGGGGCACCATGACGCTCGCGCCGGATCGCCCAGGCGTACATCTGCTTTGGCACATGGCCCAAGGGGGGCATCTCGCCCAACTCGTACAGGTCCTTCTTGGGCGCGTCGTAGATCACAGAAGCGTTTTGCGTATCCAAAGCCAACTTAGCCTCCAACCAGATGCCGCGCTGCAGAATCGCCGCGCCGTTAGGGGCAGATAATATTCTTGCGCGCAACTTTGCAATAGTCTGATTGGCGCTTCTTGTAATTTTATGTCTGCGGCGGCGCAGCAATGCCAAGGTCCGGCACCGAGGCGGCGTAGAACTCCAGAAGCGCCCGTTCCTTGGGCACCGGCTGCAGATCCGCGGACACCAAGCCCCGGCGGATCAACGGCTCCAACCCCTCGTCCAGGACCGAGGCCCCTCCCACCGGCGGCAGTTTCAGCACCGCGCCCGCCGCACGCAACGCCGCGACCATCGCCTGGACCCGGGCGGCCAGGTCCTCGCGGCTGGCCGCGCCCTCGCCCAAGGCACGGGCCACCAGCGGCACCGGCAGCACCGGCACCACCGCCGCAATCGACGCCATCAGGCGTTCCCCAAGCGCCTCGACCGAGCCGCCGTCCCCCAGATGCTCACGCAGACTGACCGGCGCCCCGAATCCTGCCGCCGCCGTCCCAAAGCCCCGGGTCTGGCCAAGGAACCGCGCCCAAAGGAAGCGCAGCCCGTACCAGGCCACCCGCCCCGGCCGGTTGCGGAACCGCCGCGTCCCGGCCTGCGCCGCCTCGACCAGCACCCGGTCCTCCAGCACCCGGTCATAGGCCAGGCCAACCGGCACAAAGACCACGTCCCGCGCGTGCGGCGTCCAGCCCTCGACGATATAGCTGATTAGCCCCAGCTTGGCCGGCCCCACCCGCCCATCCAGACTTAGCCCGCCCTCGGGGAACATCGCCTGCGTCGTCCCCTCCTCGCTTGCCATCTGCACATAGCGCGCCAGCACCTTGCGATAGAGCGCATTGCGACTGCCGCGCCGAATGAAATAGGCCCCCATCGACCGGATCAGCGCCGACAGCGGCCAGACCCGCGCCCATTCCCCGACTGCATAGCTTACCGCCGAGCGGTCCGCGACCAACCAGGTCACCAGCACGTAATCCATGTTGCTGCGGTGGTTCATCACGAACACCACCGTCGCCTTGGGGTCGATCGTGCGTAGCGCCTGGTCCACCTTGCCGACCCGCACCCGGAACAGCAGCCGCGACAGCCACTTGGCCGCCCGTGTGCCGAAGCCGAAATAGACCGTGGCGGAAAACCCCGGCACGATCTCGCGCGCATAGCGCCGCGCCTCCTCGAAGGCCACCTCGCCTGGCACCCCGGTTTCGGCCGCATGAACCATCGCCGCCTCGACCACCCTTTGGTCATAGGCCAGCCGCGCCACCATGTCCGACCGTTCGGCCAGCTTGAACAGGTCCAGCTTCCGATCCAGCCGCGCGTTCAACCGCGACAGCGCGCGTTCCGCCCGCCGCCGAAAGAACCAGCGCACCGAGGGGAACAGGAAATGCGTGGCAAAGCTGATCGCGGCAAAGCCAAGGATCAGGACAAGCAACCACACCGGAACCGCGACTGTGCCGAACATGGGCGAAACCCTATCCCAAACCTCATCCCCGGCAACGCCTTTCATCTTTGCAAAAATATCCCGGGGGTCCGGAGGCAGGCCCTCGGCAGGGTTGCCGCAGCGCAGCGATTGACATTGGCATGATCTTTCCCATATGCCATCATCAACGCAATAAAATTACCCGCCCGACTCGTGAGGTCCCGATGTCCGAGAAACCCTGGCTCTTCCGCACCTATGCCGGTCATTCCACCGCCGCGGCCTCGAACGCGCTTTATCGCACCAACCTTGCCAAGGGTCAGACCGGGCTTTCCGTCGCCTTCGACCTGCCCACCCAGACCGGCTATGACAGCGACGATCCCCGCAGCCGGGGTGAGGTCGGCAAGGTCGGCGTCCCCGTTGCCCACCTCGGCGACATGCGGGCGCTGTTCCAGGACATTCCGCTGGAACAGATGAACACCTCGATGACGATCAACGCCACGGCCCCCTGGCTTCTGGCGCTCTACATCGCCGTGGCCGAGGAACAGGGCGCCGACGTGTCGGCCCTGCAGGGCACCGTCCAGAACGACATCATCAAGGAATACCTGTCGCGGGGAACCTACATCCTGCCGCCGCAGCCCTCGCTTCGCCTGATCACCGACGTCGCCGCCTATACCGGGAAACACCTGCCCAAATGGAACCCGATGAACGTCTGCAGCTACCACCTGCAAGAGGCTGGGGCCACGCCAGAACAGGAACTGGCCTTTGCACTGGCCACCGCCTGCGCGGTGCTGGATGATCTGAAAGTGAAAGTTTCACCCGCAGATTTCCCCGCAATGGCGGGCAGAATGTCGTTTTTTGTCAATGCCGGCATCCGCTTCGTGACCGAGCTTTGCAAGATGCGCGCCTTCACCGCCCTTTGGGATGAACTTCTCGAAACCCGCTACGGCATCACCGACCCCAAGTTCCGCCGCTTCCGCTATGGGGTCCAGGTCAACTCGCTTGGCCTGACCGAGCAGCAGCCCGAAAACAACGTCTACCGCATCCTGATCGAGATGCTTGCGGTCACCCTGTCCAAGAACGCCCGCGCCCGTGCCGTCCAGCTTCCCGCCTGGAATGAGGCGTTGGGCCTGCCCCGCCCCTTCGACCAGCAATGGTCGCTGCGGATGCAGCAGATCCTGGCCTACGAGACCGACCTTCTGGAATACGACGACCTCTTCGACGGCAACCCTGCCATCGACCGCAAGGTCGACGAACTGAAGAAGGGCGCGCTGGAAGAACTCGCCCACATCGACGCCATGGGCGGGGCGGTCGCCGCCATCGCCTACATGAAGGGCCGCCTGGTCGAGGCCAATGCCGAACGCCTGGCCAGGATCGAAACCGGCGTGACCACCGTCGTCGGCGTGAACAAGTTCACCACCACCGAACCCTCCCCCCTCGCCACCGGCGAAGGCGCGATCATGCAGGCCGACCCCAAGGCCGAGGCAGACCAATGCGCCCGCCTCGCCGAATGGCGCAAGCAACGCGACCCCGCCAAGGTGCAAGAAGCCCTCGCCGCATTGCGGCAGGCCGCCCAGACCGGCGAGAACATCATGCCGGCTTCCATCCTTTGCGCCAAGGCCGGGGTCACCACCGGCGAATGGGGCAACGCCATGCGCGCGCTGTATGGCGAATACCGCGCCCCCACCGGCGTCAGCCAGAACCCCTCGAACCGCACCGAAGGGCTGGAGCCGGTCCGCGACGCCGTGGCCGCCGTCGCCACCAAACTTGGCCGCCCCCTGCGCCTCCTCCTTGGCAAGCCCGGCCTTGACGGCCATTCCAATGGCGCCGAGCAGATCGCCGCCCGCGCCCGCGACTGCGGGATGGAGATCACCTACGACGGCATCCGCCTGACCCCGCAGGAAATCGTTTCTGCTGCGGCCGAGAAACAGCCGGATGTCATCGGCCTGTCGATCCTCTCCGGCAGCCACATCCCCCTGATCCGCGAGACGCTGGACCTGATGCGCGACGCCAATCTGACCCAGCCCCTGGTTGTCGGCGGCATCATCCCCGACGAGGACGCAAAGCAACTCAGGGCGATGGGTGTCGCGCAGGTCTACACGCCAAAGGATTTCCAGCTGAACCGCATCATGCTGGACCTGGTGGCCTTGGCCGATCCCACCCCGGTGGCCGCCGAATAGGGTTTTCCCGCCTTTCCGACCTGTCTGCCGCCGCCTAACAGGGGGCTGATCCGTCTTGGAACAGGCCACCCATGCGCACTGCTCTCTGCCTCAGCCTTCTTTCCACCCCGGCCCTTGCGCAGGACTGGCCGCCCGAGGTGGCAGAAATCGTCGCCGAGGCGCAGCGGATGTGCCGTGGCACCTTCACCGCCGAGCCCAGGGCGGTAACCCGGCGCGACCTGAACGGCGACGGCACGCTGGACTGGGTGGTCGACAGTGGCGAATTCCAGTGCTCCGTCAGCTCTGACACCTATTGCCAGGCTGCCGGCTGCTACGTTGACACTGTCATCGACGGCACCCGCGGCTTGCTGCTGGTTCGCGCCTGGGACACCCAGACGGTGGACGGCACGACCTACCTCACCGCTCCGAACTGGGTGGGCGAAACCGACCGCTTCCTGTGGAACGGCATCGAATGGAGATTGCAATGACCCGCCACGCCCTGCTGTTGGCGCTTCTTGCCAACCCCGCCGCGGCCCAGGACCCCGCTGTGGTCCAGCCGCTGATCGACTATAATGCCCAGATCTGCCAGGCGCAGGGCGGCACCCTGGCAGTCGGCGACGACGCGATTGTCCCGGTGTATTTCTTCGGGCCCGAGGAGCCGGCCTATATGCTGGACGGCAGCAAGCTGTCCTGCTCGACCGCGCCGAACCTTTATTGCGGCGAAGGCATCGGCTGCGAGTTGACCCTGTTCGTCGGCGTCGACCGGCACGGCATGATCGTTCTCGATTGGGAACTGGTCCCCGACGACGACCGGCAACTTCTGCAGGTCACGATCGCCGGTGAGTTGATCAACAAGCCCAGTGCCGGGATCTTCCGCGCGACCTGGGACCTTGGCACCCGGTCGTTGGTCATGGTCGACTGACCCGGTTTGACGCAGGTCAATCCCCCCGGGGCAGACCTGCGCTATTCCTTGGCCAATCCACCGGCCAAGGGGTCCGTCCATGTTCAACCGCATCCGTACGCTGCTTCACCGCCTGAGCGAGGTGAAAGAGGTCAACGCCCTGTCCGACCGCGACCTGTCGGACCTGGGTCTCAGCCGCGATCAGGTCATGCAGTTCCTGCACATGCCCGCCGACATCACCGAGCGGGTCACCGCCATGGGCGCAATCTTCGGGGTTCCCGAGGCCGACCTGAAGCGCGACCATGCCCAGTGGATCGACCTTCTGACCACCTGCGGCCAGTGCGCCGACCGCAAGGCCTGCTCGACGGTTCTGGACAGCGACCACCCGCAGCCGGCCGACTGCGGCTTCTGCGGCAACCGCCGCAGCTTTGCCGATCTGGCGCTTCACCCGCACTGACGGCCCCTTGCCCTCGCCCCGCCCGCCAGCCTTAATGGCGCCGACGCACAGGGGGAGAGAGAGACCATGACCGTCCACATTGGCGCCAAACCGGGCGAGCTCGCCGAAACCGTGCTGATGCCCGGCGACCCCTACCGCGCCCGCTGGGCCGCGCAGACCTTCCTGCAGGACGCCGTCCTGGTGACCGAGGTGCGCGGGATGCTGGGCTATACCGGCACCTGGAACGGCCATCGCGTCACCATCCAGGGCTCGGGCATGGGGATGCCGTCGCTCTCGATCTATGCCAACGAGCTGATCCGCGACTATGGCGCCCGGACCCTGATCCGCGTCGGGTCGGCCGGCGCCCTGCCGACCCATGTCAAGGTGCGCGACGTGATCCTGGCGCAGACCTGCTCTACCCTCGGCTCGCCCTCGCGGTCGATCTTCAAGGAGTTGAACTTCGCCCCCTGCGCCGACTTCGGCCTGCTGTCCAAGGCCCATGCCGCTGCCACCGCCAAAGGCACCCCGGTCCACGTCGGCGGCATCTATTCGTCAGACACCTTCTATGACGAACGCCCGGACCTCTCGGAACAACTCCTCCGCCATGGCTGCCTTGGGGTCGAGATGGAAGCGGCCGAGCTTTACATGGTCGCCGCCCGCCACGGCGCGCGGGCGCTGGCGGTCCTGACCGTCTCGGACCACATCACCACGGGCGAGGCGCTGCCCTCGGACCAGCGCGAACGCAGCTTCGGCGCGATGATCGAGATCGCACTTCAGGCCGCCTTCACCTGATCACCCTTCCGTGACGCGGCTGGCGTCCCTACGCGGGCGGGCTTAGGTCCCCCGTGACCAGAACCGATTGGACCAAAGATGAAAGCCGCCCGCATCCACGCCTATGGCGACGCCACTGAAATCCGCATCGAGGACGCGCCCCTGCCCGCCCTGAACGACGACGACGTGCTGATCCGCGTCGTCGCCACCTCGGTCAACCCGGTCGACTGGAAGATCCGCAAGGGCTATCTCCGGTCCTTCATCCCCTACGACATGCCGCTGATCATGGGCTGGGATGTCTCGGGCGTGGTCGAAAAGACCGGCCCCGCCGTGACCAGGTTCAAACCCGGCGACGCGGTCTATTCCCGCCCCGACATCCGCCGCAATGGCGCCTATGCCGAATACATCGCCGTTCGCGAAAGCGAGATCGCCTTCAAACCCGCCACGATCAGCCATGTCGAGGCCGCCAGCCTTCCCCTCGTCTCCATCACCGCGTGGGAGTCGCTCTTCACCACGGCAAACCTGACCGCAGGCCAGCGCGTCCTGATCCACGCCGGCGCCGGGGGCGTCGGATCAATCGCCATCCAGTTGGCCAAGGCCAAAGGCGCCCATGTCTCTGCCACCGCCTCAGCCAGCAAGGCCGGCCTTGTGAAGTCCCTTGGGGCGGATGAGGTGATCGACTACCGCGCCCAGGACTTCTCCACCGTCGCCCGCGACATGGACGTGGTGTTCGACACGGTCGGCGGCGAGGTGCAGGAAAAGTCCTGGTCGGTCCTGAAACCCGGCGGAATGCTGGTGTCCATCACCGACCGCCCGTCCGAGGACCGCGCCAAGGCCGAGGGGAAGCGCGCCGGTTTCGTCTTCATCGACCCCAACGCCGCGATCCTGACGGAACTGGCCGCGATGGTAGACGCCGGCCAGGTCCGCCCATTGATCGGCGCGGAATACGGGTTGGATGCGGCGGCAAAAGCGCAAGAGGCCAGCGAGACCGGCCGCGCCACCGGCAAGATCGTGATCTACGTCGGCCAGCCATAGGCCAGGAATTCCGCCACCCGCGCGGCCGCTGACCCCTTGGGCATCGGCCGCGCCGACCACAGCCGCAGGCCCTGCCCGATCGGCACCCGCTGGGCAAACGGTGCCACCAGCACCCCCCGCGCCAGATGCCCCGCGACCAGCGGCCCGTGGCCCATCAGCACGCCTGCCCCGTTCACCGCCTCTTCCACCGCCAGCGCGTAAAGCGAAAATGCCGGCCCCCGCACTGCCACCTTGGCCCCGACGGCGGCCAGCCAGACCTCCCAGTCCCGATCCCAGGCCGTGTCCGACAGGCAAGGCACCGACCCCAGGTCCTCTACCCGCTCCAATCGCGCCGCAAGGGCCGGGGAACACACGGGAAAAATCTCATCCTCTGCCACCAGCCGCCCACCGCTTTCGGCCGGGAACAGGCTCAGGTCATGCAGGCTGCGCTTCAGGTTCGGCGGGGCCTCCAGCGCGGTGATCGACACCGAAATCTCCGGGGCCGCCGCCCGCAGCGCGGGCAGGCGCGGCGACAGCCACAACTGCGCAATCGCCGGCAGCGTGGCGATATGCACCTCGCGCGGCAGGGCCAGCGCCCTTAAGCGAGCCTCGGCGCCCGCCAGCGCATCGAAGGCCCCCGTCAACTCCTCCACCGCCGCCAGCCCCAGCGCCGTCAGCCGCACCCCCCGCGCCTGCCGCTCGAACAAGGCCGCGCCCAGCCGTTCCTCCAGCGCCTTCACATGCGCCGTCACCGCGCCCGGAGTTACCCCCAACTCCGCCGCAGCCAGCGTGAACGCCCCCGTCCGCGCCGCCGCCTCGAAGGCACGCAGCGCGTTCAGCGGCAACCGGGTCAGGGGCGGTGGGGCGACAGGCATGGCTAAGTTTTCCTGACCCTAGCTTTTCGCAGAACTGATTTGTCCGCAAGTCTGCCGCCAAATATCGTCAGGCAAAAGGAGTCCCCCATGCCTCACCTCGCCCCCCGCCCCTGGGTTCCCGCCGCCTGCGAGACCTACATCCAGCGCCTCGCCACCGACGCCGGGCAGCCCTCCGCCCAGGTCGCCGCCCGCCTTGACGCCCTCATCGCCAAGAACCGCGAAATCCACGACCAGGACTGCTTCAACCTCAACCCCGCGACCAACGTGATGAACCCAAGGGCCGAGGCGACTCTGGCCTCGGGCATCGGGTCTCGCCCTTCGCTTGGCTATCCCGGCGACAAGTACGAGATGGGGCTGGAGGCCATCGAAGAGATCGAGGTCATCGCCGCCGAACTCGCCGCCGAGGTGTTCCACGCGAAATACGCCGAAATCCGCGTCGGCTCGGGTGCTTTGGCCAACCTTTACAGCTTCATGGCGCTGGCGAACCCCGGCGACAGCATCATCGCGCCGCCCGGCACCATCGGCGGCCACGTCACCCACCACAGCGCCGGTTGCGCGGGGCTTTACGGCCTGACCACCCACGCCGCCCCCATCGACGCCGACGGCTATACCCTTGATCTGGCGGCCCTTCACGACCTTGCTCACGCCGTCCGACCGAAGATCATCACCGTCGGCGGCAGTCTGAACCTTTTCCCGCATCCGGTGGCCGAGGTCCGCAAGATTGCCGATCAGGTCGGGGCAAAGGTCCTCTTCGACGCCGCTCACCAATGCGGCATCATTGCGGGCGGCACCTGGGCCAACCCGCTGACCGAGGGCGCGCATCTGATGACGATGTCGACCTACAAATCCCTGGGTGGCCCCGCTGGCGGGCTGATCGTTACCAACGACGCCGCCATCGCCGAACGGCTGGACGCCATCGCCTTCCCCGGCCTGACCGCCAACTTCGACGCCGCGAAATCCGCCGCCTTGGCCTACACCCTCCTCGACTGGCGCGACCATGGGGCGGCTTATGCCAAAGCCATGATCGACCTCGCCCGCGCCCTTGCCGGGGAACTTGGCAAACTCGGCCTTCCCGTCTTTGCCGCCGAGCGTGGCGCCACCACCTCGCACCAGTTCGCCATCGAGGCCGCCGCGTTCGGCGGGGGCCAGGCCGCCTCCAAGACCCTGCGCAAGGCCGGCTTCCTGGCCTGCGGCATCGGCCTGCCCATACCCGAGGTCCAAGGCGACATGAATGGCCTGCGCATCGGCACGCCCGAGCTTGTCCGCCGCGGCGTCACCCCCGCCGACGCCCCCGCACTGGCCGCCCTGATCGCCGAGGGCCTCCGCTCCAACGCCCCCGAAACCGTCGCCCCCCGGACCAAGGCGCTGCGCGCCCGCTTCCAGGGTCTGCACTATGTGACCGCTTGACCATCCCCGCGCCGTCCCGTCTTCTGCCGCCAAACGGCAGGAGACGGCGATGAAACAGCGGCAACTCGGTCGGAACGGCCCCCAAGTCTCGGCCCTCGGGTTCGGCTGCCTGTCCTTCGGCGGGATCTTCGGCCCGACGACCGAAGCGGAAAGCCTTCGCGCGCTGGACGCCGCCTGGGACGCCGGGATCACCTTCCTCGACACCGCCAACGGCTACGGCAAGGGCGTCAGCGAAACCGTGATCGGCACCTGGCTTCGCACCCGTGGCCACCGCCCGCACATCGCCACCAAGGCCGCCTTCACCGATGATCCCGCCCGCCGCATCGACAACCGGCCCGAGCATATGCGGGCCGAGTTGGAAGGCTCGCTGCGGCGGCTGGGGGTGGACCATGTCACCCTCTTCTACGCCCACCGCCACGATCCGCAAATTCCGGCCGAGGATCTGGCCGGCACCATGCAACGCCTGCACGAAGAGGGCAAAATCCTGGGCTATGGCCTGTCCGAGGTCGGTCCCTACACCGTGGAACGCTGCCACGCCGTCCACCCGGTCATGGCGGTACAAAGCGAATATTCACTCTGGACCCGCCAGCCCGAACTGGGCCTGATCCAGCTTTGCGCCCGCCTGGGCGTGGCCTTCGTCCCCTTCTCGCCCCTGGCGCGCGGGGCGTTCGGCACGCCGATGGCCGATCCCGCAACCTTCGCCCCGGGCGAGTTCCGCACCCGCATCCCGCGCTTTTATCCCGAGAACTGGCCCACGAACCGCGCCCGGCTGGCCGCGTTCCACGCCTTTGCCCAAGGGCGCGGCCTCACCCCCGCGGCCCTCGCACTCGCCTGGGTTCTTGACCGCGCGGCGCACCTGATCCCGATCCCCGGCACCCGCACGGCCGACCACCTGCGCGCCTGGATCACCGCGCCCGAGATCGACCTGACGGACGACGACCGCGCCGAGATCGACCGCCTGCTACCGCCCGGCTGGGCCTGGGGCGACCGCTACGACGACCACCAGGCCGCGACGGTTGAACGCTATTCCTGACCGTGGCTCCGGTCATAGGCGTTCGTCCCGGCCGGACGCCAGCCGAAGGGCGGCGCTTTGGGCCGGAACACCTGAACCAGCAGCGGATGGCAGGCCGAGACGTCTGAGGAATGTTCGGCCGAACAATCCCCGCCCGGACAGGCTGAAAGCGCGCCCAAGAGGTCGATCTCGGCCATGAACTCCAGGTAATCCCCGGGCCGGACCGGGCTGGCCTTCATGAAATACTGCCCGGTGTCGCGGGTGAACCCCGTGCACATGAAGACGTTCAGCACGTCATGCACGTGCAACTCGGCCGCGTGCAGCGGCAGGCCGGACTGCGCAGCGACGGCGCGGGTCAGGTTGGAATGGCAGCAATGGTGATACTGGTCGCCCCCTGACAAGAGCGCATGGGTATAGGGATCGCAGCGCGTGCCGATCACGTCGTGGACAGAACCGCCAAAGGCATCGAAACCGTACCAGTCCAGCGTGTCGTCCGTGATCGTCGCCATCGGCCGCAGGTAGGGCAGGCAGGACCACATCCGGTCACCCGTCGACAGATGCGTGCCATGCAAGGCCCGGGTCTTGCCGGAAAAGAACCGCTCGCCCAGGTTGCCGGCCGCAAACAGGTTCAGGTCGCCGACCTGCGGCCCCTCGACGGAACGGATGCGGAAGAACCAGCCGGCCGGAACCTCGAACGTGCGCGCCTCGCGCGGGGGCACCAGCACCTCGGCCTCCAGGCTCCACCCCTCGCGGGCGGCGCGATAGGCGGCCAGGTCGGGGCGCGGCAGCCCCTCGACCGGATAGCAGATCACGGGGGGCACCGCCTTGCGGGTGGCGGCATCGACGGGGGCGGGGTGTTCGGGATGGGCCGGTTTCATGCTCCGCAGGCTTGCTTGAAACCGCCGTCACCGCAATCCCTCGTCGAGCACTTCGTGCACTCCTCGGAGAACGACCCCGCGAGGAGTGCACGAAGTGCTCGACGAGCCGCCCCGGTGGATACCGACGGCCCACGCCGACAGCCGCTGGGAACGACCGGCCCAGGCGGCTCGCCCTTAGCGAACCAGCCGCGCCCTCAGCCGTGCCAGAAGCACATCGACCTGCGCCATGTCGTCCAACTGGCCCGCTTCATAGCCATTTCCGAAGTCCCGATGCACCTTCGCATCGGCGAGGGCTTCGGCAAAATCCTCGCCAATCGCCCCAAGCAGCCTGGCCACCTGCCAGGCATACAGATCCTCGCCAAGCCAGATCCGGTTCTTGGCATGCAGTTGCATCTCAAGCCGGCGCATCAACACGGCAAACTCGGCACCGCTGCGATAATCTGGAAGCGGGGTCGGCTCAGACAACCCGCTCGACCATCATCTTCTTGATCTCGGCAATCGCCTTGGCCGGGTTCAGCCCTTTCGGGCAGGTCTTGGCGCAGTTCATGATCGTGTGGCAGCGGTACAGCTTGAACGGATCCTCAAGCTGGTCCAGCCGCTCGCCCGTCGCCTCGTCCCGGCTGTCGATGATCCAGCGATAGGCATGCAACAGCGCCGCCGGCCCCAGGTAGCGGTCCGAGTTCCACCAGTACGACGGGCAAGAGGTCGAACACGACGCGCACATCACGCATTCGTAAAGCCCGTCCAGCTTCTTGCGGTCGTCGATCGACTGCCGCCATTCCTTGGCCGGGCGGTTGGTCTTGGTCTCCAGCCAAGGCATGATGCTGGCGTGCTGGGCATAGAAATGCGTCAGGTCCGGGATCAGGTCCTTGATCACTTCCATATGCGGCAAGGGATAGATGCGGACATCGCCCTTCACCTCGTCCAGCCCGTAGATGCAGGCCAGCGTGTTGATCCCGTCGATATTCATCGCGCAGGAGCCGCAGATGCCTTCCCGGCACGAACGGCGGAAGGTCAGCGTCGGGTCGATCTCGTTCTTGATCTTGATCAGCGCGTCCAGGACCATCGGGCCGCAGCTGTCCATGTCGACGAAATAGGTGTCGACGCGCGGGTTTTCCCCGTCATCCGGGCTCCAGCGATAGATCTGGAACTTGCGCACGTTCTTGGCGCCCTCCGGCTTCGGCCAGGTCTTGCCGGTACGGATCTTCGAGTTCTTGGGCAGGGTGAGCTGGACCATGGGAAATCAACCTTTCCAGTCGGGTCTTGCGTAAAGCGGACGGCTCGGCGGTTCGCCCGCCTTGGACATCACGCAGGTTTCATAGACGGCCGCAGGGTCGCGGCCCATGATGTAGTCAGAGCTGATGCTCACCTCGATCCCGCCAGAAGCGCGACCGTTCGAGCCGATGCCGACCCCGATCTCGCCCCGGGGTTGCTGCGCCAGCCGGGCGCGGTCAAAGCATTGCCGCTCGGCCTCGGCCAGGGTCATCGGGCCACAGGCCGCCAAAAGCGCCAGGACCGGAATCATTCGAAGGGCTTTTGTCATGCAAGCCTCCTGTTGCGCATGGGCTGGCCGCCAACCGGCCGCTCGGCCTCTGCCGCAAGGAAGGCGTCGAAGGGCAGCGTCTTGCCGCCGCCGGCCCGGCCATGCCCCTTGCGGAAATCCTCCAGCACCACCCGGCCATCGCAGCGCACCCGCGAGGCATAGAAGGGGATCATCCGCACCGGATAGTCCCGCACAGCGAACTGCAGCAACATCTCGGAATGCAGCATCCTGCCATCCGCGCAATAGTCCTGCATGACTTCGGCGCGGCGGCCATAGGCGGCAATCGCCCCTTCGCCCCGGACCAGCGCGACGCGGTCATTCAGACCACCCCACTGCGCCCAGTCCGGCACCAGAACCTGGCTGTCACGGTTTGCCGCCACCTCGGCCAGCCAGGGCGCAGCCGAGGTGTGGTAATACAGGTCCGGCCGCGCGAAAACCACGATATCGGGCCGCTCGGCCTGGGCCAGCGTGGTGGCCCGGCGCAGGGAATGCAGCTGAAGCAGCAGGTTTCCGAACGAACGGAACTTGTTGGTCCAGTAGTCGCCGTTCCGCTTCAGCGCCTCGACCGGATAGGCGTCCAGACCGGGACCCGGCGTCTCACGCTCGACCGCGTCCAGATCCAGCAGGCGATATTCCTCGGGGTCAAGCGGCCCCACCTCGCCCGAGCGCGGGTTGTTGATCTGGGCCTGGTCGTAGAAATGCCCGACCAGCCGGACATGCGGGGTCAACGCCCGCGCCGGATCGATCAGGTTGCGCCGGATCGAGTCGAGCGTGAACCGCAGCGACCGCGTGATCCCGAAGAACACGATGGCAATGCGCAACTGATCCGGGGCCGGGGTCATGGCGCTATCTGACCTGCGGCACGCCAGCCGCGGCAAAGCAGGCCTGTGCCACCGGGCGCAAGGCGATGTCGCGGATCGTGGCCTTGGTGGATGTCCCGGCCTCGACCCCCACGTCGCGCGCCAGAAGCTGCAATTCGTCCGGGCTGGCGGCATCCAAGATGCACCCGGTCGCCAGCCGCGCCGGATCGGCCGGCATGTCGATGTTCACCACCGGAAACACCACCGAGTCGGCCGCGCGACGCACCGCCTTGTCGGCCAGCTCGGCCGGGTCGCACCCGGCCAGCAGGAACAGTACGGGCAGCGCGGCCAGCAGGCGCATCAGAACTTCCTTTCCGCCGGGGCGATCTTCTTCAGCGGGATGCCGCCTTCCGCCTCGGTGGTCAGCGGGTCGGCGTGGACCGGACGATAGTCCAGCACCACCTTCGCGCCGTCGACCCAGGCCAGCGAGTGCTTGCGCCAGGTCGCGTCATCGCGGTTCGGATGATCCTCATGCGCATGGGCGCCGCGGCTTTCGGTGCGGGCATGGGCGCCATAGATCGTCGCCAGCGCGTTTGGCATCAGGTTGGTCAGTTCCAGGGTTTCCATCAGGTCGCTGTTCCAGACCATGCTGCGGTCGGTGACCTTCAGGTCATCCATCTTGGCCGCAATCGCGGTCATCTTCTTTTCGCCCGCAGCCAGGGTTTCCTCGGCCCGGAACACCGCCGCGTCCGACTGCATGGTCTTCTGCATCTCCAGCCGCAACTCGGCCGTGCCGATGTTGCCCTGGGCATGGCGCAGCGCGTCAAAGCGGCCCAGCGCCTTGTCGACCTCGACCTTGTTCACCGCCGGCACGCTGGCGGCGCGGTCCACCACCTGCCCGGCGCGGATCGCCGCGGCCCGGCCAAAGACCACCAGGTCGATCAGGCTGTTCGACCCCAGCCGGTTCGCCCCGTGGACACTGGCGCAGCCCGCCTCGCCCACTGCCATCAGGCCGGGGAAGACCGCGTCCGGGTTGTCCTTGGTCGGGTTCAGCACCTCGCCCCAATAGTTCGTCGGGATGCCGCCCATGTTGTAATGCACCGTCGGCAGGACCGGGATCGGCTCTTTGTGCAGATCGACGCCCGCGAAGATGCGGGCGCTTTCGGTGATCCCCGGCAGGCGCACTTCCAGCGCCTCACGCGGCAGGTGGCTCAGGTTCAGGTGGATGTGGTCGCCCTGCGTCCCCACCCCCCGGCCTTCCCGGATCTCGATCGTCATGCAGCGGCTGACATAGTCGCGCGGCGCCAGGTCCTTGTAGTGCGGCGCATACCGCTCCATGAACCGCTCGCCGTTGGCGTTGGTCAGATAGCCACCCTCGCCCCGCGCGCCTTCGGTGATCAGACAGCCCGAGCCGTAGATCCCCGTCGGATGGAACTGCACGAATTCCATGTCCTGCAACGGCAGCCCGGCCCGCGCCACCATCCCGCCGCCGTCGCCGGTGCAGGTATGGGCGCTGGTCGCGCTGAAATAGGCCCGGCCATAGCCGCCGGTCGCCAGCACAACCATCTTCGCGTTGAAGACATGGATCGTGCCGTCATCCAGCTTCCAGGCAACGACGCCGGTGCAGGCGCCATCGGTGATGATCAGGTCCAGCGCGAAATATTCGATGTAGAACTCGGCGTTGTTCTTCAGGCTTTGCCCATACAGCGTGTGCAGGATCGCGTGCCCCGTCCGGTCGGCCGCCGCACAGGTGCGCTGCACCGGCGGGCCCTCGCCAAACTCGGTCGTGTGGCCACCAAAGGGGCGCTGATAGATCTTCCCCTCTTCCGTGCGGCTGAACGGAACCCCGTAATGCTCCAGCTCGTAGACGGCCTTCGGGGCCTCGCGCGCCAGGTATTCCATCGCGTCGGTGTCGCCCAGCCAGTCGCTGCCCTTCACCGTGTCGTACATGTGCCACTGCCAGCTGTCAGGGCCCATGTTGCCCAGCGACGCCGCAATGCCGCCCTGCGCGGCCACGGTATGGCTGCGCGTCGGGAAGACCTTGGTCACGCAGGCCGTGCGCAGGCCCTGCTCGGCCATACCCAGCGTCGCGCGCAGGCCCGCGCCGCCAGCGCCCACCACGACCACGTCATACTCATGCACTTCATACGGATAGGCAGTCATCGTCATTCCCTTCACAGCGCGATGCGGACCAGGGCAAACAGGCCCGTCGCGGCAATAGCCCAGGACAGCGCCACGACGCCGATGATCAGCATCTTGCGCGTGGTGCCGCGGGCGTAATCCTCGATCATCGTGGTCGCACCCATCGCGAAATGGCGCAGCCCCACGACCAGCAGCAGCGCCGTCACGATCGCCGGGAACGGCCGGGCGAAGGTGGCCAGCACCTCCTCGCGCGTGCCGCCCAGGGCCGAGCCGAAGATGTACAGCCACAGCGGAACGATCAGCGCCAGGCCGACGGACGAGACGGTCATCGCCCAGTGATGCTCGGCCCCGTGATGGGCCGCACCCCGGCCTTCGGCGCGCTTGCGGGCGGTCAGATAGCGCATGTCGACCCTCACTGAACCAGAAGAATGGTGATCACGGTCAGCACGACCGAACCGATGATGCAGGCCCAGCCCAGCTTTTCCGCCGTCGGAATGTCCAGGCCCTTGCCCGCGTCGAAGATCAGGTGCCGGATGCCGGCCAGGTAATGATACCACACCGCCCACAGGGACAGCGTGAACACCAGGTCGCCGAACCAGCTGGTCGCAACCGCGTTCGCCACCGCAAAGTAGTCGTCCGAGGTCGCCGCCGCCAGCAGCCACCAGACCGACAGCAGCGCGCCGACGATCAACCCGTTGCCGGTGATCCGCGTCAGGATCGAGGTCATCGAGGTCAGTTGCGGCCGGTAATAGGGCCCGATCATGAACGGGGAGAGGGGTCGTTCGACCCGCTTCGGTGCAGCCATTGCGGTTCCCTTCGTCGCTGTCCCAGCGCCCGGTTGGCCGGGGTCTGGTGGCTTCGATTATTGCACTCTTCAATAGCGCGGAATTCGGCCGTGTCACGCGCCCGAATGCCGCAAAGGCAGCATGTTTCCGCTATCTGCCAAAGTTTTTCCGGTTTGTGATCACGAATTTTGAACGCGTGATCACAAGTCTCCGGTGCGGGGCCTCAGCGTGACAGCAGCGACGAATCCCAGGTCAGCGCCAGGCCGAAATGGCTGTCCGCATATTCCGAGCCATCGTAGTAACGGAAATCGACCGCTGTCGTCTGACCCAGGGCATAGGTCACGCCCAGGTCCCATTCGGTCTCGCTGCCGGTGGCCTCGGTGCCGTAGATGCCGAACTCGCCCGACAACTCCAGCGCGTCGCTCGCCGCCCAGGCCGCGCCCAGATAGGCACTGTTCAGATTGGACTGCGGATCATGCGCCAGGTCCAGAGAGCCTTCGACCGGCCCGACCGGCATCGCCAGCCCCAGAGTGTATTCCCCGCAGCACTCGCCCCCGTCGCTGGGATAGTAATACCGGGTATAGCCGATGTCATAGCTCAGCCCGCTGGCGATCTCGTTGCGATAGCCGACATACAGGTTGGTCTCGTCCAGCAGGTCGTCGCTGGCCACCTGGCCCCAGACCCCGGCATAGAACCCGGCGAGTTCCCCCTCGATGTAACCCGAGAGATAGGCGTTCGAGCTGCCGCCTTCTTCCTTGTACTTGTATTCCAGCTTGGCCCCGCCCAGAAGCTCGAACCCCTGGGCCCCGGCCATTCCCGCCGTCAAAGCCAGAACCGCCATGCCTGTGATGATGCGCATACTGCTGCCTCCATTTTTGTTATTGGCAGCGATTCTGACACAACAGGCGCGTGGGCTGAACCCCCCGCACGCTAGATATTGCGGAATTCTCGCAGCATCTTACCGCGGCACAAGCGCCCAGTAGTCCAGGTCCAGCAGCACCTCGGGCAGATACTTGCCATCCGCCCCCCGCAACTCTCCGGCCTTGCCCCGCGTCGCCACCAGCCGCAACCGCAGGGCGCCCACCGACGGGACCGCAGTCTCGGCCCGGTCCAGCACCTCGGACCAGGCCCGCACCGTATCGCCGGCGAAACAGGGGTTCGCATGCGCGCCCGCGTTCAGCGCCACGATCATCTGCGCATTGGCCAGCCCGTTAAACGACAGCGTCCGCGCCAGGCTGATCACATGCCCGCCATAGATCAGCCGCTTGCCATCCTCACGCTGGGTGACGTCGAAATGCACCTTGGCCGTGTTCTGCCACAGCCGTGTCGCCAGCATGTGCTCCGCCTCCTCGACCGTCACCGCGTCGACATGGTCGATCACTTCGCCCACCGCATAATCGCCCCAGCGATGCGGCTCGCCGGCCAAGCCAAAGTCATAGCCCGAAAAGTCCAGCCCCTCCGGCACCACCAGCGCGCCCGGGGCCACCACCGCCGCCAGATCGGGCACCACCACCGGCACCACCACCTCACGCCGGCGTTTGCGCACCATCACCCAGCGGACATACTCCAGCACCACGTCCCCGTGCTGGTTCAGCCCCCGCGTCCGCACCCAGACCACCCCCGTCGCGCCGCTGGAGGTTTCCTTCAACCCGATCACCTCGGACTCCGACCGCAAGGTATCGCCCGGCCAGACCGGCTTCAGCCAGCGCCCCTCGGCATAGCCCAGATTCGCCACCGCGTTCAGGCTGATGTCGGGCACCGTCTTGCCAAAGACCGTATGGAACGCCACCAGATCGTCCAGCGGCGACGCCGCCAGCCCCACCGACCGCGCGAACACGTCCGAGGAATACAGGGCCCCCCGCGCCGGATACAGCGCATGGTACAGCGCCCGCTCGCCCTGCCCCACCGTGCGCGGCACCGCATGCGCGATCACCTCGCCCACAGAGTAATCCTCGAAGAAGCGCCCCGGATTGGTCTTCATAGCTCCCCCAACTTGACGTCCGGGTGGTAGTCGCCCGCCACCTCCTTCACCACCGCCTGCCCGCAGCGCATCACACCATTGGCCTGATCAAACGCATAGGTCGGAGAGCCATGCAGCTCCCACCCCTTGTTCAGGGCTGCCGTCACCTTGTGACAGAAGGCCGAAGTGTCGTCCGCGCTCAAGAACCGATAAAGCTTCATCTTCCCTCAAGTCCCCGACAATTCTACCAAACTGCTCTTTCATACTGGCGCAAATATCCCGGGGGTCCGGGGGCTGGCCCCCGGTCCGACCTCAGCCCCAGGGCTGCACCCCCAGCCAGTTGTGCACCAGCATGATGCCGACCAGCACCACCACGGCCCCGACCACGGCCCCGATCTCCTTGCCCATCGGCGCAGGGGCCGGAGGGGCCGGGCGCGGCTCGGCCCGGTTGATCAGGATCACCTCGACCACCGCCCAGGCCAGGATGCCGCCGAACAGCACGAGGCTGGCCAGATCGCCATTCACCAGCAGATGCGCGATGGCCCAGGTCTTGACTGCCGTCAGCTGCGGATGCCGGATCGCGCGGGTGATCCGCGTCTTCATCCCGCTTGCCGCGTAAAGATAGACCGCGAACAGCATCAGAAGGTTGTTCACATGGGTCAGGACGGCCGGCGGATACCACAGGTCCACATGCTCGGCCCCCTCGATCCCCAGCCAGTCGCTGCCGCGATAGCCCCAGACCATCAGCACGATGCCGGCGATGATCAAGACCGCCATCACCCCCTTGCCCGGCTCGCCCAGCCGGCCCCGCGGCCCCGGCGCCAGCCGCTTGAACAGATGCGCGCCCCACCACAATGCCAGTCCCAGAATGATCAGGGTCATCGATAGCCTCCTGCCAGTTTACCGGAGCGCACCCTGACCTTATTCCGCCAAAGCCGCAATCGCCTCGGCCCTTTCGATCAATGCCTTCGCGGTCGCCACATGCAGGTTCTCGACGATCTTGCCGTCGACCACCGCCACGCCCTCGCCCCGTGCCAGCGCCTCGGCATGGGCCGCGATCTGCCGGCGGGCCAGCGCCACCTCGTCCTCCGACGGAGCAAAGACCGCGTTGGCGATCTTCAACTGCGCCGGGTGGATCAGCGTCTTGCCGTCAAAGCCCATGTCGCGGCCCTGCTCACACTCGGCCTGCAACCCGGCCTCGTCCTTGAACGCATTGAACACGCCGTCGACGATGATCTTCCCCTCGGCCCGCGCCGCCAGCACGCACAGCCCCAGCGCCGCCCGCAGTGGCAGCCGGTCTGCCCGGAACCGCGCGCCCAGTTCGCGCGCAAGGTCGTTCGTGCCCATCACCAGCCCCTCCAGCCGGGGATGCGCCGCGATCGGGCCGGGGGTCAGACAGCCCTGTGCCGTCTCCAGCATCGCCCACAGGGGCTTGGCCACCCGCCCCGCCACCGCGTCCAGGTCCTCGGGCCCGTTCACCTTGGGCACCAGGATCGCATCGACGCCGCGATGCGCGGCAAAGGCCAGCATGTCAGCCGCGCCCCAGGGCGTCTCCAGCCCGTTGACCCGCACGATCCGCAGCCGGTTGCCAAAGCCGCCCCGCTCCAGATCCGCGGACAAAAGCGTGCGGGCGCGCGCCTTCTCCTCGGGTGCCACGGCATCCTCAAGGTCGAAGATGATCGCATCCGCCGGCAACTCGCGCGCCTTCTCCAAGGCACGTTCCTTAGAGCCGGGGATATAAAGGACAGACCGACAGGGACGGGACACGACTCACCTCTGCGCAACATTCTTGCGCTTGAAAGCACGGATTGGACAGAAACGGCAAGGCCGATTTCGCCGCATTGCAGCAAATTCCTTCGCAACTCCGGCAGAAGTGCCAAACTACTGGACGCGAAGATCCCGACCTGTCCGAGGTCGAACAGGCGAAGCCATCTGGGAAAGCCGCATCAGCCTTGGCTGGCGCGCCTGTCGCAGTGCGGCCAAGGCGGCCTGGATGGCCCGAAACGGCCAGCGGACCCGGCCCCGGAGTCTCGGCCATGTCCAAACCGCGTTCATCAAAGGCGCCCCGCTCTGGCGCCGGATGGGTTGCGCCCGACGGCGCGACCGGGGCACCGGCACGCCGCTGGATATCCGCGCTTCCCGCAGGTCGCAAGGTGACGATCCTCGTCGCCCCCCAGCGCCGCCGCCGAAGCCGGTTGGAAACCGACGTCTGCCGCTGACCGTCCGGCGCGTTAACCGCTTTTCAGCCGCCCTGCCGCAGCCTTTCCACCTGTCCCCAGCGTCGGAAAGGCCCCGCGATGACCCAACCCCTCTTCGCCCTCTCGCTTGGTTTCGGCGGGGTGATCCTGGCCACCCAGATCGCCTTCGGCGCCCCGCAATGCGACGCCCGCGACCGCGTGACCGCGCTTCTGGCCGAGAGCTACGGCGAAAGCCGCCAGGCACTCGGCCTTGCCGGAGAGGCCGGCGTGATGGAGCTTTTCGCTTCCACGGCTTCGGGCACCTGGACCATCACCCTGACCCTGCCCGACGGCCGGATGTGCCTCGTGGCCTCGGGCACCGCTTACGAGGCGCCAGAGGAGGAACTTCCCGCCCGTGGCCGCAAGGCCTGATCGGGGAAACAGCGTTTGCAGGGCCGAAAGCCCGCCGCCCGACACTCCTGCACCGAGGCGCGGAAACTGACATTCTCGCGCTTCGCCACCCGCGCCGGGCAGGTCAGCCGGCAGAAGATCCCCGTGGTCCGCACGCAGGCATAGGCCCGCCCCTCGAAACCCGGATCGCGCGCCACCAGGGCGGCGTAAAGCACATCAGCATCCGGCAACATCGCGCACCTCCCTGGCTCTTGCACCGACTAGCCTGCCATGCCCGCCATCCCTGGGCCACCCCGGGCGCGCCGAACCCGCAGGTTCCGGGTCGGACCGGCCACCCGATCTCGCCACCCGCGAAAGCGACCGAAGGAAGCGATAAGCCCGCCGGTCAGATCAGCCCGGCCACCCCGTCCCAGACCAGCTTGACCGAGATCAGCGCCAGCGCCCAGACGACCAGCCGGAAGAACAGCTTCTCCGGCATCAGTTGCACCAGCCGCACGCCCGCGAAAACCGCGATCACCGCCGGCAGCGCCAGCACGGCCGCGACCTTCAGGTTGCCGGGATTCAACTGGCCCAGTGCATAATACGGGATCAGCTTCACCGCATTGATCATCGCGAAGGCAATCGTCGTCGTCCCCGCAAACACCGCCTTCGTCATCCCCAGGGGCAGCGTATAGACCTGATAGGGCGGCGCGCCGGCGTGGCTGACAAAACTGGTGAACCCCGCCAACCCGCCCCAGAACAGGCCCGGCGCAACCTCGGCCCGCTTCGGCGCGACCACCGCCGGCTTCCGCAACAGGATGTTCGCCGCGAAGGCCAGCCCGATCACCCCCACCAGCAGCGTCACCGCCGCCTCGGGCACCATGCTGGCCGTCGCCCAGCCCACCGCGATCCCCACCACCGCGCCCGGCACCACGATGGCCAGCACCCGCCCGTCCCAGGCATGGCGATAGGCGTAAAGCCCGAAGATGTCCGACACCACATAGACCGGCAGCAGCAGCCCCGCCGCCATCACCGGGTTGATGACCAGCGCCAGCACCGGCACGCCCAGCATCCCGACGACCGGCACGCCGCCCTTCGACATCCCCACCAGCGCCGCCGCAACCACCGCCGCCGCCCAGAATCCCAGATCTTCCATCGCATCCTCCGCCCGTTACCGCTAACCCCTTCCCGACCCGGCCGGAAGCATGGATTTTCCGCATACAATTGTATACCGACTTCCCGCCAAGACTGGACAGAACCGGATTTAGGGGCTACCCCTCCCCCCGATTCATCCCCCGGACACTCTCAAGGAGGCACCCATGGCCAGACCCAAGATCGCCCTCATCGGCGCCGGTCAGATCGGCGGCACGCTCGCACACCTGCTCGCGCTGAAGGAACTGGGCGACGTCGTCCTGTTCGACATCGCCGAGGGCACGCCGCAAGGCAAGGCGCTGGACCTCGCACAATCCGGCCCGGTCGAAGGCTTCGACGCCAGCCTCCGCGGCACCAACACGTACGCCGACCTGGCC
Source organism: Tabrizicola aquatica (assembly GCF_002900975.1). Classification (GTDB taxonomy): domain Bacteria; phylum Pseudomonadota; class Alphaproteobacteria; order Rhodobacterales; family Rhodobacteraceae; genus Tabrizicola; species Tabrizicola aquatica. The sequence goes on along the minus strand of NZ_PJON01000005.1, from coordinate 122,432 downwards.
GGAGCCGATGTCTGCATCGTCACCGCCGGTGTGCCGCGCAAGCCCGGCATGTCGCGCGACGACCTTCTGGGCATCAACCTCAAGGTGATGAAGTCGGTCGGCGAAGGCATCAAGGCCAACTGCCCCGACGCCTTCGTGATCTGCATCACCAACCCCTTGGACGCGATGGTCTGGGCGCTGCGCGAATTCTCGGGCCTGCCGCACAACAAGGTCATCGGCATGGCCGGCGTGCTGGACTCGGCCCGCTTCCGCCACTTCCTGTCGCTGGAATTCAACGTCTCGATGAAGGACGTCACCGCCTTCGTCCTTGGCGGCCACGGCGACACGATGGTTCCGTCCGTCCGCTACTCCACCGTCGGCGGCATCCCGCTGCCGGACCTCGTCGCGATGGGCTGGACCACGCAGGAAAAGCTTGACGCCATCGTCCAGCGCACCCGCGATGGCGGGGCCGAGATCGTGGGCCTGCTGAAGACCGGCTCCGCCTTCTACGCCCCCGCCGCCAGCGCGGTGGAAATGGCCGAAGCCTACCTCAAGGACCAGAAGCGCCTCCTGCCCTGCGCCGCCCACGTCAAGGGTGCCTACGGGCTTGACGGCATGTATGTCGGCGTCCCGGTCATCATCGGCGCCGGCGGAGTCGAGCGTGTGGTCGAAGTGAAACTCGACGCCACCGAAAAGACCATGTTCGACAAATCCGTCGACGCGGTGAAGGGCCTTGTGACCGCCTGCAAGGGCATCGACCCGACGCTCGCCTGATCCCTTTCAGTGCGACAAACCTGACTTGAATGCGCAGCCCCCGGCTGCGCATTCTGCATTTCAGTCCCAGTGAAGGTGTCCCCATGAAAGCCGCCCTCGTCGCCCTCTTGGCCCTCGCCACCCCGGCTGCCGCCCAGACCCTGTCACAAGAGATCGGCACCAACGGTATCGCCCCCACCCTCGCGCGCCTCAAGGCCCAGCCCGAACCCGCGCTCGAGGACATCTTCGCCATCGGCGGGCTGCACTTCCTCGGCGCCGTCGAAAGCGCGCTGCAACTGCAATGGCGCACCGGGGCGGATCAGGTCACCGGCAACGCGGGCGATACGCTGGGCCTGCCGTTCCTGCGCCTGCCCGTGCCGCCGAACCCTTCGCCCGAACCCTTCGACGGCGCGCTGATCAGCCAGCTTTTCACCGACATCGACGCCGACATGGCCGCCGCCCGCACCGCCCTTGCCACCCTCCCGCCGGGTGAAGAGTTCGGCCTTGAACTCACCTTCTCCGACCTCTGGTTCGACGTGAACCAGAACAGCACCCGCGAGGCCGAGGAGGACGCGCTGGCCATCCTCGGCCCGCAGCTTCTGGGCTGGCAGTGGCAGGCACCCGACCCCGCCGCACCCCCACTGACCATCCGCTTCGACGCCGCAGACGCCGCCTGGCTGACCGCCTACACCCATGTCATGTCGGGCGTGGCGAACACGGTCCTCGCCTATGACCCCGCCGCCAGCATCGACCGGGTCATCGCGTCGCGCATCGCATTGAAGGTGGCACAGCCCGATCCCACCGACTACAGCTTCGACGCCTCGTTCGGCCAGTTCCTCGATGCCTTCGCCATGCTGGAAGGTGCGGTGAACCAGCCCCCCGACGCGGCACGCGCCAAGGCGGCCAAGGACCATTTCCTGGCGATGATCACCGAAAACCGCCGCTTCTGGACGCTTGTCGCCGCAGAGGTGGACAACGATCGCGAATGGATCCCGAACGACACCCAGACCTCCGCCCTTGGCTTCAACCTGCCTCCCGGCACCGGCGACACCTGGCTTGGCGTGCTGGCAGATGGCGAGGCGCTCCTTCAGGGCCGTCTCCTGATCCCCTACTGGCGCGGCCCGGATGGCCAGGGCATCAACCTTGGACGCATGTTCGACGAACCCGCCCCGATCTCGATCACCGGCTGGGTCCAGGGCTGGGCCACCGTCCCCTATCTGGAGCAAGGCCCGGTGGTGAACCCCACCAGCCTGCGCCAGTTCGAGGCGCTGATGGGTGGCAATGCCGGTCTGATGATGGTGTTCCTGAACTGACCCTTGCTTCGGGCGTAGGGTGGGCAATATGCCCACCCTACCTTGCGGCCGCCCGTCCCCCGTCACCGCGACCCGATCTGGAACGGAAGGCCCTCGTGTCCAGAAGTCAGATGGAGGCGTTTCCCTCCCGATGCGCGGCAGGAACAGGGTAAACACATCCTGACCACCAACGCCCAACCCCTTGATATTCCCCGCAGCGTCCATCCCGTCCTGCGTGGACACCCCATTCCCCCTTGCCCCGCCCGCCCGAATCCGGCATCCCCAAGGGCCAGACCAATCCCCCGGAGGGACCCCCATGGACTACTCGAAATCCGGCAACCCCAAGGGTGCCCGCAGCACGCTCCGCGGCCCCGACCACGCCCAGAAGGGCGCGCCCAAGTCGGTGAAGCCCCCGCGCGAGACGCAGGAGGAACTCCTCGCCCGCATGAAGGCCGCCGCCGCCGAGAAGAAGGCCGCGAAGAAGGACGACAAGGCCTGACCAGGCTTCCTTCCCCCTACCTCGCTCCCGGCTTTTATGACGACGCCATCGCCAAGGGCCGCCACCGCGACATCGTCGGCGGCCGCTGGGACGAGACGGGGCGTGTCCAGATGCAGGCCCTTCTTGCGGCCGGGATGACCCCCGAGGACCACCTCCTCGACATCGGCTGCGGCTCGCTTCGGCTGGGCCACATGGCCGTCCCCTTCCTGAAACCCGGCCATTACTGGGGGACCGACGCCTCGCTTGCCCTGATGCGGCACGGCCGGCTGCACGAACTGCCCGACCCCGAGGCCCTGCCGCTTGACCAGTTGATCCAGGATGCGGACTTTGCCTTCCCCGGCCTCCCCGACCGGATCACCCTGGCCATCGCCTTCGGGGTGTTCACCCACCTGCCCGCAGTCAACCTGGCCACCGCCCTGGCCAACCTGCGCCGCTTTCCCCGGCTGAGGGCCGCGCTTTTCACCGTGTTCCTGGCCCCCGAGGGCGCCGCCAGCACCCGGCAGCCCGACGGCGTGGTCACCCACCCCGACCGCCCGCCCTACCACCTGACCGAGGGTGCCGTGACCCGCATGATCCACGCAGCCGGCCTGACCCCCACCCGCAGCCCGATGCTGCTGCCGCGCGGTCAGGTCCTCTGGTCGGCCACCCCGCCCCAGATCCCGTAAGTCGCCCGCATATGGTCGATGCAGGCGCGGTCCGCCTGCTCACGGTCCGCCCCCTCGATCACCGCCTGGAAGAGCGCGTTGTTGAAGGATGAGTCCAGGTGTTCGTAGGTTACGTACAGGTCCTTGTCCGCCCAGATCCTGATCCCTCGCCGCGCCAGCGTTCCGGACAGCCAGATATCGTCCACCGTCCACAGGATCGGCGGGATCACGAACGCCGCGTCGTCGAAATACTCCGGCCGCACCATGACACCGCCAAACCCCTCGCCGATATCGACAAAGCCCGACTGCTCGAACCGCTGCCACGGAGCCTTCCGCCGCGGCGCGAGGCCCATCTTCCGCAAGATGACATTCCGCAGCATGCGCAGATGGTAGCCAATCTGCTGCGACGGGTCCGTCACCGGCACTGCCAGGGGCCTGGGCCGCGAGAATTCGGGAAAACCGTAGTGGTTGGAAATACTGAAACCAGCGCCGCAGATCGCGTCGTCAGGCCGCGACTTGCGGACGTCAAGGCAACGGCGAACCCAGTCCCTTGCAAAGCCGCGATCATCGTCGACATAGATAAGTTCAACCGCCTGACCGCGCCACGCCTTGGCGGCCGGCAGGATCTTCGTCGCCGGTCCCAGATCCTCGTCCACCCGGACGATGGTCACGCCCTCCGGCACATCGGGCAGACCGCCGCCCCATTCGGGAAAACGGCGATAGCTGCGGGGGATGTACAACTCCACCGCTTCAGGCCGAGAGGTCTGCCGCACCAGCGAGCGCAGCGTGGGGCCGATCTGGTGGAACCTGGGGGGAACGGTCGAAAGACTGATTACATGACGCATGCCCCGCTTCTATGAAGCGTCGGGCCAAGTGTAAACTGGGCGTAGAACCGGACTTGCACCCGGCCCGCCTTTGCCCGCAGTCTGCCCGGCATCCACCCCAAGGAGGCCCCTATGCGCGCCCTTGCCCTGATGCTGATCCTTGCCGCCAGCCCCCTGGCCGCCGAAACCCTGTCCGAGGAGATCGGCCGCACCGGCCTTGCCGCGACCGAGGCGCGGCTGGCGGCCCTGCCCGCCCCCACGAACGAGGATCTCTTCGCCCTTGCCGGCCTGCGCTTTCTGGGCGGGGTCGAGGCCGCGCTGCAACTGCGCTGGCAGACCGGCATCCGCGCCGACTGGTCGGAACTGCCGATCCTGCGCCTGCCGATCCCGGAAAACCCGGCCGCCCGTCCCTTTGCCCCTTCGGATTTCACCGCGCTGGTCACCGGCCTGGACGCAGACATGGAAGCCGCGCGCGCGGCCCTGACCCAGCTTGGCGACAAGCCCTTCGCGCTGGACATCCGCCTGGCCGACCTGTGGTTCGACATCGACGGCAACGGCCAGCGCGGCGAGGGCGAGGATATCGGCACCGTCGCCGGCCTGACCTTGGGCGGGGGGCGGATGATCAACGCCCCCGTCACCGACCCCGTGATCACCTTCGACACCGCCGATGCCGCCTGGCTTTCGGCCTATACGCATTTCCTGTCCGGCTTCGTCTCGACCGCGCTGGCCTATGATCCGGAACCCGCGATCCAGCGGGTGATGGACAGCTCCGCCGCAATCTATGCGCTCTGGGGCGACACGCCGCCGCCCAATGCGATGGACATGATGTTCGGCCGCCAGGTGGACCGCATCGCCATGGTGCTTTTCGCCCTGTCCAAGACCCCCGACAAGGCCTTGGCCGCCGATGCCTACGACCACTTCCTGACCATGATCGCCGAGAACCGCCGCTTCTGGGCCATGGTCGCGCTAGAGGATGACAACCGCAACGAATGGGTGCCGAACGCACGCCAGGTCTCGGGCCTGGGCATGTTCGTCCCGCCCGAAACCGGCGAACGCTGGCAGGCCGTCCTGGCCGAGGCCGAGCGCGCCTTGAAGGGCGAGGTGCTGATCCCGCACTGGCGCTTTGGCGCCGAGGCCGGGATCAACCTGAAAAAGGCGTTCGAGAACCCGCCGGCCGTCGACCTTGTCACCTGGATTCAGGGAGAGGGGCTGCTGCCCTATGCCGAGAAGGGCCCTCGCATGACGCTGGAGGCCTGGAACGACTTCGAGCGCCTTGTTTCCGGCGATGCGGTCCTTTTTGCCGTGTTCCTGAACTGATCGGCGATTCGACCGGACGACGACGCGCCTTGTGATCACGCATTTCGCGCATGTGATCACAGTTTGCGAACGTGTGATCACATGCTGCATTTTTCCACCGCTTTGGGCGCTAACAGGCGGAAATCTCCGTAGGAATATGGGCCGAACCGTGCCATCACGCGGCCAAGTTCTCCAACGGACAGGTGCTGCGCCATGAACATTCACGAATACCAGGCCAAGGCGCTGCTGCGCAGCTACGGTATCCCGGTCTCGGACGGCCGCGTCGTGCTGAAGGCCGAAGAGGCCAAGACCGCCGCGGGCGAGCTTGACGGACCGCTTTGGGTCGTCAAGGCGCAGATCCACGCCGGCGGCCGCGGCAAGGGCCATTTCAAAGAAGCCGAAGCCGGCGAAAAGGGCGGCGTCCGCCTGGCCCGCTCGGTCGGTGAAGCGGCGGAATTCGCCCGCCAGATGCTGGGCCGCACCCTGGTGACGATCCAGACCGGCGAGGCTGGCAAGCAGGTCAACCGCATCTACATCGAAGACGGTTCGGACATCGAGAAAGAGTTCTACCTTGCACTTCTGATCGACCGTCAGACCAGCCGCATCTCGATCGTCGCCTCGACCGAAGGCGGCATGTCGATCGAGGACGTGGCCCATGACACGCCCGAGAAGATCCACACCTTCACCATCGACCCCGCCACCGGGTTCCAGGATTTCCACGGCCGCCGCGTGGCCTTCTCGCTGGGTCTGACCGGTGCGCAGGTCAAGCAATGCGTCGGCATCGTGCGGAACCTCTACCGGCTGTTCGTCGACAAGGACATGGACATGCTGGAGATCAACCCGTTCTGCGTGCTGAAGGACGGCTCCTTGAAGCTTCTCGACGCGAAGATGGGCTTTGACGGCAACGCGATCTACCGCCACCCCGACATCGCCGCGCTGCGGGACGAGACCGAGGAAGACCCGAAGGAACTGGCCGCGTCGAAGTTCGACCTGAACTACATCGCACTCGATGGCGAAATCGGCTGCATGGTGAACGGCGCAGGCCTGGCGATGGCCACGATGGACATCATCAAGCTTTACGGCGCGGAACCGGCGAACTTCCTGGACGTCGGCGGCGGCGCAACCAAGGAAAAGGTGACCGAGGCGTTCAAGATCATCACCTCTGACCCGAACGTCAAAGGCATCCTGGTCAACATCTTCGGCGGCATCATGCGCTGCGACATCATCGCCGAGGGCGTGATCGCTGCGGTCAAGGAAGTCGGCCTGAAGGTCCCGCTGGTCGTCCGGCTGGAAGGCACCAACGTCGAGCTTGGCAAGGACATCATCCGCAAATCCGGCCTGAACGTCATCGCCGCCGATGACCTGAAGGACGGGGCCGAAAAGATCGTCAAGGCGGTCAAGGGATGATCCGCGTCGCCCTTCTCGCAATTTGTCTGGCTGCGCCAGCAATGGCGCAGGAATGGTCGACCGTCGAATTCATGGCGCGAGACCTGGACGACAGCGATCCCATCAAGGCGTATCGCTCGGCCGCAGCGGCCTGCCTTGCCGGCCAGGGTGATGCGGCCAAGACGGCCGCCCTGTTCACCGAGGCTGGCTGGACCGCGACCGAAGACACCGACATGGGCCTGACCCAGATCGCTTCGCCCGATCCGGCACTTTACGTCCTGACCGCCACCGACGGCAGCTTCTGTGCCGCCTATTCCGAGGCACTTGGGACCGACAGTGCGGTCGGCAACGTGATGACGATCAGCGGCGCCGCGGGATTCACGCTCGACACGACCAGCGACACTGAATGCATGACGGTGACCCTGGCAGCCGGAATTACGGCCGAGGTCACCTCCTCGGGCAACGACCCCGTCTGCAACGACGCCGCGACCAGTTCTGTCCGTTTCACCTTCGGGCCCGGCCAATGATGGCCGCCCCTCAGCCCATTCTGTGAAGGAGGCCCCGATGGCCGTTCTCGTCAACAAAGCTACCAAAGTCATCTGCCAGGGCTTCACCGGCAGCCAAGGCACCTTCCACTCCGAACAGGCCATTGCCTATGGCACCCAGATGGTCGGCGGCGTGACCCCCGGCAAGGGCGGGACCGAGCATCTTGGCCTGCCCGTGTTCGACAGCGTCCATGACGCGGTCGCCCGGACCGGCGCCGATGCCTCGGTGATCTACGTCCCGCCGCCCTTCGCTGCCGACTCGATCCTGGAAGCCATCGACGCCGAGATCCCGCTGATCGTCTGCATCACCGAAGGCATCCCGGTCCTGGACATGATGAAGGTCAAGCGCGCCCTCATCAACTCCAAGTCCCGCCTGATCGGCCCGAACTGCCCCGGCGTCCTGACCCCCGGCGAATGCAAGATCGGCATCATGCCGGGCAGCATCTTCTCCAAGGGCTCGGTCGGGGTTGTGTCGCGCTCGGGCACGCTTACCTATGAGGCCGTGAAACAGACAACCGACGTGGGCCTTGGCCAGACCACCGCAGTAGGCATCGGCGGCGACCCGATCAAGGGGACCGAGCATATCGACGTGCTTGAGATGTTCCTCGCCGACCCCGACACCCACTCGATCATCATGATCGGCGAGATCGGCGGGTCCGCCGAAGAGGAAGCCGCCCAGTTCCTCGCCGATGAAAAGAAGAAGGGCCGCTGGAAGCCCACCGCCGGCTTCATCGCCGGCCGCACCGCCCCCCCCGGCCGCCGCATGGGCCATGCCGGTGCCATCGTGGCCGGCGGCAAGGGCGACGCGGAATCGAAGATCGAGGCGATGCTCAGCGCCGGGATCGTCGTCGCCGACAGCCCGGCAGGGTTGGGCGAGGCCGTGCTGAAGGCGATCAAAGGTTAACTGGATCCGGGCGGGGGCGCCCCGCCCGTTCCTCTTGGCGGTGACCCCGCCCCACAAGGAAACGCGCGAATGACCGACCAATCCCCCACCGCCGCCTTCGCCGCCTCGTCCTTCCTCGACGGGGCCAATGCCGATTACGTCGACCAGCTGGCCGCCCGCCACGCCGCTGACCCCGCGTCGGTCGACCCGCAATGGGCCGCCTTCTTCCAGTCCCTCGGCGACTCTGAGGTCGACACCAAACGCGCCGCTTCCGGCCCCTCCTGGGCCCGCGCCGACTGGCCGCCGCAGCCCGCCGACGACCTGACCGCTGCCCTGACTGGCGAATGGGCCGCCCCGCCGCCGGCCAAGGAAGCCAAGGCCGCCGGCGCGAAGATCGCTGCCAAGGCGGCCGAGGCCGGTGTCCAGCTGACCAACGAACAGATCCAGCGCGCCGTCCTCGATTCCATCCGCGCCCTGATGATCATCCGCGCCTACCGCATCCGGGGCCACCTCGCCGCCGACCTGGACCCGCTGGGCCTGGCCGAAAAGAAATCGCACCCGGAACTGGAACCCGCGTCCTACGGCTTTTCCGAAGCCGACATGGACCGCCCGATCTTCATCGACAACGTGCTGGGCCTGACCCATGCCAGCATGCGCGAGATCATCGACATCGTGAAGCGCACCTACTGCGGCACCTTCGCGCTGCAGTACATGCACATCTCGGACCCCGAACAGGCCGGCTGGCTGAAGGAACGGATCGAAGGCTACGGCAAGGAAATCCAGTTCACCCGCGAAGGCCGCAAGGCCATCCTGAACAAGCTGGTCGAAGCCGAGGGCTATGAAAAGTTCCTCCATGTCAAGTACATGGGCACCAAACGCTTCGGCCTTGACGGCGGCGAGGCGGTGATCCCCGCGATGGAGCAGATCATCAAGCGCGGCGGCGCGCTGGGGGTGAAGGAAATCATCATCGGCATGCCGCACCGCGGCCGGTTGAACATCCTGGCGAACGTGATGCAGAAACCCTACCGGGCGATCTTCCACGAATTCCAGGGCGGCTCCTACAAGCCCGAGGATGTGGACGGCTCCGGTGACGTGAAATACCACCTGGGTGCCTCCAGTGACCGTGAGTTCGACGGCAACAAGGTCCACCTGTCGCTGACCGCCAACCCCTCGCACCTGGAGGCCGTGAACCCGGTTGTCCTCGGCAAGGTCCGCGCCAAGCAGGACCAGATGAACGACACCACGGACCGCATTGCCGTCCTGCCGATCCTTCTGCACGGCGACGCGGCCTTTGCCGGCCAGGGCGTCGTGGCGGAATGTCTGCAACTGTCGGGCATCAAGGGCCACCGCACCGGCGGCTGCATCCACATCATCGTCAACAACCAGATCGGCTTCACCACCGCCCCGGCGTTCAGCCGCACCTCGCCCTATCCGACCGACATCGCCCTGATGGTCGAGGCGCCGATCTTCCACGTCAACGGCGACGACCCCGAGGCCGTGGTCCACGCCGCCCGCGTGGCGACCGAATTCCGCCAGAAGTTCCACAAGGACGTGGTCATCGACATCTTCTGCTACCGCCGCTTCGGTCACAACGAAGGCGACGAGCCGATGTTCACCAACCCGGCGATGTACAACCGCATCCGCAAGCAGAAGACCACGCTGCAGCTTTACACCGACCGTCTGGTGGCCGACGGGTTGATCCCCGAAGGCGAGATCGAGCAGATGAAAGCCGCCTTCCAGGCCCGCCTGAACGAAGAGTTCGAGGCCGGCAAGGCCTTCCTGCCGAACAAGGCCGACTGGCTGGATGGCCGCTGGAAGAACCTGCAGACCAAGGACCTGAACACCTACCAGCGCGGCGAAACCTGGATCAAGGCCGAGACCCTGGCCGAGGTCGGGGCCGCCCTGACCCGCGTGCCCGACGGGTTCGACATGCACAAGACCGTGGCCCGCCAGCTTGAGGCCAAGCGGGAAATGTTTGCAAAAGGTCAAGGCTTCGATTGGGCAACGGCCGAGGCGCTGGCCTTCGGGTCGCTGCAAGTGGAGGGCTTCCCCGTCCGCCTCTCGGGCCAGGATTGCACCCGCGGCACCTTCTCGCAGCGCCATTCCGGCTGGATCGACCAGACGACCGAGGAACGCCACTATCCCCTGAACCACATCCGCCCCGGCCAGGCGCGGTATGAGGTCATCGACTCGATGCTGTCGGAATATGCCGTCCTTGGCTTCGAGTATGGCTACTCGCTGTCCGAGCCGAACGCGCTGACCCTGTGGGAAGCCCAGTTCGGCGACTTCGCCAACGGCGCGCAGATCATGTTCGACCAGTTCGTCAACTCGGGCGAATCGAAATGGCTGCGGATGTCCGGCCTTGTGGTCCTGCTGCCGCACGGGTTCGAGGGCCAAGGCCCGGAACACTCCTCCGCCCGCCTGGAACGGTTCCTGCAACTCTCGGCCGAGGACAACTGGATCGTCGCCAACTGCTCGACCCCGGCGAACTACTTCCACATCCTGCGCCGCCAGCTGCACCGCACCTACCGCAAGCCGCTGATCCTGATGACGCCGAAGTCGCTGCTGCGCCACCCGATGGCGATCAGCCGGGCCGAGGATTTCACCGATGGCTCCACCTTCCACCGCGTCCTGTGGGACGACGCGCAGAAGGGCAACTCGACGCTGAAACTGAAGGCCGACGACCAGATCAAGCGCGTCGTTCTCTGTTCCGGCAAGGTCTACTACGACCTCCTCGCCGAACGCGACGCGCAAGGGATGGAGGACACCTATCTCCTCCGCGTGGAACAGCTTTACCCGCTGCCCACCATCTCGCTGGGTCAGGAACTTGCGCGCTTCCCGAAGGCCGATTTCGTCTGGTGCCAGGAAGAGCCGAAGAACCAGGGCGCCTGGTCCTTCGTCGAACCCGAGATGGAAACGATCCTGACCAAGGTCCGCGGCACCACCACCCGGATGTCCTATGCCGGCCGCAAGGCCAGCGCCTCGCCCGCCACGGGCCTGGCCTCCCGCCACAAGTACGAACAACAACAACTCGTCGCCCAGGCCCTGGGCCTGAACTGACCTCGGAAAGACCGGAGACTGACAATGACTGACGTTATGGTTCCCGCCCTTGGCGAATCCGTGTCCGAGGCCACCGTATCGACCTGGTTCAAGAAACCCGGCGATGCGGTGAAGCAGGACGAAATGCTGTGCGAACTTGAGACCGACAAGGTCTCGGTCGAGGTTCCCTCGCCCGTCTCCGGCGTCCTGGCCGAGATCCTGGCACCCGAAGGCACCACCGTGGCCGCCAACGCCCGCCTCGCCATCGTGACCGAAGGCGCGGCCGCCACCCCCGCGCCCACCGCGCAGGCCCCCAAGACCACCGACCCGAACATCCAGGCCGCCGGCGAAGTCGGCTCGCCCGGCGCCGGGCATGAGGAAATGCAGCCCCGCAAGGATGTCGAGGACGCGCCCTCGGCCAAGAAAGCCATGGCCGAGGCCGGGATTTCCCGCGATCAGGTCCAGGGCTCGGGCAAGGACGGCCGGGTGATGAAGGAAGACGTGGCCAAGGCCGCCGCCGCCCCCGCGCCCTCGCCCGCCCCCGCCCCGACCTCGGTCCCCCGCGCCCCGGTCCCGGCCGACGACGCCGCGCGTGAGGAACGCGTCAAGATGACCCGCCTGCGGGCCACCATCGCCCGCCGCCTGAAGGACGCGCAAAACACCGCCGCGATGCTGACGACCTATAACGAGGTCGACATGTCCGGCATCATGTCCTTGCGCAACGAATACAAGGACGCCTTCGAGAAGAAGCACGGCGTCAAGCTTGGCTTCATGTCCTTCTTCGTCAAGGCCTGCACCCACGCCCTGAAAGAGGTCCCCGAAGTCAACGCCGAGATCGACGGCCAGGACGTGGTCTACAAGAACTACGTCCACATGGGCGTCGCCGTCGGCACCCCCTCGGGCCTCGTCGTCCCCGTGGTCCGCGACGCCGACCAGATGGGCTTTGCCGCCATCGAAAAGAAGATCGCCGAACTCGGCCTCCGCGCCCGCGACGGCAAGCTGTCGATGGCCGAGATGCAGGGCGGCTCCTTCACCATCTCGAACGGCGGCGTCTACGGCTCCTTGATGTCCTCCCCCATCCTGAACCCCCCGCAGTCCGGCATCCTTGGCATGCACAAGATCCAGGACCGCCCGGTCGTCGTGAACGGCCAGATCGTCATCCGCCCGATGATGTACCTCGCCCTCAGCTACGACCACCGGATCGTGGACGGCAAAGGTGCCGTGACGTTCCTGGTGCGGGTCAAGGAAGCGCTGGAGGACCCGCGTCGGTTGCTGATGGATTTGTGAGGAGGCAGTCGTGGCGGGCCTGGCAAAGTATTGTGCGCGAAAGGGAAACGAGTGGACCTCAAGGACTTCATTAAAGAGACAGTTAAAGCGATCACTGAAGCCGCCCATGAGCTGAAGTCGGAACTTGCCGACGTTGGGGCAATAGTAAATCCACCGACGAATGGCAGCCGGGCCGACACCTATAAATCGGCTGGGGCAGGCGACATACTTCGCAGGGTTCAAAACATAGAGTTTGATGTTGCACTCACCACGACATCGTCGGTCGCGGCGGGTGGCAAAGCCGGCCTAAAGATCTTTGTGGTTGAGGCTTCTGGAGACGCTGCTCACACCAAGGCTAACGAAGAGGTAAGCCGAATAAAGTTCTCAATTCCAATTGCTTTGCCTCCTAGCGACGAAGAGGCGATGAACAGGCAGCTTTACGATGACCGGATGGCACGCGACTGACATCTTGCGCTTACGGCAAACGACGCGGACGTCCAAGTTCTTCCTCCTGCTCTGGACCACATGACCCATCCCACCCCCACCGCCGCCACAATCGCCTCCCCTCCCCCTCGTGGAGAGGGCATGGGGCTGGGGGACCACACCGCAAGACCCCGCCCCGGCCCTGAGCCGGGGCCTCGGCAAGCCCCTCGGCCAACCCGCAAGGCCCCGGGTCAGGCCCGGGGCGGGGTCGCCCTTTGCCTCGCCGCCCTCTTCGTCACACCCGCCGCCCAGGCCCAGATCATCCCCACCGGCACCCCGGCGGCTGACATCCTTCTGACCAAGGCGCTGGCCGAGCAACGCATCTTCCTCACCTGCTCGGCGCTGGAACCGCAGACCCACCAGCAGATTCTGCAGAACTGGCAGCGCGACGTCACCGCCGCCAGCGCCGCCCTTGCGGCCGCCAAAGTCCCGCAGGACGCCGTCACCGCCTTCACCACCGCCGCGATGCAGGAAAACCTGCTCCCAGCCCCCGATACGCCTTTCGAGGACATCCGCCAGCTCTGCGACAGCCAGCCCGACTGGGCCACCCGCTATGCACAGATGAACTACACCCTTCTTGAATTCCAACTCCCACAGGCGCTGCAATGACCCCCGAACTCACTGCCCTCGCCCTTGCGGGCCTCTTGCAAGCCGTGCAGTTCATCCTGTTCGCCGTCCCCGCCAATATCGAGCTTGGACCCGGCTACACCTCCAGCGCACGCGACCGCCCGCCCTCGCGGCAGTTGTCCACCGTCACCGCGCGGTTGCAGCGCGCGATGAACAACCATTTCGAGGGGCTGATCCTCTTCACCCTCGCCGTCCTGGTGGTCACCCTTGGCGACCAGTCCACCCCGGTCACCCAGACCGCCGCCTGGACCTATCTTGGCGCCCGCCTGCTCTACATCCCCGCCTATGCCCTGGGCCTGCGCCCTTGGCGCTCCGCCATCTGGGCGGTAGGCTTCTTTGCAACCCTGACGATGATCGTGGCCAGCCTCCTCTGACCCGATTTTCTGTCCACAAATATCCCACGGGGGTGCGGGGGTGTGAAACCCCCGCTCCTCGGCCAGACCAAAGGACCTGACCCATGGCAGACTTCGACACCATCATCATCGGCGCAGGCCCCGGCGGCTATGTCGCCGCCATCCGCGCCGCGCAGCTTGGCCAGAAGGTCGCCTGCGTCGAAGGGCGCGAGACCTTGGGCGGCACCTGCCTGAACGTTGGCTGCATCCCATCGAAGGCGATGCTCCATGCCACCCACATGCTGCACGAAACGCATGAGAACTTCGAAAAGATGGGCCTGATGGGCGCGCATCCGACCGTGGATTGGGCCAAGATGCAGGCCTACAAGGACGATGTCGTCTCTGGCAACACCAAGGGGATCGAGTTCCTGTTCAAGAAGAACAAGGTCACCTGGATCAAGGGCTGGGCCACCATCCCCGCCCCCGGCCAGGTCAAGGTGGGCGACGAGGTCCACTCCGCGAAGAACATCGTCATCGCCACCGGGTCCGAAGCCTCCAGCCTCCCTGGCGTCGAGATTGACGAGGAAACCATCGTCACCTCCACCGGCGCGCTGACCCTCAAGTCCGTGCCGAAAACCATGGTCGTCATCGGCGCGGGCGTCATCGGGCTGGAGATGGGCTCGGTCTACGCCCGCCTCGGCACGCAGGTGACCGTGGTCGAATACCTTGACGCCATCACCCCCGGCATGGACGCCGAGGTCGCCAAGACCTTCCAGCGCATCCTGACCAAGCAGGGCCTGAAGTTCGTCCTCGGCGCCGCCGTCCAGTCGGTGACCAAGAGCGACACCGGCGCGACGGTCGCCTACAAGCTGAAGAAGAACGACAGCGAGGCCACCCTCGACGCCGACATCGTCCTCGTCGCCACGGGCCGCAAACCCTACACCGCCGGTCTGGGGCTAGAGGCCCTTGGCGTCGAAATGGGCCCCCGCGGCACCGTCAAGACCGACGCTCACTGGCAGACCAACGTCCCCGGCCTTTACGCCATCGGCGACGCCATCGCCGGCCCCATGCTCGCCCACAAGGCCGAGGATGAAGGCATGGCCGTGGCCGAGGTCCTCTCGGGCAAGCATGGCCACGTCAACTATGGCGTCATCCCCGGCGTGATCTACACCACGCCCGAGGTGGCGAACGTGGGCCTGACCGAGGAACAGCTGAAAGCCGAGGGCCGCGCCTACAAGGTCGGCAAGTTCCCCTTCATGGGCAACGCCCGCGCCAAGGCCGTGTTCCAGGCCGAGGGCTTCGTCAAGCTGATCGCCGACGCCGCCACCGACCGCATCCTGGGCTGCCACATCATCGGCCCGGCCGCAGGCGACCTCATCCACGAGGTCTGCGTCGCGATGGAATTCGGCGCCTCGGCCCAGGACCTGGCGCTGACCTGCCACGCGCACCCGACCTGGTCGGAAGCCGTCCGCGAAGCCGCGCTGGCCTGCGGCGACGGGGCGATCCACGCCTGATCAGGTGCTGTGCAGCTTCGGCTCCAGCGCCTGTGACGGGTCCAGCGCCAGGGAACGGAAGAGCGGGAAGCCCCGCTCGACCTCCTCGCGGCTGCTGACATAGTCGAACAGGCCAAAGAACCGCTCGACCCCAAAGCCCGCCAGGTCCAGGTCCATGTACTCGGCCAGGATCCGGGCATAGTTGTCCTGCAAAACCCGGTTGCCCGGCTGCAGGTTGGTGACGCACAGCAGCCCGGTCGGCCGGCTGTCCAGCATGGTCAGCTTCAACTCCGGCCGCCACTTTTGCAGGATCGGCACCAGCTTCCAGACATCCCCGGTCCACGAGCCCCGGATCGCCGTCAGGTCGCGGGTCGTCATCTCATGCGTAAAGGGGGCGCAGTCATGCAGCATCACCACCCCCTGCGGATGGCTGGCCGCCTCGGTCTGCATGAAATCGCGCAACAGGAACTCGAACAGGTGCATCCCGTCCAGAAAGCTGACCGCCAGCCGGATGTCGTTCTTCGCCAGAAAGCCGCTGGCAAAGAAATCGTCGCTGGTCTGCTGGAACACATGCAACGCGGGCTTCACGCCGATGATGTTCAATTCGGCCCGGAAAAACGGGTCGACGGCCACGGTCTTGCTGCGCGACAAGGCGACGGACTCACCCGTCCGGCAACCGATCTCCAGGTACCAGTCGAACAGAAGCGTCCGGTGCAACGCGGTCAGGAACGCATAGTATCTTGGCCCCAAGGCCCGCTTGAACATCCGCCCGACCCCGCAAAAAGCGCGGGCGGCCGGATCACCGACCGCCCGCTTCTGTGGCTAGCGCCTTGGCGCGCTGTCGTCAAACCGGCTTAATGCGCGGGCTTGATGAAGGTCCCGTTGCGCAACTCGGCAAAGGCCTGGCGCAACTCGGCCTCGGTGTTCATCACGATCGGCCCGGCCCAGGCGACCGGCTCTTCGATCGGCGCGCCGCTGATCAGAAGGAACCGCACACCATCCGGCCCGGCCGTCACCGTCACCTCATCCCCCGCTCCAAAGCGCACCAGGGTCCGGTTGCCGGACAGGTCACGGATATTCACTTCCTGCCCCGCGACTTCCTTCTCCAGCAGAACACCCTCGGGCCGCGCGGCATCGCGGAAGTTGCCTGCGCCGTCAAAGACATAGGCAAAGGCCCGGCGGCGGGTGTCCACCTTGAAGGTCTTGCGCTTGCCCGCCGGGACAAAGACATCCAGGTATTGCGGGTCCGCCGCGATCCCCTCGACCGGGCTTTTCACGCCGCGATAGTCGCCGATCACCACACGGATGCTGGTGCCATCATCCTCGAACCGCTCGGGCAGTTCCTGCCCCGGAATGTCCTGATAGCGCGGCGCGGTCATCTTCAGCGCGCGTGGCAGGTTACCCCACAGCTGGAAGCCATGCATCCGCCCCATCGCGTCGCCCTTCGGCATCTCCTGGTGCAGGATGCCCCGCCCCGCCGTCATCAGTTGCAGCGACCCCGGCCCCAGGATGCCCCGGTTGCCCAGACTGTCGCCATGCTCCACCGTGCCGGCCAGAACATAGGTGATCGTCTCGATCCCCCGGTGCGGGTGCCAGGGGAACCCGGCCTGATAGTCGCGCGGCCGGTCGCCCCGGAAATCGTCGAACAGCAGGAACGGGTCCTCGGCCAGCGGGTCCTGGCCCCCGAAGGCGCGATGCAGATGGACGCCTGCGCCCTCCAGATGCGGCTGGGCGCGGCGGGTCTCGATGACGGGACGGATGGACATGGGTGCCTCCTGATTGCGTTGCGCAGAAGATGGGGCGGTGGGGCCCCCACGCCAAGGCGCAAATGCGGCAGGACATTGTGCGGGAATGCACCGATGCCCGTGCCCGCCCGATCCGGGAACAAAGCTTTGTCCTGCTGTTTCATCCCTCTACAAATGCGGCAAAGGTTACGGAGGACGGCAATGATTGGCTATGTCACGGTTGGGGTGGATGACATCGAGAACGCCCGCCAGTTCTACTCTGCCTTCCTTCCAAGGCTGGGATACGATCTTGACGTGTCGGACGAGGGGCTGGGCTACAGCCTTTCCCGCCCATCGACGCTGCAGAACGCTTTGCCCGATCTTTACGTCAGGCGGCCTTTCGACGACCGGCCTGCCTCGGCCGGCAATGGCACCATGATCGCGTTCCAGGTCCCGACCCAGGCCCTGCTGCGTGACCTGCATGCGGCGGCCCTTTCTGCGGGCGGGCAGGATGACGGGGCTCCGGGTTTTCGGGCCGCTTACGGTGCCGGGTTTTACGTGGGCTATCTGCGCGACCCGCAAGGCAACAAGATCGCGCTTTACTGCGACAACCTGGCCGAACCTCGCCGCGCTGGGTGACGAAAGACTGCTTTTCGGCCGATCTTGGCCTCTCGGCGCGCGCTTAGAACAATTCCAGGATCGTCTGGGTCAGCCCCAGCTGCGCCAGACCCATGCCAAGCACAAGGCCCGCAGGCAGGCTCATCAGCCGCGCCATCGGCCTGCGGCCCCTTGGTTTCGGATTGGCCGCGGGCTGGATACCACCTGGGAAGATCCGGTCGGTCGCCCGGGTGAGCAGCTGGTCAAAGGCCAACACGGCCAGCGCGGCCCCCGCACCGATGACCGCCATGGCCAGCGCCAAGACCCAGAAGCCATCGGCGACCAGCCCCAGCAACCCGTTCAGCGCCAGTCCAAGAAAGAGCCCGATCCCGACGTTGAACGCCGCGCTCATCCAGTCCAGGGGTTCCATCGCGGGTCGCTCACTCATCCTGTCACCTCTCGTCGCTCCG
Source organism: Tabrizicola aquatica (assembly GCF_002900975.1). Lineage (GTDB taxonomy): Bacteria > Pseudomonadota > Alphaproteobacteria > Rhodobacterales > Rhodobacteraceae > Tabrizicola > Tabrizicola aquatica. The sequence continues at coordinate 104,300 of NZ_PJON01000005.1, read as the reverse complement.
CCCCGACATACCAGCTTTTGCCCCCGGCGTCTGTGGCCTTGCCGCCAAGCCCTGACCCTGGCACCAAGGCGCACGCGACCGGCCCCGCACAATCCTTGCCAAATCCTTAACCCGTCCGGTCAAGCCCTTGCAATCGCTGGATTATCTCGATCTGTCCACCGTGGACACTCACCCCGCCAGATGCCGCAGCCCCTGGGTCACGTCGGTCCGCACCGCCAGCCGCAGGCCCGGCTCGTCCCCCGCCTTCAGGGCCGCCAGGATCACCCGGTGGTGCATCGGCGGCTCCCTCCGCTTGACCCTCGCATAGACCGCCCGCATCGTCGGCCCCAGCTGCAGCCAGACCGTCTCGCACATCGCCAGCATCGCCGGCGTCTGGGCCCGCAGGTAGAGGGTCCGGTGGAACTCCAGGTTGGTGCGGACATAGGCCACCGCATCCCCCCGGACCGCCGCCTCGCCGTTCATCAGGTTGATCGCCGTCAGCCGCTCGATCAGGGCAAAGTGAGCGCGGGGCAGCGCCCGGGCCGCCATCTCGGGTTCCAGCAGCGCCCGGATCGCAGCCAGTTCCTCGATCCGTTCCGGGGTCAGTTCGGGGGTGGAAATCCGGCCCGACGAGGACAGCGTCAGCGCCCCCTCCGCCACCAGCCGCCGCACCGCCTCACGCGCGGGGGTCATCGACACGCCGAACTGCTTGCCCAGGCCCCGCAAGGTCAGCGACTGGCCGGGGTCCAGCTCGCCATGCATGACCTGCTGACGCAGGGTCCGGTACAACCGCTCATGCGCGGCGGCGTTCGGGTCGGTGGGGCGCGGGGTCAGCATGGCGCCAGAGGGAACACCCCGCAGGCCAGCCGGTCAATCCTGAAAGCGCAGCCGGTGCAGCGTCTGGCCCTGGGCGTGCAACCAGGCGCGGTGCAGCCGCCAGTCCGGGCAGATCGCGGTCACGACCTTCCAGTAGGCCGGCGAGTGGTTCAGCTCGACCAGATGGGCCACCTCATGCGCGGCGACATAGTCCAGCACCGCCGGCGGGGCCATGATCAACCGCCAGGAATACATCAGCCGCCCGTCGGGCGAGCAGGACCCCCAGCGCGAGCGGGTGTCGCGCAGGGCCAGCGTCGAATACTGCCGCCCGACCTGCGCCGCATAGCGGGTCGAGGCCTCCGCCAGCCGGTCGCGGGCCAGCACCTTCAGCCAGGCCGCAACCCGCGGCCCGACGCGGGCCGGATCGCCCGGCACCAGCAGCGCCTCGCCCTCGACCCGCAGGGCGCGGCCGGTGCCGGCTGCCAGTTGCAGGGGCCGCCCCTCGACCGGCACGACCGAGCCGAGGCTGACCGGCCGCAGCGCCACCTCCGGGATCGCGGACAGGGTCTGCCGCAACCAGCCCTCATGTCCGCGCAGGAAATCCAGCGCCTCGGCCTCACGCGCGCGGGTGGGAATCGAGAGCGTGACCTTGCCGTCCAGCCGCGACACCCGCAGCGAGAATCGCCGCGCCCGGGCCGAGCGCTTCAGATGCACGTCGAGCGGTGGAGAGCCCGGCAGGACCGGCATGAAAACCCCTTGAAAGCTTTGCCCAGCATAGCCACTTCCACCGGCACACAAAAGGCTTTGACAGTCGCCTGCACCTGTGGCAAGCGGCAGCTTTCCTGCTACCGAGCACTCGAAGGGATCACCATGCCCAAAGCAGAATGGGGCACAAAGCGCATTTGCCCGACGACCGGCAAGCGCTTCTATGACCTGAACAAAACCCCGATCGTCAGCCCCTATACGGGCGAAGTCGTGGACATCGAATCTGTTCGCCGCAAGATGGCCGCCTCGGTCATTTCGCGCGCCGTGCCGGACAAGGACGATGATGTCCTGGTCGAGGATCTGGAGGCCGAAGACGTCCTGCTGGAGGGCGCGGCGGCCGACGACACCGAGTTGGACGACGATCTGCTGGAAGATGATGCAGACGACAACGTGTCGCTGGACGACCTGGCCGACGTGCCGGGCGACGAAGAGGAAGTCTAAGGCGGAAGCCGGGTGAGAAAAGCGCGAATTTTCCGCTTGCACCCCCCGGCGACCTACCCTAAATACCCGGCATCGCGAAGGAAACGACGCGGTTCTTCTCTCCGGTGGGGTCATAGCTCAGATGGGAGAGCGCTTGAATGGCATTCAAGAGGTCGGGAGTTCGATCCTCCCTGGCTCCACCAAAGAGAGACTAAAAACAGCCGCCTTCGGGCGGTTTTGTTTTGTCTTGCGCTGGGTTGCCCGTCCCCGTTGGCCGGGAACAGGCGGGACCGGCTCAGTACATGGAGTTGCGGTAATCCGCGTCCAACCCCTCATCGATCTTCTGCATAGCGGCCGGATCCTGCGGCGCGCCGGTCGTCTGGTCGAGAATCATCTTCAAGAGTGAGGGCATTTCCTTGCGGTTCTGCCGGGCTTCGGGATCCCAAAGTCGCGAACGGCGGAACGCCTTGGCGCAGTGCAGGAAAACCTCGGTCACGGATACGACGATGGCCAGGGTCGGCACACGGTCGTTGACCGCTAGCGGCGCCAGGATCTGCGGGTCGGTCGTCAGCCGCGCGGTGCCGTTCACCCGCAGCGTATCGTCAAAGCCTGGGACCATGAACAGAAGCCCGACGCTGGGGTTGGCCAGGATATTGGACTGGGTGTCGAGCCGGTTGTTTCCCGGGCGGTCTGGAATCGCAAGCGTCTGGTCGTCCAGTACCGCGACAAATCCAGGCGGGTCGCCACGCGGGCTGACATCTGCCTTGCCTTCGGCATTCTGAGTGCCGATGCACAGAAACGGCGAGCGGCGGATGAAGTCGCGCGCATGGCTATCCAATGCGGGCAGGGATTTCAGCGCAGCCAGGGTATGCGTCGCCGGGAAAAGCGCCCGGAGGGCGACCTCGTCCGGAACCAGGTGTTCGGGTTTGAGAGCGTAGGGCATGCGGTGTCCTTCAATGGAGGCGAAAGCCTGCACAGATGCGGGGCGTCTGGTCGGACTGAGGGGTGCGCCAATGAAAACCCAACGGCCACGAACTACAACAATAATTTTTTTCTCTGAATTAAAAATTGTGCGGTTAGCCGAGATGGTGGAGGCGACAACGCGGCCGGGGCAGAAACACCCAATCTGTTTTACGTCGCAGGTGGCCACCCAAAGGTGGACTACAGATTTCTTTCAGCGATCGAATCTATAGTGACCGGCTTGGGCGTCTTTCACTCTGCCGGCTGTGCCCTACCCCGTGCGGCGCGCCAGGCCTGGCGCTTGGCGCGTTGCCAGAACCAGGGCTTCGGATGGTCGTCCCGCATCACCAGCATCAGAAGCGACGGGATGACGATCAGCGTCAGGACCGTGGCAAAGGCCAGGCCATAGACGATGGCGCTGGAGAGCGCGATCCACCACTGGGTGGAGGGCGCGCCGATCGTGACCTCCTGGTGCAGAAGCTCGACGTTCAGGCCGAAGGCGATGGGCAGCACGCCAAGGATCGCCGTCAGCGCGGTCAGGACCACGGGACGCGCCCGCTCGCGGCAGGTCTGCAGGATCGCCTCGATCTTCGGCCGGCCCTCGCGTCGAAGGGTGTCGTAGGTGTCGATCAGCACGATGTTGTTGTTCACCACCACGCCGGCCAGCGCGATGACCCCGATCCCGGTCATCACCATGGTGAACGGCTGGGCCATGAGCATCAGGCCCAGCAAGACACCGATGGTGGACATGATCACCGCCGACAGCACCAGCCAGACCGAGGTGAAGTTGTTGAACTGCGCCAGAAGGACCACGAAAATCAGGAAGATCGCCGCGCCGAAGGCCTTGGCCAGGAAGGCCCCTGCCTCGGCCTGTTCCTGATCCTCGCCGGCAAGTTTCCAGCGGACGCCGATCTTGTCCAGCTCGGCCTGCTCCAGCGCGGCGCTGACGGCGGCGCGGACCTGGTCGGGCTGCACGCCCTCGCGGATGCCGGCCTGCACGGTGACAGTGCGGGCGCCGTCCAGCCGGGTCAGGGTGCCCGTGGTGGGGGCCGAGACGCGGGTGACGAAGTTGGTGATCGGTACCGAGCCTTCGGCGGTCTGGATGCGCAACTGGTCCAGCGCCGCGATGGTGCGCTGGTCGGCTGGCAGGCGCAGGACGATGTCCACCGCGTCGTCGGCCCCGGCAGGCCGGTAATCCGACAGCTTGAGGCCCCCGGTCACCAGCTGCACCATCGCCCCAACGGTCGCGGGTGCGATGCCGTAGCGGGCAGCGGCGGCGCGGTCGACGCGCAACTCCCAGTCCACCCCGGGCGGCGGCAGGCCGTTCGAGATGTCGATCACGTCCGGAACAGCGGCCAGTTGGTCGGCCACCGCGCGGGCCACGTCGTTCAGCCCCGAGGGATCGTCGGCCGAAAGCTGGATCTGGATCGCCTTGCCAGTGGGCGGCCCCGCCTGCGGCACCGAGACCTCGATATCCACGCCGGGTATGCCGATCATGGCGACACGAAGATCGGTCAGGATCTCGGATGCGGGCTTGCGCTCGCGCCAGTCGACGAATTCGTACTGGATCGTGCCGATCACGTCCGGCCCGACCTCGTTGCCCATGCCGCCGCCCGCACCGGTGCGGGTGTAGACCGTGGCGATGCCGGGCCAGCCCAGGATGCGTTCCTCGGCTTGGGCGACCAAAGCGTCCTTTTCCTGGATCGACAGGTTGCCCCGCGCCTTGACGTACAGCAGGCCGAACTCGGGCTCGACGTCGGGGAAGAAGATCACGCCCTTGCCGTACTTGGCATAGGCGAAGGGCACCGCCACCAAGAGGCCCACCGCGACGAAAAGGACGATGAACGGGTGCCGCACCGCCTTGCCGACGACCCACATATAGGCGCCGTCCTTGTGCTGGGGCGGGTGCTTGAACGGTTTGGCGATCAGCGCGCCCAGGGTGGGGACGAAGATCAGCGCATAGACCAGCGAGGCGGAGAGCGTGACGATCAGGGTGATCGGCAGATACTTCATGAACTCGCCCACGATGCCGGGCCAGAACAGCAAGGGCGAGAAGGCCGCAACCCGCGTCAGGGTGGCGGCCGTGACCGGGCCGGTCATGCGATGCGAGGCCTGGGCGAACGCCTCGCGCTTGTCCATGCCTTCGGCCATGCGGCGTTCGGCGTATTCGGTGACGATGATCGCGTCGTCGACCAGCATCCCGACGGCCAGGATCAGCGAGAACAGGACCACGATGTTGACCGTGTAGCCCCAAAGCGACAGCGCCAGCATCCCCATCAGGAACGAAGCCGGAATCGCCAGGCCGATCAGGATCGAGGCCCGCATCGACAGGGCGTAAAGGATGACGATGAAAACCAGGATCACCGCCGTCAGGACCGAGTTCTGCAGGTCGAACAGCAACTGCCGGATGTCCTTGGACTTGTCCTGGCTGAAACTGATCTCGGTCCCTTCGGGCAGGAGGGGACGGAAGGCCTCGGTCACGGCTTTCACCTGGTCCACGGTCTCGATCAGGTTCGCGCCCGAGCGTTTCGAGACCTCAATCGCCACGGCGGGACGGCCGTCAAGGCGGGTGATGGTGGCGGGTTCCTTCAACGTGGGCAGGATGGTGGCGATGTCGCGCACGCGCACGGTGGCGGTGCCGGTCGAGATTACCGGCAGGTTCGCCACATCGGCCACCGTTTCCAGAAGCGACGGAACCTTGATCGCATAGCGGCCTTCGCTGCCCTCCAGCGCGCCGGCGGCGACAAGCTGGTTGCCGGCGGCGAAGCCGGCGATGAGGATATCGGGGCGCAGGCCATAGGTCGCAAGCTTGCCGGGGTCGATCACCACCTCGACCAGATCGTCGCGGACACCTTGCAGGTTCGCCTCCAGCACCGGGGGCAATTCCTCGATGCGGTCCTGCAACTCACGCCCCGCGCGGGCCAGGACACGTTCCGGCACGTCGCCCGACAGGGTCACGACCAGGATCGGGAATTCCGACAGGTTGACCTCGTTGACCGTCGGCTCATCCGCGCCGTCGGGCAATTGCGGGCGGGCGGTGTCCACCTTGTTGCGCACGTCATCCAGCGCCTTGTTCAGGTCGGCCCCGGCCTGAAACTCGATCAGCACGTTGCCCCCGCCCTGATAGGCGGTCGAGGTCATCTTCTTGATACCCGAGATCGATTTCAGCGCCGTTTCCATCGGGCGGAGTAGCAGGCGCTCGCTGTCCTCGGGCGAGATCCCCTCATAGTGCAGGCTGACGTAGAGGATCGGGATCTGGACGTCGGGCTCGGCCTCCTTGGGGATCGAGACATAGGCGAAGGTGCCCGCGACCATCAGGAACAGCAGGATCGAAAGGGTCAGGCGCGCGTTGGCAATGGCGGTTTCGACCAGTTTCATGGTGCGGCCTCCGTCTCGGCGACCTCGACCGTCTCGCCGTCGCGGACCAGGTCCTGACCGGCGACGATGATGCGCTTGTCCTCGGGCACGCCGGTCACGACCAGGCCATCGGGCGTGTCATCGATGATCGAAACCGCCGCAAAGCCCGCGACATTGTCGCTGCCCACGACGCGGATACCCAACTCCCCCGTCTCGGCCAGGGTGATGACCGAGCGTGGCACCACCACGGCCCGGACCGGGGAAGCCGACAGCAGGACCTCGGCCGTCATGCCCGAGGGGATCGCCAGGTCGGGATTGGCAAGTTCGATCTCGACCGGAAAGGTCCGGGTCTGGGCCGAGGCTTCGCGCGCGATCAGGCGGACGGTTCCGTCCAGTTCGGTGCCGTTGACCAGCCGGACCACGGCCTTGGCGCCCTTGGTGACGCTGGCCAGGTCGACTTCGCTGATTTCGGCCTGCACCAGGATCGGGTTCAGCGCCAGGATCGTGGCAACGGGCGCGCCGGTCTGCACCCATTCGCCCAGTTCCACCTCGACCGTGTCGACGATTCCGGTGAACGGCGCCTTCAGTTCCAGCCGATCCACGGCGGCGCGGGCGCGTTCAAGTTCCGCTGCCGCAGCATCGCGGGCAGAGCGGGCGTTGTTCAACTCGATCTCGGGCAGGTTACCGCCGGCGAACAGCTTGTCGGCGCGCTCGAACTCGCGCTCTTTCTGCGCAAGCGAGATTTCGGCGATCTTGGCCTGGGCCAGGGTTTCGGGGCCTTCCAGGGTCATCACCAACGCACCCGCCGTGACGGTTCCGCCCTTGGTAAGCGCAAGGCTTGCGACCACGCCTTCCGCCCGCGCGGCCAATGAGACCCGCTTGTCCGCAGCCGTCAGACCGGACAGCCGGATCGTGCGGGCGTGGTCCACAAAGACCGGCGTCACGGCGGCAACCGTGCGGACCAGTGGTTTCACCTCGGCCACCGGCTGGGTCGGGGATTCCTGACCTTCGACCCCTTGGGCACTGCCGACCGACGAAAACTCGCCCGTGGCAATCCAGGCGCCAGCGGCGACAAGAACGCAGAATGCGGCGATACGATGGAACTTCGGCATGGGGACAGGCCCTGATAAGGTGTTGAAAGTGTGTGCTGTCCTGCTGTCCGGTCTGGGCCGGAGAGCGGGAGGACGGTAAAGGCAGACTCGGCACAAAGGCGGCACAGACATACGCCCAAGCCGCGGCAAGGTCCAGCGACGGCTTCCCCGACCCGGCCCGGGGCGCTTTATTGCGCCAATTTTAGGCATGGCATTGACTTTCAGGGCGATCCGGCCCATGTCCCCCCTGTCCGAAGCCCGTGCCGCGTGAGCACCGAAAGGCCCGGACGCTCTGGTTCCCACAGTCACGCAGGGGCGCCGCTTGCGGCACGGTCACGGGCAATGGTCCGGGACGAGGGTCGTAGGCCCTCTGAACGACGGGACCATTCTCATGGCCACTTTTGCCGACCTCGGCCTTTCGCCGAAGATTCTGAAAGCGCTGGAAAAGACCACGCTCAAGACGCCCACTCCGATCCAGGAGCAGGCCATTCCACATATCATGCAGGGCCGCGACCTGATGGGCCTGGCCCAGACCGGCACCGGCAAGACGGCGGCCTTTGGCCTGCCGCTGCTGCACCGCCTGCTGGACATCGGCCACCCGCCGGGCCCGAAGAACGTCCGCGCCCTGATCCTGGCGCCGACGCGCGAGTTGATCGCGCAGATCAAGGACAACTTCGAGGTCTTTACCAAAGGCACGGCCGTGAAGATCACGATGGTCGTCGGGGGGGCGTCGCTGTTCAAGCAGGCGCAGGCCTTGTCCAAGGGCACCGACGTGCTGGTTGCGACGCCGGGCCGTCTGATCGACCTGCTGGAGCGTGGTGACGTTTCGCTGGAAAAGTGCGGCTATCTGGTGCTGGACGAAGCTGACCACATGCTGGACATGGGCTTCATCCATTCGCTGCGGAAGATCGCCAAGCATATTCCGCTGAAGCGCCAGACGCTGCTGTTTTCGGCCACGATGCCCAAGGACATCTCGGAAATCGCGGATACCTATCTGCGCGATCCGATCAAGGTGCAGGTCGCCCCGCCCGGCAAGCCCGTGGAGCGCATCAGCCAGGGCGTCCACTTCATCCCGAACGGCGACAAGGCCCGGATGCTGGAAGAGTATCTGAAGAAGCACCCGGGCGAGCAGGCGCTGGTTTTCGGCCGCACCAAGCATGGCTCGGAAAAGCTGGCGAAACTGCTGGCGGTCTGGGGCTTCAAGGTCGGCTCGATCCACGGCAACAAAAGCCAGAACCAGCGCGACCGCACCCTCACCGAGTTCCGCAATGGCGAATTGGATGTTCTGGTCGCGACCGATGTGGCGGCGCGGGGAATCGACATTCCGACGGTGCGCCACGTCTACAACTTCGACCTGCCGAACGTGCCAGAGAACTATGTCCACCGCATCGGACGCACCGCGCGGGCGGGGGCGGAAGGCTCCTCGATCAGCTTCTGCGCGCCAGCCGAGATGGGCGAATTGCAGGCGATCGAGAAGCTGTTGAAAAAGCCGCTGCCGATGGTGGGCGGTGCCCCTTGGGCGGCAGATATCGCCGCCGCGGCGCCGAAGCCGGGGCAGAACCGGGGACAGCGGCCCGGCAATGGCGGACGCCAGGGCCAGAAGCTGACCGCAAAGCCGCAGGGCCAGCGCGCGGGCGGATCGGGCAAACCTGCGGGCCAGGGGCGCCCAGCCGGTCAGGGCAAGCCGGCCGGCCAGCGCCCGGCGCAAGGCAAGCCGCAAGGCGGCAGCTTCGCGCCGCGCCGCGACGCGCGCTAGAAATTGCGGGCGGGGTCGGTTTGACCGACCCCGTCAGCTTACTTCTTCTTCCAGGTTCAGCTTCATCTCCAGCAGGACCTGCTGGATCGCCAGCGTCTCGCGCAGCAGGCGCTTCGCCTCATTGACCGAGATTTTCCCGTCGCCGATGGCCTGGTTGTATTCGGCCATCAGCATCCCGAACCGCTGCGCCAGGGCGACCACGTCCTGGTTGACGCCGGTGGACGTGGAATTCCGCTTCTCGCTGTCATAGGACAGCGTGATGCCGCGCAGATCGGCCAGGGCGGCCGTCACATGCGGAAAGCGGCTAGCGGCTTCCAGTTCGGCCACCACGTCGATCGGCATGAAGCGGTCATCGTGTTCCTCGTTGTCCGAGTAGTAGCGGCCCAGCGTCGCCTTCGACTTGCCGGTCAATTCGCAGGCGGCTTCAATGCCAACATCCTTTACCAAGGCCTCGGTGTGCTTCTTCAGGTAGGACGCGACCGACATCATTTACTCCACTGCGCAGGCAATCCGGGGAAAGCCCTTGGAATTTTCCCATTAACCCCGTGGGAACCGTTTGTCATGAATAAAGAGGTGTCGGCAAGTTGCCGGCGCGTTGGTGAGTTGCCGGTGTCCCCAGCACCGGTTTGGGTGGGGGTCCGCTGCCTGTCTCCGGTGGAGGCACAAGCGATCCGCCGGGGTGTGGCGGGCCCTTCCTTAACAAGTGTGGCGACGGTGTCGCCAGGTTACTCGTTCCGGGCCGTCATACCCCTGCCCACCCCTACCCCGTACCAGTCCCCTGGCCGGTCCCGCCGCAGATCTTGCGGCCGGGGTCGGTGATGGGCTAGGTCGGGCACACCATGGCCAAGCTGTATTTTCACTATTCGACGATGAATGCGGGCAAGTCGACCTCGCTCCTCCAGGCCTCGCACAACTACCGCGAGGGGGGCATGGCGACCTATCTGATCACCGCGCAGTTCGACAACCGGGCCGGTCAGGGGCGCATCGCCAGCCGCATCGGCATCGGCGAGGATGCAGACACCTTCGCCCCGGGCGAGGACCTGTTCGCCAAGCTGCAAGTCCGTTTCGCACAAGGGCCGGTCGCCTGTGTCTTTATCGACGAGGCGCAGTTCCTGTCGAAAGAGCAGGTCTGGCAACTGGCCCGTGCGGTGGACGATCTGGGCGTGCCGGTCATGGCCTACGGCCTGCGCGTCGATTTCCAGGGCAACCTCTTTCCCGGCTCGGCCGCGCTTCTGGCCTGGGCCGACGAGATGCGTGAGGTGCGCACGATCTGCCATTGTGGAAAGAAGGCCACCATGGTCATCCGCCGCGGCCCGGACGGACGCGCGCTGCGCGACGGCGAGCAGGTGGTGATCGGCGGGAACGAGACCTACGTCAGCCTGTGCCGCCGTCACTGGCGCGAGGCCGTCGGCGACTAAGCCCGCGCCGGCCGGGTGATCAGCACGCCGGCCAGCGCGATCAGCGCCATGCCGGCGACCGCCAGCCAGGTCAGCGTCTCGCCCCACAACACGAAGCCCCAGGCGGCCGAGGCCGGCAGGATCACATACTCGAACACCGACACGCGGGACGCGTCCGCGATCTGGTACGCCTTCACGATCATCCCCACGCCCAGAAGCGAACCCGCCGCCTGCACGAAGGTCCACCACAGGAAGCCGCCAGTGGGCCAGACCGGGCCGCGTTGCAGAAAGCCCTCCGCCCCCGCAGGCACAGTCATCGGGAACAGGGCCAGCACCGCCATGCCGATCAGGCCGATCCCCCCCAGCATCCCGAAGAAGCCCGCAACCAGCGTCTCGGCGCTTTCGCCCTGGCACCATTGGCGGGTGGCGATGTTGCCCATGGCATACAGCGCACCCGCAATGACCGGCAGCAACGCGGCGAAGGTGGCGCCAGAGACGGCCTCGGGGCCAAGGACCATGACCACGCCGCCGAAGCCGACCAGAACCGCCAGGATTTGCAGGGTGCTGATCGGCAGGCCATAGGCAAAGCGCTGGATCAGCAGGACAAAGATCGGAGCGGTGAACAGGCCCGCCGCGACTTGCGCCACCGGCAGGAAGGCCAGCGCGCCGAAATAGATCACCATCGCCGAACCATGGATCGCCGACCGCGCCAGCACGCGCCCGGGCCGATTGGGCCGCAGCTTCAGCCCCAAGGGCAGCGCGACCAGGGCCAGGATGGCGAACGCCATTGCCGTGCGCGTGGCATGGAACTGCCACAGCCCGCCGTCCTGCGCGATGACCCGGACGTAGTTGTCGGTATAGGCGATCACGCTCGCATAGATCAGCACCGCGCCAAAGGCGGCCAGGGTGCGGTTGGGAAGGTCGGTCATGGTGCCTGCTGTCTTGCCTGCTCGCCGTTCTGCCCGCCCCCGGACCGTGCCGCCCGCCTGAACGCGACGCCCCGACCGGGCTTTCTGGTCGCGGATGGCGCAAGGCGGTCGGTGATTGTGGCCGGCGGCCACAGGCAGTAAGGTCGCGCGAAAGCACGCAAAGACCGGGGCCCGATGACGGCGCTGAAGAAGTATCAGAGGCTGGAATGCTCGGGCCTGTGGCGCGAGACCCCGCAGGACCAGCGCCGCGAGGTGTTGGTGCGCTTTGGCGAGGCGACGCTGATCCTGTCCGACCCCCGCAGCGGCGAGGCGGTCAGCCACTGGTCGCTTCCGGCGGTAGAGCGGACGAACCGCGGCGAAGAGCCCCCGGTCTTTGCGCCGGGTCCGGAATCCACCGAGAGTCTGGAGTTGACCGACCCCGACATGATCGCCGCGCTGGATGCGGTGCGCGCGGCGGTGAAGGCGGCCATCCCGCGTCCGGGCCGGTTGCGCGGGCTGATGCTGGGCGCGACGGCAGTGGGCGTGGTGGCGCTGGCGCTGTTCTGGCTGCCGGGCGCCCTGGTGCGGCACACCGCCTCGGTCGTGCCACCGGCGCAGCGGGCCGAGATCGGGCAGCGGGTGCTGGACGACCTGGTGCGCGTCACGGGTGCGCCCTGCGACAACCAGTTGGGTTTGCAGGCACTGGCCGGATTGTCGGAACGGGTGTTCGGCCCGGTCGATACGCCAATCCTCTATGTCCTGCCCGAGGGGGTCGAACGGCCCCTGCATCTGCCGGGCGATGTCATCATCCTGCCGCGCCAGATGATCGAGCAGATGAACGGCCCCGAGGCGGCGGCAGGGGCAGCGCTGGTGGAACGGTTGCGATCACGGCAGTCGGATCCGATGTTGCCACTCTTGCAGCACGCCGGTCTGCGCGCGACGTTCCAGCTTCTGACCACGGCCGAACTGCCCACCGCCGCCATCGCCGGCTATGGCGAAGCAGCCCTGCGGGATACCCCGCAGTCGGTTGCCGACGATGCCGCACTCGCCGCATTTGAGGCGGCACAGATTCCGGTCTCGCCCTATGCCGTCGCAGTCGACCCGGACGGCGCGGTGACGGGCGGCCTCGTGGAACGCGATCCCTACAAGGGCCTCGCGCCGACGCCGCTGATCCCGGATGAATCCTGGGTCGCGCTGCAGGGCATCTGCAACGCCTAGTCCTGCCGGCGGATCACGGTCGCATCGGGGAAGCCCTGGCCGCGCAGCTTGGACTGTGCGTCCTCGGCCGCCTTGGCCGAAGGCAAGGGACCGGCAAACACTGTCTGGAGGCCAGCTGCTCCAGTCGCCCGACCCTGCGTCGCGGGGTAGCCCAGCACCCGCAACCGCTCGACCGCCCGGTCGACATTGCTGGTCTGGCCGAAGCTGCCGACGGCGACGTACCAGCCCGGTTCCCCGCCATCACTGGCAGCCAGCGTTGCATCAGCCTGATCCGGCGCCACTTCGCCTGTGTCCGCCACCGCTACGCGCTGGCCAGACGTCGGATTGCCGCACAATGGCACCCCCTCACGGGTCACGCGCGGCACCCACAGGACTTCGCCCACGCGACCGGCCCGCAGGAAAAGACAGCCCTTGCTGTCCACATACTGTTGTCCTGCATAGCCCGCAGGTGGCAGCTCGGCAGGCTGCGCCGGCTCATCGGCCAGGACCGGGGCGGCAAGCGCCAGAATGGCCAGCACGGCCCCCCGCGCCAGCATCACTTGGTGCCGAACATCCGGTCCCCGGCATCACCCAGGCCCGGCACGATATAGCCATGGTCATTCAGGCGGCTGTCCACCGCGGCCGTGACGATCGGCACGTCCGGATGCGCCTCTTTCATCCGGGCAATCCCTTCGGGGGCCGCCAGCAGACACAGGAAGCGGATCTGCTTCGCACCCGCCTTTTTCAGAAGCGAGATCGCCGCCGCCGACGAGTTCCCGGTGGCCAGCATCGGATCTACGACGATGGCAATGCGGTCCTCCATCTTCTCGGGCAACTTGCAGTAGTACTGCACCGGCTGCAGCGTCTCGGGGTCGCGGTACAGGCCGACAAACCCGACGCGCGCCGCAGGGATCAACTCCAGAATGCCATCCAGAAGCCCATTGCCGGCCCGCAAGATGCTGACAAGGGCCAGCTTCTTGCCCTCGATCATCGGGGCATCCATTTCTTCCAACGGGGTCTCGATCCGCTTCGTGGTCATCGGCAGTTCGCGGGTGACCTCGTAGGCCAGCAGCAGGCTGATCTCGCGCAGAAGCTTGCGAAAGCTGGCGGTCGAGGTGTCTTTCTCGCGCATCAGGGTCAGCTTGTGCTGGACCAGGGGGTGCGACACGACGGTCAGGTGATCCAGCATTCAGGCCTCCAACAGCTTTCCGATCCTTGCCTTGGTATCCGCATCGCAGAAGGCCGCGTCAAGCGACTGGCGCGCGATCTTGCGGAACTGGCCATCGTCCCAATCGAAGGCCCGGTGCAGTTCTTCGTACTCGCGGGCCATGGTGGTGTGGAAGAACGGCGGATCGTCCGTGCTGACGGTGACCTTCACGCCGCGCCGGTCCAGTTCCGCAATCGGATGGTCGCGGAAGCTTGGGTAGACGCCCAGCACCACGTTCGAACCGGGACACACTTCCAGCACGATGCCCTTTTCGGCCAGCTCATCCACCAAGGAAAGATCCTCGATCGCGCGCACCCCATGTCCGATCCGCTCCACCTCCAGATCGCGCACGGCATCCCGAACGCTGTCCGGCCCGCCCCATTCCCCTGCGTGGGCGGTCAGCCGCAACCCTGCCTCGCGCGCGCAGTCGAAGGCCCAGCGAAAGTCCTTGGGCGCGCCGATCTTCTCATCACCCGCAATTCCAAAGCCGACGATCCAGTCCCCGGCGGTCTCGGCCGCGCACAGCGCCGTCTCGCGCGCTTTGTCCGGGCCGAAATGCCGGATGCAGGTGATGATTCCGCGCAGGGTGATCCCCATCTGCCGTTCCGCCTGGGTCGCAGCCTCCTGCATCGCGTGCAGGTATTCCCGCCAGGCCCCCACGTCGCGCCCACCGCAGAAATCGGGCGACAGGAAGGTCTCGGAATAGACCACGCCGGACTTCGCCGATTCCTCCAGCACTGCAAGCGTCAGCCGCGCGTAATCCTCGGGCGTCTGCAGCGCCGAGGTCGCGGCCTCATAGACCTTCAGGAAGTCCCAGAAGTCCTTGTAGCGATAATTTCCGCGCGTGTCGAAGATGCCGGATATGTCCAGATGCTTCTCCTTGGCCAGCCCCGCGATAAAGCTGGGCGGCGCGGCGCCTTCCAGATGGAGATGCAGTTCGACCTTCGGCAATCCACTCACGCAGCGCTCCTCATTTCATCTTTGCACAAATATCCTCGGGAAGTCCGGGGGGCTAAGCGCCCCCGGGGGCCGTTACAGGAAACTGCGCCCCGGACCTTGGCCAACGACCCCCAGATGCGCGGCGACACTTGCGCCAACATCAACGAACCCGCACATCCCTACCTCGCGCGCGCCAGCGCCCCAGCCCACAACCGGGACCCGCTCCCGCGTATGCTCGGTGCCGCGCCAGGTCGGGTCGTTGCCGTGGTCTGCCGTGAAGATCGCCAGATCACCCGGCCGCAGGGTTGCAAAGAACCGGGGGAGGCCCGCGTCGAACCACTCCAGCGCCCGGGCATAGCCAGAAACATCGCGCGGGTGGCCGTACAGCGTGTCGAACTCGACAAGGTTTGCAAAGGTCAAGGAACCGTCCTCGGCTTCAGCCCCAAGTCGAACAAGATGTTCGAAAAGGTCAGCATCGGACTTGCCTTTCCAAAGCTTTCCGATCCCCCGCATCGAGAAGATGTCGCCGATCTTGCCCACGCCATGCGTCGCCCGCCCAGCGTCCGCGACCCAGTCCAGCAGGGTGGGTGCCGGAGGGGCGATGGCAAAGTCCTTGCGGTTTGACGTACGCTTGAAGTCCCCGCAGCTTCCAGTGAACGGGCGCGCGATCACCCGGCCAACCTTGCGGGCGTGCAGGCTGGGCGCAAGGTCGTGGCACAGCTTCAACAGGCGATCCAGACCGAAAGCCTCTTCATGCGCGGCGATCTGGAACACGCTGTCGGCGCTGGTGTAGCAGATCGGCCATCCCGTCCGCAGATGTTCCTCGCAATGCTCGGCGATGATCGGCACGCCCGAGGCATGGCAGTTGCCCAGGATGCCTTCGGTCCCCGCCAGCCGGCAAACCTCGGCCACCAGATCTTCGGGGAAGGCGGGGACTGTGTCGGGAAAATAGGTCCAGTCCCAGGGCACCGGCACCCCCGCAAGTTCCCAATGTCCCGAGGGCGTATCCTTGCCCTTCGACACCTCGGTCGCAGCACCCCACAGCCCGTCCGGCACCGCGTCCAGTCCCGGGGTGGCCGCCCCCGAAGCCAGCCGGATCGCCGCCCCAAGCCCCAGCCGATCCAGGTTCGGCATCAGCAAGGGTCCGGTCCGCCCGACCTCGGCCCGGCCTTCGGCGCAGGCCTGGGCGATGTGGGCAAGCGTGTTCGATCCGGCATCGCCAAAGGCCGCCGCATCCGGCGCGCCACCGCAGCCGACGCTGTCCATCACGATCAGAAAGGCGCGTGTCATCCGGCAATCCTTTTCTGTATCAGCGCCGGTTCGTCGGGCAGGTCCGGCACGATCCGGTAGGCGGCCTGAACTGCCGCAACGGCCGCCCGCGCGGCCTCTTCCGTGGCGGCGTGGACCATGGCCAGGGGCACGCCCTCGCCCGTTTCCTCGCCAATCCCGGCAAGGTCGGACAGGCCGACCGAAGGGTTCACCTTGTCCCCCTCGCGCAGGCGCCCGCCGCCAAGATGCACGACCGCATGGCCCAGCGCCTCGCCGCCGATCGCGGCGACATAGCCGTCCTGCAGCGCCGGCACTTCCAGCACCACGGGGGCCGAGGGCAGCCGGTCCGGCCAACGCTCGACGAAATCGGCAGGCCCTCCCTGCGCCGTGACCATGCGCCCGAAGATCTCGGCCGCCTGACCCGATTGCAGCGCCTCGGCGATGCGGCCCTCGCCGTCCTTGGGATCGGCGGCCAGGCCCGCCAGCGCCAACGCCTCGCCGCCCAGCGCCACGGTGAGGTCCCAAAGCGCGGTGTTGACCGAGGTGCCGGTCAGCGTCTCCATCACCTCGATCACTTCCAGCGCGTTGCCGGCGGCAGTGGCCAACGGCTGCGACATGTCGGTGATCAGGGCCGTCGTCATGCAGCCCGCGCCCTGCGCCGTCTTGACCAGCGCGCGGGCCAGCGCCTCGGCCCGTTCCGGCGTCTTCATGAAGGCGCCCGAACCGCATTTGACATCCAGCACCAGCGCCTCCAACCCCGCCGCCAGCTTCTTGGACAGGATCGAGGCGGTGATGAGGTCGATGCTTTCCACCGTCCCTGAGATGTCGCGGATCGCGTAAAGCCGCTTGTCCGCCGGGGCGAGGTCGGCACTTGCGGCAACGATGGCGCATTTCACGCCGCCCATCTGTTTGCGCAGGGCCTCTTCCGAAAGGGCGGTGCGAAAGCCCGGGATCGCTTCCAACTTGTCCAGCGTCCCGCCAGTATGGCCAAGCCCCCGGCCCGAGATCATCGGAACATAGGCCCCGCAAGCCGCCAGCGCAGGCGCCAGCAGAAGCGAGGTGCAGTCACCGATCCCGCCGGTCGAATGCTTGTCCACCACCGGACCGGGCAGATCCCAGGCCAGCACCTTGCCGGTGTCGCGCATCCCCCGCGTCAGGGCGACTCGGCCCTCTTCCGACAACCCTTTCAGCAGCACGGCCATGGCGAAGGCCCCGGCCTGCGCATCCGTCACCACGCCCGAGGCCAGTCCGGCCGCGAACCAGCGCAAGTCATCGGCTGCGGGCTGGCCGCCGTCGCGGATCGTGGCGATGACCTGACGCGCGTCAGTCATGCCCGGTCCATATGCGCGGCGGTAAAAACGCCCGGCAGAAGGTCGGCAACCGTCATCACCCGTTGCTTGCCGTCCGTGGTGCAAAGCGTGACCTTCACCTCTTGCCCCGCGAACTCGGCAATCTTTTGACGGCAGCCGCCACAGGGTGGGACCGGATCGGGGCTATCGGCGATCACGCAGACCTCGGCAATCCGGGTGTCTCCGGCCGCAATCATCGCGGCGATGGCCCCGGCCTCGGCGCAGGTGCCTTCGGGATAGGCGACATTCTCGACATTGCAGCCGACATGCACCGCGCCCGACGTGGACCGCAGCGCCGCCCCCACCTTGAAGCGGGAATAGGGCGCATAGGCCCGCTCCCTGACCGCGGTCGCGGCTTCCAGCAACGTCATCCTCGCCCCCCTTTGACCATTTGGTCAGATTGGTTCTGTGTGTGGGCCGATGTGGCGGTGTCCGCTCGCCGGTCGCTCGTCGAGCACTTCGTGCACTCCTCGCTGCGCCGTCGCGAGGAGTGCACGAAGTGCTCGACGAGCGGTCATCTGTCGACGACACGCGTTTCGGGGTTGCCCGGAAGCGTCACCTCCAGCAGCTCCAGGTCCGTCGTGCAGTCGGCATAGCGTGTTGCCATCCCCGGAGGGATCACGAAGGCGTCGCCGGGTTCCAGGCGGAAGGGGTCCTTGCCCTCGCCCTCCAGCGTCATGGCGCCGCGCATCACGAAGGTGAACAGGATATCGCCATCATGCACAGTCCAGGGTGCAGGGCCGGTGGGCCGGGCCACCATGACCGAGGCGACGCCCTTGGTCGCAGCGTGGATCGTGGTATCGCGCGCCTCGAATCCCGGAATGCGGAAGGGCGCGTATACGCCTTTCGCGCCGATGTCGTGGACGAACCTTTGCCCTTCCCATTCCCGGTCGGGCCGGTAGTGCGGGGTGGGCAGGGTCATGTCGTGGTCGATCTCGGTCACATGCTCGGCCGGGACGCCGATTTCCACCACTTGCACCCCTTCCGAGTGCAGGACCTTGTGGCGGATGCCCGGCGGCTGGATGAAGCAGTCGCCGGCGTGGATACGGCGGATGTCGCCCTGATCCTCGTACAGCACGTCCACCCAGCCCGCGACGCAGAAGATCAGTTGGAAGCCGACCTTGTGGAAATGCACCATGTCCGGCACCGGCCCATCGGGCACACGGATGTGGCTGGCGATCATCGCCCCGCCCAGGCGGGTCGGGATCAGGTCGCGATACTCCATCCCCGCGCGCCCGATCACCCAGGGCGCCTGGTCCGCCAGGCGCCGGACCACGAAGGCATGTTCGGTGGCCGGGGTGACGACCGGAGGATTCAGCTCGTCGATTTCCACCCGCGTACCGTTCGGTGCGACCAGTGCCTTCGCGCCACCTGCAAAACCGGGATCATCGGTCAGGATGCGCAGGGTTCCGGGGGCCTCGGCCGCGCCCTTCTGGATACGCAGTCGCAGTCCATGGCCGGACAGGACTGCGACCTCGGGGTTGTCGGCGGGAAAGATCATGTCCAGCCGCATCCCCAGCGTCTTGGTGAAGAAGGGCAGATCTTCGCGCAGTTCCTGTGTCGGCAACCGGATTTCGGCCCGGATTTCCTTGCTGCTCGTTTCCGTCATGGCATTCCCCGTGCTATGGCGGCATCGTGGTCGGCGGGGAAGTGATTTGCAAGCCGGCCCGAAAACGGTTTCAAGGCTTGCCGCATAGGCAAGGGCACGAAACTGGTTTAACGTTGAACCAGTTTCCGCGGGAGGAATGTATGGACGAGGCACGGCAGGACAACGCACGCCAAGCGGCGCTGGATTATCACGAATTCCCGAAGCCCGGGAAGCTGGAGATCCGGGCGACCAAGCCACTGGCCAACGGCCGCGATCTGGCCCGCGCCTACAGCCCCGGCGTCGCCGAAGCCTGTCTGGAGATCAAGGCCGATCCTGCCACCGCCAGCCGCTACACCTCGAAGGGCAATCTCGTCGCCGTCATCTCGAACGGAACCGCAGTCCTGGGCCTGGGCAACATCGGCGCCTTGGCGTCGAAGCCGGTGATGGAAGGCAAGGCGGTCCTCTTCAAGAAGTTCGCCAATATCGACTGCTTTGACATCGAGGTGAACGAACCCGACCCCGTCAAGCTGGCCGAGATCGTCTGCGCGCTGGAACCCACCTTCGGCGCGGTGAACCTTGAGGATATCAAGGCCCCCGACTGCTTCATTGTCGAAAAGCTGTGCCGCGAGCGGATGAACATCCCCGTATTCCACGACGACCAGCACGGCACCGCCATCGTCGTCGGCGCGGCGGCGACCAACGCCATGATCGTGGCGGGCAAGAAATTCGGCGACATCAAAGTCGTCTCGACCGGCGGCGGGGCGGCCGGCATCGCTTGCCTGGAAATGCTGGTGAAGCTGGGCGTCAAGCGTGAGAACGTCTGTCTTTGCGACCTTGAAGGTCTGGTCTACCACGGCCGGGCCGAGCAGATGACCCAGCAGAAGGCCGCCTTCGCCCAAGGCGACAAGCCCGCCACGCTGGCGGACGTGATCAAGGGCGCGGACCTCTTCCTTGGCCTGTCCGGCCCAGGCGTCCTGACGCCCGCGATGGTTCAGACGATGGCCCCGAACCCGATCATCTTCGCGCTGGCCAACCCGACGCCCGAAATCCTGCCCGACGACGCCCGCAAGGTCGCCCCCGGCGCGATCATCGCCACCGGGCGGTCGGACTTTCCGAACCAGGTCAACAACGTCCTGTGCTTTCCCTTCATCTTCCGCGGCGCTTTGGATGTCGGCGCGACCACGATCAACGACGAGATGAAGATCGCCTGCATCGAAGGCATCGCCGCGCTGGCCCGCGCCACCACCAGCGCCGAGGCCGCCGCCGCCTACCGGGGCGAGACCATGTCCTTTGGCCCGGACTACCTGATCCCCAAGCCCTTCGATCCCCGCCTGATCGGCGTCGTCGCCAGCGCCGTCGCCAAGGCAGCTATGGAAACCGGTGTCGCCACCCGCCCGCTGGAGGACCTGGACGCTTACAAGCGCAAGCTGGACGGGTCGGTGTTCAAATCCGCCCTGCTGATGCGCCCGGTATTCGAAGCCTCGAAAATGGCGACCCGCCGCATCGTCTTTGCCGAGGGCGAGGACGAGCGCGTCCTGCGCGCCGCCAACGCGATGCTGGAGGAGACGACGGATGTTCCGATCCTTATCGGCCGCCCCGAAGTGGTCGAGGCGCGCTGCGAACGCTTTGGCCTGCCCATCCGGCCCGGCCGCGACTTCCACCTGGTGAACCCGGAAAACGACCACCGCTACCGTGATTACTGGGGCACCTACCACGAGTTGATGGCCCGCCGCGGTGTCACGCCCGACACCGCCCGCGCCGTGATGCGGACCAACACCACCGCCATCGCCGCCATCATGGTCCACCGCGAGGAAGCCGACAGCATGATCTGCGGCACTTTCGGGCAGTTCAACTGGCACCTGGGCTATGTGCGCCAGATCCTTGCACGCGGCGGCCTTCACCCCGTCGCGGCACTCAGTCTGATGATCCTGGAGGACGGCCCGCTTTTCATTGCCGACACCCACGTCCATCCCGAACCGACCCCGCAGCAGATCATGGAGACGGTGATCGGCGCGGCCCGCCACGTCCGCCGCTTTGGCCTTGCGCCCAAGATCGCGCTTTGCACCCAGTCGCAGTTCGGCAACATGGACACCGCCAGCGCCCGCCGGATCCGCGAGGCGCTGGAGTTGCTGGACGCGCGCGAACCCGACTTCGCCTATGAAGGCGAGATGAACATCGACGCCGCGCTGGACCAGTCGATCCGGGACCGCCTGCTGCCGGGGTCCCGTTACGAAGGTGGCGCGAACGTGCTGGTCTTTGCGTCAAGCGAGGTCGCCTCGGGCGTGCGCAACATCCTGAAGGTCAAGGCAGGCGGGCTGGAAGTCGGCCCGATCCTGATGGGCATGGGGAACAAGGCCCATGTGGTCACACCGGCGATCACCGCGCGGGGTCTTTTGAACATGTCCGCCATCGCAGGCACGCCGGTCGCACATTACGGCTAACCGTTAACTCAAGCTTCAGGGCTTTTGGCAAAACATGGGCGCACCATTCAGATTGGAGCGCCCATGTCCTTTGCCCCGCAGCATCCCTTGACTCGTGCGGAACCTGTAGGGCCGGGCATGCCCACGGGATCGCGGCAGTTGGATGCCGTTGCGGAAGCGGCTGGCAAAGTCGGCCGCTCGGCGGTGGACATTGCCGGATTTCTTGAAGATCTGGGACAGAATGCACAAGCAGAGCAAGGACTTCTGACCTCAATTGGCCGCGGCCTTGAGCGGGTGCTAGAGGAAACGCGGCAGATGGAGGACGCGTCGCAGACCGTACTCAATGCGGCGACCGGAACGCATGACGTCGTCCAAGCTTCGGTCGCCACCATGCAAGAGGCGCGGGAGCAAACGCTGCGAATCACTGGCTGGGTGGCAGGCGTCAAGGGATGGATGGCCGATTTCATGGCCTCGCTGGCCGCGACCGAACAGAACCTTGCCCTGATCACCCACATCGCGCGTGAGGTGAATATCCTGGCGCTCAACGCCCGGATCGAGGCAGCGCGGGCCGGCCCTTCGGGCGCAGGCTTTTCGGTCATCGCCGAAGCGATTGGCAAGCTGGCGCGCGACACCAGCACGGCGGCCGATGGCATCGCGCAAAGCCTGACCCGCGTGCGGAGCGATGCCGAAACCTTCTCCACCGGCGCGGTCGAGGTGATGGAAGATGCCGAACGGGTCGTGGCCGGATCGCAAGGGGTGGACCGCGCGCTTACCGATATCCGGCAAGGCATGGCGGCGCTTGACCACATTGCCGGCGCGATCGGCGCTGCAACAGCCCGTGTGCGCGATGCGGTCGGCGCCTATGTTCCCGATGTCCGCACGCTGGAGGCCAACCTGCGCGGCCGCGCCGATGCGATCACCCATCTCGGCGCCCGCTCGCAGGAACTGATCGACACGTCCGAGACGATGGTTCAGCACGCCGTGGCCCTCGGCGCAGCCAGCAGCGAACAGATGTTCATCGACCGTGTGCGGACCGATGCCGCCGCGCTGTCCCGGTTGCTGGAGGGGGCATTGGACCGCGGCGAAACTTCGGAAAGCGAGTTGTTCAGTTCCGACTACCGGCCGATCCCGGGCTCGAATCCGGCGCAGGTCCTGGCCCCCTTCACTGCGCTGACCGACCGTCTCTTTCCGCCGGTCCAGGAGGCCGCGCTTGGCCTCTCACAGCGTGTGGTCTTTTGCGCCGCGGTCGACCGCAACGGCTATCTGCCGACGCACAACACCAAGTTCTCGCAACCACAGGGGCGTGATCCGGTCTGGAACGCCGCCAACTGCCGCAACCGCCGTGTCTTCAACGACCGCGTTGGCCTGAAAGCCGGCCGGAACGAGGCGCCCTTCCTGTTGCAGGTCTATCGCCGCGACATGGGGGGCGGGGTGTTCCGCATCATGATCGACGTGTCGGCGCCGATCGTGGTGCGCGGTCGGCCATGGGGCGGCCTGCGGCTGGCCTACCTGTGAAGGCTTTGCAAAGTCCCCCGCATCCTCCCGGTGCTGACGCCACGCTTCGCGGTTTTGCAAATATTTCTAGAGGGCACCGGCAAATTCTGCAAAGAATCTCTCTGCCGTTTCCGGTAACAGCGTTGCCAGCCCTGCCACCAATGCCGTAACACCTGCGGCGGAGGAGACATCAGCGGGGGGATGACGCGATGAGCTACGCACAGCTTTACGGGCAGTGGCAAAAGGACCCCGAGGGGTTCTGGCTGGCAGCCGCCGGCGGCATCGACTGGGTCACGCCGCCCACCCGGGCGCTGGATGCCTCTCGGGCACCTTTGTACGAATGGTTCACCGACGCACAGGTCAACACCTGCTGGAACGCGGTAGACCGTCATGTGATCGCCGGCCGCGGCAAACAGGCCGCCATCATCCACGACAGCCCCGTCACCGGCACAAAGCACGTCATCACCTATGCCGACCTGCTTGATCGCGTCTCGCGTCTGGCCGGCGCGCTGAAGGCCAAGGGCATCCAGAAGGGCGACCGGGTCATCATCTACATGCCGATGATCCCCGAGGCTCTGGAGGCGATGCTTGCCTGCGCCCGCCTTGGCGCGATTCATTCGGTCGTGTTCGGCGGCTTTGCGGCCCACGAACTTGCCGTGCGCATCGACGACTGCACGCCAAAGGCGATCATCGCGGCTTCTTGCGGGATCGAGCCGTCGCGGGTCGTTCATTACAAGCCGCTTCTTGACGCGGCCATCGACCAGGCCACCCACAAGCCCGACTTCTGCGTGATCTTCCAGCGCGAGCAGGAAGTCGCCAAACTGACGCCGGGCCGCGACGTTGCCTGGCATGAATTCCAGTTCGGGGTCGAACCCGCCGACTGCACCCCGGTCGAGGGCAACCATCCGGCCTACATCCTCTATACCTCTGGCACCACCGGCGCACCAAAGGGCGTCGTGCGCCCCACTGCGGGACATCTGGTGGCGCTGAATTGGACCATGCGGGCGATTTACAATGTCGGCGCGGGCGATGTGTTCTGGGCCGCCAGTGACGTGGGCTGGGTCGTCGGCCACAGCTACATCTGCTACGGCCCTCTGATCGCCGGCTGCACCACCGTCGTGTACGAGGGCAAGCCGGTCGGCACCCCCGACGCCGCCGCCTTCTGGCGGGTTATCAACGAATACGGGGTGAAAAGCTTCTTCACCGCCCCCACGGCGCTGCGGGCGATCAAGCGCGATGATCCGGACGGCAAACTGGTACCACCCCTGCCGTCGCTTCAAGCCCTGTATCTGGCCGGCGAACGGGCCGATCCCGACACGATCCACTGGGCGCAGAACCACCTGAAAGTCCCGGTCGTCGACCACTGGTGGCAGACCGAGACGGGTTATGCCATCGCCGCCAATCCGCTGGGGATCGAACATCTGCCAGTCAAGATCGGCTCGCCTTCGGTTGCCATGCCCGGCTTCGACGTCCAGGTGCTGGACGAAGGTGGCCACCCCGTCAGCCCCGGCACGCTTGGCGCCATCGCGATCAAGCTGCCCCTGCCGCCCGGCACGCTGCCAACGCTCTGGAATGCCGAAGAGCGGTTCCGCAAGTCCTATCTCAACCACTTCCCCGGCTATTACGAGACCGGTGATGCCGGCTATATCGATGCGGACGGCTATCTCTACATCATGGCCCGCACCGATGACGTGATCAACGTGGCCGGCCACCGCCTGTCGACCGGCGCGATGGAGGAGGTGCTGGCCGCCCACAAGGACGTGGCCGAATGTGCCGTGATCGGGGTGGCGGACGACCTCAAGGGCCAGTCCCCACTGGGCTTTCTGTGCCTGAACAAGGGGTCGAACCGACCGCATGACGAGGTGGTCAAGGAATGCGTGAAACTGGTGCGCGACCAGATCGGCCCCGTCGCCGACTTCAAGCGCGCCGTCGTGGTGGACCGCCTGCCCAAGACTCGTTCGGGCAAGATCCTGCGCGGTACGATGGTCAAGATCGCCGATAGCCAGCCCTGGAAGATGCCTGCGACCATCGACGACCCTGCGATCCTGGACGAGATCAAGGCCGCCCTGCAGACCATGGGGTTGGCGCGCGACTGATCTGGACAGCGGATGCAATTTGCGTCAATCCTTTGCATTATGCAAAGGATTGACCCTCTGCCCCACCGCTTCGACCGCGACCGCTTTCTGCGCTTGATCGAGCTGGTCGGCCCGGAGATGGCGCCGACGCTGCTTGCCCAACTGGTTGCCGATCTGGGTGACTGCAACCGCCGCATGACCGCCGGCTGCGAGACCGCAGATTGGGCACTCTTGCGCGAAACCTCGCATGATCTGATTGCCCTTGGTGGGTCCTGTGGCGCGATGGAGCTTCAGGATCTGGCGCAGCAACTGAACTCTGCCGCCCATGAACAGGACCACGGCGGCCTGGAGCGGCTGGCCCCGGTTGTCGCCAGCCAGATCACGGCATTGCTCGCCCTGATCCGCGCAACGCCCGAAACGGGACCCGTGCCATGGTAAAGTCGTCCGCCCCACCCCGCCAACCGATTCTGCTGGTCGAGGACACGATCTCGCTGCAGATCGTCTACCGCTCGATCCTGACTTCGGCCGGTTATACTGTTGCCGTCGCCGGGACGGCCGCCGATGCCCTGGTGCAGTTCCGTGCGCTGAAACCGGCGGCGGTCCTGTTGGATCTGGTGCTGCCCGACCGCGACGGGCTGGACCTCATGCAGGAAATCCTGGCTGCCGGGCCCGAGACCGGGGTGATCGCGATCACGGCCAATGGATCGGTCAACCGGGCGGTGCAGGCCATGCGGGCGGGCGCGCATGATTTCCTGGTCAAGCCGGTAGAGGAAAGCCGGTTCCTGGATGCCGTCCGCAACGTGATTGCCGAGCGGCGTGTGCGCCGGATCGAGGTCCCGTCACCGAAAGCCGACCACGGCCCGGCCAGCGACACGTCGGGCTTTATCGGCTCGTCCGCGCCGATGCGGCGTATCCATGAAACCATCGCCTCGGTCGCGCGGTCGATGGCGACAGTGTTCATCACCGGCGAAAGCGGAACCGGGAAAGAGCTTTGCGCCCTGTCGGTTCATGCCAACTCTGCCCGGGCGCAAGGCCCGTTCATCGCGCTGAATTGCGGGGCCATCCCGCAAGACCTGCTGGAATCCGAAGTGTTCGGTCACATGAAGGGCAGCTTCACCGGCGCGATTTCCGACAAGCCGGGGGCGGCGGCGGCGGCGGATGGCGGGACGCTGTTCCTGGACGAAATCTGCGAGATGGCGCCCGCCTTGCAGACCAAGCTTTTGCGGTTCCTCCAGACCTCGACTGTGCAGCCGGTCGGGGCGACCAGGCCGCGCAAGGTCAACGTCCGCATCGTCTGCGCGACAAACCGCGATCCCCTGGACGCCGTCCGCCGCGGCCAGTTCCGCGAGGATCTGTACTATCGCCTGTACGTCGTGCCGATCCACATGCCCCCGCTGCGAGAACGGGGCGAGGACGTGATCGAGATCGCCGAAGCCGCCTTGATCCGCTTTGCCGAGGAAGAGGGCCGAACCTTCCTGGGCCTCTCGGACGAAGTCCGCGCGCTTCTGTTGCGGTTACCGTGGCCGGGTAATGTACGGCAGTTGCTGAATGTCATCCGCAACGTGGTGGTGCTCAACCCCGGGGGTCTGGTCACGCCTGACATGCTGCCACCCGGGCTGACCTGGTCGGAACCGACCGCGCCTGCAGCGCCTTTCGGCCCGCCGCCGGCAACCGAGGGGCTAAGCCTGGACGGTTTGGTCGGACTATCCCTGGCCGAGGCCGAGCGCCGGCTGATCGAGGCGACGTTGGACCGGCACGGCGGCTCGGTGCCAAAGGCTGCGCGGGTGCTGGATGTCTCGCCCTCGACCCTGTACCGCAAGATCGAGGGCTGGAAAGCGCGGGCCGGGTGACACCGGGCGCCGGAATTCGCAGAATTCCGGATCGGAAATCGTTCGATTTCCGGTGCCCCGGCCTAAGTGAACTGCTCGCCGATCAGCCGCTCTTCCAGCCCGTGGCCGGGGTCGAACAGCAGCCGGTAGGTGATCGTGGGTTCCGACCGCACCTCGACGCTGACCACATCGCGGACCGAGGACCGGCTGTCGGCATCCGCCATCACCGGCCGCTTCTCGCCTTCCAGAACCTCAAACCGCACCACCGCCGTCGACGGCAGCAATGCCCCCCGCCAGCGCCGGGGCCGAAAAGCGGACATCGCCGTCAGCGCCAGCACGTCCGAACCGATGGGCAGGATCGGTCCATGTGCGGAATAGTTGTAGGCCGTCGATCCGGCCGGCGTCGCCACCAGCGCCCCGTCGCAGACCAGTTCCTCCAGCCGGACCCGGCCGTCGACCAGCACCCGCAGCTTTGCCGCCTGCGGACCCTGGCGCAGAAGCGAGACCTCGTTGATCGCCAAAGCCTCGGTGACCTTGCCCTTCGCGTTCTCGGCCTGCATCGCCAGCGGATGGATCGCCGTTTCCTCGGCCGCGCGCAGTCGGTCGGGCAGGTTCCCCTCGGCATAGGCGTTCATCAAAAAGCCGATCGTGCCGCAGTTCATCCCATAGACCGGCAACCGCCGCCCATGCGATGCGTGCAGCGTCTGCAGCATGAACCCGTCGCCGCCCAGCGCCACGATCACCTCGGCCACCCGCGAGTCGGCCTGGCCGTACTGCGCCGTCAACGAGGCGAAGGCCGCCACCGCCGCCGGGGCCTTGCTGGCCGTGAACCTGATCCGCATCTGCCGCCCTCCTGCAAGACGCCAGACAGTCTTGGCTGCGCCAGCGCCGGAACTCAACCCCGCCCGCAGCTTCCCTTGGGTAAGAAAATTTCGCACCCGGGGCGTTGCATGTCGGATTCTTGCCTTTTCCGCCCCGGCCACCTGCTCTAAATAGCGCCAAACCAGTCAACCCAGAGGACATGACGATGAACGCACCGCACCGCGACACCGGCTTCTTCAGCGAACCCTTGTCCTCTCGTGACCCCGAGCTTTTCGGTGCGGTCACTCAGGAACTCGGCCGCCAGCGGCACGAGATCGAGTTGATCGCCAGCGAGAACATCGTCTCCCGCGCCGTGATGGAAGCGCAGGGCTCTGTCATGACCAACAAGTATGCCGAGGGCTACCCCGGCAAGCGTTATTATGGCGGCTGCCAATACGTTGATATCGCTGAGAATCTGGCCATCGAC
Source organism: Tabrizicola aquatica (assembly GCF_002900975.1). Classification (GTDB taxonomy): domain Bacteria; phylum Pseudomonadota; class Alphaproteobacteria; order Rhodobacterales; family Rhodobacteraceae; genus Tabrizicola; species Tabrizicola aquatica. The sequence goes on along the minus strand of NZ_PJON01000005.1, from coordinate 76,196 downwards.
CGGGCCAAGCAGCTTTTCGGCTGCGGCTTTGCCAATGTCCAGCCGAACTCTGGCTCTCAGGCCAACCAGGGCGTGTTCCAGGCGCTGCTGAAGCCCGGCGACACCATCCTTGGCATGTCGCTGGATGCTGGCGGCCACCTGACCCATGGGGCGGCCCCGAACCAGTCCGGCAAGTGGTTCCATGCCATCCAGTATGGTGTGCGCAAGCAGGACCTGACGCTGGACTATGACCAGCTGGCCCAGCTGGCGACCGAACACAAGCCGAAGCTGATTATCGCCGGCGGCAGCGCCATCCCGCGCATCATCGACTTTGCCAGAATGCGCGAGATTGCCGACAACGTCGGCGCTTATCTTCTGGTCGACATGGCCCACTTCGCGGGTCTCGTCGCTGCGGGCCTCTACCCGTCCCCGTTCCCGCATGCCCATGTCGCCACTACCACCACCCACAAGACCCTGCGCGGACCCCGTGGCGGCATGATCCTGACGAACGACGAGGACATCGCGAAGAAGGTCAACTCGGCCATCTTCCCCGGCATCCAGGGCGGCCCCCTGATGCATGTGATCGCTGCCAAGGCAGTCGCCTTCGGTGAGGCGCTGCGGCCCGAGTTCAAGACCTACCAGGCCCAGGTCGTGAAGAACGCCCAGGCGCTTGCGGACGAGCTGATGAAGGGCGGCCTCGACATCGTCACCGGTGGCACCGACACCCACCTGATGCTCGTGGACCTGCGGCCCAAGGGCGTGAAAGGGAACGCGACCGAAAAGGCGCTGGGTCGCGCGCACATCACCTGCAACAAGAACGGCATCCCCTTCGACACCGAAAAGCCGACCATCACCTCGGGCGTGCGCCTTGGCACCCCGGCCGGCACCACCCGCGGCTTTGGCGAGCCCGAGTTCCGCCAGATCGCCCGCTGGATCATTGAAGTCGTCGATGGCCTGGCCGCAAATGGCGAGGACGGCAACACCGCCGTCGAAGCCAAGGTGAAAGCCGAGGTCGAGGCGCTTTGCGCTCGCTTCCCGATCTATCCGGAACTTTGAAATGACAAGTGCGCCCGGCATTCACCGGGCGCGTCTCCCTTGCCTGCCGTGGATTCGCTGGCGGCCCCCGGCCAACGCGGCGGCTATGCAGGAATGACAGTTCAGACCACCCGATCCCTTGAACACCGCATGGGTGACTGGGCCCGGGCCCGGCTGCCCCTTGCCCTTGCCGAACTGGTCATGTTCGTCCTGAAGCAAGGCTGGGCCTGTCTTTTTGGGGGCCTTCTGCTGGTCGCGATCCTGTTGTCCAAGGCACTCTGGCACCAGGACTGGCCGTTCCACCGCTATGACGCCCTTTTCCTTTTCGCCATAGGGACACAAGCCATCTTCCTTTGGGCGAAACTGGAAACTTGGGAGGAAGCGCGCGTCATCCTGCTTTTCCACCTGACCGGAACGGCGATGGAGTGGTTCAAAGTCCATGCCGGCTCTTGGTCCTATCCCGAGCCGGGGCTGTTCAAGGTGATGGACGTGCCGCTTTTCTCCGGCTTCATGTATGCGGCCGTCGGCAGCTATATCGCCCGGGTGATCCGCATCTTCGACATGGCCTTCGCGCCCTATCCCAGCTTCCCGCTGACCCTGCTGCTGGCGCTGGCGATCTACGTCAACTTCTTCGCCCACCATTATCTGCCCGACATCCGTCTGGTCCTGTTTGCCGCCACGATCCTGCTTTACGCTCGCACCCGCATCTGGTTTCGCATCCATGACCGCCACTGGTGGATGCCCCTGCCGCTGGCAGCGCTGCTGGCCGCAGTTGCCCTATGGATTGCCGAGAACCTGGGAACGGCAACCGGCACCTGGATCTACTCGGGTCAGCTTCCTGGTCAGATGGTCAGTTTGGCCAAGCTTGGCTCGTGGTACCTGCTTCTTTACGTCGCCTTCGTCACTGTGACACTGGTGACGCGCCGCGCGCTGCACGCCCAGCCGCTGGATCTTACAGGAAGCCCCGCCACACCAGCACCGCAATGATCGCTATGGCCAGGAACACCAGGCCATAGCCGACAAAGCCGACCATGCCGGCCACCGTGTCGCGACGACGCGCAGCGGGGTCGATGGCGGTCAGGTGGCGCACACAGACGTCATAGGCCTCGGCTACGGCCGTCATGTCGATCTGGGTCAGCAGCTTGGGACTTTGGGCCCGTTCGGCGGCGACTGAGAGGAACTCCGCCCCCTCTCGCACCTTGCGTGGCAGAAGGCGCCCGCCCTTTGCCACCCGTGCCGCCAGATCGCGACCTGAAAGGCCAAGCCTTTCCTCCAGAAGCTGCGCCACCCGGTCCGCCATCTGCTGGATCGCCACCGCACTCATCGCCGCCTCCCGTCCAAGTCCTTGATGAAGCTAGGCCGAAGCCGGCGCGGCTTCAACCGCTCTGGCCAAATCCGGCCTGTAACGATAGACAGGATCATGCTTGCAACGATCCGCCACCCTGCCGAAACTCCGGCCGCGCCCACCCTCGTCATCGCCCACGGTCTTTACGGTTCGGGCCGCAACTGGGGCGTCATTGCCCGCCGCCTGGCCGACCGACGCGAGGTGGTGGCGGTCGACATGCGCAACCATGGCGACAGCCCCCGCGCCGCCACGCACACCTATCCCGAGATGGCCGCCGATCTGGTCGAGGTGATCGAAAGCCTTGGCGGCCCGGTCGACCTGATGGGCCATTCGATGGGGGGCAAGGCCGCGATGCAACTGGCGCTGAGCCGACCTGACCTGATCCGCCGCCTGGTCGTCGCCGACATCGCGCCGGTGGCCTATGACCATGACCAGACGCGCCACGTTGACGCGATGCAGGCGGTGGACCTCTCCACGATTACTTCGCGGGCCGAGGCCGATGCGGCCCTTGCCCATGACGTGCCGGACCCCGCCCTTCGGGCCTTCTTCCTACAATCGCTGGACCTGCGCAGCCGCCCGCCGCGCTGGAAGCTGAACCTCGCGGTTCTGAAGGCCCAGATGCCGCATATCGTCGGCTGGCCGGGCACCCAAGGGCGGTTCGACGGGCCGACGCTGTTCCTGACCGGCGCGGAAAGTCATTACGTCCGCCCCGAACACCGCGAGGCGATCCGGGCGCTTTTCCCGAAGGCCCGCTTTGCCAAGATCCCCGATGCGGGCCACTGGCTGCATTCCGAAGCCCCCCGCGCCTTTGAGGAAACCGTGCGCGTGTTCCTGGAAGCCTGACGTTAGCCCAGCTCTCGCGTCAGCAGCCAGGCGACCGGCAGCGCCAGACCCGCCCCAAGCGCAGCGGCGACAAGGATCGGCGTCACGCCAACCATGCCCAGCGTCAGGACGACGATGACACCCGTTCCGGCCATCGCCGTTGCCGCGAGCGTATACAGCAGCATGAAAAGTCGCATCGGTCACCTATGGCAAAGTTCGCATCTGCCCCTGCTTCGCGCGAATCCGGGTTCGGCGCCTTGATCAGGATCATCCCCCTTGAACGCGGGAGTAGGGTGGGCGATACCGCCCACCTTACGCCCGCCTTCAGAATTCCGCGGTCAGTGCCCTGGGGTCCAGAAGCTCGATCCTCTGCCGCGCACTGCGGATCGCGCCCTTCTTTGCCAGGACGCCCATGACCCGGCTGACCATCTCGCGGTTCGACCCGATCGAGGCTGCGATCTCGGCATGGGTCGGCGCGTCTTCGATCCACCCGCCGGCTTGCAACTGGCCACGCTCGACCGCCAAGCCTATCAGATAGGACGCAACGCGCTCCTCCACGCTGAAGGTGGTCAGTTCCAGATTCCGGGCCGTCAGGCTGCGGATGCGCGCCACCAGGTCCCGCGCGATGCGCCAGCGCAGGACGGGAATGCGATCGAAAAAACTGCGGAAGATGGCAGCCGGGATCACCAGCACGCTGACTTCGCTGCGGGCGACCACGGCCAGCGAACGGTCGCCCTCGTCCAGCGCCGCAAGTTCGCCGAAATAGGCCCCGGTGGCGAAGCGAGTAAAGATGATCTCGCGCCCCTCGGCCGTCCAGTAAAGTGCCAGCAGCGTACCGGACAGCAGGAAATGCACGTCCCGGCCCTTGTCCTGCTGGTTGAACAGGATTTCCCAGGGGGCCAGGTCGCGGGTGCTGATGCTGACCGGAATCCCGTCGAAATCCGCTGCGCTCAGCCCCGAGAACAGCGGCAGATCATGCGCCAGGAGAACCTCGACACTCATTGTGCGGACAGCAGCGCCCGGGCTGTCTCCAACTCGGGTAGTCGGGCGGTGGCAGGGAAACGGCCCACGGCTGCGGCCAGGCCGTCCGTCGGACCACCCGCCTCGACCTGGTCAAGCAAGGCACGGATCAGCCACAATGCCGCGCCTTGCCGGTTGGCAAGCTCTGCCGCCTGAGCCAGCGCCGCCTGGGCCTCTCCCGGACGCTTGACCAGCCGACAGTTCCGGGCATGCAGCCGAAGCACCTCGGCCTGCCAGCAATGCAGCCCGCTGGCCCGCCCCTCGGCCAAGGCGCGCGAGGATGCAAGCCATGCCTCTTCGGGCCGGCCAAGGTCGGCCAGACGGGCAGAATGGACCGCGGCGAAATAGGGCACCCCCACATTGGCGCCGATCGCGCGCTGGGTGTCGACCAACGCGCCGAAGCCCGCCACCCCCTCCGCATCTGCGGCAAGCGCCGGGTTCATCACATAGGCCCAGGTGCGACCGGTGATCTGCCAGAACACCGCGCCCTGCGCCTCAGCCACCGCAATGCCGCGCTGCAAGCGCGCTTCAGCCCCGGCCTGATCGCCGGCATAGAACAGGGGGACCGCGCCCCAGACCAGCGCATAGGGCTGCATCGCCGGAATACCAAGCGCCCCCTGGTGGGCATCGGTCTCGGCCACCAGATCGGGCACGCGGTCAACCTCGCCGCAGATCGCGCGGGCTGGAGTCTCGAACATCTGGGCGGCGGCGAAGATGTCCATTCCATAGCGGGCAATCATCGCGGCATGGCGATCCAGGCGATACAGCGGCCGGATCGCGGCAATGCAGTCGAACTGGCGGGCAAAGCTGCCCTGATAGAAGCTGGCACAGTTGCGCGCCGCCATTGCGGCCAGCCGGATCTCCAGCCCCTCGTCCGTGTCGGGCGCCTGGGCGGCCATATCCTCAAGCAGGCGGCAGAATCGCCCCGACTTGGCATCGTCGCCCGCAATCACCGCATGGGAAAAGCTGCCAAAAAGGGCTGGCGCGGCGCGCGGTCCCAGTCGCGGCTGCGCGGTCGAGATGTCCAGCACCGCGTCGAAAGCCTGGCGGACCGGATCGGCGGTGAACCCTTGCACCTGCATCAGGATCGAGCCGATGGCCGTATGGCAGGCGATTTCCAACTCCCAGCGCTGCGCGTCCTCGATCTCGGCGCATAGGGCCAGTGCCGCACGGGCCATGGATTCCGCGTCGGCAAAGGCACCCTGCAGCAGGAGCCACTGGCTGGCGGCCAGGTAGCTGTGGATCGCCGGCAAGGTCAGCCGGGCCTTTTGCTGGTGGTCGGCCAAAAGGCCCGGCTCGCGGGTCAGGACCTCGGGGAAGCGGGTCCGCAAAAGCTCGGCGATGCGGGCATGCAACGCCTCGCGGGTGCGCCGTAGCATCGACTGATAGGCGGCCTGCGCCAAGAGGGCATGGGCGAATTCGAAACGTTGGTTCGGGCGGGTCACCAGAACACCCGAACGGGCGGCGGCACGCAGATGCGGCAGTGGGTCCGCCCCGTCAGGGTCCAGCGCGCGCAGCATGTCGATACCAAAGCTGCGGCCCAGGGCGGCAGCGCGCTGCAGGATCGGCTTCGCCTCGGCCGTGCTGTCGATGCGCTCGCCCAGAAGGTCCATCAGCGTTGCCGGCAGCCCCTCGCCGATGCTGGCCCCGCGCCGGGCCAGTTGATGCAGGAACAGCGGCACGCCGCCCGCGCGGTCCAGGATCTTGCGGCGGCTATCCAGGTCCAGCGGTCCCGGCGCCAGGCGGTCCAGCAGCACTTCGGCATCGTCCGGCGGCAGCGGCTCCAGTGCCAGGGTGCGCGGGGCCGGGTCGGCCAGATAGCGGCCAAGCTTTGCATCCTCGCGGCTGGTCAGGATGATCCGATAGCGTTCGGCCTCTGGCGCGGCGAAGATATGGGTCAGCACCCCAAAGCTGGCCACATCGAACCAGTGCAAGTCCTCGAACAGCAAGAGCCCGCGCGGTTGCCGCGCCCGGATCGCCCGCCACAGCGCCGCCTCGATCAGGGCTTTCAGCGCCAGGCTGGACATCGAGATCAGCAGCGCCTGCCCCTCTGGCAGACCCAGGATCAACGCCAGGGCCTGATGATCCGACGGGGCAAGATCGGAAAAGCCAGCGGCAAGGTCGGCATGGTTGGGCGCGGCCTGGCCCAACTGCTCCAGCAGCCAGTCACGGAACGGCTGATAGCTGGACCCGCGCCCGATTGCATCGGCGAGAAACACGGATTTGGCCGCAAACTGGCTGGACAGGTGCGACACGAAGGCCGTCTTGCCCACCCCCGCCTGACCGATGACCAGGATCGGTCCCTCGGCGGCAAAAACCTTGGCCATCTCTCGCGCGCGGCCGACAAAGGTCTGGGGCTGGTCGATACCACCGGCCGGCAGGCGGGCGATCACCTCGAACAGGGCCATGCGGTCTGGAAAACCTTTCAACCGCTGCATCGGCAGGGCCCGGGTCTCGAACCTTCCGCGCAACAGGGCACGGGTGTCCTCGGCGATGACCAGCGTGCCGGGGTCGGCCACTGTCTGGATGCGTTGGGCCAGCGTGGTGACGGACCCCGTCAGGCGCGGCAGACCGTCCTGAGAGGCACCCGCGCGGATGACGACCTCGCCGGTTGCGACGCCGGCGCGCAGGCGCACGGCGGCACGGTTATGGTAGGACAGCCGGATCGATCGCACCGCCCGCAGCGCCGCGTCCACCGCGCGGTCAGCCGAAAGCTCTTCGGCCCGGGTCAGGCCAAACACCGCGACCACGCCGTCGCCCAGATACTCGGTGATCTCGCCGCCCCCTGCCTCGAACAGGATGCGGGTCTGGCGATAATAGTCGTCCAGCCAGGATTGCAGATCCTCGGCGTCGGCGCCGCTGGCAATCGAGCTGAAATCCTCAAGATCGACGAAAACCGCCGTAACCTGCCTGCGCTCGCCGTCTGACGCGGCGTCCGACCTTGCCATCTCCCCCTCGCCCCCCGGACCTGACGTCACGGCAATCTGGTCCTTCGGCCTTCTAGACGGGCGATCCTGCGGCTGTCAAAGGGATTGGACAGCGTCCAGCTGGTGCGGATGCGGAAGGCCCCCGGCAGACTGGGCGCGTGCAGCGCCTGGCCGGGCATGGCCAGCGCCCGCGCTGTCAAGCGCCCTTCAGGAAGCTGGGCAAGCACCTGATCCCAAACGTCAATTTCGGCCGAAACCGGAGCAATGGCCGCCGAGCCCAGGTTGAAGTCGAAGGACGAGAACTGCCAGCGCGAAAACTTGCCCTCGCTGACCACCACCTGGTCGCAGATCGACTGGACCAGCCCCGCCTCGGGACTGTCGGCCAGCGGCCGGGCAAAGCCCCTTTGCTGATAGCGCGCCGACCAGATCGGGCGGTCATCAGGCGACCGGACCGAATAGTCGGCATTGCCCATCGCCAGTTTGCCCATCCGTTTCTGGTAGCCGTACATCCAGACGCCCGCCAACTGCGCGCCCCGGTTGGTCAGGTACAGGTTCGGCAGATAGCTGAAGCAGCCCGGGTGCCCCTCGACCTGGACGAAATTGACCGCGATGATCGCCTCATAGTAATTCCGGTAGCCCAGGAACTTGGGCAGCACCGACATCCGCACGCCGATCTGCTGGTTCGCAAGGATCGCTACAGGATGGGTGCCCGCCGGGGTCAGCGCCTGGGGATGCAGGGTCATGCCCGGCGGCAGGATCGCCTGCACCGCCGCTGCGTCCACCGCATGGAAGCTGAACCAGCCGTCGATCTGGCCAGTGCCGAACATCGGCGTCAGCGGCCAGGGCGCCACCTGCGCGAAGGGGCTGGCCAGTTCGGTGGCGTCCGTCGGCCCCGCATCGGGGGCCAGGTCGCCCTCGCCCACCACCTCGAACGCGTGGCCGGTGAGGCCCCGCGCAGCCACCAGGCCCGAGATCGTGGCCGCCTCGACACAGCCCGCATTGATGCCGCAGCGCGTCCAGTCCCCAGCGAGAAACAGGTTCTCGAACCCTGAATCATCCGGCGGCAAGCGGTATTGCACCGACCCCGGCACCGACAGGACATAGCGTTCCGAACCGTAGAAATTCTGCCGGAAATACTGCGACTTGAACCGATCCTCGGGCGACTGCTCGCCGGGTCCGTACAACAGCGACAGGTCGAACTTTCCCCCCTTGGCCGCGCCCGGCCACATCCGCGTCAGGTCGCGGTCGGCCCAGTCGCGCACCCGGTCGCGGAAGTCGCCCTTGTCGATGCCGATGTCGTGGCAAGGACTGCAGAAATAAGCCAGTTGCACCGGCCCGTCCTGCTGCCAGTCCTCGTGCGGCAGAAGGTCGGACATGTCGGCCCAGGTGTCCAACGGTTCGGTGAAGCTGGTGATGACCGTCTTGAGGTCGTTCTGCGGCCCCGGATTGTGCTGTTCAACCAGCGCGTTCCAGCCCAGATCCTTTGCCGTGCGGTTCAGCCAGAACTGCGCGGCATGGGTGGCGACGGTCGGCACCTTCTGCACCATCATCCGCCAGCGCGGCGAGGCGGCGATCAACTCTTCGGCCAGATAGGGGATCGACCCCAAGGATGCGCCCAGGATCACCTGATCAAAGTCGCGCCCCCGCTCCAGCCGGAAGGCAGTTCCCGTGGGCGGGTCCTTCTCGCACTCGAAGTCCACCCCCAAGGCCTGCAAGGCCGCGCCGCCTTCCAACTGCGACCAATCGGGCTCTGACGGCCAGCAGGGTAGCCCCTTCACATCGACCAGTGGTTGATAGTCGCCGCCAATCACTTGCGCCTGTTCCACCATGTCGATGGCCGCAATGCCCTGCCCTTCCGCATCCAGCCGCAACGCACGGGCTGCGGTGAAGAAGCGGAAGTGGACCCCCCGCGCGCGCAGCACCTGGTAGTAGGGCGCAAAGATCGTGTCGCCCATCCCCGCCTGCATCTTGAAGAACAGCGCGCCCTTGTAGGTGAAGGCCAGCCGCAAAAGGCCCCGGATCGCCGTTCCCGCCCCGACCGAGCGGTCGTCAGTCACCCCGCCCGGATAGCCAAAGACATAGTCGTAGCAGCCCTGGAACACCGCGGAATAGACCGCCTCGTGGGTGGCGCCATAGTGCAGCAGCCACTGGCTGATCTCCCAATCGTCGATGGCGTCAAACCCCGCACGGAACAGGCCCGAGTGGATCGCGCCGCGGAAGAACGCCCCGGAGAGACTGATCAGATACCCGATCCGCCGCGCCTCATCGCCATGGCTGTCGGTGTCTTGCGTGGCGTGCCAGTCCTGCGCATGGGCGGCCAGCGCGGCCAGTTGGTGCAACTCATGCGCCCGGTGGTCATGGGCGTTGTGGGACAGCGAGCGGGCATAGGCGCGCAGGTGATGGAACGGCGAGGGGGCGCCGAGGGACAGGCCCTTGCGCGTAAAACTGGCGTGGAACTGGACCGGCAGGGTATGGCCGGCCTTGGGCGTTGGTCCGGCCAGTTCCCGCTCGATGAAGTCGGCTACCGTTTCGACCAGCATCTGGAAATAGGCGAAGGGTGTCGGCAGCAGGCCCCCGCTCCCCGGTTTTTCGTCGTTCGGCGGAAAGTCGATCCGCCAGGGATGCAAGCTGACCGAGCCGTCGGGCTGGGCCAGGTCCTCGGCCAGGAAGAAATGCGACAGGCCCTTGAAGGCCTTGTCCAGCGTGCCCAGTGGCGCATCGGGCGACCGCAGGCCGGTGGCGTTCATCGTGTCATAGCAGTCACGCATCAGGCGGAAGGCGTTCTCGTAGAAGCCGGCCCAGATGTGCAGGCCATGCTCCTCGATCCGCTGCGCATGTATGGCGTTGCGCCCCGAGGCCCCCTTGCCGCCGCAACGCCAGCCCAGCTGATAGATCGTCAGGTCGTAACGGTTCTGCCAATCCGGCAGCGTGGTGATGGCATAGGCGGCGGTGATCGCCCCCACCCCACCGCCGATGATTGCGATCTTCTGACGGTCGGCAGGCGGCATCTGCAACTCCTTGCGGGCCTTGTCGGCCGATGAGGTTTGGGTCCGTTTCCGGGGCACAACTCCTGACACTCGAACAAACAGCTTAAAGCTGTCCACAGAAACATTGGCGCAATCATGGCAAGTCGAACGCTCTGCCACATTCACCAAATGATCGGCAAAGAAATTGCGGCGGCCCCGGAAGGCCGCCGCAGAACGTGCTGCAATTGCAATGATCGCCTTCGGGGAGTGGGCGGACTAGAACTTGAACTGCAGCAAAAGGTCGGCACCCCAGGCTTCATAGTCCTTGGCCCCGATGCCGTCGTAATAGGCGCCCAGGGTCAGGCTTCCGGTTTCGGACAAGGCGATATCCGCACCCATGTCGATCCGCCCGCGGAAACGGTCGCGCTCATCTGTGCCGGATTCGTCGGCAAAGATGCCCGACACCCGGCCTGTCAGGACCACATCGCCGGTCCGCGTCCGCAGGCCCTTCTCGAAGCCCAACCCGAAGCTGGCCTCGGTCAGGGTGACGGTCTGTTCGGGCACAAGGTTCGCCGCTGCGTCGAGATAGGCCTCCTGCCGGTCGCGGACATGCGCCAGATCGAAGGACGGGATAAGGATCAGCCCGTTTGCCATGACGAACTGTCCCTCGACCCCGGCGGTCAGCAGCAGCCGCCGCGTGTCGAACCGGTCGGTTCCCAGCCCCACGCGAGTAAGACTGTTCTGTGTCTCGCCCGCCAGGATCGAAGCCGAAAAGACCAAGGGCTGTTCAGCCGCGCGGATGACCAGGTAGGGACCGACCAGCCAGCCCTCGCCGCGGAAGGTCTCGGTCGGGCTGACGGTGCGGGCATCGTCGAACTGGACCATGGCCCCCAGGATCACGTTCTCGCCGCGCATCAGGTGGCCGCCGAAGGCAAGGTTCACATAGTCCTGCTCGTCCTCACCGGTCTTGGACCATTCGCCGTTCAGCGCGACCCAGACCGGGCTGTCCTGGCCCAGCGTCAGCCCCAGCGTGCTGCGGTTCTGCGTCACGCTGGCGACAAAGGTATTCGAGCCGCCCGGCAACAGGAACCGGCGCAGCTTCGGCTGGCTGTTGATCAGCGCCCGCGCCCGTTGCATCATTGCCTCGGCCACCGCCTCGGATGCTTCTGCAACCAAGGCGGGACCGATCGAGACCTCGCCCGCCGCCAGATTGCCCAGCCCCTCGATGTCGACTGCGACATTCTCGGGCACGGCAACTGTGATGGGGGACGGATAGGCGGTCGGCGACAAGGTCACGGTAAAGGCTTGCGGACCGCCGGCAACCGATGCGGTTGCATTCGTCACCTGCAAGTCGCCGGCCTCGAAGCCGGTGACCGGTTCCGAGAAACTGACGGTCAGCGTGATCGGACCGGACCCGTCATAGCTTGGCGGGACTGCGACAAGGGTGGCGACCGGACGTTCGCCTGAACCCGGCGCAGTCACTGTGATCGTGACGGTGTCTGGCGGGGAATCCACCGTCCCGTCGTTCACCACCAGCTGGAACACCAACTCGGCATCCGCCACGCCCAATGCCAGCACCGGCGCGTCGAAGCTGGGGGTCACCGAAGTCGTCGAAGACAGTACCACGGTCGGCCCGGAGAGCTGGGTCCAGGCATAGCTCAGCGAACTCCCATCAGCATCCGACGACGCCGACCCATCCAGCGTGACTGAAGCAGCCGACGCCACCTGCTGGTCTGGACCGGCATTGGCCAACGGAACTGCGTTCGGCGCTCCTGCCACCCGGATCACGACCGTATCTGTGGTTGTGCTGTAGCCGTCACTCACCCGCAATTCGAAGGTCAACTCCTCGACCGTGCCAGCAGGCACGGCTGGGGAGGTGAAGCTGGGACCAGAGGTATCGCCATCAGTCAGGCTTACGCTGGGACCGGCAGTCTGCACCCAAAGGAAGGTCAGCGGACCCGAGGCCGGATCCGGATCGCTGGATGCGCTGCCATCCAGGCTTACAGTCTCGCCGGTCGCCACGTCCTGGTCCGGCCCGGCATCTGCCACCGGCGCGGTGTTGGCGGCGGGGATGACGCTGACCTCGACGATATCGGGCTGGGAAAAGTCGAACCCGTCGAAAACCCGCAACGAGAACACTATCGGCACCGGCGGAGCACCAGCCGGAACTGGCGGCGTCACGAACCCCGTGTTGGCGATATTGATCACGAAGTTGACCTGCGGGCCTGATATTTGCGACCATTCATAGGAAAGCGTCTGTCCGGGCTCGCCCGCGACCGATCCACTTCCGGTCAAGGTCACCACAGTGCTGGCCAAGGCTACCTGATCTGCACCCGCATTGGCGGTGGGGGGCGTGTTGGGTGCGGGCAGTACCGTTATCGTCACGGTATCCTGGAGCGAGCTATCGGTCCCGTCGTTCGCGACGACCCCTAGGATGATGTCATATGGCGCCTCGCCGAATTGCAGCGGTTGCGGCGTGACAGTCACGCTTGGGCCGCCGTCGTTCACCAGCACCGCGCCCGTAGCCGACAGCTCTTCCCAGGTGAAGGTCTGCGTCTGACCGACATCCGGATCAATGACCGTGGCAGTAACGACAAAGGAACCTGTGGACGGAACACTGTCATCCGCACCGGCATCAACGATGGGTGGCGTGTTCGGCGACGGTTCGACCGTGATGCTTACGCTGTCGGTCACAGTGGCTATCCCATCCGAAACCGACAGCTGGAACACCAGGACTTCATCCGGCGACCCAACGGGCAGCACCGGCGAGGTGAACGAGGCGATGGCACTCGACGCGTTGGTCAGTGGCACTGCAAGGCCCGAAGTCTGCAGCCACTGGTAGGTCAGGACCGACGCCGCATCCGCGTCGGACGAGGCGCTGCCATCCAGGCTGACCGCGACCCCGCCGTCCACTGTCCGGTCAGCGCCAGCAACCGCCACCGGGGCGGTGTTGTCAGGCGGCAGGACGGTGACCACAACCGTATCGGGGGCCGAGGAATCTTCGCCGTCGTCGACCACCAGTTCAAAGACCAGCTGCACCGGGGGCTGGCCCACGTCCAGCGCCGGAGCCGTGAACTGGGGCGTTGCGGTCCCCTGGTCGTCCAAGGTTACGGTCGGACCGGACAGCTGCTGCCAAGCGTAGGACAGGGGTTGGTTCACGTCCTGATCCGACGAATTGCTTCCATCCAGGAACACCTGCTCTTCCGACAGAACCTGCTGGTCGCTGCCGGCATCCGCCACCGGCGGCGTATTCGGTTCGGGCTGGACCTCGATCATCACACCAGCGGCGATAGAATCTTCCAGCCCATCGTTTACGAGAAGGTCGAAGGTCAGGACCTCGGGCGGTTGGCCGTAAGGCACCACGGGCGCCACGAAAGTCGGTTGCGCGGCGTTCTGATCGTCCAGCACGACGCCCGGGCCACTGGTCTGAACCCAGTTGTAGGTCAGGGTCTGCCCGACGTCCTCGGTGCTGGACGCCCGGCCATCCAGGGTGACCAGCGCGCCGCTGGCCACAGTCTGCGACGGCCCGGCATCGGCGATTGGCGGCGTGTTGAGGGGCGGGTCGATCGTGATCCGCACCGTCGCGGGGGCGGATTCCTCGATTCCATCATTCACCACCAGTTGGAACTCCAGATCCACTGGCGCCGAAAGGGGCGGCAGGGGCGGGGCCGTGAAGGTCGGCGAAACCGTCGTCGCCCCGGCCAGCGTCACCGCAGGGCCGGACACCTGCGTCCAGGCATAGGTCAAGGTCTGCAGCGCATTGTTCGCGTCCGAGCCGGACCCGTCCAGACTGGTCGCGGTGCCGGAAACCACCCGGCGATCCTCTCCGGCGTCGGCCGTGGGCGCAATATTGGCCGGCCCCTCGACAAAGATCGACACCTCATCCGGCACCGAGTCGGCGAAACCATCACGGACCACCAGCGTCAGGACCACCTCACGCGTGACGCCCGGCGCAAGTTGCGGCGCGGTAAAGCTGGGGGTGGCCGTATCCGCACCGGTCAGCACGATCCCCGAGCCGAGGGGCGCAGTCCATTCGTAGATGAACGCGACCGGTGGCGTCAGCGGATCGGGGTCGAATGAACCTGTCCCGTCAAGCTGGACCGGTGCGCCTGCCGCAACGGTCTGGTCGTCTCCGGCCACGGCGACCGGGATCTGGTTCACGCCAGAGACTTGAACCAGCACAAGGTCAGTGTCCTCAAGCTCGCCGTCCGAGACGCGCAGGCTGAACAGCAACCCAACCGGATCATCACCGAACGCCACCTCGGGCGCGGTAAAGCTGGCCTGCGCCTGATTGGCCCCTGTCACCGTCATCGTCGGCCCGGACAGTTGCGTCCAGGTATAGGTCAAGGGCTGGCCCGCATCCGGGTCGGTCGAGCCGGTTCCATCCAGCGTCACCGCCGACAGCGAGTCAACGGACTGCTGATCGCCAGCATCCGCCACGGGGGGACGGTTCGCCGGCGGTTCGACGGTGATATCGACAGTGGCCGCGGTCGAGGACGCAATGCCGTCAGACACGATCAGCGAAAATGTAAGGACTTCCGCCGGGTCGCCCAGTACCAGCGTCGGAGCGGTGAAGGATGGCCGCGCGACCGTCGCACTGGACAAGGTGACCCCGGTTCCGGCGGTCTGGGTCCAGGCATAGGTCAGCGTCTGGCCATCGTCATCAAGCGAACCCGTCCCGTCCAGCTGATAGATTGCGCCCGATGCGATGGTCGCGTTCGTCCCGGCATTGGCCACCGGCACCGTGTTCGGTGGGCCGTTCACAGTGACCTGCACATCATCCGTGCGTTCCACGATCCCGTCCGAAACCGCCAGGCGGAACCCCAGGACCGTGCTGGCACCGATCGCCAGCGTGGGCGCGGTGAAGCTTGGCGTGGGGCTCGTGCTTCCGCTCAAAGTGACCGAGGTGCCAGAGATCTGCGTCCAGCTATAGGTCAGCGTCTGACCCACATCCGGGTCGGTCCCAGACCCGCTCAGCGTGACCGAAGCACCCGAATTGGCGATCTGGTCCGACCCGGCATTGACCGTCGGCGGCGTGTTCGGAACCTCAACCCGCGTATTCACCACCGTGGTGGTCGTCGGGCCGGTCAGGCCGATCACATAGTCATAGATCTTTCCGTCGGCGTTCGAGGTTCCCCGGAACCGCACCCCCATGAAGTCGTCGCTTTCATAGGTGCCGTTGGCCCCGTCCGATACGAAGCCGGTGATGTTCGAGATGCCGCATTCGGTCGAAACCATTGCGGCAGTGATGGCGCCGGGCGCAAAGGACGTGATCGCTCCTCCCAGCCAATAGGTTCCGCCCGAGGTCGGGCTGGCCCCCGATCCGCCGCTGATGAACAGCTGCACCTGCGATTCACGGCCCACGCCGTCGTGGTAGATGTTGAAGTTGCAGCCGTGTCCGGTCAGCAGATAGCCATCGTCGATGAACCCCGGCCCTAGCGCCTGCGCCGACTGCGCCGTTCCCAGACACAAAAGCGCCGCCGCCACCAACCTGCTTGTCTGCCCCGCCATGACCCATCCCCCTGAACGACCGCCCGCAGCACAGACTGCGGACTTTGAGCCGTTCTAAAGGGCGGCGGCTTATCGCTCGGTGCGTTTTGCCACAGAAGCCACAGTTAACGCCGTTCTAGGGCTAGGGAGAAGAGACCGGGCAGACCCTGCGCCGGTAAAGGACAAGAGGACAGCCATGGACCCGATACTCGGTACGATCATCATGTTTGCCGGTAATTTCGCGCCCAAGGGCTGGGCGTTCTGCAACGGCCAGTTGATGTCGATCTCGCAGAACTCCGCGCTGTTCTCGCTGCTTGGCGTTGCTTATGGCGGTGACGGAATAACCACCTTCGGCCTGCCGGACCTGCAGGGTCGCGTGCCGATGCATCCGGGCAACGGCAGCGGCCTCACGCCGCGCGTGCTGGGCGAAAAGGTCGGGACCGAGACCGTCACCCTTCAGGCCTCCCAGGTGCCGCCGCACAGCCACGATCTGCTCGTCGCCAACGTCGCTGGCGACAATGACCGGCCGCAGGGTGACATGCTGGCGCGCTCGCAGATATACACCGACAAGACCGATGCGACCGTGACGCTGAACGCGCTGTCCTGCGCGCCGGCCGGGGGCGGCCAGCCGCACGACAACATCCAGCCCAGCCTGTGCGTGAACTACATCATCTGCACCGAAGGGATTTATCCCTCGCGCCCCTGAACCCGCAATGTCCCTGTTGCGGTGACTGGCCGGAGGTCGACCCCCTCGCCCCGGCCCGGACCTGTAGGCCTCCCCGTGGCCTGCAGGTCCTTCTCGTTTCAGATGCTGCGCGTGGTGCCGCCGTCGACGATCAGGGTCTGACCGGTCACATAGCTGGATTCGTCGGTCAGCAGGAAGGCTGCCGCCTTCGCCTGCTCCTCGACCCGCGCGATGCGCTTCAGCGCCGCCAACTCACCGTACTTGGCCACGTCCAGGCTGTCGGTAAAGCCCGGCGCCAGGCAGTTCATCCGGATGCCCACCGGGCCATAGCGGTCCGCGTAAAGCTTGGCGAAGGACTGCACCCCCGCCCGATAGACGCACGAGGCCGGGAACCACAGCGACGGCTCCATCGCCGCATAGGTGGTGACATTCACGATCGCGCCCCCGCCCTGCGCCTCCATCACCGGCGTGACCAGCCGCGCCATCCGCACGACCGACTTCACGATCATGTCGTTGGCCAGATCCCAGTTCTCGTCGGTGATGGCCAGAAGGTCGCCCTTCGGCGGGTGGCCGGTGTGGTTCAGCACCGCATCAATGCGGCCATGCGTCGCCATGGCCAGGTCCACGACGCCTTTCAGGTCCTCGGCACTCTGCGCGACACCGCGCCGGGCCACGCCGCCCAGTTCCGCCGCCAAGGTTTCGCAGCTTTCAGACGGCGACATCAGCACCAGCGCATAGCCCCGCGCCGCCATCTCGCGCGCGACCGCAGCGCCGATCCCCCGCCCGCCGCCTGTGACCAGACAAACCTTCTGCATGACTCCACGTCCCCTGCTCGTTGCGGGGCAAACCTGTCAGAGCCGGGGACAGATGTCACCCCGAACTGCGTCATGTTCTGGAAGGGAGGATCCTGGTGGAGCAGAGGGGGATCGAACCCCTGACCTCGTCATTGCGAACGACGCGCTCTCCCAACTGAGCTACTGCCCCAAGACCTGCGCCGGTGTCTCGCGCATTGGGCGGGCGTTGTCAAGCCGGCCGGCGCGGCGATCAGCCCAGGTTCTGGCGGACAAAGGCCACGATATCGGCCGCCGGACGGGCCCCGGCCAGCCGTGCAACCTCACGCCCGTTCCGGTACAGGATCAACGCCGGGATGCCCCGGATTCCCGCCCGCGCCGAGACCTGGGGATGGTCCTCGGTGTTCAGCTTCATCAGCCGGACCCCGGGTGCCAAGGCCTTGGCCGCCTTGGCGAATTCCGGCGCCATCATCCGGCATGGGCCGCACCAGGGCGCCCAGTAATCGACCAGCACTGGCAGACCGTCGTTGCGGGTGGCCTTGTCATGCGTCGCCGCATCCAGTTCGGCCACGCGGCCATCCGCCAGGGCCGCGCCACAGACAGCGCATTTCGGCCCCTCGGCCAGCCGGTCCACCGGAACCCGGTTCCCTTGGCCGCAGTCGGGGCAAGTCAATCTCACAGCATCGGCAAGCGCCATGGCACACCTCACATCTTGTCAGCTTCGAAGATGTGCAGCTCGGCCGACGGGCGCAAGACCCTCCCGTGCTACAGTCAGAGGAAATCCTCTTCCTCGCCCGACACGTCGACACCCAGCGCCTCCAGCCCTGCTTCCAGGTTCTCGGCCAGATGCGGCATGCCCATCAGGTAATCGGCGGTGGGGGTCGTCGCCTCGGCCGTGGCAGTGGCGACGGCTTCGTCGAAATCCTCGGGCTCGAAGGCGCCGCGCCCGACCCAGGCCACGGCGGTCAGCTGCGACTTCTCATCGTCGTTCAGCCCATCGATGAAGGCGTGCAACTCGGTCGCGCCGGCGCCTGCTTCACGCGCAAGGAAGATCACTTGCACCACCGTCCGCGGGCTGATCTCAAACATGGCGCGTCTCCTTCTTCCTGTGCCCATGGTCGCCGATGCCAGCGCCCGGCGCAAGCGGCGTTCAGCCCAGCAGCCAGACGGTGCAGCCATGCGCGACCGCCCCGCCCAGCGTCGCCAGCACGACCGAGCGTCGGGCAACCCACAGCGCCAGCACCGCCAGGGTGCCGGTCACCACCGGCAGAAGGCGCAGCAGGTCCGGGGTCAGAGCGGGCAGGATCGCCGCGACGAACAAGGTGGCGATAGCGGCGGGGCCTGTCGCAGACAGGAACCGCTCCAGCCACCCGCCCGCGGCCATCCGGTCCGTCCGCGCCAGAATCGGCAGGGCG
This sequence comes from Tabrizicola aquatica, assembly GCF_002900975.1. Taxonomy (GTDB): domain Bacteria; phylum Pseudomonadota; class Alphaproteobacteria; order Rhodobacterales; family Rhodobacteraceae; genus Tabrizicola; species Tabrizicola aquatica. Next base: position 57,721 of record NZ_PJON01000005.1, on the reverse strand, counting down.
CGAAAGGCCCAGGTCGCCGCACCGGCCAGCAGCGCCACGGTCAGCAGGTCCAGGTTCATCGCCGCACCAGCCCCGCCAGCGCGCCCGCCAGCATCCCCAACAGGATGCCGCTTGTCGCGCTGATTGCCAGCGTTGCCGCCACCGTCACCAGGCCGGCCACGGCGACCACGGGCACCTGGCGGCGGCTAAGGATCGACAAGAGCAGCGCCAGGAACAAGGCCGGCAACATGAAGCCCAGCCCCGCGCTGAGGGCGGGCCACCCCTCCAGCGCGCCGCCACCGGCCACCGCGCCCACGGCCGTCCCTGCCAGCCAGCTGGCATAGGCGCCGATCCCCAGGCCGAACATGTAGCCTTCCGAGAACCGCTGCCCCCGCGCCAGCGCGCCCAGCGCCTGGCCAAAAACCTCGTCCGTCAGCCCCCAGGCCCAGGCCCAGGCATGCCGCTTGCCCGCACCCGTCCCAGCCGCGCGCATCAGGGCCGGCCCATACAGTACATGGCGCAGATTCATCGCGATCAGCGTGAAGGCCGAGACCAGCACCGGCGCGCCCGACGACAGCAGCGCCACCGCAAGGAACTGCGAGGCCCCGGCATAGATCAACAGCGACAGGGCGAACGCCTCGAGCCCGGTGAACCCGGCCTGGGTCGCCGCAACTCCGAAGGAAAAGGCGATCGGGAAATAGCCCATGGCGATCGGCAGGCTGGCCATCAGGCCGTCAAGCAAGGGTGGGCGGGTGCGGGTCATTGCGCCACGGCTAGCGCGCGGCCGGGCGGCGGTCAATGCCACGCGCCCCTTGCGGAAAGCCTGACTTGCGCGGTCCCGCCCTGCCCTGTCATGCTGCGCGGCAAACCGCAGCAACATTGGACCACCCATGCGCAAGCTTGCCCTCGCCGCCACTCTGCCTTTCATGGCCGTCCTGCCCGCCCTGGCCGAGCCGATTCAGGGCTCGGATTTCTCCACCGGCTATTGGGCCGGGGCGGCGCATACCTCCAACGGGGCCTATTCCCATTGCGACGTCTCGGTCGCCTACACCAACGGCGAGGTGCTGTGGCTTGGCCTTTACCCCGATGACACGATCTCGATCCTGTTGTCGCACCCCGAGGTCCGGTTCCAGCCCGGGCAGCAGTTCGATGTCTGGATAATGCTGGAGACCGGCCTGCCCTGGACCGGCACGGGCGAGGCCTGGGACGAAGCCTACGCCGGGATCACCTTCCGCGAGATCGTGCCCACGTCGGAATTCCTGGCCAGCGGCCAGTGGCTGCGCATGCTGGGCATCGGCATCGACGAGGCTTATGATGTGACCGGGATCGGCACCGCACTTGGCATGGCCCAGGCCTGTAACGCCAGATATTCAGGCAGCAATCCCTTTGCCACCGGCACCCAGCCCCCGGCCGGACAGCCCGCCGATGCGCCTCAGCCGCCCGCGTCTCAGCCCGAACCTCCGGCGGAAACCGCCGCTCCGGCGCTTGGCACGCCGCCGATGCCCAAGGTCCCAGACCTCAAACCCAAGACCGGCGGCGGGCTTGGCACGCGCCCGGGCGGCACCCTGGGCACGCCCGCCCCGAAGCCGGCACCTTGAAAATTCGGCCCCCGGCATCAACCGGGGGCCAAATTTCTTAAGCAAGGAATTTGAAATAACCCTTGCTCAAGGATTTTGGCTCCCTATTCCGCCGCCTCGGCATAGCTTTCGACGGGCGGGCAGGTGCAGATCAGGTTGCGGTCGCCATAGACGTTGTCGACCCGCCCAACAGGCGGCCAGTACTTGTCCACCCGGAACGACCCCGGCGGGAAGCAGCCCGTTTCGCGGCTGTATTTCCGATCCCACTCGCCCACCAGTGCCGCCACCGTGTGCGGTGCGTGGCGGAGGGGAGAGTCCTCGGCCGCAATCTCGCCGCGTTCCACCGCCCGGATCTCCTCGCGGATCGACAGCAGCGCGGTGATGAAGCGGTCGATCTCGGCCTTGGTCTCGCTCTCCGTCGGCTCCACCATCAGCGTCCCTGCCACTGGCCAGGACATGGTCGGCGCGTGGAACCCGTTGTCGATCAGGCGCTTGGCGATGTCGTCCACAGTGACGCCTGCCTCGGCAAAGGGACGGGTGTCCAGGATGCACTCATGCGCGACGCGGCCCTTGTTGCCCATGAAGAGGATCGGGTAGCTGCCTGACAACCGGGCCGCGATGTAGTTCGCGTTCAGGATCGCCACGCGGGTCGCTTGAGTCAGCCCCGGCCCGCCCATCATCAGACAGTAGGCCCAGGAGATCAGCAGGATCGACGCAGACCCGTAGGGTGCCGCCGAAACCGCACCGTCGCCCCCCGTCTCGGGATGACCCGGCAGATGTGGCGCAAGGTGGGCTTTGACGCCGATCGGCCCCATGCCCGGCCCGCCGCCGCCATGCGGGATGGCAAAGGTCTTGTGCAGGTTCAGGTGGCTGACGTCCCCGCCGATCTCACCGGGCTTCACCAAGCCGACAAGCGCGTTCATGTTCGCCCCGTCGATATAGACCTGCCCGCCGTGGTCATGGGTGATCTGGCAGATGGTCCGCACGGTCTCCTCAAAGACGCCATGCGTCGACGGATAGGTGATCATGCAGGCCGCCAGCCGGTCGCCCGCCGCCTCGGCCTTGGCGCGAAAGTCCTCGACATCCACGTCGCCGTTGGCCGAGGCCTTCACGACGACGACCTCCATCCCCGCCATTTGCGCCGAGGCCGGGTTGGTGCCGTGGGCACTGGTCGGGATCAGGCAGATCGTGCGCTGCGTGTCGCCGCGGGCGTGGTGATAGGCGAGGATGGTCAGAAGCCCCGCATATTCCCCCTGCGCGCCCGAGTTCGGCTGCATCGACATGGCGTCATAGCCGGTGATCTCGCACAGCTTGGCCGACAGGTCGCTGATGGCCTCATGGTAGCCAAGGGCCTGGTCACGTGGCGCGAAGGGGTGAAGGCTGCCGAACTCCGGCCAGGTGATCGGCATCATCTCGGCCGCAGCGTTCAGCTTCATCGTGCAGGACCCCAGCGGGATCATCGCCCGGTCCAGCGCCAGGTCGCGGTCCGACAGGCGGCGCATGTAGCGCATCATTTCCGACTCGGCCCGGTTCATGTGGAAAACCGGGTGGGTCAGATAGTCCGAGGTCCGCAGCATCTCCTCGGGGAAGCCCAGGGTGGCGCGGTGCGGCGGCACCCCGTCGATGCCAAAGGCGCGCAGGACCTTGATCAGCACGCGCTCGTCCGTCGTCTCGTCCAGGCTGATCCCGATGCGGTCATTGCCGATCTTGCGGAAGTTCAGGCCCTCGTTGCGGGCGGCCGCCAGGATACCGGCCTGACCGACACCAACCTCGACCGTGATCGTGTCGAAGAACGCCTTGGGCGCCACCTTCGCCCCCGCCGCCTTCAACGCGCGGGCCAGCCGCTGGGTCAGGAAATGCACCCGTTCCGCAATCGCGCGCAGGCCCTTCGGCCCGTGGAAGACCGCATACATCGACGCCATCACCGCCAGCAAAGCCTGCGCCGTGCAGACGTTCGACGTGGCCTTCTCGCGCCGGATATGCTGCTCGCGGGTCTGAAGGCTAAGGCGATACGCCTTCCCCCCCTGCGCGTCGATCGAGACGCCGACGATCCGCCCCGGCATCTGCCGCTTGTGCGCATCCTTCACCGCCATGAAGGCCGCATGCGGCCCGCCATAGCCCATCGGCACGCCAAACCGTTGCGCCGAACCCACGGCGATATCCGCCCCCATCGCGCCCGGCTCTTTCAGCACGCACAGCGCCAGAAGGTCGGTCGCCATGATCGCGATGGCCCCCGCCGCGTGCAAGGACGCGATGCGCTGGGTGAAGTCGATGACATGGCCATAGCTGGAGGGATACTGGAAGATCGCGCCAAAGACTTTCGAGGGGTCCAGCGCCCGGACATCATCCTCGATGATCTCGATCCCCAAGGGCATGGCGCGGGTGCGGATCACGGCGATGGTCTGCGGATGGCAGAAGCGGTCCACGAAGAAGGCCTTCGCCTTGGACTTCGCCACCCGCTCGGCCATGGTCATCGCCTCGGCCGCCGCCGTCGCCTCGTCCAGCAGGCTGGCGTTCGCCACGTCCAGCCCGGTCAGGTCGCAGACCATGGTCTGAAAGTTCAGCAGCGCCTCAAGCCTGCCTTGCGCAATCTCGGGCTGATAGGGCGTATAGGCGGTGTACCACGCCGGGTTCTCCAGGATGTTGCGCTGGATCGCCGGGGGCGTGACCGTGCCGTAATAACCCTGCCCGATCAGGCTGGTCATCACCCGGTTCTTCGCCCCGACTTCCTTCATGCGGGCCAGCAACTCATGCTCGGCCAAGGGGGCCCAGGGCAACGGCTGCGACTGCCGGATCGAGGGCGGCACCGTCTGGTCGATCAACTCATCCAGCGTGCGGATACCAACGGCGGCCAGCATCTCCTCCATCTCCACCGGAGAGGGGCCGATGTGACGGCGGTTGGCAAAGTCATAGGGGTTATAGTCGGTCGGGGTAAAACTCATGTCCTGCTCGGGGCCGCATCTGGACCCGCTCCCTTTCATCTTTGCCCAAATATCCCGGGGGGTCCGGGGGGCTGACCCCCCCGGCGCCTGCCACCGGACGCGCGATCAGCCGATCAGGTCCTGATACTCGTCCTCGTCCATGAACTGGTCGAGCACGCTCAGGTCGTCCAGCTTCATCTTGAAGAACCAGCCGGCACCCGTCGGGTCCTCGTTCACCAGGGCCGGCGCATCGGCCAGCTTCTGGTTGACCGCGACGATCTCGCCATCGACCGGGGCCAGGATGTCCGAGGCCGCCTTGACGCTTTCGATCACGCAGACCTCATCGCCCTCGGCGACCATCGTGTCGGTCTCGGGCAGTTCCACAAAGACCACATCGCCCAGCTGGGTCGCGGCGTGTTCGGTGATGCCGACGACCACGAGGTCACCCTCGACGCGCAGCCATTCATGTTCCTTGGTATACTTCATAATCGGTCCTCAGCGCTTGTAGGTTGTCGGTTGGAAAGGCATCTCGGTCACAGTCACGGGCATGCGCTTGCCGCGCACTTCGCCCAGCAAGGTGGCACCAAGCATAGCATGGGCGCGGGCCACATAGCCCATCGCAATCGGGGCATTGACGCTGGGTCCGAACCCGCCCGAGGTCACGCGGCCGACCGGCGTGCCGTCCTCGGCGAACAGCTCCACCCCCTCGCGCATCGGGGCGCGACCCTCGGGACGCAGACCCACCCGCAGGCGTTCCGGCCCCTCGGCCAGTTCCTTCAGGATGCGCGCGGCACCAGGGAAGCCACCCTCGCGCGCGCCACCGGCCTTGCGGGCCTTCTGGATCGCCCAGGTCAGGTTCGCTTCGACCGGACTGGTCGTCGTGTCGATATCATGGCCGTAAAGGCAAAGCCCCGCTTCCAGCCGAAGGCTGTCCCGCGCGCCAAGGCCGATGGGGGCAACCCCCGGCTGGGCAAGCAGCTTGCGGGCGAATGCCTCTGCCCCGGCTTCGGGGATCGAGATCTCGAACCCGTCCTCGCCGGTATAGCCCGACCGCGACACCCAGATATCCCCGAACACCCGGTGATCCATGAACCGCATCGCCGCAACGCCGGGCAAAAGGCCCGCAAGCGCCGCCTCGGCCCCCGGCCCCTGCAGGGCCAGCAGCGCACGGTCGGTCACCGGCTCTACCGAAACGCCGGGCATCCCGGCGATCATATGGGCGATATCCGCCGCCTTGCAGGCCGCATTCACCACCACATAGAGATGGTGGCCCCGGTTGGTGAACATCAGGTCATCCAGGATGCCGCCCGCATCGTTGGTGAACAGCCCATAGCGTTGCCGCCCCTCGGCCAGGCCCAGCACGTCCACCGGCATCAACGCCTCGAACGCCAGCTTCAGCTCGTCCATCGACCCCGTCGGCCGCAGGATCACCTGCCCCATGTGGGATACGTCGAACAGCCCGGCCGCAGACCGCGTGTGCAGGTGTTCCTTCATCACGCCATCCGGGTATTGCACCGGCATCCGGTAGCCCGCAAAGGGCACCATCTTGCCGCCAAGCCCTTCGTGCAGCGCATCCAGCCCCAGCAGCAAAAGCTCCGCCCCATCCAGGTCAGCCATCGCTGTCCCTCCGTCATCTCTGGCCGGAAAACGCACCGGCACCGTCAGGCAGGCAAATCCCCACCCTGCGATGCCCCCTCTGTCCTTGCGCCATTTGGCGCGCCTGAGATCGTTATCCCTTCGGCGTCCCGACCGTGCCGGGAACTCTCCAGAGTCTGTCGTCAGCTACGGTCCCTTGCGCCTGAGAGTTTACCGGGGCGGTTGCTCCTTCGGCACCTTCGGGTCTTGCGACCTTCCGGATTCTCCCGAACCTGACGCGCCTTGGGTAGCGCAAAGCCCCCCGACCGGGCAAGAGGGAATCGGAATACGACGGTATGCGACGCGGAAGCGACGGCTCAGGCCCGCCGCTCGCCCGGACTTGCGACCGGTTCAGTCTCAGGCGCGGGGTCCGGCGCAGGTCGGCCGCGGGACATGTGGACCGCGGGCGACTGGATCGCCAGAAGCGCCAGCCAGGCCGCCGCCAGTCCGAAAACCACGCCCCCCAGGGCCTGGCCGATCAGCACGCCCTCGGCCCCCCAATGCCCGCCCAGCCACAGCGCCAGCGGGATCGTCCCCACCGTGTGCCGCCCCCAGTTCACCACCGTCGACCAGAAGGGCCGGCCCAGATTGTTGCAGACCGCGTTGCCGACAAAGACCATGCCGTTGAAGAACCACAACAGTGCCAAGGGCCCGCAGAACAGATAGACCAGATCCCGCGTCAGCCCCTCGGCCTGAAAGGCATCCGCAATCGGCCCCCGCAGCGCAAACAGCAGCGCCGAGACCACCAGGATCACCAGCCCCGTAAAGATCAGCCCATCCAGAAACGCGCGCCGCACCCGGTCCATCCGACCGGCACCGAAGTTCTGCCCGATGATCGGCCCCAGCGCACCGGACAGCGCGAAGATCACCCCGAACGCGACCGGGGTCAGACGCCCCGCAATCGCCATGCCAGCCACCGCCGCCTCGCCATAGGCGCTGGTCGCCCGCGTGACGAAGGCCTGGCCCACCGGCGTCGCGACCTGAGTCAGGATCGCCGGCACCGCAATCGCCCAGATCGGCCCCATGTCGGCCATCACCTGCCCCGGGGTCGGCCGGTCAAAGCCGCCATACTGCGCCGTGATCGGCCGCAGCGCCATCCAGGCGATCACCACCCGCGCCGCGACACTGGCAATCGCCGCCCCGGTCAACTCCCAGCCCAGGCCGAAGATCAGGATCGGGTCCAGCACAGCCGTCGCCACCGCGCCCCAGACCGTCGCCATCATCGCCGCCCGCGCATCGCCATGGCTGCGCAGGATCGCGCCGCCGACCATGCCAACCATCAGCAAAGGCTGCGACGGGATGACGATCTGCAGGAAATGCACCGTCAGCGCCGCCGTCTCTCCGCTCGCGCCCAGCAAGCTTACCAGCGGCCACAGGAACGCCCAGACCACCGCCGCAAAGAACGATCCTGCAGCAAAGCTCAGCACCAGCCCGGTGGTCGCCTTCTCGCGCGCCAGGCCTGGGTCCCGCGCCCCCAGCGCCCGCGCGACCAGGGCCCCCACGGCGATGGTCATGCCGATCCCGAAACTGGTGGTGAAGAACAGGATCGCCCCGGCATAGCCGATGGCCGCCGCCAGCTCGGCCCGGCCCAGAAGTGCGATGTAGAACATATTGATCAGGTCGACGACGAACACCGCCATCAGCCCGACCGAAGAGGTCAGCGCCATCACCGACACGTGCCGGAAAAGGTTCCCTTCGACGAATTTCCCCTGCGCGCCCGGTCCAGCCATAGTATCCTCGGTCCTTGCGCCGAACTAGGCTCCGACCATTTTCTGTCCACAAATATCCTCTGGGGGTCCGGGGGGCGAAGCGCCCCCGGGGCCGGCCAAGGGATCAGAGGTTCGGCACCTTGCGCAAAAGCGGCATCACGTCCGCCATCTCCGGCCCCGCATCGCGGCCCGTCAGCGCCCGGCGCAGCGGGCGGAACAGGTCCTTACCCTTGCGCCCCGTCGCTTCCTTCACCGCTGCGGTCCATTCGCCCCAGGTCGCCGGGGTCCAGGGCTTCGGCGGCAGCAGCGCCAGCGCCTGCGCCACGAAATCGCGGTCGCCCGCGTCGATCACCGGCTCGGCCCCGTCGCGGAACAGCGCCCACCAGTCCTCAAGGTCCGCCAGCACCGTGATGTTGCCCTTGGCCACCGCCCAGAACGCCTCGGCCTCGCCCTCCGGCACGCCCAGGTCCAGCACCCGCGCCTTCACCGCCTCAAAGGGCAGCGACTGGACATGGTGGCGCGTCAGCGGGAACAGGTCCTCGGCATCGAACTTCGTTGGCGCAGCCCCGAAGGACCCCACGTCGAACCCGGCCACCAACTCGTCCATGCTGGCCGCCAGTTCCACCGGCTTCGACGACCCCAACCGCGCCATCAGGCTCAGCAGGGCCAGCGGCTCCACGCCCCTCGTCCGCAGGTCGCGCAGGGACAACACGCCCAGACGCTTGGACAATTCCTCGCCCTGCGGCCCCGTCAGCAGCGAGTGGTGCGCAAAGGTGGGGGGCACCCCGCCCAAGGCCTTCATGATCTGGATCTGCGTCGCGGTATTCGTCACATGGTCCGCGCCCCGGACGATATGGGTCACCCCCATCTCCACGTCATCCACCGACGAGGCAAAGGTATACAGCACCTGGCCATCCGCCTTGATCAGCACCGGGTCGCTTACAGATGCGGCATCAATCGAGATGTCCCCGATGATCCCGTCCTTCCACTCGATCCGCTCCTGATCCAGCTTGAAGCGCCAATAGCCCTGCCGGCCCTCGGCGCGGTAGACGTCCTTCTGCGCCTCGGTCAGGGACAGGGCCGCCCGGTCATAGACCGGGGGCTTGCCCATGTTCAGCTGCTTCTTCCGCTTCAGGTCCAGTTCGACCGGCGTCTCGAAACACTCATAGAACCGCCCTGCGGCCTTCAGCTGCTCGGCCGCCAGCGCATAGCGGTCCATGCGCTTCGACTGCTGCTCGATCCGGTCGTAGCGGATCCCAAGCCAGTCGAGGTCCGCCTTCAACCCGTCGATGTATTCCTGCTTCGACCGCTCCTGGTCGGTGTCGTCCAGCCGCAGGATGAAGGTCCCGCCGTTCTGACGCGCGATCAGGTAGTTCATCAGCGCAGTGCGCAGGTTGCCCACATGGATCCAGCCGGTGGGCGAGGGGGCGAAGCGGGTGGTGACGGTCATGGCCTTGGGCTCCTTCGAACGCCCTTCCCTGTCACAAGCCCCCGGCTTTGTCCAGTTTGCGGCGCGCAAGCCACCCTTCCGTGGCAACGCCGTCCGCGGGGCTCGATGCCCCAAGGACGGCAGCCGGCGCGGGATCGACGCCACCGAAAGTCACCCCCGCACGCCCCCTTCCCCCCGCCCGGAACCACGCCTATCTTCCGCCCATGACAAACCCGAGCCCCGACAGCATCGCCCCCTCCCTCGCCCTGATCGAGCAGCTTGCGCACGAGGCGATCTCGACCCTGCCCGCGCAATTCCGCGATCCGGCGACCCATGTCCGCCTGCGGGTCGAGGATTTCCCCGACGACGACATGGTCGAGGAGTTGGGACTCAGCGATCCGTTCGAACTGACGGGCCTTTATGAAGGCATCCCGCTGACCGAAAAATCCACGTCCGACCAGATGACCCGCCCTGATGTGGTCTGGCTTTTCCGCCGCCCGATCCTTGACGAATGGGCCGAACGCGGCAACGTCTCGTTGCAGGAACTGGTCAGCCACGTGGTCGTCCACGAACTCGCCCACCATTTCGGCTGGTCGGACGAGGACATCGCCACCATCGACCCCTGGTGGGAGTGAGCGGTCCCGCACACCCCCTGTGCAGCACCGCACCTCAACTGACGGACCCGTGACCGGACGCAGGGGCACCTCGCCCTATCCTTCCTGCACCACAACCCACAGGAGGATACATGACCACCCTGTCCCGCCGTCAGGCGCTTATCGCCGGTGCCACCATTCCCCTTGCCGCAACTTTCCTGCCCCAGGCCGTTCGCGCGCAGGAAACCATGCAAGGTTCGGGCTTCGCGCCCTGGAACCGCTTCAAGCTGGGCGGGTTCGAGGTGACCACCCTCCTCGCAGGCACCCGCGCTGGCGACAAGCCGCAGGAAACCTTCGGCACCAATGCCTCGCCCGAGGATTTCGCCGCCCTCTCGGCCGCGAACTTCATCCCCGCCGACATGACCCAGAACTTCTTCACCCCCACCGTAGTCAATACCGGGGCCGAGCTCGTGCTGTTCGACACCGGCCTTTCAGCCGAGGGCACCCTGGCCGCCCTGACTGCGGCCGGCATGACGCCCGACATGGTGGATGTCGTGGTCATCACCCACATGCACGGCGACCATATCGGCGGCTTGATGGGCGCGGATGGCACCACGCCGACCTATGCCAACGCGCGTTACGTGACCGGCTCGGTCGAGCATAACGCCGCCACCGAAGCTGGCGACGAAGGCTTCCTGAAGAACGTCGCCCCGCTGAACGACCGCTTCACCTTCCTCGACGACGGCGGCAGCCCGGTATCGGGGATCACCGCAATGGCTGCATTTGGCCACTCGCCCGGCCACATGGTCTACCAGATCGAATCCAACGGCCAGCGCCTGATGGTCACCGCTGACACCGCGAACCACTATGTCTGGTCGCTGCAACGGCCGGACTGGGAGGTGCGCTTTGACCGGGACAAGGCCGCTGCCGCAGCGACCCGCAAGGCCGTATTCGGCCAGATCGCGGCCGACCGCATCCCCTTCATCGGCTACCACATGCCCTTCCCGGGCGTCGGCTATGTCGAGGCGATGGGCGACGGCTTCCGCTACGTCCCGGCCAGCTACCAGCTTCTGCTGAACGGCTGATCCCCGGACCCAAATTCCTTAAGCTAGGAATTTGTCTAGAATCTTGATCAAGATTTTTGCCCCCGGCCATCAGCGTCGGGGGCAGTTCCATTCCGGCGCAAAGGGCTTATGATAGCGGTAACACGAACAGGTGCCGCATGACCCAAGCCCCGATCCTGACCCTGACGCTCAACCCCGCGCTCGACATGGCGACCGAGGTGCACGAGCTGATCCCCGGCCACAAGCTGCGCTGCGCCGAACCGCTTCTGGACCCCGGCGGCGGCGGTCTGAACGTCAGTCGCGCGATCAAGGCCCTGGGCGGCGACAGTCTCGCCCTCGTTGCCATCGGCGGGCTGACCGGCGACCGCCTTGCCGGATTGATCCGGGGCGAAGGGGTCACGTTCCTCTCCATCCTCGGCCCCGGCGAGACGCGCCAATCGCTGACCGTGAACGAGGCGACGACTGGCAAGCAGTACCGCTTCATGCTCCCCGGCCCGGTCTGGGGCGAGGCGGAACGCGCCCGCGTCTTTACCCTCCTGCGCGCCACCGCCCGACCCGGCGGCCTTTCGGTGATCTCCGGCAGCCAGCCCCCCGGCGTGCCCGTCGACTTCCCCGCCCAGCTAGCCGCCTCGATGCCCGAAAGCCGCGTCGTCCTCGACACCTCCGGCGCCACCCTGACCGAGGCAGTGCGCCATCCGATCCCCGGCCTTGAAGTCCTGCGCATGGACGGCCCCGAGGGCGAAGAGCTTGCCGGCAAGCCACTCCCCACGCTGTCGGACACCGCCGAATTCGCGCAGTCGCTGGTTCACAAGGGCGTGGCGAAAATCGTCATCATCGCCCGCGGCGCCGAAGGCAACGTGCTGGCTGACGCCGACCAGCGGCTCTTTTCCAAGGCGGCCAGGGTGCGGGTGAAATCCACCGTCGGCGCCGGCGACAGCTTCGTCGCAGCCTTCGTCCTGGCGCTCTCGCGCGGCCAATCCCATGCCGAGGCGCTGGCCCTCGGCTCTGCCGCCGCCTCCGCCGCCGTCACGACCGATGCCACCCAGCTGTGCCGCCCCGAGGATGTGATGCGCCTGCTGCCGGAATGCGCCGTCACGTCCGTCTAGACGCATCGGCAGCGTAGGGTGGGGTTCAACCCCACCCTACCAATGCCGCAGCCCCACCACCGCATCCCAAAAGGCGCAGGTCCAGACTCGCTCCGCTCTCATGCAGCACCGGGTCGTGAAAAGACATCGCGGAGACACCAAGCACGTCCAGACCCAGCACCAGGTTGGCCGTTACCCCACCGCACTGGCCGATCAGGGCGCGGCTTCGGCCGGTGCCCCTTCCGCCGGTGCCGTCGCATCGGCGGGCGCTTCAGGCGTCCCTTCCGGTGGTGCCGTCAGAATCCCATTCTGCCAGATCCCCGCCGCCACCTCGCCCGACGGATAGGTCATCTCGCCCTGCCCTTCGCGCCGGCCGGCCTTGAACTGGCCCACATAGACCTCGCCACCCGGATAGGTTGCCGTGCCCTGACCCTCCATCTGCCCGGCCACCCACTGGCCGACATAGCGGAAGCCTTCGGTCGTCGAGAACTCGCCTTCGCCATGGCGCAGCCCGGCCTTGAACCCGCCCTTGTACAGGCTGCCGTCGGGATAGACCGCGGCACCCAGGCCCTCGCGCTGGCCGTCCAGCCAGTCGCCCTCATAGCGATAGCCGTCGGGATAGGTCATCACCCCCACGCCCTGCGGGCGGGCATTGCGGAAAGCGCCCTCATAAACCCGGCCACCGGCATAGCTGGCCCGGCCCTGCCCGGCGATCAGGCCCTTGTCCCAGTTGCCCTGATAGGTCGTGCCATCGGGATAAGTGATCGCCCCCTGCCCATGCGGCTGATCCGCCAGCATCGCCCCGATATAGACCGACCCGTCGGGATAGGTGATCGAACCGGTGCCCTCCATCCGGCCCTCGACCCAGGTGCCCTCGTATTTGAACCCGTCCGCGGCAGTGAATGTGCCCTGCCCGTGGCGGCGGTCCTTCTGCCACTGGCCGTCATAGAGATCGCCGCTCTTGTGCGTCAGCACCCCGCGCCCCTCGCGCTGGCCGTTGACGAAGGCGCCCTCATAGACATCGCCATTGGGCTGCACCAACCGGCCCTGGCCGTTGATCTGACCCTCGGCCCAATCCCCCTCATAGACCAGACCGTCCGGCATTGTCAGCTTGCCCTTGCCGGACCGCTGGCCGGCCGCCAGCGTGCCCTCATAGGTCGCGCCATCTGGATAGGTGATCTTGCCCGTGCCTTCCTTGACGCCCAGGACCCAGCCGCCCTCATAGGTATAGCCCGAGGGGTTGGTCTGCTTGCCCTGCCCGTCATGCTGACCGCGTACGAAGCCGCCCTCATAGACCGCCCCATTGGCATAGCGGGCCACGCCCTGCCCGGTCATCTGGCCCTGAACCCAGTCGCCCTCATAAGTCCGCCCGTCCGGCGCGGTGATCCGGCCCTTGCCCTCGGGCTGGCCCTTCACGAAGGCGCCCTCGTAGATCGACCCGTTCGGATAACGGGCGGTGCCGACCCCGGTAATCTCGCCCTCGACCCACTCGCCGCTGTATTCAAAGCCCGAGGGCAGCCGGTACGTCCCCATCCCGTGCTGCCGGCCGTTCAAGAAGGTGCCTTCATAGACCGAGCCGTCGTCATACTGCTTGGTGACGATATCGCCGTCCTGGGCAAGCGCGGGCAGGACAAGGGCGGGCAGGGCAAGCAGGGACACGAGAACGACAAGGCGACGCATGGACGAATCCCCGAACAGTTTGCCGGGCAGCGTAAGGGGGCCGCACTGGGGTGACAAGCGCGGGCACCTCCTCGTTCGACTTCGTCTCCTCGTCGGGGCGCACCCGCGCGCAAAGGCCACCTCATTGCGCACAGTGCCATACCCGCCGACTCCTTTTGCTGAAATGGTGCGCCGTCGCCGTCAGCGAGGAGTGACGAAGTCATCGACGAGCGGTTCCATCCCCGACGATCCCGTCCTACAAGGACAGGAACGGAGGCTCTCGCATGACCGATACGTTCAAGATGATGCTGGCGCAGTTGAACCCGGTGGTGGGCGACATCCCCGGGAATATCGCCCGCGCGCATGCCGCCTGGCAGGCCGGTCGCGCCGCCAAGGCCGACATGGTCGCCCTGACCGAGATGTTCGTCACCGGCTACCAGACCCAGGACCTGATCCTGAAACCCGCCTTCGTCACCGACGCCATCCGCGCGGTCGAGGCGCTGGCCGCCGACTGTGCCGATGGCCCGGCGCTTGGCATCGGCGGGCCAGTGCGCCTGGGCGGCAGGCTTTACAACGGCTACTACGTCTTGCAGGGCGGCAAGGTCCATGCCCGGGTCCTCAAGCACCACCTGCCGAACGACGCGGTCTTTGACGAAAAGCGCGTCTTTGCCTCGGCCGATGTGCATGGGCCCTATGTCATCAACGGCGTCCGCATCGGCACGCCGATCTGCGAGGACGCCTGGCACCCGGACGTGGCCGAAACCCTGGCCGAGACCGGGGCCGAGATCCTGCTGATCCCGAACGGCAGTCCTTATCATCGCGGCAAGCCGAACCTGCGGCTGAACCTCATGGTCTCGCGCGTGGTCGAAACCGGCCTGCCTCTGGTCTACCTGAACATGGTCGGCGGCCAGGATGACCAGGTCTTTGACGGCTCCTCAATGGTGCTGAACCCCGGCGGACGGCTGGCCGCGCAGCTGCCGCAATTCGACGAGGCCGAGGTGATGGTCACCTTCCGCCGCACCGCCGATGGCTGGCAGGCCGACCCGGGCGAGATCCACGAAATCCCCCCGATCGGCGAGGCGGACTATCGCGCCTGCGTCCTGGGCCTGGGCGACTACATGCGCAAGACCGGCTTCCGCAAGGCGGTGCTGGGCCTTTCCGGCGGGATCGACAGCGCCATCGTCGCCGCCATGGCCGTGGATGCCCTGGGACCCGAGAATGTGCGCTGCGTGATGCTGCCCAGCGAATTCACCAGCGCCCATTCGCTGGAAGATGCCACCGCCGCCGCCCGTGCGCTTGGCTGCCGGCTGGACACGGTCCCGATCACCGGCGCGCAAGCCGCCGTGGGGGCGGCGCTGGGCCCGCTCTTTGCCGGCACCGAACCCGGGATCACCGAGGAGAACATCCAGTCCCGCCTGCGCGGCCTGCTTCTGATGGCGCTCTCGAACAAGTTCGGCGAGATGCTCCTGACCACCGGCAACAAGTCCGAGATGGCGGTGGGCTACTGCACGATCTACGGCGACATGAACGGCGGCTACAACCCGGTCAAGGACATGTACAAGACCCGCATGTTCCTGACCGCCCGCTGGCGCAACGAACACCACCGCCCCTGGATGAAAGGCCCCGCCGGCGAGGTGATCCCCCAGCGGATCATCGACAAGCCCCCCTCGGCCGAGCTGCGCGCGAACCAGACCGACCAGGACAGCCTGCCGCCCTACGAAGTGCTGGACGCGATCCTGGAAGGACTGGTGGAAAAGGACCTGTCCGTGGCCGAGATCGTGGCCCAGGGCTTCGACCATGCGACCGTGAAGAAGGTGGAACACCTGCTTTACCTGGCCGAATACAAGCGCTTCCAGTCCGCCCCCGGGGTCCGGCTGACGCAAAAGTCGTTCTGGCTTGACCGCCGCTACCCCATCGCGAACCGCTGGCGCGACAATGGCTGAGGCTTCGGCGGCTGACGCTTCGGCCGAGATCGTCGTCGTCAACCGCTATAGCCTGCGCGATGCGCAGGCGTTCGCTTCGGCGGCGACGGCCCTTGCGGCGCGGGTGCGCGACCAGGGGGACCCGGGGGTGCTAAGCTACCGGTTCCACTGTTCCGACCAGACGACCGCCTGGGCCGTCGTCCGCTATGCCGATGCCGCGGCCTGGATCGGCCACCACGACCTCGCCATGGCCTGGCCCGAGATGGCCGCCCTCCGCGCCGCCGCCGATCTGGACGAGGTGCTGCTTGCCTGCGAACCGACCGCCGAGATGCAGGACTGGATCGACCGCCTGACCCTGCGCCCCCGCCTGCGCAGCCTCGGCCACCCGGTCGCGGGCTTCCAACGGTAAGGTGGGCGTATCGCCCACCTTACGCCCGCGCGGGCGGAGAGGCTGGCCCGCACTTTACCAGGGCCTGAACGGAAATGTCCGCCCAAGCGTCGCTACCAGCCTCGGTTTGGGGTGCAGATTGGCTGCGAACAGACGGCCGAACGTCCGCGCTTGGATCGACCGCACCAACAGTCATCCCCGCCCCCGCAGCCGGGCCACCTCCCTGTCGCGGGGTGGCGCCTATCTTCCCTGTGTCCATGCCTCGGACGCAAGGACGCCGCCACCGGACGCGGGCACCAGACTGCAGCCAAGACCACGACGTACCGGGCAATCCGGGCGTAGGGTGGGCGATCCGCCCACCTCTCCCGCTTACACCACCTCGCCCGCCTCCAACCGCGCCAGCACCGCCTCAGCCCCGGCCAGCACCGCGTTCCGGTGCCCCTCGGCCATCGCGTCCCAAACCCGGTACATCTGCGCCATCCGTGGGTTCGCCCGGAACCTATCCCGGTGGCGGTCCAGGAAGTGCCAGTACAGCAGGTTGAACGGACAGGCCCTGTCCCCGACCTTTTCCTTCACCCGGTACCGGCACGCCCCGCAATGGTCCGACATCCGGTCGATATAGGCCCCGCTCGAGACATAGGGCTTCGACCCCAGAAGCCCCCCATCCGCGAACTGGCTCATCCCCAGCGTATTCGGCGCCTCCACCCATTCGAAGGCATCGACATAGACCGACAGATACCACTCATGCACCTGCCCCGGGTCCGCCCCCGCCAGCAGCGCAAAGTTCCCTGTCACCATCAACCGCTGAATGTGGTGCGCATAGGCCAGGTCCCGGGTCTGCCCCACGGCGGCCCTCATGCAGGCCATCCCCGTCTCCGCGCCCCAATACACCCCTGGCAACGCCCGGGAATGCCCCAGCGCGTTCCCCTCCAGATAGGCCGGCCCCTTCAGCGCCCAGATCCCCCGCACATATTCCCGCCAGCCGATCACCTGCCGGATGAACCCCTCTGCTGCCTGGATCGGCACCCGCCCCGCCTTCCAAGCCGCCTCCACGGCAAGGCAAACCTCCATAGGCCCCAGAAGCCCGATGTTCAGATACGGAGAGATCACCGCATGGGAAAGGAACCCCTCCCCCTCCAGCATCGCATCCTGCTCTTCGCCGAACCGGGGCAACCGCTCCTCGACAAACTCGCGCAGCGCCGCCAACGCCCCCGCCCGATCCGTCGCCCAGCGAAACGGCCGCAACCGCCCGAAATGGGCAAACCGCGCCGCCACCAGGGCCAGAACTTCCTCCACCACCGCATCCGGCGCGAAATCGCGGGGCCGAGGCCGCAGCAGATCGGACTTGGCAGGCTTGCGGTTGTCGTGGTCGAAGTTCCACTGCCCGCCGACGGGCTGGCCCCCCTCCATCAAGAGACCGGTCTTTCGCCGCATCTCGCGATAGAACCACTCCATCCGCAACTGCTTGCGCCCCTCGGCCCAGGCGGCGAACTCGGCCTCGGAACACAGGAACCGGTCATCCTCCAGCACCCGCACCGGCACCGGCAATGCCTCCAGGTCGCGCAAGAGCCGCCACTCGCCCGGCTTGGTGGCCAGCACCTCCGACGCGCCGAACTCAGCGGCCCGCCGCAACAATTCGCCCGGGATCGTCTGCGCGTTCCCGGGGTCGTCCAGCCGCGAATAGGCGACCCGCCAGCCCTCGGCCTCCAGCCCGGCCGCGAATTTCCGCATCGCCGCCAGGATCAACGCGATCTTCTGGGGATGGTGCGGAACGCTGGCCCCCTCGCCCATCACCTCGGCCATGACCACCACGTCGCGCGCCTTGTCTGCCGCTTTCAGCGCCGCGATGTCGGGGGTCAGCTGGTCGCCAAGGACAAGAACCAGCCTCACCACGGCACCCGCGCCCCAGACCAGTCGAAGAACCCGCCCGTGTCGGCCACCGTCAGCCCGTCCAGCACCCGCAAAAGATTGCCCGCCGCCGCCTCGGGCGTCACCGTCTCGCGCCCCTTGTGGAACTCCGCGCCAAAGCCGGTGTCCACCGTGCCCGGATGCAGCGTCACGCAGATCGCCTCGCGGTGACTGCGCGCCACCTCGATCGCCGCCGTGTGGACCAACTGGTTCAGCGCCGCCTTCGAGGCGCGATAGGAATACCAGCCCCCCAGCGCATTGTCCCCGATTGACCCCACCCGCGCCGAAAGTGCCGCAAAAACCGATCGCCCCTCGCGCGGCATCAGCCGCAGCGCATGCTTCAGGACCAGCGCCGGCCCTGCGGCGTTCAGCGCGAACTGCGCCGCCAACTGCCCCGCATCCAAGGCCCGCAGCGATTTCTCCGGCCCCCGCCCCTCCGGCGCCAGTGCCCCGGTCGCCACCAGCACCAGATCGAAGGGCCCCTCCAGCGCCCCAAAGACCCGCGCGACCGAGGCCTCATCCGTCACGTCCAGCCCATCGCCCGACCGCGACAGCCCCACCACCTCGCCCCGCCTCCGCAAGGCTGCACCCAAGGCCGCGCCGATCCCGCCCGACGCCCCCACAACCAATGCCCGCAAGACCAGCTCCTTCGCTTTTCCCGACAGATAGCGCCCGCCCGACCCGCGCCCATGCTTTCTCTTCTGCAAATATCCCCGCCGGAGGCTCCGCACCGAAAACCCGCGCAACCGCCGCAGGATCATCCCCCGGCAGCGCCGTCCGCGGGGGCTCGATGCCCCCAAGGACGGCACCCCGCTCAAGAAAATCCCCCTTCCCTTCCGGCGATTCCGCCGTATAGTCCGGCCCATGACCAAGGGACGCCACATCCACTCCACCGCCGGGGCCGCCAGCCTCGCGCTGCCCCTTGGCCTTCTCCTTCTTAGCCGCCTCTGAGCGTGCCCCCGGGCGCGACCGCTCAGAGGTGACCAGCGCCCAGACGCACCGCAGCTAAGACCAAAGGACCAGACCCATGACCCAACAAGACCGCGTCGTCATCTTCGACACGACACTCCGCGACGGCGAACAATCGCCCGGCGCCACCATGACCCATGAGGAAAAGCTGGAGATCGCCGGCCTCCTTGACGAGATGGGCGTCGACATCATCGAGGCGGGGTTCCCCATCGCCTCGGAAGGCGACTTCGCCGCCGTGTCGGAAATCGCGAAGCGCGCGAAGAACAGCACGATCTGCGGCCTCGCCCGCGCGAACTTCAAGGACATCGACCGCTGCTGGGAGGCCGTTCGCCACGCGAAATCCCCCCGCATCCACACCTTCATCGGCACCTCGCCCCTGCACCGCGCGATCCCGAACCTGGACATGGACCAGATGGCCGAGCGGATCCACGAGACGGTCACCCACGCCCGCAACCTCTGCGACAACGTGCAGTGGTCTCCGATGGACGCGACCCGGACCGAACACGACTACCTCTGCCGCGTCGTGGAAATCGCGATCAAGGCCGGGGCGACGACGATCAACATCCCCGATACCGTCGGCTACACCTACCCGATGGAGTCGGCCCAGATCATCCGCATGCTCCTGGAACGCGTCCCCGGTGCCGACCAGGTCATCTTCGCCACCCACTGCCACAACGACCTTGGCATGGCGACGGCGAACTCCCTCGCCGCCGTCGAAGCCGGGGCCCGGCAGATCGAATGCACGATCAACGGCCTTGGCGAACGCGCCGGGAACACGGCCCTGGAAGAGGTCGTGATGGCGATGAAGGTCCGCAACGACATCCTGCCCTTCCGCACCGGCATCGACACCACCAAGATCATGGGCCTGTCCCGTCGCGTCGCCACCGTCTCGGGCTTTGCCGTCCAGTTCAACAAGGCCATCGTCGGCAAGAACGCCTTCGCGCATGAAAGCGGCATCCATCAGGACGGCATGCTGAAGAACCGCGAGACGTTCGAGGTGATGCGCCCCGAAGATGTCGGCCTCTCGGGCACCTCGCTGCCCTTGGGCAAGCACTCCGGCCGCGCCGCCTTGCGGGCCAAGCTGAACGAACTGGGCTTCGACCTTGCCGACAACCAGCTGAACGACGTTTTCGTCCGCTTCAAGGCGCTGGCCGACCGCAAGAAAGAAGTCTACGACGACGACCTGATCGCGCTCGTCAGCGACGAGCAGACCAACGACGCCTACGAATTCCTCCAGCTGAAGAAGCTGCGCGTCGTCTGCGGCACCGAAGGCCCGCAAGAGGCCGACATGATCCTGACCATCGACGGCAAGGATCACCACATCGACGCGACCGGCGACGGCCCTGTCGATGCGGCCTTCAACTGCGTGAAGATGCTCTTCCCCCACAAGGCCCGCCTGCAGGTCTATCAGGTCCATGCGGTGACCGAGGGGACCGACGCCCAGGCCACGGTCAGCGTCCGGCTGGAGGAGGACGGGCGGATCGTCACCGGCTCGTCGGCCGATACCGACACGATCGTCGCCTCGACCAGGGCCTATATCAACGCCCTGAACCGCCTCATCATCCGCCGGCAGAAAACCGCGCCGGGCGAGGATGTGAAGACCGTCTCCTATCACGGCGAATAGGCAAAGGCCCCCGGCTGTCCACACCGGACAGCCGGGGCGCTGGCAATGAAATCAACCTCTTGCCTGTGGGCGTTCGGAGATCGTTAACCAACCCGCGCCGCCAGACCGGGAACCTGACGCCCCCTTGCCGGGTTGCCCCCCTGCTGCACACAGGAGGGATCTGCCATGGACCACCAGAACCAGGGCATGGGTTGGGGGCGCTTTGCCGCGATGATCCTGACCTCGACCGCCGTCATGGTCGTCCTGATGTATCAACTCGTCTACGAATGGGACCACGTGTACTTCAGCGTGAACCGGCTGGTTGCCTCGCTGGTCATGGGCTGCGTGATGGTCGTCATCATGCTGGGCTTCATGTGGCCGATGTACAAGGGCACTGCCACCAAGGTCATCGTCCTGGCGGCCGGCATCCTGGGGGCCATCGCCCTTCTGGCTGTCAACCGCAGCCAGGCGCTGATAGACGACCAGTCCTTCATGCGGTCGATGATCCCGCACCATTCCATCGCCATCAACAACGCCCGCAAGGCCAGCATCAGCGACCCGCGCGTGCGCGAACTGGCGGACAAGATCATCGAGTCGCAAGTGACCGAAATCGAGGAAATGCGACTGCTGCTGAACGACATCGACACCAACGGCAAGCGCGGCGCGGCGGACCTTCCGCCACGTCCGGCCGAGCTGACGCCCGAGATGGCCGAAGAGGCGCGGCAGGTCTTGGAATAAGGGGCGCCCTACCTTTCGGACGGGTCGCCGCGCAGGAACGCGATGAAGGCCGCCAGCGGCGGCGACTGGTTCCGGCGGCTGGGATAGTACAGGTAGCAACCGGGGAACGGCGGGGTCCAATCGTCCAGAAGCCGGACCAGACGGCCGGCCGCGATCTGCTCTTCGACCTCGGTTTCAAAGAAATAGCCGATCCCCAGACCCGCCAGACAGGCGGCCAACCGCAGCCGCAGGTCAGACCCGATCAGGCGGCCGGTGACGGGGATGCGCAACTCTACCCCGTCCTTTTCCAACTCCCAGCGGTAAGGCGTGCCGGTGGACGGCGCGAGCGAGACCAGACAGTCGTGTCCCTCCAGATCGCGGGGGTGCCGGGGGGCGTCCCGGCTTGCCAGATAGGCGGGCGCGGCGACGACCGCCATCCGCAGGGGGCCGCCAAAGGGCACGGCGATCATGTCGCCCTCCAGCCGCTCGGCCAGACGGATGCCGGCGTCATAGCCCTGGGCCACGATATCGACCAGCGCATCGCTGGCCTCGACCTGCACGGTCACGCGCGGGTGTCGGGTCAGGAAGCCGGGCAAAAGCTGCGCCAAGAGCGGCACAGCCACCCGCACCACGTTCAGGCGCAGCGGGCCCGAGACCTGGCCCGCCGCCGCAAAGGCCGCATCGACCACGCCCTGAAGATCGTCCAGCACCGGCAACAGCCGTTCGGCCAGAGCCTGCCCTGCCACAGTCGCGGCCACGCTGCGCGTCGTGCGGTTCAAGAGGCGCTGGCCCAGCCGATCCTCCAACGCGCGGATGGTCTGCGACAGGGCCGAGGGCGAAACCCCAAGATGCTGCGCCGCACGGGCAAAGCTGCCGTGCCGCACCACGGCGGCAAAGGCACGAAGTTCGCTGTAATCGCTGCCCCGCATTCCTTAGCCCTGCTTCATGGCCCGTGCATATAATGTCCGATTATCGCAGAAAGCCTGGCGTGGCAAAAGGGGACAGCGAAAGAAGGAGGCAATCATGTGGAGCAAACTGAAAGAGTGGTGGGCGACCGAAGGCGCGTTGGTCCAGCTATCTGGGCTGGATGATCGGCTTCTGGCCGACATGGGCCTTGAGCGCGAGGCCCTTCGCGCGCGGGTCACGGGTGAGGCCGAAGCCCGCGCCACAGGCGCCCGCGGCGCGGTGGTGTGTGAGGGCTGCCAGGTGCGGGCCTAAAGCCCGCCGAACCAGCCCTTCACTGCTGCGGTATGCGCGACCAGCGCGGGGGTCTTGGCCCACTGCGCCAGAAGCTCGGCCCAGGTTAGCGCCACAAAGGTCACGTCGTCGCCCTTTACCGCGCGGGCGAAACTGGCAACCTCGGTCCGGTGGCGGATGATGGCCTTGGGGTCGACGGGCTTGCCGCTGGCCCAGGTCTGCGGCTCGGCGTGCAGGTAGACCAGCACCGCCCCCCGCGCGCGTTTGAGGCCTTGGGTGCGCAGGGCGTAGGCCTGTTTCACCAGGGTCACGGCGTCAAGGTGGCGATAGGTCTGAGTGCCCGTCGTCAGCGCCTTACGCAACGCGCCAAACCGCGACATGCCGGGGCCCCAGTCGCGGGCATCGAAAGGTTCGGTAAAGGCCACGGTCTTGGCCGGGCGGAAGGGCTGATAGCGTTTCGACGCGATCCCGACCAGCGTCGTCGGCGTGGTCACGACGGCGTCCAGCCGGGGATGCCGGGTGCCGCGCATCGGCAGTTGCATCTCGACCCCAAGCTC
Organism: Tabrizicola aquatica; assembly: GCF_002900975.1. Taxonomy (GTDB): domain Bacteria; phylum Pseudomonadota; class Alphaproteobacteria; order Rhodobacterales; family Rhodobacteraceae; genus Tabrizicola; species Tabrizicola aquatica. The sequence continues at coordinate 34,809 of NZ_PJON01000005.1, read as the reverse complement.
GACCGTTTCGGGCAGGCCCATCGGCACGCCGGGCAGGGGCAACAGCAGGCGCGGCCGGGTCAGGAACCAGCCGAAGGTATTCGCCACCAGGGCGGCGGAGGAGTCGGGGCTGTCCAGGTCGCTGCCGGGAAGGCGGCCAAGGGCGGCCTGGATGGCATCGGCCGGGACGCCGGGAAGGAAGGAGGGATCGGTCATCCTTTCATCTCTTGCAGCGTATTGCCGCCGTCCACAACCAGCATTGCGCCCGTGACATAAGATGCCTCGTCCGACGCAAGGAACCGCGCGCAAGCCGCCACCTCCTGGGGTGTGCCGGGGCGGCCGGCGGGGGTGCGGGTGCCGGCGGCGATCTCGTCGGGGGATGAGCTTTCGGTGGCGATCCACCCGGGCAGGATGGCGTTGCAGGTGATCCCCTGCCGCCCATACTCCAGCGCGATGGAGCGGGTCATGCCGGTGACCGCCGCCTTGGCCGTGGCATAGGCGGAACTGCCGTCGATGGTCACGACCGGGCCGGTGACGCTGGAGATGTTGACGATCCGGCCGTGCCCCCGCGCGGCCATGCCCGGCAGGGCGGCGCGGCAGCAGTGGAAGGTGGTGTTGATGTTCAGCGCCATATGGTGCGCCCAGGCCTGATCGCTCCACCCCGCAAGCTGCGCGCGGTCGACGTCGCGGCCGGACTGCACCATGCCGGCGTTGTTGACCAGGATCTCGACCGGCCCCAGCGCCGCCTCGACCGCGGCGAAGAGGCCTGCGACCTCGGCCGGATCGGTCAGGTCGGCGACATGGCCGACCCCGCCCAGCGCCGCCGCGCGGTCATGGATACGGGCCGTCGTGGCCGTCACCGCGACCCTTGCGCCCGCCGCCGCCAAAGCCTGCGCGATGGCGAAACCGATTCCCCCCGCGCTGCCCGCGCCGGTCACCAGCGCCACCCTGCCCGCCACGCCCGCCATGTCCGTTCCTTCCTGATCTCGCGCTGTCAGACTGCCACATCGTATAAGTGCAAGAAACCCGCTGTCATGCCCCACCTGGGCCTGTGGATAGGTTCGATTCCCGCAGGCACGCGGAAGTGAGCAGATTGCCGCCCGCGGGGCTTTCCCTTTTGCGTCCACCGCCCTTATAAGAAGGCGCCCCGACGGGACCCTGCCCGAGTCGGGCGCTTCCGTATTTCACCGTGAAGGAACCAGCATGTCGCTTTTCCCGGCCCTCTTCTCGTCGGACATGGCCATCGACCTCGGCACTGCGAACACGTTGGTTTACATCCGGGGCAAGGGAATCGTCCTGAACGAACCCTCGGTGGTGGCCTACCACAACAAGGACGGCAAGAAGCAGGTCCTGGCGGTGGGTGAGGATGCCAAGCTGATGCTGGGCCGCACCCCCGGCACGATCGAGGCGATCCGCCCCATGCGCGACGGCGTCATCGCCGACTTCGAAGCGGCGGAAGAGATGATCAAGCATTTCATCCGCAAGGTTCACAAGCGGTCCACCATCTCGAAACCCAAGATCATCGTCTGCGTCCCGCATGGCGCGACCCCGGTGGAAAAGCGGGCGATCCGGCAGTCGGTCCTCTCCGCTGGCGCCAAGCGCGCCGGCCTGATCGCCGAACCCATCGCGGCGGCCATCGGGGCGGGGATGCCGATCACCGAACCGACCGGCAATATGGTCGTCGACATCGGCGGCGGCACCACCGAAGTCGCGGTCCTGTCCCTGGGCGATATCGTCTATGCGCGGTCGGTCCGCGTCGGCGGTGATCGGATGGACGAGGCGATCGTCTCCTACCTGCGCCGGCACCAGAACCTGCTCATCGGTGAATCCACGGCCGAGCGGATCAAGACCTCCATCGGCACGGCCCGGATGCCCGACGACGGGCGCGGCCAGTCGATGACCATTCGCGGCCGCGACCTGCTGAACGGCGTCCCGAAGGAAACCGAGATCAACCAGGCCCAGGTCGCGGAAGCCCTGGCCGAACCCGTGCAGCAGATCTGCGACGCGGTGATGCAGGCACTGGAAGCCACCCCGCCGGACCTGGCCGCCGATATCGTTGATCGGGGCGTGATGCTGACCGGGGGCGGCGCGCTTCTGGGGGAACTCGACCTCAGCTTGCGTGAACAGACCGGGCTCTCGATCAGCGTCGCCAACGAGTCACTGAATTGTGTTGCGCTGGGGACCGGGAAAGCTCTGGAATACGAGAAACAGCTTCGGCATGTGATCGACTACGACACCTGAGGCGCTTGCCCGGAAGGGAAGGCTGAATCCCGTGGCCAAGACCCGCATCGGACCCGAAGAGTTCCAGCGCCCGCTGCGCCGCCTGTTGGTCGGCATCGCGGTGCTGCTTCTGCTGGGCCTGTTCCTTTTGTGGCGCATCGACTCGCCCCGGGTCGAGCGGTTTCGCGCCGCGCTGATCGATGCGGTCGTGCCGTCAATGACCTGGGCCATGGCGCCGGTGACCTGGGCGACGGATGTGCTGGGCAACTTCCAGTCCTATGCGCAACTCTTGGAGCAGAACCGCGAGCTGCGCGAGGAATTGCGCAAGATGGAGGCCTGGAAAGAGGCCGCCCTGCAATTGGAACAGAAGAACGCCCGCCTTCTGGACCTGAACAAGGTGCGGCTGGACCCGAAGTTCACCCATGTCACCGGCGTGGTGATGGCCGACAGCGGCAGCCCGTTCCGGCAATCGGTCCTGCTGAACGTGGGCGCGCGTGACGGCATCCGCGACGGCTGGGCCACGATGGACGGGATCGGCGTCGTCGGCCGGATTTCCGGCGTGGGCGAGCGCACCGCCCGCGTGATCCTGGTCACCGACACCAACAGCCGGATTCCCGTCACCGTCCAGCCTTCGGGGCAAAAGGCGATCCTGTCGGGCGACAACAGCCCCCTGCCGCCCCTGGAGTTCATCGAGGATACCGACGAAGTGCGCCCCGGCGACCGGGTCGTCACCTCGGGCGATGGCGGGGTGTTTCCGGCTGGCCTTCTGGTCGGGCAGGTCGCCCTTGGCACCGACAAGCGGTTGCGCGTGGTGCTGGCGGCCGATTACCAGCGGCTTGAGTTCCTGCGCGTGCTGCGCAGCCACGAGTTGGAGCCGATCACCGATCCCGGTGGGCTGATCGCGCCGCCGGTCCTGCCGCCCTCGCCCGATGCCTCGGCCGCGACGGCAGAGGCGGCGGCCGGCGCGCCGCCCACCGACACCGAGGGCGGCAATGTCGAGGCGGCCGGGTCCGGCGCGGCCGAAGGGGCAGAGGGCGGCGATGGCTGACTTCTGGCGCCAGACGCACTGGATCTTTCGCGCGCTGTTCCTGGGGCTGGCGCTGATCCTGCTGTTCATGCGGCTTCTGCCGCTTTCGCATTCGACCGGCGCCTTGCCGGGGCCGGACCTGCTGATCTGCCTGATCCTGGCCTGGATCGTGCGGCGGCCCGACTTCCTGCCAATGCCGCTGATCGCCGGGGTGATCCTGGTCGAGGACCTGATCCTGCTGCGCCCCCCCGGCCTTTGGACCGCCATCGTTGTCCTTGCGACGGAATTCCTGCGCGGCCGTATCATCCTGACGCGCGAGTTGAACTTCGTCGTCGAATGGATGCTGGTCTCGGGCGTGATGCTGGGGATGATGCTGACCTATCGGCTGGCCCTGGGCCTGGCCTTCGTGCCGCAACCGCCCTTCGGCTTTGCCATCGTGCAGGTCTTGTGGTCCATTGGGCTTTATCCGCTGGTCGTGGGCCTGTCGCGGCTGGTCTTCGACCTGAAGAAGCCCGCCATGGGCGAAATCGACGATTTCGGGAGACGGCTGTGAGACGCAATCCCCGCGATACCGAGGAATCGAACCGCACCCTGAACCGGCGCACGCTGTTGCTGGGCGGGGCGATGGGCGCGATGGTCGCCGTCCTGGGCGCGCGGATGCGCTATCTGCAGGTCGAACAGGCCGACGAGTTCAAGCTCCTGGCCGAAGAGAACCGGATCTCGATCCGCCTGATCCCGCCGGATCGCGGACTGATCCGCGACCGCAACGGCAAGCTGATCGCCGACAACGAACAGAACTATCGCGTGATCATCACGCGTGAGGCGGCGGGGGATGCCGAACTGGTCCTGCGCCGGCTGGCCAACGTGATCCCGATGACCGCCGAGGAGTTGGACAGCGCCATCGAAGAGGTGAAAAGCCTGTCCGCCTTCGTCCCCGTCACCGTGGCCGAACGGCTAAGCTGGCAGGATTTCTCCAAGGTCGCGCTGAACGCCCCCGCCCTGCCCGGTGTCACACCCGAGGTGGGCCTGTCGCGGCAATACCCGCTGGACACCGATTTCGCCCATGTCGTCGGCTATGTCGGCCCGGTCAGCGACAAGGACCTGGAGGGGCTGGCCACCCCCGACCCTCTGCTACGCATCCCCAAGTTCCAGATCGGCAAGATCGGCGTGGAAAAGTGGATGGAGGACACCCTGCGCGGTGCCGCCGGGACCAAGCGGATCGAGGTGAACTCGGCCGGCCGCGTCATGCGCGAGCTTGAGCGCCAGGAAGGCGAGGCCGGCGCCGACATCCGCCTGACGATCGACGCCGACGTGCAGAACTTTGCCCAGGCCCGCCTGGGCGAGGAAAGCGCCGCCGTCGTGGTGATGGATGTGACGAACGGCGACATCATCTGCTGCGCCTCGGCCCCGTCCTTTGACCCGAACCTTTTCGTGCGCGGGATCAGCCACAGCGATTACAACGTCCTGATGGAGGACGACCACCGCCCCCTGGCCAACAAGACCGTCTCGGGCGCCTATCCGCCGGGGTCCACCTTCAAGATGGTCACCGCGCTGGCCGCGCTGGAGGCGGGGGTGATCACCCCGGAAACCCGCGTCCGCTGCCCGGGCTATATCGAATACGGCGGCCGGCGGTTCCATTGCTGGAAGCGGGGCGGGCACGGTTCGGTCGGGTTGGTGCGGTCGCTGTCGGAAAGCTGCGACGTCTATTATTACGACATCGCGCAGAAGGTCGGCATCGACAAGATCGCCGAGATGGGCCGCCGCCTGGGCCTGGGCCAGCGTTACGAGATCCCGATGTCGGCGATCACCGAAGGCATCATGCCGAACAAGCAGTGGAAGCTGGAACGCCACAAGCAGGACTGGCGGATCGGCGACACGATCAACGCCTCGATCGGGCAGGGCTATGTCCTGTCCTCGCCCCTGCAACTGGCGGTGATGACGGCGCGGCTGGCCTCGGGCCGGGCGGTGCTGCCTCGGCTGATCCGCATGGTGAACGAGAAGGAACTGCCAGCCCCCGAGGCCGCGCCGCTGGGCCTGACGCAAGAGTTTCTCGATGGCATCCACCTTGGCATGTACGAGGTGGTGAACGGCGAACAGGGCACCGCCAAGTCCAGCCGGATCGTCGATCCGACGCTGATCATGGCCGGCAAGACCGGCACCAGCCAGGTGCGCAACATCACCGCGGCCGAACGCGAGGCCGGGGTGATCTCGAACGACCAGCTGCCCTGGAACCGGCGCGACCATGCGCTGTTCGTCGGCTACGCCCCCTATGACGCGCCGCGCTATGCGATCTCGGTCGTGGTGGAACACGGCGGCGGCGGCTCGACCGCCGCGGCGCCCATCGCCCGCGACGTGATCCTGCGCGCCCTCTCGGACGGGTTGCCGTCGCTGGAGGCCTATCCTTCCAGCCAGCGCGGCCGGATCGAAAGCATGTTGAAAGAACTGCCCCTGCGCGACCCGGTGACCGGCATGGTCCCGGTCAAGACCCAGACCTGACGGGGGCGCGGCGATGAGCTTTCTGGAATATCGCGTCAAGCAGGCCCCGGTCGGGTTGCGCAAGGTGCTGTACCTCAACTGGCCGCTGGTGGTGCTGCTGACGGCAGTTGCCTCGGTCGGCATCCTGATGCTGCACTCCATCGCCGGGGGCGAATTCGACGTCTGGGCCAAGCGCCAGGCCCAGGTCTTTGGCGCGGGGCTGGTGCTGATGTTCATCATCGCCATGATCCCGATCTGGTTCTGGCGCAACATGGCCGGGATCGCCTATCTGGTCGCCTTCCTGCTTCTGATCCTGGTCGAGTTCATGGGCGAGACCAACATGGGCGCCCAGCGCTGGATCAACCTGGGGTTCATGCAGTTCCAGCCGTCCGAGATGATGAAGTTCAGCCTCGTGATGATGCTGGCGGCCTATTACGACTGGCTGGACCCAAAGCGCATCTCGCGGCCGCTGTATGTGCTGATCCCGGTCCTGCTGACCGTTGCGCCCACGGTGCTGGTCCTGATGCAGCCGAACCTGGGCACCTCGCTGATGCTGCTTCTGGCCGGGGCGGCGGTGATGTTCGCGGCCGGGGTTTCGCTGTGGTACTTCGGGGGGGTCCTGGCGCTGGTGGTGGCGGTCATCGTCGGCGTCTTTACCCTGCGCGGAACGCCCTGGCAGTTCCTGCATGACTATCAATACACCCGGATCGACACCTTTCTGAACCCCGGCGCCGATCCCCTGGGGGCGGGCTACAACATCATCCAGGCGCAGATCGCCCTTGGCTCGGGCGGGTGGAGCGGCAAGGGCTACATGCAGGGCACGCAGTCGCGGCTGAACTTCCTGCCGGAAAAGCACACCGACTTCATCTTCACCACCCTGGCCGAGGAGTTCGGCTTTGTCGGCGCCTTCTCGCTGCTGGTGCTGTATGCGCTGATCATCGGCTTTTGCCTGGTGGCGGCCTTCCGCAACCGCGACCGGTTCTCGGCGCTGCTGATCGTTGGCGTAGCGGCGAACTTCTTCTTCTACATCGCCGTGAACCTGTCGATGGTGATGGGCATGGCGCCCGTGGTCGGCGTGCCGCTGCCGCTTCTGTCCTATGGCGGGTCGGCGATGCTGGTGCTGCTGGTCGGCTTTGGCCTGGTGCAAAGCGCCCATGTCCATCGGCCGCGCTAGATGATCCGCTTTCACCCCCGGCACGGCCGCTTTCTGGCCGCCTTCGCCTTGGGGGCGCTGATCGCCTTTGTCGCCTGGGTGCAGGGCCTGTCGCCGGCCTTTGCGCTGTTGTCCGGGGTCAACGCGTTCTTCGTCTTGTATCTTGGCCTGATGGCGCTGCGCATCCGCAGCCTGACGGCGGCCGAATTGCGCCGCCACGCCGCCGCGGCGGACGAAGGCGTGGCGCTGATCCTGTTCCTGACAGCCCTGGCGGTGCTGGCCAGCCTGACGGCCATCGCCGTGGTCCTGAATGCCGGGTCCGGTGGCCGCGCCCAGATCGGCGCGCTGATCGGCCTGCCCCTGGGCTGGGCCGCGCTGCATGTGCTGGCCGCGCTGCACTATGCGCATCTGCACTATCGCGGTGCGCAGCCCGGCATGGTCTTTCCCGGCCTGGGCGAGCCCGAGGCACTGGACTTCCTCTATGCCAGCTTCACCATCGGCATGACCGCCCAGGTCTCGGATGTGCAGGTCCAGACCCGGGCGATGCGGCAGGCGGTGCTGGTCCATGCTGTCGCCTCGTTCTTCTACAACACCTGCATCCTGGCGCTGGCGGTGAATGCCGTGCTGACCGTGGGCCTCTAGGGCCGGCGATTTCCGAACGGAAATGGGACCGGAATTCGTACGAATTCCGCGCCCGGTGGACCGAGGGGCGCGCGGGGGAAAGCCTTGACAAACGGTTAACGCCCGCGGCCAAGCTGTTGAAATCGCCTGCCAACCGAAGCCTGTCCACCGTGGACACATAAAGGCCCACCCCATGCCGACCATCCTTTTCGCCGCCCCCTCGCTCTGGCCCGAATACCGCGAGGCCCTGCCCCAGGCCCTCGCCGAGGCCGGGCTGGCCGGGGACGTGGTGACCGAAGCCGCCCCCGATCAGGTCGATTACATCGTCTACGCCCCCTCCTCTCCCCTGCAGGATTTCACCCCCTATACCCGGACGAAGGCGGTCCTCAGCCTGTGGGCGGGGGTCGAGCGGGTGGTGGGCAACCCCACGCTGATCCAGCCCCTGTGCCGGATGGTGGACCCCGGCCTGACCGAGGGGATGGTGGAATGGGTGGTCGGCCACACCCTGCGCCACCACCTGGGGATGGACCGCCATATCGTGAACCCCGGCCATGTCTGGGACCCGACCTGCCCGCCGCTGGCGCGGGAGCGGCCGGTGACGCTCCTTGGGATGGGGGCGCTCGGCACCGCCTGCGCGGCGGCGTTGCGGGGGCTGAACTTTCCGGTGACAGGGTGGAGCCGCACCGCCAAGCCCGGCTGCCTGCATGGCGAGGACGGGCTGCGGCAGGCGCTGGCGACGGCGCAGGTGCTGGTCACCCTCCTGCCCCGGACGGCCGAGACCGAGAACCTTCTGAACGCCGACCGGCTGGCCCTGCTGCCCCGGGGGGCGGTGATCCTGAACCCCGGCCGTGGGGCGCTGATCGACGATGCCGCGCTGTTGGCCGCGCTGGACCGGGGCCACATCGGCCACGCCACACTGGACGTCTTTCGCATCGAACCCCTGCCCCCGGACCACCCGTTCTGGTCGCACCCGCAGGTGACCGTCACCCCCCACATCGCCGCCGACACCCGCGCCAGTTCCGCCGCCCGCGTGCTGGCCGAGAACATCCGCCGGGGCGAGGCGGGCGAGCCGTTCCTGCACCTCGTCGACCGCCAGCGCGGCTATTGACCCGCCGCCTGCGAGGACCGAGGCGCAGCCGACCGGAGGAGCCGTCCCCCGCCCCAACCTGTCGCGAACAAGACAGCCAGCCCCGCCGCGCCATGCCAGCACTACCGCAAAGCGAGGTGCGGCGATGCGGTACGGACAAGGGGTGGCGCTGGTCCTGGCGGCGGGGACGCTGTGGTCGCTGATGGGACTTGGCCTGCGCCAGATCGAGGCGGCATCGGTCTGGCAGATCCTGTTCTGGCGCTCGGTCGGGATGGTGCCGGTCCTGCTGGCCTTCGTCTGGTGGACCTCGGGCGGCCAGCCGCTGCGGCAGATCCGTCAAGTCGGACTGGCCGGTGCCATCGGCGGTTTCGGCCTGGTCTTTGCCTTTGCCGGCGCGATCTATGCGATCCAGACCACGACCATTGCCAATGCGGTATTCCTCTTCACCGCCTCGCCCTTCGTCGCGGCGATCCTGGGCTGGATCATCCTGGGCGAGAAGGTCCGCCCCTGGACCTGGGCCGCCATCGCCCTGGCTGTGTTCGGCATGTACCTGATGGTGCGCGAAGGGCTGGCGCTGGGGGCGCTGGCCGGCAACATCGCGGCGCTGCTCTCGGCGGTGGGGTTCGGCGCCTTTTCGGTGGCCCTGCGCTGGGGCAAGGTGGGCGAGATGCTACCCGTCTCGATGCTGGGGGGCGTGTTCTCCGTCCTGGTGGCGGGTGCGGTCCTGGCCGCGCGGGGCGAGCCGGTCGTCGCCTCGGCCTGGGACATGGGCGTGTCGCTGACGATCGGCGCGCTGATCCTGGCCCTGGGCATGGTCATGTACACGCTGGGCAGCAAGGTGATCCCGGCAGCCGAACTGACACTCTTGTCGCTGATCGAGGTCCTGCTTGGCCCGCTCTGGGTCTTCCTGGCCCTGGGCGAAACGGCCAGCACCGCCACCTTCGTCGGCGGCGGGGTCCTGCTGGTCGCGGTCGCGCTGAACGCCGTGATGGGGACGCGGGCGCAATTGGCGACAGGGGTTGCGAAAGCGCCCCGACCTGTGAATGAATGATCAAATTCACGGGGCCGATTGCCTTCGTGACGGGGAGATCATCGGATGCGGCCAGAACCGCAGGATACGGAAAGCGGCCCCTGCTGGCCGCGCAAGCCCGAGTTCGGCGGGGCGCTGCAGGCAGTTTGCCTGCCAACGGGCGCCTGGCGCCCCTGATCCGACATCCGAAAAAGAAGTGAGGCACCATGCCCGGAAATCTGACGCTTGAAGAACTGAAGGCCGCCGTCTCGCGCGGCGAGATCGACACGGTGGTCGTCGCCGGCATCGACATGCAAGGCCGCCTGATGGGCAAGCGCTTTCATGCGCAATTCTTCGTCGACGGCGGCTATGAGGAAACCCATTGCTGCAACTACCTGCTGACCGTGGACATGGAGATGACCACGGTACAGGGCTACAAAAGCACCAGCTGGGAAACCGGCTATGGCGACTATGTGCTGAAGCCGGACCTGCGCACCCTGCGACGCATCCCCTGGCTGCCGGGCACCGCGCTGGTGCTGGGCGACACGCAAGACCACGCCACCCACGCCGATGTGCCCCACGCCCCCCGCTCGATCCTGAAGCGTCAGGTCGAACGCGCCCGCGCCATGGGGTTCGAGCCGATGATGGCGACGGAGCTGGAGTTCTACCTGTTCGAGAACAGCTATGAAAACCTGCGCGATGGCGGCCTGAATGCCCTGCGCACGGTCGGCGGCTACAACGAGGATTACCACATCTTCCAGACGACGAAGGAAGAGGACGTGATGCGCGCCGTCCGCAACGGGCTGTATGGCGCGGGCATCCCAGTCGAGAATTCGAAGGGTGAGGCCGAGGCGGGGCAGGAGGAGATCAACTACAAATACTCTGACGCGCTGGATACGGCCGACAACCATGTGATCATCAAGAACGCGATCAAGGAAATCGCCTGGGCCAAGGGCAAGTCGGTGACCTTCATGGCCAAGTACGACCACCGCCGCGCGGGGTCCTCCAGCCATATCCACCAAAGCCTGTGGTCGCTGGACGGCAAACCAAGCTTTGCCGACAAGGCGGACGGGCACGGCATGTCCGAGGTGATGAAGCACTTTCTGGCCGGCCAGCTGCACCACGCGCGGGACATCACGGCCTGCCTGGCGCCGTATGTGAACAGCTACAAACGCTTCTGCGTGGGGATGTTCGCGCCCACCAAGGCGGTGTGGAGTGCGGACAACCGCACGGCGGGCTTCCGGGTCTGCGGCGTGCATACCAAGGCGGTACGCGTGGAATGCCGTATCCCCGGCAGCGACGTGAACCCCTACCTCGCCTGCGCGGCGCTGCTGGCAGCGGGCCTGGACGGGATCGAGAAGAAGATGGCGCTGGAGCCCGAGTTGAAGGGCGACATGTATTCTGCCAAAGGCATCCGCGAGATCCCGCACACCCTGCGCGAGGCGGCCGAGTTGCTGAACGGCTCGGCCATGCTGCGGCAGGCCTTCGGGGATGACGTGGTGGACCATTACCACCACGCCGCACAGTGGGAGATTGCCGAGACCGACCGCGTCGTCACGGATTTCGAACGCGAGCGGCTGCTGGAACGGGCCTAGGGCGTAGGGTGGGCGATATCGCCCACCTTACCCCCGTGCTTAACACCGTGTCGGGGCGCTCCCGACGAACGAGGACGAAATGAAACCAATCCAACTGATTTCCCCCGTTGACGGCAGCGTCTATGCCGAACGGATGCCGCTCACGCCCGAGGCTGCCGAGGCCGTCGTTGCCCGTGCCAAGGCCGCGCAGAAATCCTGGGCCGCGCGGCCCCTGGACGAGCGGATTGCGCTGGTCAAGGCCGGGGTCGCCAAGCTGAACACCATGACCGATGTCGTGGTGGAAGAGATTGCCTGGCAGATGGGCCGCCCCACCCGCTATGGCGGTGAGTTTGGCGGGGTGAACGCCCGCACCGACTATATGGCCAGCATCGCGGCCAAGACCCTTTCCCCCGAGATGATCGAAGATTCGGACAAGTTCCGGCGCTACCTCGCCCGGGAACCCGTGGGCGTCGTCTTCATCATCGCGCCGTGGAACTATCCCTACCTGACCACGATCAACACCCTGGTCCCCGCCCTGATCGCGGGGAATACCGTGGTGCTGAAGCACGCCAGCCAGACCCTCCTCGTCGGCGAGCGTCTGGCCGAGGCGTTCCACGCTGCAGGCGTGCCCGAGGATGTGTTCCAGAACGTCGTCCTGGACCATGCCACGACCGAACGCCTGATCGGCGCGCGCAGCTTTGGTTTCGTGAACTTCACCGGCTCGGTCGGCGGGGGGCAGGCGATCGAGCGTGCGGCCGCGGGCACCTTCACCCCCCTGGGGCTGGAACTTGGCGGCAAGGACCCGGGCTATGTCCGTGCGGATGCGAACCTGGACCTGGCCGTGGACGTCCTGATGGACGGGGCGATGTACAATGCTGGCCAGTGCTGCTGCGGGATCGAGCGGATCTATGTCCACGAATCGCTCTTTGACAGCTTTGTCGAGAAATCGGTGGCCTGGGTCGGCCAGCTGAAACTGGGCAACCCCTTCGACGCCTCTACCACCCTGGGGCCGATGGCGCACAAGCGGTTTGCGCAAGTGGTGCGCGACCAGACGGCCGAGGCGATTGCCAAGGGCGCGAAGCCATTGCTGGACCCGAAGAAGTTCGCCGATGACGGCGGCGCCTATCTTGCGCCACAAATCCTGGTGAGCGTCGATCATTCGATGCGGGTGATGCGGGAAGAGTCGTTCGGTCCCGTCGTCGGCATCATGCCGGTCAAGTCGGATGCCGAGGCCATCGCGCTGATGAACGATTCGCCCTATGGCCTGACGGCCAGCATCTGGACCCAGGACTATGACACCGCCGCCGCCCTGGGCGCGCAGGTGGAAACCGGGACGGTGTTCATGAACCGCGCCGACTATCTGGACCCCGCCCTGACCTGGACCGGCGTCAAGGACACCGGGCGCGGCACCTCGCTTTCCTATCTCGGGTTCCATTCCGTCACCCGGCCGAAATCCTATCACCTGAAGAAAGCCTGACACCATGACCCACCCCGCCGCTCACTCGGTTCCCAACCGGAACTGGTCCTACCCCACCGCGATCAAGTTCGGCGTCGGCCGCATCGCCGAACTGGCCGAGCATGTGAAATCGGCCGGCATCCAGAAGCCCCTTCTGGTCACCGACAAGGCACTGGCCAGCCTGCCGATCACCGCGGCGGCGCTGGATGTGCTGGAGGCCGGGGGCCTGGGCCGGGCGGTGTTCTCGGAGGTCGATCCGAACCCGAACGAGAAGAACATGGCCGACGGCATCGCGGTCTATCTGGCCGGCGGGCATGACGGGGTGATCTGCTTTGGCGGCGGCTCGGGCCTGGACCTTGGCAAGATGATCGCCCTGATGGCGCATCAGCGGAAAGACCTGTCGGTCTGGGACCTGGAGGATATCGACGACTGGTACACCCGGGCCGACGGCTCCAAGGTCGCGCCGATCATCGCGGTGCCGACCACGGCCGGCACCGGGTCCGAGGTCGGGCGGGCGGGCGTGCTGACCAACAGCGTGACGCACAAGAAGAAGATCATCTTCCACCCGACGCTGATGCCCAAGGTCACGATCTGCGACCCTGCCCTGACCACGGGAATGCCGAAGTTCATCACCGCCGGCACCGGGATGGATGCCTTGGCCCACTGCCTGGAGGCCTATTGCAGTCCGTTCTACCACCCGATGTCGCAGGGCATCGCGCTGGAAGGGATGCGGCTGGTGTTCGAGAACCTGACCAAGGTCTACGACAACCCGATGGACCTGGACGCCCGCGCCCACATGATGAGCGCGGCGGCCATGGGGGCGGTCGCGTTCCAGAAGGGGCTGGGGGCGATCCATTCGCTGTCGCACCCGGTTGGCGCGGTCTATGGCACGCACCACGGCACCACCAATGCGGTGGTCATGCCCATGGTGCTGGACTTCAACCGCGCGACGATCGAGGACCGGATCACCGCGGCCGCGGCCTATCTGGGGATCGCCGGGGGCTTCGACGGGTTCCGCGCCAGGGTGATGGAGTTGCGCGCGCATCTGGGCATCCCGGCCAACCTGACCGCCATGGGCGTGAAACCGGCGGACCTGGACATGCTGACCGACATGGCGCTGGAGGACCCGTCCTGCGGCGGCAACCCGGTGGTGATGACGCGCGAGAACACCCGCGCGCTGTATGATGCCTGCATGTAGGGTGGGCAATATTGCCCACCCTACGCCCGCGCGTAGTGAGTGACCGATGTTCAACCGGGAACGGACCGAGATCGCCGTAATCGGCGCTGGCGTGGTGGGCCTGACCATCGCGCTGGAGCTGGTGGACCAGGGCCGCGAGGTGGTGCTGGTCGATCCCGGCCCGCCCGGCATGGGCGCAAGCTATGGCAACGCCGGCACCATCGCCGGCTATGCCACCAGCCCGGTCGGCACGCCGGATGTATTGCGGTCGCTGCCGTCGCTGATGTTCAGCCGGACCTCTCCGCTGGCGATCCGGCACCGGGCCTTGCCCAGCCTGATGCCCTGGCTTCTGCGCTTTCTGCGCCAGTCCCTGCCCGCCGCGACCGAGCGGAACGCCCGCGCCATCGCCGCGCTGCTGGCCGATGCGGGCGAGCGGTGGGATGATCTGGCGCTGCGGGTGCAGGGCGCCGGCATCCTGCAGCGTCGCGGCTGTCTTTACCTTTATGAGACCGCCGAGGCCCTGCAGGCGGCCGAGGCCGAGATGGCCCGCCGCCGCGTCCTGGGGGTCGAGGTCGATCTGATCGGCCCCGACGAACTGGCCGAAATGGAGCCCGCCCTGCCCCCCGCGGCCGGGGCGGCCTTCTTTCCCGGCGCGACCTTTCTGGATGATCCGGGCCGGATGATGGGGCTTCTGGCAGCGGCGGTGCTGGCCCGAGCGCGGCATCTGCCGGTGCGGGCCGAGCGTCTGACGCGCAAGCCGGACGGCGTGGTGATCGAGGGGCCGGGTCTGCATCTGCACGCGCGCCGCGTGATCATCGCGGCCGGGGCGCATTCCCGCGATCTGGCGCGGCAGGCGGGGGATCGGGTGCCGCTGGACACCGAACGCGGCTATCATGTCGAGTGGGACATGGCCGAGCCCCTGCTCTCGCGCCCCACTTGCCCCACGGCGCGCGGCTTTTACCTGTGCCCGATGGCGGGCCGGTTGCGGGTGGCGGGAACGGTCGAGTTGGGGGGGCTGCGCCTGCCGCCCTCACCCCACCGCATCGAGCGGCTGGTCGAGGGGGCGCGGACCTTCTTTCCCGATCTTGGCGCACCGGACCGCGAGTGGATGGGGTTTCGCCCCAGCCTTCCCGACAGTCTGCCGGTGATCGGGCCGTCGGTCGGCGGGGCCGAGGTGGTGCTGGCCTTTGGTCACGGGCATCTGGGCGTGACGCTTGCCCCGGTCACCGCGCGGATCGTGGCGGCGCTGCTGAACGAGCAACCGCCGCCACTGGATACTGCGCCCTACAGACCCGGGCGGTTCTGACCGCCCGGGCTGGTCGGGTCGGCGTAGGGCTAGTTCCCGACAATAACCGGGGGCGGGGTTTCTTCTTCATCATCATCGCCGCCGCACAGCGCGACGCAAAGGATGATCGGGATCAGCAGAAGCGGCAGGATACCGGCCGAGGAGGCCGGCCGTTCCTCGACCACCGGAATCTCTTCTTCTTCAATGATGATGGGCCCGCCGGCATGGGCGGTGGCAGCCGAAAACACCAGGCCGGTGGCCAGCGTGGAAGCCAGAAGTCTTTTCATCTCACGTCCCCAGGTTAGATTTGCCTTGCCGCCCGGGATCGGGGGCACGGACCCAACGCCAAAGCGGCGAAAGCGTTCCGTGCCCCAGGCAGAAACTGCCTTACAAGTCTTCTTCGTCAATGATCATGCGCTGCGGCTCATCGTCATCCCCGCCGCACAATGCGACGCACAGGATGATGGGGATCAGCAGAAGCGGCAGGATGCCGGCCGAGGAGGCGGGCTTTTCGGCGACGACTTCCTCTTCCTCTTCGATCACCACCGGGCCGCCGGCATGGGCGGTGGCAGCGGACAGGACAAGGGCCGAGGCCAGGGTAGAGGCAAGCAGTTTGTTCATGGGGTCAATCCTGACGTGAATCATCCCGCTTCAGGGACGGGACACGGAAAGCCTGCCACAGGACACATCGAAATGCGATGATCTAAAGCAAAGGGCGGCCCTATCGGACCGCCCCCAAGTCATTGTGTAACCCTGCGATCAGGCCGGGCGCACGGGCTCTTCATCATCGCCGCCGCAGAGCGCGACGCAGAGGATGATCGGGATCAGCAGAAGCGGCAGGATGCCCATCGACGACGCGGGCTTTTCAGCGACGACTTCATCTTCTTCGACGATGACCGGTCCGCCGGCATAGGCGGTGGAGGCCGACAGCGCCAAGGTCGAGACCAGGGCGGATGCGATCAGTTTGTTCATGATTGTCCCTCAGGTGGTTCGTAACGCTTTTGGCAGCGTGCGGTCACCATAAAGGCCCCGCAGGCGGGTCACAATTCGTCCAGGAAATAACTGTGGACCTGTTGCGCAACTGCGGCATCAGGGCGGGGTAACCCGGTCGGATTACCCCTTGGGGCGATCAGTCGGTTTGCGACCGTTCTTCTTCGTCATCCCCGCCACACAGGGCGACGCACAGGATGATCGGAATCAGCAACAGCGGCAGGATACCGGCCGAGGAGGCGGGCTTTTCGGCCACGACTTCGGCTTCTTCCTCGATCAGGACGGGGCCGCCGGCATAGGCCGTGGTGGCCGCCAGGGCCATCGAGGTCGCCAGGGCGGATGCAATGAGGTGCTTCATGTCTTGTTCCTTGGGTAGAATACAGGCGCTGCAACAGCGCCGACATATGCTAACCGGCGAATACGGCAGGCTCAATCTGCGGAGGCCCTTTTTTCGGGGTCTGTGGCGCGGATGCGGCAGTAATGAAAAGGGCGGCCCCGAAGGACCGCCCCTGACTTTTCGGCATGGGGCCTATCAGCCCATGTTGTCCGGGAGTTCGCTCGCTTCATCATCATCGCCGCCGCACAGCGCGACGCACAGGATGATCGGGATCAGCAGAAGCGGCAGGATGCCGGCCGACGAAGCGGGCTTTTCAGCCACGACTTCGGCTTCTTCTTCAACGACGATCGGGCCGCCGGCATAAGCGGTGGTGGCCGAGATGGCCATAGCCGAAGCCAGGGCGGCAGCAAGGATCTTGTTCATGGTAAAAACTCCATTTCAGGGACGTGTGCAGGCAAGCGCCTACGCAACTGAAGGGTACCCTAGTTACTTTGCAGTAAATGCTCAAACCGGGGAAATGCGCTGGGCGAAAGCTGTTGCATTTTCGCACCAAGGGTTAACGGCAACGAAAAAGGCCAGTCCAAAGGACTGGCCCTGAACCGGTGCGAGGCGGCCCAAAGGACCGCGACGCGGATCCGATTACTCGGCAGCTTCGTCGTCATCGCCGCCGCACAGAGCGACGCACAGGATGATCGGGATCAGCAGGAGCGGCAGGATGCCGGCCGAGGAAGCGGGCTTTTCCGCCACGACTTCAGCTTCTTCTTCAACCACAACCGGGCCGCCGGCCATAGCGGCCGAGGTGCCGAGGGTCAGGGCCATGACCGAGGCGACAAGTTTCTTCATGATGGACTCCAAAGAATGTTGGACGATCCCGTCAAAATGACAGGGCGCCCATCGACGCTATCGGCGCTGGCTATCAGCATCAATGAATAACCATGATTCCGCCGATTTCGGCCTGCAATCGTTGCGGTTTTGGCACAAGAATTGGCGGTTCTGGCGGCTAGAACATGCCCGGCACAACCTGGTCGGGTGGACGGTGGCCATCGGCGAAGGTCTTTATGTTGATGATCACCTTCTCGCCCATCTCGATTCGCCCTTCGATCGTGGCCGATCCCATATGCGGCAGCAGGACGACATTGGGCAATTCGCGTAGCCGGGGGTTCAGTTCGCTGCCGTGTTCATAGACATCAAGGCCCGCCCCCGCCAACTCTCCGGCCCGCAGGGCGCGGGTCAGGGCGTTCTGGTCGATGACCTCGCCGCGCGAGGTGTTCACCACCACGGCCGAGGGTTTCATCAGCTTCAGCCGCCGCGCATTCAGCAGGTGGAAAGTCGAGGGCGTGTGCGGGCAATTCACGCTGACGATGTCCATCCGCGCCAGCATCTGGTCCAGGCTTTCCCAATAGGTCGCCTCCAACTCGGCCTCGACTTCGGGGCGGACGCGCTTGCGGTTGTGATAGTGGACCTGAAGACCGAAGGCCCGCGCCCGGCGCGCCACGGCCTGACCGATCCGGCCCATGCCCAGGATGCCCAGCCGCCGCCCGCCCAGCCGGCCGCCCAGGTTGGCCATCGGCGACCAGCCCGGCCAGGCACCGGACTGCATGATCGCCAGCGCCTCGGGGATGCGACGGGTGACGGCCAGAATCAGCGCCATCACCATGTCGGCCGTATCCTCGGTCATCACACCGGGGGTGTTCGACACCAGAATCCCGCGCTGCCGGGCGGTGGCCACGTCGATATGGTCCACCCCCGCGCCGTAATTGGCAATCAGCTTCAGCTTCTCGCCAGCCTGGGCCAGCAGGGCAGCGTCGATCGTGTCGGTGATCGTGGGCACCAGGACATCGGCCTGGCGCATCGCCGCCGCCAGCTCTTCCCGCGTCATGGCGGTGTCGGGGTCGCGCAGGGTGACATCAAACAGCTCTTTCATCCGGGTCTCGACGACCTCGGGCAGGCGGCGGGTCACCACGACCGACAGACGCTGTGCTGGCATGAACTTTCCCCTGACCCTTCCAAATCCACCGTGCTTGAGGCAAGGTTAAGCCAAGGGGCTGAATGCACAAGCCCCAGTAGAGGGGCACGCGCCCGACAGCGGGCGACAAGGCGGACGGGCATGAAACGGTTCCTGGGTGGCATTGCGATCCTGCTGGCGCTGGCGGCCTTGCCGCTGATGGCGCAAGAGACGGACAGCCCGCAGCCGGAAAAGCCGCCGGAAAAGCAGTGCCTTCCCGATGTGGGCTGCGTGACCAACCTGCCGCTGCCCCGTTACGTCTCGCTGAAAGGGTCCGAAGGCAACGCGCGCCGCGGCCCCGGGCTGACGCACCGGATCGACTGGGTGTTCACCCGCGCCGGCATGCCGCTGAAGATTACCGCCGAGTTCGAGAACTGGCGCCGGGTCGAGGATAATGAGGGCGCGGGCGGCTGGGTCCATTATTCGCTGCTGTCCGGCGTGCGCACGGCGATGATCACGCTGGACATGGCCGAGATCCGCGCGGCCCCGGACGATTCCGCGGCGGTGGTCGCGCAGGCCGAGATGGGCGTGATCGGCCGGGTGCAGGAATGTCAGGCCGACTGGTGCCGCGTCGGGCTGGAGGGCGCGCGGGGCTGGGTGCGCAAGACTGCCCTCTGGGGGGTGAAGCCCGATGAGATCGTCGAATGACCCCCGCCCGCAGGGGTTGAAGCTGGCGATGTCGGCCGGGCTTGCCTCGGTCCTGGTGGCGGGGCTCTTGGTCGCGCTGAAGCTGTGGGCCATGGCCGAGACCGGCGCGCTGTCCATCGCCGCGTCGCTGGCCGATTCGGCCCTGGACCTGATGATGTCCCTGGGGGCGGCGGCAGCCATCGTCTATGCCGCGCGCCCGGCCGACGAGGATCACGCCTTCGGCCATTCCAGCGCCGAGGACCTGACCGCGCTGGCGCAGGCGCTGTTCATCCTGATCTCGGCCGGGGTGATCGGCTGGGCGGCGGCGACGCGTCTTGCCTCACCTGCCCCGCAAGAGTTGACGGCGCAGGGCCGCGGGATCCTGGTGATGGGTATCTCGGTCGTCCTCACGCTGGCGCTGGTCTGGTGGCAGGGCCGGGTGGCGCGGGCCACGGGCAGCAAGGTCGTCGCGGCGGACCGGCTGCATTATCTGGGCGACCTGCTGCCCAGTCTGGGGGCCATTGCGGCGCTGTGGGTTTCCTCGCGCTGGGGGATCGGGTCGGTCGATTCGGTCGTGGCCCTGGGCGCAGCGGGGGTGCTGGCCTTTGGCGCAATCCGCATCGGGAAAGCGGCCTGGGACGCGCTGATGGACCGGGCGGCCGACCCCGAGATCCTGATCGGCATCGCCAATATTGCCCGCGACTGGCCCGGGGTGCGGGGGTTCCACGACCTCAAGACGCGGATGGCGGGCAGCCGGATCTTCGTGAACCTGCATATCGAGCTGGACGGCGACCAGTCCCTGCGCGAGGCGCATGCCATCGGCGCCAGTCTGCGGCGGGCGATCCTGACGGTCTATCCGCAGGCGGATGTGATCATCCACAAGGATGTCTACGATCCCACCCGAAAAACCTGAATTGTTGCGGACTTGACTTCGCCGCCCCGCGCGTCGATTATCCGCGCGTATAACAAAATGGCCCCCATGCAACCCGCCCGTCGCCTCTATCGCCGCGAAAGCGAGGAAAATCGCCGTTCGGCCCTGATCTCGGCCACGCAAGAGCTGGTGGCCGAAGGCGGGCCCGAGGCCGCGACCGTGCGCGCCATCGCCGCGCGGGCCGGGGTGACGCCGGGGCTGATCCGGCACTATTTCCAGACCAAGGACGAATTGACCCGCGCCGCCTATCGCGCGCTGATGGACGGGATGACGGCCAAGGGCGCGGACGCGCTGGACGGCGTCGGCGCCCTGCCCGAGGAACGGCTGGCAGCCTTCGTCGCCGCCTCGCTGCGGCCGCCGGTGCTGGATGCGGGGGCGGTGGTCCTTTGGGCCGGCTACATGCACAAGGTGCGCAGCGACCCCGAGCTTCTGGCGGTCCATGAGGCGGGCTATCTTGCCTATCGCGACACGCTGCAAGGCCTGATCGAGGCCCTTCCGCGCAAGGCCAAGCCCGGCCAGACCCGGTCCGAGGCCATCGCCTGCAACGCGCTGATCGATGGTCTCTGGATCGAGGGGTCGCTGCTGCGCACCACCTTCCAGCCGGACGAGGTCGTCGCCATCGGCCTCCGCTCCGTCGCTGCCATCCTGGGCGTCGAATTAACCGCCCCTCCCGTCCCGCTGCCAGACCCCGGAAAGACACTCTGATGCGCTATGCTTCCGTCACCGACCGACTTGCCGACCTTGGCGGCGCGAAATGGGCCGTCCACGCCCGCGCCCGCGCCCTGAAGGCGGCGGGAGAGCCGATCATCGAACTGACGATCGGCGAGCCGGACGTCGCCACACCCGAGCCGATGCTCGAGGCCGCGGCACAGTCGATGCGGGCGGGGCGCACCGGCTATTCCAACGGCCGGGGCGAGCCGGCGCTGGTCGCGGCACTTGCTGCCCGCTACAGCGCGCGCCGGGGGCGCGAGATCGGGCGGGATCAGATCATGTGCCTGCCGGGCACACAGACCACGCTGTACGCCATCCTGCGCACGCTGGTCGAAGCCGGGGACGAGGTGCTGCTGGGCGACCCGATGTATGCCACCTACGAGGGGCTGATTTCCCAGACCGGCGCGACGATGGTCCCGGTGCCCCTGCGCCCGGAACACGGGTTTCGCATGCAAGTCGCCGACGTGGCCGCCCGGATCACCCCGCGCACGCGCGTCCTGTTCCTGAACACGCCGCACAACCCCACTGGCGCCGTCCTGCGGGCCGAGGATATCCGCGCGCTGGGCGACTTGGCCCGCGCCCATGACCTGTGGATCCTGTCGGACGAGGTCTATGAGGATCTGGTGTTCCCGGGCGTGCCCTTCACCTCGCCCCTGGATTTCGCCGAATTGGCCGACCGGGTGGTCGTCGCCTCGTCGATCTCGAAGTCGCACGCCGCGCCGGGGTTCCGGTCCGGCTGGTGCGTCGGCCCGGCCGAGTTCTGCGCGCGGCTGCTGCCGCTTTCAGAAACCATGCTTTTTGGCAGCCAACCCTTCATCGCCGACATGACTGCGCTTGCAGTTTCCGAACCTTCGCCCGTTGCGGCCGGGATGGCCGAGCGGTTCGCACGCCGCGCAGCGCTGATCGCGCAGCAGTTGTCGGGGGTGAACGGCCTTTACGTCCACCGGCCCGAAGCCGGGATGTTCGCCCTGGTCGATGTCCGCGCGACGGGTCTTTCGGGCGAGGCGTTCGCGCTTGGCCTGCTGGACCGGCAGCAGGTCGCGGTCATGCCGGGCGAAAGCTTTGGCGCGGGCCTGTCGGGCTGGCTGCGCCTTAGCCTGACCCAGCCCGATGAGCTGGTGATCGAAGCCACCAACCGCATCGCCGCCCATGCGGCCGGCCTTCTGGGGAACGCAGCATGACCACCGTCGGCATCCGTCTCGTCGAGGGGTTGATCGCCCGCGGGATCGACACCGTTTTCGGCATCCCCGGCGTTCACACGATCGAGCTGTACCGAGGTCTCGCCGCCGCCGAGGACAAGATCCGCCACGTCACCGCCCGGCACGAACAGGGCGCGGGCTTCATGGCCGACGGCTTTGCCCGGGTGGCAGGTCGACCGGCTGCCGCTTTCGTCATCACCGGGCCGGGGCTCACGAACACGATCACCGCCATGGCGCAGGCCAAGGCGGATTCGGTGCCGATGCTTGTCGTCTCGGGCCTGGGGCGCAGCGATACGCTGGGCAAGGGGCTGGGCCGTTTGCACGAACTGCCCGACCAGGGCGCGATGATCGCGACGCTCTGCCACAGCGAAACCGTGACCGACCCGAAAAAGCTGGGCGAGGTTCTGGACCGCGCCTTTGCCGCGATGACGGCGGGGCGGCCGGGGCCGGCGCATATCCAGATTTCCACCAACATGATGGGCCAGCCCTGCCCGGCCTTGCCGCCGCCCGTGGTCTCGGGGGCGGCCGTGCCCCTGCCGCTGGGCCGGATGCGCACCATCGCGAACACGCTGAACAATGCCGACCGCATCGTCATCCTTGCAGGAGGCGGCACGCGCGGCGCGCATGACGAGTTGCGCAAGCTGGCCGAGATGCTGGACGCCCCCGTGGTCCTGACCGCGAACGCGCGCGGCGCGATGCACGGCCACCGGCTGTGCGTGCCGGCCTCGCCCAGCCTGGCCGCCGTGCGCAAGCTGATCACCGAGGCCGACCAGGTCCTGGCCGTGGGGACCGAGATCGGGCCCACCGACTATGACGTCTATGCCAAGGGCGGCGTGCCAGACCTGTCGGGGATGGTCCGCATCGACATCTGCGCCGACCAGTTGGGTCGCCACCCGGCCAAGATGCCGATCAAGGCCGATGCCGGGCCGATGCTGGCCTCTCTACTGGGGATGGTCCTGCCCGCGAACCGCGAGGGTCTGCGCCGCGCCGCCACCGCGCGTGAGGCGGCGCGCGCGGAGTTGGCGACTTTGGGCGAGCAGTTGCCCGCTCAGCTGGACATGATCGAGGCGATCCGCGACGCGATGCCGGGCGCGATCATCGTCGGCGACAGCACCCAGCCGGTCTATGCCGCGAACCTGTACTACGACCACGACCGCCCACGCGGCTGGTTCAACGCCGCCACCGGCTATGGCGCGCTGGGCTTTGCCCCCGGCGCGGCGGTGGGGGCGGCGCTGGCGGCCCCGGGCACCCCGGTCGTCTGCCTGATTGGCGATGGCGGGCTGCAGTTCAGCCCCGGAGAGTTGCGGACAGCCGTCGATGAAAAGCTGCCGATCACCTATATCGTCTGGAACAACGCCGGCTTCCGCGAGATCGCCGACACCATGCGCCAGTACAAGGTGCCGGTCCTTGGCTGCGACCCCTCGCCCCTGGACATGGAGCATTTCGCGATGGCCTGCGACATGCTGTTCGCCGCCGTGCCCCCCGACCCCGAGGTTCTGGCCGACATGCTGGCCACCCCGCATGACGGCCCGCGTTTCCTTGAGATTCAGGTGCGCTGACGCGCCAGCAAGGGCGCCAGCAGGAAGATCACTCCCACCAGACAGGCGGCCCACAGGAAGGCCGCCCGCAACCCGAAGCTGCCGGCGATCAGGCCCAAGAGCGGCGGGCCGAAGAAATAGCCCATGTATCCCAGCTGGGTCGCACGGACCACGGCGCGGGCGCGGGCCTCGGGCCGGCTAAGCTGGCCCACCAGCGAAAATGCCGTCGGTGCCAGGACCGAGGCGCCGATCCCCATGACGAAGAACCCCAGATAGGCCCCAAGCGGGCTGCCCGCCTGGCTGGCGATGGCCGCCCCGATCGCCGCCACCACCGCGCCCAGCCGCAACAGGGTGTAGGGGTTGACCCGCCCCGCCAGCCACTGGCCACCCAGCCGGGCAAAACCCATGGTCAGGGCCAGCATCGCCGGACCCAGCGCGCCTTCCTCGGGGCTGCCGCCCAGGGTCTTTTCGATATGCAGGGCCGACCAGTTCTCGGCCGCGTTCTCGGTCATGAAGGCGATCAGCACGATGCCCCCGCCCAGCACGGGAACCAGGCCAAGGGGCAGCGCGCTGCCGTCCTTGGGCTTGCGCAGCCCCTCGATCCGGCCGTCGCGCTCCACCGTCAGGAGCGCAAAGGCCAAGCCAAGAAGGCCCATCGTGCCCATCACCCAACCCGGCCCCCAGCCCGCCCCGCGCATCAGGCCGGTCAGGATCGCTCCCCCGGCATAGCCGAAGGAATAGACCGCATGGGCAAGGTTCATCAGATGCAGGCCGCGGTCGTTCTCCATCGCGGCGACGCGGGCGTTCATCAGCACGTCGGTCAGCCCCGTGGCAGCCCCGGCGCAAGCCATGGCCAGGGGGAACAGCCACAGAACCGGGGCATGGCCGGGCAGGGCAAAACCCACCGCCATCAGCGCCGTGGCCAAGGGCAGTGCCGCCCGGCCCAACGCCGCGCCGAAAGCCGGGGCCACCAGCATGGCGCTGATCGCGGCGATGGGGGTAAAGAAGATCAGCAGGCCCAGTTGCGCCTCGTCCACGCCCAGCATTGCCTTCAGGTCCGGCAGCGCCGCCGCGAAAGTGCCCCACAGCACCCCCATCGCCCCAAAGGCCGCCAGGGCGGGCCGGGCATGGGTCAGGGTGGCAAGGGGGGACATCGGCGGCTCCATCTGCGCGAAGGCGAGTGGTAGCCCGCCACCCATGCGCCTGCCACCCCCCGCGCGACCACCTGCGCCCCCGAAAGCGACACCGAAACTGGCGCCAAAGGGGCACCCGGGCGACCCGGCACTTCGCGCTTTCCTTCCCGCCGATTCCCCGCTATAGGCCCCCGGTCGCGCCGTGCACCCTTGGAGGACGGCGGACTTATATGGAGAGAACCTATGGCACGCGAGATCATCGATCTGAACGCCGAGGTACGGACGGGGACAGGCAAGGGGGCCGCCCGTCAAGCCCGTCGTGACGGCTACGTACCTGGCATCATCTACGGCGACGGGGCTGAACCCACGCCGATCAAGGTGAAATACAACTACCTTCTGACCAAGCTGCGGCAGGGCCGGTTCCTGCAGACGCTGTTCAACCTCAAGGTTGAAGGCCAGCCCGACGTTCATGTCGTGTGCCGGGGCGTCCAGCGCGACGTGGTCAAGGACCTGCCGACGCATGTCGACTTCATGCGCATCCACGATGACAGCCGGATCGAGCTGTTCATCCACGTGACCTTCATCAACCACGAAGCCTCGCCCGGCCTGAAGCGTGGCGGCACGCTGACCGTGGTGCGCCCGGAAGTGGAACTGGAAGTCACCGCCGGCGACATCCCGGACCACATCACGGTCGACCTGACCGGCAAGCTGATCGGCGACGTCATCCACATCAACGACGTGGTCCTGCCGGAAGGTGCCAAGCCGACGATCAACCGGAACTTCGTGATCGCCAACATCGCTGCGCCCTCGGGCCTGGTGTCGGAAGAGAACGCCGAAGCCTCGGCCTGATCTCGGTCATAGACCAATCGCGCGGGGGGCCTTCGGGTCCCCCGTTTGCATTTCGGGTCGGCTCGTCGATGCAGTGCCTGCACACCGCGCAAGGGTGCGCCCTCCGCGACGAGCAGACGAAGTCGCACGAGGAGCCGCCACTCAGCCCCCCAGCAGCGCCGCCGTCATCGCCTGCAGCAGCGCCTCGGCCCGCGCCCGCACCGCCGCCCGGTCCCCATGCAGCGGACACTGAGCCGAGGCTGCGGCATGGAACACCAGCGCCATCAGCGCCTCGGCCAGCACGGCCGGCTCGGCCCGGTTCGCCACCAGCCCGCGCGGCTGCATCGCCGCCAGCCCCTGGGCCAGCCGCTCGATGGCAGCGCAGATCATCAGGTCCAACCCCAGCCCCGCGCCGGCCGGACCGCTGAACCGCGCAAGCAGGGCAACCGTGTCGGCCTCCTCGGCAAAGGCGGTGAAGATCGCCGCCAGCACCGCCTGAAGGTCCGCGCGGTCCGCCGGCACCGGCAGCGCCGCGACCCGTGCCGTCAGCTGTTCAGCCAGCAGCGTTGCCAGAAAATGATCCCGGTCGGGAAAATGGGCAAAGAACGTGCCCTTGGCCGTCCCCGCCCGTAGCACCACCTCGTCGGTGCGCAGCCCTGAAGCCCCGCCCTCGGCCCAAAGCTCCCGCCCTGCCGCCAAAAGCCGGTCGCGCGTCGCCAGCGTCCGCGCCTGCACCTTCCGCGTCACGCCGCCCTCCCGGCAAAAATATTGACCACAGTCATTTTATTATTGACCACGGTCAGTTTATCGCCATTATTGACCACAGTCAAATTTTGGAGCCCCCATGTCCCGCCGCATCCTGATTGCCGATCTGCACCCCGGCAGACAATCACTCAGCGCCGCGCTTGCGCAAGCCTATCGCGACGGTGCCCAGGCGGTGGGCCACCAGACCCGCGTCTCCACCCTGTCCGACATGGCCTTCGACCCCGACTTCGGCCAGTCCAGCTTTCGCAACGCCCCGCCGCTGGAGCCGGACCTGCAAGCCTTCCGCGACGACCTGACCTGGGCCGAGCATATCGTCCTGATCTGCCCGATGTGGTGGGGCGGGCTGCCGGCCAAGACCAAGGGCCTGTTCGACCGCACCCTTCTGCCCGGCTATGCCTTCGACCCGCGCCAACGCCGGATGGGCCTGCCGAAAACCCTGCTATCGGGCCGCTCCGGCCGCTTCATCCTGACCTCCGACACCCCCGGCTGGGCCTTTTCCCTGATGTACCGCAGCGCGCTGCGCCACCAGGTCCAGCGCCAGATCCTGTCCTATGTCGGGATCAAACCCACCGGCTTCACCCATTTTTCGCCGGTCGAGCATTCCACCCCCGACATCCGCGCCCGCTGGCTGGCCCGGACCGAAGCCCTGGGCACCAAGGCCGCGTAAGGTTGAGCCCGCCCGCCCCCCGGTCTATACCGGCACCGGCACAGAACGGGGGCGGACAGGTGAAACTCTTCGTGGGTCTCGGCAATCCCGGCGCGAAATATGCCGGCAACCGGCACAACATCGGCTTCATGGCCCTGGACCGCATCGCCGCCGACCACGGCTTTTCCCCCTGGCGCAAGGCCTTCCAGGGCCTGGTCAGCGAGGGCCGCCTTGGCGCGGAAAAGGTCGCGCTCCTGAAGCCCGAGACCTTCATGAACCTTTCCGGCCAGTCGGTGCAGGCGGCCGTCGCCTTCTGGAAACTGCCGCTGGCCGACCTGACCGTCTTTCACGACGAGCTTGACCTTGCCCCCGGCAAACTGCGCCTGAAACAGGGCGGCGGCCATGCCGGCCACAACGGGTTGCGCTCGATCCATGCGCATCTTGGCGACGATTATGCCCGCGTCCGGCTGGGGATCGGCCATCCCGGCCACAAGGATGCCGTCGCGGCCTATGTGCTGCACGACTTCGCCAAGGCGGATGGTGAGTGGCTGGAGGACCTTCTCCGCGGCATCTCGGACGGGGCCGAGGCGCTGGCGGCGGGCGATGGGCAAAAGTTCATGAACGCGGTCGCGTTGCGCACGGCCCCGCCCCGCTCCTCGACGACCAGGGAAAAGCCCCAGGCCGCCCCCGCGCCACAACCGCCGCAGGATGACAGCCGCAGCCCGATGCAAAGGCTTCTGGACAAGTTCCGGTGACGCCGATCCGGCAGGCCTTTCGCGACCAGGCCGATGCCTGCGCCGCCCTTGGCTCGCCGCTGATGCAGCGCCTGCTGACCGGCCTGGCGCAGCACCTTCTACCCGGCGACCCGGTCAGCGACCGCATCCTGTCCTGGCCCGGCGACCCGTCCTCCCGCGCCGACTCGGTCCCGCTGCGTCTGGCCAGCGGGCTGCATGCGCTGGTCCTGACCGGCCAGGCGCCCGATCTGGCCGCCGCCTACCAGACCGACGCCGATCCCACCGGCATCGCCCTCGCTACAATCCGCCAGCACCCGCGCTTGCTGCTCGACTGGCTCGCCTCCCCGCCCCAGACGAACGAGGTGCGCCGCTCGGCCCCGCTGATCGCCGCCGCGCACTGGCTGACCGCGCGCTTCGGCCTGCCCCTTGACCTTAGCGAGCTTGGCGCGAGTGCCGGTCTGAACCTCCTCTGGGACCAGTATGCGCTGACGGTCCAGGGCCAATCCTTCGGCCCGCCGGACCCAGCCTTGACGCTTCGCCCCGATTGGACCGGCCCCCTGCCGCCCCGCGCCGCGCCCATTGTCCTTGACCGCAGGGGCGTGGACCTGAACCCCCTCGACCCCGTCACCGACCGGCTGCGCCTCTTGGCCTATATCTGGGCCGACCAGCCCGACCGCCTTGCCCGCACCCGCGCCGCACTCGACCTCGCCGCCAGGATACGTCCCCAGATCGACCGGGCGGACGCTGGCGACTGGCTGGCGACCCGCCTTGCCACACCGACACCCAGCGCCTTGCACCTGGTCTTCCACACCGTCGCCTGGCAATACTTCCCGCCCGCCACCCAAGCCCGCGCCCTGGCCGCGATGGAAACGGCCAGCCGCCAAAACCCCGTCGCCCGCCTGGCGATGGAGGCCGACGACCATTCCCCCGGCGCAGCCCTCACCCTCACGCTCTGGCCAAAGGGCGAAACCATCCGCCTCGGCCGCGCCGATTTCCATGGCCGCTGGGTCGACTGGCAAGCGCCACCCCCCTGACCCTTTCACATTTGCCCAAATATCCTCCGGGGGTCTGGGGGTGGAAAACCCCCAGCGACCGAGCCGTTGCGCGCCCTTCGCGCGCACAAGGCGAGACAAAAGGCTTGCGCCGCAAGGCGCTCAATCTGAAAACCGCCGCTACCCGCGCGGCACCAGCCCGGCCAGGGCGCGCGACACCAGCGAGGACACCGCCGGCCGCTCCAGCGCGACAAAGGGCATCGGCCGGCACAACTCCATCGCCGCCACCCCCACCCTCGCGGTCAGCGCCCCATTGACCACCCCCTCGCCGAACCGGCGTGACAGCTTCGACAGCACCCCGCCCCCCGCGACCGAGCCGATCATGTCATCCGTCAGCGCCAGCGCCCCCGCCGCAAGCAGCGAGCCAAACACCCGCCGCAACAGCTTCAGGCTGCCGAAACTGCCCGACCGCCCGCCATAGATCTCGGCGATCCGCCGGATCATCCGCAGGTTCGCCACGGCCGCCGTCGCCACATCGGCCAAGGCCAGCGGCACCAGCGCCGTCACGGTCGCCACCTGCCGCGCCGCGCCCTCGATCACCAGCCGCGCCTCGGCGTCCAGGGTCGCCAGCAACTCCCTCTCGGCCAGCGCCAGCAGGGCATCGGCGTCCATCACCTCGCCCTCCCGCTCGGCCAGCCGTGCCCGGCCCCAGGCGGTATCCGCCCGCGCGCCATACAGACCCACCAGCCCCGCAACCACGCGCCGGGCGGATTTCAGGTCCGCCGCCGCTCTCGCGTCCACCGCCCGCGAGCGCAGGCCGTCCAGCCGGCCCAGCCGCAGGAAGGCCGCCCATTCGCGCAAGGCCAGGATCACGCCTGCCGTGACGGCCACCACCACCAGCGCAAAGGCCGCCCAGCCCAGCACCACGTTCCGCGCCAGAAGGCCCACGACGAAATCATAGGCCGCGACCGACAGCGCAAAGGTGAACAGCGCGCCAAAGGCCCAGACCGCGAACCGCGTCAGGGCCGACCCACGCTTCTGAGACAGGGCCACCACGGCCTGCATCGCCTGCCCCTCGGGCAGCGCATCCGGCACCGGCGGGGCCAGCGAGGGATCGACGGCTTCGGCCATCTCCTCCAGGAAGGGCTTTGGCGGGCGGCTCACAACTGGTCTCCGATCAGGAACTCGACCGCCCGGTCCAGCCGGATATGCGGCGGGCCTTCCCCCGGTTTCAGGGTCAGCCGCGCCGGGGCAAAGGTCATCAGACTGTAGTCCGCGTCCAGCCAGGCCTCCGCCCCCTCCCGCGCCGGCGACAACAGCCGGGACGGGTCCGACGGCAGCGCGCCGGGATACATCAGCGCGGGCTTGCCGGTGGACTGCAGCACCCCCCGCACCGCCGGAACCTCCACCCCATCCCGCGTAACCACCTCTTCCACCGTCGCGCGCAAGCTGGCCAGCGACATCGCCTCGGTCCGCGCGCCCGAGAAATCCGCCCGCTGCTTCGCCTCGGCCAGCAGCGACGTGGTGATCGCCGTCAAAGCCGGGTGCTGTTCATGGTGCAGATGGTCCGCCTTGGTGGCGGCGAACAGGATCCGCTCCACCCGGTGCGCGCCAAAGATCGACGCCAGCCACGAGTTCCGCCCCGGCCGGAAGCTGGACAGGACCTCGGCCATCACCCGCCGCAGATCCTCGACCGCGCGCGGCCCCTGGTGGATCGCGCCCAGCACATCAGCCAGCACCACCTGCCGGTCGATCCTGGCGAAATGGTCGCGAAAGAACGGCCGGACAACGCGCGACTTGTAGGCCTCGTACCGCCGTTCCATCTCGCGCCACAGGCTGCTGCGGCCGGTGCTGGCGGGCTTTGGCAAGGGGGCAAAGGTCAGGACCGGAGAGCCGGCAAGGTCGCCGGGCAACAGGAACCGGCCGGGGGTCACGTCGACCCGGCCCAGGTCGCGGGCGGCCGTCAGATAGGCGGTGAAGCTTTCGGCCAGCTCGCGGGCCTTGCCCTCGTCCAGCCGCAGCGCGCCGTCCTCGGCCCTCGCGAACGCCAGATAGGCGGCGGCCTCGGGGCGCTTTTCCAGCCGGGCAAGGGTGGCCTCGGACCAGGCCTCATAGCTTTGGTCAAGCAGGGAAAGGTCCAGCAGCCACTCGCCAGGGTAATCGACGATGTCGAGGTGCAGCGTCCGGGGACCGCGCCAGGACGACAGGAACCCGGCCGGCTGGACGCGGAAGGACAGGCGAAGCTCGCTGATCGCGCGGGTCGAGGCGGGCCAGCGCGGGCTGTCGCCGGTCAGCGCGGCCAGGTGCGCCTCATAATCGAAGCGGGGCAACGTGACGTCGGGCTGCGGCTGCAGGTAGACCGCCTGGATGCGCCCCTCGGCCTGCGCCTTCAACTGCGGCATCCGCCCCCGGTTAAGGAGGTTGGCAACCAGGGCGGTGATGAACACCGTCTTGCCCGCGCGGGACAGCCCGGTCACGCCCAGGCGAAGGGTGGTGTCGAACAGCGTCTCGGACAGGCTGGCCCCGGCGCCTTCGATCCCGCGGGTGATCCCGTCCGTCAGTCCGGAAAATGCCACGGTCCGTCCCTTTCCTGCGTGGGGCTGAAGATAAGGGCGGGCGCGCGGGAATGGAAGCGCGGGCGTAGGGTGGGCGATATCGCCCACCTTACGCCGGCCTGTCCAGGGTAGATGCAGGGCGATTGCCGAATGGGGTCAAAGACTTGGGCGCAGGGGTCGGGACAGTGGCAAGGATTGCGCGCGCCCCCGCTTCCGGGGTAGGGAAAACCTCATGCCCCGCTATGCCCTGCAGATCGAATACGACGGCGGCCCCTTCGCGGGCTGGCAGCGGCAGGCGCAGGGCCAGCCGTCCGTGCAGGGCGCCATCGAAGCGGCCCTGGCCAGGCTGGAACCCGGCCCCCATACCATCGCCGCCGCAGGGCGCACCGATGCCGGGGTCCATGCCACGGCGCAAGTGGCCCATGCCGACCTGACCAGGGATTGGGATCCGTTCCGCCTGGCTTCGGCGCTGAATGCCCACCTTCGCCCCGACCCGGTGGCGATCCTGGCCTGCGCGCGGGTGCCCGACGACCTTCACGCCCGGTTTTCGGCCACCGGGCGGCGCTATACCTTCCGCCTTGTCGCCCGCCGCGCGCCGGTCACGCATGACAAGGGCCTGGTCTGGCAGGTGCTGAACCGGCTGGACCTGGACGCGATGCGGGCCGGCGCGGCGGAACTGATCGGCAACCACGACTTCACCACCTTCCGCTCCACACTTTGCCAGGCGAAAAGCCCGGTCAAGACGCTGGACCGGATCGAGATCGGCGAACACCCCTACCCCGGCGGTGTCGAGTACCGTTTCGACCTGGCCGCGCGCAGCTTTCTGCACAACCAGGTGCGATCCATTGTCGGCACGCTGGAACGGGTCGGCGCCGGCGCCTGGACGCCACAGGATGTGCGCGCGGCGCTGGAGGCGCGGAACCGCGCCGCCTGCGGGCCGGTCAGCCCGCCGCAGGGGTTGTATCTGGTCGGCGTTAGCTATCCCGTTGACCCGTTCAGTTGAACCGGGCCGCTCGTCGATGACTGCGTCACCCCTCGCTGCGGTCCGCCCCGACGCCGCCGACGAGAAGACGAAGTCGCACGAGGAGGGTTGCCGGTCGCTCCCCGGGGGCTTGTGCGACCCGGCGGGATCGGGACAGGATGCCAGCCGGAGGACCCGATGATCGAGCTTATCCAGACCCAGCTTGCCGACCCGTTCCGCATCGGCCTGATCGTGGCCCTGGTCCTGACCATGTTCCGCACCCGGGCCGCCACGGGTACTCTCCTTCCGCTGGCGGCAGGCGTGGTCTTCGTCGCGGTGCTGCTGCCCTCGACCAACCCGCCGGCGACGGGCGGCCTGCTGCAGGCGGTACTGGCGGGCGTCCTGTCGAACCTGGTCATCCTGGCCATCGTCCTGGCCGGTGCGGTTCTGCTGCGCCGGCTGCGCGGCTAGGGTCGCGAAACCCGGCGCCGCGCAATCGGCCCCACAGTCGATACGACCCGGGCCAAGGCCAAAGCCCCGGCCCGGATCAGGGGATCAGCGCGCCACATCCTCGGCGAAGATGTCCTTCCTGTGCGTGCCGCCCGGCACGAACAGGACACCGATCACCACCGTCATCAGCGCGATGACGATCGGGTACCAAAGCCCGCCATAGACCGAGCCGGTCTGCGCCGAGATCGCGAAGGCGGTCGCAGGCATCAACCCCCCGAACCAGCCGTTGCCGATGTGATAGGGCAGCGACAGGCCGGAATAGCGGATGCGGGTCGGGAACAACTCGACCAGCATCGCCGCGATCGGGCCATAGACCATCGTCACCAGCAGGATCAGATAGGTCAGGATCAGGACGATCAGCAGTTTCTGGCCGCTGAAGATGTCGAAGAAGTTCTGCGCCACCGCCACGGTCATGTTGTCCTGGGCCATCAAGGGATAGCCCGCCGCCGCAATCGCGTCGTTCACCGCCTTGGTAAAGGCGGCCGGCCTGGCCCTTTCGGCATCCAGCGCCGCCTGGGCCGCGTCGATCGCCGCCGGGTCGGCCCCGGCTTTCGCCGTCTCCAGCGCCAGGGTCAGTTCGGCCACCGCCGCAGCCTGGGCCGCGCCGACATAGGCCGGGATCTCGGTCTGGCCTATCCGCACGCTGGCGACCGTGCCGGCCGGTGCCTCCACCGTCTCGTAGTTCACCGAGGAGCGTGACAGAAGCGCCTTGGCGATGTCGCAAGAGTTGGTGAACTTCGCCGTCCCGACCGGGTTGAACTGGAACGAGCAGTCATCCGGGTCGGCGGTCACCACGACCGGGGTCTGGTGTGCCGCGTGCAGCATCGGGTTCGCGGTCTGCGTCAGCAGCGGGAACACGTAAGGATAACTCACCGCCGCCAGAAGGCAGCCGGCCAGGATGATCGGCTTGCGGCCGATCCGGTCCGACAACGCCCCGAAGAACAGAAAGCCCGCCGTGCCCAGGATCAGCGACCAGGCCACAAAGACGTTGGCCGAGAAGGCATCCACCTTGATCACGTTCTGCATGAAGAACAGCGCATAGAACTGGCCCGAGTACCAGACCACCGCCTGACCAGCGACCAGGCCGAACAGCGCGATCAGGGCGATCTTGCCGTTCTTCCAGGTCCCGAACGCCTCGCGCAGCGGGGCTTTCGAGGCCATGCCCTCTTCCTTCATCCGCTTGAAGGCCGGGGATTCGTTCATCTGCAGCCGG
Source organism: Tabrizicola aquatica (assembly GCF_002900975.1). Lineage (GTDB taxonomy): Bacteria > Pseudomonadota > Alphaproteobacteria > Rhodobacterales > Rhodobacteraceae > Tabrizicola > Tabrizicola aquatica. Next base: position 1,071 of record NZ_PJON01000005.1, on the reverse strand, counting down.
ATATACAGCGAGATGAGCAGCAGGAAGATCGAGCCCAGGAAGGGAATCCGCCAGCCCCAGGCGTTGAAGGCCTTCATCATCTGCGGCGTGCCGTCGGGGTTCAGCACCGCCGCTCCGGCCACGTCCAGCACCGGCTGGTCGGGGAAATTGCCGTTCACATAGCCCTGGACCGACAGGATCACGATCAGCGACAAAAGCAGGCCCAGCGTTGCCGTCGTCTGGATGAAGGCGGTGAAATAGCCCCTTCGGTCGGCCGGGGCGTGTTCGGCCACATAGACCGCCGCGCCGCCGTATTCGCCGCCAAGTGCCAGGCCCTGCAACATGCGCAGCGCGATCAGGATCACCGGCGCGGCGACGCCCCAGGCATAGTAGTTGGGCAAAAGACCGACCAGGAAGGTCGACAGACCCATGATCAGGATCGTGATCAGGAAGGTGTATTTCCGCCCGATGATATCCCCAAGCGAACCGAAGACCAGCGCGCCGAACGGGCGCACGATGAAGCCCGCGGCGAAAGCCAGAAGCGCAAAGACGTTCCGGGTCGCTTCCGGGAAGGGTGTAAAGAACTGCGCACCGATTACCGCGGCCAGCGAGCCGTACAGGTAGAAGTCATACCACTCAAAGATCGTCCCGGCCGAGGAGGCGAGAATGACTTTCTTCTCCTCCGGGGTCATGGGACGCGAACGAGCACCAACATCCGTTGCCGTTGCAGTCATGGTTACCTCCGTGAGGCCCCTCTGGCGCGGGGGCCGGTCCCGTGATGGTCTCTTGCACTTGCGTGGCGATGGGCGGACCTTTCCCCTGGCCGTTTCGGCACAGGTTCCCTCGCAGGCTGGACCCTAGGGCCCGCCAGCCTGCTTTTCCAGCCCCCAGCGCGCTGGCACGCGCCGGGAGGGATTCAGGGCGCCACGTTTTCGACGATATTTGCGAGTGCTTTTCGGATGTCGGCGATGTGTCCCATCGCGTTGATCCGTTGGAGCACGGCCTTTTCGTCGTAATACGCGATCAGCGGTGCCGTCTGGGCGTGATAGGCGGTCAGCCTTTCGCGCACCGTTTCGGCGGTGTCGTCGGCGC
>NZ_PJON01000004.1 GCF_002900975.1 Tabrizicola aquatica | reverse complement strand
TCAAAAACGATACAATTACCCCTCCGGATAACCCCGGACATACCCTGGCGCGGGGTGGAGCAGCCCGGTAGCTCGTCAGGCTCATAACCTGAAGGCCGCAGGTTCAAATCCTGCCCCCGCAACCAAATCTTCCTATGTTATCAAGCGCATGCGCCCCGCCATCTGGTGGGGCTTTTTGCGTTCCAAACCGCGGGTCAGCAATAGGTCAACAAGCGGACGAATTCCGCGTGCAAGATCAGGCGGATACGGGGCGGAGCGGCTTTGGAACGAGCGAAAACAGCAAAAGACCGCACTCACTCGGGACGAAGGCTGATCTGCAGTTGGGCCAGCGCCCCGGGCACGATCTCCTCCTGCACCTGATCCAACAAGGCGAGTAGATCGTCCTGCCGCGGTTGACCGAACGACAGAAGATACAGCGCCACCGAGCGGTTCAACCAGAACAGCGCGGTCCCTTCACGGCTGTGGGGGGGCGACCGGATATGGCGTTCGATGCCCTGCCCTGTCACGCCATTCTAACCGATACTGGCATCCAGTTCGCCGAGCAGCTGCGCAACAGGATCACGATGGATTCCCATGCAACTTGGTGTGGAGACGGGAGAGCGTGAACGTCCTCCCGCCTTACGACTGCATCCGCAAGACCTGAACATCGGAGCCGGAACAATTTGTCCCAAAACCGATTCACCAAATGCCAGAACTGAACACCAGACCTCTAACTGTCCAATCAGCTTCGGCCAGCCTGGTGCGTGGACGAATCCCGCTGACCTCACCGCCACAGGTCTGTCGACGTTAGTCCGCATCCCCCGCGACCTGGCTTAGTACTTGCCCACGTCCGCGCAGCCGCATCAGCATTGGTACAAACAGGAACACAGCCGAAATACCCAGTAGTGTGGCGGATACCGGGGTCGCGACCAACGTCGTCCAGTCACCCTGAGCGATTGCCAGTGCCCGTCGCAGTTGCTGTTCGGCCATTGGTCCCAGGATCAGCCCTACCACGACCGGCGCAATCGGATAGCCGTAGAGACGCATTCCATATCCCATCAGGCCGAACAGGATCAGCATTCCCAGTTCCACCGGCGAAGGATTGACCCCGATGGTGCCAAGCGTCGCGAACAAGAGGATGCCGCCATACAGCCACGGGCGGGGGATCGACAGAAGGCGGATCCACAGACCGATCAACGGTAGGTTCAGGACCACCAGCATCAGGTTGGCGATCAAAAGGCTTGCGATCAGCGTCCAGACCAGCTCGGCATTCATCACGAACAGAAGCGGCCCCGGCTGCAAGCCGAATTGCTGAAACCCCGCAAGCATGATCGCTGCCGTTGCCGTCGTCGGCAGGCCGAGGGTCAGCAGCGGCACCAGCGTCCCGGCGGCGGCGGCGTTGTTTGCAGCTTCCGGCCCCGCGACGCCCTCAATGGCGCCCTTGCCGAACTCCTCCGGGTGCTTGGTCAGCTTGCGCTCTGCGGCATAGGACAGAAACGACGCTACATCCGCGCCCCCTGCGGGCATCGAGCCGATGGGAAAACCGATGAACGTGCCGCGCAGCCAGGCTTTCCAGGACCGACCCCAGTCCTGCGCCGTCATCCGCACCGATCCCTTGACCTTGTGCATCCCGTCGGGGGGCGTCAGCATCGCCGCTACGGCCAGCGCCTCTCCAATTGCGAACAGGGCGACGGCGAGCGTCGTGGTCTCGATCCCGTCCATCAGCTGCGGAACGCCGTAAGTCAGGCGTGCAGCACCGGTAAGGCCGTCGATGCCGACGCAGGCGAGCGCGAGGCCGATGAAAAGCGACGTCAGGCCACGCAGCGCGCTGTCGCCGAAGGTTGCCGATACAGTGACAAACGCCAGAACCATCAGGGCAAAATACTCGCGCGGACCAAGCGTCAGCGCCAGCTTCACCACCTGCGGTGCAAGGAAAGCCAGAAGCAGCGTTGCAATCAACCCCGCCACGAAGCTGCCGATCGCCGCAGTTGCCAGTGCCGGGCCCCCGCGTCCCTGCCGGGCCATCTGGTTGCCTTCGATAGCGGTGACGATGGACGCGCTTTCCCCCGGTGTGTTGAGCAGGATCGAGGTCGTCGACCCGCCATACATGCCGCCGTAGTAGATCCCCGCAAACATGATCAGCGATCCGGCGGGGTCCAGCCCATAGGTCACTGGCAGCAGCAAAGCCACCGTCAACGCTGGCCCGATCCCGGGCAGCACTCCGACGGCAGTGCCAAGGGTTACCCCGATCAATGCGTACATCAGGATCAACGGGTCCATCGCCGCCGACAGACCCTGCATCAACAACGAAAAGCTTTCCATCGCGCTATCCCCTGAAGATCAGCCGCTCCAGCGGTCCCGCTGGCAGGTTCAGCTGCAAAAGCCGGTCAAAGACGCCATAGATCACCAGCGCAAGCACCAGCCCTACGGCCACCGCTTTCCACAAAGGCCGTTGCCCGAAGCCGCGCGCGGTCATGCCGAACAGGATCGCGCCCGAAACGATGAAACCCACGACATGCAGCAGTGCCAGTTGCAGTCCAAGGCCCCCCAGGATCCACAACACAGGGGCGGGGGCTTGACGTGGCGGGCGCGGCAGGTTGCCCTTCAAGCCGGACAGCACAGTCAGCACCGCCAGCACCAGCAGGCCATAGGCGACGATCCGCGGCACGTCGCCTGGCCCGACACCGGCATAGCCGCCATCCTGTTTCAGACCTGCCGCATCGATCAGTAGAAGCGCCGCCAGCCCGGCAAGACCCGCCGCAATGATGAACGCCGCCCAACGGGGGCGGCGTTCGGGGGAGACCCCCTGACTCACTTGACCAGTCCGATGTCGCGCAGCACCGTCTCGGTCGCGGCGATGTCCGCGTCCAGTTGGGCAGCGAAGGCGTCTCCGGCGAGATAGGTGTTGGTCCAGCCCTTGTCGGCCAGCATCTTCGTCCAGCCGGCGCTGGCGTTCAGCTTTTCCATGTCGGCGCTGATCTTGGCCACCTGTTCGGGTGTAAGACCGGGGGCTGCCGCAACCATCCGCCAGTTCTCGACAACGACGTCGAAGCCCGCTTCCTTGATGGTCGGCGCGTCGATGCCTTCCAGCCGCTCGGCCGAGGAGACCGCCAAAAGCCGCATGGTCCCGGCCTTCACCTGCTCGGCGAATTCGCCGACGGACGACACGCCTGCCGTCACCTGGTTGCCCAGGATCGCCGCCATCGCCTCGCCGCCGCCCGAGAAGGCGACATAGTTGATCTTGGTCGGGTCAACGCCCGCTGCCTTGGCCAGCAGACCCACGGTGATGTGGTCCGTGCCGCCCGCCGAGCCGCCAGCCCAGCTGACCGCGCCCGGATCGGCCTTCAGCTTTTCGACCAGATCGCCCAGGGTCTGGATGTCCGAAGCCGCAGGCACGACGATTGCCTGCGTGTCGCCCGTCAGCCGCGCGATGGGGGTAACATCCTTGAGCGTCACCGGCGCGCCGTTGGTCAGGATCGCGCCCACCATCACATACCCGCCGACGATCAGCTTCGTCGGATCGCCCGCGCTGTCGGCAACGAACTGTGCCAGGCCTACGGTACCGCCCGCGCCCGGAACGTTGGTCACTTCGACCGACGGCGCGATGCCTTCGGCCTGCAGGACCTCTTGCATGGCGCGCGCTGTGCCATCCCAGCCGCCGCCAGGGTTGGCGGGGGCCATGATCGTGTAGTCCTGCGCAAAAGCCGGAACAGCCAGCGCAGCCGCGAAGGCCACGCCAAGGAATGCATGTTTCATCTGGTTTCCTCCCTTAGTGGCAACCGAAGTCGCCGAATCTGCCGGGGCTCCCTCCCCGGAACAGGTGCAGCAAAGCATGCCAACCTGTCACGAACCTGACAGCTACTCGCTGCCTTCCAATGCGGCATTCCACTGGGCCAGCACCTGCGCCCGACTGGCCGCGTCCAGATAGGCCAGAAGCCCCGGCGAAACAGCCACCGGCCGAAGCTTCGCCCCAAGCGCCTCTTGCATCGCGGCGGCCGAGTCCTTGCCGCGCACCTCCAGGCTGACGGCGGGCAGGCGCAGCCTCTCGGCCAGCACCGTCTGCCCGTCGCGCGACATGAGGAAAGCGAGGAAAGCCTCACCCAACTCCGGGTTCGCGGCGGCGCGTGGCACCAGCGCCACCCGGCTGATCACCACGACATAGTCACGCGGCAGGACCAACCCGATATTTGGCAGCCGGGCGGCCTGGTCAGCCGCGTAAGATCCCAGCACATTGTAGCCCAGGTGCAACTTGCCCGAATTGACGCCGTCGATCACATCCTGCGAGGTTGGATAGGTCTGCACCCCGGCCCGTCCCATCGCCCGGACCAGTGGCCAGAGATCGGCGAAATGTTCCATGTCCCGCATCAGATACAGGTAGCCCACGGCCGAACGGGAGATGTCATAGGTCCCGATCACCCCCTTTGGGGCCGTGTCCAGCCAGTCCATCAGCGCGGCCCGTGTGTCCGGCGGTCCGTTCGGGAAGGAAGGGCGGTGGTAGACGATCACCCCAGGCTCGAACGTCAGGGCAAAGACCATGCTGCGCCACGCCGCCCAATCCGGCCAGACTGCGGCTGCCGCCACCCTCGCTTCGCGTGCGTAGCCGTCATTGGCCAGCTTTACCGTGACATCCATCGCCGAAGAGAACACCAGATCCGCCGTAGGCTGTCCGGCATCGGTTTCGTCCGTCACACGCTGCGCAATCTCGCCGGTCAGCAGGTCCACATAGCGCACGGCGATATCCGGTCGAACCGTCTGGAACGCCTCGACCAGCGGCCGGGCCAAGGGAGAGTCGAGGGAAGAATACACGACAAGCTCGCGCCCGGCCGGCTGAGGCGCGGGAAAGACCACCACCTCTGCCTGAAGCGGCAGGGCAACCAGGGTCAGCAAGGCCAGCATCATGCGCATCGGTCCAGCCTAACCGCATCCCCCGCGCTGCGACAACCGCCCCTCCTCGTGCGACTGCGTCTTCTCGTCGGGAACCTTCGAGGAGTGACGAAGTCATCGACGAGCAGTCCAAGCCTTGCGCCAATCTCTCTTCCGTAACCGTAACCTCATGCCTTACGCTGCCAGGATGCGAATCCTGCTTGTCGAGGATGACCTGCCCCTGGCCGAGGCGCTGACCGCGCTTCTGCTTGGCGCGGGCTATGCGCTGGACGTCACCCATGACGGACTGTCGGCCGAGGCGTTGATCGGGGCAGAGCGGTTCGATCTTGTGATCCTGGACCTCAACCTGCCGGAAAAGGATGGGCTGTCCGTCCTGCGCTCGTTGCGGGGCAGGAAGAACCCGGTTCCGATCCTGATCCTGACCGCCCGAGGCGAACCTGCCGAACGGGTCGCGGGGCTGGACCTCGGGGCGGATGACTACATGGTGAAACCTTTCGATGTGGGCGAGTTCGAGGCCCGCGTCCGGTCGATCCTGCGTCGGCAGGCTGGGCACCATGCTTCCGAACTGCAGATCGGGGCGGTCCGCTTCGACATGGCGTCCCGCCGCTTTCACGCCGGCGACGACCAGCTTGACCTGCCACCCCGGGAATTGGCCCTGCTGGAGCTGTTCTTCCTGCGTGCCGGCCGTGTCGTCGGCAAGGACGCGATCGTGCAGTCGCTGACCTCGTTGGACGACAGCCTGTCCGACAATGCGATCGAGCAATATGTCAGCCGCCTACGCCGACGGCTGCAACCCCACGGGCTGACGCTGCGCACGGCCCGCGGCCTGGGCTATTTGCTGGAGCGTCCTGGTGGCTGACCGCCCCGCCTCGCTGCGCCGAACGATCCTGGTCTGGTTGGTCCTTGCCACAGCCGCTATCGGGGCTCTGGCGCTTGTCGACACCCGGATCGAGGCGTTGCGCACCGCGCGCGAGGTGTCCGACCGCGTCCTGATCGGGTCGGCCATGGCCATCGCCGAAGGGGTCAGTGTCGACGCCGAAGGGCGGCTGGCCATCTCGATTCCCTTCTCAGCTCTCGACATGCTGTCCTCGACCGCGCAGGACCAGGTTTTCTACCGCGTGGACGGGCCCGCAGGTACCCTGACGGGATACCAGGATCTTTCCCCGATTCCGGTCCCGACGGACGAGGACACTGCTCTGGCGGATGCCAGCTACAAGACCTTGCCGATCCGCACGGCGACGCTTCAGCGAGAACTGACCACCGGCGAAGGCACCTTGCCCTTCACGGTCACCGTTGCAGAGACCACCCGGGCGCGGGAGGCCCTCGCAACATCGATCCTGACCCGGTCGGCGCTGCGGATCGCGGGGCTGATCGCCGGGGCCGCGCTGGTTGCCTGGACGGTGGCCACCTATGCGCTGCGGCCGCTGGATCGCCTGTCCCGCGCCATCGCCGCGCGGGAGCCGCACGACCTGACCCCGATCCGGGCCGAGGCCCCGGACGAATTGCGCCCGGTGCTGGACGCGTTGAACGGCTTTCTGTCCCGGTTGGCCAAGGCCATGACGGCGCTGCAGAATTTTGCCAGCAATGCCAATCATCAGATCCGCACCCCGCTGACGGTCGCCCGAACGCAGATCGCCATGTCCTCGCGCGATACCCAGCGCCCTGAGGCCCTGACGAAGGCAGACGCCGCGTTGATCAGGATCGAGCGTGTGCTGCAACAGGTCCTGCTTCTGGCGCGGGTCGAGGCGACGGGGACCAGGCCACAGCTTCAGACCGTGGACGTGGCGGCCCTGGCGCGCAACGTCACGGCTGACCTGCTGCCGCAGGCAATGCGCCGCCATCAGGACCTGGGCTATGACGGCCCCGACCAACTGCTGGCATGGAGCGAGGAGGTTCTGCTGGAAGAACTTCTGCGCAACCTGGTCGGTAATGCCTTGAATCATTCGCCCGAACGGACCGTCGTGACCGTGCACGTCGGACCCGGACCCTGCCTGCGCGTCGAGGATACCGGCCCCGCCTTGCCTGATGCGACACTTGAGACGCTGAAAGGCCGGCTTACGCCCGACCGCGCGGCCGAAGAGGCGCGGCTTGGGACGCACGGGCTGGGCTTGCACATCGTGGCCGAAATCGCACGGGCCTTGCAGGCCGAGATGGCGCTGGATCGTGGCGCCGACGGCATTGGCCTGGCGGTCACGGTCCGCTTGCCCGCCATGGCTGGATAGGAACGACCAAGCCAGCGCCACGTTGGCCTGGGCCGGAAGATGGAAAGGATCGGGACGCAATGAGCAAACCGCAGATCGGGTTGATCGGCCTGGGGACCATGGGGGCCGCGCTGGCCATGAATATTGCCGAGAAGGGCTTTCCCATCGCGGTCTGGAACCGCACAGGCTCTGTGACGCAGGCGTTCCATGCCCAGGCAGGGGCGCTGGCGCAGCGGATCGTCCCCGCTGCCACGCTGTCCGATCTGGTGGCAGCGATGCAGGGGCCGCGGGCAATCATCCTGATGGTCCCCGCCGGGCAAGCCGTGGATGACCAACTGGCGGCTCTTGCCCCCTTGCTGCGACCCGAGGACCTGGTGATCGACGCGGGAAACGCCAATTTCCACGATACCAACCGTCGGGCGCGTGGCGGTCTGCCGTTCCGCTTCATGGGGATCGGTGTCTCCGGCGGGGAAGACGGGGCGCGGCATGGGCCGTCCATCATGGCGGGCGGCACGGCGGGGGATTGGGCGCAGGTCGCCCCCGTCCTTCAGGCGATTGCCGCCCGGGCCGAGGATGGCACCCCCTGCGCGGCCCATCTGGGCCCGGACGGGGCGGGACATTTCGTCAAGGCCGTCCACAACGGGATCGAATATGCCGACATGCAGATGATCGCCGAGACCTACGGCGTCCTGCGCGATGGCCTTGGACTGGAAGCGCCCGCCATTGCCAAGACCTTTGCCGGCTGGAACCGGGGCCTGTTGCGGTCATATCTCGTCGAGATCTCGGCCGAGGTGGCGGGGGCGAGCGATCCCGTGACGGGTGGGCCGCTTTTGGACATGATCGTCGACGCGGCTGGGCAAAAGGGCACCGGGCGCTGGACCGCGATCGAGGCGCAGGATCTGGGCGCGCCGATCCCGGTGATTGAGGCGGCGGTGATGGCCCGCAACGTCTCGGCCCGGCGGGCAGAGCGGGCGGCGGGCGAGGCACTCTATGGCCCCGCACCGCAGCCGCTGTCTGCCGGTCTGACACTTGAGGACCTTGAGAATGCGCTGATTGCGGGCAAGATCCTGTGCTATGCGCAGGGCTTCGCGATGATGACGGCGGCAGGGCAGCAGTTCGGCTGGGCCCTTGATCGTCCCGCCATCGCGCGGGTCTGGCGGGCGGGTTGCATCATCCGGTCCGCGATGCTGAACGACATGGCATCCGCCCTGGCCGAAGAACCCGGGCGGAACCTGATGCTGAAGCCATTCTTCGCCGACCTTCTTCGCGACACGATGCCGGCCTTGCGCCGGGTGGTGGCGGCGGGGGCATTGCATGGCTTGGCCCTTCCGGCGCTGGGCGCGGGGCTGGCCTGGTTCGACATGATGCGGACCGCGCGCGGGACGGCCAACATGATCCAGGGGCAACGCGATTTCTTCGGGCTGCACGGGTTCGAACGGTTGGATGGGCTGGATCGGCCGCATGGCCCCTGGGCGCAGGATCATAACGAAAAGACATGAAGCCCGACGGGTTTCGCATTCTTCCGGCAGGGCCGCCTCGGTATGATCGCGATCATCGCGCCTGACGAAAGCCAACCCATGACGAACCCCCACGCCGGCAAGCCCTGCATCATCTGCGTCGCCATCACCGGCTCGTTGCCGACGAAAGAGAACAACCCGGCAGTGCCGATCACGATTGCCGAGCAGATCGAGTCGACGCATGAGGCGTTCGAGGCCGGCGCCACCATTGCCCATTGCCACGTCCGCGACGCCGAGGGGAAGCCGACCTCGGACCCCGAACGATTTGCCCGGCTGAAAGAGGGGTTGGAAAAGCATTGTCCCGGCCTGATCGTCCAGCTTTCGACCGGGGGTCGGTCCGGGGCAGGGCAGGCACGCGGGGGGATGCTGCCGCTGCGGCCGGACATGGCCTCGCTGACCACGGGGTCGAACAACTTTCCCACCCGCGTCTATGAGAACCCGCCGGACCTGATCGACTGGCTGGCGGCCGAGATGCTGAAGTACGACGTGAAGCCGGAGCTGGAGTGCTTTGATCTGTCGCACATCTTGAAGGCGCACGAGATGCAGCAGAAGGGCCAGATCAAGGGGACGCCCTATGTGCAGTTCGTCATGGGCGTCAAGAACGCCATGCCCGCCGACCGGGACGTGTTCGACTATTACATTCGCACGGTTCACCGCCTTTTCGGCCCCGATGCCCCTTGGTGCGCCGCCGGGATCGGACCGCAGCAGATCGTGCTGAACGACTGGGCCGTGGCCTCGGGCGGCCATGCGCGCACCGGGCTGGAGGATAACGTGCGGCTGGATCGTGACCGGCTGGCGCCTTCAAACGCCGCCCTCGTGCGCCGGGTGGTCGAGCTTTGCGCGCGTTACGAGCGCCCGGTGGCCGACTGGCAGACCGCGCGCGCCATCCTGGGATTGCGCCAACCGGCGGGTTGATTTGCTCTTGCCATGGGGGGCGGTTTGGCCCTTTCTCGGCCCGACAGTTTCAGGACACCCAATGCCCCCAGCACGACTTCGGCTGAACGACGGCCATTCCATTCCCCAGCTTGGCCTTGGCGTCTGGCAGGTTCCGGCAGCCTCCACGGCGGCGACGGTCGCGCAGGCGCTTGGGTTGGGCTATCGGCTGATCGACGGTGCGGCGATCTATGGGAACGAAGAAGGCCTGGGCGCCGGTGTTCGCGACAGTGATGTGCCGCGGGACGAGATCTTCGTCACCACCAAGGTCTGGAACGACGATCAGGGCTATGACGCGACGCTGCGTGCGGTCGAGGCAAGCCTTGCGCGTTTGGGGATGGAACGGGTCGAACTGTGCCTGATCCACTGGCCTGTCCCGGCAAAGGACCGCTATCTGGACACATGGCGCGCCCTGATCCGGCTGCGCGAAGAGGGGCGGGTCCGGTCCATCGGCGTGTCGAACTTCATGGGCCAGCATCTTGAACGTCTGGTGCAGGAAACCGGCGTGGTCCCGGTGCTGAACCAGATCGAGCTGAACCCCCGGCTGCAACAGGCAGAGCTGCGCGCATTGCATGACCGGATGGGGATCGTCACGCAAAGCTGGACGCCGCTTGGCCAGGGCCGCAGCTTCGACGCGGCACCGATCCAGGCCGCTGCGGTCCGCACCGGCAAGACCCCGGCGCAAGTGATCCTGCGCTGGCATGTGCAGTTGGGCCTGTCGGTCATCCCGCGCTCGACCCGGGCCGAAGGGCAGGCCGAAAACCTCGATCTCTTCGGTTGGGAGCTTTTGCCCGAGGAAATGGCCGCCATCGCTACGCTGGACGAGGGCAGCCGCTGCGGTCCCGATCCGCTGACGTTCGGCTAGGGGGCTGACGGTGCTGGTTCCTGAACTTACCCTGCAATCGCCTGAAACTGGGGCCAAGGTTCTGGAGAGTTTCGGCTTTCAGTCTGATGGCGGGCTTTGGCGGCTGAGCTCGCAATCGCTGCGGCTGGTCGAGGGGCAGCCGCAGGGTCATGGCCGGATCGACCATCTGGCGCTGACGGTCCCGGATATCGACGCGGCGGTGGCGGCGCTGGCCGCGAAAGGGATTGCGCTGGATGCAGCGATCACTCCCAAGGGGCCAGAACTGATCCCGGAATTCTGGGAGGACGGCCTCCGCTTCGTCTACCTGGCCGGCCCCGAAGGCGCCCGGATCGAGTTGTGCCAGCGCGTCACCGGGGCACCGGCAGCGGTCGGGCACGACCATGTCGGCATCCCCTGCCATGACCTTGTGGCCATGCAGGACTTCTTCGTCACACAAGGTGCGCGCCTGACGGCCGCCGTGAACCTGCAGCGCCCCGAGGGCGTGATCCCCGTCCGCTTTCTTGCCTTCCACGGCGCGGTGATCGAGCTTTTCCAACCCCCCTCGGCCCCGCGTGCGGTACAGGGGCTGTGGTCGCGGCTGCTTGTCGCCGGGCTGTCCGCCCCGATCCAGGGCCCCGAGGACCTGATCCTCGCCCCCTTGTGATGCGCCGGACCTTGACCGAAATCTATGAGGCCCGGGTGGCAGAGGGGACCCTGCGGCCCGACCCGGCCCAACACGCCGTCCTGGCCCCGCTGGAGGCCATCCGCCTGTGGCTGGAAGAGAACGCGACCCGCCGTGTCGGGCTGTTCGCGGGCCTGTTCGCCCGGCCGATCACCCCGCCGAAGGGCATGTATCTGTGGGGCGGGGTCGGGCGCGGCAAGTCCATGCTGATGGACCTTTTTACCGAGGCCACGGCGATCCCGCAAAAGCGCCGGGTGCATTTCCACGCCTTCATGCAAGAGATCCAGCGCGGCATTCACGCCGCCCGCAAGCAGGGGGTCGAGGACCCCTTGGCCCCGGTGGCCGAGGCGGTGATCCGTGAGGTCCGGCTTCTGGCTTTTGACGAGATGCAGATCACCGACATCGCCGATGCGATGATCGTGGGCCGCCTGTTCGAAAAGCTGTTCGCGGCGGGGGTAGTGGTGGTTACTACTTCGAACCGGCCGCCCAAGGACCTGTACCTGAACGGCCTCAACCGTGGCATCTTCCTGCCCTTCATCGCGATGCTGGAGGACCGGCTGCAAGTGGTGGAACTGGAAAGCCCCACCGACTATCGCCAGCATCGTCTCGCGGGGGCGCAGGTCTATTTCCACCCGGCCCGCAGCGCCACGACGCAGATCGCCGCGATCTGGACCGACCTGACCGGCGGCGCCCCGGCCGCCCCCCTGACTCTGCAGGTCAACGGCCGCGAATTGGTTCTGCCGCGCTTTGCCAACGGCATCGGGCGGGCAACCTTCTGGGACCTTTGCGCCAAGCCCCTTGGACCTGCGGACTATCTGGCCATTGCCCAGGCCCTGCGGGTTCTGATCCTGGAGGATATCCCGCAGCTTTCGGCCGAAAACTACAACGAGGCCAAGCGGTTCGTCACGCTGATCGACGCGCTTTACGAGGCGAAGGTTCGCCTGATCGCCTCGGCCGCGGATATGCCCGAACGGTTGTATCTGGAAGGCACCGGCGCCTTCGAATTCGAGCGCACCGCCAGCCGCCTGCGCGAGATGCAGGCCGCCGACTGGGGCGTCTAGCTCCTAGCCCAGGGCCTGCCACAAAAGCCGCAGCGCCATCGCGGTCGAGGTGAAAACCAGCAGCGGTTTGATCAGCCGCGCTCCGCCCTTCATCGCCAGCCGCGCCCCCAGCGATGCCCCTGCGACCTGCGCCGCCGCCATGGCCAGCCCCACCGCCCACCACATCGCGCCCGACGGGATAAACACGACAAGCGAGCCGATGTTCGAGGCAAAGTTCAGCATCTTGGTATGCGCCGTCGCCTTCAGCACGCCGTAGCCCGCCAGAAGAACGAAGCCCATCATGAAGAAGGACCCGGTGCCCGGCCCGAAGAACCCGTCATAGGCCGCAATCGCTGGCACCGCCGTCACGGCAAAGACTGCCGGTTTGATGCGCTGGGCGCGGGCATCATCGGACAGGCCGGGTTTCAGTGCAAAGAAGGCCGCAACGCCGATCAGCACGACCGGCATGATGACCCGCAGGACTTCGGCCGGGATCAGATGCGCCACCATTGCCCCAGCCGCGCCGAAAACGGCACTGATCGCGGCCATCCCAAGCTGATCCTGAGGCCGGACATGGCCCGCACGGGCGTACGTCAGCATCGCCGTCCCCGCCCCGAAGGTGCCCTGCAGCTTGTTCGTCGCCAGCGCCTCGACCGGCGAAGCACCCGCCAGAAGCAGCGCCGGGACCGAGATCAACCCGCCCCCGCCCGCGATGCTGTCGATCAACCCGGCGCAGAAAGCCGCCAGGACCAGAAGCAGGGCAAGATGGGTGGCGACTTCGAACATTGCCACGGGTTGTCGCTGGTTCCCGCTGCGGGGGCAAGGGGGCCTGCCGCGCTGCCGGTCACAGCGTGAAGCGCCGGTGGACGCGGCCGACCTTGCGACCATCCGGCAGGGCAAAGTCGGGATCCTGGGCAAAGTCGACAAAGCCGATGCGGGCATAATAGGCCAGCCCCGGCACGTTGTCCGCCCGGATTGACGCCACGATCTCGCGCAGCTTCTTGGCCCGCAGCGTCTCGCAGGTCAGGGCAAACATCCGGGCGCCCGCGCCTTTTGCCTGAAGACCCGGCTGGACGAAGCTGCCGATATGCGCCTCGCCCTGCCAATGCGTGACCGACTGCCAGCCGATCACCCGATCGCCGTCCACCGCCACTACTGCGCTCAGGACGTCCGGGCCGTCGATGTAGTCGCGCCGCACCGCCTCGGCCGTCTTGGGCACCTCGTGCGCCGTCGTGCCGCCGACGGCGATCACCGCGTTCAGGATGTCGGCCATTGCTGTCGCATCATCGGGCGTTGCCAGTCGGATCAGCACGCGAACGCCTCGCGCGAATAGCCCTGCAGGTACAAAAGCGCGGTCAGATCGCCGTGGTTCACGCGGACCTCGCACTGGGCTTGCACCCTGGGCTTGGCGTGCAGCGCCACGCCCGTCCCGGCCGCCAGCAACATCGGCAGGTCGTTCGCCCCGTCCCCGACCGCCAAAGCCTTGGCCGGAGTGATCCCCAACTGCGCCGTGATCTCGTTCAAGGCCTGCAGCTTCGCCTCCTTGCCAAGGATCGGCTCGGCCACGGTTCCGGCAAGCGCACCACCTTCGACATGCAGCGTGTTCGCCCGGTTTTCGTCAAATCCAAGTTGCGCGGCCACCGCCGCCGTGAAGGCCGTGAACCCACCCGAGACCAGGGCCGCATAGGCGCCGTTCGCCTTCATCGTCGCCAGAAGGACCTTACCCCCCGGCATCAGCGTGATCCGGTCGCGCAGGACCTGGGCGATCACGCCCTCGGGCAGGCCCTTCAAGAGGCCAACCCTCTCGCGCAGGGCACCCTCGAAGTCCAACTCGCCATTCATCGCCCGCGCCGTGATGTCGGCCACGCGCGCGCCCACCCCGGCCTCGTCCGCCAACTCGTCGATGCATTCCTGGCGGATCATCGTCGAATCCATGTCGGCGATCAGAAGGCGCTTCTTCCGGCCCTCGGCCTTCTGCACCACCATGTCCACGCGGAGTGCTTGCAGGCCCTCCCAGACCTCCCAACGGTTCTGTGGCACCGCTTCAAGATCGAACTCTGCCGCCACTCCGGGATCCAGCCACCGCGCCTCGCCACCGCCCCAGGCGTTGCGCAGGGATTCGACCGTCACCCGCTCCAGCACCGGGGTTTCGGGGTTGGTCAGAAGCGTGACGACATGCATGGGGCAGGTTTCCGATAGTGAACACGGGTGTCGCTTTTTCGCGACGATGCGGCGCATTAGCGCGATTTTTCCGCTTGCGCCAGAGCGGCCGGGTCTTTAGCCAAGGCGGCGGGACACCCTTCCCCAACGAAGGGCTTTTAGCTGGAAGGCTACCATGACAGACCTGACCCCGCCGGCCAAGCGCCCGGCCAATCCGCGCTTCTCTTCTGGCCCCTGCGCCAAGATCCCCGGTTATTCCCTCGACATGCTCAGCGATGCGCCCCTTGGCCGCTCGCACCGTGCCGCCGTCGGCAAGGCCAAGCTGAAAGAGGCGATCGACCTTACCCGCGAGATCCTTGGCGTGCCCGCCGACTACCGGATCGGCATCGTTCCCGCCTCCGACACCGGCGCTGTGGAAATGGCGATGTGGTCGCTGCTGGGTGCCCGCCCGGTCGAGATGTTGGCCTGGGAATCGTTCGGCGAAGGCTGGGTCACGGACGTGGTCAAGCAGCTGAAACTGGACGCCAAGGTCCGCATCGCGCCCTATGGGCAGATCGTGGATTTCGCTCAGGTCGATTTCGACAAGGACGTCGTTTTCACCTGGAACGGCACCACCTCGGGCGTCCGCCTGCCGAACGGCGATGCGATCCCGGCGAACCGCGCGGGCCTGACGATCTGCGACGCAACCAGCGCCGCCTTCGCGATGGACCTGCCGTGGGACAAGCTCGACGTCACCACCTTCTCCTGGCAGAAGGTCCTGGGCGGCGAGGGCGCGCATGGCGTCATCATCCTGTCGCCCCGCGCTGTTGAACGCCTGGAGACGTATGTCCCCGCCTGGCCGCTGCCGAAAATCTTCCGGCTGACCGCCAAGGGCAAGCTGATCGAAGGCATCTTCGCGGGTGAGACGATCAACACCCCCTCGATGCTGGCGAACGAGGATTACCTCGTCGCGCTGAAATGGGCCAAGTCCATCGGCGGCCTTCAGGGCCTGATTGCCCGCGC
Organism: Tabrizicola aquatica; assembly: GCF_002900975.1. Taxonomy (GTDB): domain Bacteria; phylum Pseudomonadota; class Alphaproteobacteria; order Rhodobacterales; family Rhodobacteraceae; genus Tabrizicola; species Tabrizicola aquatica. Next base: position 346,092 of record NZ_PJON01000004.1, on the reverse strand, counting down.
AACTGCCAACGCCAAGGTCGTCCACGACTTCTGCGCCGCGAACCCCTGGATCGCGAACCTGGCCGAGGACCCTGCGACGGCCTCGACCACCTCGGTCTGCCTCAAGTTCACCGACCCCCGCATCACCGACGGTGAGGTTTTTGCCAAGGCCGTCGCCAAGCGGATCGAGAAGGCCGGCGCGGGCTTCGACATGGGCGCCTATCGCGACGCGCCTCCGGGCCTGCGCATCTGGTGCGGCTCGACGGTCGAGACGGCGGACGTCCAGGACCTGATGCCCTGGATCGCCCACGCCTTCCACGCCGAGATCGCGGCGCTGGCGCAGGCTGCCTGACTAACGGCGGTGCGTGCAGGCACGCACCCTACCCATTCCCCCATACCGCAGGGTGCGTGATTTCACGCACCATCCGCAAAGGATGATCCCCATGCCCAAAGTCCTCGTTTCCGACGAACTCTCCGAAACCGCCGTCCAGATCTTCCGCGACCGCGGAGTCGAGGTCGACTACCTGCCCAAACTCGGCAAGGACAAGGATGCCCTCGCTGCCGTCATCGACCAGTATGACGGCCTTGCCATCCGCTCTGCCACCAAGGCCACCGAGAAGCTTCTGGAGAAAGCCACGAAGCTGAAGGTCATCGGCCGCGCCGGGATCGGGGTCGACAACGTCGATATCCCCGCCGCCTCCAAGAAGGGCGTCATCGTGATGAACACGCCCTTCGGCAACTCGATCACCACGGCGGAGCATGCCATCGCCATGATGTTCGCTGTTGCCCGGCAGATCCCCGAGGCGAACGCCTCCACCCACGCCGGAAAGTGGGAAAAGTCCAAGTTCATGGGGGTCGAGCTTTTCAACAAGACCCTCGGCGTCATCGGGGCGGGCAACATCGGCGGTATCGTCTGCGACCGCGCGGTGGGTCTGCACATGAAGGTCGTGGCCTATGACCCCTTCCTGTCCGACGAACGTGCCAAGCAGCTGGGCGTCACCAAGGTCGACCTTGACGAGCTTCTCGCCCGCGCCGACTTCATCACTCTGCACGTCCCGCTCACCGACAAGACCCGCAACATCCTGTCGAAGGACAATCTCGCCAAGACCAAGAAGGGCGTCCGCATCATCAACTGCGCGCGCGGCGGGCTGATCGATGAATCTGCCCTCCTTGACGCGCTGAACGCAGGCCATGTCGCAGGCGCCGCGTTGGACGTGTTCGAGGTGGAACCCGCCAACGAGAACCCGCTTTTCAACCACCCCAACGTCGTCTGCACCCCGCACCTCGGCGCCTCCACGACCGAGGCGCAGGAGAACGTCGCCCTCCAGGTGGCTGAGCAGATGTCGGATTACCTCCTGACCGGCGCCGTGCAGAACGCGTTGAACATGCCGAACGTCACCGCCGAAGAGGCGGCGGTCATGGGCCCCTGGATCAAGCTGGCCTCGCATCTCGGCAGCTTCATCGGCCAGATGACGGACGAGCCGATCAAGGCGATCAACATCCTCTATGACGGCACCGTCGCCGAGATGAACCTTGCCGCCCTGAACCAGGCGGTCATCGCAGGGGTGCTGAAAACGCAAAACCCGGACGTCAACCTCGTCTCGGCCCCCGTCGTGGCGAAGGAAAAGGGCATCCAGATCTCCACCACCCGGCAGGAAAAGACCGGGGTCTTCGATGCCTACATCAAGGTCACGATGGTCACCGACAAGCGGGAACGCTCGGTCGCCGGGACCTGCTTCAGCGATGGCAAGCCGCGCTTCATCCAGATCAAGGGCATCAACATCGACGCCGAGATCGGGCAGCACATGCTGTATACGACGAACGAAGACGTCCCCGGCATCATCGGCCTTCTGGGCATGACGATGGGCAAGAACAACGTCAACATCGCGAACTTCACCCTGGGTCGGTCGGGCGTGGGGCAGGATGCGATTGCGATCCTGTACCTTGACCAGCCGATCGACCCCAAGGTGATCGAGACGCTGGAGGGAACGGGCATGTTCTCCCAGGTCAAGGCCTTGCAGTTCGACGTGGCCTGACCCACCCTGCCTTGGCCGGGCGCCCCGCCTGGCCGAGGCAACCATGATCCTGTCAGACCTTCTTCTTTCGATCTCTGACCTGATGGCCGCCGAACCGCGCGCCGAGGCCGAGGCCACAGCCAACGCCCTGCGTGCGGGGGCAGACAGTGATCTGCTTTCACAGCCGCCTTCGACGCTCGCGACCGGCATCCAGCGCACCTGCCGACTTGCCGACGCGCATCCGATTGCCCGGCTTGTCGGCGCCGCGCAGCCTTGGCTGCCCTGGCAGGACAGCCCTGCCGCCTCCCTCCAGCCGACCGAACTTCGCGCCATCAAGTCCATCGTGACGCTGCTTGGCCCCGACGCCCCGATCAAATCCGGGGCCTTCCTCTTCGGCCTCTTCTACCAGGCCCCCGGCAGCTACTACCCGCTCCACGCGCATGAGGCGGCCGAGACCTATACGATCCTTGCGGGCAACGCCGACTGGCAGGCCGGCGACCGCCGCCTTGCCCTTTCCCCCGGTCAGGCGATCCACCACCCGCCGAACCTGCCGCACGCCATGCGCGCCGGGCCCGAGGGCTTTCTTGCCATGTGGCGCTGGTCCGGGGACATCAGCTTTGACAGTTACCGCGTGCTTCCCGACCCCCAGGCCTGATCCTCTTGCCCTTTCACATTTGCACAAATATCCCGGGGGTCCGGGGGGAGCACCCCCGGGGCCAGCCACAAGGATTGACCCATGCACATCTACGCCATCGGCGACATCCACGGTCACCTTGGCCTGTTGCAGGCGGCCCATGACCTGATCGCCGCCGACATGGCGCGCCATGGTCCGGGACAGGTGATCCACGTCGGCGACCTGGTGGACCGTGGCCCGGACAGCTGCGGCGTGGTCCGCTTCCTGATCGACGGATGTGCCGGGGGCGAGGACTGGGTGGTCCTGAAGGGCAACCATGACCGCATGTTCACCCGCTTTCTGCGCGACCCCTGGGACCCTGAACCGGGCTTGCGGGCCGAGCTTTCCTGGCTGCACCCGCGCCTGGGCGGAGCGGACACCTTGCGGTCTTACGGCGTGGCGAATGCCGGTGACCGCCCGGTCGAGAAGGTCCATGCCGAGGCGGTGCAGGCCGTGCCGACCAGCCACCTCGACTTCCTCGCAGCGCGGCCAACCCTGCATCAGGCGGGCGATGCCGCCTTTGTCCATGCCGGCATCCGCCCCGGTGTCCCGCTTGCCAACCAGACAGAGACCGATCTCGTGTGGATCCGCGATCCCTTCCTGCATGAGACGTCCAGCTTTGGTCCGCTGATCGTGCATGGCCACACCGCGCTGGACGCGGCCACGCATTACGGCAACCGGCTGAACCTGGACAGCGGGGCGGCCTATGGCGGGCCGCTTTCGGCCGTGGTGATCGAGGGCCGCGAGGCCGCACTTCTGACGCCCGCCGGGCGGCAGAAGCTCAGCGTTGTTGCCCCCTAGGGATGCTCGCGCCGTGCCAGGCGCTTTATCGACCGGCCGCCAAGATAGCCGAACAGCAGCACCGACATCAGCCCGATCTCGACAATGGCGGGGCCGGTGGGCAAGCCGCGCAGGAACAGGGCGAACAGCATCAGCGCCAGCCCGCCGGTGCTGAACCACAGCCAGAACCACAACTCGCCCCGGGTCGGGCCGAAACGCCAGGGGTTCTTTTCGGTCATTCCAACGCCTCCCTTGCCGCCGCGACGGTCCTGGTCGTGGCGGGCTGCATCCACACTTCACCACAATAGGGCTGGATGATGGAAGGCAAGTCCGGTCGCATGTCCGGGACGCGCGACGTCACCACCAGGCGGCCACCCCGCATCGCCCCGATCAGCACCCGGCCACGCGCCAGCACCTCGTGCGGCCCCTGCGCCATGCCTCGGTTCCAGATGAACGTGACCTCGTCCCCTGAGCGGCCCTTCAGCACCTCTTCCACGGCGACCGTCACCAGGGCGCCACCCAGCGGGCCACCAAGCTGCTCGTACGCCGTGACCTCGCCGATCAGAACCAGCTCAGCCCCGCCGATCTGCGCCATGTCGAACGGCTCCAGCACCGGGCAAGCCGACGCCCGACCTGCCGAAAGCACCGCCACGGTCAGGATTACCTTCCACATTCCATGCCTCATTCTTCTGGACGGCGCGTTCGCCGCGTGATTCCCTCGCGTCATGATCAGACGCCTCTCACCCACTGTTGTCGTGGTAGGGATTATCCTACTGACCGCTGCCTATCTGCTGCTGATTGGCCGAGAGCCGATCTGCAAGTGCGGCTATATCAGCCTGTGGCACGGCGAGGTGGTCAGCGCCGAGAACTCGCAGCACCTCACCGACTGGTACACCCCAAGCCACATCATCCACGGCTTTCTTTTCTTCGGTGCGCTCTGGCTGGTGGCGCGGCGGATGTCGCTGGGTTGGCGGTTGGCCATCGCCACGCTGGTCGAGTGCGCCTGGGAGATCGTCGAGAATTCGGACGCGGTGATCGAACGCTACCGGACGGTAACGATCTCGCTGGACTACTACGGCGACAGCGTCATCAACACGGTTTTCGACGTCTTTGCGATGATCCTGGGCTTCTGGCTAGCGGCAAAGCTGCCGGTCTGGGCCACGGTCGCCCTGATCATCCTGTTCGAGGTCGGAACAATGTGGATCATCCGCGACGGGCTGGCGCTGAATGTGCTGATGCTGCTTTACCCGTTGGACTGGATTGCCCAATGGCAGGCCGCGCGCTGAACCCCCGGAAATCGCACGATTTCCGCACCGGAATTCTTCTGCAGAATTCCGCCGTGGTCACACCCGCATGTGCCGCAGGGACATCAGCGCCGCCGCTGTCAGCGCCAGTGTGACGCCTGCCAGGATCCAGAAGAACCCCCGCTCTCCCATGTTGGCCATCAGCGGCGCCAACATCAGCGGCGCGCCGATGCCCCCGACAAGGCCCGAGGCGATGATCGTCGGCGGCACCCGGATATCGTCGCCCATCTTGCCGCTGGCGGTGACATAGAAGCCCGGGAAGAACAGCCCCGCCGGCGCGCCGATGGCCACGAAGAACAGGGCCGGCGACAGGAAGACGGCACCCAGGGCGCATAGGGCCGTTACCGCAACGGCGCCGGTGAACAACAGGAAGGGCGCGATCCGGTGGGCCACGAAGATCAGCACCACCCGCGCGACCAGGAACACGACGAAAAAGGCAGACAGAAGCTCGGCCGCCCTGGCCTCGGTGATGCCGGCGCGGATCAGGGCCGTCGGGCCCAACCCGATCAGGCAGGCCTCCAGTCCGATGGCCACGGCACCAAAGGCCATGATCCCCCAATGCGGCCGGAAGGCGCGGGCCTCGCCCGTGGGCGCCGCGCCTTCGCGACCCGCCGCGCCGGCGAACAGCCAGATCACGGCGGCCAGGGCTGCCGTCAGGCCGAAGGACCACCGCGGATCGCTGCCAAGGGCGACGAAGATCAACGGCGCCGCAATCGCACCGACGCCGAAGGTCGCGTTCAGCAGGCTCAACATCGACGGGCCGCGCGTGCCGAAGGCCCGCAAGACGCGTGGGTTGAACACTGCCGTGGACAACCCATAGCCAAGGCCGAACACCACCGCTCCGGCCACCGTGGCCCACCAGCCTGCCAATGCCGCGACCCCCGCCGCGCCCAGGGCCATGGCCGCCAGGGCATGGCGTGGCGTGATGCCGCCCCCGCGCACATACATGAGTGCCACGCCAACAAAGCAGCCCACCCAATGCGCCGAGACCAGGACACCCGCCTGCGCCTCGCTGACGGCGAAGATGCGCGAAAAGGCCGGCAAGGCGGGCCCATAAAGCGATTGCCCGGCACCCATCATCACGAAGGTGGCCACACCGGCGAACAAAAGCCCCGCATGGGCGCGGATCAGGTCTTTCAAGGCGGGCCTCCTGCTGGTCCGCCTCCCATCCTCCGGTCATCGGGCACTGTCAATGGCGGCCGTGACGCCACGTCGTCTCGGCAAGGGACCGGGATTGGTGCATGATGGGCGGCAAAAGCCGGAGGCCCCCATGACCGATATCCACATCCTTTCCGCTGCCCGCACCGCCATCGGTGGCTTTGGCGGCGCGCTTGCCGCCCTGCCGCCCATCGACATCGCAACCACGGCGGCCAAGGCGGCATTGGCCCGCGCAGGGGTCGAGGGTGCCCGGATCGGCCAGGTCGTCATGGGCCATGTCATCAACACCGAACCTCGCGACATGTATCTCAGCCGCGTCATGGCGATGAACGCCGGCATCCCCGAGACGACCCCGGCGATGAACGTCAACCGCCTCTGCGGCTCTGGCGCGCAGGCGGTGGTCTCGGCCGTCCAGGTCCTGATGCTGGGCGATGCCGAGATGGCGCTGGCGGGCGGGGCCGAGTGCATGAGCCGCTCGCCCTATATCCTGCCCGCCGCGCGCTTTGGGCAGAAGATGGGTGACACCCGCGCGCTTGACATGATGACCGGTGCGTTGACGTGCCCCTTTGGCACGGGCCACATGGGCGTGACGGCCGAGAACGTGGCCGCGCAGCACGGCATCAGCCGCGAAGAGCAGGATGCCTTTGCGCTGGAAAGCCAGACCCGCGCCGCCCGGGCGATTGCCGAGGGCCGGTTCGCGGACCAGATCGTTCCCATCGAGATCGGCGGGAAGAAGGGTCCGGTGACTTTCGCCACCGACGAACATCCAAAGGCCACCAGCGCCGAGGCGCTTGCCGGCTTGCGCCCCGCCTTTCAGAAGGAGGGCACGGTGACCGCTGGCAATGCCTCGGGCATCAATGATGGCGCGGCGGCGTTGGTTCTTTCGCGCAGCGCCAAGGGCAGCCGCGCCCGGATCATGGGCTATGCGCTGGCCGGGGTGGACCCAAAGGTCATGGGGCTTGGCCCGATCCCTGCCGTGCAGGCACTGTGCCGAAAGCTTGGCGTCACGCCGCAATCTTTCGACGTGGTGGAATCGAATGAGGCCTTCGCCGCCCAGGCCCTTGCCGTCTCCCGGGCGCTGGACCTGGACCCGGCCCGCGTGAACCCGAATGGCGGGGCGATTGCCCTGGGCCATCCGGTCGGCGCAACCGGTGCAATCCTGGTGGTGAAGGCCCTGCACGAGCTGGAACGGACCGGCGGCCGCACCGCTTTGATCACCATGTGCATCGGTGGCGGCCAAGGGATCGCCTTGGCCATCGAGCGCGCCTGAAAGGTCCGTAGGGTACGTGCTTGCACGCACCCTACCGAACGCGCACCTGTGACCGCGCCGACCGGCCCTCGGCGTCGATAACGCTCAGCGTCACGAAACCGGCGCCGGGCAGGGCCAGCATCGCCTCGCGCGATTCCAGACCGACCAGCACCGGCACCCCATCAGCCAGCCAGGTAAAGGGTGCGGTTCCTCCGGTCACCCGGACCTTCAGCCCTGCCGCCAGCAGTTCAACCTCTGCGCCATCGGGCGGGAAGGCCACGGCTGGCGCATCCGCCTCGGGGCCAAAGGCCGCTGACCGCGACCGGAAGCGCTGCAGGGGTTGCGGCAGTTCTGAATTGGCGACCAGCAGAGTCGCAGCCGGCGCCGCGCCCTGCGGATCAAGCTCGCGTTTCAACCGGTTGAACGCCTGGAACAGCACCGGCGCTGCCACGTCCGCCCCAAAGGCCCCGGGCACCGGCGTGCCATCCGCGCGGCCCATCCAGACCCCGATCACATGCTTGCCGTCAAAGCCGATCGCCCAGGCATCGCGGTGCCCGTAGGACGTCCCGGTCTTGTAGGCCAGCCGGTTGGGCGGCGCCCCTGGCGGTGGGGCCAGGCCGGCCAGAATATCGCCGACCTGCCAGGCGGCCACCTGCGAGATTACGCGCTGCCCCTCTGGCCCGCCCGCGTCGCGCCGCCAGGACAGGGGCCGTGCCACCCCACCCCGCGCGATGGCCGCGTAAAGCTGGACCATGTCGGTCAGGCTGACGCCGACGCCGCCCAGGGCAATCGCCAGGCCAGGCTGGTTGCCGGGAAACACCGGCCGCATCCCGGCCTTCTCCATTGCCGAGATCAGTCGGGCTGGCCCCAGCGCCTCGGTCAGTTGTACCACCGGGATGTTGAGCGAAAGCTGCAACGCTTCGCGCAGGCGGATGGTGCCGCGATACAACCGGTCGAAATTCTGCGGCGCATAGGTGCCGAAGGTCATCGGCCGGTCGTCGATCATCGTCTCGGGATGGGCGAGCCCCTCGTCGAACGCCAGCGCATAGACCAATGGTTTCAGCGTCGATCCCGGCGAGCGCAGGGCCTGCGTCATGTCGACGAAGCCCTGCCGCAGATCGGCCCGATATCCCGCCGACCCCACGCTGGCCAGGATCTCGCCCGAGGCGTGGTCCGCGACCAGGATCGCGACCTGCAACTGCTCTCCGCGGCCTGCCACTGATTCCAACGCAAGGGTCTCCAGCGTTCCTTGCAGGGCGCCATCCAAAGTCAGGATGTGAAACGGCGCAGTCGGCAGCTCGGCCCTTGCCCGGTCGGCCAGATGCGGTGCCAGCGCGGGAAAGGGTTTGCGCAGCCCCGGAACCGCCTCGCGCAGGGCTGCTTCCGCCTCGTCGGGTTCGACCACCCCTTCGGACACGACACGGGCCAGGACCCGGTTGCGCGCAGCCTCGGCCCGGTCGGCGGCTCGGTCGGGGCGACGGCTTTCGGGGGACTGCGGGATCGCCACCAGCAGGGCCGCTTCGGCCGGGGTCAAACGGCGCGGCTCCTTGCCGAAATAGCTGATCGAGGCGGCACGGACCCCCTCAAGGTTTCCGCCGAACGGCGCCAGGTGCAAGTAAAGCTGCAGGATCTGGTCCTTGGACAGCCGCCGCTCCAGCGCCAGCGCAACCCGCATCTGGCGCAACTTCCCCGCAACCTGGCCCGTCGTGCCCTCTTCCAGCAGGCGGGCGACCTGCATGGTCAGGGTCGAACCGCCGGAAACCACGCGCCCGTTCCACAGCGCCTGCACGACCGCCCGCAGCATCGACCGCGCGTCCACGCCCTGATGCCTGCGAAAACGCTTGTCCTCATAGGCCAGCAGCATCTCCAGATACAGCGGGTCGACCTTGTCGGGCGGCAGGGCCAGGCGCCAGCGGCCGTCCGCCACCGTAAAGGCCCGCAACAATGCGCCATTGCGGTCCAGCACTTCGATCGAGGTCGCGACCACCAGCGGCGGCAGGACCGTCGCATCGATCCAGGCGTCGAACCGGTCACGGCCCAGGCCAGCCAGCCATAGGCCCAGGACAAGGGCCACCAGCCACCGCGCGCGGATCACCCTGGGCTGCTCGTCGAGCACTTCGTGCACTCCTCGCCTTCGTCCCCGACGCGACGTGACCCAGGAAGGCCATCCGCACCCCCCTCCGCAGAAGGGGGTACGTCTGCTTGGCGCAGCCCGGTCACGGCAGGATCGTCAGCGCGCCCGTCTCGCTGCGCGCCCGGAAATCCGGGCGATACATGTCCTCGACCAAGGCTGCCGGGTGGTGGAAAGTGCCCGGGCTGACGGCGCGCACCACATAGGCCAGGCGGAACGGCTGGTCGGAGCGCCAGTCGATTGCCGTCAGGAAGCGGTCTTGCCGGAACTCGGCATGGGCCACGTCCTGTATCGTGTCCAGCCATGACAGCTCCGAGGTCGAGCCTGCGGACATCAGGTTCGGGTTGTCGATCTCGAAACCCGCCGGAAGCGGATCGCTGACCATCAGCCGTGCCTCGCCATAGCTGAAGGGGGTGATCTCCAGGACCGTCACCAGCCGCGTGCCGGCCGTCACACTGTCCAGCGCCACCGGATCGCCCGCCATCGTAAAGTAGCTGCGGGTGATGGCATAGCCGTTACCGCCCGCCGGTTCAGGGTCCGCCGGCACGCCGTAAGTCGTGACCGTGACCGTGGTATCCGGCCCGTCATTCCTTACCACCACCGGGGTCACCGACCCTGCATCAAGCACTCGCACCAGGGGGCCGTCTGCAGGTTGGCCGTCGATGGTCACCCCCTCGGCGCCCGGCCGGTCGATCAGCGCGTTGGTGGCCAGCAGCGCCCAGGTCGCCTCTTGGGTGGACAAGTTCGTGCCCTGCGCCGCCAGCCGATCCGTCAGCGCCTCACGGTCCACGGCCTGGCTTCCGGCCTCGACCGCCAGCGTCAAAAGCGCCGCCGCATCGCGGTAGCGCGTGCCATAGTCCACCCGCCAGATCTGGCCCGTCGCGGCCTCTTGCGCGGCCAGTTTCGCTGCCGCCTTGCGGAACAATGCATCCGCCCGGGTCTGGTCGCCATATGACGCCAAGGCCGCCGCCAGCTGCGCCTGCGCCAGCGGCGTGGCGAAATCGTCCGCCTTCACATCCGCATAGTAGCGCAGGTCCCCGATAGCCGCCGCGCCCTCACGCGCCAGCACCATCAGCGCATAGGCCAGCGCCTCGCCACCGCCGTTGGTCTCGGCGCTGAACTCCGGCGCATAGTTCACCTGATTGCGCAGGTTCGCCAGCGCGTTGCGGAACGCCAGGTCCGGCACCTGATAGCCCTGCGCCTTGGCCCGGCTCAGGAAGTCGGTGACATAGGCGTCCAGCCAGAAGTCGCCGTCATAGGCGCCCCACAGACCGAAGCCCCCGCTGGCGGCCTGGTTTGCCAGGATCTCCACCACCGCCTCGTCGATGCGCTGCTGGATGTTTTCGGCACCCTTCAGGTCCATCACGCGTGCCACTTCATCGAAGTACAGCAGCGGCAGCGCCCGGCTGGTCATCTGCTCGGTGCAGCCATAGGGATAGCGGTCCAGCGCCGCCAAAAGGCCCGGAGCGTTCAGACGGGCGATCGGGCCGACCGCCATCGTTGCCTTGCCCGACCCCGGGACCAGCCCCGCAAAGACATCGCCGTCAAAGGTGAAGCTCTGGCCGCTGGCCAACTCCAGCCGTGTGATCCGAGCGACCTCAGGGTCGTTCACCTGCACCGGGATGGTCAGCGTCTTATCCAGCACCTTGCCGTCCGGCGTGGTCAGGGAAATGTCGACGGTCTGCACCCCGACCGCCCCCGCTGTCAGCGGCACCTCAAACACCGCCTTGGCCTTGTCCCCAAGGTCAAAGCCCGAGGGCACCTCGCCCAAGGACAACCCGTTGGCCGTCACGTCCAGGCTCATCCGGCCCGACGGACCGGTGGCATGGACCACTTCCAGCAGCAACCGCGACGTATCGCCCGGCGACAGGAAGCGCGGGACCGAGGCTGTCACGACCACCGGATCGCGCACCAGCACGTCGGCGCTGGCCTGGCCGACCCCGGTTTTCGACCAGGCCACCGCCATCACCTTCACCGTCCCGTTAAAGCTGGGCAGGTCAAAGCTTGCCCGCGCATAGCCGTCCGCGCCCACTTCCACCGGGCCGGTGAAATAGGCCACCAGTTCCTCTGTGGGGGGCGGCGCCTGCAACCGTGCCTGCGCGCCCGCATCCCCGCCCGATCGGACCTCTCCGGTCGCGCCGTTCAGTCCGTCGATCAGCCGGCCATAGATGTCGCGGATGCCGACGCCCAACCGTCGCTGGCCGAAGTAATGCGCCTGCGGATCGGGGGCCTCGAACCCGGTCAGGTTCAGGATGCCAACGTCCACCGCAGCGATAGTGACATAGGCGGTCTCGCCAGCCGCCACGCCCTCGACCTTCACCGCCACGTCCAGTGGCCCGCGCGGCGCTGCCTCTGCCGCCATCTCGACGGTCGCGGTCAAGGCCCGCGCACCCGGGTCAATGCTGGCATGGGTCAGCCCCAGCGCCCGCGCCGGGTTCCGCCCAGCCGCCACGTCCATCGGCCGCAGGACCGTGGCGGTCACATAGACCCCCGCGCCCCATTCATCGGTCACGGGAAGCTGGATCAGGTTCTCGCCTTCCTTCACCTCCACCGCCTGCATGGCCACCAGCCGGTTCGACAGAACCGTCACCAGCGCCGTCCCCGCCGCGCGGGGCACGATCCGCAGCGTCGCGGTGTCCCCGGGCTTGTAGGCCGGCTTGTCCAGCGACAGTTCCAGCGTGTCAGGCGTCGCCGAGGCGTCGGCCGGCGCATACCAGCCTGCATAGAACTCCATCGACGTGGCGGCTTTTCCGCCATCCGCGGCGGTCACCAGAACCTCATAGGTCCCCCATGTGACATCCGCCGCAACCTCGACCGGAGCGGTGCCAAGCGTGGCTTCACCCTCGGCCACCACCGACCGGCTGACCACAGGCTCCCAACTCCAGTTGCCATAGCTTTGATACCACTGGTAATCGTATTCCACCCGGCTTACCGTCCACTTCACCGGCAGACCCACCAAGGCCTCGCGGGCATCGACCGCGATGATCTGGAACCGTGCTTCGCCGCCCTCGGGTGCGACGCCGTCGAACATCGGCTTCACCCCGATCATCGCTTCGGCCGACGTGACCGCCTTGGTCACCGACCGCTCGACCGGACGACCCGAGCCTTCGGCCACGCGCACCGTCACCCGTGCCTCCAGCGGGCGATGCGGGTCCTCGACCTGCGGCAGGGTGACCGGGATCACCGCATTGCCCGCCTCATCCGTCGCGCCGCCCTCCAACGCGGTCATCTGCGCGCTGAACGGCTGGTCATGGCGTCCAAAGACATAGCCGGGGAAAGCCTCCAGCCCCTCGGAAGCGCGCAAGAGAACTTCGCCCTCGATCGCAAGTCCCGCGCCCGGCGCGCCGAACAGATAGCGCGCGGCCACGGTCAGATCGACCGCCGACGCAGCCCCAACCGACAGCGGCGTGTCCGCTAGCGTCAGGTCAAAGTCGATGCGCTCGGGCAGAAAATCCTCGACCAGAAAGGTCCTGGATGTCAGCGCCGGGGCTTCCAGGTCGGCGAACATCTCCAGCCGCCAGACCCCGCGCGGGGCGCTCTCGGCGATGACCTGCGTAAAGACGTAGCCGCCGCCCCAATCGTTTACGACCGCCCGGGCGTATTCAACACCGTCGGGCCGTTTCCAGACCGCCGTCAGCGGCAAGCCCTCGACCGCCGCCTGTTGCGCATCCCGTGCCAGCGCGGTCACATACACCGTTTCGCCGGCGCGATAGGCCCCACGGTCGGTCGTCACGAACAGGTCCACGGGAGGAGCCGCCTCGCGGCCCTCGACCCCACGGTCGGACAGATCGAACTCCGGGTCGGTCAGCGACAGGAAGGCGATGTCTTGATCGGCTTCCTTCACCACCACCATCGCTGGCGCACTGCCACCCGTCCCCCGCGTCAGGCCCGCGTCGAACCGGGCATAGCCCTGGTCATCCGTCGTCGCCGTCCCCAGCACCGTATTGGCCCGGTTCAAGAGTTCCACCGTCACGCCCGGCTTGGCGCCCGCTGTCCCAAGGGACCGGACAAAGACATGCAGCCCGTCAACCCCGGTCATCGTGGTGACGCCAAGATCCGAAATCACGAACCACTGCCAGGCGGGCGCAATCGTATAGGGGTCCACCCCAGGCACAGCGGCCTTCAAGGCATAGATGCCCGCCGGCAGCCCCTCCAGCGCCTCACCCATCGGCAGGCGGGTGGTGACGTCCTTGTTCACCTCTTGGCTTACGGTGGCGGTCCCGGTCCAGAGGCTTTCGCCCACGGTGTCGGCGAAGTATTCCTCGGAATAGACGTTGATCGGCGCGCCGAAATAATAGTCCTGGACCGAGCGCAACAGGTTCCGGTCGGTCACGCGATACAGCGTCAGGTCCAGCTTTTCGGTGTTCACCGTCTCGACCGGCAGCGCGGGATCGCCCGCCTTCGGCAGCACATAACCCCGGCCGGGGAATTTCACCCCCGGCGCGCGGTCGCGGACGTATTGCGTGATCTCGACCGACTTCGCCATGGTCTGACCGTCGGCGGCCGGAAGCCCCTCGCGGAAAGTCACGCTATAGCGCTTGCCGTGCTCAAGCCCAGCCACGCAAAGCTGCCGCCAGCCGCCGTTTTCCACCGTCAGGCCCGCGTCGTTCAGTTGCACGAAGGTCGAATAATCGACGCCCGAAGCCACCAGATCCTCGCTGAACGTGGCGCAGATCCGCGGACGCGCCAGATCGGACTGCACCAGCGTCTCGGCGATGCGGAAGCCGTATTTGCCAATCGCGTCATCCAGCGCCGCCGCCGTATCGACCCGCTCTTGCAACGACTGCGCCAGCCGCAGCGCGCTGACGGTATCCCGGCCGCGACCGTTCCGCTCCAGCACCTCGCCCATCACCACCAGGATCGTGTGCCGCAGGGCCGGATTCTCGGCCCGCAGATAGGCGTTGATCGACGACGAGAACGCCTGACCCAGCCAGTAATACTGCTGGTTCTGGTCCGCCTTCGCCGCTTCAAGCTGCCGCCGCGCAAATTCGCCCCAGGTGGCCGCATCGTCCGTCAGGTTCAGCGCCGCCCCCGTAAAGGCCGCCGCCCCGGCCCAATCGCCGCGTCCCTCCGCTTCGGCCGCGGCTGCAAGATGCTCTTCGGCTGTCCAGGGTCCGGTGGCGTGCTGGCGACCCAGGCCCTGCGCCTGGTCAAAGGCCGGCGTGATGTCCCAGTCGGGCAGGAAGGCCAATTCCTTCCGCCGTTCCGCCGCCGCCGCCCGGATGCCCGCATCCGCCTCGATCACATAGGCCGAGAAGGCGCCCGCAAAGAACGTGCCCTCGCCGGGGCTGTTCTTCACGAAGCAGGACCCGTTCCTGGTATTGAACACATAGGCCGTGCAACGCGCGTTCGTCAGGCAGGCCCGTTCGCAAGCCTCGATAGTCGTGTCGAACACGCTGCCGATGTCGCCGCCAGGCAGATCCTGGTCCTGGGTGACGACCACCCGCCGCTCGGGAATCAGCTCTTGCGCCGAGACCCACCCGGAAATGCCGACAAATGCCGCAGTGATCGCGGCTTTCGCAAACCAATTCATTGAAAATGCCTCCATGGTGGATTGGCGGGAATCTCGCACGGGGTCGGCAGGCCTGGCAAGGCTGGTTCCCCCTATGGCGTTAAGTCTTGGTTCACTTCGATGCGGCAGGGTAGTCCCGGAATCCGGATGTGCGGTGAAACCGTCACGTGCCGGGGGTTCGGACAGGACGGCCGCACAAGTGATGGAAGTTTCGGAACGACTGCTCAGGGAAAGACGCGCGCGCCTTGCGGCCGAGCGGCTTCTTGAACAGAAAAGCCGGGAACTTTTCGCCGCCAACGAAAAGCTGGCGATCCATGCGCGTGCCTTGTCGGACCAGATCGTCGAACAGCGCCAGATGGTCCGCTCTGCCCTGACCGAGGCGGCGGCGCTGAAGAACCAGAATCACCGCTTTGTCGAGGATCTGGACAAGGCCCATACCGCCGCCGTCATGGCCGAACGGCGCCTGTGGGATTCGATCAACACCATCCGCGACGGATTCGCCGTCTTTGACAGCGGCAAGCGCCTGGTCAGTGCGAACCTCGCCTGGCTTGCCACGTTTGAAGGCCACACCATCGCCCCCGGCTTCCCGTATGAGGAGATGGTGCGCATCATCGCGACCTCGGGCCGCCTGGATCTGGGAGAGGAGGCGCCAGATGCCTTCGTCGACCGGATGATCGCCCGGCTGGACGTCGACCCGATCGAGGCGGTCACCCTGAAATTCAGCGACGGCACCTGGATCAAGCTTCAGGACCGCCGCGCCCGCGATGGCGACCTTGTGTGCCTCGCGCTCGACATCACCGATCAGATGCGCATCTGGGCCGCGATCGAGGCGATCCCGGATGGATTTGTGCTTTACGACAGGGAGGAACGGCTTTTGACCTGCAACCAGCGCTACCGCGACACCTATCCCGCCTCGGCCCCGGCCATGCAGCCCGGCGCGAAGTTCGAGGATATCTTGCGTTTCGGCCTGGCCAACAGCCAGCACGCCGACGCCATCGGCCGGGAAGAGGACTGGATCGCCGAACGCCTGATACGCCACCGCGAGGCGACCGGGATCTTCGAACAGCAGCTCACCGATGGCCGCTGGATCCGTGCCCAGGACCATCCCACCCCCGACGGCGGCCGCGTCGGTCTGCGCGTCGACATCACCCAGTTGAAGGAACACGAGGCACAGCTTGATTCCGCCCGCAAGGCGGCAGAAGCGGCCAGCCGCGCGAAGTCGGCCTTCCTTGCGAACATGAGCCACGAAATCCGCACGCCGATGAACGGCGTGGTAGGGATGGCGGAACTCCTTTGCGATACCGCCCTCACGGAAGAACAGCGCCTGTTTGCCGAAACGATCCGCTCCTCGGGCGAGGCGCTTCTGGTCATCATCAACGACATCCTGGACTACTCCAAGATCGAGGCCGAGCGTCTGACCCTGCGGCCCGAACCCTTTGATCTGGAACGCACGATCCATGAGGTGACGATGCTTCTGCAACCCCGGGCACGGGAAAAGGGTATCGACCTGATGATCGACTTCGACATGTTCCTGCCCACCCGCTTTGTCGGCGATCCCGGCCGGTTGCGGCAGGTGCTGACCAACCTGATCGGCAATGCGGTCAAGTTCACCGAGGCCGGCCACGTCCTGACCCGTGTCGTCGGGATCGAATCTGCCGACGGGGCGCAGACCCTGCATGTCACGGTCGAGGATACCGGCATCGGCATCGCGCCCGAATACCTTGACCACATCTTCGGCGAATTCAACCAGGTCGAGGATGAGCGGAACCGCAAGTTCGAAGGCACCGGCCTGGGCCTGGCCATCACCCGGCGGCTGATCGAACATATGGGCGGCGCGGTCTGGGTGGACAGCGACCCCGGCCAGGGCTCCAGCTTCGGGTTCCGTGTCACCCTTCCGGTGGCCGAGGATGCGGGGCCGGTCCAGGTGCCGGTTTCGGTCCGGCGCGTGCTGGCGGTGGATGACCAGTTCATCAACCGCACCATCCTGGAACGCCAGCTGACCCCCTGCGGGATCGAGGTGACGCTGTGCCGCTCAGGCGCGGAGGTGCTGGAACGTCTGGCGGCCGACCCGGACTATGACGTGCTGCTGACCGACCACGCGATGCCGGAAATGGACGGCGATGTCCTGCTGCACCACATCCGCGCGGCCGGACACAAGCTGCCGGCGATCCTTCTGTCCTCGAACCCCTCGAACCTGGGCGAGGCGGCGCAGGACTTTGCCGCCGTCCTGCAAAAGCCCGTGCTGCGATCGGACCTGTATCGCCACTTGCAGGCCCTGACCGCGCCGGTCCTGCCCGACCTGCCGCCCCTGCTGTTGAAGCCCGTGGAACTGCGCCAACTGCGCATCCTTGCGGCCGAGGACAACCGCACCAACCAGTTGGTGTTCCAGAAGATGGTCCGGGCGATGGACCTGGACCTGGTCTTTGCCGACAACGGCCGCATCGCGGTGGACCTGTTCCAAAGCTATCAGCCCGACATCATCTTCATGGACATCTCGATGCCCGAGATGGACGGCAAGGAAGCCGCCCGCGCGATCCGGGCGCTGGGCGGTGCAGGGGCACATGTGCCGATCATCGCCCTGACTGCCCACGCGATGGAGGGTGACGCTGAAGCGATCCTTGCGGCCGGCATCGACCAGTATCTGACCAAGCCCCTGCGCAAGTCTGCAATCGAGGCCGCCTTGACCGAACATTGCCCGCCCGGTGTCCGCACCCCGGTCGCCGAGACGGAAAGCGCCGCCTAGATCACAGGTCCTTGACGAACAGGATCCATTCCCGCGCATCGACCTGCCAGTCGCCCTTGACCACGGGGCGGCGGGCGATCTCGCGGTACCCCTTGGCGCGGTACAAGCGCAGGGCATCCTGATGGGTGTCCTCGGCGATCAGGCTGATCGTCCGGTGCCCCAGCCGCCGGGCAATCGCCTCGGCCTCGGCCAAAAGCGCGCTGCCGCAGCCGCGACCGCGGAAGCTGTCATAGGTGGCCAGCACGTTCAGATACCATGCCCCCGGCGCCAGCGCCTCCAGTTCCAGAAGCGGCACAAAGATCGGCGGGGTGTCAGGGTCGATCGGCGAAGGCTCGGTCTCGGCCGGATAGCCCAGCAGGCAGGCCGCCACCTTGCCATCCACCTCGGCCAGCCAGGCGTTGCCGTACGAGAAGTTGCCAGTGTCGCGCGCCGCCCGCTCGCGGCCATAGGCCCAGGGGTCGTCCTCGGGCCCCACCGATTTCCGCCAGAAATGCAGCGGCAGGTCGTCGGCAGCCATGTTGATGAACCGGACCAGATGCTCGGCATCCGCCGCCCGCGCTTCCCGGATCTGCATGGTCGCCTCCGTACCGTTGTCCCGCACTTGATCCGACATGGCCGCGTCGGGCGCAAGGTCCGCAGGCGCTTGACTTGGACTTTGGCGCATAGGACCACTTCGACGAAAGTTCTCAGGAGAGACCAAGATGAGCGACATGGTTTTCCGCTTCCCCGCGCCGGGGCCGGACCCGATGCTGACCGACCTTGAAGGCTGGGTGAAGGTCGAGGGCACCCCGACGATGAAAACCTGGGTGCAGCACACCACGATCGACGGCAGCGTGATCAGCGGCACCTGGGAGGCGACACCGGGCACCTGGCACGCCACCTACAAGTTCTACGAATTCGTCCATCTGATCGAGGGCCAGATCACCATCACGCCCGACGGCGGCGCGCCGGTGACGATGGGGCCGGGCGACGGCTTTGCCGTCGAAGCCGGGTTCAAGGGCACCTGGCGGATCGACGCGCCGGTGCGCAAGCATTTCTGCATCAAGCTGAAATAGCCGCCTGCACCCCGGCCTCGGTGACAATCGCATCCAGCCTGATGTCGTGCGGCTGAGGATAGATCGTCGCCAGCCGCGCCGACTGAAAACCCACGCCGATGGTGAAGGGGCGGGGGGACAGGCTGGCCAGCGTCCGGTCGAAGTAACCGCCGCCATAGCCCAGCCGAAAGCTGTCGTCGGTCCAGCCCACCAGCGGGGCAAGTGCAATCTCGGGCGTCACCGCTTCGGCCTCGGGAGGGGGGACGGGGATGTTCCAGTCGCCCCGCACCATCCGTGTCTCTGGTGTCCAGCGGCGAAAGACCAGCGGCGCGGCCTTCACTTCGACCAGCGGCAGGGCGACGCACACCCCCTGGCGGTGCAGGTCCGCTAGCAAGGGCCGCAGGTCCGGCTCGCCCTTGATCGGCCAATAGCCGGAAAACACCCGTCCCCGCAGATCGAAGCGGTCGCTCAGGAAGGCACACAGATTCCGGGCCAGGGCCGCGCCCGCCGCTTGCCGTTCGGCAACCGAAAGCATGTCCCGCTCGCCGCGCAGCCGGGCCCGCTCGGCCTTCCGCCAGCGCGCCACGTCTCGCGCTTGGTCAGGGTCGACTGCCAGCGGGTCGAAATAGGTCGGGTCGACCTCGGCGGCCAGACAGGGCGGCGAGGCATAGCACTTCCCGCTCATCCCAACCGCTCCAGACAGGCTTCCGCCTCACGCACCATCTGCCGCAGCCGGTCGCCGGCCGGCATCACCTGGTGGATCGCGCCTGCGCCCTGACCGGCGTAAAGCGCCATCTCCTCCAGCGCGCCAGAGGTGTGGCGCATCGGCGAGTCGGTGCTGTAGCGCAGCAGCGGCTGGCCTAGGTCATCCGCAATCACCTCGCGCGGCAGGGTATCCGGGTCGTGACCCATCAGCCGGTCGCCAAGCGCCGCCGTGACGCTATTGCCGATCACCCGCACCGCCGCGCCTTTGGGCCAGTTCAGCACGAAGGCATCGGTCAGCACCGTATCCTCGCCCGCCGCCGCCACGACGCGGGCCTTGTGGTAGTCATGCGCAAAGGCTTCGGTTGTGGCCAGGAACGCCGTCCCGCACTGCACCCCTTGCGCCCCCAGCGCCAGCGCCGCCGCCAACCCGCGCCCGGTCGAAATTCCGCCGGACAGGACCACCGGCACCGTGGCGACATCCAGCACCGCCCCGGCCAGGGCAAAGGCACCGGTGCGGCCGTGGACATGGCCTCCGGCCTCGATCCCCTGCGCGATCAGCACATCTGCGCCCGCCTCTTGCGCCTGCCGGGCCGCGTCGACCGTGCCAACCTGATGCAACACCAGACAACCCTCGCGCTTAACGCGGGCCACGGCTTCTGGCACCACGTCCCAGAAGAAGGTGAAGGCCCGCACGCCCAGGTCAAGGCAACGCGATAGCTGACGGTCCAGAAGGGCAGGGTCGGTGGCCGAGGGGATCACGTTGACCGCGAACGGCCGGTTCGACGCGGCGCGCAGGGCGCGGACCTCGGTCTCGATCAACTCGGGGCTTTCGCGGACCATGCCAAGCATCGCGAACCCGCCCGCATTGGCCACCGCAGCCGCCAGTTCCCAGCGCGCGACACCTCCCATGCCGGCAAGAAGGATCGGGACCTCGCAGCCCAGAAGGTCACAAAGCGGCGTCCGCAGATTGGCCATCCTTCCCCCTTCCTAGCGCAGCGACGGCACCCCGGAGCTTGCTGCATCCGTCACCGCCATGTGCAGCGACCGTGCGATCCGCTCCGCCCGCTCGATCAGATGCGCGGCGCCCTGCGGCGGGCACAGTTCCCGCGCGGTCTCGCGGAACAGGGTCAGCCAGCGGTCGAAATGCGCGCCCGTCACCGGCAAGCTGGCATGTGCCGGGACCGGCGCGCCGTGATACCGCCCGGTCATCAGCGCGACCGAGGACCAGAAGTCCACCATCCGCTCCAGATGCGGGCCCCAGTCATGGATACGGTCGGCGAAGATCGGGCCAAGCACCGCGTCTGCCCGCACACGGTCGTAAAAGCCATGCACCACCTGACGCAGCAGGGTATCGCTCAGGCCGGTCTGATCCATCAGGGCCGCAGTGACGGCGGGGCGGGCCGAAGGGGTGCTGTGGGAAAGCGCAGTCATGGCAACATCCGTTCTGCTTGCTTTCCGGTCTAGCCCTGCTAATCAGTATTGTAAATACCGATTGATCGAGTACCCATGCGCCTGACCCTGTTCACCGACTATGGCCTGCGGATGCTGATGCGGATGGCCGCCAGCCCCGACCGTGGCTTTTCCACCGCCGAACTGGCGCAGGAATTCGGCGTCTCACGCCACCATCTGACCAAGATCGTCCAGCGACTGGCGCAGGCGGGCTATGTCACCACGCGGCGCGGGGGTGGGGGCGGGGCGATGCTGGCCCGCCCCGCCACCGAGATCCGGCTGGGCGCCCTGATCCGCCTGCTGGAAGAGGGGCAGGCGCTGGTGGAATGCCTTGCCCCCGGCGGCGGAGACTGCAGCCTGGACGGTCAGTGCCGGCTGAAGTCCCGCCTGCGCCGGGCCGAAGCGGCCTTCCTGACCGACCTCGACCGCTCCACTCTCGCCGACATTGCACTGACCCCGGCAGCCGTCTGATTGGGGCTGTTGCCCGGCAAAGCGCCGCACTAGGGTCCGCCCAAGGACCAAAGGGGCAGGGGATGCAGCGCGAAGGCAGGCCGATGCGCGGGGTTGCGCTGGTGGCGGCGGCGACGCTGCTGTTTGCCTCGGGCGATACGCTGGGCAAGCATCTGGCGATGCTTTACGCCGCGCCGCTGATCCTGTCGGCGCGCTATGTGATCAACCTTGTCCTCGTCGCCGTGACGATGGGCCCGCGCCACCGCAGCGCGGTCTGGCACACGCAGCGCACCGGGCTTGTCGTCCTGCGCGGCCTGTTCCTGGCCACCGCGACGATCACCATGCTTCTGGCCCTCCGCGTCATGCCGGTGGCCGAGACTGTGGCGATCATCTACATCACGCCGGTCCTGCTGATGCTCGCCTCGGGCCCGATCCTGAACGAGAAGGTCAGCCTGATCGGCTGGCTTTGTGCGGGCCTTGGCTTTGCCGGGGTGCTGCTCATCGCCCGCCCCGGCAGCGGCCTTGATGCATGGGGCGTGGCGCTGGCGCTGCTGAACGCGGTCCTTGGCACCGGGTATCACCTTCTGACCCGCATCCTGACCCGGACCGAGACGACAATGGCGCTGATGTTCCATACCGCGCTGGTGGGAACCGTGGTGTCGGTCTCGCTGACGTTGGTCCTTGGCCTGCAAAGCCTGCCAACCCTGCCGGACGCGGCCATGATCCTGGCCTATGGCACCTTGGCCACCGTCGGCCATCTGCTTCTGACCACCGCCTACCGCGAGGCCCCGGCCGCGACGCTTGCCCCGGTCAACTACCTGCACATCGCCTTTGCCACGGTGCTGGGCTGGCTGGCCTTTGCCCAGATCCCCGATGCCCTGGCATTCGCCGGAATGGGTCTGATCGCGGCGGCGGGGCTTCTGGCGGCCTGGCGGGCCAGCCGCTAGCCCGCGGCCAGCGTGATCAGCGCGGTGCCCGCCACAGCCAGCCCCGCACCCGCCCAGGCCAACGCGGTCGGCGGGCGGCGTGAAACGTACCAGACCATCGGCAGAATCAGGATCGGCGTGGTCGATGACAGGGTGGTCACGATCCCCACATCCCCCACCGCCAGGGCCGCCATCAGCAGCGACATGCCCAGGAAGATGCCGCTGAACGCCGTGGCCCCGATGCGCCGCAGGTCTGCCGGTGCCGGCCGCGCCGCCGGGCGCAGGCGCGGCACCGCCAGAAGTCCGATGAAGAACGCCGCCCCCAGCCCCGACCGGATCGCCATGGCGGTAAAGGGCTCTACCCCGTCCAGCATCGCGGGCCGGGCGAACAGGCTGCCCGCCGCCTGTCCCAGCGCCGTGACCACACCCAGCGCCAGACCCAGGCCCAGCGCACCCTGTCGGCCGCTCTCGCGCCCGCCCGGCCCTAGGATCGCCAGCACGATCCCGGCAAGGATCAGCCCGACACCCGCACCCTGCATCGGGTTCACCGTCTCGGCCCGGAAGGCATAGCCCAGCACCAGCGCAAACGGCGCCGACAGAGTAAAGACCAGCGCATTCAGCCGCGGCCCCAGAAGCTGGATCGTCGCGACAAAGGTCGATGTCGCCAGCATGATCCCCGCGGCCGAGGATGCAGCCAGCCACAGGAACTGCTCCAACCCGACCGTCCGCCAGCCCCCCAGCACGACCGAGGCCGCTGCGGTCATCGCAAAGGCCAGCCCCATCTGCCAGCGCGCCAGCTGCAAGGGGCCGACCCGGCCCGTGAGGCTGTCGATCTGCATGGCCGACAGCGCAAAGGTGGCGGCCGCCGCAAGGGAAAGCGCGACGGCAAGCATGGTGGGGTCAGATCACCTGCGCGATTGCGGCGGCCAGCACCGGCACCGTCTTGGCGTTCAGCCCGGCGATGTTGATCCGGCTGTCACCGACCATGTAGATGCCATGCTCTTCCCGCAGCCGGGTCACCTGCGCCTCGGTCAGGCCCAGCCGGCTGAACATGCCCCGGTGATGGGCGACAAAGTCGAAACGGTCCGAATTCGTGGCGCGGCGCAGCTCCTCGGCCAGCGACTTGCGCAGGCCCAGCATGTTCTGGCGCACCTCTTCCAGTTCCGCCTTCCAGTCCTGCGTCAGCGCCTGATCTTCCAGGATCATCGTCACCAGCCGCGCGCCGTGGTCGGGCGGGAAGCTGTAGTTCTGCCGGTTCAGGAAGTTCAGGTTCCCCTGCACCACCGCCTTGCGGTCGGGCGAAGTGAGGGCGACCAGAATCCCGGTCCGCTCACGGTAAATACCAAAGTTCTTGCTGCACGACGCCGCGATCAGCACCTCGGGGAAGGCGGCGGCGACCTTGCGGGTCGCGGCGGCGTCCTCTTCCAGCCCGTCGCCAAAGCCCTGATAGGCCAGGTCCACGAACGGCACCGCCCCTTTGCGTTGCAGCAGCGCGATCACCTGGTCCCATTGGTCCGCCGACAGGTTCGCGCCCGTCGGGTTGTGGCAGCAGCCATGCAGCAGGACCGCATCGCCGGCCACGACGCCCTCCAGGTCGGCCATCAGGCCCGCAAAATCGATGCCCGAGGTGGCGACGTCGAAGTAACGATACTCCACCCCCGTCATCCCAAGGTATTTCACGATGGACGGGTGGTTCGGCCAGGTCGGCGCGGACATCCAGACGCGGGCCTTGGGGTTCGCCATCTTGATCAGTTCCAGCGCCTGCCGGATCGCGCCGGTTCCGCCGGGCGTGGCGACACTGGCCGCCCGGTCGGCATAGCCCTCGCCCAGGATCATCGAGACCAGCGCCGCATTATAGGCCGGCTCACCGGCCAGGCCGGTATAGGTCTTGGTCGTCTCGACCTCCCACAGCTTCTTCTCGGCCGCCTTGACGGCGCGCATGACCGGGGTCAGCCCGGTCGCGTCCTTGTAGACGCCAACGCCAAGGTCGATCTTGGTGGTCCGCGGGTCCTCGCGGTACATGGCGATAAGTTGCAGGATCTTGTCCTGCGGCTGGGGATTCAGGGTTTCGAGCATGGGATTTCCCGGGGTTCTGGACGCCAGCCCAGTGCCACAAGCCGCACCGCTCGGCAAGCGGAGTCAGGGTCCGGTGGCGACCCGCAGATCGTCATACATGCCCCATTCCGCCCAGGACCCGTCATACAGCGCGTGGTTCCGGTGCCCCATCCGCTCCAGCGCCAGCGACAGCACCGCCGCCGTGACGCCGGACCCGCAAGTGGTGATCGCCGGTTTCTTCAGGTCCACCCCCGCCGCTTCGAACACCGCCTTCAATTCGGCCGCCGGCTTCATCGTCCCATCCGGGTTCAGCACATCAGCGAAGGGCAGGTTCTTCGACCCCGGGATATGGCCCGAGCGCAGGCCCGCCCGCGGTTCCGGCGCCTCTCCCCGGAAACGGGGGGCCGAGCGCGCGTCGATGATTTCCGCCTCGCCCAGCTTGGCGGCATGGGCGACCTGCGTGACGTCCTTCACCAGATGGTTCTGGCGGCTGACGGTCATGTGCCGGTCGCGGATCACCGGCGGCATATCCTCGACCTCGCGCCCCTCGGCCTGCCACTTGGGGAAACCGCCGTCCAGCACGGCCACGTCGGTCTTGCCCATCAGGCGGAAAGTCCACCATACCCGCGCCGCGCTGAAGATGCCGGCACCGTCATAGACCACGACCTGATGCCCGTCGCCCACGCCCATCGCCCGCATCCGGCTGATGAACTTCTCGGGCGGCGGGGCCATGTGCGGCAGGTTCGAACGCTGGTCCGAGATCTCGTCAATGTCGAAAAACCGTGCGCCGGGGATATGGGCGGCCTGATACTCGGCCTTCGCATCCCGGTTCATCGCCGGCAGGTACCAGCTTGCGTCCAGCACCCGCAGGTCCGGGTCGCGCCGATGTTTCGCCAGCCAGTCGGTCGAGACCAGCGTCTTGGGGTCGTCCTGCGGCGATGGGGTCATTCGGGCCTCCCGGGGATCACCGGGATATATGCATTGCCGCGCGGCCCGCGCAAGCGGCGCGGGGCCATGCCCGACCCCGCGCCCAAGCGATTACTTGACCATGGCCTTCTTCACAAAGCCCGCGATCAGCGTCAGTACTGCACCGCCGACCCCGCCACCTGCGACCGACTGCACCAGCGCGCCGATATCCAGCGCCGAAAGGTCCAGCGCCGCGCCGCCCTCGCCGCCAACGAGCCCGGTCAGAAGCCCGCCGAGCAGCCCGCCAAGGCCACCGACGACCGAGTTTCCTGCCGTCCCCAGGCTAAGGCCCTTGGCCCCGGCCCCTGCGGCATTGCCGCCGACCAGCCCCGCAATGATCTGGATGATCAGTTCCATTACCCGCAACTCCACTGTCCGCCGGTTTTCCGCACCGGTCGACCCGGCTTATGCCGCCGCGCTGCGGTCGGGCAGGGGAAAATCCGTCAGATCGACGCAGGATCAGTCGCGGCTGTTCTGTTTCAGCAGCCGGGCCTTCTGTCGGTCCCAGTCGCGCTTGGCGCTGGTCTCGCGCTTGTCTGCCAGCTTCTTGCCCTTGGCGATGCCCAGCTTCAGCTTCACGATGCCGCGGTCGTTGAAGTACATCTTCATCGGCACGATGGTCATGCCCTCGCGACCCACGGCCGACCACAGGCGCGACAGTTCCTTCTTCGACACCAGCAACTTGCGCCGCCGCCGTTCGTCATGTCCGAAGGTCTTGGCCTGCAGGTAGGGCGCGATATAGCCGTTGATCAGCCACAGCTCGCCCCCTTCGACCGAGGCATAGCTTTCCGCGATGTTCGACCCGCCCTGGCGCAGGCTTTTCACCTCGGACCCAAGCAGCATGATGCCAGCCTCAAGATCGCTCTCGATGCTGTAATCGAAACGCGCCCGCCGGTTTTCGGCGATCAGCTTGGAGTTGGGATCGGATTTGGCAACCATGACCCAGTTCAGATAAGGTCTGGCAGGGGCATAGTCCAGAAGGGTTGCGATGCTGGTCCAGATTGCGCTTGGGGCGGGGCTGCTCTTGCTCAACATCCTGGTGATGGCGGTGGCCGCCCTGGCGCTGGAATCCGCCTTCCGCGCCGCCCATCCCTGGCTGGTCGCCCCGCCGCAGCGCCCGAAGCTTCTGCTCATGCTTGTGGGCGTCAGTTTCTGGGTGTTGGTCGTCCTGACGATCGGGGTCTGGACCTGGGCCCTGGCGCTGCACCAGGTCGGCGCCTTCTCCACGCTGGAGGAAGCTGTCTACTTCGCGCTTGTCGCCTTCTCGACCCTGGGCCTGGGCGATCTGATCCCGCTTCGCGACTGGCGCATCCTGGCCGCCATGGCTTCGGTCAACGGGTTTCTCAGCTTCGGGCTGCTCACCGCGCTTCTGGTCGAGGCCCTGCGCCAGGTCCGTCTGGCGCAGTTGGAACGTCGGCATTCGGACCGCTAAGCCTGCCCATATGGCTTGATATTTTTCGCCCTGCGAACGCGCAGCCGTCGCCACATCAGCCGGAAAATCTGCTAAATTCTCGCTAAGGTTGTAAGTTTTGCCGTCAACATATCCTGTGTGTCGGATCTTCACTAATAAGACAGAATCTTTCCTGCTTTAGTTCCAATTTCGCTGGACTTTTAACAAACCGCTTAGCTTTTGTGCCCTGTACCCGGTGCCCCCCTCAATCTTGCGCCGGCCGTGATTCGCAGGGATGAGTGACGTGAGTGACGATGGTGTCCACCTCGACCCCGAGGATTGGGGCGATGAGCTTAAACCTGGAACCGATCTGTTCCACGCGCAGTACAGTATCGACCGCCATCTGAAATCCGGCGGCTTCGGCATCACCTACCTCGCCCGCGACAGCCTGAACCGCCAGGTCGTCATCAAGGAATGTTTCCCCGAAGGCATGTGCGTCCGGCCCAACCGCGTGGTCCGGCCGCGGTCCCGCACCTATGGCGCCGGGGTGGCGACCCTGATCCAGAAATTCATCGGCGAGGCGCAAAGCCTGGCCCGGATCGACCATCCGAACGTCGTGCGCGTTCATCAGGTGTTCGAAGACAACGACACCGCCTACATGGTCCTCGATTTCATCGACGGCCGCGAACTTGGCGAAGAGATCGTCGAGAATCCGCTTTCCCCGGCCGAGGTGCGTTCGGCACTCTTGCAGCTTCTGGACGCCGTGGCGGTGATCCACGATGCGGGCCTTCTGCACCGCGACATCTCGCCCGACAACATCATGCTGGACGCCGACCGTCGCCCGGTGCTGATCGACTTTGGCGCCGCGCGTGACCAGGAGCGTCCCGCCAACCGCCCGGCCTCGACCGTGCATGTGGTGAAGGACGGATATTCGCCGCAGGAACTTTATCTCCAGGGCGGCGACCAGGGGCCGTGGAGCGACCTTTACGCCCTGGCCGCGACCTTCCACCACCTGATCACCGGCGAAGCCCCGCCGAACAGCCAGATGCGCCTGGCCGCGCTGGCCATGGGCTCGCCCGATCCCTACCTGCCGCTGGCGGGCCGGGTCGACGGATACGCGCCCGCGTTTCTGGCCGCCATCGACAAGGCCCTGTCGGTGATGGCCCATGCCCGCATCCAGACTGCCCGCGACTGGACTGCGATGATCACTGGCGTTCCGGCCCCGGCGCCCCGGCCGGTGTCCCAGCCCCTGTCTGAGCAACAGCCCCAACGCCAGCTTAGCCAGCCCATGCCGTCGGAAACTGCTCGGCCCAATTCGCCGCTCCAGCTGTCCCCAACCCGCGCCGCTGCCGCCGTGGCGACTGTCCTGGCGCTGGGCGCGGTCATCCTCGCCGGCGTCTAGGCTAGCCCTTCAGCTCGTCCGTGATCCGGACCGGCCCGACCGCGCCTTTCAACTTGGCGCGGTAGATCACCACGCCCTCGGCCACGCGCATCACATAGGTCCGCGTCTCGCCAAAGGGGATCGATTCGACCCAGTCGACCACGTCCACATCCGGCCGGCGCGGGTCGCCGAACTCGGTGATCCAACGCCGCGGACGCCCCGGCCCGGCATTGTAGCCCGAGGCGATCAGCGCGATCGACGGGCCGAACTCCTCGACCATCTCGGCCAGATAGGCGGCGCCCATCTTCACGTTATAAGCCGGGTCGCTGATCAGCTTGCCCACCTCATGCGGCACGCCCAGCTTGCCCGCCATCAGCTTGGCCGTCCCGGGCAGCACCTGCATCAACCCCCGCGCATCGGCACTGGACCGCGCGCCCGGGTCAAACTCGCTTTCCCGGCGCGAAATCGCCAGCGCCAGCGCGCGGCTGACGCTCAGCCCGTCCGGCACGAATTCCGGCACCGGGTAATAGGCCACGGGCAGGATCACCCCGCGCTCGGCCGCGGCCTTGCCGACCAGCACCGCCAGGTGCGGCTCGTCCCAGGCCACGACCATATCGGCCATCTGCGCCAGCCCGGTCGGGTCCTGGCTTTCGGCCAGATGCAAAAGGAACCGCTTGGACAGGTTCAGATCGCCCGCCCGCCGCAACAACTCGGCCGCCTCCATGACCGAGGATTGCCGGAATGCCGCGCCCTGCCAATCCGGCGCCGAAGAGCCCGCAAGCAACCCCGCGTCCAGCGTCATCCCCAGCCGTTCCGCCGCCAGAAGGCCGTAATAGGCCGTCTGATGCGCCGCCGCCGCCTGGAAACTTGCCGTGCCGTCCTGCCCCGCCGCGTCCTGCGCGCGGCCGATCCAGTAATGCGCCCGCGCCAGGCTGATCGGCGTTCTGACCCCGGCCAGCAGGTGCTGGAAATGCTTCAAGCCCGTCGCCGGATCGCCCTGCCGCCGCAGCGCGACAAAGCCCGCCAGGAACTCCAGATCCGCATAGGCCGAGGCGCCCGCCCCCTCGGGCAGCCAATGGCTGGAGGCGACGCGATAGGCTTCCGCCGGGCGGCCCTGTCGCATCAGCCAGCGCGTCAGGATCGCGCGCCGCTCTGCCCAGGCTTCCGGCCGACCCAGCCCGTCCGCGCTGGCCGAGCGTTCCAGGATCAGCGGCAAGGCCTCGTCATAAAGGTCGCGCTTCATCCGCCAGATGAACCGGTCAAACGCCAGCCCCGCATCGCCCGCCCGCGCCTTTGGCACCGCATCGATCAGGGCGGTCACACCCTTTTCCTCGTTCTGCAGGGCGATCCGCGCCCGGGCGACGGCACGCAGGTCCTCGGGCACCCTGGCCAGCATCCGGCTTGCCTCACCCGTCCGACCCGACCACAGCAGGTTGTCCAGCCGCAACTCATGCACAAAGCCCACCGCCTCGGGGGCCAGCGCGATCAGCGCCTCCTCCTCCTCGGGGCTGAAGGACAGTTCGGTCCAGGCCCGCATCGCCTCGGTCTCGGCCTCGGCGGCGCGGCCCGCGGCTTGCAGCGCGCGGACATAGGCCACCGCACCTTCGCCCGTCTCGGGCAGGCCGGCTGCGAACCAGGCGATCACCCGGGCCGGATCGTCCGACCGCGCCACCGCCTCTTCACCCTTTTCGCGCAAGAGGGGCAGGCCCGGCCAGTCGGGCCGGCGCTTCAGGAAATCCTCGTAATCTCCCAGCCGCCCCTCGCCCGCGCGCAGGCGTTGCCAGTCCACCAGGTCGCGCCCCACGCCCGCCGGCGCCACCGCCAGCGCGCCGTCCCAATCCTTGCCCGCCGCCAGCTCCAGCGCGGTGCGCATCGCCTGCACCGTGTCGGCCGCCACCGGGCCAGCCTGCAACGCGACCGCCAGAAGCGCCGCACGAATGTATCTCTTGCCTGTCATGCTGCGGAATCTGCCCGACCGACCGCACCGCCACAACCCACGACTGCGTTAGTGGGCAAAGACTTGGCTTTGCACCGCCCACCCGCTAAGAGAGGCGCGTTTTCCGGGCAAATCCGCCCCTGTACATAAAGGAGAAGCGTCATGATCAAAGGGTCCCTTCCTGCCCTGGTGACGCCGTTCAAGAACGGCGAGCTGGATCTGGTGACGCTGAAGAAACTTGTCGACTGGCACATCGCCGAAGGCAGCCACGGCATCGTTCCGGTCGGTACCACCGGCGAAAGCCCCACCCTCAGCCATGCCGAGCATCAGAAGGTGATCGAGGAAGTCGTCGCCATCGTCGCCGGCCGCGTTCCGGTGATCGCCGGCGCCGGGTCGAACAACACCGTCGAAGGCATCAGCCTGATGCGCCATGCCGAGAAGGTGGGCGCCACCGCCGCGCTGGTCGTGACACCCTACTACAACAAGCCCACCCAGGCGGGCCTGATCGCGCATTACACAGCGCTGCACGACTGCTGCCAGTTGCCAATCGTGATCTACAACATCCCCGGCCGCTCGGTCGTCGACATGTCGCCCGAAACCATGGGCACGCTGGCGAAACTCCCCCGGATCATCGGCGTCAAGGACGCCACCGGCAAGATCGAGCGGGTCAGCCAGCAACGCGCCTCTTGCGGGGCCGACTTCATCCAGCTTTCGGGCGAGGACGCGACCGCCCTTGGCTTCAACGCCCATGGCGGCGTCGGCTGCATCAGCGTGACCGCCAACGTCGCCCCCCGCCTCTGCGCCGAGTTCCAGGAGGCGACCCTGCGTGGCGACTACGCCAAGGCGCTGGAATATCAGGACAAGCTGATGCCGCTGCACGAGGCGATCTTCATCGAGCCTGGTCTTGTCGGCGCGAAATACGGTCTGTCGCTTCTTGGCCTGTGCAGCGAAGAGGTGCGCCTGCCGCTGGTCGGCCTGACCGATGGCACCAAGGCCAAGATCAAGGCCGCGATGCAGCACGCCGGGCTGATCTAGGCACCCAGATTCCTTCGAAGGAAACGGCGAATCTTTTCGAAAGGATTTGCGCCCCGCTCCCACCGGCGGGACGCTTGCCATTTCCGCCCCGCCCAAGCACCTTGCCCGCCAACCCGGAGGGCATCATGCGCAGGTCCAAACCCAGCACCATCCCGGCCCATGCCGACGGCGGTGAGGTCATCATCGGCCCCCCAGCCCCTTCGCCCGGCGCGCCCCGGTCCGCGACGCAGACAGCGGGCGACGACTCGTGCTTGCGGAGGTTCGCGTGACCGACAACCAGCGCGGCGCGCTTTACATGACCGCCTCCATGGCCGGCTTCGCGGTCGAGGATGTGTTCGTCAAGGCCGCCGCCCAGACCCTGCCGCTGGGGCAGGTCCTGCTGACCATTGGGCTGGCTGGCATGCTGATCTTCTCGGCCATGGCCGCCCGCCAGGGCGAGGCGCTGTTGCCTGCCGCCTTCTACTCGCGCCCCATGCTGATCCGCTGCGGGTTCGAGGTGACGGGCCGGCTGTTCTACGGCCTTGCGATCACCCTGACTGCGTTGTCCACCACATCGGCGATCCTGCAGGCGACGCCGCTGGTCGTCGTCGCCGGGGCCGCGCTGGTCTTTGGCGAACGGGTCAGCCCGCAGCGCTGGCTTGCGGTGCTGGTGGGCTTCGTGGGCGTGCTGGTGATCCTGCGGCCGGGCGACGACTTCTCGACCCTGTCGCTTCTGGCCGTGGTGGGGCTTCTGGGCTTTGCCGGCCGCGACCTTGCGACCCGCGCCGCGCCAAAGGGCCTGTCGAACCGCCAGCTTGGGGCGCTGGGCTTTGCCATGCTGGCCGTCGCCGGGGCGATCCTTCTCGCGGTCAATGGCGGCGCGATCCTGCCCACCGGCACTGGCCTGCTGCACCTGGCCGGCGGCACCCTGTTCGGGATGCTCGGCTATCACGCGCTGACCTATGCCATGCGCACCGGAGACGTGGGGGCCGTCACCCCATTCCGCTATACCCGTCTGGTGTTCGCCATGGCGCTGGCCATCGCGCTGTTCGGCGAACGTCCCGACCTTGCCACCTGGATCGGCGCTGGGCTGGTCGTGGCCTCGGGCATCGTCGCGCTGACCCGCAAATGACGCGCGGGGGTAGGGTGGGCGATATCGCCCACCTTACGCCTAGACCCGATGATAGGGCGACCCCGCAAGGATCGTCGCGGCGCGGTACAGCTGTTCGGCCAGCATGACCCGGACCAGCATATGCGGCCAGACCATCCGCCCAAAGCTGACCACCAGATCGGCCCGCCCGCGCAAGGCCGGGTCCACCCCGTCCGCCCCGCCGATCACAAAGGCTGCATCCTGCCGCCCGCCATCGCGCCAGCCCGCCAGGGCCTGGGCGAACTCGGGGCTCGACATCTGCTTGCCCCGTTCGTCCAGCACGCACAGCGCGGCCCCCTCGGGGACTGCCTTGGACAACAAGGCGCCCTCGGCCGCCATGCCACCGCCGCGCTTGTCCTCGACCTCATGCTCTGCCACCGGGCCCAGCCCCAAGGGCCGCCCGGTCCGCTCCAGCCGTTGCAGATAGTCGTCCACCAACTCACGCTCTGGCCCCGCCCGCAGGCGGCCCACGGCGCACAGGTGCAGCCGCATCGGCGCGTCAGACGGGGGCGCTGCGGGTCGATCCCGCCGGCAGCCACATCTTCTCAAGCTGGTAGAAGTCGCGCACTTCCGGGCGGAAGACGTGGACGATCACATCGGCCGCGTCGATCAGCACCCAGTCGCCCGTCTCCTTGCCTTCCATCCGGACCGAGATCCGCAGCTCCTGCTTCAGCCGGTCCGCCAGCTTTTCCGAGATCGACGCGACCTGGCGCGACGACCGGCCCGAGCAGATGACCATGTAGTCCGCCACATCCGACCGGCCGCGCAGGTCGATCTGGACGATGTCCTCGGCCTTGTCGTCGTCGACGGATTTCAGGACCAGCGCCAGCACGTCCTCCGAGCTGTAGCCGTCGGCGGCGGGGGTGGCGGGTTTGGGGCGCGGGCCGACCGGCAGGCCGGTGGCGGGATCGGAATGCGACAGGACCATGTCCTCCTGAAACGCGCGGACAGCGGCCCCCGCGCAGGGCCTTGGAACCAGACTAGCACCCGGGGGCGCCAATCTCAACCGAAGGCCGGGCGCCTACGCCTTATTCTGCGGCTTGGCAAGCAGGCACGGGCCGCCCGCCGCCTAGCGGATGGTGAAAGCCACCTCGTTGCGCCGTTTCCAGGGCAATGTCATCGGCGCGTCGTAGAAATAATAATGCGGCCCGGCCAGGATCACATGGCCCTCGGCCTCGGCCCAGGTCCGCAAGGCCTCGGCCCGCTCGGCCAGCCCCGCCGTTCCCGGCAGGCCGGAAAACCGCTCCACCAGCTGGCGCGAGGGGTCGGCCTTCACAAACCGGATCGCCGCGTTGCGCGGGGCCGGCAGGGTCTCGGTCGCGTATCGCGCCGGCATCATGAAACTGACCACCCAGCTTTCCCCCGCCGAAGTCTGCGCCACCGGCACCGTCATCGCGATCTTCTCGCCCGTGGCATTGCCGCCGAAGATGTATCCCGCCAGCATCCCGAACCCGGTCTGGATCGCCCCCTGCCGGCTACCGGCCACCCGGACCTCGGCCAGCAGATGCGGGCCATAGCTGCGAATCTCCCGCGTACCCTCGGCCCATTCCACCTTGTGCGGCGGCATCTCATAGCCTTTGTGGGTGCCCTCGGCCCCCGCGCCCGTCGCCATCGCCACCCCCAGTGCCAGAACCAGTGCCATCCGCATCGCCAAACCCCCGACTTCCCAAGGGAGCTAGCTTGCCTGACAGGCTTTTCGAGCGTATATCGCCCCCATGTCCGGGTTCATCTACTTCAACATCACCGATCACGCGCGGCTTCCCGCCCGCTTCTTCGGCATGACCCGCAATATCCTCGCCCGCGCCTGACGCCGTGCCGTCCCGCGCGCCCGCGCCGTTTGCCTATCCCAGCCATCCCAAGAACAGGTGAGAGCCATGGCTCCTCGTACGCTTTATGACAAGATCTGGGACGACCACGTCGTCCACCAGGCCGAGGACGGCACCTGCCTCCTCTACATCGACCGCCACCTGGTCCACGAAGTGACCAGCCCCCAGGCGTTCGAGGGCCTGCGCATGACCGGCCGCAAGGTGCGTGCGCCGGAAAAGACCATCGCCGTGCCGGACCACAACGTGCCCACGACGCTGGACCGCGCCAATGCCGCGACGATGACCGAGGACAGCCGCATCCAGGTCGCCGCGCTGGACAAGAACGCCAAGGACTTCGGGATCAATTACTACCCGGTGACCGATGTCCGCCAGGGCATCGTCCACATCGTCGGGCCGGAACAGGGCTGGACCCTGCCGGGCATGACCGTGGTCTGTGGTGACAGCCACACCGCCACCCACGGCGCCTTCGGCAGCCTCGCGCACGGGATCGGCACCTCCGAGGTCGAGCATGTGCTGGCCACCCAGACGCTGATCCAGCGCAAGGGCAAGAACATGAAGGTCGAGATCACCGGGTCGCTTCGCCCCGGTGTCACGGCCAAGGACATCACCCTTTCGGTGATCGGCGCGACCGGCACCGCTGGCGGCACCGGCTATGTCATCGAATATTGCGGCCAGGCGATCCGCGAACTGTCGATGGAAGGCCGGATGACCGTCTGCAACATGGCGATCGAAGGCGGTGCCCGCGCCGGTCTGATCGCGCCGGATGAAAAGACCTTCGAGTATGTGAAGGGCCGCCCCCACGCCCCGAAAGGCGCGAAGTGGGAAGCGGCACTTGCCTACTGGAAGACCCTCTATACCGACGAAGGCGCGCATTTCGACAAGGTCGTCACCATCCGCGGCGAGGATATCGCCCCGGTCGTGACCTGGGGCACCTCGCCCGAGGACGTGCTTCCGATCACCGGCGTGGTCCCCGCACCCGAAAGCTTCACCGGCGGCAAGGTCGAGGCCGCGAAGCGGTCGCTTGACTACATGGGCCTGACCCCCGGCCAGAAGCTGACCGACATCGCCATCGACACCGTGTTCATCGGCTCTTGCACCAATGGCCGGATCGAGGATCTGCGCGCCGCCGCCGCGATCCTGAAGGGCAAGAAGATCGCCGTGAAGCGCGCGATGGTCGTGCCCGGCTCGGGCCTCGTCCGCGCCCAGGCGGAAGAAGAGGGCCTGGCCCAGATCTTCATCGACGCGGGTTTCGAATGGCGGCTTGCCGGCTGCTCCATGTGCCTGGCGATGAACCCCGACCAGCTGCAACCCGGTGAGCGCTGCGCCGCGACCTCGAACCGCAACTTCGAGGGGCGTCAGGGCCGCGGCGGTCGCACGCACCTGATGTCGCCCGCGATGGCGGCGGCGGCAGCGATCACCGGCCACCTGACCGACGTGCGCGAACTGATGGGCGAGACGGTATAGGCGGCGCGCCAGCATGGCCCGGTCAGACAGACGCCGTGACCCGATGACCCGCACCAGACAGGCATCCCGCCTGTCTGGGCGGGGCGTCCCGCACTGCCCCGGCGGCAGCGCGGGCGGGCTTGCGTGTGGCGACCACGGCCTTGCCGGGCGGCTGTCTGCTTGGTCCGGCGCCAGACCATGACCGCGTCGCCCGCCTCGGTGCTGATCTCGGCCCAAAAGGACGAGGGGCCGTTCCTCCTGGAATGGCTGGCCTATCACCGGGTCATCGGCTTCGAGCGGATCATCGTGGCCTCGAACGATTGCACCGATGGTTCGGATGCCCTGCTCGACGCGCTGCACGCGGCGGGCGAGGTGGTTCACCTGACGAACCGGGTCGGCCCGGACGAGATCCCGCAGAAGAAGGCGGCGGCGACGATCCTGGCCTCGGGGGCGGTGCCGCCGGGGGCCTGGACCATGTGGCTGGACCTGGACGAATACCTGCTGCCGCCCGACACGACCGGGCGGCTGCCGGCCCTTCTGGCCGAACTTGGCGACCAGGAGGCCTTGTCGATCGCCTGGCGCTTCTGCGGGGACAGCGGCAATGCGACTTGGCCGGGCCGGCAGATCTGGCCCAGCTTCCCGCGTGCCGCCCGCCGCTGGCGCCGCAAGCCGCCGCAGGTCAAGACGCTGTTCCGCTTCGGCGACTGGATCGAGGCGTTCGACATCCACCGCCCGATCCTGCGCGCCGGGGTCGGCCCGGACGATTTCCGCTGGATCGGCAGCGACCGCCAGCCCGTCCCGGCCGAATTCTACCACCGCGACCGGCGCAACCCCTATAACCGCCTGGCCTCGGTGCAGAACCTCTACCGCCTCGGGCAGGTGCTGCACTTCTCGATCCGCACGCCGGACATGTTCCAGCGCAAGCGGGCGCGCGGCGACGGCTATTTCGACGCGGCGAACCAGCATGCGGTCGTCCGCGACGCGCAGTTCTACGCCAAGAAGAACCAGAACCAGGCGGAAGAGCGCAGCGCCTTCCCCCTCATCCCCGACATCACCGCCGAGATGCGGCGACTGGCGGCTCTGCCCGGTGTGGCCGACTGTCTTTCCCGGATCGATGGCTTTCGCTGGCCCGATGCGCCCGCGACCACCCCCCTTTCAACGACGGAGCCCTCTCATGGATAAGTTCACCACCCTGACCGGCATTGCCGCGCCCATGCCGCTGGTCAACATCGACACCGACATGATCATCCCCAAGCAGTTCCTCAAGACGATCCAGCGGTCGGGCCTGGGCAAGAACCTGTTCGACGAGATGCGCTATACCCAAGACGGGGCCGAGATCGCGGACTTCATCCTGAACCAGCCCGCCTATCGCAAGTCGCAGATCCTGGTCGCTGGTGACAACTTCGGCTGCGGCTCCAGCCGCGAACACGCGCCCTGGGCGCTTTTGGATTTCGGCATCCGCTGCGTGATCTCGACCAGCTTTGCCGACATCTTCTACAACAACTGCTTCAAGAACGGCATCCTGCCGGTCGTCCTGCCGCAGGACGCGGTGGATCACCTGATGGACGACGCCCGCAAGGGCGAGAACGCCCGTATCACCGTGGACCTGGAGGCGCAGACCGTCACCGCCTCGGACGGCAAGACCTTCGCCTTCGAGGTCGACGCCTTCAAGAAGCACTGCCTGATGAACGGCCTCGACGACATCGGCCTGACGCTGGAAAAAGCCAGCGCCATCGATTCGTACGAGGCGCGCAACGCCACCCTGCGTCCCTGGGCCTGACCTCTTGACACAAGCTGCCCCGCCGCGCCTTGCGTGGCGGGGTGCAGCCGCCTTGCTCAGGCCGCCGCCATCCGCGCCTCTGCGGCAGACGGTTTCCAGCCCGCCACGCTGGCCGTGATCTCGGCGCGGACGGCGGGATGCAGCGGCGCGATGCGTCCCGCTGCGTCAAGTTCCAGCACCTTTTGCCGGGCCAGATGGAATCGGCGGTCACTGGTCTTTTTCACGAAGCCCATCCCGCAGACCTGCATCGCCGGCGCGATGAACGTGGTCGAGACCATGTGCTGCAACGAATTCGCCAGCGCCCTGTCCACCCAGGCCAGGAAATCCTCGCGCCAGTCCAGCCCCGCTGCGGCGGCGGCGGCAATTCCCTCGCACAAGGTTTTGGCATCCGCGCGGTGATGCACCACCTCGCGCAGGACAGCCAGCAATTCGGCATCGTCCAACACTCGCAGGTGGGTGATAAGACTGTCCCGACCGATCAGGCCACGAACCTCAAGCCCCGCCGCACGGACGGCGCGGGTCAGCCCCTTCTCGCCGTGCCGGATCGTCAGCACCCGGTCGTCCGACATCAGATAGTCCCGCCAGAACCCGGTCAGCGCCGGATGCGCCAGCGCCTTGGCGTCGAACATCAGCAGGTGCGATTCGACATGGTCCCTGTCTGCGGTGCCCTCGGTCTTGAAGATATGCCCGACCATGCCAACACCCATCGCCTCCATCCGGCGCAGGGTGTCGTCACCTTCGCGCAAGGGAAACCAGGTGCTGTCGTTCATCAGGATCAGTCGCTCGGGCCGGTGGCCCAGCCGGTCCAGCCGCCGCACGCCCGCGCGATAGGCGCCAAAGTCATAGCCGACATTGGGCCGTTCCAGCACCAGCGCGGCTTTCTCCTGCACCAGTGCCCGGTCGGCGTCGGACAGGGGCGCATTGGACACCGCCAGCACCGACCAGCCCTCGGCAGCCAGATGGTCCAGCGTCAGTTGCACGGATGCAGCAATCCCACGCGGCTGGAACAGCACCAGCACCGCAACCCGCCCGGTCAGGGGCAGGCGGCCCGGCGTCACCCGCTCGTTGCGGTCGGTCGCCCGGTCGTACAGCCACTGGCGCGGCGGCTCGACCAGCGCGCGACCCAGGGCGCGCGTGGCCGCGTCCCGCACCCGCGCCAACTCGCGCTTGATCTTCCACCAGGGCGGCAGGCTCACCCTGCGGCGTCCCGTGCCTGGACTTCGGACAGGATCGGCGGCGGCGGCGCGTGCAGCCGCCCGGCCTCGATCGCGCGCAGATGCGCCTGCCGCCAGGCGCGGCTGATCGGCTCGGCGGATTTCTTCAGCACCGGATATCCCATCAGCTGGACCGACGCATAGGGGAAGCTGGAATAAAGCTGCCGCTTCTCCAGCACCTTGCCGACATGCGCCACCGTGGCCGACCGGAAACTGCGCCCGCGCGACGCCAGCAGGTGATCGCGTTCGGCCTGCAGGTGGGGGTCGATATAGGCCGCATGTTCCAGTGTCCGGTGCAGAAAATCGTCGTCCTGCTCGGCCAGGTGCAGCGCGGCGGTTTCGGTGTCATAGACCCCAGCCACCCGCAGCCCCGCCGCCCGCATCGCCGCGCTGAATCCGCGTTCGCCCCGGCGGATGACGTAGTACTTGTTCGATGTCAGCCGCAGCCGGGACCAATAATCGCGAAAGGCCGGATGCTCCAGCGCCGGGCGGCGCAGCCGGTACAGATAGCTTTCCAGAAACCGCTCCTCCCCGCGCTTGCGCAGGATCGTCCCGGCCACTTCGGCCGGCTCGGCCGCAAGGCGCGCGGCAAGGTCGCTTTCCGGCAGGACCGGCAGCCAGATGCTGTCGTTCAGGATCAACAGCTCTTCCGGCCGCACGGACCATTGCTCCAGCAAGGTCAGCCCGTCACGGTAGCCGCCGAAGTCATAGCCGAAATTCGGCCGCTCGACCGCGCGCCAGACCAGCGATTGCAACGCCTCGCGGTCGGCCGGCAAAAGCGGCGCGTTCGAGACCAGAAGTGGCGCATAGCCCAGCCCGGCCAGCCAGCGCAGCGTGCCAAAGGTCGAGGCACTAAGACCCCCCGGCTGATAGACCAGGAACAGCGCGACCCGGTCCGTCAGCGGCACCTGGCCCTGCAGGCAGGGCAACCCATTCGCCACCAGCTTGTCCAGGCGCTTTTGCTGCAAGGGATCGGTGAACCTCTCGGTGACGCCGCGCAGTTGCTGCCCCAGACGGTCCAGTTCCCGCCACAGCTTCCAGGGTGTCTGCATACTCGTACCTCTCCCAGCAACGGGGAAACAGACAACCATAGGGCGATCTGCGCACCACTCACACGCACTCTTAAGAAACAACCTGGGCGCAAGGCAAGCGCCTCCGCACAAAGGTGGCGCCCGGTCGCCGATCCGCGTGGCACTTTCGCCCTTTTCCCCGCCACATCCTCTGCCATTCTGGCCCCCCGCCCGGACTGGAGCCCGCCATGACCACGACCCACCCCCCGCAAGACGCCCTGAGGCTGGTGATCAT
Organism: Tabrizicola aquatica; assembly: GCF_002900975.1. Taxonomy (GTDB): domain Bacteria; phylum Pseudomonadota; class Alphaproteobacteria; order Rhodobacterales; family Rhodobacteraceae; genus Tabrizicola; species Tabrizicola aquatica. Next base: position 306,524 of record NZ_PJON01000004.1, on the reverse strand, counting down.
GGGCGTCGCCGGCTGCGGCAAATCCTCGGTCGGCGAGGCGCTGGCGACCCGCCTGGCGATTCGCTACCGCGATGGCGACGACCTGCACCCGCCCGAGAACGTCGCCAGGATGCGCGCCGGGGTGCCTCTGACCGACGCCGACCGCTGGCCCTGGCTGGACCAGGTGGCCGCCACCCTGCGGGCCGAGGCGCCGGTGATCCTTGGCTGCTCGGCCCTGAAACGCGCCTATCGCGACCGCATCCGGGCCGGGGCAGGGGGGCCGGTCACCTTTGTCCACCTTGCGGGCAGTCGCGACCTGATCGCCGCCCGCATGGCGCAGCGTACCGGCCATTACATGCCGCTCTCGCTGCTGGACAGCCAGTTCGCCGCGCTGGAGCCTCCGGGCCCGGACGAAGCGATTACCGTTGACATCGCCCAGCCGCTTCCGGAGCTGGTCGATGCCATCCTGGCCCGGCTTCCCTGACCGCGCCTGCCGCCTCTGGTCCCGGGGGCGTCGTTTTCCGTCTTGCCCCGCCCCGCATTCCGGCGCACACAGATTGGTGATGGTTCCCGGCCAAGCCAAGCGCGGCCGGGTGAAAAGGGAACGGGGTGAGGTGTAGGCATCAGCCGCCAAATCCCCGACTGCCCCCGCAACTGTAAGCGGCGAGCGACCCCTCTCACGCCACTGGCCCCGCCGTCTGAACGGCAGGCCGGGAAGGCAGGGGGAAGCGGCGACCCGCGAAGTCAGGAGACCTGCCATCGAAGACGTGACCCACCGGGCGGGGTGCCCCGGAAGGAGTGTTCGATGGACGATCTTCCCCAGGGCCGCCGCGCCCGACCTTATGCCGTGCCGCAATCCGCGCCGCACCAGATCCTTGTCTGCAAGGCCTGCAAGCATACCGGCCAGGCCTGCACGCAAGGGTTCCAGCTGCTGAAGAACCTGCGCGCCGCGATCTCGGCCGCGGGCCTTGGCGACCAGTTCGAGGTTTCGGGCACCGCCTGCCTTGCCGGGTGCGTGCCCGACCATGGCAAGCCCTGCATCGTCGGCTGGCGGGCCACCGAAAAGGCGACCTGGCTTTTCGGCGACATCGACCCCGACCAGCCCCTGGACGAACTGGTCGAGTTTGCCCGCGCCTATGCCGCCCTGGACGACGGCTGGATGACCGGCCGCGACCTGCCGCCGGGCCTGATCGACACCACGCTCGCCCGCATCCCCGCCGCGATGATCGTCACGCGGGAAGGGGCGATCCAGTGACCGTGATGCAGGTCAAGGGCGTGACGTGGGGCCCGAAACGCGCCCCGGCGATCCTGCACGACATCTCGTTCACCCTGGCCGAGGGCGAGGTTCTGGCGATCTGCGGCGCGAACGGGGCCGGCAAATCCTCGCTCCTGCGCCTCCTTTACCGCCACCAGGCCCCGCTCTCGGGCACCGTCCTCGTCCAGGGCCGCGACCTCTGGCAGCACTCCGCGCGCGAGGCCGCCCGCATCGTCGCCGCTGTCCTGCAGGAACAACCCACCGACTTTGCCCTGACCTGCCGCGAGATCGTGTCTCTTGGCCGCCTGCCGCACCGGCAGGGCATGGGGCCGGGCGCGCGCGACAAGGCGATCACCGACGCGGCCCTTTTGCGGATGGACCTTGCCCAGCTTGCCGACCGCCGCTTCGGCACCCTGTCGGGGGGTGAGCGTCAGCGTGTCATGGTTGCCCGCGCCCTGGCGCAGGAACCGCGCATCCTGGTGCTGGACGAACCCACCAACCACCTCGACATCCGGCACCAGCTGGAACTGCTGCGGCTGCTGCGCGGCCTTGGCCTGGCCGTCGTCTGCACCCTGCACGACCTGACCCTGGCCGCCGAATTCGCCGACCGTGTCCTGATCCTGGACCAGGGCCGCGTCATCGCCGACGCCCCCCCCGACCAGGCCCTGACCGAGGCCACCATCTCCCGCGCCTTCCGTGTCGCCACGCGCATCGACCGCACCGGCACGGCCCCCCGCTTTTCCTTCCACCTGACGGACCATTAGATGAAAACCGCCCTCCTTGCCCTTCTCCTCACCGCCACCCCCGCGCTGGCTTTCCCCGTCACCGTGCCAAGCTGCAACCGGACCGTCACCTTCGACGCCCCCCCCGCCCGCGCCATCGCCAATGACGTGAACCTGATCGAGATGATGCTGGCCCTTGGCCTGCGCGACCACATGGTCGGCTACACCGGCGTCTCCGGCTGGAAGACCCTGGACGAAGAACTCCGCGCCGGGATCGCCGAACTGCCGGAACTGTCCGCCCAATACCCCACGCGTGAGGTCCTCGTCGGTGCCGAACCCGACTTCTTCTTCGCCGGCTGGAACTACGGCATGAAGGTCGGCGGCGAGGTCACGCCCGAGACGCTGGAACCCCTGGGCATCAAGACCTACGAGCTGACCGAAAGCTGCATCTTCGTCGGTCCCAAGGCCAAATCCTCGATGCAGGACATGTACGCCGACCTCTTAAACCTCGGGATCATCTTCGGGATCGAGGACCGCGCGAAAGAGCTGGTCGCCGGCTATGAGGCCCGGCTGGCCGAGATCACCGCCGCCGTCGACCGCACCACGCCGCTGCGCGTTTTCGTCTACGACTCGGGCGAAGAGACCCCGTTCACCGCCGGCGCCTATGCCATGCCCACCGCCCTGATCGAGGCAGCAGGCGGCCGCAACATCATGGACGACCTGGACAAAAGCTGGGCCACCGTCGCCTGGGAGCCAGTGGTCGAGCGGAACCCCGAAGTGATCGTGATCGTCAACTACGGCGACGTGACGGCGGACCAGAAGATCGCCTTCCTGGAAGCCAACCCCGCCTTCGCCAATGTCGACGCGGTGAAGAATGATCGGTATGTCGTCCTTGAGTATGTCGAGGCCACGCCCGGCCCCCGCAACATCCGCGCGGTGGAAAAGCTGGTCGCGGGCTTCTGGGACAAGTGATGCACCGCCGCGCCGCCATGACCCTGCTGCCCGCCGCGCTTCTCGCGCAGCGGGTCCGCGCGCACGCCGCGCCGGGTTGTGGTCACGGGCGCGGGGCGTGGGGGACGTTCTGCCGCACAGCCGACCGTGGAATGCGCGGGATGAGTGCGACAATGTCAGACTGCACTCCTGCGCCGGTGCGCCCCACAAGCCGCTCATCGCACGGCTTCGCCGCTCTTCGCTGCGGCCTTTGCACAGTCACGACCGCGACGCTGCTTGCCACCCCGGTCAACCCCACCCAGCGCCGGATGCGCGAACCGCAGGCCCCCGGCACGGCGCATGACGCTTTCCTCGCAGGTCTGGCCGCCCAGACGATAGCCGGGCGGCACAGGGCCGAAACCTTGGCAGAGGGAACGCCCGCGCCCGCGGTTCCCCCGAGACGCCCATCGAGTGGCTTCGCCAGCGCGGCAAGTCGGTCACAACCTTCATCGTTCCCAAGGGGCCAAGCATGACCGCGACATTGCTTGTCACCCCGGTCAACTTGACCCAGCCCCGGATGCACGAACCGCAGGCCCCCGCCACGGACCACGGCACTTTCCTTGCAGGCCGGACCGCCCAGACGATGTCATCTTGGCGCAGGGCCGAAACCGTGGCGACAGGCACCTCGGCGTCCGCAATCCCCCGAACCGCTCATCGCATGGCTTCGCCGCTCTTCGCTTGCACGCCTTGCTGTGCCGGGGCCGGATCGACAAGCCGTCCCGGGACGCCAGGCCAGCTTCCGCCGGCCGATCTGCCCCGGCACAGCCAGAGGCACCCCCGCTTCCGGCCGCATGGTGATGGAGCGCCACGGACCGCGCCCCGCCCGACCAGCGAGGAGTGCACGAAGTGCATCGACGAGCGCACCCTGGCCAATCCGCCACTGCCGCGCCTCTCGACTTGCGCCAAGGGCCGGAAAGAGCGCCGAGAAGCAGCCCCGGTGGGACGCACATGACCGAAACCCCGCTTTCCACCCCGGCTTCCGCCACCCTCCGCCTGACCCGCCGGGCCGCCCTTGCCCTTGGCGGCGGCGGGGTACTCCTCCTTGCCATCCTCACCGCCGTCTCGGTCGGCGCGGTCGCCGTCCCGCTGGCCACCGTCTGGGGCGTGCTGGCAAACCATGTCGTCCCCGGCCTTGTCACCCCCGACTGGACCCCCGGCCGCGAGGCCATCGTCTGGGACATCCGCTTCCCCCGCGCGCTGCTCGCGGCCCTTGTCGGTGCCGGCCTCGGGATCGTGGGCGCGGCCCTGCAGTCGGTCACGCGGAACCCGCTTGCCGACCCCCACCTCCTGGGCATCTCCTCGGGCGGGGCGTTCGGGGCCATCGCGGCGCTTCTGCACACCGGGCTTTTCCTCGGCCTCCTCACCGTGCCGCTTTTGGCATTCGGCGGGGCGCTTGCCGCGACCCTCCTTGTCCTCGCCGTCGCGCGCGTGACCGGGGCCACCAGCGCCGACCGCCTGGTCCTGGCCGGCGTCGCCGTCAGCTTCATCATCATGGCGGGCGCCAATATCCTGATCTTCCTCGGCGATCCCAAGGCCACCCATACCGTCGTGTTCTGGATGCTCGGCGGCCTGGGCCTTGCCCAGTGGGGCCACCTGATCTACCCGCTTGCCGTCCTGCTGCCCGCCGGCCTCTGGCTCTGGTCCCAGGCCCCGGCCCTCAACGCCATGTCCCTCGGGGATGAAACCGCCGCCTCCCTCGGCATCCCCGTCGCGCGGTTCCGCCTGACCGTCTTTGTCGCGGGCGCCCTGATCACCGGAGTCATGGTTGCCTTCTCGGGCCTCATCGGCTTTGTCGGGCTGATGATGCCCCACCTCGTCCGTCTCGCCGTCGGCGGGGACAACACCCGTGTCCTGCCGCTCTCCGCCCTCCTTGGCGCGATCTTCCTGGTTGCCGCCGACACCGTCGCCCGCATCGTCATGGCGCCCGAGGATATGCCGATCGGCGTGGTCACCGGCCTTGTCGGGGGCGTGTTCTTCCTCTGGCTCATGGCCCGCAAGGCATGAAACGCGTGATGATCCAGGGTGCCGGCTCGAACGTCGGCAAGTCGATGCTGGTCGCCGGCCTTTGCCGGCTTTACACCCGCCAGGGCCTGACCGTCCGCCCGTTCAAGCCGCAGAACATGTCGAACAACGCCGCCGTCGCCGAAGGTGGAGAAATCGGCCGCGCCCAGGCCCTGCAGGCCCGCGCCTGCGGGGTGCAGCCGCATGTCGACATGAACCCCGTCCTCCTGAAACCGGAATCCGAGACGGGCGCGCAGGTCATTGTGCAAGGCCAGCGCCTGACCACCGTCCGCGCAAGGGACTATGCCGCGCTGAAGCCGCAACTGATGGCCCCGGTCCTGGACAGCTTCCACCGCCTGCAGGCCAAGGCCGACCTTGTGATCGTCGAAGGCGCGGGCAGCCCGGCCGAGGTGAACCTCCGCGCGAACGACATCGCCAACATGGGCTTCGCTCGCGCCGCCGATGTGCCGGTGATCCTGACCGGCGACATCGACCGCGGCGGCGTCATCGCGCAACTGGTCGGCACCCAGGCCGTGTTGGACCCAGACGACTCCGCGATGATCAGGGGCTTCCTGATCAACAAGTTCCGCGGCGATACGCGCCTCTTCGACGACGGCTACCGCCTGATCGAGCAGCGCACCGGCTGGCCCGGCCTTGGCGTCGTGCCGTGGTTCCCGCATGCCCACAAACTGCCCGCCGAGGATGCCGCCGACCTCGGCGGCACGCGGGGCAGCGGCAGCTTCCTGATCGCCGTCCCGCACCTGAACCGCATCGCCAATTTCGACGACCTCGACCCCCTGGCGCAGGAGCCCGGCGTCACGCTGCGGATCGTCAAACCCGGCCAGCCGCTGCCGGTCGAGGCTGACCTGATCATCCTCCCCGGCTCCAAGGCCACCATCGCCGACCTGGCGCATTTCCGGGCCCAAGGCTGGGACATCGACCTTCAGGCCGCCCTCAGGCGCGGCGCAAAGGTCCTCGGCCTCTGCGGCGGCTACCAGATGCTTGGCCGCGACATCGCCGACCCCGACGGGATCGAGGGCAAGCCGGGCAGCGTGCCCGGCCTCGGCCTCCTCGACCTCACCACCACCATGACCCCCGACAAGCGCGTCACCGAAACCACGGCCCTGCATCCCGCCTCTGGCACGCAGGTGAAAGGCTACGAAATCCACCTTGGCCGCACGACCGGCCCCGACCGTGACCGCCCGATGTTCACCGTGGACGGCCAGCCCGAAGGGGCAATGCGCGAGGATGGCCGCGTGATGGGCAGCTATCTGCACGGCATGTTCACCGAAGACGCCTTCCGCCGCGCCTTCCTGGCCAGCCTTGGGGTGACGCCGGGCAATACGAGCTATGACCGCACGGTCGAAGAGACACTCGACGCCCTCGCCGATCATCTGGCCACCCACATCGCAACCGATCGGCTTCTGGAACTGGCGTAGGTCGGGCTTCAGCCCGACTTGCCAAAAAAGGTGGCAGCAATGCCACGCCGCCCCCGCCAATTGCGCGCGATTGATCCCGGTCAAGGCCGCCCGTCCGACCGGGGCGCAAGACAGACGCACGACCCGCGCTCCATCCCGGGCTGCGGCGTCGAAAAGGGAGAATCGCCATGAAGATGACTTTGCTTGCAAGCGCCGCCCTCCTGGCCCTTGCCCCCGCCGTGCAGGCCCAGGACGCATATTTCGGTCTGGGGCTGGGCGTGTCGGCCAACAGCACCACCGCGTCCGAGGTAACGGGGTTTGAACCCTCGGCAACCGACTTCGGGCTGGCCCTCACCGCAGGCTATCGTTTCGCCTCGGTCGGGACGGTGACCTATGGGATCGAAGGCAACCTCGACCTGATGGGCGGCAAGCTGATGAGCGACACCTTCGACGCTTGCACGGACTTCGCCCCGACCTGGTGCGAGGTGGACGCAGCCCTGCGCCTGCGGGGCACGGTCACCAGCGATCTGGCCAATGGCAGCCGCGTGATGGGGTCGCTTGGGGCCGTGATCGTGCGCGGCCGCGCCGAGGACGGGCCCGACAACTATGTCAACGCTACGGGCCGGGGCCTGTCTTTCGGCGTATCCTGGGAACAGGTTGGCGGCACGATGCCGGTACGGGTCGACCTGAACTACGACGCGATCCGCGAGGACGACGCGGATCTTTACGAGCGTGACCTCGACATGCTCGGGCTGCGCGTGTCCTACATGTTCTGACCTGCGACCGGGGTGGGTGGAAACACCCACCCTACGCCCGAACCAAAGGCCCGGCGACGCTGTGGTCAGCGCCAGGCACGGCCATTGCCGCACCTCTCGTGGCAGGACGTCCGCTTCGCTCCTCTCCGCCTTGACCCCGATCCGCGACCGCGCGCTGGGCGGACACACCCACCCTACGCCCGCACCGCAGGCCTTGGCGATGCCGTCGCCGGGCAGGGGATGGAAGTCCTTCGGTCAGTCGTCAGAACAGCCCGTCGCCGCCCTGGTCCTGCTCGACCACCTCGTCGGCGAGGACGACCGCGCCGCCCACGATCAGGGGCGTGCAGCCCGCAGCCGCAAGCCCCGCCAGCACCAGCACCAATGTCAGTCCCGTTTTCCGCATCTGCGCCCTCCGCCAAATCCTTGCCAAATGGTAAACGTCGGCGATCAAGTATCTGATTTTGCTTGAGTTCCAGAGAATGTCCACCGTGGACAGCCCTAGAACTCCACCCCCGCCTGGGCCTTGATCCCGGCCCGGAACGGGTGTTTGACCAGCGTCATCTCGGTCACCAGATCCGCCGCCTCGATCAGCGCCTCCGCCGCGTTCCGGCCGGTCAGCACGGCATGGGTCAGCGGGGGCTTTTCCTCGGCCAGGAAGGCCAGGACTTCGTCCAGGTCCAGGTAGCCGTACCGCAGCGCGATGTTGATCTCGTCCAGCAGGACCAGCCGGATGGAGGGGTCGCGGATCAACTCCTTCGCCTTCTCCCACCCCGCCTTCGCCGCCGCGATGTCGCGGGCCTTGTCCTGCGTCTCCCAGGTGAAGCCCTCACCCATCGCGTGGAACTGGCAGAGGTCGGCGAAATGGGTGGTCAGAAGCCGCCGCTCGCCGGTGTCCCAGGCCCCCTTGATGAACTGGACCACCGCGCAGGGCATCCCATGCGCGATGCAGCGCAGGATCATCCCGAAGCCCGAGGAGGACTTTCCCTTCCCCGCCCCGGTGTGAACGATGATCAGGCCCTTCTCGCCCTCTTTCCCGGCCATGATCTTGTCCCGCGCGGCCTTCTTCTTCGCCATCTTGGCGGCGTGCCGGGCCAGCTCTTCGGTTTCGGGTGTCGCATCGGTGTCGGTCATGGTCGGTCGCGTCCTTGACAATGGGCCCCCATCTGCCACAGGTGGATGGGCGCTGGTTCCTGTTATGACAGGCGAAGAGGGAATGCGACAGGTCGGAAGCGACCAGAAGCAGCCGCCCCCGCGACCGTGACCGGAGAGGTCTCCAATGCCACTGGCGATCAGCCGGGAAGGCGGGGGGCCGTGGGGCCCAGACTTTCGGCGCCCCGTATCCGCAAGCCGGGAGACCTGCCAGCGCGGACGGTAACCGGCGGACGGGGTGTTCCGCGACCGGTGATCGGCGGCCCATCTTCCGGGCGGCCCCTCGCTGGCCCACCCTTGCCGCCTTAGGAAGGCTGATATGGGCACGACCCTTTACGTCTGCACCACCTGCAAGGCCGGTCAGCCGGTGCCCGAGGGTGATCTGCCCCCCGGCGCGCAGCTTCATGCCGCGCTTGCCGAAGGCGCCCCCCAGGACGTGCGCATCGTCGGGGTCGAATGCCTGTCGGCCTGCAACACCGGCTGCGCGATCTCGCTGACCAAGCCGGGCGCCTGGTCCTATGTCTACGGTCGCCTTACCCTTGACGACGTCCCCGCGATCCTGGAAGGCGCCGGGAAATACGCCGCCAGCCCGGACGGAATCGTTCCCTGGCGCGAGCGTCCCACTGTCTTCCGCAAGCAATCGATCGCCCGCATCCCCCCACATCCCCTGCCAGAGGCCGCCGAATGACCGACCTGACCAAGATCCCCGTCACCGTGATCACCGGCTTCCTTGGGGCGGGCAAGACCACGCTGATCCGCCACCTGATGCAGAACCCGCAAGGCAAGCGCCTGGCGATCCTGGTGAACGAATTCGGCACCGTGGGCGTTGACGGCGATATCCTGAAATCCTGTGCCGATGAGATGTGCCCGGTCGAGAACATCGTCGAACTTGCCAACGGCTGCATCTGCTGCACCGTTGCCGACGACTTCATCCCGACGATCGAGGCGCTGATGGCCATGCCGCAGCGCCCCGACCATATCCTGATCGAGACCTCGGGCCTTGCACTGCCGAAGCCCTTGCTCAAGGCGTTCGACTGGCCCGCGATCCGCAGCCGCATCACCGTGGACGGCGTGATCGCGCTGGCCGATGCCGAGGCCGTGGCCGCCGGCCGCTTCGCCCCCGACGTGGACGCGGTCGAGGCCCAGCGGGCAGCCGACCCCAGCCTTGACCACGAAACCCCGCTGTCCGAGGTGTTCGAGGACCAGATCCTGTGCGCTGACCTGATCCTGCTGTCGAAGGCCGACCTCGCCGGGGACGCGGGCCTGCAAACCGCCCGCGAGGTCATTGCCGCCGAGATGAATCGCCCCGTCCCGATGCTGGCGATGACCGAAGGCGTGATCGACCCTCGGGTGATCCTGGGCCTGAATGCCGCCGCCGAGGATGACCTCGCCTCCCGCCCCTCGCACCACGACGGGGCTGACGACCATGAGCATGAGGACTTTGACAGCGTTGTCATCGACCTGCCCGAAGTTACCGACCCCGAGGCGCTTTCGACCGCCATCCAGCGCCTGGCGGAAGAGCTGAACATCCTCCGGGTGAAAGGCCACGTCGCCGTCGCGGGCAAGCCGCTGCGCTTGCTGGTGCAGGCTGTCGGCGCCCGGGTCCGCATGCAATACGACCGTCCCTGGGGACAGGAACCGCGCCGGTCGCAACTGGTGGTCATCGCCGAGCATGATGACATCGACGAAGCCGCCATCCGCAAGGTCCTTGGGGCCTGACATCGTGAGCCATCCCTTACCCATCCCAGGCCGAATGGCACCTCCCTCTCCTCACCATGGGGCAGGGTTGGGGTGGAAGGGCGCCCCGCTGCGGAGGACCTGATGCACGTCGTCTTTCGCGAAAGCCATGGGCTGGAGGAAACCGAAACCCCGTTTGACCTGGGTCAGGACCCCGCCGATCTGGTGGTCCTCAGCTTCTCGGACAGCGACCTTGGTGCCTTCACCGCGGGATATGAGCGCATGTGTAGGGTGCGTGATATCACGCACCCTACGGTGCGGCTTGCCAATATCATCGCGCTGAAGCACCCGATTTCGGTCGATACCTACGCCGAACGAACCCTCTCGGGCGCAAAGGCGATCCTGGTCCGACTGATCGGGGGCGAGGCCTACTGGCCCTACGGCCTTGCCACGTTGCAGGACCTGGCCCGGCGTCAGGGCACTGCGCTGGCGATCCTGCCTGCCGATGGCCGCCCCGACCCCCGCCTGGACGAACTTTCCACGCTTCCTGTCTCTACCCTGCGCCGCCTGCAGGCGCTGTGCGACGAGGGTGGGGCCGTCGCGGCCCACGCGGCGCTGGCGCAGCTGGCCTTGGCCGCCGGGATCTATGCAGCCCCGGTCATGGGCGACAAGACCGTGCCGCAGATGGGATTCTACGATCCCGAACGGGGCGTGATTCCGTCGCTGGACGTCAGGATCACCCGTCCCGGGCTTGACCCGGGGCCTCTTCCCGAGCCGGGCGGGGCGTTTGCGGCTGGAGGTCCCGGGTCAAGCCCGGGACGGGGTCTCTCGACGACCATCCAGCAGTCCAGAGGCCCGGTTCTCGTCACCTTCTACCGAAGCTACCTGACCTCGGGCGATACCGCGCCGGTAGACGCCTTGATTCACGCCCTTCGCGCGGAAGGCTTTGCCGCCTACGGTGCCTTCGCCCCCAGCCTCAAGGCCCCCGGGGTCGCTGACTGGCTTTCGACCCACCTGGCGCAGAACCCACCGGTCGCCATCATCAACGCCACCGCCTTCTCGGCCCGCTCCGACACCGGTGCGACCCCGTTCGATGCGGCGCAATGCCCCGTGTTCCAGGTCGCGCTGTCCACCGCCCGGCGCCGGGACTGGGCGACGTCGGACCGGGGCCTGTCGCCCGCCGACCTCGCAATGCATGTCGTGCTGCCCGAGGTTGACGGTCGCCTCTTCGCCGGCATCGTCAGCCACAAATCCCCGGGCAAGCGCCACCCCGATCTGCAATTCTCGCGCTTCGCCCATCGCGCGGATGCCGCACGCATCCAGGCCGTTGTCGATCGCATCGTCCACTGGCACCGTCTGGCCGCTACCCCCGCGCGGGACCGGCAATTGGCGGTGGTCCTCTCCACCTACCCCGGCCGCACGCACCAGATGGCCCATGCCGTCGGCCTTGATGCCCTGGCCTCGACCGAGGCGCTGCTGACGACCCTGACAACCGAAGGCTATGCCATCACCCCGGGCACCCCGCTGCCGGAAGCCCTGACCGCATCCCTGAGCTGGTCGCTGGCCGACTACCAGACGGCGCTGGAAACCCTGCCATCTCTCCTCCGCCAGACCCTGACCGAAGCCTGGGGCGACCCCGCCGCCGACCCCTTGGTCAAGGACGGCCACTTCCACTTCCCCGCAACCCGGCGTGGCCACGCACTCATCGCCCTGCAACCCGAACGCGGCGAAGTGGCGACCCGCGACGGCGACTATCACGACCTCTCGCGCACGCCACGCCACGGCTATGTCGCGTTCTACCTCTGGCTTCGTGCGCAGGGGGTTCACGCCCTGATCCACATGGGTGCGCACGGCACGCTGGAATGGCTGCCGGGCAAATCCGTCGCCCTGTCCGATACCTGCTGGCCCGAGGTTCTGATCGGCCCCACCCCGGTCATCTACCCGTTCATCGTCAACGATCCGGGAGAGGCCGCCCAGGCCAAGCGCCGCATCGGTGCCGTCACCCTCGGCCACCTGCCACCACCGATGGTCGCCAGTGCGACGCCCCCCGAACTCCTGCGGCTTGAGCGTCTGCTGGACGAATATTCCACCGCCGACGGCCTTGACCCCGCCCGACGCAGCCGGCTGGTCGCCAGCATCCGGGACGAGGCCGCAGCCTCCGGCGTCACCGCCGACCTTGGTCTCGCCCCGGACGCCACCCCCGCCGAGGCGATCACCCGCATCGACCGTTTCGTCTGCGACCTGAAGGAAAGCCAGTTCGGCCACGGCCTGCACATCTTCGGCCACGGGGCAGGAGAGCGCGACGGCCTCCTCACCGCCCTGAACGGCCACCATGTCCGCCCCGGCCCGGCAGGATCGCCTAACCGGGGCCGCTCCGACGTGCTGCCAACCGGCCGCAACCTCTATTCCGTCGACCCCCGCGCCGTCCCCTCGCGCAACGCCCACGCTCAGGGGGTCAAGCTGGCCGAAGAACTAATCCGCCGCCACCTGCAGGACCATGGCGACTACCCGCGCGGGCTGGTGGTGGACCTCTGGGGCAGCGCCACCATGCGTACGGCGGGCGAGGAATTCGCCATGGCCCTTCACCTCGCCGGTCTTGCGCCCAAATGGGACGACGGGTCCGCCCGCGTGTCGGGCTTCGAGATCCTGCCCCTCGCGATCCTTGGCCGCCCCAGGATCGACGTCACCCTGCGCGTCTCCGGCCTTTTCCGCGACGTCTTTCCGACCCTCGCCCAGCTTTTCGAAGCCGGGGCCGAAGCCCTGAGCCAACGCGACGAGGCCGCCGAGGACAACCCCTATGCCGCGCGGCAATCCCGTGTGTTTGGCCCCAAGCCCGGCCTGTACGGCCTTGGAATGGGCACCGCCGCCGACACCTTCACCGCCGAGGCGCGCGCCGCCGCTGGCGAAGCCTGGCTGAACGCCTCCAGCTGGGCCATCGGCCCCGACGGCCAGTCGCACGAGGCCCGCGCCGTCCTGGAACAGCGCCTCCTTGCCGCCGACAGCTTCGTCCACGCCCAGGACCTGCCCGAAACCGACGTCCTCATCGCCGCTGACTACGCCGCGCACGAGGCCGGTTTCGCCGCCGCCGTCGCCAAGCTGGGCGGGGCGCAACCCGCCCTCTACCACCTTGACGCCACCCGCCCCGACGACCCCCGTGCCCGCACCCTGACCGAGGAAATCGCCCGCACCGTCCGCGCCCGCGCCGCGAACCCGCTCTGGGCCGATGGCATGATGAACCACGGCTTCCGTGGCGCCGCCGAGATCGCCGCCACGCTTGACCACATGGCCGCCTTCGCCCACCTGGCCCAGGTTGTCCCGCCGCATCTCTTCGACCTCTACCACGATGCCACCCTTGGCCGTGACGAGGTCCGCGCGTTCCTCCAGCGCGAAAATCCCGCCGCCCTCGCGGCAATGGAAGACCTTTTCCGCCGCCTTCGCGACGCCGGCCTTTGGCAGACCCGCCGCAACTCCATCGCCGCAAGGCTGGACGGTGCTGCATGACACCTGTCCATTTTCTGTCGCCAAATATCCCCGCCGGAGGCACGGCCGAGCCGCTCTGCGTTCTTCACGCAGAGCGGCGAGACAAAAGGCTTGCGCGGAACGCGCTCGATCTGAAAACCGCCCGAACCCCAAGGTGCGCCGCATGACCGCCTGGGAGATCAAGGGCTGGTGCCCTGGCGCCCTCCGGCCGATGCAATCCGGCGACGGGCTGGTCGTCCGTATCCGCCCGCCGCTCGGACGTCTCACCCCAGCGCAGGCAAACGCCATCGCGGATGCGTCCGAAACCCACGGCAACGGCGTCATCGACCTTTCCGCCCGCGCCAACCTGCAACTGCGCGGCGTGACCGAGGCCAGCCATCCGCCCCTGATCCAGGACCTCCGCGCCCAGGGCCTGATCGACCCTGACATCAAAACGGAGTCGCTGCGCAACCTCATCGTCACTCCCTTCCGCCCGGTCGGCGCCGGCGACAGCACTGCCGCCCTCGCCGACACCTTGACTGCCGCCCTGAGCCGGATGCCCCGCCTTCCCGGCAAGTTCGGCTTTGCCCTCGACACCGGTCCGCGCCCGGTCCTGACCGGGGCCTCCGTCGATATCCGGGTCGAGCGCTGCACGGACGGCCGCCTGATCCTGCGACCCGAGGGTCATCCGCTTGGCCAACCGGTCACCGAACTTGCCGCCGACGCCATCGCCATGGCCGAATGGTTCGTCGCCAGCGGTGGTGTCACCAATGGGAGGGGCCGGATGGCTGCCCTCATCGCACGTGGCATCGTCCCGCCGAACTGCACGCTTGCCCCAGCGGACCCCTTGCCAGCCCCGCAACCGGGCCTGCACCCGGACGGGGCCCTGATCGCCCTGGCCTTCGGCCAGATGCGGGCGGCGACGCTGCAGGCCCTCTCCGCCCTTGGCCATGAGATTCGCCCCACGCCCTGGCGGATGCTTCTGCTGGTCGGTGCGACCTCTGCCCCGCGGATCACCGGCGTCCTCACCGACCCGGCCGACCCCATTCTTCGCATCACCGCTTGCACCGGCGCACCGGCCTGCCCTCAGGCGCTGGGCGACACCCGCGATCTGGCGCGCCAGCTCGCGCCCCATCTGCCCGGCACCCAGACCCTGCACCTTTCCGGCTGCGCCAAGGGCTGCGCCCATCCCGCGCCCGCCGCGCTGACCCTTACCGCCACAGGCCAGGGCTATGACCTGATCCTGGACGGCACCGCCGCCGACACCCCCAGCCTGACGGGCCTTTCGCCCCAGGCAATCCTTGACCACCTGAAGGCCCCGAATGCCCCATATCTATGAAACCGACGGCGCGGCGATCTACCTGCAAAGCTTCGCCATGATCCGGGCCGAGGCCGACCTCGCCCGCTTCACACCCGAGGAAGAGATCGTCGCCGTCCGCATGATCCACGCCGCCGGGATGGTGGAACTCGCGCCCTACATCCACTTCTCGCACGGCATGGCGATCGAAGCCCGTGCCGCGCTTGAGGGCGGTGCCCCCATCCTCTGCGATGTCCGCATGGTCAGTGAAGGCATCACCAGGAAACGCCTGCCGGCCAACAACCAGATCATCTGTACCCTGCAACACCCCGACGTCCCCGCCCTTGCGGCCCGCATCAACAACACCCGCTCTGCCGCTGCCGTGGAACTCTGGCGCCCGCATCTGCAAGGCGCGGTTGTGGCCATCGGCAACGCGCCCACCGCGCTTTTCCACCTCTTGAACATGCTGGAAGACCCCGCCTGCCCGCGCCCCGCCGCGATCATCGGCTGTCCGGTCGGCTTCGTCGGTGCGGCGGAATCGAAGGACGCACTGATGGAGGCTCCTCCGGTCCCCTCCCTTATCGTCAAGGGCCGGTTGGGCGGCAGCGCCATCACTGTGGCGGCGGTCAATGCCCTCGCCTCGCGGAAGGAATGACCATGGCCCCGGTAACTGGCAAGGTGATCTGTGCCGGCCTTGGCCCCGGCGACCCCGAGTTGATGAGCCTGAAGGCCGCCCGAACCATCGGCTCCGCCAGGCACGTCGCCTATTTCCGCAAGGAAGGCCGCGCGGGGCAGGCCCGCCGGATCGTCGAGGGGATGCTGCCGCTCGACGCCATCGAACACCCGATGGAATACCCCGTCACCACGGAACTGCCCTTCGACAGCCCGGAATACACCGACGCGCTGGCCCGCTTCTACGACGATTGGGCGAACCGCCTGGCCAGCCTTGCCGCCACGCAGGACGTGGTCGTCCTTTGCGAGGGCGACCCCTTCTTCTACGGTAGCTTCATGCACCTGCACTCGCGCCTGCAAGGCCGGGTTCCGGTCGAGGTGATCCCCGGCATCACCGGCATGACCGGCTGCTGGAACGCCACCGACACGCCGATCACCTGGGGCGATGACGTGCTTACCGTCCTGATGGGCACGCTGCCCGAGGAAGATCTCGTCCGTCACATGCAGACAGCCGACGCCCTTGTGGTGATGAAGACCGGCCGCAACCTGCCCCGCGTCCGCCGCGCGTTGGAGCGGGCGGGACGGCTGGACCAGGCCTGGCTGGTGGAACGCGGCACGATGCCGAACCAGCGCGTCGCGCGGCTGGCCGGGGTCGATGCCGCCGACTGCCCCTATTTCGCGATCGTGCTGGTCCACGGCCACGGCCGCCGCCCGGAGATTGCCGAGTGAGCGGCTGGCTGGTCATTGCAGGTCTTGGCCCGGGGGACGAGCGGCTGGTGACGCCCGAGGTCTCGGCCGCGCTGGCCGAGGCGACGGATGTGGTCGGCTACATTCCCTATGTCGCCCGCGTCGCCGCCCGGCCCGGCCTGACGCTGCACCCGTCGGACAACCGCGTTGAACTGGACCGCGCCCGGCACGCGCTGGAGATGGCGGCCGAAGGCAAGCGCGTGGTGGTGGTCTCCTCGGGCGACCCCGGGGTCTTTGCGATGGCCTCCGCCGTGTTCGAGGCGCTGGAGGGTCGCACCGATTGGCAGGCGCTGGAGATCCGCGTGTTGCCCGGCATCACCGCGATGCTTGCCGCGGCCGCCGCTGCGGGTGCCCCCTTGGGTCACGATTTCTGCTGCATCAACCTGTCCGATAACCTGAAACCCTGGGAGGTGATCGAGACCCGCCTCCGCCACGCCGCCCGCGCCGACTTCGCGATGGCCTTCTACAACCCGCGCTCCGCCAGCCGCCCGGAGGGCTTCGTCAAGGCCCTCGCCACGCTGCGCGAAGAATGCGGCCTCGACCGCCTGATCACCTTCGCCCGCGCGGTCAGCACGCCCGATCAGCGCCTGCTGACCGTGACCCTTGGCGAAGCCACGCCCGAGATGGCCGACATGCGCACCGTGGTGATCGTGGGCAACTCGGCCACCCGCCGCGTCGGGCGCTTCGTCTACTCCCCCAGGAGCGCGGGATGACCCGGGCCAAAATCCTTCGAAGGATTTTGCAAGACTTTTCGAAAAGTCTTGGCCCCGCGTCAGCCGTTCAGCCAGGCCATGACCTCGGCAACCGTCCGCACCACGGGTCGGGCCGGGATCATGGGCCGGTCGATCATCACCACCCGCAGTCCCAGCGCCCGGGCCGCCGCGATCTTGGCCACCGCGCCCTTGCCACCGGCGTTCTTGGCCACGACGACGTCGATGCGATGGTCTTGCATCAGGGCGGTATCCCCCGCCACGTCGAAGGGCCCGCGCGCCACGACCACATCGGCTGGGAAGGGCAGGGGGGCGGTTGGCTCGTCCACCAGACGCAGCAAATACATGTGCTGCGGTTGGGCTGCGAAGGCGTCGATGTGCTGGCGGCCGATGGCCAGGAACACCCGCTGCGGTGGCCCGGCCAGCGCCGTTACGGCAGCAGGGATGTCGGGCACCTGCGTCCACTTGTCGCCTTCACCGGCCACCCACGGTGCGCGTTCCAAGGCGACAAGGGGCACGCCCTCGGCCGCGCAGGCGGCGACGGCATTGCTGCTCATCTGCGCGGCGAAGGGATGCGTGGCGTCGATCACATGGCTGATCCCCTCCGCCTTCAGATAGGACCGCAACCCTTCCACCCCGCCAAAGCCGCCAACGCGCATATGGATCGGCTGGCCCATCGGCGCCTCGGTCCGGCCGGCGTAGGAGTAGACGCCCGCCAGCCCCGCCCTTGCGATGGCCTGCGCCACCAGGTTCGCCTCGGTCGTGCCGCCGAGAAGCAGGATGCGTGTCATGGCTGAACCCTGGTTGACGATCATCGGCCTGGGCGAGGATGGACCGGCGGGTCTGTCTCCCGCAAGCCATGCCGCTCTGGCCGCCGCCAAGGTGATCTTCGGCGGTCCCCGGCATCTGGACCTGATCGGGGCCGGGGGCAAGGGCCAAGCCTGGCCGATTCCCTTCGACGCCACCCCGGTCCTGACGCAGCGGGGCCAGCCGACCGTGGTCCTTGCCTCGGGCGATCCGTTCTGGTTCGGCGCGGGCGGCAGCCTTATGGCGCAGCTTTCGCCGGGCGAGTGGGTCTCGCATCCCGCGCCGTCGACCTTCCAATTGGCCGCGAACCGGCTGGGCTGGCGGCTGGAGGAGGTGCTGACCCTGGGCCTGCACGCCGCGCCCTTCGCGCGGCTGCGCCCGCTGCTGGGCCGTGGGGTGCGCGTGATCTGCACGCTGCGCGACGGGGCGGCGGTGGAGGAACTGGCTCGTTGGCTGGCCGGGAACGGCCACCCGAACGCGCGGCTGACCGTCCTGGAACGCCTGGGCGGCCCGCTGGAACGGATCACCAGAGGGGTGCCAGACGGCCCGATCGGGGCCCCGGTCTCGGCGGCCATCGAGGCCACCGATCCCGGGCTGCCGCGGGCCTCGGGCTTGCCGGACGCGTTGTTCCAGCACGATGGCCAGATCACCAAGCGTCCGGTGCGCGCGCTGACGCTCTCGGCCCTGGCACCGCGTCCGGGCGAGGTGCTGTGGGACATCGGTGCAGGTTCCGGGTCAATCGGGATCGAATGGTTGCTGGCCGGCGGTGCGCACGTCGCGGCGCTGGAGGCTGACCCCACCCGCGGTGCCCGAGCGCGGGGGAATGTCGAGGCCTTCGGCCTTTCTCATCGCTACCAGTTGACCGAGGCCCGCGCCCCGGAAGGGCTGGCGGGGCTGGCCACCCCCGATGCCGTTTTCATTGGCGGCGGCGCATCCGAGGCGCTGCTGACCCACCTTTGGGACCTGATCCCGCCCGGCACCCGGCTGGTGCTGAACGCCGTCACGCTGGAAACCGAGGCGCTGGTCCTGGACTGGTCCGCCCGTCACGGCGGCCAGCTTCTGAAGGTCGAGCTGTCGGAACCCACCGCCATCGGCCGCAAGCGCGGCTGGAAATCGGCGCTGCCGATCCTGCAGTGGAGCGTCACCCGATGATCGTCGCGGGGTTCGGCTTTCGGGCAGGCGTGACCCTGTCGGCGCTGCGGGATGCCTTGTCACGGGCCGGCGGTCCGCAGGGTGTGACGCATCTGGCGACGCTTGCGGACAAGGTCGCGGGGCTGGAACCGCTGGCCCTGGCGCTGGACCTGCCGCTGGTCGCACTGGCGCCGGAGGCGCTGCGCAGCCAGCTGACGCTGACCCGGTCGGACCGGGTGGTGGCGCTGTTCGGCACAGGATCTGTCGCGGAAGCGGCGGCGCTGGCGGCGGCGGGGCAGGGGGCGCGGCTGCGTGGCCCGCGGGCGGTGTCGGCCGACGGGACGGCGACGGCCGCGATTGCCGAGGCCCGGCCATGACGCCGGTGCTTTCGGTGACAGGCGGCTGTCAGATCGAGCGCCTTGCGGCGCAAGCCTTTTGTCTCGCCTCTGCGCGCGAAGGGCGCGCAACCGGCTCGGGCGTGCTCCGCAGGGGATATTTGGGCAAATGTGAAAGGGCAGGGGATCATCCCTGCATGGGTGCGGCATGACCGTTCATTTCATCGGGGCCGGACCCGGCGCGCCGGATCTTCTGACCCTGCGGGGGCGGGACCTGATCGCGGCCTCTCCGGTCTGTCTTTATGCAGGCTCGCTGGTGCCTGAGGGGGTGCTGTCGCATTGTCCGCCGGGCTGCCGTATCGTCAACACCGCGCCCCTGTCGCTGGACGAGATCGTGGCCGAGATTGTCGCGGCGCATGAGGCTGGGCAGGATGTGGCGCGGCTGCATTCGGGCGATCTGTCGGTCTGGTCGGCGATGGGCGAGCAGTTGCGGCGGCTGCGCGAGCTTGACATCCCTTATGACGTGACGCCGGGGGTGCCGTCCTTCGCGGCGGCGGCGGCAGCGCTGGGGGTGGAGCTGACGCTGCCGGGCCTGGCCCAGTCGGTCGTCCTGACCCGGACCGAGGGGCGGGCGACGCAGATGCCCCCGCGTGAGACGCTGCCCGCTTTCGCCGCCACCGGGGCGACGCTGGCGCTGCACCTGTCGATCCACCTGATCGACAAGCTGACGGCGGACCTGATCCCGCATTACGGCGCCGACTGCCCGGTCGCCGTGGTCTGGCGCGCATCGTGGCCCGACCAGCGGGTCATCCGGGCTACTTTGGCGACGCTGAAGGCTGCCGTCCCCGAGGAAGTGGAGCGTACCGCGCTGATCCTTGTCGGCCCCGCACTGGCACAGGAGGGGTTCGAGGAAAGCCGCCTTTATGCCGGCGACTACGACCGCCGCTATCGCCCGGTCGGCACCCATCCCCGCTTTCCGGGGACCGGACGGTGATCCCGGGCCTGCTTGTTGCCGCTCCGGCCAGTGGCACCGGCAAGACGACGGTCATGCTGGGGCTTCTGGCCAGCTTGCGGGATCGGGGGCATGTGGTGCAGCCGTTCAAGAACGGGCCGGACTACATCGACCCGGCCTTTCACCGGGCGGCGTCGGGGCGGGAGTCGTTCAACCTGGATACCTGGGCCATGCCCGAGGCGATGCTGGACGGGATGCTTGCCGCCGCCGATGGGGCGGATCTGGTGCTGGCCGAAGGCTCGATGGGCCTGTTCGACGGCGTGGCGGCCCCAGGGGCGACGGGCAATGGCGCCAGTGCTGACCTGGCAGCGCGGATGGGCTGGCCAGTGGTGCTGGTGATCGATGCCAGCGGGCAGGCGCAGACGGCGGCGGCGGTTGCGCAGGGGCTGGCGCGGTTCCGGGCCGGCGTGCGGGTTGCAGGCGTGATCCTGAACCGCATCGCCAGCCCCCGGCATGAGGCGCTGGTGCGAGTGGGGATGAAAGAAGCGGGCCTGTCGGTGCTGGGCGTCCTGCCCAAGCGCGCGGCCATCGCCATGCCGGAACGCCACCTGGGCCTGGTGCAGGCCGAGGAGCAGCCCGCGCTGCAGGCCCTCATCGCCGAAGCGGCAGCCCTGATGCGCGAGGGCGTGGACCTTGACGCCCTGATCGCCGCCGCGCGGACGACCGCCGTGACCCACGCGCCCGCGAAGATCACCCCGCCCGGCCAGCGCATTGCGCTTGCCCGAGACGCGGCGTTCAGCTTCGTTTACCCCCACCTCCTGCACGGCTGGCGCGCGGCCGGGGCTGAGGTGCTGCCCTTCTCTCCGCTGGCCGACCAGGCCCCGGACCCTTCGGCCGATGTCTGCTGGCTGCCTGGCGGCTATCCCGAACTGCACGGCGCAACCCTGGCGCAGGCCGACCGCTTTCGCGCGGGCCTGCGTGCCTTTGCCGCGACCAAACCCGTCCATGGCGAGTGCGGCGGCTATATGGCGATGGGCGAGGCGATCGTGGACAAGGACGGGGTGCGGCACCGGATGGCGGGGCTGCTCGGGCTGGTCACCAGCTTTGAGAAGCGGAAGATGCACCTTGGCTACCGGCTGGCGCAACTGGCCCAGCCGATCCCGGGCCACCGCCCCGACAGCCCGCTGAGAGGACATGAGTTCCACTATTCCACCATCCTGTCGCAGCCCGACGCGCCGCTGGCCCATGTTACCGATGCCACCGGGTCCACCGTGCCCGAAACCGGGTCCACTCGACTCCAGTCCGAAGGCGGGCTATCGACCGGCACCTTCTTCCACCTGATCGCAAGCGCATGACCCGACCTACCCAGCTCGCGCCCGGAACCCTGCAGAATTCCGGTTCAAGACCTGCAAAGGCTTTGCTTTCACGCCAGCGGGGGCGCGCATGACCGGCTTCGTCAGCTTCGTTTCGGCCGGGCCGGGCGACCCGGACCTGCTGACCGTCAAGGCGGTGAAGGCTCTGGAACGCGCGGATGCCGTGCTGTTCGACGACCTGTCCTCGGGGCCGATCCTTGCGCTGGCGAAACCCGGTGCCGACATGGTGGGCGTGGGCAAGCGCGCCGGCCGCGCCTCGCCCAAGCAGGACCATGTCAGCCGCCTGCTGGTGGACTACGCCCTGACCGGGGCGCATGTCGTCCGCCTGAAGTCGGGTGACAGCGGTATCTTCGGGCGACTGGAGGAGGAGTTGACCGCCGTCCGCGCCGCCGGGATCGCCTGCGAGATCATCCCCGGCGTCACCTCTGCCTCGGCCGCCGCAGCCGCTGCCGGCATCCCGCTGACCCGGCGCCAGCACGCCCAGCGGGTCCAGTTCATCACCGCCGCCGATGTCACCGGCAACCTGCCGCCCGGCCTGAACATGGCCGCGCTTGCTGATCCGCAGGCCACCACCGTCATCTACATGGGCAAGCGCACCTTCCCGGCGCTGGCCGAAGCCCTCATTGCCCACGGCCTGCCGCCCTCGACCCCTGCGCTTCTGGCCGAATCCGTCAGCACACCCGAGCAGACCCTGCACCGCTCTACCGTTGCCGATCTTGCCGCGCGGCTGGCCGAGGACCGCTCACCCCACCCCGGCCTGATCCTGGTTGGCAACCTGGCCGAGGGCACGGAATGACCACCCTCTGGCTGGTCGGCATTGGCACGGGGAACCCGGACCATGTGACGGGGCAAGCCATCAAGGCATTGAACGCAGCCGACCTGATCCTGATCCCGCGCAAGGGCACGGCAAAGTCCGACCTGGCAGAAGTGCGCCAGCTTATCCTGTCGCAAGTTCTGACCAGCCCGGTCCCGGTGGCTGATTACGACGTGCCGCAGCGGGCCGACCAGGACGACTATCTGGGCGCGGTGAATGACTGGCACGATGCCATCGCCCGCGTCTGGGCCGACACCATCGCCACCCACCGGCCAGATGCCGCGAATGTCGCGCTGATGGTCTGGGGCGACCCCTCGCTGTACGACAGCACGCTGCGCATCGCCGCGCGTCTGCCCGGCCTGACTGTCCGGGTAATCCCCGGCATCACCAGCCTTCAGGCCCTGACGGCGGCCCATGCGATCCCGTTGAACACGCTGGCCGCTCCGGTGACCATCACGACCGGCCGCCAGCTGCGCGACCATGGCTGGCCGGACGGGGCGACCACCCTGGCCGTGATGCTGGACAAGGGCGGGGCCTTCACCACCCTTGACCCGACTGACACGGATATCTGGTGGGCCGCCTATGTCGGAATGCCGGAAGAGACGCTGATCCATGGCCCCCTGTCGCAGGTTGCCGACCAGATCCTGTCCACCCGCGTCCGGCTGCGGGTGGAGCACGGCTGGATCATGGATATCTACCTTCTGCGCCGGGGGGGCGATGTCTGACCTTCTGGCCCGCGCGCTGCCGCTTTACGGCCTGCCGCCCGAAACGCCCCTGACCCTTCTCAACAGGTCCGAGAATGAGACCTGGGCGGCGGGCGACCTTGTCCTGCGGCTGCACCGCCCAGGCTATCATACGCGCGCAGAAATCGCCTCCGAACTTGCTTGGCTGGGTGCCTTGCAGGGCCTGCCGGGGCTGGATGCCGTGCGGCCCATTTCCGGCGCCGATGGCCCGGTGACGGACATCGACGGCCGTTTCCTCGTCGCCTTCGCCCGGCTTCCGGGGCAAGAGCTTCAGCCCGGCGATGATCTGGCGCGCTGGTTCGCGCCGTTGGGCGAGATCACCGCCCGGCTGCACCTGCACGCGCGTGACTGGACCCCGCCGCCAGGCTTCACCCGCAAGCGTTGGGATGTGGATACGATACTCGGCCCGCAGCCGCACTGGGGCCACTGGCGGCAGGCCCAGGGTCTTGATCCGCAGGGCGAGGAGCTGTTGGCCCGAGCGACCACGGCTCTGGCCGCGTCGCTTCGCGCCTACGGTACCGGGCCCCGGACCTTCGGCCTGATCCATGCCGACCTGCGGCTGGCGAACCTTATGGTGCAGGGCGACAGCCTCACCGCCATCGACTTCGACGACTGCGGGCATGGCTGGTGGGCCTATGACCTGGCCGCCGCGCTGAGCTTCATCGAGACCGACCCGCGCTTGCCCGATTTGATCGCCGCCTGGGTAACTGGCTACACCCGCATCGCGCCCCTTGGCCCCGAGGACCGCGCAATGATCCCCGCGCTGATCTTCCTGCGCCGGGTGCTGCTGACCGCCTGGCTGGCAACCCGCGCCGACAGCGACACCGCGCAGGCCCTTGGCGGCGTCGCCTACACGCAGGGCACCCTGCACCTGGCCGAACGCTTCCTGACTGACGGGCTGGCCGCGTTCCGTCCCTGACCGCTCCTCGTTCGCCTTCGGCTCCTCCTCGCAGGATCGCCGCGCGAGGAGTGACGAAGTCATCGACGAGCCGCTATTCCTTCAGAAGCAACCCCAGCGCCAGCACCGTCATCGCCACGCCCACCAGCACCAGTCCCGGCTGCACCAGCCCGTGCAGGACCAACTCCCACAGGGCGACCCAGCTGGGCACCAGGTAGGTATAGGCCATCACCTTCGACGCTGGCAGGCGCAGCGTCGCATATTGCAGCAGAACGAAGGTCAGCGCGCTGGCCGCCACCGCGACATAGACCAGCGTGACCCAGACCACCCCCGGCAGCGCGGCCCAATCCGTCGCCACCACGGCGGGCCATGCATAGATCGCCAGCAGCAATGTCCCCGCCACCATCATCCCGAAGGTAAAGACCACAGCCGGCTCGCCCCGGTTCAGCTTGCGCACCAGCGGCGCATAGGCGGCATGGGCCACGCAGCCGACGAAATAGATCACCTCGCCCCGCCCGACCTCGAAGGCCAGCAGCGCCGCGGGATCGGCCCGGAAGATCACCCACAGCGCGCCAAGCCCGCCGATGGTCAGCGCCAGCGCCATGCGGCCGGTCAACCGCTGGCGCAGCGTCAGCCAGCCAAAGCCCGCCGCCATCAGCGGCGTCAGGGTAAACACCGCCGCCGCTGATACGGGCGCCGCCGTCTTCAACCCCTCGAACATCAGCACGAAATAGGCGGCCAGAAGACCGCCCAGCACCAGATAGCGCCATGGCGCCACCCAGGCCTGACGCGGCAGCCCGGTCGTCAGCAGCGCCGCCATGCCCACCAGCACCCCCGCCAGCACGAAGCGCACCACCGACAGCGCGCCCGGGTCGATATGCGGCGCGGCCAGCACCCCCAGCGAGAACGACCCCGCCACCAGCGCCGAAAAGGCCAGCATCGCCAGATGCCCGCGCTGCGGCTCGGTCAACGGCTGGGGCATCAGCCGCAGAACTTCCACTCTTTCGCCGCCTCTTTCAGGTGGACAAGGAAGGCCTGGACCTTTCGGGTCCGGTGCAGGTCGACATGGGTGACGATGCGCAGCGGCGACTCCCACTCAGCGCGGGGCGGCAGCACTTCGACAAGGTCCGGATTGCCGGCCGCGCGAAAGACCGACATGAACCCGATCCCGGCCCCCGCCAGCACCGCCTCTTCCAGCGCGGCAGGCTCGGTCGCGCTATAGGCGATCTGGTCGGGCTGGACCGTTGCACGGAGCCAGCGGTGGAAGGGCGCGCGCGTCGTCTCGTTGTCCGAGCAGACGAAGCGATGCCCCGGGAACTCCTCCTCGCTGCCGGGACGGCCGAAGCGGTCGACATAGGACCGCGCCGCATACAGCGCGGCGCGGATGCGGGCCAGGGGCTGCACCACGTTGTCCGGCTCTTCGGGGCCAGCGCCGGCCCGGATCGCCACATGCGCCTCGCCATAGTCCAGCCGGAACACCCGCATGTCGGTCAGGAAGCGCACGCGGACATCCGGCCATTTCTCCTGGAACGACACCATGACCGGCGTCAGCAGATCGGCCACCCCCGCGATCGAGGTGACGACCAGCTCGCCCGAGACCGTCTCGCCCTGGCCCTTGATCCGGCTGGCCAGATGGGCGAACTGCTCTTCCGTCGTCTGCGCCACCGCCAGCAGGTCGCGCCCTGCCTCGGTCGGCGTATAGCCGCGCGCGTGGCGCTGGAACAGCTTCGATCCCAGCCGCTTCTCCAGCGCGTCGATATGCCGGATCACGGTGGCATGATGCACCCCAAGCACCTCGGCCGCGCCCGAGACGGTGCCCAGCCGGGCGACCTGGAAGGCGGTGCGGATCTCGTCCCAGTTTTCCAATGAAGCCTCCTTGTGCATTGATGCACAGAAAACCGTATTGCGGCGACCTGCGCAAGGCAGCTTGCGGGGCGGTTGCCGACGGCTGGACGGGTGCATAGTCTGTGCCGAACGGGGGATGCATGAAAGTCCTGGACCAGACGCCAGATCGGCTTTTGCTTGAGGAGAACCCGCTGCTCCTTGGCGTCCTCCTGGCAATCGCGGTGTTCCTGCCACTGGCGCTGGCGGTGGTCCTGCTGGTGCAGGGCTCGTGGTTCGGGCTGATCCCCCTGGCGGTTGCGGCTTTTCTGGCGCTCTTCCTCGTCCTCTTTGTCGTGCGGACCCGCGTCCTCTTTGATCGCCCTGCCGGTCACGTCGTGATCCGCCTGCGCCGGCTGACGGGCGAGACGGCGCAGGTTCTGCCCCTGGCCGATATCCGTGCCGCCCGGGTCGAAACCTCGATCTCCCGCTCCACTCCGACAAACGGCGGCACGGCGACGGTCAGCGAAACCCACCGTGCGGTCCTGCTGACACCGCAGGGCGAAGTGCCGCTGACCACCGCATACAGCGCCGGGGACGGGGCCGAACGGATGGCCCAAGCGATCAATGACTGGCTGCAGCCCTGACCCGGCGCCTGCCATCATTGACTCCCCCGCCGTTTCCGCGTATCGCCCCAGCCTGAATTCCCCGGAGGCCCAGGCTTCCGGTCCCATTGGCGCAAGGCCAGGGATCGACACCCGTCAGCGCGGATGCGCCCACGGGTGCCCTTCGGCTTTGCGCAGACGCTTCGCCGCCCCATATCGGGGCCACCGCAACAAAGGGTGACACGATGTTCGAAAGCCTGTCAGAACGCCTTGGTGGCGTGTTCGACCGTCTCACCAAGCAGGGCGCGCTGTCCGAGGCCGACGTCGTCACCGCCCTGCGTGAGGTTCGCACCGCGCTTCTGGAGGCGGACGTCTCGCTGCCGGTCGCCCGCGACTTCATCAAGCGCGTAACCGAGAAAGCTACCGGGTCGGCGGTGACAAAGTCGATCACCCCCGGCCAGATGGTCGTGAAGATCGTCCACGACGAACTGATCCGCGTCCTTGCCGGCGATGACACGCCCGAGGCGCTGAAGATCGACAACCCGCCCGCGACGATCCTGATGGTCGGCCTGCAAGGCTCGGGCAAGACGACGACGACCGCCAAGCTGGCGAAGCGGCTCAAAGAAAAGCAGGGCAAGAAGGTCCTGCTGGCGTCCCTTGACACCAACCGCCCGGCGGCGATGGAGCAGTTGGCGATCCTCGGCACCCAGATCGGCGTCGACTCGCTGCCCATCGTCAAGGGCGAGACGGCGGTCCAGATCGCCAAGCGCGCCAAGACGCAAGCGAACCTTGGCGGCTATGACGTCGTGTTCCTGGATACCGCCGGGCGTCTGCACATCGACGAAGTCCTGATGGACGAAATCCAGGCCGTCCGCGACATCGCCCAGCCGCGCGAGACGCTGCTGGTTGTCGACGGCCTGACCGGCCAGGACGCGGTCAACGTCGCCACCGAATTCGACGGCAAGGTCGGCATCTCGGGCGTCGTCCTGACCCGGATGGACGGCGACGGCCGGGGCGGTGCGGCGCTGTCGATGCGTGCCATTACCGGCAAGCCGATCCGCTTTGTCGGCCTTGGCGAGAAGATGGACGCGATCGAACCGTTCGAGGCCGAACGCGTCGCGGGCCGCATCCTCGGCATGGGGGACATCGTCGCCCTTGTCGAAAAGGCGCAGGAAACCTTCGAGGCCGAACAGGCCGAACGCATGGCCAAGCGTTTTGCGAAGGGTCTGTTCAACATGAACGACCTGAAGCTGCAGCTGGACCAGATGCTGAAGATGGGCGGCATGCAGGGTCTGATGGGCATGATGCCCGGCATGGGCAAGATGGCGGGCCAGGCGGAGGCTGCGGGCCTGAACGACAAGATGCTCCACCACCAGATCGCGCTGATCAATTCGATGACAAAGAAGGAACGCGCGAACCCCGATCTCCTCGCCGCCAGCCGCAAGAAGCGCATTGCCGCTGGCGCTGGCCTTGACGTTGCCGATCTCAACCGCCTGCTGAAACAGCACAAGCAGATGGCGGACATGATGAAGAAGATGGGCAAGGGCGGCATGATGAAGAACATGGTCAAGCAGTTCCTTGGCAAGGGCGGCATGCCCGACCCGTCCAAGATGTCGCCCGAACAACTGGCCGAGATGGCCAAGGGCATGGGTCAGGGCATGGGCGGGATGGGCGGCGGCCTGCCCCCCGGCATGGGCGGCCTGCCGCGCGGGATGACCCTGCCTGCGGGCCTGTCGGGACTGATGAAGAAGAAGTGATGCAGCCCGCCGCGCACCAGATCAGCGTGACGATCCCGGTTCTTGCGACCGAGCGTCTGGTCCTGCGCGACCCGCGTGAGGCGGACTTTCCCGCCATGCTCGCCTTCAACGCCAGCCCGCGCTCCACGTTCGTTGGCGGCGGTGTTCCCCGCCAGCAGGTCTGGCGCGGGCTTCTGGCCAATATCGGACACTGGGCCCTGCGCGGCTATGGCTTCTTCTCAGTGGATACCCTGGGCGGCCACTTCATTGGTCGTGTCGGCGTGATCTATCACGATGGCTGGGACGAACCCGAACTCGCCTGGCACCTGTTCGACGGATACGAAGGCCAGGGCTATGCGGCCGAGGCCGCCCGCGCTGCCCGTGCAGACTACCTTGCCCGGATCTCCAGCCGTCCGCCGATCAGCTATATTGCCGTCGACAATACCCGGTCCGAGGCGCTGGCCAAACGCCTTGGCGCCACGCTGGAGCGGACGCTGGACGACGACAAGGGCCACCACCACGTCTATCGCCACCCGGCGGCCGAGGTGCCGGCATGACCATGACTGCACGCCACACCGCCAGGAGGGGGGCCTGATGGACACCGCGACCAAGGCAGCGGACCTACTGAAGCATCACCGCGAGTCGATCGACCGGCTGGACGCGATCCTTGTCTTCACGCTGGCTGAACGGTTCAAGCACACCCAGGCCGTGGGGCAACTCAAGGCCGAACACGCCCTTCCGCCGTCGGACCCGGCGCGCGAAGCACGGCAGATCGAACGGTTGCAGCGGCTGGCCGAAGAGGCCGACCTCGACCCGGAATTTGCCAAGAAATTCCTGAACTTCATCATCAGTGAAGTCATCAGGCACCACGAAACCTTTCAGAAATGACCGGGATGTCCCGGCCCCAAGCCAAACAGGAGTAACATCATGGCTATGAAGATCCGTCTCGCGCGCGGTGGTTCCAAGAAGCGCCCGTTCTATTCCATCGTCGCGTCCGACTCGCGCATGCCGCGCGACGGCCGCTTCCTGGAAAAGCTGGGCGTCTACAACCCGCTTCTCGCCAAGGACGACGAAAAGCGCGTCGTCATGAACATGGAGCGCGTGCAGCACTGGCTGAGCCAGGGCGCCCAGCCGACCGACCGCGTTGCCCGCTTCCTGGAAGCCGCCGGCGTCCGTCCGAAGGCCGCCCGCGCCAACCTGAAGTCCGGCACCCCCGGCAAGGCGATGGCCGAGCGTGCCGCCAAGAAGGCCGCCCGCGCTGCCGAACCGGCTGCCGAGTAACCTCATGACCGGCCAGTTCAGCCCCGCCTTCCGGGAGGAACTGGCCGCACTTATGCGGTGGCGGCGCGACGTGCGCCGCTTCCGCACCGATCCGGTTCCCGAAGGCCTGCTTGCCCGTGGCTTGCAGGCCTTTGCCCTGGCCCCCTCGGTCGGCCTGTCGGAACCCTGGCGCATCCTGCGGATCGACAGCCCCGCCAGACGCGCCGCCTGCCTGCAGAACTACCGCGACTGCAATGCCCAGGCGCTTGCCACCCAGACCGACGACCGCGCCGCGACCTATGCCCGGCTCAAGCTCTCGGGCATGGCCGAAGCGCCGGTTCACCTCGCCATCTTCTCTGACGACAGCACGCCCAAAGGCCACGGCCTTGGCGCTGCCACCATGCCCGAGACCCGCGCCTATTCAGTCGTCGGCGCGATCATCCACCTCTGGCTGGCCCTGCGCGCCGAAGGGCTTGGCCTTGGCTGGGTCTCGATCCTCGACCGCGACCGCCTGATGCGTGACCTTGACGTCCCCGCAAACTGGCGTTTCATCGGCTATCTCTGCATCGGTTGGCCCGAGGAGGACGATACCGTGCCCGAACTGGAACGCGCCGGCTGGGAGACCCGCTCGCCCACCCTGCACCTGGAGACGCGCTGACATGTCCGACCTGATCTGTATCGGTGCCATAGCCGGCGCTTTCGGCGTGACCGGAGAAGTCCGGCTGAAATCCTTCTGCGCCGAACCTAGCGACATCGCCAATTATGGCCCCCTGCTGACCGAGGATGGCAGCCGCAGCTTCACCGTCACCCTGACCCGCCCGGTCGCCGGCGGCCTTGGGGCCCGGATTGCCGGCGTCACCACCAAGGACCAGGCCGACGCCCTGCGCGGGACCAGCCTTTTCGTGTCGCGCGACCGCCTGCCCTCGCTGCCCGATGACGAGTTCTACCACGCCGACCTGATTGGCCTTGCGGCCTTCGATCCGGGTGGAGTGCTCTTGGGAAAAGTCACCGCCGTCCACAACCACGGTGCGGGGGATATCATCGAAATATCCCCGACCGGTCATAAATCGGCCCTGCTTTTGCCCTTTACCAAGGCAATCGTGCCCAATGTTGACATTTCGGCCGGTCGCCTGATTGTGGACCTGCCCGAGGATGTCGACTGACCGTGCCAGTTGCGGCAGGGTGTGGGTAAGGGGGACAGACATGCTGAACCGCATGCGCCTTTTGAAGGGGGCAACCGCGCTTTTGTACATCGGTCCGCTGTTTGCGGGGATGTGCGGTTTTGGCTGGGGTTTGGTGGCACCCTTTTCCGCGATCTTCGTCGTCTGGCTGATGATCCTGCGGCCCGAGCAATGGCCGACCACGCCTAACGAATGGCTGACCGGCAGCGCCTTGCTGGCAGCTCTGGCCCAGGTGCTGTCGCAGGTGGCGCTGGTCGCCGTTCTCTTTGGCCTTGGCCGCGGCATCGGTGCCGTTGCCGGTGTCGTGCCGGTGGTCAACCCGGTCCTGCCGCTATCGATCTCCTTCCTTGCCATTCCACTGTGCCGCATGCTTTGGGACGCGCGCGAGGCGGCCGATCAGGGCTTTTTCCTCGATGCCGAGGCGGAAGCGGCCCATCGCCCCCGCGCTGCGGCCGAGGCCGGGGCCGCCGTGACCCCGCTGCTGAACCTGCCGGATGCCGCCCCCGACACCCAGGTGACCGAGGCTGTGGCCCGCACCCTTGGCGGCGTGAACGGTGATGTCCGCCTCAAGGCGCTGACGGCCGCCCTGGCCAATCCCGGCCGCAGCCATGCCGCGCTGCGTCGCGCCCTGGTCCTCTGGGCCACCGAGCCCGAGGTTGTCGCCCCCGGTCGCATCCCCCATGCCGTAGCCTCGTCCTTTGCCATCGCCGAGGGCAACCCCGACCTCCTGCGTCTGTTCGTGCCCCGGGCCATGGCGCTGCTTCAGGCGTTCCCCTACCGCGCTCAGGGGTTTCCGACGGCCGCGCGTCTGCGCCAGGCCGCCGCTGCGGGCATGAACGACGACCCGAATGCCGATCTGCCGCGGCACCTGCGCGATGACCTGTGCGACGGGCTGCGAGCCCTGGCCCGCGCCGTCGACGCCGCCCTCGCGCGTGAGGCTGACGCCAAGGCCGACCTGGCGCCGCTTGACCCGGTTCCGGTGCCCAAGACACGGCACGCCTGAACCCTTCCCCGGCGCCGCCTTTCGCGCTAAGTGCGGGGCCATGTCCGACCAACCGACCAAAAGCCACGGCCGCCTGTCGATCCGGCCCACCTTGCAGCCCCGCGACCTCATGGAGGAGCCGCGCCTGGTCAAGGGGGCCTGGGTGGCCAAGGTCATCACGCTTTTCCCCGATGCCTTCCCCGGCACGCTGGGCCTGTCGCTGACCGGCAAGGCGCTGGACACAGGCCTCTGGCGGCTGGAAGCGATTGACCTGCGCCAGTTCGGCGAGGGCAAGCATCGCAACGTCGACGACACGCCTGCGGGCGGCGGAGCGGGCATGGTCCTGCGCGCGGATGTGGTGGACGCCGCCTTCCGCCATGCCCGCGTCGGCACGCCCATCGACCGCACCCGCTGGCCGGTCATCTATCTCTCGCCCCGGGGCAAGCCCTTCGACCAGGCCACCGCCCGCCGCCTGGCGCAGGCCGAGGGGCTGACCCTCCTCTGCGGCCGGTTCGAAGGCGTGGATCAGCGCGTCCTGGACCACCACCAGGTCGAAGAGATCAGCCTTGGCGACTTCGTCCTGACCGGCGGAGAGATCGCCGCCCAGGCCATCCTGGACGCCACCGTCCGCCTCCTGCCGGGCGTCCTGGGCAACGCCGCCTCCACCGAAGAGGAAAGCTTTTCCGACGGCCTGCTCGAACACCCGCAATACACCCGCCCTGCCGAGTGGGAGGGGCAGGAAATCCCCCCCGTCCTGCAATCCGGCAACCACGGCGAAATCGCCAAATGGCGCCGCGCCCAGGCCGAGGCGTTGACCCGCGCCCGCCGCCCGGATTTGTGGGACAGGCGCAAGCCCTAGGCGCCCCCGCCCCTTGACCGGCCCGACCCTTCCCCCTATACGCGCACGGTCCGGGGCACTCTGCCCGCCGGACCCGATTCCCGTGGCCTGCCTGCCTTCTTCCGCAGGGTCATCGCTCCGGGGCGGTACATGACAAAGCAGGCGCCACCTGCGGCGGGCTTCCTGGGCAACCAGGGGGGACCCGGACGAAGACCGGAAGCTCTGGCGCGGCATCACCTCTGCGGAAAATACCGCAGGCAAGAAAGGAACCGCGCATGAACCTCATCGCGCAGATCGAGGCGGAGCAGATTGCTTCCCTTGGCAAGACCATCCCGGACTTCAAGGCCGGCGACACCATCCGTGTCGGCTACAAAGTGACCGAAGGCACCCGCAGCCGCGTGCAGGCCTATGAAGGCGTCTGCATCGGCCGCAAGGGTGGGGCGACCATCGCCGCCTCGTTCACCGTCCGCAAGATTTCGTTCGGCGAAGGCGTGGAACGCGTGTTCCCGCTCTACTCCACCAACATCGACAGCATCGAGGTTGTGCGCCGCGGCAAGGTTCGCCGCGCCAAGCTGTACTACCTTCGCGCCCGTCGCGGCAAATCGGCCCGTATCGCCGAAGACGCCAACTACAAAGCCAAAGCCGAATAAGGAGCGGGATGATGAAAGCCGAAACCCACCCCGATTACCACACCATCACCATCAAGATGACCGACGGCTCGACCTACGAGACCCGGTCGACCTGGGGCAAGCCGGGCGACCAGATGTCGCTCGACATCGACCCGCTGGCGCACCCGGCCTGGACTGGCCAGCAGGCCAAGCTGATGGACACCGGCGGCCGCGTGTCGAAGTTCAAGAACAAGTACGCCGGCCTGGGCTTCTGATCCCCGCCGACGCATCGAACCGGGGGCGCGTGGCAACACGCGCCCCTTTTCTTTGCGGGCCCGTCCCCCGCTGCGAAATCCTGACCGATTTCGGGCCCCTCGCGTCAGGGCACCGCGACGATTTCTTCAAAGAAATCGACCGCTTCACCCCAACCTATCCACAGCTTCCCGCTTCCGTCCACCATCCCTTGCGCATATGACGGCGGCAGGGAACGGGGAAGCGGCATGGCGCATATCATCGTCGTCGGAAACGAAAAGGGCGGCTCGGGCAAGTCCACCACCTGCATGCATGTCGCCACGGCGCTTGCGCGGCTGGGCCAACGGGTGGGGGCGCTGGATCTTGACCTGCGGCAACGCTCCTTCGCCCGCTATCTGGAGAACCGCCGCGCCTATCTGGCCCAGGCCGGCCTGACCCTGCCCACCCCGGAGATGCATGATCTGGCCGAAGGCGATGGCGACGCCCGTCTGGCCCAGGCGGTCGAGGCGCTTGATGCCACCTCGGATTTCATCGTGATCGACTGCCCCGGCAGCCACACCCGCCTGTCGCAGTTGGCCCATACGATGGCCGATACGCTGATCACGCCCTTGAACGACAGTTTCGTGGACTTCGACCTTCTGGCCCGCGTCGATCCCGCCACCGGCAAGATCAAGGGGCCGTCGATCTATGCCGAGATGGTCTGGGGGGCCCGGCAACTGCGCGCGCAAGAGGGGCTGAAGCCGATCGACTGGATCGTCGTCCGCAACCGCCTTGGCGCACAGCAGATGCACAACAAGAAGAAGGTCGGCGCCGCGCTGGAAGAACTGTCGCGCCGCATCGGCTTTCGCGTCCTGCCCGGCTTTTCCGAGCGTGTGATCTTCCGCGAACTGTTCCCGCGCGGGCTGACGCTGCTGGACCTCAAGGATACCGGGGTCGATCAGCTCAGCCTGTCGAATGTGGCCGCGCGGCAAGAGCTGCGCGACCTGATGGCGGGTCTCAGGCTTCCGATTCCGACTGGCGGCTTTTGAACACCGGGCCACCCAGCCCGATCTGGTTCACCACCCGCGCCCGGTTCACCTTTTTCAGGCGCTTGTCGAAGGCGTCCAGCTCTTCCTCTTCGGACTTGGCCTTCTTCAGGCCGATCTTCTGCAGCAGGTTCAGCGCTTTTTTCATTGGGTGATCCTCTCGCCGTTGCCACCATATCCTGCGCAAGCGGGGCAGGACTATGGCAAGCCGTGGCTGGTTTCGGGGCGTGTCTGCGGCAAATTCGAAACGGATTGTTTCGCCTGCCGCAGGCTTATCGGCCAAACTGCCGGAAAGGCGTGAAAATTCCGTTAACCGTCATCCTGCTGGTCGACCTGCAACTCGCGGGCCAGGAAGCGTTCGAAGGCATCCAGGTCCAAAGGCTCGAACTGCCCGAATCCCTGCATCCAGACCGAGGCCGCGCGCATCGCGTCCGGCTCCAGCTTGCACCAGATCAGACGGCCCCGCCGTTCGCGGCTGATCAGCCCGGCCTCGGCCAGCACCGCCAGATGTTTCGAGATTGCGGCCAGGCTCATCTGGAACGGCTCGGCCACGTCGGTGACCGCCATGTCATCCTCCAGCAGCATGGCCAGGATCGCCCGTCGCGTCGGGTCGGCCAAAGCGGAAAAGACGGCATCCAG
This sequence comes from Tabrizicola aquatica, assembly GCF_002900975.1. Classification (GTDB taxonomy): domain Bacteria; phylum Pseudomonadota; class Alphaproteobacteria; order Rhodobacterales; family Rhodobacteraceae; genus Tabrizicola; species Tabrizicola aquatica. The sequence goes on along the minus strand of NZ_PJON01000004.1, from coordinate 271,693 downwards.
ACGGTTGGTCATCGCGTGACTATCGGCGCAAGCCCTGGGATCGTCAACCAATCGGTTGAACATGCAAAAGCCCCTGCCTGACACTTCGGCAATGATGGTCCTGAATAAACCAAGCGATTTCAATATCTTGAAGTGCGACAACCGCGCTTGACTCGGCGCGCTGCGGCCCCTAGGTTCCGGCCGACCGTGAAAGGGCCTGCCATGGCGTCCGAACCCGATCCCGACCGGCTGCGCGCGCTTGAAGCGCGGCTTGCTCAGGTGAAGGAGAAGCCGAAGGCGCAGCAGTCCACAACGGCCAAGGGTTTCTCGCAGGGCGAGGTGGCCTGGAGGATGGTAATCGAGCTGGCGACCGGCATCGGGCTGGGATTTGCCATCGGTTACGGGATCGACACCCTTGCGGGCACGATCCCGATCTTCCTGATCATCTTCACGCTCTTCGGCTTTGCCGCCGGCATCCGCACGATGCTGGGTACGGCAAGGGAACTGGGACGAAAGGCCGAGCAGGCCGCAAAGGACGAAGGAAACTGACGATGGCGACGGAAGAAGGCAGCGGCCTGCAGATCCACCCGATGGATCAGTTCGTGGTCAAGCCGCTGTTCGGCGACGGCCCGATCCAGTGGTATACGCCCACCAACGTCACGCTCTGGATGGGGATCGCGGTCCTTGCCGTGATCGCGCTTCTGGTCCTGTCCACCCGCCGCCGCGCCATCGTTCCCTCGCGCGGGCAGTCGGTGGCCGAACTGTTCTACGGCTTTGTCCACAAGATGGTCGAGGACGTGGCGGGCCATGAGGGCGTCAAGTTCTTCCCCTATGTGATGACGCTGTTCATGTTCGTCTTTCTGTCGAACATGCTGGGCCTGATCCCGATGTCCTTCACCACCACCTCGCATATCGCGGTGACTGTGGTCCTGGCGATGCTGGTGTTCCTGACCGTGACGCTGGTCGGCCTTTACCGCAAGGGCCTGGGCTTCCTGGCGATGTTCTGGGTCACCTCCGCGCCGCTGGCGCTGCGTCCGGTCCTGGCCGTGATCGAGGTCGTGTCCTACTTCGTCCGCCCTGTGTCGCACTCGGTGCGTCTTGGCGGCAACCTGCTGGCGGGCCACGCCGTAATCAAGGTCTTCGCGGGCTTTGCCGGCGCGATGGGCCTGGCTTCGGTGGTTCCGATTGCCGCGATCGTCGCCATGTATGGCCTCGAAGTGCTGGTGGCCGCCGTGCAGGCCTATGTCTTTACCATCCTGACCTGCGTGTATCTGCGTGACGCCGTCGGCGAAGCGCATCACTAAGGCCTGAATCCAAACGACAACCCCTTACCTTCACAGGAGATCATCATGGAAGGCGAACTCGCTCTCATGGGCAAATACATCGGTGCTGGCCTGGCTGCCATCGGTCTGGGCGGCGCTGGTATCGGCGTGGGCAACATCGCGGGCAACTTCCTTGCCGGCGCGCTCCGCAACCCGTCGGCGGCCCCGTCGCAGACTGCCAACCTCTTCGTCGGCATCGCCTTCGCAGAAGCCCTCGGGATCTTCTCGTTCCTGATCGCTCTGCTGCTGATGTTCGCCGTCTGATCTTTCTGGCCTGACTTCCGGGCCAGTCCACGGGCTGGCCCTGGTTCCAAGGATTCAGGAGAGACGACATGGCAACCGAAGCACATGGCGAGGCAGGAGCGGCTGTGGGTATGCCCCAGCTGGATTTCTCGACCTGGCCGAACCAGATCTTCTGGCTTCTGGTCACGCTCGTCGTGATCTACCTCGTGCTGTCGAAGATCGCCCTGCCGCGCATTGGCGCGGTTCTGGCGGATCGGAAAAGCACGATCACCAATGACCTGGCTGCCGCAGAAGAGCTGAAGCAGAAGGCGGTCGAGGCCGAAAAGGCCTATAACGACGCGCTGGCCAATGCCCGGACCGAGGCGGCAAAGATCATCGCCGCCGCGAAGGCCGAGATCCAGAAGGACCTCGATGCAGCGACGGCCAAGGCGGATGCCGAGATTGCGGCCAAGACGGCCGAGTCCGAGAAATCGATCGCCGCGATCCGCGACGGCGCCGCTGCTGCGGTGGCCGAAGTGGCCCGCGATACGGCGGCGGAACTGGTGACGGCCCTGGGCGGCGCGGCGGATGCCAAGTCCGTGTCGGCGGCCGTGACCGCGCGGCTGAAAGGGTAAGACGATGAAAAAGCTTTCCATCCTCTTCGCCCTTCTCGCCGGCCCCGCGCTGGCCGCCGAAGGCAAGCCGTTCTTCTCGCTGCAGAACACCGACTTCGTGGTCCTGCTGGCCTTCCTGTCCTTCATCGCGCTGCTGGTCTACCTCAAGGTGCCGGCAAGGCTGATGGGGATGCTTGACGCCCGCGCGGCGATGATCAAGTCCGAGCTGAACGAAGCCCGCGCCCTGCGGGAAGAGGCCAAGACGATCCTCGCCTCGTACGAGCGGCGGCAGAAGGAAGTGCAAGAGCAGGCCGAGCGTATCGTCGCTTCCGCCAAGGACGAGGCGATGGCTGCGGCCGAACAGGCCAAGGCCGACCTCAAGGCCTCGATTGCCCGTCGCATGGCGTCCGCAACCGATCAGATCGCGTCGGCCGAAGCCGGCGCCATCCGTCAGGTGCGCGAGCAGGCGGTCGCTGTGGCTGTCGCTGCGGCGGGGGATGTGCTGGCCAAGCAGATGACGGCCGATGCCGCCGCTGCCTCGATCGACGCGGCGATTGCGCAGGTTGAAACGCGGCTGCACTAAGCATCCGCTTCCCAAATCTCGAAACCGGCGGCCGTCAGGGCCGCCGGTTTTGCTTTTGCGGGGTCCGGGCCCTAGCGCCGCGCCTCATGGTCCAGCCGCTGCCGCGCGATGGCCTCGTGCTTTTCCGCCCGGGACTGCTCGACATAGGCCTGTTCGACATAGGTCAGATGCGCTTCGACCGCCGCCCGCGCCCCCGCCGGATCGCGGGCCTGCAGGGCCGTATTCATCGCCCGGTGCTGGTCCAGCAACTGATCGCGCGTCATGCGGTTCCTGAACAGCATCTGACGGTTATAGAACACGCCCTGCCGCAGCAGGTCGAACATCGACCGCAGCATGTGCAGCATGATCACGTTGTGGCTGGCATCGATGATTGCCATGTGGAACTCGGCATCCAGCTGTGCCTCATCCGAGGGGTCGCGCTTCTGGTGCGCAGCTTCCATCTTGCGGAAGATCGTGTCGATCACCCGCAGATCGGTCTCGGACCCCAAACGTGCGGCCCGTTCCGCCGCCAGCCCCTCGATATCGCGGCGAAAGCTGATGTAATCGGTCACCGCTTCGTCATGGCTGGCGAACAACTCGATCAGCGCCGGCGAGAAGGCCGAGCCCAGCACATCCGCCACGAACACCCCGGACCCCGCCCGGCTGGTCAGCAGCCCACGCTCTGACAGCTCTGCCAGCGCATCGCGCAGGCTGGGGCGCGAGACGCCAAGCTCTTCCGCCATGTCGCGTTCCGAAGGCAGCCGCTCGCCCGGACGCAGGATGCCGCGCAGGATCAACTGCTCGATCTGCCGGATGACGGACTGGGACAGTTTTTCGGGGGTGATCTTTACGAAGGGCATGACCGGACCATCTGGATTGGTCGGAAATTATGACCACCAGCCGGAATGCACAAACGAAAAAGGGGCCGATCCCGCGGACCGGCCCCTGGAAGCTAGTGCCGCCGGATCAACGGGTCGGGCGGATGATGATTTCCACCCGGCGGTTCTGGGCGCGGCCTTCCGGCGTCAGGTTCGACGCGATCGGCTGATCCTCGCCCCGGCCATAGGCCGCAACGCGCGATCCCGGCACGCCATTCTCGCGCAGGACGCTGGCCACCGCCACCGCGCGGCGCTGCGACAGGTCCTGGTTATACGCGGCCGAGCCGGTGTTGTCGGTGTGACCGATCACCTCGATCCGGCTGTTGGGGTACTTCAGCAGGCTGGACGAGACCGTCGACAGGTCGCGGCGCAGGTCCGGCCGGACCGAGGCGCTGTCGGTGGCGAACAGCAGGTCCTGCGGCATGTTCACGATCAGATACTCGCCGGTGTTGGTCACCGAGATGTTCGAGCTGAGCGAGCCGCGCAGTTCCGCTGCCTGGCGGTCAAGGTCCGCGCCGATCAGCGCACCCGCACCCGCGCCCAAAGCGCCGCCGACAATGGCGCCCTTCAGCTCGTCGCCGTCGCCCGACACCGCAGCGCCGGTCACCGCGCCGACCAGGCCGCCGACAATCGCGCCCTGGCGCTGCCGGGCGTTCGGGTCGTCGGGATAGGCGTTGGGGTCCACGCAAGCCGTCAGTGCCAAGGTGCCGGCCACGGCCAGGATCAGGTTGGTTTTCATCATCATGTTTGCTCTCGCCTCGAAATGCGCCCTTTGGCGGGCCTGTCCTCAGACCCGTGCCACAATACACCAACGGCGTCGAGGTGCTGCCGGTTCCCATCGCTTCGGCAGGGTTCCGCGCATCACAGGTTCGTGCGGGCCGCTTCCCAGGCCAGCATCGCCCGCTTGCGGGGCAGGCCCCAGTGATAGCCGCCAAGGCCCCCGTCCCGGCGCAGGGCGCGGTGGCAGGGGATCAGAAAGCTGATCGGGTTGCGCCCGACCGCCGTTCCCACCGCCCGATGCGCCTGCGGATGGCCGATGGCGTCGGCGATGTCGGCATAGGTGGTGACATGTCCCGAGGGGATCGCCAGCAGCGCCTCCCAGACCTTGATCTGGAAGGGGGCACCGATCAGGTGCAATTCGGTCGCCTTGCCGCCAAAGGCCGCATCGACCAGCGGCCGCAGCGCCACCGGGTCCTCGACGTAAGCCGCCTTGGGCCAGCGGCGCACCAGATCCTCCAGCGCCGCTTCGGCCCCCGCCTCATCGGCAAAGCCGATCCCGCAGATGCCCTTCCCGGTCGCCATCACCAGGGCCGGGCCGAACGGGCTTTCGAACCAGCCCCAGCGGATCTCAAGCCCCGCCCCGCCCCGGGCATAGTCGCCGGGCGACATCGCCTCCCAGGTCAGGAACAGGTCATGCAACCGGCCGGTGCCCGAAAGGCCGGTTTCCAGCGCCGTGCCCAGCAGCGTGTGCCGTTCCGCCAGCAACCGCCGCGCATGGCCCAGCGTCAGATATTGCTGATAGCGCTTGGGGCTGACGCCCACCCATTGGCTGAACACCCGCTGGAAATGCGCCGGACTCATCTGCATCCGCTGCGCCAGTTCCTCCAGCGTCAGGGCGGGGCCTTCGGCATCGATCACCTGCAGGGCGCGGCCGATCACCTGGTAATGGTAGGACGGGGATTGGTCTGTCATGCGTGCTTCCTTCAGCCGGCTCGTCGTTCGACTGCGTCTCCTCCTCGCAGAACGTCGCGAGGAGTGACGAAGTCATCGACGAGCATTCCCATCCATACCCGCAGACCCCGCCCCTGCGCGACCCGCTTCCTGCGCATCCGGTTTTCCAGCCTTGAGGCCGGCCCCCCCGCTGTGGTCTCTGGGCCGCACCCATGCATGAGGTCCTGATGCTCCGTCCTGTCCTGCTGACCGCCGCCCTCCTCGCCGCGCTGCCTGCCGGCGCCGAAACCCGCTGCGGTTGGTATCACAACCCCACGCCGGCGAACGTCATTCTGGAAGACGCTGATGGCCAGTGGTGGCTTTCCATGCAGGGCGGACCGGCAGCCCCGGGGTTCGAGGATGCCTATACGACCGCTTTCGACAACCGGCTGCGCATCGACTATGCCGGCCAGGTGACCCAGCGCTACGGTTATAGCTGCGCCTGCGCCGAAGGCGAATTCGACGCCAGCCGCGGCCAGTACGACAACGTCATCTCGATCAGAAGCCTGAAAGAGATCCCGCTTGCCCGCTGCGAACAGGACGCGGCCCTGCCACCACCCTGAGGCCCAAGCCCAGTTGCGCCACGTCCTCCCGGCTGGCACAAGGGCGCCATGACGCCGCAACTTCCCTATGCCACGCTGAAACAGGTCTTCGCCCGCTTTGCCGAGGCCGAGCCGCACCCGAAGGGCGAGTTGGAGCATACCAACGCCTTCACCCTTCTGGTCGCCGTCGCCCTGTCGGCGCAGGCGACCGACGTGGGCGTGAACAAGGCCACCCGCGCCCTCTTTCAGATCGCCGACACGCCGGAAAAGATGCTGGCCCTGGGCGAAGAGGGGCTGATCCAGCACATCAAGACCATCGGCCTGTTCCGCAACAAGGCAAAGAACGTCATCAAGCTCTCGCGCCTCCTCATCGACACTTTCGGGGGCGAGGTGCCCAGTTCCCGCGCCGCCCTCGTCACCTTGCCGGGCGTTGGCCGCAAGACCGCGAACGTGGTCCTGTCGATGTGGTTCCACCACCCCGCCCAGGCCGTCGACACCCATATCTTCCGCGTCGGCAACCGCACCGGCATCTGCCCCGGCAAGGATGAGGCGCAGGTCGAACGCGCGATCGAGGATAACGTCCCCGTCGAATACCAGCACCACGCGCATCACTGGCTTATCCTGCACGGCCGGTATATCTGCGTCGCGCGCAAACCCAAATGCGGCATCTGCCCGATCCGGGACTGGTGCCTTTATCCGGAGAAGACCGCATGAAGTCCTATCAGGTCGTCGGCATCGGCAACGCCATCGTCGATGTGTTTTCCACCGCCGATGACAGCTTTCTTGACCTGATGGGCATCCAGAAGGGCATCATGCAGCTGGTCGAGCGTGAGCGGGGCGAGATGCTTTACGGCGCGATGACCAACCGCCAGCAGGCCCCCGGCGGCTCGGTCGCGAACACGCTGGCGGGACTTGGCAACCTTGGCCTGACGACCGCCTTCATCGGTCGCGTCCACGACGACGCCCTGGGCAAGTTCTACGCCCAGACCATGGCGCAGGAAGGAACCGATTTCGTCAACCCGCCCGTGCCGGGGGGCGAACTGCCGACCTCGCGCAGCATGATCTTCGTCTCGCCCGATGGAGAGCGGTCGATGAACACCTATCTCGGCATCTCCTCCGAACTCGGCCCCGACGACGTGTCTGATAGCGTGGCAGGCAGCGCCGAGATCCTGTTTCTGGAAGGCTACCTTTACGACAAGCCCAAAGGGAAACAGGCATTCGAACGCGCGGTCGAACTTTGCCACGCCGCCGGCGGCAAGGCCGGGATCGCGCTTTCGGACCCGTTCTGCGTCGACCGCCACCGCGACGACTTTCGCCGTCTGGTCAAGTCGCTGGACTATGTGATCGGCAACGAACACGAATGGGCTTCGCTCTACCAGACCGACTTGTCCACCGCGCTGGAACAGGCCGCGCAGGACGCGGGCCTCGTGGTCTGCACGCGGTCGGGCCATGACGTGATCGTCGTGCGCGGCGAGGAAGAGGCCATCGTTCCAGTCCACCGCGTCGTCCCCGCCGATGCGACCGGGGCCGGGGACCAGTTCGCGGCCGGGTTCCTGTATGGGTTGGCCACCGGCCAGTCGCTGGCCGTGGCCGGCCGCATGGGCTGCGTCGCCGCGGCCGAGGTCATCAGCCATTTCGGCGCCCGGCCCGAGACGGACCTGAAGGCGCTCTTCCGCAAGGAAGGCCTGATCTGACACGCCAAGGGTGGGCAAATTGCCCACCCTACGCCCGCGCCAAGGCGGGTCAACGCATGGGCGTAGGGTGGGCGCTTCGCCCACCGCCCCTTACCCCTCCAGGCAGTCGGCGATCGTCGTGGCCATCCCGGTCAACAGCGCCGCATAGGCCCCCGGACCCGGCTCCAGCGACGAGCCCACGGGGTCCAGCGCCCCGCCGATCCTGGCCCCGGTCCCCTCGGCCATCTGCTCGACCAGGGCGGGGTCGTGCTGCACTTCGGGGAAGATGCACAGCACGTCGCCAGCCTCCAGCGTCGCGCGCAGGTCCGACAGCCGCGCCGCCCCGGGCGAGGCCGCATCCCCCAGTGCCACGCTACCGGCGAAGGTCAGCCCGTAATGCGCGCCGAAATAGCCATAGGCGTCGTGGAAGGTCACCACCGGCTTGTCCTTGACCGGCGCCAGCCGCGCGGCCAATTCGGCGTCCAGCGCCGCCAGTTCCGTCCCGGCCGCCGCCGCATTGGCCGCATAGGTCGCCGCGTTCTCCGGGTCCAACCGCGACAGTTCCGCCGCGATCAGGCCCAGCCAGACTTGCGCATTGCCGGGGTCCAGCCAGACATGCGGATCGGCGCCGGCATGGTCGTGCCCGTCATGCCCGGCTTCATCGACATGCTCCGCCTCGTCCGCATGATCGTCATGCCCGTGGTCGTCGTGCCCGGCTTCGTCATCATGCCCGGCCTCACCCGCATGATCGTCATGCTCCGCCTTCTCGCCATACTCTCGCAGGACCGTGCCCTCGGCATCCAGCAGCCCCAGTGCCGCCGCGCCCTCGGGCCGGGTTTCCAGCGCGCTGGCCAGCCAGGGCGTCAGTTCCGGCCCGATCCAGACCACCAGCCCCGCATCCGCGACCGCCGCCGCCTGGCTGGGGCGCAGCTGGAAATCATGCTCGTCCGCACCCTTGGCCAGCAGCAGCTCCGGTTGCCCCAGTTCGCCCATCACCTGCGCCACCAGCGCATGGACCGGCGGGATATCGGTCACCACGCGCGGCACTTCGGCAAGGGCAGGGGTGCTGGCCAAGAGGGCAGTTATGATATAACGCATGGCAAAGACCTTTCGTCGGGTTCGGCCAAGGTCTATGTATGTAATATCATAACAGGTCAAGCCCCCTCCAATGCCCACGCCTGCCCCCCACAATCCTGCCACCTGTCCCGGCTGTGCCGCGCCGGACCTGGCCTTCGCGGCGCATGACCACGCGCATTGCGCCGCGGATGCGTTGGCCCGGGCGCATGCGATCACCGCCGCCTCTGGTGCGCGCCTGACCCCCGTCCGCCGCCGCGTGCTGGAGATCCTGCTGGAAGACCACCGCGCGCTTGGTGCCTATGACGTGCTGGCCCGCCTTGCTGCCGACGGTTTCGGCAACCAGCCCCCCGTCGCCTATCGCGCGCTGGAGTTTCTTGTGGAACAAGGGCTTGCCCACCGCATCCAGCGCCTGAACGCCTTTACCGCCTGCGCCCATCCGGGCGAGGCGCATGCCCCCGCCTTCCTGATCTGCCGATCCTGCCACAGCGTTGCCGAGGCCGAAGCCGCCCCCGCCCGCGATGCCCTGGCCCACGACGCCGCCCGCCTGGGCTTTACCATCGAACGCACCACGATCGAGGCGCTGGGCCTCTGCCCCGCCTGCAAGGACCAGGCATGAGCCTTCTGTCCGCCAGCCATATCTGCGTCCGCTTCGGCGCCGAGGAGGTCTTGCACGACGTCAGCCTGTCGCTGGCTCCCGGCGAGATCGTCACCATCCTTGGCCCCAACGGCTCGGGCAAATCGACGCTTCTCCGTGCGTTGCTGGGCATCCTTCCGGTGGCTCAGGGCAGCGTCTCTCGCGCCCCCGGCCTGCGCCTGGGCTACATCCCGCAGCGCCTGATGATCGACCGCACCATGCCGATGACCGTGCGCCGCTTCCTGTCGCTGCCCGCCCGCGTCAGCGACCAGGCGGCGGCCGAGGCGCTGGCCCGCACCGGCATGGCGGGGCACGAGGCCGACCAGATGACCCAACTCTCCGGCGGCCAGTTGCAGCGCGTCCTTCTGGCACGGGCGCTGCTGGGCAAGCCGCAGGTGCTGATGCTGGACGAACCGACCCAGGGCCTTGACCAGCCCGGCGAGGCCGCCTTCTACCGCCTGATCGAAGAGGTCCGGCGCGACACCGGCGCCGCCGTCCTGATGGTCAGCCACGACCTGCATGTCGTCATGGCGGCCTCTGACCGGGTGATCTGCCTGAACGGCCATATCTGCTGCGAAGGCACGCCCCGCGTGGTCTCTACCGCGCCGGAATATCGGGCGCTTTTCGGGCTGGGGACGCAGGGCGCGCTGGCGCTGTACCGGCACGAACACGACCACGACCACGCGGACGAGCCGCACAATCACCACCACCATCACCACGACCATACCCATGCTTGACGATTTCCTGACCCGCGCCGCCTTTGCCGCTACCGGCCTGTCGCTGGCAACCGGGCCGCTTGGGTCGTTCGTCGTCTGGCGCCGGATGGCCTATTTCGGCGATGCGACCGCCCATGCCGCGATCCTGGGCGTGGCGCTGGCGCTGGCCACCGACCTGCCGATCGGCCTTGGCACGCTGGTCGTGGCGCTGGCCATGGCCGTGACCGTCGCCAGCCTGGCCGCCAAGGGCTGGGCCATGGACACCACGCTTGGCGTCCTTGCCCATTCCGCGCTGGCCTTCGGCCTGGTCGCGGTCAGCTTCTTTCCAACGGTGCGCACCGACCTCTCTTCCTACCTCTTCGGCGACATTCTGGCCGTCAGCCGCACCGACCTTGCGCTGATCTGGGGCGGCTCGCTTCTGGTTCTTGCGCTGATCGCCTGGCGCTGGCAGGCGCTGCTGACAGCCACCTTGAACGAGGACCTGGCCCATGCCGCCGGCATCCGCCCGGATCGTGAGCGTCTGGTGCTGGTCATCGCCCTGGCCCTGGTCGTCGCCGTCGCGCTCAAGGTCGTCGGCGCGCTGCTCATAGCCGCCATGCTGATCATCCCCGCCGCCGCAGCCCGCAGCCTGGCCCGCACGCCCGAGGCGATGGCCCTGGGGGCCACCGCCATCGGCATGGTCGCTGGGATCGGCGGGCTGGCCCTCTCGCTTTGGCAGGACACGCCGGCCGGCCCCTCGATCATTGTCGTCGCGGCCGCGCTCTTTGCCCTGGGATCATTGCGCCCAAGGCCCTGATCCGGCGGCAAATTGCCCATCCCCTGCCCGAAGCTTGCCCAAATTCGCGCCTAAAGCATCAAGGCGCAGCGCAAGGAGTGCCCGTCCGTGTTTCGTTTGTTCGGTCTTTTGCTCGGCCTTCCGCTTAGCCTGGGGATCTTCGTCACCGTCGACTACACCATGTCCAGCCGCTGGTCCGGGCGCGAGGATGGCGAAGGTCTGACCTTCACCGAATATCTTGCCGGCTATACCGGCGGCCTCGTTGGGGGGGGCGGGGCTGCGGGCCTGCCAAACAAGCTGGTCGAGATGCTGCCCCGCGCGCCCGAAGGCTGGACCGTCCGCCCGACCGAACCCGGCGATATCGACGGCTTCCTGCCCAAGGACCGCAAGTCGGTGCCCAAGGACGTGCGCGGCCATATCGAGGCGATGGTAAAGCCGGCCAAGGGTCGCAGCGTCGAAACCGCCGCCCTAACCTATGAGCGGGGCGAGCGGAAGGTGATCTTCCAGGCGGTCCGCTATCCCGATGTGATCTTCACCAGCTTCATGGCCATGACACAGCGGTTCGAATTGCAGATGCGCGCGGCTGAGTTTTCCGGGACCGAGTTCATGACCGTGCGCGGCCTTGACGTTGAGGAGGACCTTCTGCCGGACGAGGTGAATGCCCGGCTGTTCCTGGCGGATGTCGGCGGCCAGATCCACCTGCGCGTCCTTGCGCCGGAACGGATGAAGGACCAGGATCTGGTGCCCTTCTTCCAGACCCTGCATGTCGAGGCGATGAATGCCAGCGTCGTTGACAAGCAGACCGGCCTGGGCAAGGTCCCGGTGATCGTCCTGGCCTCGGTCCTGGACGCAGCCACCCGCGCCGCCTATGACGCCGACATCGCCGAACGCGAGGCGATCCTGGCCGCCGAACGCGAAGCGCAACGGCTTGAGGATGAGGCCCGCATCGCCGCCGCCGAGGCGGAAGAAAATTTCGGCAGCGGCTTTCTCGGCTCACTTTTCGGCCGGGATGAGACCGTGGAACCCGAGGACGGCCAGGCTACGGGCGAGGTCAGTTGCACCAAGGGTATCGGCGGCTCCAAGCGTTGCACCGTGACCGGGGTCGACGAACCGCAGGACTAGAACTGCAATCCCGACGACCGTGGCGGCACCTGCGGCACGCCCGGCAGGACGCACAGCATCTCATACAGCAGATTCGCCCCGATCAGCGCGGTATTGCCGCTGGGATCATAGGGCGGCGAGACCTCGACCAGATCGCCGCCGACGATGTTCAGCCCGGCGCAGCCCCGGATGATTTCCAGCGCCTGCCAGGTGGTCAGCCCGCCCGGCTCCACCGTGCCGGTGCCCGGGGCAAAGGCCGAGTCCAGGCTGTCGATGTCATAGCTGATATAGACCGGCGCATCCCCGATCCGCGCGCGGACCTGCGCCATCAGCGGGGTCAGCGATTTCCACCAGCACTCCTCGGCCTGCACCACCGTCCAGCCCTGGCCCCGCGCCCAGTCGAAATCCTCGGGCGCATAGCCGGTGCCGCGCAGGCCGATCTGGAACACCTTGTCATTGATCAGACACCCCTCCTCCCAGGCGCGGCGGAAGGGGCAGCCATGCGCCACCGTCTCGCCGAACATGGTCTCGTTGATATCCGCATGGGCGTCGATGTGGATCAGGGCCACCGGCCCGTGCCGTTCCTTGATCGCGCGCAGGATCGGCCAGGTCAGCGTATGGTCGCCGCCCAGCGTCAAGGGGATCACCCCATGCGCCAGCACCTCCCGGTAATGCGCCGCGATGATCTCGACCGATTTCTTAAGATCGAAGGTGTTGATCGCCACATCGCCCAGGTCCGCAACCTGCAAATGCTCGAACGGCGCCGCCCCCGTCGCCATGTTATAGGGCCGCAGCATCCGGCTTTCGTCCCGGATCTGGCGCGGCCCCAGCCGCGTTCCCGGCCGGTTGCTGGTGCCGTGGTCCATCGGAATCCCGATGAACCCCACATCCAGCCCCTTGGGACTGCTGGCCGAGGGCAGCCGCATCATCGTCGCCGGCCCGCCAAAGCGTGGCATCTCGTTGCCGCCAAGGGGTTGGTTGAACGCCATCTGCCGCCTTCCTTCTGCTGTCGGCCCAAAACTTGCCCATAATCCCCGCCGCGACAAGGCTCCACCCCGCCTCCTCGTGCGACTTCGTCTTCTCGTCGGAGCGTCCCCCGCGCGAGGAGTGACGCAGTCATCGACGAGCCGCCCAAGGACCCCTCGCCTGCGGATTTCGCGCGCGACATGCCCTCATGTCGTTTTCTGACGCCAAAGGTCGGGTGGACTTGCCCGCAATCCCGCGCCTCTGGCACATAGGGGCAAACCTATTGCGGGAGTCTCTTCCATGAAAACCCACGTCAAAGCCCTCGTCGTCGGCGGCGGCGCAGTCGGCACCGGGATCGCCTATCACCTGGCGAAGGCCGGCTGGGACACCATGCTGGTCGAACGGGACGAGTTGACGGCGGGTTCGACCTGGCACGCCGCCGGTCTCCTCCCGCTCTTCAACATGAGCTACGCGACGACCCACATCCACAAGTACTCGGTCGACTTCTACAAGGGGCTGGAGGCTGAAACCGGCCTCAACCCCGGCTTTTACGTCGTCGGCAACCTGCGCATGGCGCAGCACCAGCAGCGCATGGACGAATACATGCTGTATTCCTCGGTGGCCGAAACCGCCGGGGTCTACCACGAATTCCTGACGCCGAAAGAGATCAAGGACCGCTGGCCGCTGGTCCGCACCGAAGACCTGATCGGCGCGCTGTATCACCCGCAGGACGGCTACATTAACCCCGCCGACGTGACGCAAGCCATGGCCAAGGGCGCGCGGCAGCTGGGCGCGACCATCGAACGGAAAATCCAGGTCGACGGCTACCGCTGGACCGGGTCGGAATGGATCGTCTCCTGCACCAGGCTTGAGGAAAAGGGCGGCAACCTCGTCGCCACCGACGACACCTTCGACATCCATGCCGAACACGTCGTCACCGCCACCGGCAACCACGCCCAGCGGACAGCGAAACTCCTCGGCATCAAGACCCCCGCCGTCGTCGTCGAACACCAGTACATCGTGACCGAGCCTGACCCGGCCCTTGTCGAATGGCGCAAGACCAACCCGCAGCACCCGGTCCTGCGCGACGCCGACGCCAAGTGGTATGTGCGTGAGGAACGCGGCGGCTGGATCCTTGGCCCCTACGAAAAGGGTGCCCCGGCCCGCTTCCAGTACGGCGTCCCCGACAGCTTCCGCGCCGACCTCTTCCCGCTGGATCTGGAACGGATCGAGCAGGAGTACATGTCCTTCATCCACCGGATTCCCTCCTCGGAAACCGTGGGCCTCAAGGACGATTACAACGGCCCGATCTGCTATACCCCCGACGGCAACCCGCTCGTCGGCCCCGCCCCCGGCCTGCGCAACATGTGGCTGGCGGAAGGCTTTTCCTTCGGCATCACCGCCGCAGGCGGCACCGGCTACTACCTCGCCCAGCTGATGACGCAAGGCGAGGCCGAGATCGACATGGCCTCCCTCGACCCCAAGCGGTTCGGCGGCTGGATGACGACCGAATACGCCAGCCGGAAGAACGAGGAGTGCTACGACCACGTCTTCATCCTGCACCACCCGGACGAAGAACGCGAAGCCTGCCGCCCCCTCCGCACCGCACCCGCCTATGACCGCCAGAAGGAAATGGGCGCGCAGTTCGGCCAGGTGAACGGCTGGGAGCGCCCCAACTACTACGGCCCCAAGGACGCCCCCGCCGACTTCGACCACAACTCGCGCAGCTTCCGGCGCGGTGACTGGTGGCAGTACGCCAAGGCCGAGGCTGAAGCCGTCCGCAACACCGTCGGCATCATCGACGCCTCTGCCTTCACCAAGCACCTGGTGCGCGGCCCCGGCGCGACGGCCTTCCTTGACCACTTCACCTGCAACAAACTGCCGAACGTGGGCCGGATCAACCTGACCTATGCGCTCACCGACCACGGCACCACGCGGACCGAATACACCATCGTCCGCCTCAAGCAGGACGAATACTACCTGATCTCCGCCGGGGCCTGGACGGCCTATGACTACGATTTCCTGCAAAAGACCGCCGACGACTGGATGGCTTCAGGCAAGGGCCACATCGACATCCACGACGTGACGACCCAATGGGGCGTTTATGCGCTGGCCGGCCCCAACGCCCGCGCGCTGCTGAAAGAGATCGTCAAGGACGCCGACCCCGACACCGTCCTTTCCAACAAGCGCTTCCCCTGGCTCTCCTACCGCGACATCGAACTGGGCATGTGCCCCGTCCGCGCCGTCCGCGTGGCCTACACGGGCGAGCTTGGCTGGGAACTGCACTACCCCATCGAATTCGGCCGCTACCTCTGGGACCTGATCTGGTCGGTGGGCGCAAAGCACGGCCTCAAGGGCGTCGGTGCCCGCGCCCAGAACTGGCTCCGGCAGGAAAAGTCCTACCGCGCCTTCGGCAACGAACTGGGCCGCGACGCCACCCCGCTGGAGGCCGCACTCGACCGCTTCGTCGACCTGACCAAGGACTTCCGCGGCAAGGAGAAGATGCTGGAAACCGGCATCCGGTCGAAATGCGTCACCCTCCTGATCGACGGCCCGTCTGATACCGACCCGTGGGGCAAAGAGGCGCTGATCCACGACGGCATCAAGGTCGGCCGCCTGACCTCGGGCGGTTATTCCGTGGCCTTCGGCAAGCAGATCGGCATGGGCTATGTCCCCGCCGCCCTGGCCGAACCGGGCCAGAAGCTGAAGGTCAAGATCCAGCTTCAGGAATGGGACGCCGTCGTGACCGAGGACAGCCCCTTCGACCCGACGAACGCCCGCATCCGCATCGACGGCTAGGCGACACCTCCTCGGGCACTTCGTGCACTCGTCGGCAGACCACCGCGAGGAGTGCACGAAGTGCTCGACGAGCAGGGCCACCTATACCCGACGTCGACCTTGAACACCTGACCGCCATCCCCATCTCTACGCCATGGCCGCGAGACAAAGACGGGAACGCCGGTTCCAACGACAATTCGACGCGCTGGAGCGGCTGGTCCCGCCCCTGCGCCGGCCGATGTCCACCCTGCGCCGCGACAGCTGGTTCCCGATCCGCTTTCCGGTGGCGCTTCTCCTCATCGCGGGAGGAGTCTTCTCGTTCCTGCCGGTGCTGGGCATCTGGATGCTGCCGCTCGGCCTTCTCCTCCTGGCCGTGGACCTGCCAGTGCTGCGCGGGCCGATCTCGGTCCTGGTCATCCGTGGGCGCCGGTCGGTCAAGCGCTGGTTCCGTCGCTGGCGGGACTGGCGGTCCTAAAGGCTCCGCGCGGCCAGCCAGCGCGCCCAGGCGGCCTTGGACCCGGCAAAGACGTTGATATCCACCTCGCCCGCGATCCCCGGCACCACCCCGGTCGAGGTATATTGCCAGAAGCTCCAGGCCCGTCCGTCATAGACCTCGCCCGGATGGTCCGCGACGGCGCGCAGCCAGAACTCCACGCCCTCCAGCCGCCACAGCTCGGTGTCCTCGTAGAAATCGACCGTGGTATAGATCACCGGCCGCTGGCCGTAGTGCCGCGCCACGATGTCCATGAACGCACGGGCTTCGGCGCGGATCGTGGCGCCGTCGCGGCGGATCGTGCAGGTCGGGCTGGTCGGCGTCCATTCCAGGTCCAGAACCGGGGGCAGGGCACCCGGCACCTTTGGCACATGGCGGATGAACCACCGCGCCTGCTCGGCCGCCGGGCGGCAATGGTAGAAGAAGTGGTAGGCCCCCCGCTTCACCCCCGCCGCCGCCGCGCCGCGCCAGTGGCTGTCGAACATCGGGTCCACCAGGTCGCCGCCCTCGGTCGCCTTGATGAAGGCAAAGTTCACCCCGTTCGCCCGCGCCGTCGTCCAGTCCACCTGGGTCTGGAACCGCGACAGGTCGATCCCATGCACCGGATAGCGGTCGGGCGAGCGGCCCGGCCAGTCGGTCGGATCGGCATCGCGGAAGTTCGACGAGGTGACGGTGATTGTCTCCTCGCCTACCGGCGCACGAGCGGACCCGCCACAGGCGGCCAGCAGAAGCAGGGCAAGAAGGGTCGGGGCAAGACGGGGAAGGGCGCGGATCATGCCACCATGCTGCCGTGCGCCGTGCGGCTTGTCACCCGGGATTTCCGGCCCTGGGCGGATTCTCCCAGGACCCGCGCCGGGCCAGCAGCATCAGGTTGTTGGCCGGCATCTCGACCACCCTTGCGGCCAGGCCAGCCTCTGCCAGAAGGCCCAGCACCCAGTCCAGATCCTTGTAGCCGATGGCCGGATCCTGCGCCCGAAGCGACCGGTCAAAGGCCGCGTCGCCCTCGCTTGTCGCGCGGCCCTCGCGCAGGAACGGCCCGTAAAGACACAGCGTGCCACCGGGTGCCAGGGCTTGCGCCGCCTCGGCCAGGACCACCCGCGCCGCCGTCCTTGGGATCAGGTGCAGCAGGTTGACCAGCAGCACCGCATCCCAAAGCCCGATCCCCGCCCCCCAGCCCGGCGCGGTCGCATCCAGCTGGACCGGCGGCAGGATCCGCCCCCCACCCTCGGCCGCCCAGGCCCGGATCGAGCCGAAGTTCCCTGGATCAACCTCGGTCGGCTGCCACTCCACCCCCAGGGGCCCTGCCATCACCGCCGCATGCAGGCCCGATCCGGCAGCGATCTCCAGAAGCCGGCCCTTCAGGGCAAGCCCCTGCAACACCTCCAGGATCGGCCCGGCGTTGCGCGCAGCCGAGGGCACCATCCGCCGCCCGTCAGCCAGGATTTCCGCACCGCTGTCCGGCAGCTTCAGCGCCATGGCTAGCCGAACCGGGCCGGCGACAGCGCCGCCACCAGATCCACATCGATCTCGGGCGCGCGACCGCCGATCAGGTCCGCCGCCAGCCGGCTGGCCGCCGGACAGGTCTGGAACCCGTAACCGCCCTGTCCCGCCAGCCAGAAGAACCCAGGCTCCCGCACGTCCGGCCCGATCACCAGCACCCGGTCGGGCGAAAAGGTGCGCAGCCCGGCCCAGCTGGCCAAAAGCCGCGTCACCGGTTCCGTCACCATCTCCTCATATCGCGCCAGCCCCTCGGCCAGGACCATGTCATCGGCCCAGGCGTCATGCGGCTCCATCAGGTCCTCCTCAGCCGGCGAGACGATCAGCGCCCCCGCGTCCGGCTTGGCGTACCAGTCCTCACCCGGCCCGAACATCATCGGCCAGCGGCTGACGTCCAGCCCGCCCGGCGCCGGAATCCGCGCCATTGACCGGCGATAGGGCGTGAACCCCAGGGGCCGCACCCCGGCCATCCCGGCCACATGGTCGGCCCAGGCCCCGGCCGCGTTCACGATCATCCGCGCGCTGAACTCTCCCGCGCCGGTTGAAACCCGCCACCCCGCGCCGTCGCGCGCAATCGCCGTGGCCCGCGCCTTCGTCACCACCAGCGCCCCGCGCCCCTTGGCCTCGCGGGCGAACCCCTGGACCAGAAGGTCGGTATCCACATCCTCGGCATGCGCGGCATAGCCCGCCAGCGCCACCACCTCCGGGTTCAGGATCGGCACCATCGCCCGCGCCTCGTCGAGGCTGACCTCGGTAAACGCCATCGCCTCCAGGTCACGCTCGAACGCCGCCCGCGCCTCGGCCTTGGCCACCAGCATCAGCCCCCTCGGGGAAAGCACCCCCGGCATCGCCCGGAACGCCGCTTCCGAGGCCATGGACAACCCCACCACCGCCGGCGCGCCATAGCGCGGTTCATACAGCGCCGCCGACCGGCTGCTGGCGTGATGCGCCAGCACATCCTCGGCCTCCAGCACGATCACCGACCCCAGCTCCGACAGCCGCGCCGCTGCCGAGATCCCGGCGATCCCGCCGCCGATGATCAGAAAATCCGCGTCCATTCCGCTTTCCTTTGCAGACGAAAGGGCACGGAGACCCCATGCCCTTTCTCTTCGTCAAATATCCCGGGGGTGTGGGGGCTGGCCCCCACTCCACCGACCGTCATTGAAGCGCAGTTATTGCGGAATGTCTCCGGCAATTCCTTCGACAAGGAAGTTCATGCCCAGAATATCGGCATCCGGCGCAAACTCGCCTTCCGCCAGCCAGAGGCTGCCGTCCTGCCGTCTGATCGGCCCGACAAAGGCATTGGTCTGGCCCGCTGCCAATGCATCGCGCAGCTTTTCTGCCTCAAGCCGCACGGACGCGGGAACCTCTTCCGTGATCAGTCCGATAAGCACCGCTTGGCTCATGCCCTTGAAGGTATCGGACTGGGTATAGGTACCGTCCAAGAGGGCGCTGATCCGTTCAAAGTAATAGGGTCCCCAGTTGTTCACGATTGCGGAGATGCGCGGCGATGGCCTGAACTCGATCATGTCCGAGGCCTGACCGAAGCCAAGGACCGAGCCCCCGGTCGCCGCAGCGGCCTCCAGCGTCGCCGTGGAATCGGTATGCGCCGCGATCACGTCCACGCCCGCATCGATCATCGACTGGGCCGCTTCGCCTTCGACCTTCGGATCGAACCAGGTATAGGCCCAGCGAACCTCCAGCTCGACATCCGGGTTCACCCTTTTCGCCGCCAGGTAATAGGCGTTGATCCCCGCCAGCACCTCTGGGATCGGGTACGAGGCGACATAGCCGATCTTGTTGGTCCGGGTCATATACCCGGCCAGCAGCCCCTCGACTGCGCGGCCTTCGTAGAACCGGGCGTTGTAGGTCGATACGTTGGGCGTGTCCCGCTTGTAGCCTGTCGCGTGCTCGAACTTCACGTTCGGATACTTCGCCGCGATGGCGTTCGTCTGGTCCATGAACCCGAACGAGGTCGTGAAGATGATGTCGCAGCCCGACCTCGCGAAATCCTCGATGACCGCCTCGGCACTGGAATCTTCGGGAACATTGTCCTGCCAGACCAGTTCCATCCGGTCGCCCAAACCGGCCTTTGCGGACTCGGCCCCGATGTGGTGCTGATAGGTCCAGCCACTGTCCTCAAGCGGGCCAAGGTAGACAAAGCAGGCCTTCACTTTTTCCAGCGTCTGTCCGGCTGCCGGAAGGGCCATTCCGAAGGCGAAAACTGCAGCACGGAAACACGTCGTCTTAAGCATTGCCACCATTTACGCGACCTTCTCGTTACGCGACCGAAACTGGCCGGAAGGCAAAGCGGGGGCATCGCAATCCGGGCCATGGCCTTCAACATGAAGGCCATGGCGCGGACCTTCATTTACCCATGCGGGAAGTCAAGATTTGTATGCAAACAGTCCTCAGGATTTAGACAAACTCAAAACAATTGGCCGCATGGATGGGTAACTCACGGTAAAATGAAAACAGGCCCGCAAGGCGGGCCTGTTCGCTGTCAGATCATGAGAATGGTCACTGGGGAATGTCGCCGACAATCCCTTCGACATAGAAGTTCATCCCCAGAAGGTCGCCATCCGGCGCGGTCGCGCCCTCGGCCAGCCAGGGGCTGCCGTCCTGCTTGTTGATCGGCCCGGTGAACGGGTGATAGGTCCCCGCTGCGATGGCGTCGCGCAGCGCCTCGGCCTCGGCCTTCACGTCGGCCGGGACCTTGTCGGTGATCTCGCCGATCTCGACCTCGCCGCCGGCGATGCCTTCCCAGGCGTCCTGCTGCGCATAGGTGCCGTCCAGCAGCGCGCCGACGCGCTTCACATAATAGGGCGCCCAGTTGTCGATGATCGACGACACCCGCGGCCCGTCCTTGTACTCGGCCATGTCCGAGGCCTGACCGAACCCGATCACCGCGCCATTGGTCTTGGCAGCCTCGGCCAGCGGGGCGGTCGAGTCGGTGTGCGACGCGATCACGTCCACGCCCTGGTCGATCAGCGCCTTGGCTGCGTCAGCTTCCTTGGCCGGGTCGAACCAGGTGAAGGCCCAGACCACTGACAGCTCAACGTTCGGGTTCACCTTCTTGGCATGCAGGTAATAGCTGTTGATCCCCATGATCACCTCGGGGATCGGGAAGGACCCGATGTAGCCGATCTTGTTCGACTTGGTCATCTTGCCCGCGATATGGCCCTGCACCGCGCGGCCTTCGTAGAAGCGGGCGTTATAGGTGGTGACGTTCGGATGCTCGCGCTTGAAGCCGGTGGCATGCTCGAACTTCACGTCCGGGAACTTGGCCGCGACGGCGTTGGTCGGGTCCATATAGCCGAACGAGGTGGTGAAGATGATGTTGCAGCCGCCCAGCGCCATCTGGGTCAGCACTCGCTCTGCATCGGCGCCTTCCGGCACGTTTTCCTGCCACTGGATCTCGACCTTGTCGCCGAACTCCTTCTGCACGGCCAGGGCACCTTCGTGGTGCTGGAAGGTCCAGCCGCCATCGCCGATCGGGCCGACATAGACGAAGCAGGCCTTCACCTTGTCCATGCCCTGCGCAAAGGCCGCACCGCCAAAGGCCAGCGTCAGCCCCATCGCCGCGGTCGCCAGCAGATTTCTACGTTTCATCGACTTACTCCCCTAGGTGGCAAGGCCCTTGGCCCTGCAGTTATCAGCCTCAGCGCGAGGCGTGAAAGTTCTGTCCCAGCGCAGCGGGTGCGCCGTTGGCCTTGCCCCGCCGCCCGGCCGACATGATGACCAGCACAAGGATGGTTATCAAATAGGGCGCCATGGACAAGTACTCGACCGGGATGCCGCTGCCCGCCACTTGCAGGTTCAACTGCAGCACGGTGATCCCGCCGAAAAGATAGGCACCGATCAGCACCCGCCACGGCCGCCAGCTGGCAAAGACCACAATCGCCAGTGCAATCCAGCCGGCTCCCGCCGTGATCCCGTCCACCCATTGCGGCACCCGCACCAGACTGACATAGGCCCCGCCCATCCCCGCCATCGCCCCGCCAAAGGCGATGCACATCAACCGGATGCGGTTCACCTTGTAGCCCAGCGCATGGGCGGCCTCGTGGCTTTCGCCCACGGCGCGGATGATCAGGCCGATCCGCGTGGATTTCAGCACCCACCACAGCACCGCCGTCATCGCGATGCTGAAATAGACCATCCAGTCATGCCCAAAGACGATCGGCCCCACCACCGGCAAATCCGCCAGCGCATCCGGCAAAAGCTGCCCGGTCGCCGGCGGCTTGATCCCGTTGTAGCCCTGCCCGCCCAGTGAACTGACCCCCAGCCCGAACAGCGTCAGCGCCAGCCCCGTTGCCACCTGGTTCGCCAGAAAAACCTGCGTCAGGAGCGCAAAGATCAAACTCAGCGCCGCCCCCGCCGCCGCGCCCCCGATGAAGCCAAGCACCGGGCTGCCCGTCTCGACCGCCACGATGAACCCACCCAGCGCGCCGATGACCATCATCCCCTCGACGCCCAGGTTCAAGACGCCCGCGCGTTCGACCACCGTCTCGCCCAGCGCCGCCATCAGGATCGGCACCGCACTGGCCATCAGCGTGGCGATCAGGATGACCGGATTGATACCGCCCAAGAAGTCCATCAATGCGCCCCCACAGCCAGCCTGAACCGATAATTCGTCAGCACATCCACCGCCAGAAGGAAGAACAACAGCATCCCCTGGAACACCTGGATCGCCGCATCCGGCAGCCCAAGGTTGGTCGAGGCCATCTCGCCCCCCACATAGGTCAGTGCCATCAGGAACCCCGCCAGCACGATCCCCAAGGGGTTCAGCCGGCCCAGGAACGCCACGATGATCGCCGTGAACCCGTAGCCCGTATTGAAGTCGATGCTGATCTGCCCCGCCGGCCCCGTCACCTCGAACATCCCCGCCAGCCCCGCCAGCGCACCGGACAGCCCCATGCACAACACCACCAGCCGTGCCGGTGACACCCCATGGAACCGCGCCGCCCTGGGGGCCTGCCCGGCCAGCCGGATCTGGAACCCCGCCTGATGCCGCGTCAACAGAATATAGGCCAAGACCGCCGTGACCAGAGCCGCCACGCCGCCCCAGTGCAGGCCCAGCGGCTCATAGATGAACGCGTTCTGCGCCGCCGGATAGCTGGAGAAGTTCCGGCTCCCCGGAAACCCCATCCCCTCGGGGTTCTTCAGAAACCCGGTCGAGGCCTTGGCCAAGATCGTCTCGGCCACATAGACCAGCATGAGGCTGACAAGAATTTCGTTCGTGTTGAACCGCGTCTTCAGGATCGCCGGGATCATCGCCCAAGCCCAGCCACCAAAGGCCCCCGCCACCACCATCGCCGGAAAGATCCACCGGCTTTCCGTCGGAAACACCGCCAGCCCGACCGAGGCGCCGATGATGGCGCCCATGATGTACTGCCCCTCGGCCCCGATGTTCCAGATCCCCGCCCGGAAGCCCAGCGCCAGGCCAATGGCGATCAGGATCAGCGGCCCCGCCTTCACCAGCAGCTGCCCGCGCAGATAGAAGGCGAACTCGCCGAACAAGGGGTCCCAGAAGATCGTGCGGATCACCTCGAACGGGTTCTTCCCCATCGCGGCGAACAGGATGCCCCCCGCGATCATCGTCAGGATCACCGCCACGGGCGGTGTCGCATACAGCCAGAACCGGCTCGGGGTCGGTCGCTTCTCAAGCCTCAGCACGACCACACCCCATTTTCTGTCCACAAGTATCCCGGGGGGTGTGGGGGGCTGGCCCCCCGCTCCGCAGTATCCCCAAGCATGCCGTGTCACTGGCAAAGCTACCGTGCGCCACACGACAAATTCCTTCGAAGGAATTTGCAAAACTCTTCAAAGAGTTTTGGCCCCTATGCCACATGATGCGCGACCTCCATGCCGTGGGCGCCGCCCAT
The DNA here is from genome assembly GCF_002900975.1 of Tabrizicola aquatica. Taxonomy (GTDB): domain Bacteria; phylum Pseudomonadota; class Alphaproteobacteria; order Rhodobacterales; family Rhodobacteraceae; genus Tabrizicola; species Tabrizicola aquatica. Next base: position 248,269 of record NZ_PJON01000004.1, on the reverse strand, counting down.
CATCAGCCCGATCTCGTCCATCGTCAGCCCCTCGGTCGGCCGGGGCTTCGTCAGCCGCCCCTCGTTCAAGACCGCAAAGCTGTCCGCCACTTCCAGCAACTCATCCAGGTCCTGCGAAATCACCACGACCGCCGCGCCTTCCCCTGCCCGGTCCAGGATCGACTGCCGGATCTGCGCCGCCGCCGCCGCATCCACCCCCCAGGTCGGCTGGTTGATGACGATGACCGAAGCCCCCTGCATCAACTCGCGCCCCATCAGGAATTTCTGCAGGTTCCCCCCCGACAGTGCCCGCGCCGCCACATCCGGTCCCGGAGTCCGCACGTCATAAGCCGCGATGATCTCCTCGGCGAACTTGCGCGTGCCCGCCCAGTCCACGAACCCGTTCTTCGTCAGGCCCTTGCGCACCCCCGCCGTCAGAAAGGCATTCTCGACCAGCGACATGTCCGGCGCGGCCGCGTGCCCATACCGGTCCTCCGGCGCCGCCACCAGCCCCGCGCGCCGCCGCTCCACTGGCCCCAGATCACCGACCGGCTGGCTCAGGATACGCACTTTGTCCGGCGCCGACTTCAACTCGCCCGACAGGGCCAGCAACAGCTCATCCTGGCCGTTCCCCGCAACCCCGGCGATCCCAAGAACCTCGCCCTTCGCCACGGTGAAGCTGACCCCTTTCAACGCGGTCCCGAATGGAATGGGTGAGGCTACCGACAGGTCCGACACCCCCAGCGCCACCTCTCCCTTGGCGCCCAACCGCCGCTCCGGCGTCTTAAGCGCCTGGCCAACCATCAACTCCGCCATCTCCCGCGCCGTCCGGTCGCGCGGGGTGCAGGTCGCCACGACCTTGCCCCGCCGCAGGATCGTCGCCTCGTCGCAAAGCGATTTGATCTCCTCCAGCTTGTGGGAAATATACAGGATCGCCGTCCCTTCGCTGGACAACTGCCGCAGCGTCTTGAACAGGATCTCCACCTCCTGCGGCGTCAGCACGCTGGTGGGTTCATCCATGATCAGCAGCTTCGGGTCCTGCAGCAGACACCGGATGATCTCCACCCGCTGCCGCTCGCCCGCCGACAGGTCCCCCACCATCCGCGACGGGTCCAGCGGCAGCCCATACTCCTCCGACACCGCCCGGATCTTCGCCGCCAGCTCCCGCATCGGCGGCGGGTTCTCCATCCCCAACGCCACGTTCTCCGCCACGTTCAGCGCCTCGAACAGGCTGAAGTGCTGGAACACCATCGCCACGCCCAGCCGCCGCGCCTCCGCGGGCTTGCCCGGCTGATAGGGCACCCCCCGCAAAGTCATCTGACCCGAGTCAGGCCGCACCAGACCATAGATCATCTTGACCATGGTCGACTTCCCCGCCCCGTTCTCACCAAGCAGGGCATGGATCTCCCCCTCGCCAATCGAAAACGAAACATCCGAGTTCGCCACCACCCCCGGATAGGCTTTGGTGATCCCCTCCACGCGCAGCAATTCCGGTCGCGTCATGCCCGCATCTCCCTTGCCGCCGTCTTGGGCGCTTTCAACATCTCCGCCACCACCCCAATCGCAATCGCCTGCGGATGCTTGCCCAAGGTCGGATCGCCAATCGGACACCGGATCCGCGCCACGTCCTGCGCCCCATGCCCCAGCGCCTTCAGCCGGGACCGGAAGCGCCCCCACTTCGTCGCCGACCCGATCAGCCCGCAGGACCGAAAGCCCCGCAGCAACAACCGATGGCACAGCTCCAGGTCCAGCGCATGGGAATAGGTCAGCACCAAATGCTCCGCCCCCACCGGCGCATGATCCGCCAGAACCGCCGGATCGCTGGCAGGGACCACGGTCACCCCCTCTGGCACGCCGTCCGGAAAACGCTCAACCCCAACATCCACCCAGGTCACCGCAATCCCCGGCAGGGGGGCCAGCACGGACACCAAGGCCCGCCCCACATGCCCTGCTCCCCAGACCCAAACCTGCCGCTTCGCCTCCATGACCGGCTCCACCAGCCACCCCGCCACCAGCCCGGGCGATGGCCGCACCCCTTGCCCCCGCGCCGCCGCCAGCACCCGCTTCACCGCCAAAGGCATGTCTCCCACACCCCGAGCCACAACCCCCGCCACAGCCTCCGGCACCGCCTCGAACACCTCGGTCCAAAGCGTCACCGCCCCCCCACAGCACTGGCCAAGGCTGGGCCCCAGAGAAACTCGCTCGATCCAAGGCGCACCAGTCGTGCCGACGATGCCCTCCGCCAACATCAACCGCGCCTTCGCCGCCGCCTCGAACTCCAGCGCCCCGCCGCCAATCGTCCCCGACTGCCCGTCCGCAAAGACCAGCATCGACGCCCCGACCTCACGAGGAGAAGACCCCTCCACCCCCGCAATCACCACCCGCGCCACTCGCCCGTGCGCCTGCAAAGCCGCCGCCAATCCCGAAAGGTCAAACATGGCCTTCCACCCGCCGAACCGCCATCAGCACCCGCTCTGCCGTCGCAGGCGCATCCAGCGCGGGATACACAGTCCCATCCCCACAAGCCGCCACCGCATCCGACAGCGCATACAGCGCCGAAATGCCCAGCATGAACGGCGGCTCGCCCACCGCCTTCGATTTGCCGACCGAGTCCTCCCGGTTTGCCTTCCCCCACAAAGCCACCCGGAAATCCCGGGGCCGGTCCGAACAGGCCGGGATCTTGTAGGTACTCGGCGCATGCGTCGAAAGCCGACCCTTCGCGTCCCAAACCAGCTCCTCCGTCGTCAGCCACCCGGCCCCCTGAACGTAAGCCCCCTCGACCTGGCCAATATCCAAAGCCGGGTTCAGCGACGTCCCCGTGTCGTGCAGCAGATCCGCCCGCAAAATCCGGTTCTCCCCGGTCAAACGGTCGATCACCACCTCGGTCACCGCCGCGCCATAGGCGAAATAATAGAACGGCCGCCCGACCCCCTTCACCCGGTCCCAGATGATCTTCGGCGTCGCGTAATAGCCCGTGGACGACAGGCTCACACGCGCCTGATAGGCCCAGGCCACCACCCGCGCCCAGTCGTAGACCTCACCCGCCACCCGCACCGTCCCGTCCACGAACCGCACCGCCGCAGGCTCCACCTGATGCTTCTCGGCAATGAACTCCGCCAACCGCCCGCGAATGGTCTCCGCTGCCGCCTTCGCCGCCATCCCGTTCAGGTCCGACCCCGACGAGGCCGCCGTGGCCGAGGTATTCGGCACCTTCCCCGTATCCGTCGCCGTGATCTTCACCACCGAGGTATCCACCCCGAACACCGACGCCGTGACCTGCGCGACCTTCTGGAACAGCCCCTGTCCCATCTCGGTCCCGCCATGGTTCAGCGCGATCGACCCGTCCTGATACACATGCACCAGCGCCCCCGCCTGGTTCAGCCAGGTCAGCGTGAACGAAATCCCGAACTTCACCGGCGTCAGCGCGATCCCCCGCTTCAGCACCGGACTGCGAGAATTCCACTCCGCAATCTCCGCCTTCCGCGCCCGATAGTCCGAGGTCCGCTCCAGCTCCGCCACAAGCTCATGCCCGATGAAATCCTCCACCGGCATATGATACGGCGTCGTCTGCACCCGCCCGTCCGTCGGCACCTCATGCGACCCCACCGGAACCGCAGCGCCGCGCGAGGAAAGGTCAACTTCCCCATCCTTCGCGCCCTTCGACATTTTCTGTCCGGAAATATCCTCGGGGGGTCCGGGGGGCGAAGCGCCCCCGGGGCTGGCCATCCCGCGATAGAAGTTGGCCTTGCGCACCTCCAGCGGCTCGCGGCCGACCACGAACGCCACGTGATCGAGAACCCGCTCGATCCCCACCATCCCCTGAGGGCCCCCGAACCCGCGATAGGCCGTCGCGCTGCAGGTGTTGGTTTTCAGCCGGTGCGATTCAATCCGCACATGCTGCAGGTGATAGCAGTTGTCCGCATGCAGCATCGCCCGGTCCGCCACCGGCAGGCTCAAATCCTGCGACCAGCCGCAGCGGAACAGATGCGTGAACTCCAGCCCCAGGATACGCCCCTGATCATCCACCCCGGCCCGGTACAGGATCCGCAGATCATGCCGCTTCCCCGTGATGACCATGTCGTCATCCCGGTCATAGCGCATCCGGCACGGCCGCCCGGTCAGACGCGCCGCCACCGCACAGGCAATCGCCAGCGCGTTCCCCTGCGACTCCTTGCCCCCAAACCCGCCGCCCATCCGGCGCACTTCGACACGCACCGAACTCATCGGCAGATGCAAGGCATGGGCCACCTTGTGCTGCACCTCGGTCGGATGCTGGGTCGAGGAGTGGACAACCATATCCCCCCCCTCCTGCGGCAGCGCCGCCGCGACCTGCCCCTCAAGATAGAAGTGCTCCTGCCCCCCCACCTCGAACGACCCTTCAACCACGCGCGGAGCCGCCGCGATGGCCCGAGAAGCATCCCCCTTCGCCCAGACCACCGGCCCCTGCTCGAACCGGCTGTTCGCCGCCAGCGCGTCATCGACGGTCAACAGCGCCGGCAACTCGCGATAGGAAACCTTCCCCAACCGCGCCGCCTTCCGCGCTGCCAGATGGCTGTCGGCAATGACCAGAAACACCGGCTGGCCGACGTAGTGGACCTTCCCCACGGCCAGCAACGGCTCGTCCGCTGCCGAGGGCGAGCAATCCGGCATGTCCGGGAAGTCCGCCGCCGACAGCACCGCCACCACGCCCGGCGCGGCCTTCACGGCGGAAAGGTCGATCCCGATGATCTCGCCATGCGCCACGCTGGACAACCCGAACGCCAGATGCAGCGCATTGGCCGGGAACGACAGATCGTCGATATACCGCGCCTGCCCGGTCACATGCAGCGGTGCTGCATCATGCGGAAGGGGTTTGCCCATGCTCATGGCGACACCTCCAGCACCGAGACGGGCACGCCGTTCAGATCATGGAAATACCGCCGCAGCAGGTTCTGCGCCGTCAGCATCCGATACCCGGCACTCGCCCGCATATCCGACAAGGGCGCGAAATCCCCCGCCATCGCCTCTGCCGCCCCGTCCACCGTGGCCTCGGTCCACTCTTGCCCAACCAAAGCCGCCTCAGCCAAGGACGCCCGTTTCGGCACCCCCGCCATCCCGCCAAAGGCGATCCGGGCCGCGCGCACGACGCCCCCCTCAGCCGTCACGTTGAAACACCCGCAGACCGCACTGATGTCCTGATCGAACCGCTTGGAAATCTTGTAGCAGCGCAGGGCAGGGGCGAACTCCGGGAACGATACCCCGGCCACGAACTCCCCCGGCTTCCGGTCCTGCTTGCGATACTCCAGAAAGAAATCTTCCAGCGGCAGCGACCGCATCTCGTCCCCGCGCCGCAGATGCAACGTCGCGCCCAAGGCGATCAGCGCCGGCGGCCCGTCCCCGATGGGAGAGCCATTCGCGATGTTCCCCCCGATCGTCGCCGCATTCCGCACCTGTACCGACGCGTACCGCCGCAGAAGCTCGCCGAACGACGGCAAGCGTTCCGCCACCGCATCCCGCAGGGCCGAGATCGTCACACAGGCCCCGACATGCAACTGCCCGCCCTGCACCTCGATCCCCTTCAGATCATCGACGCCGCCCAGGAATGCCACCGGCCGCAACTCGCGCAGCTGCTTCGTGACCCAAAGCCCCACATCCGTCGCGCCCGCCACCAGAACCGCGTCGGGGTTGGCCACATACCACTCTGCCAGTTCATCACTGTCGCGCGGGCTGAAAGCGCCGGGGGCCGTCTGCCCCCGGACCCCCGAGGATATTTGGGGAAGAGAAAGCTGATCAGCGTGCATCCACTCCGGCACCGCCTCCGACGCCGCCGCTTCCGCCGCCCGGATGATCGGAGCATAGCCCGTGCAGCGGCACAGGTTTCCCGCCAACTGGTCGTCGTGATCCCGCGCCCCGTTCAGATGCGCCACCGCCATGCTGACCACGAAACCGGGCGTGCAGAACCCGCACTGCGACCCATGATGCGCCACCATCGCCGCCTGAACCGGGTGCATCTGACCCTCCGGCCCCGACACACCCTCGACCGTCCGCACCGCCTTGCCGTGCAGTTGGGCCAAGAACAGGATGCAGGCGTTCAGCGCCTTCGAGCCCTCGGCATCGGTGACCATCACCGTGCAGGCCCCGCAGTCGCCCTCGTTGCAGCCTTCCTTGGTCCCGGTCAGCCCGCGCGCCTCGCGCAGCCAGTCCAGAAGGGTCCGCGTCGGGGCTTCCCCCTCGATGCGAACCGGCGTTCCGTTCAACAGAAACGCTACAGTCATACGTCTGTCCGCCGCCTTCTCCCCGGTTGGAGCATTCTGCGGGATCGCCCGATGCGGCGTAAAACGATCCTCGCGCCCCTTGTTCTGGTTATCATTCCATCAAGAAGGCCCCGCCGATTCAAGGCAAGAACAAACTTGTCGGCAAAATGCGAAGCTGTTTGCAGCTTTTGCCGAAAATTGCGCCACCCGAACCGCCCCGCTCAGGCTGACGTTAAGGTAAGGCAATCCCTACTCGTCCATGCAAAGGCGCGCATATATACGCGCCGCACTGTTAGCATACACACAAATGGATTTTCCCATGGACTTCGCAACCATTCTCAAATTCGCTCACGTTCTCGCCGCCGTCCTGTGGGTCGGCGGCGGTTTTGCCACCATCCTCGCAGGCATCGTGCTGGCCGGCCGCTCCACCGCCCAGACCCAGCTTGCCATCGTGCAGGCCGTCACCCTGCTGGCCCCGCGCCTGTTCATCCCCGCCTCGATCCTGACCCTCGCGACCGGAGTCGCCCTCCTCTTCGTCGCCGGCTGGGGCTGGCAGCCGTTCACGGTCCTCGGGCTGGCGGGCATCCTCTTCACCGCCAGCTTCGGCGCCCTTGTCCTTGGCCCCTCCTGCGAAGGCGCGCTGAAACTCGCCGACACCCACGGGGCCGAGGCCGCGATCCCCTCTCTCCGCCGCGTCCAGCGGTTGGCGATGCTGGACTACTCCGTCCAGTTTGCCATCGTCTTCCTGATGGTGGTCAAACCCTCATGGAGCGACTTTGCCGTATTCGGCGGCATCGGCGGGATCATCGCCCTTGCCGCGCTGGCCGCCCTGCGTCCGATCCCGCGCGCGACCGTCTGACGGCCCTTCACAGCACGCGCCGGGCCGGGTAACCCTTCCCCATGCCCGGCGCAAATCCTCGATTCATCCACCTTCGCACCCATACCGAACACTCGCTTCTCGAAGGCGCGGTGCCGGTGAAGAAACTCGTCGGCCTCTGCACCGCGCAGAACATGCCCGCCGTGGCGGTGACCGATACGAACAACATGTTCGCCGCGCTGGAGTTCTCGGTCACCGCCATGGGGGCAGGGGTCCAGCCCATCGTCGGCTGCCAGGTTTCCATCGCCCACGACCCTGCCCAGCCGGGGGAAAAGCCGCGCCAGCCCGCGCCCATCGTCCTTCTGGCGCAGACCGAACAGGGCTACATGAACCTGATGCGGCTCAACACGCATCTCTACATCGACGGCGCGATGTGCGGGTCCGCCAACCTGCCACAAGTGACCCTCGACGAACTCGCCCGCTACAGTGACGGCCTGATCTGCCTCAGCGGCGGCCCCGATGGCCCGCTGGGCCGCTTCCACGCCACCGGCCAGCAGGCCAAGGCGCGCGCCCTTCTGGAACGTCTGGCATCAATCTACCCGAACCGCCTTTACGTCGAACTCCAGCGCCACCCTGGCCCCGGCGGCGCGCTGGCGGAACAGGAAGCCCTTGCCGAACGCGGCGCCATCGACCTGGCCTATGAACTGAACCTGCCCATCGTCGCCACCAACGACGTCTACTTCCCCAAGACCGAGATGTATGAGGCCCACGACGCCCTCATCTGCATCGCGGAAGGCGCTTACGTTGACCAGCAGCAGCCTCGCCGCCGCCTGACCCCGCAGCACTACTTCAAATCCGAAGCCGAGATGGTCGCCCTCTTCGCCGACCTGCCCGAGGCGCTGGAAAACACGGTCGAGATTGCCAAACGCTGCGCCTACGCCGTCTCCAAACGCAAACCGATCCTGCCGAAATTCGCCGATGACGAGGTGAACGAACTTCGCCGCCAGGCGAACGAGGGGCTACAGGCCCGCCTGAAGGTCATCCCCCATTCCGCCACGCCCGAGGAATACCAGGCCCGCCTGGATTTCGAGCTTGGGATCATCGAAAAGATGGGCTTCCCCGGCTATTTCCTGATCGTGTCGGACTTCATCAAATGGGCCAAGGACCACAACATTCCCGTTGGTCCGGGCCGGGGGTCGGGCGCAGGTTCCCTTGTCGCCTATGCGCTGACGATCACCGACCTTGATCCCCTGCGCTATGCGCTTCTCTTCGAACGCTTCCTGAACCCCGAACGTGTGTCGATGCCCGACTTCGACATCGACTTCTGCATGGACCGCCGGGAAGAGGTGATCAGTTACGTCCAGAACAAGTACGGCCGCGACAAGGTGGCCCAGATCATCACCTTCGGCGCGCTTCTGTCCAAGGCCGCCGTCCGCGACGTGGGCCGCGTGCTGCAACTCTCCTACGGCCAGGTCGACAAGCTGTCGAAGATGATCCCGGTTGAAGGGGTAAAGCCCGTCAGCATCACCAAGGCGCTGGCCGATGAACCCCGCCTGCGCGAGGCGAAGAAGGAAGAGGTTGTCGCCCGCCTTCTCGACTATGCCGAAAAGATCGAGGGTCTTTACCGCAACGCCTCCACCCACGCCGCCGGGGTGGTGATCGGCGACCGGCCTTTGGACCAGTTGGTGCCGCTTTACCGCGACCCCCGGTCCGACATGCCCGCCACCCAGTTCAACATGAAATGGGTCGAAGCCGCAGGCCTGGTAAAGTTCGACTTCCTCGGCCTCAAGACCCTGACCGTGATCCAGAACGCGATGGACCTTCTCGCCCTGCGCGGCATCAGCTTTGACATCAACCTCATCCCGCTGGACGACAAGCCCAGCTACGACCTCTACGCCGCCGCCAAGACCGTGGCGGTTTTCCAGGTCGAAAGCTCGGGCATGATGGACGCGCTGCGGCGCATGAAGCCCACCTGCATCGAGGATATCGTCGCCCTCGTGGCCCTCTATCGCCCCGGCCCGATGGAGAATATCCCGACCTATTGCGAGGTGAAGAACGGTCTCAAGGACCTTGAATCGATCCATCCGACCATCGACCACATCCTCGCCGAGACGCAGGGCATCATCGTCTATCAGGAACAGGTGATGCAGATCGCCCAGGTCATGGCCGGGTATTCGCTTGGCGGCGCCGACCTGTTGCGGCGTGCAATGGGCAAGAAGAACCCCGAGGAAATGGCCCGCGAACGCCCGAAGTTCATCGAAGGCGCGAAGGCCACCCACAACATCCCCGCCGCCAAGGCCGGTGAGGTGTTCGACCTTCTGGAAAAGTTCGCCAACTACGGCTTCAACAAATCCCACGCCGCCGCCTATGCCGTGGTCAGCTACCAGACCGCCTACCTGAAAGCGAACTACCCGGCCGAGTTCATGGCCGCCGTGATGAACTGCGATATCCACCTCACCGACAAGCTGGCGGTCTACAAGCGTGAGGTTGACAAGCTTGGCCTCAAGACCGTGGCCCCTTGCGTCAATGCCTCCCTCGCCACCTTCACCGTCCGCGACGGCGCCATCGTCTATGGCCTCGGCGCGCTGAAGAACGTCGGCGTCGATGCCATGCAACTGATCGTGAACGCCCGCCGCGTCCCCCGGGACGAGGGCACAACGAAAGCCGCCAGGCTGGAGGAGAGCCACGAGGACCGCCCCTTCGCCACCCTCTTCGACTTCGCCCGCCGCGTGGACCTGAAACGCATCGGCAAGCGCCCCCTCGAAATGCTCGCAAGGGCAGGGGCCTTCGACCAACTCGACCCCAACCGCGCCCGCGTGTTCGAGGCGCTCGACCCCCTCGTCGCCTACTCCGCCGCCATCCACGAAGCCGCCGCCTCCTCCCAGGTCTCGCTCTTCGGCAGCGCCGGCGCCGACATCCCGGAACCCCGCCTGCCCTTCCGCGACGACTGGCTCCCGGTCGAACGCCTGGCCCAGGAACACCAGGCCATCGGCTTCTACCTCTCCGGCCACCCCCTCGACGACTACATGTCCGCCCTGCGCAAGAAGGGGGTCGAGACCCTCGCCCAGGTCACCCTCAAAGCCGAACGCGGCCCCTGTATCGCCAAACTGGCGGGCAGCGTGTCGTCAAGACAGGAACGCAAATCCGCCAAGGGCAACCGCTACGCCTTCATCCAGCTCTCCGACCCCACCGGCCTTTACGAAGTCACCTGCTTCTCCGACGTGCTGGAGGCCTCCCGCGACCACCTCGACGCCGGCTCCAACGTCGTCCTGACGGTGAAAGCCGAACTCGAAGGCGAAACCCTCAAGCTCCTCGCCCAAGCCATCACCCCCGTCGACGCCGCCACCGCCACCGCCGGCGCGCAAGACCTCCGCATCCACCTCGCAAGGCCCGAGGCCGCCCTCTCCCTCGCCTCCCTTCTCGCCAAGGTCGAAGGCCGCCAGCGCGCCGCCATCACCCTCTGCGTCACCGACCCCCAAGGCCGCGAGATCGACATCGACCTCCCCGGCCAATACCCCGTCACCCCCCAGATCAAGGGCGCGATCAAGGCCATGCACGGCGTCCTCGCGGTCGAGGAAATCTAGCCCCCCGCAAACTGGCCCCCCCCCGACCCCCGCACGCCCCCCTCACCACTCCCTAACCCAAACCGCGTTCCCTCCCCGCAAAGGAGAACGCCCATGGACCCCCTCCACCACCTCCCCATCCCGGAAATCGCCCCCCACGCCCTCCTCCGCGACCGCACCGCGCTGGACCCCGCCGCCCTCCACCTCCTCCAGCACTCCATCGCGACCGAGGGCCTCCGCACCCCCATCGAGGTCTGGCGCCTCTCCACCCCGAAGCACGGCCACACCTACGGCCTCATCTCCGGCCTCCGCCGCCTCACCGCCTGCCGCGCCCTGGGCCACACGACGATCCCCGCCTTCCTCCGCGCCCCGCAAACCATCGCCCAGGCCCTCGCCTCGATGGTGACCGAAAACGAGATCCGCGAACCCGTCACCCCGTGGGAAAAGGCCACCCTCATCCTGAACGCCATCCATGAGGGCCACTTCGACACCCCCGATACCGCCATCGCCGCCCTCTTCCCCGCCCTCCCCCGCACCACCCGCACCCGCATCCGCAACCATGTGTCCGTGGTCGAAGGCCTCGCCCCCCTCCTCACCGACCCGACCCACCTCACCACCCGCCAACTCGACACCCTCGCCGCAGCACTCCAGTCGGGGCACGAGGATCTCCTCACCGCCACCCTCCACCCCGTCATGGGCCAGGGGAGCGAGACCCAATGGTCCACCCTCCGCCCCGTCCTGCAGGATGTGCTGCGAGAGCCCACCAACCCCACCACCCGCCGCCCACGAAGGCTGTTGAAGCTCCGCCAGGGCCTGACGATCACGCGGGAGCCGACGCCCTCCGGCTGGCTCCTGCGGTTCAGCGGGCCTCAGGCGAGGTCAGGGCTGATCGACGACGTGCTGGACAAGGTGGAGGAGTGGTTTGGGGAGGTGTGAGCATCTGCATATCGGTGGATTGCCGTAATGCTAAACATCTGCGAAGCTATTGCTGCACCTGAATGGTTTATTGAGCGAGCGAAGTTGTGCAGAGAAACAAGAAAATCATCGCGACCGCTCGTCCGCTCAGGGTTGCATATCTTGTAGATCGAGAAATTAGCATTAACGACCAGATGACCGCTATTTCGAGGAGTGCGTTTGGACGTTGGGGTGGTCGACGATCACCGATAATACCAGCGACGCGTGACGGAGTCGAAGAAGTTTACTCCAAATGGCTGGAAGTCTATGATCCAGATGTAGTTTACAGCTACGTTGATCTTACCGACGCAGCCATCCTGGATTTTCATGAACGGTTTACTCCGGGCGACCTTGTTCTGCACTACCTAGCAGGTAGTGCAGAAGACTGGAGGCGGCTGAGGGTCTCCCTGCCACTGGAACCTCTCCACAGCGTTTCCGTGATTCCGATGGTAAAGCGACACCTGCAGAGCCGCATCGATCCGATTGACAAATTATTCATCGTAGATCGCTTCTGGGACAAGTCCCATTCTGAGTTCATTGAAAACAATTTTGGGTTCATATCGGACACTTCTTCGAACGTTCAGATTGGCCGAATTGAGCCGACGCTATTTTCTTGTAAGACGCTTATATCGAAGGCATCCCTTGAAAATCGCTCTTCAGCCAAATCTAGAAATGCAGACTACATCACAAGCGAAACTGAACTTCTGGAGGAGATCGCAAGTAATAGATCGATTCTCTCCGTATCCCTTCTGTCTGACGCATTCGCACACTATGTGAGACCCAAAGATCCTCTTCAGGATCAAGGCGTGACTGTCTTTGTCGGCGACACATTTGATGACAGGGTTTCTGCTTGGAATGTGATATCTAAGTACGACCGCCCGAGAACTGGTGAGATATGCACTATCTATCTTAGCCAGCAGCAGTCCAAGGATGATAATCTCCTTGCCGCAGTCTGGAGGCTTATCGACAACAAAGGTGTTCGAGATCACCAACATGGGCCATACGCGTCAATAGCCTCCTGCTCACTTCCGTTGGATGATCTGAAGGAAATTGCGTCGAGGTTGGTTCCAAAGGATCAACCTTATAAAAGGGTTGCGTGCAGAGTGGTCCCAAGTGGAGCGGCAGTAGTTCCAGACTTCCATGAGAATAGTCACTATTTCACGACTGGAATCTTCAACGAACCTGTCCAGACTTTATCTTGGGAGTATGACGGCAATAGGAGTTCGGTCCCCCTGATTAGACCTTGGCACGTGTCGGAAGGTCAGGGGCCCACATCAGTCTCTGCGGGAAACTGGATGGTGGACTTCACGATTGATCGTGCAGAGGACCATAGCCCCTATGCAAACGTCAATCATCACTGGCATTTGCCTCGTAGGCTGCGGATTGATCGTTTCTTCCACATAGAGCGGACTTGGAGATCCGGGTTTGGACTCTCAAACTTTGTCACTTCAAGAGTAAATTCCAACGGCCAACTCTCCTTGTCACTTTGTTCCAACTTGCAGTCACTCACTCTTGATTGCCCTTCCGATGAGCGCGCAATCCGTGGAGCACTGACGTCTCAGTTTGAGTGGCCGGCACCTAAGCAGGGCGGTCCTACGCGTCGACAGCGGTTTACGGATGTTCGCTATAGCGATAAGGGGCGCTACTTTCTAGGCTTAATACATCAGTTTCAGGGAGTGAACGAAGCTGTGGATGTATTGTTGAACTCATTTTGGAGCAAAGTGTTTCGCGAACTTGGGGCCGATTCTGCTGTAAATGACCCCGCGTTAGTGGAAAGGTTGACTGCGACTTTAAGGAAGAAGTTTGGACAGGGTGACTGGAACATTTCATCTGGTGCAGGTCATGAGGACGTTGCGCGTAAGTCTATTCAGGCAGCGTCCACCATAAGGAGAGGGCGGAGGTTCCTAAAATTCTCTGATCTTCGGCAAAGGTGGCAGGCTACGGTCGAAGCAAATGCTGAAAACTTAGGAGAAATGAAACCCGACCTGGAGGCCGAAATAGTTCGATCAATTTCCTTTCTATGTCAGAGGAAAGTTCTTTTTCAGGGAGTTGATTGGAAATGCTCATATTGTTACCACGATAACTGGACTTCAATCACTTCGCTCGATTCAGTTTTGGGGTGTGAAGTTTGTGGAAGGACCCGCGCTGCTATGGTCGATGGTGAGTGGCATTTTGTTTTGAACAAGGTGTTGACGAATGCATATGGCAGTCATGGAGCGGAGCCAGTGGTTTACGCTTTGGGGTATCTGCTTAAGCAGTGGAATGTGAAAAGCTTCTATTTCGTTCCAGCCATCAAGCTCTGGACAAGTGGATACAGCGAGGACCGGTCCAATGATTGCGAAATTGATCTTCTGGCTATCGTGAATGGTGAGGTTGTTGCTGTGGAGGCGACTACAGCAAGCAGTCTTTCCCCTCAGGAAGTTGGCAAACTTGCGATGTTTGCAGAGAGAGCTCGGCCAGACAAGGTTCTGGTAGTTTGCGGTGCAGCAAGTAAGCGACAATTGGATAGCATACAGTCGTCACTGGAAGCTGCTTTGCCGCTTGGTGTGGATTGTGAGGTAGTTAAACTTTCGAAGACACCGGAGCTCATCCACGGCCTTCCACACTAGCTCCAATCTTTCGGGGCGCGTCTGTTGAACACCTTAACAAACCCCTAACGCCCACGACTAACCCCTTGGAATCCTTTGCGGCCTCCACCCTGTCCTGCGTGGACACCCCTCACCAGTGAGGCGGGCGGACGTTCGCGTCCGGGGATGCTCCCCCCAGGGCCTCCTCCTCCGCTGCCCTCTCCATCAGCAGCCGAACCCGCCGCTCCAGCCCCGCGATCTCGGTCGCCTGCCGGGCCACCACGTCCGACAGGTCCTCCACCGCCCGGATCAGGTGGGCCACCTTCTCTTCCAGATCGACCGAGTTCATGGGACCCCCCGCTTGCCGCCTCTCCCCCCATCCGATACACGGACCCCGATCAAAAGCGAAGGTCCTCCCCATGGCCGACAAGCCCCCCCGCCGCCCCCGCGCCGAGACCCCGAAGGGATTCCGCGACTACTTCGGGGCCGAGGTCACCGAACGGAAGTCCATGCTCGACCGCATCGCCGCCGTCTACCACCGGTACGGGTTCGACCCGCTGGAGACCTCAGCCGTGGAGACCGTCGAGGCCCTCGGCAAGTTCCTCCCCGACGTCGACCGCCCCAACGAGGGCGTCTTCGCCTGGCAGGATGAGGACGCCGACTGGCTGGCCCTGCGGTACGACCTCACCGCCCCCCTCGCGCGCGTCGCCGCCCAGTACCGCAACGACCTCCCCTCCCCCTACCGCCGCTTCGCGATGGGCCCCGTCTGGCGGAACGAGAAGCCGGGTCCGGGTAGGTTCCGCCAGTTCTACCAATGCGACGCCGACACGGTGGGGTCAGCCTCTGTGGCGGCCGACGCCGAAATCTGCGCCATGCTGGCCGACGCCCTGGAAGAGGTGGGCATCCCCCGCGGCGACTACGTGGTGAAGGTGAACAACCGGAAGGTCCTGAACGGCGTGATGGAGGTCGCGGGCCTGTCGGGAGACGACAAGGACGCAAAACGCGGCATCGTCCTGCGGGCCATCGACAAGATCGACCGTCTGGGACCGGAGGGAGTCCGGGCGCTGCTGGGCGCGGGTCGGAAGGATGACAGCGGCGACTTCACCAAGGGAGCCGGTCTCAACTCGGAACAGGCGGAAGTCGTGATGGGCTTCACCACTGCCAAACGCGACACGGGGGCGGAGACGGTCGCCCGGCTGCGGGAACTGGTTGGGGCGTCGGTGATCGGGGCCGAGGGGGTCTCGGAACTTGAAGCCATTGCCGCACTGCTCGAAGCGCAGGGTTACGGCCCCGACCGGATCGTCCTGGACCCAGGGGTCGTCCGCGGCCTTGGTTACTATACCGGGCCGGTCTACGAGGCGGAGTTGACCTTCGAGATCCTGGACGAGAAGGGTCGCAAACGGCAGTTCGGCTCGGTTGCCGGGGGTGGGCGGTATGATGGGCTGGTGAAGCGGTTCACCGGGCAGGATGTGCCGGCGACGGGGGTCTCCATCGGGGTGGACCGGTTGCTTGCAGCTCTGAGGGCCAAGGGGCGCAGCACGGGTGAGACGGCGGGGCCGGTGGTCGTGACCGTCATGGACCGGGACCGGATGGCGGATTACATGGGCATGGTGGGCGAGTTGCGCCAGGCCGGTATCCGGGCCGAGGTTTACCTTGGCAACCCGAAGAACTTCGGCAACCAGCTGAAGTATGCCGACAAGCGCGCCTCGCCGGTGGCGGTGATCCAGGGTGGCAACGAGGCGGCAGCCGGGACGGTGATCCTGAAGGACCTGATCCTGGGCGCCAAGATCGCCGAGAGCGCGACTTTGGAAGAGTGGAAGGACCGGCCCGCGCAGGTCGAGGTGCCCCGATCAGAGCTGGTCGCGGCGGTAAAGCGGATGCTCGGGCGATGAGGCTGGCGTGCCCCCCACTTGCCTTTCCTTCCGACACAAGGGAAGCGACGGCACCGCGTGTCGGGCGATGGTACCAGAGGGCAGTGGCATGACCCCCAAGGCGGCGATCCGGGCCGAAGGCGAGCGGCTGCTGGCGGCCTTCGTGCAGGCAGGGGCGGTGCCGGTCGAGGCCGACATCCTGCAACCGGCGGGCACATTGCTGGACCTCTATGGCGAGGATATCCGGGCGCGGGCCTATGTGACCGATGACCCGATCCGGGGCGAGATGATGCTGCGGCCGGATTTCACCGTGCCGGTGGTGCAGGCGCATATGGCGCATGGGGCGGAACCTGCAAGATATGCCTATCTGGGCGAGGTGTTCCGCAAGCAGATGCGCGGCTCGGGCCGTGCCAGCGAGTATTTGCAGGTCGGGTATGAGGTCTTTGACCGCGCCTCGCCCGAAGCGGCGGATGCCGAGGTCTTTGCCCTGTTCCGGGACCTGCTTTCAGGGCTGGGCCTGCGACCGGTGACCGGAGATATCGGCATCCTGATGGCGGCAGTCCGGGGGTTGGAAACCTCCGACCGGCGCAAGGCGGCGTTGCTGCGGCATGTCTGGCGGCCGGTGCGGTTCAAGGCGCTGCTTGACCGGTTCGCGGGGCGCGCGCCGGTGCCGGCGGGGCGGCTTGCGCTGCTGGAGCGCCTGAAGGCGGGGACGCCGGCGCAGCTGATCGAGGAGGCGGGGACCTTTGTCGGTCTGCGCAGCCCAGAGGAGATCGCGGCCCGGGCCGAGGCCTTGGTCGCCGATGCCGAGACGCCACCGATCAAGGCGACCGAGGCGGCGCTGCTGTACGATCTGCTGAGCCTGGAGGCCCCGGCGGCCCATGCCCTTAGCCATCTGCGCGGGATTACCCCGATGCTGCCCGCGATTGGCCCGGCGGTGGACCGTTTTGCGGTTCGGCTGGACGCGCTGGCGGCGCGCGGGGTGGATGTGGCGACACTGGCCTTCGAGGCAAGCCACGGGCGCACGGCGCTGGAGTACTACGACGGGTTCGTCTTCAGCTTCCTGGGCGACGGGATGCCTCCGGTCGCCAGCGGTGGCCGCTATGATGCGCTGACGGCGGTGCTGGGGGCGGGTGCCTTCATCCCGGCGGTGGGCGGGGTGATCCGGCCTGGTCTGGTCGCGCGGCTGAAAGGGGCGGTGGCATGATCCGGGTGGGGGTGCCGTCCAAGGGGCGGCTGATGCAGGACTGCTTTGACTGGTTCGGCGCGCGCGGCGTGGTCATGCGCCGGTCGGGATCGGACCGGGAATATTCCGGCGTGATCGAGGGTGTCGACGGTGCGGTCCCGGTGCTGCTGTCGGCCGGCGAAATCCCGCGTGAGCTGGCGGCGGGGCGGATTCATCTGGGGGTGACGGGGTCCGACCTGGTGCGCGAGCAACTTGGCGAGGATGAGGTGGCCGAGGTCGCGAAGCTGGGCTTCGGGGCGGCGGACCTTATCATCGCGGTGCCGAACGTCTGGATCGACGTCGAGACGGTGGACGACCTGGACGCTGCAGCCGCCGCGTTCCGCAAGGCGCACGGGCACCGGCTGCGGATCGCGACCAAGTATCACCGGTTGGTGCGGGATTTCCTGCAAGCGCAAGGGGTTGCAGATTACCAGCTGGTCGACAGCCAGGGTGCGACCGAAGGCACGGTGAAGAACGGCACGGCCGAGTGCATCGCGGACATCACCTCGTCAGGCGAGACGCTTCGGGCGAACCACCTGCGCATCCTGTCGGATGGGCTGATCCATTCCAGCCAGGCGGTGCTATGGGCCAGCCGGGTGGCAGAGTGGACGGCGGCGGACCGCGCGGCCTATTCGGCCTTGGCGGCGAAGCTTGGGGTTGCGGCGCGGCCGTTCTGACCCGCTCGTCGATGACTTCGTCACTCCTCGCTGCCCCCACGCGACGAGGAGACGAAGTCGAACGAGGAGCTAGCGTCGCGCCAGCATGACCCCGATGCCCGCCAGCGCCATCCCGGCCCAGGCCAGCGGTGGCATGGCTTCGCCCAGCAGCGGCCAGGCGAACAGGGCCGACAGCGGCGGGACCAGATAGAACAGGGCGGAAACGCGGGCGACCTCTCCGGCGCGGATCATCGCGAGGAGAAGGGTGATCGAGATCAGCGAATTGCCGATCACCAGATAGGCGAGGGTCGCCCAGAGCGCGGGTGTCCAGTCGGCCTGCATCCCCTCGACCGCGACGGCCAGGGGTAGGGTGAAGATCGCGCCGACGGCATACTGGATCAGGTTGGATGGCACCGGATGGGTGCTGATGCCGAAGCGCTTTTCGTACAATGTCGCGGCGGTCATGCCGATCAGGCCGCCGACTGCGGCCAGCACGCCAAGGGGCGGCTCATGCGCGACGCCCGAGCGGGCGAGGATCACGGTGACCGCTCCGCCAAGGCCAAGCGCCAGGCCGATCCAGCGCAGGCGGCTGACGGTTTCGCCGACCATCCAGGGCGCAATCAGGCTGACCAGGATGGGTTGCAGGCACACGATGATCGCCACCCCACCCGCCGAGACGCCGGATTTGAAAGCGATGTAGCACAGGCCAAAATACGCGACCTGGATCAGGAAACCGACGACCGCGATGTCCAGGGCGGCGCGGCCCTTTGGGAAAGCGGGTTTCAGGAGGGGGACGAGGGGGAGGAGGACGAGGACGGCGATCGAGTAGCGCAGCGCCAGCAGCGTGAAGGGTCCCGCGTGCTGAAGGCCGATCTTGGCGATGGCGAAGCCTGCCGACCAAAGAAGCAGGAAGATGATCGGCGCGGCGAGGAGAAGGGGGCGGGACATGCGCCGTTCATGGCCAGTTTTGCGCGCAGTTGCCAGAGCCCGGTTCGAATGGCGCCGTCGGAGCGAGGGGTTTCACACCCCTCGCGCTCCCCGTGGGATATTTGGCGAAGAGAAAGACAATTCTGATCGAACTGTCAGGGTTCAGTGCAGACCCAGTTCCGCCAGCGCCTGGGCCAGGGCGGGGGGCAGGGGATCATCCTTGCCGCGGCCCTTCGGCAGATCGCGGGGGGAGTCCTTCGGATCCAGGTAGCGCCAGCCCTGGAACGGGCGGCGGGGCGCGGCTTCGGTGCGGATGACCTCCTGGTCCAGGACCAGCGCGCAGCGGGGGATGCCGTCGCCCAGGTTCACCTCCTGCAGATCGACGACCCGTTGCCGGGCCAGAATCACGCCTTTGATGACCCAGTACAGCGATCCGCCCTCCAGCACCTCGGCCTCGCGCTTGGGCCACATGCGGGTGACGTGGATGGCTTTGCCTTCGGGCCAGTGGGACCGCTGGCTGCGTTGCCAGTCAAGAAGGTCCTCGACCGAGTCGGCGCCAACGCAGAGTTTCAGGAGATTGATCATGGAGCCAATCATAAGCCGCTTGGCGGGGGCTTCAAGTTGACCCGAGGGGGGCAGGGGCGTATCTTGGGCCCTTCGTCCACCTTATCCACAAGTTCAAGGAAGATTCGCCGTCATGTCGCGATTCCAAGCCCCCATCGCCGAAGCCATCTGGGACATGAAGTACCGCTTCAAGGAAGCGGACGGCACCCCCATCGACGGCACGGTCGAGGACAGCTGGCGGCGGATCGCGCGGGCGCTGGCGGAGGTCGAGGCGGACCCGGCCAAGTGGGAGGCCGAGTTCTACGCGGCGCTGGAGGGCTTCAAGTTCCTCCCCGCCGGGCGGATCACGGCGGGGGCGGGGACGGGGCGTTCTGTGACCCTGTTCAACTGCTTCGTCATGGGCACGATCCCCGACACGATGGAGGGCATCTTCACCGGGTTGAAAGAGGCCGCGCTGACGATGCAGCAGGGTGGTGGGATCGGCTATGACTTCTCGACCATCCGCCCGCGCGGGGCCGAGGTGAAGGGGGTGGCGGCCGATGCTTCGGGGCCGCTGTCGTTCATGGATGTCTGGGACGCGATGTGCCGCACGATCATGTCCGCGGGCAGCCGTCGCGGTGCGATGATGGCAACGATGCGCTGCGACCACCCGGATATCGAGGCCTTCATCGAGGCCAAGCGCGACCCGGCCCGGCTGCGGATGTTCAACCTTTCGGTCCTGGTCACCGACGCTTTCATGGCCGCAGTCAAGGCTGATGGCCCGTGGGAACTGGTCTTCGGCGGCAAGGTCTACCGCACGGTCGAGGCCCGCGATCTGTGGAACAAGATCATGCGGTCGACCTTCGACTATGCCGAGCCGGGGGTGATCTTCATCGACCGCATCAATGCGATGAACAACCTTGGCTATGTCGAGACCATCGCCGCCACCAACCCCTGCGGCGAGCAGCCGCTGCCGCCTTACGGTGCCTGCCTCCTTGGGTCGATCAACCTGCCGACGCTGGTGCTCAGGGCCTTCGAGGCCGGGTCCGCGATGGACATGCAGGCGCTGGACCATCTGGTCCGCGTTGCCGTCCGCGCGATGGACAATGTGGTCGACGCCTCGCGCTTCCCATTGCCCGAACAGCAGGCCGAGGCGAAGGCCAAGCGGCGGATCGGCCTTGGTGTCACCGGCCTTGCCGATGCCCTCCTCATGGTCGGCCTGCGCTATGGGTCGGCTGATGCCGCCTGCATGACCGAAGTCTGGATGAAGGCAATTGCGCGGGCGGCCTACCTTGCCAGCGTGGACCTCGCCAAGGAAAAGGGCGCGTTTCCTTTGTTCGACGCCCAAGGCTACCTTGCCAGCGGAAACATGCAGCAAATGGATGCCGACGTCCGCGAGGCCATCGCCCAGCACGGCATCCGCAACGCCCTTCTGACCTCTGTCGCACCCACGGGGACGATCTCGCTATATGCCGGGAACGTCAGTTCGGGGATCGAGCCGGTCTTCGCCTATGCCTACACCCGCAAGGTCCTGCAGAAGGACGGCTCCCGCACCGAGGAAGAGGTCGTCGACTACGCCGTCCGCCTCTGGCGCGAAAAGCACGGCGATGCGCCGCTGCCCGACCATTTCGTCAACGCCCAGACCCTGCCGCCCCTGGACCACGTCCGCATGCAGGCGGCGGCGCAGAAGTGGGTGGATTCCTCGATATCCAAGACGATCAACTGCCCCGAGGACATCAGCTTTGACGCCTTCAAAGAGGTCTACATGGCCGCCTGGGATCAGGGCTGCAAAGGCTGCACGACCTACCGTCCGAATGACGTGACAGGGTCGGTGCTGACCGTCAGCGAAAAGCAGACCGCCCCCGTGGCCTCGCAGCCGGTGACGGGGGGCGAGGTGGTGTATCTGTCGGACCCGCTGGACCGGCCTGCAGCACTTGAAGGCCAGACCTACAAGGTCAAATGGCCGGGGTCGGAACACGCGCTTTACATCACCATCAACGACATCGTCATCGCCGGCCACCGCCGGCCGTTCGAGGTCTTCATCAACTCCAAGAACATGGAGCATTTCGCCTGGACCGTGGCCCTGACCCGGATGATCAGTGCGGTGTTCCGGCGGGGCGGGGATATTTCCTTCGTGGTCGAGGAATTGAAAGCCGTCTTCGACCCCCGCGGCGGGGCCTGGATGGAGGGGCGCTACATCCCCTCGATCCTCGCCGCCATCGGCGGAGTGATCGAACGCCACCTGATCGACATCGGCTTCATCGAGGGCGAGGGGCTGGGCCTGAAATCCGACCCCAAGGCCGAGGTGATGCGGGTCGGAGAGGCTCCACGCGGCAAGGCCTGCCCGTCCTGCGGCAGCTATGACCTGCGGATGGTGGAGGGGTGCCTGACCTGTGGGTCGTGTGGGCATTCGAAGTGTGGGTGAGGAAGAACTCTGAAATACCTTTTGGAGAGTTGTTAATTGTCGGACTTTCGCGATCTTGAGACGCTAGTAGCCAGTATTCAACGACAGTTGGCGCCGAATGCCAAGGTCCTCCACAACCAATACTTACTCGGAAGAAAGTCCGGGCGGAAACGGCAGATTGACGTTTTGGTTCGCGATAGAATTGGTCAGTATGAGATTCAAATTGTTATTGACTGTAAGGATTACAAGAATCCAGCCGACGTGAAGTCTGTAGAGGAGTTCTACGGGCTTCTCGATGATGTTGGCGCACAGAAAGGTGTTTTAGTTTGCCCTGCGGGCTTCACCGGCACTGCTAAAATACGTGCAGAAGGGCTGCAGATTGATCTATATAGCCCGGTAGACACCGATCCGCACAAGTGGACTGCTAGGGCAAAGGTACCTGCAATCTGCGACTTTAGACGTGCTGCCCTGAGTTTTGGTCTTTCGGTGAGCGTACCGCTACCATTCACACTACCCTACGATTTTCAGTTCGCAAATCAGGTCTTCAACAAAGATGGGGAAGCACTGGGTACACCCTTTGAGATATTGATTGAAAAGTGGAATAATGGTGATTTACCGATCGAACCCGGCGATCACGATAAAGTTCGTGTTTTTGGGGACTCTCCTCACTTGGACAACGGCCATGGCAGGAAGGTACCAGTTGATCTTTGGGGCAGTCTTAGAGTTCGTAACGATATTTTTTATGGGTTGCTGCCTATCACTCGGATTTCAGGTTTTAAGGACGAGATCCGTGGTGGCGTGATCACAAATGCCTTTACTGCAGGAATTGCATCCCCAGAAGAAATAGTTGAAACTTGGACTAAAATAGAATCTGAAGCTGAGGCCCCACTATCCCCGGTATTTGGCATCCGGGGCCTTGTGGGGTGGGATAGAGATTTTCCGAACCATCAGCAGAAGTAGACCCATAAGCGAGTGAGTGCCCAGCTACGGAGAAATTCTAACTGGTCACTTCACCCCGTTCGCCCGCGCCACGAAATCCGTCAGGTGCGGCACATAGTCCTCCGGCCCCGCACCGCCCTGCGCCACGGCCCCGGCAAAGCTGTTCTTCGCAGCGCTTGCCATCGTGGTGGTGACGGTGGCGGCGTTGGCCATCGACTCCAGGTAGCGCAGGTCCTTGTAGGCGTTCGACAGGGTGAAGCGGTGGGCCTCGCGGTTGCCCTCCAGCGCGTAGCCCATGAAGGTCTGGTAAAAGCCGCAGTCCATCCGGCCGCCGCGGATCACGCTGTCGAACGTGGCGGTGGAGATGCCGACCTTGGCGGCCACGGCCAGCGCCTCGGCATAGATCGCGGCGTAGCCGAGGGAGAGGAAGTTGTTCAGAAGCTTCATCCGGTGGCCGTCGCCGACGCGGCCGATGTGGACAATCTTCCCGGCCCAGGTGGCGATGACGGGCTGGATGCGTTGGAAGGTCTCCGGGTCCGAGCCGACCATGCAGTCAAGCGTGCCCTCCCACGCCTCTTTCGGCGTGCGGCTCAAGGGGGCGTCGGCGAAGTGGATGCCGCGTGAGCCAAGGTCGGTGGCAAGGCGTTCGGTGACGGTGGGGTCGGAGGTGGAGCAGTCGACGATCACCGTGCCGGGCTTGAGGTACGGGGTCATCCGTGCCACGGCCTCGGCGACCTGCGGTGAGCCGGGGAGGGTGAGGAAGATGATCGTCGCGCGGGCGGCGAGGTCTTCGATGGTCGCCTCGGTTGCGCCCCTTGTAAGCAGGTCATCGACGGGCGCGCGGTTGCGGTGGGCGGTGACGGTCAGGGGGTAGCCCTTCGTCACGATGTTCTTCGCCATGCCGTGGCCCATCAGGCCGGTGCCGATGAAGCCGATGTGTTCCTGGGTCATTGGGGTCTCCTTTGCGGGCAGAGTGCGGCAGGGCGCGCGGGTTGACAATCCGGCTTCCTAAGGGACGACTTGGGGGAAGCAAAATGGGAGACCGAAGATGTTCCGCGCACTGGTTCTGGAGAAGGAAGGCGATGCAGCCGTGGCCCGGGTGCGGGAGCTGGACGACAGCGCGCTGCCGGCGGGGGATGTGACGGTCGCGGTCGAGTATTCGACGCTGAATTACAAGGACGGGCTGGCGTTGTCGCCGAACGGGGGCGGTATCGTGCGGAGCTGGCCGCATGTCGGCGGGATCGACTTTGCGGGAACTGTCGAGGCGTCATCGGATGGTCGGTATCGGCAGGGCGACAAGGTGGTGCTGACTGGCTGGCGGGTGGGGGAGGTCCACTGGGGCGGGTACGCCCAGAAGGCGCGGGTCAAGGCGGACTGGCTGGTGCCGCTGCCTGCGGGGCTGACGACGCGGCAGGCGATGGCGGTGGGGACGGCCGGTTTCACGGCGATGCTGGCGGTGATGGCGCTGGAGGAGCATGGGCTGACGCCGGAGAAGGGCGAGGTGCTGGTGACGGGCGCGGCGGGGGGCGTCGGGTCAGTGGCGGTCGCCTTGCTGGCTGGTCTTGGCTATCAGGTCGCGGCGGTGACGGGGCGGGCGGAGACGGAGGGGTATCTGCGCGACCTTGGGGCGGCCCGGATCGTGCCGCGGGAGGAGCTGGCCGAGACGGTGAAGCGGCCCATGGAGAGCGAGACCTGGGCGGGCTGTGTGGATGCCGTCGGGGGGGCGATGCTGGCGCGGGTGCTGGGGCAGCTGAAATACGGCGGCTCGGTCGCGGCGGTGGGGCTGGCGGGGGGGGCGAACCTTCCGGCCAGCGTGATCCCGTTCCTGCTGCGGGGGGTGAACCTGCTGGGCATCGACTCGGTCAACGCCCCCTATGAGCGGCGGGTGGCGGCCTGGGGGCGGCTGGTCCGCGACCTGCCGATGGAAAAGCTGGAGGCGATGGTGCGGCCGGCGGGGCTGGCGGACCTGCCCGCGCTGGGGGCGGCGATCCTGAAGGGGGGCGTGCAGGGCCGGGTGGTGGTGGACGTGAACGCCTGAGGCCTGTCCACGGTGGACAAAATGGGATATATAAGTTATTTCAATGGCTTGATCGCGGGCGTTAGGGATTTGTTAAGGGGGGCGGGATGGTGGTCTTTAGGCCCCGCCCCCCTTTCAATCTAGCGGATTTCCACCTTGAAGGGGACTTCGCCGGCGCTGTCCGTGGCCCGCAACTGGCCTGCAGAAACCATCGCTGGAGCTTTGTCGCCTAGCACACCTTTGCGTGTGTGGATCGCCACCTTGATATTGGCATCACCGAGACTTGCGGTCGGCACGTGGAAACTGCTGCTGACCCGCAGTTTGGTCTGGCAATTCGCGCAACCTGTGACGTTCCATCGGCTGAGGACGGGCTCTGCCCCAATAAGGCGGTGCTCGCCGTCGACCTCGGCATAAACGGCGACGATGAACGAGCCCGAGATCTTGGTTCGGTCGATATGGCTGACCAGAATCTGTGTCGTTGGGGTGTCTCCAACGGCCAAAGTGGCAAGGGGCGCATTGGCAAAATGGTCGAGCGATCCAGGTCCGTAGGTGTACCCAAGCTGCCCCTCGATATCGACGCAATCCCTGCTGTCGAAGTATGCGCCGTCTGATTTTTGGAACGGAACAAGAGGTGTCAGCATTGACAGCTGGTCGCCCGGATTGGCACCGGCGGGCGGCTGGTTCCCCGCGTAAGATGCGCCCGGATCGTCACTGTCAATCGTCAGTGCCTGGGTGGCATTATGACGCCGCTGCCATGTCCAGAACGCATAATCGATGAAGCAGTGGTGAAAGTAGAAGATCGGATCAAGCCCGGCCGTGTCATTCTCGCCCATGTCGCCATTCGCGCCCGTGATCGGCGACGCGTCGTAATTCGGAATGTCAAATCCGCCGACGGCAAGATGCATGTAATTGTGAGGGGATTCGAGCGGGACGACCGGCTGATCCTTGTTGGCATTGTTCCAGGCCGTCGCCGAGGTGGTATTCGAGAACAGCGTATACGTTGGAGCATCCATGCAGTCGGAGAACTTCTTGATGACCAGGCCGCGCGTCACACCGCCCGTCACGACCGGCAGTTTCAGCCAGGCCATGATGTTGTCGTCAAGAATCGAGACGTTCTTGGCATAGTTGGGAAATTTCGCGTTATGCGCCTGGGTTGTTGCCCTGTCGGCTTCGGTTCCGACAAGCCCTGACAATGGGTAACGCACGGTCTCATATCCCGCAGGCTTGCTGTAATTGGGAGAGTTGGGATCGGTGCCCGAATCCTCGGCGACATTGTCGACGATTGCCGTTGGCAACACGAATGACCGCAGGGGGTTGTCGATCAGGACGCCATCCAGCATGAATTTTTCATCCGTCAGGGCGCGGGGAATACCCTTTGTCTTAGAGTCCTCGCTGCACTCATCCCAGAAAGGCAGCATGACGGTTTCGCAACCCGGAATGCTTTGAAGCGCCTTTTCCAGCTTGTGAAGGTAGACGCGGTGCCAGGTCGGAAACAGAACGGTGCCATGCTGGCAGTATCCACCCCACCAGGCATTCGTCTTGGCACCCGGTCCGCGAAACGGCTCGCCATGGAAACCGCCAAGCTTGAAGAAAGAATTAGAGTCGCTGATGGGAAGTTCCTTGATACCCTTCCACGCGCGCATCAGCGTTTCAAGTTCGGCCGTTTCGCCCCGATCATAGTCGGCCTGTATATCGCTAATGGATCGGCGCTTCCGGGGCGGATTCATGGTCTGATCTCCAAGGTTTCAGGTTGCATCATCAACAAGGCAGGCAGTAAAAAAGGGCGGGCTTGCACCGAAATCCCATCCTGCGCAAATGTCAGGCATTCTTAACGTGATTTCAGTGATGGCAGGCTTTTACTTGCTAACATCGCCTTTTGCGAAAGTAAAGTAATGCAGATGCAAGCTTTGGTTTATGGCGCAACCTGAACGGGAAGTGTGCAGCCCCAGGATTACCGGGTATGATTGGCGGGTGGTCCGGGAAGTCCGGGCAGGCTGCGACCTGCGGGGATGCGCCGCAGCATCCTTGCCTTGGCGGCAGGCGCTGTTGACTCCCCCGGTGTGTCCTCTATAAGCCCGCCAGTCCCGGAAGCGATTCCGGGGCTTTTCATTGGTGTTGGTGGCCCCCGCAAGGGGATGCCTGTCGGACCGCAAGGTCAAAGGACAACGCCCTTCGCAACGCAAGAAGGAGATCAGCGGTGACCAAACGCACCTCTGCCAAGTACAAGATCGACCGCCGCATGGGCGAAAACATCTGGGGCCGTCCGAAGTCCCCGGTGAACAAGCGCGAATATGGCCCCGGCCAGCACGGCCAGCGCCGCAAGAACAAGCTGTCGGACTTCGGTACGCAGCTGCGCGCCAAGCAGAAGCTGAAGGGCTATTACGGCGACCTGACCGAAAAGCAGTTCCGCAAGATCTATGGCGAAGCCGAGCGTGTGCGCGGCGACACCGGCGAGATGCTGATCGGCCTGCTGGAGCGCCGGCTGGATGCGGTGGTCTACCGCGCCAAGCTGGTCCCGACCATCTTCGCCGCCCGCCAGTTCGTGAACCACGGCCATGTGACCGTGAACGGCAAGCGCGTGAACATCGCGTCCTACCGCGTGTCGGAAGGCGACGTGATTGAAGTGCGCGAGAAGTCCAAGCAGATGGCCCTGGTTCTGGAAGCCCTGTCGCTGACCGAGCGCGACATCCCGGATTACCTGGAAGTCGACACCAACAAGAAGGTCGTCAAGTTCGTCCGCACCCCCGGCCTGGGCGACGTTCCCTATCCGGTGCAGATGGAACCGAACCTGGTCGTCGAATACTACGCAAAGAACTAAGACTGCCCCCAGTTCTTTCGATCAGAAACGGCAGAGAGGGGCCCGCCACATCCGGCGGGCCTTTTCCGTTTCCAGCCCCGGAGTGTGTTCATGTCCGAGAAGTACTCTGTCGAGACGTCTTTCGAGAAAGGCCTCTTCGCCAGCCGCTGGCTGATGGCGCCGATGTATCTTGGCCTGGCGGTCGCGCTGGCGATGCTGACGCTGATCTTCCTCAAGGAACTGGTCTACTATCTGCCGCAGGTTCTGGAGTTGTCCGCGGAAAAGATGATCCTGGTGGCGCTGACGCTGATCGATCTGACGTTGGCGGCTAACCTGCTGCTGATCGTGATGTTTTCCGGCTATGAAAGTTTTGTCTCGAAGTTCGACTTCGACACGGGCGCGGACAAGCCGGGCTGGATGGGCAAGGTCGACTTCGGCGGGCTGAAGATGAAGCTGATCGCGTCGATCGTGGCGATTTCCGGCATCCATCTGTTGAAGCGGTTCATGGAGATCAGCGACCTGGAGACCGCGACCACCTTCGGCGAGACCGAGATGTTCTGGCTGGTGACGATCCATCTGACCTTCGTGGTTTCGGGCGTGCTGATGGCGCTGATGGATTGGCTGCAGGCCAGGTCCTACAAGTGAGGAGAAAGCGATGACCAACTCCGTCCATGCCCGCATCAACGGGTCGCTGGTGATGATCGGCTTCGGCTCGATCGGGCGCGGCACCTTGCCGTTGATCGAGCGGCACATCGATTTCGACCGGTCTCGGTTCACGGTGATCGAGCCGTCGGCTGATCATGCGCATATCCTGCGCGATCACGGGATCCGGCACCTGCAGGTGGCGCTGACGCCGGACAATTTCGCCGATGTGCTGCGCAGCCTGTTCCCGGTGGGCGGGGGGATGATCGTCAACCTGTCGGTGGACGTGGATTCGGTGGAACTGATGAAGCTGGCCCAGGAGATGGGGGTCCAGTACATCGACACGGTGGTCGAGCCCTGGCCGGGGTTCTACTTCGGCTCCACGCTGCCGAACGCGGACCGGACCAACTATCCGCTCCGGGAACGGGTGCGCGAGTTGGGCAAGTCCTATGTCGGTGGCCCGACGGCGGTGTCGTGCTGTGGCGCGAACCCGGGCATGGTCAGCTGGCTGCTGAAAGAGGCGCTGCTGCGGCTGGCGGCGGATACCGGCGTGCAGGCCGATCCGAAGTCGCGCGCGGACTGGGCGGCGCTGATGCAGGGCCTGGGGGTCAAGGGCATCCATGTCGCCGAGCGCGACACCCAGGTTTCGGCCAAGCCGAAACCGCCGGGGGTCTTTGTAAACACCTGGTCGGTGGATGGGCTGTTGTCCGAAGGCTATCAGCCCGCCGAACTGGGCTGGGGCACGCATGAAAAGAAGCTGCCGCCGCAAGGTCATGCCTTCGACCACGGGCCGGGCTATGCGATCTGGATCGACCGGCCCGGCGCGGATACCCGGGTGCGGTCCTGGTGCCCCGGTGTCGGGCCGCAATACGGCTTTGTCGTCACCCATAACGAGGCGCTGTCGATCCCGGATTACTATACGGTCTGGGACGGGGACCGCGCGGCCTATCGCCCGACCTGCCATTACGCCTATCACCCCTGCAATGATGCGATCCTGTCGCTGCACGAAATCAACGGCGCAGGAAAACTGCCCGAGGCGCAGCATATCCTGACCGTGGACGAAATCACCTCGGGCGGGGATGACCTGGGCGTGCTGCTGTATGGTCACGCCAAGGGCGCGATGTGGTACGGCTCGCGCCTTTCGTGCGAGGAAGCGCGGCGCCTGGCGCCCTATCAGAACGCGACGGGGATGCAGGTGACCAGTGCGGTGCTGGCAGCAATGGTCTGGGCGGCCGAGAACCCGAACGAAGGTTTCGTGGAAGCCGACGAGATGGACCACGTCCGCTGCCTGGAGGTCCAGCGCCCCTACCTTGGGTCGGTCGAGTGCCACTACACCGACTGGACGCCCTTGCAGAGCCGCATCAACAGCTTTGCCGAGGACCGGGACGAGGACGATCCCTGGCAGTTCACCAACTTCCTGGCGGTCTGACCGAGGCCTTTCAAAAGGAGCGCGTTCCGCGCAGGTTTCTTGTCTCGTCGTCGGGGCTTGCGCCCTCCTCCTCGGTGCCTCCGGCGGGGATATTTCCAGACAGAAAATGCCCAAACTCATTTTCTGTCCCCCAAATATCCTGGGGGTTTGGGGGTGAAACCCCCATCAGCCGAGGAGGAGGGCGCAAGCCCCGACGACGAGACAAAAGACTTGCGCGGAACGCGCGCTATCTGACAAGCGGTGGTCCGGGTGGAAGGCTCTGGCCTTGTGCGCCGGGGCCGGGTAAATGGGGCGGGACTTCCGGGGGCCAGGATGAACGACCAGATCAAGCCGCAGCCAGGCATTCTTGACATCGCTCTGTATGAGGGCGGCAAGGCGCATGTGGCCGGTGTGGCCAATGTGGTGAAGCTGTCGTCGAACGAAAACCCGTTCGGCCCCTCGGACAGGGCGAAAGAGGCCTTCTCGCGCACCGTCCACACGCTGCACCGCTATCCGGTCACCGATCACGCCGACCTGCGCGCGGCGATTGCCGAGGTGCATGGGCTGGACGCATCCCGCATCATCTGCGGCGCGGGGTCGGATGAGATCATCACGTTCCTCTGCCAGGCCTATGCCGGGCCGCGCGATGAGGTGGTGTTCACCGAGCATGGATTCCTGATGTACCGCATCTCGTCCATGGCTGTCGGTGCGACGCCGGTCGAGGTGGCCGAACGCGAGCGGACGGCGGATGTGGACGCGATCCTTGCGGCCTGCAACCGGCGCACGAAGCTGGTGTTCCTGGCCAATCCGAACAATCCGACCGGCACGATGGTCTCGGCCGCCGAGATTGCGCGGCTGGCCGAGAACCTGCCGCCGCAGGCGCTGCTGGTCCTGGATGGGGCCTATGCCGAATATGTCGAAGGCTATGACGGCGGGGCCGCGCTGGTCGATGCGCGCGACAATGTGGTGATGACGCGGACTTTCTCGAAGGTCTATGGGTTGGGGGGCCTGCGGATCGGTTGGGGCTATGGTCCGAAGCACGTCATCGACGTGCTGAACCGCATCCGGGGGCCGTTCAACCTGTCCACCACGCAGCTGGAGGCCGCCGAGGCCGCCGTGCGCGACCAGGATTTCGTGGCCAAGTGCCGCACGGAAAACACCCGGATGCGGTCCTGGCTGGCCAATGCCTTGGCTGAGATCGGCGTGCCGTCGGACACCTCGATGGCGAATTTCATCCTGGCGCGGTTCGCCAGCCAGGAAGAGGCCGAGGCCTGTGACGCCTTCCTGCAGAAGCAGGGCCTGATCGTGCGCCGGGTGGCGGGTTACAAGTTGCCGCACTGCCTGCGCATCACCATCGGTGACGAGGCGAGCTGCCGCCAGGTCGCCCATGCGGTGGCGCAGTTCAAGGGGGTCAAATGATCTACGGCCGCGTCGCCCTGATCGGCCTGGGGCTGATCGCGTCCTCGATGGCGCATGCGATGCGGGCGGGCGGGTTGGCCGGTGAGATCGTGGGCTACGCCAAGTCTGCCGAGACGCGGGCGGTGGCGAAAGAGCTGTTCTGCGACCGGGTCTGCGACACGGCGGCCGAAGCGGTGGCGGGGGCCGATCTGGTGGTGCTGGCCGTGCCGGTGGGCGCGATGGGGGCGATTGCGGCCGAGATCGGGCCGCATCTGAAGCCGGGGGCGACGGTCACGGATGTCGGCTCGGTCAAGCAGGCGGTGGTCGATGCCGTGGCGCCGCATTTGCCGGCCGGCGTGCATTTCATCCCCGGTCACCCGATGGCGGGGACGGAATATTCCGGGCCGCGCTCGGGGTTTGCGACGCTGTATCAGAACCGCTGGTGGCTGCTGACTCCGGCCGAGGAGTGCGATGCGCAGGCCCTGGCCCGGCTGCGCCAGCTGATCGAGGCGATGGGGGCCAAGGTCGACACGATGGACGTGGCGCACCATGACCTGGTGGTCGCGGTGGTCAGCCATGTGCCGCATGCGATTGCCTATACGATGGTGGGCGTGGCCGACCACATGCGCCGCGTTTCGCAGTCCGAGGTCATCAAGTATTCCGCCGCCGGCTTCCGCGACTTTACCCGGATCGCGGCCAGCGACCCAACCATGTGGCGCGACGTGTTCCTGACCAACAAGGACGCTGTGCTGGATATCCTGGGCCGCTTTGCCGAAGAGCTGTTCGTCCTGCAACGCGCGATCCGCATGGGGGATGGTGAGCATCTGCACGCCTATTTCACCCGCACCCGCGCGATTCGTCGCGGGATCATCGAGGCCGGGCAGGACACTGCCGCGCCGGACTTTGGCCGGGCGCCTCCGCCCGCGAAAGAGGGCTAGGGCTGGTGCGGCGCGCGCTGATTCTGTTGTTGTGCTTGGCCGGGCCTGCCCTGGCCGAGGCGCCCAAGACCTCGCCCCGGCCGCTGCCGAATCCGCTGACCGCCGTCGCGCCTGCGCCCCAGCCAACTGTCGTGGCCGAGGTTGCGCCGGTCGAGGCTGCTGTGGAGGTTCCCGCAGGGCGGTCATTGCGCCCCATGCCCAGGCCCGAGGCGCTGGTCCGCCGGATGGCCGAGTTGAAGGCCGCGTCGCAGGAAAGCGGGTTGGACTTGTCCTCGGTCGCCGCGCCCGAGCCCGAACTGGCCGCGGCAGAGCCGCCGACCCGCAAGGAACGCCGGAAGAAAAAGCGCGAACTGGCGTCGATGGAGGGCGCTGTCTGTGGGGTGGCCGCAATCAAGGGCGAGCCGATCGCGCCGATTTCATCCAAGGTCCGGGGCTGTGGCGTTGCCGAGGCGGTGCGGGTGACCTCGATCTCGGGCGTGCGGCTAAGCCAGGCGGCGACGGTGGATTGCAGCATCGCCAAAAGCCTGAACGCCTGGGTCGACGAGGTGGCGCAACCGGCGTTCGACGGCAAGCTGTCCGAGTTGCGGGTGGCGGCGCATTACATCTGTCGCGGCCGCAACAACGTGAAGGGCGCGAAGATCAGCGAACATGGCAAGGGCCGTGCAATCGACATCTCGGCCTTCGTGCTGACCAATGGCAAGATTTTGACCGTGCAGGACAATTACAACAAGATCCTGCGGCGGATCTACAAGGCGGCCTGCCCTTATTTCCGCACCACGCTTGGCCCCGGCTCGGACGGGTATCACGAGGACCACTTCCACTTCGACACCTCGGCGCGCAGCGGCGGGTCCTACTGCCGCTAGCCGGTGGGGCCGATCAGGAGCGGGGCCGGACCCAGGGGCAGGGGGCCAAGCGAGACGCGCCCCCCTTCCAGGATCAGCGGCAGTTGCAACAGGTTAGGGTCGCCGGTTTCCTGCGCCAAGGCGGCCAGCATGTTTTCCACCGTCTGTGCGATTTCCGGCTTGATCGCCCCGGCCGCGACCAGGGCCGGGACCAGACGCTGGTAGTTCGTCACCGCAAAGTCGATGCGGCCCGCGGCAAAGCCTTCGTCATCCGGGGCAATCGCCCCGGTCGCGGTGATGGAAAGGTCGCCCCAGGCCACCAGGCTGTCGGTCAGGTCCAGCGTCGCCAGGCGGGGGTTGGTCTGACCCGAGAACCGGTCAAGCGGCGCGGTCAGGGTGGCCGTCGCCACCAAGCGGACCGTGGCGATCTGCGGCGGCAGGCCGGCTTCGGCGACGATCTTCTGGATTGCGGCGGGATCGGGGGCCAGGTCGGTCAGGGTCAGTGACAGGACATAGGTGTTCGGCGCATCGCCGGCGCCCGGCACCTCTTCATCCGCGCTGATCGAGGCGACGGCGCGGGCCGCCCCGGCGGTCCAGCCGGCGGTGGACCGGGCCTGGAACGCCCCACTTTCCACGACCACTGCCGCCAGCGGCACATCGGTCGCGGGCCGGGCGCGGACGCTGGCCAAAAGCCCCTCGGCCGCCAGGGTGACCGCCTGGTCGGGCAGGGTCACCACCTGTTCGGGCGGCAGGGCGGCGATGATGTGCCAGGGTTTCCAGGTCATGGCATAGACCTCGGCGAAGGGGGCCTGCCAGCCGATCCCCTGCGCCGGGTCGCGCAACGAAACCCCGGTCAGCTTCAGGTCGAAGCGGTTGGGAAAGCCGACCACGTCCAGCGACGCTGTCTCGGCCTCCAGCCCCTGCGATGCAGCCTGGGCGAACCAGTCCTCGGCCCCCTGGCGGATGGCGTTCGACCCCACGAACCAGTAGCCCGACCATAGGGCCGACCCCACCAGCAGAAGGACAAGCAGTTTGCGCATCCGGCAGCCCTTTTCTTTGCCCGCAGCCCCGTGTTTACAGGGCGGCAGGGACAAGGACCAGCCATGCAGCAACCACTTTGGGTCTTCGGCTATGGATCGCTGATCTGGGACCCCGGTTTTCCGGTGGCGGAACGCCGGATCGGCCGGGTCGCGGGCTGGCACCGCAGCTTCTGCATGCGCTCGATCCACCATCGCGGCACGGTCGAGCAGCCGGGCCTGGTCCTGGCACTGGATGCGGCACCGGGCGCAAGCTGCCAGGGCGTTGCCTTCCGGGTGGAACCGGGGGCCGAGGGCGCGACGCTGGCGGCGCTGCGCGAGCGGGAGCTTGTCTCCTCGGCCTATCTGGAGCGGGTGCTGACCGTCACGACCGACGCCGGCGCGGTGCAGGCGCTGACCTATGTGATCGACCCCGACCATGTGCAGTACTGCGGCGGCCTGTCCCTGGATGAACAGGCGCGCATCATCGCCGGGGCGACGGGCGGGCGCGGGCCGAACCGGGATTACCTGTGGTCCACCGTCGCCCATCTGGCCGAACTTGGCATCGGCGATGCGGATCTGGAGTGGCTGGCGGATCAGGTCCGCCGCCTGACCTGACCTTTTGCTTGGCAGGCGCGGCTCACCTGCTAGTCTGCCCGCAACAGCGAACCAGAGGGCAGGCATGTCCCAGACATACCAACAGGCTTCCGTCACCACGACCTTCAGCCAGCCGATCCGGGCCATCACCCAGATGCTGCTGGTCTGCCTTCTGGTCGGCGCCGGGGCCTGGGCGATCCACGGCCAGATCATCGACATCCTGCGCGCCAACACGCTTTTGAACGGGCTGATCGCCTTTGTCTTTCTGATCGGCGTGCTGACCTGCTTCTGGCAGGTCTGGATTCTGGCGCAGTCGGTCTACTGGATCGAGAATTTCGTGCGCGCCACTCCGGGGACCGAGAGCGACCGCCCCCCCCTGCTGCTGGCCCCGCTTGCCGCCCTGTTGCGAACCCGGAC
The DNA here is from genome assembly GCF_002900975.1 of Tabrizicola aquatica. GTDB lineage: Bacteria > Pseudomonadota > Alphaproteobacteria > Rhodobacterales > Rhodobacteraceae > Tabrizicola > Tabrizicola aquatica. The sequence continues at coordinate 213,519 of NZ_PJON01000004.1, read as the reverse complement.
GGCGCGGATGTCGATCTCGGCCACCTCGTCCCGGTCGATCCAGGATTCGGTCGTCCAACGGATCGACGAAGCGCGGGACATCACGCGCTATCTGATCAATCTTCTGGTTTTCCTGGGACTTCTGGGCACCTTCTGGGGCCTGGCCACCACGGTTCCGGCCGTGGTCGAGACGATCCGCAGCCTGGCCCCGCAAGAGGGCGAATCGGGGTTGGACGTGTTCGGCAAGCTGATGGGGGGCCTGGAAAGCCAGCTTGGCGGGATGGGGACGGCGTTCTCCTCCTCGCTTCTGGGTCTGGCGGGGTCGCTGGTGCTGGGCCTTCTGGAACTGTTCGCCGGCCACGGGCAGAACCGCTTTACCCGCGAGTTGGAGGAATGGCTGTCGTCGATCACGCGGATCAGTTTCTCGGGCGAGGGGGATACGGGCGACCAATCGGCTGTGGCCTCGATGATCGACCACATGGCCCTGCAGGTCGAGCAGTTGCAGGCCATGCATGAACAGGCTGAAGCCGGCCGCGCGACCTTCGAGATGCGGATCGCGGAACTGTCGCAAAGCCTGGCGCGCCTGGGCGACCGGCAAGAGGCGGGGCCCAGTGCCGCGCTGTTGCAGCGGATCGCCGAGGGGCAGGACCGGCTGGTCGCGGCGCTGTCGGGTGAAGGGATGGGCGGCGGCGATGCGGAAAGCCGGATGCGCCTGCGGTCGATCGACGTGCAACTTCTGCGGATACTTGAGGAAATGTCGGCCGGGCGGCAGGAAAGCACCGCGGACCTGAAGGCCGACCTTGCGGCGCTGACCAATGCGGTGAAGCAGCTGGCCCGCAGCGGGGGGCGCTGATGGCCAGCTCTCGCCGCCGGGATTCCTCGCTGATCTGGCCGGGGTTCGTCGATGCGGTGACGACGCTGTTGATGGTGCTGATGTTCGTGCTGACCATCTTCACCGTCATGCAGTCGGTGCTGCGCGATCAGTTGACCACCCAAAGCACCGAACTGGACGCGCTGACCGCCCAGGTCGCCGATCTGGCCGGCGCGCTGGGGCTGGAGCGGGCGCGGGCGACCAGCCTGGAGACCGAGATTGGCGCGCTGCGCAGCAGTCTGGCGGCGGCCCAGGCCGAGGGCGAGCGTCAGGCGGGCCTGGTCGCCAGCCTGACCGCCGACCTTGCGGCGCGCGAAGGGGAACTTGCCGCCGCCTCGTCCCGGATCACGGATTTCGAGGCCCAGGTCGCCGCCCTGATCCTGGAGCGGGATGCGGCCCGGGGCGCGGTCGCGGGGCTGGAGGGCGAACGGAACCGGCTGCTGGACGAAGCCGAGGCAATGAACCTGGCGCTTGCCAAGGCGCGGGATGAGCTTGACGCGGCAGCCGAGGAAGCCCGCCTTGCCGCCGCACGGCGCGAGGCCCTGCAGGCGCTGATCGCCGACCTGCGCAACCGGGAGGCCGCCAGCGCCGCTGCTGCGGCCGAGGCGACGGCGCAGGTGAGCGAGGCCGAGGCCGCCCGTCTGGCCGACGCCGCCGCGCTGGAGGCGCTGCGCGCGCGGCTGGCGCAATCGGACACCGAGTTGACGGCGATGACCCTGGCGCTGGAAGCGGAACGCAAGCGCGCCGAAGAGACGCTGACCCTGCTGGCCGCGGCGCGGATCACGGCGGAAGCGGCGGGCGAGAAGGATGCCGCGCTGGAGGCGGCCGAGACGGCCTTGCTGGCCGAACAGGAAAAGGCGCTGTCGGCCGCGCGGGAGGTGGAGCTTCTGAACCAGCAGATCGCCGCGCTGCGGGGGCAGTTGGGCAGCCTGCAAGCCGTCCTGGATGAGGCACGCGCCAAGGACGAGGCGGCGCAGGTCCAGCTGGACAGCCTGGGCACCGAGTTGAACGCCGCCTTGGCCCAGGTTGCCGCTGAACAGCGCCGCCGGGCCGAGTTGGAGGCCGCCGAGGCCGCCCGTCTGGCCGAGGAAAACCGCGATCTGTCGCGCTTTCGGTCGGAATTCTTCGGGCAGTTGTCCACGCTGCTTCAGGACCGCGAAGGGGTGCGGGTCGTGGGGGATCGATTCGTCTTTTCCTCGGAAGTGCTGTTCAACCCCGGCTCGGCCGACCTGGCGCTGGAGGGGCGGTTGCAAATCGCAGGCGTGGTGCGGATCCTGGATGAGGTGCGGGCCGAGATCCCGGACGAGATCGACTGGATCATCCGGGTCGACGGGCACACGGACAACCTGCCGCTGTCCGGGGGTGGGGCGTTCCAGGACAACTGGGAACTGAGCCAGGCCCGGGCATTGTCGGTGGTGCGGTTCATGCAGGACGAATTGGGCTTCCCGCCGGAAAGGATGGCGGCGACGGGGTTCGGCGAGTACCGGCCAGTCGCGCTGGGCGCGGATGAGGCAGCGCGGGCACAGAACCGGCGGATCGAGTTGAAGCTGACCGAGCGGTGAGCCTGCTCCCGGTGGACAGGTGTTGGACGCCTTCCGTTTCAATCGCTTGGGCTTGGGCTTTCAGGATTTCTTGACCTTTGGCTGCGGCTCCTCGTGCGACTTCGTCTTCTCGTCGCGTGGCGAGGAGTGACGAAGTCATCGACGAGCGGGCCGGAGGGGCGCTTTCAGGGCAGCCTGGGTGGTCTTGGCCGGGCGGGGCCTCCGGCGGGGATGTTTGGGCAAAGATGAAAGGGCTTGGGTTCGGCCAGTGGGGGGCGCAAAGCGAAACCCCCGCCGTGGGGCGGGGGTTTGCAGGTCTTGCGCTTACTCGGCGGTCAGGAGCGGGGGCTTCTGGCCGGTGAGGCGCGGTTTCTGCGGTTCCTCGATGTCGAGGACGATGGCGTCGTCCTTGACGTTGACCCGCACCACGCCGCCTTTCACCAGCTTGCCGAACAGCAGCTCTTCCGCCAGGGGCTTCTTGATATGCTCCTGGATGACACGGGCCAGCGGGCGGGCGCCCATCTTGTCGTCATAGCCCTTTTCGCCCAGCCAAGTGCCGGCTTCCGGGGTCAGTTCGATGTGGACGCCGCGGTCCATAAGCTGCGCTTCCAGTTGCAGGACGAACTTTTCGACCACCTGGAAGATCACCTCCTTGCCCAGGGGCGCGAAGTTGATCACCGCATCCAGACGGTTGCGGAATTCCGGCGTGAAGGTCCGCTCGATCGCGGCGGTATCCTCACCGGTACGACGGTCGCGACCAAAGCCGATCGCGGCCTTGGCCATGTCCGAGGCCCCGGCGTTCGAGGTCATGATCAGGATCACGTTGCGGAAATCCACCGTCCGGCCGTTGTGGTCGGTCAGCTTGCCGTGGTCCATCACCTGCAAGAGGATGTTGTAGACATCCGGGTGCGCCTTTTCCATTTCGTCCAGCAGCAGGACGCAATGCGGGTGCTGGTCGATGGCATCGGTCAGCATCCCGCCCTGGTCAAACCCGACATAGCCGGGAGGCGCGCCGATCAGGCGGGAAACGGCGTGCTTTTCCATGTATTCCGACATGTCGAAGCGGATCAGTTCCACCCCCAGCGAGGAGGCAAGCTGCTTGGCCACCTCGGTCTTGCCCACACCGGTCGGCCCGGCGAAGAGATAGTTGCCGATGGGCTTTTCGGGTTCGCGCAGGCCGGCACGAGCCAGTTTGATGGCCGAGCAGAGCGCGGTGACCGCCTTGTCCTGGCCGAACACGACGCGCTTGAGGGTTTTCTCAAGATCGCGCAGGGTTTCGGCATCGTCCTTCGACACGGTTTTCGGCGGGATGCGGGCGATCTTGGCAACGACGGCCTCGATCTCTTTCACACCCAGCGATTTCCGGCGCTTCGATTCCGCCACCAGGTGCTGTGCGGCGCCGGCTTCGTCGATCACGTCGATGGCGCTGTCGGGCAGCTTGCGGTCATGGATATAGCGCGCGGCCAGTTCCACCGCCGACTTGATCGCGTCGTTGGTGTATTTCAGGTCGTGGTGTTCCTCGAAATGCGGTTTCAGACCCATGAGGATCTTGATCGCATCCGGCACCGAAGGTTCATTCACGTCGATCTTCTGGAAGCGCCGGGAAAGCGCCCGGTCCTTTTCGAAGTGCTGACGGAATTCCTTGTAGGTGGTGGACCCCATGCAGCGCAGCTTGCCGCCCTGCAGCGCGGGTTTCAGCAGGTTCGACGCATCCATCGCGCCGCCGCTGGTGGCACCAGCGCCGATGACGGTGTGAATCTCGTCGATGAAAAGGATCGCGTCGGGGTGGTCTTCAAGTTCCTTGACGACCTGCTTCAGCCGTTCCTCGAAGTCGCCGCGATAGCGGGTGCCGGCCAGAAGCGCGCCCATGTCGAGGCTGAAGATGGTCGCCTTGGACAGAACTTCGGGCGTCTCGCCGTTGACGATCTTGCGGGCCAGGCCCTCGGCGATAGCAGTCTTGCCGACGCCGGGGTCGCCCACCAGAAGCGGGTTGTTCTTGCGGCGGCGGCAGAGGACCTGGATTGCACGCTCCACCTCGGGCTCGCGGCCGATGAGGGGGTCGACGTCGCCCTTGCGGGCCTTCACGTTCAGGTCGACGCAGTATTTCGACAGCGCGGATTCCTTGGCCTCCCCAGCCTCGGCCTTGGGCGTTTCGTGCTGTTCCTCGGCCCCTTGGACGGGGCGGGCTTCGCCATAGGACGGGTCCTTCGCCACGCCATGCGCGATGAAGTTGACCGCGTCGTAGCGGGTCATGTCCTGTTCCTGCAGGAAGTAGGCGGCGTTCGATTCCCGTTCGGCGAAGATCGCGACCAGGACGTTGGCGCCGGTCACCTCGGTCCGCCCCGACGACTGGACGTGGATCGCCGCGCGCTGGATCACGCGCTGGAAGGCGGCGGTGGGGACGGCCTCACTCCCCTCGACATCGGTGACGAGGGTCGAGAGGTCGTCGTCGATGAAATCGCTGAGGGTCTTGCGCAACTCATCCAGGTCGACGGCGCAGGCCTTCATGACGCGGGCGGCATCGGGTTCGTCGATGAGCGCCAGCAGCAGGTGTTCAAGGGTTGCCAGTTCATGGCGGCGCGAATTGGCCAGGGCCAGGGCGCTGTGGATTGCCTGTTCAAGGGTTGTCGAAAACGATGGCACTTCAGTGCTCCTGTCCTGCAGGTCAGTGGGGCACGAGCGCCCACACCAACCGTGGCCTCATAAACTTAAAGTTCGGTTTTCTTGACCGCACTTCAAGCGCAATCTTCCAGATTTTGCGGTTCCGTCCGGGCGATCACGCATTTCGTGATGGCCTAAGCCTAGAACGTGTCTTTTCTGGCCCGGATTTCGGCGAACACGGCGACATCGTCGGCATCTGGCAGGCCGACCGCTGTCTTCAGCGCGGGCAAGTGGGCCCGCAGGTAGGGGTTTGTCTCAAGCTCGGTCCGCAGGGGAACCGGGACGGTGGCGCGGCCTTCGGCGCGGTGGTTCGCGACCTCGGCGATGCGAGAGATAAGCCGTGGATTGTCGGGTTCAAGGGTCGCGGCGAAACGCAGGTTCGAGGCGGTGTATTCGTGGCCCGAGCAGATCAGCGTGTCTGGGGGCAGGGCGGCAAGGCGGGCCAGGCTGGCGTGCATCTGGGCGGGGGTGCCTTCGAACAAGCGGCCGCAGCCGCCCGACATCAGGCTGTCGCCGGTGAAGGCATGGCCGGGGGCGACAAAGGCGATGTGGCCAAGCGTGTGGCCGGGGACGGGGAAGCTGTGGATGGGGTGCCCGCCAAGGGTCAGGTGCCCCTCTTCGGGCAGGGCCACGTCCAGGGGTGGCAGGCGGTGGGCATCGGCGGCGGCGCCGAACACGCGGGCGCCGGTGGCCGTCCGCAACTCGCGCACGCCGTCGATATGGTCGCCGTGGTGGTGGGTCAGCCAGATCTGCGTCAGCTTCCAGCCCTGGTCGGCCAGGGCGCGCAGGATCGGCGCGGCCTCGGGGACGTCGATGACGGCGGTCTCGCCCGAGGCGGGGTCGTGCAGGAGATAGGCATAGTTGTCGGACAGGCAGGGGATGGTGAGAAGCTGAAGCATGGTCTTTGGCCTTTCCGAAGGTATGATGGGCAGGATTGACCCAACGGGCGGCGGCCGCAATGCACCTTGATGTGCTGGATCTGAGGAATTTCTACTATCGCACCCAGTTGGGTCGGGTCGCGCAGCGGGCGATCCGGGATCAGGTGGTGCGGCTTTGGCCGCCGAAGGCGGGCGAGACGGTGGCGGGCTTCGGCTTTGCGGTGCCGCTGTTGCGCCCCTATCTGACCGAGGCGCGGCGGGTGGTGGGGCTGATGCCGGGGCCGCAGGGGGTGATGCCCTGGCCGGCGGGAATGGCGAATGTCAGCGTGCTGTGCGAGGACACGGCCTGGCCCTTGCCCACCGGGCTGGTCGACCGGCTGGTGCTGATGCATGGGCTGGAAACCTCCGAGAACCCCACGGCGGTGCTGGACGAATCCGCGCGGGTGCTGGGACCGGGGGGCCGGGCGCTGTTCATCGTGCCGAACCGGGCGGGCCTGTGGTCGCGGCGGGATGCGACGCCCTTCGGCTTTGGCCGGCCTTATTCGGTGGCCCAGCTTGAGGCGCAGTTGAAGCGGCACGGGTTCACGCCGGAACGCAGCTGCTCGGTCCTGTTCGCGCCACCCTCCGGCACGCGGTTCTGGCTGCGGTCGGCGGATTTCTGGGAGGGGTTCGGGCGGCGGATGCCCTGGCTGGCGGGCGGGGTGCTGATGGTCGAGGCGTCCAAGCAGGTCTATGCGCCGACCCAGGGCGGGCTGCGGGCGGCGGTGAAGCGGCCGCTGCGGGTGCTGGAAGGGGTGGGCAGCGCGAAACCGGCCCTGAACCGGGGGTAGGGACGGTGGGCGGACTAGATCACGCGGACCTGGGTGCCGACCGGGCAGAGTTCGAACAACTCGGCGATGTTCTCGTTGAACAGGCCGATGCAGCCATCCGAAGAGCGGCGGCCGATCTTCCGGGTGTCGTGGGTGCCGTGGATGATGTAGGCCGGCCAGGACAGATACATGGCATGGGTCCCCAGCGGGTTCTCGGGCCCCGGGCCGATCGGCTTCCAGTCCGGGTAGCGCTCCATCTGCGAAGGCGTCGGGGTCCAGCTGGGACCGACCTTCTTGCGCACGATTTCGGTGTAGCCGCGCTTGGTCAGCTCGTCGGTCAGCGGGACCGAGGTGGGAAAGATCCGGTAGTCGGTGCCATCGCCGCTCCAGTAGTGCAACGCGCGCGAGGCGGTGTCGGCCACGATGGTCGCCTTGCCGAGGCTGTCGAAATGGTCGCGCCAGTCCTGCATGACGAAGCCCGAGACATTGTTGCGCACCGCGCTGGTATTGGCCCGGGCCGCAGTTGCAAGAACCGTCGCGCCAAGGGTCGCGCCCAGAAGCCCGCGTCGAGTAAGTGTCATGCTGCCTGCCTTTCTGTTGCTTCGTTGCGGCGGCAGGCTTCCGGTGCAAGGCGGGGAAGGTCAACCCGCGCGCAGCCCGACTGACGCGCATGTCATAAGGTGTGAACCGGGAACTTGAGGGCGACGATGCCGTCTACCGCCGCTTGCAGGCGGCGGCGGTCGGCCTCGGCCGCAAGTGCGGCGGTCGCGCGATGCAGGGCGAGTTGCAACTGATCGCGGGCTGCCTGCCGCGATGCGTCCGGGCCGATCCGGGACAAGGCGGCAAGCGCCCGTGCAATGCAGAGCATCACGTCGATCTGGCCGGCCCCGTCGCGTGCGATAAGGGTGAAGGCGTCGTCGAAGAGGTCGCCATAATCCAGCGCGGGCACGCGCAGGCGGGGAAATTCCGGTGGCTTTGTGCAGGCAGCCTCCCACCGCTCGGCCCAGAAGCTTAGCAGGCGGGTGTGCCGTCCGATCACGTCGATTGCGGTGCCGGGATCATTGACCGCCGGGGACAGGGCGCGCAGTGCAACTTCGGTCAGCACGACCAGGCCAAACCGCGGATCCTGGTCGAAGTTGCGTGACGCGGCGATGGTGAAGGCCGACCGCACCGCGTCGACGAGGTCGTCCGGCGGGTCGCCCGGACTGGTGATCCTGGCCAGCATCGTATCCGCATAGACGAAGGTTCCGGGCAGGACGAGGATGTCGATCCGGCAGTCCGCCGTCTCGGCCCGTTCCGAAAGTCCGGCCGTGTCGATGAAGGCGACATAGCCCAGGTCCGTCGTCATCACGCCCGTCCCCAGACCGCTGGCCGTCAAGGTGGCGGGAAGCGGGGCGCCACCGAGAAAGGGCAGGGTCAACCGGGCCTCCATGGCGTCCCTGGTCTCTTGCTCGATCCGTCCGACCGTATCCGAGACGCGGCCCAGTCGGGTCAGCTGGTTGATCCAGCGCAAGAGCGCCAGCACGATCAGGGCGATCATCCCAAGGGTGACCGCAAACAGGACCGCGCGCCCCTCGGGCCCATAGGCGCTGAGCTTCAGGGCAATAAGTCCGACGATGCTGAACAGGAAAGACCCGACGAAGGTCGCCAGCGACGTCTGCACCACGCGGTCCTCGGTCAGGAGCTGAGTCGCGCGGGCCGTCCCGTGTGAGGTGGCAGAGCTGTAGGCCGCCGTCAGCGCGCCGACCGAGAAGGTCGTCACCGCCAACATGCTGGACGCGATGATTGTCAGAAGGCTGTCGATCGCGTCGGTCGAGATGTCGAACGGCATCGCGCCCGGGAACAGCCGGTTCGACAGCGAAGCCAGGCCTGCCACGAGAACCCCGAATAGGGCGAACAGGGAAACCCTGACCCAAAGCGTCTTGCGCAGACGGGAGAGCAGCCACTGGATCCTGGACATCTGGCTGTCTCCTTCCTGCCGCTTTGGGCTGGTCGCCGGCCGCCCGGACTGCAAGGCGCCGGTCGGATCAGCGGGTTGGCTTGATCCGGCAGGGAGGTTGTGTCCGCACGCCCCGACCGCCGGTCAACGCGGGGAATGCCCCCTTGGATCCCCTGCCCGGCAGGCCGGGGGCAGGTGGCCCGATCCGTCCGGTCTGGGCGCTGGAAAGCGGTCGGCTTGCCGGGCTGCCTTCCGGCCCGCGCGATCCGCGACAAGTTGGATCACAAAACGGCCTGCAACCCGGTTGCGGGGTGGATACGCCTCTGCTAAGGACGCCCGCGACGGATGGTGCGCCCCCCAGTCGACGGGTGAGGTGTGCGCCGAAGAAAAGCCCGGTTCGCGAGAGCCCAGGGCAAGAAAAAGCGGAAGGGTTGACGTGTCAGAACCGGCTTCGATCTCTCTGGGCATTGCCTCGCGTTACGCATCGGCGTTGTTCGACCTGGCCAAGGACGACAAGGCGCTGAAGGCGCTGGAAGCCGATACTGCTGCATTGTCGGAAACCCTGGCCGCCAGCGCCGAGCTGCGCGACGTGATCGCCTCGCCGGTGGTCACCCGCGAGGACCAGGGCAAGGTGATCGCAGCAATCGGCGCCAGGCTGGGCGTCAGCGCGCTGATGGCCAACACGCTGGCCCTGATGGCCGAAAAGCGGCGCCTGTTCGTGCTGCCGCAGCTTCTGACCGCGCTGACCGACATGATCGCCACCGAGAAGGGTGAGATGACCGCCGAGGTCACCGCCGCCCGCGCGCTGTCGGCCGCCCAATCGAAAAAGCTTGCCGAGACGCTGAAGGCCCGCGTCGGCAAGACCGTGAAACTGAAAACCACCGTCGATGAGTCCCTCATCGGCGGTCTAGTCGTGAAGCTGGGCTCGACCATGATCGACACGTCGATCAAGGCAAAGCTCGCGGCCCTGCAAAATGCAATGAAAGAGGTTGGGTGATGGGAATTCAGGCTGCTGAGATCTCTGCGATCCTGAAAGAGCAGATCAAGAATTTCGGCAAGGACGCCGAAGTGGCCGAAGTTGGCCGCGTGCTGTCGGTCGGCGACGGGATTGCCCGTGTTCACGGTCTGGACAACGTCCAGGCCGGCGAGATGGTGGAATTCCCCGGCGGCATCCGCGGGATGGCCCTGAACCTGGAAGTCGACAACGTCGGTATCGTTATCTTCGGGTCCGACCAGGACATCAAGGAAGGCGACACCGTCAAGCGCACCAAGTCCATCGTGGACGTGCCCGCCGGCAACGAGCTGCTGGGCCGCGTCGTGGACGGTCTGGGCAACCCGATCGACGGCAAGGGCCCGATCGCCGCGACCGAGCGTCGGATCGCCGACGTGAAAGCCCCCGGCATCATCCCGCGCAAATCGGTGCATGAGCCGATGGCGACCGGCCTCAAGGCCATCGACGCGATGATCCCGGTTGGCCGCGGCCAGCGCGAACTGATCATCGGCGACCGCCAGACCGGCAAGACCGCCGTGGCGCTGGACACTATCCTGAACCAGAAGGCCTATAACGACGCCGCCGGTTCGGACGAATCGAAGAAGCTGTACTGCATCTATGTCGCCATCGGGCAGAAGCGCTCGACCGTGGCGCAGCTGGTGAAGAAGCTGGAAGAAACCGGTGCGATGGCCTACACCATCGTCGTGGCCGCGACCGCCTCTGACCCGGCGCCGATGCAGTTCCTGGCGCCCTATTCGGCGACCGCGATGGCGGAATTCTTCCGCGACAACGGCCGCCACGCCCTGATCATCTATGATGACCTGTCGAAGCAGGCCGTTGCCTACCGTCAGATGTCGCTGCTGCTGCGCCGTCCGCCGGGGCGTGAAGCCTATCCGGGCGACGTGTTCTACCTGCACTCGCGTCTCTTGGAGCGTTCGGCCAAGCTGAACGAGGATTTCGGCGCCGGCTCGCTGACCGCGCTGCCGATCATCGAAACCCAGGCGGGCGACGTGTCGGCCTATATCCCGACGAACGTGATCTCGATCACCGACGGCCAGATCTTCCTGGAAACCGAACTGTTCTACCAGGGCATCCGCCCGGCCGTGAACACCGGTCTGTCGGTGTCGCGCGTCGGCTCTTCGGCGCAGACCAGCGCGATGAAGTCGGTGGCCGGCAAGGTGAAGCTGGAACTGGCGCAGTACCGCGAAATGGCGGCCTTCGCCCAGTTCGGTTCGGACCTTGACGCTTCGACCCAGGCGCTTCTGAACCGCGGCGCGCGCCTGACCGAGCTGATGAAGCAGAACCAGTACTCGCCGATGACCAACGCGGAAATCGTCGTGGTGATCTATGCCGGGACCAGCGGCTACCTGGACAAGATCGCGGTCAAGGACGTCGGCCGGTTCGAGGCGGGGCTTTTGAAGCACCTGCGCACGACGGGCAAAGCTCTGCTGGAAGACATCACCAAGAACGACCGCAAAGTGGCGGGCGACCTGGAGAAAGCGATCCGCGCGGAACTGGACGCCTTCGCCAAAGACTTCGCCTGAGCCCTGAAGGAATAGGCAGATGCCCAGCCTTAAGGACCTGAAGAACCGGATCGGAAGCGTGAAGAACACGCGGAAGATCACGAAGGCGATGCAGATGGTCGCCGCGGCGAAACTGCGCCGCGCACAAGAGGCTGCCGAAGCCGCCCGGCCGTTTGCCGAGCGGATGACAGCGGTGATGTCGGCCCTTGCGGCCGGCGTCGGAACCGGGGAAGGCGCACCGAAGCTTCTGGCTGGAAACGGCAAGGACCAGGTGCATCTTCTGGTCGTGATGACCTCGGAGCGGGGGCTTTGCGGCGGCTTCAACTCGTCGATCGTCAAGCTGGCGCGCCTGCGGGCGAACGAGCTGGTGGCGGCGGGCAAGACGGTCAAGATCCTGACCGTCGGCAAGAAGGGCCGCGAGCAGCTGAAGCGCGACTGGTCCAGCGCCTTCGTGGGTCACGTCGACCTGGGCGAAGTCAAGCGCGTGGGCTATGCCAACGCGCAAGGCATCGCGCGGGAAGTCATGGCGGCCTTCGAGGCTGGCGAAGCGGACGTGGTCACGATCTTCTACAACCGCTTCCAGTCGGTGATCAGCCAGGTTCCGACCGCGCAGCAGGTGATCCCGGCCAAGTTCGAAGCCACCGCCTCGACGGCGCTGTATGACTACGAACCCTCGGAAGAGGCGATCCTGGCCGACCTTCTGCCGCGCGGCGTGGCGACGCAGATCTTCACGGCTCTGTTGGAAAACGGCGCGTCGGAGCAGGGCGCGCGGATGTCCGCCATGGACAACGCGACCCGCAATGCCGGCGACATGATCAACAAGCTGACGATCCAGTACAACCGGAGCCGTCAGGCCGCGATCACCAAGGAACTGATCGAGATCATCTCGGGTGCCGAGGCCCTCTGACCCATGATCCCGCAGCCGACATATGTGCAGAACCGGGACGAGAGCGATCTTGTCTTCTCGGTATGCTCGCTGGTGCGGGATCAGGCGAAGTACGACCGGCTGCTGGAAAGCTTTGCTGCGCACGGGTTCACCCCCGACAACAGCGAGTTTCTGGCGGCCGACAATCGCAAGGGCAACCAGTTCGACGGGTTCAACTGGCACAAGCACATGTGGCCCCAGGTCCGGGGCCGCTATGTGATCTTCTGCCACGAGGATGTGGAACTGGTGGACTGCGGCTTTGACGATCTGGTCGCCCGGATCGACGCGCTGGAGGCGGCCGATCCGCAGTGGCTGGTCGCCGGCGTCGCGGGCAGCCCCTGGCGGCCGCTGAACCACTCGGTCACGGCGCAGGCGCTGCACATCAGCGATGTCTTTGGCCAGGACCGCCGGCTGGGTCAGGTCCCGGCGCGGGTGGAATCGCTGGACGAATGTTTCATCGTCATGCGGCGGCTGAAGCCGGTGCTGAACTCGTACGACATGGCCGGTTTCCACTACTACGGGGCCGACCTCTGCCTGCAGGCCGAATTCCTGGGCGGCCGGTCCTATGCGATCGACTTCCACCTTCTGCACAAGGGCCAGGCCCGTGCGGATGAAAGCTTTGCCCAAATCCGGAACCAGTTCCGGGCGAAATACCGGCGGTACTTTCCGGGACGCATCTTCCATTGCGTCACCGGACGGGTCGCCTTTGGCGGCGGGTGGTTCGATGCCACCTGAACCCCGCCAGTAACTGAACCGGGTCCGAGCGTCGGGCCGCCCGAAACACGTAAAACGAGGCTTATGACAATGGCAAAATCTCCCTCCAAGGCTACGGGTAAGGTTACCCAGGTCATCGGCGCGGTCGTCGACGTCCAGTTCGATGGCGCCCTGCCCGCCATCCTGAACGCGCTGGAGACCACCAACAACGGCAAGCGCCTGGTTCTGGAAGTGGCGCAGCACCTGGGCGAAAGCACCGTGCGGACCATCGCCATGGACGCAACCGAAGGTCTGGTGCGCGGTGCCCTGGTCTCGGACCTGGGCGCGCCGATCTCGGTCCCCGTGGGCGACGCGACCCTGGGCCGCATCATCAACGTGGTGGGCGACCCGATTGACGAAAAGGGCCCGATCAGCGCCGCCGAGTCGCGCGCGATCCACCAGCCCGCCCCGGACTTCAACGAGCAGGCGACGGAAAGCCAGATCCTGGTGACCGGCATCAAGGTCATCGACCTGCTGGCCCCCTATGCCAAGGGCGGCAAGATCGGCCTCTTCGGCGGTGCAGGCGTGGGCAAGACGGTTCTGATCCAGGAACTGATCAACAACATCGCCAAAGTGCACTCGGGCTATTCGGTGTTCGCCGGCGTGGGCGAACGGACCCGTGAGGGCAACGACCTTTATCACGAATTCATCGAATCCGGCGTCATCAACATCGACGACCTGACCAAGTCCAAAGTGGCGCTGGTCTATGGCCAGATGAACGAACCGCCGGGCGCCCGTGCCCGCGTGGCGCTGACCGGCCTGACCCTGGCCGAGCAGTTCCGCGACCAATCCGGGACCGACGTGCTGTTCTTCGTCGACAACATCTTCCGCTTCACCCAGGCGGGTTCGGAAGTGTCGGCGCTGCTGGGCCGTATCCCCTCGGCCGTGGGCTATCAGCCGACGCTGGCGACCGACATGGGCGCGCTGCAGGAACGCATCACCTCGACCAAGCGTGGCTCGATCACCTCGGTGCAGGCGATCTACGTTCCGGCCGACGACCTGACCGACCCGGCGCCTGCGACCTCGTTCGCGCACCTTGACGCGACGACCACGCTCAGCCGTGCGATCTCGGAACTGGGGATCTACCCGGCGGTGGACCCGCTGGACTCGACCTCGCGTCTGATGGACCCGCAGATCGTGGGCGAAGAGCATTATCAGGTCGCCCGTTCGGTGCAGGGCATCCTTCAGCGTTACAAGTCGCTGCAGGACATCATCGCCATCCTGGGGATGGACGAACTGAGCGAAGAGGACAAGCTGACCGTGGCCCGTGCCCGGAAGATCCAGCGCTTCCTGTCGCAGCCGTTCGACGTGGCGCAGGTGTTCACCGGCTCGCCCGGGGTGCAGGTTCCGCTGGAAAAGACCATCGCCTCGTTCAAGGCGGTTGTCGCGGGTGAGTACGACCACCTGCCGGAAGCCGCCTTCTACATGGTCGGCGACATCGAGGAAGTGAAAGCCAAGGCCGCGAAACTCGCAGCGGCAGCGGCATAAGGGGGCGAAATGGCCAGCACGGTGCAATTCGACCTGGTCAGCCCGGAGCGGCGCCTCGCGTCCTATCCGGCGACCGAGGTCCAGATTCCGGGCGCCCAGGGCGACCTGACGGCGATGGAGGGGCATACCCCCACCATCACCTCGCTGCGGCCGGGCCTGCTGAAAGTGGTCTCGGCGGACGGCGTGAAGGCCTATGTCGTGACCGGCGGCTTCGCCGAGATCAGCGCGACTGGCGTGTCGGTCCTGGCTGAACAGGCCGTCCCGCTGGACGAGATGACCCCGGCGCAGATGGACGCCCTGGTGGCGGACGCCTGCGAAGCGGCGGCGGTCAATGCCGACAAGGACACGGCCGACAAGGCGGTGGCCGACCTTTACGCGATGCGCGCCCAGGCCGGGATCTGATCCTGGCCCTAGCGCGGATGAAGGCCCCGATTTTTCGGGGCCTTTTCTTTTTTGCTAACCCCTTTTGCTGCCGAATCGGGCAAGATGCGTTTGGGTGTGGACGTGTGGAATGACGATGCGGCGAATTGGTGGAGTGGTCGGGGTCGAGCAGGGGTCGACGATCCTGTTCAACGATTTTGCCCATGACGGACCGATGTGGACCGGCGCGGGCCCGCGTGAGGTCCGGCAGGCGCAACTTTTCCGCGAACCCTTTCTGGACATCCCCGCCGTGACGGTCGGCATTTCGATGTGGGACATCGACCACCGGACAAACTCGCGTATCGACATCGCGGCCGAGAACATTACGGCCCAGGGCTTCGATATCGTGTTCCGCACCTGGGCCGATACCCGGGTGGCCCGCATTCGCGCCGACTGGATGGCGATCGGCGCGACCCGGGACGAGGATGACTGGGACGTGACCTGATCAGCTGCGGACGGGGGAAAAGTCTTCGGACCTTGCGCGGACGATAAGCCCGGCCAGGAACCAGCTGAACCCCGCCACCAGACCCCCGACATAGCCATCCACGGCATAGTGCCAGGCCAGCAGGACCGAGCCGATCATGATCAGCAGCGCAAAGGTCCAGGCAAGGTAGCCAGCCATCCGGGATACACGCCAGGCAAAGATCGCCATCAGGACGGACGAGCCGACGTGCATGCTGGGGAAGGCCGAAATGGCGTTGATCAGTTCAGGACGCGAGTACATCTCCCACAACAGATACTGCGTGTCGACGACGGTAAGTGCGCCGGTGGCTGCATGATCGTGCAGGCGCTGCATCAGGCTGGCGTAAGCGTCGCCCAACCCGAGGTCAGCGTAGTAGACCGGCCCAGCCGAGGAGAACAGGGTGGCGAAGAGGTTGCCGCCAATGGCCCAGGTGAACAGGAACGCGATCAGATATTGCATCCGCACCGCGCTGTCTGGCCGCATGAAACAGGCCATGACCAGCACGAAATACATCATGAAAAGCCAGATGTTGTAGAGCCCGGTGAAGAGCGAGATCATGTAGTGCCCGCCAAACACCGCATGCAGGAATTCATGCGGCAAGGCGCCGAAATGCAGGGTGCGATCCAGCTGCATGAACGCCTCGTCCCAGGCGAATGGGTTGATCTCGGGGATCAGGTTCTTCAACTGCGCAAAAGCGATAAGTGTCAAGGACATAAGCAGGAAGGCCAGCAGGCCGCTGAGCATCCGGTCGCGGTCCGTCAGGAAAGACCGGATATCTGCCTTCAGAACCCCGATCCGATCATCGACCCGTTTGACGTAGGTCAGGTAAAGCAGCCGGGCAAAAAGCACCAGAAAGATCATCTGGGGCACCTTCTTGCCGAAGCTGCGCAGCAAGGCGCCGATCTTGTCGCCAGTCACGTTGAACGTGTACTGGCTGGCGATCCACCAGGCGATTGCGCAATATCCAGCGACGATCGCGATCAACATCCCATGGCGCCGCAGCACTGGCCCCAACGCTCTACCCTGCTCTACGGAAACTGACCGCATGATCCGCCACACTTGTTGAACAATGTGGGTTCTGCCGAGGAATTGCGGCCTAAAATGGGCTGAATTTCACCGATCTCGGGAAATTCAGCTGCGCTGGTACAGCCCCTCGTAGATGGGCACCAGGGTGTCGGTCTCGAACAGGCTGGAGACGGACATGCCGCCCCAGATGTTCAGGATCGCCTGGGCAAACATCGGGGCGGTGGGGACGATGCGGATATTGCCGGCGCCCTTGACCTTGTCGCCCTGCTCGATGGAATCGGTGATCACCAGCGACTTCATGACCGAATTCGACACGCGCTCCACCGCCGGGCCGGAAAGGACGCCGTGGGTGATATAGCTGTGGACCTCGGTCGCGCCGGCCTCCATCAGGGTCTCGGCGGCTTTGCACAGCGTGCCGGCCGTGTCGCAGATGTCGTCGACGATGATGCACTTGCGGCCGCGGACGTCGCCGATCACGGTCATTCCGGCAATCTCGCCCGCCTTCTCGCGGCGTTTGTCGACGATGGCGAGGGGGGCGTTGATTCGCTTGGCCAGTTCGCGCGCCCGGGCGACGCCGCCCACGTCGGGCGAGATGATCATCAGCTCGTCCAGCTGGCCGCGGAAGTGGTGTTCGATGTCCAGCGCAAAGACCGGGCTGGCGTAAAGGTTGTCGACCGGAATGTCGAAGAAGCCCTGAATCTGTGCCGCGTGCAGGTCGAGGGTCAGCACGCGGTCGACGCCCGCGGTCTCGATCAGGTTGGCCACCAGCTTGGCGCTGATCGGCGTGCGGGCCTTGGCGCGGCGGTCCTGGCGGGCATAGCCGAAATAGGGGATCACGGCGGTGATGCGGCTGGCCGAGGACCGGCGCAGCGCGTCGGTCATGATCAGCAATTCCATCAGGTTGTCGTTCGCCGGGTTCGAGGTGGACTGGATGACATACATGTCCTCGCCCCGGACATTCTCGAACACCTCGACGAAAATTTCCTGGTCGTTGAACCGTTCCACGCGGGCGTCCACGAGGTTCACGCTCATCCCCCGGTGCATGGACATGCGGCGGGCAATGGACTTCGCCAGAGACAGGTTGGCGTTTCCGGCGATCAGCTTCGGTTCGGTGACGGCGGGCATGGGGGCTCCGGGGCAGCGGATTCGGGATGCGTGTCGCTTATCACCGGGTTTTGCGGTTGCAAACGCCCGGCACCGCTAACGGTGCGAAAATCCTGCGCTGTGACGCAATAGGGTCAGAAGGCGTCCAGGAAGCGGTCGACATCGACCTCGGTCGTGGACCACGACGCGACGAGCCGGGCGCGTTCGCGGCCTTCGGGGGCCGGAAAGCGGTAGTAGGCGGCACCCGCAGCTTCAAGCGCCGGTCATGGTGGCCGATGGGCCATTCGGGGAACAGCATGTTGGCATCAGCCGGGGGAACATGGGCCTGCCGGTCGCGCAGGCCCTGGACCAGCCGTTGGCCCATGGCATTGGCCTGCGCGGCAAGGCGCAGCCAGAGACCGTCGGTCAGATACGCCTCCATCTGCGCCGAGAGGAAACGGTGCTTCGAGAAGAGATGCCCGCCGCGCTTGCGACGAAGTTCCAGTTCCCAGGCCTTTTCGGGGTTGAAAAGGACAACTCCTTCGACCCCCAGGCAGCCGTTCTTGGTGCCGCCCAGCGACAGCACGTCGATCCCGGCTTTCCATGTCATCTGGGCCGGGGTCGCGCCAGTGGTGACCAGGGAATTGGCAAAGCGCGCGCCGTCCAGGTGGCAGGGCAGGCCCTTGGCCTTGGCCAATGCGGTCAGGGCGACAATTTCGGCGGGGGTATAGACCGTTCCCGCCTCGGTCACGTTGGTCAGGGACAGCATCCCGCGTTGCACGCCGTGGACCCCGCTTTCGCCGGTGGTGGAGAGAGCCTGGCCCAGGGTCTCCGGGGTGATCTTGCCATGTGCGCCGGGGACAAGGACCAGCTTGGCACCAGAGTAGAACTCGGGCGCGTTGCACTCATCCTCGGCGATGTGGGCGTGCTGGTGGCAGAACACAGCGCCCCAGGGCGGGCAATGGGTCGCGATGGCAAGGGCGTTCGCGGCGGTGCCAGTGGCGACAAGGTGGACGACAGCCTGCGGGGCCTCGAAGATCTCACGCACAAGGTCGGTTACACGGGCCATCGCGGCATCGGCGCCGTAGGACCGTTCATACCCCTCGTTCGCCTTCAGGATCGCGGCCATGACCTCGGGCGCGGCGCCAGAGGTGTTGTCAGAGGCAAAGCGCATCAGGGGGTTTCCTCGATCAGATAGTCTTCCCAATCATCCTCGGGGACCTGGGTTTCCGGGATGGTAAGTCCCATGATGGACTGCCCGGACTTGTGCGTGCTTTCGGGATCGCCGGTCAGCAGCGGATGCCAGTCGGGCAGTTTCCTTTTCTGGAACAGCAGCTTGTAGGCGCAGGTCGCGGGCATCCAGTAGGCGATCTTCGGCAAGGTCTTGGGCGTCAGGACCACGCATTCCGGCACATGCAACTTGCGGTTCGGATAGTCGCGGCACTGGCAGGTGTCGCCATCGAACAGCCGGCAGGAGATGCGGGTATAGGCGACCTCGCCGGTGTCCTCATACTCCAGCTTGTTCAGGCAGCACTTGCCGCAGCCGTCGCAGAGGGCCTCCCACTCGGCCTGGGTCATCTTGGTCAGGGGAACGGTTTCCCAGAAGCGGGGGCGAAGGTTCGTCATGCGCGCCAAGGTGGTCCGGCGGGTGGGAAAAGGGAAGGGGTCACAGCGCGGAAAGGATGTTGCGGGCCTTGGTGCAGTCGGCGTCCATCTGGGTAATCAGCGCGGGCAGGCCGTCGAACTTCAACTCGGGGCGCAGGAAGTCGACCAGCGCGACCGAAAGGTGCTGGCCGTAAAGGTCGCCCTTGAAGTCGAAGAGGAAGGTTTCAAGGTTCGGGCGGTTCTCGCCGAACATGGGCCGCACCCCAAGGCTGGCCGCGCCGTCGTAACTGCCCGCCTGCGGTCCGGTCAGGATGTCGACGAGGACGGCATATACCCCCAGCTTGGGCAGGTGCAGGCCGTCGACCGACATGTTGGCGGTCGGATAGCCAAGCTCACGCCCGCGCTTTTCGCCGTGGAGGACCTCGCCCTCGATCCGGTGCCAGTGGCCCAGCATCGCGGCGGCATCGCGGGGACGGCCTTCGGTCAAGGCGCGGCGGATGTTGGTGGACGAGATCTCGGTCCCGTTGTCGGCGACGAGGGGGGCGATGGTGGTGCGGATTCCCTTGGTGGCACAAAGGGTTGCAAGGTCCTGCGCGGTGCCTTTGCGGCCCTTGCCGAAGCAGAAGTCGGCACCGACGACGACATGGGCGATGCCAAGGCCATCCGACAGGACTTCGGTGACAAAGCCCTCGGGCGTCAGGCCGGCAAGGGTG
Source organism: Tabrizicola aquatica (assembly GCF_002900975.1). Taxonomy (GTDB): domain Bacteria; phylum Pseudomonadota; class Alphaproteobacteria; order Rhodobacterales; family Rhodobacteraceae; genus Tabrizicola; species Tabrizicola aquatica. Next base: position 193,851 of record NZ_PJON01000004.1, on the reverse strand, counting down.
GCGTCGAACGGTAGCTGGAACAGGTGCTGGACCCCAAGGCGGGCCAGGCGGTTGGCGCGGGCTTCGGCGTTCATCAGGCGGAAGGGCGCGGTATCGGGGGCGAAGAACTGGCGGGGGTGGGGCTCGAAGGTGATGATGCCCAGGGGTGCGGGGCCACGGGCAAGGTCGATCACCGACTGGTGGCCGCGATGCACGCCGTCGAAATTGCCCATCGCGACCGAGGCGCCGCGGGTGGACGGGTCGAGGCCCTGCCAGTGAAAATGCTGCTGCATCCTGCCCTTTGCGGGCCAAGAATGCCCGTATCCCGTCAGTCGAACTTGCGGCTGGGCGCCAGAACCAGCGCCTCACCCTTCAACACAACGGTTTTACCCACCGAGGCCAGGGTTTCAAGGGTGACTCGGCGCTTGGCGTGGTCGATGGCGGTGACTGTCACCTCGGCCCGGACCATGTCGCCGGGGCGGACGGGGGCCATGAACTTCAGGCTTTGCCCAAGATAGACGGTGCCGTGGCCGGGAAGCTGTTCGCCGATGACAGCCGAGATGAGGCCGGCAGTCAGCATCCCATGGGCGATCCGGCCTTCGAATATGGTGTCCTGGGCGTATTGTTCGTCCAGGTGGACGGGGTTCCGGTCAGTGGAGACTTCGGCAAAAAGCTCGATATCCCGGTCGGTTACGACCTTTGACAGGTGGCGGGACATGCCGATTTCGATGTCCTCGATGCAGATCGTGCCACGGGGCATGTTGTCGAGCATGGTTTCCGAATCCCTACCTTGCATGGTGGGACACTAGCACATGCTGCAGCGCAGCACAATCGGCTGCGCAAGAATTGTTCAATATTGTGCCGCGAGCGGCACGAATGTTATCCGGTCGTCAGCGAAGCCGACCCATCGCATAGGTCGGCGAAAGCTGCTCTCCCTCCAGCCAGGGCAGAAGCAGACCGGCCTCGGGCGCTTCGACATCGGCACCGAAACGCTCGGCCTCCAGCCCGCCGGTGATGAACAGGGTGTCCAGCCCCTCACCGATACCGCCCTGCACGTCGGTGCGGATGCCGTCTCCGATGCACAGGATCTGCGGGTCCGAAGCTGCACCCGATTCGGCAAGCCGGCGGCGGGCGAGGTCGTAGATCGGGGGGTGCGGCTTGCCGAAATAGAGTGCGGTGCCGCCCATCTCTTCATACATCTGCGCCAGCGCCCCGGCGCAGTAAAGCCGCTTGTCGCCCATGTCGACGACGATATCCGGGTTGGCGCAAATCATTGGCAAACCGAGAGTTTTCCCCAAAAGCAGCGCGGCGCGGTAGTCGTCTGGCGTTTCGGTCAGGTCGTCGGCCAGGCCGGTGCAGACGATCCCCTCGGCGTCTTTCAGGGCGACGCGGGTGATGGGCGGCTGGCTTGCGGCATAGGCGGCCAGATCCTCGGCGAAATCGGTGAAGAAAGGTTCATCCTTCAGCGCGCCGATGTGGTGGACCCGACGCCCCGCCGCGCCGGACAGCATCCCCATCTGCGCCGCATCGCCCGAAGTCACGACGATATCCCAGGCGTCGCGGGGCACGCCAAGCGCGTCCAACTGCTTGATCACGCTGGATTTCGGGCGCGGCGCATTGGTCAGAAGGACCACCTTTCCGCCCGTCGCGCGATAGCCCTGCAACGCCGCCACCGCCGCCGGAAAGGCAGTCTTGCCATTGTGCAGGCAGCCCCAGAGGTCGCAGAAAACGGCGTCGTAGCGGCCGGCAAGGTCGGCGAGGGAGCGGATGATCTGGGTCATTCGGGGTCCTTTCGGGACAGAAACGGCGGTCTACGACCCGTCTGCTTTGCGTATACCGTCCATGCATACGCGCGTATGCACGGACGGTTGCGCAACGAAGGTCAGAGTTTCAGCGCCGGGATGATCTGCTTCTTGCGGCTCATGATGCCGGGCAGGACCACTGTGTCGCCGGTGACGGTGCAGCCAAAGGACGCCTCGGCCAGTTGCTTGACCAGATCGTTCGGGACCAGAAGCGTCGCCTCTTCCTTGATGATGTCGACGACGAAAAGGAGGACCTGATCGGCGCCGTCCTCTTTCGCCACGCCCTCCATCGAGCGCATCAGGCTGTCCTTGCGGTCCAGCACGACCTTGGGCGCGGTGGTTTCCAGGACCGAGACGCGCAGTTCCTTGCCGGCGACGGTATATTCCTTGGAGTCCATGCGGAGGAGTTCAGCGTCCGAGAAGGCCGAGACGTCGGACTTGGCCTCGAACATCGCGGTCGCAAGGTCGTTGATCGACACGCCCAGGTCGGCGGCCAGCTTTTCGGCGACGGCGCGGTCGTGGGGCGTGGTGGTGGGCGAGCGGAACTCCAGCGTGTCGGAGACGATGCAGGACAGCATCGCGCCCTTGATCGCCTTCGGTGCCTTGGCCAGCGTGTCGCCCATCAGGTCGTGCATGATGGTGGCGGTGCAGGCCAGCGGGCGGATGGTGATGTCGATCGGGGTCTTGGTCTTGATGCCACCGACCAGCAGGTGATGGTCGATGATGCCCTGGATCTTGGCCTCGTTGATCGAGGGGGGCAGTTCGGCGGGATTGTTGGTGTCGACGATCACGACCTTGTCGTCGGCGGTCACGTCGGAAATGATCGCGGGCTTTTCCAGGCCCCAATGCTTCAGCACGAAGGCGGCTTCGGTGTTCGGCTCGCCCAGAAGGACGGGTTTCGCCGGGGTGCCGGTCTCGGTCAGGTACCAGGCCCAGATGATCGGAGAGCCGGTGGAATCGGTGTCGGGGGATTTGTGGCCGAAAACAAGGGTGGTCATGGGGAGGACTCGCGGGAGGTTGGGTTCGCGCGCGGTATAGGCGAGGGCGTGGGGATTGTCACGCGGGGGCAGGTTGCATTTGGCAGCGTTCTGTCATACATGTAGTGCGTGTATGACGGGAGGCTGTCGATGCTGTCGGTGAGATTGCCGGAAGATTTGGAACGGCGGCTGGACGCCTTGGCCAAGGCCACGGGGCGCAGCAAGACCTATTATGTGCGCGAGGCGCTGATCGACAAGATCGAGCATCTTGAAGACGTTTATCTTGCCGAGACGGTGGTGGAGCGTCTTGCGAGCGGCGAGGAGAAGACTACGCCGCTGGCTGATGTGGAGCGCGAGCTTGGTTTGGCAGATTGAGGTTTCCGACGCGGCCAAGAAGCAACTGGCCAAGATGGGACGCACGGAAGCCAAGCGGATTACGAGCTTTCTGCGCACCAGAATTGCAGTTCTGGACAACCCGCGCCAGCTTGGCGACGCCTTGCAGGGCGCGCGGCTGGGCGGGCTTTGGCGCTATCGCGTGGGGGATTACCGGATCCTGGTGCAGATCAAGGACGAAGTGGTCACCGTTATCGTGATCGGGGTCGGCCACCGGGGCGAGGTCTATCGTCAGTCGTAGAAGGCCGGGGCCTTGCGCAGGGTTGGCCATTGCGCGGGGTCGTGGCCATAGATCAAGAGGCCGGGCAGCGCCAGGAGGCGGTCGGCCGAGGTTCTTGCGGCGGTGGGGTCCTGGGCGTCGGCGAAGTCCTCCTCCGGTTCGGAGGCGCGGTTGATCGCGTCAGCGGCAAGGATCACCGGGCCGGTGTGGGGCAGGTCCAGCAGGGCCGACAGGTGGCCGGGGGTGTGGCCGGGGGTGGGGATCAGGGTCAGGCCGTCGCAGACCGGGGTGTCGGTGTCGATCAGGTGATAGCGGGCCTTGGGCCAGTCCATCGGGCGGGCGCTGCCAAAGTAGCTGGGCTGCGGATCGGCCCGCTCATGCCCGGTCATCAGGATGGGCGCGTGGGTGAAAAGGGGAAGGGAGCCGACGTGGTCGATATGGCCGTGCGACAGGATGGTCAGGTCAATGTCGCGGGGCTGAAGGCCAAGGGCGGCGAGTGCGCCCTGGGCCGTCTGCGCGGCGGTGAAGTCCAGAAGCCGGCCAAAGCGCGGCAGGCCGTCCTGCGCCGGGCGGTCGGGGTCGGTCAGGTATGCGGGCGGAAAGCCGGTGTCGAACAGGATGTTGGCGCCACGGTCGGTTTGCAGAAGGTAGGCCGGAATGCCGATCAGGCGTTCGCCGCCCCGGACCTCGAACAGGCCAAGGTCAAGGATGGTCAGGCGGGTCAGGCGGCCGGGCAGGATCACAGCGGCAACTGTTCCAGCGTGAAGCCTTCCTGCTGCAAGAGGTTCAGCACGCCTTCCTGACCCGACAGGTGCAGGGCCCCGAAGGCGGCAAAGACCGGGCCATCGGCGGCGGCTTCGGTCAGGACCGGAATCCAGGCGCGGTTGCGCATGTTCATCAGCAGTTCTTCCAGGCGGGCGAATTCGGCGTCCACCTGTTCGCGGCTGTAGCCGGGCATGCCATAGGACACCTCGCGCATGTATTCCCAGATCACCCGGCTTTCCCCGGCGAAATAGCTGTCGGCGAGGGTGGCGGAGTAATCCTCGGACCGGTCCTCGACGGCAAGGGTGGACTGGATCATGGCGACCATTTCCTGGTGCGTCATGGCGCCAAAGATCTTGAACACGGTGTCAAAGGGCTCCAGGCCCCGAACCGGCACGCCGGCGGCTTCGGCGGTGTCGACCACCATGCCGTCCAGGCCCTTGGGGTCCTGCATCTGCGCCATGGCGCAGGGCGGGATCGCCAGCATGACGGTGACATACCAGGGCTGCAACTTTGCCGCCATGAAGCCGGGTACGCCACGCTTGGCGAGCGCCTCGCTCAGCTGGGCCCAGACCTCGGGCGGGAGCTGTTCCAGAAGGGTCGGGCCGGTGGTGATCATCAGGGTCGAGGGGTCGCGGCCGATCAGGTCTTTCAGCGCCTTCTCCTCTTCGGGGCCGGCTTCGACCAGGACGGTGCTGGCCGACTGGATCGCGGGTGCGATGGTGGCCAGTGTCGGAGCGTGGCGCGGGTCGTCGAAATGGTAGGTGCCGACCATGGTGATCACCTCCTCCCCCCGGGTCGCGCGCCAGTAGTTGCCGCGTGGAAAGGGCACGGCATCGGCGGCGGCGACGATGGCATCGCGCTGGGCGGGCTCCATCTCGGCCAGAAGGTTGGTTCCGGCGCATTGCGCGTTCAGTGGGCCGGCAAGGGACAGGACGGCGGCGGCAAGAAGGGTCAGAAGGCGAGTCATGGGGGCCCGGGTCAGGAGTGTCTGGGGCCATCGTGGCAGGCGAGGGGCAAAAGGCAAATCAAAACACGCGCCGGCAGGTGTTGACTCGGCCCCGGTCTTTGCCTAACTCAACCGACGTTAGCACTCACATTGGGCGAGTGCTAATCGAGATCAAACCTGGAAACTCAAGGGAGTACCCCAGATGGCTTTCAAACCGCTGCACGACCGCGTTCTGGTCAAGCGTATCGCTTCTGACGAAAAGACCAAGGGCGGGCTGATCATTCCCGACACCGCCAAGGAAAAGCCCGCCGAGGGCGAGATCGTCGCCGTGGGCGAAGGTGCGCGCAAGGACTCGGGCGAGCTGATCGCACCGTCGGTCAAGGCTGGCGACCGCGTGCTGTTCGGCAAGTGGTCGGGCACCGAAGTGACCCTGAACGGCGAAGAGCTGCTGATCATGAAGGAAAGCGACATCCTCGGCATCATCGCCTGAGGAATGGTGGGCGGATCGCCCACCCTACGCTTGTCCTGAATTCAACCCATTCAAGGAGCTATCAAAATGGCTGCTAAAGACGTCAAGTTTGACACCGATGCCCGCGACCGCATGCTGCGCGGCGTGAACATCCTGGCTGACGCCGTGAAGGTTACCCTGGGCCCGAAAGGCCGCAACGTGGTGATCGACAAGTCGTTCGGCTCGCCCCGCATCACCAAGGACGGTGTGACGGTCGCCAAGGAAATCGAACTGGCCGACAAGTTCGAGAACATGGGCGCCCAGATGGTGAAGGAAGTCGCTTCCCGCACCAACGACGAGGCCGGCGACGGCACCACCACCGCGACCGTGCTGGCGCAAGCCATCATCAAGGACGGCCTCAAGGCCGTTGCCGCCGGCATGAACCCGATGGACCTGAAGCGCGGGATCGATCTGGCCGTGACCAAGGTTGTCGCTGCCATCAAGGCCGCCTCGCGCCCCGTCAAGGACAGCGCCGAAGTCGCCCAGGTCGGCACCATCTCGGCCAACGGCGAAGCGGAAATCGGTCGCCAGATCGCTGACGCGATGCAGAAGGTCGGCAACGAGGGTGTCATCACCGTCGAAGAGAACAAGGGCCTGGAGACGGAAACCACCGTCGTCGAAGGCATGCAGTTCGACCGTGGCTACCTGTCGCCCTACTTCGTCACCAACGCCGACAAGATGATTGCCGAGCTGGAAGACGCCTACATCCTGCTGCACGAGAAGAAGCTTTCGTCGCTGCAGCCGATGGTTCCGCTGCTGGAAGCGGTGATCCAGTCGCAGCGCCCGCTGATCATCGTGGCCGAAGACGTCGAAGGCGAGGCTCTGGCCACGCTCGTCGTCAACAAGCTGCGCGGCGGCCTCAAGATCGCAGCCGTCAAGGCTCCGGGCTTCGGCGACCGTCGCAAGGCCATGCTGCAGGACATCGCGATCCTGACCGGTGGCCAGGTGATCAGCGACGATCTGGGCATGAAGCTTGAGAATGTCACGCTGGACATGCTGGGCCGTGCCAAGAAGGTCATCATCAAGAAAGACGACACCACCGTCATCGACGGCGCTGGCGACAAGGCCGAGATCGAAGCCCGCGTGGGCCAGATCCGCGCGCAGATCGAGGAAACCACCTCGGACTACGACCGCGAAAAGCTGCAGGAGCGTGTGGCCAAGCTGGCGGGCGGCGTTGCCGTCATCCGCGTCGGCGGCATGACCGAAGTCGAAGTGAAAGAGCGCAAGGACCGCGTTGATGACGCGCTGAACGCGACCCGTGCGGCCGTTCAGGAAGGCATCGTCGTCGGCGGCGGCGTGGCCCTGATCCAGGCTGGCAAGGTGCTGGACGGCATGACCGGCGCGAACAGCGACCAGAACGCGGGTATCGCCATCGTGCGCCGCGCGCTGGAAGCCCCGCTGCGCCAGATCGCCGAGAACGCAGGCGTCGACGGCGCTGTCGTGGCTGGCAAGGTCCGCGAGTCGAAAGACACCTCCTTCGGCTTCAACGCGCAGACCGAAGAGTACGGCGACATGTTCGCCTTCGGTGTGATCGACCCGGCCAAGGTGACGCGGACGGCTCTGGAAGATGCGGCTTCGGTCGCCTCGCTTCTCATCACCACCGAAGCGATGATCGCTGACCGTCCGGAGCCCAAGGGCGCCCCGGCTGGCGGCGGCATGGGCGGCGGCGGCATGGGCGGGATGGACTTCTGATCCACCGCTTTCCACGTTCGGGAAAGGGCGCCTTCGGGCGCCCTTTTTCATGGGCGTAAGGTGGGCGATATCGCCCACCCTACGCTTGCGCATCAGGGCCAAGGACGCGCATGGTCGCGCCCATGCGCCTGTTCCTGCTGACCGCCCTGACGATGCTGGCCTTCGCGGCCAATTCCGTCCTGAACCGCTGGGCGGTCGGGTCCGGCCATATCGGTGCGGTGGAGTTTGCGCTGATCCGGCTGGTGGCCGGGGCGGTGGTCCTGCTGGCGCTGGTGCTGTGGCAGCGTGGCGGCTGGGCCTGGCCCGGCAGGCGCGGTCGGCTGGCCGGAGTGCTGGGGCTGTCGGCCTATCTGATGGGCTTTTCGCTGGCCTATCGCGGGTTGGATGCGGGCACCGGCGCCTTGGTCCTGTTCGGGGCGGTGCAGGTCACCATGTTCGCCGGTGCGCTTGCCGCGCGCGAGGTTGTTCCGCCGCGACGCTGGGCCGGTTCTATGGTGGCGCTGGGTGGGTTGGCACTGATCGCCGCGCCAGGGGCGGTGGCGCTGCTGCCGCTGGCGCTGATGGTTGTCGCTGGGGTCGGTTGGGGGGTCTACTCGCTGGCCGGACGCGGGGCGACGGACCCACTGGCGGCGACGGCGTGGAATTTCCTTTTGTCGGTTCCGCTGGCACTGCCGCTGTTTCTGGTGGCTGATCTTGCGCCACCTGACACGACCGGGCTGGTGCTGGCGCTGGTCTCGGGGGCCGTAACCTCGGGCCTGGGCTATGCGCTGTGGTATGCCGTCCTGCCCCGGCTGGGGGCGGCACGGGCGGCGGTTGCGCAGCTGACGGTGCCGGTGATCGCGGCGCTGGGTGGGGCGGTCCTGCTGGCGGAACTGCCAGGGCTGCGGTTCTGGCTGGCCTCGGCCCTGGTGCTGGGTGGGGTCGCGCTGGCCAGCCTGCCCTACAGGGTTTTCCCCAGGCGGTAGGTGGTGTGGCCGGTCAGTGCATCCTTGCGCGACAGGCCGGTGGCGGTGAAACCCTCACGTTCCCAGAATGCCCGGCCACGGGGGTTCACGTCCAGGACGGCAAGATAGAGGCGCGCGGCGTGGCGTTTGCGGGCCAGGGTTTCGACATGGGCCAGAAAGGCGCGACCATGCCCCGCGCCCTGTGCCCAGGGGCCGAGGAGTATCAGGCCAAGGTAGGCGTCGTTCGGCTCGGGGAAGCCGTATGAGAGTTCCGCCACACCCGAAAGGCGCTGGTTGAGGAACAGGCCAAGCCGGTCGCTGGCGGCGGGGTCGCAGTTCGGGGGCGCGTCGGTGAAAAAGTCCTGGGCCTGGCTGGCCGGATCGCAGCGCCCTTCGGCCAGCAGCCAGTAATCCGGCGCCTCGCGGTAGAATTGCGCGACGAGGGCGGTTTCGCTGGGGAACAGCTCACGGATCCGCATGGGCGATCCTGACGACTTCCAGGTCCAGCGGGCCGGACGGGCGTTTCCAGGTCACCACATCGCCGACCTGCGCGCCGAGGAGGGCGCGGGCGAGGGGAGAGGTCGGTGCGATGCGGTGGTGGGTGGCGTCGGCCTCGTCCTCGCCGGTGATCTGGTAGGTGGTTTCCATCCCCTCGGTGTCGGCGACGGTGACGGCAAGACCGAAGGCGACTTCGGTCAGGTCGTGGGTGGACGGGTCGATGACCACGGCGGCCTTCAGTCGCGCCTCCAGCCAGCGGATGTCGCGCTCGGCTGCGGCTTCGGGCAGTTTGTCCAGCCGGTCGGGGCGGGTTTTCAGCGCTGCAAGATCGGCCTGGCGTTGCGCGAGGTCGGCCTGCAACGCGGCCAGTCCGCGCGGGGTGACAAGGTTCGGGCCGGGCGGGACCGGGCGTTCGGGCAGGTCGGGGCGGTCGGCGCCGGCATCTTCGTTGACGAAGGCGCGGCTCATCGGGTCAGAAGCTCCAGCGGGTCATAGGCCAGCCCTTCGCCCCAGGCGGCGTCGGCAAGGCTGTCGGGCTTGAAACGGATCGTGCGCATCTCTTGTCGTGTAAAGAACTGGCGGCGGGTGACCACGCGTTCGGGGTCGGCCCAGCTGTCCGAAAGCGTGCCCGCGACCAGGCGGCAGCGGAAGAACACCTCGACCTGGTGAAACCGCGAGGGCGGGTGGTGGAATTCATTGACCAGCGCGGGGGCGCCGACCTCGACGGTCAGGCCGGTTTCCTCATGCACCTCGCGGATCAGGTTGGCGGGAAGCGAGCTGCCGGGTTCGACCCCGCCGCCCGGCGCGCACCATAGGTCAGAGCGGGGGCCAGCCCAGGCATTGACCAGAAGCAGGCGGTCGTCCTGCAGGATCAGGGCGCGGACAGCAAGGCGGGGGCCGGGTCTGGACATGGGCCGAAGCCTGTGACGCAGCGGCGGATTTGTCCAGTGTCCGGATTTCCGGGCTTGCCCGAGGGCGGGACAGGGCAGACAGTCGGGGCATGTGGTTGACCGGACGCCTTGCCCGTTTCCTGCCTGCCCCCGCGACCGAAACCGGCGCGGGCGGGGCCGAGGTCGTGGTCCTGCTGCACGGGCTGGCGCGCAGCGATGCCTCGCTGGCCCCGATGGCGCTGGCGCTGAAGGCGGCGGGCTATCGGGTGGTCAACTGGGCCTATCCGTCCACCAAGGTGAAGCCCGAGGCGCTGGTGGCCGAGGTCGGCCGTGCGGTGGCGGCGGCGGGGCCCGGGCGGGTGCATTTCGTCACCCATTCGATGGGCGGCATCCTGTTGCGCGCCTGGCTGGCCGAGGCGCGGCCGGCCGAGATGGGCCGCGTCGTCATGCTGGCGCCGCCGAACCACGGGTCGGAACTGGTGGACAAGCTGGGCGACAATCCGGTCTTTGCCTGGGTGAACGGGGCGGCGGGGAAATCGCTGGGCACCGGGCCGGACAGTTGGCCGAACCGGCTGCCGGCGGCCGATTATCCCTTGGGGATCATCGCCGGGACCCGCAGCCTGAACCCGGTCTGGAACGCGATTTTGCCGGGGGCGAATGACGGCAAGGTGACGGTGGACAGCACGAAGCTGGAGGGGATGGCTGACCATCTTGTGCTGCCGGTGACCCATACCTTCCTGATGGTGAACCCGCTGGTCATTGCGCAGGTGATTGCTTTCCTGCGTGCGGGCAAGTTCGATCCGTCGCTGACCCTTGCCGCTGTGGTGAAAGAGTCTTTTCAGGCGGCGCAGTCTGGGTGACGATCTCGGGCGTGCCGGTGTCGGGCCTGCCCTTGTCCAACTGCTCGCGCCCCTTGGCGGCCAGGGTCTCGTACTGGCGGACGAAGGCGGCCAACTCGCGCTCTTCCAGTTCTTCAAGGTCAAGCAGCGACAGATGTGCCCCCTTGGTGGCCCGGATCAGCTCGTCCAGCTTCAGCTGCATGGCCACGGTGTCGCGGTTCTGGGTGTTCTGGATCAGAAAGACCATCAGGAAGGTGACGATGGTGGTGCCGGTGTTGATCACCAACTGCCAGGTGTCGGAGAAGCCGAAGATCGGGCCGCTCACCAGCCAAAGGACGATGGCGGCGATGGCAAGCAGGAAGGTGATCGGCCGCCCGGACAGCTGAGCGATCCAGCGGGCGGTGCGGGTGTAAATGGAGGCCTTGTCGTTCATGCGTCACCTCATTCTTGACCGGGGTAACGCAGGATCGGGGAAATGGTGCCCTTTGGGGGGCTCGTCGATGACTTCGTCGCTCCTCGCTTTGGCGCGGGGCTGCTCGTCGATGACTTCGTCACTCCTCGCGCGGGTCCGACGAGGAGACGCAGTCGAACGAGGAGGGGTCAGCCGCGGATCACCCGGTTCACATGGCCCATCTTCCGGCCGGGACGCGGGGCGCCCTTGCCGTAAAGATGCACGGCGGTGTCGCGGGTCTTCAACAGGTCGGGCACGCGCAGCACATCGTCGCCGATCAGGTTTTCCATCACCACGTCGGCATAGCGGTTGCCATCGCCCAAGGGCAGGCCCGCAACGGCGCGGATGTGCTGTTCGAACTGGTCCACGGTGCAGCCCTGTTGCGTCCAGTGGCCCGAGTTGTGGACCCGGGGCGCGATCTCGTTGACCAGCAGGCCGCGCGGGGTGACGAAAAGCTCTACCCCCATGACGCCGACATAGTCCAACGCGTTCAGGATACGGGCGGCGACCAGTACGGCATCGGCGCGCTGGCCGGGGCTGAGCTTGGCGGGGACGGTGGTGGTGCGCAGGATGCCGTCGCGGTGGATATTCTCGCCCGGGTCGAAACAGGCGACCTGCCCGTCCAGGCTGCGCGCGGCGATCACGCTGACCTCGCGCTCGAAGGCGACGAAGCCCTCCAAAACGCAAGCGGCGTCGTTCATGCTGGCCCAGGCGGCGGGGATGTCGGCCCCACCCTCCAACTTGACCTGGCCCTTGCCGTCATAGCCAAGGCGGGTCGTTTTCAGGATGGCGGGCAGGCCAAGCTGGTCTGCGGCGGCGCGCAGGTCGGCTTCGGAGTTCACGGCCGCCCAGGGCGCGGTTTGCAGGCCAAGGTCGTTCAGGAACGACTTTTCCGCGATCCGGTCCTGGCTGACGGCCAGGGCCCTGCGGTTGGGGCGGATCGGTTTCAGGCTTTCCAGAAGGTCGAGGGCCGAGGTGGGGACGTTCTCGAATTCGTAGGTGATGACATCGACGCTGGCGGCAAAGGCGCGCAGGCTGGCCTCGTCCTCATAGGGCGCGGTGGTGACCTGGTGGACGACGTCGCCAGCGGGCGCGGCGCCCGGTTCGTAGATGTGGCAGCGATAGCCCAGGCGGCTGGCCGCGACCGAGAGCATCCGGCCAAGCTGGCCGCCGCCAAGAATGCCGATGGTCGCGCCCTGGGGAAGGTCAGTCATCCGATGGTTCCTCGGGGATGGAGGCGGAGAGGGCCTCGCGCCAGGCGTCCAGTTTCGCGGCGATGGCCGGGTCGGAGACGGCTAGGATCGCGGCGGCCATCAGCCCGGCATTGGCCGCGCCGCCGATGGCCATCGTGGCGACGGGATAGCCCTTGGGCATCTGGAGGATGGAATAGAGCGAGTCGACGCCAGACAGCGCCTTGGTCTGCACCGGCACGCCGATCACTGGCACGCGGGTCTTGGAGGCCATCATGCCCGGCAGGTGCGCCGCACCGCCTGCGCCGGCGATGATCACCTTCAACCCGCGCGACACGGCGGTCTTGCCATAGTCCCACAACCTGTCAGGGGTGCGGTGGGCCGAGACGATCTTCGCTTCATACGCGATGCCAAGCTCGTCCAGGATTTCGGCAGCGGCCTTCATCGTCGGCCAGTCGCTTTGCGACCCCATGATGATTCCGACGGATACGGCCATGCGCGCCCCCTTGGTTTCAGGCGCGATTACCGGGAACCGCGCGCCGGGGCAAGCGTCAGGCGATGATGTCGGGGATCAGCTGATCCTCGATCTTCACGATCTGGTCCTTCAGGGCCAGCTTCTGCTTTTTCAGCCGGCGCAGGGTCAAGGGGTCGGGGCGGCCGTTGGTTTCAAGCGCATGGATCGCCTCGTCCAGGTCGCGGTGTTCGCGGCGCAGGACTTCCAGCTTGATGCGCAGCATCTCTTCAAAGCTGAGTTCCGATGGGGCGTTCATGGGGGCGACTCGCTTCCTGTCTTTTGATCAGAATATAGGAAAGCCGCGGCTTGGGTGAAGGTTTCTGCGCGGAAATCCACGGGATTTCACCCGGACGCAGGGCTTGCGAGGGGGGAAGGCTGGCCCCATATTCAAAGGGAGGCGGTTGCCGAACCCGGGACCGCTGGCCGAACTGTCGCTTTTCCAAGGACTGTCCGATGACGAAACTTAGCTTTGGGTCCCATCCCTATCTTCTGGGGTTCGAACAGCTGGAACGGCTGGTCGAGCGCACCGCGAAATCCGGGGCCGAGGGCTATCCTCCGTTCAACATCGAGGCGGTGGCGGAAAACGCCTATCGGATAACGCTGGCGGTCGCCGGTTTCCGCGAGGAGGACCTGTCGATCACGGTCGAGGACCGCCAGCTGGTGGTGCGGGGCCGTCAGGCCGAGGATGCGGGCGAGCGGGTGTTCCTGCATCGCGGCATCGCCAGCCGCGCCTTTCAGCGGAGCTTTGTGCTGGCTGACGGCGTTGAGGTTGCAGGGGCCACGATGGAGAACGGACTTCTCCACGTCGATCTGCGCCGGCATGTGCCTGAAACCGTGGTGCAGACGATCAGGATCGGCCGCAACGAGGCTGCGTCGGGAAAGACGGGCCAGAAGTAAGGAGGCAAGACATGAACACTCCATTCAACGGGTTGCCGCAGGGCACCGACCGCATCGTCTATGTGCGCGAGATCCAGGTCGAGGACCTGCCGGACGAGGTGCGGGAGCAGGTCGACGGGCTGGATGTGATCTGGTCGGTCAACGGTGCCGATGGCCGCCAACTGGCGCTGGTCGCCGACCGGACGCTGGCGTTCCACCTGGCGCGCGAGCATGACTTCACGCCGGTAAGCGTGCACTGACCTTTTCGCGACGGAACTGCTAGGCTGCGGCGTAGCAGTTCTGTCGGGTAAGGAGGTCATCGTGAAAGCCACAAACGGATATTCGGGCGTGCAGATCGCCCTGCATTGGCTGGTTGCCGTGCTGATCATTGTCGCCTGGTTCACGGGCGAAGGCGCGGATGAGGCGCTGGACATGATCGAGGATGGCGGCGTGGCGGGGTTTGTGCCGCATGTGGCGGTGGGTCTGGCGATCCTGGCGCTGGTTCTTGTGCGGCTTCTGGTTCGGCTAAGCCGCGGTGCCCCCGCCGCGCCGGGCGTGCCCGGAAGCTGGCAGGTCGCGGCGGCAGACTGGGGTCATCGGCTGATCTATCTCCTGATGATCGCCGTGCCACTGGGCGGGATCAGCGTGTTCTTCCTGGGGCTGGAGGTTGGCGACATGCACGAACTGGCGGCGAATGCCCTCATGCTGATCGTGCTGGGTCATGCGCTGGTCGCGCTGTATCACCAGTATGTCCTGAAGGACGGGCTGCTGCGCCGGATGATGAAGGCGGGCTGAAACGAAGAAGGCCGCACCCTTGGGTGCGGCCTTTGTCTTTGATGCCTCAGGCGCGGATCAGGCCCATCTGCTCCAGCTTCAAGAGGACCTGGTGGGCGCAGTGGTCGACGTCCACGTTCTCGGTGTCGACCACCAGTTCGGCGTTCGTCGGTGCTTCGTAGGGGTCGGAGATCCCGGTGAATTCCTTGATCTTGCCCTCACGCGCCAGCTTGTACAGGCCCTTGCGGTCGCGACGTTCGCATTCCTCGATGCTGGTCGCGACATGGACTTCGATGAAGGCGCCAAAGGCTTCGATCATCTCACGCACGGCGCGGCGGGTGGCGGTGTAGGGCGCGATGGGCGCGCAGATCGCGATGCCGCCGTTCTTGGTGATCTCGCTTGCCACATAGCCGATGCGCTTGATGTTCAGGTCGCGGTGTTCCTTGGAGAAGCCGAGTTCCGAGGACAGGTGCTTGCGGACCACGTCGCCGTCCAGCAGCGTGACCGGGCGACCGCCCATCTCCATCAGCTTGACCATCAGGGCGTTGGCGATGGTGGATTTGCCGCTGCCCGAAAGTCCGGTGAAGAACACGGTAAAGCCCTGCTTGGACCGCGCGGGGCTGGTCTTGCGCAGTTCGTTCACCACTTCGGGGAAGCTGAACCACTCGGGGATTTCCAGCCCTTCGCGCAGGCGGCGGCGCAGTTCGGTGCCCGAGATATCCAGGACGGTGGAGCCTTCGGGGATCTCGTTCGCGGGGTAGTACTGCGCCTTCTCCTGCACATAGACCATGTGCTTGAAGTCGACCATCTCGATGCCGATTTCGGCGGCGTGCTGGGCGAACAGCTCTTGCGCGGCGTAGGGGTCGTAGAAGTCCTTGCCCGCACTGTTCTTGCCCGGGCCGGCGTGGTCGCGGCCGACGATCATGTGGGTGCAGCCGTGGTTCTTGCGGATCAGGCCGTGCCAGACCGCCTCACGCGGGCCGGCCATGCGCATCGCGAGGTTCAGAAGGGAAAGCGCGGTCGTCTGGGCCGGATACTTGTCCAGCACCGCCTCATAGCAGCGGACGCGGGTGAAGTGGTCAACGTCGCCGGGCTTGGTCATGCCGACGACCGGGTGGATCAAGAGGTTCGCCTCTGCCTCACGCGCGGCGCGGAAGGTCAGTTCCTGGTGCGCGCGGTGGAGCGGGTTGCGGGTCTGGAAGGCGACGATCTTGCGCCAGCCGAGCTTGCGGAACAGCGCGCGGAGTTCGTTCGGCGTGTCGCGGCGGGCCTTGAAGTCATAGTGGACGGGCTGTTGGATGCCGGTGATCGGGCCGCCCAGGTAAACCTTGCCCGCCACGTTGTGCAGGTAGTTCACCGCCGGATGGGCCAGATCGTCGGCGCCAAAGACCTTTTCCGCCTCCACGGCCTTGTTCGGCACCCATTTGTCGCTGATCGACAGGATGGCGAGGATCACGCCCTCCTGGTCGCGCAGCGCGATGTCCTGGCCGGGTGCAACCTTGTCGGCAAAGGCCTCGGACACGTCCAGCGTGATCGGCATCGGCCAGAGCGTGCCGTCGGCGGTGCGCATGTTGGCGACGACGCCGTCATAGTCGGCCTGGCCCATGAAGCCCTTCAGCGGGTGGAAGCCGCCATTCATCAAGAGTTCCAGGTCGCAGATCTGGCGCGGGGTCAGATCCCAGGAGGGAAGGTTCCCGGCCTCGACCTTCAGTTTCTGGGCCGAGTCGGACGAGACGTAAAGTTCGGGGATCGGGGCGTGGTTCGGCAGGGACATCGGTGGACCTTTCAGCGCAGCGGAACAACCCGCCATTTGGCCGGGTCGGTAGCGCGGGAAAGGGGCGGAATTCAAGCGAATGCAGGGGATTCGCGGAAGATAAGGCGGAAATCGCGGGGGTTTTGTCGCAGTTGGGCCGCGGTTCTGCGCTGCGGCAAAGGGCGGGACGGATTTCCCGGCGCAGGTCGGCGCGGACGAAATTTCGGAACGCCTTCCCTTGGGCCGGCTCGTCGATGACTTCGTCACTCCTCGCGAGGGCGCGTTTTCCGACGAGGAGACGCAGTCGAACGAGGAGGGTCAGGCCAGATAGGCGCGGAAGCTGCGGATCACCTGATCATAGACCGCGCGCTTGAAGGGGACGATGCTTTCGACCATCTCGTCGGCAAGAATCCAGCGCCAGGTCGAGAATTCCGGGTGTTCCGAGGCGATCTTGATGTCGCTGTCCTGTCCCTTGAAGCGGAACAGGAACCATTTCTGCCGTTGGCCCCGGTACTTGCCGCCCCAGACCTTGCCCAGAAGCTCGGGCGGGAGGTCATAGGTCACCCAGCCATGGGTCTTGGCGACGAACTCTACCTTGTCGCGGGTGACGCCGGTTTCTTCCCACAGTTCGCGGTAGGCGGCTTCCTTCGGCTTTTCGCCGTCGTCGATCCCGCCTTGCGGCATCTGCCAGGCGGGCGAGGGGTTGTCGATCCGCTGGCCGGCAAAGACCAGACCGCGGGCGTCGATCAGCACGACGCCCACGCAGGGCCGGTATGGCAGGCTTTCGGCGTCCATCAGGGTGCGTCGGGGGCGATGGCGGTCAGGCCCTTGATGATGTCGACGGCATAGGCGAGCTGATAGTCCTCGTCCCGCAGCTTGGCCGATTCCTCGGCCCGGGCCAGTTCTTCCTGGTACAGGCGCTTTTCCTCGTCGGTCATCGAGTCATTGCTGATCGCACCGCGCAGGTCGGCCTCGGACCGTTCGCGCACGGCGGAGGATTTTTCCTCCTCCTCGGCGGCAGCATCGACGGGCGGGGGGGCGGGTTGCTGGACGACGATGTCGGGCGAGATGCCCAGGGCCTGGATCGAGCGGCCCGAAGGCGTGTAGTAGCGCGAGGTGGTCAGCCGCATCGCCCCGTCGCCACGCAGCGGGATCAGCGTCTGGACCGACCCTTTGCCAAAGCTTTTGGTGCCGACTACGATCGCACGGCGGTGGTCCTGCAGGGCCCCCGCAACGATCTCGGAGGCCGAGGCGGAGCCGCCGTTGATCAGCACGACGATCGGCTTGCCTTCCACCAGGTCGCCCGCGCGGGCGTTGTAGCGTTCGCCGCTGCCTGCCTCGCGCCCGCGGGTCGAGACGATTTCGCCCTTCTCCAGGAAGGCGTCCGAGACCGAGATCGCCTCGTTCAGCAGGCCGCCGGGGTTGTTGCGCATGTCGACCACGACGCCGTCCAGGTTTTCCATGCCGCCCAGTTCCTCGACCCCCTTGTTCAGCGCGTCGACCATGCCGCTGGTGGTCTGGTCGTTGAAGGTGGTGATGCGCAGGACGACGGTGTTGCCGACGACGCGGCCGCGCACGGCGGTCAGCTTGATCGTGTCGCGGATGATCGAGACGTCAAAGGGCTCGGGCTCACCCTCGCGGACGATGGTGATGATGATTTCCGACCCGACCGGGCCGCGCATCTTTTCCACCGCCTCGTCCAGCATCAGGCCCAGGATCGACTCGCCGTCGACATGGGTGATGAAGTCGCCGGCCAGAATGCCCGCCTTGGCGGCCGGGGTGCCGTCCATCGGCGAGATGACCTTGATGAAGCCTTCCTCTTGCGTCACCTCGATGCCGAGGCCGCCGAATTCGCCCTTGGCCTGGACCTGCATGTCCTCGAAGTCCTTGGCGGACAGGTAGGAGGAATGGGGGTCAAGCGAGGTGAGCATGCCGTTGATCGCGGCGGTCACCAGATCCTCGGTCGAGACTTCCTCGACATATTGCGCGCGGATACGCTCGAAGATGTCGCCGAAAAGGTCCAGCTGTTCATAGACCGATCCGCCCTGCACCGCCTCTTGCGCGACCAGCGGGCCGGCAAGTTGCGTGGTGACAATGGCGCCGGCGACTGTTCCGGCCAAAGCGGCCATCAGGGTTTTCTTCATGCTGTGTCAGTCCTCTGTGCGGGCTGTGGCGGCGAACCAGGTCAGGGGGTTCACGGGCGCCGCGCCCTGTCTCAGTTCCATATAAAGCGTTTCCGTGTCGCGCCCGCCAGACCCATCTGCCGGCGGGGTCATGAATTCCTCGGAGGCGGGCACCTGGCCGCCCATCAGCCCGACCGCGGAGCCTGCGGCCACCACTTCCCCCACCTCACCGTAAAGCGTGTCCAGCCCGGCCAGAACCAATAGATAGCCGTCCCCCGGCTCAAGGATCATCACATTTCCGTAGTCAAGGAGCGGGCCGCGATAGCGGATCGTCGCCGGCCAGGGCGCGGTGACCAGGGCGCGTCCTTGCGTGGCCAGGGTCATGCCGGGGCGGCGGACCCCGGCGGCGTCGGCCTCGTGCGGGCGGCGAAGGAGTGTGCCAAGCGCCGGCAGGGGCAGTTTGCCCTTCTGGTCGGCAAAGCTGGTGCCCGCGCCGGCATCCGGCGACAGGCCGGCGGCAAAAGCGTCCAGCGTGTCGGCGCTTTCCAGCAGGACACGCAGGGCATCGGGGTCCTCGGTAAAGCGGCGGGGCAGGTCGGTACGGTCGGAAATCGCCTGCGACAGTTCGGTGCGCGCGATCTGGGCGGCGGCAAGGCCGGCCTCCAGCGTCTGCCCGGCAGAAAGTTGCAGGGCGCGCAGGTCGGAAAGTTCCTGCAGTTCAGCCTTCAGCGCCAGCGCCTCGGTCTGGAGGGCGGGGGTGACATCGGCCATCAGCATCCCCGACCGCGCGGTGCCAAGCGCGCCCTCGGGGTGAAGGAGGAGGAGCGGACCGGGGTTCGCCTCCATCGTCGCCAGCACGCCCAGAAGCCGGCCGATCCCGTCGCGCTTGGCGTCAAAGGCGCGGACAAGGGTGGCCTCGCGCAGGGCCGCCTCGCGCAGCGCGCCGCGCAGGGCGGCAAGCCCCTCTTCATAGGCGCGGATGGTACGGGTCAGGGCGGTGACACGGTCCCGCGCCTCGACCGCCGCGTCGAGGGCGGCGACGGCGGCCTGCAGATCGGCCGAGGCCTGCGCCGCCTGTTCGGCCACGGTCTGCGCGGCAAGCGGCGCGGCCAGACAGCACAGAAGGGCGGCGGCGCGGATCATGCGATCAGCGTGCTTCCGGTCATCTCGGGCGGCTGGGGCAGGCCCATCAGTTGCAGCAGCGTCGGTGCCAGATCGGCCAGACGGCCGCTGCGCAGCGTCGCGCCGGGGGGGCCGCCGACCAGGATCACCGGGACCGGGTTCACCGTATGCGCGGTGTGGGGGCCACCGGTGACCGGATCGACCATCACCTCGCAGTTGCCGTGGTCGGCGGTGACGATCATCGCGCCACCCCGTGCGGTCAGCGCCGCCAGCGCGCGGGTCAGGCCACGGTCCACCGCCTCGCACGCGCGGATCGCGGCGGGCAGGCTGCCGGTGTGGCCCACCATGTCGGGGTTGGCGAAATTGACGACGATCAGGTCATAGCCCGTGTCGATGGCGGCGACCAAATGGTCGGCGACCTGATCGGCGCTCATCTCGGGTTGCAGGTCATAGGTCGCGACCTTGGGCGAGGGCGGCATGGCGCGGTCCTCGCCCGGATAGGGCACTTCGCGGCCGCCGTTCAGGAAGAAGGTGACGTGCGGGTATTTCTCGGTTTCCGCCAGGCGGAACTGGGTCTTGCCGTGGAGGGAGACCCATTCGCCCAGCGTGTTCACCAGGACGCGCTTGGGGAAGGCGGCGGGCATGAAGGTGTTGTGAGTGTCCGAATACTCGACCATGCCAAGAAGGGCCGACCAAGCCGGGCGCACGCCGGTGTCAAACGCCGCAAAACCCGGGTCGCCGATGGCCGACAGGATCTCGCGCGCGCGGTCGGCGCGGAAGTTCAGGCAGAAGAGGCCATCGCCATCCCGCGCGCCGTGGTAGCCGTCAATGACGGTGGGGGCGAGGAATTCATCGGTCTCGCCCTTGCCATAGCTGTTGGAAATCGCGGTCAGCGGGTCGGGGGCGGTTTCTCCCCGCGCGTGGATCATCGCGTCATAGGCGCGGCCGACGCGTTCCCAGCGGTTGTCGCGGTCCATCGCCCAGTAGCGGCCGGTGACCGTGGCGATGCTGGCGCCATAGGGCAGGCGCTTGACCAACGCCTCGACAAAGTTTTGCGCCGAGGAGGGCGCCACGTCGCGCCCGTCGGTCACGGCATGCAGCGCGACCGGCACGCCAAGCGCGGTGATCGCGCGACAGGCGGCCAGCACATGGTTCACATGGCCATGGACCCCGCCGTCCGAAACGACGCCGATCAGATGCGCGGTGCCTTTGGCGGCCTTGATCCTGGCGGCAAAGTCCAGGATTGCGGGGTTGACCGCGAAACTGCCATCCTCGACCGCCAGATCGATCGCGCCCAGGTCCATCGCCACCACACGCCCCGCGCCGATGTTGGTGTGCCCGACCTCGGAGTTGCCCATCTGCCCGGTCGGCAGGCCCACGTCGGGACCGAAGGTCGTCAGCGTGGCATGGGGACAGGTGGCCCAGAGGTGATTGAAGGTCGGAACCTGCGCCTGCGCCGGGGCGCTGGTCGCGGGGTTCGGGCCGATGCCCCAGCCGTCAAGGATGCACAGGACGACGGGTTTCGGGGCGGTCATGGGCAGGCTCCTCACAGGCATTGGCTGCGGTTTTACGCGTCCCGCGCGGGCGGGGCAACCGGGACCGCTCTTCGTGTCGCTTGCGCTCGCTCATCGCTGCGGCGGGCGGTGGGGATAAGGGAAAGCTTACTGTCCCGGCGCAAGGGGATCGGACAGGTTGCCGGCAATCAACCCGAGAGGTTTGCCCGATGCGCCTGCTGGCCATGACCCTGATCTGTCTTGCTGCCGCCCCGGCCCACGTCTTGGCCGAGGGGTGGCAGATCATGTATCTGGCTGACAGCGGCGGCTCGCGGCCGATGCAGGTCGGCCCGGACGACGGGGGCATCCCTTTTGCCTACGTCGACAATGACCGGGGCGAGCGGCTGACCCTTGCTTGCCGTTGGACCGGCAGCGCGGACCTGGGCCATGACTGGACCCTGGAGGTCTTTCCCGGACCTGAGCGGACCTTCCTGCCCAAGGATGCCGAGGGAAACCTGTTCCTTGTCACCTTTGACAGCGACACCAGGGCTTATGAGCTTGGCGATGTCAGCTATGTGCAGCAAACGTTCCGGGCGCCTGTTCCTGTCGATATTGCGGTGGAAATCATGCGCCGCAAGGTCATTCGTCTGGAAATCCCCGGGGACTATGTCGTGGGTGGAAAGGCCTACCGTACCGACTTTACGCTGGCCGGATCGGCGGAGGTCATCGACTATGTCTGTCCCGCACTCTGAGCCGCGCGCAAGGCGGCCTTCTCGCGGACGCGTTGCCGCCACAGGGTAAAGACCCCAGCCGCGACCACGATGCCAGCCCCCAGCGCCACGTTGGGCCGCAGGCTTTCGTCGAAGATCACCAGCCCGATGCCCGAGGCAAAGACCAGTTGCAGATAGGCGAAGGGCTGGATCGCCGATGCCTCGGCCACGGCAAATGCGCGGATCAACAGCCAGTGGCCCAGGACGGCGGTGCAGCACAGCGTCGCCATCCAGCCCCAGTCGGCCGGGGTCATCCATGTCCAGGTCGCAAGGCCAAAGGGCGTCATCGCAATCGCGCCCACGACGCCGGTCCAGAAAAAGCTGACCGGGGCCGGGTCCTTGCGCGCGACATAGCGCGTCAGAAGGCCGTACAGCGCGAACATGAAGGCGGCGAGGAGCGGAACCAGCGCCCAGGGCGAAAAGACGGCAAAGCCCGGCTCAAGAATGATCAGGACGCCGGCAAAGCCGACCAGGATCGCCGTCCAGCGCCGCCAGCCGACCTTTTCGCCCAGGATCGGGCCGGACAGGGCGGCAACCAGCAGGGGATAGCAGGTAAAGACGGCATGCGCCTCGATCAGGCCCAGCTTCACGAAGCCCAGGACCATGACGCAGATTTCGGCCACCAGGATCAGGCCGCGGGCCAGCTGGACCCACGGAAAGGCCGAGCGGCTGGCGGCCCGCAGCCCCCCCGGCGCGCGGGCGGCGAGAGCCAGCACGAACAGGGCGAAGAACCAGAAGCGGATCATCACCACCATCATCACGCTGTAGCTGTCCGCCAGATGGCGTGAGATGCCGTCCTGGGCCGCAAAGACCACAGTGGTGGCGATCATCAGCCAGATGCCAAGGCGGGTGTTCTGCGGCGTGCTGCTCATGCGGGCTTGCGCTCCAACGAAAGGGCATAGAGGCCGGCACCCACCACGATGGCGCTGCCGATGGCGACGGGCAGTTCCAGCACCTCGCCGTAGACGGCCATGCCGATCCCGGTGGTGAACACGAGTTGCAGGTAGGAATAGGGCTGGACCCGCGCGGCCTCGACCTGTTCGTAGCATTTCAGGATCAGCCAGTGCGACAGGATCGACAGGCCGCAGTAGATCGCCAGCAGGCCCATGTCAGCGGGTTTCATCGGCTCAAGCTCCGGCAGGCCAAGGCCGGTCATCAGGACCGCGCCGATCACGCCGGGCCAGAAGAAGGCGGGGAAGGTCGGCTCGTCCCGCGTGGTAAGGCGGGTCAGCACCGAGTAGAGTGCAAAGAGGAGGGCCGCCGCCAACGGCATGAGCGATGCCCAGGAAAACACGCCCATCCCCGGCCGCAGGATCACCAGCACGCCCACCAGCCCGGCGCCGACCGCCGCCCAGCGTTGCCAGCTGATCTGCTCGCCCAGGATCGGGCCAGAGAAGGCAACGATCAGCAGCGGGCAGACCATGAACACCGACAGGCTGTTGATCAGGCCGACCAGGGTGTAGCTCCAGACGATCAGGCAGATTTCGGCGATCAGCAGGATCGAGCGAAGGACATGGGTGGGCAGGCGACCCGACCGCACCGCCGCGCGGGGGCCTTCCGGGCGGCGCAGCGCAAGAAGAAGGACGAAGCCAGCAAAGACCCAGTAGCGGATCATGATGACCATGAAGGTCCCGTATTCCCCGGCCAGGTGGCGGGCAAAGCCATCCTGCGCCGCAAAGGTGGCGACGGCGGCGATCATAAGCCAGATGCCGAGCGTGGGGTTGCGGGAGGAGGACATGGCGGCGGCCTCGTATCACGGGGGCCGGGGCGGGGGAAGGGGCGTCCCCAGAAGGCCGCGGCCGCAGAAACAAGGGCTTGGCCGCGCAGATGCCGGCAATCGTGCCGGGTGGATTCAAGATGCTGGGCAAAGCCCGGCCGAATGAAGCGGCAAGGTTGCCGGGCCTGGGTGCGGTCCACCGCGCACATCCGTCGCGGCAGGGGGCGGGTGCGGGCCGGACGTTCGCCCGGCCCGAGGGGATCAAAGCCCGTACTGTTCGCGCGCGAAACCGCCCAGTCCCACGGCATCCAGCCGGGCGAGGGGGGCCAGGAAGGTGACCTGGATCACCCCCGGCGCGCGGCCGATCTCGATCGCGCCGTTGATGGTGGCGCGATTGCGCACCTCGGGCACGGTCATGCCAAGCAGTTTCGCGGCCCGCTCCAGCCCGTTCAGGATCGCGTCGTTCAGGTTCGCCGCCGTGCCGATGACCGAGACCGGGGCCATGGGTTCCGGTGCGGCAACGCCCCATTTCTCGGCCAGGCGGGCGGCCTTGGCCTTCTCAATGGCGGTAAAGGGGCGGGCCATCGGGGGAAGGTCCTCTTCCAGCGGGAACAGGACGGGGCCGTCGATGGGATAGGTCTTGACCACCTCGACCTGCAGCGTGACGCTGCCAGCCACATCCATCGTGTGGCCCGCAATCTCGCCGTCGCCCTGGCCGGCATGCATGTCGCCCATGTAGACCCCGGCACCCGGCACCTTGACCGGGGCGACCAGGATCGCGCCGGCGCGGACGGCGTCGATGTCCATGTGGCCGTCGGTCTTGTGCTGGGCCAACTGCTCTGGCGTGATGCCATAGGCGTGCGGGGCGCCCACAAGGAAAGCGCCGAAGTCGCCGGCGTTGTGGCTGTCGGGCATGGCCATCGACGGGCAGGTGCCAAGCTGACCCAGGAAGGGCCGCATCCGCACGATGGTGCCCGGCATGTCCGACGGCGCGAAGGTCAGGATCGAATGCTGGCGGCTGCCGTCTGGCAGGGCGGCATAATGGTTGGCGTCGCGGGCGATGCTTTCGGCCGCCGCTTTCGGCAGGGTCAGGCCCACGGCGCGGGTTTCGTCGAAGGTGACGGTATAGCCGTGCACGATCTCGAACGGTTTCACCGCATTGCCGCAGGTGTCGCATTTCACCGCGTCCTGGCCGATGCCTTCGACATGGGTCTCGGGCCAGACGGTGTCGCAAACCGGGCAGCGGGCGGCGACATAGGGGTCGCCAAGGCAGAAGCCCGCCGGAGAGCTGTCGTGGCCCGATGCCGTGGCGATCGAGGTCACGGTGATGTCGCGGATGCGGATGGCGACGGCGTCGCCGGGTTCGGCCCCGTTGATGTAGACGGGGGTGGTAACCTCATGCCCGCCACGCAAGGCCGGGGTGATCATCGGGCCCCAGCAGCCCGGCGCGGTGTTGGCGATGATGGTGCCGCCGTTTTCCACCGGGCCCAGCATCGGCGCGGCGGGGTCGAGGACGCTGTTGGTGAATTCCGAGACGACGACGCTGCGTCGGGCGGTGGGCTTGTCGTGGCTACCGTCGGGCATTGGACCTCTCCTGTCGCTGGGGTCGCGCGTCTTTTGGCGCGGTGCCGGAAGGGTAGCATGCGGGGCCTGTCTTGCAATGCCGGGGGCGGGGGTAGGGTGGGCGATATCGCCCACCTTACGCCCATGCGTCAGGCGGGCAGGCTGCCGGTGGACATATGGCGCTTGCGGCCAAATCCGGGTTGGCGGGTGACGGTGAACCCGGCCTCGGCCAGGGCGCGGCGGACATGACCGGCGGCGGTATAGGTCGCGAAGCTGCCACCGGGGGCAGTGTGGCGGGCGACCTGATGCATCAGGTCGGGGGACCAGAGTTCCGGGTTCTTGGCGGGCGAGAAGCCGTCCAGGAACCAGGCGTCGGCCCTCTCGCCCCAGGCGGGCAGCGTCTCGCGCGCGTCGCCGATCAGGATCGTGGCGGTGAGGCCGGGGAAGCTTAGGCTGCGGGTTGGGCCGGACTGGGTGGCCCATTGGTTCAGAAGGGCGCTGCGGAAGGGCGCGGTTTCCGGAAAGGCGGCCAGGGCGCGGGCCATGGCCTCGGGCGGCAGGGGAAAGGCCTCGAAGCTGGTGAAGTGCAGCGGGCCGGGGCCCTGGTGGGACAGAAGCGTGGCCAGAAGGTTCAGCCCGGTGCCGAAGCCCAGTTCGGCGATGTGAAAGCCCGGGCGAAAGCGGTCGGGCAGGCCGTTGCCGGCCAGAAAGACGTGGCGCGTCTCGGCCAGCCCGCCGGCCAGCGAGAAATACGGGTCGTCAAACCGGCGCGAGACCGGGATCGCCTCGTCGCGCCAGTCGAGGTCGGGCCAGTCGAGGTCGGGCCAGTCGTTGGGGTCGGCGGGTTCGGCTTTGGGGTGGTCGGCTGCGGGCATCTTGGGTAGTCCTTTGGGCTGTTGATGGGCGCGGGGCTGCGGGATGGCAAGGGTGGATGTGACGGTCCGGGGTGCCGGAATCTTCGGGATGTCGGTGGCCTGGGCCTGCGCGCGGCGTGGGGCGCGGGTGCAAGTGATCGACCCCCATGGTCTGGGGGCAGGATCCTCGGGCGGGCTGGTCGGGGCCTTGTCGCCGCATGTGCCGGAGGCATGGAACGGCAAGAAGGCGTTCCAGCTGGAAAGCCTGCTGATGGCCGCCGACTGGTGGGCGGGGGTCGAGGCCTTCGGTGGCGTCAGTCCCGGCTATGCCCGGGTCGGGCGGCTGCAGCCGCTGGCGGACGCGGCGGCGGTTGACCTGGCGCGGGGGCGGGCAGCCTCGGCCGCGGGGCTGTGGCAGGGTGCAGCCGAGTGGCGGGTGGTGCCGGCGACGGGGGCCGCCTGGGAGCCGGTCTCGCCCTCGGGCTGGCTGGTGGAGGACACGCTGTCGGCACGTATCTCGCCCCGGCTGGCGCTGGGCGCGCTGGAGGAGGCGCTGCGGGGGCGGGGGGCCGAGGTGGTTCCCGATGCGGCCGAGGAGGGGGCGGTGGTCCATGCGACGGGGGTTGCGGGACTGGCCGATCTGTCGGCGGCGCTGGGCCGCAAGGTCGGGGCCGGGGTGAAGGGGCAGGCGCTGGCCCTGCGGTTCGAGGCTGGGGACCGGCCGCAGCTTTTCGTCGACGGGCTGCACATCGTCGGCCATGTGGACGGGACGGTGGCGGTGGGATCGACCAGCGAGACCGCCTGGACCGAGGACGGGCCGGACGGGCAGCTGGACGGGCCGCTTGCCCGGGCGGTGGCGGCAGTGCCGGCACTGGTGGGGGCGCCGGTCATGGCGCGCTGGGCCGGGGTGCGGCCGCGGGCCGTCAGCCGGGCGCCGGTCCTCGGGGCCTGGCCGGGGCGAGCCGGGCATTTCCTGGCCAACGGGGGGTTCAAGATCGGCTTCGGGATGGCCCCGAAGGTGGCCGAGGTGATGGCCGACCTGGTCCTGGATGGCCGTGATGGGGTGCCGGAGGGGTTCCGGGTTGAGGACCTGCGCTAAGGCTGTCCACGGTGGACATTCCCCGGAAGTCTTTTCGAAACAAAGACTTGGTTGTGGGCGTTAAGGATCTGGTAAGTCCTGCGACGAGCGTTGCAGGTCGCGCGCACGGGGCGGGTCGGTATCCGGCTGATCCGGCCGCTGGGGGCGCTTCGCCCCCCAGACCCCCCGAGGATATTTGTGGACAGAAAATGTCTGGCGGGGAGGGAAAGGGGGGCGGTGCCCGGCCGCTCTGGAGCGGGGCGCCGGGGCAGGGTGGCCCATGCAGGGCCGGGGCTGCGCCGGCGCTGAGCACCTTGCATCGGTCGGCCCGTGGGGACGGCGTGGCAGATCGGCCTTACCGGGCCGCCTCGGCGCGCAGGGCTTGCATCAATTCGGCAAGGGCCTTGTGGTAGCGGGCGTCGATCAGGTGGCCTTCGGGGGTGAAGGCGTGGGCAGCGTCGGCGACGAGGATTTCGGGGCCGGGCAGCAGGCGCGGGCGAAAGGGGGTCAGCATCAGGCGCAGGGCGAACTGGCTGCGGTCGCCGCCGCCGCGCCCGTCGGCGGCGGAGATGATGGCGACCGGCTTGTCGCGGAAGGGCGCGCCCTTGGTGCGGCTGACCCAGTCGAGCGCGTTCTTCAATACGCCGGGCGGGGACTTGTTGTATTCGGGCGTGGCGATCACCACGGCATCGGCGGCGGCGATCTGGTCGGCGAGGGTCTGCACCTCGGCCGGGATGCCGTCACGATCCTCAAGGTCGCCGTCATAGAGGGGGAGGCGCAGGTTTGCCTCGGTGTGGATGGCTTCGCCGAAGGCACGGCGCGCCTCGGCCAGCAAGAGGCGGTTGGTCGAGGCGGCGCGCAGGGCGCCGGGGATGCCAAGGAGGGTGAGCATGGGGGGCCTTTCGGGTTTTGGACCGAGGTAGGGGAACGCCGTGTCACGGCAAGGTCAGGTCGGCCGGGCTTTCGTCGTGCAGCGGCTGGGGGACGGCGGGGCCAAGGGCAAACTCGGTAAAGCAGGCCTGAAAGCCGGGGCCTTCGGGGGAGCAGGCCATCGGGCCGATGGTCGCAGGGCCGGTCGGGAAGGGCGTGACGCGGAGCAGTTGCCAGCGGTTCGCGGTATTGCGGGCCTGCACGACAATCGCGCCACCCAGCCGGGTGAGGCGCAGGCGCTGGGTGCCGGCGGGGCCTTGGAGGGGGAGGGTTGACCAGTCGGAATGGCCGACGGTCGCCACGACCGAAAGGTTGGCGACGCCGTCCGAAAGCTCGATCCCGGCTTTCACCCAATGCGCCTCGTCCTGCCAGAGGAGGAGGCCGGCCTGGTCGTAAAGGTCGCGGTAGTCGCCCTGGAAGGTCAGGTGCAGGGTGAAATCGCCGGGAACGGCGGCAAGGAGCGCATGGCCCGAGGCGCGGCGGAAGCCATAGAGCGTGTCGCGCCAGAAATCGGTTTTCGGGGCGGTGGTGAGTGTGAGGCTGTCGCCGAGGTGCGAGGCAGGCGGCGGGTTGAGCCAGGTGGCTTGGGCAAGGTGGTTCATGGGACAGGTCGCCGGAAGGTGAGTGAGGTGGGCCGGTCATAGCCGGGATGGGCGGTGCGGGCCGTTTCGGCAAAGCCGAGGGCGCGGAAGGTGGCGTGGTTCTCGGTCAGCTCGATCCGGGTCTGGAGTTCGAGGGCGGGAAGGTCAAGGGCGCGGGCGCGGGTCTCGGCCAGGTCGATCAGGCTGCGGGCAAGGCCCTGGTGGCGATGGGTGGCGGCGACGGCCAGCTTGCCGATGTAGAGGGCGCCCGGTTTCGGGGTGAGGAACACGCAGGCGAGGGGCGGGGTGCCGATGGCCCAGACCTCACCGCTGCGGGCCTGGGCGGCGATGGTCTCGGGGGTGAGCGCGTGCATCGAGGAGGGCGGGTCGATGCGGCTGTCCATGAAGGCGAAGGCGTCCTGGATGAGCCGCAGGAGCGCGGCCCAGTCATAGGGATCGGTGGCGCGGATGGGGGTCATGCGGCACGCAACGCGTCCGAAAAGGGGAGCCAGGCGAGGGCCGATGCAGGGTTAAGCATGGCGCGAGGCTGGCACGGGCGGGTGACTGGGGCAAGCGGGCGGTTTTAAAAAGGAGCGCCTTGCGGCGCGAAGACTCCTTGTCTCGTCGTCGGGGCTTGCGCCCTCCTCCTCGGCCGGGGGTTTTCCATCCCCGGACCCCCGGAGGATATTTGGACAAATGTGAAAGGCGCTTTGCGCAAGATGTTGGGGATAAGCCGCCAGGATTCGCGAGATGCTGGGGGGTCGGGTTGACTCCTGCCCGGTGCGGCGGGAACATCGCGGCCCTGCGACTCGTGAGGTATCCGTGCGTCTGACCCGGCTGCGGCTGAATGGATTCAAGAGCTTTGTCGACCCCACGGATCTGGTGATCCACGAGGGGTTGACGGGCGTTGTGGGTCCGAACGGGTGCGGCAAGTCGAACCTGCTGGAGGCGCTGCGCTGGGTGATGGGGGAAAACCGCCCCAGCGCCATGCGCGGCGGCGGGATGGAGGATGTGATCTTCAACGGCGCGGCCACGCGGGGGGCGCGGCATTTCGCCGAAGTCGCGCTGGTGATCGACAACCAGGATCGGCTGGCGCCGAGCGGATTCAATGACGCGGACCAGATCGAGATCGTGCGGCGGATCACGCGGGATGCGGGCAGCGCCTATCGGGCCAATGCCAAGGAGGTCCGCGCGCGGGACGTGCAGATGCTGTTTGCCGATGCCTCGACCGGGTCGCACAGCCCGGCGCTGGTGCGGCAGGGGCAGATTTCCGAGCTGATCAACGCCAAGCCGAAGTCGCGGCGGCGGATTCTGGAGGAGGCGGCGGGGATCAGCGGGCTTTATGCGCGGCGGCATGAGGCGGAGCTGAAGCTGTCGGGGGCCGAGCAGAACCTGTTGCGGGTCGATGACGTGCTGGAAAGTCTGGCGCAGCAATTGTCGGTCTTGACCCGGCAGGCCAAGCAGGCGGCGCGGTACCGGGAAATCTCGGAAGAGTTGCGGAAGTCCGAGGGGATGCTGCTGTGGCGGCGCTGGCGCGAGGCGGATGAGGCGCGGTCCCAGGCCGAAGCGGCCTTGCGGGAACGGCTGATCGCGCAGCACCAGGCCGAAGCGGCGTCGCGCGCCTCGGGCAAGGCGCGGGAGGTGGCAGAGGATGCGTTGCCGCCGAAGCGCGAGGAGGAGGCGATTGCCAGCGCCATTCTGCAGCGGCTGGTCTTGCAGCGGGATGCGCTGGGCGACCAGGAGGCGCGGGCGCTGGCGACGATCGACACGCTGCGCGGCCGGATCGAGCAGCTGTCGCGCGACATGGAGCGCGAGGCGGGGCTGAACCGCGATGCCGGTGAGGTGATCGAGCGGTTGGAATGGGAAATCCGCGAGCTGACGCGCGCCCATGACGGGCATGAGGAAAAGCTTGCCGAAGCGGTCGAGGCCGCGCGGGAGGCGGGGGCGGTGCTGTCCGAGCGCGAGGGTGCGCTGTCCGAACTGACCGAGGACGCGGCGCGGTTGGCGGCGCGGCACCAGTCGACGCAGCGGATGCTGGCGGATTCGCGGTCGGTGCTGGAGCGGGCGGAAGACCAGGCTGGCACGGCGCGGGAAGCGGTGGCAGCAGCGGCCGGCGCGCTGGAGGCGGCGGGCGAGGCGTTCGAGGCGGCGGAAGAGGCGCAAGAAGCGGCGCTGGCCGAGGGCGAGGCGACGGAAGCCGCGCTGGAAGCGGCCGAAGTGGCGCGGGCCGAGACACAGGGGCGCGAGGCCGAAGCGCGGGCGGCCCGATCCTCGGCCGAGGGTGAAGCCAACGCGCTGCGGGCCGAGGTGGCGGCCCTGGCGCGGCTGGTGGAGCGGGAGTCGCAGGCGGGGCATCAGCTGCTGGACCGGCTGGAGGTGGAGCCGGGCTTTGAAAAGGCGCTGGGCGCGGCGCTGGCCGACGACCTGCGCGCGCCCGAAGTGGCGGCGGAGGCGCGGTCGGGCTGGGCGGTGCTTGCGCCCTATGACGAGGCGCAGGCCTTGCCGGTGGGCGCTGAGGCTCTGGGCGACCGGGTGAAGGCCCCCGCGGTCCTGGCGCGCCGGTTGTCGCAGATCGGGTTGGTCAGCCGTGCGCAGGGGTTTGCCTTGCAGGCGGCGCTGCAGCCGGGTCAGCGGCTGGTCAGCGTCGAGGGCGATCTGTGGCGCTGGGACGGGTTCCGGGCGGGGGCCGAGGATGCCCCGTCAGCGGCGGCGCTGCGGTTGCAGCAGCTGAACCGCCTGGTGCAGCTGAAGCGCGATCTGGAGGACGTGGGCGCCCGGGCCGATGGCGCGCGGCAGGCGCATGAGGCGTTGCAGGCGCGGTTGGGGGAACTGGCGACGGCGGACCAGCGGGCGCGGGATGCGCGGCGGGCGGCGGATGCGCGGCTGGCCGAGGCGAACCGGGCGCTGGCGCGGGCCGAGGCGGATCGCTCGATTGCCGGGGGCAAGCTGGAGGCCGCGAAACTGGCGGTCAGCCGCTTCGAGGACGAGGCGATGGGCGCCCGCGCCCGGCTGCGCGAGGCGGAGGCGGCGGTGTCCGACCTGGGCGATCTTGACGCTGCGCGGGGCGCGGTGGAGGCCGCGAAGATCACGGTCGAGGCAGCGCGGATCACGATGATGACGCGGCGGTCCGCACAGGATGAGGTGCGGCGCGAGGGCGAGGCGCGGGTGCGGCGGAGGCAGGAGGCGACGAAGGAGCTGTCGGGCTGGAAGCACCGGCTGGAGACGGCATCTCGGCGCACGAAGGAGTTGACGGAGCGGCGGGCCGAGACCGAGGAGGAACTGGCCGAGGCGATGTTGGCGCCCGAGGAGATCGCGGCCAAGCGGGACGAGTTGGTCGAGGCGATTGCCGATGCCGAGGAGCGTCGTCGCCGCGCCGCCGATGCGCTGGCCGAGGCCGAGGGTGCCCTGCGCGAGGCGGCCATGGCCGAGCGCGAGACCGAACGACTGGCCGGGGAGGCCAGAGAAGCCCGGGCCCGGGCCGAGGCGCGGCTGGATGCAGCGCGGGAAGGCGTGGCGCTGGCGGCCGAGCGGATCGCCGAGGAGGACGACCGGACGCCGGATGAGCTGCTTGCCAGCTTGCGGACCGACCCCGACAAGATGCCCGATGCCGAGACTCTGGACCACGATGTCAGCCGGTTGAAGCGCCAGCGCGAGGCTTTGGGCGCGGTGAACCTGCGCGCCGAGGAGGACGCAAAGACCATCGAGGCCGAATACGATGCTCTGGCTGGCGAAAAGTCGGATCTGGAGGAAGCGATCAAGAAGCTGCGCGCCGGGATTGCGGGCCTGAACAAGGAAGGCCGCGAGCGGTTGCTGACGGCGTTCGAGCAGGTGAATGCCAATTTCTCGACCCTGTTCACCCATCTTTTCGGCGGCGGTGAGGCACGGCTGGTGCTGGTGGAAAGCGACGACCCCCTGGAGGCCGGGCTGGAGATCCTGTGCCAGCCGCCGGGCAAGAAGCTGGCGACTCTTAGCCTGCTGTCGGGTGGCGAGCAGACCCTGACCGCGCTGGCGCTGATCTTCGGGGTGTTCCTGGCGAACCCCGCGCCGATCTGCGTGCTGGACGAGGTGGACGCGCCCCTGGACGACGCCAACGTGACCCGGTTCTGCGACCTTCTGGACGAGATGACCCGGCGCACGGAAACGCGGTTCCTGATCATCACGCACCATGCGGTGACGATGGCGCGGATGGACCGGCTGTTCGGGGTGACGATGCAGGAGCAGGGGGTGTCCCAGCTGGTCAGCGTCGATCTGAAGAAGGCCGAGGCGCTGGTCGCGTAAGCCACGGTTAACCTTCCCTCACTACCCCTTGGCGGGCCGCAACCCTTTGCGGTGCACGGAGGTGAGGGAACTGAACGAAAAAGACCATCGTAAATGGATGGCGCTGATCGCGGCGGGAACGCTTGCTGTCTGCCATCCAGCTTCTGATCGGGGCTGACCCTGAAAAGAAGGGGACCCGGCGGAGCAGCAACTCCGCCGGGTCTTATTCAAGGTGAGGACCCTGAACGATCAGAACTATCGTAAGTCCAGAATGATGGGCATTCCTTGCCAAAATGTAAAGTCCGGCGCGGGCGCATGGTTAACGGGATGGCAAGCAGAATCGGGTAGAACGGGGCGTGAACAAACGCACCAGGGGCCCATCATGCACAGCCTTATCACCTCGATCACCATCCTGATCCTGGCCAGCATCGCGCAGGGCCAGGTCTCGGACGCGGTGGCGGGCTGGGACCCGTTCGCCAAGGTGGCACCCGCCGCCCCCTGATGGCAGAAACGGACGATCCGGTGGCGAAAACGGATGCGTTTTCCGACCTCTGCGGGCCTAGAACAGGGCAAACAGGAGGTCGGGCGTGCGCTATTCGGGATTTCGGGTCATTGCCGAGGCACTGACGGGCCACAAGGGCTGGAAGCCGGTGTGGCGGGACGCCACGCCTCAGGCGGAATACGACTATATCATCATCGGCGGCGGTGGGCACGGGCTGGCGACGGCCTACTACCTGGCGAAAGAGTTCGGCCAGGCCCGGATCGCGGTGCTGGAGAAGGGCTATCTGGGCGGCGGGAACGTCGGGCGGAACACCACGATCATCCGGTCGAACTACCTGCTGGACGGAAACGAGCCGTTCTACGAGTTCAGCCTGAAGCTGTGGGAAGGGTTGGAGCAGGACTTCAACTATAACGCCATGGTCAGCCAGCGCGGGATCATCAACCTGATCCACACCGATGCGCAGCGCGATGCGGCCACCCGACGCGGCAATGCGATGCGGATGCACGGGGCGGACGCGGAACTGCTGAACCGCGAGCAGGTGCGCCAGATGTATCCCTGGCTGAACTTCGACAACGCCCGCTTTCCGATCAAGGGTGCCTTGATGCAGCGCCGGGGCGGGACGGTGCGGCATGACGCGGTGGCCTGGGGCTATGCGCGCGGGGCCGATCTGCGCGGGGTGGACCTGATCCAGAACTGCGAAGTGACCGGCATGCGGATCGAGAACGGCCGCATCAAGGGGGTGGAAACCACCCGCGGATACATCGGCGCGAAGAAGGTCGGTGTGGCGGTGGCCGGGTCGTCGTCCAAGGTCATGGCACATGCCGGGATGCGCCTGCCGATCGAAAGCCACGTGTTGCAAGCCTTTGTTTCCGAAGGGCTGAAGCCGCTGATCGACGGCGTGATGACCTTTGGCGCCGGGCACTTCTACGTCAGCCAGTCCGACAAGGGCGGTCTGGTCTTCGGTGGCGACATCGACGGCTACAACTCTTACGCGCAACGCGGGAATCTGCCGGTGGTCGAGGACGTGGCCGAGGGTGGCATGGCGCTGATGCCGGCGATCGGCCGCGTGCGGTTGCTGCGCAGTTGGGGCGGGATCATGGACATGTCGATGGACGGCTCGCCCATCATCGACAAGACGCATGTCGAGGGGCTCTATTTCAACGGCGGCTGGTGCTATGGCGGGTTCAAGGCAACCCCTGCCAGCGGCTGGGCCTTTGCCCACCTGCTGGCGAAGGACGCGTCGCACCAGACGGCCACGGCCTATCGCTTCGACCGGTTCCTCAAGGGCCGGATGATCGACGAAAAGGGCCAGGGCGCCCAGCCGAACCTGCATTGACGGAATAAGCGAATGATCATTCATCATCCGATCCTCGGACCCCGCGACGCGCAGGAATTCGTCTATCTGGGCGACGCCGCCCTGATCGACCGGCCCGACGGCATGACGGCGGGCGTCGAGGTGTTCCATGACTGGCTGTACAACCGGGACAACCCGGCCGGCGAGCATCGCGAGCTGTGGTATCACGAACAGGGCGACCGGTCCTGGCTGGTGGTGACGCGGAACACCGTCACGCATGAGATCACCAGGGTGGAACTGGCGCGCGACGTGGCGCGCAGCAAGGGGCGGTCGAAATGACCCAGTCTAATCGGATTTCGGGCGGCCAGATCGACCGCACCAAGACCCTGCGTTTTACCTTCGACGGCATCCCCTATCAGGGGCATCCGGGGGATACGCTTGCCTCGGCCCTTCTGGCCAACGGGGTGCGGCTGATGGGCCGCAGCTTCAAGTATCACCGGCCGCGCGGGCCGATGACCGCTGGGTCGGAAGAGCCGAACGCGCTGGTCGAACTGCGTAGCGGCGGGCGGCAAGAGCCGAACACGCGGGCCACGGTGGCGGAGCTGTTCGACGGGCTGAGCGCGAACAGCCAGAACCGCTGGCCCAGCTTGCGCTTTGACGCGATGGGGATCAATGACCGGCTGTCCACCTTCTTTGCGGCGGGCTTCTACTACAAGACTTTCATGTGGCCCAAGGCCTTCTGGGAAAAGCTGTATGAGCCGATCATTCGCCGTGCGGCGGGTCTTGGCTCGGTCAGTCGGGAAGAGGACCCGGACGACTATGACAAGGGGTTCCTGCACTGTGACCTGCTGGTCATCGGGGCCGGTCCTACCGGGTTGATGGCGGCGCTGACGGCGGGTCGTGCGGGCAAGCGGGTGATCCTGGCGGATGAGGATTTCCGCATGGGCGGCCGGCTGAATGCCGAAACCCTTGCCGTTGGCGGGACGCATGGCGCGGACTGGGCGGCCGGGGTGGTGGCGGAACTGGCCAGCCTGCCGAACGTCCGGCTGATGCCGCGGACCACGGTGATCGGCGCCTTTGACCACGGGATCTATGGCGCGGTAGAGCGGGTGAGCGACCACCTGGCGCTGCCTGCGGCCGGCAAGCCGCGGCAGGTGCTGTGGCGCATCTACTCGCACCGGGCGATCCTGGCGGGCGGCGCGACCGAGCGGCCGATTGCGTTCGAGAACAACGACCGTCCCGGCATCATGCTGGCGGGTGCCCTGCGCGCCTATGCGAACCGCTGGGGCGTCAAGGTGGGTCAGCGGGTGGCGGTGTTCACCAACAACGACGACGGGCTGCGCACGGCCGAGGATCTGAAGGCCAAGGGGGTCGAGGTCGTCGCGGTGCTGGACAGCCGGCAGGGCGACGAGGTGATCGACACCTCGGGCCGGTTGGGGCTGAAGTCGATCATCGTGCGCGATGCCAAGGGCCGGACCCGCGAAATCGCGGTCGAGGCGCTGGGCGTTTCGGGCGGGTGGAACCCGAATGTGAACGTCCATTCGCATCACCGCTCGCGTCCCGTCTATGACCCGACGATTGCGGCCTTTGTGCCGGGGGCCGAGGGGCCTCCGGGCCTTATGGTCGCGGGGGCGGCGGCCGGGGTGCTGTCCACGCATGGCGCGCTGCGCACGGGGCGCGATGCGGCGGTCGAGGCGCTGGGTCTGACCGGCGCGGCCGACCTGCCCGAGGCCGAGGATGCGCCGGTGCGGATCAAGGCCCTGTGGCATGTGGCGCACGGCAAGGGCCGGGCCTGGATCGACCAGCAGAACGACGTGACCGTGAAGGACGTGAAGCTGGCCAAGCAGGAGAACTTTACCAGCGTCGAGCATCTGAAGCGCTACACCACGCTGGGTATGGCGACCGACCAGGGCAAGACCGGCAACGTGCTGGGCCTGGCGATCATGGCCGAGTTGACGGGACGCTCGATCCCCGATACCGGGACCACGATCTATCGGCCGCCCTATACTCCGGTCGCGATGGGCGCGCTGGCGGGGCGGTCGCGAGGGACAGAGTTCAAGCCGTTCCGCCTGACGCCCAGCCACCATTGGGCCAAAGAGCAAGGCGCGGTCTTTGTCGAGGTCGGGATGTGGCTGCGCACCCAATGGGTGCCGAAGGCCGGCGAGACGGAATGGCGGCAGTCGGTGGACCGCGAGGTGCTGGCGACGCGGCGGTCCGTGGGTATCTGCGATGTGACCACACTGGGCAAGATCGACATCCAGGGCACCGATGCGGGGGCCTTCCTGGACCGGGTCTATGCCAACACGTTCAGCACCCTGGCCGTGGGCAAGTGCCGCTATGGCCTGATGCTGCGCGAGGATGGGATCGTCTTTGACGACGGCACCACCGCCCGGATGGGCGAGCATGAATATGT
Organism: Tabrizicola aquatica; assembly: GCF_002900975.1. GTDB lineage: Bacteria > Pseudomonadota > Alphaproteobacteria > Rhodobacterales > Rhodobacteraceae > Tabrizicola > Tabrizicola aquatica. The sequence continues at coordinate 157,143 of NZ_PJON01000004.1, read as the reverse complement.
GATGACCACGACCACGGCCAATGCGGTCCCGGTGTTCCGGCATCTGGAATACTGCCGTCAGGTGCTGTGGCCGGACATGGACGTGCAGCTGATCAGCACCACGGAAGCCTGGGCGCAGTTCTCGGTCGCCGGGCCCAATGCGCGGAAAGTGCTGGAAAAGGTGGTCGATCAGGATATCAGCGACGCGGCTTTCCCCTATATGGGCGCGCGCAACATCACGGTCTGCGGCGGGCTGCGGGCGCGGCTTTTCCGCATCAGCTTTTCGGGCGAGTTGGCCTATGAGATCGCGGTTCCCACGCGCTATGGCGATGCGCTTCTGCGCGAGATGCTGGCGCGCGGGGCGGAGTACGATCCGATCGTCTATGGCACCGAGGCGCTGGGCGTGATGCGGATCGAAAAGGGCCACGTCGCGGGCGGCGAGTTGAACGGCCAGTCCACGGCGCTGAACATGGGTCTGGGCAAGATGGTGTCGAAGAAGAAGGACTCCATCGGCATGGTGCTTTCGCAGCGCGAGGGGCTGGTGGAGGCGGAGGGGTATCGCCTTGTCGGCGTGAAGCCGGTCGATCCGAAGGGCAAGCTGAGCGCGGGCAGCCATTTCCTGGAAAAGGGGGCGGCGGCGGTGGCGGCGAACGATGGCGGGTGGCTGACCTCCAAGGTCTATTCCCCGCATATCGGCTGCGACATCGCGTTGGGCTATCTGAAGGCGGGCGACCAGAAGATCGGGCGGCGGATGCGCGCGGTGAACCTGCTGAGCGGGCAGGACACCGAGGTCGAGATCGTCAGCCCGCATTTCTTTGATCCGGAAGGGGAGCGGCTTCGTGGCTGAGTTGCAGGCAATGACGGCGCTTGGCGCGCGCCAGGCGGCGGTGGCGGTGGTCGGCCCGGTGACGATCACCGAGCGGTGCGACGTGGCGCTGGCCTCGGTCGCGGCGCGGCGGGGGCGGATGGCGGACCTGGCGCGGGCGGCGCAGGCGGCGGGGGTTCCGTTGCCGGACGCTGCGCGCCATGCGGGTGGGGCGGTCTACAACGCCTTCTGGGTCGCGCCCGAGATGTGGTTCGTCGAGGCGCCCTTTGCCAGCCACGAGCTGATCGCGGACCAGTTGAAGGCCGCGCTGGGCGATGCGGCCAGCGTGACCGAACAGAGTGACGCCTGGGTGATCTATGACCTGACGGCCCCGGATCTGGCCCCACTCTTGGAACGGCTGTGCAACGTCGACTTCCCCGCCGCGCCCGATGGCTTTGCCACCCGCACGGTGATCGAGCATCTGGGCTGCTACCTGATCCGCCACGGTCGCGGACAGGTGCGGATCATCGGGGCGCGGTCGTCGGCCGGCAGCCTGTTGCACGCCCTGGAAGTGGCCGCCGCGGCCGCCTGGTAGGCTAGTGCTTGCCGCAGGTGGTGTTTCCTGCTAGGAAAATCCTGTGGTAACAGGGGTTCCAGATGTCCGAAGACGCCAGCGTAACGCTTCCTCGCGGCAAGCCCGCCTTTGAACAGGACCCGCACCGTGTCCGCGAGATCACCGAACGGAACCTGGAAGCCGCCATCGGCCGCGAGGTGCGGAACTTTCGTCGCCAGCAGGGGATGACGGTCGCCGACCTGGCCAATGTCACCGGCCTGTCGATCGGGATGCTGTCGAAGATCGAAAACGGCAACACCTCGCCCAGCCTGACGACCTTGCAGGTGCTGAGCCACGCCTTCTCGGTCCCGGTGACGTCCTTCTTCCGCAGCTATGAAGAGCGGCGCGAGGCGCAGCATGTGAAGGCGGGGGACCACCTGGAGATCGAGCGGCGCGGCACCCGTGCGGGGCATCAGTATCACCTGTTGGGGCATATCGGGTCGAACAACTCGGGCGTGGTGGTCGAGCCTTACATGATCACGCTGTCGAAAGAGAGCGATACGTTTCCGACCTTCCAGCATGGTGGGCTGGAACTGTTGTTCATGCTGGAGGGCGAGGTGGATTATCGCCACGGCGACCAGGTCTATCCGCTGAAGCCGGGCGACAGCCTGTTCTTCGACGCGGATGCGCCGCATGGGCCGGAGGTCCTGGTCAAGCTGCCGGCGCGGTATCTTTCGGTGATTTCGTATCCCCAGGGCTAGGGACGGCTCCTCGTGCGGCTTCGCCTTCTCGTCGCGCGACGAGTGACGCAGTCATCGAGGAGCGTTTCGGTGATCCCAGACGGCGCGGCGGATGCGCGCGGTCTTGTAGGCATCGAGGATCGCCATCGCCCAGACGAATAGCCCGCCCGCAAGCTTGCCGACAAATGACACGTCGGGCGCGGCGGTCTTGAGGGTGAAGCCCCCCAGAAGGACGGCAAAGCAGACGAAGATCAGCCCGCGCACCGGCTGGCGGTTCAGGACCTGGCCCATGCCGGGCAGGGCCACGGCGACGGCCAGGACGAGGTAGGGGTTCAACGGCGGTTTCATGGCGTCTCCGTCAGGGCCAGCACATCCTTGCGCAACTGGTGCAAGCGGTCCAGCAGCGGCTCCAGGCGCGCGGCGGCAAGCGGGGTCATGCCCATTTCAGCCTCGCGGAAGATCAGGTAACGGCTGCGGTCGGCTTCCTCGGCCAGGATCACGATGCGCAGGCCCTTGGGGGACAGGACCAGTTCCTTGACCCGCTGGTCGTCGAACAGGTCGGCATGGCGGGCGATCAGGTCGGGTGGCGGGATGCGGCTGGCATCGTCGCTGCGCACGGCCACCTCTTTCGGCAGATCCGGTGGCGTCGGCAGCGACTGGGGCAGGCTGGCGAAGCGGGTGAAGGGTTCGTTGCCGGACGGGCGGGCCATGAGGTCGAGACTGGCGTGCAAGGGCAGCGGCTCGGGCAGGGTGACCAGGACCCACAGCGCGGGAAGCTTGCGGAAGGTCAGCGTGTCGGGGATCGCCTGCAGATCGAAGGCCAGCCCGTCGCGGCGGCCGGTCATGCGGGGAAAGCCGGTGGGTTGCAGGCGCGTCTCGCCGTCCTGGAACAGGGGTTTCACCGCGTCGAAATAGGCGGCGCGGGCGGCGGTGCGGCTGCGGGATTCGGTGACAAGCCGGTAGCCCAGCCAGAGGCCGAGCAGGGCAAGAGCGAAGCCGAGGGGAATGAGGGGGGACATCCGGGGGATGGCCCGCGCCGAACGGGGCGCGGGCCATTTGCCTTAGTAGCCGCGCGGCTTTGGCCAGGGCATGGTGAACTGCGCGCCCCGGTTCACGAAGCGGTAGCGCCAGAAGTGGAACCACAGCGACACGACGATGTAGAAGCCGATCATCGCGACAAGCTGGGTGCCGTAGCCCAGGAACACCGCAAAGAAGGTCACGCCGCACAGCGTCAAGAGCGTGATCGCGGGGATCGGGTGGAACGGGTGTTCATACCCGCGCTTGATCGTCTCCAACGGCCATTTGCGCCGGAAGAGGATGATGTTCAGCGGCATGAAGGTATAGCCCAGCAGGCCCGAGAGGATCGAGAAGGTGATCACCTGGTCCAGGGGCGCGCCAAGGGCGAAGATCAGCGCGATCGGGACCAGGAAGATGATCGACCGATATGGGGTGCGATAGCGCGGATGCACCGCCCCGAACCAGCCGGGCAGGTACTTGTCGCGGCCCATGGCGAACCAGGCCCGCGAGGCGTCGTTGATGCAGCCGTTGGCCGAGGCCAGCGTGGCAAAGAGGGTGCCGAAGCCCAGAAGCCAGACCAGCGCGGTCGAGCCCGAGAGCCGTGCCGTGTCGAACAGGGGTGCCACCGAACCGTTCACCCCGTCGCCCAGGTATTCCCAGGGCAGCACGCCCGAGCACATGAACCAGGTCAGCGTCGCCGCGATCAAGAGCGTCATGATCCCGGCCAGCGTCCCGAAGGGCAGCGAGCGGGCGGGCGAGCGGACCTCTTCCGCGGCCTGGGTCGTGCCTTCGATGCCAAGATAGTACCAAAGGCCGAAGTGCATCGCCGCCAGCACGCCGATCCAGCCGTAGGGCAGTTCGTGCCCTTCGAACAGCGCGGCGTGTTCCAGGATGCTCTCTCCCAGGATGCCCGAGGTGGACAGGAACAGGACCAGGATGGCGCAGAAGGCGATGGAGGTGATGACCAGGTTGAAGGTCAGCGTCGCCAGCACGCCGCGATAGTTCAGCCAGGCCAGGAACATGATGACCAGGATTATGAAGGGCCGCTGGTCCAGCTCTCCGGTATGGCCGGACATCGTGGCCACGACCGAGAAGAGATAGCCCGCCGTGATCGCGTTCGCGGCCTCCAGCATGGTGTAGGCGAAGACAAGGTAGAGGCCGACATTGAAGGCCATCAGCGGCCCGACGATGTGTTTGGCCTGGGTATACTGCCCGCCGGCCGAGGCGACGGTCGAGGTGACCTCCGAATCGATCATGGCGACGCAGGAATAGAGGATGCCCGCAAACCAGCAGGCGATCAGCGCGGCATAGGCACCGCCTTTGCCGACGGCAAAGTTCCAGCCCATGTATTCGCCGACCAGAACGATGCCGACGCCCAGGGCCCAGACGTGGGCCGGCCCCAGGACGCGCAGCAGGCCGACCTTGGTGCCATGCGGCCCCATGCCGTCCATGGTCTGCGAGGTGATGTCGAAGTCGCTCATGATCTCACCCCGTGCTTTTCGGCGTGTTCTTCGGCCATCGCCTCAAGCTCGCCTTCGCGCGAGGAGGTGAGGACGTCTTCGGAATAGGTGCTGTCGGTCTTGAGCCAGTCGAAGGCCATGTGCAGCCCCAGAAGCGCCGAAAGCGCCCAGGCGCCGTATTCAAGCCAGTTCCACAGATCCATGGCAGGTTACTCCCCGAATTTTTCGGAAATGACCTCGCGGTATTCCACTTCGGAAAACCGCAGGATCAGGAAATAGTACAGCAGGATGACCCCGATCATCACCAGAAGCGCGGTGACCGAGAAGCTGTAGTCGAAGCGGGCCAGGATCAGGTCATGCGCCGTTTCCGGGGTGTAGCCCAGGGCCTCGTACTTGGCGGCCTGCGCTGCGTTCTGGCCCAGGGCCTCCCATGTGGGGTTGGCGACCGGGGTGGCGACGGACTTGGCCGCGCCGGCCATGCCCATCCAAAGCGGCACGAACAGCGCGCCGACGGTCAGGACCACCAGCACGACCACGTCGAAAAGCTGGCTGGCCTTGCCCTGGGTCGGGGGTTTGTAATGGGTCATCTCAGTTCCTCCGCCCCTTGGCTTCGTCCAGGAACTTGATGTCGATCCCGTACATGAAGTCGCGATCCTCGCGGTAATGCCGCAACATCGCCAGGATGGCGGCAGTATTGAACAGCAGCACCACAGCCCCGGCGATCAGAAGCAGCGTCCGGGCCGTGCCGTTGGGTGCCAGGTCCCAGGTGGCGATGGCCACGAAGATCACGGAAAACCAGAGGCCAATCACGAACGCCCATGCCACAAGCACGTCGCGTCGGTGCATCGCCTCAATCCGCCGATTAAGGTCCGTCACAGGTTTCCTCCCTTGGGCTGTTTTGCTTTGCCGCCCCCAAGACGCAGCCCGACGTCTTTTCCCTACGCGGCAAAATTGTTTTCCGTAGGGAAAGCGAGCTGCGACATTCTGTCAAGGGAAACTGCTGCTTTTTGCGGCAGTCTGAGAAGATTCCCCATCAGGTGAAAAAAAGTTTCTTACCAGTTGATGGACGCAAAACGTGATGCTAGCGTCACCTCAATCACGCAAAGGAGAGACGAATCCATGTGCGGCATCGTTGGACTGTTTCTGAAGGACCCCAAGCTGGAACCCCGGCTGGGCGAACTGCTGACAGACATGCTGATCACCATGACCGACCGCGGCCCCGACAGTGCCGGGATCGCGATCTATGGCGGGGCCAAGGACGGGTTGGGCAAGATCACCATCCAGTCGGCCACCCCGGACGCCGATTTCAAGAACCTGGACGGCGACATGCATGATGCCATCGGCCAGCCGGTCACGATGAAGATCAAGTCCACCCATGCCGTGCTGGAAGTGCCGCTGGACCAGATCGACGCCGCACGCTCGGCCCTGTCGCACCTGCGCCCCGGCGTGAAGGTGATGAGCGCGGGTGACAGCATCGAGATCTTCAAGGAAGTCGGCCTGCCCAAGGACGTGGCCGCCCGCTTTGACGTGGCCCGGATGAAGGGCACCCACGGCATCGGCCACACCCGCATGGCGACCGAATCCGCCGTGACCACGATGGGTGCGCACCCGTTCTCGACCGGGCCGGACCAGTGCCTGGTGCATAACGGCAGCCTGTCGAACCACAACGGGCTGCGGCGCGAGTTGATCCGCAAGGGCATGACCTTCGAGACCCAGAACGACACCGAGGTCGCCGCCGCCTATGTCAGCCAGAAGCTGAAGGAAGGCGAGGATCTGGGCACCGCGCTGGAATCCGGCCTGGACGATCTGGACGGGTTCTACACCTTTGTCGTCGGCACCAAGAACGGCTTCGGCGTCGTCCGTGACCCCATCGCCTGCAAGCCCGCCGTGATGGCCGAGACCGACGAGTATGTGGCCTTCGGATCGGAATACCGGGCGCTGGTCAACCTGCCGGGCATCGAGAACGCCCGCGTCTGGGAACCCGAACCCGCCACCGTCTACTTCTGGGAGCGTTGAGAGAATGCAGAGTTTCGATCTGGGCAAAGAGGGCCTGCGGGCGCTCAACTCGGCGCTGCATGCGCTGAAAGGCCAGACCAACATGACCGACTGGGAGGTCATCAATCCCAAGGGCGCCCACGCCATCGCGGCGGGGGTGGACGCGCCGGTGAACATCACGGTGCATGGCTCGACCGGGTACTACTGCGCGGGCATGAACAAGCACGCGACGATCCGCATCAAGGGCAGCGCCGGGCCGGGCGTGGCGGAAAACATGATGTCGGGCACGGTGATCATCGACGGCAACGCCAGCCAGTATGCCGGCGCGACCGGGCGGGGTGGTCTCTTGGTCATCAAGGGCAACGCCTCCAGCCGCTGCGGTGTGTCGATGAAGGGCATCGACATTGTGGTGCATGGCTCCATCGGCCACATGTCGGCCTTCATGGCGCAGTCCGGGAACCTGGTGGTGCTGGGCGATGCGGGCGATGCGCTGGGCGACAGCCTGTACGAAGCGCGGCTTTTCGTGCGCGGTTCGGTGAAATCGCTGGGCGCGGACTGCATCGAGAAAGAGATGCGGCCAGAACATCTGGCGCTGCTGGCCGACCTTCTGAAGCGCGGCGAAGCGGACGGCAAGGCCAAGCCGGAAGAGTTCAAGCGCTATGGTTCGGCCCGGAAGCTGTATAATTTCAACATCGACAATGCGTCGTCGTACTGAGGCACAGGAATGACCGATCTTCCCCGTACCCCGCCCCGTTTCTCGGCGACCTTCACCCCCGCGGTGAACGCCGAAATCCGCCGCGCGGCCGCCTCTGGCATCTACGATATCCGCGGCGGCGGCACGAAGCGGCATCTGCCGCACTTTGATGACCTTCTTTTCCTGGGCGCCTCGATCAGCCGCTATCCGCTGGAAGGCTACCGCGAGAAATGCTCGACGGACGTCTGGCTGGGGACGCGCTTTGCCAAGAAGCCGATCCACCTGGATATCCCGATCACCATCGCGGGGATGTCTTTCGGGGCGCTGTCCGGCCCCGCCAAAGAGGCCCTGGGCCGGGGCGCATCGGAAGCCGGCACCTCGACCACCACCGGCGACGGCGGGATGACCGAGGAAGAGCGTGGGCATTCCAAGACGCTGGTCTATCAGTATCTGCCCAGCCGTTACGGCATGAACCCCGACGACCTGCGCCGCGCGGATGCGATCGAGGTTGTGGTCGGCCAGGGCGCAAAGCCGGGTGGCGGCGGGATGCTGCTGGGCCAGAAGATCAGCGACCGCGTGGCGAACATGCGGAACCTGCCGAAGGGCATCGACCAGCGTAGTGCGTGCCGGCACCCGGACTGGACCGGGCCCGATGATCTTGAGATCAAGATCATGGAACTGCGCGAGATCACCGATTGGGAAAAGCCGATCTACGTCAAGGTCGGCGGCGCGCGGCCCTACTATGACACGGCGCTTGCGGTGAAGGCGGGCGCTGATGTGGTCGTGCTGGACGGCATGCAGGGCGGCACGGCGGCGACGCAGGATGTGTTCATAGAGCATGTCGGCATGCCGATCCTGGCCTGCATCCCGCAGGCGGTGAAGGCGCTGCAGGACCTGGGGATGCACCGCAAGGTGCAGCTGATCGTCTCGGGCGGCATCCGGTCGGGCGCGGACGTGGCCAAGGCGATGGCGCTGGGCGCGGATGCGGTCGCCATCGGGACGGCGGCGCTGATCGCGCTGGGCGACAACGACCCGCGTTGGGAGGAAGAATACCAGAAGCTGGGCACCACCGCCGACGCCTATGACGACTGGCACGAAGGCCGCGACCCCGCCGGGATCACCACGCAGGACCCGGAACTGTCCAAGCGGTTCGATCCTGTCCTCGGTGGCCGCCGCCTGAAGAACTATCTCAAGGTGATGACCCTGGAGGCGCAGACCATCGCGCGGGCCTGCGGCAAGAACCACCTGCATAACTTGGAGCCCGAGGATCTGTGCTCGCTGACCATCGAAGCGGCAGCGATGGCGGGTGTACCGCTGGCGGGCACCAACTGGATACCGGGGCGGAACGGCGGCTGGTAAGCCGCCGTTTCCACGTCGCGACAGAAGAAACGATAAAAGACTCAGGGAGTTACAGTGATGGCTAAGGACCTTGCCAAATGGGCAAAGGAAAAGGGCGTCAAGTATTTCATGGTTTCCTACACCGACCTGTTCGGTGGCCAGCGGGCAAAGCTTGTGCCCACTCAGGCGATCAACGACATGGCGGTGGACGGTGCGGGTTTTGCGGGCTTTGCCACCTGGCTGGACCTGACGCCGGCCCATCCCGACATGATGGCCGTGCCTGACCCGGATGCCGCGATCCAGTTGCCGTGGAAGAAAGAGGTGGCCTGGGTTGCCTCGAACTGCGTGATGGAAGACAAGCCGCTGGACCAGGCCCCGCGCAACGTGCTGCGCCGCCTGGTGGACGAAGCGGCCAAGGACGGCCTGCGCGTCAAGACCGGGGTGGAGCCGGAGTTTTTCCTGCTCACCCCGCAGGGCGACAAGATCGCCGACCCCTACGACAATGCCGAAAAGCCCTGCTACGACCAGCAGGCGATGATGCGGCAGTATGACTGCATCTCGGAGGTCTGCGACTATATGCTGGAGCTGGGCTGGGAAGCCTACCAGAACGACCATGAGGACGCGACCGGCCAGTACGAGATGAACTGGAAGTATGACGATGTGCTGGCCACGGCCGACAAGCACAGCTTCTTCAAGTTCATGATGAAGTCGGTGGCGGAAAAGCACGGCTTGCGCTGCACCTTCATGCCGAAGCCGTTCAAGGGCCTGACCGGTTCGGGCTGTCATGCCCATATCTCGGTCTGGAGCCTGGACGGGTCGACCAACGTCTTCGCGGACAAGTCGAAGGAACTGGGCCTGTCGGATCAGGGCCGCAACTTCCTGGGCGGGATCATGAAGCATGCCAGCGCACTGGCGGCGATCTGCAACCCGACGGTCAACAGCTACAAGCGGATCAACGCACCCCGCACCTCGTCCGGGGCGACCTGGGCGCCGAATACGGTGACCTGGACCGGCAACAACCGGACCCACATGGTCCGCGTCCCGGGACCGGGCCGGTTCGAACTGCGCCTGCCGGATGGGGCGGCGAACCCCTACCTGATGCAGGCGGTGATCCTGGCGGCGGGTCTGGACGGCGTGCGGACCAAAGCCGACCCGGGCCGGCGCTATGACATCGACATGTACCAGATGGGCCATACGGTGAAGAACGCGCCGAAGCTGCCGCTGAACCTGCTGGACGCCCTGCGCGAATACGACAAGGACAAGACCCTGAAGTCGATGATGGGGGATGCGTTCTCGTCCGCCTTCCTGAAGCTGAAGCACAAGGAGTGGAACGACTATTGCAGCCACTTCTCGGCCTGGGAAACGCAGAACACGCTGGACGTCTGACGCCGGCCTCTGACCAAAAGCGGTTCCGCGATTTCAACGGGTTGCGGGGCCGCGTTCACTGACTTGATCATCGTCCTTTCAGCCCAAGGGACGGTACTGCCCATTTTTGCCTTACCTGACCCCCAACTGGCCCCGGAGCGATCCGGGGCCCCTGTTTTTCTTTTGGGGAAAGATTCTTGACTCAGGTCAAGGTGTCGCGCGCCCGGCTGTGGTTTCATATGCATGAAGCCAATGGACCAGAGGGTGCGGCAATGACCAAGAAGATCCTTTGCCCGGTGGACGGCAGCGACCACGCCGAGACCGGACTTTTGCACGCGGCAGAGCTTGCAAGACTGACCGGGGCGCATCTGACGATCTGCGCTGTCAACCTTGCGGTCGGCGGGGCGCGGGGGCCGACGATCAACCATTGGACCGACGCCGAGGCCGAGGCGCTGCTGGCGGCCGCGGCTACCCGGGCCAAGGCAGCCGGGGCGGGCGAGATTTCCACCGCGGTCCTGATTTCGCGCGGGGCGGGTCCGGCGATCATCGCCTATGCCGAGGAAATCACCGCCGACCATATCGTCATGGGCACCGGCGACAAGCGTGGGGTCAAGCGTCTGGTCCTGGGGTCCGTGGCGGCCGAGGTGGCCGGCCAGGCGGGCTGTTCGGTGACTGTTGCCCGTTAGCCAGTGATCTGCCAGAATTTCGTGCAGAAGTTGTGAGTCGGACCCCAGAGGTGCAAACCTCTGGGGTTTCTGCTTTTCACCACTGGGAAGAAGATTTGACACACACGCAACTTGTCCTCTAGGCTTTTGGTCAAGACGACGCCTGGAAGCGTCGCGACGACTGACCAACACCGGAGGTACAGATGAAGAAGAGAGTCGCCGTCATCGGGGCGGGCCCGTCCGGGCTTGCGCAATTGCGCGCGTTCCAGTCGGCCAAGGCGAAGGGCGAAGATATCCCGGAAGTGGTCTGCTTCGAGAAGCAGTCGAACTGGGGTGGCCTTTGGAACTACACCTGGCGCACGGGGCTGGACGAGCATGGCGAGCCGGTCCACTGCAGTATGTACCGCTATCTGTGGTCGAACGGCCCGAAGGAAGGTCTGGAATTCGCCGACTATTCCTTCGAGGAACATTTCGGCAAGCAGATCGCCAGCTACCCGCCGCGCGCGGTGCTGTTCGACTATATCGAAGGCCGGGTGAAGAAGGCGGGCGTCCGCGACTGGATCCGCTTCTGCACCACGGTCCGCATGGTCAAATACAACGAGGACAAGGGAAATTTCACGGTCACCGTGCATGACCTGAAGGCCGACCGGATGTATTCCGAGGACTTCGACAACGTCATCGTCGCGTCCGGTCACTTCTCGGTCCCGAACGTCCCGGAATACCCCGGCTTCGACAAGTTCAACGGCCGCGTCCTGCACGCCCACGATTTCCGCGACGCGCGCGAGTTTGCGGGCAAGGATCTGCTGTTGCTCGGCTCCAGCTACTCGGCCGAGGATATCGGGTCGCAGTGCTGGAAATATGGGGCCAAGTCGATCACCGTCGCCTACCGGAACGCGCCGATGGGATTCAACTGGCCGGACAACTGGAAGGAAGTGCCAAAGCTGGTGCGCGTCGATGAGACGACCGCCTACTTCGCCGACGGCACGTCAAAGAAGATCGACGCGATCATCCTTTGCACCGGCTACAAGCACCATTTCCCGTTCCTGCCGGACGACCTGCGGCTGAAGACGGCGAACCGGCTGGCGACGGCGGACCTCTACAAGGGCGTGGCCTGGGTCCACAACCCCAAGCTGTTCTACGTCGGGATGCAGGACCAGTGGTTCACCTTCAACATGTTCGACGCGCAGGCCTGGTGGGTGCGCGATGCGATCATGGGCAAGATCCAGATCCCGACCGACAAGGCCGTGTTGCTGAAGGACGTCGAGGACCGTGTGAAACACGAGGACGAGGGCAAGGATGCCCACGACGCGATCCACTATCAGGGCGACTATGTGAAAGAGCTGATCGCCGAGACGGACTATCCGTCCTTTGACGTGGACGGCGCCTGCGAGGCCTTCTTCGAGTGGAAGGAACACAAGAAGAAGGACATCATGGCCTTCCGCAACAACGCCTACAAGTCGGTCATCACCGGCACGATGGCCCCGGTCCACCACACGCCGTGGAAGGATGCGCTGGAAGATTCGATGGAAAGCTACCTGCGCAATTGAACCACGCCCGGCGCGCCCCCTGATCCGGGCGCGCCGGGCACGTTTTCCGGGCAGCGCGTGCGGCTGCCGAAACCCTGGGAAACATTTTTTCGCGTAGATGAATTTTTTCTCGCCATGCGGGCAGGAGCGTGCTTTCCTTTCCGCGTTCGGCACCAAAAGCCTGACTGTCTGGACGAAGGAAAACCGGCGGAACCTATCGCCCCACGTCCCGGTGAAAACGAAAACCGGAAGCGGACCATGGACTGGCCATGCGGGAGGGCACCGGCCGCGAACCTCCGCTTCTTCCAACAGGAGTGAGGGAATGACGACTGAAATCGGAGTGGGCAATCCAGCCCAGCCGCATAGCGGGTCCGGGCAGATGGTCCGGGCGCTAAGCTGGAAGGGCGCCTTCTGGGTCGCCGCCGGCGTGCCGCCACTGGTGCTGTTCTCGATCGGCGGGATCGCGGGCACCACGGGGAAACTGGCTTTCGCGGTCTGGATGATCTCGATGGTCATGGGGTTCCTGCAAAGCTTCACCTATGCCGAAATGGCGGGGATGTTCGGCAACAAGTCGGGCGGAACCTCGGTCTACGGGGCGACGGCCTGGCTACGCTATGGCAAGCTGATCGCGCCATTGTCGGTCTGGTGCAACTGGTTCGCCTGGTCGCCCGTGCTGTCCTTGGGCTGCGCCATTGCGGCGGGCTATATCCTGAACGCGCTGTTCCCGATCCCCTTGGCGGATAGCCAGCCGGTGATCGACTGGGTGACTGCGAACATCGCCAGCTACACGGCCCAGACGCAGTCGGTCATCGACTACATGGCCGCGAACGCGGGCGTTGCGGTCGAGGATGCGATCAAGGCGGTTGCGGCAACGGACGGTGTTGCGGCGCTGACCCCGGCCTTCCGGGTCTGGGAAGCCTTCACCATCACCATTCCGGGCCTTGGGACGCTGCACTTCAACTCGACCTTCGTGATCGGCGTGATCCTGATGCTGATCATCCTGACGATCCAGGAGCGGGGCATCGCCTCGACCGCCTCGGCGCAGAAGTACCTGGCGATCATCGTGCTGGTGCCGCTGCTGCTGGTCGGTCTGGTGCCGATCCTGACCGGGTCGATCAACTGGATGAACGTCACCAACCTGGTTCCGCCGACAGCGGCCTATTCCGGGGTGGATGGCGAGTGGAACATCGGGGGCTGGACGCTGTTCCTCGGCGGCATGTACATCGCCGCCTGGTCGACCTACGGGTTCGAGACGGCGGTCTGCTACACGCGCGAACTGAAGGACCCGAAGACCGATACGTTCCGCGCGATCTTCTACTCGGGCCTGCTGTGCATCGTGTTCTTCTTCCTGATCCCGTTCTCGTTCCAGGGCGTCTACGGGGTCGAGGGCATGCTGGCCACCGGCATCGTCGACGGCACGGGCGTGGGCGAGGCGATGGGCAACATGATCGGCGGCGGGCCGGTGATCACCCAGATCTTCGTGATCCTGATGATCATGGCGCTGTTCCTCGCGATCATGACCGCTATGGCCGGATCGTCGCGCACCCTTTACCAAGGCTCGCGCGATGGGTGGCTGCCGAAGTACCTGGGCGAGGTGAACAGCCACGGCGCGCCGCGAAACGCGATGTGGACGGACTTTGCGTTCAACGTCGTGCTGCTGGCGCTGGCCTCGGACATCGGCGGGTACTTCTACGTCCTTGCGATCTCGAACGTCGGTTACATCCTGTTCAACTTCCTGAACCTTAACGCCGGCTGGATCCACCGCATCGACAGCGCCCATATCGAGCGGCCGTGGAAGGCGCCGACCTGGCTGATCGGGGTGAACACGCTGCTGGCCTTCGTCAACGCCCTGTTCCTGGGCGCGGGCGCCAAGGTCTGGGGCTATGAGAACGCGCTGTGGTCGGGGCTGATCTTCGCGGCCTTCATCTTCCCGGTGTTCTGGTATCGCCACTATGTCGTGGACGGCGGCAAGTTCCCGAAGGAGGCCTATGACGATATGGGCCTGGCCTATGGCGATCTGGGTGAGCGGAAGGCGGGGATGCTGCCCTACCTGGCGCTGATTCTGGGTGCAGCCGTGGTGCTGTGGGCGAACTGGTTCTTCGTGCTGCCTGCCTGACCGGGGGCAAACCGCTTTGGAAAGGGCCGTCCTTCGGGGCGGCCTTTTTCTTGGGCGATTGTTTTCTGGCAAGAAATTTTGTTGCACTTCATTATTGCTTTCTGGCGGGAATCGCCTGACACTCGGCGAAAATCAAGACCACAGGGGAGGGTTGAAGCATGACGAATTCCTGGCGTTTCTCGGCACTGATGGACCGGCATCGGGCGCTCGGCTCGAACCTGGAAGATTGGAGCGGGATGGGCACGGCCTGGTCCTATTCCAAGGGCGACCCGAATGCCGAATACATGGCGATCCGCACCAAGGCCGGCCTGATGGACGTGTCGGGTCTGAAGAAGGTCCACATCACCGGTCATGCGGCCAGCCATGTGATCGACCGGGCGACGACCCGCGACCCGGAGAAGATCGCGCCCGGCAAGTCGGTTTACGCCTGCATGCTGAACGACGCGGGCAAGTTCGTTGACGACTGCATCATCTACCGGATGGGGCCGAACAGCTATACCGTGGTGCATGGCTCGGGTCAGGGGCATGAGCAGCTGACGATGGCGGCGACGGGCCGCGACGTCTCGATCCGGTTTGACGACAATCTGCACGACCTGTCGCTGCAAGGCCCGCTGGCAGTGGACTATCTGGAAAAGCACATCCCCGCCGTGCGCCAGCTGCCCTATATGGGTCATATGCCGGCGATGCTGTTCGGCAAGCCGATCACCCTTTCGCGCACCGGGTATACCGGTGAACGCGGCTATGAAATCTTCTGCCGTGGCCAGGACGCGGGCGTGATCTGGGACACCATCCTGGAAGAAGGCAAGGCGATGGGGATCATCCCCTGCCGCTTCACCACGCTGGATATGCTGCGGGCGGAAAGCTACCTGCTGTTCTTCCCCTTCGACAACTCGGAAATGTACCCGTTCGAGGACGAAGGCCCGGGGGATACCCTGTGGGAGCTTGGCCTCGACTGGACCGTGACCAAGGGCAAGACCGGCTTCCGCGGCGCGGAGGAGCATTACCGCCTGCAAGGCAAGGAACGCTTCAAGATCTGGGGCCTGAAATTGGAGGGCAAGAATGTCCCCGGCAACGCCCCCGTCTACAAGGATGGCAAGAAGATCGGCGTCGTGACGCAGCCGATGTATTCGCCGCTGAACGACTGGGTCGTGGCGATTGCGCGTCTGCCGGTCGATTGCGCGGTGGATGGCGTCGAGGTGGAAGTGCGCTGCGGGACGCATGGCCCGATCAAGGCCGTGACCCATTCGCTGCCCTTCTACGACGTCGAGAAGAAGCGCCGCACCGCCAAGGACTGAACCGCGTTCGGGACCCGCTGCCAAGGCGGGTCCCCTCTGCAAGGAACCGGAGCCTGTGAAAATAGACCTGACCCCCATCGACGCCCCCGCGATCAAGTCGCGCCCGGTCTATGCGCCGCTTGAACCGCGTCCGGGCAAGCTGCATGTGATCGTGGCCGACGATGCCGGTGCGGATGCCGTGACGGACCTGCTGGCCAAGGCGAGCAACCGTTCGGAAATCCTGGCGGTGGCCCATGTGATGTACTGCCCCGGGCCGACCGGGACCGATGGATCGGCGAAGCTGGAGGCTTTGGGCGCGGCCCAGTTCTTTCGTGCCCCCACGATTCCGGCGCTGCTGCCACGACTTGTGCGGGTGCTGGCGGATGCGCATATGGGAACTCAGTTCTACCTTGCGGGCACCGAAAGCCTGATCGGTCAGGCCGAGCGCGAGATCATGAATACCGGCTTTCCCTTCGCCTCGATCCAGAAGGAACAGCGCGGGTCCACCCTGCGGCGGGTGCAATGCGTGCATTGCAAGGGGATCACCGAGAACGTGGCGACGGACCCGTTCAAATGCAGCCATTGCGGGCTAAGCCTTTTTGTCCGCGACCATTATTCCCGGCGCATGGCCGCCTTCCAGGGCGTCAACATCGACGCCGAGGACCCCGGCCAGGTGCCGGAAAGCGTGGTGAGGTTCAAATGAGCGGGGGTGCGAAACTTCTGGTTCGCGTGGCCGAAGTGGTCGAAGTCAACGAGTTGATCAAGCGCTTTCGCTTTGTCAGCCGTGACGGCTCGCCGCTGCCCGCCTTTTCGGGCGGCGCGCATACCGTGGTCGAGATGGATGACCACGGGACGCGCAGGCTGAATCCTTATTCACTTATGTCCGACCCCGAGGACAGGTCGGGCTATGAGATCAGCGTCCGGCGCGATGATGTCGGCCGTGGTGGGTCGCTTTACATGCACCGGCACGTGGTGTCGGGCATGGAGATGGTGCTGTCGCACCCCGTCAACCTGTTCCCCTTGGACAACCGGGCGAAAAAGCACCTGATGATTGCGGGCGGGATCGGGATCACGCCATTTCTGGCGCAAATCTCGCAATTGACCCATTTCGGGGGCCGGTTCGAACTGCACTATTCGGCCCGCTCCCCGGCCCTGGGGGCCTATATGGACCGTCTGACGGCGGCGCACCCGGACCGGGTGCATTGCTACTTCGACGAACAGAAGCAGATTGTCGACCTGAAGAAGGTCCTAGAAAATCAGCCGATTGGTACGCATCTGTATGTCTGTGGCCCGAAAGGAATGATCAACTGGGTGCTGTCCACGGCCGAAGGCATGGGCTGGCCGAAGCAGGCGCTGCACCACGAGGAATTCCTTGCCCCCGGCACCGGCCTGCCGTTCGAGGTGGAGCTTGCCATCACGGGCAAGACCATCACCGTCGGCACGACGCAAAGCCTGCTGGAGGCGATGGAGGCCGCCGGTGTGGATGCACCCTACCTGTGCCGGGGCGGCGCCTGCGGTCAATGCGAAACGGCCGTTCACAAATGTGACGGAACGATCCTGCATCGCGACCACTGGCTGACGCCGGAAGAGCAGGCGTCCAACCAGAAGATCATGCCCTGCGTAAGCCGCTTCGAGGGCAAGACCCTCGTCATCGACCGATAGGAGACGACGATGAGCCTTGATTTCCGCCCCGGTGCGTTCAGCGAATTTTTTCGGGACGAGACGTTCCGCGACACCTTCACGTACACCAACAGCAACCCGCGCCGGTTTCCGTTCCCCTTCGACCGCGACGACTACATGTACTCGGTCAATATGGAGCCGCATGTTCCGGGTCGAAAGGGCACGGCCTTCGAGCATACCTTTGACGTCGACGAACACTATGTCGCCGAGATGATCGACCGCGCCAAGGTGCTGGCCGAGGATCCGCTGCGCTGCCAGTCGCTGCCACACATGACGCTGGCGGGCTGGGACGTGCTGGAACTGATCATGGAGGCGAAGGCGCGGGATTATCCGCAGTGGTTCAGCCTGACCAAGGACGGCAATCGCTGGCACTGGGTGAACCGGCCGCTGGGTATCGAACAGTCGTTCACATTCCTGGATGAGGCGACGCTGCCTTATCCCCCGTTCGAATACATCATGCGGCAGACCCAGGGCGACTGGACCTTGCAGGATGAGCGCGACGGGACATTGTGGATGGATGCGGGGATTGCAACCTCGCAGGCTGACTGGTCGGTGGACTTTGACGTGGGGATGAACTTCCACGAATGGCACGCCCCGGTCCCGCTGGCGCATGAGAAGGGGGTTTTCGACCGGGCGCTGAAGTTCCTCTTGAAGCTGCAGCAAGGTGCCCCGGTGCGGCGGTTCAACTGGACGATGACGGTGAACCCGCTTCTGGACACCGCGCCCGAGACCTACCCGAAATGGGGGCCGATGAAGGCCAGCATCACCCCGGAAAATCTGGGCCGGAAGCAACACCTGCGGGTAGAGTTGCAAAGCCTGTACCGTCTGCCCAGGTCGAATGCGATCGCCTTCGACATTCGCTGCTACCTGTGCAGTTTCGAGCAGATCGTGACGGTCCCGAAATGG
Organism: Tabrizicola aquatica; assembly: GCF_002900975.1. GTDB lineage: Bacteria > Pseudomonadota > Alphaproteobacteria > Rhodobacterales > Rhodobacteraceae > Tabrizicola > Tabrizicola aquatica. Next base: position 139,030 of record NZ_PJON01000004.1, on the reverse strand, counting down.
GCGCGCCGGTTGCACCGGGTGATCCGCGACCTGCCGGAAGAACTGGCAACCTACAAGGGCTTCAGCCGGAACCGTGCTGCCATGGTCACATGGTTGTCGCAGTATGACGATGGGGCGCCGACCTCGGCCGGCTGGTGGCCAGATGACTGAGGCGCGCGCTCCGGAGTCGCTGCGGCTGGGGTTCCTTCTGTTCCCCGGCTTTCCGATGGCCTGCCTGACCTCGGCCATCGAACCCCTGCGGGCGGCGAACGAAATCACCGGCCGCCGCGCCTTTGACTGGACTCTGGTGGCCGAAAGCCCGGCGCCGGTCCGGTCCTCGGCCGAGATCGGCTTTGACCCGGACGCGACCCTGCAGACGGTCGAGGGGCTGGACCACCTGTACCTGCTGTCGCCGCCGACGGCCGAATTCGCCGACCCGCGCCGCAGCCCGGCGCGGCTGCGCTGGCTGGACCGGACCGGGGTGACGCTGGGCGCATTCTCGGGCGGGATCTTCCCGCTGGCCCGCGCCGGGCTGATGGAGGGGCGGCCCTGTTCCGTCCACTGGTGCTATGAGGCGGCATTCAAGGCCGACTTCCCGGGGATCGAGGCGCGCGAGGTGACCATCCTGCGCGAGGGGCGGCGGATCACCGCCAGCGGCGCCGGGGCGGTGTTCGACCTGATGCTGCGCCTGATCGAGGAACGTCTTGGCCGCGACTGCATGACCGAGGTCGCCTGCTGGTTCCAGCATCCCTTCGTCCGCGATGCCGACGCTAGCCAGAAGGTTCCCGTGGCGCGCGCCGGTGGCACGACTGACAGCCTGCCCGCCCCGATCCGCGAGGCGATCCGCCTGTTCGAGACCCATGTCGAGGACCCGCTGCGCATCCCTGACGTTGCGGCCGCCGTGGGCCTGTCGGGCCGGCATTTCGAGCGGACCTTCAAGCGTGAGACCGGGCAAAGCCCGCTGCGGTACTACCACCAGATGCGGCTTATGAAGGCGCGGCAGCGGGTGCTGTATTCCAATGACAGCTTCCGCGAGATCGCCGCTTCGGTGGGCTACATGACCTCAAGCCCGATGATCCGGCATTATACCGAGCTGTTCGGCGTCTCGCCCCGGGACGAGCGGCGGCTGACCCAGTCGATGCGCCGGGCAGCGCCGCCCCGCGTGGAAGCGGCGGAATAGGGCCCCGGCGTAGGGTGGGCGATATCGCCCACCTTACGCCCTTGCCAAGATTTAGAACGGTTCCAAACTTGACAGTCGGGGGTCTAAGGCGCATATCCGAGTAATCCTGTCGGAGACTCGACCCATGTTCATCCAGACCGAATCCACCCCGAACCCCGCGACGCTGAAATTCCTGCCCGGCCAGACCGTGCTTGAACTGGGCACCGCCGATTTCCCCAGTGCCGAAGCTGCGGCGAAATCCCCGCTGGCGCGGCGCATCTTCGCGGCTGGCGGCGTGACCGGTGTCTTTTTCGGCACCGATTTCGTGACCGTGACCAAGGCCGAGGCCGTGGACTGGGCGCATATCAAGCCGCAGATCCTGGGCGCGATCATGGAGCATTTCCAGTCCGGCCAGCCGGTGATCGAGGGCGAAGCCTCGGGTGGCGGTCATGCCGAGCATACCGGCGAGGATGGCGATATCGTCCGCCAGATCAAGGAGTTGCTGGACACTCGCGTCCGGCCTGCCGTGGCGCAGGATGGTGGGGACATCACCTTCCACGGCTTTGACCGGGGCGTGGTCTACCTGCACATGCAGGGCGCCTGCGCCGGCTGCCCCTCCAGCACGCTGACGCTGAAGATGGGGATCGAGAACCTGCTGCGGCATTACATCCCCGAGGTCCTGGAAGTCCGCCCCGTCGCCGCTTGATGGCTTGGGCCTGAAATGATCCTGCCGATCCTGGCCTTCGACACGTCGGCCGCGCATTGCGCGGCCGCTTTGCTGTTGCCCGACCGGGTGGTCCTGCGCGACGAACCGATGGAGAAGGGCCAGGCCGAACGGCTGGTGCCCTTGCTGGAGGAGGTGCTGGCCGAGGGTGGGCTGGCCTGGTCCGACCTGAAGGCGCTGGCGGTGGGGACTGGGCCGGGGAACTTTACCGGCGTCCGCATCGCCGTGGCCGCTGCCCGGGGGCTTGCCCTGGGGCTGGGGATTCCGGCCGTTGGCGTGACCCGGCTGGAGGCGTTGGCGCATGGCCTGCCGCGTCCCGTGATGGTGATCGAGGATGCCAGGCGCGGGCAGGTCTATGTCCAGCTTTTCACGCCCGGTGGTGCCGGGCCGGCGCATCTGGCCGACCGGGTGGTCCCGGCCTGCGCTGCCACCGGCTCGGCCGCGGGGCAGGGGGCGCTGGTCCCGGCGATGCCGCTGGTCGAGGCGATCGCCCGGATCGGGGCGACGCGCGCCGCGATGCCGCAGCCCCGGCCTGCGCCCTTCTATCTGCGCGGTGCCGATGCCGCCCCGCCGGCCGACCCGCCTCCGGTGATCCTGCCGTGACGCCTGCCGATCTTGCCGCGCTGCACGCCCGCTGCTTCACCACCCCCCGACCCTGGACCGAGGTGGAATTCGCCGGCTTCCTGGCCGATCCACTTGTGTTCCTGCTGGTCGAAGGCGATGCCGGGTTCCTGCTGGGCCGCGCAGTGGCGGGTGAGGCCGAGTTGCTGACCCTTGCCGTCGCGCCTGAGGCGCGGCGTCGGGGGCTGGGGCAGCGGCTGGTCAGCCGGTTCCTGTATCAGGCCCGCCTGCGGGGGGCCGACAGCGCCTTTCTGGAGGTTGCTGCGGACAATCTGGCGGCGCAGAGCCTGTATGTGCGCGCTGGCTTTGCCCCTGCCGGCCGCCGGCGCGGCTATTACCGCGCGGCCAGCGGCGAAAGCCTGGACGCGCTGGTGCTGCGCCGGCTGCTTACGGATGCGGCGGCCGCTGCGTCAACCTGACCGGACGGTCAAAATTCACCGCGACCGCAATGGAATATCCCTTGACCCACCTGCGGGAACCGGCCCAATTTCAACCGGAGTGCCGGGTTCCGACTCTGGTCCCCCTTGGGGTCCGATAAAGTCCGGGCATGACGAATAACAACAACGACCGGGAGCATCCGATGACCTTCATGAAATCCCTGCTGGGCGCCTCTGCCATCGCCCTGACCGCCGGGGCCGCCTTCGCGGAACCCGCGATCATCTTCGATCTGGGCGGCAAGTTCGACAAATCCTTCAACGAAGCCGCCTTCAACGGCGCCGAGAAGTGGGCCAAGGAAACCGGCGGCACCTACAAGGAACTGGAGATGCAGTCCGAGGCCCAGCGTGAGCAGGCCCTGCGTCGTCTGGCCGAATCCGGTGCCAACCCGGTCGTCATGACCGGCTTTGCCTTCGGTGACGTGCTGAACACCGTCGCGCCCGACTTCCCGGACACCAAGTTCGCGATCATCGACATGGTCGTCGATCAGCCGAACGTCAAATCGGTCGTCTTTACCGAGCATGAGGGGTCCTACCTTGTCGGCATGATGGCGGGTCTTGCCTCCAAGACCGGCACCGTTGGTTTCATCGGCGGCATGGACATTCCGCTGATCCGCCGCTTTGGCTGCGGCTACGCCCAGGGCGTCGTTGCCGCCAACCCCGAGGCTAAGGTTGTGCTGAACATGACCGGCACCACTCCGGCGGCGTGGAACGACCCGGTCAAGGGCGCGGAACTTGCCAAGGGTCAGAAGTCGCAAGGCGCGGACGTGATCTATGCGGCGGCTGGCGGCACCGGCGTGGGCGTCCTGCAAGCGGCGGCGGACGAGGGCATTCTGGCCATCGGCGTTGACAGCAACCAGAACGGCATGCACCCCGGCAAGATCCTGACCTCGATGCTGAAGCGCGTGGACGTTGCCGTCTACAACGCCTTCAAGGAAGGTGTCGACCTGGCCCCCGGCATCAACGTCCTGGACCTCAAGTCGGACGGCGTCGGCTATGCGATGGACGAGAACAACGCCGCCCTTGTGACCCCGGAAATGCAGGCAGCGGTTGATGCCGCGGCCGAGAAGATCAAGTCGGGCGAACTGGTCGTTCACGACTACATGTCCGACAACACCTGCCCGGCGGCAACGTTCTAATCGTCGGATCAGAGCAAATCGGTGCCGCGCCAGACATGGCGCGGCACTTTTCGCAAGGATGCCTTGAAACCCGCGCACCAGAAGCGGACCATCCGGCGTGAAGGGGGAACACATGGCTGCTGACGGCGCGCTCGCCATCGAGTTGAAGGGCATCTCCAAGGCCTTCGGTCCGGTCCAGGCAAACAAGGACATCAACATCGCGGTGCCGCGCGGCACGATCCACGGGATCATCGGCGAGAACGGGGCGGGCAAGTCCACGCTGATGTCGATCCTCTATGGGTTCTACAAGGCTGATGCCGGGCAGATCTTCATCGGCGGCAAGCTGACCGCGATCCCCGACAGCCAAAGCGCGATCCGGGCCGGGATCGGCATGGTGTTCCAGCATTTCAAACTGGTGCAGAACTTTACCGTCCTGGAAAACGTCGTCCTGGGCGCGGAAGAGGGGCAGCTGCTGAACACCAGTCTCGCCAAGGCGCGCAAGGTGCTGGAGGCGCTGTCCCGCGACTATGAACTGGACGTGGACCCCGACGCGCTGGTCGAAGACCTTTCGGTCGGTCACCAGCAACGGGTGGAAATCCTGAAGGCCCTGTATCGGCAGGCCGAAATCCTGATCCTGGACGAACCCACGGGCGTCTTGACCCCGGCCGAGGCCGACCATCTGTTCCGCATCCTGAAAGGGCTGAAAGAGCAGGGCAAGACGATCATCCTGATCACTCACAAGCTGCGCGAGATCATGGAGGCCACCGACAATGTCAGCGTCATGCGGCGCGGCACGATGGTCGCCACGGTCAAGACCGCCGAGACCAGCCCCGAGCAACTGGCCGAGCTGATGGTGGGCCGCAAGGTATTGCTGGAAGTCGAAAAGAAGCCCGCGACGCCGGGTGCCGTGGTTCTGAAGGTCGAGGATCTGCGGGTCAACGACGAACACAAGGTCGAACGCCTGAAAGGCGTCAGCTTCGAAATCCGCGCTGGCGAGATCCTGGGCATCGCCGGTGTCGCGGGCAATGGCCAGTCGGAATTGCTGGCAGCCCTGGGTGGCATGATGCGCGCCACCGGCAAGGTCACGCTGAACGGGGCCGATCTGCCCCTGTCCGGCAAGGGCTCGGACGGGCAGTCGCGCCGCCGGGCGGGTATCGCTCATGTCCCCGAGGACCGGCATCATTACGGGTTGATCCTGGACTTCACCGCCTGGGAAAACGTGGCCTTCGGCTATTTCAACGAACCGGAATACCAGAAGAACGCGCTTTTCATGGACAACGAGGCGCTGCGCGCCGACACCGCCCGCAAGATGGAGAAGTTCGACGTCCGCCCGCCGATCCCGGGCCTGGCGGCGAAAAGCTTTTCCGGCGGGAACCAGCAGAAGATCGTCGTCGCCCGCGAGATGGAGCAGAACCCCGACCTGTTGCTGGTCGGCCAGCCCACCCGGGGCGTGGACATCGGCGCGATCGAGTTCATTCACAACCAGATCATCGCGCTTCGCGATGCCGGCAAGGCCGTGCTTCTGGTCAGCGTCGAACTGGACGAGATCATGTCGCTGTCAGACCGCATCGCGGTGATGTTCGACGGCAAGCTGATGGGATTCCGCGACCCTGAAAAGACCGACGAGCGCGAGTTGGGGATGCTGATGGCCGGAATGACCGGCAAGGGAGAGGCAGCATGACCCCTCTGCCGCAATCCCCCGCCCCGACCCTCTTGCCAAATTGCGGGAGGGGAGGGGCCTTGGCCCGCTCCCCCCGCCTGACCATCAACGTCGGGATGCCCGCGAAGGGGAATGGCAGCGGGGCATCCCGCGCAAACCGAAATGACCGGAGGGCCGTCTGATGGACCGCTTGCCACGCTGGGCCGACGTCGTCCTCGTCCCGCTCGTCTCGTTGATCCTTGCCGGGGCCATCTCGGCGCTGGTGCTTCTGTCCATCGGGCAAAGCCCGGTCGAGGCGTTCAACGTCATGGTCGAGGGCGCGCTGGGATCGGCCTATGGCTGGGGCTATACGCTATACTACACCACCAGCTTCATCTTCACCGGATTGGCGGTGACGGTGGCCTTCCATGCCGGCCTGTTCAACATCGGCGGCGAGGGGCAGGCACAGCTGGGCGCCCTGGGCGTGGCGCTGGTCTGCCTTTCGCTGGACTGGCCGCACTGGACGCTGGCCTTGGCCGCCGCAACGATGGGGGCGGCGATCTTCGGGGCGGCCTGGGCGGCGGTCCCGGCCTATCTGCAAGCGAAACGCGGCAGCCATATCGTGATCACCACGATCATGTTCAACTACATCGCGGCGGCGCTGCTGGTCTACCTTCTGGTCGATGTCCTGCGCCCGGATGGCCAGATGGACCCCGCCTCGGCCCGCTTTCCTGCTGGCGCAGCCCTGCCCACCTTCAGCGAAATCCCCGGCATCCGGCAGCTTTACGCGGTGATGGGGCCTGACGGCGTGCAGCGCATCAATTCCCGGGGCGAACCGATGTATACCGGCGTCCCGGCGAACGTGACCCTGTTCCTGGCACTGGCCATGGCGGTCGTGGTCTGGGCGATCCTGTGGCAGACGCGGCTTGGCTACCAGATCCGCGCCTTCGGCAAGTCCGAGGCCGCGGCCCGCTATGCCGGGATCAACCCGGTTTTCATCATCATGGTGGCGATGCTTCTGTCCGGCGCGCTGGCCGGAATGATGAGCGTCAACAACGTGATGGGCGAAGCGGGGCGCCTGCTGCAGAACTCCTCGGAAGGGGCGGGTTTCATCGGTATCGCGGTGGCGCTTATGGGACGGAACCATCCCCTGGGCGTGGTGCTGGCGGCGCTTCTGTTCGGGTTCCTGTATCAGGGCGGCGCCGAACTGGGCCTGATCCTGCAGATCCCGCCCGAAATGCGGATCGTCGTGCAGGGGTTGGTGATCCTGTTCACCGGGGCGCTGGACATGATGGTGCGGATGCTTCTGACCCGGATCTTCGGCCTTTTCCGCAGCCAGAAACTGGGGGCCGCGTGATGGACTACGCCACACTCCTGCAACTGCTCGACTCGACCCTGCGCCTGGCGACGCCGCTGCTGCTCGCCTGCCTTGCGGGGTTGTTCTCCGAACGGTCCGGCATCTTCGACATCGGGCTGGAGGGCAAGATGCTTGCCGCCGCCATGTCCTCGGGTGCGGTGGCCTTCCTGACCGGGTCGGTCTGGCTTGGCCTTCTGGCCGGGATCGGCGCCTCGCTGATCTTCGCCGCTATCCACGGGATCGCCTCGATCACCTTCCGGGGCAACCAGCTGATTTCCGGGGTCGCACTGAACTTTCTCGCCTCTGGAATCACGGTGCTGATCGCTCAGGCCCTGTTCGGCCAGGGCGGCCGCACCCCGCCGCTGGAAGGTGCGGCGCGGTTCAACCCGATCACGCTGCCTTTCGCCGAAAGCCTGCAGGGCGTGCCTCTCCTTGGACCGTTGTATTTCGAGGTGATCTCGGGCCACTCCCTTCTGGTCTATGTCGCGCTTGCCATGGTTCCCCTGTCCTGGTGGGTTCTGAACCGTACCCGCTTTGGCCTGCGCCTGCGTGCGGTGGGCGAGAACCCGGCCGCCGTCGATACTGCGGGTGTCTCGGTCGTCGGCCTGCGCTTTGCGGCGGTGGCGATCACCGGCGTCCTGTGCGGCCTAGCCGGGGCCTATATGGCCACCGCGCTGCAAGCAGGCTTCGGGCGCGAGATGACGGCGGGACGCGGCTACATCGCCCTTGCCGCACTGATCTTTGCCAAGTGGCGTCCGGTGGCGGCGCTTTGGGCTTGCCTGCTGTTCGGCTTCTTCCAGGCGCTGGCGCTGAGGCCCGACGTGGTGCAGGCGGTGGTGCAGGTGAAGGTGCCTGTCCCCTTCCTGGATGCTCTGCCCTATCTCCTGACCGTGATCGTGCTGGCAGGGTTCATCGGCAAGGCCATCCCGCCCCGCGCCGGCGGTGAACCCTATGTGAAGGAACGCTGACCCGGACAATTCGTTTAAAATTGTCTTTCTCTTCTCCAAATATCCCACGGGGGTGCGGGGGTGTGAAACCCCCGCTTCCCCGGCCAGCCAGAGGCGCAGCCGATGACAGACTCCGCGACCCTTGCCACGCTGATCCGCGCCCGTGCCGGCGACGCCCCGGTCCGCCTGGGCCTGATCCTCGGCTCGGGCCTCGGTCATATCGCGCGCGAGGTCCAGGGCGAGGCGATCCCCTACGACGACCTGCCCGGCTTCCCGCATGTCGGCGTTTCGGGCCACAACCCCAACCTGCATATCGGAGAGCTGGAGGGCATCCGCGTTGCCGTCTTTGGCGCGCGTGAGCATTACTATGAAAACGGCAATTCCCGGGCCATGCTGCTGCCCTTGCAGGTGCTGAAGGCTCTCGGCGCCAGCGACCTGATCTTGACCAATGCAGCCGGCTCGCTGCGCGGCGACATTCCGCCGGGCAATGTCATGCTACTGTCCGACCACATCAACTATTCCGGCCTGAACCCGCTGATCGGCGAAAAGACCGACGCGCGCTTCGTCCCGATGACCGAGGCCCACGACCCCGGCCTGCGCGCCGCGCTCAAGGTCGCTGCCGCGCGGGCAGGCGTGGATCTGCCCGAAGGCGTCTACTGCTGGTACTCCGGCCCCTCGTTCGAAACCCCGGCCGAAATCCGCATGCTGAAACTTCTCGGCGGCGACGCGGTCGGCATGTCCACCGTGCCCGAGGTGATCCTGGCGCGCTTCCTCGGCCTCAAGGTCGCCGCCATCTCGACCATCACCAACATGGCCGCCGGGATGAGCGACGAGAAGATCAGCCACGAACACACCAAGGCTATGGCCCCCCTGGGTGCGGCAAAACTGGAACGCATCCTGCGGGATTTCCTGCGCAACCTCCGATGAGGGCAAAGGCCGTTTGACATCGCGGTCAAAGGTGCGCAACCCTTTGATCACTCCGCCGCTTTCCCCCTGATCGGGCCCGTGCCCATGCAGCTTTACCTCCCCATCGCCGAGGTTTCGGTCAATGCCTTCCTGCTTCTGGGGCTGGGTGGAATCGTGGGCTTCATGTCCGGCATGTTCGGCGTGGGTGGCGGCTTTCTGATCACGCCCTTGCTGTTCTTCATCGGCGTGCCTCCAGCGGTGGCGGTGGCGACCGGGGCGAACCAGGTGGTGGCCTCGTCGGTCTCGGGCGTCCTGGCGCAGCTTCGGCGCAAGGGGGTAGACTTCACCATGGGCTGGGTGCTGCTGGTGGGCGGCATCGTCGGGTCTGCCATCGGCATCTGGGTCTTTCGGTTGATGACGGCGGCAGGTCAGGTCGACCTGTTCGTGCAGCTTTCCTATGTCATCTTCCTGGGCCTGATCGGCGCGATGATGTTCCAGGAAAGCCTGCGCAGCCTGCTGCGCGCCCGCAAGCCCGGCGCGCCGATCCGGCGGGCCCATGTCCATTCCTGGGTGCATGGGCTGCCCTTCAAGATGAAATTCCGCGCCAGCGGCCTTTACATCAGCGTGATACCACCCCTGGCCGTGGGGGCGCTGGTCGGCTTTCTGGCGGCGATCATGGGGGTTGGCGGCGGGTTCATCATGGTCCCCGCGATGATCTATCTCCTGGGGATGCCCACGAAGGTCGTGATCGGCACCTCGCTTTTCCAGATCATCTTCGTCACCGCCTTCACCACGGTGATGCATGCGGTGACCAGCCAGACGGTTGACATGATGCTGGCGCTGCTGCTGATCCTGGGCGGGGTGGTCGGCGCGCAGATTGGCACTCGCGTCGGCATGCGGCTGAAGGCCGAACAGTTGCGCATCCTGCTGTCGCTTCTGGTGCTGGCCGTGTCGGTCCGTATCGCCGTCGACCTGCTGCTCGAACCGTCAGAACTCTATTCGGTCGCCGGGGCGCTGCCATGATCCGCCTCGCGCTCCTTCTGGTGGCCCTGGCGCTGCCTGCCGCCGCGCAAGAGCAGATCGTCGCCGGGATGAGCCAGAACCGCGTCTCGATCACCGCTGATTTCGACGGATCGGAAATCCTGATCTACGGCGCGGTCAAGCGCGCCGGCCCCCCGCCCGAGGGGGTGGGTCCGCTGGAGGTGATCGTGACGGTCCAGGGGCCGTCCACCCCGGTCACCGTGCGCCGCAAGGATCGCGTCGCGGGCATCTGGCTGAACAATGCCGAAGTGCGGGTGGACAGCGCGCCCAGCTTCTATGCCGTGGCGACGACCGGCCCCTTGGACCACATCCTGTCGGACACCGACAACCTGCGCCACGCCATTACCATCGAACGCGTGATCCGCGCCGTGGGCATCACGCAAGAGGCCGACCGCGCGGGCGAGTTCCTGTTGGGCCTTCTGCGCGTGCGCACCGACGAAGGCCGCTACCGCGTGCTGCAGGGCAAGGTGGAACTGACCGAGGAAACCCTGTTCCGAACCGATGTGATCCTGCCCGCGAACCTGACCGAGGGCGAATACAAGGTCCGCCTGTTCCTGCTGCGCGACAAGCGCGTCATTGCGCATCAGGAACGGGTGATCGGCGTGCGCAAAGAGGGGTTGGAGCGTTGGATCTTCAACCTCGCGCAAGAAGAGCCGCTGATCTACGGCCTTCTGTCGCTGGTGCTGGCCGCGGTCGCGGGCTGGGGTGCTTCGGCCGCATTCCGCCTGGTGCGCGCCTGAACGGGCCGCCTCCTCGTGCGACTTCGTCTTCTCGTCGGGGACGCTGCCGCCGCGAGGAGTGACGCAGTCATCGACGAGCAGTCCCGGACCGGAACCGCTGACGGGCCGCGTTCAGCCCTTCTTCTTCGCCAGGGCCGCTTCCAGCGCGGCGATCCGCGCCTCCAGCGCCGCATTCTCCTCGCGCGCTTTCTGGGCCATCGCCCGGGCGGCGTCGAACTCTTCCCGCGTCACGAAATCGCGGTCGGCCATCCAGCGGTCAACCATGCTTTTGAAGGCGGTCTCGGCCTCGGTCTTGGCCCCCTGGGCCACGCCCATGGCGTTGGTCATCAGCTGGCTCATGTCGTCGAAGAACTTGTTGCGGGTCTGCATGGGGACCTCCTTTGCGCTTGCCCTTATATGGCCCCGCCCGCGCGGCGGGGCAAGGCGGATGGCCCGCCGGTTGACTTCACGCGCCCCGCCCGCGACAAGCGCGGGGCACGGAGGCCCGCATGATCCCCTTTCCCGACATCTCGCCCACCCTGTTCGAGATCGAGCTTTTCGGCTTCACCCTGGCGCTGCGCTGGTATGCCCTGGCCTATATCACCGGCATCCTGTTCGGCTGGTGGATCATCCAGCGCGCCGTGCGCACGCCGCGCCTTTGGGCCGGTGAGCCACCGCTGACCCCCGATCAGGTCGAACGCTTCCTCACCTGGGCCGTTGTCGGCATCATCCTGGGCGGGAGGATCGGCTATGTGATCTTCTACGATCCGGGCACCTATCTGGACGATCCCCTGCAGATCATCCGGGTCTGGGAGGGTGGCATGGCCTTCCACGGCGGCTTTGCCGGGGTGGTCGTCGCGGGCCTGTGGTTCTGCAAGCGCGAGCGCATTCCGATGCTGTCGATGGGCGACCTTCTTGCCCTTGCGGTGCCCGTCGGCCTGATGCTGGGCCGCCTGGCGAACTTCATCAACGCCGAGCTTTGGGGCCGCCCGACCAGCCTGCCCTGGGGCGTGATCTTCCCCGGCGAGGCTGCGCAGGCCTGCGCCACCGCAACCGCGGCCTGTGCCCGCCATCCCAGCCAGCTGTACCAGGCCGCGCTTGAGGGGCTTTTGCTGGCCGTCGTCCTGACCTGGCTTGCGTTCCGCCGCGGCTGGTTGAAGCGGCCGGGCGCCATCATGGGCCTGTTCCTGGTGGGCTACGGCCTGGCGCGGTTCCTGGTGGAATTCGTCCGCCAGCCCGACGCGCAATTCGTCAGCCCCGGCAATCCGATCGGCTGGGCGGTGCAGTTCGGCAGTCTGGGCCTGACCATGGGCCAGCTTCTGTCCCTGCCGATGATCGCGGCCGGCCTGTGGTTTCTGGCCCGCGCCCGGGCAAGATGACCCCGCTGGCAGCACTTCTGGTCGACCGCATCCGCGAAGGCGGGCCGATCACGGTCGCCGATTACATGGCCGAGTGCCTGCTTCACCCGCAGCACGGCTATTACACCACGCGCGAACCCTTTGGCACGGCGGGCGACTTCACCACCGCGCCCGAGATCAGCCAGATGTTCGGCGAGCTTCTCGGCCTGGCCCTGGCGCAAGCCTGGCTGGACCAGGGCGCACCCGCGCCCTTTACCCTGGCCGAGCTTGGGCCGGGCCGTGGCACGCTGATGGCCGACGCCCTGCGCGCGACCCGCGCTGTCCCGGGCTTTCACGCGGCGGCACGGGCGGTGCTGGTCGAAGCCTCGCCCCGCCTGTGCGACGTGCAGGCCGCGACGCTGGCCCCCCATGTGGTCACCTGGGCCGACCGGGTGGAAGACCTGCCCGACCGCCCGACCTTTCTGGTGGCCAATGAATTCCTTGATGCCCTGCCGATCCGGCAGTTCCTGCTCTCGCCCGAAGGCTGGCGAGAACGTCTGGTCGGCCTGCAGGACGGCGCACTTACCTTTGGTCTCTCCGCCCCGCTGCCGCAGGTGCCCGACACCCCGGCTTTCCGCGCCGCGCGGCCCGGCGATCTGGTCGAACATTGCGCCCCGGCGCACCAGGCCGTCACGGCCGCGCTGCGCCCGATCCTGCGGCACGGGGGGCTGGCGCTCTTCATCGACTACGGCGGCTGGCGGTCCTGCGGCGATACGTTGCAGGCCCTGCGCGGCCATGCCTTCGATCCGCCGCTGGCCCATCCCGGCCAGGCCGATCTGACCGCCCATGTCGATTTCGAGCCCTTGGCTGCGCTGGCCCCGGCCCATGCCTATGCCACGCAAGGGCAGGTCCTGGGGCGCCTCGGGATCGATATCCGCGCCGAGCGTCTGGCCCGCAGTCTGACCGGACCGGCGCTGGACAGCCACCGCGCGGCGCTTGCCCGCTTGACCGATCCGGCAGAAATGGGTTCGTTGTTCAAGATGCTGGCCCTGACCCGGGCCGGCGCGCCCCTGCCCCCCGGATTCGCCTGATGCAATCGATGCTGGAGATCATCACCTCGCCCGCCCTGACCACGCGACACGGGTTCTTCACCCGCAAGGGCGGGGCCTCGTCGGGTATCTTTGCCGGGCTGAACTGTGGCACGGGATCGTCGGACCAGGCCGAGATCGTGGCCATCAACCGCACCCGCGTGGCCGAGGCGATGGGCCTTGGCCCGCAGGCGCTGGTCACCGTGCATCAGGTCCATTCCGCCGATGCGATTCCCGTCACCGGCCCGCTGGCCGACCGCCCGCAGGCGGATGCGCTGGTCACGGCGACGCCTGGCGTGCTTTTGGGGGTGCTGACGGCGGATTGTCAGCCGGTGCTGTTCCACGATGCCGCAGCCGGGGTGGTCGGTGCCGCCCATGCCGGCTGGCGCGGCGCGGTCGACGGGGTGCTGGAGGCGACCATCGACGCGATGGAGCGCCTTGGCGCGCAGCGTGCCAATATCCACGCCGTGATTGGCCCGACGATCAGCCAGGCCGCCTATGAGGTCGGGCCGGAATTCTTCGACCGCTTCCGCGACGAAGACCCTGAAACAACGCGCTTTTTCGCCAATGGCCAGGGGGATCGGCTGCTGTTCGATCTGCCCGGCTATGGCCAGTGGCGGCTGCGGGCGGCGGGGGTCGGCCATGCCGAATGGACCGGCCACTGCACCTATCGCGATGCCGCGCGGTTCTATTCCTTCCGCCGCACGACCCATGCGGGCGAGGCGGATTACGGGCGGCTGATCTCGACAATACGGCTATAATGCGGCTCAAACGGGCATGAAAATGCACCGTTTGGTCCCAACCTTTTCCCCATCGCCGCCGCATTCCCCCGGCAGGGTCTCGCCATAGGGGAACTGCGTGCTGCGGGGAAAAGCATGATCATCGAGTTGAAGACCAAGCGGCGCTGGATCGTATCGGTGCTTGCGGCCGTGGCCGAAGCGCAGGAAACCCGCAGCCCGGCCCGCGTTTCTGCCAAGCAGCCCGCCGCGCGGCGGATGGCTTCGGGTGAAAAGGGCTTTGCCATGCGGCTGAAGGCGGCAACCCGCCCGGTCCACGACGCCTCGCGCTAGGCGTTCTTCGCCAGCCGCGCTTCCAGCACGTCAAAGGGCAGGCCAGGCTCGTCCTTGGCGCAGCGGATCACCAGGCTGGTCTTTACGTTGGCCACATGGTCGGCCTTCAGCAGTTCCTCGGTCAGGAAGCTTTGGAAGGTCGACAGGTCAGGCGAGACGCACTTCAGGATGAAGTCGATCTCGCCGTTCAGCATGTGACATTCACGGACCAGGGGCCAGGCCCGGCAGCGCGCCTCGAAGGTCGACAGGTCGGCCTCGGCCTGGCTGTTCAGGCGGACCATCGCAAAGACCTGGACTTCGAACCCCAACTCGCGTGCGTCGATGTCGGCATGATAGCCACGGATGAAGCCCGTTTCCTCCAGCCCGCGAACGCGCCGCAGGCAGGGCGGGGCGGAAATCCCGACACGGCTTGCCAGCTCGACATTGGTCATGCGACCGTCGGCCTGCAATTCGGCCAGAATCTGACGGTCGATGGGGTCAAGCTTGTGTCCGGCCATGGGGCGCCTCCGTTCGGATGCCTTACTTAAGCAAGGCCGGCCCTTTGCGCAATAATGTTTCAACTTTGCGCAAGAAAACATTCACCTTCTGCCAAGGCGCTGCCTGCAAAGCCGCCATGCAGGGGCTTTCCGCCCCCGGCCGCCCTGGCTATATCGGGGCGTGGACTTCCAGGGGGCAAGCATGGGCGAGACGCGGCATACCAAGGTTCTGATCATCGGTTCCGGCCCTGCGGGCTATACCGCCGCGGTCTATTCGGCCCGCGCGATGCTGGAGCCGATCCTGGTTCAGGGCCTGCAACCGGGCGGCCAGCTGACCATCACGACCGAGGTCGAGAACTGGCCGGGCGACCACTCGGTTCAGGGGCCCGACCTGATGGTGCGGATGGAAGCGCACGCCCGCGCGATGGGGGCCGAGGTGATCCAGGATTATATCACCAGCCTTGACCTGTCGCAGCGGCCGTTCACCGCGCAGGCGGACAGCGGGACGACCTATACGGCCGATGCGGTGATCCTGGCGACGGGGGCGCAGGCCAAATGGCTGGGGCTGCCGAGTGAGGAGAAGTTCAAGGGCTTCGGGGTCTCGGCTTGCGCGACCTGCGACGGGTTCTTCTATCGCGGGAAAGAGGTTGTGGTGATCGGGGGCGGGAATACCGCCGTCGAAGAGGCGCTGTTCCTGACCAACTTCGCCTCGAAGGTCACGGTGATCCACCGCCGCGACAGTTTCCGGGCCGAGAAGATCATGCAGGATCGCCTCTTCAAGAACCCGAAGATCGAGGTGGTCTGGGACACCGGCGTGACCGAGATCCTGGGGACCGAGGCGCCCTTGGGGGTGACCGGGGTGCGGGTCCAGAATCTGAAGACCGGGGCAGAGGGGGTGATCCCCTGCGATGGGTTCTTCGTGGCGATCGGCCATGCCCCGGCGTCGGAGCTGGTGAAGGACCAGCTTCCCCTTCACTCCGGGGGCTATGTGGTGGTCGAACCCGGCAGCACCCGGACGGCTGTTCCGGGGGTCTTCGCGGCGGGGGACTTGACGGACCACATCTATCGGCAGGCGGTGACCAGCGCCGGGATGGGCTGCATGGCGGCCTTGGATGCCGAGAAATTCCTGGCCGGGCACTGATCCTGTCCACGGTGGACAAAGGCGCAAACCCCTGCATGGTCAAGGGGTTGCGCTTTTTCGTTCAGGAATTCTTAACGGATGCTCCTCGTGCGACTTCGTCTTCTCGTCGCGGTTGCCATAGCGAGGAGTGACGAAGTCATCGACGAGCGGACCCTTTAGCGCAGCCGTAACCCGTCCTGGTCGAACAGCATCGCGTCCCGCGCGTCGAAGCTGATCCCGACCTTGGCCCCCGGCTCCAGGTTCACCTGGTCGTGGCGTTCGACGATCAGCTTTTCGCCCGACGGTGCGGTGAGGTGGACGTAGCTCACGCCGCCCAAAGCCTCGGTCAATTCCACCCGGTGCGTATCGCCCGGCCCGATCTTGAGGTGCTGCGGGCGCAGGCCCACCGTCACATCGGCCCCGGATGCCGGCAGGCCGATCGACGTCGCCACCGTTCCGGCCAGACCCTTGGCCGCCACCGACCCCGCCTGGGCCACCCCGGCCACGAAGTTCATCGCCGGGCTGCCGATGAAGCCCGCCACGAACTTGTTGTCGGGATCGTTATACAGGTCCAGGGGCTTGCCCACCTGCTCGATCCGGCCCGAACGCAGGACGACGATCTTGTCGGCCAGCGTCATCGCCTCGACCTGGTCATGGGTCACATAGATCATCGTCGCCCCGATCTCGCGGTGCAGGCGGGCGATTTCAACCCGCATCTCGACCCGCAACTCGGCATCCAGGTTCGACAAGGGTTCGTCGAACAGGAACACCTCTGGCCCCCGGACGATGGCCCGCCCGATGGCGACGCGCTGGCGCTGGCCACCCGACAGGGCCTTGGGCTTGCGGGCCAGCAAGGGTTCCAGTTTCAGGATGCGGGCGGCCTCGGCGACCTTGCGGTCAATCTCGGCCTTGGGATGGCCGGTCATCTTCAGGCCAAAGCCCATGTTTTCCGCCACCGTCATGTGCGGATAAAGCGCGTAGGTCTGGAACACCATCGCCACCCCGCGTTCCGAAGGGTCGATATGCGTCACGTCCCGCGCGCCGATGCGGATGGCCCCCGAGGACGTTTCCTCCAGCCCCGCGATCATGCGCAGAAGCGTCGATTTCCCGCAGCCTGACGGGCCGACGAAGACGCAGAACTCGCCATCTTCGATCTTCAGGTCGACCCCATGGATCACCTGCACGTCGCCGTATCGCTTGACGACGGATTCCAGCGTCACTCCGGTCATGTGTTCCTCCCCTTAAACCTGTTCCGGAAAGCGCCAGCTTTCCGCTTCGGCGGCGATCTTCGCCGCGATGTCCTTGATCATCGGTGCCTGCGCCCCAAGGGCGTCCAGCGTCGTCCGCGCCGTGGTCGAGGTGACCGACAAGGCCCCCATCACCCGGCCCTGCCGCGACAGAATCGGGACGGCGCAGCAGATGATTCCCGCCTCATGCTCTTCGGCGTCCCAGGCGTGGCCGCGTTTGCGAATCGCCTGAAGCTCGGCCAGCAGCGCCTCGCGACTGGCCAGCGTGTGCGGCGTGTGGCGGTGGAAGGACTGGCGTGCCAGCGCCGCCTCCAATGCGTCCGGCGGCAGGTAGGCGAGCATCGCCTTGCCGACCCCGGTGCAATAGGCCGGGCCGACCTTGCCCGCTTGCGCGAACATCTCGACGGGCCGGGCGGCGTTGCGCTTGTCGACATACAAGACCTGCCCCAGGTCCATCTGCGCCAGATGGATCGTCTCGCCGGTTTCGCGTGCCAATTCATCAAGATAGGGCCGCGCGATCGGGGCCAGCGAGGACTGCGCCCAGGCGGCATGGGCCAGCCGGACAAGGCGCACGCCCAGCGCATAGGTGCCGGTGTCAGGGTCCAGCGTCAGCATCCCCTGATGCGTCAGCGTCTGCAAAAGCCGGTAGAGCGTGGCCTTGGGATAGGCGGATTGCGTCAGCAAATCGGAAAAGCGCACGGGCCGGCCATGGCTGGCCACCATGTCCAGCACATCCAGCGCCTTGCCGACGGTTCCGTCCGCGTGCCCCTCGGCCCCCATCGTCCCCTCCTTGGAACGTCCTTGTTGACAGGGATAACGATAGCCGACATAGTTTTCAATATTCAAGACTAAGTTTCAAATAGTGAAACCAAACGGGAGGAAACCATGGTTCACAAACTGACGGGCGCCCTGACGCTCGGGGCGGCTTTGCTGCTGTCCACCTCGGCCTTCGCGCAGGACAAGCGCGTCGTCACCTGGAACGCGGACTATGACCCGATTCCGCTGGCCGCCGCCGAAGCCCTGATCGCCGATTTCGAGGCCGCGAACCCCGAGATCGACGTCCAGCTGACCAACTTCGACCACGAAGCCTACAAGAACGCGATCCGCAACTTCCTGACCGCCGATGCGCCGGACCTGGCCAACTGGTATGCCGCGAACCGGATGCGTCCCTTCGTCGAGGCCGGTCTGTTTGCCGATATCTCGGACGTCTGGGCGAACAACGGCCTGATGGAATCGCTGGCCTCGTCGGTCCCGTCGTCGACCATCGACGGCAAGCAGTATGCGATCCCCTACACGTACTATCAGTGGGGCATCTATTATAACCGCGACGCTTACGCCGCTGCTGGCGTTGAAGTGCCGGGACCGGAAGGCGTGAACTGGGAAACCTTCCTGGCGAACTGCGAGAAGTTCAAGGCTGCGGGCATCGACTGCGTGACCACCGGCTCGTCGGCGCTGTGGCCGGTCGCGGGGATCTTCGATTATGTGTCCCTGCGGACCAACGGCTATCAGTTCCACAGCGATCTTGCTGCCGGCAAGATCTCGTGGACCTCGCCCGAAGCGCGCGCCGTGTTCGAGAACCTGGGCAAGCTGCAGCCCTATGTCACCGAGAACCATGCCGCCATCGACTGGCAGGATGCGGCGGCGCTGTTCGTGCAGGGCAAGGCTGCCAACTATGTCATGGGCAACTTTGCCGTCGGCGTCTTCAAGGAAGGCGGGATGACGAACGACAACCTGGGCTTCATGGTGTTCCCGGAGATCGCCGCGGGTATCGCCCGGGCCGAGGAAGCGCCGACCGACACGATCCACCTGACCTCGGGCGCGAAGAACCCCGAGGACGCCAAGGCGTTCCTGGCCTATATGGCCAGCCCGGAAGCGCAGTCCAAGTGGAACACCGCTGTTGGCCAGCTCCCGACCAACAAGAACGCGACCGTTCCGGCGGACGATCCGTTCCTGACGGCGGGCTTCGAGGCGCTGTCCACCGCGACGGGCGGCATCGCCCAGTTCTGGGACCGCGACGCGGACGCTGAATATGCCAAGGCCGGCATGGAAGGCTTCCAGCGGTTCCTGGTGCAGCCCGAGGCGCTGGAAGAGATCCTGACCCAGCTGGAAGCGACGCGCACGCGCCTGTTCCCGCAGTGATCCAAGGCTAACGGGCGCTCCCCTTGCGGGGGGCGCCTTTTTCGGTTTCCGGGGGGAGTGACATGGCACAGGCATCGCAGGCGGCGAGACGCTGGAACCAGAGGACCATCGCGCCCTGGCTGTTCCTGGCGCCCGGGCTGTTCATGTTCGGCGTCTATGTGCTGTGGCCGATCATCCAGAGCGTGACGCTGTCGTTCTATGACTGGAACGGCCTCTACAACCAGGATGGCGAGTTCACCGGGACCTTCGTCGGCACCCGCAACTATGCCGAGCTGATGACCGACCCGGCGTTTGAGACCAGCCTGTGGAACAACCTGAAATGGCTGGTCCTGTACATGCTGGCCCTTCCCATCGGCCTTTTCATCGCGATTTTCCTGAACCAGACCGTCACCGGCATCCGGCTTTACAAGTCGCTCTTTTTCTTCCCCTTCGTGATCAGCCAGGTCGTCGTCGGCCTGATCTTCGCCTGGTTCTATGCGCCGAACTTTGGCCTCTTCTACCTGCTGACGGAATCGCTGACGGGCAAAGGCACCGCGATCCTTGCCGACCCGGACCTCGTCACCTACGGCATCATCGTCGCCGGGCTTTGGCCGCAGATTGCCTATGTGATGATCCTGTACCTGACGGGCCTGAACAACGTCGCCCCCGACCAGATCGAGGCGGCGCGGCTGGATGGGGCCAAGGGCTGGCGGATGCTGTGGTATGTGGTGCTGCCGCAACTGCGGCCTGCCACCTTCATCGCGGTCATCGTCACCGTGATCGGCGCGCTGCGGTCGTTCGACCTGGTGTCGATCATGACGACCGGCGGGCCGTTCGGATCAAGCCGCGTCCTGTCCTACTACATGTTCGAGATGGCGCTGGGCGAGTTCGGCTTCCGCATGGGCTATGGCGCGGCGATTGCCGTCGTCCTGTTCGCCATCATGATGATCTTCATTTCGGGCTTCATCTGGAAGATGTGGCGCGACGAGAAGGAGCGCTGAGATGTTCCCGCGTCCGATCCAGAAATCCTCGACCGCCGCGCAGTGGCTTTATGCCGTGGCGCTGCCCATCGCCCTGCTCGTCTGGCTGTTCCCGCTTTTAGGCGTCGCACTCACCTCGCTGCGCCCGGCGTCGGATCTGGCGCAGGGCAATTACTTCGGGATGCCCTCGGGGATTGCCTGGGAAAACTATATCTTCATCTTCACCGAAACGCCCATAGGGCAGTACATGATCAACTCACTTTGGGTGACGATCCCCACGGTGATCGGCGCGGTCAGCCTGTCGCTGATGACGGGGTTCGCACTGGCGGTCTACGGGTTCAGGGCGAACATCCTGGTGTTCTTCATGTTCGTCGCCGGGAATTTCGTCCCGTTCCAGATCCTGATGGTGCCTGTCCGCGACATGACACTGCAACTGGGGATGTACGACACCTGGTATGGCCTCGCGCTGTTCCACATCGCCTTCAACACCGGGTTCTGCACCCTTTTCATGCGGAATTTCATCAAGGCCCTGCCGTACGAGCTGATCGAGGCCGCCCGCGTCGAGGGCGTCACCGAATGGCGCATCTTCTGGTACATCGTCCTGCCCCTGATGCGCCCCGCGATTGCGGCCCTTAGCGTGCTGGTCTTTACCTTCATCTGGAATGACTTCTTCTGGGCCACGGTCCTGACGCAAGGGGTGGACAGCCAGCCGATCACCGCCGGCCTCTCCAGCCTGAACGGCCAATGGATCGCCCAGTGGCACCTGGTCAGCGCGGGGTCGATCCTGGCCGCCCTTCCCCCTGTCGCGATGTTCTTCCTGATGCAGAAGCACTTCATCGCCGGGCTTACTCTTGGAGCCGTGAAGTAATGCACTGGCGCATTGATACGCAGGGGCAGACCATCGCCCTTGCCACCGAAGGCGGGATTCCCGAGGTCATCTATTGGGGGCCGTCCCTGCCCGAGGCCGAGGATCTGGGCCAGCTTGCCCTTGCCGCGCGAAACGACATCACCGGCGGGATGCTGGACAAGCTGCCGTCGTTAAGCCTGTCGCCCGAGCCGGGGCGGGCTTTCCAGGGCCAGCCGGGCCACATGCTGGCCGAGGCGGACGGCACGCCGCTGCTGCCCGCCTTCCGTTTTGACCGGGCCGAAGCCGCGCCGGGCCGCCTGACCCTGCACAGCCGGGCCGAGGGGCTGACCCTGTCGCACCACCTGCGCGCGGAAGATACTGGGGTCATTACCCTGCAAACCACGTTGCAGTCCGACCGCCCGATCCGCGTGCAGTGGCTGGCCGCCCCCGTGTTGCCCGCGCCGCAGCAGGGCGAGATGATCGACGTCCACGGCAAATGGATCGGCGAGTTCCACCTGATCCGCACCCCCTGGGCCCCCGGCATCCGCCTGCGTGAGGCGCGGACCGGCCGCTCGGGCCACGAACATCCGCCCTATCTGATCCTGGCGGGCGAGGGCTGCACCAACACGGCCGGCGCGGCTTTGGCCTTGCATTACGCCTGGTCCGGCGGGCACCGGATGGTGGCCGAGGAATTGCCGGACGGCCGCCGTCAGGTCCAGTTCGGCCATGCCCTCGGGGCCGAGACGGAACCCGGAACCCGGTTCCAAACGGCCGAGTTGATCGTCGCCTGTTCGAGCCAGGGGCTGAACGGCCTTGGCGCCGCGTTCCAGCGCGACCTCCGCGACCGGGTGGTGCAGTGGCCCGACGCCGCGCGCCCGCGCCCGGTGCATTACAACTGTTGGGAAGCGGTCTACTTTGACCACAAGCTGGACACTCTGGCCGAAATCGCCACCCGCGCCGCCGCCTTGGGGGCAGAGCGGTTCGTGCTGGATGATGGCTGGTTCGGGCGGCGGGACGACGATACCTCCTCGCTTGGCGACTGGACGATGGACCGGCGCAAATGGCCGCAGGGGCTGCATCCGCTGATCCGGCATGTTCACTCGCTTGGCATGACGTTCGGGCTGTGGTTCGAACCCGAGATGGTGAACCCCGACTCGGACCTGTTCCGCGCGCATCCGGACTGGATGCTGGGGCCACGGGACCAGATCACCGGGCGGCAGCAGATGGTGCTGAACCTGGCACTGCCCGAGGTGCGGGAGAACCTGTTCCAGCAGGTCTCGGCCATCCTGCAGGAATATCCGATCGACTATATCAAATGGGACCACAACCGGCTGTTGCCGGTGGTCGATGCCGCCCAGACGCGGGGGATCTATGACCTGATCGACCGCCTCCGTGTGGCGCATCCGGGGGTCGAGATCGAAAGCTGCGCTTCGGGTGGCGGGCGGATCGACGCAGGCATCCTGGCGCGGACGCATCGGGTCTGGCTTTCCGACAGCAACGACGCTCTGGAACGCTTGCGCATCCAGCACGACGCGGCGCTGTTCCTGCCTGCGGCGGTGACCGGCAGCCATGTCGGGCCGCGCCATTGCCATACCTCGGGGCGCGTCCTGCCGATGGCCTTCCGCGCCTGGGTCGCGGCACAGCGGCACATGGGCTTCGAGATGGACCTGCGCGAGTTGACCGAGGACGAGGCGCTGACCCTGGGGCGTGTGACGTCCTGGTGGAAGGCGAACCGCGACTGGACCATGGCGGGCACGATCCTGCGGCTGGACAGCGACGATCCGGCGGTGACGGCCGAGATGCAGGTCTCGGCCGCGGGCGACCGCTTTGTCGTCTTTGCCGGTCAGGCGGAAACCAGCCGGCAGATCCTGCCGCGGCCCTTGCGGCTGGCGGGGCTGGAACCCGGGGCGCGCTACACGGTTACCCTGACCAACCCCGAGGACGCCCCGCGCCAGTCGCGCGGCCCCACCGCGATGAAAGCTGCCCCCTTGACGCTGACCGGCCAAGCCCTGATGACCCGCGGCATCCTGTTGCCGGTAGCCTGGCCCGCCACGATGTGGGTCGTCGAAGGACGCAAAGCATGACCGATCCCGTCTTTCCCGACCTGAAGAACCGCTCGGTGTTCATCACCGGCGGCGGCTCGGGCATCGGGGCCGCGCTGACCGAGGCGTTCCTGCGCCAGGGCGCGCGGGTGGCGTTCTGCCAACGCTCGGACGCGACGGCGTTTTGCGACCGGATGGAACAGGCGACGGGCAACCGCCCCTTGTTCCTGCCCTGCGACATCGGGGTCACCGATCAGTTGCAGCTGACGCTGGCCACGGCGGCGCAGGTGCATGGGCCGATCACCGTGCTGGTGAACAACGCCGCGAACGACCAGCGGCACGAGACGCTGAAAACCGACCAGACCTTCTGGGACTGGTCGATGGCGGTCAACCTGCGGTCCTATTTCTTTGCCTGCCAGACCGTGATCCCCGGCATGAAGCAGGCCGGCGGGGGCAGCATCATCAACTTCTCCTCGATCAGCTTCATGATGGCGGATGCGGGCTATGCTGCCTACATCACCGCCAATGCCGGGATCGTCGGCCTGACCCGCACCCTGGCGCGAGAGTTCGGGCGGGACCGCATCCGCGTCAACGCCATCGCGCCCGGCTGGGTGCTGACCGAGCGGCAGAAAGAGATGTGGGTGACCCCGGACAGCCTTGCGGCGCATCTGGCGCGGCAGTGCATCCCCGACCCGATCCAGCCGGAAGACATGGCCGGGGCGGTGCTGTTCCTGGCCTCGGGGGCGTCGCGGATGATGACCTCGCAGACGTTGATCCTGGACGGGGGGTATATCTCGGCATGACTACGAACCCCGCATGGATCGCCGTCGACTGGGGCACCTCGAACCTGCGCGCCTGGGCGATGGCGTCGGATGGCCGGGTCCTGGCCGAAGCCACCAGCGACGAGGGGATGGGCAAACTTCCGCGTGATGGGTTCGAGCCTGCGCTGCTGCGTCTGATAGGGCCGTGGCTGGGCGCGCACCCGCCCGTCGTGGCCTGCGGCATGGTCGGCAGCCGCCAGGGCTGGTGCGAGGCACCTTATCGCAGCGTCCCCTGCACCCCCTTGGACCGCGCGGCGCAGGTGATGGCGCCTACCACCGACCCGCGCCTGCGGGTGTCCATCGCGCCCGGCCTGAAACAGACCAGCCCCGCCGACGTGATGCGCGGCGAGGAAACCCAGATCGCCGGCGCGCTGCGGCTTTTGCCCGGCTATGACGGCGTTTTCTGCCTGCCCGGCACCCATTCCAAATGGGTCCACATCAGCGCGGGCGAGGTGGTCAGCTTTCAGACCTTCATGACAGGCGAGATGTTCGCGCTGCTGTCCGAGGCATCCGTCCTGCGCCACGGGATGCAGGGCGAGGGCTGGGACGATACCGCCTTTGACACCGGCGTCGGCGATGCGCTGTCGCGCCCCGAACGCCTTGGCGCGCGGCTTTTCTCGCTGCGGGCCGAGGGGCTGATCGCCGGGCTGTCGCCGCAAGCCGCCCGTGCAAGGCTGTCGGGATTGCTGATCGGTACCGAACTGGCGGCCGCGAAACCCTATTGGCTTGGCCAGCGCGTCACCCTGATCGGGGCCGAGAAACTGTCAGCCGCCTATGCCCGCGCCCTTGCCGCGCAAGGGGTCGAGGCGCAACGCCTGAACGCCACCGATTGCACCCTTGCGGGCCTTGCTTCGCTTGCCCCCCAGACCGAGGCAGCCCGATGACCCAGCACCGCAACCTGATCGCCATCCTGCGCGGGATCACCCCGGCCGAGGCCGCCGCCGCCGCCCGCGCGCTGGTCGCCGCCGGGATCACCCGGATCGAGGTTCCGCTGAACTCTCCCGACCCCTTCGCCTCGATCACCGCCATGGCTGCTGCCGTGCCGGACGCCGAGATCGGGGCCGGCACCGTCCTGACCGTCGATCAGGTGGGGCAGGTGAAAGCGGCAGGGGGCAGCCTTGTCGTCTCGCCCAACTGCGACCCGGACGTGATCATTGCCGGCCGGGCGCACGGCATGGCCTCTTGGCCGGGTGTGATGACGCCCACCGAATGTTTCGCGGCAATCAAGGCCGGGGCCACGGGGCTGAAGCTGTTCCCCGGCAGCCTGATCGGGCCCGAGGGGTTGAAGGCGATCCGCGCCGTCCTGCCGAAAGACCTGCCGGTCTATGCTGTCGGCGGGGCGGGGCCTGCCAATTTTGGCGACTGGGTCAAGGCCGGGGCCAGCGGCTTTGGCATCGGCACGGCGCTGTATACGCCGGGCCTGTCCACCGACGAAATCCACGCCCGCGCGGTCCAGATCGTCGCGGCCCATGACGCGGTATTCGCATGATCCATGACGCGCGCCCCTGTGAACTAGGCGAAGGCCCGCTGTGGCATCCCATACGTGAGGACCTGTATTGGTTCGACATCCTGAACCGGACGCTTCATTCGCAAACACGGTCCTGGACCTTCCCCGAGATCGTCTCGGCCGCCGGCTGGATCAGCCGGGATGAGCTGCTGATCGCCTCGGAATCCGGGCTGTACCGCTTTGACCTGACGACCGAGGCGCGGCAGGTGGTGGCGCTGGCGGGCTCGGCCGAGACGCGGTCGAACGACGGGCGGGCCGACCGGCAGGGCGGCTTCTGGTTCGGCACGATGGGCAAGAAGGCCGAGAAGGGCGCAGGCGCGATCTGGCGCTGGTATCGCGGCGAATTGCGCCAGCTTTTCAAGGGTGTGACCATCCCGAATTCGATCTGTTTCACGCTGGATGGGGCGGCGCATTTCTCGGACACCGCGACAGGGCAGGTAATGAAGGTCGCGCTGGATACGGCCGGCTGGCCGGTGGGCGAGCCCGAGGTCTGGCTGGACCTGGCCCGCGCCGGGTTGAACCCCGATGGAGCGGTGATCGACGCCGAGGGGCGGTTCTGGAACGCGCAATGGGGTGCGGGGCGGGTGGCCTGCTATGCCCCCGACGGCAGTTTTGTGCAGGCGGTGGAAACCCCGGATGCGCCGCAATCCTCTTGCCCGGCCTTTGGTGGCCCCGACCTTTCCACGCTATTCATCACCACCGCCCTTGAACACATGGACGCCGAGGCGCGCGCGAAGCATCCGGCCTCGGGCCAGCTTTTCGCATTCCCCGGCGTCGCCAAGGGCCTTCCCGAACCCCAGGTCATCACATGAAAAGAACGCTTGGCGTCTGCTACTACCCCGAACACTGGAACGAGGCGCAATGGGCCGAGGACGCCGCCCGGATGGCCCGTCTGGGCCTGACCTGGGTCAGGATCGGCGAATTCGCCTGGAGCCGGATGGAACCCGAGCCGGGGCGCTATGACTGGGCCTGGCTGGACCGCGCGATCGAGACCTTGGGCGCGCGCGGGCTGAAGGTCGTCCTGGGCACGCCCACGGCCACCCCGCCGCGCTGGATGATCGACCGTCACCCCGACATGCTGCCGGTGGACGCCCAGGGTCGGCAAAAGGTCTTCGGGTCACGGCGGCACTATGACTTCTCGCACCAGGGCTACCGCGCCGAATGCGCGAAGATCGTCACCGCGCTGGCGGAACGCTACGGGAAGAACCCGCATGTGGCCGCCTGGCAGACCGACAACGAATATGCCTGCAACGAGACGACGCTTTCCTATTCCGAGGCCGCGAAGACCGCGTTCCAGGATTGGCTGGCGCAGAAGTACCAGTCGCCCGACGCGCTGAACCGGGCCTGGGGCAACGTGTTCTGGTCGATGGAATACCGCGACTTCCGCGAGATCGGCCTGCCGAACCTGACGGTGTGCGAGCCGAACCCGTCCCATGTCCTGGACTTCCGCCGCTTCGCCAGTGACGAGGTGCGCGCCTTCAACAAGCTGCAGGTAGAGATCATCCGCAAGCACTCGGCCGCCCCCGTCGCGCACAACTTCATGGGCGCGATCACCGAGTTCGACCATTGGGACGTGGGCGACGACCTGGATATCGCGTCCTGGGACAGCTACCCCTTGGGCTTCCTCTCGGACCGCATCCCCGCGGATGCCGAGCACAAGCGCCGCTTCGTCCGGCAGGGCGACCCTGATTTCCAGGCCTTCCACCACGACCTTTACCGCGCCGTGGGAAAGGGCCGCTGGTGGATCATGGAACAGCAGCCCGGCCCGGTGAACTGGGCGCCCTACAACCCCGATCCCCTGCCGGGCATGGCCCGCCTCTGGGCCTGGGAGGCCTTTGCCCACGGGGCCGAGGCGGTGTGCTATTTCCGCTGGCGCCAGGCGCCCTTTGCGCAAGAGCAGATGCACGCGGGCCTTCTGCGCCCCGACAGCGCCCCCGCGCAGGCCTTTGCCGAGGCGGAACAGGTGCTGCAGGAACTGGCCGCGATGCCCGAGGTGGGGACGGCGCGGGCGGATGTGGCGCTGGTGTTCGACTATGCCTCGGACTGGGCGTGGAGCATCCAGCCGCAGGGACGCAGCTTCAGCTATTTCTGGCTGGTGTTCCATGTCTACAAGGGCCTCCGCCGGCTGGGGCTGAACGTGGATATCCTGCCTGCCGATACGGCGGACCTGTCGGGCTACAAGCTGGTGCTGGCGCCGGGGCTATTCACTCTGGCTGCGCCGTTGAAAGCCGCGCTGGCGGGGTTTGGCGGCACGGCGATCCTGGGACCGCGGACAAACTCCAAGACCGCGGATTTCGCGATCCCGGTGCCGCTGCCGCCGGCCTTGCCGGGGCTGGACGCGGTGGTGGCGCGGGTCGAAAGTCTGCCGCCCGACGTTCCCGTGCCCCTGGCCCTGGGTGGGGCGCTGGTGAACTGGCGCGAAAAGCTGGAGGGCCGGGCCGAGGTGGTCGAGACGGCCGAGGACGGCTGGCCCGCGCTGGTGGCGGTGGGCAAGCTGCACTACTTGGGCGGCTGGCCGGACGATGCGGCGCTGGCCCGCATCCTGGGCCGGGCCTGCGCCGCCGAGGGGATCGAGTGCGACCCCCTGCCCGAAGGGCTGCGCCGCCGCGACACGGCCACGCACCGTTTCCTGTTCAACTACAACCCGGTCCCGGCGGAATGGGGTGGGGTCTCGATCCCTCCGGCCGGGGTCCACTGGACGGCACGGTAAGGTGGGCGATACCGCCCACCCTACGCCCTTGCGCAAGTCCGACCGGCGGGGGCCTGGGGCACGGGCGTAGGGTGGGCAATGTGCCCACCCACCCGGCACAACTGGGACAGGCTGTCGCATAGGGCAGCCCGTCGCAGCCCCCTAACAGTCTGGCCGCGCAATCCTACCTTCGCTTTGACCCAACGGAGCGGATCATGGACACCCTGCTGCTTTCGCGTATTCAGTTCGCGGCAAACATCTCATTCCACATCCTTTTTCCCACCATTACCATCGCCCTTGGCTGGGCGCTTCTGTTCTTCAAGGTCCGGTTCAACCGCACCCGCGACCGCAAGTGGATGGACCTGTATCTGTTCTGGGTGAAGGTCTTTGCCCTGTCCTTTGCGCTGGGCGTCGTCTCGGGCATCACCATGTCCTTCCAGTTCGGCACCAACTGGCCCGGCTTCATGGAGACCGTCGGGAACGTCGCCGGGCCGCTCTTGGCCTATGAGATCATGACCGCCTTCTTCCTGGAGGCCGTGTTCCTGGGGATCATGCTGTTCGGCGCCAGCAAGGTGCCGGGCTGGCTGCACACGCTGGCCACGTTCCTGGTCGCCTTCGGCACGACGATGAGCGCGTTCTGGATCCTGGTCCTGAACAGCTGGATGCACACCCCGGCGGGCCATGAACTGCGCGATGGCGTGGTCTATGCGACCGACTGGTGGGCGATCATCTTCAATCCTTCGATGCCCTACCGGCTGGCCCACATGCTGCTGGCCAGCGGCCTGACCGTCGCTTTCCTGATCGCGGGCCTTTCCGCCTGGCGCTGGCTGCGCGGCGACCGTGAGCCAGAGGTCGCGACCGGCCTGCGCTTTGGCGTCATCCTGGGCGCGCTTCTGATCCCGGTGCAGATCCTGGCCGGCGACATGCACGGGCTGAACACGCTGGAGCATCAGCCGCAGAAGGTGGCCGCGATGGAGGGCAACTGGGAGACGGGCGGCAACGTGCCCCTCCTCCTTTTCGCCCTGCCGGACGAGGCGGCGCGGGTGAACCATTACGAGATCGGCATCCCCTCGCTGGCCTCGATCATCCTGAAGCATGACCCCGCGGGCGAGGTGCCGGGCCTTAACGACTTTGTGGCCGAGGATGGCACCGTGATGCACCCGCCCGTCGCCCCGGTGTTCTGGTCCTTCCGCATCATGGTCGGGATCGGGATGCTGATGCTGGTGGCAAGCTGGGCCGGGGCCTGGATGATGTGGCGGCGCGGGGCCGACAACCTGCCGCGTCCCTATCTTTGGGGCCTGACCGGCATGACCTTTGCCGGCTGGGGCGCGACGCTTGCCGGCTGGTACACGACCGAGATCGGCCGCCAACCCTGGCTGGTGCAGGGCGTCCTGACGGTCGAGGAGGCGGTGGGCGACATCGCGGGCGGCATGGTCCTGACGACGCTGCTGGCCTATGTCGCGATCTACCTTGCGCTTCTGGCCGCCTATATCGCCGTCCTGTTCCACCTGGCGCGGAAGGGCGGGCGCATCGCTGCACCCCTTGCCGCCCCCGTCATCCAGCCGGCGGAGTAGCGCGATGTTCGACCCTGTTGCGTTGCCCCTGATCTTTGCCGGCCTTCTGGGCCTGTCGATCCTGCTTTATGTCGTGCTTGACGGCTTTGACCTGGGGGTGGGCCTTCTCTTCCCCTTTTCGGACGAGGCCGAGCGGGACCGCATGGTCGCTTCGATCGGTCCGTTCTGGGACGCGAACGAGACCTGGCTGGTGCTGGCCATCGGCATCCTGCTTGTCGCCTTTCCCACCGCGCATGGCGATATCCTGACCGCGCTGTATCTGCCGGTCGCAGTGATGCTGATCGGGTTGATCCTGCGGGGCGTGGCGTTCGAGTTCCGGGCCAAGGCGCCCATCGGGCACAAGCGGCCCTGGGACCTGGCCTTCTGGTCTGGCAGCCTGATGACCGCGTTGGCGCAGGGTTTCATGCTGGGCATGTACATCATGGGGCTGCAATGGAGCTGGGCCACGGTGGCTTTCGCGACCCTCTGCGCGGTGGCCCTGGCGGTGGCTTACAGTTTCATCGGCGCGGCCTGGGTGATTCTGAAAACCGACGGCGACTTGCAGAAAAAGGCAGTCGGCTGGGCCAGGGGCGGGATCTGGGGCGTGGTTCTGGGGATGGGCGCGGTGTCCATCGCCACGCCGCTGGTCAGCGAGCGGATCTTCGACAAATGGTTCCGCTTCCCCGAGATCGTGACGCTTGCGCCCCTGCCCTTGATGTCGGGCCTGCTGGTCGCGCTCTTGTGGCTGGCGCTGCGGCGGCTGCCCACGGCGAACGACAGTTTCGCCTGGTTCCCCTTTGTCGGCGCGGTGGTGCTGATGGTGCTGGGTTTCTTCGGGATGGCTTACAGCTTCTACCCCTATATCGTGCCGGAACAGCTGACGATCTGGCAAGCCGCCGCCGCGACGGAAAGCCTGGCGATCATCCTGGTCGGCACGCTGGTCGTGCTGCCGATGATCCTGGGTTATACCGTTCTGGCCTATGTGATCTTCCGGGGAAAGGCCACGAAACTGAGCTACGACTAGTCGCGCACGGCCACATCGCCGGTGACGGAAAGGAAGGCGGCGGCATTCGGCCCCAGGGTCAGGCGGTCGCCTTCCAGCACGGCGTTGAACGAGACCGGGTCCAGTGCCTCGGCCCCGTGCAGGGCAACCGACAGCGCAACGGGCGAGAGGTTGAACAGGCACAGGACCGCGCCCGCGCCCTCGCCCCGGACAAAGCCCAGGATCGGGTCGTGCAGGTCCAGAAACCGGGTGTGGCCGGTGCGCAGGGCGGGGGTGGCGCGGCGGAAGGCCAGCATGGCGCGGTAATGCTCCAGCACCGATCCGGGCACCCCGGTCTGCCCCGCGACATGACGGGCGGCCTGCTCGGGTTTGACCGGCAGCCAGGGCTTGCCGGTCGTGAAACCGCCATGCGGCGCGGCGTCCCAGACCATCGGCGTGCGGGTGTTGTCGCGGCCCACGGGTTCCGGCCAGAAGGCGATGCCCTGCGGATCGGTCAGCTCCTCAAACACCAAGGGCGTGTCGGTCTGGCCCAACTCCTCGCCCTGCCAGAGGCAGATCGAGCCTTCGAAGGACAACAGCAGCGAGCCGGCCTGTTTCGCCAGCGACTCAAGCGTGTCGCCATGTTTCGCCCAGCGGGTGACATGGCGCGGCACGTCGTGGTTGGAAAAGGCCCACATCGGCCAGCCGCCACCGCCGGCGAAGAACTCGCCCAGCTTGCGGCGGAAGAAGGCGGGGGAATAGTCGTAGCCCATCAACTCGAAGCTGTAGCACTGGTGCAGCCGACCGGGGGCGGTGTAGTCGCCCATCATGCGGATCGCGTGGTGGCTTTCGCCCATCTCGCCCACGCTGGCCGCGCCGTATTCGTCCAGAAGGCCGCGCACCCGTTCCAGCCACAGCAGCGTCTGGGGCTGGTTCTTGTCGAACAGGTGATACTGCATGCCGTAGGGGTTGGCCTCGACCTCGTTCTTGACGCGGTAGTCGGACGGATTGTCGCGGAACTTGGGATCGTGGAAGAAATAGTTGACCGTATCGAAGCGGAAGCCGTCCACCCCCCGGTCCAGCCAGAAGCGCAGATTGGCCAGCGCCCAGTCCTGAACCTCGGGGTTGTGATAGTTCAGGTCGGGCTGGCTGGTCAGGAAGTTGTGCAGGTAATACTGCTTGCGCCGCGCGTCCCAGGCCCAGGCTGTGCCGCCAAAGACCGACAGCCAGTTCGACGGCGGCGCGCCGTCGTGGCGGGCGTCGGCCCAGACATACCAGTCGGCCTTGGGGTTAAGCCGGTTCTGCCGGCTTTCGACAAAGGCCGGATGCTGGTCCGAGGTGTGGCTCAGGACCTGGTCGATGATGACCTTCAGCCCCAACTCATGCGCGCGGGCGACAAGGGCGTCGAAATCGGCCAGCGTGCCGAATACCGGGTCCACGTCCTGGTAGTCGCTGACGTCATAGCCCATGTCCTTCATCGGGCTGCGGAAGAAGGGCGAGAGCCAGACCGCATCCACGCCAAGACCCGCCAGATGCTCCAGCCGCCGGGTGATGCCGGGCAGGTCGCCGATCCCGTCGCCGTCCGTATCCTGAAACGACCGGGGATAGACCTGATAGGTCACCGCTCCACGCCACCAGTCCTGCATCCCCGCCTCCGCTTGTCGCGGGCGTAGGGTGGGCGATACGCCCACCTTACCCCCGTGCTTTGCCCTTAGCGTCAGGCCGCTTGCCGCAAAAGGCCCGGACCCCGCGAATCCCCGGCTTGCGGCACATCCGCCACGTCACGGCGGGCCGGTTGCGCAAATCGTGATCGTATCCATCACAATTCTCCATTTGACGCCGCCCGCGCACGGACGCACCTTCCGCCCCCCGGAGCCCGGAGCGCGCCCATGACCACCGTCCCCTCGATCAAGGCCCCCCTGATCACCCCCGTCCTGATTGCCGGCTGCGTGATCCTGATGATCTCATTCGCGATCCGGGCCAGCTTTGGCGTGTTCCAGATCCCCATCGCGACCGAGTTCGGCTGGATGCGGGCCGATTTCTCGCTGGCCATCGCGATCCAGAACCTGGCCTGGGGCATCGGCCAGCCGATCTTTGGCGCGCTGGCGGAACGCTTCGGCGACCGCAAGGCGATCATCTGGGGCGCGATCCTCTATGCGGCGGGGCTGGTGATCTCGGCCTATGCCGTCACGCCGGGTCAGCACCAGCTGTTGGCGATCATGGTCGGCTTCGGCATCGCCGGCACCGGCTTTGGCGTCATCCTGGCCATCGTCGGCCGCGCCGCCAGCCCGGAGAACCGTTCCATGGCGCTTGGCATCGCCACCGCCGCCGGGTCCGCCGGCCAGGTGATCGGCGCGCCGACGGCGGAACTTCTGCTGCAATCCTACAGCTGGCAGATCGTGTTCATCATCTTCGCTGGCGTGATCCTTGCCACGCTTGCCGCCCTGCCGTTCCTGCGCAGCCCGCAGATGGCGACGAAGCAAGAGCTGGAGGAAAGCCTGGGCACCGTCCTGGTCCGCGCCTTCAAGGACCCGTCCTATATGCTGATCTTCCTGGGCTTCTTCTCCTGCGGCTATCAGCTGGCCTTCATCACCGCCCATTTCCCCGCCTTCGTGACCGAGCTTTGCTCGCCCATCGACGCCGGGTCCATGCTGGCCGGGATCGGAGTCACCTCGACCTCGATCCTGGGGGCGGTGGCGATTGCGGTGATCGGGCTGTTCAACATCGTCGGCACCCTGACAGCGGGCTATCTGGGCAAGCGCTACACCAAGAAATACCTGCTGTTCTGGATCTACGTCGGCCGCACCATCGCCGCAGCCGCCTTCATCCTGATGCCGATCACGCCGACCAGCGTGCTGATCTTTTCGGCCGTGATGGGGTCCCTGTGGCTGGCCACGGTTCCACTGACCAGCGGATTGGTCGCGCATATCTACGGCATACGCTACATGGGGACGCTGTATGGCGTGGTGTTCCTCAGCCACCAGATCGGCGGCTTCCTGGGCGTCTGGCTGGGTGGGCGGATGTATGACCTGAACGGCGATTACACGCTGGTCTGGTGGATCGGCATCGGTGTGGGCGCGTTCAGCGCCATCGTCCACCTGCCGATCCGCGAACGCCCGATGGTCGCGCAGGCGGTCTGAACCATCGGCTCGTCGAGAACTTCGTGCACTCCTCGCCCGCCGCAGTACGAGGAGTGCATGAAATGCTCGACGAGCGAGGCACCTAGTCCTTCGGCATCGGCTGGACGATCAGCACCTCAAGATCGCGGTC
Organism: Tabrizicola aquatica; assembly: GCF_002900975.1. Lineage (GTDB taxonomy): Bacteria > Pseudomonadota > Alphaproteobacteria > Rhodobacterales > Rhodobacteraceae > Tabrizicola > Tabrizicola aquatica. The sequence goes on along the minus strand of NZ_PJON01000004.1, from coordinate 105,239 downwards.
CGGTGTGTAATTGGTCTTTTCGACCACGAAGGTCGTCGGCCCGGTCTTCTTGACCCCCTCGGCACAAAGCGAGATCACATTCCCCGGATCGCCCTTGTCCAGCGTCAGGGTGAACGTGCCGATCGGCCCGGCCCAGCTGTTCGCCGTCCGCAGGACGTAGGACAGGTAATAGGCGGTCCCATAATTCCCGAACTCGTCCCCGTCCGGGTTCTGCAGCACCTTCGCAATCGCCTTCGAGGTGCCTGCGTCGATGCAGTACTGGTCGGTCAGGGTGGCCTGATAGTCTTCCGGCGGGTCGGACCAGTAGAACAGGCCGCCGGGCGGGCGGTTGGTGTAGCTGTGGCTGACTGCCAGCGTCTTGCCTGCCGGGAAGGTCTGGGTCCAATGGTATCGGGTGACGATGGCCCAGCTGCCCCAGACATCGGGCGGAATGTCCTGGGCCGCGTCGCCCTCGTAATACTCGGCCAGCCCCAGGGCGGTGACCTCTGCCCGCTTTTCGGGCGGCAAAGCCAGCAGTATTTCACGCACCGCCATATAGTCCAGCGTCAGGGGAATCCCCAGCCGTTCAAGGTCTGCCGTCACGTCGCGGCCGGGGTTGTCGTATTGCTTCGACGGCGGATTGGGCTGGTCCCAGCCTTCCTCGACCACGGCGATCCGGTCGATGGTCACCTGCACCGGCTGGCCGTCCACCGTGGCGGTGAAATCCACCAGATCCGGTTGGGTCAGATCCTCGGGCAGGTTCATCATCGCTTCATAGCCCGACCAGACGCCGATGGGCGGCAGGGGAAAGATCACCTCGCCGGTGACGTCCTGGTCGGTCAGGTTGCGAAAGACGTAATCGACGCTGATCCGGTCCAGGCCGATGAACAGCCGCTCTTCCTCCATCGCCACGGCGTCGGTCTGGCCGAAGGTCAGGCCGGTGGCGGACAAGCCGCCGAAGCCGTCATTGGCAAGGAGCGGGGTGGAAATCGCGATCAGGGCTATCGGCAAACAGCGCATGGCATCCTCCGGCACCGCAGATGGACGCATCTGACTTGCAGATCCGGCCCTTGGCAAGTGGGGTAGCCGACCCCGTGCCAGCAGAGGCCCCGATGCGGATCATCGCGGCGTTTCCCGTTTCACGAAGGCGATCTCCAGGTCGCGGTCGGGCCGGAAGTCGGTCCTTTCCCAAAGCTGCGTCATCGGCCCGGTCTGGATCATGCCGTCCAGGCAAGCGAAGGCGAAAGCCGAGGGGTCCGTCGTGTCGATCGTCAGGCGGAAGCGGCCGATCGGCCCGGCCCAGCTTTTGGCCGTAAGCAGGATGAACCGGGAAAAGCTGACGCTCCACACCTGGCCGGAATCGGACCTCACGGTTGACGCGACCCTGGCAAACGCCGTGTCATCGACGCAGTATCGCGCCGCATCGGCCGAGTGCAGCGAGGCAGGCAAGGACGCGGCGTCGAACAGCATCCCGTCCATCAGGTTCCGGTACGAGATCGAAATCCGCACGTCCTGTCCGGCCGGAAAGGTCTGCGTCCAGTGATGCCGGATCGACAGCGACCACAGGTTGCGCGGGTATCCCCGGCCATAGTTCTGGTCGGCCGCGTCAAGCAGACCCAGCGCCACCGCCTCGCGCACCGCCCCTTCGGAAAGCGCAAGGATTGCAGGTTTCAGCACGTCCTTGTCGACCGAAACCGGAAGCCCAAGCCGTTGCAAATGGGCCGTCACATCCCGGCCCAGAGAATAGGGGGGATCGGTCTGGCGGAGGATCGTCGGCGGGCCCCTGGATGGCAGCACGGCTGCAAGCTGGACTGCGGCCAGCGTTTCCTGACCATTCACTGTCAAGGAGAAGGCAACAAGCTGCTCTGGCGGCGGCAGCCCGTCGCTGAACCGCGGCCATCGGATCCAGTCCATGTCCTCGATGGCAGGCAAAGGAAAGATGACCTCGCCCGTGACGTCGGCTGCGGTCAGGTTTCGGAAAAGGTAGTCGACCGTGATCCGGTCGGGGTCGATGCGAAGGTCTTGCTCGATCAGGGCGACAGCTTCGGTCTGGTCGAACTGAAGGCCGGTCGATGTCAGACCGCCGAAGATCGGATCGGGGCACGCCGGCGTGGCATAAGACAGGACAGCAAGAAGCAGGGGCAGGCGCATGTGACCCTCGGGTCTGGCCAGACCATCTGATGCCTGTTGCGGGCGGTCTGCAAGTCGGAACGCAACGCGGTTCGTCCATTTTTTGGGCAGATTCTGCCTTGCCTCTGCCGCCCGGCCTTGCCACAACCGGCCAACCCCCGAAAGGTCTGCCCCATGCGCATCGGCATCGCCGCTCTTGTCCTCGCCTATGTTCTAAGCCAGTTCTACCGCGCTTTTCTGGCGGTGATGTCGCCGGTGCTGACGGCCGACCTGGGCGTCACGGCGGCCGAGCTGGCCTCGGCCTCGGGGTGGTGGTTCCTGACCTTTGCCGCGATGCAGATCCCCATCGGGGCCTGGCTGGACAAGGTGGGGCCGCGGCTGACCTCGGGGCTGCTTCTGGCTGTGGGGGCCGCGGGGGCGGTGCTGTTTTCGCAGGCCACCGGGGCCTTGCAGATCAAGCTGGCGATGGCGCTGATCGGCATCGGCTGCGCGCCAGTGCTGATGGCCGGCTATTTCATCTTCGCGCGCAGTTACTCGCCGGCCGTGTTCGGCACGCTGGCCGCGCTGATGCTGGGGGTGGGGACCTTGGGCAACGTGGCCTCGTCGCTGCCCCTGTCCTGGGCCGTGACGGCCTTTGGCTGGCGCGAGACGGTGCTGGGCATCGCGGTGCTGACCGGGGCGGTGGCGCTGGCGATCCTGCTGCTGGTGCGCGACCCCGAGCGGTTGGAGGGCGCGCAGGGCGGGTCCTTGCTGGAACTGCTGAAGATGCCGGTCCTCTGGCCGATCCTGGTGATGATGATGGTCTGCTATGCCCCCATCGCCGGGTTGCGCGGGCTGTGGATCGGGCCCTACTTCGCCGATGTCCACGGGGCGACGCAATCGGGGATCGGCGAGATCAGCCTGTGGGTCGGCCTTGCAATGGTGGCCGGGAACTTCGCCTATGGCCCGCTGGACCGCTGGCTTGGCCGCCGCAAGGCGCTGGTGGTCGTGGGCAACGCGCTGACGTTGGCGTGTCTGTTCGGGTTGTGGTGGTTCGCCGCCGCCCCGCCGCTGGTCGGGACGGCGATCCTGGTTGCCGCCGGCTTCTTCGGCGCAAGCTTCCCCATCGTGCTGGCGCATGGCCGGTCCTTTGTCCCGCCGCATCTGACCGGGCGGGGGGTGACGCTGCTGAACTTCTTCGGCATCGCCCCCATCGGCATCGCCCAGATCGTCACCGGCCGCATCCACGCCGCGACGCCGCCCACGCCCCCCGCTGCCCCCTATGAGGCGGTGTTCCTGTTCTTCGCCGTGGCCACCGCCATCGGCCTGGCCGTCTACCTTCTGTCACAGGACCGGCCCCACTGACGCCGCCCCGGACGAATCCGCTTTCCCCGGCCCGGCCCATAGGCTAACAGCCGCCCGTCCCGAGGTCCGGGACGGACAAAGGAGAACCCCGATGGGCTACAAGGTCGTCGTCGCGGGTGCCACGGGCAACGTGGGCCGCGAAATGCTGAACATCCTCGCCGAGCGCGAGTTCCCGGTCGATGAGATCGTCGCGCTGGCGTCGCGAAAATCGCTCGGCACTGAGGTCAGCTTTGGCGACAAGACTCTCAAGACCAAGGACCTGGACACTTTCGATTTCACCGGCTGGGACATCGCGCTTTTCGCCGTGGGGTCCGAGGCGACCAAGCTTTACGCGCCCAAGGCCGCCGCGGCCGGTTGCGTGGTGATCGACAACTCGTCGCTCTACCGCTACGATCCGGAAATCCCGCTGATCGTGCCGGAAGTGAACGCCGACGCGATCCACATGTACAAGAACAAGAACATCATCGCGAACCCCAACTGCAGTACCGCGCAGATGGTTGTCGCGCTGAAGCCCTTGCATGACCGCGCGAAGATCAAGCGCGTCGTCGTCTCGACCTACCAGTCGGTTTCGGGCGCCGGCAAGGAAGGCATGGACGAGCTGTGGGAGCAGACCAAGGCGGTCTACAACCCGGTCAAGGAAGTGCCGCCGCAGAAATTCTCCAAGCAGATCGCCTTCAACGTGATCCCGCATATCGACGTCTTCCTGGACTCGGGCGAGACCAAGGAAGAATGGAAGATGGTGGCCGAGACGAAAAAGATCCTCGACCCCTCGATCAAGGTCACCGCGACCTGCGTCCGGGTGCCGGTGTTCGTCGGCCATTCCGAGGCGATCAACATCGAGACCGAGGAATTCCTGGACTGGCAGGAAGCCCAGGACATCCTGCGCGAAAGCCCCGGCATCATGCTGGTCGACAAGCGTGAACCCGGTGGCTACATCACGCCCATCGAATGCGTGGGCGAGTTTGCCACCTATGTCTCCCGCGTGCGGCAGGACAGCACCATCGACAACGGGCTGAACCTGTGGTGCGTCAGCGACAACCTGCGCAAGGGCGCGGCGCTGAACGCGGTGCAGATCGCGGAACTTCTCGGTTCCAAGGTGCTAAAGAAGGGCTAAGCCTTTCTTAACCGATCCATGGAAGGGTCTTGGTCCATGGCCGAGACCCTTTTCCATTGCGATGACGTGTTGTGGCAGCGGTTCACCGCGCTGTGCCGGGCGCGGGATGAAACCCCCGGCGCGGTCTTGCGCGACCTGATCCGGTTGGAAGTGAAGCGCGCCGCCAGCCGCTCAGCGAGGAGTGACGAAGTCATCGACGAGCGGCTCCTCGTGCGACTTCGTCTCCTCGTCGCAGAGGCCCTTGCCGCTTCGGAAAGCTGGGGCCAGCTGCAAGTGGAGCTGGGCGACCGTGGCCTGCGGTTCATCCCCTCGGGTGGCGGTCTCCTCCTTGCTGACGCCGCCACCGGCGCAGCCGTGGCCAAGTCCAGCCAGGTCGGCCCGGCCTACCTCGACCTGGTCCGCCGCTTTGGCGCGGGCTTTCCCGGCCATCCCCGACCTGGCCTTGCCACCCAGGCCCTGGCCCGCACAGGCTGAGACGCAGGCCACCAGCCCGGGCTTGGGCAGGGGTTTCCTGCCTTGCGCCGCTGGTTCCCGCAGCCCTAGTCTGCCGCCTGCATTCCCTGTGAAAGGCCTTTGCCATGCGCGCGCTTCTTGCCCTTCTTCTGGCCACCACGGCCCTGCCGGCCCTGTCCGACACGATCACCGCAGCCAGCCGGATCACCGCCGTCACCGTCTACCCGGACGGCGCGAAACTGACGCGCGAGGTGACCTTCACCGCCCCCGCCGCCGGCCGGCACGAGTTGCTGGTCGCCGACCTGCCCGTCGGCAGCGAGGCCGGGCTGATCCAGCTTGCCCCCGGCGCGGGCGTGCAGCTTGGCGCCTTCAACCTGCGCAGCGACCGGCTTCCCCCGCGTGAGGACCCGCTGACCCCCGATCAAGCCGCCGCGAAAGCCACGGTCGAAGAGTTGGAAGCCGCCGAACGCCAGGCCCTTCTGGCACTGGAAGCGGTGCAGGCCCGGGTCGAGGCCGCCGAGGCGCAGGCGCGCTTCCTGTCCTCGTTCACCGGTGCCCTGCCCGAGGCCGCGACGCCCGAGACGATCAAGGCCATGGCCGCCATGATCGGGGCCGAGACGCTGGCCGTCCGGCAATCCGCCCTTGCCGCCCGGGCCGACCTCTTCCCGGCCGAAACGGCGCTGAAGGAGGCGCAAGAGGCGCTGGCCAAGGCCCGGGCCGCCTATGACGCGCTGCCCTCAGCGGATATGGACTATGTCGCGCTGGCGGCGGATGTGTCGGTCGAGGCCGGTGAGCATAGTGTCACGATCACCCAATATGTCGCCGACGCCGGTTGGCGGCCGTTCTACGACCTGGACCTGACCCGGCAGGGCGGTGCGGCGCTGGCTTTCAACCGCTCGGTCCTGGTGACGCAGTATACGGGTGAGGACTGGTCGGACGTGGCGTTGACCCTGTCCTCCTCGGCCCCCGCCCAGCAGGCGGCACCGTCGGTCCTTTGGCCCGAACTGCGCCGGATCGAGCCGGAACGCGAGGCCGAGGATGCGATGGCCCGGGCCGACTTTGGCGCCGCGCCCGAGCTGGTGTTGGAGGCGGCCCCCGCCCCGATCACCGCTGCGGCGGCGATCGAAGGTGACACGGTGGTCTATCTTTACCCCGATGCGGTGACCGTCGCCTCGGGGTCCGAGGACCTGCGGCTGGCGCTGGACAGCCTTGCCTTCACCCCGGTCGTCGAGGCGGTCGCCGTGCCGCGGCTGGACCGCACGGCCTTCGTCTCGGCCAGTTTCACCAATGCCAGCGACGAGCCGCTGCTTCCTGGCGAGGCGATGCTGTACCGCGAAGGCGTGCTGGTCGGGACCGCCTGGCTGGACACCATTGCGCCGGGCGAGGAAGTGGACGTGGGCTTTGGCGCGCTGGAGACGCTGCGGCTGAAGCGCGAGATGCCCAAGCGGGCCAGCGGCGAGACGGGGGTGTTCACGACCTCGAACGAGCAAAGCGAAAGCGCGGTAATCACGGTGGAGAACACCGGAACCGAGGCCTGGCCGGTGCGGCTTCTGGACCTGGTGCCCTATTCCGAACAGGACGATCTGGAAGTCGAGATCCTGGCGACCCCGGAACCGACCGAGACCAACGTCGAAGGCCAGCGCGGCATCCTGGCCTGGGAGTTCGACCTGGCGGCCGGCGGCAAGCAGACGATCACGCTTGAGCATCGGCTTAGCTGGCCCGAGGGGATGGACCTGCGTTAAGGCACGGGCGTAGGGTGGGCGATATCGCCCACCTTACATCCCGACAGGGTTGACCAACGGTTAATGCCCGCAGGCAACCCGTTGAAATCGCCTCGGTCCGCCGGTCCGACCAGCGTGGACATCAGACCGGCGCAAAGCTTCCCCGCGTCGGATCGTACTGCTCCAGCCCGCCTTCGCCGGTGTCGGTCCACAGGCCATGCAGGGTCAGCCGGTCACCCTCGACCGCGGTTTTCACGAAGGGGAAGGTCAGAAGGTTTTCCAGGCTGGTCAGCACCGCCTGCTTCTCCAGCGCCGGCAGGATCTGGTCGTCCGGTAGGCCCGCCACCTTCTGGAACCCCGGCCGCAGGATATCCATCCACCGCCCGACGAAGCTGGTCTTTTCCTCCAGATGCGGCGCATGCCCCCGGCACATGTCGTGGCACCCCTTCACGCCCCCGCAGTTCGAATGTCCCAACACCACGATATGCGCGACCCCCAGCCCCGTGACCGCATATTCCACCGCCGCCGAGGTCCCGTGATACTCGCCGTCCGGGTTGTAGGGCGGCACCAGGTTGGCGACGTTGCGGTGGATGAAGAACTCCCCCTCATCCGCGCCGAAGATCGAGGTGACATGCACCCGGCTGTCGCAGCACGAGATCACCATCGCCCGCGGATGCTGCCCGCTTTCGGCCAGTCGGCGATACCAGGCGCGGTTGTCCTGATAGGTCGTCGCGCGCCAGCCATGAAAACGCTGCACCAGATAGGCGGGCAGGGGGCGGATATGGGTCATGCTTGGTCCTCGGCTACCCGCTGGCTATGCGGCATTCGCGGAAAATTCGAAAGGCAAAATCCGTCACGGTCTCTCCGGGGGCAACCCTTTCTTCAGCATGAGCGCGCAGGATCGCCGACGGGTTGTGTTGGATTTTGGGTGATCCGAATGGGACAAGTGACGGCTCTCAGGCCGCGCGAGGTGGTGCGCCAGGATGTCGAGGCGATTGCGGTGATCTACCGCAATCTGGGCGCGCCGGTGGCCGAGCAGATGGTGACGCGGGCGCTGGGTGAATTGGCGCTGACGATGGCGGGGATCGCGGAGAAGGTCCGCGCGCAAGAGCTGCGCGATCTGGCACACCAGCTGGGCCGGCTGCGCCGGCTGTCCGAGGATATGGGGCTGGTCAGCCTGGCCACGGTGGCGGGTGACGCGAAATACTGCCTGGAGAGGGCGGATGGCACGGCTTTTTCGGCCGTCTGGGCGCGGCTGCTGCGGGTGGCCGAACGCTCGCTGGCGCCCGACCACGGTACGGCCGATCTGTCCGGCTAGCGGGTCCTGCGCCCGACTCGCGACCGCCTGCGCATCCTTGGGCTGCGCGGGCGCGTCCGGTGCAACCGCGACGTGGGTTGCTGCGTCGCTTTTTCCGCATCAATGCGACGGGATTCCCCGATCCTTCAGGAATTGTTAGACCTTTCCGACGCAGGACTTGTCTGGCCTGCGCTTCCCTTGCACTAGAGGACCATCGCCGTGTCACGTTCCCAAGCCGCAGCCAATGCCATGACCTTCGCGCCTGCCTCTGCCTCTGTCCTTCCGCTGCATGTCCTGCGGCCCGAGGAGCTGGACGCCTTCCTGTCGGGGGCAGGCCGGTCCTGGGCCGACTGGCTGAAAGCCTCGCGCTTCGAGGCGGGGCTGGGCGAGTTGCGGTTGTTGCCCGGCCCCAAGGGCGGGGTTGTCGGGGCCGTTGCCGGCTATGGCACGGCCCAGGCCCGTCGCCGGTTGCGTTTCGGCTTGGCCAAGGTTGTAACGGCGTTGCCGGGCGGCGACTGGGTCTTGCAGGGCAGCCTTTCGCAGCCCGAGCGGGCCGAGGCCGCGCTTGGCTGGCTGCTGGCGGGCTATCGCTTCGATCGTTATCGCCCGGGCCGCAAGCCGGCCGACCTGCCGCGCCTGGTCTGCCCTGAGGGGGTGAACGCCGATCTGGTGACCGCGATGGCCGAAGGTGAGGCGCTGACCCGCGACCTGATCAACACGCCGGCGCAGGATATGGGGCCGGGGGAGCTGGAGGTTGTCCTGAACTCGCTGGCGCGCGGTTTCGGGGCCAAGGTCGCGGTCACCTCGGGCGATGCGCTTCTGGCGCGGAACTTCCCGATGATCCATGCGGTGGGCCGCGCCAGTCCGCGGGCACCGCGGCTTCTGGATATGACCTGGGGCGAAAGCGGGCCGAAGCTGACGCTGGTCGGCAAGGGGGTCTGCTTCGACACCGGGGGGCTGAACCTGAAGCCCTCGACCGGCATGAACCTGATGAAAAAGGACATGGGCGGCGCGGCCACGGTGATGGGCCTGGCGCAGATGATCATGGCGCTGAACCTGCCGGTGCGTCTGCGGGTGCTGATCCCGGCGGTCGAGAATGTGATCTCCGGCAATGCCTTGAAGCCGAAGGATATCCTGACCAGCCGCAAGGGCCTTACGGTCGAGGTGAACGACACTGACGCCGAGGGCCGGCTGGTCCTGGCGGATGCGCTGGCCTACGCCTGCGAGGACAAGCCCGACCTTCTGGTCAGCATGGCGACGCTGACCGGCGCGGCGCGGGTCGCGGTCGGGCCGGACCTGGCGCCCTATTACTGCGACGATGCCAGGATAGCGGCCGCGCTTGAGGCGGGGGCGGCCGAGGGGTTCGATCCGGTGTGGCGGATGCCATTCCACGACGCTTATGAAAGCGTGATCGAGCCGGGAATCGCCGATCTGGACAATGCGCCAGGCTTTGGCTTCGCCGGGTCGATCACCGCGGCACTGTTCCTGCGGCGCTTTGTCGATGTGCCGCGCTATGTGCATTTCGATATCTACGGCCATACGCCCAGCGACCAGCCAGCACGGCCGAAAGGCGCGTCCGGGCAGGGCGCGCGGGCGATCCTTGGGGCCTTGCCACAAGTGCTGGGGGTGACTGTAAGATAGGTTCGGGCCCGCGTGGCCCTTTGCGTTGGTGGGAGAGTAACGATGGACCGCAGGACAAGGGCCTTTTCCGGACGGGTGGCCCATGTCTCGATGGAGGGGCTGGTGCATGCCCCCCTGACCGAGGGTGATGTGGCGCAGGTCGTGCAGCCGCTGGCCGACTTGCGCGTGGCGCCTGATGGCGCGCGGGACCGGCAGCTTCTGATGGGCGACAAGGTCACGGTGATCGACCGCGACCAGGGCCATGCCTTCGTTCTGTCGGACAAGGACGGCTACTGCGGCTGGGTCGCCGAAACTGCGCTGGGCCAGGGGCCAGAGCCGACGCATTGGGTCGTCGCGCCCTCGACGCATCTTTATGAAGAACCTTCGGTCCAGGCGCAGGAGTTGATGTCGGTCAGCCTGGGCTCGCGGGTGACGGTGGTGGGGTCCTGGGGGGCCTGGGCCAGCACGCCCCTGGGTTACCTGCCGGTGGCGCATCTGCGGCCGATGGGACAATGGGCGCCGGATCCGGTCTATGTGGCCGAAAGCCTGCTGGGGACGCCCTATCTTTGGGGCGGAAACTCGCGCTTTGGGATCGATTGTTCGGGGCTCGTGCAGGTGGCGCTGCATGCGGCGGGCAAGCAATGCCCCGGCGACAGCGACATGCAGATGGCCGTCGGGCGGGCGCTGGGTGCCGATGACGTGATGCAACGCGGCGATCTGATCTTCTGGAAGGGCCACGTTGCAATGGTGGTGAACCCCGACGTGCTGATCCATGCCAACGGCCATACGATGTCGGTCAGCTATGAAGGCATCCGCGATGCAGTGGCGCGGATTTCCTCTGGCGGCGGCGGGTTGGTGCAAGCGCGGCAACGGCCCTGAACGGCTGGCTCGTCGAGCATTTCGTGCACTCCTCGCGCGGTTCCACCGACGAGGAGACGCAGTCGAACGAGGAGGCGGGCCCCAAGATCAGACCGGGCCGATCATCCGCTTTTCCAGGACTTTAAGCACCTGGTCCAGATCCTGGCCCCGGCGCAGGACGCGGCCGTCCATGCCGACGACAGCGTAAAGCCCCTGGCGGCTGCGCAGTTTCGGCCGCTTCTCGATCCGGTACAGTGGGGTTTCGGCCGTTCGGCGGAAAACGGCGAACACGGCCAGATCGCGCATCGCGGCGATGGCATAGTCGCGCCATTCGCCAGCCGCGACCATGCGGCCGTAGACACGCAGGATCTGGCCCAACTCGCGCCGGTCAAAGCTGACCTCTTCCGGCATGCGGGCCGATTGCGGAAAGGGGATCGGGGCTTCGGCGTTCATCCCGAAAGCTTACCCGCTTCGCCCTTCAAATCAACGGGGAAAGCCCGGAGCGACCCGGATCGTGCCGGTTTCCAGCCCACGCCAGTTGCGCTGCACGCCGCCCAGCCGCTTCTGCGCGGCCGGGTGTGCCGGGTCGAGGACGCCCGCCCGCACCAGAAGTGCGGTGATCGCCGCTTCAGAGCCCCGGGTGCCGCCGTCGACGATCTTCAGCGCAATGCCACGCTTTTGCTTGGGCAGGATGGCGACAAAGACGGCCTCGGCGCCGGTCTTGGCGACGGTATGGCCCATGGCGCGCATCAACTCGGTGCAGGCGCGGCCCTCGCCGGCCACGAGTTCGGGGTGGGTGGCCATGGCATGGGTCAGCCGGTGCATGGCGCGGGATCGGGCATCGCCATCCTCGCGCGCGGCGGCGAAGGCCTGCATGGCGCGGGCAAGGCCGGCGACGGTGACGGCGAAGTTCGGAGCCGAGCAGCCGTCGATGCCGTAGCCGGCGGCGGTTTCGCCGGTCACTTCTTCGGTCGCCTGGCGAATCGCGCGCTGCAGGGGGTGGTCGATCTCGACATACTCGGGCCCGGCGCCGAGGTGCCGGGTCACGGTCAGGAAGCCGCAATGCTTGCCCGAGCAGTTGTTGTGCAGCTGGCAGGGGCTTTCGTCGGTCTTGATCAGGCGGTTCCGCTCGTCCCGGTCGTAGGGTTCATGCGCGCCGCAGCGCAGGTCGGGTTCGGCAAGGCCGATCGTGGACAGCCAGTCACCGGCCATTCTCACGTGCCGCGCCTCGCCCTGGTGGCTGGCGCAGGCAAAGGCCAGATGCGCGGGGGTCAGGCCCACGGCATCGGCGGCGCCGGTCTCGACCAGGGGCAGGGCCTGGATCATCTTGCAGGAGGAGCGCGGGAAAATCACGGTAGAGGGATCGCCCCAGGCGGTCTCGATCCCGTCCGGTCCCCAGATCACAGCATGGCCGGCATGGGTGCTTTCCAGCAGGCCGCCGCGCCAGAGTTCGACCATCGGATAGGCTGCGGACATCGGCTTCCCCCGTAACATGTGCGCGAATTGTCGCCCATGGGGCTTTCGCGGATTGGTGTTTTTGGCTAAGGCTGGATTACCGGGTAGATGGGCGCCGCGCCAGTGAAAATGGCCAACCGGGCGCCACGCAACAAGACAGCTTGGAGGCTGCGTCAGACATGACTTCCCCTTTCGGTCGCGCGCTTGCGGTCGCCACCCTTTCGGCCTTGGGCCTTCCGGCCGTGGCACAGGAATCCACCAACCTCGTCGCCACGATGACGGATTGGAGCGTCTTTACGGAAGAAAGCCCCAAGGAATGCTGGGGTGTTTCCAAGCCGAAAGAGACGGTGAACACGCGTGAGGGCCAGCCGGTCAGCGTGCGGCGCGGGGACATCCTGTTCTTCGTCACGTTCCGCCCCGGCAAGCCGGGCGAGATCAGCTTTACCGGCGGATATCCGTTCGCTGGCGGGTCCACTGTGGACGTGGTGGTCGATGGCCAGACCTACAAGCTGTTCACGGACGGCGAATGGGCGTGGCCCGGCCCCGACGATGAAGCCAAGCTTCTGGCGGCGATGAAGGCCGGAAGTTCGGCCACGCTGACGGCGCGGTCCGGCAAGGGCACGCAGACCCAGGACACGTTCAGCCTGCGCGGCTTTACCGCCGCGATGGAAGACGCCGAGAAGCGCTGCTCGTAAGGGCAGGGAAAGCGGATAGGGCGCCCCCGTCGCGGGGCGCTTTTCTATTGGTGGGGAATCACCTATATCCGCCCGACATTCCAGATCGCCTGTGACAAGGCCCCAAGCAAGGATCTGCCGCCATGACCGCCCCGATCACGCAAGACGTGCTGACCATTCCGCGCAAGCTGCCCGCTTCGGACAAGGTGAACCTTGTCGGCCTGACCCGCGCCGCCCTGCGCGAGGCGCTGATCGCGGCGGGAACGCCGGAAAAGCAGGCCAAGATGCGGGTGGGGCAGGTCTGGCAGTGGGTCTATCACTGGGGCGTCCGCGATTTCGCGCTGATGACCAACCTGGCCAAGGACTATCGCGCGCTTCTGGCCGAGAATTTCACCATCGAGATCCCCGAGGTGGTGACCCGCCAGATCTCGACCGACGGCACCCGGAAGTATCTGGTGCGGATCGCCGGTGGGCATGAGGTCGAGGTGGTCTATATCCCCGAGACGGATCGTGGGACGCTGTGCATTTCCAGCCAGGTTGGCTGCACGCTGACCTGTTCGTTCTGCCACACTGGCACGCAAAAGCTGGTGCGCAACCTGACGGCGGCGGAAATCGTCGGGCAGGTGATGATGGCGCGGGACGATCTGGACGAATGGCCGGTTCCGGGGGCGCCGAAGGAAGAGGTGCGGCTGATCTCGAACATCGTGCTGATGGGGATGGGCGAGCCCTTGTACAACTTCGAGAACGTGCGCGACGCGATGCAGATCGTGATGGACGGCGAGGGGATCGCGCTGGGTCGCCGCCGGATCACGCTGTCCACGTCCGGCGTCGTGCCGGAAATCGCCCGCACTGCGACCGAGATCGGCTGCCAGCTTGCGATCAGCTTCCATGCGACCACGGATGAGGTCCGCGATGTGCTGGTCCCGATCAACAAACGCTGGAACATCGCCACGCTGCTTGAGGCGCTGAAGGCCTATCCTGGCCTGTCCAACAGCGAGCGGATCACGTTTGAATATGTGATGCTGGACGGGGTGAACGACACGAAAGAGGACGCGCACCGGCTGGTGAAGCTGCTGGAAGGCATCCCGGCCAAGGTGAACCTGATCCCGTTCAACGAATGGCCCGGCGCGCCCTACAAGCGGTCGTCGGGCAACCGCATCCACGCCTTTGCCGACATCATCTATCACGCCGGCTATGCCAGCCCGATCCGCACCCCGCGCGGCGAGGATATCATGGCCGCCTGTGGCCAGCTGAAATCCGCGACCGAGCGCGCCCGCAAGTCGAAGGCGCAGATCGCGGCGGAAGCGGGACTCTGACCACCTGGGGTCGGGGCAAGGAACATTCCTTTCGGCGCAGGGTTGGGTCCGTCCACAGTCAAAGGAGACGGGCCCATGAAACCCACCCCGATCGCGGCCATGGTCGCAGCCGTGCTTTGCCTTGGCGCGGGCAATCTTGCAGCACAGACCACCGAGGACGCTGCTCCGCCATCCGAAGAAGAGATGCAGGCCGCCATGACGACCCCGGCGGCCTTTGCGGAACGCGCGGCCTCGTCCAACCAGTTCGAGATCCAGTCGAGCCAACTGGCGCTGGAGGTCTCGCAGACCGACGCGGTGCGTGGCTTTGCCGAGATGATGGTTGCTGACCACCAGTCCGCCGGCGAGAAGATGAAAACAGCGGCCAGCGCCGAGGGCGTGGCCCCGGCCGAAACCCTGATGCCCGACCACCAGTCGCAGTTGGACAACCTGTCGGGTCTGTCGGCCGAAGAGTTCGACGCGGCCTATCTGGCGGCCCAACTTGCGGCGCATGTCGAGGCGGTGACCCTGTTCGAGGGCTATGCCAAACAGGGTCAGGATGGCGCGCTGAAAGAGTTCGCGGCCGAGACCCTGCCAAAGCTGCAAGATCACAAGGCCAAGGTGGAACCGCTGGCGCAGCAATAACGGTCAGCCAGACCCCGCCGGTTCCGTGCTGTCGGGACCGGCAGTGTCCGGTGCCTTACGCGCCATCTGCCGGTCCAGCAGGTGGAACAGCAGCGGGTTGGCCAGGATCGAGATCATGGCCCCCGCGACCACCAGGTCGCGCGCCTCGGTCGGGACGATGGCCAGCTTGACGCCCATGGTGATCAGGATGAACGAGAACTCGCCGATTTGCGCCAGGCTGGCGGCGATGGTCAGGGCCATCTCGCGGTCCCGCCCGAAGGCGCGGACGATGTAATAGGCTGCGGCCGCCTTGCCGCCGATGATGATTGCCACGGTGGCGACAAGTGCCAGCGGGGCCTCCAGCACGATGGCGGGGTTGAACAGCATCCCGACCGAGACGAAGAACAGGACCGCGAAGGCATCGCGCAGCGGCAAGGTCTCGCGCATGGCCTGGGACGAGAGGGTGGAGGTGGACATGACCATCCCGGCAAAGAAGGCCCCCAGCGCGAAGGACACGCCGAACAGCCGGGTCGCGCCGTAGGCCACCCCGAGGGCGATGGCCAGGACCGAGAGCCGGAAGAGTTCACGCGAGTGGGTGTGCGAGACGAAGTGCAGTACCCAGGGGATGACCCGGCGGCCGATCACCAGCATCAGAATGACGAAGGTGGCCGCCTTGGCCAGGGTGACCAGGACGGTCGCGGCGATTGGGCCGACGCCGACCTGGGCAACGATCTCGGCCTCCTCACCCACGGGTTGGGCGATGCCGCCCAGAAGTCCGGCCAGCGGCGGGATCAGGACCAGGGCCAAGACCATTGCCAGGTCCTCGACGATCAGCCAGCCCACGGCGACGCGGCCACGTTCCGAGGTGACAAGCTCGCGGTCCTGCAAAGCGCGCAGCAGCACGACGGTCGAGGCAACCGAGAGGGCAAGGCCGAAGATCAGCCCCGCACCAAGGCCCCAGCCCATCAGCCAGCCCGTCAGCGTGCCCGCCGACATGGCGACGGCGATCTGGCCCAGGGCGCCGGGCACGGCGATGGCGCGGACGGCCATGAGGTCGCGCGGCGAAAAGTGCAGGCCAACGCCGAACATCAGCAGGATCACCCCAAGCTCGGCCAGTTCCGCTGCAAGGCCGGCATCGGCCACATAGCCCGGCGTGAAAGGGCCGATCACCACGCCGGCCAAGAGGTACCCGGCGATCAGCGGCAGGCGCAGCCGCTGGGCCAGCAGGCCGAACAGGAAGGCCAGGCCAAAGCCCGCGACCAGGGTGGTGATAAGGGGCGTGTCATGGGGCACGGCCGTGCAGGTCCTTTCCGGCGGACCGATGGTCCGGCCACCTTGCTGCTAGGGGAGGATAGGGGCGAGTGTATGGCCCCTGTCCGGCAATACAATCGGCTTTTCAGCAGATTTCCGGCAGCGAGGTGGCTTGACCGCATCTTGTGCGGTGGTAGCCCTGAGCGATGCTTCCGCTGATCCCCAATCCTCGCGCCCGGCGACTGTTCCTGAACCGCCATGCCCTGATCGAGGCCCCCGTCGGCCCCGCCACCGGCCCCGCCGTGCAGGCGCTGGTGGAGCGTATCGGCTTTGTCCAGGTGGACAGCATCAACACTGTCGCCCGGGCGCATGAGATGATCCTGTGGTCGCGGCGGCAGTCCTTCCGCGCGCCGGTCCTGAAGCGGCTACTGGAGCGGGACCGGGCGCTGTGGGAGCATTGGACGCATGACGCCTCGATCCTGCCGGTGGGGCTGCATGGGGTCTGGCAGCACCGCTTTGCCCGCGACGAGGAGCGGCTGCATCAGAACTGGCGGCGCTGGTTCCGCGAAGGGTATGAGGCGCAGTTCGACAGCATCCTGGACCGCATCGCCCGGGACGGCCCGGTCGGGACGGCCGATGTGGGCGAGGGCGAGGTGCGGGGCAAGGGCGGCTGGTGGGACTGGCACCCGTCGAAAACTGCGCTGGAATGGCTGTGGCGGACTGGGCGGCTGGCGATCACGCGGCGCGACGGCTTTGCCAAGATCTATGACCTGACCGAACGGGTGATCCCCGAGACCCACCGCGCCCCGGTGCCGGCCGAGGCGGTGATCGACTGGGCCTGCCGCTCGGCGCTGGCGCGGCTGGGGTTTGGAACCAGTGGCGAGATCGCGGCCTATTGGAACGCGATCGGACCCGAGGCCGCGAAAGCCTGGTGCCGCGCGGCGCTGGGCCGGGGCGAGATCGTCGAGGCCGAGGTCGAGGGTGCGCTGGGTCAGCGCCGCCGGGTGGTCCTGTTCCCTGCGACGCTGGAGGAAACCCCGCCCGACCCCTCGGCCCGGCTGCGCATCCTGTCGCCCTTCGACCCCGCCCTGCGGGACCGCGACCGGGCCGACTTCCTGTTCGGCTTCCACTACCGGATCGAGGTCTTTGTCCCCGAGCCGAAACGAACCTACGGCTATTACGTCTTTCCGGTGCTGGAGGGCGACCGGCTGGTCGGCCGGATCGACGTGAAAGCCTTCCGCGATGCTGGCGCGCTGCGGGTCAAGGCGTTCTGGCCCGAGGCCGGGGTGCGACTGACCAAGGTCCGGCAGGGCAAGCTGGAGGCCGAATTGAGCCGGCTGGCGGTCTTTGCCGGCTGCGACCGGGTGGACTACCTGGCGGGCTGGGAACGCGAAACGCTGGCGCGGCCGGGTGGCTAAGTGTGCGCGGGGGTAGGGTGGGCGATATCGCCCACCTTACGCCCCCGCAGGCTGTTCCCAACCGTCGATCACGGCAACCGCCTCTTCCGCGGTTTCGACCATGGCGAACAGCGACAGATCCTCGGGCGAGATCACGCCGGCTTCGGCGAGGTGTCCCCAGTTCACAACCTTTTCCCACCAGTCGCGGCCGAAGAGAAGGAAGGGGATGCGCTTCATTCGGCCGGTCTGGATCAGGGTCAGGCTCTCGAAAAGTTCGTCCATCGTGCCGAACCCGCCCGGAAACACCACGATGGCCTTGGCCCGCATCAGGAAATGCATCTTGCGGATCGCGAAGTAATGGAAGTTGAACGACAGGTCCGGCGTGACATAGCTGTTCGGGGCCTGCTCATGCGGCAGGACGATGTTCAGCCCGATCGACTGGCCGCCGGCCTCATGCGCCCCGCGGTTGCCGGCTTCCATCACGCCGGGACCGCCGCCCGTGGCGATCACCCATTCCCGGCCATAGGTGCCAAGGCTGCGCTCGGTCATCTGCTGGGCAAAGCGCCGGGCCTCTTCATAGTAATGCGACAGGTCGGCGAGGGTCTGGGTCCGCGCCTGGTCGCGGTGTTCCGGCGCGGGGATGCGGGCGCCGCCGAACATGACCACGGTCGATTCGATCCCGCGTTCGTCCATGATCAGCTGCGGCTTCAGAAGCTCTAGCTGCAGGCGGACGGGGCGCAACTCGTCGCGCAACAGGAAATCGCGGTCGGCGAAGGCCAGCCGGTAGGCCGGGGCGCGGGTCTGGGGCGTGTCCGGGATCCGCTTGGCGGCCGCGATATCCTCGATGCTGTCGCGGAACGGATGGGTGCGGGGTTCGTCTTTCATGCGGGCACTCGGATTGCGTGGTGTCGGGTTCAGCCTTATAGGGTGGGCACGCCCGTGACCAACCGAAAAGGGAATGCCCCATGTCCTATGCCGCACTGGAAGCCGCCATCGACGCCGCCTGGGAGGCCCGGGACACGATCACCCCCGCCACCAAGGGCGAGATGCGGGTGGCGATCGAGGCCACGCTTTCGGCGCTGGATTCGGGCACGCTGCGGGTCGCGGAAAAGCGCGGCAATGACTGGCATGTGAACCAGTGGGCCAAGAAGGCGGTGCTGCTGTCGTTCCGGCTGACCGACATGCACGAAATCTCGGGGTCGAACGGGGGCGCCAACTGGTGGGACAAGGTGCCCTCGAAGTGGCAGGGCTGGACCGCCGAGGATTGGCGCAAGGCCGGCTTCCGCGCGGTGCCGGGCAGCATCGTCCGACGCTCGGCCTTCATCGGGAAGAACGTGGTCCTGATGCCGTCCTTCGTGAACCTTGGGGCTTTTGTGGATGAGGGCAGCATGGTCGACGGCTGGGCCACGGTCGGGTCCTGCGCGCAGATCGGCAAGAACGTGCACCTTTCGGGCGGCGTCGGGATCGGCGGCGTGCTGGAACCGATGCAGGCCGGCCCGACGATCATCGAGGACAACTGCTTTATCGGCGCGCGCTCCGAGGTGGTCGAGGGCTGCATCATCCGTGAGGGCAGCGTCCTGGGGATGGGGGTCTTCATCGGCAAGTCCACGAAGATCGTCGACCGGGAAACCGGCGAGGTGATGTATGGCGAGGTTCCGGCGGGGTCGGTGGTCGTCGCGGGCTCGATGCCGTCGAAGGGCGGGATCAACCTGTATTGCGCGGTGATCGTGAAGAAGGTCGACGCGCAGACCCGGTCCAAGACCAGCATCAACGAGCTGTTGCGGGACTGACCCCTAAGCCACCAGCAATGCCGCGACATGGGCGCGGACCTCGGTGCGCGCCGAGGGGCCGTATTTTGCCGGATCGGCGGCAAGCTCGGGGAACAGCGCAAGCAGTTCCTCTTGCACTTCGGCGTCGTGACCGGCCAGCGTGGTCGGGCCGGGATAGTAGCTCTCGCTCCACATCCCTTCTGCGCAAAGGATCTCGTGGCGGCCGAAAAGCAGGTGGTGGTAGGTCACCATCGCGCCAGAGTGGTCCTGTGCCAGCCGCCCGGCGCGCACGAGGTGGATCGCCTTGACCAGGACCTCATCCTCGCCCGCGTAAAGCTGGGCACGCCAGCCAGAGAAATGCAGCCGGTGCTGCGGCGAGACGGAAAGTGCGCCGTGGTCGCCGAAAGCGCCGGCGGGGATGCGCACGGCGGCCATGGCCCCGCGCGAGGGGACCTGCCGCACCCCGTGCCAGACGACCGGCTGAAAGCCATGGTCCAGGGTCAGCACCAGGTCGCCCACGGCGATGTCTTCGACCGGGACAGGGCCGCGGACCGTCTCGATCCGGGTGCCCTGGACAAAGCAGGGGACGACTTCACCGGAGACAAAGCCCACATCGGTGATGCCGTCCTGGTTCATCACTTCGTAGGAAAAGCTTGCCTCGCCGAGGGCGTCTTCCCCCTCTGCGACAGCCGTGATCGTGCCGTCGGCGTTCACCACAATTCCCAGGCCCGAGGGCAGGATCACATAGTCGCCCGCCGTGACCGGAATGCCGTTGATCTTGGTGATCGTCAGCGTGCCGCCCGCTGTGTTGGTGTCGTTGGCGACGAGATCGACCTCGGTCAGGTTGTTCCGTGCCACCGTAAATGCGTCGTCCTGTGCGATGACGGCGGTCTGGACCGAGGCGCCTGCAATCAACAGATTGCTGTCATAGGCTGTGTCCCCGCCATCGGCGATCCCGATCTTGATCGTGTTCACCTCGCCCGGAACGACCGGGGCCTTCAGGGTCAGAGTGACGGTGAACCCGTCCATCTCGGTGTTGTAGACGTCGTTTGCGTTGTCGACGTAGAGGTTGCTGTTCGTCGTGGGGTTGATGTTGTCGATAGAGATGTCGCCGTTGCCAACCGTCAGTTCTGCCTTCTGCCCGTTGACCCAGACGCCGACCGCGTCGTTGAAGCCCGAGCCGACGTATTCCAGATATTCTTCGGATGAGAAGGTGATCTGCATGGTCAGGGTCGAACCAGCCGGGATGAAATCGGCCTGGAAGATCGCCCCATCAAAGGTCGCGGCACCGGCAAGTTCGTTCATGCTGCTGTCGCCGTCGACCCCGGCGGTATCCGTGGTCGTGCCGGCCGAAATGTTGACGTCGCCCGAGGCGTTGGTGAAGTCTGCGGCCCGGCCTGTCGAAAGGATGACGCCGCTGTCGGCTGGCGTCACTGCGGGGGCTATGGTGTCGCCTTGAGTATAGATGCCGGCCGAAAGAGGGTCCCCATTGTAGGTCGCGTTGAGGATCTGGATGCCGGTGCCAAACATCGCCTCGGCCAGCTGCATTGCGCTGACGCCGGTCTGGATCGGCAGTTCGCTAGCCTCGGTCATGTGGTCCTCGCGGTTCTGCAAAGCTTGGGGGCAGTGTGCGAAGGAACATCTCAAGAACGGTTAACGGGTCCATCCAAGATGTCTAAAATTGTTCGGGTCTCGGGTGGCTGGCCGTCTCCCTCGGTCGCGCCTGGTGAAGGGTGGCGCTGCTGGACGGCTTCGGCTATGCCTGTGCGGGCCTTTCGGAGGGAAGTCATGTCGGACGCAGCCAAGCCCAAACGCCCGCAGCAGGTCTATTCGCTGATCGTCGAGGTGGGCCGCAAGGACGGCGACGGGCTGCCCCCCAAAGCCACCGGCGCGGCGCTTTTGTGCTATGCCTCGGGCGTGGACGAGGCCGAGGCCGTGCGCGAGACGGTGGCGATCCTAAAAGAGGCCGAGATGGCCCCGCTGGAGGTGCAGGGCCTGGGCACGCTGGACGAACGGCTGAAAGCCGGCGACGATATCGACGCTGAGGAACAGGCGCTGATGCAGCGGGCGCTGGAAGAGAACTCGGTCGTCGTGGCGCAGATGACGCCGTTCTTCGACTGAGGCAGCCGACGCTCCTCGATGGTCTTCGACCTCTCGTCGCGAGGCGCGCCACGACCTGCGTCCAGTCGCGCCTTGGTTGCGGCACGGCGCGCGAGAGGATACGGAAGGGGCACCTGATCCTGGATGGCCCTGATGACGACCCAACCGCTTGATCCTGTAGACCTGACTGCCCGGCTGATCCGCTGCCCCTCGGTCACGCCGGTCGAAGGCGGTGCGATCGCGCTGTTGGCCGAGGTGCTGGGTGCGGCCGGCTTCACCTGTACGCGGGTGGACCGGAACGGGATTGCGAACCTGTATGCCCGCTGGGGCAAGCAGGGTGCGAACCGGGCCTTCGGTTTCAACGGGCATACTGATGTGGTGCCGGTCGGTGACGCAGCCGCCTGGCGCTTTGACCCGTTCGGGGCCGAGGTCCAGGATGGTATCATGTATGGACGGGGCGCCTGCGACATGAAGTCGGGTGTCGCGGCTTTCGTTGCCGCAGCGGTGGACTTCGTGCGCGACACGCCTCCCGATGGGGCGGTGATCCTGGCGATCACCGGCGATGAAGAGGGTGAGGGCAAGGACGGCACCCTGGCGATCCTGGACTGGATGGCTTTCAACGGCGAGCGGATGACGCATTGCCTGGTGGGTGAACCGACCTGCCCGAACGAGATGGGCGAGATGATGAAGATCGGTCGTCGCGGGTCGATGACCGCCCATATCACGGCGACCGGGGTGCAGGGCCACAGCGCCTATCCGCATCGGGCGAAGAACCCGCTGACCGCGATGGTCCGCCTGCTGGCGCGGCTGGAGGCGGAACCCCTGGACCGCGGCACGCCGCATTTCGACCCGTCCACGCTGGCGATCACCACGATTGATTGCGGCAATCCGGCCAACAACGTGATCCCGGCGCGGGCGACGGCGACGGTCAACATCCGCTTCAACGACACCCATTCCGGCGACACGCTGTCCTCCTGGCTGCGGTCCGAGGCCGAAGCAGTGGCCGAGGCGACGGGGGTCGAGATCGCGCTGAAGATTTCGGTCTCGGGCGAGGCGTTCCTGACCCCGCCGGGTGAGTTGTCCTCGCTGGTGGCGCGGGCGGTGGAGGCCGAGACAGGGCGAAAGCCGGTGGCATCGACCAGCGGCGGGACGTCGGACGCGCGCTTTGTCAAGGACCACTGCCCGGTGGTGGAATTCGGTCTGGTGGGCAAGACGATGCATCAGGTCGACGAGCGGGTAGAGGTGGTGCAGATCCAGCAGTTGAAGGCGATCTATGGCCGTATCCTGCGCGAGTATTTCGCATGACCCGGATCGAGGTGACGCGCGACATCGCCACCTGCCAGCGCCTGCGCCGGATGGTCTTCATCGAGGAGCAGGGCGTCAGCGAAGCCGATGAGGTCGACGGGCTGGACGATCAGGCGATCCATCTGCTGGCCTGGGACGGCGAAGTGCCAGTCGGGACCGCGCGGCTGCTTTTGAAAGGCGCGACCGGCAAGATCGGCCGGGTTTGCGTGTTGGCCCAGGCGCGGAGCACGGGGCTTGGCGCGGAGCTGATCCGGACGGCGCTTGGGGTGCTGAAAGGTCAGCCGGGGGTAACCGAAGCCTATCTGGGATCGCAGTCCCATGCGACGGGGTTCTACGAAAAGCTTGGCTTCACGGTGGAGGGCGAAGAGTTCCTGGACGCCGGCATCCCGCATCGCCACATGCGCCGTCCGTTGTAAGCTGGGGTTGCAAAGCGGAGCGCTGGCGCGCTGAGTCTTTCTCTCGTCGTCGGGGCTTGCGCCCTCCTCCTCGGCTGATGGTGGCATTCTGCCCCCAAACCCCCTGAGGATATTTGCGGAAGAGAAAGCCGTCTTTCTCTTCTTCAAATATCCCCGCCGGAGGCTGCCGACCTTGCAACCCGTGCAAGGCTGTCCGGTCCGCGCCGGCAGCGCCGCCCTTGGGGGCTCGATGCCCCCAAGGGCGGCACCCCTTCTCAGGCTGCGTCCAGCATGGGGCGCAAAAGCTGCATCGGATGGGCACGCAAGGTCAGGCGGTAGGACAGGTAATCCTCGACCACCGCCTCGCCAAGGGTCAGGTCGCGGAACTGCACCTGGGGTTCGGCGATGGCCTCGCCGTCCATGTCAGTGGCGAAGAGTGGCAAGGTGGGGCCGGGGGCAAGCGCCTCGGCCTGCCAGAGTGCCTCGCGCCGGGACAGGCCCAGGGCGGCAAAGGCGTCGGCCTCGGCCAGGCGGGCGAGCGTGGCGGGGTTAACCCCGGCGCGGCGGTGGACATCGGGCAGGGTCTGATAGCCGTTGCCGCGCGCGGCGGTGATCCAGCGGCCCTCTTCCTCGGCGATGCCCTTGATCTGGCGGAAGCCCAGCCGCAGCGCCAGTTCCGCCGGGCCCTTTGCGGGCGGGGCCAGCCATTCCATCCGGTTGTCCCAGTCGCTGGCCTGGATGCAGGGCGGCAGGACGGTCACGCCATGTTCCCGCGCGTCGCGGACGATCTGCGCGGGCGCGTAGAAGCCCATCGGCTGGCTGTTGAGCAGCGCGCAGGCGAAGATGCCGGGGTGATGCCGCTTGATCCAGGCCGAGGCGTAGACAAGGAGCGCAAAGCTGGCGGCATGGCTTTCGGGGAAGCCATAGCTGCCGAAGCCTTCGATCTGGGCAAAGCAGCGGCGGGCGAAATCCTCGTCATGGCCGTTGGCCAGCATTCCGTTGATGAAGCGGTCGTGAAACTCGCTGACCGAGCCATGTTTCTTGAACGTCGCGAGCGAGCGGCGCAGGCGGTCGGCCTCGTCCGGGGTGAACCCCGCGCCGACGATGGCGATCTGCATCGCCTGTTCCTGGAACAGGGGCACGCCCAGCGTCTTGGCCAGCACGCGACCCAGCGCGTCCGAGGGGAAGCTGACCTTCTCCTGCCCGTTCCGGCGGCGCAGGAAGGGATGCACCATGTCGCCCTGGATCGGCCCGGGCCGGATGATCGCCACCTGGATCACCAGGTCGTAGAAGCAGCGCGGCCGCATCCGGGGCAGAAAGTTCATCTGCGCGCGGCTTTCCACCTGGAATACCCCAAGGCTGTCCGCCCGGCAGAGCATCCGGTAGGTCTCGGCGTCCTCGGGGGGCAGGGTGGCCAGGGTGAAGGTCTGCTGGTGGTGCTGGCGGATCAGGTCAAAGCCCTTGCGCAGGCAGGACAGCATCCCCAGGGCCAGGATATCGACCTTGAGGATCTTCAGCGTGTCGATGTCGTCCTTGTCCCAGGGGATGATCGTGCGATCCTCCATCGTGGCGTTTTCCACCGGGCAAAGCTCGTCCAGCCGGCCTTCGGTGATGATGAAGCCGCCGACATGCTGCGACAGGTGGCGGGGGAAGCCCTGGATTTCGTCGATCAGCGCCATGGTCTGCGTCAAGCGGCGGTCCTTGGGGTCAAGGCCGATCTCGGCCAGGCGCTGGTCGGTGATGCCACCCGGGCCGCCCCAACCCCAGATCTGGCTGGACATCGCGGCCAGCGTGTCCTGGGTCAGGCCCATGGCGCGGCCGACCTCGCGCACGGCGCGCTTGCCGCGATAGTGGATCACGGTCGCGCAGAGGCCGGCGCGGTG
The DNA here is from genome assembly GCF_002900975.1 of Tabrizicola aquatica. Lineage (GTDB taxonomy): Bacteria > Pseudomonadota > Alphaproteobacteria > Rhodobacterales > Rhodobacteraceae > Tabrizicola > Tabrizicola aquatica. The sequence continues at coordinate 80,578 of NZ_PJON01000004.1, read as the reverse complement.
GCGGCCGTAGCGGGCGTAGATGTGCTGGATCACCTCTTCCCGGCGTTCGTGTTCGAAATCCACGTCGATGTCCGGCGGTTCGTTGCGCGCCTCGGAGATGAAGCGTTCGAAGACCATGGTCCCGATCTCGGGTGAGACCGAGGTCACGCCCAGGGCATAGCAGACCACGGAATTGGCCGCCGAACCGCGGCCCTGGCAGAGGATGCCGCGCGAGCGGGCGAAGGCGACAATGTCGTGGACGGTCAGGAAATAGGGCTCGTACCGCAGCTTGGCGATCAGGGCGAGTTCATGCGCCATCTGGGCGCGGACCTTGTCGGGCGGGCCTTCGGGATAGCGCCAGTCCAGCCCGGCCTGGGCCAGCCGGGCCAGGCGCTGGCTGGCGGTCTCGCCGGGGGCATTCTCGGAGGGGTATTCGTACTGAAGTTCGTCCAGCGAGAAGGCGGCGCGGGTGGCGATCTCGCCTGCGCGGTGGACGGCGGCGGTGTGGCCGCGGAAAAGGCGCAGCATCTCGGTTTCCGAGCGCAGGCGGCCTTCGTTGTTGGGCAAGGCGCGGCGGCCCAGGCGGTCGACGGGCACGCCCAGGCGGATTGCGGTCAGCACATCGGCCAGCCGCCGCCGCGCGCCGTGGTGCAGGAAGGGCAGCGCCGTGGCGACGGGGGGAATGCCAAGGTCGGCGGCCAGAGCGGCAAGGCGCTGGAAGCGGTCGGGGTCCTGGCCGTCGTAGCGCGGCGCCATCGCCAGGCTGACTTGGCCCGGGAAGCGGGCGGCCAGCGCGCGGACATGCGCGCGCCAGCGGGATGTGTCCCCCATCGCGGCGGGTGGCGCCTCGGCCAGGGTCAGGCGCTGGCCGGGGGGCAGGACCAGCATCTCCAGCCCCGCGCCCCAGCCCAGAAGGTCGGCCAGTTCCAGCCGGCATTCGCCTTTGGGCGCGCGCAACTGGCCCAGGCTGAGCAGCCGGCTAAGCCGCCCCCAGGCGGTGCGGTCGCGGGGCAGGCAGGTCACCTGGAAGCCGTCGGTCAGGACGATGCGGGCCGCGGGGATCAGCCGGATGCGCGGCCCGCCGTCCCGCGCGATCTCACGCGCCTTGGTATGGGCCCGGACGATTCCCGCGACCGAGTTCACATCGGCCACCGCCAGCGCCGGCATCCCCATTTCTGCGGCGCGCAGGATCATCTCCTCGGGGTGGGAGGCCCCGGTGAGGAAGGTGAAGTTCGTCAGAGTGGACAGCTCGACGAAGGGCATGGGGGCGACTCGGGCAATGTGAACAAAGAGCGAACATAATGCCATGGACGCGCCCGGCAGGCCAGCGCAAGTGCGGGTTCGGGCGGTTTTCAGATTGAGCGCTGACGCGCACGCCTTTGTCTCGCCTTATGCGCGCGAAGGGCGCGCAACGGCTCGCGTTGGGGCATTCTGCCCCAAACCCCTGAGGATATTTGCCGAAGGGAAAGTCTTAGCGCAGGAGTGTCAGGACTTCGAGGCTGGGATAGCCGTCCGGCACCAGGCCGCGCGCCTTCTGAAACGCTTTCACGGCGGCCACCGTTTTCGGCCCCATCCGACCGTCGACCCCACCCGCATCGAAGCCGGCCCGGGTCAGGCGGTCCTGCAACTCCCGGCGTTCGTCCAGGGTCAGGGCGCGCAGGTCGCGTGGCCAGGTGGACTGGATCGGCGGGCCGCCCCTCAACCGGTCGGAGAGCGAACCGATCGCCACGACATAGGCGTCGGCGGTATTGTATTTCTCGATCACCTGGAAGTTCGGCCAGATCAGGAAGGCCGCGCCGCGATGGCCGCCGGGCAGCAGGATCGAGCCGGGACCATGGTCCGGCAGGTCAGCGCCGAGGATGGTGCGCACCCCCATCGCCTGCCAGTCGGCGACCGGTTTCACCACCCGCTCGGTCGTCTGGTCGTAGTCGAAGCCATCGGACAGCTTCACCTCTACCCCCCAGGGCTGGCCCTTGGTCCAGCCCCAATGCCGCAGGTAGTTCGCGGTGGAGGCCAGTGCATCGGCGGGTTCGTCGCCCCAAAGGTTGCGCTTGCCGTCGCCGTCGAAATCGACCGCGAACTTCTCCCAGCTGGAGGGCATGAACTGCGTATGCCCCGAGGCCCCGGCCCAGGAGCCGGCGAAGCGGTCCACATGCCCGCCCTGAACGATCTTGAGGGCGGCAAGAAGCTCCGCCTCGAAGAAGCTCGCCCGCCGTCCCTCATAGGCGAGGGTGGCTAGCGAGCCGAGTACGGGCAGGTCGCCCCGATAGGTGCCATAGGCGCTTTCCAGGCCCCAGACGGCAGCGAGGACCTCTTTCTCGACACCATACTGCGCCTCGATCCGGTCCAACAGCGCCCGGTGCCGGTCGAGGGCTTGCAGGCCAAGGGTCACGCGGTCCTCGGACACGGCGGTGTCGAGGTAGTCCCAGATGGTCTTGGAGAACTCGTTCTGGTTGCGGTCGCGTTCGACGACCTTGGCGTTGAACTCTACCCCCCGCAGCGCCGCGTCGAAGGTGGCGGCTGGAATGCCTGCCGCCAGGGCGCGGGGCCGGAAGTCCTGAATCCAGGCGTCCAGCCCAGCTTGCGTTCCCATCTCACCCTCCACCCCTGCCACGGGATCGGGCAGGATCGTCTGCGACTGGACCATGCCGGCCGAAAGGCCCAGAGCCAGGCCAAGGCCGGGCGCCACCAAAATCCTTCGAAGGATTTTGCAAATCTTTTCGAAAAGATTTGCCGCGCCCGTCATCGCCGTTTGCGCACCAGACGCCGTTTTGCTGCCGCCTGGGCCGGCTTGCGCGGCTGATACTTCCCGCCCTTGCGTCGCGTGGGGCGCACTGTGGCACCTTCGACCGACAAGAGGTCCAGGATCAGCCCGCCGGTCACCGGAACCGCCTCGGCCAGGCGCACCATGACCTTCTGTCCGATCCCCAGGGTCATGCCGGTTTCCGAGCCCATCAGGGTCTGGCTGCCTTCGTCATAGTTGAAATACTCGCGGCCCAGGGCGCGCACCGGGATCAGGCCGTCGGCACCGGTTTCGTCCAGGCGCACAAACACGCCGAAGCGTTGCACGCCCGAGATGCGGCCCGCGAACTCGGCCCCCACCCGGTCGGCCAGATAGGCGGCCAGATAGCGGTCGTTGGTGTCCCGCTCGGCCGCCATGCTGCGGCGTTCGGCTTCCGAGATCAGCTTGCCGGTTTCTTCCAGGTTTTCCATGTCCCAGGCCGACAGGCCGTCCTTGCCCCAGCCATGGCCGGCGATCAGGGCGCGGTGGACGATCAGGTCGGAATAGCGCCGGATCGGGCTGGTGAAATGGGCGTAGTTCTGCAGGGCAAGGCCGAAATGGCCGTAATTTTCAGGGTGGTAATAGGCCTGGGTCATAGACCGCAGGGTAGACAGGTTGATCAGCTCGTCAAACTCGGTCCCCTGCGCCTGGGCAAGGAGGCGGTTCAGGTGCTTGGTCTGGAGGACCTGACCCTTGGCCAGCGTCATTCCCGCACCTTCGGCGACCTCGCGCAGACCTTCCAGCTTCAGCGGCGAGGGTTCTTCGTGGACGCGGAAGAGAAGGGGGCGCTTCAGCCGGATCAGTTCCTCGGCCGCTGCGACGTTGGCGAGGATCATGAATTCCTCGATCAGCTTGTGCGCGTCGAGCCGTTCCTTGAACGCGACCGAAGCGACCTTGCCTTCGGCGTCCAGTTCGATCTTCCGCTCCGGCAGTTCCAGGTCCAAGGGCTGCCGCACCTCTCGCGCCTGCTTCAGCGCGGCATAGGCGGCATACAGCGGCTTCAGGATCGGCTCGACCAGCGGGGCGGTCTTTGCGTCAGGGGCGCCGTCCACCGCCGCTTGCACCTGTGCGTAATGCAGCGAGGCGACCGAGCGCATCATCCCCCGCACGAAACGGTGGCTGCGCTTGTGGCCGCCCGCGTCGATCACCATGCGCACGGCAAGGCAGGCGCGGTCCACCCCTTCGTGCAGCGAGCAGAGGTCGCCCGAGAGGATGTCCGGCAGCATCGGCACGACGCGATCAGGGAAATAGGTGGAGTTGCCGCGCTTGCGCGCCTCGCGGTCCAGGGCGCTGCCGGGGGTGACGTAATGCGCCACATCGGCGATGGCGACCCAGATGACGAAGCCGCCGGGGTTGGCCAGATCGCTGTCCGCCTCGGCGAATACGGCATCGTCGCGGTCGCGGGCGTCCACCGGGTCGATGGTCAGAAGCGGCAGGTCGCGCAGGTCCTCGCGGCCCGCAAGTCCGACGGGTTCGGCGCTGTCCGCCTCGGCGATCACCGAGTCGGGGAAGGTGTCGGGGATGCCGTGCTGGTGGATGGCGATCAGGCTTGCCGCGCGCGGCCCGGCAGGGTCGCCCAGCCGGGCGATGATCTGGGCTGCGGGCAGGCCCAGCTTGCGGGCGCCGACCGCCTCGGCCTCGACCAACTCGCCGTCCTTGGCGCCCATGGTCATGTCGGCGGCGACGCGCCATTCCTTGTCGTCGCCCTTTTCGATCGGGACGATCCGGCCACCCTGCGACCCGATGCGGAACACGCCCAGCACCTTGCGGGGGTTCGAACCGAGGCGCCGGATCAGCCGCGCCTCATAGGCGTAATCGTCAAGGTCGACCTTCGCCAGCCGGGCAAGGATGCGGTCGCCCGCACCCAGGGCCGGGTCGCCCTTCTTGGGGATCACCAGGATGCGCGGGGTGTCGTCGACGCCTTCTTCCAGCGGCTTGGCGTAAAGGTCGCCGTTCCCATCCGGCGGCAGGACTTGCAGGACGGCCACGGGCGGCAGCACCCCCGGCTCGCGGAAGCGGCGGGAGGACTTTTCGACGACCCCCTCGCTTTCCAGCTCGCGCAGGAGGTTCTTCAACTCGATCCGGGCGTCGCCCTTGATGCCGAAGGCCTTGGCAATGTCGCGCTTGGCCGAGAGGCCGGGGTTCTCGGAAATCCACTGACGGATTTCATCCTTGGAAGGCAAAGGTTTCATGGGCCTAGAGGTAGCATGTCCCGACCGGGAAGGCCATCATGCCGCAACCGGCCCCGTGGCATTGCGGCATTGGTCTGCCCGTGCTAACGCGACGGCCCTCGTGGCACGGCGGCGGGACTGCGACATGACCCCATCCACCTACCCCCCTTTGCGTGATCTGGTGCTGGTTGGCGGCGGGCACGCCCATGCGCTCGTCCTGCGGATGTGGGCGATGAACCCCTTGCCAGGCACACGGCTGACGGTGATCAATCCCGATGCGGTGGCCCCCTATACCGGGATGCTGCCGGGGCTGATCGCGGGGCATTACCGCCGCGACGCGTTGATGATCGACCTAGTTCGCCTGGCCCGCTTTGCGGGCGCTCGGCTGATCCTGGACCGGGCCACGGGGCTGGATCGCGAGGCACGGCTGATCCATCTGCGGGACCGTCCGCCGCTGGCCTATGACCTATGTTCGATCGACGTGGGCATCACCTCGGACTTGCCGGGCCTGCCGGGGGCCGAGCATGCGGTGGCCGCGAAACCGCTGGCCGCCTATGCCGAGGCTTGGGAGGCCTTTGTCGCCCGGGGCCTGGCCTTTCCGCGCGTGGCGATCCTGGGGGCGGGTCTGGGCGGGGTGGAACTGGCGCTGGCGTCGATCCACCGGCTGCGCAGCGCCGGGGCAAAGCCGCAGGTCACGCTGATCGACCGGGCGACCACGCTTCTGCCCGGACTGGGGGCGGCAGCGCGGCGCAAGGTGCTGGGACAACTGCACGCGGCGGGGGTTGTGCTGCGTACCGGGGCCGAGGTTTCGCGGATCGCGCCCGGTGCCGTCACGCTGGCCGGGGGTGAGGAGATCGGGTCGGATTTCACCCTGACCGTGGCCGGCGCGCGGCCGCAGGGCTGGCTGGCCGAGCTTGGCCTGCGACATGACCGGGGGTTTCTGGTGACGGATGCGGCGTTCCGCACCTCGGACCCGCTGGTTTTTGCCGTCGGGGATTGCGCCACGATCGAGGGCGCGGCGCGGCCAAAGGCGGGGGTGTTTGCCGTGCGCTCGGCCCCGGTCCTGCATGGCAACCTGCGCGCGGCACTGACCGGCCAGCCGCTGCGTCCGTTCCGCCCGCAGCGCGATTACCTGAAGCTGGTGGCCCTGGGCGGAAAGGCCGCGGTGGCGGACAAATGGGGTCTGGCGCTGGCGGCCCCGTGGCTGTGGCGGGTGAAGGACCGCATCGACCGCGCCTTCATGGAACGGCTTTCGGACCTGCCGGCGATGGCGCGGTCGGTGGCTCCGGCCGATGCGACCGAAGGGCTGGCGCAGCATCTGGCGCGTCGGCCCCTGTGCGGTGGCTGTGGGGCGAAGCTGGGGCCGGGGACGCTGGCGGATGCCTTGGGCGCGCTGCCGCCGCCGGTCCGGGCCGAGGTTCTGTCAGGCCCCGGCGACGATGCCGCGGTGCTGGAGATCGGCGGCACGCGGCAGGTGCTGACCACTGACCATCTGCGCGCCTTCACCCCCGACGCGCGGCTGATGGCGCGGCTGACCGCCTTGCATGCGCTGGGCGATATCTGGGCGATGGGTGCCGCGCCGCAGGTCGCCCTGGCGCAGGTCACGCTGCCGCCGCTGGGGCCGGAATTGCAGGCGCGGATGCTGGGCGAGGTGATGGATGAGGCCGCCGCCACCTTCCGCGCGGCTGGGGCCGATGTGGTGGGCGGGCATTCCACCGAAGGGGCCGAGTTGACCGCCGGCTTCACCGTCACCGGCACTGCCGACCGGGTGATCGGCAAGGGCGGGGCGCGGCCGGGCGATGCGCTGGTGCTGACGCGGCCCATCGGTTCGGGTGTGATCCTGGCCGCCGAGATGGCGCTGGCGCGGGTGCCGGGGCTGCTGCTGGGCGAGATCTGGGCCGGGTGCGTCGCGCAGATGTCCCGGCCGCAGGGCGACGCGGCCGCGCTGCTGGCAGCCGAGGCGCGGGCGATGACCGATGTGACCGGGTTCGGCCTGGCCGGGCATCTGTTGGAGATGCTGCGCGCCTCGGGCGCGGCGGCGGACCTGCGGCTGGACGATGTGCCCCTGATGCCCGGCGCGTTGGACCTGGCGCGGGCGGGGCAGGGGTCATCCTTGCAGCCGGCGAACCTGGCGGCAATCAGCTGGCAGATGACCGCGCCGCAGGATGAGAGGGTGGCGCTTCTGACCGATCCGCAGACCTGTGGCGGGCTGCTGGCGGCGGTGCCGGACGACCGGGTCGGGGCGTTGGTGGAGGCGCTGCGCGCACAGGGCCACGCGGCGGCGGTGATCGGCCGGGTGATCGAGGGCGCACCGCACCTGACGGTGGTCTAACGCATGATCGCCCGAGCCAGGCGTTCGGCGATAGCTGGCAGGTCCGCCGGGGCCAGCCGTTCCGCTGCGATCTCGGCCATCGGGGCGGCCATCCGCTCGCGGTGCTTGCCATAGCGCGGGTCGTAGTGGCGTTCCATCAGGCTGTCGGCCAGGGCCTGGAACTGGCCCGCGGCGGCAAGGGTCTGCCAATCCTCGATCACCTCACGCGGGTGGGCCGGTTTCAGCAGATCGACCGTGGCGGCAAGTCGGGCGGGGTCGGCGGTCAGGTCTGCATAGGCGCGGGCCAGGTATTCGGCCCTCGCCGCGCGCGGGGCGGCGATGGTCACGCGCGGGGCGGCGACCATGGCCTTCCACAACTCGGGCGGGATGCGGCAGTTGCCGATCTTGGAGCTTTCCGCCTCGACCACCACGGATCGGGTGGGGTCCAGCCCGGCCAGGGCCAAGGCCAGCGCCCCCTCGAACGCCTTTTGCGAAGGCTGCGGGCCAAGATTGCCGAAAAGCGAGCCACGGTGGCCGGCCAAGCCTTCCAGGTCGATCACCTGCACGCCGAAGCCGGGCAGCAGGTTCAGGATATCGGTCTTGGCCGAGCCGGTGTTGCCGTCCAGCACGACCACGGGAGCTGCGACCGGCGTGTCGTAGACTGCCTGCACCACCAGCCCGCGCCAGGTCTTGTAGCCGCCGACCAGGGTTTCGACCCGCCAGCCGATCTGGGACAGGATCGTGGCGAAAGAACCGGACCGCTGCCCGCCCCGCCAGCAATAGACCAGCGGACGCCAGCCCCCCGGCTTGTCGGCCAAAGGCCCCTGCAGATGCGCCGCCGCGTTCTTGGCCACCAAGGCCGCGCCCACCTTGCGGGCGGTGAAGGGCGAGACCTGCTTGTAGATCGTGCCGACGCGGGCGCGTTCCTCGTCGTCCAGCACGGGCAGCGAGATCGCGCCCGGCAGGTGATCCTCGGCATATTCGGCGGGGGCGCGGACGTCGATGATGTCATCGAAGCCATGCGTCGCCAGATCGGCCAGAGAGGTCAGGGTGATCGCCATCACGCGGTTCTTACCGGCCCCGGCGGAAAGGTGCCAGCCCTTGCCGAGCGAGGGGAATCCGCACTCGCATTTCGGGGCGCGGGCAGGCATGATTCCGCCATGCGCAGCCTGATCCTGATCCTGTCCCTTTGCCTGTCCGGTCCGGCCTTTGCCGGGGCCGAGCCGTCCCGCCTGACCGAGGCGGCACGCGGTCAGGTCGGGGTGACGGTGACCTATGATCCCGCCTATGTCGCGCTGGAGTTTCCGGGTGGCGACCTGCCGCGCGACCGTGGGGTTTGCACCGACGTCATCATCCGCGCCCTGCGCGACGGTTGGGGGATCGACCTGCAACTGGCGGTGAACCGGGACATGAAGGCCGATTTCGCGGCCTATCCGGCGCTGTGGGGCCTGTCGCGGCCCGACCGCAACATCGATCACCGCCGGGTGCCCAACCTGCAGGTGCTGCTGTCCCGGATCGGGGCGGAGCTTTCGCTGGACGACGGCCCGACGCCTTGGCTGCCGGGGGATATCGTGACCTGGGCGCTGCCGGGCAACCTGCCGCATATCGGCATCGTCTCGGACCGGCGGGCCACGGATGGCACACCGCTGATCCTGCACAACATCGGCGCCGGCGCGCGCGAGGAGAACATCCTGTTCGCCTATCCGATCACGGGACATTACCGCATCGGGGCCGATCAGGTCACACGGTTGCAGGCCCTTGCGGGCTGACCGGGCCTGACTTCACGTCAGCCCGCGCAATGACGTGACGTTACGCTGACGTTAACGTCAACCTGTCTGGTATTCTCATCCTTGGGTTCGCATCTGCCTGCCAGATGCTCCCAACGTGACGCGTGTGCCATGAAACCCGATTCAAACCCCGATGTGATGACCATCCGCCAGATGTGCGATGCCTTCGACGTGACCCCGCGGACCCTGCGCTTCTACGAGGCGAAGGAACTGCTCTCGCCGATCCGCGAGGGCACCCGCCGGCTGTTCACCCGGCGCGACCGGGCGCGGCTGGCGCTGATCCTGCGCGGCAAGCGGTTCGGCTTCAGTCTGGAGGATATCCGCCAGACGCTGGACCTTTATGACCGCGACGGCGGCCAGACGGCGCAGCGCCAGAAGGCCTATGAGCTGGCGATGAAGCGCCTGACCGAGATGGAGGCGCAGCGGGCCGAACTGGACCTGGCCATCGCCGAGTTGAAAACCGAACTGGCCGAAGCCGAGGCCCGTGGCCTGGTGTCACGCCACGCCGCCTGACGACCCGCCCTGCCAAGGGTGGCTGCACGAAGCAAGAGGAGAGCACGAATGCCCAGCTACACCGCCCCCGTGAAGGACATGCAGTTCCTGCTGCACGATCTGCTGAAGGTCAGCGAGGCCGATATTCCCGGTTATGCCGACCTTGACCGCAGCTTCACCGAAGCGGTGTTCGACGAGGCCGCCAAGGTCGCCCAGGATATCCTGACGCCCTTGAACGCGGTGGGCGACGTGGAAGGTTGCGTGCTGGAAAACGGCGTGGTGCGCACCCCGAAAGGGTTCAAGGAAGCGTTCCGCACCCTGTCGGAAGGTGGCTGGATGGCGCTGGACGCGGCCCCCGAATACGGCGGGCAGGGGCTGCCCTATCTGATGCATACGGCGGTGAACGAGACCTTCGTGTCGGCCAACATGGCATTCAACATGTATCAGGGCCTGACCCACGGCGCCTATTCGGCGATCCTGGTCCACGGAACGGACGAGCAAAAGCAGAAGTGGCTGCCGAAGATGGTCAGCTGCGACTGGACTGGCACGATGAACCTGACGGAACCGCATTGCGGCACCGATCTTGGCCTCTTGCGCACCAAGGCCGAGCCGCAGGCTGACGGCAGCTACAAGATCACCGGCCAGAAGATCTTCATCTCGGCCGGCGATCACGACATGGCGGAAAACATCGTCCACCTGGTCCTGGCCAAGGCCCCCGGCGGCGGTGAGGGGACCAAAGGCATCAGCCTGTTCATCGTGCCGAAGTTCCTGGTGAACGACGACGGCTCGCTGGGCGACCGCAACGCCGTGTCCGTGGGCAAGGTCGAAGAGAAGATGGGGATTCACGGCAACGCGACCTGCGTGATGAACTATGACGGTGCTGTGGGCTGGCTGCTGGGCGACCTGCACAAGGGCATGAAGGCCATGTTCACGATGATGAACGAGGCCCGGCTTGGCGTGGCGCTGCAGGGCTATGCGGTTGCCGAGGCGGCGTATCAGAACGCGCTGGCCTATGCGAAGGACCGTCTGCAGGGCCGCGACGTGACCGGGGTGAAGAACCCGAACGGACCCGCCGACCCGCTGATCGTCCACCCCGACATCCGCCGCAACCTGATGGAGCAGAAAAGCTTCGTCGAAGGTGCCCGCGCGCTGACCTATTGGGGGGCCACGCTGATCGACCGCGCCCACAAGGGCGACATGGCGGCTGATGGGCTGATCGGCCTGTTAACCCCGGTCCTGAAAGGCTTCCAGACCGACAAGGGTTTCGAGATGGCGGTGCAGGCCCAGCAGGTCTATGGCGGGCACGGCTATATCGAGGAATGGGGCATGTCGCAGTTCGCCCGCGATGCCCGGATCGCCATGATCTACGAAGGGGCGAACGGCGTGCAGGCTCTGGACCTGGTGGGCCGGAAGCTGGCGACCGATGGCGGCAAGCATGTGATGGCGTTCTTTGACCTGGTGAAGGCCGAGTGCAAGGCGCATGACGGCGACGACCGGATGAAGGGCTTCGTCGAACCCTTGAAGGCGGCCTCGAAGCAGCTGCAGCAGGCCGGCATGTTCTTCATGGCCCAGGGCATGAAGAACCCGAATGCCGCGCTGGCGGGGTCCTATGACTTCATGCACATGATGGGCCATGTCTGCCTGGGCCTGATGTGGACCCGGATGGCCAAGGCTGCCTACACGGCCCTGGATGCCGGTGCCGAGGATCGCGACTTCTACGAGGCGAAGATCGCCACCGGCCGCTTCTACATGGCCCGCCAACTTCCGGCCTGCGGGATGCACCTGGCCCGGATCGAGAGCGGCGCGGATACGGTCATGGCGCTGGCCGCCGAGGCGTTCTAGGCTTTTGCCCCAAGGCGGGCCGCGACGGCCCGCCCCTTAGACCGGTCCTGGGGAGAACGACATGAAGCTGTACTGTTTCGGCGAAAGCGGCAACGCCTACAAATGCGCCTTGGCGCTGGAAATGGCCGATCTCGATTGGGAACCGGTCCATGTCGACTTTTTCAAGGGCGAGGGGCGGTCGCCCGAGTTCAAGAAGATCAACGAGATGGGCGAGGTTCCCGTGCTGATCGACGGGGATACGACCCTGACGCAGTCGGGCGTGATCCTGGACTATATCAGCTCCAAGACCGGCAAGCTGGGCGGCAAGTCGGCCGCGGAACGGCGCGAGGTGCTGCGCTGGCTCTTCTGGGACAACCACAAGCTGTCCACGCAGATCGGTACCACGCGGTTCTTGATGAACTTCCTGCCGCCCGAGAAGCGCCCCGAAGGCGTGATCCCCTTCCTGCAAGGTCGCCTGAAGGCCGCCTATACCGTGCTGAACGACCACCTCTCGGCCCGGAACTGGGTCGCGGGCGAGGCCGTCACCATCGCCGACCTGTCCTGCGCGGGCTACCTCTATTACCCCGAGCCCTATGGCTTTGACCGTGCCGAGTGGGCGCATATCGACCGCTGGCTGGACCGCATCGCGGCCCTTCCCGGCTGGAAACACCCCTACGATCTGATGCAGCGGGCCTTGCCCGCCACCTGAGGAGACGACCATGACCGAAGCCTATATCTATGACGCCGTCCGCAGCCCGCGCGGCAAGGGCCGTCCCGACGGAGCCCTGCACGAGCTGACCTCGGTCGCGCTGTCGGCCAAGGTGCTGAACGCGGTGAAAGAGCGGAACGGGCTGGAGGGCCATGTCGTCGAGGACGTGATCTGGGGCAACGTGACCCAGGTCGGCGAGCAGGGCGGGTGCCTCGCACGGTCGGCGGTGCTGGCTTCGGATCTGGACGAACGCATCCCCGGCCTTGCCATCAACCGCTTCTGCGCGAGCGGAATGGAGGCGGTGAACCTTGCCGCGAACCAGGTGAAGGGCGGCGCGGGACACGCCTATATCGCCGGGGGGGTCGAGATGATGGGCCGGGTCGCGATGGGCAGCGACGGGGCGGCGATTGCGGTGGACCCCGGGCTGGCGATGAAAACCTACTTCGTCCCGCAGGGGATCAGTGCGGATATCATCGCCACGGAGTACGGTTTCACCCGCGATCAGGTTGACGCGCTGGCGGTGGAATCCCAGCGCCGCGCCGCGCTGGCCTGGGCGGAAGGGCGGTTCGAGAAGTCTGTCCTGGTGATCCGCGACCAGAACGGTCTGCCGATCCTGGCGACCGACGAATACATGCGCCCCGGCACCGACATGCAGACGCTGGGGGCCCTGCGCCCTGCCTTCAAGGACATGGGCGAGGTGATGCCCGGCTTCGACAAGGTCGCCATGCTGAAGTATCCGCATCTGGAGCGGATCGAGCATATCCACCATGCCGGCAACTCCAGCGGCATCGTGGACGGGGCGGCGGCCGTCCTGATAGGCAACGCCGAGTTCGGCCGTGCCCACGGGCTGAAGCCGCGTGCCAAGATCCGGGCGACGGCGAAGATCGGCACCGATCCCACGATCATGCTGACCGGTCCGGTCCCGGCGACGCAGAAGATCCTGCAGGACAGCGGCATCGGCATCCGCGACATCGATCTGTTCGAAGTCAACGAAGCCTTCGCCAGCGTTGTCCTGCGCTTCCAGCAGGCCTTTGACGTCGATCCTGCGCTGGTCAACGTCAATGGTGGCGCTATTGCCATGGGGCATCCGTTGGGCGCGACCGGCGCGATCATCATCGGCACCCTGCTGGACGAGCTGGAGCGGCAGGACAAGGAGCTTGGCCTTGCAACGCTTTGCATCGCCAGCGGAATGGGCGCCGCAACCATCATCGAGCGGGTCTGACCCATGCGGCACCCTGCCTGCCGCAACGATATGCACGGACGGCAAGTCCGCCATGCTGTCGTTTTCGGGCAGGGTATTGTCGCGTCCGTGCGTCGTGCTAGCTGTGATTCTCCCAAGATCGTTGCTTGTCCATCGGGATGCGAAAGGTCGGGACGTGATGTTTGCGAAGGTTCAGGCGCAGTTGCGCAACCGGGCCGACCTGCTGCTGACCGGGCGGCTGGAGGAGCTGGCCCAGCAGTACCGCTATCCCTTGCCGCTGTTTCTGGGCAAAAGCCGGCTTATCGTGCGCAATGCGGACGACGGGCGGGCGATGCTGGGCGTGCTGCGCCAAGCGTTCCGCGACCGGGGCGTCCATGCCATCCAGCCCGAGGTGGTTGCGGTGGACATGCCGACCTCGGACCGGGTGCGCTTTTGGGTGGACTGGCACGAGATCGCGCCGGACGCGACGCGCGTGTCCTCGGCGCTGTACTACAGCCGATTGACGCCGGACGGGATGCGCACCGAAATGGTGACCTATACCCGTCTGTCGATGCCGGAACTGAACCCCAGCTTCGCAGCACTCGCCCTGTCGGCCTGACCGCGCGGCCCCGGTCGAGCCATTGCCCGCCGGAAGGAGCCCCGCGATGCCCGTGATTGATCCTGCCAAAGTCCCGGTAAAAACCGGCAGCATCTATCCCGAACCCTATGCCAGCATGATGCAGGGGCGATCCTCGCTGCGCCTGGGCGATGCGGGCGGGCTGACCCAGTTCGGCGCCAATCTGGTGACGCTGGAGCCCGGGGCGCTGTCCAGTCTGCGTCACTGGCACCTGAACGAGGATGAGTTCGTGATGGTGACCGAAGGCGAATGCACCCTGGTGCAGGACGCCGGCGAAACCGTCATGCGCGCGGGCGATTGCGCGGCCTTCCCGGCGGGGTCCACGGATGGGCACCATTTCATCAACCGCTCTGCCCGCGTTGCACGGTTCCTGGTGGTCGGAACCAAGGCCCCGCGCGAGGTGGCAACCTATTCCGACGTTGACCTGAAGATCGAGATCGACGGCGGGAAGGCGCGTTTCACCTATAAGGACGGGACCGAGTTCCGGGGGCCGCGATGAGCCCGCTCGACATCTTCCAGCAGGCGCTTGACGCCGTCACCCAGGCCTTCCGGGACGAGGATTTCGACGCCTACATGGCCCTTCTCGACCTGCCCTATCTGGTGCAGACCGGCCGCGCGACGCATCTGATCACCTCGGCCGACGAGATGCGCCCGACCTTCGACACCCTGCTCCGCAGCCTGAAGCCACGCGGCATCACGCACTATGAACGGATCGCCCGTTCCGCCGATTATGTGGCGCGCGACCGGATCGAAGGCTGGCACCGCAGCCATCTGATCGCCAATGGCGAGTCGCTGGCCTATCCGCAACTGTCGCGGCACGCGCTGGTCCGGCGTGGTGACCGCTGGCTTTTCTCGGAAGCGCAGTACGACATGATCGAAGGCGCCAGCTGGCCACTGACCGAGGCCGATCTTATGGGCCACGTCGATGCCCTGACCCGGCAGGAGGTGCAATGATCGTCGCCCCCGCCAGCATCCGTCGCAGCGTCACCCCCGAGGCGGACCTTACCCGCCTGGGACGGGTCGAGACGCTGCATCTGTCGGATGCGGGTGGGCTGACCCAGTTCGGAGTGCATGACCAGACGCTGTTTCCCGGCGCCACGACCGGGCGGCGGCACTGGCACTCGGCCGAGGATGAATTCGTCTATGTGCTGGAGGGCAGCGTGACCCTGCGCGACGATGCGGGGCTGCACGACCTGGGTCCGGGGGACGCGGTGGCCTGGCCGCATGGCTGCCCGAACGCCCATCACCTGCTGAACCGCAGCGCCGCGCCCTGCCGGTATCTGGTGCTGGGCAGCCGGGCCGCGGGCGACATCTGCAGCTATCCGGACGAGGGCCTGCGCCAGGTGAACCATACGGACACCTGGGTGATCGAGGACAAGGACGGTACGGTGATCAAGGGCGGCCCGCTTCCGGCCGGGCTTCTGGGCCTGCGCGCGCCCTGGGGCCGGTCGTGGGACGGCACGCAGCGGCCGGCGGTCATCCGGGCGGGCTCGGTCCCGGATGAGGGGGGGCAGGGCAGCTATCCGCCACCCTATGATGACATCGGCGACTACATCGCCCAGCCCCTTTCGGACGCGGGCGGCCTGACGCAGTTTGGCGCGTTCACCGAGACCCTGCTGCCCGGCGCGCGCTCCAGCCAGCGGCATTGGCATGCGAATGAGGATGAGTTTCTGTTCGTGCTGAACGGCACGGTCACGCTGCACGAAAACGACGGTCCGCATGACCTTTCCCGCGGCGCCTGTGCCTGCTGGCCTGCCGGCGTGCCTAACGCCCATTGCCTGGAGAATCGCACCGATCAGCCCGTTACCTATTTCGTCGCCGGCACCCGCCTGCCCGAGGACGAGGTGACCTATCCCGACATCGACCTGCACTATTCCCGGCGCGACTGCATGCGTGCGCAACTTCACAAGGACGGCACCGTTTATCCCGGCTGGCCGCGCAAGGTTTTGCGGTGATGGCTGGCGGCTGGCATGTTCCGATGATCGCGTCCAGGGTTAGCGTGGGGTCGTATGCGCCTATCTTGAGTTGTGCGCGGATCTATGATCCGTTGGCGCCCTCAGCGACCATGGAAGCCGATGGTGGACGCCTTCTTGTCAGGGGTGGTCGCCATCTCCCGACGACAGGCAAGGACACCGCCGTGCAGCCGACCGCCATTCTACAGACCTATCTTGACGATGTCGGCCATGCCGTCATGTCCGAGCAGTTCGAGGCCTATGCCGCCCGTATCCAGATGCCGCTGCGGATCCTGACCTCGTCCGCCAATCTGAGCATTGCCACGCTTGAGGATCTGGAAGACGGGTTCGACGACTTTGTCGCGATGCTGCAAGGCTATGGCGTGACCAGCATGATCCGCACCGTGCGGGCGGCGGTCTTTCAAGGCACGGACCATATCGTCGGCGTCTACGACACGCGGCTTATGAATGAAAACCACCAGGTTCTGCCGACCTTCCATTCCAAGATGTGGATCGGCTGCTACGGCGGCGTCTGGAAAGCCATCAAGATCCACAACACCACCAAAGCCGCGCGCTGGCCGATCCTGTTGACCCGGCTTGCGTCCGAACCCTGGCCTACCGAGGAGAGCTGAGATGACCGACTTCACCATGACCACCGATGCCGACGGCGTCGCCACCATCACCTGGGACGTCGCATCAAAGTCGATGAACGTCATGTCGACCGAGGCGTTCATGGCCTTGAACGGGCTGATCGACCAGGCCCTGGCGGATGGGGCGGTGAAGGGCGTGATCATCACTTCGGGCAAGAAGGACTTTGCCGGGGGCATGGACCTGAACGTGATCGCGAAGATGCGGGCCGGTGGGGCCGAGGCGATCTTCGACGGCGTGATGCAGATGCACCACGTCCTGCGCAAGATCGAACGCGCCGGGATGGACCCCAAGACGCTGAAGGGCGGCAAGCCCATCGTCGCGGCCTTGCCGGGGACCGCGCTGGGGATCGGGCTGGAACTGCCGCTGTCGTGCCACCGCATCATCGCGGCGGACAACCCCAAGGCCAAGATCGGCCTGCCCGAGATCATGGTCGGAATCTTCCCCGGCGCGGGCGGCACGACGCGACTGGCCCGCAAGCTGGGTGCCATGATGGCGGCACCCTTCCTGCTGGAGGGCAAGCTTTCCTCGCCCAAGGAAGCGAAGGCCGCCGGACTCATCGACGAGGTCGTGGCACCCGAGGCGCTTTTGGCGCGGGCAAAGGAATGGGTGCTGTCGGCCACGGACGCCGACCTGGTGAAACCCTGGGACGCCAAGGGTTACAAGATGCCGGGCGGCGCGCCCTACCATCCGGCGGGCTTCATGACCTTTGTCGGGGCCTCGGCCATGGTTCACAGCAAGACGATGGGCGTCTATCCGGCCGCGAAGGCCCTGCTTGCTGCCGTCTATGAGGGCGCGTTGGTTCCCTTCGACACGGCGCTGAAGATCGAGGCGCGGCACTTTACGTCTGTCCTGATGAACCCCTCGTCCACCGCGATGATCCGCAGCCTTTTCATCAACAAGGAAGCGCTGGAGAAAGGGGCGAACCGGCCCAAGGTCGCCGATATGGCGGTGAAGAAACTGGGCGTCATCGGTGCCGGGATGATGGGTGCAGGCATCGCCTATGTCGCCGCCAATGCCGGGATCGAGGTCGTCCTGATCGACGCGGCGCAGGACGCCGCCGACCGGGGCAAGGCCCATTCCGAGGGCATCCTCGACAAGGGGATGAAGCGCGGCAAGGTCACCGCCGAGAAGAAGGCCGAGGTGCTGGGTCGGATCACCGCAACGACCGATTACGCGGCGCTGGCCGGGGCGGACCTGATCGTGGAAGCGGTATTCGAGGACCCGAAAATCAAGGCAGAGGTGACGGCCAAGGTCGAGGCTGCCGTGGGCCCGGACTGCATCTACGCCACCAACACCTCCACCCTGCCGATCACCGGGCTTGCTGCAGCATCGAAGCGGCCCGAGCAGTTCATCGGAATCCACTTCTTCAGCCCGGTGGACAAGATGATGCTGGTCGAGATCATCCGCGGCAAGGCGACCGGCGACCGCGCGGTGGCCAAGGCGCTGGATTTCGTCCGCCAGATCCGCAAGACCCCCATCGTTGTCAACGACGCCCGCTTCTTCTACGCCAACCGCTGCATCATTCCTTACATCAACGAAGGTATCCGCATGGTGGCCGAAGGGGTGGAACCGGCGCTGGTGGAAAATGCCGCCAAGCTGGTCGGGATGCCGCTTGGCCCGCTGCAACTGGTAGACGAGACCTCCATCGACCTTGGGGTGAAGATCGCCAAGGCGACCAAGGCCGCGATGGGCAAGGACTACCCGGACGAAGCTGTGGATCATGTGATCTTCTGGATGGCCGACCAGGGGCGGCTGGGCAAGAAAACCAACGCGGGTTTCTACGCCTATTCCGACAAGGGCGAGCGTCTGGGCCTCTGGGACGGGCTGGAGGCGAAGTATCCGCTGGACAAGGCGCAGCCCAGCCTTGCCGACGTGCAGCACCGACTGCTTTTCGCGCAGGTACTGGAGGCGGTGCGGGCGCTGGAGGAAGGTGTTCTGACCGATATCCGCGAAGGCGACGTGGGGGCGATCCTGGGCTGGGGCTTTGCGCCCTGGTCGGGCGGACCGTTCTCGTGGCTGGACATGATCGGCGCGGCACGGGCGGTCGAGATCTGCCGGGGCCTGACCGCGCAGTTCGGCCCACGCTTCCACGCCCCGGCGCTTTTGCGCGAGATGGCGGAGAAGGGCCAGACTTTCTACGGCCGGTTCGCCGGTGAACAGGCGGCGGCCTGAGGGGCCGGCGTAGGGTGGGCGATATCGCCCACCTTACGCCCCCGCGAAACGATAGCCGAAGCGGGCGATATCCTCGGCGCAAAGCTCGGCGATCAGGTCTGCATCCGCGTCGCTGTAGTAGCCGCGCCAATCCCGGTCCCGCGTGCTTGCGTTGGTACGGGGCAGGGGCAGGCGAAACCCCAGATGCGCTTCGACCGGGGCGACGTCTGCCACATAATGCTCCAGCCGGATGAAATGCGCCGGGTATTCTGCGCCGTCCGCCCGCCGCAGATAGGCGCCATAGGGCCACATCCGCAAGCCCGCCCTTGTCTGCGAGTGGTTGAGGAAGCCCGAAAAGTCGTGCGCCTTTGCCAGCCCCACCGCAGGGTGAGCGAAGCCTTGCGCCCGCAGCCAGTGATAGTAGCTGACCGCCCGGTCCCATGGATTGCGCACCAGCGTTGCCACAAGGCAGGCCCCGATTTCCTCGGGGGTGACCAGGCCCACCACGTCCGCCAGGGTCGAATGTTTCCACACCCGCCCTGCCGTTCGGACCCCCTTCCAGCGCGCGGCCCGCTTGCGCGCCTTGGGCGTGTCGCCGATCAGGATATCATCCTTCGCCGCCCGCGCCTCATAAGTCAGGGTAAAGGCGGTCCCGCCGGTCTTCGGCACATGCACGAAGACAAACCGGCGGGCCCGCGAGATGATCATGGGTTGACGAGGTTCGGCAGCGGCCGCCCCTCAAGATGCGCGATCAGGTTGGTCACGGCCAGCATCCCCATGTTTTCGCGCACTTCCAGGCAGGCGGTTCCAAGGTGCGGCAGAAGGGTTACGTTCTCCATCGCGATCAGTTCGGGCGGGACCTGCGGCTCGAACTCATAGACGTCGAGGCCCGCGCCGGCGATCTGGCCGCGCTGCAGCGCCGCCACCAGGGCAGCCTCGTCCACCACATCCCCACGCGAGATGTTGATGAAATATCCGCCAGGCTTCATATGTCCCAGTGCGGTCGCGTCGATCAGGTGATAGGTCGCCTTGCCGCCAGGAACGGCCACGATGACGAAGTCCGCCGCCATTGCCTCGGCCATGTCGACCTGGCGCGCGGGCAGGCCTGCATCCTCGACCCGAGAGCGGTTGTAGAACACCACCTCCATGTCAAAGCCGTAGTGGCTGCGCTTGGCGATGGCCTTGCCGATCCGGCCCATGCCGACCACGCCCAGCTTCTTGCCGCTGACATGGGTGCCCAGCATCTGCACCGGCCCCCAGCCCTCCCATTTGCCGGCGCGCAGGATCCGCTCGCCTTCGCCCAGGCGGCGGGCGGTCATCAGGATCAGCGACAGCGCGATATCGGCCGTGGCATCGGTCACCGCGCCGGGGGTGTTGGTAACCGGGAGGCCGGCGGCCTTTGCGGCCTCGGCGTCGATGTGGTTGTAGCCGACGCCGAAGTTGGCCAGGATTCTGGCCCTGGGGTTCGGGACATCCGCAAAGACATCCGCCTGAAAGCGGTCGCCAAGCGTCGGCAGTACGGCGTCAAAATCGCGCAGCGCCGCGCGCAATTCGTCAGGCGACAGCACGTCGGTCCGGTCGCGCAGCGTGACGTCGAACCGGGCGCGGGCGGCGTCCAGCACGCGGTCGGGCAGGCGGCGGGTGATCAGCAGTTTCTGCATCAGAACAGTTTCCCTCCCAACGGGACCTCGTGCTCCGGCCCGATCAACACGACCTGGCCCTCTTCATCCGGTACGCCCAGCACCAGAACTTCGGACATGACCGGACCGATCTGGCGGGGCGGAAAGTTGACCACGGCCAGCACCTGCCGGCCTATGAGCCCCTCGGGAGTGTAGTGGCGGGTCAGCTGCGCGGACGAGCGTTTCTCGCCAATCCCCGGGCCGAAATCGACCCAAAGCTTGATGGCGGGTTTTCGGGCCTCGGGGAAAGGCTCGGCGCGGGTGATGCGGCCGACGCGGATGTCGACCTTGTCGAAATCGGCATACGTGATGGTCATTTGCCCAACTCCCGCCCGCGATCCGCTGCCGCCTTTACCGCGCGGCGCAGCAAGGCCGGGAAGCCAGTCTCGGCATCCATCAGCACCCCCAGCGCCGCTGCCGTCGTGCCACCAGGCGAAGTCACGTTGATCCGCAACTGCGCCGCCGTATCGAGGCTTTGGAACGCCAGTTCCCCGGCGCCGCAGACGGTCGCGCGGGCCAGTTGCATCGCCACCTCGGGTGGCAGGCCCTCGGCCTCGCCTGCGGCAGCAAGCGTCTCGATCAGGTGAAACACATAGGCGGGGCCCGAGCCGGAAACGGCCGTCACCGCGTCGATCTGGTCCTCGGACGACAGGTCCACCACCTGACCCACCGCCGCCATCAGCGCGCGTGCCAGGGCGAAATCGGTGTCCGAGACATGGGCATTGCGACACAGCGCCGTGATCCCCCGACCGACCATGGCCGGAGTGTTCGGCATCGTGCGCACAATCGGCGTCCGCGTGCCCAGCACATCCTCGAAGGTCGCGATCTTCGTTCCGGCGGCGATCGAGACGAACAGCGTCGTCCCGTTTCCCAAAGCCTGCAAGGCAGGCAGGGCCGCGCCCATCATCTGCGGTTTTACCGCCAGCAGCGCCACCGCCGGAGCGCGCGGCACGCCCCGGTTCAGATGTACGCCGGACGCCTTCAGCCAGTCCGAGGGGTTCGGCTCGGTCACCCAGACCGAGTCCGGCGGGACCCCCGCCGCCAGCCAGCCGGTCAGCAAGGCCGTCCCCATCTTGCCGCAACCCAGCAGCACCAGCCCATCCCGGGCCACGCGATCCAGACTCATGGAATTCCCCTTCAAACCGGGGGAAGGTTAGGCGCGGCCGTAAGCCTCGGCAATGGCGACTTTCATCGCCTGGGCCGGCGTCTGATCGCCCCATGAGGCCAGCTGGAATGCCGGATAGAACCGTTCCGAGGCCATGACCGCGCTGGCGATCAGCCGGTCGATCTGCTCGGGCCCAGCCATCTGCCCACCCGTCAGCACCAGGCCATAGCGCCAGACCATCAGCTTCTGTTCGGCCCACCAGGTGAAGGCCCCAGTCCAGACCATGTCGTTGCAGCGGTTCAGCACATCGTAAAGCGCGCCGATCTTGTCTTCGGGCGGCTCCATCTCGAAGGTGCAGATCAATCGCAGCGTTTCATCTTGCGGGCTCCAGGCGAGGGTCAGCGAATAGGTGCGCCATTGACCTTCGACCGCCATTGCGATCTGGTCGTCGGTCACGCGATCGAATTCCCAGGCATGGTGTTCGGCCAGGGTCTCGACGATGTCGATGGGATGAAGATCCTCCATCGACGCGTAATCCTCGGAAAGCGACATTGCCCGGCCTCACTATGAAGCTTCAGGCGGGGACTGACCCACTAGAAGCTGGGTGTCTGGCAAGGGTCAGCGTTTGCCCGACGTGCCCCTTACTAAATATGGTGTGGCCAAAGCGAAAGCCTGTAAAGCGTTTTCTTGGCAAATCTTCTGTGGAAAAGCCGGGTGATGACCGCGCGGCGCAAGGAAACCGTTTGCGGCTCCGTGGGTTATCCAGGCGGAGGATACCGATGCAGCGCTGGACCCTTGCCACCGTCGTCGGGCTTACGGCCCTGCCTGCTCAGGCCCATGTCAAATGGTTCGCGCCCTTCATTGTCGGTGCGGCCCCTGCGTCGCCGACCTTGACGCTGCGCGACCCGTGGTTCTGGGGCGCGCTTGTCCTGGTGCTGGTCTTTTTCCTGGCGACCCGGATCGTCGAGCGGACCGGCCTGGGTCAAACGCTGCAGGAGGGTATCGACCGGGCCACCGCACCGCTGTGGGCGCGGGCCGACGATTTCATGCGCGCGGTCATCGGGGCCTTCTTCGTCGCGGTGTTCTCGGTCGGTGGGGTCTACTTGACGCCTGACCTGCGCACGCCCAGCGAGTGGGTGAGTTGGACCCAACTCGCCATCGCGGCGGGGGTGTTCTGGCGCTGGACGATGCCCCTGTCGGCCTTGGGGATCGTCGGTCTGTGGGTGCTGGCGCTGCGCGATTATGACTTCTTCCACCTGCTGGACTATTTGGCGCTGGGGTTGGCGACCGCCGGTTATCTGGTGCTGACGGCCAGCGGAGACCCGCGGCAGCTGCGGTTTCGTGTGCTGCGCTGGGGCGTCGCCATTGCGCTGATGTGGTCCAGTCTGGAGAAGTTCGCCTATCCCGACTGGTTCTATCCCCTGGTCGAGGAAAAACCCTTCCTGACCTTTGGCCTGCCGCGCGACGTTTTCATCCCGATGGCGGGCGTGGCCGAATTCACCTTGGGCTTCGGCCTCACCGGCACGCCCCTGGTGCGGCGGCTGTCGGCGCTGGCGCTTTTGCTGATCTTCATCGCGGCGGTCTGGCCCTTTGGTCGGATCGACCTGGTGGGCCATGCTCTGATCATGGCGATCCTGGTGCTGATCGTCGCGGACCCAAGCCCCCGGCTGCATCACTGGCGTGCCCTGCGTGAGACTTTGTGGGGCATCCCGCCCGGGCTGATGCTGGCCTTGGCTGGCTTTGCCACGGCTTATTGGGGGCTGCACGCAGCGTTCTACGGGCCGGAGGGCGTTCCCACCCCGCCCGGAGAGACTCACGTCCCGTCAGCCGAGTATCCCCACGACACCCCCTAGAAAAAACCCCCGTGCGGGGGCACGGGGGCAGATCGGGCTTGGCCCTGCCCGACAGGGGACAGTGGGCGGGACCTTGGGCGATGGGGACAGATCGCAGCTCCGAACATCCCGGACGTTAGCCCCTGGATGAATCGGAACCGTGACAGTCAGCCCCGGCGCGAGCGGATCATGCCGGTGATGTCGTAGACCTGTTCCAGGATCGGCCGGGCCAGCGCATCAGCGCGCTCGGCACCTTCGCCAAGGATACGGTCGATCTCGCCGGGATCGGCCATCAACCGGTTCATCTCGGCCGTGATCGGTGCCAGCTTGGCGACTGCCAGATCGGCCAGCGCCGGCTTGAACGTGCCGAACTGCGCGCCCGCAAAGTCGCGGATGACCTGGTCGACGGTGTGCCCCGCAAGGGCGGCATAGATGTTCACCAGGTTCCGCGCCTCGGGCCTGTCCTTCAGGCCCTCGACGCTGTCCGGCAGGGGTTCGGGGTCGGTTTTGGCTTTGCGGATCTTGGCGGCAATGGCGTCGGCATCGTCGGTCAGGTTGATCCGGCTTTGGTCGGACGGGTCGGACTTCGACATCTTCTTGGTGCCGTCGCGCAAGGACATGACACGGGTGGCCGCGCCTTCGATCAGCGGTTCGACCACGGGGAAGAAATTCACGCCATAATCGTTGTTGAACTTGATCGCGATGTCGCGGGTCAGTTCCAGGTGCTGCTTCTGATCCTCGCCCACCGGAACCATGGTGGCATGATAGGCCATGATATCCGCCGCCATCAGCGCCGGATACGCAAAGAGGCCCAAGCTGACATTTTCGGAATTCTTGCCGGCCTTGTCCTTGAACTGGGTCATGCGGCTCATCCAGCCCATGCGCGCGACGCAGTTGAAGATCCAGCCCAGTTCCGCATGCGCGGTGACCTGGCTTTGGTTGAACAGGATCGACCTGGCGGGATCGATCCCCGCCGCGATGAAGGCCGCCGCCCCTTCGCGTGTCTGCTGGCGCAGCTTTGCCGGGTCCTGCCAGACGGTGATCGCGTGCATGTCGACCAGGCAGTAGATCGTCTCGATCCCCTCGTCCTGCTTTTCCACAAAGCGCTTCAGCGCGCCAAGATAGTTGCCAAGAGTCAGCCCGCCCGAGGGCTGGATGCCCGAGAAGATGCGGGGCTTGAAGGGTGTCGGCGTTTGGACCGCCGAGGCCTGGGTGGACATGGGAACGGGCTCCGTCTGGAAAAAGCTGTCAAACCCGCGTAATCCAAGGGGCAACAGGCGTCAATCAGGGCAGGCCGGACATGAACCGCGACTATAACGCAGCGCCGATCAACCCTTTGCCGACGGTGGTCTGGGTCCTTGCCCTGCCGCTGGTCGCGATGGAACTGGTCCTGACCCTGGCCGAGCGCGGGCTGGTCGGCGGCGCGCAGGGTGTCGGCTGGCGTCTGCAAGCGGTGGAAACCTTCGGCGCCTTCCCCGAACTCCTTCGCCACCAATGGGAGACGGGCGGCTATCCCTTGCAGGAATTGCACCGGCTGGTGACCTATCCCATCGTCCACGGCAGCTTTACCCACGCCCTTTTCGCCTTCGTGATCTTGCTTGCCCTGGGCAAGATGGTGGGCGAGATCTTCCGGTGGTGGGCGGTGCTGGTGGTGTTCCTGGGCTCGTCCATCGTTGGGGCGCTGGCCTATGGCTTTCTGGTCCCCGACCTGCGGGCGCCGCTGATCGGGGCCTATCCGCCGGTCTACGGGATGATCGGGGCCTTTACCTTCCTGCTGTGGGTGAACCTGGCGCGGACCGGGGCGAACAAATACCGCGCCTTCAGCCTGATCGGGTTCCTGCTGTTCTTCCAGCTGGTGTTCGGTGTCCTTTTCGGCGGCACCTGGGACTGGGTCGGCGATGTCTCGGGCTTTGTGGCCGGGTTCCTGCTGTCCTTCGTCGTCAGCCCTGGCGGCTGGGCCAGGGTGATGGACAAGATCCGTCAGCGCTGACGGCGGAAGGCGCCTTTCAACTCCACCCAACTCATGCCGCCGATGGCAAGGACCGTGCCGAAGTAGACCACCATCCCCGCCAGCACGACCGCCCCCAGGGCCGGCGTGCGCAGGCCCGGGGTGGCCAGCGTTTCAGCCAGCGCAAGGCTGAGACCCCATAGGACCGCCCCCATCAGGGCCGAGGCAAGGGCGATCCGCGGCAAGCGATAGCGGAACCGCTCGTC
Organism: Tabrizicola aquatica; assembly: GCF_002900975.1. Taxonomy (GTDB): domain Bacteria; phylum Pseudomonadota; class Alphaproteobacteria; order Rhodobacterales; family Rhodobacteraceae; genus Tabrizicola; species Tabrizicola aquatica. The sequence continues at coordinate 55,125 of NZ_PJON01000004.1, read as the reverse complement.
CAGCCGCGCGGCGTCGCCCATCGCCCGGCTACCCCGCCACAGCTGCCAGACCATGACCCAGGCCGCGACCGTGGTAGCAATGGCGGCCGCCAGCCAGCCGATCAGCGGCAGAAGCCCCACAGCCAGCGCGGCATTGACCACCATCGAAACGACAGCATAGCGGAAGGGCGAGCGCGTATCTTCCCGCGCGTAGAACAGGGGCTGCAGCACCTTGTGCAGGACAAAGGCCGGCAGCCCCGCGCCATAGGCGGCAAGCGCCAAAGCGGTGTTCATCGTCGCCTCCGGGCCGTACTCGCCGCGCTGGAACAGGACGCTGATGATCGGCCAGGCGATGACCACCAGCGCCACGGCGGCAGGCAGCGTCAAGAGAAGCGCGAACTCCGTCCCCCGGTTGAACGACGCGCGCGAGCCTTCGTGATCCGCGGCCCGCAGCCGGCGCGACAGGTCGGGTAGCAGGACGATGCCGATGGCGATGCCGACGACGCCCAAGGGCAGCTGATAGATCCGGTCGGCGTTGTACAGCCAGACCACCGCCCCGTCCGTCATGCTTGCCACCTGGCGGCCGACGATCAGGTTGATCTGCACCACGCCCCCCGCCAGCACCGCCGGTGCGGCGATCACGGCCAGGCGCCTCAGGTCCGGGGTCAGATGCGGCCAGCGGAACGGCAGCCGGTAGCCCAGATGCCGCACCGCCGCCCAGGTCGCCAGCAGTTGCAAGACGCCCGAGATGGTCACCGACCAGGCCAAGGTGCGCCCCATGTCCCAGCCCATCCGCGCGGCCAGGATCATGCCGCCGATCATGCTGAGCGACAGAAGCACCGTTACGACCGACGTCACCACGAACTTGCCCGCCGCGTTCAGCATCCCGGACAAAAGCGCGGTCAGCGAGATGAACAGGATATAGGCAAAGGCGATCCGCCCCAGCGTCACCGCCACGTCGAACCGTTCGTCCCCGACAAAGCCCGAGGCCATCAGGAACACCAGTCCCGGCATGAACAGGATGCCCAGGATCGAAAACAGCGTCAGGAACGCCGCCATGCCCCAGAAGGCATCCCCGGCAAAGCCCTGCGCATCCTCGCCCGCCTCGACCTTCTTGGCGAACATCGGCACGAAGGCAAAGTTGAACGCCCCTTCGGCAAAGAAGCGTCGGAACATGTTGGGCAGCGACTGCGCCACGACAAAGGCCTGCGCGACCGTGCCGTCGCCCAGATAGCGCGCCAGGAAGATGTCGCGGACCAGGCCCGCCACCCGGCTGACCAGGGTCCAGAACCCGACGGTGACAAAGCCCTTGACCAGGCGGACGGGTTTCATGGCTTGGGGTTCTTCCCTGCGGTGTTGGTGCGGCTCGTCGAGCACTTCGTGCACTCCTCGCGGGGCGCACCCTGCGCGAGGAGTGCACGAAGTGCTCGACGAGCCTGTCCGGGTCATGCCTGCGCCCGCTCCGCGCCCTCGGCAATGGCGGCGCGCAGCTTCTTGTCCAGCGCCTCTTGCCGGTGCTTCTGGTGCAGCTTCAGGCCGAACATGTCCTTGACATAGAACGTGTCCACCACCTGCGCGCCATAGGTCGCGATCACGGCGCTGGCGATGTAGATGTTGTTGTTCGCCAGTGTCCGGGTCAGATCATACAGCAGGCCCGGCCGGTCGCGGGTATCGACCTCGATGATCGTGTAGATGTCCGAGCCTTCGTTGTCGAAGGTGATATGCGTCGGAAAGCGGAACTCGCGGTCGCGCTTCTTCAGCTTGTCGCGGTCCTTCAGCGCCTCGCGCGCCACGACCTCGCCCTTCAGGGTCTTGTCGATCATCTGCCGCAGGCGGGGGAGGCGGCTGACCTCATAGGGTTTGCCTTCGATGTCCTGGACCCAGAACACCGCCGTGGCATAGCCGTCCTTCGAGGTATAGGTCCGCGCATCCACCACGTTCGCGCCGACCAGGGCCAGCGCGCCGGCAAGGCGGCTGAAGATGCCGGGATGGTCGGCCAGCGCAAAGCAGGCGCGGGTGGCGTCGCGGTCGTGGTCGGGGTGCAGGTCGATGCGGATCTCGTCGTCGCCGATGCCGCGCAGCATCTGGGCAAAGACCGCATGGGTGTCGGTGGACAAGCCCTGCCAGTATGGCGCGTAATGCCGCGTCGTTTCGTGGTCCAGATCGGCCTGGTCCCAGTCCGCCAGCCGGGCACGCAGCGCCCGCGTGGCGTCGCCCATCCGGTTTTCCCGGTTCAGCGTCTCCAGCCCGCCTTCCAGCGCCTCGGCGGTCAGCTTGTACAACTGGCGCAGCAGCATGGCCTTCCAGTTGTTCCAGGTGCCCGGCCCCACGCCGCGAATGTCGCAGACCGTCAGGACGGTCAGCAGGTCCAGCCGCTTGCGGGTCTTCACCGCCTTGGCGAAATCCCGCACCGTGCGCGGGTCGCCGATATCGCGCTTTTGTGCCGTGTCGGACATCAGCAGGTGATAGCGCACCAGCCATTCCACCGTTTCGCATTCTTCCGCGTCCAGCCCCAACCGGGGTGCCACCCGCCGCGCGATCTGCGCGCCAAGGATCGAGTGATCCTCGGGCCGGCCCTTGCCGATGTCATGCAGAAGTAGCGCCACGTAAAGAACGCGCCGGCTGACGCCCTCTTTCAGGATGCCGCTGGCGACGGGAAGTTCCTCGACCAGCTCGCCCCGCTCGATCTGGGCAAGGCAGCTGATCGTCTGGATGATGTGCTCGTCCACCGTGTAGTGGTGGTAGACGTTGAACTGCATCATCGCGACGATGGCTTCGAACTCCGGGATGAAGGCCGACAGCACCCCCAACTCGTTCATCCGGCGCAGGCTGCGTTCGGGGTTGCCGTGCTTCAAGAGCAGGTCCAGGAACAGCTGGCGCGCCTCGGGGACCTCACGCAGGTCGTCGTCGATCAGGTGCAGGTTCGCGGCCAGCAGGCGCATGACGTTGGGGTGCAAAAGGTAGCCGGTCCGCAAGGCCTCTTCAAAGACGCGCAGGATATTCAGCTTGTCGGCCAGAAAGGCCTGCGGATCGGTCACGTCGATCCGGCCCTGCACTAGCTTATAGCCCTTGCGGACCCGCTTGGTCAGTTTGAAGATCCCGAACAGGCTGGCCTCGCGCTTGGCGTGGCGTGCTTCCAGCTCGGTCAGGAAGATGCGCGTCAACTCGCCCACCCGGGTCGCCAGGCGGAAGTAATCCTGCATGAAATGCTCGACCGCCCGCCGGCCGCCCGCATCGCGATAGCCCATCCGCTCGGCGACCTCGACCTGCAGGTCGAAGGTCAGGCTGTCGGTGGGCCGCCCGGTGATGTAGTGTAGGTGGCAGCGCACGGCCCAAAGAAAATCCTCGGCCTGGGCAAAGCTGTCGAACTCTTCGCGGCTAAGAAGGCCGGCCGCCACCAGCCCCTCGGCACTGGGCACGCGGTGCAGGTACTTGCCGATCCAGTACAGCGTCTGCAGGTCGCGCAGGCCGCCCTTGCCTTCCTTGACGTTCGGCTCCAGCACATAGCGCTGGCCGCCCTGCCGCTTGTGCCGTTCCGCCCGTTCGGCAAGCTTCGCCTCGATGAACTCGGGGCCCGAGTTGCGGAAGAGGTCGGACCACAGCTTCTGGTCCAACTCGCCAGCCAGGGCGGTGTCGCCACAGATATACCGATGCTCCAGCAGCGCGGTGCGGATCGTCACGTCCTCGCGCCCCAGCCGGATGCAATCCTTCACCGTGCGGCTGGAATGGCCGACCTTCAGCTTCAGGTCCCACAGCATGTAGAGCATGGTCTCGATCACGCTCTCGGCCCAGGGGGTGACCTTCCAGGGCGACAGGAACAGAAGATCGACGTCCGACTGCGGCGCCATTTCCGCCCGGCCATAGCCGCCGACGCCCATCACCGCGATGCGTTCCGCCTCGGTCGGGTTGGCCAGCGGATGCATCAGCATCGCCGCCTCCAGCGCGACGCGGACCAGCACGTCGGTCAGCGCCGCCTGCGCCGTGACCAGCGCCCGCGCCGCACGGGGCGTTTCCAGGAACCGCGCCTCCAGCGCCGCGTTGCCCGCAGCCTTGGCCGCCTGCAGATGCCGGACCACTGCCGCCCGCCCTGCCTTGCCGTCCCCGGCGTCGAGCAGGTCCTGCCGCACCGCCGCCAGCAGTGCCACGGGGTCGGGGATCAGGGGTTCGGACCCCGTCACACTCAGGTGCGGGGTCTCGGCAGCCAGGCTCACGATGTCAGAACCCGGCCCCGGCAAAGCTGCGCGGCGCGCCGTCGATCACGACGACCTGACCGCCGCGGATGGTGGCCACGGCCAGCCCACGCTCGTTCGTGCCGTTCGGCAGCAGGCGGAAGATGCCCGAGACACCGGCAAACCCGGCCGACTGGGTCAGCGCGTCCCGGGTGATCGGCGCCCCTTTCGAGCTGCGGGCCAATGCACCGATGGCAGCAATTCCGTCATAGGCCAGACCCGCCACGGGCACCGGCTGGCTGCCATAGGCCGACTGGTAGCGCGACTTGAACTGGGCATAAAGGCCCGGGTCCGGCATGGCGAACCAGCCGCCCTGAACACCCGGCAGGGCCAGCGTGGCGGGCGGAATGTCCCAACGCGTCAGGCCGATGAACTGGGTGGTGCTGCGGTCGATGCCGTTGTCCACCAGAAGCTGGCTGAGAAGCGGCAACGCACCCGCGGTATCAGCCGTCAGGAACAGCGCCGTCGCGCCCGAGGATTTCGCGGTGTTCACGATCCCGGTCGCTGCCTGGACGATCCCGTTCTGCGAGAACTCATACGAGGTGACGCCCACGACCGATCCACCGGCTGCCGAAACACCACGCTCGATCGCGGTCTTGCCAACCTCGCCCGCAACATTGCGGTCATGCACGACCAGGATCTTGGACTTGCCATTGCGCACGGAATAGCTTGCCAGCCGGCGCGCGGTGTTATCGAAGGTCTGGCCCAGAACGAACACGTTGCCCCCGGCGATGGCCGCGTTGTTCGAGAAGGCCAGGACGTTCACGCCCGAATTGGCCACCGCAACGCCGGCGGCGTTCGCCTCCTCCGAATAGAACGGCCCCAGGATCACCTGCGCGCCCTCATCGACGGCCTGCTTGGCCAGCGCACTTGCCTGCGCCGGGCTGCCGCCGGTCCGGTAGACCCGAAGGTCGATCTGGACCCCCGACAGGTCGGCCATCGCCAGCCGTGCCGCATTTTCCAGGTTCTGGCCGAACAACTCATCCTGTGACTGGCCCGAGCCCGAGGGGATCAGCAAGGCAACCTGCACCGTCCCGCCATTGCCCTGGGCTGGACCGGTGGCCGGACCTCCCGCAGGGACACAGGCCGAAAGCACCGCGGCGGCAAGCACAAGGAAGGTCTGGCCCAGCGACTTGCGGGCCCGGCGAATAACGGACAACATGAAGGTTCCTCACTCTTGGACGCGACGGCGTTCGGGCGGAAAGGGTAATGGGTTCGGAAAGGGAAGTAAACTTGTGAGGCAGCCGCCCGACCCCACCGCGCCCCCTGCGCCGCAGACGCTGCGCACGATTCCGCCGGGCCTGCACCTGGTATCGACGCCGATCGGCGCGGCCCGCGACATCACGCTGCACGCCCTGGACGTGCTGGCCGGGGCCGATGTCCTGGTGGCCGAGGATACCAGGACCCTGCGTCACCTGATGGAGATCCACGGCATCCCGTTGGCGGGCCGCCCCGTGATCGCCTATCACGACCATTCCGGCGAGGGGCAGCTGCGCCGCCTGACCGGTCTGATTGCTGAAGGGAAAAGCGTGGCCTATGCGTCCGAGGCCGGAACCCCGTTGATCTCGGACCCCGGCTTTGAACTCGCCCGGGCCGTGGCCGCGGCCGGCCTGCCGCTGACCGCGGCCCCCGGCCCGACCGCAGCGATCTGCGCCCTTACGCTCTCGGGCCTGCCCTCGGACCGGTTCCTTTTTGCCGGTTTCCTGCCCGCCGCCGCCTCGGCCCGCCGCAGCGCGCTTGAGGAATTGGCGGATGTGCAGGCGACGCTGATCCTCTACGAAAGCCCCAAGCGTCTTGCAGCTTTGCTCACCACAGCCGCCGAAACCCTTGGTTCCACGCGTCGGGCAGCAGTCTGCCGCGAACTGACAAAGCGCTTCGAAGAGGTGCTGCGCGGCACCTTGGGCGAGCTTGCCGAAACTGCCGCCACCCGCGATTTCAAGGGCGAGATTGTCGTCCTGATCGACCGTGCCGCAGCCACTGCCGCGACCGAGGACCAGATCGCTGCCGCCCTGAATTCCGCGCTCGCCAGCATGTCCGTTAAGGATGCCGCAACTTTCGTGTCGCAAACTCTGAACGTGTCGCGCAAGATCGTCTACAAGATCGCCCTGTCGCGCAGTCAGGATTAGCCATGCCCTTCGACTTCGTTCCCGCCGAAATCCACCGCCGCCGCTCAGCGCGGGGTCTGGCGAACTACCATGCGGGTCACGCCGCCGAAGCTGCAGTCGCGCGCCACTACGAAGACCGGGGCATCCCGATCTGTGCGCGCAACTGGCGCGGCAGCGGCGGGGAAATCGACCTGATCGGCCGCAAGGGCGACGAGGTGATCTTCGTGGAAGTGAAGTACAGTCGCACGCATGATCTTGCGGCCTCTTACATCACGCCGGGTCAGATCGCGCGCATCTTCACGACGGTGGATGAATTCCTGGCGGGCGAACCCAAGGGTCTCTTGACCGACGTGCGCATCGATCTGGCGCTTGTCGACGGCATGGGGCGGATCGAAGTGGTGGAAAACGCCTTCGCAGGTTGAATTGCATCTTCCCCGGCCTTCCGCCATCACTGGCGGGAAAGCAGCCGGAGAGTGAGATGCCCCTGAACGTCGCCCTGCAGATGGACCCGATCGGGTCAGTCAACATCAACGCCGATTCGACTTTCCGCATCGCGCTGGAGGCGCAGGCGCGTGGTCACCGGCTGTTCTACTATACCCCCGACCGTCTGGCTTTCGTGGAAGGCCGGGTCATGGCCCGCGGCTGGTGGATCGAGGTCCGGCGTGAGGTAGGCAATCACGTCAGCTATGGCGCGGAGACCGAGGTCGATCTGGGCGAGGTTGACGTGGTCTGGCTGCGCCAGGACCCGCCATTCGACATGGGATACATCACGACCACCCATCTGCTGGAGATGATTCATCCCAAGACCCTGGTGGTGAACGATCCCTTCTGGGTGAGGAACAGCCCCGAGAAGCTTCTGGTCCTGCGGTTTCCGACGCTGACCCCGCCCACCGCCATTGCCCGGGATCTGGCCACGATCCGCGCGTTCAAGGCGCGGCATGGGGACATCATTCTGAAGCCCCTCTATGGAAACGGTGGGGCGGGGGTGTTTCGGCTGGATCCGAACGATCGGAACCTGTCGTCGCTGCATGAGCTGTTCATGGGCATCAATCGCGAGCCCTTGATCGTGCAGAAGTTCCTGCCGGCGGTCGAGAAGGGGGACAAGCGGGTGATCCTGGTGGACGGCGAGCCGGTGGGGGCGATCAATCGGGTGCCGCAGGCGGGCGAGACGCGGTCAAACATGCATGCGGGCGGGCGGCCGGAGAAGGTGGGGCTGACCGAGCGCGACCTGGAAATCTGCCGCACGATCGGGCCGGTCCTGCGGGAAAAGGGGCAGATCTTCGTCGGGATCGACGTGATCGGGGACTGGCTGACCGAGATCAACGTGACCTCTCCGACCGGTATTCAGGAGTTGGAGCGGTTCGACGGGACCAATGCGGCGGCGCGGATCTGGGAGGCCATCGAGGCGCGGCGCGGGGGCTGACTGTCCACGGTGGACAGAATTGGATAGTCAAGTAATATCAGATGCTTGGCTGTGGCCGTTAACCGTTTGTCAGGAATTGTCCGGGCGTAGGGTGGGCAATATTGCCCACCCTACAACCCGCCCACCGACGCCGAGAGCCGGAAGCTGACCGCCTCGGCGATGTGCGGTTTGCGGACCGTGGGGCTGGAATCCAGATCGGCAATCGTCCGGGCCACGCGCAAGATCCGGTGGTAGCCGCGCGCCGAGAGGCCCATGCGTTCGGCGACGCGCGAGATCAGGGCCTTGCCCTCGGGATCGGGAGTGGCGAAATCCTCCAGCGCGGCGCCTTCCAGGTCGGCATTGACCCGGAGGCCCGGCGCATCGCGAAAGCGGGTGGTCTGGCGGTCACGAGCGGCGGCCACGCGGGCCGCGATGGAGGCGGAGGTCTCGCCCGTGGCAGGCAAGTCAAGGTCGGTGAAGGCCACGGGCGGCACCTCGACCCGCAGGTCGAAGCGGTCGATCAGCGGACCGGAGATCCGGCCCAGGTAATCCTCGCCGCAGACGGGCGCGCGGCCGCAGGCGCGCGCAGGGTCGGAGAGATAGCCGCATTTGCACGGGTTCGCCGCCGCGATCAGCAGGAACCGGCAGGGATAGCGGACATGGGCATTGGCGCGGGCGACCATGACCGTGCCGCTTTCAATCGGCTGGCGCAGGGTGTCCAGCACGGTTCGGGGAAACTCAGGGAATTCGTCCAGGAAGAGGACGCCGTTATGGGCCAGCGAAATCTCACCCGGTTTCGCGCCGCGCCCGCCGCCGACGATGGCGGCCATCGAGGCGGTGTGGTGCGGCTCTCGGAACGGGCGGTCGCGGGAGATGCCGCCCTCGGTCAAGAGACCCGCCAGCGAATGGATCATCGAGGTTTCCAGCGCCTCGGGCGCGGACAGGGGTGGCAGGATGCCGGGCAGGCGGGCGGCAAGCATCGACTTGCCCGACCCGGGCGTGCCGACCATGAACAGGTGATGCCGTCCGGCGGCGGCGATTTCCAGGGCGCGCTTGGCGCGTTCCTGGCCCTTCACCTCGCGGAAGTCGCGGGGGGTCGCGCCGCCGGTCACCTCGCCCGCCTGGGCCGGGGTCAGGGGCGCGCGGCCGGTGTAGTGGTGCAGCACCTCTTCCAGCGAGGCGGCGGCGAGGACATCGGTCGCGCCGACCCAGGCCGCCTCGGCCCCGCAGGGTTTCGGGCAGAGGAGCGCGCGATCCTCGACCGCGGCGGCCATGGCGGCGGGCAGCGCACCTGCAACGGCGATCAGCCGGCCGTCGAGCGAGAGTTCGCCCAGCGAAACCACGCCTTCGACATCTTCGCCCGGGATGATTTCAAGCGCGGCGAGGAGGGCCACGGCAATCGGCAGGTCGAAATGCGAGCCTTCCTTGGGCAGGTCGGCGGGCGACAGGTTGACGGTGATCCGCTTTGACGGCAGCGCGATGGACATCGCCTGCAGCGCCGCGCGGACGCGTTCGCGGGCCTCGGATACCGCCTTGTCGGGCAGTCCGACGAGGGTGAAGGAGGGTGAGCCGGCCGAGATGGCGCATTGCACCTCGACCAGGCGGGCCTCGACCCCTTCGAAGGCGACGGTGTAGGTCCGGGCGGTCATGCGGCATCGCCCGGACGCACGGTTGTGAAATTGAGCGCGTTCCGCGCAAGCCTTTTGTCTCGCCTCTGCGCGCGAAGGGCGCGCAGACGCTCGGCGCGTGCCTCCGGCGGGGATATTTGCGGACAGAAAATCTGCCGCGATGTTCTGGACCTTGCCATGCGCCCCACCCGATTCACCTTGGTTAACGGGTAGGGCGGAATGGTTTACGATTGGTAAAGCGCCATGAACTGCGGCCAGGCTTCGGGATCGGCCACGGTCTTGTCGCGGCAGAAGGCGTTGCAGAACCCGAAGCGGCGGCCGTGAAGGTCGAGCGCATGGGTCACCGGCCTGCCGGAATAGGGGCAGGTGGCGTTTTCGGTATCGGTGCCTTCGACCGCGCGGGCCGGCAGCGGGGTCGGGCCGGGCCAGTCGCGGCAGGGATAGTCGCGGCGGTAGAATTCCTGGTCCGCGCCATCGACCAGGCCCATGGCGCGCCAGCGCCGGAAGCTGGGATGGGCGAGATGGGCGGCGACGTAACCCATCGCGGCGGCGTTGACGGGCAGGTTGTAGGTCGCGATGCGGGTGGCGACCGGGGCGAAGAAGGCATCGGCCGCGGAATAGGCGCCGCAGAGCCATGGTGTGTCGGACCGGGTCGTCTGGCGCGCCCAGGACCAGAGGGTTTCAAGGCGGCGGAGGTCCTTCAGGACATCCTCGGGCGGCTGGCAGTCGGTGTAGCTGACGCGCAGGTTCATCGGACAATGGCTGCGCAGGGCGGTGAAGCCGGCGTGCATCTCGGCGGCGAGGACCCTTGCGGTGGCGCGGGCGTGGGGGTCTTGCGGCCAGATCCCGGCGGTTGGGTGGCGGGTGGCCAGTTCCTCGGCGATGGCGATGGTCTCGGGGACGACGGTGCCCTCGGGCGTGCGCATCGTGGGGGCAGTGCGGGCAGGGGGGAAGTCCTGCAGGACGGTGGCAAGTTCGTCGGTGTAAAGCCGGGCGGAAATGGTGCGGACGGGCAGGCCGAACGCGTCGAAGAGCAGCCAGCCGCGCAAGCTCCAGCTGGAATAGGCGCGGTCGCCGATCACGAGGTCATAGGTCATGGGATGGTGTCCTTTCGCGGGCATCTGACCCGGGCCGGGGGGCAAGGGGAAACGCTGATTTGTGGGGTCGGGGATCACGGTTTGTGATTGACGCCGAGGACGCCGGGCGGGGCGAGCGTCAGGCAGGTGACCGAGAGGTTGTCGATCTTCTGGGCGAAGGTTTCCAGGGCCGTGGCCGCCGTGGCGCGTTGCAGGGCGGCAAGGATCGGGCCGAAATGGGCGACGACGATCACGTCGGGGGCCTGGCCCTGCAGCCGGTCGAGGGCGGACCAGGTGCGGGTGGTCAGGTCGGTCCAGCTTTCGCCGCCGGGGGGGCGGATCTCGCCGGGCTGGTCCCAGAAGGCGCGGATGAGGGTGGGGGATTCGGCCTCGACCTCGGTGAAGCTGCGCTGTTCCCAGGCGCCGAAGTGGATCTCGCGCAGGGCGGGGTCGTGGGGGAGGCGGGGGCGGTTGGGGCCGAGGGCGTCGGCGGTGGCGATGGCGCGGGAGAGGTCGGAGGAGATGACGGGGGCCTGCGCCGGCAGGTGGGCGGACAGGCGGGCAAGGGTGGCGGTGTCGGTCAGGTCGGCGGGTAGGTCGGTCCAGCCGATCATCGATTTGGCATGGGTGGGGCCGTGGCGGACGAGCCAGAAGCGGGTCATGGGGGGCTTTCGGTTTGTGGGGATGCGCGGGAGTAGGGTGGGCGAGATCGCCCACCTTACTTTGGGTCAGGAAGGGAACCCTTCAGCACCAGGGGCAGACCGGCGATCACGGTGACGACCAGCTGGGCTTCGGCGGCAAGCCGCTGGTTCAGCCGGCCTTGCGCATCGCGGAAGCGGCGAGCGAGCGCGTTGTCGGGAACAATGCCCCAACCGGTTTCGTTGGACACCACGATGACAGGGGCCGGGCAGGCGACAAGGGCGGCGATCAGGCGGGCTGCTTCGGCGGCAAGGTCGTGGTCGGCCAGCAGGTGGTTCGTCAGCCAGAGCGTCGCGCAGTCGACAAGCACCGACTCGTCGGGGCGAGTGGTGGCGAGGGCGGCGGGCAGGTCCAGGGGGGCCTCGACTGTCGTCCATGCGGCACCGCGCTGGGCGAGGTGGCGGGCGATGCGATCGCGCATCTCGTCGTCCCAGGCTTCGGCCGTGGCGATGTAGCGGCGGGGGCGGCCGGTGGCGGTCACCAACTGCTCGGCGAAGGCGGATTTGCCGGACCGGGCACCGCCGACGACAAGGGTGAGGGGCGGGAGTGATCCGGTCACGGGTTGGCCTCGTAGAAGGAACAATGACAGGCGAGAGCGCCGCGGAAGGCTGATCTGGAGGTGGTCAATGGCACTTGACGGATATAGCGACCTGACGATGTCGCGCCAAGCGATGAAGGCGGAACTGCTGGACGCGGAGACCGAGCTGCGGCTGGCCCGCGCCTGGCGCGATCATCGCGACGAGCGCGCCCTGCACCGGCTGATCACCGCCTATATGCGGCTGGCGATCAGCATGGCGGCCAAGTTCCGCCGCTATGGCGCGCCGATGAACGACCTGATCCAGGAAGCCAGCCTGGGTCTGATGAAGGCCGCCGACAAGTTCGACCCCGACCGGGGCGTGCGGTTTTCGACCTATGCGGTCTGGTGGATCAAGGCCTCGATCCAGGATTATGTGATGCGCAACTGGTCGATGGTGCGCACCGGGTCCACCTCCAGCCAGAAGGCGTTGTTCTTCAACCTGCGCCGCGTCCAGGCCAAGCTGGAGCGTGAGGCGTCCCAACGGGGCGAGATGCTGGACCAGCACCAGTTACGCCAGATGGTCGCGGCCGAAGTGGGCGTTCCCGTCCATGACGTCGAAATGATGGAGGGCCGTCTGTCGGGCAGCGACTATTCCCTGAACGCCACCCAATCCTCGGACGAGGAGGGGCGGGAGTGGATCGACGCGCTGGAGGATGACGGCGTGCAAGCGGCCGAGGCTGTCGAGGGCGCGCATGACGGCGCGCGCCTGCGCGACTGGCTGGTCAAGGCGATGCAGGGGCTGAACGCGCGGGAACGCTACATCGTCGCAGAGCGCAAACTGAAGGAAGAAAGCCGGACGCTGGAAAGCCTGGGCGAAGAACTGGGCCTTTCGAAGGAACGCGTGCGCCAGCTTGAGGCCGCTGCCTTTGCCAAGATGCGCAAAAGCCTCGAAGGCCAGTCGCGTGAGGTGCGGCACTTCCTTGTGTAGGGCAGTCGCCGCTTGACGACACGCCCCATCGGGCTGATCATTCGTGCGACGCAGCTGATGAGGCGGGCGTGGATCGGCAAATGTCTAACGCCATATTGACCGCCGAGCACATTGCCCGGGTGCATCGCATTGTGCCTGACAGCGGGCCAGCGGCGGGTGTTCAGCAGCAGACTAACTCCGACTATGCGCAATGGGTGGATCACATTCTGCGGGACCATCCCGCGCCGGGCCAGCCGATCCAGCTGTTTGCCTATGGCTCACTCATCTGGAAACCCGAGATCGAGCATCGGGACGAACGTCCCGCCGTGGCGCAAGGCTGGCATCGCGCCTTCTGCCTGAGGACCCACCGCTTCCGCGGCACTTTGGACCGGCCCGGCCTGATGATGGCGTTGGACCGGGGTGGGCAATGTCGGGGCGTGATCTACGAACTGCCCCCCGAAGACCCGGCCACTCAGCTGGATCGGCTCTTTCGGCGCGAGTTCACGGTCAAGCCGATCAACTCGATGCCGCGCTGGCTGAAGGTGCAGACGAAGGACGGCCCGCTTCAGGCGTTGGGGTTCGTCATGAACCGTGCCTCACCCTACTACGCCGGCCGCCTGCCGCCCGAGGATGTCGCCCGCACGCTGGCGCGGGCCTGCGGCCACTGGGGCACCGGGGCGGAGTATCTTCTGAACACCGTCACACAACTGGAGGCCCGGGGCATACGCGACGCGGGTCTGTGGCGGTTGCAGTCGCTGGTGGCCGACGAGATCGACCGGATGCCTGCACCTTGAGTTTGCCCAGGTCCCCCCCTACACCTTGAGGCAGGCCGCAAGGGGGACCTGCCGATGTTGGCTGGCAAGCGCATACTTCTGATCATCGGCGGCGGGATCGCGGCCTACAAGGCGTTGGAGTTGATCCGGTTGATCCAGAAGGCGGGCGGCGCGGTCACGCCGGTGCTGACCCGCGCGGGGTCCGAGTTCGTGACGCCGCTGTCGGTCGGCGCGCTGGCGAAGTCGAAGGTGCATGAGGCGCTGTTCGACCTGACCTCGGAAGCCGAGATGGGGCATATCGAGCTGTCCCGGTCCGCAGATCTTCTGGTCGTGGCGCCCGCGACGGCGGATCTGCTGGCCAAGATGGCCACGGGGCGGGCGGATGATCTGGCCTCGACCCTGCTACTGGCGACGGACAAGAGGGTGCTGGTGGCACCGGCGATGAATGTGCGGATGTGGTCCCATCCGGCGACGCAGCGGAACCTTGGCGTCTTGCGGGGCGACGGTGTGCTGATGGTCGGGCCGGATGAGGGCGAGATGGCCTGCGGCGAATACGGGCCGGGGCGGATGGCGGAGCCTGCGGCGATCGTTCAGGCGATTGGTGCGGCGCTGGGGGGTGGGCCCTTGGCGGGCAAGCATGTGCTTGTCACCTCGGGCCCCACGCATGAGCCGATTGATCCGGTGCGCTATATCGCCAACCGCTCGTCCGGCGCGCAGGGGACCGCTTTGGCAACGGCTTTGCGAGACCTTGGCGCGCGGGTGAGTTTTGTGACCGGGCCGGCGCTGGTGCCCCCACCTGCGGGGGTGGAGGTTGTGCGGGTGGAAACGGCGCGCGAGATGGCGGCGGCGGTCCACGCGGCGCTGCCGGCCGATGCGGCGGTGATGGCGGCAGCGGTGGCGGATTGGCGGGTGGCCAATGCGGCCGGGCAGAAGCTGAAGAAGGACGGCTCGGGCAAGGCCCCGGCGCTGGAATTTGCCGAGAACCCGGACATTCTGGCGGCCGTGTCCAAGGGCGCTCAGCGGCCCCGGCTGGTCGTGGGTTTCGCGGCCGAGACGACGGATGTGGTGGCCCATGCCACGGCCAAGCGGGCGCGCAAGGGCTGCGACTGGATCGTGGCGAATGATGTCTCGCCGGGGACCGGGATCATGGGGGGCGCGGAGAATGCGGTGGTCCTGATCACCGACGCGGGGGCGGAGGCCTGGCCGCGGATGGGCAAGGACGAGGTCGCGCGGAAGCTGGCGGCGCGGATTGCCGAGGCGCTGCGCTGATTGACAGTGCGGGAGCCTCCGGCGGGGATATTTGGGGACAGAAAATGGCAGAGCCGATGCGCCTGGTGGTGAGTGTCGTCTGGGAGGATTGGGCCGACCGGAGCCTGCCCTTGCCCGTCTATCAGACGGCTGGGGCGGCGGGGGCGGACCTGTGCGCGAATTTTCCGGAAGGGGAGCGTGCGGTGGGGCTGACTCTGGCGCCGATGGAGCGGGCGATCTGTCCGACGGGCATCCGGGTGGCGGTTCCGGAGGGGTATGAGATGCAGGTGCGGCCCCGGTCGGGGTTGGCATCGAAGCATGGGATCACGCTGCCGAATACGCCCGGCACCATCGACAGCGATTATCGCGGGCCCTTGGGGGTGTCGCTGATCAACCTGGGGACCGAGCCGTATACGGTGCGGCATGGCGACCGGGTGGCGCAGGTGGTGGTGGCCCCGGTGGTGCAGGTGGGGTTCGCCGTGGTGGACGGGCTGGATGAGACGGCGCGCGGCACGGGCGGGTTCGGGTCCACGGGGCTGCGCGCGTGATCGGACTGCTGGGGTTCCTGGGCCTGTGGGCCTTGGGTCGCTGGCGCGGCTGGGGCGCGCGCTGGCTGTGGCTGGCGGCGGGGTGGTGGGGACTGCTGATGCTGGTGCATCTGCCCGGTCAGATGGAGCATCCCTTCGCGCGGGTGGTGGGCGGCGACTTTCGGGGCTGGGCGGTCCTTGGCCTGCTGGCGGCGGTCGTGTTGGGCTACCGCGAGGTGCTGCGGGCCGTCCACCGGCGAAAGGCCCCGGAGCCGGTGGCTGCGCCGCAATCGGGGACGTTCCGCGAGGCGGAACTGGAGCGGTACGCCCGCCACATCCTGCTGCGCGAGATCGGGGGGGCCGGGCAGAAGCGGCTGAAGGCGGCGAAGGTGCTGGTCGTGGGGGCGGGGGGGCTGGGGTCTCCGGTCCTTCTGTATCTCGCGGGGGCCGGGGTGGGGGTGATCGGAGTGATCGACGATGACCTGGTCGAGGGGTCGAACCTGCAGCGGCAGGTGATCCACACCGACGGGCGGATCGGGATGCCGAAGGTGTTCTCGGCCGAGGTGGCGATGCGCGCCCTGAACCCGTTCATCGAGGTGCGGCCCTATCATCGGCGGCTGACCGACGAGATCGCGGTGGACCTGGTCCGGGAGTTCGATCTGGTGCTGGACGGGACCGATGATTTCGACACGCGCTATCTGGTCAACCGGGCCTGCGTGGCGGCGGGGGTGCCGTTGATTTCGGGGGCGATCACGCAGTGGGAGGGGCAGGTCAGCCTGTTCGACCCGGCGAAGGGGGGGCCGTGCTATGCCTGCGTCTTTCCGGTGAAGCCGGCGGCGGGGCTGGTGCCCTCCTGTGCCGAGGCGGGGGTGGCGGCGCCCTTGCCGGGGGTCATCGGGGCGATGATGGCGATGGAGGCGGTGAAGTGGGTCACCGGGGCCGGCGAGGGGCTGGCGGGACGGCTGATGATCCACGACGCGCTTTATATGGAGACCCGGGTGATCGGGGTGAAGCGTCGCGCGGATTGCGAGGTCTGCGGCGGCCGGCACTGACGGGCTGTCCACGCAGGACGGTGGTTGCGGGGTGTTTGGAATCAAGCGGTTAGCGGTGGGCGTTTACTGGGCGTTTGCCTTGTTCGAGGTCGCGGTGCCGGATCGCCTGCGGCTTCTGATGGAAAGCAGCCGCCTTGTGACCGGAGGTCTTGCGGGTTCGGGCGGGTGTTGAATTGAGCGCTGACGCGCACGCCTTTTGTCTCGCCTCTGGCGTGGGGCGCCAATCGGCATCGGGGATGCCTCCGGCGGGGATATTTGTTGCCAGGTTAAAGCGGGGGCCGGGGGCTGGGCCGGAGGGGGGCATCCGGCGTTGGGCGGTGGGTGGTTACCGGGCGTTTGCCCTGTTCGCTTGCGTCCGGAGGTCTTGCGAGTCCGGGCGGGTGTTGAATGGAGCGCTGACGCGCACGCCTTTTGTCTCGCCTCTGGCGCGGGGCGCCAACCGGCTCGGGGATGCTTCCGGCGGGGATATTTGTTGCCAGGTGAAAGCGGGGGCGGAGGGGCCGGGGGAGGGGCGTCTGGATCAAGGGATCGGCCAGCGTCGGCAACGGGAACCCGGACTTGCCATGGCAATGACTATGCGGCGTACCTGCGTCTTTGGGAGGATGGTGAGTGGCCTTGCGTCTGTTCAGTCTGGTTCTGCTGCTGCCGGTGACGCTGGCGAACGTCTATTGGGCGTCAGGGCGGGACCGCAATGTTGGGTATATCGCGTCGAGTTCGGGGGGGCGGTGCGGCCTGGTCGGGGGGCTTTGGCCGCTTGGGTGGGTTCTGCCTTGGGTCTTTCTGGCCCTGGGTGTCGGGTCCGCTTTGCAGCTGATCTTTCGCCGGACGTTCGGCCTTTCGGCGGCGCTTCTGAAGCTGCATGTGGTTCACTTGTGCCTGCTGCTGGCGCTTCTTGTGGTTGGCAACAGTTTTTGCACCGGCTTTGGCCTTTGGTCGGTGGTTTGGCGGTTTTCGGAACTGTTGACCTTTGTCATCGTGGTCATGCTGGTGCCAGTGCCGATCCTTGCGATGCAGATGATCGAAATCCGCAAGGACCGCGCGCAAGAGGACGCTGCGCTGTAGCGCACCCTGCGCTGATCGGACCGAGAGTCGGGGTGAACCCCGACCTACGGGGTGATTGCCGGGATTTCGGGGGCGAGGAGGTCGGCGAGGTCGAGGAGGATGTGTTCGTTCCCCCGGTCGGCCAGGGCCTGGATGGCGATGGGGTGGGTGGCGGTGCGGGTGGTGGTTACCGCAAGGCCGGGAAGGCCCATGAGCGGCGGGGCGATCTGGGGCATCTGGGCCTCGATCACCTGGGCGAAGGCTGCGGGGCTGCTGGTGTCGTAGTGGTTGGGGAAGGGCAGTTGGCCCGAGACCGGGGTCAGAAGGACCGGCCAGTCGGCGAAGAAGCCGCGCCAGAGGCGGGCCAGGCGGGCGCGGGATTGCAGCGCGCGCATGAAGCTTTCCAGCGTCGGCGGTGGTGCGAGTTTCGTGAGTTCCCGGTGGACGAAGCTGGCGTCAGGGTCGGCTTCGCGGGCGATGGCGTCCGCTCCGCCAAGGCCGAATTCGGAGAGCCAGAGGGTCAGTTGCAGCTCCATCGCCTCACGCATGGGGGGAAGGGGCGGGGTGCCGATGTCCCAGCCCTGGGATTCGAGGGTGCGGGCGGCGGCGGTGAGGGCGTCCTGGATCTGCGGGTCGGTTTGCAGGCCATCCGGGGTGAGGGCAAGGGCGGCGCGTTTGGGGTAGGGCGCGGGGGTGGCGGGGGTCCACCAGGGATCGCGCGGGTCGGGGTGCGAGAGGGCGGCGAGGCCAAGGCGCAGGTCGGCGGCAGAACGCGCGAGCGGGCCGGAGACGGCCATGAGTTGCCCGCCGATCAGCCGGTCGCCGGCGGTGGCGTTGAAGGCGGGCACGCGGCCAAGGCCGGGGCGCAGGCCGTGGATGCCGCAGGCATAAGCCGGGTAGCGGATGGACCCCGCGATGTCGGTGCCGTGCGCGATGGCGCCAAGGCCCGCAGCGGTGGCTGAGGCGGCCCCGCCCGAGGAGCCCCCAGGGGTGAGGTCGGGGAAGGCGGGGTTAGTCGTCGCGCCGTGGAGGGAGTTGCGGGTGAACCAGCGCAGGCTGAAGGCGGGGGTGTTGGTGCGGCCGACGATGATTGCCCCGGCGCGGCGCAGGTTGGCGACCGGCGGGCTGTCGGTTTCGGCGACAAGGTCGGCCTGGATGCGCAGGCCGTTCGTCGTGGCCTGGCCCTGCTGGTCGATGTTGACCTTCACCGTGACCGGCACGCCGGCGAGGGGGCCGGGGTCCTTTCCCGTTGCGAGTTGGGCGTCGATGTCGCGGGCCTGCGCCAGCGCCTGATCATCCATGCGCTGCACGATGGCGTTGAGGCCGGGGTTCACCCGGTCGATCCGGGCGAGGGTGGCGCGGATCGCCTCTTCGGCCGAAAGCTGGCGGCTGCGGATCAGGGGGGCGAGGGCGGCGGCAGTGAGGGTCGCGGGGTCCATGGGCACCTTCGTTTTCGGGGCAGGATGGACCGGATCGGCGCGGCTGGGAAGCGTGGGTGGGCAGATTGCCCACCCTACGCCCGGGCCAGGGTGGGGAACCTTGGCCCCCTGCCGGCGTTGGTTTGGCGTAGCAGAGATGCGGAGGACCCGATGTTCCAGACCCGGATGATCGCCCCAAGCCTGACGCGGCTGGCTGCCTGGCTGGGCGGCGTCGCGTTGACCGTCACGGTTGCCCTGGCCGCCGCGCCCGATCCGCGGGCGGACGAGCCGCTGAGCCTGACCGAGACCTATTGCGACGCGCGCACCGTGGTTGCAGCGACGCTGCGGCATGACTTTGCCGAGACGCCCCGGCTGGTGCGGATGACCGGGGAGGGGATGATGATGGAGCTGTGGGCCTCGGAGCTGTTGGGGACCTGGACGGTCTTGCATCACGGGGCGGACGGGATCAGTTGCATCGTGACCTCGGGCCAGGATTGGAGCGAGGGGAGTGATGCCGGTACGGTGCTGGATGCGGCGCTGGCGGGGGCGGTTTACGGGGCGTGACGGGCGGGGCTGAGCGGCTTGCATCGGCGGGGCCAAATGGCATAGTCGGCAGTTGATCCATCAGCCGGGAGCCTGACCGATGAAACTGACCGCCGCCCTTCTGGGCCTTTCCCTTGTCGCCCTGCCCGCCGTGGCCCAGGACCTGCCGGACCTGGCCGGTCGTGAGGTCGTCGTCGTGACCGAGAACGCCTATCCGCCGCTGCAGTTCGTCGACAAGGCGGGCGCGGCCGTGGGCTGGGAATATGACGCGATGGCCGAGATCGCCAAGCGGCTGAACATGGTGGTCAAGTACGAGAATACCAGCTGGGATGCGATGATCCCGGCGGTGGCGGAAGGCCAGTTCGACATCGGCATGACCGGGATCACCATCAAGGACGAGCGCAAGGAGCAGGTCGGTTTCTCGGACGCCTACATGCGGTCGGAGATGCTGATGATCGTGCGCGGCGATGAGGCGCGGTTCACCGATGCGGCCAGCTTTGCCGCGGACCCGGAACTGCTGGTCAGCGCGCAGCCGGGAACCTCGCCTTTCTATGCGGCGATCTACAACATTCTGGACGGCAACGAGGAAAACCCCCGGGTGATCAAGTTCGAGACCTTCGGGGCCGGGCTGGAGGCGCTGAAGGCGGGCGACGTGGACCTGACGCTGTCGGATTCCACGGCGGCGAACGGCTATGTCGCGGCCTCGAACGGCGGGCTGAAGATCATCGGCGAGCCGCTGGCGTCCGAGGATTTCGGGTTCATCTTCCCCAAGGGCAGCGACCTGGTGGCGCCGATCAATGCGGCGATTGCCAGCATGAAGGCGGATGGCACGCTGGATGCCCTGAACCAGAAGTGGTTCGTCGAGTACAAGATGGGCGAGTGAAGGCTGGCCCCCGGCCTGGTCCGGGGGCAACCGCATGGCGCCGAACTCCGAGCCAGAGCGCGACTTTCCCTGGTGGCTGGTGATCCTTGCGGTCACCGGCCTTTGGCTTTTGTACGAGATGCTGTCGGACGAGGTCTATGCCAGCGCCTTGCGCATCCTGACAAAGGGGCTGTGGGTCACGCTGGCCGTGGCGGTGGTCGCCTATCTGGGCGCCTGCGCGATCGGGCTGGGGCTGGCGATGATGGGGCTGTCACGCTTCCTGCTGCTGCGCCAGTTCGCCCGGCTGTACATCGAGGTCATGCGCGGCGTGCCGATCATCGTCCTGCTGCTGTATGTGGCCTTTGTCCTGGTGCCGGGGATCGTCCACGGGGTGAACAGCCTGGCCGGGGACGAGGTGCTGCGCACCCGCGATGTGCCGCTGCTGTGGCGCGCGGTCCTTGCCCTGATGCTGGCCTATTCCGCCTTTCTGGCCGAGATCTTCCGGGCCGGGTTGCAGGCGGTGGACAAGGGCCAGATCGAGGCCGCGCAGGCGCTGGGCCTGAACGGGTGGCAAAGGTTCCGCCATGTTCGTTTTCCACAGGCTTTCCGGCTGATCCTGCCGCCTTTGGGCAATGATTTTGTTGCAATGGTGAAAGACAGTAGCCTGGTGGCGGTGCTGGGCATCTCGGACGTGGCGCAACTGGCCAAGGTCACGGCGGCGGGGAACTTTCGCTATTTCGAGACCTATAACGTGGCGGCCTTCCTGTATCTGGTGATGACCATCGGGCTTTCGCTGATCCTGCGGCGGTTCGAGGCGCGGATGCGGTCGCGCGGGCGGGACGGCAGTTAAGCGGAGCGGCTTGCGCCGCAAGGCTTTTGTCTCGTCGTCGGGCTTCGCCTCCTCCTCGGCGTTGGGGGTTTCACCCCCAAACCCCCAGGATATTTCCGCCAGTATGAAAGGGCATGGGTGGACCTTGGTCCGGGGCGGGCCTAGCTTTGCCGGCAAAGGAGATCTGCGATGAATGTGCTACTTGAGACGTGGGACACTTCGTTCGGGCTGCCGCCCTTCGCGGCGATCCGGGATGAGGATTTCGGGCCGGCCTTCGACGAGGCCCTGGCGCGGGCGCGGGCGGCGATTTCGGCGATTGCCGAGGGGCCGGCGGTGGATTTTGCCGGGGTGATCGAGGCGCTGGAACTGGCGGAAGGCGACCTCGACCGGGTGTCGGGGGTGTTCTACAATCTGGCGGGCGCGGACAGCACCGAGGCGCGCGAGGCGCTGATGCGGGAACTGGCGCCGAAAATGAGCGCGTTTTCCAGCGAGGTCACCAACAACAAGGCGCTGTGGGCCAAGATCGACGCGCTGTGGCAGGGGCGCGAGGCCTTGGGGCTGAGCGCCGAGCAGGGCCGGGTGCTGGACCTGTATCGACGCATGTTCGTCCGGTCCGGTGCGGCGCTGGAGGGGGCGGCGGCCGAGCGGCTGACGGCGGTGAAGTCGCGGCTTGCGGTGCTGGGCACGCAGTTCGGGCAAAACCTGCTGGCGGATGAGCGGTCCTGGTTCCTGGAGCTTGCGCCCGAGGACCTGGCCGCGCTGCCGGGCTTTGTACAGGATGCGGCCAAGGCGGCGGGGGCGGAAAAGGGGCTGGGGCCGGTGGTCACGCTGAACCGGTCGCTGATCGTGCCGCTTTTGCAGTTTTCACCGAACCGGGCCTTGCGGGAACGGGCCTATGCGGCCTGGGTTGCGCGGGGGGCGAACGGGGGCGAGACGGACAACCGGGCGATTGCGGCGGAAATCCTGGCGCTGCGGGCCGAGCGGGCGCAGCTTCTGGGCTATGCCGATTTTGCGGGGTTCAAGCTGGAGCCGGAGATGGCCAAGACGCCGGACGCGGTGCGGGATCTGTTGATGCGGGTCTGGCAGCCGGCGCGCGCGAAGGCGATTGCCGATGCGGCGGTGCTGGAGGCGATGCTGCGGGCCGATGGGTATGCGGGGCCGCTGGAGCCATGGGATTGGCGGTACTATTCCGAGAAGCGCCGCAAGGCGGAGCATGATCTGGATGAGGCGGCGCTGAAGCCGTACCTGTCGCTGGAGGCGATGCTGGGGGCGATGTTCGATTGCTCCACCAAGCTGTTCGGGCTGGAGTTCCGCGAGATCGCGGGGCCGTTCTATCACCCGGATGTGCGGGGCTGGGAGGTGACCCGAGGGGGCGCGCATGTGGCGGTGTTCCTGGGGGATTACTTCGCGCGCGGGTCGAAACGGTCGGGGGCCTGGTGTTCGACGATGCGGTCGCAGCGCAAACTGGGTGGCGAGGTGCGGCCGATCGTGGTCAACGTCTGCAACTTCGCCAAGGGTGAGCCGTGCCTTTTGTCCTATGACGATGCGCGGACGCTGTTCCATGAATTCGGCCATGCGCTGCACCAGATGCTGTCGGATGTGACCTATGGGTTCATCAGCGGAACATCCGTGGCGCGGGACTTTGTGGAACTGCCCAGCCAGCTTTACGAGCATTGGCTGGAGGTGCCTTCGGTGCTGGAGGCGCATGCGCGGCACCATGAGACCGGCGCGCCGATGCCGGGCGACATGCTTAAGCGGCTTCTGGATGCCGGGACCTATGACCAGGGCTTTGCCACGGTGGAATTCGTGGCCAGCGCCATGGTGGACCTGGAGTTCCACACCGGGACGCCACCGGCGGACCCGATGCAGAAACAGGCCGAGGTGCTGGAAAGCCTGGGGATGCCGCGTGCGATCCGGATGCGGCATGCGACACCGCATTTCGCGCATGTGTTCAGCGGCGACGGCTATTCCAGCGGCTACTATAGCTATATGTGGTCCGAGGTGATGGACGCTGATGCCTTTGCCGCGTTTGAGGAGGCGGGCGATCCCTTCCACCCCGAGGTGGCGGCGCGGCTGGAGCGGTTCATCCTGTCGGCCGGCGGGTCGGAGGAAGCCGAGGCGCTGTATCTGAAGTTCCGCGGCCGGATGCCGGGGGTCGAGGCCCTGCTGAAGGGTCGTGGCCTGGTGGATGCGGCGTAATGGAGCTGTTGCGGTCCTGGGATACGGACGCCGCACTGTCGCATCTGGTGGCGCTGGCAGTGGCCTATGTGCTGGCGCTGCCCATCGGCTGGAACCGTGAGCGGGAAGAGCGCAGCGCGGGGTTGCGGACCTTTCCGCTGGTGGCGATGGCGGCCTGCGGCTTTGTGATCATCGCGATCCGCGTGTTGGGGCCCGACTCGCAGCAGCACTCGCGCATCCTGGAGGGGCTGATGACGGGGATCGGCTTTGTCGGTGGCGGGGCGATCCTGAAGCAGGGGGACCGGGCGAAGGGCACGGCGACGGCGGCAAGCCTTTGGGCCACGGGAGCGATCGGCGCGGCGGTGGGCTATGGGCAACTGGACATCGCGGTGATCCTGACTGTTGTGACGGTGCTGACCCTGGTCCTGCTGACGCCCTTGCACCGGGCGGTGCAAGAGCGCAGCGCCGAGGACCGCGACCAGGTCTAGCGTCGCAGCGCGCAGGGCGGGTGGCCGAAGCGGGCGCGGAAGGCGCGGGACAGGGTGGCGGGGCTGGAAAAGCCGGTGCGCAGCGCGACCTCGGCGATGGGATGCGCGGTGTCGGTCAGCATCCGGCGCGCGGCTTGCAGGCGCAGGTCCAGGGCGTGGGCGGCGGGCGTGGTGCCCAGGGCGGCGCGAAACAGCGACTCCAGCCGGCGTGGGGACAGGCCCACGGCCTGCGCGGTCTGGGCGGCGGGTTCGGGGGCGTCGATCCGCGCCTCCATCCGGGCCAGGGCCTGGGCAACGCGAGTGTCGAGTGCTGCGTCCTGGGGGGCGATCTGCGGCTCGTGCCCGTGGCGGACGGTGGCCAGGAAGCTGGCCGCGACCTGCCGGGCCAGCGCCGCGCCGTGGCGGCTGCGGATCAGCTGGAGCATGAAATCCTGGGCCGGGGCGGCGCCCGAGATCGTCACGCGGTTGCGGTCGATCACAAAGCGGTCGGGGACCACGTCGATATGCGGATGGGCGGCGGCGAGGTCCTCCAGATCCTCCCAGTGGACGGTGGCGCGGTGGCCGTCGAGCAGGCCCGCGCGGGCCAGGACCCAGGGGCCGGCGTCGATGCCGCCGACCAGTTGGAACCGGGGCGCGATGCGGCGCAACTCGCGGATCAGGGGGCGGGTTGCCACCTCGGCCAGGCGGTAGCCGGCAATGACGATCAGGGCATCGGCACCGGCAGCATGCGAGAGCGGACCGGAGGAGGGCAGTTCGATCCCGCAGGTCAGCGGCACAGGCGCGCCATCGGGCGAGACGACACGCCAGCGGTATGCCTCACTTCCCAAATGGCGGTTGGCGTTGCGCAGGGGATCGAGGGCCGAGGCGACCTCAAGGATCGAGGCCTGGGGCAGGACCAGAAGCGCGATGGTCAGGGGATCGCGCGCCGGCTGGAAGATTGCGTTTTCCGTCATGAGGATTTCGTAAAGTGCAAAGCGTGGGCGCGCAAGGCAGCTATGCTGGGCGCACCAAGGGGAGGATGCCATGCCGCTGACCATGAACCGCGAAGTCTTTATCACCTGTGCCGTCACCGGCTCGGGCGGGACGCAGGACCGCAGCCGGCATGTGCCGCGGAGCCCCAAGGAAATCGCGGAAAGCGCCATCGCGGCGGCCAAGGCCGGCGCGGCGGTGGTGCATTGCCACGTCCGCGACCCGGAAACCGGCAAGCCCAGCCGCAAGCTGGAGTATTACCGCGAGGTGACCGAACGCATCCGCGACAGCGACACCGATGTGGTCTTGAACCTGACGGCGGGGATGGGCGGCGACATCTACTTTGAAGGGACCGAGGATATGGGCCGCATCGGCCCACGCTCCGACATGGCGGGGGCCACGGAGCGGGTGGCGCATGTGGTGGAGTGCCGGCCCGAGATCTGCACGCTGGACTGCGGCACGATGAACTTCAACGAGGCTGATTACGTGATGGTCAACACGCCCGGCATGCTGCGGGATATGGCCAAGCGCATGACAGCGGCGGGTGTCAGGATCGAGATCGAGGCGTTCGACACCGGCCATCTGTGGCTGGCGAAAGAACTGGTGAAGGAAGGCGTGATCCCCGAACCCGTGCTGGTGCAGCTGTGCATGGGCGTGCCGTGGGGCGCACCCGATGATCTGAACACCTACATGGCGATGGTCAACAATGTTCCAGCGGGCTGGCACTGGTCGGCCTTTGCGCTGGGCCGTCACCAGATGCCCTATGTCGCGGCGGCAGTGATCGCTGGCGGCAACGTACGGGTCGGGCTGGAGGACAACCTGTGGCTGGACAAGGGGGTGCTGGCGACCAACGCGCAACTGGTGGAGCGGGCGGCGACGATCATCGAGAACCTGGGCGCGCGGGTGATCACGCCGGCCGAGGTGCGGGCGCGGCTGAAGCTGGAAAAGCGGGCGCCGGTGGCGAAGTGAGCGCGGCCAGACTCAGCGCGGGCTGGTCAAGACACCTGGCCCTGATCGCCGTGCTGACGCTGGGGGCCTGCGTCGAAGAGGCCCCAGATGGCAAACGGCTGTCCGAGGCCGACCGGGCGGCTTGTCTGATGCAGGGCGGCACGGTCGGGCGCGGCGGGCTCTTGCCCGACGAGGTCTGCTTCCGGCCCGAGCCGGATGCGGGCAAGTCCTGCACGGCGGCCGACGATTGCTCGGGCGTCTGTTTGGCCGACACGCGGACCTGTTCGCCGGTCTCGCCGCTGTTCGGCTGTTTCGAATTCCTGGACGAGACCGGCCAGACGGTCGGCATCTGCATTGACTGAGGGGACGACCATGGCGCGCAAGGCGGCAATCATCGGCGGCGGGGTGATCGGGGGCGGCTGGGCCGCGCGGTTCCTGCTGAATGGCTGGGATGTGGGGGTGTTCGACCCCGACCCGGAGGCGGAGCGGAAGATCGCGGCGGTCCTGTCCAACGCCCGCGCGGCTCTGCCGGCCTTGTCCGATGTGCCGATGCCGGCCGAGGGGAAGCTGACCTTTCACGGCACCATCGGCGAGGCGGTCGAGGGTGCGGAATATGTACAGGAAAGCGTGTCCGAGCGGATCGAGCTGAAGCACAAGGTCTATGCCCAGTTGCAACAATCGAACCCTGGGGTGCTGATCGGGTCGTCCACCAGCGGATTCAAGGCCAGCGACTTGCAGAAATCTGCGGTCAATCCGGCGAACATCATCGTCGCGCATCCGTTCAACCCGGTTTATCTGCTGCCTTTGTCCGAGATCTCGGGGTCCGAGAAGAACCCGCCCGAGGTGGTGGAGCGGACGGTGCAGATCATGAAGGACATCGGGATGTTCCCCCTGGTGATCCGGCACGAGATCGACGCCTTCATCGGCAACCGCTTCCTTGAGGCGGTGTGGCGCGAGGCCCTGTGGATGCTGAAGGACGGCATCGCCACGACCGAAGAAATCGACGAGGCGATCCGCATGGGCTTTGGCCTGCGCTGGGGGCAGATGGGTCTGTTCGAGACCTACCGCATTGCCGGGGGTGAGGCCGGGATGCGGCATTTCATGGCGCAGTTCGGCCCGGCGCTGAAATGGCCCTGGACCAAGCTGATGGACGTGCCCGAGTTCAACGACGAGTTGGTGGAGCTGGTCTCCAGCCAGTCGGACGCGCAGTCCGGGATGTATGGCATCCGCGAGCTGGAACGCATCCGCGACCGGAACCTGGTGGGCTTCCTGCGGTCGTTGAAGGAACGGAACTGGGGCGCGGGGAAGGTGCTGCGCGAGCATGATGAGCGGCGCGCGGCCGCCTTCAACGCCGAGATGGCGGCGGGGCTGGACACGGGGGCCAAGGCCGCGCCGCTGGTCATGTGGCAGGGGCAGGTGCTGCCGGGCTGGATCGATTACAACGGCCACATGACGGAAAGCCGCTACTACTTCTGCAATTCGGAAACCGTGGACAACTTCCTGCGCACCATCGGCGCGGGGATGGACTATGTGGCGGCGGGGCATTCGTTCTACTCGGCCGAGACGCATATCCGCCATCTGGGCGAGGCGAAGCTGGGGGATCAGCTGCGCGGCGAATTGCAGATCATCAGCGCCGACGAAAAGCGGTTCCGCAGCTTTGTCCGGGTGATGAAGGGCGACACTTGCGTGGCGACGGTGGAGCAGTTGTGCCTGCACGTCGATATGGCGGCGGGCAAGACCGTGCCTGCGTCAGCCGAAGTCTGGCGGAACCTGAAAGCCATCGCCGACGCGCACGCGGGGCTACCCCCGCCCGACGGTGCCGGCCGGGCAATCGGACAGGCGAGGGCGTGATGGATTTCGGACTGACCGAAGAACAGCGGATGATCGTCGACACCACGCGCGCCTTCGTGGAGACCGAGCTTTACCCGCACGAGCAGATGGTGGAGCGCACCGGGGTCCTGCCGCTGGAACTGATCCGCGAACTTCAGGGCAAGGCCATCGCGGCAGGGCTTTACGCGGCCAACATGCCGGTGGAAGTGGGCGGCGCGGGGCTGGATACGCTGTCCTGGCTTTTGTACGAGAAAGAGCTAGGCCGGGCGAACTATGCCCTGCACTGGACCTGCGTGGCGCGGCCGTCGAACATCCTGCTGGCGGGGAATGCGGACCAGCGGGAACGCTATCTGATGCCCTGCATCCGGGGCGAGACCTGGGATTGCCTGGCGATGACCGAACCCGGCGCGGGGTCGGATTTGCGGGGGATGAAGGCGAGTGCCCGGCAGGACGGCGGCGACTGGGTGCTGAACGGGACGAAACACTTCATCAGCCACGCGGACCTTGCGGGGTTCGCCATCGTTTTCATGGCAAGCGGTGAGGAACAGACCCCGCGCGGCCCGAAGAAGCTGATCACGGCGTTCTTTGTCGACAAGGGGACGCCCGGCTTCACCGTGCGCGAAGGGTATCGGAACGTTTCGCACCGCGGCTACACCAACGCCGTGCTGGAGTTCGACGATTGCCGGGTGCCTGCGGCGAACGTGCTGGGCGAGCCGCACAAGGGGTTCGACGTGGCGAACTCCTGGCTGGGCGCGACGCGACTGCAGGTTGCATCGACCTGCCTTGGCCGGGCGGAGCGGGCACTGGGGCATGCGATTTCCTATGCGGCAGAGCGCAAGCAGTTCGGCCAGCAGATCGGCAAGTTCCAGGGGGTCAGCTTCAAGCTGGCCGACATGGCGATGGAGCTGAAGGCGGCGGAGCTTCTGACCCGCGAGGCGGCCTGGAAATACGATCAGGGCACGGTGACCGAGGCCGACATGGCGATGGCCAAGCTGAAAGCGACCGAGGTGCTGGCGATGGTGGCGGACGAGGCGATCCAGATCCACGGCGGAATGGGCCTGATGGACGAGTTGCCCTTGGAGCGGATCTGGCGGGACTCTCGCGTGGAGCGGATCTGGGAGGGCACGTCCGAGATCCAGCGGCACATCATCAGCCGCGAATTGCTGCGGGCGGTCGAGGGCTGAGATGTCGGAGCGAGGGGTTTCACACCCCTCGCGCTCCCCGTGGGATATTTAAGGACAGAAAATGCAGGCTTTCGCAGTCTCTGGTAACCGCGCGTTAACGTTAATGCGCGAGTCTCTCAGGGCGGTACAGGCGGGGACGCCGATGACCGCGACAGGAAATGGCACCTCGCTTCGGATTCCGGGGCGGGGTGTTCCCATTTTCTGTCTGGAAATATCCTCTGGGGGTCCGGGGGGCGAAGCGCCCCCGGGTGGATATGCAGCAGGGCGAGACAGGAAATGACGCGGCTGGACCGTCTTCTCCGCCCGCGCCACATAGCCGTCCTTGGGGCGGGCTGGGCGCTGAACGTCATCGAACAATGCCGGAAAATGGGTTTCCAGGGGCCGGTCTGGCCAGTGCATCCGACCAAGGCCGAGATTGGCGGCCTCAAGGCCTATCCCAGCCTTGCCGACCTGCCCGAGGCCCCTGATGCCACCTTCATCGGGGTAAACCGCTTTGCCACGCTGGACGTGGTGGCAGAGCTTGCGGCGATGGGGGCCGGCGGTGCGATCTGTTTCGCCTCAGGCTGGACCGAGGCAGGGGAACCGGAGCTGCAGGACAAGCTGGTGGCGGCGGCGGGCGACATGCCGATCCTGGGGCCGAACTGCTATGGCGTGATCAACTACCTGGACGGCGCGCTTCTCTGGCCCGACCAGCACGGCGGTGTGCCGGTCACATCCGGCGTGGCGCTGGTCAGCCAGTCGTCGAACATCGTCATCAACATGGGGATGCAGCAGCGGGGGCTGCCGGTGGCCTATGTCGCCTGTCTGGGCAATGCCGCCGTGGTGGGGTTGGCCGAACTGACCGGGGCCTTGCTGGATGATCCTCGGGTGACGGCGGTGGGGCTTTACATCGAGGGGATCGACGATGCGCCGGCCTTTGCCGCGCTTGCGCAGAAGGCGCGGGCGATGGGCAAGGGCGTGGTCGCAATCAAGTCGGGCAAGACCGAGCTTTCCCGGACGGCGGCGGCGTCGCATACGGCGTCGCTGGCCGGTGGAGGGGCCGCCTCAAGCGCCTTTCTGCGGCAGGTGGGTGTGGCGGAGGTGAACAGCCCGTCGGAGCTGATCGAGACGCTGAAGATCTTCCATGTCCACGGGCCGCAGATCGGGCGGCGGCTGTGTTCGCTGTCTTGCTCGGGCGGCGAGGCGGGGCTGGTGGCAGACCTTGCCGCGCCCTTCGGGCTGGAGTTCCCGCCGGTGCCGCAGGCGACCCATGACCGGCTGTTCGCGGTGCTGGGCGAGATCCCGACGATCTCGAACCCTTTGGATTACCACACCTTCATCTGGGGGGACGGGCCAAAGACGACCGAGGTCTTCAGCGCGATGCTGGAGGCCTATGACGCTGGCATCTACATCATCGACGCGCCCCGGGCCGATCGCTGTGACCCGTCGGGTTATGACCCGGCCTTTCAGGCGATCATCGACGCGCAAGGGGCGACAGGGAAGGTCGCTTTCCCGGTCGCCTCGATGGCAGAGAACTTCGGCGAGACGCGGGTCCTGGGCATGATGGCGGAAGGGGTCTGCGCGCTGCTGGGGCTGGAGACGGCGCTGGCGGCGATCAAGGCGGCGCAGACAGCGCCCGGCCTTGATGGGTGGGGACCGGTGGCTGCTCGGGCGCCGCGCGAGACGCGGATGCTGTCCGAGGCGGAGGGGAAGGCGCTGCTGGCAGGGGCTGGGGTGGCGGTGCCGATGTCTGTCACGGCGGCGAGCCTTACCAAGCTGGATCTGGCCGGGTTGACCCCGCCCTTCGCGCTGAAGGGGCTGGGGTTCGCCCACAAGACCGAGGCTGGGGCGGTGCGGCTGGGGCTTTCGACGCTGGAGGGGCAGGCCGAGATGCCGGGGGCGACGGGCTATCTGGTCGAGGAGATGGTGACGGGCGCGGTGGCCGAGGTGCTGGTCGGCCTGCGCCGCGATCCGGTCTATGGCGTGACGCTGACGCTGGGGATGGGCGGGGTGGCGGCCGAGGTACTGGCTGACACCGTGACTCTGGTCCTGCCGGTGACGGAAGCGCAGGTGCTGGAGGCGGCGCGGGGCCTGCGGCTGTGGCCTTTGCTGGACGGCTATCGTGGCCGGGCGAAGGCCGACATGGCCGCGGTGGCGGCCATCGCGGTTCGGCTGGGCGCCTTGATGCTGGCAGACGAGAGCCTTGAGGAAATCGAAATCAATCCGGTCATGGTGCGCGAACAGGGCGCCGTGGCGGTGGATGCACTGGTCAGGAGGGTATGATGGCGATGGAGATGCGGACCGAGGGGCCGGTCAAGACCCGGCGCGAGGGGGCGATTCTGGAGGTCACATTGGACCGGCCCAAGGCCAATGCGATCGACCTGCAGACCAGCCGGATCATGGGGCTGGTGTTCCGGGACTTCCGCGATGATGACTCGCTTCGGGTCTGCATCCTGCGCTCGGCGGGCGAGAAGTTCTTCTGCCCCGGCTGGGACCTGAAGGCGGCGGCGGATGGCGATGCGGTGGATGGCGACTATGGCGTGGGGGGCTTTGGCGGGTTGCAGGAACTGCCGAACCTGAACAAGCCGGTGATTGCAGCGGTGCAAGGCATCTGCTGCGGAGGCGGGCTGGAGCTGGCCCTGTCGGCGGACCTGATCCTGTGTTCGACCAACGCGACCTTCGCACTGCCAGAGATCCGGTCGGGGACAGTGGCCGATGCCGCCAGCATCAAGCTTCCGAAGCGCATCCCCTATCATGTGGCGATGGACCTTCTGCTGACGGGCCGCTGGTTCGACGCCCAAGAAGCGTTCCGCTGGGGCCTGATCAAGGAAATCTGCGCGCCTGAGGATCTGCTGGCGAAGGCCTGGGATCTGGCGCGGCTGCTGGAGAGCGGGCCGCCCTTGGTCTATGCCGCGATCAAGGAAGTGGTGCGCGAGGCCGAGAACCTGCGCTTCCAGGACGCGCTGAACCGGATCACCAAGCGGCAGATGCCGACAGTGGACCGGCTGTATTCGTCCGAGGACCAGCTTGAGGGTGCGCGGGCCTTCGCCGAAAGGCGCGACCCGGTGTGGAAGGGTCGCTAGGCGCGCAGGCTGTAGTGCGATTGGACAAGGCCGGAGGGGAAGGTGACCGTCCGCTCGTGCCGAAGCTTCACGTCCCTTGCGAGTGGCCCGAAAAGGCTGCGCCCCTCGCCGATCAGGACGGGCACGCGGGAAATCACCATGTCGGCGATCAGACCGTCGCGCAGGAAGGCCTGCACGATCTGCCCGCCATCGACATAGACCCGGGTGGCTCCCTTGCGGCCCAGATGCTCCATCGCGGCGCTGGGGGTGAGGTCGGCAAAGCTGACTTTCCCGCGCAAGGCGTCGGGCGGTTCGGTCCCGGCCAGTTGGCGTGAGAGGACCAGAACCGGCTTGTCATAGGGCCAGGCGTCGAATGCCAGCACGGCCTCATAGCTGCCGCGCCCCATCACGATGGCGTCGATATCCTGGATGAAGGCGGCATATCCGTGATCCTCGTCCTTGTGTTCGGGAAGGATCAGCCAGTCCAGGCTGCCGTCTGTGCGGGCGACGAAACCGTCAAGGCTGGTGCCGATGAAGACA
Organism: Tabrizicola aquatica; assembly: GCF_002900975.1. Classification (GTDB taxonomy): domain Bacteria; phylum Pseudomonadota; class Alphaproteobacteria; order Rhodobacterales; family Rhodobacteraceae; genus Tabrizicola; species Tabrizicola aquatica. The sequence continues at coordinate 23,052 of NZ_PJON01000004.1, read as the reverse complement.
TGTCCGGTGGGCATCGCGGGTCTCCTGAGTGCATGGGAAGCGGCAGTCATGCCATGCAAAGGCGGTCCTGCCAAGGTAATGTTTCCATTTCGTTCCAGGCTGGTTCGCTGGCCCAAGGCGCGCTAGCTTGCCGGCATGGCAAGGGAGGCGACCGATGCCCAACCACGATTACACCACCCGCATCCAATGGACCGGCAACCGGGGCGAGGGGACGGCGCATTACAAGGCTTATGACCGGACCTGGGATATTGCGGTTCCGGGGAAGGCGGTGGTCCATTGTTCCAACGATCCGCTGCTGGGTGGCGATCCGTCGAAGATGAACCCGGAGGACCTGCTCTTGTCCGCGCTCTCGGCCTGTCACATGCTGTGGTATCTGCATTATGCCAGCGATGCGGGCATCGTGGTGACCTCCTATGCCGACAGCCCGCTGGGCCTGGGCGAGGTGGGGCGCGGCGGTGCGGGGCGGTTCGTGAAGGTGACCCTTCGGCCGGTTGTCGGGGTGAAGGCGGGGACGGATCTTGCGGCGGCCGAGGCGATCCATCACCGCATCCACGAGGTCTGCTTCATCGCCCGCTCGGTGAATTTCCCGGTGGAATATGAGCCGGTTTTCGTGGTCGAGGGCTAAGCTCGTCGATGACCTCGTCACTCCTCGCGCGGGTCGAGCCGCTGCGCAGGGTAAGGCCAGGTGGAAGGATCGCGCCTCGCGGGCGACGAGAAGACGAAGTCGCACGAGGAGCGGACCCCAAGCGCGACATTCAGTGTCGTAAACCGGACGGTTCCAGCGCCTGCCCGCCGCTAGGGTCGCGGTCGGTTGCCGGGGGCTGTCATGGACGAGACCGATTACATCATCGTGGGCGCGGGGTCTGCGGGCTGCGTCCTTGCGGACCGTTTGACCGCTTCGGGCAAGCACAGGGTCACGGTGCTGGAGGCGGGCGGGTCGGACCGGCGGTTCTTCGTCCAGTTGCCGCTGGGCTATGGGAAGCTGTTCTACGACCCTTCGGTGAACTGGCTGTACAAGACCGAGCCTGATCCCGGTCTGGCCGGGGCGCGGGACCATTGGCCGCGCGGCAAGGTGCTGGGCGGGTCGTCCAGCATTAACGCGATGGTCTGGATCCGGGGGCATCGCGCGGATTACGAGGATTGGGGGCGCGACAACCCCGGCTGGGGCTGGGACGAGTGCCTGTCTGCCTATCGCGCGATGGAGGACAACGAGGCGGGCGGGGACGACTTCCGCGGTAAGGGTGGCCCGCTGTTCATCTCGGCCAACCGGTCGGGGCTGCATCCGCTGGTGCCGTCCTATATCGCGGCCTGTGGGCAAGCTGGGCTGGGGGAGAACCCGGACTTCAACGGCGCGGTGCAGGAAGGGGCGGGCGTCTACCAGATGACGATCAAGGGCGCGCGCCGGAACTCGGCCGCGCGGGCCTTTCTGCGGCCGGCGATGAAGCGGGCGAACCTGTCGGTTGTCACCGGGGCGCTGGTGACGCGGGTGGTGATCGAGGGCGGACGGGCCGTGGGGGTGGAGTATCGTCGGGGCGGCGAGACGCGGGTGCTGCGGGCCAGGGCCGAGGTCATTCTGGCCGGGGGCGCGATCAACTCGCCGCAGTTGTTGCAGCTGAGCGGGATCGGGCCGGGGGGGCTGTTGCAGTCCCTGGGCATCCCGGTGGTGCTGGACAATGCGAATGTGGGCGATCACCTGAGCGACCATCAGGGCATCAACTACACCTGGTCGATGAAGGTGCCGACCTACAATGACGAGCTGCGGCCCTGGTGGGGCAAGCTGCGGGCGGGGCTGCAATATTTCCTTGGTGGCGGCGGGCCGCTGGCCAAGTCGATCAACCATGGCGGCGGATTCTTCCGCACGCGGGCCGACATGGATCGGCCGAACATGCAGCTGTATTTCCAGGCGTTCTCGACCCTGATCCCGCGCGACGGAGAACGGCCGATCCTCAACCCGGACCCCTGGTCGGGGATGTCGATCGGGCTGTCGAACTGCCGCCCGACCAGCCGGGGGCATATCCGGCTGCGGACCGCGCGGCCGGAGGATCATCCGGTGATCACCGCCAATGCGTTCTCCACCAACAATGATGTCGAGGAGATGCTGGCGGCGGTAAAGTTCCTGCGGACCATCGCCGCGCAACCGTCGCTGGCGCGGCTGATCAAGGAAGAGTTGCGGCCGGGGCCGGAGGTGATGACGGACGAGGATTTGATCGCCGATTTTCGTGCGCGGTCGGGCACGGTCTATCACCCGAGCTGCACTTGCCGGATGGGCCGGGATGCCGCGACGTCCGTGGTGGATGCGGGGCTGCGGGTGCATGGGGTGGGCGGGTTGCGGGTGATCGACGCGAGTGCGTTTCCGAACATCATCGCGGGGAACACCAATGCGCCGGCCATGCTGATGGGCTGGAAGGGCGCAGAGGCGATGTTGGCCGACGCGCGCTGACGGGAGGTGCCGTCCTCGGGGCATCGAGCCCCTCGGACGGCGCTGCCGCAGAATTGCGCCGGGTGTGGCGCATGGGGCGGGCGTGGAGCCTCCGGCGGGGATATTTGGGCCAGTATGAAAGCCGGGGCGGGAGTAGGGTGGGCGATGCGCCCACCTTTGCTGGCAGCCGGTGCTATTCACCTCGCGGGAAGCGTTTGCTGTCTTCCAGGATGTTCAGGTCCATGTGGTTGCGCATGTAGCGTTCGGAGGCGGCGCGGAGGGGCTGGTGGTCCCAGGGGAAATAGGCGCCGTTCCGCAACGCCTCATACACCACCCAGCGGCGGGCCTGGCTTTCGCGGACCTGAGCGTCGTAGGCGGCGAGGTCCCAGCGTTGGTCCGCAAGCGTGCGGAAGTGGCTGAGGACTTCGGCGGCGCGGGGGTCCTGCGCCAGGTTCGTCGTCTCGCCCGGGTCATTCGCCACGTCGAACAGCTGTTCGGGGTCGGCCGGGCAGCGGATGTATTTCCAGGCGCCGTCGCGCAGGGCGACCATCGGGGTGATCGTGCCTTCGGCGGCATATTCCATCGCCACGGGGCCGCGCGGTGCACCGTTGGCGACGGGGATCAGGTTCACGCCCTCGGTCCAGGGCATGACCTCCTCCATCGAGATGCCGGCCAGCGCCGCCAGGGTCGGGGCAAGGTCGATCGAGGAGACCGGGGTTTCCACGCAACCGGCGGGCAGGTCGGGGGCGGCGATCATCAGGGGCACGCGGGCGGAGCCTTCGAAGAAGTTCATCTTGAACCAGAGGCCCTTTTCCCCAAGCATCTCGCCGTGGTCGGAGAGAAAGACGATGTGGGCCTCCTGCCGGGTTGCTTCCAGCACCGCGAGGATTTCACCGATCTTGTCGTCGATGTAGCTGATATTGGCGAAATAGGCCTGTCGCGCGCGGCGGATGTGATCTGGGGTAATCTCCATCCCGCGCCAGTCGCAGGCGTCCATCAGGCGCTGGGAATGGGGGTCCATATCCTCATAAGCCAGGCCCGCAGGTGGCTCGCATTCGGGCGCACCTTCGTAGAGGTCCCAGTATTTGCGGCGGGCGACGAAGGGGTCGTGCGGGTGGGTGAAGCTGACCGTCAGCGCCCAGGGGCGGGGGTCCAGGCCGCGCGACAGGTCGTAGAGTTTCTGCACCGCCTGGAACGCGACGTCGTCGTCGTATTCGTACTGGTTGGTGATCTCGGCCACGCCGGCCCCGGTGACCGAGCCGAGGTTGTGGTACCACCAGTCGATCCGCTCACCGGGTTTGCGATAGTCGGGGGTCCAGCCGAAATCGGCGGGGTAGATGTCGGTCGTCAGGCGCTGTTCAAAGCCGTGCAACTGGTCGGGACCGACGAAATGCATCTTGCCACTGAGGGCAGTCTGATAACCCGCGCGGCGCAGGTGGTGCGCGTAGGTCGGGATGTCCGAGGCGAATTCGGCGGCGTTGTCGTAGACCCTAGTCCGGCTGGGAAGCTGGCCCGACATGAAACTGGCGCGCGCCGGCGCGCAGAGGGGCGAGGCGGTGTAGCAATTGGCAAAGCGCGCCGAGCGGGCGGCCAGACGCTTCAGGTTCGGGGCGTGCAGGAAATCGGCCGGGCCATCGGGGAACAGCGTCCCGTTCAACTGGTCGACCATCAGGATCAGCAGGTTCGGTCTGGTCATCGGCGGGCCCTTTCCAAGCGTGCTGCCTTCCTGCCCCCGGCCGGGCGGCGGCGCTGGCCCCCGACCGACCTGGGCGTCCCGGAAACGTCATCCGGCGTAGGACGGGTCCTCGGCGTCCAAGATCGCGCGCAATTCGCGCAGGTGGGCCTCGGCAAAGCCGGGGTAGCTTTCCCATTCGCGGGCGGTTTTCTCGGCGATTGCTTCGGGCAGGACGCGCAGGGGGCGGCCGGTCTGCAGGGCGCGGATGTAGGTCTCGGCCGCGCGCTCGAAATAGTAAAGGCGGTTGAAGGTCTCGGCCACAGTGCGGCCGATCACCAGGACGCCGTGGTTGCCCATGATCATCGTGGTGATCTTCGGGTCCGCCAGAAGCTGGGCGCAGCGGGCGCCTTCCTCTTCGAACGCCATGCCGCCGTAGTGGTCGTCGATGACATGGCGGTTGTGGAACATAGCGGTGTTCTGGTCGATTGCCGGAAGGCGAGAGTCGGCAAGGCTGGCAAGGACGGTCGCGTGAATGGAATGGACATGCATGACGCAGGCGGCATGCGGGCAGGCGCGATGGACGCTGCCGTGCAGGCCCCATGCGGTGGGGTCGGGCGCATCGGGGCGCGAGAGGGTGGCGGGGTCGTTCGCGTCGATCTCGACCAGGGACGAGGCGGTGATCCGGCTGAAGTGGCGGCCGTTCGGATTGATCAGGAAGCGGGTGCCTTCGGGGTTCACCGCCAGCGAGAAATGGTTGGCCACCGCTTCGTGCAGCCCCAGCCGTGCGGTCCAGCGGAAGGCGGCGGCCAGGTCCTGACGCAGGTCCCAATGGGCAAGGTTCGTGTGCTGGTTCATCCGATCATCCTTTGGTGATTCGTCCGGAGTGTCGCGCATCATGGGCTGCATTCCGAGGTGAAATAGGTTAACAGCGCGAAGCAGAGCCGTTAACGAAGTTTGGAAGGTGACGATTGCAACCGTGATGCGGCATGGCAGCGGCAGACCGGCAACCTTAGCTGGAATGTGGCGCCTTCGCCGATTTTCACCTGTAACTTTCCTTGTTTACGGCAAATGCTGGCTGCAATGCCAGGCTACGCAGAACCAAGGTGATGGAGGTGCGCGGTGCAGACATTTCCCGGGATCGACGGACAGGCCCCCGCTCCGCATGTGCTGGGGGTGCGGGTCATGCTTTTGACCGACCGACCCGAGGGAGACTGTGCGCAGCGTCTGGCGGGCTATGGCAGCCTGGTCGAAATCAAGGGCGAGCTTGCCGCCGCGCTGGCGGCGGTGCTGGACGATCCGCTGGGCTTTGACCTGTTCGTGATGGATTGTGATGCCTATGGCGGGATCGCGGCGGCCGAGCGGGCGATTGCCACGCTGGTGGCCGCCGAGGCGCGGATGCGGGTGATCCTGGTGAGTGGTGAGTTTGACGAACCGGCCTATCCCCTGGGGCGGCGCACGGCCGTCTGCCTGCCCGACCCGGTGTCCGAGCCCGGCTTTCGCCGCGGATTCGAGCATGTCTTGCGCGACCGCGCGCCCGTCACGCTGATGTAAACACCTGCGCGGTGGAAGGCCGAGGGCGGTGCGCCGCCCCCGACCGGGATCGCTTATGCGAGCGCGAGGTTGGTGGCGGATTCACGCCCGTCGCGGCCGGCTTCGATGTCGAAGGTGACCGGCTGGCCGTCTTTCAGGCTGCGCAGGCCGGCACGCTCCAGCGCGGTGATGTGGACGAACACGTCCTTCTTGCCGCCTTCCGGGGCGATGAAGCCGTAGCCTTTGGTTTCATTGAACCATTTCACGGTGCCCTTGGCCATCGTGAAGTTCTCCTGTCTAGTCTGCCGCCCGCGGAAGTGCGGCGGCCCGGCCCCGTCAGCTTAGTGTCGATTGCTGTGGCCGAAGGTCGGAGACAGTGGTCGAGAAGTTAACGTCGCCCGGGAAATATCGCACAGAAAGCGAGTGATTCCAAGCCTTCCGCAGTGGGGCTGTGCTGCGCTGCCCGAACAGGATATGCTGCATTGCAGCATAGGGGGATTCGCGATGGGCAAGGTCGTGACCGTGGCGCAGCAGAAGGGTGGGTCGGGCAAGACGACGCTGGCCGTCAACCTGGCGGTGGAGTTCCGGCGCCGGGGAATGAAGGTGGCGCTTCTGGATACGGACCCGCAGGGCAGCCTTGGGCGCTGGTTCATGGCGCGGCGCGATCGGCTGGGTGATCCGGGGATGGAGTTTTCCACCGCCTCGGCCTGGGGGGTCAGTTATGAGTGCGAAAAGCTGAAGAAGCAGGCCGATGTGGTGATCGTGGATACGCCGCCGAAGGTGGATGCGGACCTGCGGCCCGCGCTGCGCGAGGCGGACCTGGTGCTGGTGCCGGTTGCAGCCTCGATGGTGGATCTCTGGGCGACGGATGGGGTCTTTGACCTGATCGGCCGCGAGGGGCGGCGGGCGGTGATCGTGTTGAACCGGGTCAAGGCGGGCACGCGGCTGGGGCTGGAAGTGGCCGAGGCGGCGGGCAAGGTCGGCGGGGTGGCTGGGGCCGCGCTGGGCCAGCGGGTCATCTATGCCGAGACGCTGGGCCAGGGGCTGGGGGCCAGCGAAGCGCGGGGCACGGCTGCAGCCGAGGTCGCGCGGCTGGCGGATGAGGTGCTGGGCCTGTTGGACTGACCCCGGGTCGGCAGGGCCGCCCGGGGGAGGGACGTCAGAAGACGTCGAGCAGGTAGAGGATGATGATGATCGGGATCGGGATGCCGATCAGCCAGGCGAGTGCGCCTTTCATGGGGTGACTCCTTGATGGTTGGTTGTCGGATCAACGCTTGGACAGTCGGGCTGGTTCCCTTGGTTGTCCACGGTGGACGGGACGTGACCTTTCCGCGTTTTCAAGGGCTTGCGGCCGCACGGTAACGATCTGGAAAGGATTGACGCCCGCAGGACGACGCCCCGCCAGGCCCCGCAAGGCCGGCCGGGGCGCACGCCCGGTCAGGCTAGACCCGCCCGGTCAGGACCAGGATCAGCAGGATGATGACGATCACCCCCACGATCCCGGAAGGCCCGTAGCCCCAGGAGCTGGAATAGCCCCAGGTCGGCAGCGCGCCGATCAGGGCCAGGATCAGGATGATAAGGAGAATGGTGCCGAGCGACATGGGTTGCGCCTTTCGCTGTGGAGGGCCGGGATGGCCCTGTCGGCGAAAGAACGCTTAGACCGGCGGGATGGTTCCGGGCCTGACGAAACGGCGGCAAGCGAGGGTGCGCTGGAAGCACACCCTACGCCAGTGGCAGGGCTGGGCCGCGATGCGCAAGGGCTGCGCATCGCATTTGGGGGGGCCAGACCCGACCAGTTGGTCTAGCGGGCGAAACGCTTGTACTTCACGCGCTTCGGTTCCAGCGCATCCGGTCCCAGGCGGCGGACCTTGTCCTGCTCGTAGGCTTCGAAGTTGCCCTCGAACCACTCCACATGCGCGTCGCCTTCAAACGCCAGGATGTGCGTGCAGAGGCGGTCCAGGAAGAAGCGGTCGTGGCTGATGATGATCGCGCAGCCGGCAAAGTCTTCGATCGCGGCCTCAAGCGCCTGCAGCGTTTCGACGTCCAAGTCGTTGGTCGGTTCGTCGAGGAGCAGCACGTTGCCGCCCGACTTCAACAGCTTGGCCATGTGGACGCGGTTGCGCTCACCGCCCGACAGGAGGCCGACCTTCTTCTGCTGGTCCGTCCCCTTGAAGTTGAACGCCCCCGTGTAGACGCGAGAGTTCATCTGCATGTCGCCCAGGTGGATCACCTCGGCCCCGCCGGAGATTTCCTCCCAGACGTTCTTGTTCGGGTCCAGCGCGTCGCGCGACTGGTCGACGTAGGCCAGCTTCACCGTGTCACCCAGCTTGATCGTGCCAGCGTCAGGGGTTTCCTGGCCGGTGATCATGCGGAAAAGCGTGGACTTGCCCGCGCCGTTCGGGCCGATGACGCCGACGATGGCGCCCGGCGGGACGGTGAAGGACAGATCCTCGATCAGAAGCTTGTCGCCCATCGCCTTCTTCAGGCCCTCGACCTCGATCACCTTGTTGCCGAGGCGTTCGCCGTTCGGGATGATGATCTGGGCGGTAGTGGCGCGTTCGCTGACGGTCTGGCCGGCCATCTCGTTATAGCGGTTGAGGCGGGCCTTGCCCTTGGCCTGACGAGCCTTGGCGCCAGAGCGGATCCACTCCAGTTCCTTTTCCAGGGCTTTCTGCTTGGTTTTGTCCTCACGCGCCTCTTGCGCCATCCGCTTGGCCTTCTGGTCCAGCCAGGCGGAATAGTTGCCTTCGTAGGGAATCCCGCGGCCGCGGTCGAGTTCCAGGATCCAGCCGGTGATGTCATCCAGGAAATAGCGGTCGTGGGTGACGATCAGGATCGTGCCCTTGTAGTCGATCAGGTGCTTTTGCAGCCAGGCGATCGATTCCGCGTCCAGGTGGTTGGTCGGCTCATCCAGAAGCAGCATGTCGGGCTTTTCAAGCAGAAGCTTGCACAGCGCGATGCGGCGGCGTTCGCCGCCCGAAAGAGTGCTGACGTCGGAATCGTCGGGCGGGCAGCGTAGCGCGTCCATAGCGACGCCGACGGTCGCCTCAAGCTCCCACAGGTTGCCGGCGTCGATCTGGTCCTGCAGGGCGGCCATCTCGTCTGCAGTCTCGTCCGAGTAGTTCATGGCCAGTTCGTTGTAGCGTTCCAGGATCTTGGTCTGCTCGGCCACGCCCAGCATGACGTTTTCCTTGGCGGTCAACGCGGGGTCCAGATACGGCTCTTGCGCCAGATAGCCGACCTTGGCGCCCTTGGCGGCCCAGGCTTCGCCTTTGAAGTCCTTGTCCATCCCGGCCATGATCTTCAACAGCGTGGACTTGCCCGCGCCGTTGACGCCGACCACGCCGATCTTCACGCCGGGCAGGAAGTTCAGGTGAATGTTCTCGAAGCAGGTCTTGCCGCCCGGATAGGTCTTGGAGACGTTCTCCATGTGGTAGACGTATTGATAGCTGGCCATGGGTCGGGCTCCATTAGGGGGTTGGCGCGTATGTAGCGACGATGGGGTGCGGCTGCAACGGTCAGGGTGCGGGGAACCCGACTTGGCATCGCCTGCGGGTGGGGGTCGTCTGGTCCTGGTGCAATGGCAGAAGGACAGGGGCAATGCGGGGGATGTTGGCGTTGGCGGCGGCGGCTGGACTGGCGGCTGGAGGGGCGGGCGCACAGGTGCGCAACCAGGATGCGGCGGGCAATCTGGCGGCAACGGTCGATCCGGGCTGCATCGCCGTGGGGCAGGCGGGAGCGACGCTGTCGCCGCCCGACCTGGGGCTGGGCGTGCAGGCCTGTGCCAGGGCGGGGGCCTGGGACCAGGCGGTCGAGCTTTACATCCTGATGCAACTGCGCGCGGTCTATGACATCGCGCGGGTCGCGGACATCAGCGCACACCAGGCCGAGGATGTGCTGTCGATGCAGGTCACGGAAAGCTTGCCGCGCGGCGGGCAGGCCAGGTTGCAGGCGGCCTTCGAGCAGTTCGGCGAGACGGGCAGCCCGCGGCACAAGGCCTTCTGCACGGCTGTCAAGGCGGGCGGGCCGCCGCAGCATGACCCGGCCTGGATGGTCCGGCACGGGATGGGCGCCTTTCTGGGCGAGGGCGGTGACGGCCTGGTTCCGGGCTTTCGCCCCAGGGCGGCCTGGACAGCGGTGCTGCGCGATTACATGAAGTGCTGACCGGGACTTGGTCGGGAAGCCATTGAAAAGGCCGGTCGCTTGCGGTCAATTGGCCGCAAGGGATGGAGAATGCGCCAATGCGGCAGGGGTTTCCGGTGGCGACCAGGGGGATGGTCGTCGGTCTGCTGGGCGGGTCCTTCGATCCGGCGCATGAAGGGCATGCGCTGATCACGCGCGAGGCGTTGAAGCGGTTGTGCCTGGATCAGGTCTGGTGGCTGGTGACCCCCGGCAATCCGCTGAAGCCGCGCCAGCCCGCGCCCTTGGCACAGCGACTGGCGCGGGCGCGGGCCGTGATGCAGCATCCCAAGGTCAGGATCACCGCGCTGGAGGCCCGTCTGGGCACCCGCACGACGATCGACACGGTGACGCGGCTGCGCGCGCTGTATCCGGGGGTGACCTTCGTCTGGCTGATGGGGGCGGACAACCTGGCGCAGTTCCATCGCTGGGACCGCTGGCGCGACATCCTGCGCTCGGTCGCGGTGGGAGTGCTGGCGCGGCCTGGCTCGGGCGTCAGGGCGCGGACCAGCGTGGCGGCGCGGGCCTTCCGGGTGCACCAGATCCAGCGGGGCGAGAACCTGCGCGGCAGTCAGCCCCCGGTCTGGGCCTTCGTGAACCTGCCGATGAACGACGCCTCCTCGACCGAGATTCGGGCGCGCGGGGGCTGGGGGCCGGGCGGCGTGACGCGGACGTGACCCGTGCCGGACTGGTGGAATCGGTCGCGGCGGGTCTATCACCGGGGAAACGGCAGGAGGGTGATGGCGTGATCACACGGCGGTTTCTACTGGGCGGGCTTCTGGCGGGGGCGGCGCTGCCGGCCTTGGGCGAGGGGCTGGTCAGCTCTCCGCGCCCGGTGCCGCGCGGGGGGCGGGCTGACCGGCCGGTGGCAGGGGATGTCGAGGCGCTGATCGCGGCGGCCAAGCTGGGCGGGACCGTCGCCTTCGTGGTGGCCGACGCGCGGACGGGGGCCGTGCTGGAGGCGCGAGAGCCGGACCTGGCGTTGCCACCCGCCAGCGTGGCCAAGGCGGTGACCGCACTTTACGCGCTGGAAAAGCTGGGCCCGGGGTTCCGCTTTGCAACGCGGGTGCTGGCGACGGGGCCGGTGGTGCAGGGTGTGGTGCAGGGCGACCTGGTGCTGGCCGGCGGCGGCGATCCGACCTTGCAGACCGACCAATTGGGCGACCTGGTGGCGGGGTTGGCCCGCGGCGGGCTGAAGGGCGCGACGGGGCGGCTTCTCTACTGGGATGGCGCGCTGCCCCGGCTGGAGGGGATCGCGGCCGACCAGCCGGACCATGTCGGCTATAACGCCGCCGTCTCGGGCCTGTGTCTGAACTTCAACCGGGTGCATTTCGAGTGGAAGCGGGCCGGGGGCGACTGGCAGGTCGCGGTCGATGCGCGGGGTGAGCGGTTTGTGCCCGAGGTCGCCATGGTCCGCGTCGGCATCCGGTCGCGTGAGGCGCCCCTGTTCACCTATGACCGGGGTCAGGTCGAGGAATGGACCGTCGCCTCGGCCGCGCTGGGCAAGGGGGGCAGCCGCTGGTTGCCGGTCCGCGATCCGGGCCGCTATGTGGCCGAGGTCTTTCGAACGCTGGCCCGGGCGCAGGGGATCCGGCTTCCGGCGGGTGAGCGGGTGGCGGCGCTGCCGGCGGGGGCCGAACTGGGCCGGGTGGAGAGCGAGCCGCTGCCGGCGGTCCTGCGCGACATGCTGCGCTTCTCGACCAACCTGACGGCGGAATGTGTCGGGCTGACCGCCTCGGGTGCTGCGGGGCTGGAGGCTTCGGGGCGGGCGATGTCGGACTGGGTGCGGGCGGCCTTCGGGGTGGCGTTCGACCTGCGGGATCATTCCGGGCTGGGCGGGGCCAGCCGGGTGACGGCCGCGGGGATGGCGCGGGTGCTGGTCCGGGCCGAGGCGGAGGGGCGGGGGCTGCGGGCGATCCTGCGCGACGTCGGGATGAAGGACGATCAAGGGAAGGTTCTGGAGGGGCACCCGGTCAAGGTGCTGGCCAAGTCGGGGACGCTGAACTTCGTCTCGGGGCTGGCGGGGCATGTGGTGCCGCCCCCGACTTCAAAGAATGGGGGCAGGGAACTCGTGTTCGCGATCTTCTCGGGCGACCCGGAGCGGCGGGATGCGGTGCCGGTGGCCCTGCGGGAGGAACCGGAGGGCGGCAAATCCTGGACCCGCCGGGCCCGGCGGCTGCAAGGCCAGCTGGTGAACCGCTGGGCGGGGGCCTATGGGTGAGACGGGGGCCGCAAGGGACTCCTCTGTCCACGGTGGGCGGATGGGCGTAAGTGGTTGATTTTGCTGGGGAATGTGTGTGGACGGTAAGGGTTTTTTAAGGGGGTGGTTAATGGGGTGCTAGTGGGTGGCTTAAGACCTATGCCGACCAAACAAGGAATGGAAACCATACGATAGGTCGAGGGATGGGGCGCCAAAAGACGATGGCTTAACCTTGCCTCTATGCAGAAATCGCCAGGACAGCAATGATCGCGGAAGTTAGCGAAATGATGATGGCTAGCCAAGTAAGAATTTCCATCCTTTTCTGTGCTGCCATACTCTCTCTGGTCCCAACAGCTGAAGACAGCTGGTTCAGGTAATCACGGGTATCTTGATCCTCTTCCAGAAGCTTTCTTGAGAGTCTTTGCAGGAGAGATTTAAGCCCATCCTTGATTTCCAGTGTTCTCTTCCTATCTGGACGGTCCTGTTGAACAAAACCTGTAGCGTTCCATCTGAAAGAGGCATCGTCTTCCGAAAGTTCCAACGCTTCTCGTGCAATTGATGGAACACCAACAGAATTTCTAAAGAAGGAGCTTATTTGTTCGATTTCCGATATAGATTGTCGCCTAGTCTGACTAATTGAAAGCGATTGCCGAGCCTCTTTAAGGCTCCGAAGTAGCTCCCGCAGATAGCAACATAGGACATTCTTGGCGATGATTCCATCAACGCGCTCGTGCGCAAAATAGACCTTTCCACTTAACGTCTTTGTATCGTAATGCCTTGTATCATCAGCGTTCAACGAGTCCCAGCGCAGAGCAACGGTAAGGTGATTAGGAAACTCCTCATTTGGCGACGTATCAAATGAGAATCGAAGGGAAGGAGTAGAGCTATTTACCCAACTGTCAAACGCGCGATCATGGCCGAGAAAATGCGACCAATGATGCGATGGCAAGTCCCTTGATGTATCCCAGTCAAATGGAGTAAAACCCTCCAATACTTGATATTCAGCCGTTGGTATGAGGTTTGGACCACATCGAACTTTAAAGAATCCTGGAAAATTCTTTCCTACCCAAGAGATCGCAAGACTACGGTAGGTTTCCCGTGCCTGTTTGATGCGGTCCGCTTTCACATGGGAGACGCTCTTTACTGAATAACTTCCTGATCGCCAATGAGGAACAAGTGTTGTCTGAGCGGGGAGGTTGATTTCGTTCTTGTAGGTGAATGAAGCTTCTTCGGTCAGGACGAATCCGACACTAATGCAAGTGACTGATGGCGTTAACTGCGTAATGGAGACGAGCAAAGAAGAAAATGCCTTTGGGAAGTCTGCTGTGTACCTTACGTTAAAGTTCTTCTTCTTGTCCTCGGAGCGATGAACCCAGCCCAGCGGGATAGTTCCCCCAGTGCCATACATCCTTTGATTCTTGAGCCAGTCCACGTGCGACTGATTTTGGATAGGGTATCGTTCCTGGTGCCAGCCGAGCCTTTCAAGTGACGCATAAAGTGTCTCGATCTCATTTGGTCCGAAGATTTCGCTTACTGAAATGAGACCCAACTGAACATTATTGCCGTCTGGAATCGCAGATTCAATATTCTCGTTGGCATCGCGCGAGCGCCAATTTTCAAGCCGATTGCCATATGGGTCCGGGATGAAGTTAGGAAATCTTGCGTGGATTTTCCACAAGACCCTTTGTACGCTGGACTTGACCGCGCTTGGTTTTTCTGCCGACTTTTTCTTTTCTTCAGCCGGAAGTGCGGATTGATCTTTTTCGTCTTCTGGCTCCTTCACTCACTAGATCTCCTGAATTCGACAAAAATGGATTCCGAAATATATTGAGTTGAGAACAGGATTCTGACAATCCAACTTCTTTTCACACCCCCATATGCCGCACCCGTGCGCCCCACTCGATGGCCGCCGCATGCAACCGGTCGATCTTCAGCTCCTCGCGGACCTCTTCCAGCATGCGAAGCTCCACCTGGGAGTGGCGGCCGTCCGCCGTGACCACGTCGCAGGCCAGGGCATAGGCGGTCTCGTACAGACGCTCGGGCAAAGCCTCGCGGATCAGGCCGAAGAGGGCGTCGAGGCCGTCTTCCTCTTCAAACAGGTCAAAGACGGTGCGGCTGACGCGGCGGATGCGGTCGGGGTCGTAGGTGGCGAAAACCGGCATGTGGTTGACCATGCGGGTGATGGCGACAAGCTCGGCCGTGCGGACGTCCTGGTCCGAGGCGGAGCAGGCCACCATGACGGCCACGAGGGCATCCTGCAGGGACATGGCGGATTCGGGCATCGGGGACTCCTGTATGCGGTTGCGGCGCAGATTATTGACGGGGGGCCGGGGGGGCAATAGAGGACGGGGGTCCCGGGGATGGCCCGGGCCGTTTCAGGAGAAGATGCGATGAGTGCCCTGCGCGATGCGGCGATGAATTCGAAGGCCTGGCCCTTTGAAGAGGCCCGCGCGGTGCTGAAACGCTATGGCGGCAAGGACCCGGCCAAGGGCTATGTGCTGTTCGAGACGGGCTATGGGCCGTCGGGGCTGCCGCATATCGGCACCTTCGGCGAGGTGGCGCGGACGACGATGATCCGGCGGGCGTTCGAGATCATCAGCGACATCCCGACTCGGCTGATCTGTTTTTCCGACGACGTGGACGGGATGCGGAAGGTGCCCGAGAACGTGCCGCAGCAAGAGATGCTGCGCGGGCATATGCAGAAGCCGTTGACCTCGGTGCCGGACCCGTATGGCGAGTTCGAGAGCTTTGGCCACCACAACAACGCGATGTTGCGGCGGTTCCTGGACACGTTCGGCTTCGAGTATGAGTTCATCAGCGCGACGGAGTTCTACAAGTCGGGCCAGTTCGACGACACGCTGCGGCTGGCGGCCGAGCGGTATGATGCGATCATGGAGATCATGCTGGCGTCCCTGCGCGAGGAGCGGCAGCAGACCTATTCCTGCTTCCTGCCGATCCATCCCGAGACCGGACGGGTCATGTATGTGCCGATGAAGGAGGTCAACGCCAAGGACGGCACGATCACCTTCGACGACGAGGACGGGCGCGAGTGGACGCTGCCGGTCACGGGCGGGCATGTGAAGCTGCAGTGGAAGCCGGACTTTGGCGCGCGCTGGGCGGCCCTGGATGTGGACTTCGAGATGTACGGGAAGGACCACTCCACGAATACCCCGATCTATGACGGGATCTGCCGGGTGCTGGGCGGGCGGGCGCCGAACCACATGACCTATGAGTTGTTCCTGGATGACCAGGGGCAGAAGATTTCGAAGTCGAAGGGCAATGGCCTGACGATCGACGAGTGGCTGACCTATGCGGCGACGGAGTCGCTGAGCTATTTCATGTACCAGAAGCCCAAGACGGCGAAGCGGATGCATTTCGACGTGATCCCGCGGGCGGTGGACGAGTATCACCAGCAGTTGCGCGCCTTTCCCGAGCAGACGGTCGAGCAACAGGTCAACAACCCGGTCTGGCACATCCACGACGGCAAGCCGCCGGAGAGCCGGATGGTGGTGTCTTTCGGGATGCTCTTGAACCTGGCCTCGGTCGCGGCGGCGAAGGATGCGGCGGGGCTGTGGAAGTTCATCCGGCGCTATGCCCCCGAGGCATCGCCGGAGACGCATCCCGACCTGGATGCGGCGGCGGGGTTCGCGGTGCGATACTTTGCCGACAAGATCGCGCCGACGCGGGTCTTCCGGCTGCCGACCGACATGGAGCGGGCGGCGATGGAGGATCTGGTGGCCCGGCTGAAGAAGCTCGCCCAAGTTACCGATCCAAAGAACGTTCTTCCGGTCGAAAACAGAGCCGAACTGCTTTCCGACGAAGGTTTGCAGTCGATGGTCTTCGCGGTGGGCAAGGAGCATGGGTTCGAGCCGCTGCGTGACTGGTTCAAGGCGCTGTACGAGGTGCTGCTGGGCGCATCCGACGGGCCGCGCTTTGGCGGGTTCATTGCGCTTTACGGCGTGGACGAGACGGTGGCGCTGATCGAACGCGCGCTGCGGGGCGAACTGGTCGGGTAGGCTGGTAAACCGTGGGCCGCCTTGGGCGGCTCGTCGGTGACTTCGTGACTCCTCGCTGGGGTTCTGGCGTGGTTGCCCGGCTGTGTGTCCAGCTGGCGCTCGTCGATGACTTCGTCACTCCTCGCTGGGGGCGCGGCGTGCGGATGGCAGGTTGTGCCTCGTGCTGCGGCTTGTCGGTGACTTCGTCCGTCCTCGGGGGTGGTAGCGCCTGAAGGCCCGGTTGTGCGTCCCGCTGGCGCTCGTCGATGACTTTGGCGCTCCTCGCGGGCTGGATCTTCGGTGACTTCGTCACGCCCCGTCGGAGCGCCAGAGGGCGACATCCGACGAGGAGACGAAGTCGAACGAGGAGGGGCTACTGGAGGTGCGGCTTCAGGAAGGCGACGGTCTCGCCGACCATCTGGTCCAGCGTTTCGGGGCCGGTGAAGGCGTTGAACACGTGATCCATTTCGGCGATCCAGGCCGTCTCTTCGCCCTCATGCGCGGCGAGGAAGGTGTCGACGGCGCTGGGCAGGACCGTGGTGTCCTGGGTGCCATGCGTGATGAACAGGGGGCCGGCGTAAGAGGCGAGTTCGGCGGGCGGGTCGAAGGTGGCGACGCCTTCGAAGAAGCCGCGCTTGAGTTCGATCACGGCACCCCAAGGCAGGGTGACGGGCAGGGCCGCGTCGCCCGCTGCTAGGCCCATCGCTAGGGTCTCGGCCCCGACGATGCCGCCGAAGCTTTCCTCGGGATTGGCCACGGCGGCCCAGAGGACCAGGGCGTCGGGCTTGTCGGACCGGCCGGCGACGGCGGTGGCGACCAGGCCGCCCTGGCTCCACCCGATCACGGCCAGGCGCTGGCCATCGACGGCCGGGTTCGCCTCGAGCCAGTCCAGCGCGGCAAGGCCATCGGCGACCTGGCCTTCGAAGGTGGTGTCGGCAAAGGCGCCGGGGCTTTCGCCCGAGCCGCGGAAGTCGATCCGCAGGGAGGCGATGCCCTGTTCGGCCAGCAGTCGGGCGGTGCGGGAAAAGACGCCTTCGTCGGTGGTGGCGACGGGCAGTTCGTCGCGCACGCCGGTGAAGCCGTGGAACATCAGGACGACCGGGGCCGGGTCGCCGGCGGGCGTTTCCAGCGTGCCGACCACCGGGCCAAGCGGGGTGTCGATGGGGACGGTTTCCTCGGACTGGGCAAAGGCGGGCGTGGCGAGGAGGGCGATCAGGGCAAGGGGGGCAAGGGCGGGGCGCATGGCGATCCTTCCTGGATGTGGGCCGGGCAAGGGTGGCGCAGGGGGTGGGGGGGCTGTCAAGCAGGATGCGCGGTTGACTTCTGGCGCGTCGGCCTAGCTGGCAGGTCAAGGGGACGTCTGACGAGGGAGCACTTGCCGATGCGCAATGGTCTTTATGCCGCGCTGCTTGCCGCCTGCCTGGCCCTGCCGGCCGGCGCGCAGGAGACGCCGATCCAGGAGACGATCCAGAACCAGATCGACGCCTTCAGGGCCGACGATTTCGCCCGCGCCTTCACCTATGCCAGCCCGACGATCAAGGGCATGTTCGGCACGCCCGAGAATTTCGGGGCGATGGTGCAGAACGGCTATCCGATGGTCCACCGCCCGGCCGAGGTCGAGATGCAGGAGCTGCGCGAGGTTGCGGGGAACCTGTGGCAGCGGGTGCGGATCGTCGATCAGGCCGGGCGGGCGCATCTTCTGGACTACATGATGGTCGAGACGGCCGAGGGCTGGCAGATCAACGCGGTCCAGCTTCTGCCCGCGCCCGACATCGGCGTCTGATCCCGTTGCGCGTCGGGGCCGGGCAGCGCGCGGCCCCCTGAGCGGCGGTTAAGCCTTCCTTGCTACCCCATTGCCCCATGGCGTTGCGGCCCGGGGGAGTGCCCCGGTTCCGCCTCGCCCTGGTCAGTGGCGCGAGCGAGACGAGGGAAATTTCAGATGAACAAGGCTATCACCGACGGGCTGGTCCTGATGCCGCCGCCGTTCTCGGCCGGCTTGAACCTGTGGTCGCGCGAGGACGGGACGCCCGGATCGGGGTCGTATCAGGGCCAGCCGAACGCGGCGCTGGTGTCGAATGACCAGGATTTCGCGGGCTGTCTGGAGCTGCAAAAGACCGAAGCCACGCAGAAGCTGCGCAGTTTCGCGCAGACGCCGATCCAGCCGGGCCTGTATCTGCGGGTGACGGCGCGGCTGAAGGCGGTGTCGGGGAACCTGCCGTCCGTCCGCATCGCGGCCTGGGCGGGGGATGTGAACGGGCAGAACGTGGCCAGCCTGGTGCAGACCGGGCCCACGGTGACGCTGCAAAGCTATGGCGAGGTGGTGACGGTCAGCGCGATCATCTCTCCCGCCGCGCGGACCGGGGTGGACATGGCCTGGACGACGCAGGTGGTCTACGCCCATGTCGGCCTGGACCTGACGGGTGCCAATGGTGGGGTGGTGCGGATCGACGACCTGGTGGTCGAGGATGTGACCAACCTGTTCATCCGCAAGCTGATGGACTGGGTCGATGTGCGCGATTACGGCGCGCTGGGCAACGGGACGACCAATGACGCGCCCGCCTTCCTGGCGGCGGATGCCGATGCGCAGGGCCGGGCGATCCTGGTGCCGGGGGGCGTGTTCCGGCTGAACGCGGATGTCACGATCAACAGCCGCATCCGGTTCGAGGGTACCGTCTCGATGCCGGCCAACCGCCGGCTGATCCTGACGCGGAACTTTGACCTGGATACCTATGGCCAGGCTTTCGGGACCGAGATCGAGGGCTTTCGCCGGGCGCTGCAGGCGCTGTTCTACTTTACCGACCATGTGACGCTGGACCTTTCCGGCCGCCGGGTGGACCTGACCGAGCCGGTCGACGTGGCGGCGATTGCCGGGCTGACCAGCTTCAACGGCCGCCGCGTGGTGCGCAACGGGCAGTTGACGGCGCTGCCCGGCCCGGCCTGGACGACCGAGGAGTTCACCTCGACCGCGACCTATTCGCCGGCGAACAACCTGACCCTGACCGGCGTCGCCAATGTGGCCAATATCCCGGTGGGGTCGCTGGTCATCGGC
Source organism: Tabrizicola aquatica (assembly GCF_002900975.1). Classification (GTDB taxonomy): domain Bacteria; phylum Pseudomonadota; class Alphaproteobacteria; order Rhodobacterales; family Rhodobacteraceae; genus Tabrizicola; species Tabrizicola aquatica. Next base: position 4,005 of record NZ_PJON01000004.1, on the reverse strand, counting down.
ACCGGCGTGGGGCGCGAGGTCTATGTGCGGGCCAAGAACGTGGCGGCGGGGACGATCACGCTGAGCCAGCCGCTGTGGGGCGCGACAGGGACGCGGCCCTATACCTTCCGCCGGTTCAAATACATGCTGGATTTCAGCGGCTTTGAGCTTCTGTCGCGGTTCGAGCTGGAGGATATCGAGTTCAACACCCTGGGCCTGTGTTCGGGGGTGCTGATGGCAACTTCGGGCTCGACCAAGAGGTTCGTGTCCTGCACCTTCAACCGGCCGCTGGACCGGGGCATCACCTCGCCCGGGTTGGGGTGTCAGGGCATGTTCGTGGACATGTGCCAGTTCCTGTCCAACGAAAGCGCGGCCCCGGCGCAGCTGCGCACGTCCATCGCGCTGAACGTGAACGCCAATGACGTGAAGCTGCGCAACAACCGGGTGGTGCGTTTCGCGCATTTCGCCATCGTCAACGGCACCGGCCATCTGGTCCATGCCAACCACTTCTTCCAGGGCGATGACGAGCCGGCCGGCATCCGCCGTGCGGGGCTGGTGTTCACGCAGACCAACGTCTCGACCGTCGTCACCGGCAACTACATCGACAACTGCTTCATCGAATGGGGCAACGAGCATGACAGCGAGCCGCAGTGGAACGGCGAATTCTCATTCGGCGGGCTGAACATCGTCGGCAACGTGTTCATCGCGTCCAGCACGACCTCGGCCTTCCGCTGGGTGGTGGTCAAGCCGTACGGGGCGGGCCATTACCTGAATGGCTTCTCGCTGGTGTCGAACAGCTTTCGCGTGTTCAACGCCATCATCGACCGGGTCGAGATGGTGGACACCAGCCTGGCCAGCCTGGACATGGCCCAGGCGCGGAATGTGCGGGTCGAGGGGAACAGCTTCAACAACGTGGGTCAGGGGATCATGAACCCGCTGATCGTGACCCATACCCAGAACACCGTGGCCGATACCTGGACCGTGAATTCGGACGGGTTCGTGCCCTTTGGCGGGCGCATCCGCATGGTCGAGGCGGTGCAGCCCGAGGGGGCGATCCTGAACGGCTCCAACGCGGCGCGCTATGCCTGCCCGAACGCGACGCCTGGCGTCGGCGCCCAGGGCAACCAGGCGCAACTGCGCTGGGGCGAGGCGGTGCGGGGCCGGGCCATCGTGCGGATGCGCATGGACCTGCCGTCGTAACGGGGCCGATTTCCTGAAAAATTGGTGCGGGCGGTCCTTCGGGGCCGCCCGTTGTCGTTACAGGTCCGGTGGCGACAGGTGGAAAGCCCGGGCGAAACCGCCGTTCAGCAGGGCCGCTACCGGGGTCAGGCGTACAAAGGCGAAGTCGGGCAGGTCGATATAGACCAGCGCCTTGGGGTTCCGCTCCAGCCAGCGGGCGCGGATCGCGGGGCGCGCTGGATCGTCCGGGGCGATGAAGGCGGCCTGCGCCCGGATCATCAGCCGCGGATGGGTCAGGGGATCGCCCTTGTCGCCGACCTCGCCCAGCATCAGAGCGCAGTCCGGGTTGGCGCGCAGGGCACGAAAGTGGGGGGCAAGGCCTGAGACCAGGGTCAGCATTCCCGCCTGCGGATCGCGGGCAAAGGCGATGCGGCTGATCCCCGGGGTGCCGGTATCTGGGTCGGTCCAGGCCAGGGCGGCATGGCCCAGGCCCAGAAGCCGCTGCGCCAGGGCGCGGGCCTCGGCATCGGCGGGTTGGACGGGATCGGGCATGGCGCTTATTCCGGTTGACATCGGGCTGGGCAGGGGAGTCTTCTGGCGGCATTCATCCCCCGATGCCAGCGATTTCTGGCGCTTCCCCTGCTGGAAGACGAAAGATGCCCGACACAGCCAAGGGTCCCGGCACCCTGACCGAGTTCCTGCCGAAGCTCCTTACCGTCTGGCGCGAGGGCTATGGCCTGTCCGACCTGCGCGCCGATGCGCTGGCCGGCCTGACCGTCGCCATCGTGGCCTTGCCCCTGTCGATGGCCATCGCCATCGCCAGCGGGGTCGGACCCGAGCGCGGGCTTTACACCGCGATTGTCGGCGGGTTCCTTGTCAGCTTGCTGGGGGGGTCGCGCTATCAGATCGGCGGGCCGGCGGGGGCGTTCATCGTCCTTGTCTCGGCCTGTGTCATGCAGATCGGGGTGCCGGGGCTGATCCTGGCGACGTTCCTGTCGGGGGGCGTGCTGTTGGCGGCGGGGGCGCTGCGGCTGGGGACCTACATCCGCTATATTCCCTATCCGGTCACGGTGGGCTTTACCGCCGGGATCGCGGTCATCATCTTCGCCAGCCAGCTGCGCGAGATGTTCGGGCTGACCCTGGCCGGGGCCGAGCCCGGAGAGATCGTCGCCAAGGTCGAGGTGCTGTGGGCGGCACGGGGCACGGTGACCTGGGCGGCGGTCGGGGTGGCGGCGCTGACGGCGGCGGTGATCCTGGGCCTGCGGCGGGTCCGGCCGCACTGGCCGGGGATGCTGATCGCGGTGGCGGTCGGGGCGGTCGTGGTGGCGGGCCTTGGCCTGCCGGTGGCCACGATCGGCAGCCAGTTTGGCGCCTTGCCGCAGCAGTTGCCGGTGCCCGCGCTGCCGGATTTGACGCTGTGGCGCGCGGCTTTGCCCTGGGCCTTCAGCTTCGCCTTGCTGGGCGCGATCGAGTCACTGCTGTCCGCCGTCGTTGCCGACGGGATGAGCGGCGCGCGCCATCGCTCGAACGCCGAACTGGTGGCGCAGGGCGTGGCCAATATCGGCGCGGCCCTGTTCGGCGGGTTCTGCGTTACCGGCACCATCGCGCGGACCGCGACCAATGTGCGGGCGGGCAGCCGGGGGCCGGTCTCGGGGATGCTGCATGCGGTGTTCCTGCTGGTGTTCCTGGTGGTGGCCGCCCCGCTGGCCGGTTTCATCCCGCTGGCGGCCCTGGCCGGGGTCCTGGCGGTGGTCGCCTGGGGCATGGCCGAGCGGCATGAGTTCGCGGCCCTCTTGCGGTCGTCCTGGGGCGATGCGCTGGTGGTCACGGTGACCTTCCTGCTGGTCGTGTTCCGCGACCTGACCGAGGGGATCGTCGTCGGTTTCGCGCTGGCCGGGCTGGTGTTCATAAAGCGGATGTCCGAAAGCTCGGGCATGCGGGATGCGCCCGAGGCACAGCGGGCGGACCGGGTGGTCCTGCACCTGGAGGGGCCGTATTTCTTTGGCGCGGCGGCGCAGCTGGGCGCGGTCCTGGACCGGATCGCCGACACGCCGCGCGCCATGGTGCTGGACTTTGCCCAGGTGCCGCTGATCGACAGTTCGGGCGCGCGGGGGGTGCTGCAACTGGCGGCGCGGGCGCGGCGTCGGGGCGGGCAGCTTTACCTTGTCGGCCTGCGCCCGGCCCTGCGTCGCGCCCTGGAGGCGCAGGGTGCCCGCGAACCCGAGCTGCGCTTCCTGCCCGACCTGGCGGCGGTGGATGCGGAGCTGGACCGCGCCGAATCGGCCTAGGCTGCCATGGCCCGGGGGCTGCGCTGCGGGCGTCAGGCGCAGGCGGTTGAAAAACCACGCATTCCCGGCTTCGCTTTTCACCGCTTTGCAGAATTCACGACTATTTCGTCAATCAATTTACGGAAATAGATATGAAAATTATGGGGTTACAGGAAGTTTAACAAAATGCTACTTTGCCGGCGGGAGAGAGCGTCCCAGTGGTGGGGCGACAGGTTTCGCGGGGTCTTTGGCCGGGCCGCCGCGATGTAGGAGAACCACGATGACCGACCAATCACCCCTGAAATCCATCTATCCGGCTTCTGCCGATTTCGTCTCTGGTGCGCATGTTGATGGGGCTGGGTATGAGCGTTTGTATTCCGAATCGGTTATGGACGCTGAGGGTTTCTGGGGTCGTGAGGCGTTGCGGCTGGACTGGATCAAGCCGTTCACGAAGGTGAAGGACACGTCCTTCGCGCCGGGCAACATCAGCATCAAGTGGTTTGAGGACGGTCATCTGAACGTCAGCGCCAACTGCATCGACCGGCACATGCTGACGCGGGCGAACCAGACGGCGATCATC
>NZ_PJON01000003.1 GCF_002900975.1 Tabrizicola aquatica | reverse complement strand
TCGACTGGCCCCAGCCGCGGTGGGTGCATTCCAGCGCGTCGCGCATCACCTTGACGTTGCCGGTGCAGTCGAACGAATAATCCGCCCCGCCGATCTTGTCGAAGGGCGTCTTGGTCATCTCGACGATGGCCTGCACGACCGAGGTGCCCTCGGGCAGCTCTTTCGGGTTGAGGAAGTGGGTCATCCCGAACTTCTCGCCCCATTCCTTCTTGTCGGTGTTCAGGTCGACGCCGATGATCATGTCGGCCCCGGCCATCTTCAGGCCCTGGATCACGTTCAGCCCGATCCCGCCCAGGCCAAAGACCACGGCCTTGGCCCCGATCTCGACCTGAGCCGTGTTCAGGACCGCGCCGATGCCGGTGGTCACGCCGCAGCCGATGTAGCAGATCTTGTCGAAAGGCGCGTCGTCGCGGACCTTGGCCAGCGCGATTTCCGGCATCACGGTATGCTGCGCGAAGGTCGAGCAGCCCATGTAGTGATAGATCGGCGTGCCATCGAGCATGCTGAACCGGGTGGTCCCGTCCGGCATCAGGCCCTGGCCCTGGGTGGCGCGGATCGCGGTGCAAAGGTTGGTCTTGCGGCTAAGGCAGGACGGGCACTCCCGGCACTCCGGCGTGTAAAGCGGGATGACGTGGTCGCCCGGTTTCAGGCTTTTCACCCCCGGCCCGCATTTGACCACCACGCCCGCGCCCTCATGGCCCAGGATCGAGGGGAAGATGCCTTCGGGGTCCGCGCCCGACAGGGTGAATTCGTCGGTGTGGCAGATGCCGGTGGCCTTGATCTCGACCAGGACCTCGCCTTCCTTGGGGTCGTCAAGATTGACCTCCATGACCTGAAGCGGTTGGCCGGCAGCAACGGCAACGGCGGCACGGGTGCGCATAAGGTATTCCTCCCATTATCTCCCGGCCATGCGGACGGGGCGCGGAAGGGCGCGACCGCCCCCCGCTGAACATGCATTCCGGCCCGCGTAGACCTAGTCCTTCAGGACACCGCTGGCACGTGCAGTGAAGGTGGCGATGTAATCCATCAGCCCCGGCGACAGCGCGTCATAGGGCGGCAGGCCCAGTTCGTTCAGCCGGGCGCGGATGCCCTCCATCGCCTCGGGCCGGGTGCCGCCTTCGATCACCGACGAGACGAAGGCCGCAAAGGTCGGGGGCGCCCACCCCTCCTCTCCCGAAAGCTCGGTGTGGATGAAGGTCAGGCCGGTGAACGGATGGTTCTCGCGCGTGACAGGCCCATGCATGTGCACGCCACAGCTGGTGCAGGCATGGCGCTGGATCAGGGCCGAGGGATCGACCACCTTCAGCTTCTCGCCATTCTGGACCACCCTCACCTTGTCGCTCGGCACGACCGAGACCATCGAGAACGTGGCGCCCTCCGGCTTCCAGCACTTGGTGCAGCCGCACACGTGATTGTGCAGGCAATCCGAGGCGATCTCGACCGCCACCGGGTCCGAAGCGCAGTTGCACGTCAGCGTCCCGCCCGAAAATCCGGGCCTGCCGGGTGCCACGCCATTGTCCACCGCTGGGTGGATACTGACCGTCGCCATTTCGCGCCTCCCCTGGGTTGCTTGCGGGATCAGCGTCGCATCGATGGGGACAGTCCGCAATTCAGCCAAAAGGATGGCGCAAGTCCGCAAGCCTTTCCCGCACTGCTGCGGCTTGCGTCAGTCAGGCCGGCGACGTCGCGCTGAAACGACGCCGTGCCTAGGGTTGGTAGCCCGCGATCAACTGGCGCAGGCCCACCATCGCTCCGGCAATGATCGCGGCCAGCGTCACCGGCCCCGACCAGGCCAGCGTCGCAAATCCGGTCACGCCCTGGCCCACCGAACAGCCCATCGCCACCACGCCGCCGATACCCATGAGAGCGGCCCCGCCCACTTGCCGCCCCAGTTCCCGCGGGTCCTCGCAGGCTTCCCAGCGGAACAGGCCGCGCAGGATCGACCCGATGAGCGAGCCGACCATCACCCCCACGACCGAGCCGACCGAGAATGTGATCCCCCCGGCGGTCGCGGTCATCAGGAAGATCAGCGTCCGTCCGACCGGCGCGGTGTAGGAAGGGCCCTCGACCGTGACCTCGCCCAGACTTTCCGCCGCCAGCCAGGAGGTGCCAAGGAAGCACCAGGCCACGGCCAGCCCCGCCGCCACGCCCCAGGCGATCTGCCGCGGGTTTTCCCGCAGGCCGCGATAGGACAGGCCCCAGACAAGAAAGCCCCCGGCGATCAGCAGGATGGCCGCGACGGGCGGCAGACCCAACAGGCCCAGGTCATGCAGGATGCCCTGCGGCCCCGTCGCCTCGGGCTGGGGAAACAGCAGGACGCGCAGCGGCGCCAGCGGACCTGACAGGGCGACGAACCCAGAGATCCCCATCACGACCACCACCACAAGCGAGCGCAGATCGCCGCCACCGAACCTTACCAGCGCGCCGAAGCCGCAGTTGCCGGCCAGCGCCATGCCATAACCAAAGACCAGCCCGCCCACGACCGAGCCCAGCGCGTTCCACTCGATCGCGTGGTAGTAGGTCGCGCCCAGATCGATCAGCCCGGCCTGCGCGCCAAGCTGGGTGGACAGGATCGCCACCCCCAGCACCACGCCCCAAAGCCGCAGACGCAGCGGGTCGCGCCCGTAGACGGCGGATTCAAGCGCGCCAAGGGTGCAGAAATCCCCCAGCCGGGCCGCCAGGCCCAGGACCACACCCCCCGCCAACCCGACAAGGGCGGCCAGAACGCCGATCGGAACAGTCTCCAGCATCGCCCCTCCCCCGGGTTCAGTCCTGCTCAGGACCGTAAAGGCTGGCCAGCACCTCGATCACCGCCGTGACCTTCGGGTCCAGCAAGGAATAAAAGATCGCCTGCCCCTCGCGCCGGGCGCTGACCATGCCTTCCAGCCTTAACCGGGCCAGTTGCTGGCTGACGATAGCCTGCCGGGCGGACAAAAGGTTTTCAAGCTCGGTCACGCTTTTCGGGCCGGTGCGCAAATGGCAAAGGATCGCAAGCCGCCCGTCGTGTCCCATTGCCTTGAGAAGCGTTGCCGCCTTCTCGGCCCGTGCGACCAGCGCATCAAGGTCGGCCCGCGACTCCGGGAAGGCGTCCTGCGGCTGTCCGTGGTTAAGCTCGTTTTCCGCCGCCAAAACATCCGTCCCGGAGTGTTGCAGATCCCGTTATTGCGTCGGCCTTGCCGAAAGGGCAACCCGCCTGTCGCGCGCACGCCATATTTGCCGGTGCAGCGCGGCAAGGCGGCCTCAGTCCTGCGCCGCTTCGGCGATCAACTGCGCCAGCAGCGGCCAGAAGAAGTCCTCCCCCGGATAACCGGCGATGCGACCCACCTCGACCCCGTCCTCGACCAGCACGAAGGTCGGGGTGAAGATCGGCGGCGAGATCAGCGTCAGCCCTTCGGGCAAAGGATCGCGCAGCTGCAAGCGGCGCAGCGGGGCGGCGCGGCCTTCGTCGGTCAGCGGATATTCGGGCGCCACCTCTCGGTCCCAGGCAGCACAATAGATGCAGCCCGGTTGTTCGAACATCAAAAGCTCCACCTCGGCCGCCGCCATCGTGCTGAAAACGGCAAGCAAGACCGGGGCAAGAAGGGCGCGAGAAGCCACGTTGACAGCCTTATAGAAACATAGAACTATCGTAATCTACCTTTGTCTTTCCGGCAAGGCGCTTACCGGGGAGGTGGGCCATGCTTGACATCACATTCGGCGGCGCGGCCTTGGCTGGACTGCTGTCCTTCCTGTCGCCCTGCATCCTGCCGATGGTGCCCTTCTACCTGTCCTACATGGCCGGCCTTTCCGTGCGCGAACTGCGCGAGGGCGACACCATCGCCCCCGGTGCGCGCGGGCGGCTGGTGGTGCAGGCGCTGGCTTTCGCCATCGGGGTGACGACGATCTTTGTCCTTCTGGGCCTTGGCGCCACCGCGCTTGGCCGCAGCTTTGCCCAGTGGAAAGAGCCGCTCTCCTATGTCGCGGCTGCGGTGCTGATCCTGTTCGGACTGCATTTCCTGGGCGTGTTCCGCATCGGCTTTCTGTATCGCGAGGCGCGCGTGGACACGACGGCCAACCCCCGCACGCTGGCCGGTGCCTATGTGATGGGCATGGCCTTCGGCTTCGGCTGGACACCTTGCGTCGGCCCCGCGCTGGCCGCGATCCTGATGGTGGCCAGCGGCTTGGGCGAACTGTGGCGCGGCGGGATGCTTCTTTTGGTCTACGGGCTTTCGATGACCCTGCCCTTCGTGCTGGCCGCGTTCTTCGCCGGGCCGTTCCTGTCCTGGGTCGCCCGGCACCGTGCCCTGATGGGCCATGTCGAAAAGGCGATGGGTGTGATGCTGATCCTGTTCGGCATCCTGATCGCCACCAATTCCGTCAACCTGATCGCCGACTGGATGATCCGAACCTTCGACTGGTCCGCGACCCTGACCTGAAAGGACCCCTCATGCTGCGCCGCCTTTTCCTGCTGGCAACCCTTGCCCTTGCCTCTCCCGCCCTGGCGGTCGAGCTGGGCGACGACGGGCTGCACAATCCCGACTGGCTGCGCGAGACCTTCAAGGACCTGCGCGACGACCTCGCCGAGGCCAATGCCGAGGGCAAGCGCCTGATGATCACCTTCGAACAGCGCGGCTGCATCTACTGCACCGAGATGCACGAGAAGGTCCTGACCGACCCCGCGGTCGACAAGCTGATCCGCGAGCACTTCTTCGTCGTGCAGATGAACCTTTTCGGCGACGTCGAGGTGACCGATTTCGACGGCACGGTCCTGTCGGAAAAAGACATGGCGCTGCGCTGGGGGGTGATGTTCACGCCCACCCTGCTCTTCCTGCCCGAAGCGGTGCCCGCAGGCGTCTCTGCCCCGGATGCCGCCGTGGCAATGATGCCCGGTGCCATCGGCCCCGGCATGTTCGAGTCGCTTCTGATCTGGGTCCGCGACCGCCGCTACGAGACCGGCGAAAACTTCCAGCGATTCGTGGCAGAGCGTCTGGCCGACGCGCCGTGACCTCGGGAAAACCGTAAGAATATAGGCATATAGCGTTTATCCTATATTTTTGTTGCCGGAACCGCCCACCCCCGTCATAGTGCGTATACGGAGGAATACAGGGGAGGATAGGAATGAGACGCCAGCCTTGTCTGGTGGCAGCCCTGACGCTGTCACTTGCGGCACCAGCCCTGGCCGAGATCGCGCCGAAGGACGTTCCCTTCGTCGACGGCAAGGTCGAGCAATCCCTGACCGGCGCGCCGGGGGATCCGGCGAACGGGATCAAGGTGATGACCACCAATGCCCTGGGCAACTGCGTGGCCTGCCACACGATCGGGGCCATGCCCGACGTGCAGTTCCCCGGCACCATCGCCCCTCCGCTGGACGGCGCCGCCGACCGCTGGAGCGAGGCCGAACTGCGCGGCATCGTCACCAACGCCAAGATGACCTTCGACGGCAGCTTCATGCCCGCCTTCTACAAGACCGAAGGCTTCATCCGCCCCGGCGACGGCTTCACCGGCAAGGCGGCCGAGGGCGAGTTGCCCCCGATCCTGACGGCCCAACAGATCGAGGACGTGGTGGCCTACCTCCTCACCCTCAAGGAATGACGCGCCCCCGCGCGCTTACAGACAGGAGAACCCAAGTGACCCTCAGCAGACGCAAGGCACTCACCCTCGGCCTGGGCGGCCTCGCTTTCGCAGCGATCCCCGGCCTCTCGCTCGCCTCGACCGTGGAAGAGCTGACCGCAGCCTTCACCGCCGGCGCGACCGCCGCCACCGATGGTATCACCCTGACCACCCCGGAAATCGCCGAGAACGGCAACACCGTCCCGGTATCGGTCGACGCCCCCGGCGCGGTGGCGATCCTGCTGATCGCCTCGGGCAACCCGGAACCGGCCGTGGCCACCTTCACCTTCGGCCCCGCCGCAGGCCGCCAGTTCGCCGCGACCCGCATCCGCCTGGCCAAGACCCAGGACGTCATCGCCATGGCCAAGATGGCCGATGGCTCGATCAAGCAGGCCCAGGCCACCGTCAAGGTCACCATTGGCGGCTGCGGCGGCTGAGGCAAAAGGAGAGACACCATGGTCGAAGAAGTCAAACCCCGGGTGAAAGTACCCAAATCCGCCGCCGTCGGTGAGGTCGTCACCATCAAGGCGCTGATCTCGCACAAGATGGAATCCGGCCAGCGCAAGGGCTCGGACGGCAACCTGATCCCGCGCCAGATCATCAACCGCTTCACCTGCGACCTGAACGGGGTGAACGTGATCGACGTGGCCATCGACCCGGCCGTGTCGACCAACCCCTATTTCGAATTCGACGCCAAGGTCGACGCGGCAGGTGAGTTCAAGTTCACCTGGTACGACGACGACGGCTCGATCTACGAGGACGTCAAGCCGATCGCGATCGCCTGACGGTCAGGCAAGGGGAGGAGAACGCCATGCACCGCACAGCAACGTCGCTTGTCGCACTGACCTTGGGTCTTGCCCTCGCGGGCGTGGCCTACACCGATCCGGTCGAGGACGCGCTGGTCGTCGAGGCCGAGGACGGCACCATCGAGATCGTCACCACCGCACCCGCGCCCGACTTCCTGAAGGATACGATGGAGACCATCTATTCCGGCTGGCACTACCGCGAGACCGAGACCCGGGACCTGCAACGCGACGATTTCGACAATCCGGGCATGGTCTACGTGGATCGCGGCCTCGACCTCTGGAACGCAGGGATTGGCGCAAAGGGCGAAAGCTGCGCCGGATGCCACGAGGGGCCCGAGTCGATGGCCGGCCTGCGCGCCGTCACCCCGCGCGTCGATGAAAAGACCGGCAAGCTGATGACGGTCGAGAACTACATCGACGCCTGCGTGACCGAACGGATGGGCCTGGACTCCTGGAAATGGACCGGGGACGAGATGAAGGACATGCTTGCCCTGATCTCGATGCAGTCGCGCGGGATGCCCGTCGACGTTGCCACCGAAGGCCCCGCCGCGCCCTTCTGGGAAAAGGGCAAAGAGATCTACTACACCCGCTTCGGCCAACTCGAAATGTCCTGCGCCTCGTGCCACGAGGACAACCAGGGCAAGTTCATCCGGGCCGACCACCTGTCGCAGGGCCAGATCAACGGCTTCCCGACCTACCGGCTCAAGGATGCGGGCATCCTTTCCGCCCAGCAGCGTTTCGTCGGCTGCGTCCGCGACACCCGGGCGGAAACCTTCAAGCCCAACTCGGAAGAGTTCAAGGCGCTGGAGCTTTACGTCGCCTCGCGCGGCAACGGGCTGTCGGTCGAAGGCGTCTCTGTCCGGCACTGATCCGTCACGGCACCGACACACCCAAGCGAAGGAGGACCCCGGCCGGCGACGGTCGGCCGGGTCCGTCCGTCCTAACGTCCAAGGAGAGCGGGATGATCACCCGGCGCGAATTTCTTCAGGCCTCGCTGGCCGCATCGGCCGTCTACGGCGCATCCGGGTTTGGCAACTGGTCGCGGCTGGCAGCCCAGCAGGCGCTGACCCAGGACCAGCTTCTGCAGTTCGACGATTTCGGCAATGTGACGCTGATCCACATCACCGACATCCATGCCCAGTTGAAGCCCCTCTACTTCCGCGAACCGGAATGGAACATCGGCGTGGGGGACGCAAAGGGCCAGCCGCCGCATGTCGTCGGCCCTGCTTTCCTTGACATGTTCGGGATCAAGCCCGGCACGCCCGAGGCCTATGCCCTGACCTATCAGGACTTCCAGGCGCTGGCCAAATCCTACGGCCGGATGGGCGGGATGGACCGTGTCGCGACCGTGGTCAAGGCGATCCGCGCCACCCGGCCCGACGCGCTGCTTCTGGACGGCGGCGACACCTGGCAGGGGTCCTACACCTGCCTCAAGACCGCCGGGCAGGACGTGGTCAACGTGATGAACCTGCTGAAACCCGACGCGATGACCTCACACTTCGAATTCACCCTGGGCATCGACCGCGTGACCGAAATCGTCGAAACGCTCGACTTCCCCTTCCTCGGGGCGAACATCTTCGACGCCGAATGGGAAGAACCGGCCTACGAGCCCTACAAGATCTTCGAACGCGGTGGGGCCAGGATCGCGGTCATCGGCCAGGCCTTCCCCTACATGCCCATCGCCAACCCGTCCTGGCTGTTCCCGAACCTGTCCTTCGGCATCCGGGAAGAGCGGATGGCCGAGGTGGTGCAGGAAGTCCGCGACGCCGGCGCCGATCTGGTCGTCCTGCTGTCGCACAACGGCTTTGACGTCGACAAGAAGCTGGCCGGCCGCGTGCCCGGCATTGACGTGATCCTGACCGGCCACACCCATGATGCCCTGCCCGAACCCGTGCTGGTTGGCCAGACGATCCTCATCGCCTCCGGCTCGAACGGCAAGTTCGTCTCGCGCATCGATCTGGACGTGCGCGAGGGCAAGATGATGGGCTTCCGCCACAAGCTGATCCCGATCTTCTCGGACGTGATCACCCCGGACGCCGAAGTCGCCGCCGCCATCGAGGCCGAGCGCGCGCCCTTCAAGGCCGAGCTGGAAGAGGTGCTGGGCCAGACCGACAGCCTCCTCTACCGCCGCGGCAATTTCAACGGCACCTGGGACGACCTGATCCTGAACGCCCTGATCGAAGAGCGCGAGGCCGACATCGCCCTTTCGCCCGGTTTCCGCTGGGGCCCGTCACTCCTGTCCGGCCAGCCGATCACCCGCGAGGATCTGTATAGCTGCACCGCCATCACCTATCCGAACGCCTACCGCTCGGAAATGACCGGCGAGATGCTGCACACGATCCTTGAGGACGTTGCCGACAACCTGTTCAACCCCGACCCCTATTACCAGCAGGGCGGCGACATGGTCCGCGTCGGCGGCATGGCCTATTCGATCGACGTGACCAGGCCCCAGGGCAGCCGCCTGACCAACCTCACCATGCTCAAGACCGGCGAGGCGCTGGACCCCGCAAAGACCTACGTCGTCTCGGGCTGGGCCAGCATCAACCCGGATACAGAAGGCCCGGCGATCTACGACCTCGTCGAAGCCTACATCAAGCGCAAGGGCACCATCGCGCTTGATCCCAACGCCTCGGTCGCCGTGACCGGAATCTGAAGGAGCGCGTTCGCCAGATGACCGACGAACCCAAGACCAGCCGCCGCGCCTTCCTGGCCGGCACCGCCGCCGCCGGCGCCGGCCTTGTCGCCACCGCCGCCACCGCCCAGACGCCCGATCCCCTGATCACCGAAGTGCAGGAATGGGCTTCGGTGTTCGGTGACCCGGTCGATGCCACGCCCTACGGGATGCCGATCGAATTCGAATCCCACGTTGTCCGCCGCAACGTGGAATGGCTGACCGAAAGCACCGCCTCGTCGATCAACTTCACCCCGATCCACGCGCTCGAGGGCACGATCACCCCCCAGGGCTGCGCCTTCGAGCGGCACCATTCCGGCGCCATCACCCTGTCCAAACAGGACTACCGGCTGATGATCAACGGGCTGGTGGACAAGCCCCTGGTCTTCACCTTCGAGGACCTCCTCCGCTTCCCGCGCCAGATCTCCATCGCCTTCTGCGAATGTGCGGCCAATGGCGGCATGGAATGGGGCGGCGCACAGCTGGAAGGCTGCCAGTTCACCCAGGGCATGATCCACAACATGGAATACACCGGGGTCATGCTGCGCGACCTTCTGGCCGAGGCGGGCGTCAAGCCCGAGGGCAAGTGGGTCTATGTCGAAGGCGCCGACGCCTCGTCGAACGGCCGCTCGATCCCGCTGGAAAAGGCGCTGGACGACGTGATGGTCGCCTTCTTCGCCAATGGCGAGGCGCTGCGCAAGGAACACGGCTACCCGGTCCGCCTGGTCGTGCCGGGCTGGGAAGGCAACATGTGGGTCAAGTGGCTGCGCCGGATCTCGGTCTATGACCAGGCCGTCGAAAGCCGCGAGGAGACCTCGAAATACACCGATCTGATGCCGGACGGCCGGGCGCGGAAATGGACATGGGTGTTGGACGCAAAGTCTGTCATCACGCAACCCAGCCCCCAGGCCCCGATCCGCCACGGCGCCGGCCCCCTGGTCATCACCGGCCTTGCCTGGTCGGGCAACGGCAAGATCACCCGCGTCGACATCTCGACCGATGGCGGCAACAGCTGGACCCCCGCCCGCATCACCGGCGAGGCGCGGTCCAAGGCGCTCACACGCTTCCATTACGACATGACCTGGGACGGGTCCGAGATGTTCATCATGTCCCGCGCCGTGGACGAGACCGGCTATGTCCAGCCCACCAAGCAGGCCCTGCGCGAGATCCGGGGCGTGAACAACGTCTACCACAACAACGGCATCCAGGTCTGGTGGGTGCGCGCCGACGGAGAGGTCGAGAATGTCGAAATCGCCTGAGATCCTTCTCGCTGCCCTGCTCCTCGCCACCCCCGCCGTGGCCGAACCGCTTGGCCTCGGCCGTCCTGCCCTGCCCGAGGAAATCGCAGCCTGGGACACGACCGTCCTTCCTGACGGCACCGGCCTGCCCGAAGGGTCGGGCGACGTGTTGACCGGCGAGGAAGTCTTTGCCGAGAACTGCGCCTCCTGCCACGGCGAATTCGCCGAGGGCCTTGACAGCTGGCCCGTCCTCGCCGGGGGCAACGGCTCGCTTACCGATCCGCGTCCGGTCAAGACCATCGGCAGCTACTGGCCCCATCTGTCCACCGTCTACGACTATGTCCACCGCTCGATGCCCTTCGGCCAGGCGCAGACGCTTTCGGTCGATGACACCTATGCGATCACGGCCTTCCTGCTGTACTCCAATGGCCTGGTCGAGGATGACTTCACCCTTACGCGCGAGAACTTCGCCTCCATCGCCCTGCCCAATGCCACGGGCTTTTACGCCGACGACCGCGACCAGACGGAGTATCCGGTTTTCAGCGTCGAACCCTGCATGGCCGACTGCCGCAGCGCGCCGCCCGAAGTCACCAAGCGCGCCGTGGAACTGAACGTGACCCCGAAGGACGAGGACGGCAAACCTGCGGGCACCCTGCCGCCACTGACCCTCGCCGCGGAAACCGGCGCGACCGAAGCCGCCCCGGCCGAAGCGCCCGCCGAAGCTCCGGCCGAGGCCCCTTCGGAACCGGCCGAAGCCCCTGCGGAACCAGCCGAAGCCGCCGAGACCGAGGACCACGCCGCAGCCGACCCCGCCTTGGTCGAGGCGGGCGAGAAGGTCTTTCGCAAATGCGCCGCCTGTCACAAGGTCGGCGACGAGGCGAAGAATGGCGTCGGCCCGGCCCTGAACGGTGTCGTCGGCAAGGCCATCGCGTCGGCATCGGACTTCAAATACTCGAAGCCGCTGGCCGACCTTGGCGCCAGTGGCGGGATCTGGGACGCGGCCAGCCTGCATGCCTTCCTGCAAGACCCCAAGGGCTTTGCCAAAGGCACCAAGATGGCCTTCGCCGGGTTGAAGAAGCCCGAGGACCGCGACGCCGTCATCGCCTATCTCTCCACCTTCTTCGAGGATTGATCCCTCCGCCCGCCCCCAAGCACCGGGGGCGGGCGTCACCCTTCCCGGATGCCGCCATGCTGACCCGCCGCCATTTCCTGACCGCCTCTGCCGCGACCCTGGCCCTGCCGCTCGCCCCGCGCCGCCTCTGGGCCGGCAGCACGCTGACCCTGGGCGAGACCCGGATCGACACGCTTTCCGACGGCCACCTCGTCCTGCCGGCCGACTTCATCCTTGGCGGCATGCCCCAGGCCGAGCTGCAGGACATCGTCGTCCGCTACGGCCTGCCTGCCGACCAGCTTACCCCACCCTGCAACGTGACGCTGCTGCGCGACGGAACCAACACGGTCCTCTTCGACGTGGGCTCCGGGCCCGACTTCCAGCCCTCCGCCGGAAAACTGGTCGAGGCCCTCTCGGCGCTGGACCTCACGGTCGAGGACATCACCCATGTCCTCTTCACCCACGGCCACCCCGATCATCTCTGGGGCCTGCTGGACGACTTCGACGAACCGCTCTTCGCAAATGCCGAACACATGATCGGCCAGGCCGAATACGCCTACTGGACCGATCCCCAGACCCCGAACACCATCGGCGAGGCCCGGGCAAGTTTCGCGGCCGGTGCCTCGCGCCGTCTGGCGGTGATCGCCGACAGCCTGCGTCTGCTGGCCGACGGGGAAGAGCCGCTTCCCGGCATTACCGCCCGCCTGACCCCCGGCCACACGCCGGGTCACCTTGCCTATGAGATTGCCGGACCCACCCTTGCGACCGTGCTGGGCGACAGCGTCGGCAACCACCATGTTGCCTTCGAACGCCCGGACTGGGCTTCCGGCTCGGACCAGGACCAGGCGCTTGCGGCGACCACCCGCGTCGCCCTGCTCGACCGGCTGGCGGCAGACAGCCACGCGATCATCGGTTTCCACCTGCCCGGCGGCGGGATCGGCCGGGTGGAACGCGCGGGCAACGGCTACCGATTTATCGAGGAAACCTGACCGCGCGTGGCGGCAGATTTGGAAAGGACAGGACCATGACGAAATCCGGATTCGCCGCCGTGATTGCCATCGGGCTTTCGACCAATCTGGCGGCCGCAGACCAGGCGACGATCTATCCCTTCGACGGCAGTTTCGAAGACGCGACCTTTGCCGTCGAGGCCGCCATTGTCGGCAAGGGCCTCGTGATCGACTATCGCAGCCATGTCGGCGAGATGCTGAACCGCACCGCCGCCGATGTGGGCAGCGAGGTAAAGCTTTTCGACAATGCCGATGTGTTCCTGTTCTGCTCGGCCGTCGTCTCGCGCAAGGTGATGGAGGCCGATCCGATGAACATCGCGCATTGCCCCTATGGCGTTTTCGTCACCGACCGCGAGGGGCAGGTCTCGGTCGGCTACCGCCAGATGCCTGAAGGCCCGATGCAAGAGGTGCAGACCCTCCTCGACGACATCGCGCGCGAGGCGACGGGACAGTAAGTAGCGCCCCTGGGCGGCAGGCATCATGGTTGACGATTCCTGAACGTCCACGCCCAAACGGTTGAAATCATTGGACCTCCGGGGCTGTCCAGCGTGGACGGCCCCTCAGGCCGCGGCCGCTTCCCGCGCGCCGGCCTGATCGACCAGCCAGTCCGTGACCCCGGCCCCGACCCACATGCAGAACAGGGCCAGCCAGGCCGTCGCGACAAAGATCGACCCACCCGTCACCCCCGCCCCGATCGCGCAGCCCCCCGCCAGCATCGCCCCGAACCCCATCAGCGCCGCGCCGGTCATCGACCGCCGCATCTGACCCTCGCCCTCGAAGCCCTGGAACCGCAGTTCGCGCCCCACCCAGGCCGAAGCCAGCGCGCCGACGAAAACCCCCGGCACCAGACCGATGTCGAAGCCAAGCCCCGGGTTCTCGGTCAGGAAGAACATCAGCGTGTTGGCCGACGGCCCCGAAAACGTCGCCGAGGTGACCGCAACCGGCTCGAAGGCCACCTGCGCCAGGCTGAAGGTCAGCACCCAGCCGAGGGCGACCGCAAAGCCCACGCCGGACGCAAAGACCATCACCGGCAGACCCACCCGGTTGACCCGCACCAGCACCACGGCCAACGCCGCAATGGCCAGCCCGATCCCCAGCCCCACCACATCGGGCAACCCCGCCGCGTGGAGAAGGTTGACATTCGCCCCGCCCGGCGTGACCCAAAGCCCCGCCACCCAGGCCCGGACCGGGGCAAGCCAGCCATGCAGCGACATCTGGGCCACCACCGCGAAGATCAACCCCGAGATCACCGCCCGAAGGTTCCCCGTCGCTGCCAGAACCAGCAGTCGCCCGGAACAGCCCCGCGCCAGAACCATCCCCGCGCCGAACAGCAGCCCGCCCAGGATCGCCCCCGACCACGACCCGGTCACCGCCATCATCCGGGCTTCCTCTACCCGGAACAGGCCCAAGAGATGGGCCGACTGCACCCAGACCAACGCGGTCGAGAATGCCAGCAGCCAGACCGCGACCCTTGGGCCCAGCTTACCTCGGGCAAACTCGACCGTCGCTGCCCGCAGACAGAACGACGACCGCTGCGCAGCGATGCCAAAGACCGCCCCCGTCACCAGCCCCATGATGGTGGCAAGACCGGTTTCGTCAATGTGGTCTAGAAGCGGGACCAGATCCATAACGCTCCTCCCTGATGAAGAAGTATCGTGCGAAAGGGCGCCCCGCCTTGATCTGAATCACGCAGCGGTCACGGGAACCGAACGGCCAGCAAACCGATGCATCCCAGGGGCCAAAGCGGCCCTCACGCCCCATGGTCGTGCGCAGCGATGGCAAGACCGTCCGCAACAGCCGTGAAGACCTCGCTGAACGAGTGGGCCGCCTTCGGGAACTGGTCCTTCATCGTCCGCGAGACCATCGCCATCAGGCTGGAGCCACCGACATAGACCACTTTCTCGACAGACCCGACATCCAGACCCGCGATCCGCAAGGTCTCGCGTGCCCCCTCGGCCAGGGCTTCGGCATGATGGGCAAGGCTTGCGCCCAGCGTCTCGGCCGAAAGGGGAACGGACAGGCCGGGTTCGATCTCGTCCAGCAGGATGGCAGCCTGATCCGCACCGCCGTTGGCAGCGATCTTGCCACCCTCCACCGCAAAGGCCAGATCATGTCCCAACTCCTCGTCCAGCACCTTCGCCAGGCGGGACAGCCTTTCCGGCTGATGCGCCAGCCGCACCATCTCGGCAGCCAGCCGGCGGTTCTGCGGCGTGTAGAGGAACGAAATCATCTCCCAGGTCGCCAGGTCATTGAAAATGCCGTTCGGCGTGGGCGTGCTGCCAGGCCCCATGATCTTGCGCAGCTCGGTTCCCTTGCCCAGATGCGGCATCACCTGGTCGATGCTGATCGAACGGTCGAAATCCGTCCCGCCGATGCGGACACCGTGATTGGCCAGGATGGTGACCCCATCGCGACCCGACCGGAACAGCGAGAAGTCCGAGGTTCCGCCGCCCACATCAACGATCAGGCCGACCGATCCCGCTTGCTCCAGCGCACCGCTGGCGATGGCGGCAGCCTGCGGCTCGGGCATGAAATCCACCTCATGGAAACCCGCCGCAAGGTAGCAGGCGCGCAGTTCCGCCTCGGCCGCCGCTTCGCGGGGATCGCCGACGCCGTGGAACACCACCGGCCGTCCCGAAAGGACGCGGTCAAAGACCATGCCAGCCTCGGCCTCGGCCCGGGCCTTCACCTCGGCCAGAAAGCGCGAGATGATGTCGACGAATGTCACCCGCTCGTTCAGGATCTGCCGGCGCTCATGCATCAGGCTGGTGCCCAGCACGCGCTTGAGGGCCCGCATGAAGCGCCCTTCGACCCCGTCAAGCAGCGCCTGGTTTGCCGGTTCGCCGATCAGCATCCTGCGCGTGTCATAGTCAAAGAAGAAGGTCGTGGGCATCGTGGTCCGGCCCGGCGCAAACTGGATAAGCCGCGGCCGCCCGTCGACCATAAGTCCGGCCGCCGTATTTGACGTGCCGAAATCGACCCCAAGGCCCGGTGCTCTTTGCGCCATGCTCGTGTTCCTTGTGGCCCGCAGGGGTGGCGTCATTAGGGGTCACGAAGAAGGGTGTCAAGCAGCCGTCCAGCCAATGGCGACCGACCCGGGACAGGGTGGATCGCCTGAAGGACTTCGCCCCTTGGGGGACGAACTCCAAACGGCTGACAAGAGTTTCCAATACCGAGCCACCCGGCCAAGTACTTGTTCGGTGGAAATCGTGAGGTGGTATTGTGGTGCCCAGAGCCGGAATCGAACCAGCGACACGCGGATTTTCAATCCGCTGCTCTACCAACTGAGCTATCTGGGCACGCTTTGGTGGGCGGGTGATACCCAAGGCGCGGGGGGCTGTCCAGAGGGAAAACGCCGCCTAGTGTGCCTTTGGCGGCGGGTCATCCTCGGGCTCTTCCTCCTCGGTCGGGGCGGGGATGCGGTAGCTTTCCGTCAGCCAGCGGCCCAGGTCGATATCCGCACAGCGGCGCGAACAGAACGGACGGTAATCCGCTGCCGTTGGCTTGGCGCAGATCGGGCAGCTCATGCCAGCAGCTCTGACAATGGCAGGCGGTCGCGCTTGCGGGTCAGCTCGTACAGGCCCAGCGTGGTCCAGCCGGCAAGGTTGGTCTCGCCCTCGGCCTTGAAGGCGGATTTCAGCACCTGATCCAGGATCGCCCGATCCCGCTTCGGCATAGGCGCAAAGTCCACCACCACCTGCCCGCCCAGGCCCCGCAGCCGCAACTGGCGCGGCAACTCGCGCGCGGCGGCGATATTCGCCTTCAGGCTGGCGGCCGGAGACGTGTCGGGCCCGGTGTTCACGTCAACGGCGACCAGCGCCCGCGTCGGCTCGATCACCGCGCTGGCGCCACCCTCCAGCGCGACACGGGGATCGCAGAGCGCATCCAGCGCCTCGCGCACGCCATGGCGGTCGAAACTGCCCGCCTCGGTGTCGGCCTCGTCGACGGCCGGGTCCAGCCAGTCGCGGAACGCCAGGTCATGCGCCGAAGGCCCGTCGACCAGAAGCTCAGGCCCGCCGGTCAGGTCCGCCAGCACCGCCTCGGCCAGGCCGCGCATCGCAGCCACGTCCTCGGCAACCGCGTCCGGCTCGGCCTCTTCGCAGCTCGAGCGCAGGATCAGCCCCAACCGCGCCTCTGCCCCTGCCATCCCGGCCTCGGCCAGGGCCGAAAGCTCGGCCCGCAACCCCTCGTCCTTGATCCGGCGGCTGATGTTCAGGCCCGGCGCATCCGGCGTGACGATGGCAAAGCGCGACTTGAACAACAAACGCGTGGTGACCGGCACGGCCTTGCCCGGCTCGGCCGGGCCGGTGACCTGCACCAGCAGGCGCTGGCCCGGCGCCACGCCCGAGATCTGGCGCAGAAAGCCCGACCCCTGCGGCAGCTTGACGAAGATGCCGCCCTGCCCCTTCACCGGCCGGTCCGCGACCGCCCGGTAGATCGCGCCCGGCAGCGCCTCGTCGCCGGCAGGGTCGATCGCCAGCTCTTCCACCCGCCCGTCCACGATCAGCGCAGCGGCCTGCCGGCCGTCCAACTCGTCCAGGACCAGAACCCGACCCTTCATTCCTGCCTCCAGACCTGATAGCCGACAGCGGTCAGAAGCGCCGCCGTCTCGGCCACCGGCAAACCCATGATGCCGGTAAAGGATCCGGAAATCCACGGGATGAAGGCCCCCGCCAGCCCCTGAATGCCGTAGCCCCCGGCCTTGCCCTGCCAGTCGCCGCTGGCCAGATAGGCGTTCAACTCGGCATCCGACAGCCGCTTCATCTTGACGGCACTGACCGACTCGCGCGCGATCAGCCGGTCGCCCCGGCGCACGGCCACCGCCGTGATGACCTGGTGCCGGCGCCCACCCAATGCGGTCAGGAACGCGGCGGCCTCGCCGGCATCCTCGGGCTTGCCCAGGATGCGCCGGCCCAGCGCAACGGTCGTATCCGCGCACAAGACCACATCCTCTGGTCCCGCAGGCACGGCCAGGGCCTTTTCCTGCGCCAGCCGCATGGCATAGGGGCGCGGAAGCTCTCCCTTGCGGGGGTCCTCATCGATGTCGGGGGGCAGGATCAGGTCGGGCACGATCCCAAGCTGCACCAGCAATTCCTTGCGGCGCGGGCTGCCCGATCCCAGAATGAACCGCAATTTACTTGAAGCGATAGTTGATGCGGCCCTTGGACAGGTCGTAGGGCGTCATCTCGACTTGCACCTTGTCACCGGCCAGCACGCGGATGCGGTTCTTGCGCATCTTTCCTGCCATCACCGCGATCAGTTCATGGCCGTTCTCGAGTTCGACCCTGAATGTCGCATTGGGCAAGAGTTCCTTGACGACACCGGGGAATTCGAGAATGTCTTCCTTGGCCATGGTCTCTCCATTGCAGACTGGCCCGCGGGGGACCGCAGGCTTCCGGGGGGCGATATGCCCCCGAAAGCGCCGGGTTTCAAGCGGATTCTCCGGGAAGGCGGGGATTGGCCGCTGCAGGACTGGTGTAATTCTTCATCCTGGGGTGGGGTTGAACCCCACCCTACGCAGGTTTCCTCATGCCGGGCGATGCGACTTCGGCAGGAGCAGACGCACCCTGTCGCCGGGTTTGGTGAACCCCGCAGGCGAACGGACCGCTGGGGAACTGCGCAGCCCGCCACCGATCACGAGATACCTTTGACCCGCAGCTTGGGCTAGTCCCCCGCGTCAGACTTCCCCCATACGAGCCTTTGCTGCACGCTGCCGCCCGTCATGGCGCTGCCCGCTGCAGCGTCCCAGCGCCTGCCTTCCGTCGTAAGGTGGGGTTGAACCCCACCTTACGCTGGACCCAGCGACAGACTGACAATCAGATGCCGGGACGAAGACGACCAGTCTCCTGGCTTCTCCACCAGCACGGCTTGCAAAGGCGAGGTCGCCAGATCCCGCCAGCCACCTGGACCTGACTGAACCCGATCTGCGGTCTGCCTTCTTTCGTAGGGTGGGGTTGAACCCCACCTTACGCGGGCACCAGCACTTGTCCGACATCCCGATGCCAGGACGAAAACGGCCAGTCGCGCGGATGCTCGACCAGCCCATGGGTGACGGGATCGGCCCAGCAGTACCGCAGGCAGCTGGCAAAGTCCTCGGGGCCGCGGATGTGATGCTCCCAGAACCGGCGCTGCCAGACCCGGCCATCGCCCTTGCGCAGTTTCGACGTGCTGCGATGCCCTCCGTTGATCGTAAGCTTGGGTTGCGGCCCACCCTCCGCCCGCCCCGCCCCAATAACCGTCCGTGCCTGCGCGCCGGTCAAGGCCCGCGTGAAGCGCGCCTTGATGGCACCCACCCGAAGGGAATAGGCCGCATCGCCCTCTGGCAGGGTCCAGACGCAGTGCATGTGGTCGGGCATCACGACCCAGGCGTCGATGCGGAACGGACGTTCGGCAAGGGTCTGGCGCACTGCGGCGCGCAGCGCCTCGACCTCCTCCACCAGCGTCGTTGCCCCCCGGTCGGCCAGGGAGAGGGTCAGAAACAGCGATGCGCCGGGCACCTTGGGGCGAAGATAGGCGGACATGCGGCCAGCCTTGCGCAGCATCGGTTAAGATGGCGTTACGCCGGACGGCAGGTTCAGCTTTGGTCAGAAAGGCGCCGATCCGACCGGTCCAGAGACCGTTGACAAACCGTTAACGCCCACGATCAACCATTTGAAAAGACGTGGCTTTCAAGTTCTGTCCACCGTGGACAGATTGCGGCTCACGGCCCCTCAGAGGGCCCGCATCCAGAACTGCAGCGGCTTTTCCGTCTCCTCGGCATCGCCCAGGTCCTTCCAGCTGAACCGGGCCATCACGCCCGGCAGGGTCTCGTATCCCCGCCCCCGCCAGAAGGCGTCGTTCGTCCGGTGGACGGCGGGCCGGGCGGGGTGGTCGTCGGGACGGATGACCGAGCAGAAGGCGACGTGGCTGCGCCCAAGATCGCGGGCATGGGCCTCGCGCAGGTCGATGAAGCGGTGGCCAAGACCGATGCCCCGGTAGGGACGCAAGAGGACGGATTCGGCCCCGTAGAGGATCTGCTCCGGGGGGATGCCAAGGTCGCGGAAGGGGGCGGCGAATTCGGGGGCGTGGTCCTCCATCGGGGTGGAGGTGGAGGCGCCGATCAGCCGACCCTCATGGAAGGCCCCCACCAGCAGCGCGCCGGGGTTGTCCCGGTAGGTGTCCAGATACTGCCGTTCATAGTCGAGGGTGCCGTCGTAAAGGTAGGGCCAGTCCCGGAAGACGGTGATCCGAAGCCGGGCCACTTCGTCCAGCGCGGCCTCCAGCTCGGTGCCGTGCAGGGCGCGGACCTCGATCTCGTCGATGTTCATGCCGAGACCTGCCGGATCCAGTCGTTGAGGTTGTAGAAGGTGGTGATCCGGCTGATCAGGCCGTCGCGGATCTCGAAGAACCCGCCGGCGGGAAGGATGTAGGTCTGGCCCCTCGCCTCGGGCAGGCCGGGGTCGGTCTGCAGGTACTGGCCGTGGACCACGAATTCCGCCGCCCCCCGGCTGCCTTCGTCGGTCGCGAAGATCACAAGGTCCTGCAACTGCTCGCGGTAGCTGACCCCCATGTGGCCGCAGAATTCGCGGAAGCGGTCCTTGCCGATCCGGTGGCCGCCCTCGTTCACCCGGTGTTCGATGTCGTCGGTCAGGCAGGCGAGCATCCCCTCGGCATCGCCGGCGTTGAAGGCGGCGTAGTAGCGGGTGATGAGAGCGAGGGTGTCGGCGCGGGGCATGGGGTCTCCTTCCGGGGCGGGGCTGGATGAGACTAGCGGGCCGGGGCTGGGTTTCCAAGCCGGGCGCGGCGGGTCGGAGATCGAAAGCGACAGGGCGGGCTTGTCCACGGTGGACAGATTGGGATTTCCTATATGATTCATGTAGTTCCGATTTTTCATTAAGGAAATATCAATCTTCTGGATCGGCCCCTTCCGTCCCCATGTGGGGGCAGAAGGGGCGCGCCAGACTGCCCGACGTCAGAGGGCTGCCGCGATCTTCCCGGCGATGGGCGTCGTCGGCCGGTCGATCAGGCGCGAGAGGGTGCGGCTGTCGTCGGCAAGCGCCCCCTCGCCCGCGCGGGCGTCGCTGTTGGCAAGGATGCGGGCAAAGCCTTCGAACTGGGACGTCAGATGTTTAGGTTTTTCGGTCAGGGAAGTTGCAACCTTTTTTCCGTGCCCCTTGCCGCACCTCGCCGCAGGGAAACGGGCGCGCCAGACTGCCCGAGGTCAGAGAGCCGCAGCGATCGTCTCGGCGATGGGCGTCGTCGGCCGGCCGATCAGGCGCGAGAGGGTGCGGCTGTCGTCGGCAAGCGCCCCCTCGCCCGCGCGGGCGTCGCTGTCGGCAAGGATGCGGGCAAAGCCTTCGGGCAGGCCGAAACCGATCAACGCCTCGGCATAGGCGGCTTCGGGCATCGAAGCATAGGCCACGGGCTTGCCGGCAGCCTTGGCGACGGCGGCGGCGAAGTCGGCGCCGGTATGGGCGCTGTCGCCAGCCAGTTCATAGGTCTTGCCGGAGTGGGCATCGTCAAGCGCCACCACGGCAATCGCCTGGGCATAGTCCTTGCGGGCGGCCGAGTTCACCTGCCCCTCGCCCGCCGCGCCGATCATCGCGCCATGCTGGATCGCAGCGCCCAGCGCGCCAGTGTAGTTCTCGGTATACCAGCCGTTGCGCAGGATCGTCGCAGGCAGGCCAGAGGCACGCAGCGCGGCCTCGGTCGCGATGTGGTCCTGCGCGAGGATCATCGGGTTCCGGTCGCCCTTCAGGATCGAGGTGTAGATGATCCGCCCGACCCCGGCGGCCTTTGCGGCGGCGATCACGTTGCGGTGCTGGCCAATGCGGTCGTTGAAGTCGTTGGAAGAGATGAGGACCAGCGTCTTCACCCCCGTCAGGGCGGCCGGGTCGGCGGCGGTATAGTCGAAGGCGCGGGCCTCGACGCCCAGATCGGCGGCCTTGGCCGGGTCGCGGACCAGCGCGACGGGGTTGGCGCCACGCGCCTTCAGGTCGGTAATGGCAAGGCGGCCAAGCTGGCCGGTGGCTCCGGTGATGGCGATGGTCATGGGTCTCTCCTTGTTGACAGGGGAAGAGATACGGCATTACTTACGAAAAGGAAGTACGCACAAATTTGTAAGTATCCAGAAAGGCCGCACAGAATGATGGAACGGGATGCACAGGGCCTGCTGGACGGCTGGCAGTTGGGCAACGTGCTGGCGGCGGATTGTCCGTCGAGGGCAATCCTTAGCCACCTGACCAACCGCTGGGGCACGCTGGTGATGGTGGCCCTGGCGACCGGCCCGCACCGTTTTGCCGAGCTGCGGCGCAAGGTTGGCGGGGTCAGCGAACGGATGCTGAGCCAGACGCTGAAAGAGCTGGAGGCGGACGGATTCGTCCTGCGCACCGCGCATCCGGTGGTGCCGCCGCATGTGGAGTATGAATTGACGCCACTGGGGCGCGAGGCGGCGGCGCATGTCGTTGCGTTGGTCGGCTGGATCGAGGGGGCGCTGCCGGAAATCCTGGCGGCGAAGGTGGCCTTGGCGGCGGCGTAGGGTGGGCGATATCGCCCACCTTACGCCCCTGCGTTGCGTGGGGTCAGTCGGTTTCAGTCAGCCGGTTTCGGTGGGCGGGCCAAACCGTTCCAGCATGCGGGTCTTGATCTGATCCCGCGCCTGCCGGTAGGCCGCCAGCTTTGCCTCGCGCGTTTCGCCGAGGCCCGTCGGGTCCAGAATCGGCCAGTATTCGATGTCAAGGTGGTGGAACCGCGTGAGTTCCAGCGCCATGCGCTGACTGGCCGGGGAAAGCGCGATGATCAGGTCGAACTGGCTGAGGTCGTCGCCCCAATCCTGCATCTCGTCGAAGCTGCGGCTGCGGTGGCGCGACAGCTCGATCCCCAGTTCCTGGCAGACGGCCACGGAAAAGCCGTCCACCTCCATGTCGTTCTTCACGCCGGCGGACTGCACATAGGCGCGCTGGCCGTAGAGCCGTTTCATCAGCCCCTCGGCCATCGGCGACCGCACGGCATTGTGGTCGCAGCAGAAGAGGACGGATTGCGGGAAGTCGCCCAAGCTTAACCCCAGTGCAGGACGCAGATCAGGGTGAAAAGCCGGCGCGCGGTGTCCGTGTCGACCTCGGCCTTGCCCTCCAGCCGTTCGCGCAGGATCGACGCGCCTTCGTTGTGGATGCCGCGGCGGGCCATGTCGATCGCTTCGATCTGGCTGGGGGGCAGGCGTTTCACCGCGTCGAAATAGCTTTCGCAGATCTGGAAGTAGTCCTTCACCACCTGCTTGAAGGGGCCAAGCGACAGGTGGAATTCGGCCGCTTTCTCGCCGGTTTCGGTGGCGATGTCGAAAACCAGGCGTCCGTCGCGGATGGCAAGCTGAACCCGGTAGGGGCCTTCGGGCATCTCGCGGTCGGGGCGGCGGGCGGGGGTGAAGGAGTTTTCCTCCAAGAGGTCGAAAATCGCGACGCGGCGTTCCTGTTCGATCTCGGGCGTGGGACGGGCGAGGCCCTTTTCGTCGATCTCGATATGGCAGATGCGGTTCATGTCTGGTCCCCGGGGGCTGGCGCCCGTGATGCAATGCCGGGGGGGCGCGGGTCAAGCGGGGATGGGGGGAAGTTCGGGCGTGTTCAGGCCCTGGAAGGGGTCGGCCCAGGCGGGGATGGCATTGAGGCGCGCGTTCCAGGCGTCCAGTGCGGGGTAGTCGGCGAGCGGCAGGCGCATGGTGGCGTTGAAGGGCAGGAAGGTCGCCATGCGAAAGTCGGCGTGGCTGGGGGTGTCGCCGGTCAGCCAGTCGCGGCGGTCCAGGTGGCGGTCCAGGATCGGGGCATGTTCGTGGAACTGGCGGTGGCCTTCGGCGATGGCGTCGGGGGCGCTGGGGCCGATCTGGTAGCGCGGTTTGGTGCCGGTCTCGAAGCTGACGATGTCGCAGGCGCGGACGAAGTTTTCCTTCCCCCAGCTGATCCAGCGGATCATGTCGGGCTGGGCCGCGCCCTGGCGCCAGAAGTCGGAGTTGACGAGTTGGGACAGCCGGCAGGCGATGGCGTCGGCTTCCCACAGCGGCTGGCTGTCGTCTTCGACGAGGATGGGGATGCGCTGGGTGGGGTTGAGGGGCAGGAAGCGTTCGGCCTGGCCGGGGGCGAAGGGGGCGGCCCATTCCAGGGTGACGGGCGCGTCAAGGTAGCGCGCGACGGCGGCGGCAAGACGGGGGTTGGGGTTGCGCGAGTAGTAGAGGGTGGGCATGGGCGGCCTCCGGCTGCGGGTGGCCTACCCTGCCCGTCCGGGCGGCGTGGGTAAAGGTGCGCTGTCGGTGCGCTAGTCGTTCAGGCGGTCGAGGCGCGCGCGGACCGAGAGGCCATGGGCTTGCAGGCTTTCGCTGGTGGCAAGGCGTTCGGCGGCGGGGCCGATGGCCTTTAGCGCCTCGGGCGTCATCTTGGCCAGCGTGGTGCGCTTCATGAAGTCGAGGACGGAAAGGCCCGAGGAAAAGCGGGCGGAGCGGGCGGTGGGCAAAACGTGGTTCGGGCCGCCGATATAGTCGCCTATGGCCTCGGGCGTGTACTGGCCCAGGAAGATCGCGCCGGCGTGGGTGATCTTTTGCGCAAGGGCGTCGGGGTCGGCGACGCAAAGCTCCAGGTGTTCGGGGGCGACGCGGTTGGACAGGGTCGCGGCCTCGGACAGGCTGCGGGTGACGATCACCGCGCCGTTCTGCGCCCAGGAGGCGCTGGCAATGGCGCGGCGGTCCAGGGTCTCCAGACGCTTGGCAACGGCGTCGGCGACGGCCTGACCGAAGGCGGCGTCGGTGGTGATCAGGATCGACTGCGCGCTTTCGTCGTGTTCGGCCTGGGAGAGAAGGTCGAGCGCGATCCAGTCGGGGTCGTTGTCCGCGTCGGCGATGACGAGGATTTCGGACGGACCGGCGATCATGTCGATGCCGACGCGGCCAAAGACCCGGCGTTTGGCGGCGGCGACGAAGGCGTTGCCGGGGCCGGTGATCTTGTCCACGGCCGCGATGGTTTCGGTGCCGTAGGCCAGCGCCGCCACCGCCTGAGCCCCGCCGATGCGGTAGATCACGTCAACCCCGGCGATCTGGGCGGCGAGAAGCACCAGCGGGTTCACGCGGCCGTCCGGTGTCGGGCAGGCGATCACCAGACGCTCGACCCCGGCGACCTTTGCGGGGATCGCGTTCATCAGGACGGAGGACGGATAGGACGCCGTGCCGCCCGGGACATAGAGCCCCGCCGCCGAGACGGGCGTCCAGCGCCAGCCAAGGGTTGCGCCGACGGGGTCGGTCCAGCTTTCGTCCTGCGGCTTCTGGCGCTCGTGGTAGGCGCGGATGCGGGTCGCCGCCAGTTCCAGCGCGGCGCGGTCCTCGGCCGAGACCTTGGCGATCTCGGTGGCGATTTCCGCCGGGATGAAGGCGAGGGTCTCGGCCGTCAGCGTCAATCGGTCGAACCGCGCCGTCAAGTCGATCACCGCATGGTCGCCCCGAGCGCGCACGTCCGCGATGATAGCGGCGACGGCCTGGTCCACATCCTCGGCCTCTTCGCGCTTCTGGCCCAGAAGGGCGGCGAAGGCGGCGTCAAAGCCTGCGTCGGCGGTGTTCAGGAAGACGGGCATCGGGGCCTCCGGGGGTCACGGTCGCGGTGCAGATAGCGCGCGGGGGCCTTGGCCTCAAGCCGGGGCGTCCGGGGGCAAAAGTTTTCGAAAACTTTTGCAAATTCCTTCGAAGGAATTTGGTCCCGGCCTTACTCGTGGCTTGGCACCTTGCCCGAGGGCGCGCGGTAGGGGCGGGTCACGTCGTCGAGCCGAACCTCCAGCGCCTCGACGTCCAGCGCGACGGCGCCGTCGCCGGCAAGGGTCAGCGTCAGGCGGCCCGTCCCGTCTTCGCCCGGTGTGAACTCGATCGCCAGCACCGACAGGACCAGATCCGCATCGGAGCGGTCAAAGCCCATGCTTTGCACCTTGCGCACATCTTCGACCACCAGCACCGACCGCACCCGCTCATAGGCCCGGCCCACCCGTTCGGCCTCCACCCGGTCTTCCCAGCGGAAGCGGTTGAGCAGAAGCGCGAAGCGGTGGCGCTTGGGGTCGTATTTCAGCTCCGTGACCGGCAGGACGGCGTCCTGGATCAGGGTCGAGATGACCTTCAGATCCTCGGCATCCTGGGCCACCAGCCGCAGGGGCGCTTCGCCGCCATCCTGAAACCGGGCGTCGGTCATGCCTGAATCCGCTCGATATGCGCCCCACAGGCGCGCAGTTTCTCTTCCACCCGCTCATAGCCGCGATCCAGGTGGTAGACGCGGCTGACGACGGTTTCGCCCTCGGCGGCCAGCCCGGCCAGGATCAGCGAGACCGAGGCCCGCAAGTCGGTCGCCATCACTGGCGCGCCTTTCAGCTTTTCGACGCCGGTCACAGTGGCGGTGCCGCCGTGAACGTCGATCTTCGCGCCCATGCGGATCAGTTCCGGGGCATGCATGAAGCGGTTCTCGAAAATCTTCTCTTCCAGGACCGAGGTGCCTTCAGCCGTGCAGAGCAGCGCCATCATCTGCGCCTGCAGGTCGGTCGGGAAGCCGGGGAAAGGTTCGGTCATCACATCCACCGCGCGCACGCGCCCGTTCTTGCGGGCGACCTTGAGGCCGCGGTTGGTCTGGGTGACGCTGACGCCGGCTGCGTCCAGCTTTTCGGCAAAGCTTTGCACCAGGTCGAGGGTGCCACCGATGCATTCCACCTCGCCGCCGCAGATCGCCGGGACCAGCATGTAGGTGCCAAGCTCGATCCGGTCGGTGACGACCTGGTGGGTCGCGCCGCCCAGCCGGTCGGTGCCTTCGATGGTTATGGTCGAGGTGCCCTCACCCTCGATCTTGGCACCCATCTTCTTCAAGCAGCGGGCGAGGTCGACAATCTCGGGCTCGCGCGCGGCGTTCTTCAGGACGGTGGTGCCCTTGGCCAGGGTGGCGGCCATCAGCGCGTTTTCCGTGGCCCCGACCGAGACGAAGGGGAATTCGACGACCGCGCCCTTCAGCCGGCCGCCAGGGGCCTTGGCGTGGACATAGCCGTCGCGCAGGTCCAGGTCCGCCCCCATCGCCTCCAGCGCCTTGAGGTGCAGGTCCACGGGCCGCGCGCCGATGGCGCAACCGCCGGGCAAGGAGACGGTGGCCTCGCCATAGCGGGCAAGCATCGGGCCAAGGACCAGGATCGAGGCACGCATCTTGCGGACGATGTCGTAGTCGGCCTTGAAGTTGGTGATCGAGTGGCTGGAAAGCGCCAAGACCAGCCCGTCTTGCAGACTGGCCACTTCTGCACCGAGCGATTGCAGCAGCTGCGTCATGGTGCGGATGTCGGAAAGGCGTGGCGCGTTGGTCAGCGTCAGGGGTTCGTCCGACAGAAGTGTCGCCGGCATCAGCGTGAGGCAGGCGTTCTTCGCCCCCGCAATCGGGATCGCCCCCGACAAGGCCCCGTTGCCGCGCACGAGAATCGAATCCATCTGCCCTAGTCCCTTTCGGTTTCTTCGGCCGCGTCTTCGGCGGTCCGAGCCTTTGCCTGTGCCTTCCGGCGCGCCATATTGGCCTTGAGCGCCGCCTTCAGCCGGTCTTCGCGGCTGGCGGGACGCTCAGGTTTCCGGGCCTTTTCGCTGTCAGGCGGGTCCGAGGGGCTGCGCATGGGGATGGCTTCTACCGCAAGGGCGCGGGTGGGTCCAGAGAGCGTCGGGATTCCCGCCGAAACCCCCTTGCGCCCCGTTTCGATTGCGTCTAATCACCCGCCCACCAACGGCGCTGCAGTAGCTCAGTGGTAGAGCACTCCCTTGGTAAGGGAGAGGTCGAGAGTTCAATCCTCTCTTGCAGCACCATCCATCCCCTTGATCGTGAAGTGAAACTCCAGTCTTGCGGGGCTGCGTCCGTGTGCCGGGCTGTCGCATGTCTTGACCGCGGATGGGCAAGGGCGTTGGAGTGTTGGCGTCTTTCCTGGGGATGTTCCGCATGGCCGCCACCGAGCCGCTGGTTCCGAAAGGGGCCGCTTTCTTTCCGGTGCCCGACCCGGGGCCGACGCGGAGTTATGCATTCATCCTGGTGCCGGGGTTCACGCTTTTGGCCTTTGCCTCGGCGGTCGAGCCGTTGCGGATCGCCAACCAGCTGTCGCAGCAGCCGCTGTATCGCTGGCGGTTGATCTCGGAAACCGGGGCGGCGGTGGTCAGTTCTTCGGGGATTCCCGTGGGCGTCGATGGCCCGATTGCCGCGCAGGACAAGGCGACAAGGTTGTTCGTCTGCGCGGGCAATCCGCAGATGGCGGCGGCCGAGCCTGCGGTTGTGGCGGCGGTGCAGCGGCATCACCGTTTTGGCGGCAGCGTCGGGGGCATCTGCACCGGGGCGGTGGCGCTGGCCAAGGCGGGGCTGGTCGAGGGACGGCGCTTCACGCTGCATTGGGAGAACCAGCCCGGGTTTGTCGAGACCTTCCCCAACCTTCTCCCCTCGGTGAACCGGTTCGAGGCGGATGGCCCGGTGCTGACCTGTGGCGGCGGGGCGGCCTCGACCGACATGATGCTGTCGATCATCGCCGAGGATCATGGCGGGGCTTTCGCGGCGATGGTGTCCGAGATGTGCCTGCGCACCGTGATGCCGGGGGTGAACGCCGAGCAGCGCAGCTCGACGGCGGCGCTGATGTCTTCGCGCAACCCGGTGCTGGTGGCGACGGTCACGCTGATGAACCGCCATCTGGACGAGCCCTTGTCGATGGACGAGCTTGCCGCCGCTGCCGGCTATTCGCGCCGGCATCTGGAGCGGTTGTTCCGCGAGGCGGTGGGCAAAACCCCGGGCGAGTTCTATCGCGGGCTGCGGCTGGACCGGGGGCGCAACCTTCTCAGCACCACCGACCTGACGCTGATGGAGGTGGCGATGGCCTGCGGGTTTTCGACGGTCTCGCACTTTTCCAAAAGCTTCCGGGCGCGGTTTGGCGTGGCCCCGACCAAACTGACGCAAGGCATCGGGCAGCCTTTGGCTTGACGCGGGTCAGGCGCGTTCGGGCCAGCGGGCGTGCAGGGCGTCGATCACGACGGGATGGGCATGCGGGGCGGAGTGGTCGGCAAGGTGCGGGTGGTCGGGCGGAAGGTCCGGGTGGGCGTGGGGCAGGATGGCCAAGTCGCGGGCAGGCCAAAGACGCAGCACCGCCCCCAGCCCCAGCGCGCCCAACGCCGCAAGGACCAGCGCCGCGGCCGAGAGCCCTGCCCCGGCACCGATCCAGCCCGCCAGCGGATAGGTCACCAGCCAGCAGGCATGGCTGAGCGCGAATTGCGCGGCAAAGACGGCGCCCCGGTCAGCCTCATGCGCGGAGCGGTTGATGATCCGGCCAATGGGCGTCTGGGTCAGCGAGAAGCCAAAGCCGATCACGGCCCAAAGCGCGATCAGGGTGGCCAGGCTGGCGACCAGCGGCACCACCGCCACGCCCGCCACCATCAGCGCCGCGCCGCCGATCATCACCGGGCGGTCGGCCAGCCGGTCCAGGATACGCGGCAAGAGAAAGGCGGCCAGCATCGAGCCTGCGCCGAAGCCCGCGAAGGCCAGGGCCACGGCTTCCTCGCCCAAGCCAAGCCGGGCCTGCACCAGAACGACCGTGTTCACATAGACCATTGCCCCGGCGGCGGCGACGGCAGCCTCCATCACCATCAGGCCGCGCAGGCGGGGAGTGCGGGTGTAGATGCGGATGCCCTTGGTCACGTCGGCCCAGAAATGGCCCCCTTCGCCCCGGACCCGGTCCGGCAGGCGGGTGGTGGCGACCAGCAGGGCCGAGGCGATGAAACCGAGGACCGTCCCGACGAAGAGGGTCGGAAAGCTGACCACCGTCAGCAAAAGCGCAGCCAGGATCGGCGAGGCGAGTTGCTCCAGATCCTCGGTCAGCCGAAGAAGGGACAGGGCGTTGGTATACTCCGCCTCGTCCTTCAGCACGTCCGGGATCACCGCCTGGAAGGCCGGGGTGAAGCCAGCCGAGGCGGCTTGCAGCGCGAAGATCAGGACGTAGACCTGCCAGACCTGATCGACGAAGGGCAGGCAGGCGATGACGGCGGCGCGGATCAGGTCCAGTGCCACCAGGAAGGCCCGGCGCGGCAAACGCTCGGCAATCGCGGCGGCGACGGGGGCCAGGGTGACATAGGCCACCATCTTGATCGCCAGTGCGGTGCCAAGGACGGCCCCGGCATCCTGTCCCGCCAGTTGCCACGCCAAAAGTCCCAGCGCGACGGTGGCCAGCCCGGTGCCCAGAAGCGCCACGAGTTGCGCCGCGAAGAGATGGCGGAAGGTCGGGTGGCGCAGGGTGGTCAGCATCTTACAGCAGCTTCGTCAGGGCCTTGATCTCGGCCAGGTCATGCGCGCCGCCGCCCGTCAGGCAGTGGTCGATGTGGTCGTGGATCACGGCGCGCTTCGCCTCGGCCAGGGCGCGTTCGACGGCGTGGAGTTGGGTGGCAAGGTCAAGGCAGGGTCGCCCCTCCTCGATCATCGCGATGACGCGGCGCAGGTGGCCTTCGGCGCGTTTCAGCCGGGTGGCGATGGCAGGGTGGCTTGCATGGGTATGGTCGGGTGACATATATCGACGCTATCCCCCCGGGGGGGATGGGGCAAGAGAACAAGCGGGGGATTTCCCCGGAAGGCAGGCGATGCGGGGTCTTGGCGCAGCATGGCAACGGTTCGGGGCGCTGTGCGCGACCCTGGTCCTGGCGTTGTCGCTGGCCGCAGCACCCGCGGTCGAGGCTGCGAAGCACGGCCCCGGCGCGATGGTGGTCGAGGCCGAGCATCGCGCCTATCACGCGGCGCACGGACATCAGCACGACCTGCCGCAGCAGCATCACGATGCGGGCGACCATGACCATGTCGCGGCCGCCCTGTTGCTTGCCCCGGGGGCCGAGCATCGCCCGCCGCCCGAGCGGTCGCTGCGCCCGGGCGGCCTGTCCGCCGACGGCACGATCCACGACGGCCCCCGTCGCCCGCCGCGCCTGCTGCTGATCTGAGCCGCCACCCCTGCGGGTGGCCCCGGATTTCAACGCTTCAGGATTGCATGACATGACACCAGACCTGCGGGCGCTTTGGCGTCCCCCTGTTCCCTGGCAGGCCCTTGCGGCGCTTGCCACCTGCCTTGCCGCGCTGCTGATCGCCGGCGCGGCCCTGGCCCACAACGTCACAGAGGGCGACGCGGGCTATGTGCAAGAGGTGACGGGCTTTCGCCCGATCGCCTTTGTCTACCTTGGTGCCAAGCATATGGTGACCGGCTATGACCACCTGCTGTTCCTGGCCGGGGTGATCTTCTTTCTGTACCGCGCCCGGGACATTGCCACCTATGTCAGCATCTTTGCCGTCGGCCATTCGGTGACGATGATCGCGGGCGTGTGGTGGTCCATCTCGATCAACGCCTATGTCATCGACGCGATCATCGCGTTTTCAGTGGTCTACAAGGCGTTGGACAATCTGGGCGCCTTCCGTCTGTGGTTCGGCGTGCAGCCCAATACCAAGGCCGCGACACTGATCTTCGGGCTGTTGCACGGCTTTGGCCTGGCGACCAAGATCCAGGGCTACGAGATCTCGGCCGATGGGCTGCTGGGCAACCTGATCGCGTTCAACCTGGGGGTCGAGCTGGGCCAGTTGATGGCGCTGGGGCTGATCCTGTTGGCGATGGTCCAGTGGCGGGCACGGCCGGCCTTCGCGCGGCAGGCCTATGCCGCGAATGTCCTGATGATGGTGGCTGGCTTTGCCCTGATGGGTTTGCAGATCACCGGCTATTTCGTCGCCTGAGGGAGGGCTGACCCATGACCAATCGTTACGACACCCAGTTGCGGGCCGATCCGCGCGCTGCCGTTCAGACCGTGCCGGCCACGCCCGGCGGGTTGATCCGGTCCACCCTTCTGGCCGCCGGGGCGGCGGGGGCGGTGCTGGTCCTGTTCTGGCTGCCGGCCGAATACGGGATCGACCCCACCGGGATGGGCCGCCTGACCGGCCTGACCGAGATGGGCGAGATCAAGCAGCAGCTTGCCGCCGAGGCCGCGGCGGATGCGGCAGCGGTCTCTGCGCCTGTCGCAAGCGCCCCTGATCCGACGGTTGTCGCCGCGCCCGAGATCCTGGCCCGGCTTGACCGGATCGACGCCCAGCTTGCCGCCATCGCGGCCGTGATCGGCACGCCGCCCAGTCTGCTGGAACCGGCCACCGCAGCGCCGGTGGCTGCCGAGCCAGAGGCCGAACCCGGCGCGAACGTGGCACCCGATCCGTTCGAGGCGGCCGTTGCCGAGGCCGCTGCTCCCGAGGCCGCCGTTCCTGAAGCCGCCGTTCCTGAAGCCGCCGTTTCGGAGTGGCGCGATGAGGTCAGCTATACGCTCGCCCCCGGCGAGGGGATCGAGGTCAAGCTGGCGATGGAGGCAGGTCAGACCGCCCGCTTTGAATGGAGCGCGAATGGCGGTGTGGTGAACTTTGACCTGCATGGCGACGGGGGCGGGCAGAACCTCAGCTATGAACAGGGCCGCGCCGTGCCGGAAGCGGCGGGTGCGCTGGTGGCGGCCTTTACCGGCAATCACGGCTGGTTCTGGCGCAACCGCAGCGATGCGCCGGTCACCGTGACCCTGCGCACGGGCGGCGAATATGCCGAGATGAAGGCGCCCTGACCGAAACTGTGCGACCCCGGCGGCATCTGCCGGGGTCGGGCCTGTCACGCCGCCAAGGGCGCGGAGCGGTCGGTGCTGTCCCAAGCGAGGCCCGGGCGGTAGCGCGCGGCGATCTGGCCGTTTTCCAAGGCAAGAAGGTGCAGCCAGCCATTGTCGAACAACTGCCGCACCCCGTCATGCTTGCGCAGGATCGCGGTCATCGCCTCGGCCGGGGCCTCGACCAGAACCGAGAGGCGCAGCGGGTCATGTGCAGGGGCCTGACCGTCATGCAGGGTCTGGACCGGCAAGCCGGGGCGCAGGCGGCCGCCGTTGCCCTCGACCACACCGATGCCGCCGACGACGTTGTGGATCAGCTTGTTGCCGCCGCCGAACACCTGTGGCGCGACCGAGGAGCCGTAGTATTGCAGGCTGATCCAACTGGCGACGACGACCGGGGCGGTCAGGATCAGTTCCAGCGTGGCAAAGTCCTGGTCTTGCCGCCAGTCATAGCTGTGCAGGAAGGCCCGGCCTTGCAGGTCGCGACCGGCGGTCACCCCACGCGGGGCGGCGATGAAGGCGGCGCAGCCGGCAAGGCCCCATTCCGGGCGCACCTCGGCCCAGTCGGTCGCGCGTCTGGCCAGGCTGTCGCCCGTCGCGCCGGGCAGGCGCAACGCGCGCTCGGCCCGCGAGAGGGCGGCGGCGGCGGTCAACCAGACTTCGGCCTGCACAAGGTCGGCGGAGTGGTCGGGGGCGGGCGTGTCGCGGTAAAGCGTGACGTGGTCGGTCACCGTGTCATGCAGGCCAGCGACGAAAAGGGTGTCCGGCGGCAGGGTCAGCCCCAGCGCCGGCAGGCCGGCCCGCGTTTCGGGATCGTTCAGAAGGGCGGCAAGAAGGCGGGACGAAACCTCGCCCGTCTGGCCCGAGCAGGCGCCGCAGTGATACGCGCTTTCGTGCGGGTTGTTCGTCACCTGCGCGCCATGGCCGATCAGCAGGACCAGCCGGGCGTGGCCGGTGGTCAGGCTCATCGCGCGCAGGACGGCGGCGGCGGTCTGGGCCTTGGCTTCGGCGGTCAGCCCGCCTTCGATCTGCGGCAGCGGACCGGGCGTCATGCCCCCTGCCCCAAGGCCCAGCGCATCACGCACCAGCTTGCCGCCATAGGCGGGGCCTGCCGCCTCGACGAAAGCGAAGGATGAAACGGCCGCCTGCCGGAACCGGCCCCAGGCGCGTTTGGCGCGGGCCTTGATCCGGGTTGCCGCCTCTGTCGCCGCGTCGCCGTGGCTGGTCGAGGTCAGTGCGGGGTTCAGCAGCGCGGGGAGATGGGCCTGCGCCTGATCCGTCCCTGCGGGCCGGTGGGCGACGGGCAGGCCGAAAAAGCCGGCAAAGCCAAGGGTTTCGATGCCCTGGCCCTGCGCCTCCAGCGCGCGGCGCAGGACTTCGGAGCGGACGTCGATGCAGAAGGCCGCTTGCAGGGCGGGCCGGCCAGAGCGGGCGGCGGGGCCGGTCAGCAGCGCGGCCAGCCGCCGCTGATGCGCGCGTTCGGCGGCATCTTGCAGGACCGCGTCCAGCGCCTGGTCGGGCGTTGGCAGGAGGGGCGCGGCATGGGCGGTGACGGTGGCCTGCCAGTCGGCCGCAACTTGCGGGGCGTGGGCAAGCAGCGCCTCTTCCCAGACCAGCCGGATCGCCAGAAGGTCGGTCAGCGTGGCGTCGGTCTCGCCCGTCAGTTCTACCTGCCAAAGTAGCCAGCGCGCATGCATCGGCCAGCCGCCAAGGTCGATCAGAAGCCGGTGAAAGGCGGTCTCGGCCGCATGGGCCGTCAGGCCCAGCCGGTCGGCGGCACGCAGGATCGCGCGCTCGGCGCTGTCCGGGGCGGTGGCCACATGGGCGCAAAAGCCGGTCAGACCGGCGATTTCCGGCGTCAGGTCATGGGTCGCCCATTCGCGCCAGGCGGCATAGGCGCTGTGGCCGGGCCGGGGGGTCCACAGCGCCTGGCCCCGGTCGAAATAGCCTGCCGCCCAAAGGCCGAAGCTGCGGTCAATGACGGCGGGCCAGTCGGTGCCGGTCGCCTTGGCCACAAGGTCCGCCAGCGTCGGCAGCGCCTGCGGCTGGAGCGCGGGCGTGGCCATCCGGGTCTTGAGCCAGGCCAGGTCGCGCGGCTTGACCGGCGAGGGCGAGGCGATCAGCGCGGCGGCAAGGTCGTCGTCGGTGACCTCTTCCGCCGCGACCCTGGCGGCCAGATCGGCGCGCGGCTGGGTCAAGGCGACCCCGGCCACCCGGGCCAGCCGGGCCGAGGCCTGGGCCAGATCCTCATGCGTCTGGCCGAGGAACGGGTTCACCGCCACGGTCGCGTCCAGCGGGAAGGCGGGCGGAATGGCGCGGGCCGCCGCCTCGGCCGATTGCAGCAGGGTCGCGGCGACAGAGGGGGCGATCGGGGTGTGTTTCAGGAACATCTTGGCCTCCATTGGGGGATTTGGAGCAGGTCAGGATTTGGGCGCGGCGCGGAAACCGCCGATCATCCGGTCGAGAAGCGCGTTGAGATAAAGGCCGTTGGCCAGATGCACGCGCAGTCCCGCCGTGGATGGGTGGTGCGCCCAAAGCGGGAACAGCGCCTGGGCAAAG
The DNA here is from genome assembly GCF_002900975.1 of Tabrizicola aquatica. Classification (GTDB taxonomy): domain Bacteria; phylum Pseudomonadota; class Alphaproteobacteria; order Rhodobacterales; family Rhodobacteraceae; genus Tabrizicola; species Tabrizicola aquatica. The sequence goes on along the minus strand of NZ_PJON01000003.1, from coordinate 501,858 downwards.
GCCACCAGCCCGAAGGACAGGACCGCCAGTACGATCAGCGCCCATTCCAGCGGCCCAGCCACCGGAACGGCAGGCAGCGAGGGCCCCCAGACGATCTGGGCCAGGACCTGAAAGCTGAAGTAGGCCAGCGCCGCAGTCAGCGAGGCGGTGACGGTGCGCCGCGTAAGGGCTCCCGGCGCGGTGTCGGCCAGGCCCTGGGCGATCAGGTAAGAGACGCCGAAGATCAGCATGGCGCCAAGGGCGAGGGCTTGCGGCGATTTCTCGCCCAGAAGGGCGGTGAAACCGGCCGCGACGGCGGTGTAAAGGACCAGCGCCAGCGTGAAGGAGCGTGCGACGGCCGCCAGGCCGGGCACCGCGACCGGGCCGGGCTTGCGCGCGCCGTTGACCTCGCGCACCGCGCCGCCCGAGGAGAGGAAGGCGTGGGCCTTGTAAAGCGAGTGCGCGACGATGTGCAGAAGCGCCAGCGCCCAAAGGCCAAGGCCGCATTGCAGAAGCATGAACCCCATCTGCGCCACGGTGGACCAGGCCAGCGCCGTCTTGACCGCGCTTTGCGTCAGCATGACCAGCGCGCCGAAGAGCGCGGTAAGCCCGCCGATCACCACCAGCGCCGCCATTGCGCCCGCGCTGTGCTGCACCAGCCCGGACAGGGTGATCAGCAGCACCCCGCCCGAGTTGATGATGCCCGCGTGCAACAACGCCGAGACGGGGGTCGGGGCCTCCATCACCTCGGTCAGCCAGCCGTGCAGCGGGAAGGCTGCGGTCTTGAGGGCGGCGGCCAGGACCAGAAGGGCGACGGCCAGTTGCGCCAGGGGTGGCAGGCTGGGGGCGGCGTTCAGGGCGGCGATCTGGACCGTGCCAAGGCTATGCCAGAGAAGGACGGCGGCTGCGACCAGCGCCAGGTCGCCCGCGATCCAGACGCGGGTGAACTTGGCGGCGGCGCGCAGCGCCTCGGGCCGGTCGGGGTAGAAAAGGAGCAGTTGCCGCAGGATCAGGCCGGTGGCCAGAAAGCCCAGGACCAGCAGCGGCAGGCTGGCGGCCTGGACCAACACCAGAACGCAGGCGATGGCGGCCAGGGTCAGGGCGTGGAACCGGCCCTCGCGCGCCTCGCCGTCCAGGTAGCGGCGGGCGTAGCGGGTGACGACCCAGCCGACGAAGGCCACCAGAAGCGCCATGGTCACGCTGATCGCATCCAGCCGCAGAAGGGGCAGGCCGACTAGCGTGAGGGTCAGGGGACCGGCCAGCCACAGCTGGGCAAGACCGGCAAGGGACAGGGACAGGGCCACAAGGCTTGCCGCCTCGGCCCAGGTCGGCAGGCGGCCAGGGCGGCGGCCGGGGCGCAGGGCCAGGGGCACGGCGGCGGCAAGCAGCACAAGCGGGGCCAGCGAAAGCAGGGGAAGGGAGGTCATCGCACTCTCCAAGATCAGGTCAGGCCGGGATCTATCGCTTGCGCGGATTTCAGAAAATTACATATATTTCGCGATATCGTTCTGTTTGGTGGAAGAATGGCCCAGCTGAACCTGCACCACCTGCGCCTGTTCCGGGCGGTTGCCAGCGATGGCACGCTGACCGGCGCGGCGCGGGGGCTGAACCTGTCGCAGTCGGCCTTGTCCACGCAGTTGAAGGCGCTGGAGGCGGCCCTGGGCCAGGACCTGTTCGAGCGGCGCGGCCGGGGCCTGGTGCTGACCGAGGCCGGGCGCATCGCGCTGGACCATGCCGAAGCGATCTTCCGCACCGCCGACGACCTGACCGCCACGCTGCGCGACACTGGTCGGGCGCGGCGGGCCTTGCGGGTGGGTGCGCTGGCCACGTTGTCGCGCAATTTCCAGATGCAGTTCCTGCGGCCGCTGATCGGGCGTGGGGATGTCGAGGTCATCCTGCGCTCGGGCTCGCAAGAGGAACTGCTGCGCGGGTTGGAGGGATTGGCGCTGGATGTGGTGCTGACCAACCTTGCGCCGGCGCGGGATGCGGCAAGCCACTGGCTGGTCCACCGGATCGACGAGCAGCCGGTGGGGTTGATCGGCACGGTGGCGCGGCTGGGACCCGGCCCGCATGCCTTGCGCGCGCTTCTGGCGACGCAGCCGCTGATCTTGCCCACGCGCGAGACGGCGCTGCGGTCGGCCTTCGACGCACTTCTGGCGCGGCTGGGGGTGGTGCCGATCTTGGCGGCCGAGGTGGACGACATGGCAATGATCCGCCTGCTGACCCGCGCGGATGCCGGGCTGGCGATCATCCCGCCCATCGTCGTGCGCGACGAGTTGCAGGCCGGCACCTTGATCGAGGCCGCCCGGCTGGAGGGCATCGGCGAGACCTTCTTCGCCGTCACCCGCCAGCGGCGCTATCCAAATCCGCTGCTGGCCGAAGTCCTGCCCGCCTGACACCTGCCCTGCTTGCCGCAAGGCCGCCCGAGGCCCAAGCGCGACGTGCGGTCGCTTTCGACGCGCTGCTGGCGCGGGTGGGGCTGGTGACGAGCCTTGCGGCGGGACGTAGCGGCCCGGGCCCCTGACACGACCGCGTGAGGTCGCGCGGGGCGGCTTGCAAGCGCTGCCTTCGGGGGTGAAACTGGCCGGACGCTGCCTGGAGGCCCTTATGACCACGCTGTCGCGCCGCTCTGCCCTGTTCACTTTGGCCGCAACGCTGGCCGCCGCCGGATTGCGCCCCGCGCTGGCCGAGGTTGCCACGCCGATCCGGGTGGCAAAGGACCCCAACTGCGGTTGCTGCGGTGCCTGGGTCGACATCCTGCAGGCCGACGGTTTTGCCGCCACCATCGAGGAAATGGACCCCGGTGCCCTGCAGGACCACAAGCGGGCAAGTGGCATTCCGGCCGAGATGGCCTCCTGCCACACCGCAGAGGTCGAGGGCTATATGATCGAGGGCCATGTCCCCCCCGCCGACATCCGCCGCCTGCTTGCCGAACGGCCCGACGCGATCGGGCTGGCGGTGCCGGGGATGCCCTATGGCTCGCCCGGAATGGGGCCGGAGGCCGAGCGCGAGGCGTATGACGTCCACCTGATCCGCCGCGACGGCACGACCGAGGTCTTTACCAGCTACGCCGCCGCCTGAGGCGTCAGTAGTTTCCCGGCGGGTCCGAGGCCGGGAAGGATTCGTCGGACTGTTCGTCGACGATGCTCCAGGTCTTGGGCGGGTATTTCATCGCCTTGCGGCCGGCGGGGCGGACCTCGCAGGCGCGGGCGGCCTCAAGCTCGGCCGCGGCCTGATGCCAATGGTCGCGGTCCCGGCCCTGGGGCCGGCCTTCAGCTTCCCAAAGCTGATAGGCACGCAGGCGGATTTCGTTGTCGTCACGTTCGCGGTCGTCCATGGCTCGCCTCCTTCGCGCGGGCAGAAACCGGCAGGGCGGCGGAAAGGTTCCCGGGCGGCTAAGGTTCCCCCGCCCGGTGCCAAAGCCGCAGGCGGATCTGCTTTTCCACCTCAAGCACCGCCAGGAACACCACCCCCACCGCGAGGATCAGCGCGCCGTCAGTCAGAGACACGGAGCGGGTGCCAAGCAGCGTCTGGAACATCGGCACGTAGGTCACGGCCAGCTGTGCCGCGGTGATCGCAAGCACCACGATCCAGACCACCGGCGTGCCGCGCACGAAGGCGAAGCTGAGCGAGGTGCCGTGCAGGCTGCGGATGTAGAACAGGTGGAAAATCTCCAGCACCACCAGCGTGTTCATCGCCATGGTCTGCGCCAGCGCCAGGTCGTGCCCCTGGTCCAAAGCCCAGGCGAACACGCCAAAGACCGCGACCAGGAACAGGAGTGAGACGAAGACCACCTGCCAGACCAGCCCGCGCGACAGGATCGGCGCATCGCGGGGGCGGGGCTGGCGGGCCATGGTGCCGGGTTCGGTCGGCTCGAACGCGAGGGCAAGGCCCAGGGTGATGCCGGTGATCAGGTTGACCCAGAGGATCTGGATCGCGGTGATCGGCAAGGCAAGGCCAAGAAGCAGGGCCAGGACCACCGTCGCCGCCTCGCCCGCGTTGGTCGGCAGTTCGAAGCTGATGACCTTGCGCAGGTTGTCCTGCACGGTACGCCCCTCACGCACTGCGGCGGCAAGGGTGGCGAAGTTGTCGTCGGCCAGGACCAGGTCCGCCGCCTCTTTCGCCGCCTGCGAGCCGCGCAGGCCCATGGCGATGCCGACATCGGCGCGCTTCAGGGCGGGGGCGTCGTTCACCCCGTCCCCGGTCATCGCCACGGACAGGCCCTGGGACTGCAACGCCTGTACCAGGCGCAGCTTGTGTTCGGGGCTGGTACGGGCAAAGACATCAACCTCGGCCACGGTCTGGGCGAGGGCCGTGTCGTCCATGAGGTCAAGCTCGGCCCCGGTCAGCACGCGGTCAGGCCGGGCCAGGCCGACGGCGCGGGCGATGGCCATGGCGGTCCCGGCATGGTCGCCGGTGATCATCTTGACCCGGATGCCCGCGGCCCGGCAGTCGGCGACGGCGGCTACCGCCTCGGGGCGCGGGGGGTCCATCAGGCCGACGAGGCCCAGAAGCCGCATGTCGTGGTCCAGGTCCGCAAGGTCGAGCGTGGGGCCGGTCTGCGGCCGTTCGGCCAGGGCAAGGACGCGCAGGCCCTGGGCGGCCATCGCCTCGGCCCGGTCGTGCCAGGCGGCGCGGTCGATGTCCTTGCACATGCGCAAGACCCGTTCCGGCGCGCCCTTGACCAGCGCCAGCGGGGTGGTGTCGTTCACCAGGACGGCCATGAAGCGATGGCGGCTGTCGAAGGGGATCGCGTCCATCCGCCGGGCGGGGGGTGGGGCGCCTGCCTTGCCGGCAAAAGCCAGAAGTGCGGCCTCCATCGGGTCGCCCTCGGCCCGCCAGCCGCTGCCGTCCGGCACAAGGCTGGCGTCGTTGCACAGGGCTGCGGCCCGGGCGAGGCGGGTCAGGTCGCCCTGGGGGGTGATGGTGCCTTCAGGCGCATACCCCTCACCCGCGACGGCGAAGTGGCCAAAGGGGGTTTCAGCGGCGGTGACCATCATCTCGTTGCGGGTTAAGGTGCCGGTCTTGTCGGTGCAGATCACGCTGACCGCGCCGATCGCCTCGATCGCGGGCAGGCGGCGGACGATGGCGCGGCGGCGGGCCATGGCCTGGACGCCGATGGCCAGGGTGATCGTCATCACCGCCGGCAGGCCCTCGGGGATCGCGGCCACGGCGATGCCGACGACCAGCATGAAAAGTGCCGAAAACTCGTAGCCGCCCAAGAGCGTGCCATAGGCCAGCAGCGCGGCCGAGGCGGCAAGGATCGCCCCCGAAAGCCAACGCGCGAAGCGGTCCATCTGCGCGACCAGGGGGGTGGTCATGTCCTCGACTGCCGCCAGAAGGCCGCCGATGCGCCCGATCTCGGTGGCAGAGCCAGTGGCGGTGACGACGCCATGGGCGCTGCCCTGGGTGATCAGCGTGCCGGACCACAGCATGGAATGCCGGTCGCCCAGCGCCGCCTCGCGCGGGGCGGGGCGGGCGGATTTTTCGGCCGGGACCGATTCGCCGGTCAGCATGGATTCGTCGGCGGCAAGGCCATGCGCCTGCATGAGCCGCAGGTCGGCCGGAACACGGTCGCCCGCCTCGACCAGGACGACATCGCCGGGGACAAGGTCCTGTCCGGCCACTGTGGTCCGCTCGCCCCCGCGCAGGACGGCGGCGCGGGGCGACAGCATGGTGCGGAGCGCGGCCATCGCGGCCTCGGCCTTGCCTTCCTGCAGGAATCCGATCACGGCGTTGGCCAGCACGACGGCCAGGATCACCCCGGTATCGACCCAGTGCTGCAAGCTTGCGGTCACCAGGGCCGCAGCCAGCAGGACATAGACCAGCACGTTGTGAAACTGGGCCAGGAACCGGCGCAGGGGGCCACGGGTGCGCACCTCGGGCAGGCGGTTCGGGCCGTGGCGGGCCAGGCGGGTTGCGGCCTCGGCCGTCGTCAGGCCCTCGGGCCGGGCGTCCAGCGCGGCCAGCGTTTCGGCGGCGGTCAAGTGGTGGAAGGGTTCGGTCATGCGGTCCTTGGGGCGACGCGGGGGCCGGATGGCCGGGTCAATCGCAGATAAGTCTGGCCGCCGAGTCTTTGCCGATCCTTGCGTCAGATCAATGGGAAACCGGAAAAGCGGTGTAGAAGGGGGCATGACCCTGCCGCCCCCCGCCCCGCCGGCCCGCCCGGTGTTCCGCGCCGAAGGCGTGACCCGCGTCTATCGCACGGGGGCGGTCGAGGTGCGCGCGCTGCGCGGGATCGACCTGGACCTGTACGAGGGCGAGATGGTCGTCCTGCTTGGCGCCTCGGGCTCGGGGAAGTCGACGCTGTTGAACATCCTGGGCGGGTTGGACCGCCCGACCGGGGGCCGCGTCTTTTTCCGCGACACCGAGTTGACCAATGCCAGCGAGGCTGCGCTGACCGCGTTCCGCCGCGCGCATGTGGGCTTTGTGTTCCAGTTCTACAACCTGGTCCCCAGCCTGACCGCGCGTGAGAACGTGGCGCTGGTGACCGAGATCGCCACCACCCCGATGCGCCCCGAAGAGGCGCTGGAGCGGGTGGGGCTGTCGCATCGGCTGAACCATTTTCCGGCGGAACTGTCGGGGGGCGAGCAGCAACGGGTCGCCATCGCCCGCGCCATTGCCAAGCGGCCGGATGTGCTCTTGTGCGACGAACCCACGGGGGCCCTGGACATTGCCACCGGCGCGCAGGTGCTGGAGGCGCTGCATTCTGTCAACCGCGACCTGGGCACGGCGACGGTGCTGATCACCCATAACGCGGTGATCCAGCGCATCGCGCATCGGGTGGTGGTGCTGGCCGACGGTCAGGTGGTGCGCGACGAGGCGGTGACCGACCGGCTGCAACCAGCGGACCTGACATGGTAAGGGCGCTGGACCGCAAGCTTCTGCGCGACCTGACCCGGATCTGGGCGCAGGCCCTGGCCATCGCGCTGGTCCTGGGCTGCGGGATCATGGTGCTGGTCGGCGCGCAGGCCACCTTGCGCACGCTGGACCTGACGCTGGCCGCCTATTACGACCGCGCCCGTTTTGCCGACGTCTTTACCACGCTGAAACGCGCCCCCCGCTTTGTGCTGGAGGAGGTGGCGCGGATCGACGGCGTGGCGCAGGTCGAGGGGCGGATCACCACGCTGGCGCTGGTCCGGGTGGACGGCATGGCGGTTCCCGCGACCGGACAGGTCGTCTCATACGCGGCCGATGGGGCGGTGCTGAACCTGCCAATCCTGCGCCGGGGGCGGATGCCCCTGCCCGACCGGCTGGACGAAGTAGCGCTGTCCGAACCGTTCGCCGAGGCGCATGGCCTGGTTCCCGGCACCCATCTGGGCGTGATCCTGGGCGGAGAGCTGCGCGAGTTGACGGTGACCGGCTGGGTCCTGTCGCCCGAGTTCGTCTATGCGCTTGGCCCCGGCTCGCTGATGCCGGACGACCGCCGTTTTGGCATCCTGTTCATGCCGGACCGTGCCGTAGCGGCGGCGACCGACATGGCGGGGGCGGTCAACCAGATCTCGCTTCGGCTGATGCGCGAGGCGGATGCGCGGCAGGTCGCGGCGGAACTGGACCGCATCCTTGCCCCCTATGGCGGAACCGGCGCGCATGACCGCGAACGCCAGCAATCCCACGCCTTCCTGACCAGCGAGATGCACCAGCTTTCGGCGATGTCGACCTATGCGCCGCCGGTGTTCCTTCTGGTCTCGGCCTTTCTGGTCAACATGGTGCTGGGCCGCCTGATCGCGTTGGAGCGGCCGCAGATCGGGCTGCTGAAGGCGGTGGGCTATTCAACGCGCGAGATTGCCTGGCACTATCTGAAGCTGGCGCTGCTGATCGGAGTGATCGGCATTGCAGCGGGCTGGGCGGCGGGGTTCTGGATGGCCGACGGGATGATCGGGCTTTACGCCGAATATTTCCGCTTTCCCTTCGTGATCCGGGCGGCGAACCCTTCGGCGCTGGTGATCTCGGCCGCGTTGGCGCTGGCGGTGGCGGCACTGGGCGGGGGGCGCGCGGTCTGGCAATCGGTCCGCCTGCCTGCGGCCGAGGCGATGCGGCCCCCTGCCCCGGCGCTGTTTTCACGCGGGGTCCTGGACCGGGCGCTGGAGGCGATGCGCTTGCGCCAGACGGCGGTGATGATCGCCCGGTCGATCCTGCGCTGGCCGGGGCGGGCGGCGATCACGCTGTTTGGTGTCTCGGCCTCGGTCGCGGTGCTGGTGATGAGCTATTTCATGTTCGACAGCGCCTCGCTTCTGGGCAACAGCATCTTTGGTGCCGCGAACCGGCAGGACCTGACGCTGGGCCTGACCGAACCGGCGGGGGAAGCGGTGCTGCTGGCCGCCCGCGCCCTGCCCGGCGTGCTGAAGGTCGAGCCGGGCTATGCCATCCCCGCGCGGCTGGTGAATGGCACGGCGGAACGGTTAAGCGCGGTGCAGGCGCATTGGGAGGGCGAGACGCTGGCCCGCCTGGTGGACGACCGGGGCCGCGAGGTCGCCCTGCCGCCGCACGGGTTGGTGCTGCCGGAAAAGCTGGCGCAGGTGCTGAAGGTCGGCCCCGGATCGTGGCTGGAGGTGCAACTCCTCGCCCCGCCGCGCGAAACGTTGCGGCTGCCGGTCACGGCGGTCTTTGCGCAAGGGCTGGGGCAAGAGGCGCATATCGCTGCCCCTGCCCTTTTCGCCGCCCTGCGCAGCGCGCCGCAGGTCAGCCACCTGCACCTTTCGCTGGATACTTCCGCCCGCGCGGCACTGGACGACAGGCTGGGCAGCCTGCCCGCCGTCTCGGGCCTGATCGACTGGGCCGAGGTGGAGCGTCAGTTCCGCACGCTTTTGCGCGAGAACCTGTTGACCATGGTCACGATCTACACCGCCATCGGCATGATGATCGCCGTGGGCGTGATCTACAACGCCGCGCAGATCCTGTTGTCGGAACGCAGCTATGAGCTTGCCACCCTGCGCGTCCTGGGCTTTTCCCGCCACGAGGTGGCCTTTGTCCTGGTGGGCGAGATGATGCTTCTGACGCTGGTCGCGATCCCGGTGGGCTGGCTGGTCGGCACCTGGCTGGCGCAGGGCATGGTCAGCGCGGTCTCGACCGATATCATGCAGCTGCCCTTTGCCATCAGCCGGCGCACCTATGCCTTGGCCGGGGTCGCGGCGCTGGTGGCGGCCTTTGGCTCGGTCACGCTGGTGCGGCGACGGCTGGACCGGATCGACCTGGTGTCGGCCCTGAAATCCCGAGAATGACGGAGGCCCGAACGATGAACCTGCGGCAAGGACTGGTCTGGGGGGTGGGGGCGCTGGCCCTGGTCGGCGCGGTGGTCTGGGCACTGTGGCCCGAGCCTGTGGTGGTGGACCTTGGCGCCGTGGCGACCGGCCCGATGCGCGGCACCGTCCTGGCCGAGGGCGTGACCCGCGTGCGCGACCCTTTCACCGTGGCCGCCCCCATCGCCGGCACCCTGCAACGCAGCCCGGTCGAGGTGGGCGATCCGGTGACGCGGGGCGAGACGGTGCTGGCCGTGATCCAGCCCGCCGCCCCGGTCCTGATGGACGCCCGCAGCCGCGCTCAGGCCGAGGCCGCCGTGACCGAGGCCCGCGCCTCGCTTGCCCTGGCGGAAACCGGCGTGACCACGGCCAGCGCCGCCCTGGCCCAGGCCGAGGCGCAACTGACCCGGGGCCGGTCACTGGCCGAAAGCGGGATCATCCCGCAGCGGATGCTGGAGGACCTGGAAACCGCCCAGATCACCGCGACCCAGCGCCTTGCTGCCGCGCGGTCCGAGGTGGACCTGGCCCGCGCCTCGCTGGTCCGGGCCGAGGCGCAGTTGATCGGCCCCACGCCTGGGGGCGAGACCGCGCCGGGTGACTGCTGCCTGCGCCTGACCGCGCCGCATGACGGGGTGGTGCTGACGCTGGCGGACCCCTCGGAACGCCCGGTGCAGGCCGGCGAGCCCTTGATGACGCTGGGCGATCTGGCGGAACTGGAGATCGTGGTGGACCTCTTGTCCTCGGACGCGGTGCAGGTGGCGCCCGGGATGGCGGCCGAGGTTGACCGCTGGGGCGGATCGGGGGCCCTGCAGGCCGTTGTGCGGCGCGTGGCGCCCTCCGCCGTCACCAAGATCAGCGCCCTGGGGATCGAGGAGCAGCGCGTCCGGGTGCATCTGGACCTGGGCGCCGCGCCTGCCGCCCGGCCGGGCCTGGGCGACGGGTTCCGGGTCTTTGTCCGCCTGCTTCTGTGGCAGGAAGATGCAGTGCTGCAACTGCCGCAATCTGCCCTGTTCCGCCATGGCGAGGGTTGGGCCGTGTTCCGCGTCCGCGACAACCGCGCCGACCTGGTCCCGGTCGAAATCGGCCGCCAGGTCGAGGACAGCGCCGAGCTGCTTTCGGGCCTGGACGAGGGCGACAGCCTTGTCGTGTTCCCCTCCTCCGCGCTGGAGGACGGGATGGCCGTCGCTGCGCGCGCGCCCTGACCTGCCGCAAATCGGGGCAACTCCCGTCGCGGCCGCCGATTTTGCGGGCAAGTCGACGCCAAACCGGGCCGGCCCCCAGCAAGCTTGTATCGAATCGGCGGGACGTTTTTACTGTCTGGTAAAAATCAACCAATGACAGGGATGGGTGACAGCATGACGGACGGACGCTTCACGACCTCGCGGCGCGGGGTTCTTCTTGGCGGCGCGGCGGCGCTGGTCGCGGCGCACCTGCCGCGCGGCGCTTTCGCGCAGGAGACGCTGAAGATGGCGGGCATCTACACGGTGCCGGTCGAACAGCAATGGGTCAGCCGCATCCACATCGCGGCCGAGGCGCTGAAGGCTGCGGGGACGGTGGACTACACCTACACCGAGAACGTCGCGAACACCGACTATCCCCGCGTGATGCGCGAATACTGCGAGGCGGGCGTCAAGCTGATCGTGGGCGAAATCTTCGGGGCCGAGGCCGAAGCGCGCGAGGTTTGCGCCGAATACCCGGATGTGGCCTTCCTGCTTGGCTCCAGCTTCCCGCCGGATGCGGCGGCGAACCCGAACCTGGCGGTTTTTGACAACTACATCCAGGACGCGGCCTATCTGTCCGGGATCGTCGCGGGCGGCATGACGGCGGGCAATATCGGCATGGTCGGCGGCTTCCCGATCCCCGAAGTGAACCGCCTGATGAACGCCTTCATGGCCGGCGTGCGCGAGGTGAAGCCGGACGCCAAGTTCCAGGTCAGCTTCATCGGGTCGTGGTTCGATCCGCCGAAAGCCAAGGAAACCGCCTTTGCGATGATCGATGGCGGGGCCGACCTGATGTATGCTGAACGTTTCGGCGTGTCCGACGCGGCGAAGCAACGCGGCGTGCTGGCGATCGGCAACGTGATCGACACCCAGCCGGATTATCCCGAAACGGTCGTGACCTCGGCCCTGTGGCACTTTGAGCCGACGCTGAACGCCGCCGTGGCCGCGATCCAGGCGGGCAGCTTCAAGGCCGACAACTATGGGGTCTATTCCTACATGAACGCGGGCGGCTGCTCGCTGGCACCCTTGGGCACGTTCGAGGGCAAGGTTCCGGCCGAAGTGATGGCTTTGGTCGCCGAGAAAGAGGCCGCCATCAAGGACGGCAGCTTTACCGTGACCATCGACGACAACGAGCCGAAATCGTCGTGAGCGCAGGACAGGAGGCGGAGGTCGTCCTCCGCCTCGACCGCATTTCGAAAAGCTTTGGCGCGCTGAAGGCCAACGACGCGGTCTCGCTGACCCTGCGGCGCGGCGAGGTCGTGGCGCTGCTGGGGGAGAACGGCGCGGGCAAGACGACGCTGATGAACATCCTTTTCGGTCACTATGTGGCTGATGAGGGAGAGGTTCAGGTGTTTGGCCAACCCCTGCCACCCGGCAACCCGCGTGCCGCCCTGGCGGCGGGGGTGGGGATGGTCCACCAGCATTTCACACTGGCGGGCAACCTGACGGTGCTGGACAACATCCGCCTGGGGACCGAGGGGCTGTGGTCCCGCTCACACAGCGGGGCGCGGGACAAGGTGGAACGCCTGTCGCGCGACTTTGGGCTGGCGGTGCATCCCGATGCCAAGGTCGGCCGCCTGTCGGTTGGCGAACGCCAGCGGGTCGAGATCCTGAAGGCGCTGTATCGCGACGCCCGCATCCTGATCCTGGACGAACCGACGGCGGTGCTGACGCCGCAGGAATCCGATGCGCTGTTCGCCACGCTGCGGAAGGCGACGGCGCTGGGGCTGTCGGTGATCTTCATCAGCCACAAGCTGCACGAGGTCATGGCCATCGCCGACCGCTGCGTGGTGCTGCGGCATGGGCGCGTGGTGGGCGAGGTGGATACGCAGACCACCGACAAGGGCGCGCTGGCGGCCCTGATGGTGGGGGGAGAGCTGTCCCTGCCCCGAGCCGAGGCTCGGGTTGCCGGGCCGGTGCTGATGCGGTTGGACGGGGTCTCGACGCCCGACCGGGGGGCAGCCCCCGGATTGAAGGCGGTGACGCTGGACTTGCGGGCGGGACAGATCACCGGGCTGGCCGGCGTTTCGGGCAACGGGCAGGCGGCGCTGGCCGAGATTGTCGGCGGGTTGGCCCTGCCGGCGTCTGGGCGGATCGTGCTGAAGGACACGCCAGTCACGCGCTGGTCGCCGGGCGAAGCCTTGGCCCGGGGCGTGGCGCGGATACCCGAGGACCGGCACCACCAGGGCAGCATCGCCGATTTCGACCTGACCGAGAACGCGGTGCTGGAGGGGTATCGCACCCGGTTTTCCCGGCGCGGCTGGATGAACTGGCGCGCGGCGCGGGCCTTCGCGGAAGGGATCATCAAGGGCTATGACGTGCGCTGTCCGGGACCGGATACGCGCATACGGCTGCTTTCGGGCGGGAACATGCAGAAGCTGATCCTGGGCCGCGCGATGGCCCCAGGCCCCGAGGTCATCCTGGCGAACCAGCCGGTGCGGGGTCTGGACGTGGGCGCGATTGCCTATGTGCAATCGCAGCTGATCGCGGCGCGGGACCGGGGGGCGGCGGTGCTGCTGATCTCGGAAGACCTGGACGAAATCATGGGGCTGTCGGATGTCATTCATGTGATGTCTCAAGGCCGGTTGTCGCCCGGGTTCACGCGGGGGACGATGACGGCGGCGGAGTTGGGCCTATGGATGGCCGGCCAGAAGTTCGGGGACGCGGATGCGGCTTGAACCCATCGCCAACCCCTCGCCCGCGCGCCGACTGGGCCTGCCGGCGCTGGCGCTGGTCGCCACCCTGGGGGTCGCGATGCTGCTGGCATTGGTCGCCGGCGCGAACCCCTTTGCGATCCTTGGCCAGATCGCCACCGGCGCGCTGGGGTCGAAGCTGGCGATCCTGGAGACCTTGAACCGCGCGACGCCGCTGATCTTCACCGGGCTGGCGATTGCCGTCGCCTTCCGGGCGAAGCTTTGGAACATCGGCGCCGAGGCGCAGCTATACGCGGGGGCCATCATGGCCGTCGTGCTGGGGACCGGGGCGCTGGGGAGCCCCTTGGTCCTGCCAGTGTCCGCCCTGGCCGCAATGCTGGCCGGGGCGGCGCTGCTGCTGGGGCCGGTCCTGCTGAAAACGCGGCTGGGGGTGGACGAGGTCGTCACCACGCTCCTGCTGAACTTCATCATGCTGCTGTTCGTCAGCTACCTTCTGGAAGGCCCGATGAAGGACCCGATGGGCATGGGCTGGCCGAAATCGACTCCGCTGATCCCAGAGGCCCGCCTGCCCCGCCTCGTCGAGGGCTTGCGCCTGCACTGGGGCTTTGCGCTGGCGATCATCGCGGCGGTTATCGTCTGGGTGATCCAGACGCGAACCACGCTGGGCTTCGAGATCCGCGCCGTGGGCCAGAACCCGGAAGCGGCGCGCTTCGCCGGGATGCCGGTGAACGCGGTCATGGTAAAAACGGCGCTATTGTCCGGGGGCCTGGCCGCGCTGGCGGGGTGGTCCGAGGTCGCGGGGCTGAAGGGGCATCTGTCGTCGGACCTGTCGCCCGGCTTTGGTTACACCGGGATCATCGTGGCGATGCTGGCCTTGCTGCATCCCTTGGGGGTCGTCGTGACGGCGATCTTCGTGGCCGGCATCTTCGTGGGGTCCGACGCGATGAGCCGGGCGGCAGGGGTGCCGACCTATATCGCCGACATGCTGCTGGCGACGGCGCTTCTGTTCATGGTGCTGGCAATCCTTCTGACCAAGGTGCGGGTGGTGCGGGGATGAGCGAGATCGTCGATATCCTGATCTCGGCCAGCTTCTGGGCCGCCGTCATCCGCATCGCCTCGCCGTTGATCCTGGCGACGATGGGGGAGTTGATCTGCGAGCGCGCCGGGGTGCTGAACCTGGGGATCGAGGGGATCATGGTCATCGGCGCCTTTACCGGCTGGATGGCGGTCTATCAGGGGATGCCGCTCTGGGGCGGGGTCGCGGTGGCGATGGGGGCGGGCATGCTGTTCGGGCTTCTCCACGCCACCCTGACGGTGCCCTTCGGCCTGTCGCAGCATGTCGTGGGGCTGGGGGTGACGCTGTTTGCCACGGCCTCGGCCTCGTTCGCCTATCGCCTGATGCTGCCCGAAGTGACCAGCCCGCCAAAGATCGAGCCGTTTCAGCCGCTGGAGATCCCGGTCCTGGGCGACCTGCCCTGGCTGGGCGAGGCGCTGTTCTCGCAGACGGCGCTGACCTGGGCGGCCTTTGCGGTGGCGGGCTTGGTCGCCTTCACGCTTTATCGCACGCCGCTGGGACTGGCCGTGCGAGCGGTTGGGGAAAACCCGGCGGCGGTCGAGGCGCAGGGGCTGTCGGTCACCGGCTTGCGGATGGGCGCGGTGATTGTCGGATCGGGCCTGATGGCGGTGGGGGGTGCGTTCCTGACGCTGTCGGCCTTCTCCAGCTTCTTCTTCGAGATGGTGAACGGCCGCGGCTGGATCTGCGTGGCGCTGGTGGTGTTCGGGGCGTGGAAACCGGGAAAGGCCGTCCTCGGCGCGATCCTGTTTGCCGCCTTTGACGCCTTGCAGATCCGGTTGCAGCAGACGGACCTGGGCGCGGTCCTGCCTTATCAGTTGTTCCTCGCCCTGCCCTTCATCCTGTCGATCCTGGCGCTAATCCTGATGTCGCGCCGGGCCGAAGTCCCGGCCGCCCTGATGGTGCCCTACAACAAGGGGGAACGCTGATGTTCGATCTTCTGGTCAAGGGCGGCACGCTGCCCGATGGGACGGTGGCCGATATCGGCATCACCGGCGACCGGATCGCCGCCGTGGGCCGGCTGGAGGCCGAAGCCGCAAGGGTGATCGACGCGACCGGCGACCTTGTGGCCCCGCCTTTCGTCGATCCGCATTTCCACATGGATGCGACGCTGAGCTATGGCCTGCCACGGGTGAACGCCTCGGGCACGCTGCTGGAGGGGATCAGCCTCTGGGGCGAACTGCGCGAGATCGCGACGGTAGAAGAGATGATCGACCGCGCCGTCACCTATTGCGACTGGGCGGTCAGCATGGGGTTGCTCGCCATACGCACCCATGTCGACACCACGCCCGACCACCTGCGCGGGGTCGAGGCGATGCTGGAGGTGAAGGCCCGCGTGGCCCCGTATCTGGACTTGCAGCTGGTCGCCTTCCCGCAGGACGGGCTTTACCGGACCAAGACCGGACGACAGAACGTGCTGCGCGCGCTGGACATGGGCGTGGATGTGGTGGGCGGCATCCCGCATTTCGAACGCACGATGGAGGAAGGGGCGGAAAGCCTTCGCGACCTGGCCCGTATCGCGGCGGAACGCGGGCTGATGTGGGACGTCCATTGCGACGAGACCGACGATCCGATGTCGCGCCACGTCGAAACCATGGCGCGCGAGGTGACGCGGCACGGGCTCGGCGGACGCGCGGCGGGCAGCCACCTGACCAGCATGCACTCGATGGACAACTACTATGTGTCCAAACTGCTGCCGCTGATCGCCGAGTCAGGCATGACCGCGATCCCGAACCCGCTGATCAACATCACCCTGCAGGGCCGCCACGATACCTATCCCAAGCGGCGGGGCCTTACCCGGGTGAAGGAAATGCAGGCGATGGGCATCCCTGTCGGCTGGGGGCAGGACTGCGTGCTGGACCCCTGGTACAGCCTTGGCACCGCAGACATGCTGGACGTGGCCTTCATGGGCCTGCATGTCGCGCAGATGACCCACCCGGCGGAAATGGCGCGCTGCTTCACCATGGTGACCGAGACCAATGCCCGGATCATGGGTCTGGCCGACTATGGCCTGCGCCCCGGCTGCATCGCCAGCCTGGTGGTCCTGGACGCTGGCACCCCGGTCGAGGCCCTGCGCCTGCGGCCGGACCGGCTGGCCGTAGTCTCCAAGGGCAAACTGGTGGCCCAGCGGCAGCGCAATGGTGCGCAGCTGGCGCTGCCGGGACGACCGCAAACGGTGCGCCGGCGCCTGGGTTAACGGATTGTCGCCCCCCGGGAAATGCTGACCCAAGGCGGGAATCGCCTTGGCCGGTCGTCCCCACCGCGCAAAGCCCTGCCCGTTCTGCCGGCATTCCCGGCCAAACCCGGAACAATCCGGGCCAACCGGCCGGCAACCTTCAAGATTCCACCGCACCGCCCCATTTTCGCCCCGTTCCACAACCTACGATCGCCCTGTGTATTGGTGCGCTTGCGTGGACGATTGCCTGCCGACCGGGTGCAATGCCCCGAGAGTTCGGCGCTTTTTCGGGTTTTGAAACGTCGCTGAAAGGGGAACAACATGCAGCAGCCAAAAGCTGTCGAGGCTCCGAAACCGGAGCTTGAGGACCTCGTCGACGAGTTGCAGCCCGGCACCAAGCTACTGAAGGGCCAGTACACGATCACCCGCTTCCTTAACAGCGGCGGGTTCGGGATCACCTATCTGGCCAAGGACAGCCTGGATCGCGACGTGGTGATCAAGGAATGTTTCCCGGCCGCCTTCTGCCGCCGCTCGAAGGCCTTGGTCGCGGCCCGGTCCCGTGCGCATACGGCCGAGTTGCGGTCGGTCGTGCAGTTGTTCGTCAAAGAGGCGCGCAATCTGGCCAAGATCGTCCACCCGAACATCGTCGCCGTCCACCAGGTGTTCGAGGATAACGGCACCGCCTATATGGCGATCGATTACATCGACGGGATGGACCTCCAGCAGATCATCGACGGCTACGGTCCGGTCCCCTCGCCGTCCGAGATCGTCGTCATTACCGAAAAGCTGCTGACCGCCATCGGCTTTGTCCATGAAAAGGACATGCTGCACCGCGACATCTCGCCCGACAACGTGCTTTTGTCCAAGGGCGGAGAGCCGGTGCTGATCGACTTCGGCGCCGCGCGGGAACAGGCCAGCCAGAAAAGCCGCGCCATGTCGGCGCTGCGCGTGGTCAAGGACGGCTACTCGCCGCAGGAATTCTATATCGCCGGGTCCGAGCAGGGCCCGTGGAGCGATCTTTATGCGCTTGGCGCGACGCTGTACCACCTGATCTCGGGCGAGGCGCCGGTGAACGGGCAGGCCCGTCTGGCGGCGCTGGCGGATGAAAAGCCCGATCCCTACCTGGCACTCGCCGGTCGGTTCCAGGGGTATCCGCCCGGCTTCCTGGAGGCGATTGACCGCGCGCTGAACACGCTGCCAAAGCAGCGGGTGCAATCGGCCAAGGAATGGCTGTTGATGTTCCGCCGCGCGGTCCCGGCCGCCCAACCCGCGCCGCGCGATCCGACGGCGGATGCGGTGCACCGGATGGTGGTCGACTTCGGGCAGGACGGCGACACCACCCCCGCCACGGCAGAGCCGAAGGCGGTTGCCGCCCAGCCGCCGGTCGAGAGCTTTGGCACCCCGCCCAGCCTGCCGCGCCAGGTCTCGGTCCGCCCGACCGCCGCTCCGGTCGCCGCTGCGCCCGCCAAGGCCGGTAGCAGCCCGGTGCAGGTTGTCGCCGGTGTCTCGGTGGCGCTGGTCGTGATGCTGGGCGCCTATATCCTGTTCCTTGGCGGCGACGATCCCGCCGCTGCGCCAGCCGCAACCGTTGCGGCCAGCGCTCCGGCCTCGGCGACGGCGACGGATGCCGCCACGGCGCAAGCCGCCGCCACCCAGGCCGCTGCAGTCAGTGCCGCGCCTGCACCCGAGCCTGCCGCCCCGGCTGCCCAGCCGGCGGCCGAGCCTGCTGCAACGGAAACCGCCGCTGCCGCGCCGGAAGCCGCCGCCGCTGCCCCCGCCGCCACAGCCGAAGCCCCCGCCCCCGTCGAGGCGCCCGCCCTGGGCGAGGCTGAGACCCAGCTTCTGGCCGAAGCCGGCGGAGTCACCCTGGACGAAGCCGCAGCCCTTGAGGCCGAGCTTGCCCCGGAAGCCGCCGCCGAACCGCTGGCCGCGCCCGAAGGCGCGCCGCTGCCGAACCAGGTCGTGTTCTCGGTCTGGGATGTGCAGATGCCCTTCGACACCAACAGCCGCATCGTGGGCAACGAGCGTGTGGCCGTGATCTCACGGCTGGAGCGCGGCGTTGACATCGACCTGGCCGGCCCTTGGATCCTGCCCGGCACCCGGCTTTATGCGGTGAACGGCGTTCCGATCAGCGACAGCAGCGACTTCGCCGGTGCAGTCCTGAACTCGCTGCACGTCGACCCCGATGGCCGCGCCCGCGTCGTGGTGGACTATGCCGCCCCCGGGGCCGACCGCCAGACCGGCCTTTTGACCGTGACCGCCGTGCGGCTGGTCAGCCTGGCCAACGGCGTCAGCTTCGCGATCTCGCATCTTGAGGACGGCTGGAAAACCGTCGTCACGTCGGTCGAGCGTCCGTCCGAGACCGACCTGCAACCTGGCGACGTGCTGTTCCGTGAAAAGTCCACCGACATGCTTCTGGACCAGTCCGGCTCGCTGGATGCCATGCTGAAGGCCCTGACCGACAAGGGCGAAGCGGTGGTGACCCTGTCGGTCGTGCGCAACAACCAGGTCGCCGGCGCGTCGATGCGTCTGGCCGTGGAACGGTGAGGCGTCCGATGCTGTCGCGCAAGCCCCGCCGTGCCGCCGACCCTGCCCCGGTCACGATCGAACTGGACGAACCCGCCGACCTGCCGTCCGCCCACGCGCTGGACGATCTGGTCGCCGCCCTTGACCGCGCGGTGCTTCGCTTGGCCCGCAGCACGCAAGAGGGGGCGCGCTGACCGCGCGCACCCGACCCTCCCGCCGAATTGACGGCCCGATGCGACAGCCGCAAGGAGTAGACTCTGCCATGAATACCGCAAAGATGCTGGCCCTGGGGTGCACGGCGCTGACCTTGACCGGCGGATCGGCGCTGGCGCAGGACTGCGGCGTGCATGTCGTCACCGCCGGCGACAACCTGCGCTACATCGCGCGTGACGCTTACGGCGACGCCGACCTGTACCGCCTGATCTACGAGGCCAACGTCGACAAGATCGGCCCGAAGGCCGACCATATCGAGATCGGCATGGAACTGCGCCTGCCCTGCGCCGACGGCCAGACCGCAGAAGCCGCAGCCCCGGCAGTCGTCCAGTCGGTAGCCGCCGAGCCAGCCGCCGCCGAGGCCGTCGCTACGGCCCCCGAACCAACCGCCCCCGCCCCTGCCGCCGAACCGCAGATGGCCGTGCGCATTGTCACCGGCAACAACTTCGCGCCCTATGTCGACGAAGCCCTGCCCGGCGGCGGCATGTTCACCCAGCTGGTCGAGATGGCCATGTTCCGCGCCGACCCGGGCCTGCCCTACAACATGACGTTCGTCAACGACTGGCAGGCACATCTGGATGCGCTTTTGCCCTCGCTGGCCTATGATCTGAGCTTCCCCTGGATTCGCCCGGATTGCGAAACTCCAGCCACTCTGACCGCAAGCGATTTGTCCCGCTGCGAGAATTTCGAGTTCTCGGCGCCTTTCGTGGAAATCGTCGACGGCTTTTTCGCACTGCGCGACAGCGAATTGATCGCTGCGACCAAGTACTCCGACCTGCTGGGCAAGCGGATTTGCCGGCCCGAGGGCTATACCTCCAGCCTGCTCGAAGCCAATGGGCTGACCACCGACCAGATTCAGCTGACCCGCCCCGAGCGGTCGATCGACTGCTTCGAGGCGCTGGTTGCCGGACAGGTCGATCTCGTCTCGATCGACGCCAAGGTCGGCGATTCGCTGATCGCGCAGCTTGGCGTCGTGAAACTTGTCGAACAAAATCCGCATCTTGCGAATCTGACTAGCCTGCATGTCATCGCGCACAAGTCGAACCAGCGGGCCGTGGGGATGTTGGCGAAACTGGATGAGGGCATCGTCGAGATGTACGAATCCGGCGAATGGTACGAGATCGTCTCGACCGCGCTGACCCGCGACATGCGGGACCAGTGACCAGGCCAGCCGCCGCAACGCAGAAGCCCGAGCGGGCCACAGCGCAATTGCAGCTGGCCCGTCTCATCTATCGGACCAATTCGCCACATCACAATCGCATTGCATTGCGATTTGCGACAGTGAATCCACCGAATTGCCTTAATCGTGCCACTTCGCCACGGCTTTCTTGATCCTGTAGAGTGAATTGTTTCGTAATCGTGTCCACCAGATCCCTCCGCAAATGCCGACAAGAGGACCAGTCGAAATGAATCGTGCAACCATCAAGTCCCGTTCCGTCGCCCTTGCGGCGTTGATGCTGGCGGTGCCCGGTGTCGCTGCGGCCCAGGAAGCCTGCACCACCTACACGGTGCAGGATGGGGACACGCTGGGGTCGATCGCCCAGGCGGCCTACGGCTCGTATGACTACCAGATGATCTTCAACGCCAACCGCGATGCGCTGGCGTCGAACCCGAACAACCTGCCGCCGGGTCTCCAGCTGATCCTGCCCTGCGAGGATGGTCGCCTGACCGCCGACAGCGAACTCAGCTCCATCATCGCGGCCGAGACCGAGCGTCAGGAGTCCAACTCCAGCCGCAGTGCGACCTACGAGCCGCCGCTGAAATTCATCAGCTCGAACAACTGGATGCCCTTCACCGACGAAAGCCTGACCGGCGGCGGGATCTTCGTGCGCATGGCCACCACGGCGATGCAGCGCGGCGGCAACGACCGAGGCTACGAAGTCAGCTATGTCGATGACTGGATGTCGCACATCGACGTGTTGCTGCCCACCGGCGCCTTTGACGTGTCCATCGCCTGGGAAGCGCCGGACTGCTCGAAGCTGGATCTCCTGGGCGAATTCTCGGTCCGCATGTGCACCGAGTTCGACTTCTCGCTGCCGATCTACGAGACGGCTTATGCGTTCAACACCCTGGTCGACAGCAAATACGCCAGCGCCCGCTCCTTCGGCGACTATGCCGGCGCGCGGATCTGCCGGCCCGAGGCCTGGCCGATCAGCGATCTGGAAGTGCAGGGCCTGGTCGAGCCGCTTGTGACCTATACCCACCCGAAGAATCCGCAGGACTGCGCGCAGATGCTGATCAACGGCGAGGTCGACCTCTATTCGATCGAGGCCGAGACCGCGTCGAGCAACTTTGCCGAACTGGGGGCGACCGACCGCGTGGTGCCGAACCCGGCGCTGGCGACCTTCATCACCTACCACTTCCTGACCTCGAAAAGCAATCCGCGCGGCCGGGTCTACATCGCGATGCTGAACCGCGGCATCACCGAAATGCGCGAGTCTGGCGAATGGTACGACATCGTCGCCACGGGCCTTGCAGAATACAACAAGCTCAGCCAGTAACCCTTTCTGGCATGAGCGAAGCCCCGTGCCGCAAGGCGCGGGGCTTTTGTCTGCGCGGCACTCAGACCTTGGAACATTCATTCCATGTGCTATGCTGATGCCCACAACCGCGCAGGATGCCATGCCCCAGGACAGCCCCCGCCCGCCACCGCCACCCTCGGTTGCGGCATTTCGTGAGCGGCTTGCATCGCTTGACGGCAACCTGCCCCGTCGCCTGCAGCAATGCGCCGATCACCTGGCGCGGCACCCGGACCAGATCGCGCTTTCCACCGTCGCGCAGGTGGCGCAGGGGGCCGGGGTCCCCCCCTCGGCCATGATGCGCTTTTGTCAGGTGCTGGGCTTCTCCGGCTATGCCGAGATGCAGCGCCTGTTCCGGGACGCGCTGACGACCGCCCAGCCGGACTATGCCACGCGCCTTGCCAACCTGAAGGCCGGGGGCGCCGGCCAGCCCGCGACCCTGGTCGCCGAGTTCGTCGAAGCCGGCCGCCAGTCGATGGAGGCCCTGGCGCGCAATCTGGACGAAACCGCGTTGAATCAGGCGGTTGAGACGCTGGCCCGCGCCCGCACGATCCATCTGGCGGGCTTTCGCCGGTCGTTCCCCGTGGCATCCTACCTGGCCTATGTCTTTGACAAGCTGGGGGTTCCTGCCGTGCTGCACGACGGGGTGGCGGGCCTTGGCCACCGGTCGACCCTGCAGCCGACGGATGCGCTGCTGGCCATCACCTTCGCGCCCTATTCGGATGAGACCCTCGCGCTGGCCCGCGACGCCCGCAGTCGTGGCATGCCCGTGGTGTTCCTGACCGACCCGCCGGCGACAACCCTTGGCCCCCTGGGGGACACCATCCTCACCGTGACCGAAATCGACTTCGGTGCCTTCCGTTCGCTGTCGGCGGCGATTGCGCTGGCCCTGTCGCTGGCGGTCGCCGTGGCAGCCCGGCGTGAAACTTGATGCTTCCCTGCGAAGCGGAAATGGAATAAACGTTCCACCATCCATCCGACTCGCCAGGACTCTTCCATGACCCGCACGCTTGATGTCATCACCATCGGCCGCTCCTCGGTCGACCTTTATGGCGCCCAGGTCGGCGGCCGGCTGGAGGATATGGGGTCTTTCCAGAAGTATATCGGCGGCTCTCCTACCAACATGGCGGCCGGGACCGCGCGGCTGGGCCTGAAATCCGCCCTGATCACCCGCGTCGGCGACGAACACATGGGCCGCTTCATCCGCGAGGAACTGGCCAAGGAAGGCGTCGACGTGCGCGGGGTTCGCACCGACCCCGAACGTCTGACCGCGCTGGTCCTTCTGGGCATCCGCGACGACAAGCAGTTTCCGCTGATCTTCTACCGGGAAAACTGCGCCGACATGGCGCTCTGCGAGGATGACATCGACGAAGCCTTCATTGCCGAGGCGCGGTCGGTCGTCGCCACCGGCACCCACCTTTCGCACCCCAGGACCGAGGCTGCGGTGCTGAAGGCACTGACCCTGGCCCGCAAGCATGGCCTTCAGACCGCCCTCGACATCGACTATCGCCCGAACCTGTGGGGACTGGCGGGCCATGGCGACGGCGAGAGCCGGTTTATCGAGTCCGCGCAGGTCACCGCCAAGCTGCAATCGACGCTGCACTATTTCGACCTGATCGTCGGCACCGAGGAAGAGTTCCACATCGCCGGCGGCACCACTGACACCATCGCCGCCCTGCGCGCCGTCCGGGCCGTCTCCAACGCCACGCTTGTCTGCAAGCGCGGCCCGATGGGCGCGGTCGCCTTCACCGGCGCGATCCCGGACAGCCTTGACGATGGCGAGGCCGGCCCCGGCTTTCCGATCGAGGTGTTCAACGTCCTGGGCGCAGGCGACGGCTTCATGTCCGGCCTGCTGAAGGGCTGGCTGGATGGCGAACCCTGGCCGGTGGCGCTGAAATACGCCAATGCCTGCGGGGCCTTCGCCGTTTCCCGCCACGGCTGCACGCCCGCCTATCCCTCGTGGGAGGAGTTGCAGTTCTTCCTGAACCGTGGCGTCGTCACCCCTGCGCTGCGCAAGGATGCGGCGCTGGAACAGGTCCACTGGGCCACCAACCGCCACCGCGACTGGTCCACCATGCGGGTCTTTGCCTTCGACCACCGCATGCAGCTGGAACAGATGGAGGGCGCGACCCCGCAAAAGATCGGCGCGTTCAAGGAGCTGTGTCTGAAAGCGGCCTTGCAGGTCGCCAATGGCCAGCCCGGCTATGGCATCCTTTGCGACAGCCGCCTGGGCCGGGACGCCCTGTTCCAGGCAGCCGGCAGCGGCCTCTGGATCGGGCGCCCCGTCGAATGGCCCGGCTCGCGCCCGCTGACGCTGGAGCCGGAGCTTGGCCCCGACTTTGGCGGCTTGCAGGAATGGCCGCTGGAGCATGTGGTCAAGGTCCTGTGCTTTTATCACCCGGACGACGACGACGCGACCAAGGCCGCGCAAGAGGACACCGTTCGCCGCCTGTTCCACGCCTGCCGCCGCAACCGGCTGGAGATGCTGTTGGAGATCATCCCCTCAAAGGTCGGCCCCACCAACGACCAGACCAGCGCCGAAATCATCCAGCGGTTCTATGACCTTGGCGTCTACCCCGACTGGTGGAAGCTGGAGCCGTTCACAACCGAGGCCGCCTGGGACAATGCCTGCGCCGCGATCAACCGCAACGATCCGCACACGCGCGGTGTGGTCGTCCTTGGCCTTGATGCCAGCGAAGCGGCGCTTGCGACCTCGCTGGCCCTTGCGGCCCGGCAGCCGCTGGTGAAAGGCTTTGCCATCGGCCGCACGATCTTTGGCGACGCCGCCCGCGCATGGCTTAAGGGTCAGATGACCGACGCCGCCGCCGTTGAAATGATGTCAGACCGTTACGCGCGCCTTGCCGCCCTGTGGGACAGCAAGCGCGCAGAGGGAGCGAAGCAATGACCACCATCCGCCTTACCGCCGCCCAGGCCATGGTCCGCTGGCTGTCCGTCCAGCAGGCCGAGGATGGCAGCCGCTTCATCGAAGGCGTCTGGGCGATCTTTGGCCACGGCAACGTCGCCGGGATCGGCGAGGCGCTGCATGCCCACAAGGATGTCCTGCCGACCTACCGGGGCCAGAACGAACAGACCATGGCCCATGCCGCCATCGCCTATGCCAAGGCGAAACAGCGCCGGAACGCGATGGCCGTCACCTCCTCGATCGGGCCGGGGGCGACCAACATGGTCACCGCCGCCGCGCTGGCGCATGTGAACCGCCTGCCCGTCCTTTTCATCCCCGGCGACGTCTTCGCCAACCGCGCGCCGGACCCGGTCCTGCAACAGATCGAGGATTTCGACGACGCCACCGTTTCGGCGAACGACTGCTTCCGCCCGGTCGTGCGCTACTTCGACCGGATCAGCCGGCCCGAGCATATCCTGACCGCCCTGCCCCGCGCCCTGCGGGTGATGACCGACCCGGCCAACTGCGGCCCGGTCTGCCTGGCCTTCTGCCAGGACACCCAGGCCGAAGCTTACGATTACCCGGTGGAGTTCTTCGAGCCCCGCACCTGGCACATCCGCCGCCCCGAACCCGACCAGCGCGAGTTGGAGGCCGCCGTCGCCGCCATCAAGGGCGCCAAGACCCCGCTGATCGTGGCGGGGGGCGGTGTCCTTTACTCCGGCGCTGAACAGACGCTTCTGGACTTCGCCAAGGCACACAACATCCCGCTGGTGGAAACCCAGGCGGGCAAGGGTGCCGTCGACTGGGAGGAACCGCTGCACTTCGGCTCCCCGGGCGTCACCGGCACCGGCTGCGGCAATGAGCTGGCCGCCAAGGCCGACCTGGTGATCGGGGTCGGCACCCGGTTCCAGGATTTCACCACCGGCTCTTGGACCGTGTTCAGCGCACCGAACCGCAAGCTTCTGTCGATCAACATCCACGGTTTCGACGCCCACAAACGCGCGGCGCAACCGCTGGTTTCGGATGCGAAAGTTGCGCTTCAGAAAATCAGCGCCGCCCTTGGGCCACACCGCTGCGCCGACCCGGATTTCAGCGCCCGCGCAAAGTGGTTCGCCACCACAGACACGCTTTTCGCTGCGCCCAAGACGAATGAACTGCCGACCGACGCACAGGTGATCGGGGCGGTGGACCGCAACGCCGGCAAGCAAAGCCTGATCATGTGCGCCGCCGGCACCATGCCCGGCGCGCTGCACGTCCTCTGGCGGGCGGCACAGGGCGGCTACCACATGGAGTACGGATACTCCTGCATGGGGTATGAGATCGCCGGCGCCATGGGCATCAAGATGGCGCTGCCCCAGCGCGACGTGATCTGCATGGTCGGCGACGGCAGCTACATGATGGCGAACAGCGAACTCGCGACCGCCGTGATGATGGGCGTGCCCTTCACCGTGGTCCTGACCGACAACCGGGGCTACGGCTGCATCAATCGGCTGCAACAGGCCACCGGCGGCGCTCCGTTCAACAACCTTCTGCGCGACAGCTATCATGTGAATGAGGCGAACCTCGACTTCGTCGCCCATGCGCGGGCGATGGGGGCCAATGCGGTGAAGGTGGCCAGCATTCCGGAACTTGAGGCCGAGATGCAGCGTGCCAAGACCGCGACGATCCCCACTGTCATCGTGATCGACACCGATCCAGCGCCCGGAACCGGCGCCGGCGGGACATGGTGGGACGTGGCCGTCCCCGAGGTTTCGGACCGCAAGGAAGTGAACGAGGCCCGCAAGGGCTATGAAGCGGGCACCCGTGCCCAGTGGCTGTTGAATTGAGGACTGACGAATGAGCGTGAAGATCGGGATTTCTCCCATCTCCTGGCAGAACGATGACCTGCCGGACCTGACCGCCGCCTACACGATGGAGCAGGCCCTCAGCGAGGCGCGCGAAATCGGCTATACTGGCGTTGAGCGCGGCCGCCGGATGCCCGCCGACACCGAAGGGCTGCGGACCTATCTGAACGCCAACGGCCTGTCGCTGTGTGGCGGCTGGTGCTCGGGCAACCTTCTGGTCAACGACGTCCAGACCGAGATCGCGGCCGTCCGCCAGCAGGTCGAGCAGTTCGTGGCCCTCGGCGCGCCCTGCATCGTCTATGCCGAATGTTCGAACACGGTGCAGGGCAACATCGCGGTGCCGGTGAACAACCGCCCGAAATTCGCCGCCGCCGACGTGCGGGCCTATGGCGCGAAGTTGTCGGAACTGGCGAAGTGGATGGCCGATCAGGGCATGCCGCTGGCCTACCATCACCACATGGGGTCCTTCATCGAATCCGAGGATGACGTGAACGCGCTGATGGAAGGCTCAACGCCGAACGTGAAGCTTCTGTTCGACACCGGGCACCTCTTGTTCGGTGGGGCCGACGTGATGCGCGTCCTGAACACCTGGGCCGACCGGGTGCACCACGTCCACTTCAAGGACATCCGGCCCGAGGTGGTGAAGGATGTCCGCGCCAACAACCGCAGCTTCCTGGATGCCGTGATCGCCGGGGCCTTCACCGTGCCGGGCGACGGCTGCATCGACTTTCAGGCGGTGGCCGACAAGCTGAAAGCAATGGATTACAACGGCTGGATCGTGGTCGAGGCCGAGCAGGACCCGGCCAAGGCCCCGCCGTATGAGTATTCGAAACTTGGCTACGAGCACATCCTGAAGGTTTGCGCCCAGGCCGGCCTTCAGATCGACCACTCCCGCCCCGCCTGAGGACATGCCGATGCCCAACCTCCTCCGCCACCCCACCGGCACCCGCGGCAAGGTGCATGACATCACCGCCGAAAGTGCCGGCTGGGGCTATGTCGGCTTCTCGCTCTACCGGCTGGAACCGGGCGATGTGGCCGAGGAGGTGACCGGCGACCGCGAGGTGATCCTGGTGATCGTCGAGGGCAAGGCGCTGGTGGAGGCCGCCGGCCAGGCCTGGGGCGAAATGGGCAACCGGATGGACGTCTTTGAAAAGACCCCGCCGCATTGCCTGTATGTGCCGAACGGCAGCCAGTGGAAGGCCACCGCCACCACCGCCTGCACCATCGGTGTCTGCACGGCCCCCGGCAAGGGCGGCCATGCGGCGCAACGGCTGGGGCCGGAGGGGATCGAACTGACCCCGCGCGGCAAGGGCACCAACACCCGCCATGTGAACAACATCGCGATGGAGGGCCGCGAGGTGGCGGACAGCCTTCTGGTGACCGAGGTCTTTACCCCGGCCGGGCACTGGTCCAGCTACCCCAGCCACCGGCATGACGAGGACGACTTCCCCCGCATGACCTATCTGGAAGAGACCTATTATCACCGCCTGAACCCCGACCAAGGCTTCGGCATCCAGCGGGTCTATACCGAGGACGGGTCGCTGGATCAGACGATGGCCGTCAAGTCCCACGATGTCGTGCTGGTCCCGAAGGGGCACCATCCCTGCGGCGCGCCTTATGGGTATGAGATGTATTATCTGAACGTGATGGCCGGGCCGCTGCGGAAGTGGCGCTTCCAGAACGACCCCGACCACGACTGGATTGCCCAGCGGGACGCCTGATCCTTGTCCACGCGGGACAAAAGAAAAGGTTCGGTTTTTCAAACCCTTGCCTGCGGACGTTCAGCTTCTCTTAACCTGTTGCAACCCCTCTGGCCGCTCCTGCCGCCTGCCCCTATGCTGAGCATCCCATACCCAAGGGCCCCCGCATGAAGCTGCTGCGCGCCGCACTGCTTGCACTGACCGGCCCCGCCCTAGCCCAGGACCTGCCGCCCCTGCAACGCGGTGACCTTGTGTTCCAGACCTCCGGGTCCAGCCAGTCCACCGCGATCCTGCAGGCCACCGGCAGCCCCTATACCCATGTCGGCATCCTGGACTTCGACGCCTCGGGAGCGCCCGTGGTGCTGGAGGCGATCGCCACCACCCGTGCCACGCCGCTGGAGGACTGGATTGACCGGGGCCAGGGGCGCGACCTGGCGATCTACCGGCTGGAGGGCCTGACCGACCCCGACGCGCGCAGGGTCACCCAGGCCGCCCGCCGCCAGTTCGGCAAGCCCTACGATCCCTGGTTCCACGCCTCCGACACCGCGCTGTACTGCAGCGAGCTGGTGCGGATTGCCTTTCAGGACGGGCTGGGGCTCACCCTTGGCCGCACCGACCGCCTGGGCGATCTGAACCTTGGATCGGACGCAGCACTGGCGCTGATCCAGGACCGCTGGCCTACCCATCCCGCCTGCGACAAGGGCCAGGCGGCCGACGCTCAGGACTGCCTGACCCGCATCCTGGAGGAACCCATCGTCACCCCCCGCGCCGTGGCCGAGGATGCGCGCCTGACCCTGGTCCATTCGACCTATTAGGCCACGCGCTGCGGCACCCGGCCCTCGAACCAGCGGAAGATCAGCACGATCACCCCGGTGATCGCCATATAGACCACCGCCAGCAGCATCAGCGGCTCATAGGTGATGAGGGTTTCGGACCGCACCCGACTGGCCACGGCATAGATGTCGACGACCGTGATCATCGCCACCAGCGGCGTCGCCTTCAGCTGCAACACCGTCTCGCCCCCCAGGGTCGGCAAGACGCGCTGCAGGGCCTGCGGCAACCAGATCCGGCGAAAGATCGTCAGGCGCGGCATTCCCATCGCCCGGGCGGCTTCCAGTTGGCCATGCGGCACGGCCTTGAAGGCGCCGCGCATCACCTCGCCCTCATAGCCCGCGACCGACAGCGACAGGCCCAGAATCGCGTAATACCAGGCGTCGCGCAGGATCGGCCAGGCCCAACTTTCGCGGAGGCCGGGGATACCCGGAAACAGGCTGCCGATCCCGTAGTACAGCAGGAACAGTTGCAGGAGGAGCGGCGTCCCCCGGATCACCGAACAGAAGGCGCGCGCCGGCATCGCCAGCCACCACGGCCCCACCGCCTGCGCCAGCCCCAGGGGAATCGCCAGCGCCATGCCGATGGCCATGGTCAGCACCAGCAGGATCAGCGTGTTGCCGATGCCCCGGACGATCAGCGCCTGATACTTCGGATTGGCCAGCCAGTCCCAGCGGCCATAGATCGCGACCAGCGCGACGATGGCCAGCGCGATGGCCAGCATCACCAGACGACGCGGGATCAGCAACGACCTGATCATCCCGACACCGGCCTTTGCCCGCGCCGCGCCCGCCGCTCGGCCCAGGCGAACAGGACCGAGGACAGGATCGAGACGCCCAGATACAGCACCCCGGCAGCGGCGTAGAAGGTAAAGAAGGCCTTGGTGGTGCTGGCCGCCTGCCGCGTGGCCTGCGTCAGCTCGGCAAAACCCACCACGGCCAGAAGGGCGGTGTCCTTGGTCGCGATCAGCCACAGGTTCGCCAGCCCGGGCAGCGCAAGTGCCAGCATAAGCGGCAGCGTCACCCGCCGCGCCAAAAGGAACGGCGACATGCCCATCGCCCGCGCGGCCTCGATCTGTCCCGAGGGCACGGCCAGAATGGCCCCGCGCAAGACCTCGGTCGCATAGGCGCCCTGCACCACGCCAAGGACCAGCACCCCGGCCACCACGCCGGAAATCTGCATCTTCTCGCGCCCAAGCGCGACCAGCAGCTGGTTCGCCGCATCGGTGACGGCGAAATACAGGATCAGGATCAGGATCAGCTCCGGCACCGCGCGAACCACGGTGGTATAGATCGCCAGCAGATCCTTCGTGACCGGCCCGCCATACAGCTTGCCATAGGCCCCCAGGATGCCGATCCCCAGACCCAGCGCAAAGGCCCCGGCCGCGATCAGCACGGAATGCCACAGCCCCCACAGAAGCGTCGCCCCCCAGCCCGGCGGGTTCAGCGCCAGCAGGTCCAGCGTCGAGGCCAGCAGCGCACCACTCATCAAACCTGCACGACCCTTGACATTTTCTGTCCCCAAATATCCCCGCCGGAGGCCGCCCGAGCCGTTGCGCGTCCTTCACGCGCAAAAGGCGAGACAAAAGGCTTGCGCCGCAAGGCGCTCAATATGACAGGCGTCCCGACCCGCGATGGGGCCGGGCCGCCGGGTGCTGCCTTACGGCCAGCGATCATTCGCCGTAGATCGACGAGGCGAAATAGCCCGCGGTGATCTTGTCATAGGTCCCGTCCTCGCGGATCTTGGCGATCCCGGCGTTGAACTTGGCCTTCAGCTCATCCTCGCCCTGGCGCAGGCCGACGCCGACGCCCAGGCCCAGCACTTCCGGGTCATCGGCCACGGCACCCGCGATCTCGCAGCAGGCCGCCCCGCTTTCCGAGGCGATGAAGGCGTCCAGCGCGATGCTGTCGGCCTGGGTCGCATCGATCCGGCCGGCGGCAAGGTCCTGGTTCGCTTCGTCCTGGGTCTGGTAGACCTTCACCTCGGCTGCGGTGCCGGCGAAATGCTTGTTCACATAGGCTTCGTGGATCGTCGCCACCTGGACGCCGATGATCTTGCCCGCCAGCCCTTCGGCGGTCGGCGCGATGCCCGCGCCCTTGGCGGTCGCGATCACGGTGGGGGTGTTATAGTACTTGTCCGAAAAGTCGATGGTCTGCATCCGCTCAGGCGTGATCGACATGGAGGCCATGATCGCATCGATCTGGCCGGCGGTCAGGGCGGGGATGATGCCGTCCCAGGCGACCGGGGTGATGACGCACTGCATCTCGGCGGCGGCGCAGACGGCGTTGATGATCTCGACCTCCCAGCCGACCCAGTTGCCGGCGGCATCGGGGCTGGCGAAGGGCGGATAGGGTTCGGCGGCGATGCCGACCTTGACCTCTTGCGCAGCGACGGGCGCGGCCATCAGCATCAGGGCTGCGGCGAGGGATTTGAGTTTCATGGATCTCTCCTTGCTGGTTGGTTCCGTCTGTTCAGGCGACGGATTTGAGAAACTGTTTCAGCCGGTCGGACTTTGGCGCGCCGAACAGCTGGTCGGGCGGGCCTTCTTCCTCGATCCGGCCATTGTGCAGATAGATGACGTGGCTGGCCACCTCGCGGGCGAATTTCATCTCATGCGTGACCAGGATCATCGTGCGCCCCTCATCGGCCAGGGCGCGGATCACTTGCAGCACTTCGCCCACCAGTTCGGGGTCCAGGGCACTGGTCGGCTCGTCAAAGAGCATGGCCTTCGGCTCCATGCACAAGGCCCGGGCGATGGCGGCCCGCTGCTGCTGGCCGCCGGACATGAAGGCGGGATAGGCGCCCTCCTTCTCGGCCAGGCCGACCCGGGCCAAAAGCTTGCGCGCCCGCGCCACCGCCTGGTCCTTCGGCAGTTTCAGCACATGGACCGGCACCTCGATCAGGTTTTCCAGCACCGTGCGGTGGGTCCAGAGGTTGAAGTTCTGGAACACCATTCCCAGCGACTGGCGAATCCGCTCGATCTGGCGGCGGTCCGATGGCGTGCCGTCCGCCCGCATCGACACCGGCTCTCCCGCCACCGCGATTCCACCAGAACTTGGCGTCTCCAGAAAGTTGATGCAGCGCAGCATGGTGGACTTGCCCGAGCCCGACCCACCGATGATCGCGACCACATCGCCCTCGCGCGCGGTCAGCGACACGCCCTTCAGCACCTCATGCGTGCCAAAGCTTTTGTGAAGGTCGTGGACCCGTATCGCCTCTGGCCTGTCCGTCGTCGTCATGCGCCCCCCGGTTCTTGTTATCTGACCGTGCAACAGCGCGGCTTGCAAGCCTTTCCTTGGGAGAAGGGCATCGCGCCTTGAAGGGCCGGGACGGGTCGTCTAATCAGGGGACGGACACGGGGGACCCATGCGCATCCTGATCACCAACGACGACGGCATCAACGCGCCGGGGCTTGAGGTCCTGACCGAAATCGCCACCGCCATCGCGGGGCCCGAGGGTGAGGTCTGGACCGTCGCCCCCGCGTTCGAGCAGTCGGGCGTCGGCCATTGCATCAGCTACACCCACCCGATGATGATCGCCGAACTGGCGCCACGACGCTTTGCCGCCGAGGGCAGCCCGGCCGATTGCGTGCTGGCCGCGATCTATGACGTGCTGGACGGCGCCAAGCCGGATCTGGTGCTGTCCGGCGTCAACCGGGGCAACAACGCGGCCGAGAACGTGCTGTATTCCGGCACCATCGGCGGGGCGATGGAGGCGGCGCTGCAGGGCATCCCGGCCATCGCGCTGTCGCAGTTCTTCGGGCCGGAAAACGTCCGGCTGGCCGATCCTTTCGAAAGCGCGCGGGTGCATGGGCCGGCCGTCGTGCGGGCGCTGCTGGACAAGGGGTTGTGGACGCAGGACGATTACCGCGTCTTTTACAACGTCAACTTTCCGCCCCTGCCCGCCGCCGCCACCCTGGGCAGCAAGGTCGCACCGCAGGGCTTCCGCCGCGACACCGCCTTTTCGGTCGAGCCGCATATCTCGCCCTCGGGCAAGCGGTTCCTGTGGATCAAGGGCGGCCCGCAGCAGACACCGACCCTGCCCGGCAGCGATGCGGCGGTGAACCTGGACGGCTATGTCTCGATCACTCCGATGCGCGCCGACCTGACCGCGCATGACCTGCTGGCCGATCTTGAGGCGCGGCTGGCATGACGGGCGGACCGGAGGACCCCTTCGCCTCCGAAGAGCTTGCCGAACGCAAGATGCGCTTTCTCTTTGCCCTCCGCTCGCGCGGCGTGACCGATGCCCGGGTCCTGACCGCGATGGAAAAGGTCGACCGCGGCCTTTTCGTGCGCGGCATCTTCGCCGACCGCGCCTATGAGGACATGCCCCTGCCCATCGCTTGCGGCCAGACGATCAGCCAGCCCTCGGTCGTCGGCCTGATGACCCAGGCCTTGCAGGTTTCCGCGCGGGATACGGTGCTGGAGGTGGGCACCGGTTCGGGCTACCAGGCCGCGATCCTGGCGCAGCTGGCGCGGCGGGTCTACACCGTGGACCGCTACCGCCGACTGGTGCGCGAGGCGGCCGACCTGTTCCGCCAACTGGACATCACCAACATCACCACGATCACCGCCGACGGCTCGCACGGGTTGCCCGAACAGGGGCCCTTCGACCGCATCCTGGTGACCGCCGCCGCCGAGGACCCGCCCGGGCCGCTGCTGGAGCAGTTGAAGCCCGGCGGGATCATGGTTCTGCCGGTCGGGCAGTCCGATGCGGTGCAAAGCCTGATCAAGGTCACCCGCAGCTCACGCGGGTTTGATTACGAGGAACTTCGCCCAGTGCGCTTTGTTCCTCTGGTGGAAGGGCTGGGGTCCGAGTAGATTCGGACGCAGAACCGGGCCAACCCGGTCGGGCGTGACATGAGGCGGGTAATGCGGATTTCCTTTGGCAGACTGCGGATTCTCGGGCTGGGGGCCAGCCTTCTGGCGCTGACGGCCTGCATGGACACCGGCAACCTGGATTGGGATTTCCGGGCCGGGGGGGGCGATACCTCGGACGCGGCGCGGCAGGCCACGGCGGCAGCGCCGACGGCGGATGCCAATGGCGTCCTGTCCTATCCCGACTATCAGCTGGCCAAGGCCCGGCGCGGCGATACGGTCGCCTCGATGGCCGGGCGGCTGGGGCTGAATGCCAACCAGCTGGCCCAGGCGAACGCGCTGCGTCCGACCGATCCCCTGCGCGAGGGCGAGTTGCTGCTGCTTCCCGCCCGCGTCTCGGCCACTCCGCAGCCCGCCGTGGTAGCGGGGGGCACCGGGCCGGTGGACATCACCTCGATCGCGACCACGGCGCTGGACAATGCCGGGCCCACCCCGGTCGCAGCTTCGCCGGCGGCGTCAAAGCCGGTCGCGGGCCAGCCCCTGACCCACCGCGTCGCACGGGGCGAGACCGCCTTCACCATCGCGCGGACCTACAACGTCTCGGCCAAGGCGCTGGCGGACTGGAACCAGCTTGGCGCCGACATGGCCGTGCGCGAGGGGCAGACCCTGATCATTCCGATCGCCACCGCCCCGGCGCCGAACCCCGAACCCGTCCCCACGCCCCCCGGCGCCGGCAGCCCCACGCCCGAGCCGCCCTCGGCCGCGAAACCCCTGCCGGATGAAAAGCCCGAGGTTGCGGCGGCCAAGCCCAAGGCCACCCCGCCCTCGCCCGACCTGGGCGACCAGGCGACGGCGGCCTCGGCGGCCAAGATGGTGATGCCGGTGTCCGGCAAGATCATCCGCAGCTACGACCGCAAGACCAACCAGGGCATCGACATCGCCGCCGCTCCGGGCACGCCGGTCAAGGCGGCGGATGCCGGGACGGTGCAGGTGATTTCGGCCGACACCAACGGCAAGGGCATCGTGATCCTGCGCCACGCCAACAACCTGCTGACGGTCTATGTCGGTGTGGGCGGGGTGAAGGTGAAGAAGGGCGACAAGGTCTCCCGTGGCCAGTCGATCGGCACGGTGGCGGCGGGCGACCCGGCCTTCCTGCACTTTGAGGTGCGCAACACGTCGAAGGAAAGCTTCGACCCGATGACCTATCTGCAGTAACGGGCGCCGGGTGCGCGTCCAGCGCACCCTCCCCCGTCAGCCCTGATAGGCGCCGACCCGCGTCACCAGAATCTTGTCGATCCGTCGGCCGTCCAGGTCGATCACCTCGAACCGATAGCCTTCTGTGGTAAAGCTGGCGCCCAGGTCGGGGATCTGGCCGATCTGGTGCAGGACCAACCCCGCGACCGTGTCATATTCCCCCGCCAGGTCATGCGGCAGGCCCAGAAGGTCGCAGAATTCATCTACCGGCATCCAGCCGGCAACCAGATGGCTGCCATCGTCGCGCGCAACCATCGCCGGTTCATCCGCCTCGCTTGCGGCCACCGCCCCGGTGATCGCCTCCAGCACGTCGCCGGTGGTCAGGATGCCCTCGAAATGGCCGTATTCATCGTAGACCAGCGCGAAGCGATGTTCGGACCGTTGCAGGATCTCCAGCACATCCAGCGCCTCGGCCCGGTCCGAGACCACGGGCACCTCGCGCACCAGCGCCTTCAGCGACAGCGTCTCGCGGCGCGAGACGACCTGGAACGCCTCGGTCAGCAGGACGATCCCCACCACCTCGCCCTCGGCATTGGCGACGGGCATCCGGGGGCGGGCGATCTTGCGGATCGCCGCCACGGCTTCGGCCCCGGTGGCGTCCAGGGGCAGCATCTCGACCTCGTGCCGGGGGGTCATCAGCGCCCGCGCCGTGCGGTCCGACAGGCGCATGACGCCGGTGATCATCTCGCGCTCTTCCGCCTCCAGCACGCCGCCCTCATGCGCTTCGGCCAGAAGGACATGGACCTCTTCCTCGGTCACCCGGTTTTCGCTTTCCCCGCTTTGGCCCAGCAGCCAGAGCAGCGCCCTCCCCGACTTGTCCAGCAGCCAGACCAGGGGCGCGCCGATCACCGACAGGAAGGTCATTGCCGGGGCCATGCGAATCGCGATGCCTTCGGGGTTGCGCAAGGCGATCTGCTTCGGCACCAACTCGCCCACGATCAGGCTGACATAGGTGATCCCGACGACCACGCCGCCTACTCCCAGGGTCGCGGCCCAGTCGGCGGGCACGCCCTGCGCCACCAGCCAGCCCTGCAGGCGCAGGCCCAGCGTCGCCCCGGACAAGGCCCCGGACAACACGCCGACGGCGGTGATGCCGATCTGCACCGTGGACAGGAACCGCCCCGGATTTTCGGCCAGCCGAAGCGCCATCCGCGCGCCGCGGCTTTTCGCCTCCAACGTCTTCAGCCGGCCCGGGCGGGCGCTGACGATGGCAAGTTCGGACATCGCAAGGACGCCGTTCAGCACGATAAGGGCCAGAATGACCAGAAGTTCTGTAACCATGATCCTATCCGCGTAAGGCCGGTGACCGCCGCAGGCAAGTGCCAAGACCAATCACAGGCGGATCCGCACCCCTTCGCGGGCGGCAAGGTCGCAGAAGAACTGCCAGGCCACCCGGCCCGAGCGACCGCCCCGCGTCGCCTGCCATTCGATCGCCTCGGCATGCAGCCGGTCGTCGGGCACTGCGACCCCATGCGCCACGCAATAGCCGCGGATCATCTCCAGATACTCGTCCTGCGTGCAGGGATGGAACCCCAGCCACAGCCCGAAGCGGTCGGAGAGCGAGACCTTCTCCTCCACCGCCTCGCCCGGATTGATCGCGGTCGAGCGTTCGTTCTCGATCATGTCGCGCGGCATCAGGTGGCGGCGGTTCGAGGTCGCGTAGAACAGCACGTTCTCGGGCCGCCCCTCGATCCCGCCATCCAGAACCGCCTTCAGCGACTTGTAATGCTGGTCGTCATGGCTGAACGACAGGTCGTCGCAGAACAGAACGAAGCGGTACGGCGCCGCGCGCAGATGCGTCAGCAGCCGCTGGACCGAGGGCAGATCCTCGCGGCTCAGCTCCACGATCTTCAGGTCGTGCCCCTCGGCCCGGACGGCGGCATGCACCGCCTTGACCAGGGAGGACTTGCCCATCCCCCGCGCGCCCCAAAGCAGCGCATTGTTCGCAGGCAAGCCGGCCGCGAAATGCCGGGTGTTCTCCAGCAGCGTATCGCGCGACCGGTTCACGCCCACCAGCAGCGACAGGTCCACCCGGCTGACCTGGGCCACCGGCTCCAGCCGGTCGGGCGCGGTGTGCCAGACGAAAGCCTCGGCCTGGAAATCGGGAGCGGGCATCGGCGCGGGGGCCAGACGCTCCAGCGCCGCGGCGATGCGGTCCAAGGGATCGGTCACTTCTCGCCCGCCCCTTCGCCGTCGGTCTCCTCGTCCCACAGCCCCTCGGCCTTCAACTCGGCCTCGCGCCGCTTTTCGATGCGGCGGATCAGGAAGATCGACACCTCATACAGCGGGTAGACCGCAACGAAGAGGATCAGCTGGCTCATCACATCCGGCGGGGTGACCAGTGCCGCCACCAGCAGGATCAGGACGATCGCATATTTCCGCATCCCCGCCAGCCCGGTCGAGGTCGCCAGCCCCGCCTTGCCCATCAGGGTCAAAAGGACCGGCAACTGGAAGCACAGCCCGAAGGCCAGGATCAGCTTCAGGCTGATGTCCAGCGTCTCGTTCACCTTGCCCTGAAAGACGATGTCGATCCCCTGATCCACGACCGGCGCGGTGGCGTCCGGCACGGCACCAGTGCCATCGGCCAGACCCGGAATCAGCGCCGTGACGACCGAGAAGGCATCGGCAAAGCCCAGGAAGAACGTCATCGCGATCGGCGTGACGACGTAATGCGCAAAGGCGGCGCCAACCAGAAACAACACCGGCGAGGCGATCAGGAAGGGCAGAAACGCCTGCTTTTCATTGCGATAGAGACCCGGCGCCACGAACCGCCACAGCTGATAGGCGATGACCGGAAAACTGACCATCAGCCCGGCCACGACCGAGATATGGACCAGGGTGAAGAAGTACTCTTGCGGCGCGGTGTACTGCATCACCGGGTTCGGATCGCCCAGATCGCGCATCGCGCGCTCGATCGGCTGCAGCATGAAATTCAGGATCGGCTCGGCCACCACGAAGCACAGGATCATCGCCACCATGAAGGCAGAGACGGCCCAGATCAGGCGGTTGCGCAACTCGATCAGATGCTCGACCAGCGGGGCCGAGCTGTCGTCGATGTCATTCTTGGCGGTCATTCCTCGTCACCCGTCGCGACCGTGCGCTTGCGCAGCCGGCCCCCGCGCACCACTTGCGGCGCCTCGGTCACTGCTGGGGCGGCGGCTGGCGCCGTGCGCACCTCGCGCAGGCTGGCCGCCACTTCGGCCGAGGCCGCCTTCTTCGCCGCGACTTCCGCCGCCAGCGCCGCCGTCGCCGATCCTGCCGGGGCAGCGGCAGCGGCAGCCGCCGCCGGCGCCGTGGCCGCCGCAGCCGCGACCGGGGTCACCGGCGGCATCGGCGGCGGGGTCAGCGGCTTGGCCGCCGGGGTCGTGCCCTTCAGCGGGTCCCATTTTTCGAACCGGTCGGCGGCGGATTTCACCGCATCCAGCCCCATCGCCTTGGGCGACGTCACCTTGCGCAGGTCATCGGCCACGTCCTTGACGCCCGATTCCTTGGCCGCGGATTCCATCGCCCGGCTGAACTCACGCCCCATGGAGCGCACCTTCGCGGTAAAGCGCCCCAGCTCACGGAACATGCCGGGCAGGTCTTTCGGGCCGATGACAATCAGCGCGACGACCCCCACGATCAGAAGTTCGGACCAGCTGAGATCCATCTTGCGTTCCCCGACCGGCGCCTGTCGTTCAGACCTTGTCCTTTTCGGCCGGCGTCACATCCTTGGCCTCGGCGGCCTTCTGGGCCTCGATCTCGGCGTTGCCATCGCCGACGCCCTTCTTGAAAGCGGTGATGCCCTTGCCGACTTCACCCATCAGGCTGGACACCTTGCCCTTGCCGAACAGGACCAGGACCACGACCGCGATCAGCAGAAGGCCCGGCAGACCGATGTTGTTGAACATGGCGAATTCTCCGATTCTCGCGCCCCGACGGCGCCCTTGGTGCTTGACTGCCCCTCAGATACGCCCCCGACCCCACCTGTTCCAAGGGCCAAGCGACTTGGCAAGGACAGTCAACTGACAGTATTTTGTCAGTAAGGCGGCAAGACTGCCCACCCAGCGCCCGGAGTGCCGATGAAACGCGACGCCCGCCTTTACGACATCGTCCAGGTCCTGCGCGACGGGCGGCTGCACACGGCATCGGAACTGGCCCAGCGGCTGGGGGTCTCGACCCGGACGATCTGGCGCGACATGGAGATGCTGGCCGCAACCGGCCTGCCCGTCACGGGGGAACGCGGCCTGGGCTATATCCTCCGCGCGCCGCTGATGCTGCCGCCGACAATGCTGACGCCCGAAGAGCTGGAAGCGCTGGTCGAGGGGCTGCGTCACGTGGGCCAGGAGGGGAACCCACGGGCCAAGGCGGCGCGGAGCCTGCTGTACAAGGTCGCAACCCTGCTGCCGCAATCGGGCATCGAGACTGAGGGGTAATCCAGGCGCCCCCAAAATCCTTGAGGAAGGATTTTGACAAATTTCTTACTCAAGAAATTTGCCCCCGGCCGCGCCGTTGCTGACAGACCCTTGTCAGTTGCCCCCTGCCATACCCGTCGCATCGCAACCAAAGGAGTTCCCGATGGCCCCCGAAACGACGGTAATCGAATACGTCACCTTCACCCTGGTCCCCGATACGCCCGAGGCTGCCTTCCTGTCCGCCGCCCACGGGACCGAGGCCCTGGTCCGCCGCCAGCCCGGCTTTCTCTCGCGCCGGTTGTCGCAGGGGCCGGACGGCCGCTGGACCGACGCCGTGACCTGGGCCAGCCTGGCACAGGCCGAAGCTGCGGCGCAAAGCGTGATGGCGGACCCGGACTTCCATCCCTTCATGGCACTGATCGACGGGCCGTCCGCCACAATGCGCCATGAAACCCTGGCCTTGACGCTGGACTGACCCCCGGCCCACCCTGCCGCCATGCGCCGCACCGACCGCCTGTTCGAACTGATCCAGATCCTGCGCGACGGACGGCTGCACACCGCGCGCGACATGGCCGCACGGCTGGAGGTCTCGACCCGCACCCTTTGGCGCGACATGGCAACGCTCATCGCCTCGGGCCTGCCGGTCGAGGGCGAGCGCGGGGTGGGCTACATCCTGCGCGAACCCGTGACCCTGCCACCCCTCACGCTGACCCCGGACGAGGTGCAGGCCCTGACGCTGGGGCTGCAACTGGTGACCCGGGGGGCCGACCCTTCGCTGACGCGGGCGGCAGACAGCTTGCTGGGCAAGATCACCGCCGTCCTGCCCGCCCGCCTGCTGGACGGAATCGGGCAGGACACCTGGGTCTTTCCCGGTGCCGAAGCGCTGGCCGCCGCCCGACACCTGCCTGCCTTGCGCCGCGCGATCCGGCTGCGCGAACGTGTGGTCATCGCCTATGCCGACAGTGCGGGCGTCCCTTCGGAACGGCCAATCCGCCCCCTCCTGCTGGAGTTCTGGGGCCGCGTCTGGACGCTGGCCAGCTGGTGCGAGACGCGGGGCAATTTCCGCAGCTTCCGCGTGGACCGGATCGACAGCCTGCACCCGACAGGCGAGAGCTTTCCCGAAGTGCCAGGAACGACGCTCGCCGACTGGCGCCGCCTGCACGGCAGCTGAGTCGCCCCCTTGGTCAACGGCCCGCAGGCCAGACAGGAAGCACACAGATGGCAGCAGATCTTTCTGCAACAGGATCAGCAGCTTAACGCTGCGTGCGCCTAGACCCCGAACACAAAGCAGCGCTCGCGCCGGATCATCAGCCACAGGACAGTCCCCGGCTTCGGCAGGAACACCCCCGGCACGCTGGCCGTCAGCTTGGCCCCCTCGAAATCCATCGCGAAGTCCACCAGGCTTTCGCGCCCCAGATAGCGGCTGCGCAGGACCGTGCCACGGGCGGGAGTGCCATCTTCCGGGGTCGGATTCGGGCCGCGGCCGCCACGGTCGAAGTCGATCCGCAGGTGCTGCGGGCGGATCACGATTTCCACCTCGCCACCATCGGCATGGCCGGGGGTCAGGAAGGCTCCGAACGGCGTCTCGGTCAGCGCGCCCTTCGACACACCGCGGATCACATTGATATCGCTGAAGAACGCCGCCGCCGCCTTGTCCACCGGCGCGTTATAGACGTTGTAGGGCGCGCCCTTCTGCACGATGCGGCCCGCGCGCATCAGCGCGATCTCGTCGGCCATCCGCATCGCCTCGTCGGGTTCGTGGGTCACCAACAGGACCGCCGCGCCCTCTTCCTTCAACAGTTCCAGCGTCCGGTCGCGGATGCCGTCGCGCAAGCGGTTGTCGAGACCCGAGAACGGCTCGTCCATCAGCATGACCCGGGGCCGCGGCGCCAGCGCCCGGGCAAGGGCGACACGCTGCTGCTCGCCCCCGGAAAGCTGATGCGGGTGCTTGGCGCCAAAACCGGAAAGGTCCACTTTCTCAAGCAGTTCCCCCACGCGCCGTGCCTTTTCCGCCCGGTCCACCCGCAGGCCGAAGCCGACGTTCTCGGCCACCGTCAGATGCGGAAACAGCGCGAAATCCTGGAACATCAGGCCGACCGATCGCGCCTCGGGCGGGACATGCACGCCACCGCCCGCCACCTGGCGACCGTCGATCCGCACCTCGCCCTGATCGGCACGCTCCACCCCTGCGATGATCCGCAACGTGGTCGACTTGCCGCAGCCCGAGGGGCCCAGAAGGCAAGTCACCTGCCCCGCCGCCACCGAAAGCGAGACATCGTCCACCACCCGCCGCCCGCCGAACGCGCGGCTCAGATGATGGACCTCAAGACGAAGGGGGGCGCTGTCGGGCATGCCGTCCTAGTGAATTGCTCAGGTTTCTCTAGCAGCGCCCCGCCGGACGGGCAACCGTCAGCCCGACGGCGGCCGGACGCAAAATTGGCGCAAACTGTCCACGTTTTGCACAGAATGCGCCGCTATGGCGGGACTGTTATTGAAACCTGGACAGGAAGGTCCCGGCCATGCTGTTTCGCCCGCTCGCGCTTCTGTGCGCCGTTGCCATTCTTGCCGGGCTTTTCCTGCCCTGGGTCGCCACTCCGATCGGCAGCAACCTGACCCCCTGGGATGTCCTGCCCGCCTTCGACCGCGACACGGTCGAGACCTATCTGCGCGAGGCCCCGAACGAGGTGCGGCTGTTCCTGTTCAGTTTCGTCTTGGCCGGCCTGTTCCTTCTCGCCGCGCTTGTCGGGCTAGAGCGGCGCTGGCTGGCCTTCCTGACCGGCCTGTGTCCGGTGGCGCTGGCCGGCATCCTGGTCTGGCGCGCGCGCGAAACCCTGGGCCTGGCCGAGCCGCAATGGACGGCGGAAGAGGCGAACCGCCTCTTCACTCTGGCCTCGGACGTGTTGGGGCCGGGCGGCTGGGCCTGGATCGGCGGGGGCCTTCTGATGCTGCTTCTGGGCATCTTCGACCCCGGCCGCCCGAAGCCGCGGCCGATCACAACGTCGCGTTGGTAGCCCCGCCGTCCAGAAGCACGTTCTGCCCGACGATAAAGCCCGCGTGCTGCGAACACAGGAACGCGCAGGCCGCGCCGAATTCGGCCGCCGTGCCATAGCGCCCCGCCGGGATCGTGGCGGCGCGCTCCTCTATCGCCTGCTCCATCGTGATCCCGCGCGCCTTGACCACCGCCGAATCCAGCGCAATCGCCCGATCCGTCGCATGGATGCCGGGCAGAAGATTGTTGATCGTGACCCCCTTGCCCGCCACCTGCCGCGAGGTGCCGGCGACGAACCCCGTCAACCCCGCCCGGGCCGAGTTCGACAGGCCCAGCACCGGCACCGGCGACTTGACCGAGACGCTGGTGATGTTGACCACCCGCCCCCAGCCCTGCGCCATCATTCCCGGCAAGACGGCCTGCATCAGCGCAATCGGCGTCAGCATGTTGGCATCCAGCGCCTTGATGAAATCCTCGCGGCCCCAATCGGACCACAGACCAGGCGGCGGGCCACCCGCGTTGGTCACCAGAATGTCGAACGGCCCCTCTGCCAACACCGCCGCGCGCCCCGCCTCGGTCGTGATGTCTGCCGCCACGGTCGTCACACTCACCTGATGCCGCGCCCGGATCTCGGCCGCCGCCGCCTCCAGCGCCTCGGCACCGCGGGCGTTCATCACCAGGTCCACGCCGACTTCGGCCAAAGCCTCGGCGCAGCCCCGCCCCAATCCCTTGGACGAGGCACAGACCAGCGCCCGCTTTCCCCTGATCCCCAGATCCATTCGCAAACCCTCCTGCTTCTGGCCCAAGCCTAGCAGGCGACCCGGCCAGGACAAGGACCTGCAAGCCTTTCACATTTGCCCAAATATCCTCCGGGGGTTTGGGGGTGGAAAACCCCCAACTCCGAGGAGAAGGGCGCAAGCCCGCCGACGAGACAAAGACTTGCGCGCAAGCGCTCCTTTTGAAACCCGGCCGAAGCCGGGCTCAGCCGCCGAAGAAGAACTCCTCCCGCATGATCTTGCCGTCCTTGACGTGATAGACACCGACCTCGCGGTCCTTGCGCCGTTCGCCCGACGCCTTGTGCACCGTCTCCATGTCGAAGATCACGGCAAAGCGGTCGTCGCCATGCAGAAACGGCCCCTCCACCACCAGCGCCGGCACGTCGAAGTTGGCATCCCACCAGTCATGCTTGCCGTGGATACCCGCCAGTCCAACAGTCTCGCGCCCCGTTCCCGTGTCCGTCGGCTCGACCGAAACTGCGTCCGGGGCATAAAGCTTGTCCAGGTTCTCCCGCGTCCGGTCCTCGCGGCAGCCTGCAACCAGCGCCTCTGCAATCTCTTTCAGGGTCATGTCATCCTCCAATGTTCGATCATTGTTCTCACCTTGCGCTGCGGACTGCGGTCGCACAAGCCCCCGTGCCCGTTGCGGCCAAACCCCGCCCGCGCTATGGGGATGCCCATGTCGAACCGTGCCCCCCTTCCGCCCGAAATTGCCCGCCGCCGGACCTTCGCGATCATCGCGCACCCCGATGCGGGGAAAACCACGCTGACCGAAAAGTTCCTGCTGTTCGGGGGCGCGATCCAGATGGCCGGCCAGGTCCGCGCCAAGGGCGAGGCGCGGCGCACGCGGTCGGACTTCCTGAAGCTGGAGCAGGACCGGGGCATCTCGGTTTCCGCCTCGGCCATGTCCTTCGACTTCCGGCAGTACCGCTTCAACCTGGTCGACACGCCCGGCCACAGCGATTTTTCCGAGGATACCTACCGCACCCTGACCGCCGTCGATGCCGCGATCATGGTGATCGACGGGGC
The DNA here is from genome assembly GCF_002900975.1 of Tabrizicola aquatica. Classification (GTDB taxonomy): domain Bacteria; phylum Pseudomonadota; class Alphaproteobacteria; order Rhodobacterales; family Rhodobacteraceae; genus Tabrizicola; species Tabrizicola aquatica. The sequence continues at coordinate 457,724 of NZ_PJON01000003.1, read as the reverse complement.
CAAGGGCGTCGAATCCCAGACCCGCAAGCTGTTCGAGGTCTGCCGGATGCGCGACCTGCCGATCCTGACCTTCTGCAACAAGATGGACCGCGAAAGCCGCGACACCTTTTCCATCATCGACGAGATCCAGGAGAACCTGGCGATTGACGTCACTCCGGCAAGCTGGCCCATCGGCGTCGGGCGCGATTTCGTGGGCGCCTACGACCTGCTGCATGACCGGCTGGAGATCATGGACCGCGCAGACCGCAACAAGGTGGCGGAATCGATCCAGATCAGCGGCGTCGACGACCCCAAACTTGCCGAACACATCCCCGCCGACCTTCTGGCCAAGTTCCATGAGGAACTGGAAATGGCGCGCGAGCTGCTGCCCGCTTTCGACCGCGCCTCCTTTCTGAACGGTTCGATGACGCCGATCTGGTTTGGCAGCGCCATCAACTCTTTCGGCGTGAAGGAACTGATGGACGGCATCGGCGAATTCGGGCCCGAACCCCAGCCGCAGAAGGCAGCCGAACGCCAGGTCAGCGCGGATGAAAGCCCGGTCACCGGCTTTGTGTTCAAGGTCCAGGCCAACATGGACCCCAAGCACCGCGACCGGGTGGCCTTTGTTCGCCTTGCCTCGGGCCATTTCGAACGCGGCATGAAACTGCATCACGTCCGCACCAAGAAACCGATGTCGATCACCAACCCGGTCCTGTTCCTTGCCGCCGACCGCGAGCTGGCCGAGGAAGCCTGGGCCGGCGACATCATCGGCATCCCGAACCACGGCCAGCTTCGCATCGGCGACGCGCTGACCGAAGGCGAGACGCTGCGCTTCACCGGCATCCCCTCTTTCGCGCCGGAACTCCTCCAATCCATCCGCGCGCTGGACCCGATGAAGGCCAAGCATCTGGAAAAGGCCCTGACCCAATTCGCCGAGGAAGGCGCCGCCAAGGTGTTCAAGCCGATGATCGGCAGTGGCTACATCGTCGGCGTCGTCGGCGCCCTGCAATTCGACGTTCTGGCCAGCCGGATCGAGCAGGAGTATTCCCTCCCCGTCCGTTTCGAGGGGTCGAACTTCACCTCGGCCCGCTGGATTTCCGGCGACAAGGCCGAGATCGAAAAGCTGGTGAACGTCAACAAGGGCCACATCGCGCATGACAGCGACGGGGACCTGGTGTTCCTGACCCGCCTGCAATGGGACATCGACCGCGTGGTGCGCGACTATCCCGGCGTGAAGCTGACCGCGACCAAGGAGATGATGGTCTAGCGCGTTCTTGACCCCGTCCGCCATTTGCGTTATGCGCGAAGCGCGGCCAAACGGGGCCGAGACGCCGGGGCGCCCGGAAACTTGCGTCCCATCATTCATGCGGTCCGATACCGCATCCATAGGACGCTAATGACCAAATTCTCCGACCTCGCGCTGGACCCGCGCGTGCTGCAGGCCGTCACTGAAGCCGGCTACGAAACCCCCACCCCGATCCAGGCCCAGGCCATCCCCGAGGCGCTAAAAGGCCGCGATGTCCTTGGCATCGCCCAGACCGGCACCGGCAAGACCGCCAGCTTCACGCTGCCGATGATCACGCTTCTGGGCCAGGGCCGCGCCCGCGCCCGGATGCCGCGCAGCCTGGTGCTGGCGCCGACGCGCGAACTTGCCGCCCAGGTGGCCGAGAACTTCGACATCTACGCCAAGCACACCAAACTGACGAAGGCGCTGCTGATCGGCGGCGTGGCCTTTGGCGAACAGGACAAGCTGATCGACCGTGGCGTCGACGTGCTGATCGCCACCCCCGGCCGCCTGCTCGACCATTTCGAGCGTGGCAAGCTTCTTCTGACCGGCGTGCAGATCATGGTGGTCGATGAGGCCGACCGGATGCTCGACATGGGCTTCATCCCGGATATCGAGCGGATCTTCCAGCTGACCCCCTTCACCCGCCAGACCATGTTCTACAGCGCCACCATGGCGCCCGAGATCGAGCGGATCACCAGCACCTTCCTGACCAACCCGGCCCGGATCGAGGTTGCCCGCCAGGCCACCGCCTCGCTGACGATCACGCAAAGCCTGATCGAGGTGAAGCCGATCCGCAAGGACCGCAACTTTGCCGACAAGCGCGCCGTCCTGCGCGCCCTGATCCGCGCCGAGGGCGAGGCTTGCACCAACGCCATCATCTTCTGCAACCGCAAGATGGACGTGGACGTGGTGGCCAAATCGCTGAAAGCGCATGGCTTCAACGCGGCCCCCATCCACGGCGACCTGGAACAGTCGACGCGGATGAAGACGCTGGACGCCTTCCGTGACGGCACGCTGCATCTCCTGGTCGCCTCGGACGTGGCGGCGCGCGGACTGGACATTCCGGCGGTCAGCCATGTGTTCAACTTCGACGTGCCCAGCCACCCCGAGGATTATGTCCACCGCATCGGCCGCACCGGCCGCGCTGGTCGTCTGGGCAAGGCGCTGACCATCTCGGTGCCATCGGATGAGAAGTATCTCAAGGCGATCGAAAGCCTGATCAAGACCGAAATCCCGCGCGGCGACCTGCCCGAAGGGTTCGAGCCTTCGACCGCCGAAAGCCGCCCCGACCGCCCGCGTGAGGACCGCAAGCCCCGCGAACGCAGCGGCCGCAGCCGTGAGCGGGATCGCCCGGTGAAACCGCATGACGAGGTTGCGGCGATGGAGCCGTTGGTGGCCGCCCCGAAGGCCGAACCCGCGGTCGTGTCCGAAGAACCCGCACGCGAACCGCGCCGCGAAGCACGGCCCGACAGGTCCGAGCGGAGTGAGCGCAGCGACCGGGGCGAACGCCGCCGGGACGACCGGGGCGAGGGTCGCCGCGATGACCGCAGCGAGGGTCGGGCCGAGCGGACCGAAGCCCGGACCGAAACGCGGAGCGACCGGGGCGACAGCCGCCGCGAGCCGCGCGATGACCGGCGCGACCAGCGCCGCGACCGCGATCTGGGGCCGGCAGTGATCGGCATGGGCGACCATGTTCCCGATTTCATCCTGCGCAGCTTCGCGCTGAAGTCCGCGCCGACCGCCGACACCGAAGAGACCGCGACCGGCACCGAAGGCTAAGGCCCAAAAGACTACGCCCCGGACCGGGTCCGGGGCGCTGGTCTGTTAGGAACAGAATGACGAGGGTCCCGGATGTTCTCCGGGACCTTTTGCTTATTCCGCGACCAACCGGCTGATCACCACGGTAACCTCAGGCTTCTTGCCGATCTCCTCGACCGAGACCTGACGCACGACGCGGCGGATTTCCTCTTCCAGCTTGGCGTCGTCGGCCAGCACCTTGCGGCCCAGACGGTCGACCACCTGCGCGAGGTCGCCTTCCAGCGTCTCGGCCAAAGGACGCTCGCCCCGTCCGATACCGGCCAGGCCCATCAGCTCCACCCAGGGCTCGCCCATCGGTGCGTCGGTTTCATCCAGGATCAGCGTGACCAGCACATGGCCGTTCAGCGCCATGCGGATGCGGTCGCGCACGACCCCATCCAGCGCGCCGACCTGGGCGGTGCCGTCCAGGTAGACCCGGCCGGTCTCGACATATTCCGCCACCTCCGGCACATCGCCGGTCAGGTCCAGCATCGTCCCGTTCGGCGCCACGGCCGCGGCGATGCCGCTTTCCGTGGCTATCCGGGCATGTTCCGACAGATGCCGATGCTCGCCATGCATCGGGATCAGCATGTCGGGCAGGATCAGGCGGTGCACATGCTCCAGATCCGGGCGGTTCGCGTGGCCCGAGACGTGGTACTTGCCGCCCTGATCGTCGATCACCTGCACCCCCATTTCCGAGAACGCATTCCAGACGCGGCCCACGTCCCGCTCGTTGCCCGGGATGGTCTTGGAGGAAAACAGGAACGTGTCGCCCTCTTTCATCTCCAACCCCAGATACTTGCCGCGCGACAACTGCGCGCTGGCCGCGCGGCGTTCGCCCTGGCTGCCGGTGACGAGCAGCATCAGGTTGCGGCGCGGGACTTCCAGCGCCTCGTCCGGGGTCACGGTGCGGGGAAAGCCAGACAGCACCGCCGCCTGTTCGGCCGCAAGCAGCATCCGCTTCATCGACCGGCCCAGCACGCAGATCGTCCGATCCGCCGCACGCGCGGCCTCGGCCAGCGTTTTCAGGCGCGCGACGTTCGATCCGAAGGTCGTCGCCACCACCATCCCGCTGCAACTGCGGATCAGCTGGGTCAAAGGTTCCGCCAGGGTCGATTCCGACCGGCCGACATGGGTGGAAAACACGTTGGTCGAATCGCAGGTCATCGCCTTGACCGGCCGCTCGGCCACGATCTCGGAGAACCGGGCGTCATCCCAGGCCTCGCCGACGACGGGCGCGTGGTCGATCTTGAAGTCGGCCGAGTGGAAGATACGGCCCGCGGGCGTGTCGATCACCAGGGCCGAGGATTCCGGGATCGAATGGCTGACCGGGACGAACTGCACCTTGAACGGCCCGACCTCAACCGTATGCGGCCGCGCCTCGACCGCGACGATCTGGTCCAGCGGCAGGCCGGCTTCCTCGAACTTAAGCCCGCCGATGGTGGCGGTGAAGCGGCGGGCATAGACCTTCTTCTGCAGCTGCGGCCAGAGATGCGGCAGGGCGCCGATGTGGTCCTCATGCGCATGGGTGATGAAGATCGCCTCCAGCCGGTCCAGCTTGTCGTGCAGCCAGGTGATGTCGGGCAGGATCAGGTCGACGCCGGGCGAGGTGTCCATGTCCGGGAAGGCCACCCCAAGGTCGACCAGGATCAGCCGCTCTTTCCCCTTGGGGCCATAGCCGTAGACGTAAGAGTTCATGCCGATCTCGCCGGCACCGCCGAGGGGAAGATAGATAAGGCGGTTCATGGGCTATCCTTGTTGTAGTCGTTGATCAGGACGAGGCCGCGCATGGTCAGATCGTCCTCGATGGAATGAAATAGCTCGGTCCCCTGCGCGAAAAGGGAGGCAAGGCCACCGGTGGCGATGACTTTCATCGGACGGTCGCGTTCGCGCCGAATTTCGCGCACGATGCCTTCGACCAGGCCGACATATCCCCAATACACGCCGGACTGCATGCAGGCCACCGTATTCGTCCCGATCGCGCGGGCGGGTCTGGCGACATCGACATGCGGCAGGGCAGCGGCCGCCATGTGCAGCGCCTCCAGCGAAAGGTTCACGCCGGGGGCAATCACCCCGCCGATATAGGCGCCGTCATCGTCCACCACGTCGAAGGTGGTGGCGGTGCCGAAGTCCACCACGATCAGGTCGCCACCATGCTGGCTGAAGCCCGCGACGGTGTTGACCAGCCGGTCCGGCCCGACCGTGGTGCCCTGATCCACGCGGGGGGCGACGGGCAGCTTGCAGTCGGGCTTGCCGACGACCAAGGGGCGGCAGTCGAAGTAGCGGTCACACAGGACCCGCAGATTGAACACCACGCGCGGCACGGTCGAGGAGATGATCGCCTCGGAGATGGTCGCTTGGGTCCTTGTCAGGGACATGAGGCTGGAAAGCCAGACGAAGTACTCATCCGCCGTCCGCTTGTGGTCGGTCGCGATGCGCCAGGTGGCGAGGAAGCGTGCGCCGTCCCAGATCGAGAAGACGGTGTTGGTATTGCCACAGTCGATGGCGAGAAGCATGGGCGGGATCTCGGGTTCAGCGGCGGACCGGGGGTTTCACACCCCCGGATCCCCGTGGGATATTTGGGGACAGAAAATGCAGGGACGCGGTCAGAAGAACACCTCGGCGGCGGGGATGGCAAGGGTTCCACTGGGGGTGCGAAGCATCAGGTTGCCGGTGGCGTCAATGCCGTCGAAAACACCCTCGCGGCTGTCCTGCCCGGTCCGGGCGCGGATCGTCTCGCCCAGGCGGGCGGCGTGGGCAAGCCAGGCCGCGCGCAGGGGGGCGAAGCCTTCGGTCACGAAGCGGGCTTCCCAGGCGGCATAGGCGGGGGCCAGGGCGTCGAGGAACGCACCCGGTGTGATGCGTAGGCCGGTCTCGTGCAGCAATGAGACGGGAGGAACAGCCCCGGCTTCGACCTGGGAGGCGTCGGGCGCGGCTATAAGATTGACACCGATGCCGATGCAAAGGACCGGGTGAGTGCTGTTTAGGCCCTGGGATTCCAGCAGGATACCGGCCAGCTTGCCACCGTTGCAAAGCACGTCGTTCGGCCATTTCAGCGTGAAGCTGCCGGGCAGTCCGGTAAGTTGCACCAGGGCATCGCGCAGGGCCAGGGCAGCGGCGAAGGACCGAAGCGCGACGGTCTCGGGTGGCTCGGAGGGTTTCAGGACCAGGGTGCCGTGGAAGTTGCCTTCCGGGCTGGACCAGGGGCGGGCGCGGCGGCCTCGGCCCGCGGTCTGGACCCCGGCCAGCACCCAGGTCGGGCCCGGCAGGCTGGCGGCCCGGCGGAAACCTTCGGCGTTTGTGCTGTCGATCTCGGGCAGGGTGATGCGCCCTGCCCCTTCGCCGTTAACGGACAAGCGCTTCGGCGGCCAGGGCCGCAGGCGCTTCGATCCCGAACAGGTTCACGATGCCCAGAAGCATGATCGCCGCCACCCCGACCAGCATCCCCCACTGCACCGGGGCCATGCGGCTGTCGACGGGCTCCTGCTCGGCGCCGAAGTACATGTAATAGACGATGCGCAGGTAGTAGAAGGCGCCGATCACGCTGGCGACCGCACCGGCCACGGCCAGCCAGACCCAACCCGCGTCCACGGCAGCCTTCAGGACGTAGAACTTGCCGAAGAAACCGACCATCGGCGGGACACCGGCGAGCGAGAACAGGAGGACCAGCATCGCTAGCGCCTTAAGGGGTTCCTTCTTGGCAAACTGATTCAGGCCGGCGATGTCCGACACCGGACGCCCGTCCCGCTCCATCGACAGGATGAAGGCGAAGGTGCCGACGTTCATCGTGACGTAGATCGCCATGTAGATCATCGTCGCCTGCACGCCGTAAGCCGTGCCGACGCAAAGGCCGATCAGCGCATAGCCCATGTGGGCGATCGAGGAATAGGCCATCAGCCGCTTGATGTCGCGCTGGCCGATCGCGGCCACGGCGCCCAGGAACATCGAGACGACGGCAAGCGCCGCCAGCACCTGGCCCCACTGGCCGGGGATGCCACCGAACGCGTCCTGCACCAGGCGCGCGATCAGGGCCATCGCCGCGACTTTCGGCGCGGTAGCGAAGAACGCGGTCACCGGGGTGGGCGAGCCTTCGTAGACGTCAGGTGTCCACATGTGGAAGGGCGCGGCCGAGACCTTGAAGGCAAGGCCCGCCAGCATGAACACCAGACCGAAGAGGAGGCCCAGCGGCACGCCGTCCTGCACGGTGGACAGGATGCCCGCGAACTGGGTCGTCCCGGCATAGCCGTAGACCAGCGATGCGCCGTAAAGGAGGAGGCCCGACGACAGGGCGCCGAGGACGAAGTACTTCAGACCCGCTTCCGAGGACTTGGCGCTGTCACGGCGGATCGAGGCGATGACGTACAGCGCCAGCGATTGCAGCTCCAACCCCATGTAAAGCGTGATCAGGTCGGCGGAGGAGACCATGACCATCATGCCCACCACGGACAGCGTGACCAGGATCGGGTATTCGAAGCGCAAAAGGTCGCGGCGGGTCATGTAGTCCTGGCTCATCACCAGAACCGCCGCAGCGGAGAGCAGGATCGTCACCTTGGCAAATCGCGCGAAGGGGTCGTCGATGAAGAGGCCGTTGAAGACCAGCCGCTCCCCCGCCCCGCCTGCGCCGATATACAGCGCAAGTGCGACGAAAAGGCCCGCCGTGGCCCAGACCAGCGTGGCGGCCAGCTTGTCCTTGGTGGTGTAGACGGCGACCATCAGGGCGGCCATCGCATAGCCCGCCAGAACGATCTCGGGGAGGAGGGTCTGGAAATCGGCGGAAGTCATTCCGAATGTCCTTCGTTCAGGGCCACCGCCGTCGCATCAGCGGGCAAGGCAGCCTGGTAGTCGGTGACAAGGGCCGTGACGGAAGGCCCGATGATGTCGGTCACGAGGCTGGGGTAGACGCCCAGGATCAGGGTCATGGCGATGAGGGGGGCGAAGATTGCCTTCTCGCGGCGGTCCATGTCGGTGATCGACTTCAGTGCTTCCTTGATCAGGTCGCCAAAGACGACCCGGCGGTACAGCCACAGCGCATAGCCGGCCGACAGGATCACGCCCGTCGCGGCGACGGCGGCGACCCAGGTGTTGACCTGGAAAATGCCCATCAACGTCAGGAATTCTCCGACAAAGCCCGACGTGCCCGGCAGGCCGACGTTGGCCATGGTGAAGAACATGAACACCAGCGCATAGGCGGGCATCCGGTTCACAAGGCCACCGTAGGCGTCGATCTCGCGCGTGTGCATCCGGTCGTAGATCACCCCGACACACAGGAACAAGGCACCCGAGATGAAGCCGTGGCTGATCATCTGGAAGATCGCCCCGTCGACGCCCTGCTGGTTCGCCGCGAAGATGCCCATGGTGACAAAGCCCATGTGCGCGACCGAGGAATAGGCGATCAGCTTCTTCATGTCGGTCTGCGCCAGCGCCACCAACGACGTGTAGACGATGGCGATGGCCGACATCCAAAGGACCAGCGGCGCCATCACGTCCGACCCCACCGGGAACATCGGCAAGGAGAAGCGCAGGAAGCCGTAGCCGCCCATCTTCAAAAGGATCGCCGCCAGCACCACCGACCCGGCCGTCGGGGCCTGCACGTGGGCGTCGGGCAGCCAGGTGTGGACCGGCCACATCGGCATCTTCACCGCGAAGCTGGCGAAGAAGGCCAGGAACAGCATCGTCTGCAAGCCGCCAACGACCTGGATGCCAAGGACGCTGAACGTCTCGGACCCGAAGTCATGCGCCAGCAGGTCGACGATATCCGTCGTTCCGGCGTCCAGATACATCGCGATCATCGCGACCAGCATCAGGACCGAGCCGAGGAAGGTGTACAGGAAGAACTTGAACGCGGCGTAGATCCGTTCCTTGCCGCCCCAGATGCCGATGATCAGGAACATCGGGATCAGGCCGGCCTCGAAGAACAGGTAGAACAGGACCAGGTCCAGCGCCATGAACACGCCCAGCATCAGCGTTTCCAGCACCAGGAAGGCGATCATGTATTCCTTGACGCGGGTTTCCACGTTCCAGCACGACCAGATCGTGATCGGCATCAGGAAGGTGGTCAGCATCACGAACAGGATCGATATCCCGTCGACGCCCATCTTGTAGGTCAGGCCCAGGATCCATTCCCGTTCCTCGACGAACTGAAAGCCGGTGTTCGACGGGTCAAAGCGGAGCAGCACGAAAAGCGAGATCACGAAGGTCGCGCTGGTGGTGAACAGCGCAAGCCACTTCGCCCCGTTGCGCGCCGCCGCATCGTCCCCGCGCATGAACAGCGCAAGGATCAGCGCCGCGACCAGCGGCAGGAAGGTGATGATCGAGAGAAGCTGGTTTTCCATTCTGCGCGCCCCTTACTTCGCGCCGCCGAAAAGCGTCATCCAGGTGACCAGGATCACGATCCCCAGCACCATCGCGAAGGCGTAGTGGAACAGGTAGCCGGACTGCGCGCGGCCTGCGAGGCGGGTGAAGAAGGGGATGATCCCCATCGCCACCCCGTTGATCGACCCGTCAATGACGTTGCCGTCGCCCTTCTTCCAAAGGAAGCCCCCCAGCCACTTGGCGGGGCGGACGAAGATCACGTCATAAAGCTCGTCGAAATACCATTTGTTCAGAAGGAACAGGTAGAGCGGGCGCTGCTGGGTCGCCAGACGGCGCGGCAGGCTGGGGTCCTTGATGTAGAAAAGCCAGGCCACCGCGAAACCGATCAGCATCGCGATAAAGGGCGAGACCTTGACCCAGGTCGGCACCAGGTGCGCGGCGTTGATCATGGTTGTTGGTGCGTGTTCGGCTTTGGCGGCCTTGTCGGCATCAAGCCGGCCGTCGACCACGGCCTGCTCTTCGGGAGTGAAGGGCAGCATGACCAGCGCGCCCTTGGGGGCAGCGCCCACGGCGTGACCCTCGGCATCGCCGGGGCTGGCTTCGGGCTCGGCAGGCTCACTCGTCGTGGCAACAGCGGAGCCTTCAGCCGGAGCGGCATCGGTCGCCGGAGCAGCCTCGGTGGTCACAGTCGCTGCAGGAGCAGCCTCGCTGTGCGTTTCCGTGGCGACGGCTTCCGTCCCATGGTCGGCGGCTTCGCCATGCGCGACCTGCTCCATGCCGAACCAGTCACGCACAGCGGTCTCTTCGCCGAAGAACACCTTGTACCACAGCATGCCGGAGAAGATCGCGCCCAGGGCAAGAACCCCCAGCGGGATCAGCATGACCATCGGGCTTTCGTGCGGCTCGTGGTGGTGGTCATCATGCCCGTGGGCCGCGTGACCGTGGCCGTGCGCGTCGTGGCCGTGGGCGCGGCTTTCGCCGAAGAAGGTCAGGAACATCAGCCGCCAGGAATAGAAGCTGGTGAAGCAGGCCGCGACGACCAAGAGCCAGAAGGCAAAGCCCGAGCCGACCCAGGCGCTCTCGATCACCGCATCTTTCGACAGGAAGCCGGCAAAGCCGTAATGCGTCAGCGGGATGCCCACGCCGGTGATGGCCAGCGTGCCGATCAGCATGGCCCAGAAGGTCAGCGGGATCTTCTTCCGCAGCCCGCCATAGTTGCGCATGTCCTGTTCGTGGTGGGTCGCGTGGATCACGGACCCCGCGCCAAGGAACAGCATCGCCTTGAAGAAGGCGTGGGTGAACAGGTGGAACATCGCCACCGAATAGACGCCGACGCCGGCGGCCACGAACATGTAGCCCAGCTGTGACATGGTCGAATAGGCGATCACGCGCTTGATGTCGTTCTGCACAAGGCCGATGGTCGCCGCGACAAAGGCGGTCAGCGCGCCAAGGATGGTGATGAAGGCCAGCGCCTGCGGCGCGTATTCATAGACCGGCGACATCCGGCAGACCAGGAACACCCCCGCCGTCACCATCGTCGCCGCGTGGATCAGCGCGGAGACCGGCGTCGGGCCTTCCATCGCGTCCGGCAGCCAGGTGTGCAGGAACAACTGCGCCGATTTCCCCATCGCGCCGATGAACAGCAGCACGCCCACCAGGTTCGCCGCGTTCCACTCACCCCAAAGGAAGGTCAGGTTCGTCTCGGCCAAGGCCGGAGCAGCCGCAAACACGTCGTCGAAGCGGATGGAATCCGTCAGGTAGAACAGTGCAAAGATCCCCAGCGCAAAGCCGAAGTCACCCACCCGGTTGACGATGAACGCCTTCATCGCGGCCGCGTTGGCACTGGCCTTGCGGTAGTAGAAGCCGATCAGCAGGTAGGAGGCGACGCCCACGCCTTCCCAGCCGAAGAACATCTGGACCAGGTTGTCACTGGTCACCAGCATCAGCATCGAGAAGGTGAAGAACGACAGGTAGGCGAAGAAGCGGGCCTTGTAATGCTCGCCCTCGTGCCAGTTGTCGTCATGCGCCATATAGCCGAAGGAATAAAGGTGGACCAAGGCCGAGACCGAGTTCACCACCACCAGCATGATCGCGGTCAGCCGGTCCAGACGGATCGCCCACTCGCTGCCCATCGTGCCGGACTCGATCCAGCGCATCAGGACGATGCGCTGCGTCTCGCCATCGAAGGTCAGGAAGATCTGCCAGGACAGGGCGGCCGCCAGAAAGACCAGCGCGGTGGCGATGACCTGCCCGGCTTTCTCGCCGATCAGACGCCAGCCGAAGCCACAGATGATGGCCCCGATCAGGGGAGCGAAGAGGATGATCGTCGCCATTTACTCGGTCCTGCCTTGGGTCGCGCCACAGCGGGTGGAACCGCAGCGGGTCGATTGAAATTCCTGCACTGGGGCGGCCCCAGCGGTGTGGCATGTCTCGCACTCCAGATCGACCAACCCGCCCCGTAGGGCGGTGATCCGCATCCCGAACACGTTGCGCTCTCCGACCTGCATGGCTCAGCCCTTCATCACGTTGACGTCTTCCACCTCGATGGTGCCGCGGTTGCGGAAGAAGACGACAAGGATGGCCAGGCCGATGGCGGCCTCGGCGGCGGCGACGGTCAGGACGAACATGGTAAAGACCTGCCCCACCAGATCGCCCGAGAAGGACGAGAAGGCGACGAGGTTGATATTGACCGCCAGAAGCATCAGTTCGATCGACATCAGGATGACAATCACGTTCTTCCGGTTCAGGAAGATCCCGAAGATCCCGATGACGAACAGCGCCGCGGCCACCGTCAGGTAATGTTCAAGTCCCACCATCTCTCGTTCCCTCTTGGGCTCTTTTGGCCCGAATTTCGCTGGCCACTGGCCAATTTCGTAAGGTGGGGTTCTACCCCACCCCGGTCACAACCCCTGGCCCGGCTTCACGTCCTTGAGTTCCATCGCCTTGGCCGGGTCGCGCCACATCTGCTGCAGCACGTTCTGGCGCTTGACGTCCTTGCGGTGCCGCAAGGTCAGCAGGATCGCCCCGATCATCGCGACCAGCAGGATCAGGCCCGAAAGCTGGAACAGCAGGAAATAGCGGTCATAGAGGATCATCCCCAGCGCGCGGGTGTTCTCCATCTCGGCCGGGGCGGGCGCCACGGCCTGCCGCAGCCCTTCGGCCCCGTCGGCCGCTTGCCAGACACCGACGCCAATGGCGACCTGCATCAGCAGCACCACGCCGATCAGCAAACCAAGCGGCATGTAGCGGGCCAGTTCCCCCTTCAGCGCGGCAAAGTCGATGTCCAGCATCATCACCACGAACAGGAACAGCACCGCCACGGCGCCGACATAGACGATCACCAGAAGCATCGCCACGAACTCGGCCCCCAGCATCACGAACAGGCCCGAAGTCGACAGGAACGCCAGGATCAGCCACAGCACCGAGTGGACCGGGTTCCGCGAAAGCGTGACCATCAGGCCAGCCGTCACCGTGATCACGGCGAACATGTAGAAGGCGAAACTGAAGACGGTCATGCGTCTTTCTCCTCGGTCTCTGCAAAGACGGCCTGAGCAAGCTCAAGCGCCTTCTGCGTGGCGGGCAACCCGCCGAACATGGACATCTGCCAGATCACTTCCGCGATCTCGCGTTTCGTGGCCCCGGCCGCAAGGCCGTTCTTGATCGTCATCCGCAACTGCGGCTCACCGACCGGACCCAGCACCGTCAGGGCCGCGATGGTCACCAGAAAGCGGGTCCGCGCATCCAGGCCTTCGGGGTTGAAGGTCTTGCCGAACCACATCTCCAAGAGTTCCTTCGGCATGGCCGGAAAGAACTTTTCCATCGCCTTCGCGTCGAAATTTTCCACACCCGGCATGAAGGCGCTGGCCATCTTCTGGCCCTGCTCCATCCAGGCGGAAAACATCTTGGCAAGGTCGTCGGTCATGGGATCACCGATACGGGGCGTCGATTTCAAGGTTACGGGCGATCTCGGCTTCCCAGCGGGCGCCGTTCTCCAGAAGCTTGTCCTTGGTGTAGAACAGCTCCTCGCGCGTCTCGGTCGAGAATTCGAAGTTCGGACCTTCGACGATGGCATCCACCGGGCAGGCTTCCTGGCAGAAGCCGCAGTAGATGCACTTGGTCATGTCGATGTCATAGCGCGTGGTGCGGCGGCTGCCGTCCTCACGCGGTTCGGCATCGATGGTGATCGCCTGCGCCGGGCAGACCGCCTCGCACAGCTTGCAGGCGATGCAGCGTTCCTCGCCGTTGGGATAGCGGCGCAGCGCGTGTTCGCCACGGAAACGGGGCGACAGCGGCCCCTTTTCGTGCGGGTAGTTCAGCGTGGATTTTGGCGCGAAGAAGTACTTCATCCCCAGGCCAAAGCCCTTGATGAAGTCCATCAGCAGGAAGTAGCGCGTCGCGCGGTTCCAGTCGATGTTTGCCATCCTCAGCCTCCAATCGTCCAGCGGGCCCAGAAGCCGCCAAGCACTTCGAATTTCGCCAGGAACGCCACCAGCACGACCCAGGCCAGCGACATCGGCAGGAACACCTTCCAGCCGATCCGCATCAGTTGGTCATAGCGGTAGCGGGGGACGATGGCCTTCACCATCGCGAAGATGAAGAAGAAGAACCACATCTTGCCGACCATCCACCACCAGCCATCGGCTAGCCCTGGGATCGGCGACAGCCAGCCGCCGAAGAACAAGAGCGAAATCAGCGCGCACATCAGGAAGATCGCGATGTATTCGCCGGCCATGAACAGCAGGTAGGGGGTCGAGGAATATTCCACCATGAACCCGGCGACGAGTTCCGATTCCGCTTCCGGCAGGTCAAAGGGCGGGCGGTTGGTTTCAGCCAGGGCGCTGATGAAGAACAGGAACACCATCGGGAAATGCGGCAGCCAGTACCAGTTGAACAGGCCATAGTCGCCGTCCTGCGCCTCGACGATGGCGCCAAAGCTCATCGCACCGGTCGACAGGATCACCCCGATGATGATCAGGCCCAGCGACACCTCATAGGAAATCATCTGCGCCGCCGACCGCAACGACCCCAGGAACGCGTATTTCGAGTTCGAGGCCCAGCCGCCCATGATCACGCCGTAAACCTCCAGCGAGGAGACGGCAAAGACGAACAGGATCGCCACGTTGATGTTGGCCAGAACCCAGCCGTCATCAAAGGGGATCACCGCCCAGGCCAGGATCGCCAGCACGAAGGACAGCATCGGGGCCAGGAAGAACACCGGACGGTCCACGCCGGCCGGGATCACGATCTCCTTGACCACATATTTCAGCGCGTCGGCCACCGATTGCAGCAGGCCGAACGGCCCCACCACGTTCGGGCCGCGCCGCATCTGCACGGCGGCCCAGATCTTCCGGTCGCCGTAGACAAGGAACAAGAGGCTGATCATCACGAAGGCCACGATCAGCAGCGACTGCGCCGCGATCAGCACCGCCGTTCCGAACCCCGTGGCAAGAAACCCGTCCATGTCAGTCCCTCATCCTCAAACCGCCAGTGTTACTGGCCCGGTATTCCAAGCTCTGCGCATTCCGTCACCGCCACTTCGGCGTCGATGGTGCGCAGGCCCTCGGGCAGGCCGGACGAGATCAGATAGACCGCGTCCCCGTACCACACCCCGCCTTCCTTCTTCACGATGGTCCGCACCTGGCGGGCGAACCCGTAACCCCGATCCAGCGCATATTGCGCGGCCGCACAGCGCCCGTAGGCCTCGACATCGGACTGGTCCTTCGCGCCGCGCATCGCGACGGTGAAGCTGACCAGATCGTCGTCCAGGAGGATCGTCTGTATCCCTTCGTACACCGGCTGGCCGCGCCCCTCTGACACCTCTCCGGCAGGCGCGCAAGCCCCCAGCGCCGCTGTCGCGGTGCCAAGGGTCGCCAGCAGGGTCAGCGGGTGCTGCATCGCTTACTCCGCCGCCAGCGCCGGGGTCGCCCGCGCCTTGGCCATCGCCGAAAGTTCGGCCATCACGGCCGAGGCCCGCGCGACCGGGTTCGTCAGGTAAAAGTCCTTGATCGCATTGCGGAAATCCGCCTTGCCCAGGTGCTTTACCGCGATCGGTTGCAGCGCGTTCTCGGCCACCTCGTCCACCCGGCCCAGGACCGGATGCGCCTTGACCAAGGCGGCACGCAGCCCGGCCAGCGAATCCCACGGCAGTTGCGCCCCAAGTTCCGCCGACAGCGCCCGCAGGATCGCCCAGTTCTCCTTCGCCTCGCCCGGCGCGAACCCGGCGCGGAAGGCCAGCTGCGGCCGGCCCTCGGTGTTGACGAAGAGGCCGTTCTCCTCGGTCCAGGCCGCGCCCGGCAGGATGATGTCGGCGCGGTTGGCACCCCGGTCACCGTGGCTGCCCTGATAGATCACGAAGGGACCCGGCGCGATCTCGACCTCATCGGCGCCCAGGTTGTAGACCACCTCGGCCCCCTCGGTCGCGGCGGCAAGCCCGCCCTCGGTCACCGCGCCCACATCCATCGCACCGACCCGCGACGCGGCGGTGTGCAGGATCAGCAGCTTCGCGCCGCGCGCTTCGGCGATGCGCATGGCATGGGCCAGCACCGCCTCGCCATCCGCCTCGTTGATGGCGCCCTGGCCGACGATCACCACGCCGGGCTTGGCATCTGCCGGAGCCGCCTCGGCGGTCTTCAGATGCTCGGCCAGCGCGGCGCGATCCGTGCCGATGTGGTGATAGTCATAGGTAAGGTCGACCGCCTGCCCGATCAGACCCACGACCGCGCCATTGGTCCAGGCCTTGCGGATGCGCGCGTTCAGCACTGCGGCTTCGACGCGCGGGTTGGTCCCGATCAACAGGATGCCGCCTGCCGTGTCGATATCCTCGATCCGCGCGGTCCCGGCATAGCCCGAGCGGTTGCCCGCCGGCAGCTTCGCCCCGTCGGTGCGGCATTCGATCTTGCCGCCCATGCCTTCGACCAGCTGCTTGAGGGAGAACACCGCCTCGACCGGGGCCAGATCGCCGACCAGGGCGGCGACCTTCTTGCCCTTCATCGCCGCGGCCGCGCGGGTCAGCGCCTCGCCCCAGGTTGCCTTCCGCAGCTTGCCGTTCTCGCGCACATAGGGCACGTCCAGCCGCTGGCGACGCAGCCCGTCCCAGACGAAACGGGTCTTGTCGCTGATCCACTCTTCGTTCACGCCGTCATGGTTGCGCGGCAGGATGCGCATGACTTCGCGGCCCTTGGTATCGACCCGGATCGACGCGCCCATCGCGTCCATCACGTCCACCGTTTCGGTCTTGGTCAATTCCCACGGGCGGGCGGTAAAGGCATAGGGCTTCGAGGTCAGCGCCCCCACCGGGCACAGGTCGATGATGTTGCCCTGCAGGTTCGAATCCAGCGTCATGTTCAGATAGCTGGTGATCTCGCTGTCCTCACCCCGGCCGGTCTGGCCCATCTGGGTGATCCCGGCGACCTCGGTCGTGAAGCGGACGCAGCGGGTGCAAGAGATGCAGCGCGTCATAGCCGTCTTGACCAACGGGCCCAGGTTCAGATCCTCGGACGCCCGCTTCGGCTCGCGGTAGCGGCTGAAGTCCACCCCGTAAGCCATCGCCTGATCCTGCAGGTCGCATTCGCCACCCTGGTCGCAGATCGGGCAATCCAGCGGGTGGTTGATGAGCAGGAACTCCATCACCCCCTCGCGGGCCTTCTTCACCATCGGCGACTTGGTCTTGACCACGGGCGCCTGCCCTTCCGGTCCCGGCCGCAAGTCGCGCACCTGCATCGCGCAGCTTGCCGCAGGCTTCGGCGGGCCACCGACCACCTCGACCAGGCACATCCGGCAGTTACCGGCGATCGACAGCCGCTCATGGTAGCAGAACCGCGGGATCTCGATCCCGGCGACTTCCGCCGCCTGGATGATGGTCATCGCGCCATCGACCTCGACCTCGATCCCGTCGATGTTGATTTTCTTGAGATTGGTCATGGCCCTACTCCGCCGCCACTTGCGCACAACCGCGGGTTTTCCACGCTTGCGCTTCTTTCAGATATGTCCAGCCGAAGGCATGGTCGCTGTCGCCATGCGCTTCCAGATGCTTCAACCGCTCCAGCGCCTCGTCCAAGGTGGGCTGGTGCCCGGCAGGCACCCACCACATGACGAAATGCATCCGGCCCAGCACCTCGAACCACTCGGCCCGCCGCTCATAGAACGCGCGATGCACCGTGTTGAAGACGAAATGCTCCAGCGTCTCGACGCTTTCCCAGACCGTCAGGTTCGACACGAACTGCGGGTCGCCGTCGATCTTGGCTTCGGTATTCCCGGTCCCCGGCTCGCCCGAACCTTCCATCATCCAGACGAAGCCGGGCATCCGCTTGCCCATCCCGTTCACCCGGTCGAGTGCGGCCATGAACTCGGCCACGCGCGGGTCGTCGGTGGGGGCCAGAAGGCGCCCCACGTTCAACTCGGCCAGGTGGAGGACGGGCTGGGTCACTTCTTCGACCTCAGCAGATAGCCGATCAGGCTTTCCTTGGCGATTTCCGCTTCTCCGATGGCGCAATAGGCCTCGGGCTTGCCCGGCTCGGCACCCTTGGCTTTCAGCCAGTCCGCCGCCTCGGCCTTGAACTTGGCCTTCTCCTCGTCCGAGGTGACGAAGGCGCGCACCACGTCCGAGGCATAGCCCTGCTTCAGCGCATAGTCGCGCAGCTTGTTCAACTCGCCCAGGGCGCGCAGCTTGCGGGCCTCCATCGTCGGGCAATTGTCGGCGATGGCATCGCCGATGAAACCCTGCAACAGCTTCTCGCGGATCACCGGCTCTTCGTTGATCGGCACCAGCGCATGGGCGGGCGCGGCAAGGGCTGCGGTCAGGGTAAGGGTCAGAATGAACGGGCGCATCAGGGCCTCCTTGGCTGCTCGTACCAAGGACATGGGGCCATAAGCCCGTGATATGCCATGACAAGCGGCCCTGTTCAGGGCTTCGTGACCAAAGGTGACAGCATTCGTCATGCGCACCCCTCCGCATAGACCCATTCGCCGGTCGCCCGGTCATAGCGGTCGTAGATCGAGACGCGGACCTTGCCCCCGCAGGCCGCGTCCGCCGCCTTGCGGGCCTGGGCACCCTCCCACATGGCAAAGGGCTGACCGTTGTTGGTCACCCGTACAGGCTCACCGCCGCGCTGGTCCGGGCCGGTCGCGGGCTGAACGCAGGCCGCGCAGGCAAGGACCATCGGCGATATGAGCAGGGCACGCATCATCCGCAGAACCCGTCGAACCAGTAGTCGCCCGAGGCAGGCTCCTTGTAGACGAACTGCGTGTCAAAGCCCTTCGGGTCGATCTTCCGCCCGCAGAACTGCCCCAGCGCATCCACCGCCGCGTCAAAGTCCGGCGCGCCCGAGATCACCACGGTATCCGCCGTTCCCGACTGCACGACCTGCGACTGACCCTTGGCATCGACCGTCGAGATCATCGACGGCCAGTCGGACATCTGCTCGGCCACAATGGTCGCGCCGGCAACTTCGACGGGTGTGCCCGCCAATACCCCGTCCACCCGTTCGGAATCCGGGATCTCGGACGACACACAGGCCGCAAGCGCCAGGGGAAGGAGCAGAGCGAACTTCATTCGGCGGCCACCGCACTGACGCGGCCGGTGCGCTTGGCCTTGATGCGGTCCTCGATCTCGTCGCGGAAGGCGCGGATCAGGCCCTGGATCGGCCAGGCGGCCGCGTCGCCCAGGGCGCAGATCGTGTGGCCTTCGACCTGCTTGGTCACCGACAGCAGCATGTCGATCTCTTCGACCTCGGCCTCGCCGCGGACCAGCCGGTCCATGACCCGCATCATCCAGCCGGTGCCTTCGCGGCAGGGGGTGCATTGGCCGCAGGACTCGTGCTTGTAGAACTTCGACAGCCGCCAGATCGCCTTGATCACGTCGGTCGACTTGTCCATCACGATCACCGCCGCCGTGCCCAGACCCGACCGCTGCTCGCGCAGCCAGTCGAAGTCCATGATCGCGTCGTCGCACTGTTCCTTGGTCAGCAAGGGGACCGAGGAGCCGCCAGGGATCACCGCCTTGATGTTGTCCCAACCGCCGCGCACGCCGCCGCAGTGGCGCTCCAACAGTTCCTTCAGCGGGATCGACATCGCCTCTTCGACGACGCAGGGATTGTTCACATGGCCCGAGATGCCAAAAAGCTTCGTCCCGGTGTTGTTCGGACGGCCAAAGCCCGCAAACCACTCCGGCCCGCGGCGCAGGATCGTCGGGACCACCGCGATGGATTCCACGTTGTTCACCGTGGTCGGGCAGCCATACAGACCCGAGCCCGCAGGGAACGGCGGCTTCATCCGGGGCATGCCCTTCTTGCCTTCCAGGCTTTCCAGCAGCGCCGTTTCCTCGCCGCAGATATAGGCCCCGGCCCCGTGGTGCAGGTACAGGTCGAAGTCCCAGCCGGATTTCGCGGCGTTCTTCCCCAGCATCCCGGCGTCATAGCATTCGTCGATGGCGGCCTGCAGCGCCTCGCGCTCACGGATGTATTCGCCGCGGATGTAGATGTAGCAGGTGTTCGCGTTCATGGCGAAGGAGGCGATCAGCGCGCCTTCGATCAGCGTATGCGGATCGTGCCGCATGATTTCGCGGTCCTTGCAGGTCCCCGGCTCGGACTCGTCGGCGTTGATGACCAGATAGGACGGGCGCCCATCCGACTGCTTGGGCATGAACGACCACTTCAGGCCCGTCGGGAACCCCGCCCCGCCCCGACCGCGCAGGCCGCTGGCCTTCACCTGCTCGATGATCGTGTCGCGCCCGCGCTTGATGATCTCGGCCGTGCCGTTCCAATGTCCGCGCTTCATCGCGCCCTTCAGGCTGCGGTCATGCATCCCGTAGAGGTTGGTGAAAATGCGGTCCTGATCCTTGAGCATCTTGTCTTCCTAACCCCGGCGTCCGCGCCAGATCTGATACGTCACCACCAAGGCCCACAGGAAAGCGGCGATGGCGGCCAGGTCGAACAGGAAGACATAGCGCGTCTCCCAGCCCATCTGGCCCCCAAGCCACTGCGCCCCCATCCACAACACGATCGTCCCGGCCAGGACGATACCGACCGTCCGCGACTTACGGGCGCGGGCAAGGTCGGCGGGATCGGGGCGCGGTTGCACCATGGGCCTCAATAGTTGTTGGTCTTGGCGCGTTCCCGGAACGCCTCAAGCCCGTCGGTCACGATGATCCGGGCCTGGGCCACCCACTTGTCGCGGGTGATCCGGCCCTTGAATCCCTTCATCTCGGCATCGACCAGCGCCACATCGGCGTCGGTCCAGGCGGCGATCTGGTCGAAGTGGTAAAAGCCCAGCTCATTGGCCAGCTTCTCCATCGCCGGACCAACGCCTTCCAGCTCTTTCAGGTTGTCCGCCACGCCGTTGCGCGGGGCCGACAGCCGCAGCGGGCCCTCGCCCACCGGGGCAGACATCACCGGGGCAGCCACCACCGGGGCAGACATCACCGCCGCCGGGGCCACCACCGCCTCGGCCACCACGGCAGCCGCAGGCGCCGCGTGATGCCCCGCGCCCGAGGCCTTGTCCGAACGGTCCAGATAGACCGCAGGCTCGGCGCTGCCCCAGGGCAGGCCCAGGATCAGGCCGACGACCGTCGCGACAACCGCCGCCATCGCCGCCGCAGGAAAGAGATCGAAGTCACCCAGAACAACCAGCACCGCAAAGGCGACCAGACCGGCTGCCGCCCCGATGACAAATCCCCCAAGCCAGGGGGCATTCACGTTTTCCGCTCTGTGCATTGCCGTCTCCCTCGTCCCGTTTGCCTGCCCTTGCGGGCGTTCTTGGTCGTCCTTCCGTTACGATTTGGCCGCGCGCTCGGCCTCGGCGACCGAGCCGCCCGCCGCCAGGATCTTCGCCTGCGCCACCCAATTGTCGCGGGTGACGCGGCCCTTGAAGCCTTCCAGGTTCGCGTCGACCCAGGCGATCTCGTTCGTGGTCCAGCCGGCGATCTGGTCGAAATGGTAGAACCCCAGCTTGTGGCAAAGCGCCTCCAGCTTGGGGCCGATCCCGACGATCAGCTTAAGGTCATCCGCCTTGCCGTCACGCGGGGCCGCAAGGCCCGCCGGGCGGGTGTCTTCACCCGCCGGCACCCGGGCTTCGGGCGTGGCGGCGGGGGTGGCGTTCGGGGCATCGCCCTCGGACTTCGGCTTGCCGCGGGACGAGGCCTTGGCCTCCTGCACCGTAGCGCCGGTCACATCCGCCTTGGCACCGGCACCCGGCGTCGGCTCGACCGCCTTGCCGCGCGCGGGCTTCGGCGCGGCCGGCTGGCCCAGCCAGGGCGTCGTCAGCGGCACTTCGGTCCCGTCGATCCGCTTGACCGTATCGGCCAGGTCCACCGCCCGCCGCGCGCTGGCGTTGTACTTGTCGCGCCCGGCCTCGTGGTCCTTGAGGCTGGTCAGCCCGCTCAGCGGTTCCGAGGCATAGCGGCCGTTCTGCGGCCCAGGCACCGCCACGTCGCCCACCCCGAAGCGCGCGATCAGGTCACGCAGCTTGTCGGCGGTCAGATCCTCGTAATAGTCCTTGCCGATCTGGGCCATCGGCGCATTGGCGCAGGCGCCCAGGCATTCGACCTCTTCCCAGCTGAACTTGCCGTCATGGCTCAGGGTGTGGGGGGTCGGCGCGATCAGCTGCTTGCAGACCGCGACCAGATCCTCGGCGCCACAGATCATGCAACTGGTGGTGCCGCAGATCTGCACATGCGCGACGCTGCCCACGGGCTGCAACTGGAACATGAAGTAGAAGGTCGCCACTTCCAGCGCCCGGATATAGGCCATGCCCAGCATCCCGGCGACGTATTCGATGGCCGGCCGGCTAAGCCAGCCCTCCTGCTCTTGCGCGCGCCACAGAAGCGGGATGATCGCGCTGGCCTGACGACCCTCGGGATATTTGGTGATCTGGGCCTGGGCCCATTCCAGGTTCGCCGGCGTGAAGGCGAAGGAGGCGGGCTGGTCTTTGTGAAGGCGGCGCAGCATCAGGGGCAGTCCTTGTGGTTCAGACGGAAAACACCGTTCGCAAAATCCATCGCGCCTTCGCCTGCCAGTTCCATCACCACGGTGACCGGATAGGTCTCCGCCGGTTCAAGCCCCAGTTCGGCCTCGACGGCCTCAAGCTGGCCAATGGGCAGGGTACAGCCGCGCGAAAGCAGCAGATCGGTGAACTTGGCGACGCTCTCGGGCTTGGCCGGGATCAGCGTTGTCGCCGGGGCATCGGGGGTGCAGATTTCCGGCGCAAGCGACACGCGCTGACTGCCGTCAGCGTCATCCGAGATCGTGGCAGACCCCGCGGCGACAAGGGCCTGGGTCATCGGCTCGTGCAGATGCTGCCGCAACCCGTAACCCGGCATCTGCTCGGCAATTGCGGCCTTGGTCATCGTGCAGCCGTTCGTCGCCATGATGCTGGTATAGACTTCGTCCCGGTAGGGCATTTCTGCCCCCTGCGGGGTCAATGGCTGTGCGGCTTCCTCGAAACCTTCGATTTCGACCGGCGCGCAGGCATGTTCGGGCATCGAGACCCGCTTGCTGCCATCGGCCTCATCCGTCAGCACCGCATCGCCCCGGGCGACCAGCGCCTCGGCCACAGCCTGATAGGTCGCCTGGTCGATCCCGGCGTCCTGCATCTGGCTGGCAAGATCGGCCTCGGCCATCGAGCAGCCGTTGAACTGCATCAGCATGACATAGGCGAATTCGGGATCGTCCACATCCTGCGCCAGAACCGGCGTCGCAAGCAGCATCAGACCAAAGGCAAGCGCGCGCGTCATTGGCAGATCTCGTCGCTCAGCGTCAGCAGCTTCATGTCGTCGGACAGCACGGCAAGATTGCGGTCGATCAGATAGACCGCGATCGCGCCCGACACCTCACGCGTGATCCCGGCGGCGGGCATCAGCTCTTCGGCCTCGTCCTCGGTCATGCTGCAATCATTCGCGGCGATGGCGTCGATGAACATGGCCTTCTGGTCTTCGGTGAAATCCTGCGCCAGGGCGGGCGCCGCCAGAAGGACAAGGGCCAAGGCCGGGGAAAGCACCCGCATCTCAGGCCCCCGCCATCATCGCGGACAGGACGGCCGGCAGGACCGCCGGCTGCGAGCCGAACAGCACCAGCAACACGATCAAACCCAGACCCACGGCAGGCGAGGCGGCGATCAACGGTCGATCTCCCCGAACACCACGTCCATCGTGCCGATGATCGCGCTGACATCGGCCAGCTGGTGGCCCTTGCAGATATAGTCCATCGACTGCAGGTGCAGATACCCCGGGGCCCGGATCTTGGCGCGGTAGGGTTTGTTGGTGCCATCGGCGACCAGATACACCCCGAACTCGCCTTTCGGCGCCTCGACGGCGGCATAAACCTCGCCGGCGGGAACGTGGAAGCCCTCGGTGTACAGCTTGAAGTGGTGGATGAGCGCCTCCATCGAGGTTTTCATCTCGCCCCGCTTCGGCGGCGTCAGCTTGCCGCGCGCCAGCACGTCGCCCTTCTCGACCCGCAGTTTCGCGCAGGCCTGACGGATGATGCTGGTCGACTGGCGCATCTCCTCCATCCGGCAGAGGTAGCGATCATAGCAGTCGCCGTTCTTGCCGACGGGGACCTGGAACTCGAATTCGTCGTAGCATTCATAGGGCTGGGCGCGGCGCAGGTCCCAGGCCAGGCCCGATCCCCGCACCATGACGCCCGAGTAACCCCATTTCTGGATATCCGCCTCGGTGACGATGCCGATATCGGCATTGCGCTGCTTGAAGATGCGGTTTTCCGTCAGCAGCCCGTCGATATCGTCCAGCACCTTCGGGAAGGCTTCCGCCCAGGCGTCGATATCGTTGATCAGGCTGTCGGTCAGATCCTGGTGCACGCCGCCGGGCCGGAAATAGGCCGCATGCAGCCGCGCGCCCGAGGCCCGCTCATAGAACACCATCAGCTTTTCGCGTTCCTCGAAGCCCCAGAGCGGCGGGGTCAAGGCGCCCACGTCCATCGCCTGCGTGGTCACGTTCAGCAGGTGGTTCAGGATGCGCCCGATTTCCGAATACAGCACCCGGATCAGGCTGGCCCGCCGGGGAACCTGCACGCCGGTCAGCCGCTCGATCGCCAGGCACCAGGCATGTTCCTGGTTCATCGGCGCCACATAGTCGAGGCGGTCGAAATAGGGCAGGTTCTGCAGGTAGGTCCGAGACTCCATCAGCTTCTCGGTCCCGCGGTGCAGCAGGCCGATATGCGGGTCGCAGCGTTCGACGATCTCGCCGTCCAGCTCCAGCACCAGACGCAGCACGCCATGCGCCGCCGGATGCTGGGGCCCGAAGTTGATGTTGAAGTTGCGGATGCGCTGCTCGCCGGTCTCGAAATCCTTCGAGCCGTCGTCATACGTGTTCACGCGGATATCGCCGTCCATCTACTTGCCCTCCGCCTTCTGGTCGCCCGGCAGGATGTAGCCCGCTCCCTCCCAGGGGGACATGAAGTCGAACATCCGGTACTCCTGCACCAGGCTGACGGGTTCATAGACGACACGCTTAAGCGCCTCGTCATAGCGGACCTCGGTATAACCCGTGGTGGGAAAGTCCTTGCGCAGCGGATAGCCGCGGAACCCATAGTCGGTCAGGATGCGCCGCAGGTCCGGGTGGCCGCTGAACAGGACGCCGAACATGTCGAACACCTCGCGCTCGAACCAGTTCGCGCTGGGGTGCAGATCGACCAGCGAAGGCACCATCTCGTCGTCCCGCACCGCGACCTTCAGCCGGATGCGGTGGTTCCGGTACATCGACAGGAAGTGGTAGACCACATCGAACCGCGCCGGGCGCTCGGGGTGGTCGACCGCCGTGATGTCCACCAGCGTCGAGAACCGGCAGGCCGGATCGTCGCGCAGGAACTCGAGCAGGGCTTTCAGGTTGGCCAGGTTGACGACCAGCGTCAGCTCGCCAAAGGCGACCGCGCTGGATTGCACGGCCTCGGGCTGCTTCAGCTCGATCAGGGCGGCCAGTTCGCGCAGGGCTTCCGACATGGGGTTACCTCACCAGGGTGCCGGTGCGGCGGATCTTCCGCTGCAACTGCAGGATTCCGTACAGCAGCGCCTCGGCCGTGGGCGGGCAGCCGGGGACATAGATGTCCACCGGGACGATCCGGTCGCAGCCGCGCACCACACTGTAGCTGTAATGATAATAGCCCCCGCCATTGGCACATGAGCCCATGCTGATCACATAGCGCGGCTCGGGCATCTGGTCATAGACCTTGCGCAGCGCCGGGGCCATCTTGTTGGTCAGGGTGCCGGCCACGATCATCACGTCCGACTGACGCGGCGAGGCGCGGGGCGCGACACCAAACCGTTCCGCATCATAGCGCGGCATGCTGGTATGCATCATCTCGACCGCGCAGCAGGCCAGACCGAAGGTCATCCAGTGCAGACTGCCCGTCCGCGCCCAGTTGATCAGATCCTCAGTCGAGGTCAGCAGAAACCCCTTGTCCTGCAACTCGCGGTTCAGGGCCTGGGTCGAGACCTCGCGATCCGCGCCGGCCGTGTTGGCCCCCGTCATCACTCCCATTCCAGGGCCCCCTTCTTCCATTCATAGGCAAAGCCGATGGTCAGAACCCCCAGGAACAGCATCATCGACCAGAAGGCGGCCATGCTGATCTCGCCGAAGGCCACGGCCCAGGGGAACAGGAAGGCGACTTCCAGGTCGAAGATGATGAACAGGATCGACACCAGGTAGAAGCGCACGTCGAACTTCATCCGCGCGTCGTCGAAGGCGTTGAAACCGCATTCGTAGGCGCTGACCTTTTCCGGGTCGGGATTGCGCACCGCGATCACGGCGGCGGCCAGGATCAGGATCAGGCCCAGGCCCACGGCGACGGCCAGAAGGATGAGAATGGGAAGGTATTCCCGGAGAAGCAGATCCACGAGGGGGCTCCTTGATGCTGGCGACATGCGAGCAGACGGACTCTGACGGCCCGCTTCGTCTCAGCGCCCGTTTACTCCGCCCCCCCGGCGCGGTCAACCGAAGGCGCAGGGAATTCGGGGTGATGCAGGCGCAGAAAATCGTCGCGGCCCCGCGCGCAGGCCGGGGACGCAAGCGGCGCGCCCTGGCGGCGGGCGGCGGGGGGCGGGCGCAGCGAAGGCCGGGCCGGTTTCCCCCACCTTGACCCCGGCGCGCGTCCTTGGTCCCCTGCATCCCAGCACAGTTCAAAGGACCCAGCCCATGCACCGCCCGCTTGCCACCTGCCTTGCCCTTCTGGCCGCCCTGCCCCTGCAGGCCCAGACCTGCGGCATCGACGCCACCGCGCTCGAAGCACGAATCGCCGAGCTTGAGCCTAGCTATGGCCTGATCCTGTCCGATATCAGCTGCGACGCGCCCACCCTGCCCGCGCATGTCGTGATGTGCGATGCGGCCAATACGCCGAACTGGACGCTGTGGCGGATGGGCCGGCTGGACGACCTCGCCTGGGCCTATGCGGTGGAAAACGCGACCGGGCAACAGATCGACCTGGCAAACCCGCCCCGCGACGCAAGCTTCCTGCAAGCCCGCGACGCCTGCACCGACGAGGCCTGCCTGTGCGAAGTGCTGATCCAGCACACCAACGACAGCCTTGGCGGCACCTCGCCCTACCCGCAGTGACCGGAGCCGACGGTGATCAGATAGGGCGCTTGCGCGCGAAGACTCCTTGTCTCGTCGTCGGGGCTTGCGCCCTCCTCCTCGGCTGACGAGGGGCGCTGCCCCTCGTGCTCCCCGGGATATTTGCGGAAGGGAAAGCGGAAGCCCGTTTCATCTTTGCCCAAATATCCCCGCCGGAGGCATCCCCGAGGAGAAGGGCGCAAGCCCCGACGACGAGACCAAGGACTTCGCCGCAAGGCGCTCAATCTCTCTGGCGACGGGGACCCTTGGTCAGCCCCGGGTGACCGGGTGGAAGGCATAGCCTGCACCGTCCCGCTCGATCCGGCCGATGCCGGGGTCGGACAGATGCGCGCCAGCGACCAGCCAGCCGGCCTCGACCGCCTGTTCCATCAGCGCAAGGCGGCTGGCCCGCGCCTGGTCGCGGTCGTCATCGTGGTGCCAGCCGACCCGCGGGCTGGGAAACTGCACGGCGGCATGGTGAACAAGGTCACCCCAGATCAAGAGCCGCCCGTCCACGAGATAGGCCATGTGCCCCGCCGTATGGCCCGGCGCGTTCACCGCCGTGACCCCGCGGATCGGCCCGTCGCCCTGCTCCAGCGGCATCAGCCGGGGGTGCAACGGGATCAGCCGCGGATTGGCACGGACCACCATCAGGTCCTCGACCGCGACGAACAGCCGTTGCGCAGCGGGGAAGGCCAGCCCGCCGTCCCCGTCCACCAGGCCCGAGACATGGTCGGCATGCGGATGGGTCAGCGCCAGCGCCGTGATCTCGGTCGCGCCGATGCCAGCCTCGGCCAGCGCCTCGGGCAGGCGGCCAAGGCCCGGCCGCCACTGATCCGCCGCGCCGGTGTCGATCATCAGGCACCCTCCCGGTCCCTGCACCAGGAAGGCTCGCACGGGCAGGCGCAACTCGCCCGCCACCAGATCCGCCGCCGTCAGAGCAGCCGAGTCCAGCGGCTTGTCGTCCTCATCCAAAAGGAACCGCGCCGGCAGCGTGGTCTCGCCGTCTGACAGCATGGTCACCGTCATCTCGCCCAGTTCCACCGTCAGGAACAGCTTGCCCGCCCGCAGGATCCGCATCAGCACCAACTCCCCCTCGGCCCGTTGCCATAGACGCGCGCATGGCCCGCCCGCACCATCCGCCCCGCCACATCCTGCCCGTCGAGGACCAGCCGCACCAGCGCCCGGCCGTACCGGTCCTGCCCCTCGCGCGTCAGGCTCAGCCGGTCGGCCTTCTGGATCAGCGTGCGCAAGCCCCAGGTCGCGCGCTCCGCCGCGATGAACTCGGCCAGGCATTTCGGCGAATACTTCTCGGGCGTGTCGAAGCCCACCAGCCGCGCGCTTTGCATCCCTTCCTCGGGACACATGAGCGAGACGGTATCCCCGTCGATCACCCGCAGGATGCGGCAGGCGCCCGCGTCGCTGTCCACCGGCTTCATCGCCGCATTCACCAGATCGGCCAGCGTGGGCAGCAGGAACAGCCCGACCACCCCCAGCCCCATCACCAGCTTCAGATAGAAGCGCGGGTCCACCAGCCGCCGCACCAGCCGCACCAGGGGTCCCGCAGGCCGCGCCGGGCGAAAGATCCGGCCCATCAATCCGCCGCCGGGGCCGCGACCGGGGCCAGGACTTCGGCCTTGGCGGCCAGTGCGGCCTCTTCGACCAGGATGCGGGCGATCTGCGCCACATCCTCGGGCGTGAAGGTCAGCGGCAGGCGCATGTCGATCAACCCGGCCAGCACCCGGTCGGTCTCTGGCAGCACCTCGGGCGCGGCATAGCGCCAATGCGCGTAGCGGCTGGTGAACCCCTGGGGATCGGCCGCGCCGAACCACTTCAACTCCACCCCCCGCGCCGCCGCCGCCGCGACGAAACCGGCGACCCGGGCCGCCTCCCACCCCGGCAGCAGGAACTGGAACGACGAGCCGACATAATCCTCATGCTGCGGCCGCGGGATCAGCTTGACGCCAACCGCCCCCGCCAGCCCCGCCTCCATCGCCTGGTACAGCGCCCGCCACCGCCCCCGCCGGTCGTCCAGCATGCCGACCTGAGGTCGCAGGATCGCCGCCCGCAGATTGTCCATCCGGCTGGACACATTGGGCACGTCCAGCTTCAGCGCCTCGAACACCTCTGGCCCCGGCGCCGCCCGGTGCCGCGCGTACAGCATGTAGGACCCCGACAGAAGCACCGCCCGCGCCGCCAGCTCCGCATCGTCGGTGACCAGAAACCCGCCCTCGCCCGAGTTCATGTGCTTGTAGGTCTGCGTCGAATAGCACCCCACCGCCCCATGCCGGCCCGAAGGCACGCCCTTCCACTTCGCCCCCATCGTATGCGCGCAATCCTCGATCACCCGCACGCCCAGCCGGTCACACAGGGCCATCAGCGCGTCCATGTCGCAGACATGGCCCCGCATGTGGGACAGAAGCAGCACCGTCGCGCCACTGGCCAGCGCCTGCGCCTCCAGATGCGCAAGGTCGATGGTCAGATCCTCGGTCACGTCGACGAAGACCGGCCGCGCACCGATCGACGCAATCGCCCCCGGCACCGGGGCCAGGGTAAAGGCATTGGACAGGACCGGATCGCCCGGCCTCACCTGCAACGCCCGCAGGGCGCAGGCCATCGCCGCCCCGCCCGAAGCCAGCGCCAGGCAGTACTTCGCGCCGACATAGGCCGCGAACTCCTCCTCCAGCAGCGCGGTCTCGGCCACCTCGCCCGGCACCGTGTTGTATCGGTGCAGCCGCCCATGCCGCAGCACCGCCATCGCCGCCTCGATCCCCGCCTCCGGGATCGGCTCCTGCTGGGTGAAACTGCCCGAAAACCTTTCGACCCGCTCGGTCATGCCTTTTCCGACCTCTTCAACATCAGGAACAGAAGGGTAGTTAGCGCAAGGAACCCCGCTGCCACCCAATAGGCCACATCGGTGGACCGCCAGGCCCGATCCTCGGCCCAGAAATGGCCGAAGATGAAGGCGAAGAACACCGTGCCAAACAGCATCGCCACATTGGTCACGGCGGAAATCCCGCCCTGTAACTCGCCCTGCGCATCCTCGGGCACGCGCTTGGTCAGAAGCGTCGTCATCAAGGGATGCACGAACCCCTCTGGCCCATGCAGGATCATCAGCGCGATCACCGCGCCAAGGCTGCCGACAAAGCCATAGCCCAGCACCACCAGCGTGGCACAGCACAGGCCGAAGAGCGCGACCTGCCACTCACCGAACCGCTTGGTCGCCGGGCCGGTCAGAAACCCCTGAAAGCCCCCCGCGATCAGCCCGAACACGGCCAGGGTGCCGCCGACCATCGCTTCGGACCAACCGAACTTGGCGATGCCCCAGAAGGTCCAGATCGCCGGGTAGACCGAGGTGGAAAAGAAGAACAGCCCCATGACCAGCACCATCGGCAAGACGCCGGGATAGCTGGCAAAGACCCGGAACGCGCCGAAGGGATTGGCGCGCCACAACTCGAACTTGCGGCGGTTCGCGGGGGCCAGGGATTCGGGCAGGACGAACCAGCCATAGGCGAAATTCAGCAAGGAAATCCCCGCCGCCACCCAGAAGGGCACGCGCGGCCCCAACTCTCCCAACAAACCGCCGATCGCCGGGCCGATCACGAAGCCCACGCCGAACGCCGCGCCCATATAGCCGTAAGCCTTGGCCCGGTCATCCGGCGCGGTCACATCGGCGATATAGGCGGATGCGATGATCCAGCTTGCGCCGCAGACCCCCGCGATGATCCGGCCGACGAACAGCCATTCCAGCGTCGGGGCCAGCGCCATCAGGATGAAATCCATCCCCAGCCCGAAGATCGCCAGCAACAGCAGCGGCCGCCGGCCGAAGCGGTCGGACAGGTTGCCCATCAGGGGCGCAAACACGAACTGCGCCAGGCTGAAGGCCGCGAACATCCAGCCCCCGATCACCGCCGCCTGGGCGATGTCGACATGGCCCACGTCCTCGATCAGCTTCGGCAGGACCGGCATGATCAGCCCGAACCCCACCATGTCCAGGAAAACGGTGATCAGGACAAATGTGACGGCATGACGACTGACGGGCCTCGGGGCCTCGGTCGCGGCGGCGGCGGTTGCGTCAGGGGCCTGGTTCATGGGGCGCGACCCTATGTCTGGCCCCTCGAACTGTCAAACTTCCGTGCGCCCTCCTGAGGCCCCGCGCCCGCCCACCCCGGAACCACCCCGCAGCCCTTTCATACTGGCCCAAATATCCCCGCCGGAGGCGATCCCAGCCGGTTGGCCGAAAGCCAGAGGCGAGACACAAACTCGCGCGCAGCGCGCTATTTCAAAACCGCCCGCCCCCACGCGGACCCGCCCGTCAAAGCGACGCTCCGCCGCGCGGCACAGCCAGCGCAAGACCAGCAAAACCCCGCCGGAGAATTCTTAAGAAACCCTTAGCGCCCGCGACCAACCTGTTGTTTTCACAAGTTGAACCCCAAATGTCCACCGTGGACATGTCAGCCCAGCAACCGCCCCGCCAGCCCCGGCAGGTCCTCGAACCGGTCCAAAAGCGCGGCCGGTCGGAACCGCTCCACCCCCCGGCCCTCCGGCCCGAAGGTGACCAGCGCGACCGGCACGCCTGCCGCAATTCCGGTCTTGGCGTCGGTCTCGGTGTCCCCCACCAGCATTGACCGTCCGACCACGCCCCCCGCCCGCTCCACCGCCGCCCGATAGGGCAGCGGATCGGGCTTTCTGACCGGCAGCGTATCCGCCCCGACCAGCGCCCCGAAGGCCTCCCGCACCCCCAGGGCGCGCAGCAGCCCCTCGGCCAGCCCCTCCGGCTTGTTCGTGCAGATCGAGACCGCGAACCCCGCTCGCCGCAGGCTCTCCACCGCCGCCATCGCGCCGGGATACAGCCGGGTATGGACGGCAATCGCCGCCCCATAGGCCTCCAGTAGCCGCGGATAGGCCGCGTCCACATCCGCCTCGGACCACGCCATCCCCAGCCGCTGGAACCCCAGCCGCAGCATCGCCCGCCCGCCATGGAACGCGGTCAGCGCGTCCGCAGGCCCCAGACAGGCGCGCGGCAGGCAGGCATTCGCCGCCGCCAGAAGATCGGCCGAGGTATCGGCCAGCGTCCCGTCCAGATCGAACACCACGCAGCGCATCGTCGCATCCTGTAACGTGGCGTGAGGCCCGTCCCCCTTGCCACCCGGCGCCACGGGGGTAAAACGGCCGCAACGATAAAGGAAGGGGCAGAATGCAGGTATCAGTCATCGTTCTGGCAGCCGGTCAGGGCACGCGGATGAATTCCGACACGCCCAAGGTTCTGCACCAGGTCGCCGCCGCCCCCCTCCTCCACCACGCGCTCAGCCTCGCGCAAGCCCTCGAACCCTCGCGCATCGTGACCATCACCGGGCACGGCGGCGAGGCTGTCGCGGCCGCCGCTACCGCCTTCAACGAAGCGATTGAGACCGTTGTCCAGGACCCCCAGCTTGGCACCGGCCATGCGGTCGCCCAGGCTGCCCCCCTCCTCGCGGACGCCGAGGGCGAGGCCATCGTCCTGTACGCCGATACCCCCCTGATCCGCGAGGACACCCTTCGCGCGATGCTGGAGGCCCGGGCGAAACACGCCGTCGTCATCCTGGGCTTCCACGCCCGCGACCCCGGCCGCTACGGTCGCCTCCTTACAAAAGGCGACGAACTCCTCGCCATCCGCGAGTTCAAGGACGCCACCCCCGAAGAACGCGCGATAACCCTCTGCAATTCCGGCGTTATCTGCGCCGAGGCAAAGCTCCTCTTCTCGCTCATCGCCGAGGTGAAGAACGACAACGCGGCGGGCGAATACTACCTGACCGATATCGTCGAACTGGCCCGCAAGCGCGGCCTTTCAGCCGGCGTTGTTCTTTGCGACGAGGCTGAGACGTTGGGCGTCAACACCAGGCAGCAACTGGCCGAGGCCGAGGCCGCCTTCCAGTCCCGCGCCCGCGCCGACGCGCTGGAGAACGGCGTCACCCTGACCGCCCCCGAAACCGTGTTCTTCGCGCTGGATACCTGGATCGGGCGCGATGCGATCATCGGGCCGAACGTCCTGTTCGGTCCCGGTGTCACCGTGGAATCCGGCGCGGAAATCAAGGGGTTCTGCCACCTGGAAGGCTGCCACATCAGCCGTGGCGCGACGGTCGGCCCCTTCGCCCGCCTGCGCCCCGGCGCCGAACTGGCCGAGGATGTACACGTCGGCAACTTCGTCGAAATCAAGAACGCCATCCTGGACGAGGGCGTGAAGGTCGGTCACCTGACCTACCTCGGCGACGCCCATGTCGGCGAATTCACCAACATCGGCGCGGGCACCGTCACCTGCAACTACGACGGCGTGATGAAGCACCGCACGACCATCGGCAAGCGCGCGTTCATCGGCTCGGACACGATGCTGGTCGCCCCGGTCACCGTGGGCGACGGCGCGCTGACCGCCAGCGGGTCGGTCATCACCGAGGACGTGCCCGCCGAGGCCGTGGCCATCGCCCGCGCCAAGCAGGTGACAAAACCGGGCCTGGCCACGCGAATGTTCGAAAAGTTGAAATCCATCAAGGCCGCCAAGGCCAAAGGACAGTCATAATGTGCGGTATTGTGGGGGTCCTGGGAAACCACGAGGCAGCGCCGCTGCTGGTCGAGGCGCTGAAACGCCTGGAATATCGCGGCTATGACAGCGCCGGGATCGCCACCGTCAACGCCGGGCGCCTGGACCGGCGGCGCGCGGTGGGCAAGCTGGTGAACCTCTCCGACCTTCTGGTCCATGAGCCTCTCGCGGGGAAGGCCGGCATCGGCCACACCCGCTGGGCCACGCATGGCGCGGCCACCGTGACCAACGCCCACCCGCATCGCGCGGGCGGCGTGGCGGTGGTCCACAACGGGATCATCGAGAACTTCCGCGACCTGCGCGCCGAACTGGCGGCCGAGGGCTATACCCAGGAATCCGAGACGGATACCGAGACCATCGTCCTGCTGACCCGCCGCGCGATGGACCGGGGCGCGACGCCCATTGAGGCGGCACAAGAGACGCTCGCCCGCCTGCACGGCGCCTTCGCGCTTTGCTTCCTGTTCGACGGCCACGACGACCTGATGATCGCCGCCCGCAAGGGCAGCCCGTTGGCCATCGGTTGGGGCGACGGCGAGATGTTCGTGGGCAGCGACGCCATCGCGCTGGCGCCGATGACCGACCGCGTGACCTATCTGGAAGAGGGCGACTGGGCCGTCATCACCCGCGCCGGCGCGCAGATTTTCGACGCCAACGGCGCGCGGGCGAACCGGGCCGAGACCCGTATCCAGTTGGACAGCGCCCGGATCGAGAAGGCCGGCTACAAACACTTCATGGCCAAGGAAATCGCCGAGCAACCCGTGGTCATAGCCGACGCGCTGAAGCACTACACCTCTTCCCGCGGCACGTTGGAACTGCCAGAGGCCCTTGATTTCACAGGTATAGACCGGGTGACGCTGGTTGCCTGCGGCACCGCCTCCTATGCCTGCCATGTCGCGAAATACTGGTTCGAGCAGATCGCCGGCCTGCCCGCCGACATCGATATCGCGTCCGAATTCCGCTACCGTGACCCGGTCCTTTCACCGGCCAGCATGGCGGTTTTCGTCAGCCAGTCGGGCGAGACGGCGGACACGCTGGCCGCGCTGCGCCATGTGAAGGAAAAGGTGGCCAAGGTTGTCGCCGTGGTGAACGTGCCCACCTCCTCGATCGCGCGAGAGTCGGACCTTGCCCTGCCGATCCTGGCGGGGGTGGAGGTTGGCGTCGCCTCGACCAAGGCCTTCACCTGCCAGTTGACAACATTGGCCCTGATGGCCCTGAAAGCGGCGCAGGATCGCGGGCGGATCGACGCGGCCACGCTGAAGGATCGGCTGGACGGCCTGCGCGCCCTGCCGGGGTTGATGAACGTGGCCCTGGCGCTGTCGGACCCCATCGCCCGCATCGCCGAAGAGCTGGCAAAGGCGCAGGACATCCTGTTCCTGGGTCGCGGCCCGATGTTCCCGCTGGCCCTGGAAGGCGCGCTGAAGCTGAAGGAAATCAGCTACATCCACGCCGAAGGTTATGCGTCAGGTGAGCTGAAGCACGGCCCTATCGCCCTGATCGACGCCGCCGTCCCGGTGATCGTTCTGGCCCCCAAGGACGCGCTGTTCGACAAGACCGTGTCGAACATGCAAGAGGTGATGGCGCGCAACGGCAAGGTGCTCTTGCTGTCTGACGCCGGGGGGGTGGACCTCGCGGGCCAGGGCACCTGGAAAACCCTGACCCTGCCCGCCGTCGATCCCCTTTGGGCACCGATCCTCTATGCGGTCCCGGCGCAGCTGCTGGCCTATCACACCGCCATCGCCAAGGGCACCGATGTGGACCAGCCGCGCAACCTGGCGAAATCGGTGACCGTGGAGTGAGGGCGTAAGGTGCGTGATATCACGCACCCTACCTTCAGCGTGCCGCCCAGAGGAGGCCGCGCCGCATCAACTCGGCCGCCGGGCCATTGTCGATCACGTTCCGCTGGTGGCCAAGCGCGTTGTAATAGACCCGCCCCGCGCCCCAGCGTTTGGTGAACACCACCGGCATCGCCACCGGCCCGTTCGGGGAATGCGGCCCCTCGAGCAGTGGGAAGTCGCAGACGGCATGGACCTTCACCACCGGATCGACGTGCAGGTAATACTGCTCGGTCTTGACCGTGAAATCGCCCACGCCCGCGACCAGGGGATCGTCCGAGACGATCCGCACCCCATAGTCCACCCCGTCATTGCCCGGATGCGCCACCCATTGCGCGCCGGTCATGAACTGCCAATCCACATTCTCGCGGAAGGCGTCGCACATGCCGCCGTGGCAGCCAGCCAGGCCCACGCCCCCGGCAACGGCGGCGCAGGCGTTCTTGGCCTGCTCCTTCTCGATCTTCGACATGGTCCAGACCGGGACGATCAGGCTCAGCCCTTCCAGCCGGGCCGGATCGTCGAAACAGGCCAGCGTGTCGGTCACCTCGACCTCCATCCCCGCCTCGCGCAGCCAATCGGCGAAAAGCGCGGCCACCTTGTCCGGCTCATGCCCGTCCCAGCCGCCCCAGGTTACCAATGCCTTTGCCATGTCGTCCCCTCCGGTTCTTGCCGGGCAGGCTAGGCAGCGACGGCGCGGCGGTCAACGCGGTAAGGTAATCCCTACGGCCGACATGCAGCCTTTGACCCTCGGCCGACCGGGGCCTAGCCTTGCGCGGCCTTATCCCGGACAACTTATGAAAACCGCGCATTACACCGCCTATGGCCCGCCCTCGACCATCGCCTTCCGCGATGACCCCGTCCCCACGCCCGGCGCGGGAGAGGTTCTGGTCCGTGTCCACACCGCCCCCGTCACCGCCGGGGATGCCCGGATGCGCTCGGGCAGGGTGCCCCGGGGTCTGGGCCTGATGGTCCGGCTGGCCCTTGGCCTGACCCGCCCCCGCGTCGCCCCCGGCTGGGCCTTCGCGGGCGAGGTGGCGGCCGTGGAGCCGGGGGCCGAGGGGTTCCAGCCAGGGCAAAAGGTCTTTGGCCTCAAGGGCTTCAAGGGTGGGGCGCACCGCGAGTATCTGACCATCGCCGCCACCGGCACGATCCTGCCCCTGCCCGAGACGCTTGATTTCCGCACCGGCGCGGCTTTCTTTTTCGGCGGCCTTACCGCAGCCGAGTTCCTGATCGACCGCGCCCGCCTGCAACCCGGCGAACGCCTGCTGGTGGCTGGCGCGACCGGGGCCGTGGGGGGGGCTGCGGTGCAGATCGGCCGCCACCTTGGCGCGCGGGTCAGCGCCACCGCCTCGCCCGCGAACCACGCGCTGGCCCGCCAGTTGGGGGCCGAGGCGGTCAGCGACTATCGCGACCAGCCCCCCTCTGGCCCCTTCGACGTGATCGTCGACGTGATGGGCAAGCTTGCCTGGCCCGGCGCGCGGCCGCTTCTGGCCCCGGGCGGGCGGCTGGTCCTGATCACCGCCGACCTGCCCCAGATGCTGGGCGCGGCGCTCCGCCCCCGCCGCGACGGCCGCCGCATCCTGACCGGCACCAACCGCGACGACCTGCCCTCGATGCGCCGGCTTGTCGACCTGCACCTGGCGGGCGCCTACACGCCCGCACTTGGCCCCGTCCTGCCCTTCGACCAGTTAGCGCAGGCCCACAGCCTGGCCGAAAGCTTCCACAAACCCGGCAACATCGTGGTCGAGATGGCCGCCTGAGCCCCGCCGCCTTGCGGGGTGGCCGCGAAGCCGTTAGGAAACCCGGGTCCCTAAAGCCAAAGGCCCGCCATGCGTCTTTCCCGCTACTTCCTGCCCGTCCTGAAGGAAAACCCCGCCGAGGCGCAGATCGTCTCGCACCGCTACATGCTGCGCGCCGGCATGATCAAGCAGCAGGCGGCCGGCATCTATTCCTGGCTGCCGCTGGGCTATCGCGTGCTGAAGCGGATCGAAGAGATCGTGCATCAGGAACAGATCCGCGCCGGGCACATCCCGCTTCTGATGCCGACGCTGCAACCCGCCGACCTGTGGCGCGAGTCGGGTCGCTATGACGACTACGGCCAGGAAATGCTGCGGATCAAGGACCGGCAGGACCGTGACATGCTGTACGGCCCGACGAACGAGGAGATGATCACCGACATCTTCCGGTCGCACGTCAACAGCTACAAGGACCTGCCGCTGACGCTCTACCACATCCAGTGGAAGTTCCGCGACGAGATGCGCCCCCGGTTCGGCGTCATGCGCGGGCGCGAGTTCCTGATGAAGGACGGCTACAACTTCGACGTGGACCGCGACGCGGCACTCCATGCCTACAACCGCCACATGGTCAGCTATCTGCGCACCTATGAACGCATGGGCCTGACCGCGATCCCGATGCGCGCGGCGTCTGGCCCCATCGGCGGCGACAACACGCATGAATTCCTGGTGCTGGCGCAGACGGGCGAGTCCGAGGTGTTCTACGACGACCGCGTGACCGCTCTGAAACTGGGTCAGCGCGACATCGACTATGACGACCGCGCGCAGGTGGCCGATGTCTGCAAGGAGTTCACCACCCTTTACGCCCGCACCGACGAAACCCACGACCAGGCAGTGTTCGACCAGGTCCCCGAAGCGCACCGCAAGGTCGGCCGGGGCATCGAGGTCGGGCAGATCTTCTATTTTGGCACCAAGTATTCCCAGTCGATGGGCGCTGAAGTCACCACGGCCGAAGGCACCAAGGTCCCGGTTGAGATGGGGTCGCACGGCATCGGCGTTTCCCGCCTTCTGGGCGCGATCATCGAGGCGAGCCATGACGACAAGGGCATCATCTGGCCGGAGGGGGTCACCCCCTTCCCGGTCGGCATCGTGAACCTGAAGCAGGGCGACAGCGCCGCCGATGCCGCCTGCGAGGGGCTGTACAAGGCGCTGCGGGCCAAGGGGCTTGAGGCGCTGTATGACGACCGCGACGAACGCGCCGGGGCAAAATTCGCCACGATGGACCTGATCGGCCTGCCC
This sequence comes from Tabrizicola aquatica, assembly GCF_002900975.1. Taxonomy (GTDB): domain Bacteria; phylum Pseudomonadota; class Alphaproteobacteria; order Rhodobacterales; family Rhodobacteraceae; genus Tabrizicola; species Tabrizicola aquatica. The sequence goes on along the minus strand of NZ_PJON01000003.1, from coordinate 419,356 downwards.
TGGCGGATCACCGTCGGCCCGCGCGGCCTGGCGAACGGGGTGGTCGAACTGACCTGCCGCCGCACCGGCGAATCCGAAGAGGTCTCGCCCGAAGCCGCCGTCGACCGGATCGCCCAGATCTACGCCGGTATCTGACCCGCCGCGCCGGGGTCCTGCATCACGCGGGACCCCGGCCGCCTTCAGCCGCGCGACCTTTGCCGGTACTGTTTCGCAAGATGAAACCGCGCCGGGAACCATCTAGCCCGTGAACGCTTGTCCCATGGTACCGGAGGGCCCTGCCCGCCGCAGCTTTGTGCGCCCGGACCTCAACCCTGCGACAGCACTGTCGCCCGTTATCTGAAAAGCATGGAGAGCAGCATGGAATACCGTCGTCTGGGCAAATCGGGGCTGAAGGTCAGCGAGTTCTCTTTCGGGTCCTGGGTCACCTTCGCCAATCAGGTCGATGTGGGCCCGGCCAAACAGCTTCTTACCGCCGCCTATGACGCCGGGATCAACTTCTTCGACAATGCGGAGGGGTACGAGGCCGGGGCCTCGGAACAGGTCATGGGCCAGGCGATCCAGGAGTTGGGCTGGGGCCGCGACAGCTTTATCGTCTCGTCCAAGGTCTATTGGGGCGGCGACAAGCCCACCCAGCGCGGCCTTTCGGCCAAGCATGTGACCGAAGCCTGCCATGCCGCGCTGAAGCGGCTGCGCGTCGATCACCTTGACCTCTACTTCTGCCACCGCCCCGACATCGACACGCCGATCGAGGAAACCGTGCGGGCGATGCACAACCTGATCCTGCAGGGCAAGGTGATCTACTGGGGCACCTCGGAATGGTCGGGCCAGCAGATCACCGAGGCGCATCTGGTCGCCCGCCGCGACGGCCTGACCCCGCCGACGATGGAGCAGCCGCAGTACAACCTTTTCGAGCGGGACAAGGTCGAACGCGACTATCTGCCGGTCTATGACACCTACGGCCTTGGCACCACCATCTGGTCGCCGCTGGCCTCGGGCCTTCTGACCGGCAAGTACAATGACGGCGTGCCGCAGGACAGCCGTGCCGCCCTGCCCGGCTATGATTGGCTGCGCGAGATCGTCGAGGGGCCGAAAGGCGCACGCCGCATCCCGCAGATCAAGGCCCTGGCCAGGATCGCCTCGGACGCGGGCCTGCCGATCCACCACATGGCGCTTCTGTGGTGCCTGGCGAACCCGCGTGTGTCGACCGTGATCCTGGGGGCCTCAAGGCTGGAGCAGTTGCAGGACAACCTGGAGGCGCTGGACCACAAGGCCAAGTTGACGCCCGAGGTGATGGATGCGATCGAGGAGGTCGTGCAGAACAAGCCCGAACTGCCGCAGCGCATCTAGTGACGCAGCGGCAGGTCGCGCAAAGGTGGCTTGACCGGCGATCACCGCCGGTCATCTATCGGTAATGTTTCCGCGCCAGACTGACACCATGACCCTGCCCTCCGACCACTACCGCCTGAAAAAGCGCGAGCTTTCGCTGCACGAGCTCCTGGCCGATGGCATCGTCCACGCCCTCGCCCTCTTGGCCGGGATCATCGCCTTTCCGATCCTGCTGTTCCACGCATTGCAAACAGCCGGAATCGGCACTTTCGCCGCGCTGGCCGTCTATGCCGCCGGGTTCTTCCTGATGTGGGGCTTCTCGCTGGCCTACAACATGACGCCGCCCTCGGCGCTGAAATGGCTGCTGCGGCGCTTCGACCATTCGATGATCTACGTGATGATCGCCGGCACCTACACGGCCGTGATCCCGCATCTGGACAGCTCCTGGGCCTGGGGCCTGGGGATCGTGGTCTGGACCGGCGCCGCACTGGGGATCGTGGTCAAGGTGGTTCTGCCGGGCCGCTATGACCGGCTGGCGATCCTGGCCTATATCCTCTTGGGCTGGGTCGGCGTCATCGCCATCGGCCCGGTCTCGGCCGCGTTGCCCTCGGTCTCGCTGTGGCTGCTGGCAGCGGGGGGGCTGACCTATGTGGCCGGCGTGGCCTTTTATGTGTGGGAGCGGCTGCGGTTCCAGAACGCGATCTGGCATCTCTTTGTCGCGGCGGCGGCGGGAATGCACTTTGCCGCGGTGGCGGTCGCGGTGGCCTGACCGGGGTGGGCGCATCGCCCACGCTACGCCCCTGCGGATGACGGCAGGTCATTCAGGGCACCGCACAGGCCCCACTTCACAAAGTCACATTCGGGACTAACGGGCGTAGGGTGGGCGATCCGCCCACCGTCCCCATGCCCAGCGGCTAACCCACCGAAGCGGGAACGCCCTGGCCCAGCAGATCCTCGACGAAGAAAGCCGCGAACTGCGCCCGTCCCGAGACCCCGGCCTTGGCATAGATCCGCGTCAGCTGTGCCCGGACCGTGCCCTGCGCCGCGCCGCGCAGCTCGGCGATCTCGGCCACGTCCAGGCCCTTCAGCGCCAGAAAGCCCACATCACGCTCGGCCGGGGTCAGCGCCCAGGCCTGGAACTGCGTCTCGATCACCTCGCCCAAGGCGCCCCGCGCCACGTCCAGCGCCTGCTCCTGCGCCCGCAAAAGCTCGATCGTCCGGCGCAGCGCGAAGGCGCCAAAGACGATTCCCAGCACCAGCGCCGCCGTCACCCCCGCCTCGAAGATGAAATGAACCGAGGTCGGGTCCTCGCGCAGGTCGCCGATCACGTCGCCGACGAAGAACACCGTGCCCAGTGTCTGGACCAACAGAAACGCCAACAGGGCGGCCGTCTGCCGCCGCCCCGCCTCTTTCAAGCCTGCCGTCGCCGTCATTTGCGCCTTTCGCCCAGCAGCATCGGCGCGACCAGGTTGCGCCGCATCGCGCGCCCCTCGACCACGACCCCGGCCACGTGCAGCGCGGCCAGGATCAACAGCAGATTGGCCACCACTTCATGCACCTCCTCGGCGGTATGGCGCAGGCCCGAATCCTCGTCGTTATCGTCCCCGCCCTTGCGGATCAAAGCAGACCAGTCGCCGGATGCAACCGCCGCCTTGTCCGCCGCCACCTGCATCGGTGTCGCACCGCCGGTCATCACCAGGCCCGTCACCGTCACCAGCGCCAGGCAGGCCCAAAATGCATAGGCCATCATCGCCCCCGCCGGGTTGTGCGAGGGATAGTCCCGCACCCGGCCCGAGGCGAGTTGCCCCAGATGGCGCAGCGCCGCCACCGGATTGGGCGGGAAGGCCGAGAACCGCGCCTCGGTCGGGCCAAGCGCCCCCCAGACCAGCCGCAGCATCAGAAGCGCCAGCACCAGCCAGCCCAGCAGGACATGCCACAGGCTGCCGCCCTCGGTCACCAGCGCATTGGCCAGGACCGAAACGGCGATCCCCCAATGCGTCAGACGGACCACCGGGTCCCACAGAGACGGCGGCGCGGCAAGGGTCAGGGGGGCGGCCATGTCAGTCCTCGGCCTTGATTTCGACGACCTTGCCGCTGGCCGGATCAAGGTAGACTTCCATCAGCTTGTTGGTGGCGGTGTCGGTACACTTGGCCTCGATCTTGCCATCCTCGGCCTCGAACTCGACGACCTTGCAGCCGGCCTTCTCCAGGGCCGCTGTCGCGGTGGCAGGATCGGTGCCGATCACGTCGCCCACCACCGGCATCGCCAGCGCGGCAAAGGGGGTGAAGGCGGCCAGCGTCAGGGGAAGCAGGAATTTCGATGTCATGGTCAGACCTTTCGGTAGGTGAGGGACCGGCCCACCCATCGGGCGAAGGACCGGGCCGGGACGATTGCCCCGGCTGCCCCGATCTGCCCGCAGCCTGGGCCCGCGGTCCATCGACCCTGCGCTTAAGGGGCGGTCCTTAAGCGGCAGCTGACAGCGAAATCCCGCCGAAACGCCAACCCCTTGCGCGGCGGCGCGGCAGGGGCGATATGTGGGGCCTTTCCAAGGGGAAGCCCACATGGCCCTGCCGATCAAAGACCAGCTGCGTTACTGGGGCATCGCCGCGGTGCTTTTCCTGGTGCTGTTCTGGTTCCTGGGCAACGTCCTGCTGCCCTTCCTTGTGGGCGGCGCCCTTGCCTATTTCCTCGACCCCGTCGCCGACCGGCTGGAGCGGGCGGGTATGAGTCGCGTCGCCGCCACCACGCTGATCTCGCTGGTCGCGCTGATCCTGGTGGTCCTTCTGGTCCTCGCGGTGATCCCGACCCTGGTCAGCCAGCTGACCGCCCTGATCAATTCCGCCCCCGACATCGCCAAGCGGCTGCAAGGCTTCCTCTTGGAGCGGTTCCCGGAACTGGCGGACAGCACCTCGACCATCCGCCAGACCCTGGCCGAAATCGGGACCGCGATCCAGGCGCGCGGCGCGCAGCTGGCGCAGGGTGTCCTCAACTCTGCCTTGGGGGTGATCTCGGTCGTCGTGTTTATCGTCGTCGTGCCGGTGGTGGCCTTCTACATGCTGCTGGACTGGGACGAGATGCTGGACCGCATCGACGCCATGCTGCCGCGCGACCATGCCCCCACGATCCGCCGCCTCGCGCGCGAGGTGGACGCCGTGCTGGCCGGCTTCGTGCGCGGCCAGGTCTCGGTCTGCCTGGCGCTGGGCACCTTCTACGCGGTCGCACTGATGGCGGCGGGGCTGCAATTCGGCCTGGTGGTGGGCGCGATTGCCGGGGCGATCACCTTCATCCCCTACGTCGGCTCGATCATCGGCGGCACGCTGGCGGTGGGCCTGGCGCTGGTCCAGTTCTGGGGCGACTGGGTGCAGATCGGCATCATCGCCGCGATCTTCGCCGTGGGCCAGTTCATCGAGGGCAACATCCTGACCCCGAAACTGGTGGGCAAGTCGGTCGGCCTGCACCCGGTCTGGCTGTTGTTCGCGCTGTCCGCCTTCGGCTCGGTCTTCGGCTTCGTCGGCATGCTGATCGCCGTGCCGGTCGCGGCCGCCATCGGTGTGCTGACCCGCTTCGCGGTCGAACAGTACCGCTCCAGTCTGCTTTATCGCGGCGCCGAGGCGCGGGTGCTTCTGCCCGAGGATGGCACGACCCCGCCCCCCGCCCCTTCCTCCCGGCGCAGCCGCAAGGCGGCGGGCAAGGCGGACCCGGCCCCGTGATCCGGCAACTGGCGTTCGACCTGCCCAGCGCCGAGGCGATGACGCGGGCGGATTTCTTCGTCGCCCCCTCGAACGCGCTGGCGCTGCAGACGGTCGAGGATTGGCAGAACTGGCCAGGGCGCAAGCTGCTTCTGGTCGGGCCGGAAGGGTCGGGCAAGACCCACCTCACCCGCGTCTGGGCCACGCTGTCCGGCGCGCAGGTCATCCCGGCCTCGGCCTTGCACGGCCTGGACCCCGCCACGCTGACCGGCACGCCCGTCGCGGTCGAGGATGCCGACCACCTGGACGATGCCGAGGCGCAGCTGTTTCACCTCCACAACCTGGTCACCGCGACGTCCAGCCTGCTCTTGACTGCCCAGCGCCCGCCACGCGACTGGGGCTTGCGGCTGCCCGACCTGATCAGCCGGCTGCAGGCGGCCCCCATTGCCCGGCTGGAAGCGCCCGACGATGCGCTGCTCTCGGCCGTGCTGGTCAAGCTGTTCGCCGACCGTCAAGTCGCGGTCCCCGCGAACCTGATCCCCTACCTGGTCAGCCGGATGCCCCGCTCCATCGGCGCCGCACGGGCGCTGGTCGCGGCCCTCGATGCCGCCGCATTGGCGCAGGGCCGCCCGATCACCCGCGCGCTTGCCGGCGACGTGCTGGACGCCCACGGCCCCTAGCCCCACCTGCAAACTCGTCGATGACTTCGTCACTCCTCGTCACCCCGACGAGGAGACGAAGTCGAACGAGGAGGCCCCCCGCACCCCCAGATGTCTGAAACCCCGGACGGCAAGGGCGCTGGACAGCCCGCAGGCGTGGTGAAACACTGTCATGGTTCTGTCACGATCCTTGGCGCATAAGCCCCCCATGACCCAGGCCGATTTCCTTCGCTCGCCCTTCCCCGCCCCGGTGGAACTGTCCTTCGCCGAAACCGCCGGCCCGGGCCGCTTTTTCAACCGCGAACTCAGTTGGCTGGCCTTCAACTGGCGCGTCCTGGAAGAGGCGGCGAACCCCGCCGTGCCGCTTCTGGAACGGCTGCGCTTTCTGTCGATCAGCGCCACCAACCTGGACGAATTCTACACCGTCCGCGTCGCGGGCCTGCGCGCCCTGGTGCGCAACGGCAACGCCACCCTGTCCGAGGACGGCCGCAGCCCGGCCGAACAGCTGCACCTGATCAACGCCGACGCCCGGCGCCTTATGCAGACCCAGCAGACCACCTTCAACCGCCTGCGCAAAGAGATGGAGGGTCAGGGCATCACCCTGGTCCAGCGCAGCAAACTGACCGCCCGCGACCTGAAGCACCTGGAAGCCCACTTCCTGAACAACGTCTTTCCGGTCCTGTCGCCCCTTGCCATCGACCCGGCGCACCCCTTCCCCTTCATCCCCAACACCGGCTTTTCGCTGGCGCTGGAACTGGAACGCGCCACCGACCGCCGCCCCCTGAAAGCCCTGCTCCCGATCCCGCAGCAAATCGCCCGCTTCATCCCCCTGCCAGGGAAAGAGGGCGAGCATCGCTTCCTGCCGCTGGAAGAATTGCTGCTTCTGCACCTCAACATGCTTTTCCCCGGCTATGCCGACCGCGGCCATTGCACCTTCCGCGTTTTGCGCGACAGCGACCTTGAGGTCGAGGACGAGGCCGAGGATCTGGTCCGCGAATTCGAGACCGCCCTGAAACGCCGCCGCCGCGGCGAGGTGATCCGCCTGAAGCTCTCCGCCGGCGCGCCCGAGGATCTGCGCGCCCTCATCATGGAAGAACTCGCCGTCACCGAGGACGAGGTGGTGGAGGTGAAAGGCCTGCTCGGCGTCGCCGACCTGAAGGAACTGATCCTGCCCAGCCGGCAAGACCTGATGTGGCCGCCCTTCACCCCCCGCGTGCCGGAACGGGTGCAGGACCACGAAGGCGACATGTTCGCGGCGATCCGGCAAAAGGACATGCTGCTGCATCACCCGTACGAGACGTTCGACATGGTGATCCGCTTCCTGCAACAGGCGGCGACCGACCCGAACGTCCTGGCGATCAAGCAGACGCTCTACCGCACCTCCTGGGACAGCCCCATCGTCGGCGCCCTGTGCGAAGCGGCCGAGGCCGGGAAATCCGTCACCGCGCTGGTAGAACTGAAAGCCCGCTTCGACGAGGCCGCCAACATCCGCCAGTCGCGCCGGCTGGAACGGTCGGGCGCGCATGTCGTCTATGGCTTCGTCAACTACAAGACCCACGCCAAGATCAGCACCGTGGTGCGACGCGAGGGCGACCATCTGGTCACCTATACCCATTACGGCACCGGCAACTATCACCCGATCACCGCGCGGATCTATACCGACCTGTCGTTCTTCACCTGCGATGCGGCACTGGGGCGCGATGCGACCAAGGTGTTCAACTACCTCTCCGGCTATGTCCAGCCCGAGGGGTTGGAGAACCTGGCAATCTCGCCCATCACCCTGAAACCCCGCCTTCTGGAACTTATCGCCGCCGAGGCGGAACACGCCCGCGCCGGGCGCCCGGCCGAGATCTGGGCCAAGATGAACTCGATCATCGAACCCGACGTGATCGACGCGCTTTATGCCGCCAGCCAGGCGGGCGTGAAGATCAGCCTCATCGTTCGCGGCATCTGCGGCCTGCGCCCCGGCGTGAAGGGCCTGTCGGAAAACATCCGCGTCAAGTCCATCGTCGGGCGGTTCCTGGAACATTCCCGCATCGTCTGCTTCGGCAATGGCCACGGCCTGCCCGGCAAGAAGGCGCGGGTGTTCTTCTCGTCGGCCGACTGGATGGGCCGCAACCTGACCCGCCGCGTCGAAACCCTGGTCGAGGCGCTGAACCCGACCGTGAAGAACCAGATCCTCAGCCAGATCATGGCGGCCAACCTTGCGGACGAGGCGCAAAGCTGGTCGCTGGCCCCCGATGGCTCGTATCACCGCGACCTTGGGCCCGAGGGTGCCAAGCTGTTCAACTGCCACCAGTTCTTCATGGAAAACCCCTCGCTCTCGGGCCGGGGCACGGCGGGGGCCAAGGATGCGCCCCGTTTGGTCATGCCGCGCGACGATGATACGCTGGGCGCAACGGCGGCGCGCTGAACCGGGCCAAATTCCTTTGCAGGAATTTGCAAAAGTTTTCGAAAACTTTTGCCCCGCCCGGTGACTGCCAACGGCCCGCCAAGTGGTTGACCCCGTGCGGGGCGACCGGCACGATAAGCGCCCAAGACCTGGGGGATTCTGACATGGCTGACGGCAACGCGCCCTTGACCGAGGACGACGATGACGGCCCCTTTGGCAAACCCCTGTTCGATGACCCGTCCGCCCGCGCCCTCAGCCGCGTCGGCGTCGTGGACGTCGGCTCGAACTCGGTCCGCATGGTGGTCTTTGACGGCGCGGCGCGCAGCCCGGCCTATTTCTACAACGAAAAGATCATGTGCGGTCTGGGCAAGGGCCTGGCCGAAACCGGCCGGCTGAACCCGCAGGGCCGCGTCCGCGCCCTGGCCGCGCTGCGCCGCTTTGCGATGCTGGCCGAAGGGATGCAGATCAACCCGCTGACCGTCGTCGCCACCGCCGCCACGCGCGAGGCCGCCGATGGCCCCGACTTCCAGGCCGAGGTGACGCGTGAGACCGGCCTGAAGCTGCATGTCGTCGATGGCGACGAAGAGGCGCGGCTTTCGGCCCAAGGCGTCCTGCTGGGCTGGCCGGACGCCAAGGGCATCGTTTGCGACATCGGCGGCAACTCGATGGAACTGGCGCGGATCAGCGACGGCCGCGTCGGCAAGCGCGTCTCGACCCCGCTTGGCCCCTTCCGCCTGCAACAGGTCTCGACCGACCCGCAGAAACGCCGCGCCCATATCGCCAAGACTTTGAAACAGGCGCAATCGGTGATGAAATCCACCGGCGAGCGGATCTACCTCGTCGGCGGCAGCTGGCGGGTGATCGCGCGGCTGGACATGGAGCGGCGGAACTATCCCCTGACCGTCCTGCACGAATACCGCATGACCCCCAAGGGCCTGGCCGACACGCTGGATTGGCTGGCGGTGGCCGACCTTGCCGTCCTGCGCGGCCGCACCGGCACCAGCGCCGAACGGATGGAGCTGGTCCCCCTCGCCTGCGAGGTTCTGCAAGAGCTTCTCGCCCTTTTCAAACCCTCCGAGATCGACGTCTCGGCCTATGGCATCCGCGAGGGGCTGCTTTACGAACACATGCCGGAAAAACTGCGCGCCCGCGATCCCCTGATCGAGGCCGCCCGGATGGCCGAGATGGTGCAGGCCCGCATCCCCGGTTTCGGCAAGAAACTGTACGACTTCCTGCTGCCCCTTTTCCCCGAGGCGTCGAAGGACCGGCTACGACTGATCAAGGCCGCCTGCCTTCTGCACGACACGACCTGGCGCGCCCACCCAGATTTCCGGGCCGAGGCCTGTTTCGACAATGCCACCCGCGCCAACCTGGGCGGGCTGGACCATCCCGGCCGGGTGTTCCTGGGCCTGGCACTCCTGCACCGCTACAAGAACAGCCGCTCCGGGTCGCGGCTGGAGCCGATGTTCCGCCTGCTGGACGACGACCAGATCCAGGCGGCCGAGGTTCTGGGCAAGGCCATGCGCTTCGGCGCGATGTTTTCGATCGGCGACCCGGCCAAGGCGGGCGTCCTGCGCTGGCAGCCGAAGAAGCGTGTGCTGGAACTGGCGCTGACCCCGGCGGGCGAGGCCCTGTTCGGCGAGGTGGCGCAGGCCCGGTTCCACTCGCTCGCCGTGGCGATGAAGGCGACGACCAGCGTCGCGCGGCCGGGCTGATGCTGCGGCTTGACCATCTGGCGATCTCGGCCGAACGGCTGGCAGACGGCGTGGCGGTGATCGAACGGCTGCTGGGCGTGCCCATGGCCGGCGGGGGCCAGCATCCCGCCATGGGCACGCACAACCGGCTACTGTCGCTGGGCGACCTGTATCTCGAGGTCATCGCGGTGGACCCCGACGCCACCCCGCCCGGCCGCCCGCGCTGGTTCGACCTTGACCGCTTCTCCGGCCCGCCGCGCCTGACCACCTGGATCGTGGCAACCGACGACATCGACACCGCCTTGACCGCAGGCCCGCCCGGATGGGGCGCACCGATGCAACTGGCGCGCGGCGACTACCGCTGGCAGATGGCCGTGCCGGGCGACGGCCGCCTGCCCTTTGACGGCACCTGCCCCGCGCTGATCCGCTGGCAGGGCGCCCTGCACCCCGCCCCCGCCCTTCCCGACCACGGGCTGCGGCTCCACCGCCTGACCGTCAGCCACCCCCAGGCCCCCGCGCTGCAAGCCGCCCTTGCGCTGGACGACCCCCGCGTCACCTTCACCCCCGGACCCCCGGACCTTCGGGCCGTGATCGACACCCCCAAAGGCCCCGTCCCCCTGCCATGATCCGCCGCGCCACCCCCGCCGACGCCGCCGCCATCGCCGCGCTCTGGAACCCCTGGATTCGCGACACGCCGATCACCTTCAACGCCGCCGAAAAATCCGCCGACGAAGTCGGCCGCATGATCACCGACCGTGACGCGCAGGGCCATGCCACCTTCCTGGCGGAAGGCCCCGACCTTCTGGGTTTTGCCACCTACGCCCAGTTTCGCGGCGGGGTCGGCTATGCCACCTGCATGGAACACTCTGTCATCCTTGCGCCCCAGGCCCGCGGTCGCGGTGCCGGCCGCGCGCTGATGGCCGCGGTCGAGGACCACGCCCGCGCCGCCGGGGCGCACCAGATGATCGCCGGCGTCTCGGCCGAAAACCCCGACGGCATCGCTTTCCACGCCCGTCTCGCCTATGCCGAAATCGCCCGGATCAAGGACGCCGGCTGCAAGTTCGGCCGCTTCATCGACCTTGTGCTGATGCAGAAATTCCTCTGACAACCGCCGCGCCCGCGGTTATTGTCAGCCCATGTCGATTTGGACCCGCATCGCCGATGCCCTCTCTGCGCTTGCCAAGGGCGAGCCGCTGTCGGTCGTTTTCGACCGCCTCCTTGGCCAAAACGCGCCCGAGCAATCAGTCGGCTTCACCATCGCCGTCCTTGCCCTTGGCGCCAAAATGGCCAAGGCCGATGGCACCGTCACCCGCGATGAGGTGACAGCCTTCCGCCGCATCTTCACCTTCCCCGAAGGCGAGGAACAGCACGCCGCCCATGTCTTCAACCTGGCCCGCCAGGACATCGCCGGCTTCGACGCCTATGCCCGCAAGATTGCCCGCCTGTTCAACCCCGACGGCCACCGGATCTGCGCCGACGACCACCACGTCCTGGTCGATATCCTTGAGGCGCTGTTTCAGATCGCCGTCGCCGATGGCTCTTATCACGAGGGCGAGGATGCCTTCCTCGCCCATGTGGCCGAGGAATTCGGCCTGGACGACGCCTGCTTCCGCATCGTCCGCTCGCGCCTTGTCGAAGGTGCCCCGCGCGACCCCTATGACGTTCTCGGCCTGCCGCGGGGCGCCAGCAAGGACCAGGCCCGCAAGGCCTGGAAGGACCTGGTCCGCGACACTCACCCCGACGTGATGCAGGCCCGTGGCGTCCCGCCCGAGGCGATGAAGCTGGCCACCCGCCGCCTGCAACTGATCAACGAAGCCTGGCGCGAGATTTCCGCGAAAGAGGCCGCATGACCCGCCTGCGCCTGGCCACCTACAACGTCGAATGGTTCAACAACCTTTTCGACGATCATGGCCGGCTGTTGGACGATCACGGCCCCTCGGCCCGCTACCAGGTCACCCGGGGCGAACAGCTTGCCGCGCTGGGGATCGTGTTCACCGCGCTGGATGCTGACGGCATCCTCATCATCGAAGCCCCAGACACCAACGGCAAACGCTCGACCGTCAAGGCGCTGGAGCGCTTCGCCGCCACCGTGGGTTTGCGCGCGCGCAAGGCGCTGATCGGTTTTCCTTCGGAAACCGAACAGGAAATCGCCTTCCTTTACGATCCGGACCGCCTGACCGTCCGCCATGACCCGAAAGGCGCCGCCACCACCAGCCACGGCTCGACCGAGGCGCCGCGCTTTGACACCATCTTCCGCTACGACCTGGACGCCGACAACATCAGCGAGACGGTCCGCTTTTCCAAACCCCCGCTGGAACTGGCCATCACCACGGCCCAGGGCAGCGAACTGCGCGTCATCGGCGTCCATGCCAAGTCGAAGAACCCCTACGGCGCCGTCGGGCGTGAAGCGCAGATCCGCCTCTCGATCGAGAACCGCCGCAAGCAGCTGGCGCAATGCCTCTGGCTGCGGGAACGGGTCGAGGGTCACTTGCAGGCAGGCGAAAGCCTGATCGTCCTGGGCGATTTCAACGATGGTCCCGGCATCGACGAATTCGAAAAGCTCTTCGGCCATTCCGGGGTGGAGATCGTGCTTGGCACCGCCCCCGACCCCGCGCTGCACCTGACCGACCCGCATGCCGCCATGGCGCTGCAAAGCCGCGTGGGCCTGGCCCCGACGACGGCCCGCTTCTACCTCGCCCCGCAGAAGCGGTTCTTCGAGGCGCTGCTGGATTTCGTCATGGTCTCGCCCGACCTTGCCGCCCGCAACCCGGACTGGCGCATCTGGCATCCGTTCAACGATCCCGCCGTCACCGCCGTCCCCGAACTGCGCGAGGCGCTGTTGCAGGCGTCGGACCACTTCCCCGTCACCGTCGACCTGCCCGAGGGGGTTTGAAATGCCGCCTGCCGCTTCCCATATCTGGCCAATGAAACTCGCCCTCGCCCTGATCCTCGCCGCTGCCCCCGCGCTTGCGCAAGAGACGGCCCCCACGCCCACCCCAGCCCCCGGGGCCGAGGAGGACGGATTCAGCCTGATGGAAGAAGGCGCCAAGCTTCTGTTCCGCGGCCTGATGTCCGAGATGCAGCCCGCTATCGACGAGATGGGCCAGGCGATGGAGGAGATGGGCCCCGCCCTGGAAGGCCTCGGCGAAGAGATCGGTCCGAAGATCCGCCAGCTCATCGCGATGATCGACGATTTCAAGAACTACGACGCGCCGGTGATGCTGCCCAACGGCGACATCCTGATCCGCCGTAACGCGCCCCTTGTGCCGCAGGCCGAGCCCACACCCGGCCCGAACGGCGAAATCGAACTCTGACAGACGCCTCCTCGTTCGACTTCGTCTCCTCGTCGGAAACTTCGCGTCCACCGCTGCGCGAATGCGCACCCACGCCCCTCTCCGCGAGGAGTGACGAAGTCATCGACGAGCAGCCCCAAGGGTCGAAGTCAACGACAAGCAATCCCAAGTGGCCGGGGCCAAAGTTCGATCCGGCGTGCCCCCTTGGTCCTGACCCAAGCCCGCGAGGAGTGACGAAGTCATCGACGAGCCACGGTGGCAAAGGGTTAGCGCGCGGTAAATTCCCGCCGCCAACCCCTTGATTTCCCAGCCCCGCTCCGACCTGACCCGCGTTGACCGCCTACCCCCGCGCCGCGCGGATCAGGTCCAGGATCTCCTTCGCGGCGGCCGGGATGTTGGTCCCCGGCCCGAAGATCGCCTTCACCCCGGCCCCCTTCAGGAAGTCATAATCCTGCTGCGGAATGACCCCGCCGCAGATCACCAGGATATCCCCCGCCCCGCGCTCTTTCAGAACCTCGATCAGCTTCGGGGCCAGCGTCTTGTGCCCCGCCGCCTGGCTGGAAATCCCGATCACATGCACATCGTTGTCGATCGCATCCTGCGCGGCCTCTTCCGGCGTCTGGAACAACGGCCCCACATCCACGTCGAATCCGATGTCGGCGAAAGCCGTCGCGATCACCTTCGCGCCCCGATCGTGGCCGTCCTGCCCCATCTTCACGACCAGCATCCGCGGCCGCCGCCCCTCGGCCTCGGCGAAGGCTTCCACATCCTTCTGGATCTGCTGGAAGCCCGCGTCACCCTCATAAGCCGCACCATAGACCCCTGCGAGGGTCTTCACCTCGGCCCGATGCCGCCCGAACACCTTTTCCATGGCCAATGAGATCTCCCCGACCGAGGCCCGTGCCCGGGCTGCTTCCACCGCCGCGTCCAGAAGGTTGCCCCCCTCAGCGGCCCGCCGTGCGACCTCGGCCAGCGCCGCCTGGCACCGCGCCTCGTCGCGGGACCCGCGCACCGCCGCCAGCCGCGCGACCTGGGCCTCGCGGACCGCGACGTTGTCGATGTCCAGGATGTCGATCGGGTCTTCCTTGGCCTTGCGGTACTTGTTGACCCCGACGATCACCTCTTCGCCCCGGTCGATCATCGCCTGCCGCTTGGCTGCCGACTCCTCGATCCGCAGCTTCGGCATGCCGGTGGCCACCGCCTTGGTCATGCCGCCCATCGCCTCGACTTCCTCGATCAGCTTCCAGGCCTCTTCGGCCAGCTGGTTGGTCAGGCTTTCAACGTAATAGGACCCGGCCAGGGGATCGACGACATGGGTGATCCCCGTCTCCTCCTGCAAGACCAGCTGCGTATTCCGGGCAATCCGCGCCGCGAATTCGGTCGGCAGGGCAATCGCCTCGTCCAGCGCGTTCGTATGCAGCGACTGCGTCCCGCCCAGCACCGCCGCCATCGCCTCGTACGCCGTGCGGATCACGTTGTTGTAGGGGTCCTGCTCCTGCAAGGACACGCCCGAGGTCTGGCAATGCGTCCGCAGCATCAGGCTGGAGGTTTTCTTCGCCCCGAACCCGTCCATGATCCGGTGCCACAGCAGCCGCGCGGCGCGCAGCTTGGCGACCTCCATGAAGAAGTTCATGCCGATGGCAAAGAAGAATGACAGCCGCCCGGCGAAATCGTCCACATCCATCCCGCGCGCTACGGCGGTTTTCACATATTCCTTGCCGTCGGCCAGGGTGAAGGCCAGCTCCTGCACCAGGTTCGCGCCGGCCTCTTGCATGTGGTAGCCGCTGATCGAGATGCTGTTGAACTTGGGCATCTCGGCGCTGGTGTATTCGATGATGTCGGCCACGATGCGCATCGAAGGTTCGGGCGGATAGATATAGGTGTTCCGCACCATGAATTCCTTCAGGATGTCGTTCTGGATCGTCCCCGAAAGGGCCGAGCGCGGCACCCCCTGCTCTTCACCCGCCACGATGAAACTGGCCAGGATCGGGATGACCGCGCCGTTCATCGTCATGGAAACGCTGATCTTTTCCAACGGGATGCCGTCGAACAGGATCTTCATGTCCTCGACACTGTCGATCGCCACGCCGGCCTTGCCCACATCGCCCACCACGCGGGGATGGTCGCTGTCATAGCCCCGGTGCGTCGCCAGGTCGAAGGCGACCGAGACGCCCTGCTGCCCCGCCGCCAGCGCCTTGCGGTAAAAGGCGTTCGACGCCTCGGCGGTGGAGAAGCCGGCATATTGCCGGATCGTCCAGGGCCGCCCGGCATACATCGTTGCCCGCACGCCGCGGGTAAACGGCGCCACGCCCGGCAATTCGCCCATCTGCGGCAGGCCCTGCACATCGGCCGCCGTGTACAGCGGCTTGACCGTGATGCCTTCCAGGGTCTGCCAGTTCAGGCTTTCGGGGTCCGCCCCTTTCAGCTCTTTCGCCGCCAGCGCCGCCCAGGCCTTCAGATCATTCGTCATGTCACACCTCAAAGCCTTTGGTTTTCGCCCGATCGCCCCTATATCCGGGACAAAGAGAGGCCCCATGAGACCCCTGCACATTGCTGTATTTGCTGCCCTTCTGCCGCTGACCGCTTTGGCGCAGGAGGCAGCCGCCCCAGATGCCCCGCCGCCCGAGGCCCCGCCGCAGGAGGTCGCGGCCTTCGGTCCGCTTCCGGCGGCAGAAGTCGTCTTTGCCGACCAGCTTTACGTCAAGCGGCCGCTGGTCGTCTTTGCGGATTCGCCCAACGACCCGAACTACCTTCGCCAGATGGAGCTTCTGTCCCGCGAGTACCCCGACCTGGACGAGCGCGACGTCATCCTGGTCACCGACACCGACCCCGAGGGCCGCAGCGAATGGCGCCAGAAGCTGCGCCCGCGCGGCTTTTCGCTGGTGATCATGGACAAGGACCTGCGCCCGGTGGTCCGCAAGCCGAACCCCTGGACGGTGCGGGAGATCACCCACGCCATCGACAAGCTGCCCCTGCGCCGGCAGGAAATGCTGGAGCAGAACCCCGCCGGCCGCTAGCGCAACGCCGATTTCCGTACGGAAATCGTCACGGAATTCGTACGAATTCCGGTCCCGGTCCATCATTCGAACTCCAGGATCACGTCGTCGACCTTCAGGCTTGCGCCCGCGCTGGCCTTCACGGCCTTGACCACGCCCTTCCGCTCGGCCTTGAGGATGTTTTCCATCTTCATCGCCTCGACCGTGGCCAGGGCCTGGCCTTCCTGCACCTCGTCGCCGACGCCGACATTGATCTTCACCACCAGCCCCGGCATCGGGCAGAGCAGGTATTTCGACGTATCCGGCGGGGCCTTTTCCAGCATCAGCCCGGCCAGGTCGTGCTGGCGCGGCGTGCGGACATGGACCTTCAGGTCCGCCCCGCGCAGCCGCATCCGGAAGCCCATCGGGATCTTCGCGACCTTGATCACCACCGGCTCGTCACCCACCATCAGCCGCGCAAGCTGCTGGCCGGGCGTCCAGTCGCTGGTC
This sequence comes from Tabrizicola aquatica, assembly GCF_002900975.1. Lineage (GTDB taxonomy): Bacteria > Pseudomonadota > Alphaproteobacteria > Rhodobacterales > Rhodobacteraceae > Tabrizicola > Tabrizicola aquatica. The sequence continues at coordinate 402,817 of NZ_PJON01000003.1, read as the reverse complement.
ACCCGCAGCGCGGTGCCGTCGTCGAAGGCCACGGTCGACCCCTCGGGATCGGCCGCCACCTTGACTGCAAAGCTGACACCCTGGGCCGAGACGACCCAGTCGTCGCCCACCCGCCGCGTGTGGTTGTCCATCGTGCCGGAAATCCGCGTCCGCCTGATTTCCGCCACCCGGTTCATCGCCGCCGCTGCTGCTGCCACCCGGCGCAGGGTGGCTGCGTCCAGCGTCGCCCCCTGGAAGCCCTCGGGATATTCCTCGGCGATGAAGGCTGTGGTGATGTTGCCGGACTGAAAGCGCGGATGGTCCATGACAGCGCCGACGAAGGGCAGGTTGTGGCCGATGCCCTCGACCTCGAACGTGTCCAGCGCCAGCCGCATCTCTTCGATGGCATCAGCGCGGGTCGGGCCCCAGGTGCACAGCTTGGCGATCATCGGGTCGTAGAACATGCTGATCTCGCCGCCCTCATAGACGCCGGTATCGTTGCGCACGATGCCGCCGCGGTCGGTCTTGCCTTCGACCGGCGGCCGGTAGCGCGTCAGACGGCCGATCGAGGGCAGGAAGTTCCGGTAGGGGTCCTCGGCATAAAGCCGGCTTTCCATGGCCCAGCCGTGGATCTTCAGGTCCTCTTGCCGGAAGGGCAGCGGCTCGCCCGCCGCGACGCGGATCATCTGCTCCACCAGATCGACGCCGGTGATCAGCTCCGTCACCGGATGTTCCACCTGCAGACGGGTGTTCATTTCCAGGAAGTAGAAGTTGCGGTTGCCGTCGACGATGAACTCCACCGTCCCGGCGCTGGTATAGCCCACGGCCTTGGCCAGGGCGCAGGCCTGTTCGCCCATCGCCTTGCGCGTCGCCTCGTCCAGGAAGGGGCTGGGGGCCTCCTCGATGACCTTCTGGTTCCGCCGCTGGATCGAACATTCACGCTCATGCAGGTAGACGCAATTGCCGTGCTTGTCGGCAAGCACCTGGATCTCGATATGGCGCGGCTGGGTCACGAACTTCTCGATGAAGATCCGGTCGTCGCCGAAGCTGGCCGCCGCCTCGTTCTTCGACGACTGGAAACCCTCGCGCGCCTCCGCGTCGTTCCAGGCGATCCGCATGCCCTTGCCACCACCGCCGGCGCTGGCCTTGATCATCACCGGATAGCCGATCTGGCCGCTGATCTTCACCGCCTCATCCGCATCGGCGATCAGGCCCATATAGCCCGGAACCGTGGAAACCCCCGCCTCCTGCGCGATCTTCTTCGAGGTGATCTTGTCGCCCATCGCCTCGATCGCGGGGCTGGGGGGGCCGACGAACACCACGCCCGCAGCTTCCAGCGCGGCGGCGAAGTTCATGTTTTCGCTCAGGAAACCATAGCCCGGATGCACGGCCTCGGCGCCGGTCTGGCGGATCGCGTCCATGATCTTGTCGATCACGATATAGGACTGCGCGGCCGGGGGCGGTCCGATATGCACCGCCTCATCCGCCATGCGGACGTGCAGCGCATTGCGGTCGGCGTCGGAATAGACCGCCACCGTCTTGATCCCCATCTTGCGCGCGGTCTTGATCACGCGGCAGGCGATCTCGCCCCGGTTGGCGATCAGGATCTTCTTGAACATCGGCTCCCCCTTCAGACGCGAAAATGCAAAAGAACCACCCGGGCGGTCAGCCCGGATGGTCCCGTGAGTGGTGTGGACCGCCCGCAGGCGGCCGAAGTCGTTAGCGGCTTAGTAGCCCGAGTTGCAGGGCGGCAGGCCAAGCTCGATGCCGCAGGTCGCGACGCCGGCCAGACCGCCGATCGCGGCACCCGCGACCATGTTTTCGTCAAGCGCATCGGCGACCAGGGCGCCCGCGGCGGCACCGGCAAGCCCGCGCGATGCGGGGTCCTGCATGCAGCCGGCAAGCGGCATGGAGAGAAGAGCGAAAAGGATAAGCGACTTGCGCATGGAAGACTGCCTCGTTTGCGTGTTGTTATTGCGGCGGATTCTACCGCAACGCCACGGAATTCAAAGCAGTTTTTGACCCGCCCCGCACAGTCGGCGCCCGGCCGCCTGCCCGGAAGGGTCGGCCCGGCCTGGGAAGGGCCGGGCCGAAGGGAAGGGGAAGGGTAACAACTCAGACTGCACGGGCAGAAGCCAGACCGGCCCTGACCCGTGCGGAAACAATGCCGACCATCCGCGCCCATTGCAAACGCGCCAGCAACGCCGGCCAGAGTTTGGGCAAAAGCTTGCCGCAGGGGGCTGGGGGTCGGCGCGTTCATGCCTATTCGTCCTCGTCCCAGTCGTCGGCCAGGGCGTCGGGCGCATTGGGGGCGAAAACCTGCGGAAATGCGGCTTCTGCGCGTTTGACGTCGATCTTCAGCAACGCCTCGTACGAGCAGGGATCGAACGGGTCCTCGGCCGGCACCACCTCGCGGCCGAACAGCCAGGACAGGCGGCCGGCATCCAGGTTGCCACGCTCAAACGGTTCCTCGCCGAAATACTGCCAGAGGGCAGCCATGAAGGCGGCATCGGCGGCGCGGTCCACGCTTTTGCGGTCCTTGAACCGCTCACGCTTGATGATCTTTGTCGCGCCTTCCTTCACGTTGGCGCGGCGGATGGTGAACTGGAAATCGGTCCCCGGCATCCTTCCGGGAAAGCCACGGTGCTTCAGCATCTGTCCCTGCTCCTGTCAAACGGATCGGAGGGACGGATACGGCAAAGCGACGGCGCAGGACAGAGGCGCAACGACGTGGCGATGTTGGGGAGGGGTTGCCCGAAGGCGCGTTTGTGCCCGAAGGCACGGGGGCCGCAGCCCCCGAGGGGAGCAGGCCCGGTCAGCGCATGCCGACGGGCCCGCCCCGAAAGATCACTTGTACTTGCCGGTGTACTCGGGCTCGACGGTGACCGGCTCGACGACTTCGACTTCTTCTTTCTTGGCGCAAGCAGCCATTGCTGCGAACATGGCCACGACCAGAACGATACGTCCGCTCTTCGACATCCTCTACTCCATCCTTTTTGGGACGCGCGAGGGCCATCGGCACCCGGCGCCAGATTGTTGACTTCGGCCGATTTGGCCCGGCCTGGCGCCACCTTACCCGAAGCCATCGGGGAAGAACACGCCAGCCGAACCAAGTTCCCGACCTGTGGCGTTCCTACATCAGCGGTCACGCCAAAGCCAGTCGGATTTACAGGATTTTGTGCCCGCATCAGAACTGCTCCCAGATGCAGGAGCCGGACCCGATGGCGTAGCTTTCGAAGAACTGCACCACCTCTGGTGCCGGATGTCCGAAGGGCACTGCTTCGGCCGACCATGACACCACGATCTGCTGCGGTGCGGGCACCATGCCGTCGACCCGCGGCAGCGCAAAACCGTCGCAAAGCGCCTGCATGTCCACCGCCGCGGCCTCGGCCTCGTCCTGGGTCAGGCCGGGCGCAAGGAAGCGAAAGCGCGCCACGGCGCCTTCGGTCCCGGCCACGTCGGTCAGCACCTCGATCAGCGACAGCTCGCGCCCCGAGGGCACGGCAATGCCCTCGCCCCCAGGCTCGTCCTGGCAGGCCGCAAGGGCCGTCAGCGCAAGGATGGGAACGAAGCGCGCCATGATCACAGCGGAATATTGTCGTGCTTTTTCCAAGGGTTGGCCAGCTTCTTCGACCGCAGGGCGGCAAAGGCACGGGCCACCCGGCGGCGGGTGGAATGGGGCATGATCACTTCGTCGATAAAGCCCTTTTCCGCCGCCACGAAGGGGTTGGCGAAACGGTCCTCATAGTCCTTCACCCGCTGCGCGATCTTTTCCGGCTCGCCCAGTTCGGACCGATACAGGATCTCGACCGCGCCCTTGGCGCCCATCACCGCGACCTCGGCCGTGGGCCAGGCATAGTTGAAATCGCCGCGCAGGTGCTTGGAGGACATGACCACATAGGCCCCGCCATAGGTCTTGCGGGTCAGGACCGTGACCTTCGGCACCGTCGCTTCGGCATAGGCGAACAACAGCTTCGCGCCGTGCTTGATCACCCCGCCATATTCCTGACCCGTCCCCGGCAGGAAGCCCGGCACGTCGACCAGCGTCAGGATCGGAATCTCGAACGCGTCGCAGAACCGCACGAAGCGCGCGGCCTTGCGGCTGCTGTCGATGTCCAGGCAGCCGGCCAGCACCATCGGCTGGTTCGCCACCACGCCCACGCTCTGCCCCTCCAGCCGGATGAAGCCGGTGATGATGTTGGCCGCGAAATCCTTTTGCAGCTCGAAGAAATCGCCCTCGTCCGCGACCTTGGCGATCAGTTCCTTCATGTCATAGGGCTGGTTCGGGTTGTCCGGGACCAGGCTGTCCAGGCTCATCTCCACCCGCGCCGGATCGTCGAAGAACGGCCGCACCGGCGCCTTCTCGCGGTTGTTCAGCGGCAGAAAGTCGATCAGGCGGCGGGTCTCGGCCAGCGCCTCGACGTCGTTCTCATAGGCACCATCGGCGACGCTGGACTTGCGGGTATGCGTCCCCGCCCCACCCAACTCCTCGGCCGTGACCTGCTCGTTCGTCACCGTCTTGACCACATCCGGGCCGGTCACGAACATGTAGCTGGAATCCTTCACCATGAAGATGAAGTCGGTCATCGCGGGGGAGTAGACCGCCCCACCTGCGCAAGGCCCCATGATAAGCGAAATCTGCGGCACCACGCCGGACGCCAGCACGTTGCGCTGGAACACCTCGCCATAAGCTGCCAGAGAGCCGACACCCTCCTGGATCCGCGCCCCGCCGGAATCGTTGATCCCGATCACCGGTGCGCCGTTCTGGATCGCCATGTCCATGATCTTGCAGATCTTCGCGCCATGCGTCTCGGAGACCGAGCCGCCGAACACCGTGAAATCCTGCGCAAAGACATAGACCATGCGGCCGTTGACCGTGCCCCAGCCGGTGACCACCCCGTCCCCCGGCGGGCGCTCCGCCTCCATGCCGAAATCGGTGCAGCGATGGGCGACAAACATGTCGAATTCTTCGAAACTGCCTTCGTCCAGCAGAAGCTCGATCCGCTCGCGCGCGGTCAACTTGCCTTTGGCATGCTGTGCTGCGACGCGCTTTTCGCCGCCCCCCGCCCGCGCCACCGTGCGGCGCGCCTCAAGTTGCTCAAGGATGTCTTTCATCGCTCCCCCCGTTGGCCGACGCGAGGGGCAATCTAGGGCAAGCGCGGTGGCTCACAAAGCGGGAAAGCGAAAATTTGCATAACTTGCTGCACGGTTATGCATCAAATTGCAAATCTGCAAAAGCCAGATCAGAACCTCGTTGAAAACCCGATGGATATCGACTGGAAGGACAGATCGTCACGGTACAGGTTTCCGTTCAGAAGTGACGGATTAAGCAGGCTTTCATTGGCTGCCGTCGCCGCCTGCGCCAGATCGTCCAGCCAAAGGACCTGGTATCCCAGGGTCAGACTTGCCTGCTTGGAAAGCCGATACTCTGCCTGCAGCCCCAGTTCGGCGGCATAGGTTGTCGTGGTATCGCCGCTGCTGAACCCCTGGATCGCGTTCCCGCCTGCCAGCGAACGCGTACCCGCCACGGACTTGGTCCGGAACGCGCCAAGCTTGCCAAAGCCCTGCAGCAACCAGCGATCCGTTGGCCGGCCCAGGACCATATCTGCCCCGATCTGAACGCCCGTCAGATCGTTCTCGGCCTCATAGATTCCCGTCGCAACCGTGGTGTTAAGCGTGGTCGACAGCGCATCGTCGATCGACAGCTTGCGGACGCCCGCAAGAACGCCGAACCGGTCGCCATAGCTGTGACGCAAGTTGACCTCGCCGCTTGCCAACCGGGTTTCATAGTCGGACACAAAGTTGACCCCCGCAGGACCCGTGAATCCGACGCCGATGAAATTTCCGGGCGACACGAAAAGGTTGCGGCCTTCGGCCTTGGCGGACAGCAGGCGGACCTCGATCGAGGTGGCCGAGAACGCCTGATAGGTCAGTGCGGCTTCGATCCCGTTGCCAAGGCCAAAGTCCAGATCGCTGCCACTCAGGAAGGGCGTGCCCGACGGGTTTGCAGCCACGATCGCGCCCGCATCCGGCGTACTTCGCTGCCAGGCCAGTGCCGCCACCTCCAGCGCCCACAGCGGCCCGGTCCCCGGCTCTTCGGCCCCAGCCGCGGTGGCCAGTCCGATCATCGCGGCAAAGGCCACGCCCACAGCCACCCTTTGTCCCATCGTCCCCTCCAAACCCGTAGAAACTCGTTGCCCTTGGACTGAGTGACCCAAAGCCGGACGGTCGATCCAGGCGCCGGCAGGCCGTCTGCCATCATTGGTCTCACCTGTCGGATGCATAATCAAGCTGGAATATGTCTCTCGCCCCGGCTCTGGCCTTGGCCTCACCTGCCCGCTAAGCAACCGTCAAGCCCCGCCTTGATCAAGCCCCCCGTGATGAGGACCCCCATGACCGCCCTGCCCATCCCCGTCGTCACCATCGGCCTCCTCCTGGCCTCGAACGTGTTCATGACCTTTGCCTGGTATGGGCACCTGAAATTCAAGGAAAGCGCGGTGATCACGGTGATCCTGGTCAGCTGGGGGATCGCCTTCTTCGAGTATGTCCTGCAAGTCCCGGCGAACCGGATCGGCCACGGCTATTTCTCGGCCGCCGAACTCAAGACGATCCAGGAGGTCATCACCCTGTCGGTTTTTGCCGTATTTTCCGTGTTTTACCTGAAGGAACCGCTGATGTGGAACCACCTCCTCGGCTTTGCCTTCATCGCGCTGGGGGCGTTCTTCATTTTCCACAAATGGGCGTGAGCAGGCCGGCTGACCCTGCGTCCTGGCGGTGGACAAAGCCCCGGCACGGGCGTAGCCCTTGGCAATGCAAGACGCCCGCTTCCTTGACCGCTCCACCCCGCCGAAGATTGTCACGCTGATCCTGATCGCCGGGCTTTCGGCGCTGACGATGAACATCTTCCTGCCGTCGCTGCCCGGCATGGCCACCTATTTCGGCGTCTCCTACGGGGTGATGCAGCAATCGGTCGCGCTGTATCTGGCGCTGTCGGCCGCCTTGCAGATCGTGATCGGCCCGATTTCTGACCGCTACGGTCGGCGCAAGGTGCTGCTCTGGTCCCTGGTCCTGTTCCTCTTGGCCACGCTCGGCACGCTGCTGGCGACCTCGGCCACGGTGTTCCTGGTGTTCCGCATGGCCCAGGCGGTGATTGCCGCCGGCATGGTCCTGTCGCGCGCCGTCGTGCGCGACATGGTGGCCGACGCCCAGGCCGCCAGCATGATCGGCTACGTCACCATGGGGATGAGCCTGGTGCCCATGATCGGCCCGGTCATCGGCGGGGTGCTGGACGACCTTTACGGCTGGCAGGCCAACTTTGCGCTGCTGCTGGTCCTGGGCGCGGTGGTTCTGGCGCTGACCTGGGCCGACCTGGGCGAGACGGCGGAACTGCGCAACGTCAGCCTGGCCGAGCAGGTGCGCACCTATCCCGCACTCCTCGCCTCGCGCCGGTTCTGGGGCTATACGCTTGCCGCTGGTTTCGCCTCGGGCTGCTTCTTCGCCTATCTTGGCGGCGCACCTTATGTCGGGGACAAGGTCTTTGGCCTCTCCTCCACCCATGTCGGGGCGCTTTTTGCCCTGACCGCTATCGGCTATGCCCTGGGCAACTTCCTGGCCGGCCGCTACTCGGTCCGCATGGGGATGAACCGGATGATCCTGATCGGCTGCGTCGTCACCTCGCTTGGGCTAAGCCTGCTGGCGCTTCTGACCCTTGCCGGGCTGTCCGGTCCCACCACCTTCTTCGGCCTGACCGTGTTCATGGGCCTTGGCAACGGCATCTGCCTGCCCAACGCCAATGCCGGCATCCTCTCCGTCCGGCCCGAGCTTGCGGGCACCGCCTCGGGCCTGGGCGGGGCGATCCTGATCGGCGGCGGGGCGGCCCTTGCGGCGCTGGCCGGCGTCCTCCTCGGCCCCGGCTCGTCCGAGATGCCGCTGGTCCTTCTGATGCTGGCCTCCTCGGCCGCTTCGGTCGTGGCGATCCTTTTCGTCATCCGCCGCGCCCGCCAGATCGGCGCTTGACGGACCTTTGCAAAGCACCGCATAGCTTTGCAAAGAGGTCGCCATGCCCACCCAGAAACTTTACGCCGGCGTCAAACTGCGCGAGATCCGCGGCCGCCTGTCGCTGACCCAGAAGGCCTTTGCCGACAAGCTTTCCGTCTCGCTGCCCTACCTCAACCAGATGGAGAACAACCACCGGCCCGTCAGCGCGGCCGTGGTCCTGGCCCTGGCGCAGGAATTCGGCCTGGACGTCACCGAACTGACCGTCGGCGAAAGCGAGCGTCTGGTGACCGACATGCGCGAGGCGCTGGCCGACCCGGTGTTCACCACCCCCAACCCGCCGCTGGCTGACCTGCGCCTGGCCGCTTCGAACGCCCCGGCGCTGGCCCGCGCCTTCCTGCACCTGCACCGCGCCTACCGCCAGACCCACGAACGCCTGGCCTCGCTGGACGAGGCCTTGGGGCGCGAGGACGCCACGCTGCGCCCTTCTGCCTGGGAAGAGGTCCGCGACTTCTTTCACTATTGCGACAATTACCTGGATGCGATCGACCGTGCGGCGGAACATTTCGCAACCTCGGCAACCAGCGGGAAATCCATCGAGAATCTGGCGCAGGACCTGCTGAAACGTGCCGGCATCAGCTTGCACTATTCAAACACCGCACCCCTGCGCCACTATGATCCCGCCGCCAAGCGCCTGGATATCTCGGCCCGCGCGTCCAGCCCCTCGCAGCGCTTCCAGCTTCTCCACCAGGTTGCGCTTCTGACGCAGAACGACCTCCTGGAGGCGACCCTCGACCTTGCCCGCTTCTCCACGCCCGAGGCGCGCGACATCGCCAAGATCGGCCTTGCGAACTATTTCGCCGGGGCCGCGCTTCTGCCCTACCGCGCGTTCCTGGCCGCCGCCCAGGAAACCCGCCACGACCTTGAACGTCTGGCCGGCATCTTCGGCGCCAGTATCGAGCAGGTCGGCCACCGCCTTTCCACCCTGCAGCGCCCCGGCGCCAAGGGCATCCCTTTCTACTTCGTCCGCGTCGATCAGGCCGGCACCATCACCAAACGTCACTCGTCCACCCGGCTGCAATTCGCGCGCTTCGGCGGGGCCTGCCCCTTGTGGAACGTCCACCAAGCCTTTGAAACACCTGGACAATTCCTGCGCCAACTGTGCGAGACGCCAGACGGTGTCCGCTACCTTTCTCTGGCCCGCGATGTGTCGAAACCTGCCGGGGCCTTCCTGGCCCCCGTCCGCCGCTATGCCATCGGCCTGGGATGCGAGGTGCAGCACGCCCCGCATATCGTCTATTCCGATGGGCTGGACCTGAAAGGTCGGTTCGAGCCCATCGGCATTTCCTGCCGGATTTGCGAGCGGATAAACTGCCACCAGCGCAGCGTGCCGCCCCTGGAGGGCCGGTTGAAGATCAACCCCAACGCCCGCGACGTCCTGCCATACGAGATCGGCTGACCCGTCTTCCCCCCGCGAGGAGAAGACGAAGTCGCACGACGAGCCGTTACTTCCGCAGCGCCGCCGCGATCTGGTCCTTCAGCCGCGACCGGGTGCGGCGCAGTCCCTCTTCCTCTTCCTCGGTCAGCAGGTCCAGCCGCGTCTCGGACCGATGCACCTTGTCGTTGACCGCATCATACTCGACCAGCAGCTTCGCGAAATGGGCGTCAGACGCCTTCAGCGCGCTGATAGCCGCCCCTTGATTGGGGAATTCCTCGTGCAGGGTGTGCGGAGTGTTCGACATGCCTGTCTCCTTCTTGACTGTCCCCGCCAGTCTAGCGCCCTGGGCCGGCCCGGCCTTGACCCGGATCAAACGCCTGAAAAATCAGCGTTGCGACACTTGCCAATTCGGGTTGATCCACGGCTCCAGGTTCGAGGCCGGCAGCGGCGTCCGGCCCAGGATATGGTCGGCCGCCTTCTCGCCGGTCATGATCGACGGTCCGTTCAGATTGCCGTTCGTCACCTGCGGGAAGATCGACGAATCGGCGACCCGCAGCCCCTCGACCCCGATCACGCGACATTCGGGATCGACCACCGCCATCGGATCGCTCGCGCGGCCCATCCGCGCCGTGCCGCAGGGGTGATAGGCGCTTTCGACATGCTCGCGCAGGAAATCGTCCAGCTCGGCATCGGTCTGATAGGCCGGCCCCGGCTGCAATTCGTCCTTGAGATAGGGCTTGAACGCCTCCTGCCCGAATATCTCGCGCGTCAGGCGGATGCAGGACCGGAAATCCGCCCAATCCTCGGGATGCGACATATAGTTGAAGCGGATCACCGGGGCGTCCGTGGGGTTGCCTGACCGCAAGGTCACCGACCCCCGCGACTTTGACCGCATCGGCCCGACATGCGCCTGGAACCCATGCCCCGCCGCCACCGCCCGGCCGTCGTAGCGCACGGCGATGGGCAGGAAATGATACTGGATATCAGGATATTCCACCCCGGCCTTCGAGCGGATGAAAGCGCAGGCCTCGAACTGGTTCGACGCCCCCGGCCCCTTGCCGGTGAACAGCCACTGCGCGCCGACCCAGGCCTTGCCCCACAGGTTCCAGTACTTGAACAGCGTCACTGGCTGGCTGGCCGAGAACTGCATGTAGATTTCCAGGTGGTCCTGCAGGTTCGCGCCTACGCCCGGACGATCCGCCACCACCTCGATCCCATGCTCCCGCAGATGCGCCGCCGGCCCGATCCCCGACAGCATCAGCAGTTTGGGCGAGTTGATGGACGACGCGGCCAGAATCACCTCGCGCCCGGCCCGGATCACCTGCCGCCCGGCGCGGGTATCGACCTCGACCCCCACGGCGCGCTTGCCCTCCAGCACCACCCGGCGGGCAAGGCCGCGCAGGATCTGCACATTGCCCCCCGCCATCGCGGGTTTCAGATAGGCATTGGCCGCCGACCAGCGCCGGCTTTTCCAGATCGTCGCCTCCATCGGGCCAAAGCCCTCTTGCTGCTGGCCGTTATAATCGGTCGTGACCGGATAGCCGGCCTGCGCGCCGGCCTGGATGAAGGCATCGAACAGCGGGTTCTCACGCGGACCCCGGGTAATGTGCAGCGGGCCATCGGTCCCCCGGAATTCGGGGCCCGAGCCGCCGTGCGACTGCTCCATCCGTTTGAAATAGGGCAGGACATCGGCATAGCCCCAGCCATCCGCCCCCATCTCGGCCCAGGTGTCATAATCCTTGGCGTGGCCCCGGACGTAGACCATCCCGTTGATGCTGGACGAGCCACCGATCACCTTGCCGCGTGGCGTCGCCAGCACCCGGCCGCCCAGATGCGGCTCGGGCTCGGTGGCAAAACCCCAGTCGTAGATCCCCATGTTCATCGGATAGGACAGCGCCCCCGGCATCTGGATGAAGGGCCCCGCGTCCGACCCGCCATGCTCGATCACCGTCACGCGCTTTCCCGCTTCGGCCAGGCGGTAGGCCAGCGCGCAACCGGCCGAACCGGCGCCCACGATCACATAATCCGCGGTCATTCGCCCACCCCCTGCTCCAGTTCCGCCTCCAGGTGGCGCAGCGCGAAGGCCACGGCCACCGCCCCGTCCGGGGGCCCGGATTTCAGCACCTCGCGCAGGTAAAGCCCGTCGATCAGCGCGCCCAGCGACTCGGCGATCTCGACCGCCCGCCGCCCCGCCAAGGGCCGCAGCGCCGCGACCAGGTTCGACTGCAGCCGCCCCTGATAGACCGCCAGAAGCCGCTTCGCCTCGGGCACCGATTGCGCCAGAACCCAGAAGTTCAGCCAGGCGCTGACCGCCTCGCGGCGGAAGTTGCCGGGGCTGAAACTGGCCCGCAGAATCGCCCGGATGCGCCCCTCCGGCCCCTCGGCCGCCGCCAGCGCGCCGCGCACTTCCGCCCCGTACAGCGTCAGGATATGGCGCATCGCGGCCAGGAACATCTCTTCCTTGGACCCGAAATAGTGATGCGCCAGCGCACTGGACATCCCCGCCCGCTTGGCGATCTGGCTGACGGTCACGTCCAAGGACCCCACCCTGCCGATCTCGACAATGGTGGCTTTTACCAGGGCTTCCTTGCGGATAGGCTCCATTCCAAGCTTCGGCATCGGTGCGGCCCCAGAAATTGCTTGCCAAACCGAATAAGGGCGAAGTTTATTGACTCGTCAATCAACAAAAACAGGGAGCCCGACATGACCCTCCGTTCCACCCTTCTGACGACCTGCGTCACTTTCGCGCTGGCGGGCTCTGCCTTCGCCGAAGGTTGCGACAAGATCGTCTTTTCGGACGTCGGCTGGACCGACATCACCGCCACCACCGCCGCGACCACCCTGGTCCTCGAAGCCCTGGGCTATGAGACCGAGACCAAGCTCCTTTCCGTCCCCGTCACCTATGCCGGCCTGGCCGAGGGTGACATCGACGTGTTTCTGGGCAACTGGATGCCCACGATGGAAGGCGACATCGCCTCGTACCGCGAGGCCGGGACCGTCGACACCGTCCGCACCAACCTGGAAGGCGCCAAGTACACCCTTGCCACCAATGAGGCCGGCGCCGCCCTGGGCATCACCGATTTCGCCATGATCAAGGACCACGCCGAGGCGCTGGACTCCAAGATCTACGGGATCGAAGCCGGCAATGACGGCAACCGCCTGATCCTGGACATGATCGCCGCCGACCAGTTCGGCCTTGGCAGCTTCGAACTCGTCGAAAGCAGCGAACAGGGCATGCTGGCCGAAGTGGACCGCAAGACCAGCGCCGGCGAGCCGATCATTTTCCTTGGCTGGGAACCGCACCCGATGAACGCCAACTTCAAACTCACCTACCTCGCCGGTGGGGATGAGGTCTTTGGCCCCGATTTCGGCGGCGCCATCGTGGCGACCAACACCCGCAAGGGCTATGTCACGGAATGCCCGAACACCGGCAAGCTGCTGCAAAACCTCGTTTTCTCGCTGCCGATGGAGAACGAGATCATGGGCGCCATCCTGAACGACGGCACCGACCCGCGTGAGGCCGCCAAGGCCTGGCTCGCCGCCAACCCGGCCGCCTGGGAAGGCTGGCTTGACGGCGTGACCACCAAGGACGGCGGCGACGCCAAGGCCGCGGTCGCGGCCGCTCTGTAACCTGTGTCGCGGGCCGGGGCCCTGCCCCGGCCCTGCCACAAGGTCCGGCCCGCAAAGAAGGCCGGACGCGACCAAGGACGGGGGGAACTGGTTTGGACTGGCTGCAATCCACATATCCGTGGCTGTTCGAGAAGATCCCGGTCGGCTGGGCCGCGAAACAGGCCGTCGACTGGCTGAAGGCCAATGCCCGCCCCTTTTTCGACGGGATCAGCGACAGCTTCGGCTTCCTGATCGACGGCACCGTCAGCCTGATCCAATGGCCGCACCCGCTGGTGATCGTGGGATTGTTCGTGGCGCTGACCTGGGTTCTGCAACGATCCTGGAAACTGTGCGCGCTGGTCCTGATCGGCTTTCTCTATATCCTGAACCAGGGCTACTGGGAGGCGACGACCGAAAGCCTGGTCCTGCTGTTCTACTCTTGCCTGTTCTGCATGGCGATCGGCGTGCCGATCGGTGTCGCCGCCGCGCATCGACCCCGGCTTTATGCCGCCATGTCGCCGGTGCTTGACCTGATGCAGACGCTGCCCACCTTCGTCTACCTGATCCCGGCCGTAGTCTTTTTCGGCCTGGGCATGGTTCCCGGCCTGCTGGCCACGGTGATCTTCGTCGTCCCCGCCCCGATCCGCCTGACCTACCTGGGAATCTCCGCCACGCCCCAGGCCCTGCTCGAGGCCGCAACCGCCTTTGGCGCCACCCCTCGGCAAAGGCTGTGGAAGGTGGAACTGCCCTATGCCCTGCCGCAAATCATGGCCGGCCTGACCCAGACGATCATGCTGTCGCTGTCGATGGTCGTCATCGCCGCAATGGTGGGCGCCAACGGCCTGGGAACGCCCGTGGTCCGGGCGCTGGGGCAGAACAACTCGGCCCTTGGCTTCGAATCGGGTATGGTGATCGTCGTGGTGGCGATCATGCTGGACCGGATGCTGCGGGTGGCGAAATGACGGTGTCCTCCGCGCGTCCCGCCGTTGAATTCGACCGCGTCTCCATCGTCTTTGGCGATCACCCCGAGCGTGCCCTGCCCTTGATGGACCAGGGCCAGACCCGGCAAGAGGTGCAGCAGGCCACCGGCCAGGTGCTGGGCGTCCACGACTGTTCCCTGACCGTTGCCGAGGGCGAGATCCTTGTCCTGATGGGCCTGTCCGGGTCCGGCAAGTCCACCCTTCTGCGTGGGGTCAATGCGCTGAACCCCGTGGTCCGGGGCGAGGTGCGGGTGCTGGACGGCGACCGCATGGTCTCGGTCACCCATGCCGACCCCGCCACGCTGCGCCGCCTGCGCGCCACGCGCATCGCGATGGTGTTCCAGCAGTTCGGGCTATTGCCCTGGCGCACGGTGCGGGAAAACGTCGGCCTGGGGCTGGAACTTGCGGGCATGACGCCCCAAAGCCGCAAGCCCAAGGTCGATGCGCAGCTTGAACTGGTGAACCTCTCGCAATGGGCCGAGCGCAAGGTCGGCGACCTCTCTGGCGGCATGCAGCAGCGCGTCGGCCTGGCCCGCGCCTTCGTCACCGAGGCGCCGATCCTTCTGATGGACGAACCGTTCTCGGCTCTCGACCCGCTGATCCGTTCGAAGTTGCAGGACGAACTTCTGGACCTGCAGGCCAAGCTGAAACGCACCATCGTCTTTGTCAGCCACGACCTGGACGAGGCTTTCAAGATCGGCAACCGCATCGCGCTGATGGATGGCGGCCGGATCGTCCAGTGCGGCACCGCGCGCGAAATCATCGCCAATCCGGTTTCCGAGTATGTGGCGGACTTCGTGGCGCATATGAACCCGCTTGGGGTGCTGACCGCGCGCGACGTGATGGAGGCAGGCCCCGCCCCTGCCGGGGCGCATGAACTGCGCGCCGAAACGCCGGTCAAAGAGATCATGGACCTGATGTCAAAGGGCGTGGCCGAACTGGTGGTCACGGAAGACGGCCGGACCCTGGGGCGGGTAAGAACCGCCAGCCTGATGGCCAGGCTGATCAATCCACGCGGCGAGGGGTAAGCCGGGACCAAAAGTTTTCGAAAACTTTTGGCAAATCTTTTCGAAAAGATTTGCTCCCGGTCGCGCCCGTCCACTCGGATGTCAGCCCAGGTCGCCCGGCCTCGACCATCGCGGATGTCAGGGCGTTAAGAAATCCCTAACGCCCACGACCAACCCCTTGATCTTGCTGCAAACTCCAGAAATGTCCACCGTGGACACTACTCGGCCGCAGGGGCCTTCTTCTTCGGTGCGGCCTTCTTCGCCGGGGCCTTCTTCGGGGCAGCCACCTTCTTCGCCGCCGGCTTGGCTGCCGCCGCCTTCTTCGGCGCGGCCTTCTTCTTGCCGCCCGACTTTCCAGCCTTCTCGGCGATCAGAACCAGCGCCTCCTCCAGCGTGACCGCCTCCGGCTCCACCCCCTTCGGCAGGGTCGCGTTGACCGAGCCCCACTTCACATAGGGCCCGTATTTCCCCGGCATGACCTGGACCTCGCCCCCGTCGGGATGCGTGCCCAAGAGCCGCAGCGGCTCCGCCGCCGCCCCCCGTCCCCGCCCGCGGCTGGCCTTCTGGGCCAGCACTTCCACCGCCCGGTTCATCCCGATCGAGAACACCTCCTCGACCTCGGGCAGGTTCGCGTAGACCGAGCCATGCTTCACATAGGGACCGAACCGCCCGATCCCAGCCTCGACCAGCACCCCGTCCTCGGGATGCTTGCCCACCTCGCGCGGCAGCGACAGCAGCTGCAACGCCCGCTCCAGGTTCAGGCTGTCCGGCGTCCAGCCCTTGGGCAGGCTCGCCCGGTCGGGCTTGGGGGTGGCCTCGCTCGCCTCTCCGCGCTGGACATAGGGCCCGAAGCGGCCGGCCCGCAAGCTGACCTCCACCCCGTTTTCATCCTGCCCCAGCACCCGCCCGTCCGAGGCAACGCTCTCCGCATCGCCCGCGATGGGCCGGGTATACCGGCACTCGGGGTAGTTGCCGCAGCCGATGAAGGCCCCGCCCGACCGCGCCGTCTTCAGATGCAGCCGCCCCGTCCCGCAGGTCGGGCAGGCGCGCGGGTCGCCGCCATCCGCGCGCGGCGGGTAAAGGTGGGGGGACAGGAAGTCGTCCAGCTTCGCCAGAACCTCGCCGATCCGCAGGTCCGCGGTCTCGGCCACCGCCGCCGAGAAGTCACGCCAGAAACGGGCCAGCACGTCCTTGTAATCACGGTCGCCGGCCGAGACATCGTCCAGCTCCGCCTCAAGGTCGGCGGTGAAGTCGTACTCCACATAGCGGCGGAAGAAGTTGGACAGGAAGGCCGTCACCAGCCGTCCCTTGTCCTCGGGGAACAGCCGGTTCTTGTCCTTGCGGACATATTCCCGGTCGACGATCGTCGTCAGGATCGAGGCATAGGTCGACGGCCGCCCGATCCCCAACTCCTCCATCCGCTTGACCAAGGTCGCCTCGGTATAGCGCGGCGGGGGTTGGGTGAAGTGCTGGTCGGGCGTCACCGCACCCTTGTCCACCTTCTCGCCCTGCATCACCTGCGGCAGACGACCTTCCTCGTCGTCCTCGTCGTCGCGGCCCTGATCGTAGACTTTCAGGTAGCCGTCAAACAGCACCACCTGCCCGTTCGCCCGAAATGCCACCTGGCCGTCCGGCGAGGCAAGATCGACCGCCGTCCGCTCCAGCCGTGCCGCCGCCATCTGGCTGGAGATCGTGCGTTTCCAGATCAGGTCGTAGAGCTTGCGCTGGTCCTCCTCGACCCGGATCTTCTCGGGCCCAAGGCCCATGTCGGTCGGACGGATGCACTCGTGGGCTTCCTGCGCGTTCTTGGCCTTGTTCTTGTACATGCGCGGGCTGTCGGGCACGTAATCCGCCCCGAACCGCCGTTTGATCTCGTCCCGCGTCGCCATCACCGCCTCGGGGGCCATGTCGATGCCATCGGTCCGCATATAGGTGATATAGCCAGCCTCATACAGCCGCTGGGCTGCGTTCATGCACTGCTTGGCCCCCATCCCGTACTTGCGGCTTGCCTCTTGCTGCAGGGTCGAGGTCATGAAGGGCGGCCAGGGGTTCCGGGTGGCGGGTTTCGATTCCACCGCTGCAACCGAGAATGTTCGAGAAGTGCAAGCCGACACCGCCAGATCGGCCGCCGTAGCCGTCGGGATGTCGAATTTCTGCAATTTCTTGCCACCCAGGGTGACCAGGCCGGCCTCAAACTCCTGCCCGCGCGGCGTGCGGAACACCGCTTTCACCGTCCAGTATTCCTGGGCCTTGAACGCCTCGATCTCCATCTCGCGCTCGACGATCAGCCGCAGGCAGACGGATTGCACGCGGCCCGCGGATTTTGCACCGGGCAGCTTGCGCCACAGGACTGGCGAGAGGGTGAAGCCCACCAGATAGTCCAGCGCGCGGCGGGCAAGGTAGGCGTCGACCAAAGCCTGGTCGACCTCGCGCGGTTCCTTCATCGCCTTGGTCACCGCGTCTTTGGTGATGGCGTTGAAGGTGACGCGGGCGACTTTCTTGCCTTTCTTCAGGCTGGAGGCGAGCGCCTCGCGCAGATGCCAGCTAATCGCCTCGCCCTCGCGATCGGGGTCAGTGGCAAGGATCAGTGTGTCGTCGGTTTTCAGCGCCTCGGTGATGGCGCGGATGTGCTTTTTCGACTCGGGCGCGACCTCCCACAGCATCTCGAACCCGTGTTCGGTGTCGACCGACCCATCCTTGGCCGGCAGATCGCGGACATGGCCGTAAGACGCGAGGACGGTGAAGTCCGGGCCAAGATATTTGTTGATTGTCTTGGCCTTGGCGGGGGATTCGACGACGACGACTGGCATGATTTTCCCGAAAGCTCCCGGCCCAAGAATGGCGGGGCACCATGTGGGCGAAGCGGCGGCGTTGTCAACGGGCGGTGCAGGGCATCTGCCGACGGGACTGCCCGTCGGCCCACCAAAGCCTTGATTTTCGCATGAAAATCAATCGACCCGGGCCAAAAGCCCCCCCGGCTGGCGCGCAATCCGGCCGTCAAGCTCCAGGCTAAGGAGTTCGGGCGCGATCTGGGCGGGGGTGACGTTCAGGTCGCGCACCAGCTGGTCTTCGGCCAAGGGACTGGGGCCAAGTCGGGCCAAGATCATCGAATGAAGAAGGGCCACATCCTTCAGCGGGCGCTGCGGGGCCTGCGGTCCGGGCAAGGGCGGTTGCGGCGGCACGCGCAACTCCGGCTCGGGGCGCGTGGTCGTGCCCAGCGCCTCGGCCACGTCGGCGGGACCCCGGACCAGAAGCGCGCCGTCCCGGATCAGCCCGTTGCAGCCCGAAGCCCGAGCGTCGAACGGGTGGCCTGGCACCGCCATCACCTCGCGTCCGTAATCCAGCGCGGCGCGGGCGGTGATCAGGCTGCCCGACTTTGCCGCAGCCTCGACCACGACGACGGCGCGCGACATCCCGGCGACGATGCGGTTGCGCAGGGGAAAATGGCGCGCCTGCGGCACCAGGCCGGGGGGATGTTCGCTGATCCTGCAGGCTTTGTCGGCAATCGCCTGCGCCAGGGCTGCGTTTTCCGGCGGATAGATCACATCGACCCCACCGGCCATCACGGCGATCGTGCGACCCTCACCCTCCAGCGCCGCCTCATGCGCGGCGGCGTCGATGCCGCGCGCCAGGCCGGAGACCACGGTGAACCCAGTCTCAGCCAACCCCTGCCCCAGCCGCCGCGCCATCCGCACGCCCAGGGACGAGGCATTGCGCGCCCCGACCAGCGCCACCAGCGGCCGGTTCAACAGCGCCACGTCGCCCAGCACCCAAAGGACCGGGGGCGCATCGGCAATCTGGGCCAAAGCCTGGGGATAATCGGCCTCGCCATGCACCAGAAGCCGGGCCCCCAGCGCGCGGCCGGCCTTCAACTCGGCCTGGACGACGCCAAGGGGGCAGACCTCATACTCCTCGACCCCGGCGGCGCGGGCGATCCCCGGCAACGCATCCAGCGCCGCGCGGGCGGTGCCATGTTCCGCCATCAGCCGGTGATAGGTCACCGCCCCCACCCGGCGCGAACGGACAAGGCGCAGCCGGTCAAGACGGTCATCCTCCGTCCTGGGGAGAGTGGGGTTCGAAAGTTGCCCGTCCATCGACACCTCGCCTCGTTCGCGATTCGAAGCCTGCACCGGGCAAGGTTAACGAATGCTGAATCGCGATCAGGATTGAACAGGGTCGCGTTATTTGATCAAATGCCGGAAAGGCGCAGGCCCGCGCCGCGAAGATTCTGGGAGCAAGACCATGCTGAACGCCGAAGTAGCCAAGCGCCGCGACGATGCCATCTCGCGCGGGGTGGGGATGATGACCCAGATCTACGCGGATCGGGCGCTGAACTCGGAAGTCTGGGATATCGAGGGCAACCGCTACATCGACTTTGCCGCCGGGATCGCGGTGGTGAACACCGGGCACTGCCACCCCAAGGTGATGGCCGCCGTGGCCGCGCAGATGGCGAAGTTCACCCATACCTGCCATCAGGTCATGCCGTATGAGAATTACATCCGCCTGGCCGAGCGTCTGAACGAAAAGGTGCCGGGCGATTTCAAGAAGAAGACGATCTTCGTGACGACGGGCGCCGAGGCCTGCGAGAACGCGGTCAAGATCGCCCGCATCGCCACGGGGCGCAACGCGGTCATCGCGTTCGGCGGCAGCTTCCACGGCCGGACCTTCATGGGCATGTCGCTGACCGGCAAGGTCGAGCCCTACAAGAAGGGCTTCGGCGCGATGATGCCGGATGTGTTCCACGTCCCCTTCCCGATGGACCCGCATGGCATCTCGACCAAGGATGCGATG
Source organism: Tabrizicola aquatica (assembly GCF_002900975.1). Classification (GTDB taxonomy): domain Bacteria; phylum Pseudomonadota; class Alphaproteobacteria; order Rhodobacterales; family Rhodobacteraceae; genus Tabrizicola; species Tabrizicola aquatica. Next base: position 383,018 of record NZ_PJON01000003.1, on the reverse strand, counting down.
GCGGGGATCGAGAAGCTGTTCAAGGCCGACCTCGACCCGGCCCGCGTCGCCGCGATCATCTTCGAACCGGTGCAGGGCGAAGGTGGGTTCTACCCGGCCCCGACCGATCTGGTGAAGGCGATCCGTGCCCTGTGCGACAAGCATGGCATCGTGATGATCGCCGACGAGGTGCAGACCGGTTTCGCCCGCACCGGGAACCTGTTCGCGATGCAGATGCATGGCGTGGCTGCTGACCTGACCACCATGGCCAAGGGCCTGGCCGGAGGCCTGCCACTGGCCGCCGTCACCGGCAAGGCCGAGTTGATGGATGCCGCCAACCCGGGCGGTCTGGGTGGCACCTATGCCGGCAACCCGCTTGGGATTGCCGCCGCCAACGCGGTGCTGGACGTGATCGAGGAAGAGGACCTCTGCGCCCGTGCCAATGAACTGGGCAGCCGGCTGAAGCAGCGGCTGGAGGGTCTGCGCGCCACCACGCCCGAGATCATCGATATCCGCGGCCCGGGCTTCATGGTCGCGGTCGAGTTCGGCCAGCCCGGAACCAAGGAACCCGATGCCGGCTTCACCGGCCGCGTCCGGCTGGAGGCGCAGAAGCGCGGCCTGATCCTCTTGACCTGCGGGGTTTACGGCAACGTGATCCGCTTCCTGGCCCCGATCACCATCCCCGACGCGCATTTCGCCGAGGCGATGGAAATCCTGGAAGCCTCGGTCGCCGCCGCCCGTCAGGGCTGACATGTCCTTCCTGGGCGAGACCGCCGAAGCCGGCACCTATGACATCATGGGGGCGATCAACGACCTGGCGGCCAAGGGCGGGCCAAGCCCCTGGCGTCAGGCGCTGCATCTGGTGGGCCTGGCAGTCGCGGGCAAGGGGGTCCGGCCCGAGGAGTACTTCACCTATGCCCTGTGGCGGAAGGACCGGGGACGGGCCTTCCTGAAGGGTTTCATCCCGAACCGCCGGATGCGGGCCTTCAACGCCTCGCTGAAGATGCCCGTGCGGGGGCTGGCGGACGCGGTGATGAACGACAAGCTGGCGACCGAGGCGCTGTTGCGGTCGCGCGGCCTGCCGGTGTCGCGGACGCGGGCGGTCTGGCAGCCCCCCGGCGCGGCGGCCCTGCCCGACCTGCCGGGACTTGCGGTGCTGGAAACTCCGGCCGCGCTGGCCGCCTTTCTCGGAGAGGCGCGGAACCTGCCCACCTTCGGCAAACCCCGCGCCGACAGCTTTGCCCGGGGGGCGGCGGTGATCGAGGGCCTTGCCGACCCCGGAACCGTGCGCTTCCTGACCGGGACCACGGCGCCGATCCCGGCCCTTGCGGCCGAGATCGCCCGCGACTGGGGCCAGGGCTATCTGTTCCAGGACTTCTACCAATGCGCATCGTCGATCCGGTCCCATACCGGGCAGGCCATGGCCTCGGTCCGGATCGTGACGCTTTGGACCGACCGCGGGATCGAGCCGTGGTATGCCGTGATCCGCCTGCCCGCCAAGACCGCGATGCATGACGGTGACGCTTTCGATCTGCGGATCTGGGGTCTGGTCGACGTGGCCGACGGCAAGATCGTCAAGCTGCGCAGCCTGCGCGATCCCTTGTCGGCCGACATGACCCACGGCCACGATCCGGAGCGGCCCTTCCTGGGCACCACCCTGCCCGACTGGTCCCGTGCGGTCGAGATGTGCCGCGAGGGCCACTTGTGCTTTCCGGGCCATGGCATCATCGGCTGGGACGTGTTCCTGACCGACGACGGCGCGCTTCTGAACGAGGCGAACGTGACCCCCGGCCATGTTTACCAGGTCGCGGCGCAGCGACCGCTTCTGAACCCCGAGATGCGGCCGGCCTATGACCGGGCGCTGGCCTTTGCCCGCCAGCACGGCGGCGGGTTGGGCGGGTTCTGATCGGCGGATTTCCCCGTGCCGCTTGGCGGAAAGCCGCAGCCGGTCAGCCTTGGGGGAACCGCCGGCAGGATCCGGGGTTATACTGCGCAAACACCATCCTTGCGGAGAATCCCATGACCCGTTTCCTTCTTGCCCTTCCCCTTCTTCCCCTGGCGCTTGCCGCCTGCACCCCGGCCGAGCAGAACGCCGCCCTGGGCGCAGTCGGCGGGGCTGCCGTCGGTGCCGCCGTGTCCTCGGATTCGGACCGTGAAAAGGGCGCGGCGGTGGGTGCCGTCGTGGGCATCGTCGGCTCGCAGCTGCTGGGCCCGGCGCCGTCGCGCGGGGATTGCTACTACCGCGATCAGTACGGGCGTCGCTTCATCGCGCCCTGCTGATCCAGAGGGTGCCCCCTGCCCCCCGCGTGCCCTCGTCGGGCGGCGGGGGGCATCTGCACCAGACGCCAAGGCTTTCCTCCCCGGCAGCCAGCCGCTAGAAGGGCGCGTCCCTTCGCGAAAGGCTGCCGATGTCCGACCATGCCCCCTCTGGCATCTGGCTTGACCAAGCCACGGTCCGGCTAGGCGGGCGGGTTGTGCTTGACGACCTCTCTCTGACTTTGACCGAAGCGCGGATCGGGATTCTGGGCCGCAATGGCTCGGGCAAGACCACGCTTTTGCGGCTTATCGCGGGGCTTGTCGCGCCTGACGCGGGCCGCGTCCGGGTCGAGGGCGCGGATCCCTTCGCCGACCGCAAGGCCGCGCTTGGCAACCTTGGCATCCTGTTCCAGAACCCCGACCACCAGATCCTGTTCCCCACGGTCGAGGAGGAACTGGCCTTCGGTCTGGTCCAGCAGGGGCTGCCCCAGCCCCAGGCGCTGGAACGCGCGCATCGGTGCCTGGCCGAGGAAGGGCGCAGCCATTGGGCGCAGGCTCCGGTCTCGACCCTAAGCCAGGGGCAGCGGCATTATCTGTGCCTGCTGGCCGTTCTGCTGATGCAGCCGCGCACGATCCTTCTGGACGAACCCTTTGCCGGCCTTGACCTGCCGACCCAGGCCCGGCTGGCACGCCGGCTTGCCGCCCTGCCGCAGCGGCTGGTCACCATCACCCATGATCCCGAAGCGCTTTCGGACTGCGACCGGGTCCTCTGGCTGGAGGCCGGGCGGATCGCTCTGGACGGCCCTCCCGCGCAGGTCCTGCCTGCCTTCACCGCCGAAATGGCCCGGATCGGAGAGCGCGATGCTGACGCTGACCTCGCCGGTTGAGACCTGGGCCCATCGCTTGCCGGCGGGGCTGAAGCTGGGGCTTCTGGCGCTGGCGACCACGGGGCTGTTCCTGCTGGATCATCCGCTGATGCTGGGGCTGGCGGCAGTGGCGACCGCCGGGCTGTACGCCACCGCCGGGGGGCGCTTTGCGCTGTCCGGGGCGCGGCTGCTCTGGCCGCTTTGGCCCTTTGTGGTGATCGTGGGCCTGTGGCACCTTTGGACCGGCGCGGCTGGGGCTGGCGGCGCCATCCTTTTGCGGATGCTGACCGCCGTGGCGCTGGCGAATTTCGTCACCATGACGACGCGGCTCTCCGACATGATCGCCGCGGTGCAGCGCCTGGCCCGGCCGCTGGCGGTGTTCGGCCTGTCGCCCCGCCGGTTGGCGCTGGCCATGGCGCTGGTCATCCGCTTCATCCCGGTGATGCTGGAGCGCATGAGCCAGATCACCGAAAGCTGGCGCGCCCGGTCGTCGCGTCGCCCGCGCTGGCGGGTGCTGGTCCCGGCGACGCTGGCCGCCCTGGACGACGCCGACCGCGCGGCCGAGGCCTTGCGGGCCCGGGGCGGGGCTGGTTAAAGAGCGCAACCGCTTGGGAGACGACAATGGAACGCACCCTTACGCATGTCGCCCTGTTTGCCGCGCTGATCGCGGTCCTGGGCCTGATCCCGAAGCTTGACCTTGCCGCCGGGGTGCCGATCACGGCGCAGTCGCTGGGGATCATGCTGTGCGGCACGGTCCTGGGTGCCAAGCGCGGGGCGCTGGCGGTGCTCTTGTTCCTGGCGTTGGTCGCCGTGGGATTGCCGCTGCTGTCGGGCGGGCGCGGGGGCCTAGGCGTTTTTGCCGGGCCTTCTGTCGGCTATCTGGTGGGCTTCCCGATCGCCGCCTTCGTCACCGGCTGGCTGGTCGAGCGCACCACCCTGCCCGTCGGCTTTGCCGCCACCGCTGCGGCCGTGATCGGGGGGATCGGAGTGCTGTATGTGTTCGGCATTGCCGGCATGGCGCTGGTCCTGGGCAAGACCCTTCCCGAGGCCGCGCTTCTGGGCATGGCCTTCCTGCCGGGTGACATTCTGAAGGCGGTGCTGGCCGGGATGGTCACGCAAAGCCTGGCCCGGATGCGGCCCGCCTCGCTTCTCTCACGCGCCTGAGGCTTCGACCAGAAGCGCCGTCCCGATCCCGCCCGCCGCCGCGATGGCGGCAAGGCCGCGGCCCCGGCGCAGCCCGTGGAAAAGGCGCACCGCCAGGATCGCGCCCGAGGCACCGACCGGATGCCCGCGCGCCAGCCCGCCGCCACCGGGATTGACCACCTGCGGGTCCAGCCCCGCGCCCTTTACCACTGCGATGGCCTGGACGGCATAGGCCTCCATCACCTCGGCCATCTGCAAGGGCGCGCCGTCCCAGATCTCCCGGATCGCCGCCACCGGCGCGGTGCCCGGCTCTATCGGGTCGCCGCCGACCGTCGCCCCGCCAAGGATCGCCAGGCCCCGGCCCTCGGCGATCCGGTCGCTGACCACCAGACACATCGCCGCCGCATCCGCCGCGACCGCCGCCGTGGCCGCCGTGATGCTGCCCTGGACGATGGGCGCGCGGGCCAGCAACCGATGGGACAGGCGGCGCGGAAAGGCATCGCGCATGACACCGGCCAAGGGCACGATCTCGCCCGGGTCAAGCGCAAGGGCCTTGGCGTGGCTCTCCACGGCCCAATCCTCTTGCTGGGTGCGGGTGATGGCCAGACGCAGGGCCAGGGCCTCGGCCGCCTCGGCCATGCCGGGGTCGCGGTCGGGCCAGGGGGTGAAGGGCGCCTGATCATAGGGCACCGGGGGGCCACCGTCCGGGTCGCTCGCCAGCCGCAAGGGCCGGCGGGAATAGCTTTCCGCCCCACCCGCCAGCACCACCTCGGCCGCGCCTGAATCGACCAGCGCCTTGGCCAGCAGGATCGCATCCAGCCCGCCCGCGCATTGCCGGTCCAGCGTCAGGCCCGCCACCTGCCCCAGCCCCGCCGCCAGCGCCACCCGCCGCGCCGGATTGCCGCCCGCGCCCAGCGCGTTCGACAGGATCAACTCGTCCACCCGGTCGATCCCCGCGTCGGCCAGCACAGCGCGCACCACCGGGGCCGCCAGATCCTCGATCCGTAGCCTCGCGAAAGCCCCGCCGCGCGGCACCACCGCCGTCCGCCGCGCCGCGATCAGCCGGGCCATGTCAGCCGCGCCTCCAGCCCCCGAAGGTCAGTCTTGCCCGAGGGCAGGACCGGCCAATCCACCTGCCAGATCAGCGCACGCGGCGCCTTCAGCGGCCCCAACTCGGCCCGCAGCCGCGCCATGACCGCCGCTTCCACCGCCCGGTCGCCCTTGACCAGCGCCACCAGCACCACCCCGCGCCTGGGGTCGGGAACCGGCAACACCGCTGCGCGGTTGACCCCCGGCATGGTCTCCAGCAGCGCCTCGATCGCCTCGGGAAAGACGTTCTGGTCCGCGACCGTCACCATCCGCCCGGCCCGGCCATCCAGATACAGGAAGCCGCCCTCCAGCCGCCCCATCTCGCCCACCGAAAGCCAGCCGTCGCTCCAGCGGGCACTGCCCTTACCCCCGGCATACCCAAGGAAAAGATAGGGGCTGCGGACCCAGACCTCGCCCGCCTCCACCCGGATTTCTACCCCCGGATAGGCCCTGCCGACCGAGCCCTCGGGCGTGTCGCCGTCGGCCAGAGTGATGAAGCTGGTCTCGGCCGCGCCATAGAACTCGCGCACTTCGGCCGCGGGGGCCATGCCCGCCAGCGCCGAGTGAAGCCGCGCGTCCAGTTTCGAGCCGCCGACCAGCACCAGCCGCAGATCGGGACAAAGGCCTCCGCCCTCGACCAGAAGCCGCAACTGCGCTGGTGTGGCATAAAGGTGGGTGATTTCCCGCTCTGCCAGCGCCTTGCGCTGCCGATCAGGGCGCAGCGCGTCCAGAAGATGCACCTCGGCCCCCAGATGCAGCCCCTCGACCGCACCATAAAGCGCAAGCGAATGCACCAGTCGCCCCAGCACCGCCACTCGTGCGCCGGGGCCGATGCTGAAACAAGCGTTCACCGCGAAACTGGCGGTCCATGAGCCTTGGGTCCGCAGGATGCGCCGGGGCTGGCCGGTAGAACCGGAGGTCAGGGTCTCGAACACCGGCAAATCATGGGGCACGGGCGGCGGCTGGTCCGGCGCGCCAATGCGGAAGGCGGGATGGCCCATGGCGGCAGCCAGGCCCTGGGCTGTGTCAGGAAAGACCAACGGCGGCGACACGTGCCTCCCCTCCCCCCCGTGCGGAGGGGATGGGGGTGGGAGGTCCCCGGCCAGAACCTCGCCGCCGGCGCTGTCGAACAGCCGCGCGGCCGGGTGCCAGCGGAAGCCGTCGCTCATGCCAGCAGCGTCGCCATCCGCCGCAGCGCCAGAAGATAGCCCTCGGTCCCGAAGCCGGCGATCACGCCCTCGGCCCGGGACGACACGAAGGAATGGTGCCGGAACGCCTCGCGCTTGTGGATGTTGGAGATATGGACCTCCAGCACCGCGCCGTCGAAGGCGTTCAGCGCGTCCAGGATCGCGACCGAGGTATGCGAGTACGCCCCCGGATTGATGATGATGCCGGCCGAGGTTCCCCGCGCCTCTTGAATCCAGTCGACCAGCTGGCCTTCATGGTTCGATTGCAGCGCCTGGACCCCAAGGCCCAGCTCATCCGCTAGAGCGGTGACCTTGGCCACCACATCAGCCAAAGTCTCGCGGCCATAGATTTCCGGCTGGCGCAGGCCCAGCAGGTTCAGGTTCGGGCCGTTCAGAAGGGTGACACGCTTGGACATGGCGCGACATTAGCCGTGCAACCGCCCAAGCGAAAGGAAAAATGGCGGCTTTCCGGGCCTGCTGGGGACAGGTCGGAAAGCCGCCCAGGGAGACATCGTGCGCCCCGTGGGGCAGGTTCAGGCCACCTTCTCCAGCACCACCTCGGGGGTGATGCCCAGGGCGCGCACAACCTCGCGCGTCAGGTGGGGTCGGTTCAGGGTGTAGAAGTGCAGGTCCTGCACGCCGCCCTGGATCAGCTTGTCGCACAGCTGAGTGCATTGGGTCAGCGCCAGCAGATCCTCGCGCCCGTCGCGGGCGGCGGTGGCAAAGGCTTCGTCCAGCTTCTGAGGGACCTGCGTGCCACAGCGGCGGGCGAATTTCTTGGCCCCTTCCCAGCTGGTGATCGGCAGGATTCCGGGAATGATCGGCGCGTCGATCCCGGCCTTCACGCAGGCATCGCGGAAGCGGAAGAAGGTGTCGGCCTCGAAGAAGAACTGGGTGATCGCGCTGGACGCACCCGCATCGATCTTGCGCTTCAGCCAGGTCACGTCGGCGCTGCTGTCGGCGGCATCCGGGTGCGGTTCCGGGTAGGCGCCGACGCGGATCTTGAACTTGCCGGTTTTCGCCAGCTTCTCCACCAACTCGACCGAATTGGCAAAGCCCAGGGGGTGCGGGACGAACCGCTGCGCGCCTTTGGGCGCATCACCGCGCAGGGCCACGATCTCGGTCACGCCAGCCTCGGCGTAGGACTCCGCGATGGCCAGCGTTTCGGTCTTGGTGGCGTCGACGCAAGTCAGATGCGCGGCGACCGGCAGGCCATAGTTGCGGTGGATGGTCGACACCGCCTCATGCGTCAGGGTCCGGGTCGTGCCGCCCGCGCCATAGGTCACCGAGACGAAGGAAGGCTGCATCGGGGCCAGCGCCTGCACCGTTTCCCACAGCCGGAACGAGGCGTCCAGCGACTGCGGCGGGAAGAATTCAAAGCTGATGCGCGGGGCCATTGTCGTCTCCTTGATTGCCCCTCTTGTCGCAGATTCTCGGATGTGAGAACAATTCATAGTTTTCACGTTCTTGATGAGGTTCATTCATGTACATCGAGCTGCGCCACCTGCGCACGATCCGCGCAATCCAGCAGGCCGGGGGCCTGGCCCGCGCGGCCGAGGTGCTGAACATGACGCAATCGGCGCTGTCGCATCAGGTGAAGGGGCTGGAGGATCAGGCGGGGATGGAGTTGTTCGTCCGCCGCTCGAAACCCATGCGCCTTTCGGCCGCCGGGCACCGGATGCTGCGCGCGGCCGAGCGTATCCTGCCGGAGATCGACGCGATGGAAGAGGAGTTTCGCGCCCTCCGCGCCGGGCGCACCGGCCGGTTGCACATCGCCATCGAATGCCACGCCTGTTTCGACTGGCTGTTTCCGGTGCTGGAGCTGTTCCGCCATGCCTGGCCCGAGATCGACGTCGACATAAAGGCGGGTCTTGCCTTCGAGGCCCTGCCAGCCCTGAACCGCGAGGATGTGGACCTGGTCATCTCCTCGGACCGCGAGCCGCCGCCGGGGATCGTGTTCAACCCCCTGTTCGACTATCACCCGACCTTCGTCGCCTCGGCCCAGAACCCGCTTGCGGCAAAGGACTTTATCACCGCCGAGGATTTCCGCGACCAGGTGCTGATCACCTATCCGGTCGGCCGCGACAAGCTGGACATCTTCACCGAGATCCTGACCCCGGCCAAGGTCGAGCCCCGCGCCCAGCGCACGGCGGAACTGACAGCTGTGATCCTGATGCTGGTCGGATCGAACCGGGGCGTGGCCGTTCTGCCCGACTGGGTGATGCGCGAGGTCAAGACCAACGCCGATTACGTCACCCGCCCGCTTGGCCCTGACCCCGTGACCAAGCGCATGTATGCCGCGACGCGGGACGAGGATGTGGCCAAGCCCTACATGGCGCATTTCCTGCGCCTTGCCCGCAGCGAGCCGGTGAAACTGCAACGCGGCCTCTGACGCTTTGCGCAGGGCGGCAAGCGGGCTAGACTGCCGCGCAGGAGGGCACCGATGCGGACCTGTCTCCTGCTGCCCCTGCTGACTCTTGCCGCCCCGGCGCTTGGCGATTGCCGCCTGGCGCTGGCCCTGGCCGCCGATGTCTCGCGCTCGATCGACGCTGCGGATTTCGTGATCCAGACCGAAGGCCTTGCCGCCGCACTGGAGGATGCCGAGGTCCGCGCCGCCATCTTCGAGCCCGACGGGACCGTGGCCTTGGCCGTCTACCAGTGGAGCGGCCCCGCGCATCAAGAGTTGATCCAGCCATGGGTCGTCCTGGACGGCCCCGACAAGTTGGACGCCGCGATCTGGGCCATCCGCCGCGCCCAAAGGCCGGAGCAGCGCCAGGCCACCGCCCTGGGTGAGGCGCTGCGCTATGGCGCGGACCTGCTGGCCCAGGCCCCGCCCTGCGCCCGCCAGGTGCTGGACGTGGCCGGCGACGGGCGCAACAACGAAGGCGTTTCCGTTGCCACCATCTACGCGCGTGACCCGTTCGACGGCATCACCGTCAACGCCCTGGCCATCGGCGAGCATGAGTTGAACCTGACCCGCTACTTCCGTGACGAAGTGATCCGCGGCCCCGGCGCCTTTGTCGAACTCGCCCCGCGCCAGATCGACTATCCCCAGGCGATCCGCCGCAAGCTCTTGCGCGAGTTGGAAGGCCCGCAGATCGGCCTTGGTCCCGCCCCGCAGTTCGAGGGCGGGAAAACCTGACCCTGCGCAGTCCCGAAAACTTCTTTGCCGTGCCACAATCTGCGGGAATCCTGCCACCACAGGTATCAGGAGATGTGCATGGTTCGTCTGATCGCTGCTATTGCGCTGGCCCTTGCGCTGGTCCCCTCACCCACCCTGGCCGAACGGGTGGTGGCACGGGTTTCGATCTCGACCCAGACAATGAAAGTCTACCACGAAGGGCGGCATCTTTTCACCTGGCCGGTCTCGACCGCGAAGTCCGGCAAGATCACCCCGACCGGGGTCTTTGCGCCCGATTTCCTGTCGCGCCACCACCGCTCCAGCCGCTATAACAACGCGCCGATGCCCTGGGCGATCTTCTACGACGGCAATTATGCGATCCACGGCACCGACCAGTTGAAACGGCTGGGCCAGCCGGCCTCGAACGGCTGTGTGCGGCTGCATCCCGACAACGCCGCGATCCTGTTCCGCATGGTGAAGTCCGAGGGGATGGAGAACATGCGCGTCGAGATCGTGCACTAGCCCCGCGCCCCTTTCTTTCCGGGCCGCTTGCCGCTATAGCGCCGGGCTTGAACGACGTGGAGCGGATGATGCAGGGCTCGGCCAACCTCAACCTGATGATCAAGGCGGCGCGCAAGGCGGGTCGCAGCCTGGTGAAGGACTTCCGCGAGGTCGAGAACCTTCAGGTCTCGACCAAGGGGCCGGGCGACTTTGTCAGCCGCGCGGATCGTGAGGCCGAACGTCTGATCAAGGAAGAACTGCTGGGCGGCCGGCCGACCTATGGCTGGCTGGGCGAAGAGACCGGCGGCGCTGCCGGGGCCGACCCGACCCGGCGCTGGATCGTCGATCCTTTGGATGGGACCACGAACTTCCTGCACGGGATGCCGCATTGGGCCGTTTCGATCGCGCTGGAGCACAAGGGCGAGATCGTCAGCGCCGTGGTCTATGACCCCGCCAAGGACGAGATGTTCTGGGCCGAAAAGGGTGCCGGTGCCTGGCTGAACGACAACCGCCGCCTGCGCGTCTCGGCCCGCCGCGCGATGCACGAGTCGGTCTTTGCCACTGGCGTGCCCTTCGGCGCGAAATCCACGCTGCCGGCAATGCTGAAGGATCTGGGCCGCCTGATGCCCGCCTGCGCCGGCGTTCGCCGCTGGGGCGCCGCCGCGCTGGACCTCGCCTATGTCGCCGCCGGCCGCTTCGACGGCTATTGGGAGCGTGAGCTTTCGGCCTGGGACATCGCGGCGGGCATCCTTCTGGTGAAAGAGGCCGGCGGGATGGTCGAAGGCCTGCGCGAAGGCACCGATCCCCTGGACGGGGCGCTGATCGCGGCCAATGACGGGATCTTTGACGGCTTCGCCAAGGTCCTTCGGGCCTGACGGCACGGCCTGGACCCAAATTTCTTAAGCAAGAAATTTGTCAAAATCCTTGCTTAAGGATTTTGGCTACCCCCGCCGCCGCGGGACGAGCGGGATGTTGGAGCGGGGAAACTGCGTCTCGGGATGCGGTGGCTTGCCGTCGGTCGCCTGCCAATAGTCGCGCGCACCGCGGCGCAGCCAGACCGGCAGGGTCAGCGCAAGGCCAGCAATGAACCCGCCCGCATGGGCCCAATACGCGACGCCCCCGCTTTCGCTGGGTGTGTTCAGGCCGGAAAAGATCTGCAAGCCGAACCAGATGCCCAGGACGATCCAGGCCGGGATCGCGAAGATGCGGAAGAAGATCACGAAGATGAACAGCACATCCACCTTGGCCCGCGGGAACAGGAGGAGATACCCCCCCATCACCCCCGCGATGGCACCCGAGGCCCCGACCATCGGGATGATCGACCCCGGATCGGGCAGCACCTGCGCCAGCGCCGCCGCCACGCCGGCCGCCAGGTAAAACAACAGAAAGCCCAGGTGGCCCATCTGCTCTTCTAGGTTGTCGCCGTAAATCCACAGGAACAGCATGTTGCCGATCAGGTGCAGCCAGCCGGCATGCAGGAACATCGAGGTGACGATCGTCTCCAGCCCGTCGCCCGACAGGAAGCGCGCCGGGATCAGGCCCCAGTTCCAGAAGAACTCGCCGATCTGATATTCGCTCATGGTCAGGAAATACCACAGGAAGATCAGCACGTTCAGCGCGATCAGAGCGATCGTGACATAGGGCGTGCGCCCCGACGGATTGTGGTCGCGGATCGGAAACATGCGCCCAGCCTTTCCGATCCGCGGGGTTGCGTCAAGCGTCGGCCACGGCCGCCAGAAGCTGGGCATTCCCGCCCGAGGCCGTGGTGTCGATGCACAGGTGCCGCTCTAGCAGCGCATGGCCGGCGTCGGGCGTGGCGATCAGCGGCAGGATCGGCCCCTGCCGGCTGGCCAGCGCCTTGGCGCGGGCGCGGCCCTGCAGCGCGTCCCCCCACCACAGCGCGCCCGAGAACCCCTGCAGCGTCGTCAGCGCCTCGACCGGCAGGCCGGGGGCCTCAACGGCATGGCCACCCAGCTTGCGCACCGCCTCGGCCTGGGCCAGCGCGGCGCTACGTCCCGGCCCAAGGCAAAGCAATGGCGCACGCGGGGTCAGGGACAGACGGTTCGACTCGCCCGTGGGACCGGGCATGTCCTGAGCCTGAGGGGCGGTTGCAGGCAGCGGCGCGGCCAACGCTTTGGCCACCTCGGCCACGGATGTCGCCGCGCCGTCCTCGCTGGCCACCGGGGTCGGGGCGCTGGTGAACCGGGCCAGGTAATGCGGCCCGCCCGCCTTGGGTCCGGTGCCCGACAACCCCTCGCCACCGAAGGGCTGGCTGCCGACGACAGCGCCGATCTGGTTGCGGTTGACATAGGTGTTGCCGACCCGCAGCCCCTCGACGATGCGCTGCACCCGGTCATCGATCCGGCTGTGCAGACCGAAGGTCAGGCCATAGCCCGTGGCGTTGATCGCGGCGATCACCCGGTCGATCTGGTTCGCCTTGAAGGTGGCGACATGCAGGACCGGACCGAAGATCTCGCGCGGCATGTCCTCGATGCCGTTTACCGACAGCACCGTGGGGGCGATGAAGGTCCCCTGCCCCGGTGCAGCCAGCTCCTTCAGGACGCGCCCTTCGGCCCGCGCGGCGTCGACATAGGCGCGGATCCCCGCCTGCGCCTCGGCGTCGATCACCGGGCCGATGTCGGTGGACAAAGCCCACGGATCGCCCAGCGCCATATCCTCCATCGCGCCGAACAGCATCTCGGTCACGGTCTCGGCCACGTCCTCTTGCACATAAAGGCAGCGCAGGGCCGAACAACGCTGGCCGGCAGACTGGAAGCTGGAAGCGATGATATCCCGCACCGCCTGTTCCGGTAGCGCCGTGCTGTCCACCAGCATCGCGTTCAGGCCCCCGGTCTCTGCAATCAGCGGGGCCGTCGGGTCCAGGTGGTCGGCCATGCTGCGGCGGATCGCCTGCGCCGTCTCGGTCGAGCCGGTGAAGGCAACCCCGTTCACCCGTGAGTCGCGGGTCAGGGCAGCCCCGACCGCGCCATCGCCAGGGAGAAGCTGAAGCGCGGTCGGGGGCACAGCAGCCGCCAGCAGGTGGTCGACGGCAAGGGTGGCGATGAGGGGTGTCTGTTCGGCGGGTTTCGCCAGGACGGCATTGCCCGCGGCCAGGGCGGCCCCGATCTGGCCGCAGAAGATCGCCAGCGGAAAGTTCCAGGGGCTGATGCAGGCAAAAACCCCGCGCGCGGGGTGCTGCTGCGCGGCCTGGCTGGCGTAATAGCGCAGGAAATCCACCGCCTCGCGCAGTTCGGCCACGGCATCGGCCAGGGTCTTGCCCGCCTCGCGTGCCAAGAGGGCGAAGATACGGCCAAAGTCCGCCTCCATCCGGTCGGCAGCGCGGTTCAGGACCATGGCACGCTCTTGCGCGGCGGCGGCCCAGGGCTCGGCCAGCCGCAGCGCGGTGTCCACATCGGGCAGCGCCGCCGTGGTGACGTGGCCGACCACCGCCCCGGTCGCCGGGTTCAGGACCGCAAGCTGCGGCCCGCCCACGACACGGCCTGCAAGGCGCGGCGCGGCGTCGATCCGCGCCTCGGCATAAGGCGCGCGGGCAGCCTCGATGGCCGCCAGATCGGCGGTATCGGTCAGGTCCCACCCCTGACTGTTCTTCCGCCCGCCAAACAGCGCCGGTCCGGCCGTCAGTGCCGGACTGGGGATCACCGCCAAAGCCTCGACCGCCGTCAGTGGGCAGGCAGCGACGGTTTCCGGGGCCACATCCTCATCCACGATCTGGTTGACGAAGCTGGAGTTCGCGCCGTTTTCCAGCAACCGGCGGACCAGATAGGCCAGAAGATCGCGGTGCGCCCCGACCGGAGCGTAAATCCGACAGCGGGTGGCGTTGTCAGTCAGGACAATATCGTGCAACCGCTCGCCCATGCCGTGCAGCCGCTGGAATTCATAGTCCATCGCAGTCAGCCCTTGTGCCTGGGCAATGTGCAGGATCGCCGCAACCGTATGGGCGTTGTGGGTGGCGAACTGCGGATAGATCCGGTCGGTCAGGCCAAGCAGCTTCCGCGCATTGGCGACATAGCTGACATCGGTGGACTGCTTGCGGGTAAAGACCGGAAAGCTTTGCAGCCCCAGCACCTGGGCCCGCTTCACCTCGGCATCCCAATAGGCGCCCTTGACCAGACGCACCATGATCTTGCGGTCAAGCCTTGTCGCCAGGGCATGCAGCCAGTCGATCACCGCGCCAGCCCGGCGGCCATAGGCCTGGACGACGACGCCGAACCCTTCCCACCCCTTCAGCGCGGGATCCGAAAGGGTGGCCTCGATCACCTCCAGCGACAGGGCCAGGCGGTCGGCCTCCTCGGCGTCGATGTTGAACCCCAGGCCCGCGGCTTTCGCCAGCGATGCCAACGCGCGGACGCGGGGGACCAGTTCCTCCATCACCCGCGCGCGCTTGGCGACCTCATAGCGCGGGTGCAGCGCGGAAAGCTTGACCGAGATGCCGGGATTGGTGCGGATGTCGTTGCCCTTGGCGGCCCGAGCGATGGCGGTGATCGCGCGGGAATAGCTCAGGTGATAGCGGCGGGCATCGGCCTCGGTCCGGGCCGCCTCGCCCAGCATGTCATAGCTGTAGGTATAGCCCTTGTCTTCCAACTCCTCGGCGCGGTCCATCGCCTTGTCGATGGTCTCGCCCAGAACGAAGTTGCGCCCCATCTCCTTCATCGCCCGCCCGACGGCGGTTCGGATCACCGGTTCCCCCAACCGCTTCACGGCGGCGCGCAGGTGGCGGGTGATCCCGCCCTCGGCATCGTCCAGGACCTTCCCCGTCAGCATCAGCGCCCAGGTCGAGGCGTTCACCAGGCTTGAGGCCGATTTCCCCAGATGACGGCCCCAGTCCGAGGGGGCGATCTTGTCCTCGATCAGCGCATCCATGGTCTCGGCGTCGGGAACCCGCAGCAGCGCCTCGGCCAGGCACATCAGCGCGATGCCTTCGTCGGTCGAAAGCCCGTATTCCGCCAGGAATACCTCCATCAGCCCCGGCTTTGCACTGGCGCGGATGCGACGCACCAGGTCCGCGCCCTGTGCGACGATGGCGGCGCGCGCCGGCGCATCCAGCGCGGCTTCGGCCGCCAGACGGCGGACCAGGCCTGCCTCGTCGGCCAGGGCTTCGGTGGTGATGACAGACCAGGCGGATGCAGAATCGACGGGCATTTCAGGGACCTTTCTTTCCGCCCAGAATAGCGCCAAAAATGCAGGCTGTTTTCCTGAAGATCATGTGGTACCCGGTCGGAACGACAGCGAATCTGGAAAACTGCGATGCCAAACGACCGCGTGGACCTTGACCGTTTCGACCTTGCCATCCTGCGCGTTCTACAGACCGACGGCCGGATCGCCGCAGTGGAACTGGCCCGCCGCATCGGCCTGTCGAAATCGCCGACCCAGGCCCGCATGAAACGGCTGGAGGAGGCGGGGATCATCACAGGCTATCGCGCCATCCTGGACCCGATCAAGATGGGACAGGCGCATGTCGCCTTCGTCGAAGTTCGGCTGTCCGACACGCGCGAGGCGGCGCTGACCGCCTTCAACCGCGCCGTCCTGCAGGTGCCCGAGGTCGAGCAATGCCACATGATGGCGTCAAGCTTCGACTATCTGCTCAAGGTCCGGACTTCGGACATCCAGGCGTACCGGCGGGTTCTAGGCGAAGTGATCTCGACCCTGCCGCATGTATCCTCGACCTCGACCTATGTCGCGATGGAGGCGGTGAAAGAGGTGTTCTGACCCGCGCCGCGTGGATCGCCCTATTCTTTCGGCTTGCCAGCCGAGATGGTGACCTTCGCGTTGGTCGAGGAAACTTTGACCGGGGCCTTCGCGGCCTCTTTTTTCGGTTTCTTCACTTCCTTGCGCTTGTTCATGCCCTTGGCCACGACCGTATCTCCCTGCCCGGCCCGGATGGCCTGACGCGATGCTATGCCCGCCGGGGCAGGAATGCACGGACCAACTTCGACCCCGCAATGTCGCCCCGGAACTTGCCGGGCCGCGACCACGGCCGCACACTCCTTGTATCCAAGCCAGAACCGGGAACGAGAGATGAGCCTTGACCGCGCCGAGCTTTCCGCCGCGACCCAGCCCCTGAACCGGGCGCGCTCCATGCCGGCGGGGTTCTATACCGACCCGGCGATCTTCAAGGCCGAGCGTGAGCGGATCTTCCTTCGACACTGGTTCTTCCTGACCCGCGCCGAAGAGTTGCCCCAGCCCGGCGACTATCGCGCCTTCGACAGCCCCGGCGGGCCGATTGTCCTGATTCGCGGCAATGACGGCAGCTTGCGCTGCTTTGCCAATTACTGCCGCCACCGCGGCTCGATCCTGCTGGAGGGGTCGGGCAACGTGGGCGGACGCATCACCTGCCCCTACCACGCCTGGAGCTATCTGAACGATGGCCGCCTTTACGGCTGCCCGGACATGAAGGACGCCGAAGGCTTCGACAAGGTCGAGAACGGTCTTGTCGCCCTGGACCTGGACGAATGGGAGGGATTCGTCTTTGCCCGCTTCACCAGGGACGGGCCCAGCCTGCGCGACCACCTTGGCGACTTTCCCGACCGCATGGCCAGCCACCAGCTTGGCCAGATGCGCTGCACCTGGCGGATCACGCTGGATGTGGTCTGCAACTGGAAGCTCATCCTTGAAAACGCGGTCGAGACCTATCACACCGGCATCGTCCACAAGAACACCGTGGGCGCCCAGCAATCCCGCACGCCGCAGACCCTGGGCGACTGGATCTGCATCCAGGTGATCTCAGGCCGGTCCATCGCCACGCTCAGCGACACCGTCCCGCCCTTCGACCCGATTGCCGGCCTGGACGAGGATGCGCGCCAGGGCACCTATTTCACCGTGGTCTTTCCAACCGTGCAATTCGCCGTGGCGCAAGACACGCTCTGGTGGCTGAACACCATCCCGGTCAGCGAAAACCGCACTGTGCTGGAGGTCGGCGGCTGCTTCCCCAAGGATCGGCTCTCGCTGCCCGACTTCGCCACCCGCGCCGAACCCTATTACGACCGCTGGGAACGCGTCGCGCGCGAGGATGTGGGCATCCTTGAAAAGCAGCAGCGCGCGCTGGCCTCGGCGCTTTACCGTCCGGGGCCGCTATCCTGGCGTGACGACATGGTGCAGGCCCTGGGGATCTGGGTGGTGGACCGGTTGGGCCTTTGACCCGAAACGGGTGCCCGCGGCCTGCATTCAAGACTTCTGGCGGATACCTTCAAAGCGCTACCTGACCTCGCCTCGAATGCCGGGCATACGACCGGGCCTCGGGCGGAAGATCGGCAGGAACAGGTCGAAGCGGATGGCGCAGGCGCGCAGGGTAAAGCCTGCCGCGATAGCCAGGGCGGTGGTTGCAGGCCCCGATACCCCCAGCGCATCGGCCACAACATATGTGACCGACCCGCAGACGGCCGCCGTCACATAGATGTCGCGCCGCAAAAGGATGGACGGCTCCTGCCCCAGAATGTCCCGCAAGATGCCCCCCACAGCCGCGGTGATCACACCCATCCCCACGGCGACCAGCGGCCCGGTCCCCATGTCCAGCGCCTTGGCCGTGCCCACGGTCGTGACCAGCGCCATGCCGAACGCGTCGAGATACAGCAGGAAGCGGTAGCGCGACGCCACCAGATGGGCCGAGAAATGCACCAGCCCCGCCGCGCCAAGGCACAACGCCAGCGGGGTTGGGTCCACGATCCAGAACACCGGCGCATCCAGCAGCAGGTCGCGCAGCGTGCCACCCCCCACGCCGGTGATCACGCCCATCCACATGAAGCCGACGATGTCCATCTGCTTGCGCGAGGCGACCAGCGCACCGGTGATCGCAAAGACGACCGCCGATGCAAGGTCCAGGACGCGAAGGATCTCCGCAGCCTGCAGGGCGACGTCAGACATGGCTGACAAGCCAGAGCGAGATCGCCGGGAACGCCACCAGCAGGCCAAGCCGGATGATGTCCACCGCGATGAACGGCACCAGGCCGCGGAAGATCCGCAGGACCGGCACATCGGGCAGCACGGCCTTCAGCACAAATACGTTCATGCCGATCGGGGGCGTGATCAGCGCGATTTCGGTGACCACGACCACGATGATGCCGAACCACACCAGGTCGAACCCCTGCATCGCGACCACCGGGGCGAAGAGCGGCACGAAGATCAGGATGATCGCCATCGAATCCATCACGCAGCCAAGGACCAGGAAGATCACCAGGATCGCCAGGATCAGCCAGTAGCCGGTCAGTCCCAGGTCGTTGACCAGGCCCAGAATGCCGACCGACAGCCCCGACATGGTCATAAGCTTGGACAGCATCATCGCCCCGAACAGCACGACATAAAGCGAGATCGAGGTGTAGGCCGTCTCCAGAATCACCGTGCGCAGCACCTTCAGGGTCAGCCTGCCCTGCAGAAAGCCCACCAGCACCGCCATTCCGGCCCCGATGCCCGCCGCCTCGGTCGCGGTGAAAAGATCGCCGTAAAGGCCACCGATGATCAGCCCGAACAGGAACAGGAACGGCCAGACCCCGCGCAGCGAGGCGATCCGCTCGGACCAGCTGCTGCGTTCGCCCTGCGGCGCCTCTTCCGGGCGGCGCCAGGCCACCCAGACGACCGCCAGCATGTAAAGCGTCAGGCCCAGAAGGCCGGGCAGGACACCGGCCACGAACAGGTCGCCGATGTTGGTCTGGGTAATGATGCCGTAGATCACCAGGATGATCGACGGCGGGATCAGGATGCCCAGCGTGCCACCCGCCGCGATGGTGGCCGAGGCCAACCCATCGGAATAGCCATAGCGACGCATGCTGGGATAGGCGACCTTGGCCATCGTCGCCGCCGTCGCGTAGCTGGAGCCGCAGACCGACCCGAACCCGGCGCAGGTCACCATCGTGGCCAGTGCCAGGCCGCCCCTGACCGACCCCAGATAGGCATAGGCCGCGCGGAACAGGTCATGCGCGATCCCGGTGCGCGAGATGACGTTGCCCATCAGGATGAACATCGGCACCACGGCCAGGTCATAGGACAGCACCGCCTCCGAGACCGTCATGGGAAACAGCGTCAGCGCGGTGCCGGTGCTGGTGATCCAGGCCAGGCCCGCAAGCGAGACCGCCATCAGCGCGATGCCCAGCGGCACGCGCAGGAAGGCCAGCAGGATCACTGCGACCATCGAAATGAAACCGACGATCACAGCAGTTCCTCCTGGTCATGCGCGACCGAGATCGGCGCGGCGAAAGCGGTATAAAGGGCGGCCAGCGCCGCCAGACCGGCACAGGCGGCCATCCAGCCGTAAAGCGGCGCGCGCGGGATGTTCAGCCCCTGGCTGACCTCTGAAAAGCTGGCAGCGTCCATGGCCTTGCTGAAAAGCGCCCAGGCCATCAGCGCAAAGATCAGCGCGGTCAGGAAGATCGTCGTCTTCAACCACCAGGCAAGGCGCGCTTGCAGCAGCACCTTGTCGAAGAGGTCGACCTTCAGGTGCAGCGCGGCCAGCGTGACCAGCGGCAGGCCGGTAAAGACCAGAAGCCCCATCAGATGCTCGGTCACGTCATGCGCACCAAAGATCGGCTGGCCGAACAGGCGACGACCGATCACATCGGCAAAGGTCAGGGCGACCATCGCTGACATCAGACAGACAAGCACGGCTTCCACCGCCCGTCTGACCTTGTTTGCAAACTCCATTGCGTGCCCCTCCCAAGGCCGGCAAGTGGCCCGGCGCCTGCGCGCCGGGCACTTGCGTCACTTCGCGCTTTCCTCGGCATAGGCAGCCAGGTAGTCGGCGCGCATCGCTTCGGGATCGGCAACCCCGGCGGCCTTGGCGGCGACGATCCAGTCGGCGATCATCTTGTCCGAGACGGCGGTGATCGCGGCCATCAGCTCGGCCGAGGGTTCGTGGAACTGGTGCCCGGCCTCGGTGAACAGCTTCATCGCCTTTTCGTTCTGCAGGTCGAACTGCTGGCCCCAGGCGCGCGACAGCGCCTCGCCCGAGATCGCGGCGATGGCGGCGCGGTCGGCTTCTTCCAGGCCTTGCCACTTCGCCTCGTTGATCGCGATGAAGAAGCTCGCGTCGTACAGACCGCCCGGCACCAGCGTGTGGTTCTGCAACTGCTCTTCCAGGCGGAAGTTCATCACCGATTCCACCGAATGCAGCGAGGCGTCGATCACGCCGCCTTCCAGAAGTTCATAGGCCTTGGTCCCCGGCGCGGCGACCGGCACGGCGCCAAGCGCCTCCATGATCTGGGTCTGGATCGGGCCACCGATACGGACCTTCTGGCTGGCGATATCCTCGGGCGTGATCACCGGCTTGGACCCGTGGTGGATATGGCCGCCACCGAACAGCCCCACGCCCAGGATCTCGACCCCGTCGAAGGCGGCGTTGTCGCCAAGGTGTTTGTCATAGGTGCGCCACAGTGCGACCGAGGACGCTTCGGCGTCGGTGCCGACAAACGGGAATTCCGAGAACCAGACCGAGACGAAACGCTCGGGCTCATAGGTGAAATTGCCCCAGGTGATGTCGGCAACGCCGGTGCGGGCCAGTTCGAAATGCTGCGCCGGGGCGCCAAGCGGGGCGGGCATGATATTCAGCGTGACGCGCCCCTCGGTCACCTTTGCCACCTCTTCGGCATAGGGAACCAGGATGTCGGTGTGGACGAAGTGTGTCTGCGGCACCCAGCTGGAGACGGTCAGGACGGTCTCTGCCTGGGCCGAGGCCCCGACGAGAACGAGGCTCAGCCCGAAGGCGCTGGCAAGCAAGTTGGTCTTCAAGGACATCACGATTTCCTCCCTGGAATGGTGATAGGTGACAGTTGGTCAGGCGGACGCGGGCGTGCCCGCAGCAAGGACAAGGTCCACCAGGACCGCCGCCCCGACCGGGATCACCCCGGTGTCGAAGCGGTAGTCGGGGTGGTGGCAGTAAGCGCCGTCCTGGCCGACGAAGAAGAAGGCCCCCGGCAGATGGCGCAGGAACAGGCTGAAATCCTCGGACGCCATCAGTGGCCGCGCATCGCGGATCAGCCGATCGGCGCCCAGGCTGCGGACCACCGCCTCGGCCACCCGCTCGGCGCAAGCCGCATCGTTCACCAGCACCGGAACCAGCGGGGTGATCGCCACCTCGACCGGGGTGCCAAAGGCCTGGCAGGTGCTGTCGGCCGCGTCTTGCAGAAGGGCATGGACCGCTTCACGGGCGGCTTCCGAATGGCTGCGAAGCGAGCCGCCGATGACCACCTCGTCGGGCAGGACGTTCGAGGCGTGTCCGCCCGCGATCTGGCCAAAGGACAGGACCGCACTGTCGCGGCAATCGGTGCGCCGGGTCAGCAACTGCTGGCCCAGGCCCAGGAAATGCGCAGCGGCAAGGATGGCGTCCTGCCCGGTCTGCGGGGCGGAACCGTGGGTCCCGTTCGCCCGCACCGTCACCCGAATATCGTCCGACGAGCCCATCGCCGCGCCGGTCATCACGGCGACCGACCCTGCCGCAACACCCGGCAGGTTATGCAGCGCATAGATCGCCGACATCGGCACGCGGTCCAGGAGACCGGCCTTCAGCATCGCGGCCGCGCCGGTCAGCAATTCCTCGGCCGGTTGAAAGAGGAAGGCCACGTTGCAGGCAAGGCCCGGATGCCGCGACAGGGCGGCGGCGGCGGTCAGGATCGTGGCCATATGCCCGTCATGCCCGCAGCCATGATAGCGCGGCCCGTCCGGGGTCTGGACGGTTCCATCCGCCGGCCCCTGCATCGGCAGCGCGTCCAGTTCGGCGCGCAGGCCGATGAACGGCGCCCCCGCAGGCCCCTTGCGCAACAGGCCGACTACCCCGGTGCCGCCGATGCCCTCGATGACCTCCAGTCCCAGGGCGCGCAGTTCCGCCGCGATGTAGGCCGCGGTCCGTGCCTCACCGAACCCGGTTTCGGGCATCGCATGCAGCTCGTCGAACCAGCGCAGGCTTTCGGCCCGTTGCGCATCGGACCAGTCGGTGAAGGAAAGCGACATTTTATTGCGGCCTAAGATAGTTTTCTGTCGCAACTATCCGTCCAAGCGGCCAGTCGGAACAAGGTATCAGTCCATACCCTGCCGAAGGGCCTGCGGGCCGGCCTAATCCCTTTCGGCCGGCAACCCCGCATCGAACCGCTCCAGCGCCGCGCGATAGTCGTCGGAGCGGACCCATCGGCCCAATCTTTCGACCTGCTCGAACAGCCGCGCGCGGTCGGCGGCAGGGAACGGGTCCAAGAGCAGCGCCTCCAGCGCATCCGACAGCGCCCGCCCGCGGTGCCGAAGCGCCTGGCCCCGTGGTGTGGTCGACAGGTGATACTTGCGCGCGTCCGTCCCGGAAGAGGTGCGCAACAACAGCCCATCGCCAATCAGCTTCTGCAGAATGCGCGAGGTCAGACTACGCTCCAGCCCGCTTTTCTCCCAGATCTCCACGAAGGTCGTGCCGGGCATGTCATCGACGATTCGCAGTACGCGCATCTCTCGGATCGAATAGCCCAAGGCACGCAGGAAGATGGCATCGTTCCCGGCAATCGCCTCGTCCGCGATGATTTCCAACAGGTAGGTCAATCGCTTGCTCGGAAAACTGCTGTCAGGCATCGCCCACTCCTCTGGCCGGTCCGGCGGCTCAGCTTCATCTTGCGGGCAATGGTATCTGTGTGCAATAGTTGCTAAGTAAGATTATCTTGATCAGCAACCATGAAACCGATGCCCGACAACGACCAGCCCTTTCCGACCGACGCCACAACCGCGCCGGCATCGTCGGGCCCGCACGGCGGCGTCGGCTTTGGGTATCGCACCAGACCGCTTCGGTATTGGACCGCCGGCCCTGCCCGGTGCCATCTTCGGCTCATCGAAGGACCAGAACCGAAGGCCAGAGCCGTGACCAAGATCGACCGTATCGACGCCATCATCATCGACGTACCGACCGTGCGCGGCCATGTGCTGTCCATGACGACCATGCTGACGCAGTCGGTGGTTCTGGTGCGGGTCCGCTTCTCGGACGGGTCCGAGGGGCTGGGCGAAGGCGCCTCGATCGGCGGGCTGTCCTATGGGCCGGAAAGCGTGGAAAGCGTCAAGCTGGCGATCGACACCTATATCGCCCCTGCGCTTGTGGGCATGGACGGGGATGCCATCGCCGCCGCCAGCGCGCATATGGAAAAGGCGGTAAAGGGCAATCCCATCGCCCGTGCCGCCGTGGAATGTGCGCTGTGGGACGGCCTTGGTCGCCGCGCTGGCCTGTCGGTGGCGCAACTTTTCGGCGGGCGCGTCCATGACCGGCTGCCGGTGGCCTGGACCCTGGCCAGCGGCAACAGCCAGACCGACATAGACGAGGCCGAGCGGATGCTGGACCTCCGCCGCCACCGCGACTTCAAACTGAAGATCGGCAAGCGCCCGGTGAAACAGGACATCGCCCATGTCGCCGCCATCGCCGCCGCCGTGGGCGACCGGGGCACGATCCGGGTCGACGTGAACCAGGCGTGGAGCCTGACCGAAGCCCGCTACGGCGCACGCGGTCTGCAAGAGATCGGCTGCGTCCTGATCGAACAACCCGTGGCCCGTGACAAGCTGGCAGCCCTCAAGGCGCTGACCGACGGGTATGAGATCGCCATCATGGCGGACGAGGTGCTGCAAGGCCCCGCTGACGCGATGCGGGTGGCCGCCAACCGCTCGGCCGATGTGTTCGCGGTCAAGGTCTGCCAGTCCGGCGGGCTGAAACCCGCCTCGGACGTGATCGCCATCGCCCGTGCGGCGGGGATCGACCTTTACGGCGGCACCATGCTGGAAAGCGGCCTTGGCACTGCCGCCGCGATCCAGCTTTTCGCCACCGTCCCCGATTGGCAGTTCGGAACCGAGATGTTCGGGCCCCTGCTTCTGAAGGACGAAATTCTGGCCACGCCGCTGGAATACAAGGATTTCTCGGTGACCGTGCCGCAAGGCCCTGGCATCGGGGTCAGCCTCGACGATGACAAGGTGAACTTCTACCGCCGTGACCGGACGGTCTCGGTCAAGGCCATCGCGGGCGAATAATACCCCCTCGGGAGGAGGGACAGGACGTCGAACCCCGGTTCGGCGAACAGAGAAGCTTTGCCCGATGGGCATGAGGAGGAGGAACGGATGTTTACCGACGCAGGACTTGACGAGATCACCCGCCGCCTGGACGGCATCGTGCAGGACAAGCCCGAAGAGGGCATCTTCCGCGCCCGCCGCGACATGTTCACCGACCCCGAGCTCTTCGAGCTTGAGATGAAGCATATCTGGGAAGGCAACTGGATTTATCTCGCGCACGAATCCCAGATCCCGAACGTCAACGACACCTTCACCACCCACATCGGCCGCCAGCCGATCATGATCACCCGCGACAAGACCGGCACGCTGCACGCGCTGATCAACGCCTGTTCGCACCGGGGCGCGATGCTGTGCCGCCACAAGCGGCAGAACAAGGCGACCTTCACCTGCCCGTTCCACGGCTGGACCTTCAACAACACCGGCAAGCTGCTGAAAGTTAAGGACCCTGACGGCGCGGGCTACCCTGACCAGTTCAACAAGGACGGCAGCCACGACCTGAAGCGCGTGGCGCGGTTCGAATCCTATCGCGGGTTCCTCTTCGGCTCCTTGAACGCCGATGTGCAGCCGCTGTCGGATTACCTGGGCGAGGCCAAGGTGATGATCGACATGGTCGCCGACCAGTCCGACGAGGGGCTGGAGGTGCTGCGCGGGTCGTCGACCTACACCTACCAGGGCAACTGGAAGCTGCAGGCCGAAAACGGCGCGGACGGCTACCACGTCTCGGCCGTCCACTGGAACTACGTCGCCACCACCAGCCACCGCGCGGATGAGGGCAAGGACGAGGTGAAGTCGGTCGACGCCTCGAAGTGGAACAAGCAGAAGGGCGGGTTCTACAGCTTCGACAACGGCCACCTGGTTCTCTGGACCAAATGGGCCGACCCGACCAACCGCCCCCTCGCTCCGCGCCGGGATGAGCTGGTGGCGAAGTATGGTGAGGCGAAGGCCGACTGGATGATCGGCTACCTGCGCAACCTCTGCCTCTATCCGAACCTGTTCCTGATGGACCAGTTCTCCAGCCAGCTGCGCGTGTTCCGCCCGATTTCGGTCGATCAGACCGAAGTCACGATCTACTGCATTGCGCCGAAAGGGGAATCCCAGGAAGCCCGCACCCGCCGCATCCGCCAGTACGAGGACTTCTTCAACGCCTCCGGCATGGCGACGCCGGACGATCTGGAGGAATTCCGGGCAACCCAGATGGGTTATGCCGCAGCCCCCACCGCGCAGTGGAACGACCTGACCCGTGGGGCCAAGCAATGGATCACCGGCGCCGACGAGGAAGCCCAGCGTATCGGCCTGAAGCCGATCCTGTCGGGTGCGCGGACCGAGGATGAGGGCCTTTTCGTGATCCAGCACACGCAATGGACCGAACGCATGGCCGCCGCCGTCGAGGCCGAGCGCCGGACCGCAACCCAGATCGCAGCGGAGTGAGAGGGATGAACGCCGTGACCGATACCCAGCTTTCCTACGACGCCCTCTGCGCCTTTCTGTATGCCGAGGCGCGCGCCCTGGACGACCGCCGTTTCGACGACTGGATCCAGTTCTACCACCCCGACTGCCCGTTCTGGATGCCCGCCTGGGACGACTACGACACCCTGACCGAAGACCCGGCGAACGAGATGTCCTTGATCTACTACCCCAACCGGGGCGGGATCGAGGACCGGGTGTTCCGCATCAAGACCGACCGTTCGTCAGCCACCTCGCTGCCGGAACCCCGCACCGGGCACAACATCACCAATGTCGAGGTGCTGGGCCGCGAGGGCACCAAGACCCACATCCGCTTCAACTGGATGACGCACAACTACCGCTACGGGACGACCGACACCTATTGGGGCACCTCGTTCTACACGGTGGATGTCGCCTCGGGTGCGCCACTGATCACCTCGAAGAAGGTGATCCTGAAGAACGACCGCATCCACCATGTGATCGACGTCTACCACATCTGACACCGCAAAGCCGGACCCCAGACCGGCACCCCGGCGCGGCCCCTGAGGAGGAGGCCCGCCGGGGAGAGGAGGAGCCATGACCTACAAGATCGCCCTGAACTTCGAAGACGGCGTCACCCGCATCATCGACTGCGATGCGGATGAGAAAGTCTCGGACGCTGCCTTCCGGCAGAAGATCAACGTGCCGATGGACTGCCGCGACGGCGTCTGCGGCACCTGCAAGTGCAAGGCGGAGCGGGGCGAGTATGAGCTTGGCTTCTACCTGGAAGACGCGATGACCGAGGATGAGGCCGCGGCGGGCATGGTCCTGACCTGCCAGATGATGCCAAAGTCCGATTGCGTGATCGCCATCCCGGCCTCGTCCCTTGCCTGCAAGACCGGAGCGCAGACGGTGCAGGCCGCCGTAGCGGGGGTCGAGGTGCTGTCCGATACCTCCTACCGCCTGCGGGTGAAGCTCGCGGCCCCAATGGGCTTCCTGCCCGGCCAATACGTCAACGTGGCTGTTCCCGGCACCGACCAGACCCGCGCCTATTCTTTCTCCAGCCATCCCCAGGCGGACGAGGCGTCGTTCCTGATCCGCAACATTCCGGGCGGGCTGATGTCGGGCTACCTTTCCCGCGCGAACGCCGGGGACGCACTGGCACTGACCGGCCCGATGGGGGCGTTCTACCTGCGTCCCGTGACCCGGCCCCAGGTCTTCCTTGCTGGCGGCACCGGCCTTGCGCCCTTCCTGTCGATGCTGGAACTGATCGCCACGCAAGGCACCGACCAGCCGATCCGCCTGGTCTACGCCGTCACCAAACTCGCCGACCTGGTGGAGATGGATCGCCTGCAATCCCTGGCTGCGCTGATCCCGTCGCTGACCCTCACCACCATCGTCGCCGACCCCGAGGCTGACCACCCGCTGAAGGGCTACGCCACCAACCACCTCACCGCCGCCGACCTGTGGGACGGCGGGGCCGATGTCTACCTCTGCGGCCCGCCGCCGATGGTGGAAGCGGTCCGCGCCCACATGCAGGCGCTGGGAGTCACGCCCACCTCGTTCCTGTTTGAAAAGTTCAACCCGTCCGAGACGAAGGCGGCCGCGTGATGCGCTTCAAGGGCAAGGTCTTTGCGATCACCGGGGCCGCGCAGGGCATCGGCCGCCGCGTCGCCGAACGGGCCGCACTGGAAGGCGCGTCGGTCGCGGTGATCGATCGCTCCCCCATCGGGGCCGAGGTGGCGGACTCCATCACGGCGGCGGGCGGCAAGGCGGCCTACTTCAGCGCCGATCTGGAAACCCATGCCGGAGCCTTTGCGGCGATGGCGGGCGTGGTGGAAACCTTCGGCCGCATCGATGTCTCTGTCCACAACGTCGGCGGCACGATCTGGGCCAAACCGTTCGAGCATTATGAGCCCGACCAGATCGACGCCGAGGTGCGGCGCTCGCTGTTCCCCACCCTCTACTCCTGCCACGCCGTGCTGCCGCACATGCTGGCGGCGGGGAAGGGTGTGATCGTCAACGTCAGCTCCATCGCCACCCGCAGCCTGAACCGCGTGCCCTATGCGGCGGCCAAGGGCGGAGTGAACGCGATCACCGCAAGCCTCGCATGGGAGGTCGCCGACCGCGGCATACGCGTCGTCGCCACCGCCCCCGGCGGGACCGAGGCCCCGCCCCGCTCCGTGCCGCGCAACACTGCCCCGCAATCGGCGCAAGAGAAGGTCTGGTACCAAGAGATCGTCGACCAGACGGTCCAGTCCAGCCTGATGAAACGTTACGGAACCCTGGATGAACAGGCAGGCGTGATCCTGTTCCTGGCATCCGACGATGCCTCATACCTGACCGGGGTCACGATCCCGGTGGGCGGGGGCGACCTGGGCTGACGCCCATCACAACTGGCGCCAGGGAGAGGCGCCGCAAAGGGAGAGAGACCATGAAATCGACCATCAAGGCGGCCCTTGCCGGGCTCGTCACCAGCACGGCCATGCTTACGGCCGCCCAAGCCGAGGACATCAAGGTCGGCATCCTGCTGCCCTATTCCGGCGTCTACGCGGCGCTTGGCCAGGACATTGACGACGCCTTCGCCCTGGGGCTTGAGACCTATGGCACGGACAGCGGTGTCACCTTCGAGATCGTCCGCGAGGATACCGAGGTCAAGCCGCCAGTGGGTCTGGCCAAGACCAAGAAGCTGATCCTGCAGGATGAGGTTGACGTGATGGTCGGCGTCGTCTCCTCCGGCGTCCTTGGCGCGATCCGCGACACCGTCGATGGCGCCGGGGTTCCGCTGATCGTGGCGAATGCCGGCAATGATGAAGCGACGGGCGAGGCATGCAGCCCCTACATCACCCGCATCTCCTTCTCCAACCAGCAGGTCAACCGGCCGATGGGCCAGTGGATGGTCGACCAGGGCGTGAAGAAGGTCTTCACCATCGCCCCGGACTATGCCGCCGGTCGCCAGATGATCGACGCCTTCACCACCGCCTTCACCGCTGCAGGCGGTGAGGTGGTGGGCCAGGAATGGCCCGCCTTCCAGAAGACGCAGGACTTTGGCCCCTTCCTTGCCAACGCCAAGGCCAGCGGTGCCGACGCGGTCTATGTCTTCTTCGCGGGCGGCGAGGCGATCTCCTTCGTCAAGCAATACGACAGCTTCGGCATGAAGGCCGAGATGCCGCTTTATGGGTCGGGCTTCCTGACGTCGGCCCTCTATGTCGAGGCGCAGGGTCCGGCAGCCGAAGGCGTCATCACCGCGCTCCACTATGTGCCGACGCTGGATAACCCCGAAAACGCGGCCTTTGTCGCGGCGTTCAAGGCCAAGACCGGCCGCATACCGTCGGAATATGCGGTCCAGGGCTATGACAGCGCCCGCGCGTTGGTCGAGGCGGTCAAGGCCGGGGCCACAGACCGTGCAACACTGGCGACGGCCCTGCCGAAAGTCGCCTTCACCGGCCCGCGCGGCGATCTGAAGATGGATCCGGCCACCAACAACGTGGTGCAGCCGATCCACGTCTACGAGACCGTCGCCGGTCCTGATGGCCTGACCCAGAAGGTCCTTGCCACCCTTCCGGCCGAGGCGGACCCCGTGAACGGCTGCGCCATGCCCGCCGCCACGAACTGATCCAACCGGGGGGCCTTCATTGGCCCCCTTTACCCCGGAGGGTTTCCCACCATGACCGCAGACCTCGGATTCTGGGTGTTGCAGATGCTGAACGCGCTTCAGCTCTCGATGCTCCTCTTTCTTCTCTCTGTCGGCCTGACGGTGATCTTCGGGCTGATGCATTTCGTGAACCTCGCCCACGGCTCGCTCTATGCCTTTGGGGCCTATGTGGCGGCCTCGCTTGCGGGGGTGCTTGGCTACTGGGGCGGGTTCTTCCTGGCCCCGCTGGCGGTCGCCGCAATGGGCGCGGCCCTCTACTTCACCCTGATCCGGTCGCAACGCCGGGCCGGGCCGATGGCGCAGGTGCTGATCACCTTCGGGCTGATCTTCGTCGCCGTCGATGCCACCCGTCTGGTCTGGGGCGACCTGCCGATCGGCATCGCAGTCCCTGCGGTGTTCGAGGGGCAACTGAGCCTCCTCGGCGTCGAATATCCCATCTACCGCCTCTTCATCATCACCCTCGGCCTCGCCGTGCTGGGCGTCCTCACCCTCATCCTGTCGCGCACCCAGATCGGCGCGATGATCCGGGCGGGCGTCGACAACGACCAGATGGCCGCCTGCCTTGGCATCAACGTCGAACGGATGTTCTTCCTGGTTTTCGTCGTCGGCTGCGCCCTGGCGGGTCTGGCCGGGGCGGTAGCCGCCCCCGTCCTCTCGGTCACGCCCGACATGGGCCTGCAGATCCTGATCCCGACCCTGATCGTCATCGTCATCGGCGGCCTTGGCAGCCTGAAGGGCGCGGTCGCGGGGTCCCTGATCTTCGGCTTCGTCCAGACCTTCGGCGCGGTCCTCCTGCCCACGCTGAGTTCCGTCCTCATCTACGCGCTTCTCGCGGCGGTGCTTGTCGCCCGTCCGCAGGGCCTTTTGCCCGCGAAAGGGTGATCCGATGTTCCAGCACACGCCGCTTCGTCTGACCACGCTTGCCCTTCTGGCCGCCGGATCGCTGGCCTATACCTTTGCCGCCGGCTTCTTCGGGCTGGAGATCCTGGCCGAGATCGCCATCCTTGCGATCCTTGTCATCGCGCTAGACCTGGTCGCGGGCTTCGGCGGGATGGTCTCGCTTTGCCACGGCGCGCTTCTGGGGGTGGGGGCCTATGCCTTCACCGTCGCCGCGACCGAGGCCGGCCTCAGCGCCGCCCCCGCCATGGCGCTGGCGATTGCCCTGTCGGCAGCGCTTGCCTTTGCCATCGGCGCGGTCTGCGCGCGCAGCACCGGCATCTACTTCATCATGGCCACCCTCGCCTTCGGGCAGATGGGCTACAGCTTCGTCTTTCAGTCACCGCTATTCGGCGGAGACGACGGCCTTGCCGGCGCCCCCCGCCCGGACCTTGGCGCCATCGGCATCGACCTCACCGACAGCCGGGCCTTCGCGATCTACGCGATCCTGCTGGTGGCAGTCACCTACCTGGTCGCCGCCGCCACCCTGCGCTCGGGCCTTGGGCGCAGCCTTGTCGGCCTGCACCACAACGAAAAGCGCCTGCGCGCCCTGGGCCTGACGGTCTGGCGCGCCAAGGCCACGGCCTTTGCCATCTCGGGCGCGTTGGCCGGCCTAGCTGGCTGCCTTGCCGCGCAGCACACGCAATACATCTCGCCCGGACTTCTGTCCTGGACCGTCTCGGGCGAGGCGCTGGTCGTCGTCATCCTGGGCGGCCTTGGCACGCTGGTCGGCCCGATCCTTGGCGCGATCCTGTTCGTGGTCCTGAAGCACGAAATCTCGGCGCTGACGCCCTATTGGCACGCCATCGTCGGCCTGATCCTGATCGCCGTGGTGATGAGCCGCGCCAACGGCGTCGTCGGCTTTGTCGAGGCACGCCTGGCCACCCGCAAACCGCAACCGCTGGTCAAGGAGGCCAAGGCCGATGCTTGAGACCCGCAACCTGACCAAATCCTTCGGTCCGATCCAGGTGACCAAAAGTGTCAGCTTGAAGCTGGAGAAGGGCGAACGCCGCGTCATCCTTGGCCCGAACGGCGCGGGAAAGACCACGCTCTTCAACCAGCTCGTGGGCGAGATCATCCCGAACGCAGGCTCCATCCACCTGGACGGGGCCGACGTGACCGCGCTTCGGGTTGCCGACCGCGCGCGTCGCGGCCTAAGCCGCAGCTATCAGAAGAACACCCTCTTCGACGCCCTGACGATCCGCGAAAACCTCGGCCTTGCCGCCGCCGTCGCCCTGGGCAAGGGCCAGGGCCTCTGGTCCGACCCGCTGCAAAGCCCCGAAGTCCGCGAGACGGTCCGCGAAGTCGCGGCCCTTGTCGACCTCGCGCCCAATCTGGACGCCACCGTCAGCGCCGTCAGCTATGGCATCCGCCGCCAGCTGGAAGTCGGCATCGCCCTGGCCACCCGGCCGAAGGTCATCCTGATGGACGAGCCGACCAGCGGCGTCGGGCCGGAAATGTCCAAGGGCTTTCACCGCCTGCTGAAATCGCTGCCGCGCGAACTGACCATCCTGATCATCGAACATGACATGGACCTTGCCTTCGACGTGGCCGACACGATCACCGTGCTGAACTACGGCGAGGTGGTTTTCGACGGCCTGCCCGAAGCCGCGAAGGGCAGCCAGCTTCTGAAGGACATCTATCTGGGGGCATGGGAAGATGCTTGATCTGACAGACCTTTCCTCCGGCTACGGCGAGACCCAGGTCCTGCATGGCCTGTCGCTGAAGGCCGAACCCGGCCGCGTGCTGGCCATCCTTGGGCGGAACGGCGCGGGCAAATCGACAACGCTCAAGACGATCATGGGCCTGCTGCCCGCACGCGGTGGCAGCGTCAGCTTCGGCGGCAAGAAGCTGACCGGCCTTGCCCCTTTCGACATCGCCAGGCTTGGCATCGCCTATGTCCCGGAAACCCGCGACATCTTCCGCTCGCTGACGGTGCGCGAAAACCTTGACCTCGCCGCCCGCCGCTTCCCCTGCCCGCCCGGCGGCTGGACGGTTGACCGCGTCGTCGACCTTTTCCCGCGCCTGGGCGAGCGGATGGACAACGGCGGCGACCAGCTTTCGGGCGGCGAGGCGCAGATGCTGGCCATCGCACGCGGTCTCCTCATGAACCCGCGCCTCCTGATCCTGGACGAACCGACCGAGGGCTTGGCCCCGATCATCGTCAAGCTGATCCACGCCAAGCTGGCCGAGTTGAAAGGCGACGGGCTGTCCATGGTTCTGGTCGAACAGAACTTCGGCTTCGCCACCTCGCTGGCCGATGACGTCGTCATCGTGTCCAGGGGCACCATCGTCTGGCAGGGCAGCACCGAAGCGATCCGCTCGGATGTCGAGGCGCAGCACCGCTGGCTGGGGGTCTGACCGCCCCCAGGGCCGGGGACCGCCGGTCAGAACGTCTTGCGCGCGACCTTCTGGGCAATGGCCACGAAGTTGCGCACATGCACGCCTTGTTCGTCCAGCCGGTGGTTGACCGACACCCCGGTCCTGGCCAGCGGGTTCAGGATGTCGTGAAACCGCACGCCCGTCCGTTGCACCGACCCCACCGACTGCGGCACGATCGACACCCCCTCGCCCACCGACACCAGCGCAATTGCGGTCTGGAAGTCCATCGTGAACACGCGCCGCTTCAACTCGATCCCCAGCCCCGCGCAGGAGTCCAGGACGAAATCCGCGAAGGAGGGCCTGGGAAACTCGGGGTAAAGGACAAAAGCCTCACCCGCAAGGTGCCGCAAGTCCACCGCACCCTTCGGCAGGTCCAGCGTGTCCGGCACCGCCAGCACCAGGGGCTCCTCGCCCAGCTTGCGGGTCGTGATCTCGGCATCCTCCAGCGCCGGGCGGGCAAAGGCGATGTCGATCTCGCGCCGGATCAGGCTGCGATGCAGTTGCGCATTGTTCATCGGGATCAGCGACAGGTTCACCTCGGGGTACGCGGCGCGAAAGCTTTTCAGGATCGTCGGCAGGATGCCATAGGTCGCCGATCCGACGAAACCCACGCGCAGCCGCCCCTCGGCCCCCTGCCCGATCCGGCGCACCTCCAGCTTGATGTCGTTGAACTCGGCCAGCATGGCCGTGCCCCTTGCGTAAAGTCGCTCTCCGGCCTGCGTCAGCGTGATCGCATTGCGGCCCCGGTTAAAGAGAAGCGCCCCAAGGTCATCCTCGATCTGCTTGATCTGCCGGCTAAGCGGCGGCTGCGCCATGCCCAAACGTTCAGCCGCGCGGCCGAAGTGCAATTCCTCGGCCAGGGCGATGAAATACTCCAGCTGCTTGATGTTCACCGCCGCCTCCCCTGCGCTGCCTTTAGCTAACCTGCAAAACCCCATACCCCAAAGGAAAAAGCCGCACCCCTTGCAAGGTGCGGCAGGTCCGACAGGGAGGTCGTCCAATCACTCGGCAGCCAGCGCCGCCGCGTTGGCTTCGGCCTTCAGCGTGAAGTCGAAGCGCAGGTACAGGTCGGTGCCATGCTCGGGCTTGCCCTTCTGGAAGTCGCCCACCAGGCTGTCCTTCACCGCAAAGACCGAGTCATTGTCCAGCCACTTGGACGAGCTGTCATAGATCTGGCTGACCAGGGTACGGAAACCGTCCTTGGCGACGATGAAGTGCAGGTGGCCCGGCCGGTTCGGGTGGTGACCCATGTAGCGCAGAAGCTCGCCCGCAGTTTCGTCCGCCGGGATCGGATAGGGCACGGGCCGCAGGGCGCGCAGCGCGAAATAGCCGTTTTCGTCCGTCTCGAACCGGCCGCGCAGGTTATAGTCGGGCTGGTCGTGGTCGTGGTTCTCATACAACCCGTTCGGCGCATCTTCCCAGATGTCCAGCGTCACCCCGGCCAGCGGGCGACCCGAGGTGTCCTTCACATAGCCTTCCATGAAGACGGTCTCTTCATTGTCGAAATGCTTCTGCGCGGTGGATGCGCCATGCGGCAGGACCGGCGGGTTTTCGCGGTAGAACGGGCCAAGCACCGTCGATTCCGATTCCGTCCCGGTGACCGGGTTCGTCAGCATGTCGCACAGGACCTCGACGCCCAGGATGTCGCCCAGAAGGATGAACTCCTGCCGCTTGTCGCTGCAGACCGCCCCGGCGCGGCCAAGGAACATGCAGGCTTCGATGAATTCCGAATGGGTCAGTTTCACGTCCTTGCAAAAGCCGTGCAGGTGTCGGATCGCCGCCGTCATGATCTCGCGCTGGCGGTCGGTGACCTCGCCGTTCTGGCCAAGTGATGCGATGACCACATCAGTGACGTTGTCGATGGTAACCTTGCTCATGGTGCCCCTCCTCCGGGTATCTGGTGATCTGGTGCGGGCTGCCCTTCCGGCCACTCCCTCCCGCTGATGCACCGACTATCCATGCCCCCCGCCGCCCCGCCAATGACCGCGCAGGTATGGCCCGATACCCCCAAGCCCCACAGCAGACCCAAGGCAGGGTCAGGGTATCGCAGGATACCCTGAACGTCATTGCGAGAACGGCGCCGGGCGCGCTTTTTCGACCCATCACCCCCAACGGGGCAAGGAGGAAGCACCCAATGCGCGCCACGCTGGCCACGATGCAGTCGCGTCTGAACGCGACGCCCCATCTTCTCCGCCTTGGGCGGCTCTTTTCCGAAACCGTCCTGCTCGAGGTGGACGGCGCCGAATACTACCTGACCTTCCGCGACGGGCGGCTGGAACAGATCGCCGAAGGCCCAAGCCGCAAGACGCCCTGGCGCTTTGCCCTTCGCACCGATGCCGAGGCGCTGGCGCAATTCTGGCAGCCCCTGCCCAAGCCCGGCTTTCACGACCTCTTCGGCCTGGTGAAGATCGGCCGTGGCCGGATCGACGGCGATATCCTGACGTTGGTCAAGAACCTGCGCTTCTTCAAGGAGTTCATGGCCTTGGCCCGCCCCGAACCCAGAACGGAGGATCTGGCATGAGCTTCGAGCCCATCACCGGCCGCTACCTGACCGTCACCATCCAGGGCCGCCGCCAGCGCATCTATGTGGAAACGGCCGGCGAAGGCACTCCCGTCCTCTGCCTGCACACCGCAGGTGCCGACACCCGCCAGTGGCGCCACATCCTGAACGATGCCGGGCTGACCGCCAGCCACCGCTTTTTCGCCTTCGACATGCCCTGGCACGGCAAATCCCTGCCGCCCGAAGGCTTTCAGACCGAAGAATACCTGCTGACGACCGACGCCTATATGGAGACCGTCCTGGCCGTCGCCGCCGCGCTTGGCCTTGACCGGCCCATCCTGGCAGGTTGCTCGATGGGCGGGCGGATCGCGCTGCAACTGGCCGCTTTGCACGCCGACCGCTTCTCTGGCTTCATCGCGATCGAAGCTAGCGATTTCCAACCCGCGTGGTACGACATCGACTGGTTCCACCGCCCCGACGCCCATGGCGGCGAGATGGGCGCGGCCCTCGTCTCGGCCAACATTAGCCCCCATGCGCCGGATGCGGAACGCTGGAACACGCTGTGGATGTTCATGCAGTCCGGTCCGGGCGTGTTCCGGGGCGATCTCAGTTTCTACACCCGCGACGACAGCCTGATCGGACGGCTTGCCCGGATCGACACCACCCGCACGCCGGTCCACCTTCTTGTCGGCGCCTATGACCTGACCTGCACGCCCGAAGACGCCCGCCGCACCGCCGCCGCCATCTCCGGCGCCACCTGCACGGTGATGGAGGAGTTGGGCCATTTCCCGATGTCGGAACACCCCGCCGCCTTCCGCCCCTTCTTCGCCGAGGCCTTGGCCCGGATGGAGGTGCCCGCCGATGTGTGACCGCTGCCTGCCCCGCAAGGGCACCGCCCGCCCTTCCCCGTATCCTCAGCCCGAGTAACCCGAATGACCGCCGGAAGCCCCTGCATCATCTGCGTCGCCATCACCGGCTCGCTGCCGACCAAAGCGAACAACCCCGCCGTGCCGATCACCATCGCCGAGCAGATCGAGTCGACGCACGAGGCGTTCGAGGCCGGTGCCGCCATCGTCCACGCCCATGTTCGCGACGACGAGGGCAAGCCGACCTCGGACCCCGACCGCTTCGCCCGGTTGCTGGAGGGGGTCCGTCAGCATTGCCCCGGCATGATCGTGCAGCTTTCGACCGGCGGCCGCTCCGGCGCGGGCAAGACGCGGGGCGGGATGCTGCCCCTGCGGCCCGACATGGCCTCGCTCTCGGTCGGGTCGAACAACTTTCCCACCCGCGTCTATGAAAACCCGCCGGATCTGGTCGACTGGCTCGCCTCCGAGATGAAGACCCACGGCGTCATGCCGGAAATCGAGGCCTTCGACCTGTCGCACATCCTGAAAGCGCACCAGATGTGGCAGGCGGGCCAGATCGTGGCACGGCCCTATGTGCAGTTCGTCATGGGCGTGAAGAACGCAATGCCCGCCGACCGCGAGGTGTTCGACTATTACATCCGCACCGTAAAGCGCCTGTTTGGCGACGACGCGCCCTGGTGCGCCGCGGGTATCGGCCACAACCAGATCGTCCTGAACGAATGGGCCGTCTCTTCCGGCGGCCACGCCCGCACGGGCCTGGAAGACAACGTCCGCCTTGACCGCGACAGGCTCGCCCCCTCCAACGCGGCGCTGGTGCGGCGGGTGGTGGACCTCTGCGACCGCTACGAACGCCCGGTGGCCGATTGGCAGACCGCACGCGCCATTCTCAAGCTCGCCCCGGCTCTGGCAGAAGGCACGGAGGACCTGTCACGTATTGCGCCGCCCCAAGTGCTCGTTTAGGCCCCCTGGCGTTCGAAGGCCGAGGGGCTTTTGCCTCCTGATGCCGAATGCCGACGGCGCGGGTGCCGCAAGCTAGAACGCGGCGAAAGCTGCGCAGCCGGATCGAATAGCTGACAAGCTAGGGGATGCGCTGGCATCCGCTTACCGCAGCGCCCGGATGGGTCAAGGACGAGAAGCGGCTCTCACCGCCGCGTCCTTGTCTCAGCCTTCGCAGGGCTAGCATCTGCCTACCGCGAGCGCGCGAGCGGCATCTAGAGGTACATCGAGAAATCCGGCTGTTCCAGGTATTGCAGCGGCGGAAGGTCGGGCGCGTCGATCGCTTGCAGCACCGCCCGTGTGAGGAAGTTTGCGGCCAGTCCTACATCTTCCTCAACCGCCAGGATCCCCGGACGAATCATGCTGAGCGTCACGCGAGACCCTTTGGCAATGACATCCACATCCCGTCCAACCACCCGTCCTACCTCTTCCAGCGCCGAAGCCACGGCCAAGGTAGCATGACTGGAAGAGCAGATGAAACCATCGCATTCCGGACGTTCCGCGACGAACTGACGAGCGGCTCTTTGCAGATCGACCAGCTTCGAGTTGCTGAAGGCGCCGGGAATCTGTTCGAAGGCAAGTCCCAGCTCTACTGCTGCCTCTGATGCGCCGACGAACGTGTCCGTCCCATAGTAGTAATGTAGCTGCGGCCCCAGCAACGCAAGGTGGTGCCGTCCGCGTTTGTGCAGGACCGACACCGCCTTTCGCCCAAAGGTATGGTTGTCGAAGTCAAAGTAGGGGTGCAGATGCGACAGCGAATCGCGCCCGTGGGTCGCAAAAGGAAAGCCACGCTCCAGCAAATAGTGAACGCGGGGGTCCTCGATATACGTTTCGTTGAAGATCACGGCATCGGCCAGGCGGCCCTCAACCACCTGGCGGATCGGCTCCAGCGCGCGGTCGTTACTCAGCATCGGCGCAATGCCAACCTGATAGGAGGTCGAGTCCAGTGCGGTCGCTATCGACGTGATGAGTTGCCCAAGCTGAGCGTCGCGATAGATGGCGAAGGCCAGGCTGATCGACTGCGTGCGCCCCGTCCGAAGCCGAAGGGCAGCGCGATCAGGGACATAGCCAATCTCCTCGGCAACCTGCCGCACGCGGCGCTTGGTTTCCTCCCCAATCGCCGGAGAGTCGTTCATCGCGCGGCTCACGGTCGGGACACCAAGGCCGCAAAGTTCTGCAATGGTCTTGAGCGTTGGCCTACTGGGAAGCATTGTCCCCGAGCCCGAATTCCCCTTCTGTGCCAAATCCTGTTCCCTAAGCTCCTCCATCCCACAGATGCGTCTTAGGCCCGTCAGCATCGCAAGACGGGCAATGTGCATGACGCATCATCGGTTGTCCCCGGCGCGCAGCTCCTCCATGCAAAGGACGACTGGATATCATAGGAAAGCCGGACCGCGGTCAACCGTCTTGCTGGTCCGGCAGACGGACGCAAGGTGACGCGACGTCCGAATCGTTGGCCGGATCACCCGCGCCATCCCGCGAAACCTGAGGCAATCCAGCCGATCCGCACAACGCACAGGCCCCCCCTCTTCGCGCCGGACGGCGTCGCTTAGCACCCGAATCCTCAACAAAACAAGGGACCTGCAGATTCCTGCCAGACCCAAAGAAATCGATTGCAAGACTTTGCCACATTCCGCCATAATTTCGCCACGATGCGGCAAGCCGCGCGTGAAGGGTAAGTTCCGGCGGTCATTTCTGCGCGATCGTCTGGAGAGTGTGTTTCCTGTTGGCGAGAGAAAATACAGCAGAAGAGTGACCTAACAAGTGGGCGTACAGATGGAAGAACTGACAGGCAAAGCTGCACTGCCAAGTTGCTTTGATCCGAAGAAGGCTGCCTTGGGCATCCACGATGCTTGGTCCGTTTTGCATAATGCGGCGCATGATGTTAGCGCCATACGCCTGCACGCAAAACAGTCTGACGGGCGCATGCCCAAATCCGGCCAGCTAGAGGTTAGCGCGGCCTGGCTCTGCCCGGAAAGACTTGGGCCTCAATCGCGCGATCAACCATAGGCGCGCTGCGGAACCGAGTTCTCCATAATTTGCCTCTGTGAAAACTGATGGAGCGCACTGCTCCGCATCAGGTTTTCCTTCTGTG
This sequence comes from Tabrizicola aquatica, assembly GCF_002900975.1. GTDB lineage: Bacteria > Pseudomonadota > Alphaproteobacteria > Rhodobacterales > Rhodobacteraceae > Tabrizicola > Tabrizicola aquatica. Next base: position 344,008 of record NZ_PJON01000003.1, on the reverse strand, counting down.
CCATCTACAAAGTGAAACGGGGAAGTGAACGATGAAAGCAGCCAGCATCGCGATTGCAGATCAGCAACCGATCTTCCGGCTTGGGCTGAAACAGGCAATTGAAGCGTCCAGCGGACTTGACACAATTGCAGAAGCCTCGACCGGCGATGTGGCCTGGCGCCACATTCATACCAAAAAACCGGATGTTGCGGTGTTGTCGGCCGACATCGAAAAGATCGGCCCGAGAGACATTGCCGAGCGTATCCGACAGCACGGATTATCTACGCGTCTGATTGTACTTTTGACCCGCGCCGATCCTGCGGCAAGCCAGGCCTTGCTGCACCATGGTGTGGCCGGAGTCATGCGGCGTTGTGCGTCGGTAGATTCCCTGATGGCAGGTATCCATTCGGTATGCGCTGGCGGTGTTTATGTCAGTTCTGACCTGGTGAACTGCATGTCAAGCGACTGGCGCACAAAGACCAGCCTTGATAACCCATATGGACTGACCCAAAGGGAAGTGGCGGTTCTTGCGCAAATCGCGGATGGTCTGTCGAACAAACAGATCGCCAATCTGTTCAATATTTCCTTGCGCACTGTTGAAAGCCATCGCCAGAACCTGAAGCTGAAAACCGGGGCGACCAAAGCCTCGTCCATGGCTTTGATCGCCATGCGGATGGGCCTGGTCAGCGCCGATTAGGGCCTTGGGGCCAGCATAAGGGGGGCGGCACAGCCAGCGCCGCCCTTTTTTGTTTGGCAGATCTGTCGGACGGTTTGTCGCGGATTTGCGGGTGGGCTTGATGGGCGCGGTTTGTGCCCCGGCGGCCAAGATCAAAGGGGCGGCAGATCGCCGCCCCTTCTCTTCGTCATTTGCGCATCCAGGTGCGGTGTCAGGCGGTCACTTTTACGTTCACGACAACCAGGCCAAGGATCTCTTTACCCGGACCCTTCACCAAGACTGCAACCGGATAGTCACCGGCCGCGAGGCCAGAACTGCCCGGTGTCGCTGTAATAATGCCCGTCTTCTGATCAAGGGTAACACCCTTCGGCGGTGGCGATCCCGGGTCGAATTCGTACCCAGCCGCGTTGGGAATTCCAGCTGCGGTCTTTACGTCGCTCTGGGCAGGGCCTTTAGCGGCTGGAACGTCCAACGTGACAACCTTTGGTCTCAGCACCAGAGGCGCGGTCTCCTTCTCGCCGCCGACGGTGACAGTAATCGTAACCTTTCCTTTGTAGTCGCCCTTCGCATCCTTGATCGTCACCGAGAAGGTCTCAGTCGCGCCAGGACGCAGAACGGAATCGCCATTGGTTGATAGCGTGACCTTGCCCGTGACCGGATCGACCGTGACTCCCTTGTCGCGATACTGATCCGCCGTGATCTCATAACGATAGCCCTTGCCCTTGGTTCCAGACAGGTCTGCCACATCCACCGTCTGGGTCGTGTTTGGCCCCATCGGCATGGTCTCTTTGCCGTCGATCAGGGGCGGCGCCGCGGGTGGCCTTGGAGGGTTGATCTGAGGGCCAATCCACTGACTAAACGCGTACAAGCTTGGGCCCACAACTACGGTAAAGGCAGCGGCAATTGCGCCGTTCCGGGCTGTAAACAAGCTTGATCGCCCATACAAAGCGTTACCATCATCATCAGCCTGCCGGATGATCTTGATGGCTTCCTGAGCGTTATCCTGCACATTTTTCTTGGCTGTAGTGACACGCGTATCCGCCTCTTCCAGTTCTGCTCGTCCGCGCGCCAGAAGGACGGACATACTCGTGTCGTCATCTGGCTTGTCAAAGTCCTTGCCCTTCCGCTGCTTCGCAGCAAGCGCATCGGCAAACTCTGGGTCCTTGGCCCGAAGGTCCTTCCAAGTAATATCGGGGTTCTCTGACCGAAGCCGATCCAATTTGTCGACCGCCTGCGTCCAGAACGCCTGGTCTTCGCGTGCCGTCTGCAGCTCTTGCAGCCGGGTAGCGTTGATGTCCCTCAGGTCTTTGTATTCACTTAGAAACTCGTCTTTACGCTCAGAATGCGTATCCAAGAACTTCCGACCGTTTGGTTGAAGCAGCGTCAGCGGATCCGCCGCTTCGAAGATTCTGGGATCCGCTGGGAGGCCAAGTGGTTGTCCAGTCCGAATGAACTCCACCAGTTCATTTGTTGCCATTCCGGGCAGTGGTCCGGGTGCATCAAACAGTCGCCCGTTGGAGAGATAGTCTCCATTCGCCAGCAGTCGGTTGTAGTCGGCAGTGAAAACTGGCGTGGTATTCTCCATCCGCCAGGTTTGAGTGACCGGGTCATTGACCACCCGCGGCATAGTGGAAACCGACGAGGCACCCTCGGACGGGTTGTAGATGTAGAACTGCCCTTCTGCGTCTTGGACGACCCTGACCTGGACGTCTTTGCCATCGGGCCCCGTCATCTCAACGTAGGTTCGCGGAGTGCCGTCAGGACCATCGATCTCTATGAAATAGCCGTTTTCCCCATCGCCACGAGCAGCGGCGTTGCCAGTCAAAGGGTCAAACGGGGGAGAGGTTTCAAAGGTGACACCTGGTTCCCAGCGATAGATGTTGGTCGTCGTCGGCACACCCGGGCTGCCCGTGCCACCAGTGCCCAGAGGTGTTTCCGGGGGCGATCCCGGAGGCCTGCTACCCGTTTCAGGCGTACTTGGATACGAAGTGGAGGGACCGGGGGGTGTTCCCGGGGGCGTACCGGGGGGTGTGCCCGGAGGCGTACCGGGGGGTGTTCCCGGGGGAGTACCGGGGGGTGTGCCCGGAGGCGTACCGGGGGGTGTTCCCGGGGGCGTACCGGGGGGTGTTCCCGGGGGCGTACTGGGGGGTGTGCCCGGAGGCGTACCGGGGGGTGTTCCCGGGGGCGTACCGGGGGGTGTTCCCGGGGGCGTACTGGGGGGTGTGCCCGGAGGCGTACCGGGGGGTGTTCCCGGAGGCGTAAGACCACCTTCCTGAATTTCCGGGATCCGGGTCGCGATAGGTGGTGGCGGGGGGAGAGCCAATCCATCACGGGCCCGCGGAAGTGTGAATAACTCTACCTGTGCGTTGCCTGATGCGCCCTGCATGTAGACCGGAATAGTATAGGACGGCGGGTTCCCGCCAAAGATCTCGTCATAGATCGAGGGCCCCTTGCCCTTTGGCCCGGCGGCGGTGGGATCAAACAGGTTGCGCACGGTCCCGTTGTCTGCGTCCGGCACATCCCAAATTGTCCGCGACCCGCCTTTGGTCGTGTCCAGCGCCGTATCCGCCACTTCGGAGCCGGCGCGCGCCAGACGACCAGCCGTTGCGCCCGCACTGAAGACAATCCCCCCGGCGACGTCCGGAACGGCGAACATCAAGCCTTCGAAAACCAGATCGAACACACTGGGGTCGTCCAGGCTTTCGCGATGGCCCGACCGCCATCTGTCCCTACCCTCTTTGTCAAGTTTGTCATTTGCGAAATCAGTCAGCGGACGGTCGTTAAGCTTGTCGTCCACCCCCCTGAAAAGCCCGCCAAGGCCGAATCCAAACACGCTGTCAAGGACCGTGAATGCAATCTTTTCGGCTTTGCTTTCAGGATCATAAAGCCGGCTGGAATCGTTCAGCTGTTTCCCACCAACACCCAGCATTGCGTCGATATCACCCGGAGGCACGCCCAAGTCCGTAAACATTTTCCGGATGGCGTCCTCATCCGACATCTCTTCCCCGGTTTGCTCGATCCGGAAGTTTGTCACCGGATAGCGATCATGGTCGTTATCTTCGTCGTCGTCTTCCCAGGTCTTGTCGGCCTTCAGTTCCGTCTGCACATAATACTGCGCGATCCGGGCAAGCGGCGGTGGGTTCTTCAGGTTGCCGTTTTCATCATATTCCGGCTTATAGGTCTTCATATACTCGAACAGACCTTCAAGCAGCCGACCCAGCATACGTTGCGGCTCGGACGCGGGCTTTGCCTCGACCCGGTCAATCGTGAAGCCCTCTGCCTTGAGTTGGGCGATCCGATCCTGGTCATTCGGATTGACACGCTCAATCTTCGTCTGCGTAATAGGACCGCCGCGACCCTGCGTAGTATCCTTCCTTTCCAGGACGACTTCAAATTTCCATTCGGTCATCGCCCAGGGCTTGTCCTTGAACCCGGTCACTTGACCGGTATTGGGGTCCCAATGGGTAGAAGCCAGTGCGTAGTGGTCGAATTGCTCGCGAGTTTCGGCGCGTACCTGAACATTCTTATTGACCGGAACGATGGCCCCGTCGAAGAAGCGCGGCTCAACCTTCTTGTCCAGGGCAGCGGCAGCGTCGTCACCGTAGATTTCGGCATAGATTGTCCGCAGGACCGACAGCATGGATCGCAGCAGTTCCGTCTGGGGCGTGGCCGGGCCAATGTTCGGATCATCCGTACCGACAAAGACATACTCTTCCCACTTCCCGACCTTGTGGTCCGACTTCTGATTGCCCATGTCGCCGTTCAGGGCATTGCGCAGGGTATTCAGCGCGGTCGCGTCATCGACCGACAGCCCCTGGCTTTGCGCAAAGAATTGCGCGGCCAGCTGCATTGATTTCTGCTTCGCAGCCGGAAGATCTCCGCCTTTCGCGAAAGCCTCCAGCTCCTCGGGCGTTAGTTTGATGCCAAGAACCTGCAAAACATACTGGACATGGGCCGTCGCGCTTTCGCCCTTCAGCTTTCCGTCTGCCAGTTCAGTCAGTTTGCCCAGAAGAGCCGGAGCATCAGCCGCCAGAACCAGTTGCTCGTTCTGCGCCTGGAGTTCCGCCGCCCGTTGCGCTTGTCCTTCCGCGAAACTGCCGACCAATAGGTCTCTTGCGGTGCCATAAACGTCGATCCAAGCCCCATCCGTCGGCCCCAGCGCCGACGTATCCATCGGACCATGAAACTGCGGCGGCAAGAATGCCGCGACCTCCTTGTATTGGGCGACCAGGGCTTCTTGCTCTGTTCCATCAAGCATCTTGTCGGCGACGGCAGCGTCGTAGTCCTTTACGAATTGCGCGATCGCCGCCAGCTGTTCTGGGGTCAGGTTCTCGAGGGAATCATAGCCGGCCTTGAACGCGGCATCGTTTTGGTACCGCCAACCTGCATTGGCCTTGCTGGACTCTGCTGCGAGGGCTCCCTCGGCGTAGGCGTCGATATTGATCTGCCAGTCCACAGGCGGTCGCGGGCTGGCCTCCAGTTCCTTGAACTCTTTGTCCAGCCGTTCGTACTCTGCACGCGCAGCATTTGCCTCGTCGCTGCCCTTGGAGGTAAAGTCCAGCTCTTCCCATTTTATCTTCGCCCCGTCGAGTTCAAGACGCTTCGCCTGAATCGCGGGATCGCCGCCATAGATCTTTTCGTGAATCTGCTGTTCCGTGTCCTGAAGCTTGGCCTTGGACTCGGCAATTAGCGCGCGTTTTGTATCAATATCAGGATTGAAGGGAGCAAGTCCGGACTTTTCCCACCCCGCGACGTAGTTCTCTAGATAGTCAAGCTCCTCTTTCAACTGCCGCCTCGTCGCGAACAGTTCCCCCAGACCCGAGGTTCGAGCAGCCGCCATATAGCCTTGCGCCTTGTCAGGGTCAGTAAAGGTATCTGGGGCAACGCCGTTGGCCTTGGCCAACTGGGTCAGCTCTCCTTCCAGGCCCGCAATTTCGGCTTTCAGGTTCTCTCTTTTGGTTGCAGCCAGCCCGGGCGACAAGGTGCCCGCCGCCTCTTCCTGATCCACAGCGGCAAGTTCGGCACGCTTGGCGCTCAGTCTTTCAATCTTCGCAAAAAGGTCTTCATAGGTTGGCGCTGCGGCCTTCTGGGATTCGGCCGCTTCGCCCGCATAGGCCTTGTCCACTCCGTTCCCTCGCGCCAGTTCGATACCCGCACCAATGGAACCGGATGCCTTGGGGTTGGCAGGAACCTCGATACCCTTCTTTTTCAGATCGGCTTCGGCCTGTCCGATCTGGTCAGTTAAACTTTTCAGAGTCGCGCGATATGAAGGCGGAACGTCCCCGGTCTGAAGCTTGTAGGCAAGCTCATCGCGTGAAGCGCGAAGCTTTGAAAGTTCTTCAACTTGCGATGCGGCCGCCGGATCGGTCAGCGCAAGCACAAAGCCAGCGGCAGTATCCTTGTCTTGGAGTTTCTTGGGGTCGACGCCGGCCGCTTCGGCGGCATTTGTAACCGCCCCACGGGCTTCCTTGATCTGAACGGACAGCATAGACTCGGTCTTGAGATACTCGTCCTTCGAGATCTTGCCGTCAGACAAGTTGCGCTGGTTTTCTGCGTAGGCCTGTTCCAGCTGCAACCACGTCTGGACTGCCTTCGCCAAGGTCGTCACTGGTTTTGGCGCACCCGATGCATCGCCTGCCACCAGGTCCTGACCTGTCTGGTAAAGGACCTGGGCTGCCATGTCGTTGAACGATTTGTCGGGATCAATGCTGCCAAATTCCTTGCCAAGCTCGATATAGAGCTGGGCAATCCTGACTTCGGGAGGAGGTGCCAACAGTTTGCCGGACGCATCATACTCGGGCTTATAATTGGCCTCAGCCGTTGATAGCGCATCATCCAGCATGGTAAGAGTTTCCGGGCTGAACTGCCCGTCAGCACCCCAGTCCGCCTCGATCTTTGCGCGGTATTCGTTCCAGGCTGCTTCGCCATACCTTTCATAGATCATCTGCCCGATAGCCGAGACCATCGCATTCAAGCGGTCATTGCCACCAACCAGAAGAATTCGCCGCTCTTCGGGAACTCCTGCACTTGAGGTGTCAAATCCCATGTCCGAACGCAGTCGGTCAAGGAACATGCTGATCAACTCGTCCGTACTCTTTCCCTTTATTCCGTTGGCCTCGGCCCAGGATTGCACGGCCGAAAGAAACGCCAAGGGGTTGGCGTTCACGATCTTCATCATTTCTTCTTCGGATCTGGCACCCATGAGAGCCATGATGAACTTCATGGTTTCCGGGGCGCCATCTTTTGCCAGGCCTTTCAGCGTATCCAAAGCCGACGCCGCGCTCGCTGGGGGGGCGGAAGGCTTGGTTTCGGGCGTTCCCGATGGCGATGACGTGACTGTGACGGGTTTCGCCGCCGGAGGGTCGTTTGCGGGTCTGGTCGTCGTGACGGCGTCAACAGTCATCTGAGTACCTTTCAGTCATGGTGTGGCTGGGTTTGGCTATTGCCTTATTGAGGGTATTTTTCCGCCGGTTCCGCAATCAGCACAAAGCCGCATCACAGTGCGTACTTCCCGCAAGTATTGCGGGAAACCGGCTACATATTTGCACGCAGCACGCCAAGGGGCTTGTACTGGAACTCGCCGGACAGCTCTTGCTGGGCAATCACCGGCAGGTAGATGTCATTTTCAGACAGGAACCGGCGCAAGTAACGACGGATATCATTCGCCGCAACGATCACCGGCGGACAGGCGATCCCTCGAACATTGGCGTCAATCTGTGAGAACGTTTCCAATATGGCAGCCGAGTCCCGCATACCCAGTGCAAGGTAGCCGCCGACATCGGTCTTCTGAACCGCCTCACGCAATTTCTCGTCCAGGGAATTGTCGATCAGATAGGTCGAGACTGCGTTCTGGCCCGTCGAATAGTGATGGCAGATCTGCCGCTTGATGCCCTGTCGCGTGTATTCAGCCAGAAGGACGGGATCCTGTTCGCGCACCGACCAATCGGCGATCGCCATCAATACGGCATAGCGGGGAACCAATGGCGTTGCCTCGGCAGCAAGGCGACGCAAGACCTCGGTCACGATGGTATCATCAATGTTTTCGTGGATCTGCTCGCGCAGGGCGGCTTCGCGTGGGTTCAAATCTGCCAGGTACGCTTCCAGGTTCGATGTCGTAAGAAGCAGGCCAAGCCTGGCTGTGATCGCATGTTGCATCGCCGTCCAGATGGCCTCTGCAGCACTGGAGACCCGAATATCGATGCTTTGCAGCAGCGCGGTCTTGCCGGTGTCGACCCAGACCCCCGGGCCCTGTGGCATCCGCGTCGATACGACAGCCGGAATACCGAGTGAGAGCGCGATCATGTTTTCGTCTCCGACCACGAAGGCGCCGCTGGCGCGCAGGTGACCAAAGATGATGGGCACACCATCCAGGACGATCCGGAAGCTGCCATTCGACTGAAGCGGGTCCGCGCGCAGTCCGGCGGTTGGAAGTTCATAGCCATGCCGTTCAAGAAAACGGGCCCGGCCCTCCTTCCGCGCAAGGACGAAGGCTGCAGTGTCCAGTGCGGCAAGGTCCGCGGCGCTCAGGTGAAGCGCCAGGCGATCATTCTCCTTGCCTTCAAAGGCTGAATCGTCAGCTTCCTCCTTCGAATCCGGCGCGACGACAGACTTGAGTGCCGGCAGATAGGCGGCCACAATCGCCATGCTCAGTCCAAGCAAGAAGAAGATTGCCGTAGGAAATCCGGGCATCAGGCCCAAGGCCGCCACGATGCAGGCGGCAACGACCAGGCCACGCCGCTGTGCGAGAAGTTGTGCGACCATCTCGGTCCCGAGGTCCTGCGGCGCTTCGGACGTCACCCGCGTCACTACGGCGCCAGCGCACAGGGCGATGAACAGCGCGGGAATTTGCGCCACCAGTCCGTCGCCGACAGTCAGCAGGGAATAGGTGTGCATCGCTTCCGAGAAAGACATCCCCTTCTGCGCAACGCCAAGGGAAATGCCTCCGACCAGGTTGATCAGGATGATGATGATGCCCGCGATGGCATCGCCCTTCACGAACTTCATCGCCCCATCCATCGAGCCGAAGAACTGGCTTTCCTGGCTTAGGGCATTTCGTTTGTGGCGCCCTGCATCGCGCTTTAGTTCGCCGCTTCGGATCTCAGCCTCGATGCTCATCTGCTTGCCCGGCATGGCATCAAGCGTGAAGCGGGCAGAGACTTCGGCAATGCGTTCCGCGCCTTTGGTGATCACCAGGAATTGCACGGTACTGATCACAAGAAAGATGATCAGACCGACAATCACATTGCCTTGGACAACGAAGTTACCAAAGGTCTCGATGATTTCGCCGGCGTCTCCATCGATCAGGATCAGACGCGTGCTGGCGACCGATAGTGCGATGCGAAACACTGTTGAAAAAAGGATGATGGACGGGAAGGTGGAAAATTCAAGCGGTGATTTCAAATAGACAGCAACCATCAGGATCAAGATCGCAAACGCCATGTTGAATGCGATCAGCGTGTCCATTAACCAGGTGGGTATCGGCAGGATCATCAGCATGAGGATGGCCATGAGCAGGCCAATCAGCGCAAGATCCATGCGCATGCCACCAGTGGATCTGCGCCGTCCAGCCCTTCGGAAACCTTGCCAAGTCATTTGCGGCGCTCCGCCGATAGTGCCGCGGGGGGGAAAGTAGCGCGGAACAATTGCAGGGCTGCAGTAAACTGGCCCCTCAATTTCAGGACAATGGCCCGCATCCGCTGCGCCTTGCGGGTGCGGGACACCTGCCAAAGCGCGGCAAGCGTGCGATCCAGATCATCAGTGCGGCCCAGTGCGTAATAGCACTGACAAAGGTCATGGTGCTGCTCGGGTGACAGTGGCTGAAGCGCTGCAACAAGTTCCAGCAGATGCATCGCAGACTGATACTCGCCATAAGTGACTTGATGGGAGGCAATTTCTGCCACGACGGTCAGATCAAGTTCCGGGGGCTTGGTAGTCTGGTGCGAGATCACAGCTTCACTCCTTTATCAGACCGCGTATCAACCCCTCGAGGGCGCTTTGCATTTCAAGTTGGTTTCGCAGGACGTCCACTCCTGGCATTGCGCGAACGTGTTCGGGAATTGCCGGGCTTGTTTCAATAAGTGAAATAAGCCCCGCCAATCGCTGCAGACTGTTGCGCTCGCCAGTGAATGTATCGACGGAAAGGGGACCCGTAGGGGTTTTGATCACAACCGCCGGGAACTGTCGCTTGGCTGCCGCGTCGGTCGATCCCGCCTCACCGCCGCGGGAGGACGGTGGGACCGCACCGGGTCCGACTCCGGGCCGCGATATGGGATCGGGCAGATGGGGGAACAGCCGCGTGATCTGGGTCATGGGGCGTCGGGGGCCTTTGGCGAGCCGAGACTGATCACCCGGGTCTGACCGTCCAGCGCCAGAAACACGGCGTCGCGCTGCACCGAGGTCAGCGTCCAGCCGCCGGGCAGCGTCTCTCCCACCCGGACGAGACTGCCGTCCTCGATGATCAGGCCGGAAACAGGATGCAGCAGAACCGAGGCTATGCGTGGCAACTCTTGTTCTGCGGGCAATTGGCGACTGGTCGTGTTGAACAACGCTGGTCTGCCGGGCTGCGCATCATACCAGGCCAGAAAGGCTTCGAAGTTTGCCATCACTGCGGGATCGACGACGCCCGAAACAGTGACGGACAAGGCGCGGTCAGCCGATCCGTTCACCGAGACCTTCATGTTCTGGTCCAGACCCATTGCAGCAAACTGCCTGGTGACTGCCTGTGAGAATTCGTCCAAAGGAAGCGGTGACATGGCAGGCGCAGCCGTGGATGGGACCGGTTCCTCAGCGGTTGTCCGCAGCGCAAGTGCTGCCGACTGGCTCCCACCGCGCCAAGGCAATGGTGACATAACGCCCACAGAGATCAGCAAGATCAGGCCCGCCGCATAGCCCGCTCCACGCCATCTTTGCTGCGGGCGCTCAACGGATGCCAGGACAGAACCAAGGCTCAGCTCCAGGCTTTTTCCTGCCGCAAGTCGGTGAACGGTCGGGGCGACCTGGGCCTCACCATTCACGGTGACCTGATCGGAGAGCGGCGTCACCGTCAGCCCCCTTCCGTGCAAGGTCAACTGGACATGGTGTTCCGAGATTCCGTCGTCCAGCAAGCAAACATGATTATCCACGGAGTGACCGATTGTCGTGTCGCGCCCAAGCGTCAACGAGACACCCGAATGCAGACCGCTACGGATTGTCAGTTCGGCGGAAATGCGGGATTTCGGAAAGGGCATGGCGCGGATTCTTCCTTCCGTTTTTCTGCAGCAGCGCAGGGTCGAAGATGTCAGTGAGGCTGATGCCCAACAATCCGCAAAACCGTCTAAGTAGTTTGTGCAATCATCCTGCGGACGCAGAGCCAAGACACCCTTGTGGCGGGGTCAGGCCCTGACGCTTGCGACGTAGGCATCGGTAAATGGCTCGACGAGCTCGGTCCCGACAAGGTCGTCGCCGACATCGACGCCCGTCGCCAGCAGCCGGACAAGATCCCTGTTCTTCACAACCGGAATTCCCATCCCCTTTGCCATCGCCTTCAGCCGGGCAACCCCCGACCGGTCGGCGCGCACGGTCAGATAGGGCACATCCGTCTTGCCGTGGATGTAGTGGATGCCGACTGCGCCCTGATCGCCGATGGCTACAAAACTTGTCATCCGGATGCCGACGGGATTGTTGAGACCGGCGCGCGTCAGACGCTTTCGCTCGGCCACAAGTTTCGGATCCCCGAACGAGTCCTTTTGTTCCCTGCGCAGTTCGGTTTTGGTCATGCGCATGTCGTCATCGAAAAGATAGCGCTGCACCGGCAGATCGATCGCCGATGTCAGGGCCATGAACACGGCGGCCAGCAACAGGAAGGAACCGAAGACCAGAATGAACAGGTGCAGCGTCGTCGACAGGTCAAGACTGAACGTTACGATCAGTGCCGGAGTGTAGCTGACGATCAGGAACCCGGCTGCAGCCAGCCAAGCGAAAAATCGCAAACTGGACGCCAGGAATTCGATCAGCGCACGTTTCGCGAACATATTCTGCAGGTTGGTGGCCGGGTTCAAACGATCGAAGTTCGGGGCAATGTTCTCGGCCGAAAAGACAAAGCCCTTCTTGATCACAATGTTGGCCAGTATGCCAACGACGCTTGCCAACCCCAGCAGGATCAACGCCGATGTCGACACGACCCGGCCAAAGATGGTCCAGACATCGCGCAATCGGTCGATGTCCGGTTTTCCACCCGCTTCAAAGGCGGTATCGAACAAAAGCGAAAATTCGGACGCCGTTCGCTGGACCATCATCACAATCGCAAGGATGACGGCGGCCACGACGACGGCTGCCACCGTATCAGCGGCTGTTAGGGCGCGACCACGCTCACGTTCCTTACGCAGTTTCTGCGACGTGGCCTTCTCGGTCTTTTCTTCACTGGTGTCATTGCTCATGGTGATCCCGCAAAGAAGGGGCGCAAGATCGCGGTCAGGTTGGCGAAACTCTGCAGGTTCTCGGCGATTGCCCCACGCAACGGGAAAAGCGTGACCATGAGAAGCGCAAGCAGCGCCAGGCTCTTGTAAAGCTCGGAATAGGGCGAAAGGTCGGCTTTCGAGCCAAGTCGTGTAGCCACGCCAACGGTTGCGTCAATCAGCACGAACACCAGAAGAAACGGCGCGACGATCACAAAGCCTGCCTTGAACACCAGGGTTAGCAGTGTCAGCAGGGCAGCCCCCGCTTCCGCGCCCATCTGCGGCATCGGGGCAAGGACTGGCCAACTGCCGTAGCTTTCGTACATTGCCCCGATCAACAGGCGAAAGCCGCCCTCATAGGCCAGCAGACCGATTGCGATCAGAACGAAGATCCGGGTGGTGGGGGTGGCAGCAAAGCCCGAACCCTGATCCTGCTCTTGCAGCAGTCCTGCAAGAACGCTTCCGGCCATATCGGCGATCCAGATCGGCACAGAGGCGATAAGACCCAGCAACAGGCCCAGGATGACCTCTTTTGCCATCAGAATGATGAAGTCCCCAGCCGTCATCGATGCCAGAACTTGCCCCTGCGTCGACCATAACAACAGCGTCATGGGCAGGCCGAATCCGATGGCAATGGCATTGCGCGCCATGCCGTTCGACACCTGGGCCCAGACAAACGGGGCGAAAACCGAGGCAAATGTAAACCAGCGGGCAAACCCAAGGCCGAAGGCCATCAGGAGGATCTTGGACTGATCCACTATCGCGACGGCCACCTGGTCCATGGCGTTGCTCGATCAACCGTCGTACCAGAAGGTATCGAAAACTTCTGCTGACCGGGCCAACAGCGGGGCGGCCAACAAGGCGCCGCCAATCACCATGCTCAAGGCAATTGCGGCGACCTTGATCAGCTGGGGCAAGGTCTGGTCTTGCACCTGCGTCAAGGCTTGGAACAACGAGACCGCCACACCCAAGCCAGCAGCAATTGCAAGCGGAACTCCGGCAAGCAAGGCCACTGCCACAACGAATTGTTCCAGAATATGGATCATGTTTGCCCCGGCTTACACATAGGTCAGCACCAATCCGTGAACCAGCTTGGTCCATCCATCCAGTGCCACGAACAGCAGCAACTTGAACGGCACGGCCACCACGGTGGGAGACACCTGCTGCATGCCCATCGCCATCAATATCGTGGTGATGACCAGATCAACTGCCAGAAAAGGCAGATACAACAGAAACCCCATCTTGAACGCCCGCGTCAGCTCGGACAGCAGAAAGGCGGGCGTGAGGACCGTCAGGCTTGAAGCCGCATCGTCAGGCGGGGCGATCCCTTGCCAGAGTTGGGTCTGCACCTCGACAAAGAAGGCCAGGTCTTCCGGTTCGGTGTTGCGTTCCAGAAATCCGCGGAACGGCCCGGCGACTGCCATTGCCGCAGCAGAGAAGTCGTCGATTGCCTCATAGGCCAACCCCAGTTGCGCCACGTTCTGGTAGGCCTGATTGGCGATCGGCTGCATGATGAAGATCGTCAGGGCCAGCGCGATTGCATAGATGACGATGTTCGGAGGTGTCTGCTGGACGCCCAACGCGTTGCGCAGGATCATCATCACCACCGAGATCTTGACGAACGACGTCGCCACAAGCAGCACGAACGGCACGGCGGCCATACCGCCAAGCAGCACCAGGAAGGGAAAGAAATCGCCCTGTTCAAGCATCGATCGATTGCATCGATACGATTTGCACGCCCAACCTGTCCTTGATCTGGACCAGCCTCGCCGAACCGATCACCGTGCCGTTCACCCGGATTCTGGCCTGATCATCGGCCAGCAGGCCGATTTCGAAGACCGAGCCGACATTCAGCTGGCCCAGTTCTGCCAAGGTCATCGTGCGGTGTCCAAGGTCGAAGCTGACCATCAGCGCCACATCGTCCAGACTGCCCATACCGGCGGGGTGCAAGGCCTTGTCGGCAGGCGGCGCAAGCTCCGTCTGTGCCATAGATTGAATCCTTTCTTGGTTCGGTGAAAGCGGGCGCCGAAAGGCTGTCAGAAGGACAAATGCATTTCTGTCCGGGCGAACCTGGGCCACGGCGCCACCGACGATGCAAAGCAGCGCGTCCAGCGGAGCCTTGCCAGCCGACAAGACGATCACATCCCCGGCCCGCCATTCCGCCAATTGCGCTGCGGTAATCCACATGGCTCCGGCAGAAAGAAAGACTGGAACGGGTGTTGTCGCGGCGATGACTTCGGCAGCGGCATTGCCCGGATGCGGCAATAGCCTTTCAAGATCCGTCACGGGCATGTCGACGAAGGCGGTCAACTCTTCGCCCCGGCCATAGCGCAACTGGATCGGAAGGCCGGCCACCTCTTCGGCAACGATGTCACTCACACGATTGAGCGAGACTGGCAGCCCGGTCGCCGACTCAAAGACAGCGATCATCGGGCCAAAGACATGTTCCAGAACCAATGCATGAACGAAGGGATCGATCCCGGATTCGTCGATCACGATCCCCGCTTCGGCAAGCAGGTGCGGAACCACATGCTTTGGCAGACTTACGCGAAAGTTGGTCTTGCCGACTTTCCCCCGGGCAGAAAGATGGGTCCCCATCGCACGGGCCTGCACCTTCCCCGGTTGCAACCTGCAAGGCCCGAACCTCGTCTCCATCTGCCGCGAAGCAAACGCCCCAAACCAACGCGGAGCGATCCTTGCCGTTTCTTGTGTGACAACGGGCAAGGCGCCGGCTATCCGCTTGACGCGGGCTTTGCCACAAAAGATCTGCAACGGTTCACTTGCTTCCAGCGCCTGCATCTTCTTCCTCTCGTCTGGTCATGGCGCGCCGCGCATCACGGCTCTTCGCCCGGCGCATGACCGCCAGCAGTTCCGTGGTTTTCTCCTGGGTGCGCTGGGCCTGCCGGGCTACAGCGGCAATCTCTTGCACCACGCGCGACGAATGCTCGACCGCCTCGGCCGCCCGTCGACGTACTTCGACTTCGCGGTCCAGCATGATGGCATGATCTTCGGTCAAGGCGGCAAACTTGTAGATCTCGCGCACCGCACCGACCTGGCGGCCCATTTCCGCAAGAACATTCTGTCGTTCCAAGGCCGACGCTGCCGTCCTTTGATGGGTGCAAGTCTCGTCGTCTCGGGCCGCTCTTTCAGCCATAACCGCGTCCGAGAGCCGCATTCGGGCCCGCTCGGCCTGCAACTGCCGGACCTTCAGCAAACTTGAAAGCAGTGGGACGCTCATGACACCACGCTCGCGAGTCTTGCCAGCGTATTGGTCATCGGCGATGCCTCCTCGCCTTGCCGAAGAAAGGCGTTGATCGCGGCCTTGCAGCTTAGCGCGCGGTCTACCTCGGGGTCGGAGCCATGGTCATACTCGCCGACGCGCACAAGGAATTCCACCTCCTCCAGCCGTGACAGCATCGCCGAAATGGCGCTTGCGGCCTGCGCCTGAGGCGCGGTTGCCAAAGCCCCGAACAAGCGGCTTTTCGACCTCAGGACATCAATCGCAGGGTAATGGGCCGCATGGGCAAGTTTTTCGTCCAGATAGATGTGCCCGTCCAGAAGGCTTTGCACTTCCTCGCGGATCGGATCGTCTTCGCGATCGCCCTCCAAAAGGACCGTGTAGATCCCGGTGATCGAGCCGTCTTGCGTGCCGCCGGCGCGCTCGAACAGACGGGGCAGTTCGACAAAGACGTTTGACGTAAAGCCGCGTCGTGCCGCGGGCAGGCCAGCCGCCAATCCAACTTCGCGCAATGCACGGGCAAACCGCGTCACGCTGTCCATCAGCAGCAGAACCTTCTGCCCTTCGGCACGAAAATGCTCGGCTATGGCTGTAGCCGTGTGGCAGGCGGTCAGTCTTAGACCCGCCCACTGATCCGAGGTTGCGACCACGACCACACAGTTGCGGCGGCGCTGCGGTGGCAGTTGGCGGTCAAGAAACTCGCGTACCTCGCGGCCGCGTTCGCCCACCAGCCCAAGGACAACGACATCCGCTTCGGCTTGCCCGGCAATCTGCGCCAGAAGCGAGGATTTTCCCGCGCCCGGTGGGCCGAACAGGGCAATCCGCTGGCCGTGGCCAATTGTCAGCAGTCCATCAATCGCTCGTACACCGGTCGGCATCGGTGCCGTGATCAGCGGCCGCGCAAAGGGGTCGGGTGGGGGTGTGACGACGGGGGTCAACCGGGTATCCGCAACAGGCCCCAGCCCATCGATAGGCGTCCCAAGAGCATCAATGACCCGGCCACGCAGCGCGCTTGAGATCGGCACGCTCAGGGGCTGTCCGGTTGGCACTACCCGGCACGCCATCGACAGTCCACTGGTCGAGCCAAGCACGCTCAGAACCGCTTCGCCTCCGTCGAAACCGACAACTTCGGCAAGGACAGGCGCGAGACCCGGCTGTTCAAGCCGGCAGATGTCGCCCAGCTTCGAGACGATCAGGTTCGTCCGTGCCAGCGGGCCAAGGATGCGGGTCAGATGACCGTGAACCTGCAAGCCGCCAAAGGCTGCGACGTTCGCACGCAGTCCCGAAAGCCTTGCTTGATGCGCTGGCTCGGTCATGCGGCCCCCCGTTCGGGATAGGTGGTCGCACCATTCGCCCCGATGGCGGAACCAAGGGCGGACAGCTGTGCGACCCGGCCCAAATCGATCATTCCGTGTGAGGTTTCCAGGACCGCCTCGCAGGGACCCAGCGCCGCATCTTCGGCGACTTCGACAGGCAGGTCGGCCAAGGATTCCAGATCACAGGCAGCCACCCTCAGGCGGCTTGCCGTGATCTGCGGATTGGTGCGAAGAATATGCAAAACAGCCGCGCGCACCATGGGTGCCGCCCCGATATCGCCAACCAGCCTTTCGAAAGCGGCAAGCACGATCCCATCCAGCTGGGTCGCTATCGCAGCAAGTTCCCGGGCCAGTTGCCCATCCAGATCCTTGCGCAGAGCGACCTGCATTTCGTCCAGCGCCTGTTCAGCGGCGAGGCGCGCCGCTTCTGCGTCTTTTTCGGCCTGAAGGACGATCGCGGCCGCCTTTTGCCGCGCTGTGTCAGTGATGGCCGCCGCTTCGGCCTTGGCCGCGGCCAGCAACGCTTCCGCCCGCGCCTTGGCGTTAAGGATCTTCGACGCCTCGGACAGAGCGCCCGTTGCCTGCTTGCCGGTCAAGCGTTGATCGGGGGTGTACACCTCAATCATCAAAGCCTCCGTCCTGCACCACCCCGGCCAGCTCTGGATCAAAGGCGGTGGCGTAGGCCACGCCCATCTCGCTCAGGGCACTTGCCACGACAGCTTGTGCGCAAATCTCGGCCGGAAGGGCGGCCTCAGGCAGGTCTCGCGAAAGGTCCATCGGGCACACGAGCACCAGATCAGCGACCAGGTCCGGGTCCAGGGCAGCCCACCATCCGGCAATGATGCCTTTTCCCTCTGCCAGCAGGTCCTCCGGGATGGATGCAGGCCCTGAAACGCGCAGCGCCTCCGCCTCTGGCAAGGCGTGCAGCACCTGCAACCCGCGCTTGATCTCGTCCAGGGCTATCCACTCAGGGACGCCCTTCCCCCGGTTCGTCACCAGGGATGTTCCCCAGGCGGAGGCATGCAGCAAGACGCCAAGCCGTCGAAAGATCACTGCAGAGGGATCGCGGTTGAACCACTCCAGGACGCTGCGAATATCGTCGGCCAGATCCGCCAGGTTCGACAGTTGCCGCCCCCGCGTGGCAATAAGCTGAAGACGCGCCTGCAATCGCGTGTCTTCAAGAAGCACATGCAACAGTGCAGATCCCGCCGCGCCCCGGGCCCAGCTTGCCAGATGCCAGTCGGAATGCACGGTGATCATCGGCCCGCCACCATTGCGGAAAAGTCCGACCGGAAGGCCGCGATCGTGATATGCTCGTAATCCAGCCCCTCGATGCTTGACGCCACGGCTGTCTTGATTGTCGGCGAGGCTGCCTCAAGGTCAAAGCGGTCCAGATGGTAGATGAAGATCGCAGCCCGTGCCGGAGCCGATTCCCGGGTGATCCGATTGGGATCGGGAATAACGACGTGAACGCGCGCCTCGACGACACCGTCGATCCGGCTGATGCTTTCCGACAGCTCTTGCGTGATGGCGAAAGTGTAGCGCGCCTTCTGCTCGAACGGGGTCGAGACCAGTCCTTCCCCCTTGAAGACGGCTCCCATATCCTCGAAGGCCGATCTCGGCAGGCCGCGCTCCTTTAGCAGGATGATCGCCCGCGCCAGCTGGTCGCTTTCCACCGCAATCGTGTAGGTTCCGCTGCCCGCGTCGAAGACACGGTCGGCGGCGACGTTGTTTTCTGCCAGAACCGCGAAGATCTCGTTCGCATCCCGTTCCGACAGGTTCTTGTTCAGATCTTCCTTGCACGCCGCCAGAAAGAACGCAGCGGTCAAGAGGACCAGGCCCTTCGTCCGAAACAAGGCTGTGTGCATGCGGTCAGCCATCACTGCGCCTGAATGAACATCTTGATGGACTTGTCGGTCTTTTGCAGCGACGCGCTGCCCAACTCGAACGCCACCATTCGCCAGGTCATTTGGCTTAGCATCTGGAATGTCTGCATCGTCTGGGCGGCTTCGGTGACCCGCTGGCTTTCCGCCGGCCCGGGCCGCAAAGCAGCGCGGGCTTCGGCGATGGGGTCTTTCGCCACCGGGTCGCGCAGCTTTGCCGAGGCATCCATGTTTTTCAGGCTTTCACCGCGCAAGTGCGACATGGCCGTCTTCGCGCTGTCAGCCAGCGTGGACACTGGCGGGCTTGCCGCCAGTTCGCTGATCGGGATGGCGGCCGGAGCGGCGGTGGGATCGGTAACGATGGCCATCGCCGTTACTCGTCCGACGCCTTGAACCCTTGAGCCAGGCTGATGCCGACCTGACCCATCTGATAGATCGATATCCCCTCCTGAAGCATTGCCTGGCTCACGGCTTTCTTGAACAGCTCCTCCGCCGTCGGGGGGGGAGTCGTGGGCTTTGCATTCGGGTCGACAGTTGTCATCGGTTGTCTCCTGCTTTCGTTTCAGTTTTCGGCTGCGGTCGGTTCGGGCTCCACCGAAGGCTCTGACGGCTCCGGCGGTTGAATTGACACGATGGACCGGCGCGACCCCATCTCGTCCACCGTCAGCTGGCCGCCCCGGTTGATGACAATTCGGCTGCGCAGGGCGCGGTCGGCCTGCAGGTCGGCAAGCACGGTCTCGACCAGTGCAACAAAGCCAGCAGGGCCAGAGACGAGAACCGCCGTCCCATTCTGGTTCCCGGGGGTCAAAGGCAGCGCAGCCGCCGCATCAAGGGCTTCGACGCCTGCAATCAGGTCAGCCAACGGAATACCGTTCAACGGAAGCAAATACCGCAGGGAGTCAGAAGCCGGCGAAAAATGCAGCGTCGCTCCGATACGGTAGTGGTCCAGACCAAAGTCACGGGCAAGCCAGGCGGTGAACTCTTCCGTCCGGGCGGTCAGCCGCACATCAGCCACAGTCCCGGATAGCCCATCAGGCACCACCACCGTTTGACCGGTCTGTTCCGAATACCAGGTCAGAACCGCCGACAGCGGCATTGCCACGACATGCATTTCGGGTGGCAAGGTTTCAGCCTGGACTGCACAGGACAAGCACAGCATCAAGGCTGCTGTCCGGGCGATCTTGAAGGGAGCGCGACTGTTTTCCATGACCTCAGGGTAGCGATGCGTCCGCGTGGTCCTAGTCGGGCAAACCGCAAGCTTCCGTAGTTCTACGCAGGCCGCCCGGCCCACCCCGACGCGCGGATGGCGCAAAGAAAAGGCACCCTTGCCTGCGCAAGGGTGCCCGGGTGGACCTGACCACAACTGCTGATTACTTGCCGATCTTGTCCGAGGTCTGAGCCAGCTTGTTGTCAATGTTCATCATGATTTGGGCCTTTGTGAGCTCTTTGGTGAACAGACGGTTGTCTGCAGACATCGTACCGAGATCCGTAATCCCGTTCGCGACGTCCTGGTTAACTGGCGTGCCGGTAGTTTCGCCCATTGTTTTCTTCCTCTAAGTTGTTCAATTGCGCGTCATGCTTTCCGTTTATCGGCGTCTTGATAGGTTTGCCTTTGTGCGGACCAAGAAGGTGTTCGATCAAAGGCCCCCGATTTGGGCTGCATGCAAGATAAGGTTAACCAATCGTCAGGCGCAGAACATCCGCACTTACACCTAGGCATTTTGCGCAAGGGGGGCGCGGTTTGGCTCTGGCGGACGGGACTTCGGGTGGATGAAAAGTGGCCTTGGCCCCCGTCGCCCGTTCTCTCTGGGACGCGGTTGGTCGGATCGCAGGACTCTTTCTAGCTGCCCGGAATACTGACGACGAGCGGTTGCCGCAAAGTGGACCGGCGGCCGAGAAGCCGATTGGCAGGCGCAAGCTGGGTGCCATCCCAGCATCGTCGCGCAGGCCCCGGCCGGCCAGCCGGTAGGGCGTCTGCTGTCACGCACCATTTCGGGGTCGTGGATGGGGACCGCAATCCCTGCCCCCTCGCCGCGCATGGTTGACAAAGCCTGAATGAAAAAATCCAAAGCACTGAAAATAAAATGTTTTTGCTTTATGTCCACCGTGGACACACGCCTCCCGACCCCCACCTCGGGGCCATCCTCCTCGCCCTCTCGATGGTAGCCCCCCGGACAAGGCCCCGCCCCTGCCCGCGCCAGGAGGACTGCGAAACGATGCGAAATCTGTTGCAAAATCTTCATGCAATAAACCTGCGACCTGCTGCGTTTCCCCCTCGACACGAGTTCGAAGGAGAGATGCCATGGTCATGTTTCAACATATGGAAGCCCCACTTGCGGCCGTGCCGCAGATGGCTGCGCAGCGATTGCTTGCGCTGGGGGCGGGCCGGCGGCTGACCTCGCGGCTCTTGGCCACGGATGACGCCAGCCCGACCGCCGAGCCAGTGCCCCTCGTCGCGCTGCACGGCATTTCCCGCAATGCCCGAGCGATGTGGCAGGCCTTTGGTCCGCTTGCCGCCGCCGAGGGCCGCGCCCTTCTGGTGCCGCGCTTTGCCGATGGGCAGTGGCCACGTTTCCAACAGATTGGCAGGGTGCGGCCGGACCTTGCCCTTCTTGATCTTTTCAAGCAGGCGGGGCTGGCAGACCAGCGCGTCGATCTCTTCGGCTTTTCGGGCGGCGCACAACTCGCCCACCGGTTTGCGATGCTGTATCCGCATCGGGTGGCCACGCTGCATCTCGCGGCACCGGGCTGGTACACCCTGCCGGATGTCTCGTTGCCTTGGCCACAGGGCCTTGCGGTGGCGCCGTCGCGGCGGCGGCGCGCCTTCGATGCTGCTGCCCTGTCGCGGCTGCAATTGCGGCAGTACCTGTCGCTGCGGGTACGTTTGTGGGTCGGAGCCGAAGACACCGCCCGGGATGCCAGCCTGCGCCAGACGGCCGACCTTGACGCTTGCCAGGGCAAGACTCGGCTGGAACGCGCCTTCCGTTATGCAAGGGCATTTGAGCAAGCCGCCCGGGTTCTGGGGCTGACGCCCGACATTGACCTGACGGTCCTGCCCGGCTGCGGCCATGACTTCACGGAATGCGATCAGATCGGCGGTCTTGCCGCCCGCGTCGTGCACGGCGGCTGATGCCGCTTCCCCCTTTCCAACCCACCTAAGGAGTATCCCCATGACCGCTTTCACCCTTCCCGCTCCGACCAAATGGGCCTTTTCGGCGCGGCGCGTTCCGCGCGACCTGGCGGCCGGGCTTGACCCCAATGTCAGCAACGCGCGGGCGGGCGACCTGATCCTTGGCCGGGTGCTTACGGTCGGGCAGCATGGCCGTATCCAGCTTGCCGAAGGGCGGCCCGCGACGCTTTATTCCGGAGACGTGATCGTGATGCCATGTGGCGCACGCTATGCCCCCGACCAGTTCGAAGGCCTGGCCGAAATCGATCCCGAAGGTTGCGACATGCTTGCCGGCGGTGGCTGCCTGGGTCGAATGGTCTGGCGGCATGACAAGATGAAAGCACCAACCCGGGTGCAACCTCTTGGCCGATTGACCAACGCCGCGGGACACACGCTGACAACCGCCAATTTCGGCTTGCCGACGCCGACGAAGTTCGCCGAGATTCCCCTGATCGTGGTGGTCGGGACCTCGATGAACTCGGGCAAGACGACGGCGACGGTGGCGCTGACGCATGGTCTGACCAGGGCGGGCTTTGCAGTGGCGGCCCTGAAGGGCACGGGAACCGGCTCCTTTGGCGATGTGAACGACTATGCCGATGCCGGTGCTGCTTTTGTAGGCGATTTCACTGATGCCGGGATGGTCACCACGTATCTGGAGCCGCTGGAACGCGTGAAGGCGGGGATCGACACCCTGCTTGCCGCAGCCGAAGCGCAGGGTGCGACGGTCGCGGTAATGGAGGTTGCCGATGGCATCTTTCAGAAGGAAACCGCCGCGCTGCTGGCGGACCCCGGGTTTGTAGCGCGGATGCAGGGATCGGTCTTCGCCTGTGGCGATGCCGTTGCGGCGGCCGGCGGCGTTTCCGTGCTGGCGGGTCATGGCTTGCGGCCGCTGTGCCTGACCGGCTTGCTCTCTTGCTCGCCCATGGCCAGCGCCGAGGCCGAAGCGATGACCGGGGTCACGGTTGTCACCCGGGCAGGTCTGATGGACCCGGCCGTCGCCTCCGGGCTGCTCGCGCGGGCGCAAGGGTTGGCGGCGGCGGCATGACGGTGCCGCCCCTCTTTGCCAAGGGCCGGCGGGCGGTCTGGGGCGGCCTCGCGGCGCTGGCGCTGGTGCAGGCCCTTGCCCTCGTGGCGGGCGTGGCGGGCACGCGGCTTGCCTTTGCGGGGCTTGAGGATGGCGCGGTCCCGGGGCTTGCCCTGGGGCTGATCGGCGGCGCGGCGCTGGCGCTGGCAGGGTTGCGTCCAGGCCTGCGCCTTCTGGCGGAACGGCTGGGGCAGGACCAGACGATCGCCATTCGCGAGGCGCTGTATCGTCACGCGATGGAGGCATCGCCGGAACGGCTGGCCGGGCGCAGGCGCGGCTATCTCATGTTGCGGTTGACTGGCGACATGACCACCCTGAAGGACGGCATAAGTCGCAGTCTGCCGCAGGTCCTGCAGGCGGTGACCCTGGTCCCGGCGGGCGTCCTGGCCCTGCTCATGATCGATCTCCGTTTCGGGGTGGCCGGGGCAGCACTGACCGGCCTGACCTTGGCAAGTCTTGCGCTGACACAGGGTGCCCTGACCCGGGCGCACAAGGACTTGCGCCGGACGCGGGCCAAGCTTGTTGCCGACATGGCCGAGCGTCTGCCGATCGCGCCCGACCTGGCCCGCCTTGGTCGCCGTCAGGCCGAGGTATCGCGTCTGGCCACCGCCGGGCGGGCCCTGCACCGCAAGTCCGCCGCGCGGCTGATCAGGGCCGAAGGGCTGCGCGCCCTGCCGGGTGGACTCGCCGGGCTTTGTGGGGTGGCCGTGCTGTGGGACGGTGCCCACCGCGGGCTGCCGGCGGGCGAAATTGCAGCCGCGCTTGCTGCCCTTGGGGTAATCGGCCATGCGCTTGTGGAACTGGCAGGGGCCATTGACCGGCTGGCTGGTTGGCGGATTGCGCGCGGTACGCTGTCCCGGCATCTGGCTGATCATGGGGGACCAGACCGAACCCCTCGGCCTGACCCGGTACGTCTGGAGCAAGCCTCCGGCCAGTTGACGGTGATTGCCGCCCCCGGCCTGACAACGCCGACACAGCTGGACCTTGCGCCGGGCACGCAGGGGGCGATCAGCGGGCCGGACATCGACCGGTTGATGCGTCTTCTGTCAGGGCAGGACAGAGACCCGGATGTGGTGGTCATGCTGGACGGCATCGCGCTTGATGCGTTGACCCCGGGGTCAATCCGCCGCAACATCGGTGTACTTAGCGCCGCGCCCGTGCTGCTGAAAGGGAGCGTCCGGCGCAACATCTGCCTTGGGCTGACGGACCGCCCCGCTGACGAGAGACTCCTCAAGCGGCTGGCACGGGCTGGTCTTGGGCCTGCCTTGGCGCGTCTCGGCGGCCTTGACGGCCCGATCCCCGAAAACGGCCGCACCCTTTCGTCCGCCGACAGGCTTCGGCTATCCGCGTTGAGAGCCGCAGTGCAGCGGCCCAAGGTACTGCTGCTTGACGCGGGCGGTCTGCCACTGCCCGAGGACATGCAGGCCTATATCGCCCAAAGCCTGCAAACGGTGGTCACGGTTGCAGCGAAACCGGCCAACCCCGATGCCGGATGATGGTGGCAGCCAGATGCCGCCGAACGGCGTTGATGCAGAACCCTAACCGGCCAGGCGTGCCGAAGGGCCACAGTCCAGATGAGACCATGCATCCAGCACATGGGGCTCACGCCGCAGGCCGCGATGACGATCCCATGAAGGAGGGATGACGCGCAGGCGACGGCACTGTGACCGAGGGCTGACGGTTCGACCACGCGCTCCGGCCTAGGAAAGCAGCAGAATAATGCTGCACCTGCGAAGATTTCGCTTAGTGGGGTGTCGGCGGGTCCGGTTCAAGACCCGGACAGGAAGAAATTTCAACGTCAGGCCGATCTCGGCCCAGTACACAACCCTAGGTAATCTCACATTTTTCCGGATCGGCGCGCTGCCTGATTGATGCGGCGGTGCAGAATCTTTCTGATTCGTTTACGTAGCGTCCTTGACGGCCTATGGATGCCAACTAGCTGTTCAACCACAGGGAGAACATAAACCAACGGGGTTGATATACCTTGCGTATATGACCCTGCTTAAAAGGTGAGATCATGCAGATTGTTTTGCTATCCGGCCTTGGGCCGATCTGGCCTGCTGCAAGTTCCTTTTATGACAGCGACAATCTTGAAGGCACATTATTTGATCGCAAGGCGGAACAACCGCCACTTCATCCAGGTCTGAACCGCCGTCTGGGCATGCAGCATTTCCACTATCGCACCGAGGAAGGTCCGAAGCCACTGATCCGCCCGCGCCTTGAAGCCGAGCCGCACCTGACCACCGAGGCCGTTACATCAATCCTTGAAACGGCCGGGTATGACTATGAACTTTTCCGCCTGGAAGACCTGTGGGACGGTCAGCGCTTGCCCCGGACATCGCCAGACGTCATCGCCCTGTCGACGACCTACATCGTGAACATGCGATCGATGCGCATGGCTGTGGCTTGGGTCGAAAAGCATTTCCCCGATGTCATCCTGATCGTCGGCGGCCAATACAGCAACCTCAAGTACAAGAAAATCATGGAGGATTTTCCCGCAGTCGACTTCATTGTGAAGGGCGACGCCGAGGTTTCCTTTCCTGCCCTCTTGCGCCAGATCGAAGGAGACCGCGCCTTTGGCGAGGTGCCAAACCTTGTCTGGGCCAAGGGCGAAGGCCCGTCGCGCGAGATCTGCGTGAACAAGACGGAATACATCGACCTGGACGCCTTTCCATCGCCGGAATTCGACGGCACGCGCCGGATCGTTCCCTACGAGTCGATGCGGGGCTGCCCTTTCACATGCAAGTTCTGTTCGTTCCCCGCGGCTTCACCTCTGTGGCGATACAAATCGTCCGAAAAGATCATCAGCGATTGGCTTCATTACTCCGAGAAGAATTCAAGCCAGCTGATCCGCGCCATGGATTCGACATTTACGGTGCCCCCGAAGCGGCTTCGCCAGTTGCTCAAGGATCTGCCGCAGCATGATATAAAGTGGGAGGCCTATTCGCGTGCGAATGTTCTGACCGACCAGGAAACGATTGACGGTCTGGAGGCATCGCATTGCATCACGCTATCGATTGGATTTGAGTCGATGAGCGAAAACTCTCTCAAATATATGAATAAGGCCGTCCGGGCGACGCACAACCGGAAGGCGCATGAGATGCTGCTGAAAAGCAGTATCGATTTCCGCAGCTCGTTCATGATCGGCTACCCGGGCGAGACCGTCGACGACTACCGATTGACCCATGATTACCTGGTCGAAGAATTCGAGCGCCACATCGTGCTTTCGGTCTTTTCCCTGACGGACGAGACGATGCCCGTCTGGGACGATGCCGACAAGTACAACATTCAGGTCTCCGATTTCGACGACCCGGACGCCGACTGGAGCCACGTCGGAATGGATGTGCATACCGCCCGCGCGCTGCATCAGGAAACCTTCCGTGCCGTGCGATGGCAGAATGAACGGGCGGTTTCGGTGTTGTGGCAGATCCCCTACCAGCTGCCTCTCATGCCGGAACGTTCCCTGCGCGACAACTACCGCGTGGAGAAGCTGCTGGAGCGCCTTGCCTTCGCTCCGAAGGACTATCGCCACGACCCCGATCACGTGAAACGTCTGTCGCGCGAGATTCTGCGAGAGCTGGATGAGTTGGGCATCGTGATCAGCGATGCAACCGACACCAACCAGCGCGATCTGATGAACCCCATGTCGCCGGCCCATCCGATGCCCCAGCACGCACCGGCCTGACCGCACACCCGTCTTGATCGATCAAACTGAAAGGAGCATTCGCATGCTGCCGCGCAAGGTTCTTGTGAACATCGAGCCTACCCCGTCGTGCCCTGCGGCCTGCAGCATGTGCCCGCGGTCCGTGATCCGTGACGACGGCTTCATGTCGGTCGAGATGATGGAGCGCATCATCGACCAGGTCGATCCGTCCTATGTCTGGGAAATCGATCTTGCCGGGCGGGGCGAACCGACAATCCATCCCCAGTTTCACACGCTGCTTGAGATCATGCGCCGTCCCGGGATCACCACGGATGTGACCACGACCGGCGTCACCTTCACGCAGAAGAACATCGATGCCGTCGTGAACAACGTGGACGTGATCCGGCTGTCCGTAAGCTCGGTCGTCAAACCCGTTTTCGACAAGGTTCATATCGGGCTGAACTATGACCGGATCTGGCGCAACATCGCCGCTTTGGGCGAGGCGGCCGGGCACAAGGTCTATGTCCACCTGACCGGCGGGCCGGTGATTTATGACAGCCTTCCCCTTACCGTCGAAAAGCTGCGCTCGTTCGGGTACAGCAACTTCTACCTCTTTCCGCTGTGGAACCGTGGCGGCGAGGTGGATCACGCCGAAGACAATCGCAAGCGTGCCCAGCTGTCCCGTGATCTGGGCATCAAGATTTCGGAAAGCGAATACAAGACCGGCACCGGCAAGGTGAAGTTCTTCCTGAACACCCTGATCGGCCTGGCGCAGAACAAGCGGTACTGCCCCATCGGCGATGGCAGCGTAAGCATCAGCCACAAGGGCGATATCCTGGGGTGCTTCCAGGACTTCGGACACGTTTCGAACGTGGGTCACATCGATCGTGACAACCTGCGCGACATCATCCGCTCGCGGGTGCGGGACCTGGGCAACATGGAGATCTGCCGCGGATGCAATTCGCGCAAGGCAGTGATGCCCGGCCCGATGTTCTTTGCCTGATCCGAACAGCGCGGGGGGCGGACACCATGAACTTTCAACCCAGCCGGAACAGACCGCAGGAGGTGGACATGTTGATGCTCAACTGTTCCAACCTCGCTTGGCGACCGATCTACCCCTATGCCTTCATCCAGCTGGGCGAGGTCGGTCGGCGGCACGGCTTGAACATAGTAACCCAGGACCTGCTGTTCGTCAGCGACTGGGTTGCCCGGATTACCGACCTTGTCACGCGCCTGCGGCCCCGGTCCATCGGCATCCATCTGCGCCAGGCCGATACCGTCGATCTGTCTGATTACCGCACGCCGGATACCGGGCCGTCTGCCGCACGAATTGGCACCTATTTTCCGGTCGAGGACAGCCGGCGCCTGACGTCGATCCTGCGCGATCTGACCGATGTGCCGATCCTGATGGGCGGGTTCGGCTTCACCACCCACGCCGAGCGCTTGATGCAGCATATGGACATCGATCTGGGGGTTGCAGGCTGCCCGGACTGGGTCATGGCACGCTTCTCGGATGTCTTGCAGGGGCGCGACCTGGGCAATATCCCGAACCTGATACATCGTCAGAACAGCGGCATAATTCACAATCCGCGCAAGTTCGCCGCCCCTGCGGCAAACCGCGAATATACCGATGCAGCCCTGACCGACATTCGCGCCTTCTACGGCGACAAGCTGTTCAGCGCCGATCCCCCCACCATTGCGGTCGAAGTTTCGCGCGGCTGCCCCTTCTCGTGCTTTTTCTGCACCGAACCGGCCGTAAAGGGCAAAACCACCCGCTTCCGTGACGTGGATGTCGTCGAGGGCGAGCTTGACTACCTTCTCGCCAACGGCTTTCGCGACTTCTGGTTCGTGTGTTCCGAGATGAACATCAAGGGCACGGATTTCGCCATGCAACTTGCCGAGCGGGTGATCCGGCTTAACGAAAGGTTTCCCGGACCGCGCGCAATCCGTTGGTCCGGCTACTCGCTGCCCTCACTGAACCGGGACGAGCTGCGGACCCTGAAGCGCGCCGGTTACACAGGCGCGATCAACGATATCCTGTCGTTGGACGATACCAATCTGCGCCGCGCAAGGGTGCCCTACAAGGCGGCACAGGCGCTGGAATTCATGAAGGCGATGATCGACACCCGCGGTGCGGCCAATGGCGATGTCGTCGATAGTGAACGAAAGTTCACCGCCAACAGCCCGGATCGGTTCGAGGGTCTGATCTCGTTCTTCCTGGGCAATGCCCATATGGATGCCGAGACCATCCCGATCACTCTGGCCCGGTTGGAAGCCTCTGGCCTTCAGGCAAATTATGGCGAGGGCTATGTGATCCCCTCGACGCGCGTGTTTCCGACCGATGGAACTGCCGCGTTCTTCGATCAGTCCACCACGGTGACCTATGGCCGGGCGGGCGGTTTGGCGGCACCCGACATTACCGCGCCTTCCTTTCACTTTCCGCCCCTACTGATGGAAAAGCTGGGCACGCAAGGGGCGGTGATCGCCTTTCTTGACCATCTGGCTGCGACCTTCATGTCGCGGGTTTGGCGCACCACCCCGAAATGGGCAAGTTTCCTGCGCGACAGGGTCGATCCGAAGCACCTGGCCACCGTGGTCGGTGTCGAGGCGCTGGCGCAACTGGGGCTCTCGAAGGACGGGGCGGCGACCTCGGAAAGCGCCGACCTTTCGGAAACCGCGATCGAAGCGGCAGCCTGCGACGCGCTGCGTCTTTACTTTGCGCGGCAGCCCGAAGCGACCGCGCCTGTCCGCCGTGCCTTGCCGCAGATCGACCTTATGGCCGGCCCGTTCGGCATCTCCGAATATGCGGTGACCGCAGCTCTCTATCGGCAGTTTCCCACGCGGGCGGCCTATGACGCTTTCGTTGCGCGGCTTTCCCCGGTCGCAGCCAGCTTTCTGGGCTGGGTCGAGACCTACGCGAACTTCACCCACAGCGAGACATTCCGCGACCTGACCTTTCTCCCACAGGAGGTGCCAGAGAATGAATAAGGTAACGCCCGTGCCTGCCAGCAACCCGCTGGCCCAGCATCTGACTGCCCGCGCCGCCCGGATCCCGTCGTCCTACTTCAACGGGCAGCAAACCAGCTTTGTGCTGTCGGTCGGCGACGAGACGCTTGGTATCGTCATCGAGGCGGAAGCGTTGCGTGTCACGGCCGCTCTACCGGCAGCACCCGCTTTCGCGGCGGCAATGTCCCCCCAGGATTTCCACAGCCTCGAGACTGCACGCTCTGACGTGATGACTTTGCTGAACACCGGGCGCATCCGGTTGTCACAGGTCGATGCCGGCGCCAACCCTTTGAAGGTGCTGCAATATGCCATCATGCTGATCCTTGCGCGCTGGTATCTGACCGACGCGGCGATCGCCTCTGTCGAACAGCCGCGCCCCGGATATCTCTGCACGCGACTGGACCGGATCGACGCCTCGGATACGCAGGGTTTTCGCGCTCTGGCCGAACAGGGAACGCCGGTTCTTATCGCTGGCATGGCGAATGACTGGCCGATGCGGCGGGCGGGTTTCGACAAGCTCCTCGATGCCGCGCGGGATATTCCCGTGTCGCTGTTGCGGCGAGAGCACGGGCCGGACAGCCCGGCACAGTACGAAACCTCGACCCTGCACGATTATGTGCAAAGCATCCGTGACCTGACCGGGGATGCCGGCAATCGCCCCTATCTTGCGGCCAATGCGATCCCCGAAGCCATGGCCAGCGTGGTGGGCCTGCCGCCGCAGTTCCCTCCCTCGGCATTCGCCAACACCCGGATGTGGATCGGACCGCCAGGCACCGGGCTGAACTTTCATCGGGACATGGTGGACAACTTCATCGTTCAGGCCTTTGGCCGCAAGAACCTGTCGCTGATCGCGCCACACCATGCCGCGGACATGCTGCCGCAGCGGCTTGGCGGCAATCCCTTCTACCAGCCAAGCGGTCGCTATCTGGGCATCGAGCCAGAAGCAGCGCCTGTGCTGAAACCCGAAACGCTTGCCGCCCGGATCGACGTCTCGCTGGAGGAAGGCGACGCCATCTATCTGCCGGCGGGATGGTGGCATCAGGTGCGCAACGCGACCTTGTCGTGGTCCTTCAACTTCTTCGCCGTCAATCAACCTCCGGTCGTTCTTGGCCATAACCCATGGGAATCCCAGAATGAGCAATGACCTGTCGCACGCCGATCTGGCCATGACCCTGCGCCGCCCCCCGGGTCCGGCCGACGACCAGGCCGAAGCCGTCGCGCATCAGCTGATGGACAACCCGCTGACACTGTTCGATGCGATCACCCGTGACTATGGCGAGATCGCCTTCCTTCCTGGCGTCAACATCTACGCCGTGACCGATCCAGAGCTGGTGCAGAAGATCATCCTGGATGACGCCGGCAACTTCTCCAAGAACCCCGAAGTCATGGACAAGATCAGCCCCGCCATCGGCAAGGGCCTGTCCACCCTGATCGGGCCACAGTGGAAGAAGCACCGCCGGATGGCCAACCCGGTCTTCACGCGGCTGTCCGTGTCCACGTTCTTCGACATCTTTCGCCAAAGCATCGGCGAAACGATGGCCGACTGGGATCAGCAAAGCGGCAGCGAAGTCGACGTTACCGAGGAAATGAAGCGGCTGACGTTACGCATCGTGATCCGCTGCCTTTTCTCGACCGACATCGACGCCTTCTCGAAGGAGATCATCAAGAACCTCGAACTGCTGCAACTCTACTCGGTGTACCGACTCTGGTCGCCCGTCCAGCAGGCCGAAGACGAGAATGATCCCCGGATCAAGGCCTTCTATGCGGCGCGCCAGTTCATGGAAGAGATGATTGACGGCATCATCCGGCAGCGCCGCAACACTCCGAAAGCCGGGCGCCCCGATCTTCTCTCGCTGTTGATGGACGCGCGCGATCCCGAAACCGGCGAGGGGCTGGAAGATGAGAAGATCCGCCACGAAGTGATGAACATGTTCCTGGCGGGCCATGAGACGACGGCCAATGCCGTGGCCTTCGGCTTTTACCTTCTGGCATCGAACCCCGAATTCGCCGACCGATTGCGCGCCGAGCTTGATCCGGTTGCGATCGAGACCCTGGATTTCACCGGGCTTTTCGCCCTGGACCTGAACGACAGGGCCTTCCGGGAATCCCTTCGGCTGTTTCCGTCCTCCTGGGCCATGAGCCGGATCTGCCTGAAGGATTACGTCTTCAAGGATTACCTGATCCCGAAGGGCGCTGATCTGATCATCGCACAATGGTGCATGCATCGCAGCGAACGGCTGTGGGAAAACGCCTCGGCCTTCGATCCCGACCGCTTTCTGCCAGACCGCTTCGCCAAGATTCACAAGTTCGCCTACATCCCTTTTGGTGCGGGCGGGCGCAAATGCATCGGGATGCATCTGGCCGAATCAGAAGGCCGCATGATCCTGGCGATGCTCGCGCGGTCATACACCTTCCATGTCACTGAAAACACACGCCTCAATCTGCGGGCGCGGCTTTTCATGACCTCTGATCCCGGCGTGCGTCTGCGCGTCGAGAAACGTCCTTAACCCGAAGTCACAGCGAAAGGATCTTGCGATGCAGACGATGAACATGGCTTTCCCCATCGTGCCGGGCCAGGAGGGCGCCCTGCGCGAACTGGCCGCCCAGTTGACCGGACCCAAACGGGACCAATTCAACGATTTTCTCGCCCGGGTCGGGGCAAGCGAAGAACGCTGGTATCTGCAGGAAATCGGCGGGCAGGCGCATTGCCTGATGTTTCTGGCGGCCAAGGACCTTGGCAGCGCCTTTGCCGCGCTCGCCGTCTCGCGGCACCCGTTCGATGTCTGGATGAAAGAACGCAACCGCGAAATCTTCAACATCGATTTCGAAGCCCCAAGCGAGGGGCCCATGCCTGAAACCCTTCTGGATCACGTCACCCTGACAAAGGAGCTTGCAGAATGAACGAGGCAACGTCCATCCGCACCAAAGCGGCCCTGGCAACCGATTTCGACATCATCGGCGCGCGTGAGGCCTATCTGAAGGCCTTTCGCAGCCGCGACGCAGATGCCTTGGGCGCGCTGTTTGCACCGGCGGCGATCCGCGTGAATCCCGGCACGCCGGACGCGATTGGCCGCACGGAAATCCGCGATGTCATGGCGCGTCATTTCGAAACCTTCGGCAATCAAAGCATCGCCGACACGTACCGGTTCATCCAGGACCGCTGCATGATTGCGGTGTGGACCTGGCACGCGACGCAGGACGCCGACTATCTGGGCGTGCCGGCCAGCGGCAAGCAGGTCGGCGTCATGGGCGCTTCGGTCTTCTGGTTCGGCGAAGACGGCAAGATCATCAAGGAATGCACCTACTGGGACCCCTATGGTGTCCTGAAGCAACTGGGCGCCGGGGCCGAGCCGGGCCGCGAGATTCCCCCACATGCCACCGCACCCGAGATCTTTGTTGCGGGACGGACCGATGCCGAAGCGGCCAATATCCGGCACCTGCGGACCTATCACAGCTACCTGCTTGGCGGACAGTTGCAGCCGTGGCTGGACTACATGACCGACGACATCGCCTGGGATGACCAGATGGCACCGGGGCTTGCCGTCGGCAAGAAACACTCGGCTTCGGATTTTGCCATGCTGCGCAGCGCCTTCGGCGACCCCGAGATCAAGTCCGTGAACGTCTGGGGCAACAATCAGTTCGTGATCCACCAGGGCATTTTCACCGCCAGGCACAAGGGCGAGCTGATGGGGATCCCGGCCTCGAACCGGTTCGTGATCGTCGACAACATCGACGTCATTTCCTTCACCCCAGACGGCAAGATCGACAAGGGCTGGTCCTTCGGGAACTCGATCGAGATGGGCTACCAGCTTGGCGTCGGCGCGAAACAGGCACAATAAGGAGCACGCAGAATGAAGCTTTACGGAAACCCGCACAGCGCCTGCACCAAGACCGCCCTGATGGCGCTTCATGAAACCGGACAGGATGCACAGTTCGTTCTGGTCGATCTGTCCAAGGGCGAACACAAGTCCCCCGAACATCTGGCACGCCATCCCTTTGGCCGTGTCCCCGTGCTTGAGGACGGTGACACCCGCATCTACGAAGTTCGGGCCATCCTGCGCTATCTTGCCGCCAAGCGTCCGGACCTCCCCCTCGTTCCACAGGCCCTGTCAGATCGCGGCCTGATGGATCAATGGATCAGCGTTGATGCCTGCTACTTCACCCCGGCAGCCTATGACGTGGTG
Organism: Tabrizicola aquatica; assembly: GCF_002900975.1. Classification (GTDB taxonomy): domain Bacteria; phylum Pseudomonadota; class Alphaproteobacteria; order Rhodobacterales; family Rhodobacteraceae; genus Tabrizicola; species Tabrizicola aquatica. The sequence continues at coordinate 310,398 of NZ_PJON01000003.1, read as the reverse complement.
TTCCAGAAACTGTTCGCACCGATGTACGGAATGGCGACAGACGAGGCAGTCGTAGAGCGGGCCACCCGCGACGTGATGGTCGTCTATGATGCGCTTGAGGCGCAGTTGGAAAAGACGCCCTACCTGGCCGGGGACGAGGTGACGCTCGCTGACCTGTGCTTCGTCCAGTACACCGAAAGCCTTGTCCAGGCGCTTGGGCCGGATCTGTTCGCCCGCCATCCCTACCTGAAAGTGTGGCGCGAAACGATGCTCAGCCGGCCGTCCGCCGCGCCTGCAGCCCTGCAAGCGGCCTGACATCACCTCGCGACGCCTGTTGCCCCGGTGACGGGCGTCGCACGGGATCTCCCCCAGAAATTGAGAGTGCATCATGCAGAAACTTGCGATTGCCTTCGATGATCCCGTAGCCTGGCCCGCGGTTCCCCATTCGGGCGGCGCCCGGGTGCGCGACGTCCTGGCAGCGCGCTATGCGGCGATCCTGAACCGGCCGCAGGTGGCGCATTCCCAGGTAGGGGTCGAGCTGGAGTTCCCGCTTTGCACCCGGACCGGGCAGGCCCTGACCATCGAGGATGACGTGGTAGGCAGGATTGCCACCGCCCTGGGGCTGGAGGTGGTCGGGCGCAGCGACACGGGCGAGGTAATCACCGTCCGTACGACCGACGGCCAAGTGACAATCGGCTATGAATACGCCCGCGCGGTCCTTGAGATTGCCCTGGCCCCGGCGCGCGATTGCCTTGCGCTGTCGGATCTTTTGGGCAAGGTCCTCGGTGCGCTGGATGCGGTTCTGGCCGATCTTGGCCTGTATCTTGGCGACAGCGGGTTGCATCCGCAGGCCTGGTCGCGCACCGCGCCGCCCTTGCCGACACCACATTACCGGGCCATCGACCGCTTTCTGAAAAGCGCGACGCGCGGGGGCGATTATCACCGCTTTACCGGCTTCATCGCCTCGTGCCAGACCCATGTCGATGCCTGTGCGGCCACGGCGCCGCTTTTGTCCGAAACCTTCCGCCGCGCGGGCTTTGTTGCGGCCCTGTTGATGGCGAACTCGGCCGGGACATGGGGCGGTGAAACCCATCTGGTCTCACGCGACCACCTGTGGCGCAGTTCGGCCTTTGGCGGGCTTGGCAGCTATGCGCCGCGCGAGTTGGCGCAGGATATCGACCAGTTTCTCCGCACCCAGGCGCATCAGGGGCTTTTCATGGCGCGCCGGGGCCAGACGGTCTGGAGCTTTGATCCCGTGCCGCTGGAACGTCTTGACGCCTATCCCCATGTAACCGCACGCAGCGATCTGGGTGGCGTGCCGATCATAACCCAATTGCGCCTGACGCCCGAGGACGCCCGCCATTACCGGGCCTACGGACATGCCGTTCCCACCGCCTATGGCACGATCGAGGTGCGGGGCGATTGCCTGCAACCGCGTGATGCGATCCTGGCGCCGGCCGCATTCACGCTTGGGCTCGGCGCGCTGGCGCTACCTGTCGCTCGCTATCTGGCCGAGGTGACGGGCGACGCCGATCCGATGCACCTTCGCGCGACCGCCGCCCAGCACGGCTGGGCCATGCCGACCGATATGCTGAAACGGCCGCTGGACGAGATCTGCCAGACCACGCTGGCCTTCGCCCGGCAAGGGTTGCAGGCCCGCGGCTTTGACGAAGCCGTGCTGCTAGAGCCGCTGTTCCAGCGGGCTGCCCAGCGCACGAACCCGGCCGCGGCCCAATTGCAAGCACAGGGGGCTTAGACACATCATGGCAGAGATCGGCCTTTCCATGTACGATAACGACGGCGGCGCATCGATCGAGGCGCGCCTGACAGCGCGGCTCGAGGCGCTGGGTCACAGGGTTGTCGGCAAGATCGACATGCGCGAAAGCGCAACGCGCGATGGCCGCGTGTTCACCCAGGACGGGCGCGACCTGTCGGCGCTGGACGTGTTCTTCTACATGGACGCAGACCGCCAAAGCCCGAACCAGGCCGATCAGTTGCATGCACTGGAACGGTCGGGCGTCCGGGTGGTCAATACGCCCGGGGCCTATGATGCCGCGCGCGACAAGCCGACCGCGAACCAGATGCTGCGCAACGCCGGCATCAGCGTGCCACGCTCGGTCCTGCTGACACCTCGGGCCCTGGCGCGTGATGCCGCCGCCTTGATCCGCGACTGGGGGTCGCTGGTTGTCAAACCGCGCACCCGCCACGGGGGCTATGGGATCGTGCGATTCACCGATGCCGGCCAGCTTGCCGATTTCTGCCAGATCGAAACCGGTGTCGACAATTACTATTGCGAGGAATTCATCCCCTTCGGCGATCTGGACATGCGCGTCGAGATTGCCGCCGGCACCGGTATCGGCGGCTACTCCAGGCGCCGCACACATGCGTTCAAGACCAATGTCAGTTCGGGCGGAATCATGACGCCGAACCCGCCCGATACGGCGCTGCGTGGCCTGGCCGAAGATGCGGCCCGCGCCATCGGACTTGAGTATTCCATCGTCGATTTCCTGCGGGATGAACGCAACGGCCGGGTGACGGTGGTCGAAGTGAACCCGATCCTGGGGATCTTTGTGGAAGAGGCGATGCGGGTCAGCCCCAAGACCTCTCTGCGCGAGGTGGATCCAAGCTACGCCCTTGATGCGCGCAAGCTGGAAATCCTGACCGACCATCTTGACCGGCTGTCGCGCGCGCCCGTCGCGGAACGGCGCATCGCATGACCGCCGCATCACCAATCCGGTCGGGACAGAAGGCCCCCGTCATCGCCATCGTCGGCGGGACCGTCAACGCCGCCGTGAATTTTTCCGCGCGTCAGATCGTGTGCTGCGTTTCCGACGCGATCCTTGCGCTGGTGCGCGACCATGGCGGGATCCCGCTGGTGCTGCCCGACAGCATGACACCGGCCGATGCCATGCAGATCATCCACCTCTGCGACGGGCTGTTGCTGCCGCCGGGACGCGATGTGCATCCATTGCGCTATGGGGAACAGCCCGCTGTGACCTATGGCGCCGCCGAAGGCGTGGGCACGCCCGGCAAGCGTCCGGCGATCATGGCCCCGGATGTGCGGCGCGACGCAATGGAAATCGCGCTCTTCAAGATGATGGAAGCCGCCTCAAAGCCGATCCTTGGCATATGCCGAGGGATGCAGGTGATCAATGTGGCGCGGGGCGGCACGCTGATCCAGGAATTGCCCGAGGGGCTGGGCCATTTCGTCGAAAACGACGGCTGGATCCCCTATCACCCGATGATTCTGCAGCCCAAAAGCCGGATGGCAGGCATTCTTGGCACGCCAGAGGTCACCGTCTCATCGGTGCATCACCAGGGGATAGAGCGGCTTGGCACCGGCCTGGTCGCTGCAGGCCACGCCCCTGACGGCCTGGTCGAAGCGATCGAGGACGCCGAGGGCGCCTTCATCTTCGGGCTGCAATCGCATCCCGAAAAGACCCGCCGAAATTTCCCGCAGACCGAACGGTTGTTCGCCGCCTTTGTCACCGCCGCCGCCGATCGCAGCACCGCCCGCGAGCCGGCCGAAACAGAAAGGATGTCCCATGTTTGATGCGAAAGACATGGCCCTGCGCCTGAACGATATCCCGGTCTACTCCGGCTATCCGGCCGAAATTCCGCTGGATGATCCGCAGGCGCTTGCCAGTTTGCCGATCCTCACCAAGGCGCAGCTGAACGGGCAGTTTCCGATGATGTGGATGACCCCTGCGCTGCGGGCGGCCATCGCGGCGGACGAGGTAGAGTATGCCTCCACCTCGGGCACTTCGGGCGACCGGCTTCAGATCGTACGCGAGCGCAACTGGTGGCAATCGGAATACCGGCGGACCTATGCCGTCCACCCGGAACTGGCGCTGATGGATCCGGCACAGACCCAGAAGGCGGTGCTGACCACCAGCGTCTGTTCCTCGGCGGTGTGCTGGCGCGACAATCCCACCTATGACCAGCGGATCATCGGCAAGACGCTCCACCTGAACACCGCGCCTGACCCGAACCGTTGGAGCGCCGCTGACGTCGCGCGGATCGTGGACGAGATTGATCGCTGGCAACCCGCCTATCTGGACATGCATGGTGGCTATGGCGCCATTCTGGCCCGCAAGGCGGCAGCTTTCGGGATTGCCCCGCCCCGGCACCGCCCCCGCGTGCTCACGGTCAGCTATGACTTTGCGTCCTCGGCCGCGCGCCGGCAGGTTGAATCCTTCTTTGGCGCAAAGACTCATGATCTGTTTGGCGCGACAGAGTTCGGCTATGCCTTCGTGCAGACCGACGACGGTTTCAAACCCGTGGCCGACAGTAGCGTGATCGAGCTTTTGCCCGTTGCCGGCCGCCCTGATCTTCGTCGTCTGGTGATCACCACGTCGAAAAATCGGCATATGCCGCTGGTGCGCTATGAAACCGGCGATCTTCTGGCCGTGGACGCGGATGCCCCCGACCGGCCCATCGCCACCGCCGGGCGGCTGAAGGATTGCGCACGCGACGATGACGGCGGCCTTGTAACCCCGCGTGACGTAGACCGCGCGCTTGAAGCGACGGGGGCGGCGCCGGCACAGTTCCAGATGCGCTGGAACGCTACTTCGGTTGAGTTGCTGGCCGTGTCGGATCCTGCAACCGACCCTGCGCCCTGGGAACAGGCGGTGCGCGGTCTGATGGGCAACGGGCGGGCGACCACTGTGCGCTGCGTGACCGAAATAGCGCCCGAAGGGTCCGGAAAGTTCGCCGCCATCAAGCACGTCTGAGCCTGTCCAGAACGGAGAACCCTGTCATGATTGTGCCTCAAGACCTTGTTGCCGTCCCTCCCCTCGCGCCGCTCACCCCAGCGGCCGAAGCGGCAAGTGCCTTTCCCGCCGGGCATCTCATGTTGCCGTCCGGGCGGCCTTGCCGCGCGGACTTTCCGATGCTGTCGGGCCAGTTGATCTATCTGGACAGTGCCGCGACGGCGCTGAAACCCCGCAGCGTGATCAACGCGGTCAGCGCCTTTTACGAAACCAGTACCGGCGCGATTTCCCGCGCAGGCCATTCCGTATCGGAACGGGCCACGACAAAGTTCGAAGCGGCCCGGGCGCGGGTTGCCGGCTTTGTGGGGGCGCGGCCCGACCAGATCGTTTTCACGCTGAACGCGTCGGATGCCATCCTGCGCGTGGCCGAAGGGCTTGATCTTGCGCCAGACGACGAGGTCATCGTTTCGGCGATGGAGCATCATTCGAACCTCCTGCCTTGGCGGCAGGCGGCGCGGGTGGTCACGGTGGGCATCGATGCCAATGGCATGATCGACCTTGATGCCCTGCGCAAAGCCATTACCCCGCGCACAAGGCTGATCGCCGTTACTGCGGCCTCGAATGTCAGCGGTGCGGTTCAGCCTGTCGCAGACATTGCCGAAATTGCCCGGGCCGCAGGCATTCTGCTGTTGATCGATGCGGCGCAGATGGCGGGGCACCTGCCCTTGTCCATGGCCGAAATGGGTTGCACCTTCTGCACCTTCTCGGGCCACAAGATGCTCGGCCCCTCGGGCATCGGCGTGCTTGCGATGAGTGACGAGGGCGCCGCCATCCTGCAAGCGCGGCGCCATGGCGGCGGCACGGTTGAATATGTCGGGCCGACGCATTTCGTGCAGAAAACCGGACCAGAGGCCTTCGAGATGGGCAGCCCGAATGCCGAAGGCGCGGTTGGCCTTGGTGCGGCGGTCGATTATCTCGAAGGGATCGGCGTCAACCGCATCGCCGCCCATGTCGCAACCCTGGCCGAAACGCTGCGCGCCGGCATTGCGGCCATTCCGGCCTTTGCAATGCCTTTTGCGCCGGGCAGGAAGAACACCGGCATCGTGACCTTTGTCCCACGGTCGGAAATGAACCTCGGACAAATGGCCGAGATCCTGTCGGACAGCTATCAGATCTCATTGCGGCATGGGCATCACTGTGCCCAGCCGTTCTATCAGCATGTCGGCGCGGAACCCGCGTTGCGTGCCTCGCTGCACCTTTACAACACGTTGGACGATGTCACCGCCTTTCTTGGTGCGCTGAGTGACATCGCGGTCTTCTGCAAGCCTTGATCCGTTTTCCAGTAACAGGAAGTGAGCGCAGCCATGTCCTATGAACAACCGTTACTCTGTCCTGACTGTGTGGATGCGCGCGGCCACCTGCGCCCGTTGCAGGGCTGCACGACCTGCCGCGGCACCGGCCTTGTTGTCCCCGACTGGCGCTGCTGCGTCTATGTGCTTGGCCTGTACGCAGTCATCGCCGCGGTCATGTTTCTTTTTTCCGCTTTGGGTCGGGCAACATGACCGATCAATCCATCGGCTCTCTCACGGCCCAGGACGCCCGGCGGCCTCCTTTCTTCGTCCAGTTGAAGGTCACCGGACAGGTGACCTATCTTGGACTGGTGCGTGACAGGGCCGCAAGCCTTGCTTCGGCGCAGGTCGACGAGATCGTGGCAGACGCCGGCGGCGCGGTTGGGGACAGTCATCATGGCATCGACCGCGCCTCCTGCATGCGACTGTCGCTGGTCTATGCCCCAGGCACGATGATCCGCAACACAAGGCAGATCACCATTGTAAGTGACGAGGAACTGGCCGAAGTGGCGCAGATCATGGGGATTGCCCAGGTTTCGCCGGCGGCGCTGGGGGCGACAATCCGGCTTTGCGGAATTCCGGCGCTGTCGCTGCTGCCGCCATCGACGCGGTTGCTGTTTTCATCCGGGGCGGCTCTTGTCGTCGATCTTGAGAATGCGCCCTGCAATCATCCAGCCCGCCTGATTGACACACCAGCAACCGGGCACCCCGGGTTTCGTCAAGCAGCGGCCTATCGGAGGGGGGTTTGCGCCTGGGTGGAACGGCCCGGCCTGATTACGGCCAATGCCACGGTCACCGTCCATGTACCGTCGCAGCCGCCTTACCCCCATATGCCGTGAAGCAATCTGGACGATTGGCCCTGGAACACTCTGCCACGTGCCTGGGTTGCAGTGGGGCGATAGGGCGGCCCCTCGCGCCGCACCGTCCTCGGATCGACACCGATCGTGACGCAGGCCCGGTGTAGCGAGACCGGGCGATCCCTCATTGCTCGAAACGCCGCGTTCCGCCGGTGCACCGGCGTCGTCAGGGCTTTCCCGACAGATCCTTCAGCACAACATTGTCGCGCATAGCACCCGCCAGACGGTTCTGCATCGCGTTCCCGGTTGCTTCGGCCGCCTGGCGTAGGACAGGTCCATCCCGCCATCCTTGGCCTTCAGCGGGCTGGCTTTCTAGGTTCAATGAAAGCATTGTTTATGATGGAGAAAATGGAAATCTCTGGTGCCCGCGGCCGGACTCGAACCGGCACGGCCTTACGGCCAAGGGATTTTAAGTCCCCAGTGTCTACCATTCCACCACGCGGGCGGGCGGGCGCAGCATAACCACTTCGCGCCGGGCCGAAAGCCCCCACGCCCGCCCCGCGACATTTGACAGCTTGCCCACACCCGCTAGGGTCAGCGGCAGGAGGGTCCGATGGCCTATGCCGAATCCGCACCCCGCGACGCCCTGCGCGCAATCGTCGAGGCAAGCCTTGCGCACCTTCTTCGGCTGATCCAGCCCGAGGGTCGTTTCATCTATGCCCATCCTGCCGGCGCGCCCGACCAGCCGCTGGACGGCTACAACATGCTGCGCCACTGCGGCACGCTGTGGTTCATGCTGCGCGCGGTGAACGAGCTTGGGCTGGACCTGCCCGCGCCGGACCGCGCCGCCATCGCCCGCGCGGTGCGCTATGCGGCCGACAAGTTCCAGCAGCCCGACTGGCTGGACCAGCCGACGCTGGCCCTGGTGACCAAGGGCGCGGTCAAGACCGGCGGCATCGGGCTGGCCCTGGTGATGCTGGACGCCTACCGCCGCGCAACCGGGCTGCCGCAGGCCACGCCCCTGCCCCTGGGCCAGACCATCGCGACCCTTGCCGCCTATGGCCGCGCCCAGCGCGACGGACACGACTTCCTGCACAAGCGGCAGTTCGCGGACGGCGCCATCCTGCCCTTCCGCAGCGACTATTACACCGGAGAGCTTCTGCTTGGCCTCTTCACCACGGACCAGACCGACCCCGGCACCCTTGCCGCGACCGAGGCGCTTCTGGCCCGCCGCTACGGCCTGGCCGAACAAAGCCACTGGATGGCCTATGCCGCCTGCGAAGCGGCCGAGCGTGGTCTGGTGGGCGAAGAACGGCTGGTCGGCTATATCACCGATCTGATCACCGCGATCCTTGACCGCCCCGGCTATCGCGACCGCCGACAATCCACCCCCATCGCCTGCCGGTCCGAGGCGCTGACCCGCTTCGTCCTTCTGTGCGACCGCTGGCCCGGCCGCTTCCCGGAAACCCTGCGCGCCGCGGCGCTGGAGGCGGCCGACGACAACCTGACCCTGCAACTGGACTGGTACGCACACGGCCAGTTCTGCAAGGGCGACGGCGATGACAAGGTGCAGATCGACTATATCCAGCACAATGCCACGGCCTTCCTGAACCGCTGGCAGTGCTGCTAGGACCTCCTCCTCGTTCGACTTCGTCTCCTCCTCGGCGCATCTGCGAGGAGTGGCGCAGCCATCGACGAGCCGTCCCGGGTCATTTCTCCGCCCCCGGTGCGGACAACAACCGGCTGACCAGTTCGAAACTGTTCCGCACCCCCAGCTTGCGGATCATGTTCGCCCGATGCACCTCCACCGTCCGGGGCGAGCTTCCCGTGGCCAGCGCGATTTCCTTCGAGGTGAAGCCGTTGACCAGGTACCGCGCGATCCGCCGTTCCGTCGGCGTCAGCGCGCCCGCCGGCCCCTCGCCCTCCAGCGGGCGATAGGTCCAGACCGCCAGCCGCTGCGGGTCCGCGCGGTCCAGCGCGGTGCCGTGGCCTTCCATCCACACGACCTGCCCGTCCTTGCGCCGCATGAAGCGTTCGTCGCGGTAGACCTCGGCCGCGGCCATGGCCTTGCGCGCCCGGTCGCCGATCACCTCGTAATCGGTCTGGCCGGGATACAGCACCCGGATCGACTGCCCCTCCAGTTCCCCCGGCCGCCAGCCGAACACCGCCTCGACCCGCAGGGACGCGCGCAGGATCACCCGGTCGGCCAGGACCAGCGTCGCATCCGGGGCATGGCGAAAGGCCAGGCGTTCGTAATCCATTGTGCGGACCTTCTACGTATGGGCCTACGTATTCTTACGGATGGTGGCCCGCTGCGCAATCTTTCACCATTGCGGCAATGCTCCGCGCCCTTTGGCGCGATGGGGGGAGAAACAAATGAACAAGGTATTTCCCAGCGCCGCCGCGGCGCTGGACGGGCTGTTGAAGGACGGCATGCTGATCGCCGCCGGGGGCTTCGGCCTTTGCGGCATCCCTGAACTTCTGATCGCCGCGATCCGCGACTCGGGCGTCAAGGGCCTGACGGTGGCCTCGAACAACGCGGGCGTCGACGGTTTCGGCCTGGGGGTCCTTCTGGAAACCCGGCAGGTCAAGAAGATGATCTCGTCCTATGTCGGCGAGAACGCGGAATTCATGCGCCAGTATCTTTCGGGAGAGCTGGAGCTTGAATTCAACCCGCAAGGCACCCTGGCCGAGCGGATGCGGGCCGGCGGCGCGGGCATCCCCGGCTTTTACACCGCGACCGGCGTCGGCACCGTGATCGCCGAGGGCAAGGAACACCACGACTTCGACGGCAAGACCTATATCCTGGAACGCGGAATCGTGGCCGACCTTGCCATCGTCAAGGCCTGGAAAGCAGACCCCTCGGGCAACCTCGTCTTCCGCAAGACCGCGCGCAACTTCAACGTGCCTGCCGCCACCTGCGGCAAGACCTGTGTGGTCGAGGTCGAGGAGATCGTGCCGCTGGGCAGCCTGGACCCCGATTCGATCCATCTGCCGGGGATCTACGTCCAACGCATCATCGCCGGACAGCATGAGAAGCGGATCGAACAGCGCACCGTGCGCAAGCGGGAGAACGCATGATGAGCGAAGCAAAAGGCTGGGATCGCAACGGCATGGCCGCCCGCGCGGCGCAGGAACTGCGCGATGGCACCTATGTCAACCTCGGGATCGGCATCCCGACACTGGTGTCGAACTATATCCCCGAAGGGATCAGCGTGACCCTGCAGTCCGAAAACGGGATGCTTGGCATGGGCCCCTTCCCGTTTGAGGGGGAAGAGGACGCCGACCTGATCAACGCCGGCAAGCAGACGATCACCGAACTGCCGCAAACTGCCTATTTCGACAGCGCGACAAGCTTTGCGATGATCCGCGGCGGCAAGATCGCCATGGCGATCCTTGGCGCGATGGAAGTGGCGGAGAATGGCGACCTGGCAAACTGGATGATCCCCGGCAAGCTGGTCAAGGGCATGGGGGGGGCGATGGACCTCGTGGCGGGCGTGGGCCGCGTGGTGGTGGTGATGGACCACACCTCGAAGCACGGCGAGTCGAAGGTGTTGAAGGCCTGCACCCTGCCCTTGACCGGCAAGGGCGTGGTGGACCGCATCATCACCAACCTTGGCGTCCTGGACGTGGGCCACAAGGGCCTGCACATCGTCGAACTCGCCCCCGGCGTCACCGAAGCCGAGCTTCGCGCCGCGACCGAGGCGACGATTGTCGACTGATCCCCAGATCACGCGCGAACACGGGGCGACCAAGGGTCGCTTCGTGCTTCGCCGTGGGGATGAGGAAGCGAAACTCACCTATTCCATCACCACCCCGACACTGATCATCGCTGACCACACCGGCGTCCCCGACAGCTTTCGCGGCACCGGCGCGGGGCTGGACCTTGTTCAGGCGCTGGTTGATGCGGCCCGGAAGGACGGCTTCAAGGTCGTGCCCCTGTGCCCCTTCGTGAAAGCCCAGGCGCGCAAGCACCCGGACTGGGCTGACGTCTTCGTCTAGCCGTCGCTGGCCGTGTCGGCGATGACGCGGAAGATGCACGGATCGGTCACCAGTTCCGGCGGGGTCAGGCACAGCCCCTGCGCCACCCGCCAGGCCGCCAGCACCTTCGGCACATAATCCCGCGTCTCGGCATAGGGCGGCACGCCCTGGTTCGCCTTCACCGCGCCTTCGCCGGCGTTGTAGGCGGCCAGGACCATCAGCGGGTCATTGTCGAATTCCTTCAGCAGCCAGTTCAGATAGGCCACGCCGCCCTGGATGTTCTGCACCGGATCGCTGCTGTCACTGACGCCGAACCGCTCGGCCGTCGCGGGGATAAGCTGCATCAGCCCGACTGCGCCGGCATGGCTGATCGCATCGGGCCGCCCCGCACTTTCGATCCCGATCACCGCCAGCACCAGCGCGGGCGAGACATTGGTGTCCAGCGTCGCGCGCAGGATGTCCTTGCCGTACCGGTCCGCCACCGCCTGCATGTGCTGCATCCGTGGCGCGCCGACCACCGTCCCGTCCGGTCCCTGCGTCAGCGCCGCCAGCGCCGTGTCGAATCGCCCGCTGGCATCGGCCAGGCCCGGCGGCACCTTGTCCCAGAACCAGGCATAGGACGAGGCTGGCGCTGCGGCCGGCGCCTCTGGCCCGTCGCCCCTGTCGGCCTCGACCGCCGGCAGCGGGTCCGAGGGCTTGGGATAGGGATCGACCTTCGGCAACGAGGCCAGGTACCGCGCCTGTTCCTCGGGGTCGATCTGCACGGTGATGCGCTTGCCGGCCTGGCTTTCGCCCACCTTGATCCGCTTGAACGTGTAATCCTCTGCCGCCGCAGCGCAGGGCAGCAGGACGCAGAGAATCGCTGCGACCGTCCGGGTAGAGTGTGTCATGTCGGGGCCTGCTCGCCTCGTTGTTTTGCGGAAGAATCGCAGCTTCCGGGGCGTCCGACCAGCGGTTTGACGGTCCAATCATGGCATTTCTGCCAGATTTGACCGAAAAAGCACGCTTTAGTCGCAGGGGGTGAACAATCGGTTAAGAATTGTTTCTCACAAAAACAAAGACTTGACCAGAAAGCGGGGCTTTCACCGAAATGGCTGAAAATCTTCCGGGCACTTCCCAACTGCTGCCACGATTGGGGGGCCATATATGCCCATACCGAACGGGAAGCGGCAGACAGACGAAGCCATCCTGAAGCGGTTGAAGTAAAGTGTAAGCACCTCTGAAAGGGACAAAATCATGACCAAGTTCACCGCTTTCCTGAACGACGAAACCGGCGCCGTGACCGTTGACTGGGTCGTTCTGACCGCCGCCGTCGTGACCCTGGGCCTCGTTGTCTTCAACTTCGTCGCTCCGGCCGTTTCGCAGCTGGCCTCGGACATCGGCGCTGAAGTCGACAACGCCGGCAGCCGCATGGGCGTGGCTTCGGACGCTCTGAACCCCTGATTTTCGGCCTCCACCAGGTCGAACTTTGGACCACGCTTCCCTGGGAAGCGTGGTCCTTCTCGTTTTGGCGACCCAGCCGGCGACACAAGGTTTCCTGCGGATCGTGGTTTCCTGCGGATCGGGGGAAAAAACCTCGATTTGTCCCATGTCAGCTAAAGTTTCGCCTCAATCGGCCGCAAGACTGCAACCAACGGGCGTGCTGGATCGCGCCGAAAGCATGGGAGCGAAGTCATGGATCGCCTTAAACGGTTTCTGAAGGACGAATCCGGTGCCGTAACGGTGGACTGGGTCGTGTTGACCTCGGGCATTGTCATCCTGGCGATTGTCGTGATGCCGCCCATCACCCGCGCCATCGGTGACATGGCTGTGCTGATCGGCGACCAGATCGGCGTCGCCGGCAGCAACCTGGAAGCCGCCCAGTCGCAAGACTGAGCCGCCTTCGCCATCGCACCAATGGGGCGCCCGGCCATCAGCTTGATGGGGCGCCCCGTTTCGCATTAAAGTCGCAACCGAAAAGTCCACAAACGCCCACGACATGAGGGAAAAAGAATGAGAGCGATCTTCGGTTTGGTCCTGATTGTCGGCATGGCGCTGGCAGGGGCCGCCGTCTACCTGATCCAGCAGCACCTGGCCCAGACCGAGGCGCTTCTCCGCAAGGAGCGTGAGTTCAACGCCAAGGCCGGCAAGCTGGTCGAAGTCTTCGTGTTCGCCAAGCCGCTGGCCTATGGCGACGCCCTGCAGGAATCGGATGTCCAGGTGATCTACTGGCCCGAGAAAAGCCTGCCCGCCGCGATCTTCCGCGACAAGGCCGCCCTGTTTCCCGAAAACGCCCCTGGTCCGCGCTATGTGATGCGCTCGACCGAGGCGTTCGAGCCGGTCCTCGCCTCGCGCCTGACCGAGCCGGGTCAGCTTGCCAACCTGACGGCCAAGCTGAAAGAAGGCCAGCGCGCCTTTGCCATCCGCGTGGGCGTGGCCTCGGGCGTGTCGTCCTTCGTCAAGCCTGACGATTTCGTCGACGTCTACTGGACCGGCTCTGCCGGCAGCGGCGAGGTGACGCGCCTGATCGAAGCCTCGGTGCAGATCATCGCCGTGAACGACTCCTTCGACGAAGGCCAGATGTCGTCGAACACCCGGGCCAAGTCCGTGACCGTCGCGGTCAGCCCGGAACAGGTGGCGCGCCTGACCCAGGCCCAAAGCTCGGGCCGCCTGTCGCTGTCGCTGGTGGGCAAGGATGCAGCGGCCGTGACCGAACGGGTCGAGGTCGACACCCGCTCGATGCTGGGCATCGTCGATGAGGTGGTCGAGGAAGTCGAAGCGGAACGCGTCTGCACCATCAAGTCGCGCAAGGGCGGCGAACTGGTCGAAACCGTGATCCCCTGCAACGACTGACTGGACTGGAACTTTCACGGGGGCGCGGCCACAGCATATGGGGTCGCGCCCCTTTTCATTTGCAACAACTTGCGCGTGTTGCAGTTTGTCCACATCAAGAAAACCTTACAAACGCTTGATTCTTGCAAAAAATCGGCTCCTAAGCCATCGTGACCTGGTTATGGGCATTCAAGACCCAAAAAGAGGCGTGGTCGAAAGGGCAGATCACATGAACATGAAACGACTCCTTATTGTGGGCTATCTGGGGGCGCTTGCCGCCACCACGGCCCTTACGCCAGTCCAGGCGGAAGTCCTGCGCGTGATGCAGGGCCAGGCCTCCGAAGTTCTTGCCGTCCCGATGAACCGGGCGGTTGTTGTCGAAAGCGACGTTCCCTTTGGCGAACTGTCGATTGCAAACCCGGGCATCGCCGATATCTCGACGCTGTCCGACCGCTCCATCTATGTGCTTGGCAAGGCGCCGGGGCGCACCACGCTGACGCTCTTGTCGCCGGAAGGCGTGCTGATCTCGAACGTCGACGTGCAGGTCACGCCCGACGTCGCCGAGTTCAAGGAGCGTCTGCAGCAGATCCTTCCCGGCGAACCGATCGAGGTCCGCACCGCGAACGACGGCATCGTGCTGTCGGGCGCAGTCTCCTCGACCGCCAAGCTGGACCGGGCGCTTGACCTGGCCAACCGCTATGCACCGGATCGGGTCTCGAACCTGATGGTGGTGGGCGGGACGCAGCAGGTCATGCTGAAAGTCCGCTTCGCCGAGATGAACCGGACGGTGTCGAAGAACCTCTCCTCGTCGGTCACCTTCGGCGACGGCGGGCGCGTCGGCGGCGAAACTGGGACTTTGCTTGGCTCCGCGGCTGACGGCGGTCAGTTCACCTACCGTGAAGGCATTGCCGGTGGCGTCCAGATGGGCGGCTCGATCGGCGGGCTGCAGTTCGGCGTGCTGCTCGAGGCCCTGGAAGCCAAGGGCATGGTCCGCACGTTGGCCGAACCGAACCTGACCGCGCTGTCGGGCCAGGAGGCCAAGTTCCTGGCCGGTGGCGAATATCCGGTGCCAGGCGAATCCGACTCGGGTGGCGTCACGATCCAGTATCGTCCCTTCGGGATCGAGCTGAATTTCACCCCGGTCGTGGTGGATGGCGACATCATCAACCTGACCATCAACGCGGCGGTCTCCTCGATCGACACGGCCAACGGCTATGACACCGGTGAGGGCGAGCCGATCCCCGCCTTCAAGCGCCGCCAGACCTCGACCACGGTCGAAATGCGCGACGGGCAAAGCTTTGCCATCGCGGGCCTGCTGCAGGACGACTTCAACGACTCGGCCTCGCAAGTGCCGTGGATCGGAGACGTTCCGATCATCGGCGCGTTGTTCCGCAGCTCGGCCTACCAGCGGTCGCAAACCGAACTGGTCGTGATCGTCACGCCGCACCTGGTCACCCCGGTCTCCGGCGAGGCGCTGGCCCTGCCGACCGACCGTGTCCGCATCCCGACCGAACGCGAGCTGTTCCTGTTCGGCGAAGTGGCCGATACGGCCAACAGCGGTCCGGCAGGGGAAGTCGCCCGGCAGGACTTCTCGACCTCCTACGGCTATGTGATGGAGTAAGATGATGACCGGTATGCTTCCCAAGCTGCTTGCCACCTCTGCGCTCCTCGCGCTGGCCGCCTGCGGTGCCGAATCGTCCAAAAGCTTTGACAGCGAGCTTGGCTCGGGCGTTGACGGCGGCACCTTCGGCAATGCCACGATGAACAACACCCTGATCCAGACGGGTCAGATCGAGTACACTGTGGCCCTTGCCGAACGCTTCAATGCCGAAGTGCCAGACACGATCAACTTTGCCTTCGACAGCGCCCAGCTGGACGCCGAGGCGATGGCGGTCCTGCGGAAACAGGCGAACTTCATTCGCCAGTTCCCCGAAGTGCGCTTCCGCGTCTATGGCCACACCGACCTTGTCGGTTCGGCCGGCTACAACCAGCGCCTCGGCCTCCGCCGGGCGCAGGCGGCGGTCGCCTACCTTACCAGCCAGGGCATCTCGAAGTCCCGGCTTGAGGCGGTGGTCAGCTATGGCAAGACCCGGCCGATCGTGCAGACCGATCAGCCGGAAGAGCGTAACCGTCGCACGGTGACCGAAGTGTCGGGCTTCGTGGACTCGCATCCGCTGGTGCTGAACGGCAAATACGCCGCGATCATCTGGCGCGAGTATGTCGCCAGCGCCGTAGTCCCCTCAGAAGGGGCACCGGCGGACGGCGGCTGATAGGCCCGGAAACAATGCGCGAAGGCCGGGCGATCGCCCGGCCTTTTCGTTTCCAGATCGTGTTGAAACCCCAGAAACAGGCAGTTTTAGCCCAATTATCGCCACCATTCTTGACGAAGGTCGCCCGGGTAAGACAAGTGCGGGCCGTCCGGTTAAAGGTGGTCGCAGCGACCCAGTCGCGGCGATAAAGAGACGCCAATTCAAAGACTTACGGTTGCCGTGCTGAAAGGACGTTAAGCGAGATGACAAGCAAGCCCACAGTGAATAGCGATCCCGCGCCGATCCTCGCCTGCACGATTTCGCGCGATGTGCAGCGATTCGACCTTCTGATCGACGACATGGAACAGGAACTGGGCGAAGCCTGGGGCGACCTCAACTTCGAGGACGCGCTTGTCTTCCTCAAGCAGCCCGACAGCACCGGCATGCAGTTCGTCGCCATCGCCGTCGACAGCGAGGATGAATCCGAACTGTCCAAGATGAACGACGTGATCAAGGCGGCCAAGGCCAAGAAGATCAAGGTCCTGCTCATCGCCAACCAGGTCAGCCCCTCGGTCCTGCACCAGATGCTCAAGCTTGGGGCCGATGACTTCGTCCCCTACCCGCTTCCCGAGGGCGCGCTGCACGATTCGATCGAACGCCTGCGCAAGCCCGCGCCGGTCATGCCCGACGGCTTCGATCCCGCGACCGGCCTGTACAACCCGAACCTGCGCCCCAAGGGCGACCGCAACGGTGTGATCCTGCCTGTCCACGGCATGGCCGGTGGCGTCGGCGCCTCGACCTTTGCGGCCAACCTGGCGTGGGAACTGGCCACGATCCCCGACAGCGAAGGCTGCCGGGTCTGCGTCATCGACCTTGATCTGCAGTTTGGCTCGATCGCCACCTACCTTGACCTGACCCGCAAGGAAGCCGTGCTCGAGGTGCTGTCCGACACCGCAGCCATCGACGCCGACAGTCTGATGAAGTCGATGCAGACCTTCAACGACAAGCTTTACGTCTTCTCCGCGCCGGCCGACATGCTTCCGCTGGAAATGGTGACGCCCGAAGACGTGGCCCGCATCCTGGATACCGCCCAGGCCAACTTTGACTTTGTCATCGTCGACATGCCCTCGACCGTGGTCGCCTGGACCGAAGCGGTGCTGACCCGGGCGCATGTCTACTTCGCGCTGCTGGAACTGGACCTGCGGTCCGCGCAGAACATCCTGCGTTTCATCCGCGCCCTGAAGGCCGAGGCGCTGCCGCATGACAAGGTGCGCTACGTCCTGAACCGCGCGCCCAAGTTCACCGACCTTTCGGCCAAGGCCCGCGTCAAGCGGATGGCCGAAAGTCTGGACATCGACATCGAAGTGCAGCTGCCCGACGGCGGTGAGCAGGTGACGCAAGCCAACGACCACGGCCTGCCGATTGCCGAAAGCGCGGGCAAGAACCCGCTGCGCAAGGAACTGCAGAAACTGGCCAAGTCCCTGTACGACCTGAACAGGGCGGCCGAGACTGCCAAGGCTTGATCAAGGGGGATTGATCCGTGTTTAGCCGCTTCAAGAAGGATACGCCCGCCGGCATGCCCGCAGGCGCCACGACGGCCCCGGTCGAAAAGCCGGGGCTGGCACTTCGCAGCCAGAACGTCGCGCCGCAGCGCAACCCGGCCGAGGCGGTGGCGGCCGACAAGGAAAAGAAGCGCAAGGAGCGTCTGACCGAACTCAAGGTCGAGATTCACAAGCGCCTGCTTGAGGACCTGAACCTCTCGGCCCTGGAATCGGCCAGCGAGCAGCAGCTTCGGACCGAAATCGCCTCGCTGGCGACGGAAGCCCTGGACGACATGTCGGTCGCCCTGAACAAGGAAGACCGCCTCGCCCTGACGCAAGAGTTGTACGACGAGGTCATGGGCCTGGGTCCGCTTGAACCCCTGCTGAAGGACGAGACGATCAACGATATCCTCGTCAACGGCCCCAAGCGCATCTTCATCGAACGCGCCGGCAAGCTGGAGCTTTCCGACGTCACCTTCCGCGACGAACGCCACCTTCTGCGCATCATCGACAAGATCGTGTCCGCCGTGGGCCGCCGGGTCGATGAATCCAACCCCTATTGCGACGCCCGTCTGCAGGACGGCAGCCGTTTCAACTGCATGATCCCCCCGATCGCGGTCGACGGCTCGCTGGTCTCCATCCGTAAGTTCAAGAAGGACAAGCTGAAGATCGAGGACCTGGTCCGCTTCGGTGCCTTCACCGAAGAGATGGCCGCCTACCTTCAGGCCGCCGTGTCCTGCCGTCTGAACATCATCGTTTCCGGCGGTACGGGTTCGGGTAAAACCACCACGCTGAACGCGCTGTCGTCCTTCATCGACAACCACGAACGCGTGCTGACCATCGAGGACACCGCCGAACTTCAGCTCCAGCAGGTCCACGTGGGCCGGATGGAAAGCCGCCCGGCCAACGTCGAAGGCAAGGGCGCCGTCACCCAGCGCGACTGCTTGCGCAACGCGCTTCGTATGCGTCCTGACCGCATCATCGTGGGGGAAACCCGGGGTGAGGAAGTCATCGACATGCTGCAGGCCATGAACACTGGCCACGACGGCTCGATGACCACGATCCACGCCAACAACCCGCGCGACGCGATCAGCCGTCTGGAAAACATGGTCGCCATGGCCGGGATCGAGATGCCCTTGAAAGCCATGCGCAACCAGATCGCCTCGGCTGTGAACCTTCTGGTCCAGGCCAGCCGTCTGCAGGACGGCACCCGCCGCATGACCAGCGTGACCGAAATCACCGGCATGGAAGGTGAAGTCATCTCGATGCAGGAAATCTTCCGGTTCGAGCGTCTGGGGGTCGACCCCTCGGGCAAGATCATCGGCCGGTTCAACGCCACCGGCCTGCGGTCGCACTATTCCGACCGTTTCCGCCAGTGGGGCTATGACCTCCCGGCGTCGATCTACGAACCGATTATCTGAGCCTGACAATGCAAATCAGCATCGAACCGCTCATCTATATCCTGATCTTCGTCGCCGTCGTGGTGATCGTCGAAGGCATCTATCTCACCGCCTTCGGCAAGTCGATCAGCCTGAACAGCCGCCTCAGCCGCCGCCTTGCGCTGCTTGAGAAGAACACCAACCGCGAACAGGTGCTGGAACAACTCCGCAAGGAGATGAACCAGCACATGAACTCGAAAAGCATCCCGCTTTATTCCGTCTTCGCCAAAAAGGCGCAGCGGGCCAACATCGCCTTCACGCCCAAGGCGCTGGTCGGCGTCATGGGGATCGTGTCGGTTCTGGCTTTCCTTCTGTTGACCATCTTCACCCCCGCCGCCTTTGGCGTCCGCATCGCGCTTGGCGTGGTCATGGGCGTCGGCGGGGTCTATTTCTGGGTCAACCGCAAGGCCAAGCAGCGGATGGAATTGCTGGAAGAACAGTTGCCGGACTCCATCGAACTGATGGTGCGCTCGTTGCGCGTCGGCCACCCCTTCTCGACCGCCATCGGCATCGTGGCCAAGGAAATCCCCGATCCCCTGGGCACCGAATTCGGCGTCATCGCCGACGAGGCCGCCTATGGCCGCGACGTGACGGAATCGCTCAAGGCCTTCGCCGAGCGGATGGACAGCCAGGACTTGCGCTTTCTTGCCGTGGCCGTGTCGATCCAGCAGCAGTCCGGCGGCAACCTGGCCGAGATCCTGGAAGGTCTGGCCAAGGTGATCCGCGCGCGCTTCAAGCTGTTCCGCCGCGTCCGCGCCATCACGGCCGAAGCGAAATGGTCCGGCATGTTCCTTTCGGCCTTCCCGATCGGTGCGCTGATCCTGATCACCGTGGTGCGCCCCGACTATTACGACGATGTCCGCGAGACTTCCGCCTTCATTCCCGCCGCGCTGTTCGTGGCCATCTTCCTGATCATCAACATCATCTACATGAAGATGATGACCAATATTAAGGTCTAAGCCATGGATTCCGTGATGACCTTCCTGACCGACCGCCTTGGCCCGATGGGCCCGCTTCTGGCGATCGGTCTGCTTGGCCTGCTGCTGATCCTCATCGCGCTGCCGACCGTGATGAAGAAGCAGCGCGACCGCTTCCGCGAGTTGAAGGACGTCGCGCCCGCCGGCGGCGAAAAGGACAAGAAACGCGCCCTGCGCAAGACCGAGCGTCTGGACAAGCTGGAGAAGTTTGCCCAGTTCCTCGAACCGCAAAAGAAGGAAGAGCTTTCGGCCGCCAAGCTCAAGATGCTGCGGGCCGGTTACACCCAGAAGAACTCGGTGCGGATGTTCCATGCCATGCAGTTCGTCCTGGGGGTTACCTTTCTGCTTCTTGGGGCGATCTACGCGCTGATCCAGTCCGCCACGGGCGAGGTTTCGGGCCGCTCTCTGGTGCTTTACACGCTTATCCCCTGCTTCGTGGGCTACTACATCCCGCGCTACTGGGTCGACAAACGCGTCGAGCAGCGCAAGACCGAGATCATCCAGGGTTTCCCCGACGCGCTTGACCTGATGCTCGTCTGCGTCGAGGCCGGCCAGTCGCTGGACCAGTCGATCATCCGCGTCGGCAAGGAAAGCCGCATCGGCTATCCCGCGCTGGCCGACGAATTCGACATGGTCGCGCAAGAGATCAAGGCCGGCAAGGAACGCACCTCGGTGCTGAAGGACATGGCCGAGCGTGTGGGCGTGCCTGACGTGGCGTCCTTCGTGACCACGCTGGTGCAATCCGCGACCTTCGGCACCTCGGTTGCCGATGCATTGCGTGTCTATTCCGCCGACATGCGCGACAAACGCATCATGCGGGCCGAAGAAAAGGCAAACATGTTGCCGACGAAGCTGACGCTTGGCACAATGCTGTTCACTGTTCCGCCGCTTCTGGTCATCCTCATCGGTCCGTCGCTTTATGGCATCGCAACAATGCTTGGAAACATGTAGCGCCGACCCTGCTGTCGGTGCGCTCTGACATGCGTGCGCTTGTCCCGCTTCTGCTGACACTGGCTCTGGCCGCCTGCAACGGCACGGCCCCGGTCTCGCGCAACCAGCCCTTCGGCGTCGATCCGCGGGGCGATGCGGTGGATGGCCTGATGGTCGGCCACCGCCTGATGGAAGCAGGCGAGTCCGAACTGGCGCTGAAAGCCTATCTTCGCGCCGCTGGCGAAACCGGCATCGACTCGGATGTGCTGTCGGCCATCGGCTCGGCCAACCTGGCGCTGGGGCGCCTGGGTCAGGCCGAACAGATCCTTCGCCGCGCGGTCGAGCAGGACAACACCTTCGTCCCGGCGCTGAACAATCTGGGCGTGGTCCTGATGGAACGCGGCAAATACGGCGAGGCGCGGGTCTATTTCCAGCAGGCTTTCGCGCTGGATAGTGGCCAAACGGACTCGATCCGCGAAAATCTCAAGACCGCTATCGCGCGAAGCGAAGCCGCCATATATGATCCTACCCAAGAAGAAGAAGGCGGGTTCCGCCTCGTGCGGCAGGAAAAGGGCAAATACGTCCTTCTCACGCAGCTCTAGAGGACGGGGCCCCGAGCAGTCAAAAACGGGCAGTCTGGAAAAAAGGACGCGAAAGATGCGCCACCCTGGTCTTGTTGTGCTCTGCTTCGGCAGTGTCATTGCCTTGTCGGCTTGTCAGAAGGGCTCTGACGCGCAGGTCGAGCGGGCCTTGAAGGACGTCAACGTCATCGACGAATCCAACCTGAACGAAGTCATGCTCACCGTGGCCGACCCGGGCGAGGCGGTGGCCTATTTCGCCAAGGCGGTACAGGACAACCCCGACCGGGTCGACCTGATGCGCGGGCTGGGCAAATCCCTGGTCCGCGCGCAGAAGCCGGTCGAGGGCGCACAGGTCTGGCGCCAGGTCGTCGCCCACCCCGAGGCGATGCCGGACGACCGGGTGATGCTGGCGGACGCGCTGATCCGCTCGAACCAGTGGGCCGACGCCAAGGCCGAGCTGAACCTGATCCCGCCGACCCACGAAAGCTTTGACCGCTACCGGCTTGAGGCGATGGTGGCCGATGCCGACAAGAACTGGAAGAAGGCCGACAGCTTCTACGAAACCGCCGTCGGCCTGACCACCCGCCCGGCAAGTGTTCTGAACAACTGGGGCTTCTCCAAGCTGACCCGGGGCGATGCCCCCGGGGCCGAAAAGCTTTTCACCCAGGCGCTGACCTATGACCCGACCATGTTCACCGCCAAGAACAACCTGGTCCTGGCCCGCGCCGGGCAGCGCAAGTACGACCTGCCGGTGATCCGCATGACCCAGACCGAGCGGGCGGAACTGCTCTATTCCATCGCGCTCGCCGCGATCAAGCAGGGCGACGTGACCGTGGGCAAGGGCCTGCTGCAGCAAGCCATCGACACCCATCCCCAGCATTTCGAGGCCGCCGCCCGCAGCCTGGACGCCCTTGATGCGAATGTGCAGCTGTAGATGATTACCCCGACCGGTGCGCTGATCCTGCTGATCCCGATCCTGCCCATCGCCATCTGGGCAGCCTACAGCGACCTGAAGCGGCTGAAGATCCGCAACCAGACGGCCCTGGCCATGGCCGCCGTCTGGCCTGCTCTCGGCTGGCTGGCGGTGCCGACCTGGACCGCCTGGTTCTGGGGCTTCGCCTTCCTGGCGATCGGGTTCGTGCTGGCCTACCTCGCCTTCGTGCTGTTCCGGTTCCCTGGCGGTGACGGCAAGTTTGCCGCCGCCATCTCTCCGGTGTTCGTCGGCGCCAACCTTAACGATGTGCTGCTGATCATCCTGGGCTGCATGCTGGGCGCGACACTCTTGCTGCAACTCGTCCGCCTGATCCCCGCCGTCCGCCGGTCGGCCGAGGAATGGCACAGCTTCCGGCACTGGCGCATCGTGCCCTTCGGCGTCGCCCTCTCGGCGATGGTGGTCGTCTACCTTGTTGCCGCCATCTGGCCACAGGTCTGACACAAGTCGCGTTTACGACTCAATCGAAGTCCCACGCTGCGATTGTTGACGGAGCTTGCCCTATGAACGCTGAAGCCCCGGTGTCGGGTGTCCAACCGCCGCCCTCGCCCCGTTCCCTGGCCGATACGGGCCTGTCGACCGTGATGATGCGGGACATCCTGCTGAAATCCATGTTCCGCACGAACCAGTCGCTGGTGTCGGCCCTCTCCAAGGTCATCAGCCTGCCGGTCCCGCTGACCCAGGAACTTGTCGACCTTGCCCGCACGCAGAAACTGCTGACCGCGATGGGCACCATGTCAGCCACCTCGGGCAACGAGATGGGGTATGAACTGACCGACGCGGGCAAGGCGCGGGCGCTGGATGCGCTTAGCCAGTCGGAATACTATGGCGCGATGCCGGTTCCGCTGGACCAGTATCAGGTGCAGATCAAGCGCCAGTCGGTCCGCGACATCCGGCTGAACAAGGAACAGCTTCTGTCCGGCATGGGCCACCTGATCCTGCCGCCCGACCTGATCGACAACCTTGGCCCCGCTGTCACCTCCGGCCGCTCGATCCTGCTTTACGGCCCGCCCGGCAACGGGAAATCCTCGATCAGCCACGGCATCCGCGCCGCCCTGGGCGACAAGGTCTATGTGCCGCGCGCCATCGAATATTCCGGCCAGATCATTTCGGTCTATGACCCGATCGTCCATTCCGCCGCCGAGGCCGCGGTGGACGACCCGAACTCCTTGCGCCGCACCTCGAACCGCTTCGACAACCGCTATGTCTATTGCGAACGTCCCTCGGTCATCACCGGCGGTGAACTCTCGCTCGATATGCTGGACCTGAACTACAACCCCACCGCGCGCACCTACCAGGCACCGCTGCAGCTGAAGGCCACCGGCGGCATCTTCATCATCGACGACCTTGGCCGTCAGGCCGAACCGCCGCAAAAGATCGTCAACCGCTGGATCGTGCCGCTGGAAGAATCCCGCGACATCCTGGCGCTGCAATCGGGCGAAAAGTTCACCGTGCCCTTCGACACGCTGGTCATCTTCTCGACCAACTTCCACCCGAACCAGATCTTCGACGGCGCTGCACTGCGCCGTATCTTCTTCAAGATCAAGATCGACGGGCCGTCTCAGGAGAACTTCCTGAAGATCTTCGCGATGGTCGCGCGCAAGAAGAAGATGCCCCTGGACGAAACCGCGCTGATGCACCTGATGAAGGTCAAGTTCCCGACGATCCAGAACAACTATGCGAACTATCAGCCGGTGTTCCTGATCGACCAGATGATCGCCGTCTGCGACTTCGAGAACATCCCCTACCAGATGACGCCCGAGTTGATCGACCGCGCCTGGGGCAACATGTTCGTCCGCCAGGAAGAGATCGCTCACTGACGGCCCACTCGTCGTTCGACTTCGTCTCCTCCTCGTCCCCGCGCGAGGAGTGACGAAGTCATCGACGAGCCGTCATGCGAATACCGTAACGCCCTTTTCCGTGACCACCGCATCCAGCCGCTGGTCGAACGCGTCCGTGGGCACCTCCGCCACCTCTTGCGCCGCAAAGGCGAACCCCACCGCCTTGACCGGTCCCCGCGTCCGCAAAAGCTCCAGCGTCCGGTCGTAGAACCCCCCGCCATAGCCCAGCCGATACCCCCGCGCATCAAAGGCCAGCATCGGCACGATCAAGACCTCGGGCTCGACCCAGGCGCCCTCCTCGGGG
This sequence comes from Tabrizicola aquatica, assembly GCF_002900975.1. Classification (GTDB taxonomy): domain Bacteria; phylum Pseudomonadota; class Alphaproteobacteria; order Rhodobacterales; family Rhodobacteraceae; genus Tabrizicola; species Tabrizicola aquatica. Next base: position 285,916 of record NZ_PJON01000003.1, on the reverse strand, counting down.
ATCAGCGCCTTGAAGGCACCCTCGACCAGGCGGCACCCCGGCGACCATTCCCGGAACCTCAGCGGGGCCGCCTTCTCCAGGATCACCGGCACCCCCACCGTTCCCTGATGTGCCGCCATCGCCGGCAGGGGATCAATCTCGCTCCGCATGGGCATGTATCCCGCCAGCACGCGGCCGCGCTGATCCGCCAGATAATCCGCCAGGATCTCGGCCGCCTGCCCCTGCCCCGCCGCAAAAGCCTCGGCCCGCCGCGCAAAGGCCGCCGCCCGCGCGGCCGCTTTCACATCCGTCATGTCAGCATCACCGTTGCCAGCCCCAGAAAGGCAAAGAACCCCATCACATCCGTCAGCGTCGTCACGAACGTCCCGCTTGCCAGCGCCGGGTCCAGCCCCATCCGCTCCAGCGTCAAGGGGACCAGCACGCCGCCCAGCGCGGCGACGATCTGATTGACGATCATCGCCAGGCCCAGCACCAACCCCAGATGCCAGTCGCCGAAGATCAGGACGCCCGCCGCCCCCAGGATCAGCGCCAGGCCCACCCCGTTCATCAAGCCGGCCAGCAGCTCTCGCCGCACCACCCGCCCGGCATTGGCCCGCGTCAGGTCCCGCGTCGCCAGCGCCCGCACCGCCACCGCCAGCGACTGCGTCCCGGCGATCCCCCCGGTCGAGGCGACAATCGGCATCAGTGCCGCCAGCGCCACGATCTGGGCAATGGTCGCCTCGAACTGGGTGATCACCAGCGCCGAGAGCGAGGCCGTGAACAGGTTCACCACCAGCCAGGGCAGCCGCTGCTTCACCGTCTCGACCGGCCCGTCGCTGACATCCGCCTCGTCGCCCACGCCCGCCAGACGCAGCATGTCCTCCTCATGCTCCTCGTCCAGCACGTTCATCGCGTCGTCGATGGTGATCACACCCACCAACCGGCCCGATCCGTCCACCACGGGGCAGGAAATCAGGTGGTACTGGTTGAAGATATAGGCGACATCCGCCTCTTCGTCCGTGGCGCTGACCGTGCGGAAACTCTCCTCGGCGATCGCCTTCAGCGCCACGTCGCGGGCTGCACTCAGCACCCGGCCCAGCGTCACATATCCGACCGGCATCATCCGCGGATCGACCAGGATCACATGATAGAACTGGTCTGGCAGATGGGTTGATTTTCGCAGAAAATCAATAGCTTCCCCGACAGTCCAATCCTCGGGCGCCACCACCAGCTCACGCTGCATCAGACGCCCGGCGGAATACTCCGGCCAGGCCAGCGCCTGCTCCACCGCCACCCGGTCCGCGGCATCCATCGCACCCAGCAGGCGGCCCTGGTCCTCGGCCTCCAGGTCCTCGACGATGTCCACCAGGTCGTCCGAGTCCAACTCGCGCAGCGCCTCGGCCACCACATGGTCCGGCAACGCGTCCAGCACCTCTTCGCGGATCGCATCGCTGATCTCGGACAGCACCTCGCCGTCGATGACGGCCGAGCCCATCGCCAGCAGCGCCTCGCGGTCCGCGTCGCTGACCTGCTCCAGAAGGTCGGCCACATCGGCCGGATGCACCGGCTCCAGCAGGGCCGCCAACCGCGCCGCATCGCCTGCCCGCGCCGCATCCAGCGCGGCGTCGACCAGTGCGGCATCCAGCCCTTCGGCCGTGTTCCTGACCGCGTCCGCCATGCGCCCTCCGTCACTTCGGGCCAACCCTAGTCCGCTTTCGCGGCCTCGGCAAAGCCTGTCGCCGGCCCAAGTCCAACCATCCGCGCCTTCGCGCTTTTGCGAAACAGTTTCAAGCCGTGATCCGCACTGGAAAATTTACCGCTGCCCTGAAAGGCTCTACCCTGCATCGGTTCAAAGGGGGCCAAATGACCGACCTGATCCTGGGCCAAGTCCTAAGCTTTGACGCAGACCCCTTTGCCGAGGGGCCTGCCGCCGCGCGCATCCTGACCGATGGCGCAGTGGCCATCGACGGGTCGCGCATCGCCGCCGTCGGGTCGGCTGCGGACCTGCGCGCCCGTTATCCGCAAGCCCGCGTCCATGACCACGGGCGAAAGCTCATTTCCGCGGGCTTCATCGACGCCCATGTCCACTATCCCCAGACCGCGATCATCGCGTCCTGGGGCAAGCGACTGATCGACTGGCTGAACACCTACACCTTCCCCGAAGAGATGCGCTTCTCCGACCCCGCCTATGCGGCAGAGATCGCGAACCGCTACCTCGACCTCGTCCTTCAGCGCGGGACCACCACCGTCTGCTCCTATGCGACGATCCATCCGGCCAGCGTCGATGCCATCTTCACCGCCGCCCAGTCGCGCGGGATGCGGGTCTTTGCCGGCAAGACCTGCATGGACCGCAACGCGCCCGAGGGTCTGCGCGACACCGCCCGATCCGCCTATGATGACAGCAAGCGCCTTCTGGAAAAATGGCACGGCCAGGGCCGCCTGTCCTACGTCATCACGCCGCGCTTTTCACCCACCTCGACGCCCGAGCAACTCGCCGCCCTGGGCGCCCTCTGGCGCGAATACCCCGACTGCCTGATGCAGACCCATCTCTCGGAACAGACGGACGAGATCGCCTGGGTCCGCGACCTTTTCCCCCAGTCGCGCGACTATCTCGACACCTACGAAGCCCAGGGCCTCCTCCGCGAAGGCGCCGTCTACGGCCACGCCATCCACCTGACCGACCGCGAACGCGCCCGCCTGATCGAGGCCGGGGCCTCCCTCGTCCACTGCCCGACCTCGAACACCTTCATCGGCTCCGGCCTTTTCGACATGTCGCTCGCCTCGCACCTGCGCGTCGGTCTGGCCACCGACACCGGGGGCGGCTCGAACTTCTCGATGCTTCCCACCATGGCCGCCGCCTATGAGGTCGCCCAGTTGCGCGGCCAGTCACTCCACCCGGCCCACCTGTGGTGGCTGGCCACCCAAGGCTCTGCCCGCGCCCTGCGGGTCGAGGACCGGATTGGCAACATCGCCCCGGGGATGGAGGCCGACCTGATCGTCGTCGACCTCGCCTCCACCCCCGCCATCGAACAGGCCACCCGCCGCGCCACCGACCTTTGGCAACAGCTGTTCCCGACGATCATGATGGGCGACGACCGCGCAATCACCGAGGTCTGGGTGAACGGAAAACGCCTGGGTTGAACGCCTATCCGGTTCGGTCTATCCAAGGTTATTACGGCACGATTGTGCGCCGTTTTCTTGCAGGTTGGACCGCCGTAATGGACCGCAGCCACGAAATCCTGAAACACGCAAAGCTTTCCGAGCCTGGCATCGAGATTGCGCCCTATTTCCGTCCCTTGGTTCGCAAGAAAGACGGCCATCCGGTCCTTTACGTCGATGTCTTTGATGCGACCCGCCTGCGGGAATTGGCGCTGACCGATCCGAATATTGACGGAACCTGGATTGACCAGATTGATGAGGTTGATGTCGTCGGCGACGCAAGCAATATCGGGGACGCCATCGCCGCCCTTGGCCGCGAGGGTCAGTTTCAATATGTGGTTTCGTCGCATAACTTCGAACATCTCCCCAATCCGATCCGCTTCCTGCAAGGATGCGAGCGTGCCTTGCGCCCCGGTGGTGTGCTCAGCATGGCGGTGCCGGACGGTCGGGCCTGCTTCGACCATTTCCGAATGCCCACGCGGCTTTCCGACTGGCTTTCGGCCTATCACCGCAACCTCTCGCAGCCTTCCGCTGAAACGATCTTTGACAGCCAGGCCAACCTTTCGGGGTATATCGTCGAAGGGGCATCCAGGGTCGGATGCGACATGCGCTATGACGATCCGGGGCAATTCGTCCCGCGCCAGATGCTGAAATCCGCTTATGCGGAATACCTTCAGCACCTCCAGACTGAGATGCCCTATGTCGATGCGCATTGCACCGTGACCTTCGGCGCGGCTTTGGAAAACATGCTGTGGGATCTGCGCTATCTGGGCCTGCTGAATTTCGACATCGTCGAGGTCAGCGCCACACAGGGGTTGGAATTCTACGTCCATCTGCGCAAGCCCGTCGCAGCCGTTGCCCTGGATGAAGACGCCTTCTTTGCCGCCCGTGCCCAAAGGCTGCACAGGATCGCCCGAAATCTGGGGGTAGCCGGGTATGGCAAACCGGGCCCCGGTCAGACCGCTTTGTCGATCGCCGGCCAACGGGTCATCCGGTCGGCCAAGCGTGCCGTGGCCAGTGTCGTGCCCAAGTCTGCCTATACCGCTGTTCGGACCTGGAACCGAAAGCGCAGGGGCAAGGGGGCCTGATCCCTTCGCGTTCGTGGCGTCAGGCCCGCGTCCAAGGCGCGCCGTCGCGCCGGGCGCAAATGACGCTGCAAGGAACTCGCACCGCCAACTTCCTACCCCCGCCACCGGGGCCTGCCTTGTCTCAGCAGCCAAGGCCAGAGGCGGTGGGCACAGCCAACCGGAGCGGCCCCACGGAAACGGCCCGCATGGTTAAGACCACCTGAACGGGGCCCCGTAACCCCTTGACCTCAAACGCGTGCAAAAGCTGTCCAGCGTGGACGGCTACTCCGCCAGCTCCCAGCCGTCGGGGTAGAAGTCATGCTTCAGCGCGATGCTGGTCGAGATCCGTTCGTACTTCCAGATTTCCTCCGCCGTCACCGGAATCGGCCCGATCGAGGCGACGAGGGTCTCGCCATCCTTCAGCCGCCGGGTCTGGAACCCCTCCAGCCGCAGGGCCCGCTCCAGCGCCGGCCAGCTTGCATCAAGCTCCTCGATGAAGAAGGCATACTCGACCACCGCCGTCTTCGGCAGGCTGATCCCCTTGGACTGCCGGAAGGTGTCGAAAGTCTCGCGACGCTGGGCTTCGAAATTGTGGTCCATGACGGGTCTCCCTGCCCGCCTTCTACCTTACTCTGTCCGGCGGCAGAAGCCCCGGTCGAACGCCGCGCCCCAGGTCCAGTCGGATGCATTCAGCGCGTCGAAGCCGACCGGCTCCAGCTGTCGCGTCACCCCATCCTCGGTCGAGGTCATGTTCCACAGATCGACCTCGCACTCCGACGTGAAAGGCTCGCCGCCGGGATTGTAGAACTTCGACCGATGATAATAGCCGACCACCGTATACTGGTTGTCGAGGAACTGCAGCTGCGTGACTGACCGCCCCTCGGCATCCTCGTCGGCGAACTCCACCACGACCTGCAGGATGCTGCCATCCGGGGTTTCCAGCACCTCCAGCTCCTGCCGGGTGGCAAAGGCCGACAGCTCGAACGCCGCGTTGTCGAACTCCGGCTCTCCGGTTGCAGAGGGCACGCCATCCAGCGCCCCGCCCCAGATCGCCAGCCGCAGCTTGTCCTCATTCTGGCTCAGCCGGGCCAGGAAGTAGAACCCCTGGTTCGACGACCCCGCCCAGTTGCCGCTGGCCTCCGAGATCACCGTCTGGGCCTGCACCGGCAGGGCCAGGGCTAGCGAAAGCATCAAGGTGGCAAGGCGCATTGGGGTCTCCGAAATTGCTCGCCGGACCATGACCCGCTTCCCCGCAAAGCGAAAGGGCGGGAAAACCCGACGCTACCCGGCCAGCCGCACCGCAAGTTCGCGCTGCCGTTCCAGCACGCGCGGCAGGTCTACCGTCACCATCTGCCCGTCCAGCACCACCTGCCGGCCCTCGACGATCAGATCGCGCACCCGGGTGGGGCCGCACAGGACCAGCGCCGCGACCGGGTCCCAACTGCCCGCCGCCTCGATCCCGCGCAGATCCCAGACGCAGAGGTCGGCCCGCTTGCCCGGCGTCACCGCCCCCAGGTCATCCCGCCCCAGCACCTGCGCACCGCCCAGGGTCGCGATCTCCAGCACCTCGCGCGCCGCCATGGCATCCGCCCCCCGCGCCACCCGCTGCAACAACAGCGCCATCCGCGCCTCGGCCACCAGATTGCCCGCGTCATTCGAGGCCGAGCCATCCACCCCCAGCCCGACCTTTACCCCCGCGTCCCGCATGAAGCGAACCGGGGCGATGCCCGACCCGAGTCTACAATTCGAACATGGACAATGCGCAACTCCTGTCCCCGACCGGGCAAAAAGTTCAATTTCCGAACCTTCCAGCTTCACGCAATGGGCATGCCAAACGTCAGAGCCGGTCCAGCCCAGATCCTCGGCGCACTGGCCGGGGCGGCAGCCGAACCGGGCCAGCGAATAGGCCACATCCTCGTCATTCTCGGCCAGATGGGTGTGCAGCATCACCCCCTTGTCCCGCGCCAGGAGCGCCGCATCCCGCATCAGCTCACGACTGACCGAGAAGGGCGAGCAGGGCGCCAGCCCGACTCGCACCATCGCGCCGGGCTTCGGATCATGAAAGGCATCGACCACCCGGATCATGTCCTCCAGAATCGCGGCTTCCTTCTCGACCAGGCTGTCCGGCGGCAGCCCCCCGGCGCTTTCGCCGATGCTCATCGCGCCGCGCGTCGGATGAAACCGCAGCCCAACCTCGCCTGCCGCCGCGATCGTGTCATCCAGCCGCGCGCCGTTGGGATAAAGGTACAGGTGGTCCGAGGTCATCGTGCAGCCCGACAGCGCCAGTTCCGCCAGCCCGACCTGGGCCGAGGTAAACATCTCCTCGGGTCCGAACTTTGCCCAGATCGGATACAGCGTCTTGAGCCACCCAAACAGAAGCGCATCCTGTCCCCCCGGCACCGCGCGGGTCAGGGTCTGGTAAAGATGGTGGTGCGTGTTGACGAGGCCCGGCGTCACCACGCAGCCGGTGGCGTCGATCACCTCGGCCTCGCAGGCCGCAAGGCCGGTTCCGACAGCCAGGATCACCCCGTCGCGGATGTAGACGTCGCCCTGGGCGATTTCGGCCCGGCGGGCGTTCATCGTCACCACCACATCGGCGTTGCGGATCAGGATATCGGACATGGGTGCACCTTCATGCACCCTTCGGCCTGGCACCATGCCCAAGGGCCGTGCGTCAGAAGGGAGAAGGACACGCGCGGCATCCGTTAGTTAGCGCATCGGTTCTCAGCGGCAAGTGTTCAGAAGGGGCGCCAAAATCCTTCGAAGGATTTTGCAAAACTTTTCGAAAAGTTTTGTCCCCGGCGTCAGCCGTTAAGCAAGGCCATGGCCTCGGCATGCAGTTCCCGATTGGCGGCGGCCAGGATCTGCCCGCCCTGCAGCGCCGGACGGCCCTGCCAGTCGGTGACCACACCCCCCGCCGCCTCGATCACCGCGATGGGGGCCTGAACGTCATAGGCCTGCAACCCCGCCTCGATCACCAGGTCGATCTGCCCGGCCGCGACCAGCGCATAGGCGTAGCAATCGGTGCCATAGCGCACCAGCTTTGCGCCCTGGGCCACACGGCGGAAGGCCGCAGCCTCGTCGGGCGTGCCAACTTCGGGGAAGGTCGAAAACAGGATCGCTTGGGATAAAGGCCGGTGCGCGCGCACGGCCAGCGGTGCCTCACCCATCGGACCGACGACCCGCGCCCGGCCCAGACCGCCCTCGAACCGCTCACGGATATAGGGTTGGTCGATGATGCCATACAGCACACCCTCGGCATCGCGGACCGAGATCAGCACCCCCCAGGTCGGCGTGCCCGACAGGTAGCCGCGCGTCCCGTCAATCGGGTCCAGCACCCAGGTCAGGCCCGAGGTTCCCGCAGCCGCGCCGTACTCCTCGCCCAGGATCGCATCCTGCGGGCGGCGGCGGGCCAGAACGGCGCGCATCCGCTCTTCGGACAGTCGGTCGGCCGCCGTCACCGGGTCGAAACGATGGGTTTCCTTGGTGTCGGCGGCAAGGTCGCGGCTGCGGAAATGCGACAGCGTCGCGACGCGGGCCACATCGGCCAGTTCATGCGCGCAGGCGACCAGATCCTCGGCCAGTTCCGGTGTCACGCGCATCCTGCCCCTCCATCGTCCCCAGGCCGAAGGGGCCTGCCCCGCGGGCGCTAAAGGCTCGCGGGGCCGAGGTCAAGTTCAGGCTGCTTCGGACAACACGCGCGCCAGATCAAACAGGCGCCGACGCTGGGCTTCCGGGATGGCATAGTACGACCGCACCAGTTCCAGCGCCTCTTTGTCGGCCATCATGTCGCCCTGGGCCTGCGTGGCCCCGGCCTGACCATCCGCCAGCCCTTCAAAGAAGAACGAGATCGACACGCCCAATGCATCCGCAACGTCCCACAAACGCGAGGCACTGACGCGGTTCATCCCGGTCTCGTACTTCTGGATCTGCTGGAACTTGATGCCCACCTTGTCGGCGAGTTGCTGCTGCGTCATGCCAACCATCCAACGGCGGTGGCGGATACGCTTGCCGACATGGGCGTCTACGGGATGTTTCATTCTCTACTCCAGATTACAGGTCTGTCCCCTCACAGGACTATAAGCAATTTTCATGCCAAACTTTGCCGGAACGGATGAATACCAATAAAAATCCTGTCGGGGCGAAAAACCTGTCCTTTTGGACAAGGTCAATTATACAGATGGCCAAGACACGGCGAAGTTGTCCCCAGCTGCACCCTCTGCGCGCCCGAGGGAAGGGGAACTCGCCTTAAACGGGAATCTCGTTTTGCGTTGCATTTTGCATTGAATTGATCGACTTGTCGCAAAATGCAACTTTCGGGCGGCGCGATGCCGCGGTTTACTGTTCACGATGCTGAAAAGAATATATCCCGGAAGCACGAAGAAAGATTCTTGCGGGGACAATCGGATGCAAGCTTGGCAGATTCCAGCCCTCGGACAGGCGGCAGAGCGTGTCACGCTGCCCGACCCGATTCCCGCAGAAGGCGAGGTTCTGGTCAGGGTCATGGCGGCCGGGCTCAACTTTGCCGACCTGCTGATGGCGCAGGGCAAATATCAGGTCCGGGTGGCCCCGCCTTTCGTTCCGGGCATGGAATTCGCGGGCATCGTCCTGGCGCTGGGACCCGGCGCAACCGGGCCGGTGCCGGGAACGCGGGTTCTGGGCACCTGCACCGCAGGCGCGCTGGGAGAGTTGCTGACCCACCCCGCTGCGGGTCTGACCACGCTGCCCGATGCGCTTGGCTTTGAAGAAGCCGCGGGATTCCCGATCGCCTACGGCACCTCGCACCTCGCCCTGACCCATGTCGCCCGCCTGAAACCGGGCGAGACCCTGTTCGTCACGGGTGCTGCCGGGGGCGTGGGCCTGACCGCAGTCGAGATCGGCAAGCGACTGGGTGCCCGCGTCATCGCCTCGGCCCGGGGGGCGGACCGCCTGGCCGTGGCCGCCGCCGCCGGGGCGGACGTGCTGATCGACAGCGAGGCCGAGGGACTGAAGGACCGTTTGCGCGCCGAGGGTGGCCTGGACGTGGTCTATGACGCCGTGGGTGGCCCGGCCTTCGACGCCGCCCTGCGCGCCTGCCGGCCCGAGGGGCGGCTTCTCGCGATCGGTTTCGCGTCAGGCGAGGTGCCGCAGATCCCGGCCAACCTTCTGCTGGTCAAGAACCTTACCGTCTCGGGCTTCTGGTATGGCGGCTTTCAGGCCCATGCCCCGGCCCTGACCGCCGCCAGCCTGGCCGAACTGCTGCGTTGGCGCGCCGAGGGCAACTTGCGCCCCCACATCAGCCAGGTCCTGCCCTTCGACGCCTTCCCCGACGGGTTGGAGCTTCTGCGCGCCCGAAAGTCCACCGGAAAGGTGGTGATCCGGGTTCAGCAGCCGTAAGCGCAGCGCAACTCGGACATCAGCAGGTCCACCGCCTCGTCGTTCCGCCGGCCCGCGCGGTACAGCGCCAGCTTCATCTCGCCCAGGGGCGGCAACTGGTTGTCGCCGTTGATCGGCTCGACCCCTTCCGGGATGCTGCCCGCCATCCGGACCGAGATTGCCAGGTCCGCCGCCACCGTCGCCTCGACCGCCTGCTCGCTTTCGCCGCCGGTCGCCATCTCCCACGGGATGCCGGCCGCATCCAGCGCCACCTGCGCGGTCGGGCGGAAGATGCAGCTGTCCTTGAAGCCCAACCGAAGCGGCCGCCGCTGCCAGGCATTGCCCCCCGGCGCGCCGATCCAGACCAGCGGGCGCGCAGACAGCACCTCGGCCCCCGGATCGGGATGCTCTTCGGTGGTCAGGACCACGTCGAAATCGCCGCGCGCGAACTCTTCCTTCATCAGCACGGTGAAGGACGACACCAGGTTGATCTGCACCATCGGATAGGCCTGGGCCATGCGCCGCAGGATGCCGGGAATCGCCGGATAAACCACATCATGCGGCACGCCCAGCCGGATCGGCCCACAACATGCGGTGTTCGAGAAGCGCGACAGCACCTCATCGTTCAAGGCCAGCATCCGGCGGCCATAGGACAGAAGCTGCTCCCCCTCGGGCGACAGCGCCAGCTTGCGCGCGGCCCGCAGGAACAGCGTCAGTCCCAGCGACTCTTCCAGCCGCTTGATCTGCATGGAAACCGCGGATTGCGTCAGGTTCAGGTAGTTGGCCGCCCGCGTCACACCACCGACATCGGCGACGGTGACAAAGGACCGGACGGCGGCGAGATCCAGATTGCGGGGCATATCACAGTTCCTGATGGGTTTCGTCACAATCATTCGTTTGAGAAATATGTCACAGAGGCGCATGTTCATCAACAGAAATGAACGGCCAACCGGCCACCATCACGGAAAAGGATCATCGCCATGCCCGTCCGTACCTTCGCCGCCACCCGCCTGCCCCGCCGCCCGCGCCTTCTGGCCGCCCTGGCCGCGATGCTGGAAACCCGCCGCACCCGCAAGGCGCTGGGTCGGCTTGACCCGCATCTGCGGCGCGACATCGGCCTGACCGACCACGAGGCCCGGGCCGAAGCCAGCCGTCCCTTCTGGGACGCTCCGACGCACTGGAAGCGCTAACATATTCTTCTCGCGCGCGCGTAGAGGTTCTTGAAATCGCATGCGCCTGCCCCGATATTTCGACGACGAGGTCGCGCCGGTTCCCCCGGCGTTGCCCTTAGGGACAACATCGGAGGCTTCAATGGCTCAATACGACACGATCCGCAGCGTAGGCGTCGGCGCCAGCGCCCGGATCGACGAAGGGCTTCGCGCCCACATGAACAAGGTCTACGGGCTGATGTCCGTGGCGATGCTGGTGACGTTCGGCGTGGCCTGGGCGGTCGGCACTTCGGATGCGCTGCTGTCGATCTTCCGCACGCCGACGGGCGGCATGACGATCCTCGGCTGGGTGGCGATGTTCGCACCTCTGGCCATGGTCTTTGCCTTCGGCGCGCTGATCAACCGGCTGTCGGCGGCTGCGGCGCAGCTGTTCTTCTACGTCTTTGCCGCCGCAATGGGCCTGTCGATCGCCTGGATCTTCAAGGCGTTCACCGGCGTCTCGGTTGCGCAGACCTTCCTGGTGACGTCGATCGCCTTCGCCGGCCTGTCGCTCTATGGCTATGTCACCAAGCGTGACCTGTCGGGCATGGGCACGTTCCTGATGATGGGTCTGATCGGCCTGATCGTTGCCTCGATCGTGAACATCTTCCTGGGCTCGGGCGCCCTGGCCTTCGCGATCTCGGTCATCGGTCTGCTGATCTTCGCGGGCCTGACCGCCTTTGACACCCAGCGCATCAAGACCGACTACATCGCGCATGCGCAGTCGATGGACCAGGAATGGCTTGGCAAGTCCGCGATCATGGGCGCGCTGAACCTGTACCTGAACTTCATCAACATGTTCATGTTCCTGCTGCAATTCCTGGGCAACCGCGAATAACGCGCAGTCCGACGACACACAGGCGGGGGCCGGTCGCAAGACCGGCCCTTTTCGTTTCAGATCACCGCGCCGAAGAAATGGCCGACCGCCCAGGTCACCGCCATCGCCACCGCGCCCCAGAAAGTCACCCGCGCCACGGCGCGCGGCAGGCTGGCACCGCCGGCCTTCGCCCCCACCGCCCCAAGCAGCGCCAGACAGATCAGCGACAGGCCGGTGACCCACAGCGCGATCTGCGCCTCGGGCGCCAGGGCTGCCGCCGCCAAAGGCAGGGCCGCCCCCACAGCAAAGGTCAGGGCCGAGGCCCCTGCGGCCACCAGCGGCTGCGCCTCGTTATGCCCGAAGATCCCCAACTCGTCCCGCACATGGGCCGCCAACGGGTCCTTGGCGTGCAGCGCCTCGGCCACCTGGCGGGCAAGGTCGGGCGGCAGACCCCGGTCCTCGTATATTCCGGCCAGGGCGCGCAGTTCCTCGGCCGGGTCGGCGGCAATCTCGGCCCGCTCGCGCGCCACATCGGCCGCCTCGGTATCCGACTGCGACGAGACGCTGACATATTCCCCCGCCGCCATCGACAGCGCGCCGGCCGCCAACCCGGCCGCGCCGGCCAGCAGCACCTCGGCCCGGCCCGAGGCTGCGGCAACCCCCACGATCAACGAGGCGGTCGAGACGATCCCGTCGTTCGCGCCCAGCACCGCCGCCCGCAGCCAACCGACCCGCGCGACATAGTGTTCTTCCCGGTGATTGCGTTCCATGACGATCTCCTGACCTGACCGGCAAGTCTGTGTCCCCCGGGAGTGGGGGCGTCAAGCGGCGGGGCGGAGAGTTCCGTCAGCGCCGGCTTACCGGCAAAGGAAAAGGGCCGCGTCCCTTCGGACACGGCCCCATGATCCAGCGGATCGGCGCGATCTTACTTGATCTTGCCTTCCTTGTATTCCACATGCTCCCGCTTCACGGGATCGTACTTCTTGACGACCATCTTTTCGGTCATCGTGCGGGCGTTCTTCTTGGTCACGTAGAAGTGGCCGGTGCCCGCCGTCGAGTTCAGGCGGATCTTGATGGTGGCGGGCTTTGCCATGGTCGTTTCCTCTGCATCGGGGAATCCGTATCCCCCGGTGAAATCCTTGAAGCCCGCCTTTTATCCGTCTTAGGGGCAGAGTCAACCGCTATCGGCGCGCTTATTGCCACATCGCGGCGCGCAACTCCCATGGGGTGACCTTGCCGTCCTTGTCGGCGTCGGCGGCGTCGTACTGCGCTTTCTCGGCGGCCAGGAATTCGGCCATCGTGACCTTGCCATCCCCGTCGCCATCGCGCGTAGCAAACCGCGCCGCGTGGCGCTCCTGCATGGCGGGCATCATGCCCCAGGGGCTTATCATGCCCATGCGCCCCGCGCCAAATTCGGTGGCCTCCAGCGTGCCGTCGGCATTGGCATCCATCAGCGCGAACATCGCCTCGGCATGGGCCGCCGCCTCCTCGGCCGAGATGTCGCCGCTCTGGTCGGCATCAATCCCGCCCATCATCATCCCGCGTCCCATGCCCGAGCCCTGGCCCTGACCCCAGCCCTGGCCCATGCCCCAGCCCTGGCCCATGCCATAGCCCTGGCCCATGCCCTGGCCCGGCGCCATGCCCTGGCCCCAGCCGGGCCCCATGTCCCAGCCCCAACCCTGGCCCCACCCAGGCATCATGCCCCAGCCCGGCTGTCCCTGAGCCAGCAACGGGCTCGCCGCACCAAACCCGACCATCGCAAGAATACCGATTGCCTTGAACATCACAGCCTCCTGTCCATACCGGGGCGGGTGCGCCCCGACAGTCAGCAGGCGCCTGAACGCGCCGCTCTGCCTTGTTCCAGGTCAAGCGGCACGGGATCGTGATAATTGCGCGGAGAGCCTGTAAGCCGGATTCTGTCCACCCCGGACCGTGACCCGGGGCTGGATGACCATTCCTCTGCCAACCGCGTTACCGCGGCGGTCAAGCTGCCAACCCGGGCCTCTCGGGCGTTGGCGTCCCTGCGGCGGTATCCCGTTTCCAGGACCAGCCCCGCGCGAGGCCCCTATTTGGCATTGCTCCGGGTGGGGCTTGCCGTGCCGGTCCTGTTGCCAGTCCCGCGGTGGGCTTTTACCCCACCGTTTCACCTTTACCACGCTTTGCCGAAGGCGAACCTTGCGGGTCGTGGAAGTCTCTTCTCTGTGGCGCTTTCCCTGGGGTTACCCCCGCCGGGCATTACCCGGCACCCTTGCCAACGGGAGTCCGGACTTTCCTCGAACCCCGGATCAAGTCCGGGGCCCGCGGTCATCCAGCCCTCCGCGCGAGGTTGAGTTAGGCGTCCCCCGCCCCGCCGTCAACCGCAATCCGTCGCAGGCCCGCCGCCAGCGCCCGGTCGGTATCGTCCAGCGGCCCGCAGGCCCAGGGACGGAAGCGCAGCCGAAAGGCGGTCAACAGGGTCTCGGGCGCACTGTCGGGATAGCCGAAAGCTGCAAGGTCGGCCAGAAAACCCGCCATCCCGTCCGAAACGCCTTCGCCCCCCCGCGCGGCAGAGGGGTCGGGGATCGCCGACAGATCCGGCCAGACCGCCAGCCCCTGCGCCGCCAGCCGCCGCCAGTCAAAGCGCGGCCCGGGATCGGACTTGCGGTCGGGGGTCATGTCGCTGTGGCCGATCACCGCCCGCGCGGTCAGCCCATGCCGATCCAGCACGTCGCGCAACAGCCCTTCCAGCGCCTGCATCTGCGGTTCGGCAAAGGGTTCGGCCCCGGAATTCACCAGTTCGATCCCGAGAGAGCGCGAGTTCACGTCCCCCGCGCCGCCCCAGCTGCCCGCGCCGGCGTGCCAGGCCCGCGCGCCCTCGTCCACCAGGGACAGCACCGAGCCATCCCGGTCGATCAGGTAATGCGCCGAAACCTCGGCCACAGGATCGCACAACCGCTCCCGCGCCCCGGCGCAGTCAAGGACCGTGTAGTGCAGGACAACCAGGTCAACCCGCTGGCCACGCCGGTCCCCGAAATTCGGCGACGGATGCGGGCGGATCACCGTCTGGCGGCCTTACTGCAGCGCGGTGCGGAATGGGCGCGGGTCCCAGGAACAGGCGAAACCGTCGCCATCCGGGTCCACGCCCATCCGGTCACGCTCGGGCCCGCCTTTGCTCAGGAATTCCTGCTGCGCCAGATCGGGCGAGGCAAAGCGCGCGCATGCCGCGTTCGGGTCGCGCATCCCCAGGCCGCCACGCTTGTACATCTGGACGCCTGGCGCATGGTTGGTGGCCAGGGCAAATTCCACGATATTCGGGCCGGTATCGCCGGGCCGCTGTGGCAGATCGCCCGGCTGGACCACGACATATTCCGCCCGGTTGCGGGCGATGCGTTCGGCGTCGGATTCGATCGTCTCGCGCGCGGCGACGGCGTTGAAATCCTGCTCGTCCGAGATGCCGGTATTGCCCGCGACTTCCCCGGATTCCTCCTGAATTCCGGCCGGCGCGCCGCCACGCGGGCGGCTATCGGTCAGCAGGCCCGGCGTGGCCGGGGCTGGCGCCGGCGCTGCGGCAGGTGCGGTGACGCCGGAAGCCCGGTCAATCGCGGCCGCCGCGGCGGCGGGGTCGAAGCCCCCGGCGGGGGACGTCCCGGCCGGCGGCAGCACCACCGCTGCCGGAGCAGGGGCCGGCTGCGCGCCACGGATGTAGCTGTCGTAATCCTGAAACCCCACTCCAGAACCTGACGGGCTGGAGGTGGACGGCGTACAGGCACTCAGCAGCAGGGCCGCAAGGACGGCGCCAGCGGCGGGAACGGGGAAGGAACGGCTCATCACTGCCCTCAGAGCAAGGTTTCGCCGCGCATTACCACCATTTCTCGGCCTTGGCCACAAAGCCCGCACGGCTTTCCAACACATGTGCGTAATTCAGCAACTCTGCCTCATCCCAGGGTCGGCCGATCAGTTGCAGACCCAGCGGCAAGCCTTGCGCATCCAGCCCCACCGGAACCGCCACGCCCGGCAGGCCCGCGAGGTTCACCGTCACGGTAAAGACGTCGTTCAGATACATCTTCACCGGGTCGGCATCCGCCATTTCGCCCAAGCCAAACGCCGCCGAGGGCGTGGCCGGGGTCAGGATCGCATCGACGCCATCGGCGAACACCTGCTCGAAGTCGCGCTTGATCAGCGCCCGCACCTTCCGCGCGCGGTTGTAATAGGCGTCGTAGAACCCGGCCGACAGCACATAGGTCCCGACCATGATCCGGCGCTGGACTTCCGGGCCAAAGCCCTCGGCCCGGGTTTTCTCATACATCTCAGTGATGCCGTCCCCGGCGCTCAGCTTCGCGCGGTGCCCGTAGCGCACCCCGTCATAGCGGGCGAGGTTCGACGACGCCTCGGCCGGCGCGATCACGTAATAGGCCGGCAGCGCGTATTTGGTGTGCGGCAGGCTGATGTCCCGCACCTCCGCGCCTGCGTCCTTCAGCATCGCAATGCCGTTCTGCCAAAGCGCCTCGATCTCGGCGGGCATACCGTCCATCCGGTATTCCTTGGGAATCCCGATGACCTTGCCCCGGATATCCCCGGTCAGCGCCGCCTCGAAATCCGGCACCGGGATGTCGGCTGACGTGGAATCCTTGTCATCATGCCCGCTCATCGCCTGCAGCATGATCGCCGCATCGCGCACCGTCTTGGTCATCGGCCCCGCCTGATCCAGCGACGAGGCAAACGCCACCACGCCCCAGCGGCTGACGCGCCCATAGGTCGGCTTGATCCCGACGATCCCGGTGAACGCCGCCGGCTGCCGGATCGACCCGCCGGTATCCGTCCCCGTCGCCCCAAGGCACAGGTCCGCCGCCACCGCTGCCGCCGACCCGCCCGAGGACCCGCCCGGCGTCAGCATCCGGTCATCGACGCGCCAAGGGTTCACCGCATTGCCATAGGCCGAGGTCTCGTTCGACGACCCCATCGCGAATTCGTCCATGTTCAGCTTGCCCAGCATGACCGCGCCCGCGTCGAAGAGCTTGGACGTGACGGTGGATTCGTACTCCGGCTTGAACCCCTTCAGGATGTTCGACGCGGCCTGAGAAGGCACCCCCTTGGTGCAAAAAAGATCCTTGATCCCCAGGGGAATACCGCACATCGCCGGGGCGTCACCCGCCTTCAGTCGCCGATCCGCATCCCGCGCCTGCTCCAGCGCAAGCTCCGGCGTCTTGTGGACAAAGGCGTTCAGCGTATCGCCCGCGTCGATCGCCGTCAGGCAGGACATGGTCAGATCGACCGCCGAAATCTCGCCCTTCCGCAGCGCATCACGCGCCGTCGCGATGGTCCATGTATTCGCGCTCATTCCACCACCTTCGGCACCGCAAAGAACCCCTCGCGCGCATCCGGCGCGTTCTTCAACACCTGGGCCTGGATGTTGCCATCCTTGACCTCGTCCTTCCGGCGCTTCAGTCGCATCGGCGTGACGGAAGTCATCGGCTCCACCCCGGTCACATCGACCTCGTTCAACTGCTCCATGAAGCCCAGGATGCCGGACAACTGCCCCGCCAGTTTCGGCAGGTCCGCTTCCTCGACCCGGATCCGGGCCAGCTTTGCCACCTTGCGGGCGGTATCGATGTCGATTGCCATGGGGCACTCCCTTGGGTTTGGCCCCGTTTAGCCGCCCCCGCCCCGCCCCGCAAGCATGTGGCGCCGCCAGACCTCGATCATCCAGCCCAGCATCAGCGCATTCAGCAGATGCCACAGGAAATGCGTGCCAAAGGGCACCACATCGCAAAGCGGCCCGTCCAGCGTGCGGAAGGTCAGGCTTGCCACCAGGATCGCCGCCCCCACCACCATCCCCCGCGCCGTCGCAGGCGACCGCTGCCACAAAAGGCCAGCATAGGCCAGGATCAGCAGGGGAACCGGCGCATACCCGGCCGAGGATCCAAGGACCGGCATCAGCGCCGCAAAGACCGGCACCATCAACCCGGCATAGGGCAGGAAGGCCAGCACCGCCACCCAGGGGCGCCAGCCGCCCAGGCACAGGAAATCCCGCGTTGCCGCAAAGACATAGATCAGGATGAACCCCAGGATCGGCGTCACATCCAGCGCCGCGGTCAACCCGTTGGCATGGGTATGGAACAGCCACGACCCCACCCCGATCGCCGCAAGCACCGCGCTCAGCGCCCGCCCCAGCGGCAATCCGGCCGTCCGCCGCCACATCACCACGGCCGCCACCAGGAAGGCCAGGTTCGTCAATGCGTTCACCGGCTCGGCCCAATAGGCGGCACTCACGCGTTCGCAATAGGCGTCGATCGGGTCGAACATGGTTGTCATCCGGCTGTCAGTCCTAGATGGTAGGTCCTTCCCAGACATATAGCGAAGGAACACGCATGCAGATCACTTGGCTTGGCCATTCCGGCTTTCGCATCCAGATTGAAGACGCCATCCTCCTTATCGACCCCTGGCTGACCGGAAACCCCCTCTTCCCCGCCGGGCGCGAGGATGAGGCGGTGTCCGGCGCGACCCATATCCTCTTGACCCATGCCCATGGCGACCATGCCTCGGACGCGGCACGGCTGGCCGGCAAGCTGGGCATCAAGGTCCATTGCATCCATGAGCTGTCGGAATGGCTGAACGGCCAGGGCTGCGAAACGGTCGGCTTCGGCAAGGGCGGCACTCTGACCTTGGGCGGGGCGAAGGTCACCATGGTCAATGCCGTCCATTCCGCCAGCATCGACTTCGGCGGCAAGGGCCTCTTGCCCGCCGGCGACGCGGCCGGCTTCATGATCGCGGGCGAGGGCCACACGATCTATGTTTCCGGCGATACCGACATCATGGCCGACATGGCCTGGATGGCCGAGTATCACCAGCCCGACATCGGCATCCTGGCCTGCGGCGGCCACTACACGATGGACATGGCGCGCGCCGCCTGGGCCGCGCGGAAGTGGTTCAACTTCCGCTGGGTGATCCCCTGCCACTACAAGACCTTCGGCCTGCTCGCCCAGGACGCCAGCGTGCTGAAGGCGGGCCTGCCCCCCGGGATCGAAGTGATCGAGCACGAGGTTCTGGACCCGATCCGAATCTGACCTGTCGGCTGCCCACACTGGACCTGCAGCACAGCACTGGAAAAGCAACAGCTTGACCGTGGGCATTTACCTTCGGTCAAGCATGATCGCCACGCCCTGGACGGCTGGCGCTGCTCCACCCGGCCCAGCTCTCTGCATTTGCAGGAGCGGCGTCTGGGCACTTCACCCTGCCCTGCCCCAACTGCTAGGCTTCGCCCTAGGATGACCCAGGCCGCACCGCCCTTCCAAGACGACCTGCGCGCCTCGGTCGAGGCGCTGTTTTCCCATGCGCCCGACCGCGTTCCCAAGACCCTGATGGTCTGCCGCTGCCCGGTCTGCATGACCGAGGCGACGCTGGCCAGCATCCTTGCTACCCCAGTGCGTGCATTGGACCCGGGACCTGATCCGCGAATACTCGAATTCGGCCCACGGCACGCCGACCGACCCGGACGATCTGAACGCCCTTCTGCCCCGATACCTTGACCTGATCGCCCAGGATATCGAGGTGCAGTGGAACCCCGATGATGCGGCGCTGAAACGCTTCGGCACCGCGCGCGACAGCCTGCCCGGCTTTCCCGCCCCCGCGATGGTGGCCGAACTCGACCGTTACGCTCGGCTTCTCCTGCTCCATTTCGGCACCCTTCAGGCCATTGGAACCGGGACGGACCAGACGCTTTGGTCGCTGGTCCAGACGCTGGCCATCGGTGGCTGGGCACCGGCAGTCCTGACCGGCGCGCTGGACGATCTGCTTGCGCAGCCGGACCTTGGCCCACCGGCGCTTGATATCCTTCTGGTCGAGTTGTCAGGCAGCCTGGAGGACGGGCGCCTTGTCCAGACGGCCCTCACCCGCGAACGGCCCGCAGCCGCGCCTGGCTTGGCGGCCTGGGTCGCCGCCCTTCTTGCATCGCCCGCCGTTCAGGCCCGCGTTGCAGCGGCCGACTTGCCCCCCGGGCCCGCAAAGCGCCTGGCCGCAGCCTTTGGCAAAGCGCCCTCGCCCGGCAGCCCGCCCTCTGCGTGAGAGCGCCTTTACGACACAGGCAAACCTTTCCAAATCCCTAACGTCCGCGACCAACCGTCTGATAACATTACCTCATCAGCGATTGTCCACCGTGGACACTATCCCCGCTTTCCCGCGAAAAACCCTTTCAGCAGGGCCTCCGCCTCCCCCGCCCCGATCCCGTCGTAGACCTCCGGAACATGGTGGCACTGGGGGTGGGAAAACACCCGCGCGCCGACCGAGACGCCCCCCGATTTCGGGTCCGCCGCCCCATAGTAAAGCCGCCCCACCCGCGCCGCAGAGATCGCGGCCGCACACATCGGGCAGGGCTCCAGCGTGACGTAGAGATCGCAGCCGACCAGCCGTTCCGACCCAAGGGCCCCGCAGGCCGCGCGGATCGCCAGAATCTCGGCATGGGCGGTCGGATCGGCAAGTTCCCGCGTCCGGTTGCCTGCACGGGCCAGCACCGCCTCGCCCTGGACGACCACCGCCCCCACCGGCACCTCACCGCGCGCCGCCGCCGCCCGCGCCTCCTCCAGCGCCAGCCCCATGAACGACCGGAACCCTTCGCGTTGCTCTTTCATGCCCGCTTCAATATCCTGCCCATCCGGCCACCAAGGCCCGAAGGATGATGGCCATGCCCGGAAAAGAAAAGCCCCCCGCCACCGAGACCCCGGAAGGCGAGCGCATCGCCAAGGTCCTGTCCCGCGCCGGCATCGCCTCGCGGCGCGAGGCGGAGCGGCTGATCGAACTGGGCGAAGTCAAGGTCAACGGCAAGACCATCACCTCGCCCGCGCTGAACGTGACGCCCCAGGACAAGATCACCGTGCGGGGTGAACCCGTGGGCCAGCCCGAACCCCCGCGCCTTTGGCTGTACTACAAGCCCGAGGGTCTGGTCACCTCGGCTTCGGACGAGAAAGGCCGCGACACCGTTTTTGACCACCTGCCCGAGGACATGCCGCGGGTAATGTCGATCGGTCGGCTTGACCTGAATTCGGAGGGCCTGCTCCTCCTCACCAACGATGGCGAGTTGAAGCGGAAGCTGGAACTGCCCTCGACCGGCTGGCTTCGCAAGTACCGGGTCCGCGTGAAGGGCAACCCGACCGAACCCGAGATCGAACCGCTGCGCAAGGGCATCACCATCGACGGCGAGCGGTTCCAGGGAATGGAGGTCAAGATCGACCGTCACCAGGGCGCGAATGCCTGGCTGACCGTGGGCCTGCGCGAAGGCAGGAACCGCGAGATCCGCCGCGCGATGACCCATATCGGCCTGACCGTGAACCGGTTGATCCGCACCTCATACGGCCCGTTCCGCCTGAACGAGTTGCAACCGGGCGAGGTCGAGGAAGTGAAGCCCCGTATCCTGCGAGAGCAGTTGGGGCTGTCCGAGGCCGAGTTGCCCTCGACCCCTCGCGCGGGCCGCAAGCCCGACGCGAAGCCTGCGGCCAAGCCTGCCGGCAAACCAGCGGCCAAGACCGCGAAAGCCGGGCTGAAGCCGGGTGAAGGGCTGAAGCAGCTTTCGGACAGCTGGCAGAAGGCAACCCGCCCGGCCCGCACGTCGGATCGCACGTCCGGCGACCGCCCCGCCCGCCCGAATTCTGCGCCGTCACGCACCGGACCGCGTCCAAGCGGGCCGAAGAAGGGTTGAGGCGGACACCCCCCGGCACCGGGCCATGAGGGGGAAGAATGCCGCCGATTCCCCGCAGGCATGACTGGCATGCGAGGGGACCATCGGCTAAGGTCGATTGACGCGGCAGGAAAAGGAGATCGGGGCATGTCGGGCAGCGGAATTCGGACGCTCTCGCTGGTGCTTCTGGTCTTTCTGGTGGCCTATGTGGCCTGGTCGGGGGGCGCGTGATGGCCGAGCGCTTTGGCGGGAAGTATTCCCCGGGTGGCGGGTCCAAGGGGCCAGTGACGGCGCCCCCGTCTGCGCCCCGGGTGACGGGGAAATGGCGCACGACCGTGCTGTTCCTGAGCGCATTCCTGTTCCTGTTTCCCGCCTTTGGCGATGGCCCGCGCGAGATGCTGCTGGGCCTTCTGGCGGGCGGGATGATCGTGCTGGCGGCCTGGCTCACACGCGAGGGGCTGGTGGCGGAAGCCGCCTACAACGCCCGCAAGCTGGCCCGCCGCCCGGCCTTTCCACGTAAGGCAGCGGGGGCGGTCGCGACAGGGGCGGCTTTGGCTGTCGGCGGGGTGATCGCGGATCAGGGGCTGGTCTATCCGGTGCTGTACGCGCTGGTCGGCGCGGGGCTGCATCTGGCGGCCTTTGGCCTGGACCCGATGGCAGACAAGGGGATGGAAGGCATCGACGCCTTCCAGACTGGCCGGGTCGCCAAGGCCGTTGAAGAAGGCGAGGCGCATCTGGCCGCGATGCAGGACGCAATCCTGCGGGCCAAGGACCGCAGCCTTGAGCGGCGGGTGGCGCAGTTCGCAGGTGTGGCGCGCGGCCTCTTTCGCACGATCGAGGGCGATCCGGGCGACCTGACGGCCGCGCGCAAGTATATGTCGGTCTATCTGATGGGGGCCCGCGACGCGACCATGAAGTTCGCCGACCACTATGCCCAGACCCGCGATGCTGCCGCGCGGACGGATTACGAGGCGCTTCTCTCGGATCTGGAAACCACATTCGCGCAAAAGACGACGGCCTTTCTTTCAAACAACCGGACCGACCTGGACGTTGAAATCGCCGTCCTGCGCGACCGCCTGAAGCTTGACCATTGACCCAAGGGGAATGCCCATGTCCACGACCGTCCAAGCCGATGCCCAGGCCTTCCTGACCGAGGTCGAGAAGGTCACCGCCGTGATCCTGCCCGAACCGATGGCCGAGGTCGTCCCGCTGGAGGCTGCCCCGTCCGACAAGGCCGAGGCGATCCGCAAGCGGATGTCCGAGGTCGACCTGACGAACACGCAGTCGATCATCGCCTTCGGCTCTTCGGCCCAGGCCGAGTTGCAGGTGATCAGCCAGGCCATGCTGCAGGACGTGAAGAACAAGGACGTGGGGCCGGCGGGCGACAGCTTGCGCAAGATCGTCACCACGATCCGCGGGTTCGCGGTCGATGAGTTGGACCTGCGGCGGGAATCGAGCTGGTGGGAAAAGCTCCTGGGCCGCGCCGCCCCCTTTGCCGAGTTCGTCGCGCAGTACGAGGATGTTCAGGGCCAGATCGACAAGATCACCAGCGAGCTGCTGAGCCATGAGCATACTTTGCTCAAGGATATCAAAAGCCTGGACGTGCTGTATGAAAAGACCCTGACCTTCTACAACGAGTTGGCGCTGTACATCGCGGCGGGCGAGGCGAAGCTGGCCGAGGTGGAAGCCACCGCAATCCCGGCCAAGGAGGCCGAAGTTGCCGCCGCCCCCGAGGCCGACCAGGTGATGAAGGCGCAGGAGTTGCGCGATCTGCGCGCGGCGCGGGACGATCTGGAGCGCCGGGTGCATGACCTGCGTTTGACCCGGCAGGTGACGATGCAGTCGCTGCCCTCGATCCGGCTGGTGCAGGAAAATGACAAGTCGCTGGTGACCAAGATCAACTCGACCCTGGTCAACACGGTGCCCCTCTGGGAAACCCAGCTGGCCCAGGCGGTGACGATCCAGCGGTCCAAGGAAGCGGCAGAGGCGGTGCGCGATGCCAACGACCTGACGAACGAACTGCTGAAGGCCAATGCCGAGAACCTGCAGGCCGCGAACAAGGTGGTGCGCGAGGAGATGGAGCGGGGCGTGTTCGACATCGAGACGATCCGCCACGCCAACGCGACGCTGATCGCCACGATCAACGAAAGCCTGGCCATCGCCGACGAGGGCAAGGCCCGCCGCGCCACGGCCGAGGCCGAACTGGTGAAGATGGAAGCGGAACTGCGCGACACGCTGGCTTCGGCCAAGGCCCGGCAGACCACCCCCTCGGCCCAGGCCTAAGCCGCGTGGCGCTGCCCCGGATCATAGGGCGTCTGACGGCGGGAACGGCGATCCTGGCGCTGGTCGGGTGTACCCCGGCCGCCGCGCCGCTCGCCCCGCCGGCGCCGCCCCCCGTGGCGGCTGTCCCTGCCCCGCCGACGCCGAAAAGCGCAGCCGCACTGACCTATTTCGGGCAGGTGCAGCAGATGCTGCTGGCCCAGGGCCTGCTGCGGTCGGATTCCGGGTCCGAGGTTCCGTACACCGACCGGATGCTGGCGGAAAACTTCCTGCGCATCGCGCTTTACGACGAATATCGCCGGTCAAGCGGCGGCTTCGTCCGGCAGGAAACCGCCAGCATCCTGCGGCGCTGGGAAGTGCCGGTGCGCGTCTCGGTCCGCTTCGGACCCTCGGTTCCGGCCGAGCGGCAGGCGACGGACCGCGCCCGGATCGCCAGTTTCGTTGCCCGCCTGGCCGGCATCACCGGCCATCCGATCACGATGGACGAGGGCAATCCGAATTTCTTCATCCATGTCGTCTCGGAGGACGAGCGCGAGGCGCTTGGCCCCAAGGTGCGGGCCGTGCTGCCGAACCTGTCGCCGGGCGATGTGGCCGGCATCACCAACATGCCGCGGTCGACTTATTGCCTGGTCTATGCCCTGTCCGAAGGCAACTCGGGCGCCTATACCCGCGCCTTCGCGGTCATCCGGGCCGAACACCCCGACCTGTTGCGCCTGTCCTGCGTGCATGAGGAACTGACGCAGGGCCTGGGCCTGCCGAACGACAGCCCCCGCGCGCGCCCGTCGATCTTCAACGACGACGAGGAATTCGCGCTGCTGACCGACCACGACGAGCTTTTGCTGCGGATGCTTTACAGCCCCCAGCTGCGCCCCGGCATGACGGCCGAACAGGCGCGGCCCATCGTCTTTGACCTTGCGCGCCGCCTGACGGGCGGTGACAGTTGACCCAGAACCGGAGGGTGCCATGGTTTTCGATTTCCTGAAGGGCGAATTCATCGACGTCATCTCGTGGCTTGATGACACGCGCGACACGATGGTCTGGCGCTTTGACCGGCGCGGACAGGCGATCAAGATGGGCGCCAAGCTGACGGTCCGCGAGGGCCAGGCGGCGGTCTTTATCCATGAGGGGCAGTTGGCCGACGTGTTCGGCCCCGGTCTCTACATGCTTGAGACCAACAACATGCCGATCATGACCACCTTGCAGCACTGGGACCACGGGTTCCAGTCGCCGTTCAAGTCCGAGGTCTATTTCGTCAACACCACCCGGTTCAACGACCAGAAATGGGGCACGAAGAACCCGATCATGGCCCGCGACCCCGAGTTCGGGCCGGTCCGCCTGCGGGCCTTCGGCACCTATTCGATGCGGGTGACCGATCCGGGCAAGTTCATGACCGAGATCGTGGGCACGGATGGCGAGTTCACCGCCGACGAGATCAGCTTTCAGGTCCGCAACATCATCGTCCAGTCGGCAAGCCAGGTCTTGGCCAAGTCGGGCATCCCGGTGCTGGACATGGCGGCGAACCTGGCCGATCTGGGCAAGATCATCGCCAACGCCATCGCGCCGCAGGTGGGCGAATACGGGCTGTCGATCCCGGAATTCTACATTGAAAACATCAGCCTGCCGGAAGAGGTGGAAAAGGCGCTGGACAAGCGCACCTCGATGGGGGTGGTGGGCGATCTGAACCGCTACATGCAGTACAACGCCGCTGAAAGCCTAAGCCAACCGGGCAGTGCGATGGGATCGGCCATGGGCGCCGGGATGGGCATGGGCATGGGCGCGTCGATGGCGCAGAACATGGGGCCCTGGGGGGCGCAACCGGGGGCTGCCGCCGCGCCGCCGCCGCCTCCCCCTCCGCCGCCGGCCGCGAAGGTCTGGCATCTGGCGGTGGATGGGTCCACTTCGGGGCCGTTCGGTGAGGGCGATCTGGCGAAGGCGGCCGCCGAGGGTCGGCTGACCCGTGCAACAATGGTCTGGACCGCCGGGCAGGACGGCTGGAAGATGGCCGCCGAGACCGAGTTGGCGCGGCTTCTGGACCAGGTGCCTCCGCCGCCGCCGACACCCTGAGATGCCGCAGGACGAATACCGCTGGCCCTGCGAACAGTGCGGGGCGCAACTGCGCTTCGCGCCGGGCCAGACGCGGCTGGTCTGCGACCACTGCGGCCATGTGCAGGAGATCCCCGCCTCCGCCGCCCCGACCCGCGACCGGGCGCTGCAAGAGCTTGATCTGCGCCGCGGCCTGCAGGACGATCTGGCCGACCGCGACATGGTCGAGGTGCGGACGACCAGTTGCCCGAACTGCGGCGCGCAGGTGGAAATCACCGGCGCGACCCACGCGACCGAGTGTCCCTTTTGCGCGACCCCCGTGGTGCTGGACACCGGCACGACGCGGCATATCAAGCCGCAGGCGGTGGTCCCCTTCGTCCTGACCGAGACGCAGGCGCGCAAGGCGATGACCGGCTGGCTGGGCAGCCTGTGGTTCGCGCCGAACACGCTGTTGGAATACGCCCGCAAGGGCCGCGCGATGAATGGGGTCTATGTCCCGTTCTGGACCTTCGACGCCGACACCGCCAGCCGCTACACCGGCCAGCGCGGTGAGTATTACTATGAGACCCGCACCGTCCATGTCCGCGTCAACGGCCGGATGGAGGCGCGGCAGGAACGGGTGCGCCATACGCGGTGGTATCCGGCCTCGGGCCGTGTGTCGCGGGATTTCGACGACGTGCTGGTCATGGCCTCGCGCAGCCTGCCCGCGCGGCTGGGCAATGAGCTGACCCCCTGGGACCTTGGCGCGCTGGTGCCCTATGGGCCAGAGTATCTGGCCGGGTTCCAGTCCGAAGGGTACACCGTGGGCCTGGCCGACGGCCATGAGGAGGCGCGCCAGCGCATGTCGGCGGTGATCCTGCAGGACGTCCGCCGCGACATCGGCGGCGACGAGCAGCGGGTGGAGGATGTGGACACCAGCTGGTCGGACGAGACGTTCAAGCACATCCTGCTGCCGGTCTGGATGGCGGCCTACAAGTACAATGGCAAAAGCTATCGCTTCCTGGTCAACGGCCAGACCGGCGAGGTGCAGGGCGAACGCCCCTGGTCGATCTGGAAGATCGGCTTTGCCGTGCTGATGGTGGCGCTTTTGGCGCTGGGGGCCTACTACCTGTCGGAACAGCAGGGCGGAAGCGTCAGCCTGCCCGAGTGGATGGACTAGTCCCTGCCCCGGCGGAAAAACAGCATCCAGCCCGCATAGCCGCCTGCGGCCAGGAACAACATCCCCCAGAACGGCGAGCCTACCCACAAAAGCTCCATCAGGCCCCAGCCGATGGGCAAAAGCACGGTCAGCCAGCGCACCCAGGCCTTGGCGAAGAAGGGGTCGTTCGGGTCAAGAAACTTCATCGCGCGGCGTCTGTCCTGTGGCATCATGTCGGAAGAAGGAAGGGAGGCCGACATGCCCCATATTGTCAAGGATTTCCAAGGACAAACCGTCATCACCACCTTCGAGACCACGCCCGCCATGGCGTTTGATCTGGTCGAGGCGCTGGAGGCCGCCTATCAGGACTGCATCCGGCACCAGCCGGGGTTCATCGCGGCGGGGCTGCACATGAACGATGCGCGGACGCGGATCTGCAACTACAGCCAATGGCAGCGGCGCGAGGATTACCAGGCGATGCTGCGCACCCCGGAAATGCGCGAGAGGAACCGCAAGATCAACGAGTTGTGTCGCGGGTTCGAGCCGGTGATGTATGAGGTGACGGGGGTATTCTGACCCCCAGGCGCTGAAGCAGCGCCTGCGCGGCGGCCGGGTTGGCTGTCTTGTGGCCGGAAATCACGAAAGCAAAGACCGCGCGGTCCCTGGCGATGCGGCGCAGGCGGGTGGCCCAGCGGTCCAGATCACGGGCGGGATAGCCCAGCGGCTCGTCCTTTTGCGTGCCCATCAGGCGTAGATAGGCAAAGTCCGTGGTGGCGACGTCAATCTCGGGATAGGCGCCATCGGCCCCCTGCACGGCGGCGATGCCCCGGTCGGTCAGCAGGGCGGCGAAGGCCGGGGCGTGAAAGCTGTCGTGCCGCGGCTCGATCGCGTGGCGCAGAGGCAGGCCGTTCAGGCGGTCGGGCAAGAGGTCCAGGAAGCTGGCCAGGTCGGCGCAGTCAAACGCCCGCGTCGGCGGCAGTTGCCAGTTGATCGCGCCCAGCTTCGGCCCCAACTCCTCCAGGCCGGAGTCCAGGAACCGCCGGACCCCATCGGCGGTCTCGGCCAGCTTGCGGCGGCTGGTGACATAGCGCGGGGCCTTCAGGGTAAAGACGAAGCCATCGGGGGTTCCACGGGCCCATTTGCGAAAGGTCGCGGGGGTCTGGGTGCGGTAGAAGGTGCCGTTGACCTCGATCGCCGTCAGGGCGCGGGCGGCGAAGGCCAGTTCCTGCGACTGCGGCAGGTCGGGCGGAAAGAAGCTGCCGCGCC
Source organism: Tabrizicola aquatica (assembly GCF_002900975.1). GTDB lineage: Bacteria > Pseudomonadota > Alphaproteobacteria > Rhodobacterales > Rhodobacteraceae > Tabrizicola > Tabrizicola aquatica. The sequence goes on along the minus strand of NZ_PJON01000003.1, from coordinate 257,958 downwards.
ACGGAGCATAGGTCCAGCCGCCGACGCCGATGCGGATGGGGTGGGGCATGGGCTCTCCCTGCATGGATCGTGGGGGCAACGCCTGCGGCGCGGTCAGCGTTCCCCCTGACGGCGTTAACCGTTCTGAAAGGTCCGGGGGTCAGGATCGTCGCAAACAGGGGGGCGGCATGGATCCAGTGGACGAATATGCCCGGCTGAAGGACGAGATTCGCCGGCTGCAAGACCGGGCAGAGGTGCTGCGCGCGGGGTTCCTGCACCCCGGCGCGCGGCTGCGGTCGAACCGGTATGAGATCACGGTAAAGCGGCAGAAGCGGCGGGTGTTCCAGAAGGACCAGCTGCCCCAGGCCGTGCTGGACGACCCCCGTTACTGGGAGGAGCGCGAGGGCGAGGTTGTCACCTGCCGCGCGCTGTCCACCGCAACCGAGGATGAGGACATCGTTCTGATCGAGTGACGGGATGTAAGGTGGGCGATATCGCCCACCCTACGCCCGGACAGGATGCAAAGGGTTTGCCCATGCCGAACTATCGCCGCCTGCCGGTTCCGGGTGCCACCTGGTTCTTTACCGTGAACCTCGCCCAGCGTGGCGGCACAGCCCTGACCGATAACCTCGACCTCTTGCGTGAGGCTTACCGGGTAACCGCGGCCGAGCATCCGATCCGCTGCGACGCGATGGTGGTGCTGCCCGACCATATCCACGCGGTCTGGACCCTTCCGCCGGGCGACGCCGACTTTTCCCGGCGCTGGCAGAAGATCAAGGCGCGTTTCACCCATGCGACCGGGCTGCGCGGCATCCAGTCCCGCAGCATGGTCGCGAAGCGCGAGGCGGGGCTTTGGCAGCGACGGTTCTGGGACCACCTGATCCGCAGCCCCGAGGAGGAACGGCGCGCCATCGCCCACTGCCTGGCCGATCCGGTCCGGCACGGTCTGGTAACCTTAGCCGAGGACTGGCCCTTCTCCACGATCCACCGCGACTTGCGGTTGGCAGCATCCGCCCCGCCCGGCGTGAAGGGCGCGGCGTAGGGTGGGCGATTCGCCCACCGACCCTAGCGTCCGCGTCGTGAGCGCTTGCCGCCGCGCTGGCCCGCCCGACCCGCCGTCGACCGCCCGGCCATCTTCGTGGCCTCGACCACCGCTTCCTCGATCACCTCTTGCCGGGCGAAGGGGTCGTCGGCCACCGCCAGTTCCACCGCTTCCAGGCGTTTGACCTCGTCCCGCAGGCGAGCTGCCTCCTCGAACTCCAGGTTCTCGGCGGCCTTGCGCATCTGCAGCCGCAGCGCATCCAGGTGCGCGGCCAGGTTCTTGCCGATCATCGGCTTGTCGACCTTCGTGGTGATCCGCGCCTGGTCGGTATCGCCCTCCCATGTTCCGAACAGCACGTCCTCGACGTTCTTCTTCACCGTTTCCGGCGTGATCCCGTGAAGCGTGTTGTAGGCGATCTGCTTTTCGCGGCGGCGGTTGGTCTCGGCCAGCGCCCGCTCCATCGAGCCGGTGATCCGGTCGGCATACATGATCACCCGGCCCTCGCTGTTCCGCGCCGCGCGGCCGATGGTCTGGATGAGGCTGGTTTCCGAGCGCAGGAACCCCTCCTTGTCGGCATCGAGGATCGCCACCAGGCCACATTCCGGAATGTCCAACCCCTCGCGCAACAGGTTGATCCCGACCAGCACGTCGAACGCGCCCAGCCGCAAATCCCGCAGAATTTCAATGCGTTCGATGGTGTCGATATCACTGTGCATGTAGCGCACGCGGATGCCTTGCTCGTGCAGGTAATCCGTCAGGTCCTCGGCCATCCGCTTGGTCAGAACGGTGGCCAGGGTCCGCAGACCGCGGGCGGCGACCTTGCGAATCTCGTCGAGAAGGTCGTCGACCTGCATCTCGACCGGGCGAATCTCGACCTGCGGATCGATCAGGCCGGTCGGGCGGATCACCTGTTCGGTAAAGACGCCGCCGGTCTGCTCCATTTCCCAAGCCGCGGGGGTGGCACTGACGAAGACGGATTGCGGGCGCATCGCGTCCCATTCCTCGAACTTCAGCGGGCGGTTATCCATGCAGCTGGGCAGGCGGAACCCGTGTTCGGCCAGGGTGAACTTGCGCCGGAAGTCGCCCTTGTACATCCCGCCGATCTGGGGAACCGAGACGTGGCTTTCGTCAGCAAAGACGATGGCATTGTCGGGGATGAACTCGAACAGCGTCGGCGGCGGCTCGCCCGGCGCGCGGCCGGTCAGGTAGCGCGAGTAGTTTTCGATCCCCGCGCAAGATCCGGTGGCCTCCAGCATCTCGATGTCGAAGTGGGTGCGCTGCTCCAGCCGCTGCGCCTCCAAAAGCTTGCCCTCGGCCTGCAACTGCTTCAGGCGGTGGAAAAGCTCGTCCTTGATGCCCTTGACCGCCTGCGCCAGCGTCGGGCGTGGGGTGACATAGTGGCTGTTGGCATAGATGCGGATCTGTTTGAAGTTGTCGGTCTTGGCGCCGGTCAGGGGGTCGAACTCGACAATCGACTCAAGTTCTTCGCCGAAGAAGGAAAACCGCCAGGCCCTGTCCTCAAGGTGGGCGGGCCAGACTTCCAGGCTGTCGCCCCGCACCCGGAAGGCGCCGCGCTGGAAAGCGGTTTCCAGACGGCGGTACTGCTGGGCCACCAGTTCCGCCATCACCTTGCGCTGGTCGTACATCTGCCCGACCACCAGGTCCTGCGTCATCGCCGAATAGGTCTCGACCGAGCCGATGCCGTAGATGCACGACACCGAGGCGACGATGATCACGTCATCGCGTTCCAGAAGCGCCCGGGTGGCCGAGTGGCGCATCCGGTCGATCTGTTCGTTGATCTGGGATTCCTTCTCGATATAGGTGTCGGTCCGGGCGACATAGGCCTCGGGCTGGTAATAGTCGTAGTAGCTGACGAAGTATTCCACCGCGTTGTCGGGGAAGAAGCCCTTGAATTCCCCATACAATTGCGCGGCCAGCGTCTTGTTCGGCGCCAGGATGATCGCGGGGCGCTGGGTTTCCTCGATCACCTTGGCCATGGTGAAAGTCTTGCCCGTCCCCGTGGCGCCCAGCAGGACCTGATCCCGCTCTCCGGCCAGGACCCCGGCCGTCAGTTCGGCAATCGCCGTGGGCTGGTCGCCTGCGGGCTTGAACGGGGTCTGCATGACAAAGCGCCGGCCTCCCTCCAGCTTGGGCTTGCTCAGGACGTCGGGACGCTCGGTCAAAGCGTTGCTGTTGTTGTGCGGCATGCGCGCCTCATCGAGTCGGGGGGACAGGACAGATTTGATCCGTTTTTGTTCCAGTTCAAGCGGCGATCGGCCCTTTGGGGCGAAACCGTTGCCCCAGACCGGCCAAGCGGCTAAGGCAGGCGCCAGAGGTGCATGATGGCAGAAAAGATCGACACGCGGGCCGTGGGGCTGGATGTTGGGCTGGCGTTCATCCGCTGGCTGACCGGGGCCGAGAACCTTCATTACGGGCTTTGGACCGGCTTGGATGTCACGGCCGGAAACCTGAAAGCCGCGCAAGAGGCGTATACGGCCAAGCTGTTCGGCTATCTGCCGGAGGGTCCGTTGCGCATCCTGGACATCGGCGGCGGTGCGGGCGAGACGGCGAAGAAACTGCTGGCGCTGGGCCACCGGGTGGACATCGTCGTGCCCTCGGCCTTCCTTGCCGCGCGCTGCCGCGAGAATGCCGCTGGAGCGACGGTGCATGAATGCACCTTCGAGGATTTTGCCGGAACGGGGCCGTTCGACCTGTGTCTGTTCTCGGAAAGCTTTCAGTACATCCCGATGGCCGAGAGCCTGCCCAAATGTGCGGCCCTGTTGGCTCCGGGCGGTCAGGTGGTGATCGCCGACTGCTTCCGAACCGAGGCTTACAAGGGCCGCCATCTGCACGGTCCGCAGCCCGGCGGCGGCCATCAGCTTGCCGCCTTCCGCGCGGCGGTCGAGGCGTCGGCCTTCCACGTGGTGGCCGAAGAGGACATCACTGACGCTGTCGCCCCCTCCATCGACCTGGAACAGCAGTTGTTCAACGTGCTGGGCCATGGGGTTACCCGCGTCTCGGACGAGATTCGGGCGACGAAACCCACCGCGCACTGGGCGCTGTCGCGGCTGATCGGCCTGTTCCTAAGCCGCAAGCGGCGCGCCAACCTGATGCGGCGCCTGACCGCGACCGAGCGGAACGCCGAGGTCTTTCGCCGTTTCAACCGCTATCTGATGCTGCGGCTGGCGCCCAGGGCCTGACACCGCGCACAGCCTGAGGTTTTTTTGTGGCCGTTAACACATCTTTTAGTTGAATCGCTGTCGCAGCTGGGGCAATGTGAAGGGGCAAGCAGCAACTGAAGCTGTCGGTCGGTCCCACCACACCCCACCCACACTCCCCCGGGATCGGCCGACAGTCTTTTCTCCGCACGGACCGGCTTGCGCTTTCCCGAAAGCTTCGACAAAACAGAAGTGATCTTCGGAGGATTTTCCATGCGCGCCCGCATCTATCAGCCCGCCCGGACCGCCATGCAATCCGGCACCGCCAAGACCCAGGGCTGGGTTCTGGAATTCGCCCCGGCCAGCGCCCGCGGGATCGACCCGCTGATGGGCTGGACCTCGTCGGACGACACGCAGTCCCAGGTCCGCCTGCGGTTCGACTCGCGTGAGGCGGCCCAGGCCTATGCGGCCGAAAAAGGCATCGAGTACGACCTGATCGAGCCGAAGCCGCGCCGTGCGAATATCCGCGCGCGTGGCTATGGCGAGAATTTCGCCACCGACCGCAAGGGCGCCTGGACGCACTGATCATTTCAGGATTTCCGAGCCGATCCAGATCGTGTCTCCGGCCTTGAAGATATAGTCGGACCAGACAAAGCTACCGTCCTCGGCGAAGAGCGTCACCAGCCCGTCCTTCACCAGGTATCGCCCGGATTCGGATCGGTCCGAGCCGGTTGCGAAGCCGCTGCCGTTTTCGAATGTGGCGGACGCCCCGGCATAGGCGCCATAGTCCCATGTCCCGTCGGGATGATAGGTGGTGTCAGTCATCCGCGTCACGCCGCCCGACATGCCGATGCCCGGGGTGAAGCCCGAGACGAAGATCGTCGAGACTGTCCCGTTGATCTTCGTGCCATCGGCCAGAAGGTCGATGGGATCTATCCGGCGATCCCCCTTCTGGAATGTGTCGTCGGTGACCTGATAGCTTTCGACCTCGCCCGAGGCGTAGTGCAGGGTCAGCGTCGCGCCGTCCTGGCTGTAGCTGCCCCAGTCCATGTCACCCAGCGCCAGGCGTTCGGCCCGATCAAACGGCGCCGTGCCAGTTGGGGGCGTCCCATCGTAGAAGGTGCCGTCGGGATAGAGCGTCAGCCAGTGGTAATCGATCTGCATGGTCATCATGCCGTCGATCCCGAGCAACCACCAGTTCGTCGTCCCCCACCAGACCCCCTGCATCTCACCCGGGACCGGAGGTGGCATCAGCGGTGCGGCCCCTTCCGAGACGAACCGGGCGCCTTCCAGCAGGGGGACAACATCGCGCTGGAAGACGGTCATGGCCGAAGGGATATCCTCCATGTCCGAGGCAGGCGCGGTGAAGGCTATCAGTTCCATCCGCCCGAACAATTGCACTGCAAACAGGACCTGCAATTCGCCATCGACGGTCTGTCCCAGGATGGCGCCTGGCCGGCCCTTCAGGTTGAACACCTCGGGTGCCACGATCTGGGTAATCTTCGGCGGATCGGTTTCATCCGGGTCGATGAAGCGCCGGGTCTGCTGGTCCAGCCAAGTATCCACACGCCCGCCGGTCACCGAACCCGCCGTGACACGGATCGCGCAGAACTCGCATTCGTCGTCCGGCAGTTCGGATCGCAAGGTCAGGATGCCATCGTCCGAACCGCCGGACACCCAGCCCTTCGGCACGACAAAGATCAGGTTCCCATGCTGCCGGGTTTCCGCGCAGATCGGGCTGGTGAAAAGCAGGAAGAAGGTCAACAGGAGCCGCATGAACCACCTCTGGCCCGGATGATTGAACAAAACCTTGCCAGCGCGAGGTGGGAAAGCCAGATCGCCTTCGGACCAAGCTGCGGGCCTTGCAAGGGCCGCATCGGCACGCCAGAAAGGGTGCCGGAGGAACCGATGTCGATCAAGATCACCGAAGAACACCCGCTGACGCCGGACCTGGAGCTGCTGTTTCAGCGGCACACCGCCGACATGCATGCGGACACTCCACCCGAGTCGATCCATATGATGGACAAGGCGGCATTGGCGGCACCCGGCATCCGCTTCTTCGTGCTGCGCGACGGGGGCGAGCCGCTGGCGATGGGGGCGTTCAAGCGGATCGACGCAGCCCATGCCGAAATCAAGTCGATGCATGTGCTGGCCGAGGCAAGGGGGCGCGGGTTGTCGAAAGCGATGCTGGAGCATCTGGTCGCGGCGGCCCGGCAGGACGGATTCACCCGGCTGAGCCTGGAGACCGGTGTGCAGCCAACCTTTGTCGCGGCAAGGGCGCTCTACATGCTGGCGGGATTTTCGGAATGCCCGCCCTTCGACGGCTATGAGGACGACCCGAACTCGGTCTTCATGACGAAGGCGCTTGCCTGATCCTTTTGGCTTCTGCAAAAGGACGAGGTGCGGGCTCATAGCTCAACTGGATAGAGCAAGGACCTTCTAAGTCCGAGGTTGGGGGTTCGAGTCCTCCTGGGCCCGCCAATTGACCCTCGCGTCTGAAACGGTTCGACCGCTTTTGATCGAAGTCCGAAAGCTTGGGCTGCGGTGCCCTGATCGATTCACGTTTGACAGGTCGGAATTAATGTAATAGTGATACTTACACATAAACGGATAACAACATGCCCACCAGCACCCGCTTCGCCGTCGCTTCGCATATCCTGACCGCGCTCGCCATGACCGAGGGCAAGCCCGTCCGGTCGGAGGACATCGCCACGTCGGTCAACACCAGCGCAGTGGTCATTCGCGGAATTTTGTCCCGATTGAACGACGCCGGGCTGACGCGGTCGCAACTTGGCAGTGGCGGGGGGGCCTTGCTGGCAAGATCGGCGGCCGAGATCCGCCTGCTGGATGTTTACGCGGCGGTCGAAGACACCGAACTTTTCGCCGTCCATCGGACCGCACCCTGCACAAGCTGTCCGGTGGGGGCAAATATCCTGGACGTGATAAACCCGGCTTTGGCCCGTGCCCGGGCCGCGCTGGAAGCCGAGCTTGGCAAGACGACCATCGCTGATCTTGCCGGCACCATCCGCGAACTGGCCAAGACGTGAGGTCAGACGCGCGTTTCTTTCGCTCAAAAATGTCAGTGTGACGCTTTCACATTTATACTTAATTCGGCCCGGCAGCAATCAGGGCGCTGCCGGACCGGTCAAGATCGCCCTGCTTGGTAAAACGGAGAGTAAACATGACAATCGGAATCATCGGCGCAGGTGCGCTTGGCAGCAACGTGGCACGCGCCTTTGGCAAGGTCGGCATCGCGGCCACGATCGCGAACAGCAGGGGACCGGAAAGCCTGGCGGACCTGGTCGCCGAGGTGGGACCAACCCTTACCGCAGGCACATTGGCCGAAGCGGCAAGCGCGGATATCGTCGTGCTTGGCCTGCGCTGGTCCGATGCCGCAGCAGTCCTGAATACGCTGCCCGAATGGCAGGGGCGGATCGTGATCGACGCCACAAACCCCGTCGCCTTCCTTGCGCCGGATTCGCCGGACCGGTCGGACCCCAGCAATCCGCTGGCGGCCTATGGTATCAAGCCGGTCCAACATGGCCGAAATCATTCAAGCGAAGTGATCGTCGACCTGCTGCCCGGTGCGCGGGTGGTTAAGGCGTTCAACCATCTTGACGTAAGTGCGTTGGTGGAGCCGGATACAGGGGCCGGACAGCGCGTCCTGTTCTATTCGGGCGATGATGCGGATGCCAAGGCGCAGGTTGGCGGATTGCTGGGGAAGATAGGCTTCTTTGCCGTCGATCTCGGCCCGCTGGATGTGGGCGCTCCGCTTGCGGAACTGCCCTTCGGCCCGCTGGCGGCGGGGGCGTTCGTCAAGGTCTGAGACAAGCGATTTGCGGGCCATCGCGAAGATGCGATGGCCCGCCTTGTGAAACGGACGGTTGAACCGGTGGCCGCACCAACGGGGGCTGGATCAGATCTTCGCGGCTGGCGCGCCACCTTCGAACCGGTTGCCATGCCGGTAGTCGCAGGGGGCCTCCTGCATTTGCAGATGGAGACCGGTGCCCGTGAAGGGATGGGCGCGGGCGACGTCCTCGTCGAAGTCGATGCCAAGGCCGGGCGCCTCGGGCGGGAGGATATAGCCGTCCTCCCACTTGATCGAATTCTTGATCAGTTTCTGATGGAAAGCGCCGCCGGTCTCGATGGTCTCGGCGATCAGCAGGTTCGGGATCGAGGCGGCGAAATGGACGTTGGCCGCCCATTCGACCGGGCCTGCATAAAGGTGCGGGGCCATCTCGGCGTTGAAGATTTCGGCCATGGCGGCGATCTTCTTCACCTCCCAGATCCCGCCGACGCGACCCAGCGCGGGTTGCAGGATCTTGACCCCTCCGGCGCGCAGGAGGGTGCCGAATTCGGCCTTGGTCGTCATGCGTTCCCCGGTGGCGAGGGGCACGCGGACGGATTTGGCGACCTCGGCGAATTCCAGCAGGTTATCGGGCGGGATCGGCTCTTCGTACCAGAGCGGGTTGTAGGGTTCCAACTCGCGGCCCATTCGGATTGCGCCGGGGGTGGTGAACTGGCCATGAGTGCCGAAGAGAAGGTCGACACGGTCGCCCACCGCGTCCCGGATCGCCTTGCAGAAGGCGATACTGCGGGTGATGTCGGACATGGCAGGCTCGTGCCCGCCGCGGATCGTGTAGGGGCCGGCCGGGTCGAATTTGACGGCGGTAAAGCCGTGGTTCATGAAGCGCACCGCAGCCTCGGCGGCGGCGTCGGGGTCGACCCAGAACTCGGCCGATTCCTTGCCGGGTTCGGGATAAAGATAGGTATAGCTGCGGATGCGCTGGTTCATCTTGCCGCCGAGAAGCGCATAGACCGGACGGTTACGCGCCTTGCCGAGAATGTCCCAGCAGGCAATCTCCAGCCCCGAGAAGGCGCCCATCACCGTGGGATCGGGACGCTGGGTGAAGCCGGCGCTGTAGGCGCGGCGGAACATAAGCTCGATGTTCTCGGGGTTTTCGCCCTGCATGTGGCGTTCGAACACATCCTCGATCACCGCACGCATCGCGGTCGGCCCGACGGTCGAGGCGTAGCATTCGCCGTAGCCGACAATGCCGGTGTTGGTGGTCAGCTTCGGGAAGATCCAGTAGCGCCCGCCCCAGCCGGGGAACGGAGGGGCGACGACGAAGATTTCCAGGTCCTTGAGTTTCATCGGTCGCGCCCCTTGGTTGGCCGAGGAGCGGGGGTTTCACACCCCCGCACCCCCGTGGGATATTTGTCGAAGGGAAAGCTAGAGGCGGTTCGCATGGAGCGGCCGCAGGAAAGCGACGCGAAAGTGCCGCAAATCTGCTAGGTCAGGATGGTCTGGCGCAGACGGGCCAGAAGGTCGGCCAGCCGGGCAGGCATGGCAAGGAAGGGCGAGTGGCCGGAGGGCAGCGCGTGGCGGCATGCTTCGGGCAGGCGGGCAGCCATCTGGCGCTGGTAATCCGGCGGGATGGTCTGGTCGTTCTCGCAGATGACGTAATGGCGCGGCAGGGTCTCGGCCGCTGTGGGCCAGAGCGGGGTCTGTTGCGGGGTCACGGGCTGCGGGCAAAGCTGGGCCGTAGCCCAGGCGGCGAGGTCTGCGGAGCAGTCCTGGTAGAAGGCCTGCGGCGCGAGGGCGGGGTCGATGGTGAAGCTGCCCCTGTCCTCGGCCATGCGGATCGCGGGGAGGAGCGGTTGCGACGGCCCGGCGCGGCGCATGTCGGCCAGGCTTTGGCCCTGGGCTGGCAGATAGGCGCAAAGGTAGATCAGGCCCTTGAAGCGCGCGGGCTCGGCCTCGGCCGCGGCGGTGATGGCGTATCCGCCGGCGGAATGGCCGACAAGGATCGTGTCGGGCTTGGCGGCGGCCAGGATGGCCCGGGCGTAGTCATGAAGGCTGGTGGGGCTGCCATCGCGGCCGGGCAGGTCGATGGCGCGGGCTGGGATGCCGCGCTGTGCCAGTTCGGACAGCAGGGGCTGGAAGCACCAGGCGCCGTGGCAGGTGCCGTGGATCAGAAGCAGCTCAGACATGGGCAATCCGGGTCAGGAAGGACAAAAGCGCCTCGGCAAAGGCCTGGGGGTGGGTCAGCATCGACAGATGGCCGCCGCCGCGCAGCAGATGGAAGGTAGAGCCCGCGACCAGATCTGCCAGTTCGCGTTGCAGGTCGGGCGGCGTCTTGCGGTCGTCAGCTCCGGCCAGGACCAGCGTCGGCAGGGTCAGCGTGGCGGTCGTCTGGTAGAAATCGGCCGTGGCGATCGCATTGGCAAAGCCCTGCCAGCCCTCGGGCGGGGTATGGGCAAGCATGGTCTGGACGGCCCCCGCCACTGGCGAGTCTTGCCAGCGTGGGCCGAGCAGCGCGGCACTTTCCGCTGCAAGGTCGGGGCCATGGCTGGCAAGGCGCGCGAGGCGGGTCTCCCACACGGAGGGATTGGCAAAGCGCGTGGCGCTGCCGGTCAGGACCATGGCGCGGACAAGGTCCAGCCGTTTGACCGCTAGGCCCTGCGCGATCAGCCCGCCCTCGCCTGCGCCAAGGATGACCGCATCCGTCAGCGCGAAATGGGTCATCAGGCGTTCGACGTCGCGGATCAGCGCGCCCATGGCATAAGGCGGCGGTGGCCGGTCCGAGTGCCCGTGGCCGCGCAGGTCCAGACGCAGGGTGCGGGTCGGCAGAAGTGGCAGCACCGCGTCCCACAGGCGCAGGTCCAGGCCCAGACCATGGATCAGCACCAAGGGCGGCGCACCCTCCGGCCCGGTCAGCTCGGCATTCAGCCGCAGGTCCTCCAGCCAGACCAGCGTCACGCGAAGCGGTCCAGCGCCATGGCGAAGGTGGCGGGGTCCACATTGCCGCCGGTGGCGACGGCGATGACCGTCTCCGGAAGGTCCGGGCCGAACAGGGCGGCGGCGAGTGCGACGGCGCCGCCCGGCTCCAGCACGATGCGCAGATGGGTGAAGGCCAGTGCCATCGCCTGCAGGGCCTGGTCGTCGGTCACCACCGCCCCCGGCCCGGCCAGGCGCTGCAGGATCGGCAAGGTCAACTCTCCCGGGCTGGGGGTCAGGATCGCGTCGCAGATCGATCCGGTGCTGGCCGCGTTCCGCTGCCGCTGACCCGATGCGAGAGAGCGCGCCATGTCGTCGAAGCCCTGGGGTTCGGCGGTGCGGACCTGCAGGACCGGGGTCTTGGCCTCCAGCGCCAGGGCGATGCCCGAGGCGAGGCCGCCCCCGCCGCTGCAGACGAACACGGGGGCCGCCGTGACGCCGGCCTCCTTCGCCTGTTCGGCCAACTCCAGCCCGACGGTCCCCTGCCCCGCGATCACCTGGGGGTCGTCGAAGGGCTTGACCAGGGTCAGCCCACGGTCCGCCGAAAGGCGCGCGCCGATGGCGTCGCGGTCCTGGGTCGCGCGGTCGTACAGCACCACCTCGGCCCCATAGGCGCTGGTGTTGGCGATCTTCACCTGCGGCGCGTCGGACGGCATCAGGATGACGCAAGGCGCGCCGTGGCGGGCGGCGGCATAGGCCACGCCCTGCGCATGATTGCCCGAGGAATAGGCGATCACCCCCCGCTTTCGCGCGGCCTCGGGCAGGGCCGAGACGGCCGACCAGCCGCCGCGGGCCTTGAAGCTGCCGGTCACTTGCAGGCACTCGGCCTTGACCAGGACACGGCGACCCACGGCCTTGTCCAGAAGCGGCGCGTTCAGCAGCGGCGTGCGGCGGACATGGCCGGCCATCCGGGCGGCGGCGGCCTCGATCATCGTCAGGTTCATGCCAGAGCTGCCAGAAAGTTGCGGATCAGGGCGACGGATTCGGGTTCGTCCAGAAAGGGGATATGCGCGCGGTCCGGGACTTCGGCAAAGGCCATGTCCGGGCGGCGGGCCTGCATCTTCGCCACGGTATCGGCGGTCAGCAGGTCGGAATTGGCACCCCGGATCAGCGCCAGGGGCAGGCCGGCCAGCGCATCGAACAGCGGCCAAAGGTCCACCGGCGGGCCATCGAAAGCGGCCAGGAACGACTCGCGCAGGGCGGGGTCATAGGGAATGCGCAGCCCCTCGGGCGTCTGGACGGCGTGCTTGCGGGCCTCCTCCAGCCAGCGGGCCATCGGCACGCCTGCAAAACCGGGGGAGCGGGACAGGAGTTCGGCAAAGCCCTGGTGCGTCTTGCCGGCGGGGTTGCGGCCGACATAGTCGAAGATGCGGACAAGGCCGGGCCGCGCAATCTCGGGGCCGACGTCGTTCAGGATCAGCCCCAGGACACGGTCGCGCGCCACCGCGCCCAGGACCATGCCGATCAGCCCCCCGCGCGAGGTGCCAAGGATCGCCGCCCGCGGCACCCCCAGGTGGTCCAGCAGCCGCAGGGCGTCCTTGCCCTCCTGCTCGACCGTGTAACTGGCGGCGCCGGTCCAGGCGCTGTCACCCCGGCCACGATAGTCCATGCGGACTAATCGGACAGGCGGCAGGTGCGGGATCAGATAGTCGAAATCCGCCATGCTGCGGGTCACGCCCGGCAGGCATAGAAGCGGCAGCCCCGTGCCCTCATCCTGGAAGGCCAGGCGGGCACCGTCTTCGGCCAGAAAGTGCTGTGTCGTCGTCATGGCGGGCAAGGTGGCACGGGGCGGCGGCCAAGGAAAGGGCAGCGGCGCTTGTGGCCCCGGCCCTGGCGGATTAAGTGGGAACGCGAAACTGGATGAGGCGGGCCGATGTCGGACAGCTCGGTGGTCGAGGATCGGCCCAAGTCGAAACGCGTGGGCGCCCTGCGGGGGCTGGCCCCGTTTGTCCGTCCCTACAAGGGCCTGGTGGCGCTGGCGGTGGTCGCGCTGATCCTGACCGCTGGGATCAGCCTGATCCTGCCCCTGGCCGTGCGCCGGGTGGTGGACGGGTTCAACGACAGCGACGCGGCCCTTCTGGACCAGTATTTCGGCGCGGCGCTGGTGATCGCGGCGCTGCTCTCGCTGGGGACCGGGCTGCGCTATTACCTGGTCACCCGACTGGGTGAGCGGGTGGTGGCCGACATCCGCCGCGCGCTGTTCGACCGCGTGCTGGGCATGTCCCCGGCCTTTTTCGAGCGCATCCTGACCGGCGAGGTGCTTAGCCGGATCACAACCGACACCACGCTGATCCTGTCGGTCCTTGGCTCCTCGGTCTCGGTCGCGTTGCGCAACGTGCTGATGCTGGTGGGCGGGCTGGTCCTGTTGTTCCTGACCTCGGCCAAGCTGACCGGCCTGGTGCTGCTGGTGGTCCCGGCCATCGTGGTGCCGATCATCGTGCTGGGCCGCCGGCTGCGGCGGCTGTCGCGCGAAAACCAGGACTGGATCGCCAGTTCCTCGGGCTCGGCCTCCGAGGCGCTGTCCTCGGTCCAGACGGTGCAGGCCTTCACCCACGAGGGCCCGACCCGCGCTGCCTTTGCCGGGGTGACCGAGAAAAGCTTCGACTCGGCCCGGGCGCGGATCAAGACGCGGGCGGTGATGACCGTGATCGTGATCTTCCTGACCTTCGCGGGGATCGTCGGCGTCCTTTGGATCGGCGCGCGCGACGTGCGCGGCGGGATGATGAGCGTGGGCGAACTGATCCAGTTCGTGATCTATGCGGTGATGGTCGCGGGGGCCGTGGGCGCCCTGTCGGAAATCTGGGGCGAGTTGCAGCGCGCGGCAGGTGCGACGGAACGGCTGGTCGAGCTTTTGAACACCGACGATACGGTGCAGGACCCCGCCCGCCCCGCAGCCCTGCCCCGCCCGGTACGTGGCGAGATCGCCTTCCAGGACGTGACCTTCCGCTACCCCGCCCGGCCCGAGACCAGCGCGTTGAACGGGGTCAGCCTGCATGTGAAGCCCGGAGAGACTGTGGCGCTGGTCGGCCCCTCGGGCGCGGGCAAGACCACGATCCTGCAACTGCTGATGCGGTTCTATGACCCGCAGTCCGGCCAGGTGGTGCTGGACGGCATTGCCCTGCCCGACATGGCGCGGGCCGATTTCCGCCAGCATATCGCGCTGGTGCCGCAGGACCCGGTGATCTTCGCGACCTCGGCGCGCGAGAACATCCGCTTCGGCCGCCCCGATGCCACCGACGCCGAGGTCGAGGCGGCGGCAAAGGCGGCGGCGGCGCATGATTTCCTGACCGCCCTGCCCCAGGGCTATGACAGCTATCTGGGCGAACGCGGCGTGATGCTGTCTGGCGGGCAGAAGCAGCGGGTGGCCATCGCCCGCGCCATCCTGCGCGACGCGCCGATCCTGCTTCTGGACGAAGCCACCAGCGCACTGGACGCCGAAAGCGAGCGGTTGGTCCAGGCGGCGGTCGAGAAGCTGGCCGAAGGGCGCACGACCCTGGTGGTGGCACACCGCCTGGCCACCGTCAAACGCGCCGACCGCATCGTCGTCTTTGACCACGGGCAGATCGTCGCGCAAGGCACCCACGACGAGTTGGTGGCCGAAGGCGGCCTTTACGCCCGGCTGGCCCGCCTGCAATTCACCGACGGCACGGTCTGACGCAGCGTAGCGGGCACGGTCCGGACAAACCGACTTCACAAACGCGTTCCCGGCCCCCATCTTGGCCCGAAGCCTGCGGCAACAGCGGGCACCATAGGGGAGGAACCGCATGACCACCTTCGCGACACTCGCGGACCTGAAAGCCATCGAGGCCGAGAAACCCTGGGCCGATCGTGGCCAGGCGCGCTCGATGTACGATTACCTCAGCCGCGCCAAGGCTGCCCACGGCTCCAGGCCGGCGATCAGCTATCAGTTGCTTTCGGGGCCCGACACGAAAAAGGTCACCCTGACCTGGACCGGGTTGCATGGGCAGGTTACGCGCGCCGCGAACCTGTTCCGGTCCCTTGGCGTGGGCGAAAAGGACGTGGTCGCCTTCGTCCTGCCCAATGCGATGGAAACCGCGGTCACCCTGCTTGGCGGGGCGGTGGCGGGGATCGTGAACCCGATCAACCCGCTGCTGGAACCGGAAAAGATCAGCGCCATCCTGCGCGAGACGAATGCCAAGGTCGTCGTCACCCTGAAGGCCTTTCCCAAGACCGATCTCGCCCAAAAGGTGTCCGAGGCGGTGCAATATGCCCCGAACGTCAAGACGGTGCTGGAGGTCGACCTGGTCCCCTACCTCTCGGGGCTGAAGAAGCTGATCGTCCCGCTGATCCGCCCGAAGAACCCCGCTCAGCACACCGCCAACGTGCTGGACTTCCGGGCCGAGATGGCCCGGATGCCCGCCGACAAGCTGACCTTTACCGATGTGACCCATGATCGCGTGGCCGCCTATTTCCACACCGGCGGCACCACCGGGATGCCCAAGGTCGCGCAGCACAAGGTCTCGGGCATGGTCTACAACGGCTGGCTGGGCGCGAACCTCTTGTTCAAGCCGACCGACGTGGTGATGTGCCCGCTGCCGCTGTTCCACGTCTTTGCCTGCTATCCGATCCTGATGTCGATGATCGGCTCGGGGGCGCATGTCGTGTTCCCCACCCCGCAGGGCTATCGCGGCGAGGGGGTGTTCGACAACTTCTGGAAGCTGATCGAACGCTACAAGGTGACCTACATGATCACCGTCCCGACCGCGCTGGCCGCGCTGATGCAGCGCCCGGTCAATGCCGACATCTCCTCGCTGCGCAGCGCATTTTCGGGGTCCTCGCCCCTGCCGATCGAGCTTTACAACCGCTTCAAGAAGGAAACCGGGATCGAGATCGTCGAAGGCTATGGCCTGACCGAAGCGACGTGCCTGGTGTCGATCAACCCGCCTGACGGGGCGAAGAAGGTCGGCTCGGTCGGCCTGCCGTTCCCCTATTGCCACGTTCGCATCCTGACCAGCCAGGGAGCCATCGGTTACCGCGAATGCGCGGTGGACGAGGTGGGCGAGATCTGCATCTCGAACCCCGGGGTGTTCGAAGGATCGACCTACACCGAGGCCGACAAGAACCGCGAGCTATTTGCCGAGGGCCGCTTCCTGCGCACCGGCGACCTGGGCCGGATCGACGCGGATGGCTATCTGTTCATCACCGGGCGGGCCAAGGACCTGATCATCCGCGGCGGCCACAACATCGACCCGGCGATCATCGAAGAGGCACTGATGGGCCATGAGTCCGTCGCCTTTGTCGGTGCCATCGGCCAACCCGACGCCCATGCCGGCGAGTTGCCCTGCGCCTATGTCGAACTGGTCAAGGGTGCCAGCGCCAGCGTCGATGACCTGATGGCCTATGCGACCCAGCATATCCACGAACGCGCGGCGGTCCCGAAGTATCTGGAAGTCCTGCCGGAACTGCCCAAGACGGCCGTGGGCAAGGTGTTCAAGCCCGACCTTCGCCGGCTGGCCATCACCCGCACCTTCGACGCCGCCCTGACCGAGGCCGGCCTGCCTGCCCGCGTGACCGGCGTGATCGAGGACAAGAAGCGCGGGCTGGTGGCGCAACTGTCCAAGTCGGCTCCAGTTGAGGATGCGGCCGTGCAGGCGGTCCTGGGACAATTCAGCAACCCGTGGGAGTGGGCCGCATAGGGCCCACAACCTTTCCCGACGCTGCCATGAAAATGACAGCAAGTTTCATTTGCCTGAATCGCATGTGGCGGCGAAAACGACCGCAGGGATATTGGTTCGGGATGTGGAAGATGGGCATTCGAATGGGTGTGGCCGCCGCAGTGCTGGCGGGTTTTGCGGGATCTGCTGGCGCTCAGCAGTCCGAGGTGTTGTTTTCGCACAAGCACTGGCAGGTCGAGGTCGTGGGCTGGGAGGACGGCTCGGTCGGCTGCGTGGCCCAGGTGACGGCACCGGGGGAAAGCTTTTCGCTTTGGACCTTCCCGGATGGCGCGGTGCAGTTGCAGTTCTATTCGACGGCCTGGCAGTTCGGCGAAGGTGACACGGCGGACCTGGAAGTGCAGATCGACCGCCGCGCGCCCTGGAACCTGACGGGGGCTGAACTTTACCAGAATTCGGTGCTGTTCAACCTGCCCGATGACCAGGCAGGCGTGAACTTCATCCTTGAGGTTGCCAAGGGCAATCGGCTTTACCTCCGCGCGGCTGACGGGGCCGACGTGCAGAATTACTCGCTGGCCGGCTCGCGCGCGTCGATCGATGCGCTGGTGCAATGCGGCGACGTGATCTCTGCGCCGGGCAATCCGTTCAACTAAAGCGCGTCGGTGTCCATCCAGATGGTCACCGGCCCGTCATTCACCAGACTGACCGCCATATCCGCGCCGAACTGACCATTCGCGACCGGAACCCCTTCCTTTTGAAGGGCTTGACTGAAGTGCTGGTACAACCGCTCACCTTCGGCCGGGGGGGCGGCGGTGGAAAAGCCCGGCCGGTTGCCGCGCAGATCGGCGGCCAGGGTGAACTGGCTGACCACCAGCGCGCTACCGCCGATGTCGCGGACCGAAAGGTTCATCTTCCCCTGATCGTCCTTGAAGACCCGCAGCTTGGCAAGCTTGGCCGCCAGCTTTTCGGCCTGAACCTCGGTATCCCCGCCCATGGCACAGACCAGGATCAGGAACCCCTTGCCCGTCTCTCCGACCAACGCGCCGTCAACATGGACCCGCGCTTCGGTGACGCGCTGCAGAACCGCCCTCACAACTCGTTCGCCCAGGGCGGGTTGGCCCCGGCGCGGCTGACGGTGACCGCCGCCGCGCGGGTGCCAAGGGTCAGCGCGGCGGTCAGCGTGGCATCGTCAAGGGCGGCGACCCCGGCCTTGGTCAGCGCGCCCGCCTGGTGCAGCGCGGCCAGAACGCCGGCGTTGAACGTATCCCCGGCACCGACCGTATCCACGACCGTAACCTTCTGGGCGGCCACGAAGATATCCTGGCTTGCCGTCACCGCCCGCGCGCCGTTGGCGCCTTCGGTGATGAAGACGACCTTCGGCCCCCTGGCCAGGATACCCCGCGCCAAAGCGGTCAGGTCGCCCTGACCCTCCAGCCAGTGCAGATCCTCGTCCGAAAGCTTCACGATATCGGCGCGGGCCAGCATCCGGTCGATCCGGGCGCGGTACTCCGCCTCTTTTCCGGCGATGAAACCGGGGCGGATGTTCGGATCCACCATGGTGACACGGGTCGCACATTCACGGGCCTGCAGCGCCTCATACGTGCTGGCAGCAGGGTCGTTCACCAGGCTGATTCCGCCCAGGAACAGGGTGGAAATGTCGTCCGGCAGCGCGGGAAGCTGATCGACCGACAGCATCCGCCCGGCCGTCGCCTCGTCATAAAAAGCATAGGTCGCCTGGCCATTCACCAGCTTGACGAAAGCCACCGTCGTGGGACGGTCCGAGCGCGCCAGAAACCGGGTATCGACCTTGGACGCCGCCAGCGTATCGGCCAGGATTTCCCCCAGCATGTCATTTGAAACGCCCGAGAAAAACGCCGAAGGCGCACCCAGCCGACCCAGCGCGATCGCCGTGTTGAACACCGCCCCGCCGGCATAGGGGGCAAAGCAGGCCTCACCTTGCGTCGAGGTCCTGGGCAGCATGTCGATCAGTGCTTCGCCACAGCTGAGAATCATGGTCGGTTCCCCCTTGGTTTCGCCACTGTTAGCGCAAACAGCCTAGGCCGTGAAGAAGGGTGTCAAATTGGCGTGGATGCGGTCCAGGGGCGTGGCGCCGCTTGCGTCCGGCACGAAGGACTGGCCGGTGATCCTTTCGAAGGCATCGATATAGACCTGCGCCGTCTTTTCGATCATTTCCAAAGGGATAGCAGGGACCGGGTCCTTGTAGGGATCGCAGCGCGCCACCACCCAGGACCGGATGACATCCTTGTCAAAACTCGGCGGTCGCGCGCCGGAGGCGAACGCCGCTTCGTAACCATCGGCGATCCAGTACCGGCTGGAGTCCGGCGTGTGGATTTCATCGGCCAGAAGTATGTTGCCTGCGGCGTCAATCCCGAATTCATACTTGGTATCGACCAGGATCAGGCCGCGTTCGGCTGCGATTTTCTGCCCCCGTGCAAACAGCGCCAGGGCCTTTTCGCTGACCTCATCCCATTGTTTTTCGGTAAGCAGGCCGGTGCCAACAATCTCCTCTGCCGTCAGCGGTTCGTCATGGCCGCCGTCAAACGCCTTGGAGGTCGGCGTGATGATCGCCTGCGGCAGGGCCTGGTTCGGACGCAGGCCGTCGGGCAGGGTGTGGCCGTACATCTGGCGCAGGCCCTTGGAGTACTGCGTCAGGATCGAGGTCGACGTGGTCCCGGCCAGATAGCCGCGTACGACGATCTCGACCGGAAGGATGGTCACGCGCTTGCAATGCACGGTGTTGGGGTCCGGGTAGCCGATCACGTGGTTCGCCGCGATATCGGCGGTGTGGTCGAACCAGTAACGCGCCAGTTGGGTCAGGACCTGGCCCTTCCAGGGGATCACCGCAAGGATCTGATCAAACGCAGAAATCCGGTCGGAGGAGATCAGAAGCCGCGTGCCGTCGGGCAGGTCATAGCAGTCGCGGACCTTGCCGAAATAGGGGTTCGGCAGCTCGGCTATGCGGGCGTGCGGCAGGGTGCGGGAAAGGTCGATCTGGCGCATGGCAGGCCCCCGGTTTGGTGCCTGCTTCTTGGCGTTTCAGGGCTTCAAGTCAAGCCGGACAGTCAAGCGAGCCACGCATTTCCCCGCTGTCGCCGGTCAACGTCGTTTCCCGCAGCTTGCAGCCGGTGACACGGGGAATCAGCTCGATCATCGTGGCGCGGATTTCCTGATGCTCACCGCGACGGGCGTAGCCAAGGCGGATGACCTCCACCCGCTCCCCTTTCTGGAAAACCGTGTAAGTCCGGTTGTTCACGGTAACATCGGTGCGGGTGGCCCCAAAGAACTCGGGCGCGGGAGAGGCACCGCAGGCGGCAAGGAACAGGAGGGGGACAAGGGCTTTCATGGCGCCAGACTGGCAGGGGTTGGTTAACAGGGGGTTAAGCGGCCTGTGTGCTTCCGGCCGGCAGGGCACTGGGTCAGAGGCCCCGTTGCGCTGGTGCAGGAAGGGGAAGACCTGCGGGAACATCCTGGGCGCGGGGCTGTTAATGGCGGGACACCATTGATGGAGCCGACCCATGACCCGACTGATCGTCCTTCTTGCCCTTTTGGGCGTCACCGCCTGCGAAACCATCGAAGGCGCGGGCCGCGACCTGGAAATGACGGGGGAAGCGATCACCGAGGAATCTCAGGAAGCCCAGGCCGGGCTGTGACCCTTTGACAGGAGAATGGCGATGAACGCTGGTTTCAAGACCCTGACCGCGCTGCTGGCACTTCTGCTGGCCACATCCTGCGGCCCTCTGATCGGCGCCGGCGCGGCCGTGGCGGTGGATGAGGCGGAAGAGCGGGAAGACGGCGGGGATGGGTTGTTTTGAGGTGGCTGCGGTGGTGCGTGTGAACACGCACCCTACGCTTTTTATCTTGTGACCTCGGTAGCAATATGCCAACAATTAAGAGTCGATGAAAACTCATTTGCGGATGAGGGATGGTTAACGTCAATTCGCCTATAGAGGAAAGCAATCAGTTAAGGTCGCTGCTGAGTGAAGCGCTTGCTTTGGCAAATTCAGCCGACATCAGGCGGAATATTATAGATGCTATTGAGCTAATTGATGCGCGGGAATTTGCGCCGAAAGCAGCAAATCAAAGATCCCCCTTAGGATTTTACTGCATTCCAGATTTCCCCAAGTACGTTGTCGACAGTAAGGGCAGAGTTTTCGGCCTCTTCAGGAAAAAGCTCCTAAATCCTTGGCGAAGCCCAGAGGGTTACCTTCGTGTCGACATACGCAATGGAAATGGGCAGCAAAAGAAGCCATATGTTCACGAGCTAGTAGCCGCAGCCTTCATCGGCCCAAAACCCAAAGGAATGCTAATTAGGCATCTAAACGACGACCCATCAGATAATAGAGTAGAAAACCTAGCTTATGGCACCCAGTCTGAAAACACTACAGATTCAATCGTGAACGGGCGAAATCGGTCAAAGTTCAGTACCGACCAGATTTCTCACATGCTTCAACTTAGGGAAAGTGGGCGCACAGTTGAGGACATAATGGAACTTTATCCCTGCTCAATGAGAACCATGACAAAGATTCTCACCGGGTCCCTCCACTCTAAACACGGAGCCAATTAGAGGTAGACCAAGTGCCTTTACACCTCACCCATCCATCTTCAGCGCGGCAATGAACGCTTCCTGCGGGATCTCGACCTTCCCGAACTGGCGCATCTTCTTCTTGCCGGCCTTCTGCTTCTCCAGCAGCTTCTTCTTCCGCGTCGCGTCGCCGCCGTAGCACTTCGCCGTCACGTCCTTGCGCATGGCGGACAGGGTCTCCCGCGCGATCACGCGGCCGCCGATGGCCGCCTGGATCGGGATCTTGAACATGTGGCGGGGGATCAGGTCTTTAAGTTTCTCGACCATCGAACGGCCCCTAGCCTCGGCGCGGTCGCGGTGGACCATCATCGACAGGGCGTCGACGGGTTCGTCGTTCACCAGGATCGACATCTTGACCAGGTGATCCTCGCGGTATTCGCTGATCGTGTAGTCAAAGCTGGCATAGCCCTTGGTCACCGATTTCAGGCGGTCGTAGAAGTCGAACACCACTTCGGCCAGGGGCAGGTCGTATTCGACCATCGCGCGCTGGCCGGCGTAGGTCAGGTTCAGCTGGATGCCGCGGCGGTCCTGGCAGAGCTTCAGGATGTCGCCCAGGTATTCGTCGGGGACCATGATCGTGGCCTTGATCCGCGGCTCCTCGATATGGTCGACGTAGGTCAGGTCGGGCATGTCGGCGGGGTTGTGGAGGTCCATGACCTCGCCGTCCTTCATGTAGAGCTTGAAGACCACCGAAGGCGCGGTGGTGATCAGGTCGAGGTCGTATTCGCGTTCAAGCCGGTCACGGATCACCTCAAGGTGCAAAAGGCCAAGGAAACCGCAGCGGAAGCCGAAGCCGAGGGCGGCGGAGGTTTCCATCTCGGTGGAGAACGAGGCGTCGTTCAGGGACAGCTTCTCGATGGCGTCGCGCAGCGCCTCAAAGTCGTTGGCGTCGACCGGGAAGAGGCCGCAGAACACCACGGGGACCGAGGGTTTGAAGCCCGGCAGCGGTTCGTCGCAACCCCGGCGTTCGTGGGTGATGGTGTCGCCGACCTTGGTGTCGCGGACCTGCTTGATCGAGGCGGTGAAGATGCCGATTTCGCCCGGCCCAAGTTCGGGGATGTCCACCATCTGGGGTTTCAGGACGGCCAGCTTGTCGATGCCGTAGACCGCGTTGGTCTGCATCATGCGGACGCGGTCGCCCTTCTTCATCACGCCGTCCATGATCCGCACCATGACGACGACGCCAAGGTAGGCGTCATACCAGCTGTCGACCAGCATCGCCTTCAGTGGCGCGTTGCGGTCGCCCTTGGGGGCGGGAAGGCGGGTGACGATGGCCTCCAGCACGTCGGGGATGCCAAGTCCGGTCTTGGCCGAGATTTCGATGGCGTCAGAGGCGTCGAGGCCGATCACGTCCTCGATGTTCTGCTTGACGCGGTCGGGTTCGGCAGCGGGAAGGTCGATCTTGTTCAGGACCGGGACAATCTCGTGCCCGGCATCCAGCGCCTGATAGACGTTGGCGAGCGTCTGCGCCTCGACGCCCTGCGACGCGTCCACCACCAGAAGCGAGCCTTCAACGGCGCGCATGGAGCGGGAGACCTCATAGGCAAAGTCGACGTGACCGGGGGTATCGATCAGGTTCAGGATATAGGTCTGGCCATCCTTGGCCGGATACTCGATCCGCACCGTGTTGGCCTTGATCGTGATGCCGCGTTCCCGCTCGATATCCATGCTGTCCAGCATCTGCGCCTTCATGTCGCGCGCAGCCACCGTGCCGGTCATCTGGATGAGCCGGTCGGCGAGGGTGGATTTGCCGTGGTCGATGTGCGCCACGATGGAGAAGTTGCGGATATGGGAAAGCTCGGTCATGGCGCGCGTATACCCGACGGCGAAGGGGCCGGGAAGGGCTTATAAAGCGGGGAATACCGGGGGGCTTTGCACTGATGTGGGGGCAAAGGAGATTCGTTCAAGTCTGGGCGGAATGCCCGGTTTACGGCAGGCTTGGGGGCCCTGGCGGAATGGAGAATGGCGATGATCGAAGGGACGGCACATTACTTCCACGGGACCAAGGTGGCGCTGCGGACGGGCGACCGGATCGTGCCGGGACATGCGGCGAACTATGGCGCCGGGCGGCCCGCGGGATGGGTCTACATGACCGCCCGACTGGAGATCGCGGTGCTGGCGGCAGAACTGGCGGCGGACGGCGCCGGGGCGCGGGTCTATGTGGTGGAACCGGAGGCGGAGGTCGAGGATGATCCGAACGTCACCGACAAGAAGTTCCCCGGCAATCCGACGCGGTCCTACCGCACGCGTGGCGCGTTGCGCGTGCTGGGCGAGGTGACGGGGTGGACGCCGACCGAGGCTGGGCGTCTGGCCGACCTGCGGGCCTTTGCCGCACGCACGCGGGCCGAGGGAATCGAGCCGATCGACTGATCGGCCACAGGATGTTGTAGCGGCCGGCGCCGGGGGCTCCAGCAGTTGCGGAATCTCGCCGATGGCGGCAACCCACTGACAAGCCTTGAAAAATTCGCTTGGACTTGGCATAATCCCGCCTACAGAATGATCGGCGTCGGATCGGGGCTTCCCCGACCGTGCCCGGCAATTGAGGCAGAACGAATGAAATCCATCGTGCTTGCGGTCGCTGCGGCGGCCCTTCTTCCGCTGATGTCCACGCTGGCGGCGGCCGGCCCGATCGAGCGGGCCTGCATGGCCTCGGACCGGGGCGGCAACCGGGCGCTGTGCGGTTGCATCCAGCAGGCGGCCGACATGACGCTGTCGGGGGGCGACCAGCGCCGCGCGGCGAAGTTCTTCAAGGACCCGGAACGGGCGCATGCGACGTGGATCTCGCAATCCTCGTCCGACGATGCCTTCTGGGATCGGTACAAGCAGTTCGGCCAGGCCGCCGAATCCTATTGCGCCGGCTGACACCCGCGCCTTGCTGAGCAGACGGACGCGATTTCCTTGCGGAAGTCGCGGCACATCCTTCGGGCTGCCAGGAATCCCTGTCGATCTGCGCCTGCCTTGAATGCAGCGCGCCTTCAGGCCGGAACAAGCGAAAAGGTCCCGCCTTCACACCGAAGGCGGGACCTTTTCAGCAGTTCCAATCGGATCAGGCCGAGGCTTGTGCCTTGGCGATGTCCTTCTTGATCTTCTGGGCGGCGGTCGAGAGTTCCTCGTCCTTGGCCTTGGCCAGATAGGCATCAAGCCCCCCACGGTGGTCGACCGAGCGCAGCGCCGCAGCGGTGACGCGCAGCTTGAACGACTGGCCCAGAACGTCAGAGATCAGGGTCACTTCGTTCAGGTTCGGGAGGAACCGACGGCGGGACTTGTTGTTGGCGTGGGAGACGGTGTTCCCCGTCATCGGGCCCTTGCCGGTGAGTTCGCAGACGCGCGACATGGCGGTGTTCCTTCGATTCGTCAAAAGCGGGGGAAGGCAGGGAATCCCCGGCCCTCGAATTCGATTGGGGGCGTGTAAGGGGAAAGCCGGGGGAGGTCAAGCAGGAAGCGGCGGCCTGCAGCTTGGGTCAGGCGCGACCCAGAAGGCGCAGCATCTCGGCCGCAGCGGCCTCGGGTGCAAGCTCTCCGCGCGCCACCCGGTCGCCAAGGCCCGCCATCAGGCCCTTTTGCGGTTCGCGGGTCAGGGCGGACAGCAGGCCCTGGCGGACCTCTTCCTCGAACCAGTGCCGGGCCTGGTCGGCGCGGGTGCGGTCCCAGTGGCCATTCGCCTTGCGCCAGGCAGTCAGGGTCTGCACTTCCTCCCATGCCGTGGCCAGACCTTCCGACGCCAGCGCCGAGACCGGCATAGCCTTTGGAAAGCCCTTGGGGTCCTGGGGACGCCGGCGCAAGAGGTGCAGCGCGCCAGAATAATCCGCGACGGTGCGCATCGCGGCGGGCTTCAGGTCGCCGTCAGCCTTGTTGACCAGAATCAGGTCGGCCATCTCCATGATCCCGCGTTTCACGCCCTGAAGTTCGTCACCCCCTGCGGGGGCGAGGAGGAGGAGGAAAAGGTCGGAAAGTTCCGCCACCACGGTTTCGGATTGGCCAACGCCGACGGTTTCGATCAGGACGATGTCAAAGCCCGCTGCTTCGCACAGGGCCACCGCCTCTCGCGTGCGGCGGGCGACGCCGCCAAGCTGGGTCTGGCTGGGCGAGGGGCGGATGAACGCGTTTGGGTCGCGCGAAAGCTGCTCCATCCGGGTCTTGTCGCCCAGGATCGATCCGCCGGAGCGGGCCGAGGACGGGTCGACCGCCAGAACGGCGACCTTGAGGCCCTGTCCGGTCAGCATCAGGCCGAAAGCCTCGATGAAGGTGGACTTGCCCACACCGGGCGTGCCGGAGAGGCCGATGCGCAGCGCCTGCGGGCCGGGGCGCAGGGCGGCAAGCAGCGCCAGCGCCTGATCCCGATGGTCGGGACGGGCGCTTTCGACCAGCGTTATCGCACGGGCCAACGCCCGGCGGTCGCCGGCACGGATCAGTCGGGCGCGTTCGGTGGTGTCCATTGTCCCCCTCGTTTACCCCTCTTTTGCCGTAAGGCTGGCGGCTTGGCGAGAGGAGACTGCGGTCCTGCGGGTTCGGGCGGTTTCCATAAGGAGCGCGTGCCGCGCGAAGACTCTTTTTCTCGCCGTCCCGCGCGCGAAGGGGCGCGCAGGACGGCTCGCGTTTGCCTCCGGCGGGGATATTTGGGCAAATGTGAAAGGGCTTGGGTCTGGTCATGTGCAGGGGCGCAGGCGATAAGCGGGGCATGATCGAGCTGCCCGTTTCTCATGTCCTGCCCGAGCTTGCCGAGGCGCTTGCCTTGCGCGGGGTGGCGGTGCTGCAGGCGCCCCCAGGGGCGGGCAAGACGACGCTGGTGCCGCTGGACCTGCTGGCACGGGGGATCGTGGCGGGGCGCATCCTGATGCTTGAGCCGCGCCGGCTGGCCGCCCGCGCCTCGGCCGAGCGGATGGCGGAGACCTTGGGCGAACCCGTGGGCAAGACGGTCGGGTACCGCATCCGGGGGGAGGCGAAGGTTACATCGGCCACAAAGATCGAGGTGGTGACCGAAGGCATCCTGACCCGGATGATCCAGTCGGACCCGGAGCTTACGGGCATCGGGCTGGTGATCTTCGACGAATTCCACGAGCGGTCGCTGAATGCGGACCTTGGCCTTGCCCTGTGTCTGGAGGTGCGGGGGGTGCTGAGGGAGGACCTGAAACTCTTGGTCATGTCCGCGACCCTGGATGCCGCGCCGGTGGCAGAGCTGATGGGCGGGGCGCCGGTGGTGACCTCTGCCGGGCGGGCGTTCCCGGTGGAGACGCGGTGGCTGCCACGGTCACCAGATGCGTCCTTTCGGCTGGACGCGATGGTGGCCGGGGCGGTGAAGGCGGCCTTGGACGAGACAGAAGGCGGGATGCTGGTTTTCCTGCCGGGCGAGGGCGAGATCCGCCGGGTGGAGGGGCTGTTGCAGGGCCTGCCGGGCGTGGTGGTGCGGCCCCTGTTCGGCGCGATGGACTTTGCGGCACAGCGGGCGGCCCTGGCCCCGGTTCCGGGGCGGAAGGTGGTGCTGGCAACCTCGATCGCCGAGACATCGCTGACGTTGCCGGACATCCGCGTGGTGGTGGACGCAGGCCGCGCACGGCGGGCGCGGTTCGATCCGAACTCGGGCATGTCGCGGCTGGTGACCGAGCGGGCGACGAAGGCCGAGGCCGAGCAGCGCCGGGGCCGCGCGGGGCGGGTCGCGGAAGGGGTCTGCTACCGGCTGTGGACCAAGGGCGAAGAGGGCGGGCTGGCCCCCTACCCGCCCGCCGAGATCGAGGTGGCCGACCTGGCCGGACTTGCGCTGGAACTCGCGTTATGGGGCGGGGCCGAGTTGCCCTTCCTGACGCGGCCGCCGCCAGGACCCATGGCCGAGGCGCGGGCTTTGCTGCAGGGCTTGGGCGCGCTGGACGATCAGGGGCACATCACGGCGCATGGCCGGGCGCTGGCGGGCCTGCCGTTGCATCCCCGGCTGGGGCACATGCTGGCGGTGGCGGGGCCGCAGGCGGCGACGCTTGCGGCGCTCTTGGCCGAGCGCGACCCCTTGCGCGGGGCGGGGCCGGACCTGGCCTTGCGGATGCAGGCGATCCAGCGGCCGGGACCGCAGGCGGATCGCGGGGTCGTCGAGCGCATCCGGGCCGAGGCGAAGCGGCTGGAAGCGGCAGCGCGGGGGTTGGTCGAGGCGGCGGCGCCACCTTCTGGACAAGGAGGGATGGGGGAGAAAGGCGCCGGCGGCTTCACCCTGGCCGAGATGGCGGCGCTGGCCTACCCGGACCGGATCGGGCTGCGGCGGAAGGGCGAGGCGCCACGCTGGGTCCTGTCCGGGGGAAAGGGGGCGGCGATGGCGGCGGGGCTTTCCCTGTCGGGCGCGCGGCTGATCGTGGCGACGGACCTGGACGGCGACACCCGCGAAGCCACCGTGCGGCAAACGGTGGCGATCAGCGAGGCCGAGGTTCGCGGGCTTTACGCGGGCCGCATCCGGTGGGTCGAGGTCTGCGACTGGTCGAAGCGCGATGGCAAGGTTCTGGCGCGCCGGCAAGAGCGGTTGGGGGCGCTGGTGCTGGACGACCGCCATTGGGACGCCCCACCGGAAGCGGTAGCAAAGGCGGCGCTGGAGGGGGTGCGGCTTCTGGGCCTGCCCTGGTCCCCGGCGGCGCGGCGGCTGCGGGCGCGGGCGCGGCTGGCGCGGGGCGAGGGCTGGCCGGCGGTGGAGGATCAAGACCTTCTTGCCACCGCAGAGGACTGGCTGTTGCCGCATCTGTCCGGGGTCAGGACCGAGGCGGATATCCGGTCCTTCGATCTGGTGCCGGCCTTGCAGGGCCTGCTAGGCTGGGACCGGCTGGCCGAAATGGACCGGCTGGTGCCGGGCAGCTTTGAAACCCCGCTGGGGCGGAAGATCCCCATCGACTATGACGGCGAGGCGCCGGCAATCGAGGTCCGGCTGCAGGAGATGTTCGGGGTCACCGTGCATCCGGTGGTGGGTCAGGCGCGGATGCCGCTGCGGATCACGCTGCTGTCGCCCGCACGCGCGCCGGTACAGGTGACGACCGATCTGCCGCGGTTCTGGGCAACCTCTTACGCCGATGTCCGCAAGGACATGCGCGGGGCCTATCCGCGCCACCCCTGGCCCGAGGACCCGACCGAGGCCGAGCCGACGCTGAAGGCGAAACCGCGCGGGACGTGAGGGGCGCAAAAGCTTTCGAAATCCTTTGCAGTCCTTCGAAGGATCTTGGCCCGCGCATCCTTTTAGCGCTGCAACATGGATTGATCGGCCGCCCCTTTCGCCCGCCCGGCGACAGGCCTATGACAGGCGCTAACATATCAGGGGCAGACGATGCAGATGGAAGCGCAGGCGCGGCGCGCACGATGGGCGATTGCGGCCATGTTCATGGCCAACGGCTTCGTCATGGGGGCCTGGGCGCCGCAGATCCCGCTGCTCATGCCACGGCACAACGTGACCGAGTCCGTGCTGGGGCTGCTGATCCTTGTCCTGGGGCTGGGGGCGGTCTCGGCCATGCTGTTCGCCGGGCGGCTGATCTCGCTTTACGGCGGGCGCAAGGTGCTGCTGTGGTTCTCGTTGGCGCTGATCCCGGTGCTGCCGATGGTGGTCTTTTCGCCGAACCTATGGGTGCTGGCGCTGTTCATGGCGGTTTTTGGCGCGATGGCGGGCTGCATGGACGTGGCGATGAACGCGCAGGCGGTCGAGGTCGAGCGGCGGCTGCACAAGGCGATCATGTCCTCCTCCCACGGGTTCTGGAGCCTGGGCGGCTTTTTCGGCGGGTCCACCGGGGCCTGGATCATCGCGAAATGGGGGTCCGAGGAGCAGTCGCTGGTCACTGCGGGCGTCGTGGCGGTGCTGGTCCTGGGCGCGATGCCGTTCCTGCTGCCCGATGCGCCAAAGACCGCTGCGGTCGAGGTGGCTGTGCCCAGAACCAAGCTTTTCCCGAAAGAGCTGCATGTCTGGCTGCTGGGCTTTCTGGCGCTGTTTTCGATGGTGCCCGAGGGCGCGGTGCTGGATTGGGCGGCAATCTATCTGCAAAAGGAGATGGGGTCGGATGTCTTTGTCTCGGGCCTGGGCTTTGCCTTCTTTGCCGGGACCATGGCGGTAATGCGTTTTCTGGGCGACTCGGTGCGCAACCGCTTTGGCGCAGTGCGGACGCTGCGGATCTCGGGCCTGATCGGGGCGGCGGGACTTATGGGGGGTGCGCTGGCGCCGACGGACTGGATCGCGATTGCTAGCTTCGCGCTGGCGGGGCTGGGCGTGGCGAACATGGTGCCGGTCCTGTTCTCGGCTGCGGGGAACCACCCGTCGCTGCCCCCGGCCAGCGCGATTTCGATTGTCACCATGGTCGGTTATTGCGGCATCCTGGTCGCGCCATCCTCGATCGGTTTCCTGGCCGAGCATGTGGGGTTCCGGCCCACCTATCTGGGGCTGTCGCTTCTGTTGGTGGTTGTGGCGCTGCTGGCGGCGCGGGCGGCGGATGCGGATGCGGGGAAGGTGCTGACCCCGCTACCACAGGCCGCTTGAGCGCGGCGCGCCTGGGCTTTCGCGGTCCGGCCCTGCGGCGGCTCGTCAAGCACGTCGTGCAAGCCTCGCGGGTCGCCGGCCGCGCCGTGACGCATGCCTTACGCCGCCAGCGCGTCGACCGTGGTCAGCGTCGCGAAATCGGCCCCCAGAAGCGAGAGGGTGACGCGGAAAACGGTGGCCGCATCAAGCTGTCCGCCGTCATAGGCTGGCAGGTCGAAGCCCAGAAGCGCGTCCTGCGGCAACAGCACAGAATAGCCAAGGTCCGAGGCCTGGCGCACCGTTGATGTCACGCAAAAGGCGGCGACAGCCCCCGCTACGACCAACTGCGTGATCCCATGCGCCTTGAGATGCCCGTCAAGCCCGGTGCCGTGAAAGGCCGAGGAGCCGTGTTTCCAAAGGACAGTCTCGCCCGCCTGCGGGACAGCGCAGGACATGGGTTCGGCGCCTGGCTCGCCCTTGCGGAAAGGCGAGTCGGGGTGCGGATCGTCGTGCAGCACATGGATCACCGGGGTGCCCGTCGCGCGCGCCGCCGCCAGAAGGGCGGCGATGCGGGCGGGCGCGTCTGGGGTCGCCGTGGGGCGGCCAGAGCGGATACGGTCGGCCATGCCTTCCTGCATGTCGATGATCAGGACCCCGCGCATCAGGGCGCACCCATGTAGTCGCGCTTGCCAAGCTCTACCCCGTTGGCGCGCAGGATGTCGTAGGCGGTGGTGACATGGAAGAAGAACTGCGGCAGGGCATAGAAGGAGAGGAACTCATCCCCCTTCAGCATCATGTCGCGGCCACCGGCCTTGAAATGGATCTCGCGGCTGTCGGCATGGGCAAAGTCGGCGGCCTGAAAACCGCCCATGTAGCCGCGCGCGGCAGCGACGCGCTGTTTCAGCTCGGCAAAGGTGGTCTCGGTGTCGGGAAAGCCCTTCGGCTCGACCCCCGCCAACCGGGCGGTGCCCCGCGCGGCGAAGTCGCAGGCAAGCTGGACCTGGCGGATGAAGGGGAACATGTCGGGGAAAAGGCGGGCGGCAAGGATGACCTCGGGCTTGATCTTCTTCGCCTCGCAATGCGCCTCGGCCTTGTCCAGGATGGTGGCAAGGGCCGACAGGAAACGGTCGAAGACGGCGACGGAACGGCGGTGCATGGATGGCCTCCCTTTGAGATGGGGGCAGCCTAGACCGCAGCGGGAAGGGCGGAAAGGGGTTGGCCGATTGGTTTTCTGACCAACCCCCCGCGAAACGCCCGTTGCCCCACGGGGACAAGGGCCGCGACGGATCAGGCCGCAGCTTCCGCCATGACGCCCGCCAGACGCTGCAGGATCAGGTCCCAGCCCTGCCGGTGTCCATCCCGCGCGCTTTCGGACAGGAAGCGCACCTGGGTAAGGGTGACCTCTGTCCCTTCGGCGACTGGTGCAAGGCGGATCGTCACCTCGCTGTCAGCGGGGGAATAGAGGCTTTCCCAGGTGAAGCGGATCAGTCTGTGGGGGACAAGGTCCAAGTAGATGCCCTGGTGCGGGATGGCCTTGTCCGAGGTCATGACGATGCGGAACGCGCCGCCGACACGGGGGTCGGTCCGCGCCTCGGTCACGGTTTGGCCCGCGCCCCCGGCCATGAACCGGGCGATGGTGTCCGGGTCAAGCCAGGCGTCGTAGACCGCCTTGGGGCTGGCCTTCAGGATGCGGGTCACGGAGAGGGTCAGGTCAGTCATCGGTCGTTTCCTTTGCAAGATGGGCTTCAAGGGCATCCAGCCGAAGGTCCCAGACCGACCGCAGGTCCTGGAACCAGCGGAAGGCCAGGGTCAGGGGCGCAAGGTTCGCCTCGATCAGATGCTCGCGCCATTTGGTCCGGCGCGTGACCAGGCCGGCCTTTTCAAGCACCATGATGTGCTTCGACACGGCGTTCAGGCTGATGTCGAAGCGCGCGGCGATGTCGGTGACGCGGGCGGGGCCTTCCTGGGCAAGATGCGTCAGGATTGCCCGGCGGGTCGGGTCGCCGGCGGCCTTGAGCGTCAGGGACAGCGGGTCTGTCTCGGGTGCCGGGTTTGCGTCTATTCGTTCAACCATGTGGATGAATTACCACAGCACAGCCGATTCGCTCAACCGTTTTGGTGAATGATGCGCTGGTTGCCCTTGCCACAAGCGGCTGGCAGGATGCGGGGATGAGCACGCCCCCCGCCCGCGACCCCGCGCTTTTGCTGGAACACCGCGCCGCCCTGCCCGACGAATTTTGCCTGATCCTGGCGGACCTTCCCCGGGCAGAGTGGGCCGCCCACCCCGATTTCAATGGCTTGGCAGCCTTCTGGCTGGATCGGCACCTGGCTTTCCGCCGGATGCTGGACGCGCTGGGAACCGAAGCAAGGGCGCGGATCGACGGCGCGCTGTCGGCCGAGACCTATGCAGCGCGGCTGTCACGGCTGGGATCGCGCCTTCTGGGCGACCTGATGGGCCATCACCAGATCGAGGACGACGTCTATTTTCCCGAACTCGCCCGGCTGGAGCCGCAGATTGCACGCGGGTTCGAGATGCTGGACGCTGACCACCACGCGCTGCACGGGCTGATCGACCGCTTTGTCACCGGGGCCAATGCGGTGCTGGCCGCCACGCGGGATGCGCCCCAGCGTGAGGCGACGGGACGGTTCCTGGCCGATCTGGCGGGGTTCGACCACCTTCTGGCCCGGCACCTGGCGGATGAGGAGGACCTGGTGCTGCCGGTGGTCTTGAAGCATCGGTTGGGCTGAACGGCTTGGCGGTGGCCCCCCTGCAAAGGAAGGGGGCCGTAGTCAAGTTCAGACGCCGAGGCACCAGCGCATGATCGCCTTTTGCGCGTGCAGGCGGTTTTCGGCTTCGTCGAAGATCACCGAATGGGGGCCGTCCATCACCGCGCTGGTCGCCTCGTCGTTGCGATGCGCAGGCAGGCAATGCATGAACAGCGCATCCGGCTTGGCGCGGGACATCAGCTGCTCGTTCACCTGATAGGGGCGCAGCTGGTTATGGCGGCGCTCTTTCGCGGATTCCGGGTCGTGCATCGAAACCCAGGTGTCGGTAACCACCAGATCGGCGCCCTCGACCGCGGTGAACGGGTCACGCTGGATGGTGATCTTCGACCCCTTCTCGCGGGCGAAGGCGACAAACTTGTCCTCGGGGTCCAGCGTCTCCGGCCCGGTGAAGGTGAAGTCAAAGCCGAACTGCCCGGCGGCATGCAGGAAGCTGGCGGCCACGTTGTTGCCATCCCCGCACCACACCACCTTCTTGCCCGCGATGGGGCCGCGGTGTTCCTCGTAGGTCATCACGTCAGCCATGATCTGGCAGGGATGGGTGCGGTTCGTGAGGCCGTTGATCACGGGGACAGTGGCGTGTTCGGCCATCTCCAGCAGCGTGGCTTCCTCGAAGGTGCGGATCATGATGAGGTCGACATAGCGCGACAGGACCCGGGCGGTGTCGGCGATGGTCTCGCCGTGGCCCAACTGCATTTCCTTACCGGACAGCACCATCGTCTCGCCGCCCATCTGGCGCACGCCGACGTCAAAGCTGACACGGGTGCGGGTCGAGGGCTTTTCGAAGATCAGCGCGACCATATGGCCCTTGAGCGGCTGATGGTCGTCGGGCGAGCCCTTGGGACGGCCGTTGCGGGCGGTCTTCATCGCTTGCGCAGAGTCGATCATGGTCCGAAGCTGCGCGGGGTCGGTCTTGTGTATGTCGAGGAAGTGCTTCATTTCGCTTCGCTTTTTGGCTGGTAGCCGGGGGCCTTGCCCCCGGACCCCCAGGATATTTGGACCAGTATGAAATCAGGCAGCTTGTTCGAGGTGGGTGGCGGCCTGGTCGAGGCGGGTTAGCGCCTCGGCAATGTCGGCGTCGGGGATGTTGAGTGCGGGAAGAAGTCGCAGGACGTTGTCGGCGGCGGCGACAGTCAGGACGCCGGCCTCGTAGCCGGCCTTGACCACTTCGGTCGGGGCGGGCTTGCATTTCAGGCCCAGCATCAGGCCCTCGCCCCGCACGCCCTCGAACACCTGCGGGTGGCGGGCGACAAGGGACTCCAGCCCTTGCCGCATCAGGGCACCCTTGCGGGCGACCTCGGCCAGGAAGGCGGGGTCGGAGATGAGTTCGACGACCTTCGCGCCCACGGCGCAGCCGAGCGGGTTGCCGCCGTAGGTGGAGCCGTGGGTGCCCGCGGTCATGCCCGAGGCCGCGCGTTCGGTGGCAAGGACCGCGCCCAGCGGGAAGCCGCCACCGATGCCCTTGGCGACCATCATGATGTCGGGGGTGACGCCGGCCCATTCATGCGCGAAAAGCCGGCCGGTGCGGCCCATGCCGCATTGCACCTCGTCGAAGATGAGGAGCGTGCCGGTCTGGTCGCAAAGGTCGCGCAGGCCCTTGAGGCACTGGTCCGGGACGACGCGGATACCGCCCTCGCCCTGGATCGGCTCGATGATCACGGCGCAGGTCTGGTCGGTGATCGCGGCGCGGATCGCGGCGTGATCGGCGTCGTTCGCAGGCCATTTCAGGTTCTTGAAGCCGGGCATCAGCGGGCCGAAGCCCTTGACCATCTTTTCCGACCCCGCCGCCGCGATGGCACCGGTGGAGCGGCCGTGGAAGGCGCCCTCGAAGGCGACGATCTCGGTGCGGTCGGGCTGGCCCGCGTCGTAGTGGAACTTGCGCGCCATCTTGATCGCCAGTTCGGCGGTCTCGGTCCCCGAGTTGGTGAAAAATACCGTGTCGGCGAAGGTGGTGTCGGTCAGGAGCTTCGCCAGACGCTCTTGTTCGGGGATCGTGTAGACGTTCGAGACATGCCAAAGCTTGCCCGCCTGTTCGGTCAGCGCCTGCACCAGCGCGGGATGGGCGTGGCCCAGCGCGTTCACCGCGATGCCCGAGCCGAGGTCCAGGTATCGGCGGCCGTCCTCGGTCCAAAGCCAACTGCCCTCGCCCTTCACGAAGGCAAGGGGGGCGCGGTTGTAGGTCGGCAGAACGGCGGGGATCATGGGTCTGTCCTTGCAGCTATGGCCAATGGGTGCCCGAGGGCGTGGCCTGAGTCAACGAAAGGAGGGTGGGTGCGGCCGGGTATAAACGAACCGGAACCGCGCGGGCCGGGGGATCAGACGCTACGGCGTCGGCGCGAAAGCGCGATATGTCCGGTCCGGGTGGCCATGCATCGGGCATAGCGGCGGATCGCCGCGACGTAAAGCCGGAAATGCGCTGCACCGCCGCTTGCGCGTTTTCGGGTCGAAAGCCTGAAACTTTTATGCAATTGCTGCCGGTATCTGATGGGGCGGCGGGGTCGAGGTCGCCGGGGACGGATAGCGGCGACGGATGGCGACCTACCAGTTCACCCTTTACCAGTTCACCTCTCTGGGGGATGCGCACAGCCGTTCATCTGGTGCCGACCCGGACATTCCCGAAGTGGGTCGCAGCCTGGTCATTGCCGCCGGCCCCGGAATCGCTGTGACCGCCGAGGACCGAGGCGGGATTGCGCCAGTGGTGACCGCGGCTGACGCAAACCCCGTGGTCTGGCGCGGGCAGGTCGTGCAAGTCGCGGGGCGGCTGATCCTGCATCGGCAGGACGCGGCGGACGCCAGGCCAGAGCTGACGGCCCTGGTCCTGGGTATTGGCAATGCTGGGATGCCCGTCGGAATCGCCAGCCCGGAACCCTTGGTGGCAGGTGGCGTCTACCGCGTCACCGGCAGCAACCCGGCGGGCCAGGGGGATCTGCCCGTTTATCTTGCCTCGGTCGCCACGCCGCCGGTTCGGCCCACGGATATCCCGGCCGGGTTTGACCGGGATTGCCGGATCGACACCCCGGGCGGGCCAAGGCAGGTGGCCGCGCTTGTTCCCGGCGATCTGGTGACGACGCTGGACAACGGCTC
Organism: Tabrizicola aquatica; assembly: GCF_002900975.1. GTDB lineage: Bacteria > Pseudomonadota > Alphaproteobacteria > Rhodobacterales > Rhodobacteraceae > Tabrizicola > Tabrizicola aquatica. Next base: position 222,436 of record NZ_PJON01000003.1, on the reverse strand, counting down.
GCAACCCCTGCGCTGGGTCGGAGTCCGGGTGATCCCGCAAGCGGCGCTGGCGGCGAACCCGGGCCACCAGCCCGTGCTGTTCGAGACGGGGGCCGTGGGCAACCTGCGCCCGCTTCTGGTCGCTCCGCAGCACCGGCTGCTGTTGAGCGACTGGCGCGCCCAGGTCTATTTCGGCGAGGATCACGTTCTGATCCCGGCCCGGGCGATGGTGAACGGCGGGACGATCCGGCAGGTCCTGCCCCCCGGGGGGCTGATCTGCCACCAGCTGCTCTTCGACCGGCACGAGGTGATCCTAGCCGAAGGTGCGCTGGCCGAAAGCCTGCATCCGGGCGAGATTGCGGCCGACGCGGTCCTGCTGAACGAGATCGAGGCCCAGCTGCCCGGCCTTGCCCAGGGTCGGCATCGGGCCGCCTATCCGGTGGTCCGCGCAGCCGAGGCGAAGGGCCTGCCGCCCGAAGCATAAGCGCCTTGCGCGCCGCCGCCCTTGCGGCCCCTGCCCCGGCGCGGATACAATGCCCTCGAAATTGGAACCGGAGAGCAAGATGTCCTGGACGGACGAGCGCGTCGAGACGCTCAAGCGCATGTGGGGCGAAGGCCAGTCTGCCAGCCAGATCGCCAAGGAACTTGGCGGCGTCACCCGTAACGCCGTGATCGGCAAGGTCCACCGTCTGGGGCTGTCGAACCGCGTCGGCGGCAAGGACGAAGAGGAGGAGGCCGCCCCCGAGGCGGCCCCGGCCAGCCCCGCCGCCGCCCCGCGACCCGAGCCTGCGGCGCGCGCCGAACCGGCCGCCGCCCCGCGGGCCGAACCGCCACGCGCTGCGCCTGCCGCGGCTCCGGCCGCTGCGGCCCCCGCGACGAACGTGACGCCCCTGCCGCTGCGCAAGGCCATCGTGCCGGCGGGCCAGCCCCTGCCGCCGCAGCCCAGCCTGAACGAGATCAGCCCCGAGGCGCTGGCTTCGGTCCGCGAGGTTGAGAAACGCGCGCGCAAGCTGACGTTGATGGAGTTGACCGAGCGGACCTGCAAATGGCCGATCGGCGACCCGGCGACCGATGACTTCTGGTTCTGCGGCCTGCCCAGCCTGCCCGGCAAACCCTATTGCGAGGCGCATGTCGGCGTGGCCTTCCAGCCGATGAGCGCGCGGCGCGACCGCCGCCGCTAGGGCCTATTCGCCGCGCAGGATCTCTTCCAGCGCCTCGCGGGCCTGTTCTTCCAACGCTTCGGTGGCGCCGCGGACTGCGGCGTCGCCCAGGTCTTCCTCGGGCGCGACTTCGACGCCCAGTTCGTCGCGCAGCCGTTGCTCCAGTTCCGCCTTCGCGGCCTCTTCGGCGGCTTTGGCGGCGGCCTTCACGCGTTCCTCGGCGGCTTTCGCCTCGGCTTCCATCTTCTCGCGGGCGATGCTTTCAAGGTCCAGCCGGAAGCGGGGTTCCGCCCAGGGGCCGGTGATCAGCAGCGGCACCATGACCCCTCCGGTCCCGTGCTCGGCGGCCAGTGCCGTGGGGCGGATGCGGTAATCCAGCGTCCGCGCGCCAAGCCCGATTTCGCCCGCACCCGAAGCGGTCAGGTAGGGCGCCACCAGCTTCAGATCGCGGTTTGTCAGCACGCCTGCGGCAATGGTGAAGGTCCCGGCCAGCCCATCGAAGATCGTCTTTTGCCCCTCACCGACATAGCTTGCGTCCAGCGTCCGCAGCATCCCGCCGATATCCAGCCCCCGCAACTCGCCCTGGCCAAGTTCCAGCGCGCCCTCGCCCTCCAGGCTGGCCATGATCTCGGCGATAGAGTTACCGACGCCCAGGAAGCGCAGGTCCAGATCGCCGGTCGCGACCAGCCGGCCATAGCCGGCAAGATCGGTCAGCAGGGGCTGCATCTCCATCCCGGCAAAGGCCAGCTTGCCGCCGACCGACAGCCCGCCGCGCCCATTGACGACGAATTCGCCGGTCACCTGCCCGCCGTAGGCTTGCAGCTGGCGGATGTCGAACACCGCCCGCGCGCGGTCCACGGTGATCACCGTCCGCGTCTCGCCCGCCTTCAACACGCCCAGGTCAATGGACGGCGCGGTCAAGGTGATCGCGGCATCCAGCGCGGCCAGGGCGCTGACATCAATCTCGCCCTCGGGCCAACCGGCAGCCTGCATCCCACCGGCCTCACCCCCACCCATCCCGCCCTCGGGTCCGGTGCCGATGGCGATGGGGCCGGCCACCAGTTCGGCGGAAAGCTTGGGCCGCGCCTCGCCGGGGCGCAGGTCAAGATCGCCGGTCAGCCGGTTGGCATCCGCCACGATCTCGGCCCCGCGCAGGAAGGCCGCGCCACTGCCGTCCAGCACCAGCTTGCCCGACAGCGTCAGCTTCTCCTGCCCCAGCCCCGGACCCGGCTGCGCCAGCGCCATGCCCAGAAGCCCGCCCAGCGCCGGCAGGTCCGCGAGGTTGGCCTGCAGATCGCCCTCCGCCACCAGCGGGGATACACCGCCGCGCCCCTCGAACCCGACGCGCGCACCGCCTGCGGTCAGGCTGACCGATAGCGGCACCACGCGGCCAAGGGCAAATGCCGAGAACACCCCGCCCGTCAGTTCCACCGCCATCTGTTGCCCGCCGGACAGGCCCTGCGCCGACAGGGTGAACGGCCCCGACACATCCGGGATCTCCAGCGTCCCGTCCACACCGTCCAGCGCGATGACCCGGCCGGACTGGCGGTCGGTGAAGCGGATGCTGCCGCCGGTGATCCGCCCCTCGTCCAGGGTAAAGGCGGGGGCGGCGGCGGGGACCGACCCTTCGCCTGCGGACTGAAAGACCCAGTTCGCCTCACCCTCTGGGCTGCGCTCCAGGTTCAGCTGCGGCTGGTCGATGGTCAGCCCGGTGATCCGCACCTCGCCACCCAGAAGGGCGCCGAAATTGACGTCGATAGACAGGCTTTCGGCCATCAGCAGCGGCGCGTCACTCTCGGCCCAGTCGGCATTCGCGATGCTGACCGGCCCTGTCGTCACGCCCAAAGCCGGCCAGAGACGCGGCTTGATCTCGCCCGCAAGGTTCAGCTTGCGCCCGGTCAGCGCCTCGAACTGGGCCGAGACGGCGGCCGCGACACGCTCGGACGGGACCATGGCGGTCAGGCCCAGCGCCATCAGCACCAGAACCGCCAACCCCAGCCCGACACGGATGATCCAGCGCATGCTCGCCTCCTGGATTTTCTTGGTTTTGGCCAGCTTACGCCCCGCTGCGACAGATTGCCAAGTCAGGGGGCCCCACCCGGCATCAAATGGCCGAGAGCGCGGGCTTTCCCGAACCCGCGCGGCGCTGTATAGGGCGCGAATGTCCGAGAACCCGCCGCTCCTTCGCCCCGACCTTGCCCGCGCCCTTGTCCCCGACACCAGGCGCGAGGGCCAGCCGACCATCGGCATGGTCAGCCTTGGCTGCCCCAAGGCGCTGGTCGACAGCGAACGCATCCTGACCCGCCTGCGGGCCGAGGGCTATGCGATCAGCCCCGACTACAAGGGCGCGGATGCGGTGATCGTGAACACCTGCGGCTTTCTTGACAGCGCCAAGGCCGAAAGCCTTGAGGCGATTGGCGAGGCGTTGCAGGAAAATGGCCGGGTAATCGTGACCGGCTGCCTTGGCGCAGAACCCGAGTACATCACCGGTGCGCACCCGAAGGTGCTGGCGGTAACCGGCCCGCACCAGTACGAAAGCGTGCTGGACGCGGTGCATGCCGCCGTCCCGCCCGCGCCCGATCCGTTCATCGACCTTCTGCCCGCGACTGGGGTTTCCCTGACGCCGCGCCACTACAGCTATCTCAAGATTTCCGAGGGCTGTAACCACAAGTGCAAGTTCTGCATCATCCCCGACATGCGTGGCCGTCTGGTCAGCCGCCCCGCCCATGCCGTGCTGCGCGAGGCAGAGAAGCTGGTCGAAGCCGGGGTAAAGGAGCTTCTGGTGATCAGCCAGGACACCTCGGCCTACGGGGTGGACCGCAAGCATGACCTGTCGCCCTGGAAGGGTGGCGAGGTGCGCGCCCACATCACCGACCTTGCGCGCGAGATGGGCAAGCTTGGCGCCTGGGTGCGGCTGCACTACGTCTATCCCTACCCCCACGTCCGCGACCTGATCCCGCTGATGGCCGAGGGGCTGGTGCTGCCCTACCTTGATATCCCGTTCCAGCACGCTCACCCCGAGGTGCTGCGGCGCATGGCCCGCCCCGCCGCCGCCGCGCGGACCCTTGACGAGATCGCCGCCTGGCGCGCCATCGCGCCTGACCTCACGCTGCGGTCGACCTTCATCGTCGGCTATCCGGGCGAGACCGAGGCCGAATTCCAGACCCTCCTCGACTGGCTGGACGAGGCGCAGCTGGATCGGGTCGGCTGCTTCCAGTACGAGAACGTCGCGGGGGCCCGGTCGAACGACCTGCCGGACCACGTGCCTGCCGAAGTGAAGCAAGAGCGGTTTGATCGCTTTATGGAAAAAGCCCAGGCGATTTCCGAGGCGAAACTCGCCGCAAAGGTTGGAAAAGTGCTAGAGGTCATCGTGGATGAGGTCGACGAGGACGGCGCCACCTGCCGCACCAAGGCCGACGCGCCCGAGATCGACGGCAACCTGTTCATCGACGACGGCTTTGAAACCCTCAGTCCCGGTGACATCGTCAAGGTCGAGGTGGACGAGGCCGGGGAATATGACCTGTGGGGGCGATTGGTTTGACCTGCGGCAGGCTGTCGCCTGACTTCCGGCGCCGGCGACCTAGCTTTGCCGCATGTCGGAAACCCGCGTCCTTTACAACGAAACCTGTCCGGTCTGCCGGGTCGAGATCGACGCCTATCGCCGCCGTGCGCTGTCCCAGGGGCTGCCAATCCGGTTCGACACTCTCGACCGGGCCGAGGACTGGGGGCTAACCCCCGATCAGGCCGCTCGCCAGCTGCATGTCTGGCAGGACGGCCGCGTGCTTTCGGGGTTGGAGGCGTTCCGGGCACTGTGGTCGGCCATGCATGGCTGGCGCTGGGTGGCGCGGGTGACGGGCTGGCCGGGGGTGCGGCGGTTGGTGGACCTGCTTTACCGCCGTGTCGCGGCGCCGCTCTTGTACCGGGCCCACCTGCGCCGCCAGCGGGGTTGACCCCGACCCACAGCCGGGCCGGGGCCTGCGATACTTAGCGCCAGTAGGGCACGACGCCGTAGTAATCGTAGCTGCGCTGCTGGTACTCGCGGTCGTCGAACCAGTTGTCGCTGCGGGCCGGCGCGCCGGTCAGCTGCTCTTCGGTGATATCGGTGACAAAGCCGCCAAGGTTGGTGTCATAGCTCAGCTTCTTCCACGGCACCGGATGCTCCCCTGCACCGATGCCCAGAAAGCCACCGAACGTCATCACCGCATAGGCGATCTGGCCCGACGTCTTGTCGATCATCAGATGGTCGATCTGCCCCAGATGATCGCCCGTCGGGCTGTAGACCTCGGTCCCGTTCACATCGGCGCTGGATACCATGGAAGAAGGCGTGCCGGTGCTGCCGGACCCCATGGCGCGGCTGGTGAAAGGTGCGTCTTGCATGTCGTGCACTCCTGCTATGCTGGCTTTTGCCTTCAACCGTCCGGCGGGCAGGATGTTCCCGGACGTGCCGCGCTTTCAGGTCTGGCCGACCAGCACCACCGCCCAGGCCACGCCTGCCGCCAGCGCCGTCAGCGCCACACAGGCCGAGCCGCAGTCCTTGGCCTTCTTCGCCCGCGGATCAAGACCCGGCGAGATATGGTCCACCACCTCTTCGATGGCGGTGTTGATCAACTCCGCCGCCAGGACCAAAAGGCCCAGCGCCAGGATCAGCGCGCGTTCGGCCGGCGACAGGTCCAGCGTCAGCGCCAGACTTGCCGACAGGACATTGGCAAGGGTCCACTGTCGCAGCGTCTTTTCCGTGGCCCAGGCGGCGCGGAACCCTGCCCAGGACCAGATCACCGTATTGGCCAGCCGCCGTGCCTCGGCCCGCAGCATGTCACCCATCGCCCCCTCCCCCGTTTGCGGGCAAGGGTAGCCGTGCTCCGGCCTTGCGCCAAGTCCGTGCGCCAGACCCGGGCTTCAAGTCCGCACGACTGGTGGTCAGGTCCGGCGCAGCACCGCCACCAGCCACAGGATCGCGCCCAGAAGGATGGTGCCCTCCAGCACTGGAAAGACCGGGCCGATGGTGGCCTCGGGAACTTGGCCCGTCATCAGCAGCGTCAACCCGAGCAACAGGAACAGCGCGCCCGCCTGGTGCAGCCAGAAATGCGCGCGGGGCAGGATGCCTTCGGCCAGGCCCGGGATCAGGCGATAGCCGACGCCAAAGACCGTCATCAGGGTAAAGCCCAAAAGGTTGATATGCGCATGGACCGGCGCAAGCGTGTGATCGCCGCTGCCGCCCATATAGGCCCCGAACAGAATACCGACCACCAGATAGACTGCACCCATCACCATGAATCCACGCGAGATGTTCATGTCCGTTCCTCCGGTTCCCGGGCTCTAACGGCCCGCGCCGGCAGGGTAGCAGGCCAAGGGGCCGCCGCTCAATCCATTTATTCATTACTCAGAATACGTCAGGGACGCACTGCCGCCAGCGCCGCGCGGGTGCAGGTAACGACGTGGGCAAAGCGGTCGCCGCCCAGATGCACCCCGCCATACCAGCGCGTCACCACGACGATATGGTCGGCCAGCCCTTCACGCTCCAGCATCTTCAGGATCACCGCGCCGGCCCCGGCCTCGCCGTCATCGCCCTTCAGCGGCCCGTCGCCCGACAGGAAGGCGGCCCAACTGTGATGCGTGGCCTTGGCAAACTTCCGGCGGCTGCGCAGGGCGGCCAGGAAGGCGTCGATCTCGGCCCGGCTTTGCACCGGGCCGACCGCAGCCGCATAACGCGAGCCACGGTCGCGCAGGATGTCTTCCAGGACGATCATCCGGGCACCCTGCCACGCCTTGGCGCCAGAAAGAAGAGCGGCGCCTGACCAGGGAGGGGGTCAGGCGCCGGAGTGATGCGCGGGGCCAAGGGAAAAAAGCCCGAACGCACGGGAATCTCAGTGGACCAGGGCCTCGATCGCGGCCTTGTTCGGGCAGAAATCCGGCATCCGGCGCGCATCGCCCGAGGCAGCCAGCCAGGCCTCGCAGTCGGCGCTGCGATGGCAGGCGGTGCAGCGGACCACCAGTTCTTCCAGCTCATCGCGCTGCAACCAGCCCTCGACCACCGCGCGGGGCAAGTTCACGCCCGAGATGCGCGCCATGCCGCGCGTCAGCCACCACGCTTTCGGAGCTTCCGGATATCCGATCATCGCCAGCCTCTCTGCGGTCCATTACAGGCATCCTGCGCGGACCAGCCAGCGCCCGCCTTGACCCAGATCAAGAGCCGCGCAGCCGCTGCACCGTCGCCGCAACCTGGGCCTTGCGCTGTGCGTTCGGCGGATGGCTGCCCAGGAAGCGGTCCCCCGGATCGGGCAGCCGGTCGAAGAAACCCGAGCCGCGCACCGGATCGAACCCCGCGATCAACGCGATCTCGGCCCCCAGGGCGTCGGCCTCCAGCTCGAACTCGCGCGAGTAACTGCGGGCCGCGACTTCGGCACCAAGGTTCTGCGCGGCGCGCACCTCTTCGGGCGTCAACCCGCTGGCCTGCGCCAGAACGCCCGCGACCAGCGCGCCGCCCAGCGCCTGATCCTGCCGGCGCGGGATATGGCCGGCGATGTGGTGCGCGGCCTCGTGCCCCAGGACGAAGGCCAACTCGTCGGCGTTGCGGGCATCCGCGATCAGCGCCAGCGTGAAGCCGATCACCGGCCGGCCACGGCTGTCCAGCGTCTGGAAGGCGTTCGGCGGCTGGCCCGGCCGGTCATCGACCACGATCCGGAAGTCGCAGGTCCGAGCCACACCCCGCGCGCGGCAGACCTCTTCGGCCACCGGCTCGACCCGGGCCACCACCGACAGGAAGGTCCGCGCCGCCGTTTCCGCCGGCTGGCGGGGGGCCACCGCTTCGGCCTCGGGCACCGGGGGCGGGGCGGGGTAACTCGTCACGCACCCGCCCAGCGACATCAGCAGGGCGGCAATCAGGGGCAGGCGCATCGGGGACCTCGGACCGGGGATGCGCCAAGGGTAGCAAATCGGCGGCCGGGGGGAAGCCCGCCTCACGCAGCTGTCATGTGAACGCCGGCCTTGCCGGAACCGGCCGCTGGCGGTAGCCTTCCCCCATGTTCACCATCGAGCACGAATTCGACGCCACCGTGATCACCCTTGTCGACGACGGCGAGGAATTGCCGCTGGTCGAGGATGTGACGATCCTTGCGTTCGAGGATTGCGTGACCGTCGAACAGGTCGATCCCCAGACGGATGAGGTGACACGGATCACCCTGTCCCTCAGCCAGATCCGCGACCTTGCCGCCGCGCTGAACCTGCCCGAAGGCAGCTACCGGATCGAACGGAAGCCCGACTAATCCAGCCGAAACAGCTTGTCCCGCGCGGTCGCGCCCCGGATCAGGGTCAGCCGCGTCTTGGCCACGCCCAGCGCACGGGCCAGCGCCACCCGCGCCGCCTCGGTCGCCTTTCCGGCTTCGGGGGTTTCGGTCACGGCGACGCGGATCTGGCCGTCGATCAGTTCCACCCCCGGACGGCGGGCGTTGGGCGTGACGCGGATCGCCAGGGTCGCGCCCGGCTGCGCAAGGTGGGTCAGGTCGGCCATGGCCCATTTGGCGCAACGCTGGGGCAAGCGCAAAAATTTTCGAAAATTTTTGCAAAAATCCTTCGAAGGATTTTGTCCCCGGCCGCGCCGTCCTGCCCTCTGGCCAGACCAGCGCGCTGCCCCTACTCTGCGTGCAAACCCGAGGTGCCCGATGACGACTGCCTTCTTCACCGACGAACGCTGCTTCTGGCACGGCGGCGGCAATTACGCCTTTACCCTGCCGGTCGGCGGCCTGGTGCAGCCGATGCCCGCGGGCCTGCCCGAGAACCCGGAAACCAAGCGCCGCCTGAAGAACCTGGTCGAGGTGACCGGCCTTGCCCGCCACCTGTCCGTCCGCAGCGCCGACCCCGCCAGCGAGGCCGACCTGCTGCGCGTCCACCCGCAAAGCTATCTTTCCGCCTTCAAGGCCATGTCCGATGCCGGCGGCGGCGAGCTTGGTCTGCGCACCCCCTTCGGCAAGGGCGGATACGAGATTGCGGCGCTGTCGGCGGGCCTTGCCACCGCCGCCCTGCGCGCCGTGCTGACGGGTGAGGTTGCCAGTGCCTATGCCCTGTCGCGCCCGCCGGGGCACCATTGCACGGCGGATTTCCCGAACGGCTTTTGCCTTCTGAACAACATTGCCGTGGCGATCCAGGCCGCCCGCGCCGAAGGCCGCGCACACCGCGTGGCGGTGGTGGATTGGGACGTCCACCACGGCAACGGGACCGAGGCGATCTTCTGGAACGACCCCGACACCCTGACGATCAGCCTGCACCAGGAGCGGAACTATCCGCTGGACACCGGCGGGGTCGAGGCGACGGGCGGTCCCGCCGCACCAGGCAGCAACCTCAACCTGCCGCTGCCCCCCGGCTGCGGCCAGGTCGCCTATCTTTACGCGATGGAACGTGTGGTCCTGCCCGCGCTGGCCCGCTTCCGCCCCGATGTGATCATCGTCGCCTGCGGCTTCGACGCCGCCGCCGTCGATCCCTTGGGCCGGATGCTGCTGACCGCCGAAAGCTTCCGCCTGATGACCCGCCAGCTGATGACCGCCGCCCGCGACCTTTGCGGCGGCAAACTCGTCCTCGTGCATGAGGGCGGCTATTCCGAGGTCTACGTCCCCTTCTGCGGCCATGCCGTGCTGGAGGAACTTTCGGCCGCGCCCATCACCGCCCCCGACCCCCTTGCCGCAACCCTGGAAAAGCGCCAGCCCGACGCGCGTTTCGACAGCTTCGCCAAGTCCTGGATCGACGAGGCCGCGCGGGACTTCGGCCTCTAGCCTGGGAACAACAGGGCCGAACCGGCGGTTCCTGCGGAAAGCGTTTCCGCGGAGGACACCATGCTGCCATCAACCACTGACCGCGTTTCCGACCAGACCGCCGACGCCGTGAACCAGCGGATCGAGGCCGAGTATCAGGCCCGCATCGCCCATTACGCCGACCACCCCGACCAGATCCCCACCCGTTTGCAAGAGTTGGACCACGAATGGGACATCGAACGCGCGATCGAGGCGAATGCGGCGACGCTGGCCCTGACCGGCGTGGCGCTGGGGGTAACGCTTGACCGCCGCTGGCTGGTCCTGCCGGCGCTGGTGACGGGCTTCCTGCTTCAGCACGCGCTGCAAGGCTGGTGCCCGCCGGTGCCCATCCTGCGCCGCATGGGCTTTCGCACCGCGACCGAGATCGAGCGCGAACGCCACGCGTTGAAGGCCCTGCGGGGCGACTTTTCCGGCGTGGCGCAGGCCCCCGACCGGGCTGCGGCTGCGCTGCGGGCGGTGGGGGCGTAGGCTCTGGCAGCCGACAAGCGAACCGCCTATCCTGCCCGGCGACCCTGTGCCGGAAAGTTCTTATGCCCAGCCGCAACGATGCCGCCCTTGCCTTCCTGACCGCCCGCCGCTCGCGCCCGGCCAAGCTGTTCTCTCACCCCGTCCCGGATCGCGCCCAGCTGGACGAAATCCTGACCGCCGCCCTCCGCGTGCCCGACCATGGCAAGCTGGAACCCTGGCGGCTTCTGGTCCTTCAGGGCGCGGCCTTCGCCCGTCTTGCCGATCTGGCCGAGGCGCGGGCGCATGACTTGGGCGGCGATGCCGAGAAGGTGGCCAAGGGGCGCGGTCAGTACGACCTGGGCAAGTTGGCCGTCGTCGTCATCGCCTCGCCCAAGCCCTCGCCCAAGATCCCTGCGGTGGAGCAGCTTCTCTCCGCCGGCGCCCTCTGCCTTGGCATCGTCAACGCGGCCGAGGCGGCAGGCTGGGGCGCGAACTGGCTGACCGGCTGGCCCGCGCATGACCCCGACTTTGCCGCCCGTGCCTTCGGCTGCCAGGGCGAGGAAACCGTGGCCGGCATCGTCCATATCGGCACCCCGGCCGCCGATGGCCCCGACCGCCCGCGCCCCGACCTTGCCCGCCTTGTCACCTGGGTCGACGCGTGATCTTCACCGCGTTCCTCAAGGCCCTGGGCCAGCTCGGCGACCGTCGCTTTCGCCGGGTCGTTCTGCTGGGCATCCTTCTGGCGCTGGCGCTCTTGGCCGCTTTCTACGCCGCCTTCCTGCAACTGATCTGGTGGGCCACCCCGGACAGCGTCGAGATTCCCTTCGTCGGCCCCGTCACCGGGCTGGAGACCCTGCTTGGCTGGGGCTCGCTGCTGGTCATGCTGGGGCTGTCGGTCTTTCTGATGGTCCCCGTCGCCTCGGTCTTTACCGGGCTGTTCCTTGAGGACATCGCCGACGCGGTCGAGGACCGGCATTACCCCGCCCTGCCCCCCGCCACCGCCCTGCCCTGGACCGAAGGCTTGCGCCAGTCGATCAACTTCCTGGGCCTCGTCCTTGCGGTCAACGCCGTCGCGCTGTTCCTTTACCCGATGGTCGGCCCCTTCACCCCGGTCCTCTTCTGGGTGGTCAACGGCTTTCTTCTGGGGCGCGAATACTTCACCCTTGTCGCCCTGCGCCGCCTGCCTCCGGCCGAGGCCGCCGCGATGCGCCGCCGCAACCGGCTGCGGCTCTGGGCTGCCGGCACGCTGATGGCCGCGCCGCTGTCGGTTCCGGTCCTGAACCTGGTGATCCCGGTGCTGGGCGTGGCCACCTTCACCCATCTCTTCCACCGGCTTGCCGCGCAGGGGCGCTGAGGCGGGCTTGACTTGGCCCCCCGGGCAAGGTGTATCGGCGCGATGGAATTCATGCCCCTGGGAAAGGGACCCTAGATGCACGCCTATCGCAGCCATACCTGTGCCGCGCTGAACAAGGCCCATGTGGGCGAAACCGTCCGGCTTTCCGGCTGGGTCCACCGGGTGCGCGACCACGGCGGCGTCCTCTTCATCGACCTGCGCGACCATTACGGCATCACCCAGCTTCTGGCCGACAGCGACTCGCCGGCCTTTGCCGCGCTGGAAAAGGTGCGCGCCGAATGGGTCATCCGCATCGACGGCCGGGTCAAGGCGCGCGACGCCTCGCTGGTCAACGCCAAGATCCCGACCGGCGAGATCGAGGTCTATGTGACCGAGGTCGAAGTCCTTGGCGCGTCCGAAGAACTGCCGCTGCCAGTGTTCGGCGATACCGAATACCCCGAGGAAACGCGGCTGACCTACCGCTTCCTCGACCTGCGCCGCGACACGATGCACCAGAACATGATGCTGCGCTCGAACGTTGTGCGCTGGCTGCGCAACGCCATGTGGGACCAGGGCTTTACCGAGTTCCAGACACCGATCATCACCGCCTCCAGCCCCGAAGGCGCGCGTGACTTCCTGGTGCCCTCGCGCCTGCATCCCGGCAAGTTCTACGCCCTGCCGCAGGCCCCGCAGCAGTTCAAGCAGCTGATCCAGGTCGCCGGTTTCGACCGCTATTTCCAGATCGCGCCCTGCTTCCGCGATGAAGACCCGCGCGCTGACCGCTCGCCCACCGACTTTTATCAGTTGGACATCGAGATGTCCTTCGTTACGCAAGACGACGTGTTCGCCGCCGTCCAGCCGGTGCTGCAAGGGCTGTTCGAAACCTTCGGAAAGGGCCGCAAGGTCCACGCCGACTGGCCCCGCATCGCCTATCGCGACTCGCTCAAGTGGTACGGCTCCGACAAGCCCGACCTGCGCAACCCGATCAAGATGCAGGACGTCAGCGAGCATTTCCGGGGCTCCGGCTTCGCAATCTTCGCCAAGCTCTTGGAGCAGGACGGCAACGAAGTCCGCGCCATTCCGGCACCCAAGGGGCCTTCGGGCGAACCCGTGGGCCGCAAGTTCTGCGACCGGATGAATGCCTTCGCCCAGCAGCAAGGCCTTCCGGGGATGGGGTATATCTTCTGGCGCGAGGCTGAGGATGGCTCGGGCATGGAAGCCGCCGGCCCCCTGGCCAAGAATATCGGGCCCGAGCGGACCGAGGCGATCCGGATGCAACTGGGTCTGGAAAAGGGCGACGCAGCCTTCTTCCTGGGCGGAAAGGCCGAGGCTTTCGAGGGCATCGCCGGCAAGGCGCGCAACGTCATCGGCGAGGAACTGGGCCTGACCGACAAGGACAGCTTCCGCTTCGCCTGGATCGTCGACTTCCCGATGTACGAAAAGACCGACGACGGGAAGATCGACTTCAGCCACAACCCCTTCTCGATGCCGCAGGGTGGCCTGGAGGCGCTGAACGGCAACCCGCTGGACGTCTATGCCTACCAGTATGACCTGGCCTGCAACGGGTACGAGGTGATCTCGGGCGGTATCCGCAACCACAAGCCGGAAATCATGTACAAGGCCTTCGAACTGGCCGGCTACCCGAACTCGGAAGTCGACAAGCGGTTCGGCGGCATGGTCAAGGCGTTCAAATACGGCGCGCCGCCCCACGGCGGGTGCGCGGCCGGGATCGACCGGCTGGTCATGCTGCTGGCCGACACGCAGAACATCCGCGAGGTCATCATGTTCCCGATGAACCAGCGCGCGGAAGACCTCTTGATGAACGCGCCCAGCGAACCCACGAACGACCAACTGCGCGAACTCCGCCTGCGCGTCCTGCCCAAGGACGCGTGATGTACCAGGCCACCGTCCCCGTCTTTCGCCATTACCTCGCCCGCGTGGCCGGGATGGCGGAAAAGGCGGGGGCGGAGGCGCTGGCGGCCCGGATCGGCGACAGCTTCCCGGCCGGCCAGCACTTTGCCATTGCGGCAGGATTCGCCTTGCGCGTGGCCTGCCCCCTGGCCGGCCGCCCCATCCCCGACCTGCCCGAGGCGCTGGGGCCCAGGCTGGCCGTCGCCCGGGCGATGCTGGGCGCGATGCAACCCGCGGACTTTGACGGGGCCGAGGCGCGCCTGATCCGCCACACCGCGGGCTTCGCCGAACTGGAACAGACCGCGCCAGACTTCCTTCACCTCTACGGCGTGCCGAATTTCTTCTTCCACCTGACCATGGGCTATGCCGCCCTCCGCGCCGCCGGGGTGCCTTTGGGCAAGGCCGATTTCGACGGGTTCCACAGCTATCCCGCCGACTTCCGCTTCTGACTTGCCCGCCCCCGCCGCCCGCCGTAGCCTTGGCCCGTGGGCTATGGGGGCGGGACGTGAGCGATAGTCAGTTAGGCACCGTGGTCGAAGGCTGGTCGCCGCCCCGCAAGCCCGACCGCAGCGCGATGACCGGGCGTCTGGTCCGGCTGGAACCCTTGAACGCCGACGCCCATGCCGCCGACCTTCACGCCGCTTTCCAGGGCCATGACGCGCTGTGGGACTACATGCCCTATGGCCCCTTCCCCTCGGCCACCGCCTATCACCGCTGGGCCCGCCAGCGCGAAGAAGGCGAGGATCCGCGCTTCTTCGTCCTGTGCGACCCCGTCACCGGCCGCCCCGGCGGCATCGCAAGCTATCTGCGGATCACCCCCGACGCCGGCTCCATCGAGGTCGGGCACATCTGCATCGCCCCCCATCTGCAACGCAGCGCCGCAGCGACCGAGGCGATGTTCCTGATGATGGCCTGGGCCTTCGGCGCGGGCTACCGGCGCTATGAATGGAAGTGCAATGCGCTGAACCTGCCCTCACGCCGGGCGGCGCAGCGGCTGGGCTTCAGCTTCGAGGGGGTCTTTCGCAACCACATGCTCGTCAAGGGCCGCAACCGCGACACCGCCTGGTTTTCCGTCATCGACAGCGAATGGCCCGCCCTGGCCGAGGCGTTCTCGGTCTGGTTGTCGCCCACCAACTTTGACGCCAAGGGTCGCCAGCGCGAACGCCTGTCCGACCTGACCTGCCTCGTGCGCGCCAATGGCGATCCGGCGCTGGAACGGGGCTAGACCGACTGCATCGCCATCAGCCGCTGGCCGATCACCTGCGCCAGAAGCTGACGCCCCCCCTCCTCTCCGGCGCCGACCGCCGCCTCCTCCAGCCCCCGGTCGCCGATCGACCGCGCCAGCCCGCGCACGAATCCCGCGACATAGCCCGCATCCGCCGCGCCAGTGACCAGCGCCGCCGCCCGCGCCAGATCGTCGCGCAGCGCCATCGGGTCGGCCCGCCCCGCCTCTACCGCCACCGCCTCGGCTTCGGCACCGGTCCCCGTCAGCAACTGCTGCACCAGCCGCAGAAAGCCCGCGACCGAGGGGATGGGCTTTTCGAAGAACGCCACCGCCCCCGCATCCAGTGCCGACTGCCTTCCGTCAGGATCGCCGCTGACCGCCAGCACCGGAATCCCCCGGGCCGAAGCCACGGCGATCAGCTCCTCCCCCCGGCCATCGGGCAGGCCAAGGTCGGCGATCACCAGGTCGGGACGATAGCACTCCAGATGCAGGCGCGCCGCCGCCAGTGTCTCCACCCGGCGCAAACGCGCGCCGGCGCGGGTCAGGATCAGGCGCAACGCGTCGCTGGAGAACCGGCTGTCCTCCACCGCAAGGACGGTCACCCCGCGCAGGGGCAGGGTGGTCGCCGCGGGCAGACGCGGGCCATCGGGCGGGAAGGGCATGGCAGCACTCCTTCTGGATCGCAGCCACCTTGCCCGCCCCAGGTAAACGCCCGGTAAACTCCGCTGCGACCGACTGGCGCTTGCACCCGCCCTGCCCCATGCCCTAAGCCGGGGCAAACAGCCGCGAGGACCCCATGATCGGACGCCTGAACCATGTCGCCATCGCCGTGCCGGACCTTGACGCCGCGGCGGACCAGTACCGCAACACCCTGGGCGCCAAGGTCGGCGCGCCGCAGCCCGAACCCGACCATGGCGTGACCGTGGTGTTCATCGAACTGCCGAACACCAAGATCGAGCTTCTGCATCCCCTGGGCGAAAACTCTCCCATCCTGGGCTTTCTGGAAAAGAACCCCGCCGGCGGCATCCACCACATCTGCTATGAGGTCGATGACATCCTGGCCGCGCGCGACCACCTGAAAGCCTCGGGCGCGCGGGTGCTGGGCAGCGGAGAGCCGAAGATCGGCGCGCATGGCAAGCCGGTCCTGTTCCTGCACCCCAAGGACTTCAACGGCTGCCTGGTGGAACTGGAGCAGGCATGAGCATCACCGCCGCCATCGTCCTTTACGCCGTCACCTGGTTCATGACGCTGTTCGTAGTGCTGCCCCTGCGCACCCGCACCCAGGACGAGGCGAACCATGTCGAGCCGGGCACCCCGCCCGGCGCCCCGGCGCAGGAAGAGATCGGCCGCATGGCCTGGATCACCACCCTGGTCGCCACCCCGATCTGGGCGGTGATCGCGGGGATCATCCTGTCGGGCTGGATCACGATCGCCGACCTGGACTGGTTCGGTCGGGGCGCGCCCTAACCGACCCAGACCGCCGGGATCAGCCCGCGCAGCGCATTGCCGACCCAAAGCCGCACGCCGGGCAGGTCCCCGGCGCGCAGCACCTCCTCGGGACAGGCCAATTCGGCCCGCAGCACGCCCGGCAACAGGCCGCTGGACAGGGGCGGCGTGCGCATCCCCTGCCCCCGGTCGAAAAACACTGTGGTGATCGACCCGTCGCAGACTTCGCCGCGCTCATTCAGGAAAACCACCTCGTCCACCCCCTCGGGCAAGGCCGCCCGCGCCCGGTCATAGGCCGCCCGGCGCGTGGACTTGACCCGCAGCCAGGGATCGTCTGACTGCAACGCCTCGCTGGCAAGACCCAACCGCCAGAGCGGTTTCGCGGGCGGCAGCGCGGCGACCTGCCAATCCACCGTGCCGTCACGGTCCAAGGTCAGCCGCAGCCGCGCCGGCTGATCCGGTCCCTGCGGCGTCACATGCGGGCAATCCCAGCCCAGAAGGCCCGCGGATCGGTGCAGCCGCGCCTCGTGCAGCGCCCAGCGCGCGGCCTTGGCCCCGTCCCACAGCAGCGTTTCGATCAGCCTCAGACCTGGCTGACCGCCGCCTTCACGAAGCGCGCTTTCCACAGCGCCTCCTCCCATTCGCCCGCGGCGGTCGAGCCATGCGTCAGCCCGCCGCCCACGTTCATCACGATTTCTGACCCGCTGACCGACAAGGTGCGGATCGCGACCGAGAAATCCGCCTCGCCCCCAGGCGACATCCAGCCCACCGCCCCGCAGTAGACCCCTCGCGCCTGCGGCTCGACCTCGCGGATGATCTGCATCGCGCGGATCTTCGGCGCGCCGGTGACACTGCCGCAGGGAAAAAGCGCCGCCATCAGCCCCGGCAGCGTGGCGGGCCCGTCCAGCACGCCCTCTACGGTCGAGGTCATCTGATGCACGGTCGCATAGCTTTCGATGGCATAAAGCGCCGGCACCTTCACCGTGCCCACCTGCGACAGCCGGCTGATATCGTTGCGCAAAAGGTCGACGATCATCAGGTTTTCCGCGCGGTCCTTCTCGTCCCCGCGCAGGTCGGCGATGATCGCCGCATCCTCGGCCGCATCCTTGCCGCGCGGGCGGGTGCCCTTCATCGGGCGGGTGACGATCTTGCCGCCCTCCACCTTGAAGAACAGTTCGGGGCTGCGCGAGACGACGATGGGGCCGACGCCCAGGTCGACAAAGGCCCCTTGCCCGACCGCGCCCGTGCGCCGGAACGCGCCGTAAAGCCCCAGCGGCGTGCCTTCGGTCAGGCGCGCGGCCATCGGGAAGGTCAGGTTCACCTGATAGCAGTCCCCCGCCGCGATATAGTCAAAGACCTTGCGCGCCGCCGTGCCATAGGCCCGACGGCCCACCAGCGGCGCAGGCGCGGTCATGCGGGTGGCACGGGCCTCCACCGCCGCGCGCTCCAGCGCCCCCGCCGCCGGGCGCGGCGCATCATAGACCCCCAGCGCCACCAGCGGCCCCGGCCGCTTGCGCGGCATCAGGCGCGCCAGCTTCGGCTCCAACGCATAGCCCGCTTCATAGGCGACATAGCCCGCAAGCCAGGCCCCCTTGCCCCGCAGCGCCTCGGCCCGGGCCAGGGCGGGCGCGACATCGCGCGGGGCATGGGCGGCGATCACCTCACGCGGCGCTTCGAAAAGCGCCGGAGTCCCGCCAGGCCCATGTTCAAGAAGGATCACCCTGCGCGCCCCCAAGTTCCTGTGACCGAGATAGGCCGATCCCGCACCCCGCGCCAGTGGCTTTCCCGACAGGCCCGACCGGGTTTGCGACCCGCCGGTTTGCCCCTTGCGCCGGTCCGGCTTCTGTCTATAACCCGCACAATTTTGCGCAATAGGTGGGGGCTGACATGCCGAAGCGGACCGATATCAAGTCGATCATGATCATCGGCGCGGGCCCCATCGTCATCGGCCAGGCCTGCGAGTTCGACTACTCCGGCGCCCAGGCCTGCAAGGCTTTGCGCGAAGAAGGCTACCGGGTCATCCTGGTGAACTCGAACCCCGCGACGATCATGACCGACCCGGGCCTCGCCGATGCCACCTATATCGAGCCGATCACCCCGGAAGTCGTCGCCAAGATCATCGAAAAGGAACGCCCCGACGCCCTTCTGCCCACCATGGGCGGTCAGACCGGCCTGAACACCGCGCTGGCATTGGCCGACCTGGGCGTGTTGGACAAGTTCAACGTCGAACTGATCGGTGCCAAGCGCGAAGCCATCGAAATGGCAGAAGATCGCAAGTTGTTCCGCGAGGCGATGGACCGCATCGGCCTGGAAAACCCCAAGGCCACCATCATCGCCGCCCCGAAGAAGGCCGACGGCAAGTACGACATCGCCGCCGGCGTCGCCGAAGCCATCGCCGCCATCGAATATGTCGGCCTCCCCGCCATCATCCGCCCGGCCTTCACGCTTGGCGGCACCGGCGGCGGCGTCGCCTACAACCGCGACGATTACGAGGCCATCGTGAAGTCCGGGCTTGAGGCCTCGCCCGTGGCGCAGGTCCTGGTCGACGAATCCCTTCTTGGCTGGAAGGAATACGAGATGGAGGTGGTGCGCGACCGCGCCGACAACGCCATCATCGTCTGCTCGATCGAGAACGTCGACCCGATGGGCGTCCACACCGGCGACAGCATCACCGTCGCCCCCGCGCTGACGCTGACCGACAAGGAATACCAGATCATGCGCAACGGCAGCATCGCCGTCCTGCGCGAGATCGGGGTGGAAACCGGCGGGTCGAACGTCCAATGGGCGATCAACCCGGCCGACGGCCGCATGGTCGTGATCGAGATGAACCCCCGCGTCTCCCGCTCCTCGGCGCTGGCGTCCAAGGCCACCGGCTTCCCCATCGCCAAGATCGCCGCCAAGCTCGCCATCGGCTATACGCTGGACGAGTTGGACAACGACATCACCAAAGTCACGCCCGCGTCCTTTGAACCGTCGATCGACTACGTCGTCACCAAGATCCCGCGCTTCGCCTTCGAGAAATTCCCCGGCTCCGAGCCCAACCTCACCACCGCGATGAAATCGGTGGGCGAGGCGATGGCCATCGGCCGCACGATCCACGAATCGATGCAGAAGGCGCTGGCCAGCCTGGAAACCGGCCTCACCGGCTTTGACGAGATCGCCATCCCCGGTGCGCCTGATCGCGCCGCGATCATCAAGGCCCTCGGCCAAGCCACACCCGACCGCCTGCGCGTCATCGCCCAGGCGATGCGCCATGGCCTTTCAAACGATGAGATCCAGGACGTCACCGCCTTCGATCCCTGGTTCCTTGCCCGCATCCGCGAGATCATCGACACCGAGGCCAGCATCCGCAAGAACGGCCTGCCGACCAATGCCGAGGCGCTGCGCGCTCTCAAGATGATGGGCTTTACCGATGCCCGCCTGGCCAAACTGACCGGCCGCGACGAAGCCCAGGTTCGCCGCGCCCGCACCCGGCTTGGCGTCACCGCCGTTTTCAAGCGCATCGATACCTGCGCCGCCGAATTCGAGGCGCAGACCCCCTATATGTATTCCACCTACGAAGCCCCCGCGATGGGCGATGTGGAATGCGAATCCCGGCCCTCGGCCGCCAAGAAGGTCGTCATCCTTGGCGGTGGCCCGAACCGCATCGGCCAAGGGATCGAGTTCGACTATTGCTGCTGCCATGCCTGCTTTGCCCTGACCGCCGCCGGGTATGAGACCATCATGGTCAACTGCAACCCTGAGACGGTCTCCACCGACTACGACACCTCCGACCGCCTCTATTTCGAACCGCTGACCTTGGAGCATGTCCTGGAAATCCTGCGCGTGGAGCAGGAAAACGGCACCCTTCACGGCGTCATCGTCCAGTTCGGCGGCCAGACCCCGCTGAAACTGGCGAATGCGCTGCATGACGAAGGCATCCCGATCCTTGGCACCACGCCCGACGCCATTGACCTGGCCGAGGACCGCGAACGTTTCCAGCAACTTCTTCACAAGCTTGGCCTGAAGCAGCCGCACAACGGCACCGCCCGCAGCCGGGATGAGGCCTTCACGGTCGCAAAGGATGTCGGCTATCCGCTGGTCATCCGCCCCTCCTTCGTTCTTGGCGGCCGCGCGATGGAGATCATCCGCGACGACGCCCAGCTTGAACGCTACATCACCACCGCCGTGCAGGTCTCCGGCGACTCGCCTGTCCTTCTCGACTCCTATCTCTCTGGTGCGGTCGAGGTTGACGTCGATGCGTTAAGCGACGGTAAAGAGGTGCATGTCGCTGGAATCATGGAACATATCGAGGAGGCCGGCGTCCACTCCGGCGATTCGGCCTGCTGCCTGCCACCGCACCAGCTGTCGGCCGAAACGGTCGAGGAGCTGAAGCGCCAGACCGTCGTCATGGCCCGCGCCCTGAACGTCGTCGGGTTGATGAACGTGCAATTCGCCATCAAGGACGGGGTGATCTACGTCCTGGAAGTGAACCCGCGCGCCAGCCGCACCGTGCCCTTCGTCGCCAAGGCCACCGACAGTGCCATCGCCTCCATCGCCGCCCGCCTGATGGCCGGGGAGCCCTTGTCCAACTTCCCGATGCGCGCGCCCTACCCCGCTGGCGTCGGCCCCGACAGCCCGCTGCCGCTGGCCGACCCGCTGACCCTTGCCGATCCGAACACCCCGTGGTTCAGCGTCAAAGAGGCCGTCCTTCCCTTCGCCCGCTTCCCCGGCGTCGACCCGGTCCTCGGGCCGGAAATGCGCTCCACCGGCGAGGTGATGGGCTGGGACCGCACCTTCGCGCTGGCCTTCCTCAAGGCGCAGATGGGGGCCGGGACGATCCTTCCCGAAAAGGGCCGGGTGTTCCTGTCGGTCAAGGACATGGACAAGACGCCGGCCCTGGCCGACGCCGCCCGCGATCTGGTGGCGATGGGCTTCGTGATCGTCGCCACCAAGGGCACTGCCAAGTGGCTGGCCGAGCAGAATGTGCCGTCTGAGGCCGTGGCCAAGGTCTACGAAGGCCGCCCGAACATCGTTGACCGGCTGAAGAACAACGACATCGCGCTGGTGATGAACACGACCGATGGGACGCAGGCGGTGTCCGACAGCCGCGACATCCGCCGCGTCGCGCTGATGGACAAGATCCCGTATTTCACCACCGCCGCAGCCTCTGTCGCCGCCGTGGCCGCGATGAAGGCGCGGGGCGAAGGCTATGGCGTGCGGACGTTGCAGGGGTGATGGCGGCGGGTTCGCCGGGAATGTGTTCGTACCATCTCAGGAACATACCGCCGTCAAACATTCGTCTTGGTTGAATTTCAACAAGGTCTGGTTGAAAATTGATCAAGGACGAAGAACGAATGAGACTGCGCGTTTTCCTGCTGCCGCTTTGCCTTATGGGCTGCGTTGAGCCGATGGTATCGGACTTCAATGGATCCAGCGTAAAGATCGTCGAGGATTTCGGAGCAAGAACGCCCACGCCCGCCACGGTGGCCGAGGCCCAGCGCATTTGCGGCAAGGTTGGAAAGACCTCTGAATATGCGTCGACCCGTAATCTTCAGAACTACCAGACGGAATACCTTTTCCTCTGCCTCTGACACCTCGCCGACGGCGCGCAGAGACCGCGTGCCGTCGTGCTTCCAGAGCATTAAGATTTCCCTAACGCCCACGGGCAAGCGCCTGTAATCGTTCGGAACTTCCGTTTTGTCCACCGTGGACAGTCAAAGCCCGTTGATCGGCACCTTCAGGAACCGCTTCCCGCTTTCATCCGGTTCGGGCAGGTCCCCACCCCGCATGTTGACCTGCAGCGAGGGGATGATCAGCTTGGGCATGGCCAGCGTCGCATCCCGGGCGGTGCGCAGGGCCACGAACTCCTCCCGCGACTTGCCGGCGACGTGGATATTGTGGGTCTTTTCTTCGCCCACCGTCGTCTCCCAGCGGATGTCCCGGCCGTTGGGGCCGTAGTCGTGGCACATGAACAGCCGGGTCTCGTCTGGCAAAGAAAGCACCCGCTGGATGCTGTCCCAAAGCTGCCCGGCATCCCCGCCCGGAAAGTCCGCCCGGGCCGAGCCACCGTCGGGCATGAACAGCGTGTCGCCGACAAAGGCCGCGTCGCCCATGATGTGGGTCATGCAGGCGGGGGTATGGCCCGGGGTATGCATCGCATGGCAGGTCATCTGCCCGACCTGGTAGCTGTCCCCGTCCTGAAACAGCCGATCGAACTGCGAGCCGTCGCGCTGGAACTCGGTCCCCTCGTTGAAGATTTTCCCGAACGTATCCTGGACCACGGTGATGTTCCGCCCGATCCCGATCTTCCCCCCAAGCTGGCGCTGGATATAGGGCGCGGCCGAGAGGTGGTCGGCGTGGACATGGGTCTCGATCAGCCAGTCGACCGTGAGGCCCTGCGCGCGGACATGGGCGATGATCTCGTCGGCGTGGTCATAGGTGATGCGGCCAGCGGCATAGTCGATATCCATCACGCTGTCGACGATGGCACAGTGCCGGCTTTGCGGGTCCTTCACCACATAGCTGATCGTGTTGGTCGCCGGATCGAAAAAGCCGGTCACCTCGGGTTTGACGGAAAGATCGACGTGCATCAGGTCCTCCACTGGATCAGAGCGGCCGGGTCACCAGAGCCGACCGCGCCTGCAGCCAGCGCGCGATCAGCAGGCCCGCGACCAGGGCCGCCAGAAAGATATAGACATCCCGCTCACCCGTTCCCAGCGCAGGCAGCGCGCCGCCGGGGCAAAAGCCGGCGATCCCCCAGCCCAGGCCGAAAACCGCCGATCCCAGGACGAGCCTGAGGTCGACCACCTGCGTATCTGGCAGCTGAAAGCGCGGCGCCATGGCGGGTGCCTGGCGGGCCAGCACCAGCCGGTAGCCCGGGATCGCAACGGCAAGCGCCCCGCCCATGACAAAGGCAAGACTTGGGTCCCAGGTTCCGAACAGGTCGAAGAAATTCAGGACTTTCGCCGGGTTGATCATGCCCGAGACCGTGATCCCCAGACCGAACACCAGGCCGATCACGAAAGCGGATACCAGCCGCATCTTAGACCACATGCCGCAGGACAAAGACCGTCAGCACCGCCGAGGCCATGAAGCAGATCGTGGCCACCACCGACCGGCGTGAAAAGCGCGCGATGCCGCACACCCCATGCCCCGAGGTGCAACCGCCGCCATAACTGACCCCCAGGCCGACGATCAGCCCGCCCAGCGCCACCGCCCAAGCCGGGACCGGCTGCCCCAACTCGGGCGCCGTGCCGGTCGCGAGAAGATAGACGAGAGGGCCGGCGGCCATCCCCGCCACCAACGCCGCACGCAGCGCCCAGTCGGACAGGTCACTCAGGCGGAACAGCCCGCCCAGAATACCCGTCGCGCCAAGGATACGACCGTGCAATGCCATCAGCAGCACGGCCGCAGCCCCGATCAGAAGCCCGCCCCCGAATGAGGCCAGGGGCGTGAACTCTGTCTCCATAGGTCAGATCCTGCAGGTATTGATCCCGACCAGCCGATACAGCGGGCAGAATCCCACCGCAGCCGTCCCCAGCATGATGACACCAACCACCGCCGCTGCCCAGACCGTCCAGCCCGAAAACCAGCCCAGCGCGAAAGCCCCAGCCAGGGCCAGGATCCCCACCAGCGCCCGCAGCGCGCGATCGATATTGCCGACATTGCGTGACATCACGTCCCTCCTTGATTCACTCAGTCCGCACAGGATGCCACAGTCTGCAGGCAAACGACGGTGACTAGGTCACCGAGCGGGCCAGCCTGACCAGCGCCTCATCGTTCAGAAGCCGCACCTCGCCCCGCGCCTGCTCGACCCAGCCACGACGCTGGAACTCGCCCAGCGTGCGCGAGACGACCTCGCGCGCCGTGCCCAGTTCCGAGGCCAGCGCCTGATGGGTCGCCACCACCACTCCCCCCTGCGCCAGGTCCAACAGTCGGCCCGCCAGCCGCACGTCCATGCGCTGGAAGACGATATCGTCGATCAGAGCGAACAGTTCGGCGATGCGGTGGGAATAGGCGCGGAAGACGAATTTGCGGAACTGGGGCGAGGCGCCCGTCATCTCGTCGAATGCCGATTTCGACAGCGCGACCGCCTCGACATCGGTCTCGGCAAGACCCTCGGCCGCATAGCTTTCGTCGGCCAAGAGGCAGGCCGTTGTCAGGACGCAGCTTTCTCCGCCATGGACACGGTAGAGGAAGACCTCGCGCCCCGAGGCCGACCGCTGCTGGACCCGAACCGTGCCGGCGAGCAACAGAAGCCAGGCCCGTGCCGGTTGGCCGGGCACAAAAACCTCATCTCCGGCGGCCAGGTGGACCAGACGGCTTTTCGTGGCAAGTTCGGCCGCTTCGGGTGCGGACAGGGTGGCAAGATCGGGGAAACGGTCGATCCAGGACATGGGTCCCCCTTCAATTGACTGCGCCCAGCAAAGCGCCAATCGCTCCGATCCGAAAGCGGGAATCACTTCCAGCCGACTTATCTTCGTTGCTGGCACCCGACCCAAAACTTTGGTGACGCACCCCGGATGCCGCCGGCCCATCGCCACACAACCCATTGTTCGAATGTCGAAATCCTGGATTCCGCAATCCGGACCGGCAGAAAACTTCGGCAAATCCTAGCTATTCCACCCTTTTTCCATCGGCGGATTATTAACCCTTGCCGCTTAGCTTCCAGAACGCACGGGGAACATTTCCCTTGGATGGAGGGTAAGATGAAACATCTTTTCAGCGCCGCGGCGCTGGTTATGGCAGCGGGCCCAGCCCTGGCGGAAACGCTTGAAGACCGGATGACGACGTACGTGACGGGCGACGTGAAAGCCTGGTTCGACGACCCCGTGATCCTCTCTGCGGTGCAGGCCGCAAACCTGGCACATGAAGCCCTGACCCAGGCAGATATCGACGCGATGGATGCCCGCTGGCGCGCCGAGGTGACCAGCACCAGCGGTCTCGTGGCCAGCATCGTGGACAATCCGGCCTCGGCCAAGCTTCGCCAGCGCATCATGGAAGCGGGCGGCACGGTGACCGAGGTGATCGTGATGGACGCCAAGGGCCTGAACGTCGCCGTCAGCGAGCCGAGTTCGGATTACTGGCAGGGCGACGAAGAAAAGCACCAGTTGACCTACGCCGTCGGACCAGGCGCCCTGCATGTCTCAGAGGTCGAGCTGGACGAGTCCACGCAAAGCTATCAGGCGCAGGTCTCTTTCGCGCTGACCGACCCGGCGACCGGGCTGCCGATCGGGGCGGTGACGGTCGGCCTGAACGCCGAATCCTTCTGACGCACTGCACCAGCGGCACCAGCACGGGAACATTCCATGCATTCGAACCACAGGATCTCCAGAGCGAAATCGCTTTTTGTAAAGATCACCGCCGTCACGGTTGTGCTGACCGCACTCGTGGCCGGCGCGTTGACGACGCTCAATTATCTGGCGAATTACGAGCAGCTGAGCCAGCTTGTCCGTGACCGGGCCGCCGACGAGACGCCAAGTCTGGCGAACGAGGCGGCCGGCAGCATCCGCTTCGGCCGTCCCGACAAGGTGCATGAGCTGTTCGACAGCCTTATCGAGCATGCGGGTGGCAGTGCCGAAGTCGCAGTCGCGGTCGCCAGGGACGGCACCGTGATCGAGGATCCATCGGGCAATCCCGCCGACCCCGAGCTGGTCGCGCTCGCGAAGCGTGCCTTGTCGGAAAACGCGCCCGTCGCGTCCGCAGATGGCTACTCGGCCGCCGCACCCGCGCTTTTCGGCGAGAGCGCCGAAACCGTGGGGGCCGTCGCCACGCGCTGGACGCCCGCCCCCCTGCTCGAGCGGCTGCGCGAACAGGAACTGCGCGCCGTCCTGATCGCAGGCGCGCTGTTTCTTGTGGCGGTGATTGCAAACATGTTCCTGCTCAACCGGATGATCACAGGTCCGCTGGGCAAGGTTCAGGCCGTGATCCGCGGCTTCGCTGATCGCGACTATGCAACCCCGGTTCCAATGCAGACCCGCAGCGATGAAATGGGATCTATCGCCACCTCGCTGGAAGAGTTGCGCGGAACCTTGGCACAGGCCCAGGCTGCCGAACTTGACAACACCTACAAGGGCGCCGCCTTCATGGGGTCCTCGGCAGCGATGCTGCTGATCGACCGGGACATGACGATCACCCATTACAACAGCCGCATCGTCGAGCTGTTTCGCACCCACGCCGCGGCCCTGCGCGAACGCATCCCGAGTTTCGACCCGGAAAACATCATCGGCCTGAAGGTCTCCCAGTTCCACACCGATCGTCAGCATGCCCGGGCCAATCGTGAAATGCACACGCTTGCGGGTGGAACCTTCAACACCGTGATCCAGCTTGGCGATGCACGGGTATCGCTTTCCGCTTCGGCCATTCGCGACGGCAAGGGAGAAGAGGTCGGCTATGTCATGGAGTGGGCCGATGTCACCGAAAGCTGGCAGAACGCGGCTGTGTTGCACGCCATCGACGCAAGCCAACTGAAAGCAGAGTTTGCCCTTGACGGCACGCTTCTGTCGGCGAACGCGACCTTCCTGGCGACCATGGGTCTGACCCTTGACGCCGCGCGCCGGAAATCCCTGGCGGATATCCTGTCAGTCCCGGGCGGAGATGCCGGGGCAACGCTGCGCTCGGTCAGCCACGGCGAAACCTTTCTTGGCATGGTTCATCTCGGCCGCAGCCCGGACGAGCCCGCCGTGGTCGACGGCAGCCTCGGCTGCATCAAGGATCATGCTGGCCACCCGATCCGGCTGCTGCTGCTTGGCAAGGACGTGACCCGGGCCGAGGCCGAGCTATCGGCCGCCCGCCACGAGCGCGCCGAAGCCGAAGCGCAGCAGACCGCCGTGGTCGAAGCCCTGCGCCAGGGCTTGCGCAAGCTCAATGCCGGGGACCTGACGGCCCGGATCGACGAGCCTTTCGCCGGCACCTATGAGGATCTGCGCCAGGACTTCAACAGCACGGTCCGCAGCATGTCGCAGGCGATCCGTGACATCCTGAGCAATGCAGAGAATATTTCGAACGAGGCGCGCGACATCAGTTCCACCGCCGAGGGTCTGTCCCGCCGCACCGAAAGCACCGCGGCCACCCTTGAGCAGACTGCGGCAGCGCTGGACCTGCTGACCAACTCGGTCAAGTCGACCGCCGACGGGGCAGAACGCGCGGATCAGGCTGTGGGAACTGCCAAGGCCAATGCCGAAAGCAGTAGCAAGGTGGTGGTCGAGACCGTTTCTGCAATGGACCAGATTGCCGGCTCCTCGGAGCGGATCACCTCGATCATCAAGGTCATCGACGACATCGCTTTCCAGACCAACCTGCTTGCCCTGAACGCCGGGGTCGAGGCTGCGCGGGCTGGCGATGCGGGGCGCGGTTTTGCGGTCGTGGCCTCTGAAGTCCGCGCCCTCGCCCAGCGTTCGTCGGATGCCGCCCGCGAAATCAACGACTTGATCGCGAATAGCGCCACGCAGGTCCGCCGCGGCGTGACGCTGGTCGACAAGACCGGAGAGGCGCTGAAGCAGATTGCCGACTCGGTCTCCGAAATCGCGGGGCTGGTGTCCGACATCGCGATTGCTTCGCGCCAGCAGTCTGCGAACCTGGTCGAGATCAACAGCGCGGTCACCCAGCTGGATCAATCGACCCAGCAGAACGCCGCGCGGCTTGAGGAGACCACCGCCGCCAGTGAAGGCCTGACAAAGGATGCAGTGGCCCTTGTGGCAACCGTTTCCCAGTTCAAGGTCCAGGCAGACGGCAATGGCCAGGCACCGGCCTTGGCTTTCCGCGCGTCCCGGGGTCAGTCGACCCGGCCAGATGTGGCGCGCGCCCAGCGCGCCGCCGTGACCGCAATCCGCAGCACCGCCGCCGTTGCGGCTCAGGCCGAGCCCGGAGGGTGGGAAGACTTCTAGGCTTGAAGCGGCGGCCCCTCTGCGGAGCCGTCGCTGCGCCCCCACCCGGTTAACCAGTCAGGAAACCAACGATGCTGAATGCAAAGCCAGATGCCAACGCCCGCGACCGCTTCACCTTCGTGCATGTCGTACAGGGCGAGTACGCGGTGTCGGACGAGCCGGAAACGATCCTGACGACGATCCTTGGATCCTGCGTCTCGACATGCATCTGCGACCCGGTCGTCCGCGTCGGCGGGATGAACCACTTCCTTCTTCCCGACAGCGGCCCCGGCAATGGCCAGCAGTTTCGCTACGGCCTCTATGCGATGGAACTGTTGATCAATGGGCTGCTGAAGAAAGGGGCAAGCAAGGATCGGCTGGAGGCAAAGCTCTTTGGTGGAGCAACGATGAGTGATGGACTCGGGCGGATCGGGGCAGCCAATGCCGCCTTTGCCCAGCGTTTTCTGGCAGACGAGGGCATCCGCTGTGTCGCGCAAAGCCTGGGGGGCACGCTGGCCCGCCGAGTGCGCTTCACGCCGACAACAGGCCATGCCCAGCAACTCATCGTGCAGCCGGACGCGCTGAGCCCGCAACCGCCGCCCCGGCTTCCGCCGCGAGGGGATGATGATGTCACTTTCTTCTAGCGCCCGCCGCACGGGCTGCATGACCAGGAAAAGAAACGAAAGGTCCATCCGATGAGTGAGATCCTGCACCTACCCGAGCGGCTTGATTTCGATGCTGCACGCACGCTTCATGGTCAGCTTCTGGCCCTGCGCGGACATCCGGTCAGCATTGACGGCTCGGCCGTCCGAACGGGCGGCGCCCTTGCCGCCCAGGTCCTGCTGGCAGCGGCGCGCGACTGGCGCGCGGCCGGCCAGCCCTTCGCCTTCGCTCCCTCGGTTGCCCTGCAGGACGACCTGGAACGTCTGGGCGTCCTGTCCGAGATCGCGCAAGAGGAGGCAACCGCGTGATGCTGACCATTTTGGCAATCGACGACTCCCGGACCATCCGTGAGATGCTGCGCGAGACGCTGCGCAACGCCGGCTTTGACGTTCACGTAGCGGTAGACGGTCTTGACGGGCTGGAAAAGCTGCATGACATCGCGCCCGACGTCATCATCACCGACATCAACATGCCACGGCTGGACGGTTTCGGCGTGATCGAGGCCGTGCGCGCGGGAACCTCCCACGCTGCACTGCCGATTTTGGTCCTGACCACCGAAAGTGCCCCGGACCTGAAGGAGCGCGCCCGCAAGAGCGGTGCCACCGGGTGGATCGTCAAGCCCTTCGATGACGCCAAGCTTGTCTCGGCGATCAAGCGCATCGCAGCTCATTGAGGTCAACATGAGTTCCTCGATCGATATCCGACAGACCTTTTTCCAGGAATGCGAAGAACTGCTTGAGGCGCTGGATGACGGGTTAAACGCGCTCGCCGCCGCCAGCGAGGACGGCAGTGTCGACTCCGAGACGGTCAATGCTGTCTTTCGGGCCGTACATTCGATCAAAGGTGGCGCCGCAGCTTTCGGGCTGGAGAGCCTGGTGCGATTCGCGCATCAGTTCGAGACCGCACTCGACGCGATGCGCTCGGGAAAGCTTGTGGCAACTCCGGACATCGTTCGGGTGTTCCTGCGCTCTGCCGACTATCTGGCGGACCTGATTGCAAGCGCGCGGGACGAGGTGCCACCGACCAGTTCAGCCGGGCCGGATCTGATGGAACGCCTGGCGCAACTGGTTCCTTCGAACGGCGCCCGGATGCCGGCGCAACCTGCCCCGGCAACACCAGCGCCCACGACGGTTTCCGACGCCGACGACCTAGGTTTCCAACCTCTGGCCTTGGCGTTCGACTTCGCGCCGGAGCCAGCCAGTCCTGCTGGCTTTACCATTCGTTTCGCCGCGACAAAGCAGCTTTATGGCAATGGGAACGATCCGGTGCACATGTTCCGCGCGCTTGCGGAACTGGGTGCGCTGGAAAGCCTGGCAGACAGTTCGGCCCTGCCGCCGCTGGATCAGATGGACTGGGCCACGCCTTATCTGACCTGGGAGTTGGTGCTGCAGACGTCGGAAAGCCAACATTCGGTGCACGAGATCTTCGAATTCGTCGACGGTCTTTGCTCGCTTGAAATCCGCGAGTTGCAGGCCGACGCGGAACCTGACCGTGATCAGATGATCGCCGAGGCTGCAGATTTCTCCACACCGACCCCAACCGTGACAGATCGTCCGCCCGCCGAACCCGCCGCCAGCGGGCCAGCGCGTGCCGCCTCAGGCAAGTCTGCAGCTCAATCTGCCGGGCAGAAGGGATCGGTCCGTGTCGACCTTGAGTTGGTTGATCGCTTGATCAACATCGTGGGTGAGTTGGTGATCAATCAGGCGGTGCTGGCGCAATGCGTCCAGGATGCAGGGATCGGGGCGCAAAGCGATGTGGGCGCTGGACTGGACGAATTCCGCAATCTCGCCCGCGAGTTGCAGGAAAACGTCATGGCAATCCGCGCGCAGTCGGTGAAGCCTCTTTTCCAGCGCATGGCGCGCATTGTCCGAGAGGCTTCGGACATCGCTGGCAAGACGGTCGACTTCGTGACCGAGGGCGACGCCGTCGAGGTCGACAAGACCGTAATCGAACGACTGGTCGATCCGTTGACCCATATAATCCGCAATGCCGTTGACCACGGGCTGGAAAGCGCCGCCGCACGGCAAACTGCTGGCAAACCGGCGGCAGGCCGCATCTGCCTGTCGGCCGCACACAGATCGGGCCGCGTCCTGATCGAGGTCTCGGATGACGGGGCCGGCATCAACCGGCCAAAGGTCCGGCAGATCGCGATCGACAAGGGCCTTATCGCGGCCGATGCGGTCCTGACCGATTCCGAGATCGACAAGCTTCTGTTTCTGCCCGGCTTTTCGACCGCGCCCAAGGTGACCGATCTTTCCGGTCGCGGCGTCGGAATGGACGTCGTCCGCAGTGCGATCCAAAGCCTGGGCGGGCGCGTCAACATCAGCTCGACACCAGGCAAGGGAACGACCATGTCGATCAGCCTGCCGCTGACCCTGGCTGTGCTGGACGGGATGGTGGTCGACGTGGCGGGGCAGACCATGGTGGTCCCCATCACCGCGATCATCGAGACGCTGCGGCCCGCTGCCTCGGACATTCACCCGGTCGCGGGTGCTGGCAAGGTGGTCGCCGTGCGAGAGAAATTCGTGCCGATCATCGATCTTGCCGAAACCTTTGGTCACCGCCCTACCAGCCCGGACTATTCGAACATGGTTCTACTTCTGGTCGAATCCGGTCAGAACGAACGATGGGCCCTTGCCGTGGACCGCATCCACGATCAGCGCCAAGTGGTGATCAAGGGGCTGGAGTCGAACTACGGCCACGTTCCCGGCGTTGCCGCCGCGACGATCCTGGGCGACGGCAAGATCGCCCTGATCATCGATCCCGACGAAACCGCACAGCGCAAGCGGCCACAGGCCGCCTTTGCGCCCGCCCTGATGACCGAGGAGGTGTGACATGTCCGCTGCAGCGGAACTTTCAAAAGCCGACGACCGCGAACTGGTAAGCTTCCGCGTGGGCGGTCAGGATTTCTGCGTCGACATCATGTCGGTGCGGGAAATCCGCGGCTGGACGCCGGCCACGGTGCTTCCGCACGCCCCATCCTACATCCTGGGGGTCATCAACCTGCGCGGGGCAGTGGTTCCGATTGTTGACCTTGCCGCCCGCATGGGGTTGGAACCGATCCGCCCCGATGCCCGGCATGTGATCGTTATCTGCGTCGTCGACAACCAGACCGTGGGCTTTCTGGTGGACGCTGTCTCGGACATCCTCAGCGTCAAGCGAAGCCTGATCCAGCCGACACCGGCCGTGTCCTCGGATGTGACGCGCGCATTCTTCGAGGGCGTCATCGCCATCGATCAGCGCATGCTGCGGTTGATCGACATCGAAGCTGTCCTTCCCCCGATCGCCGCCCGGCAGGAGCGCGCATGACAACGCTAGCCCAGCTGACCGGCGCGCTGACGCGGCTGGATCGCGAACTGGTCTACACGTCCGAAGATTTCAGCCGCATCGCACGCTTCATGCACGACGCGACGGGAATCAGACTGACCGAGGCGAATGAGCGCATGGTCTATGCGCGACTGGCCAACCGGGTTCAGGATCTTGGTTTTGACAGTTTCGCGGCCTATGTCGACAAGGCAACGACCTCCGGGGACGAGCGGGATCGCCTGATCTCTTGCCTGACCACCAACACCACGCATTTCTACCGGGAAAGTTATCACTTCGACTTCTTGGCGCAGACGGTGCTGCCCGAATTGGCCGGCCGCGCCCGAAGCGGAGAGCGTATTCGGATCTGGTCGGCGGGCTGCTCCACCGGGGAAGAGGCGTATAGCATCGCGATGTGCCTGCTGCAGGGTTTTCCTGATGCGGCGTCGCATGATGTGAAGATCCTGGCGACCGATATCGACCGGACGGTGCTGGCGCGGGCCGCGACGGCCTCTTACCCGCCGGGCAGCCTGCGGGAGGTGCCGAAACCGTTGCTCGACACCTGTTTTGAACCGGTTCCGGGCACCGATCACCGCACACCTCGCGCGCATATCCGGGCAATGGTCACCTTCCGGCCCCTGAACCTGATCGAGCCCTGGCCGTTCCGCGGCCAGTTCGACGCCATCTTCTGCCGCAACGTCGCGATCTACATGGACGCGCAGACACAGGAGCATATCTGGACCGGCTTTCACCGCGTCCTGCGTCCCGGCGGGCACCTTTTCATCGGCCATTCCGAGCGGCTTTCCCCCGCGCTGAAGGGCAGTTTCACGATCGTGGGCAACACGATTCATCGGCGCAATGCCGATCCGGCCTCGGGTCGGTAACAGGGTTCAGGAGCAGGACATGGCACTCAAGGACAGTATCTCGATCATGGTCGTGGACGACATGGCAACCAGCCGCAGCCTGATCATCATGGCGCTGGAGGAAATGGGCATCAAGAAGATCGACTTCCGCAAGGATGGGCATGAAGCACTGCAATCGCTGGTGGCCAATCCGGTGCATCTGGTGATTTCGGACTACAACATGCCGGGCATGGATGGGCTGGGGCTGCTGAAGGGTCTGCGTGAAAACCGGGTCACGGCCCGGATCGGATTTGTTCTGGTCAGCGGCAGAATGACGCCCGAGATCATGAACGCCGGCAAGGCCTTGGGCATGAACAACTATATCCAGAAACCGTTCAGCACGCCTCAACTCAAGGCCTGCCTGCAAGCCGTCGTTGGGCCGCTTTGATCAATGATGGCCCCGCAAAGCCCCGAGACGATCCCGCTGCGCGACCTGTTTGCGATCCTTGCGGAGCAATTGCGCCTCCAGGCCCTGGCTGGCCGCGGACTTGAAGATCGCGTGGGTGATGTCATCCTGGATGGTGCTGGTGGGGCAGAGCGCCTGCGGGTATCGCTGCAGGGGCTGGACCATCTGGTACAGGTGCTGAGCGAGCTGGCACATTTCCTGGACGACCTGGCGCTGGAGACTGACGGGCACCAGCGGCTCGCCGTGGTCGGCCCGGCCCGCCGGCTGCGCCTGCGTAAACTCGCCGAAGCCCTTGGCGCACGCCTGTCCGACCCGATGCAGCTCCCCCAACGGCAAGAGGCAGGTGACGTAGATCTTTTCTGAAGCCTTGAACCAAGGGGCGCGGCATCCATGGTCACGCAGGCAAGGCCGGCGCCGTCGGTCGTCGTGCCCGCGCTGACCAACCTGTCCGCCTGCGCCCCGGACAGGCATCCAGCAAAAGCGTGTCGCCTGCCGCTTCAACGTCGCCGGCAATGGTCAGCGGGGCAAAGGCTATGCTGCCAGCGGAAGGTTGCGGTCGACTGATCTGTCTTTTGCCAATGCGTCCGGCACGTTAGCGGCGCCCATGCAGATTTTGGCCACTCAAGATCGCCAAAACAGGCGGTAGGCAAACACAGGGTCCACACAACGAATGCGACTTCCCCTTGCAACAGACCCGATGTTAGGTTTGCCCGCACTCGGCCAGCGGGTCGCTCTGGAGGACTGGATGGCGACGGGAACCACGGCAAAGTCCGCAGCTGGAGAGAAGATCGCTGTGCGGCAAAGCCTTGCCGATCGGGCCGCTGACCCCGCCTCGGCGCCTGTGCCGACTGCGCGCGCCAAGCAACAGGGCGGGCTGGCCGTGCAACCGACGCGGCCAGTCGGGCTGCGGCAAAAAAAGCTGCGCCATTGCGCCTGGTCCGGGCTTGCCCAGTTTCTGAAAACCCAGGCTTTGCCCTTACCTTATCGGCCTGTCAGTCGGGCCGCGTCTCCCCACCTTTGCCGGACTCTGCACGCCGATGTCGCCGGGATTCATGTCCGCGACATCACCAATCTGATCCCCCATGAACCGATGGACGACAAGTGATGACCTCGCCTCTTTTCGCTGCCCTGTCCGCGCTGATGCTGACAATCGCACTGCCCCAAGCGGCGCTTGCCCAAGAGGCTGCGGCCGATGCTGCCCCGACGGAACAGAACATTTCCGCGCAAGAGACGCCCTGGCAAGTGAACTGCACTCCGGGTGCCGAAGCCTCGCAGCTTGACTGCTCGATGGTCAAAAGCTTGGTCATCGGCCAGAATCGCCAGGTTCTGGCGCAGGCCGCCATCGTCGCGGGCGACCCTTACGTCCTTCGCATCCTTGTGCCGCATGGCATGTCGCTCGCCGCGGGGCTGCGCGTCTCGGTCGACGGGGTGGAAGCCGCAACGCCGGTCTTCCGCACCTCGCTGCAAGGCGGCGCGCTGGCGGTCAGCGATGTGTCCGCCGAACTGGAAGAGGCCCTGCGCGCCGGGGGCTTGCTGCAGATCGAAGGCGTTCAGAACAACGGCAGCGCCCTGCGGATGGAAATGAGCCTGTCGGGTTTTGCCGCCGCATTCGACAAACTGCGCTGAAGCCCGTGGCCATGGCTGCGCGGTGCGGCTGTCGGCGATCTGACCCCCGGCCGGGAACGGGTGCCGCGCTTTTGCGTTGACGGAAAGTCCTGGCAAAGGCTTTCCGCGTGGCTTTCACCCGATCCTTTCACAGCGTCCTCACGGGTCATCAGGCCCTAATTGGGCCATGGGCGTCGCCGTGACCCGGTGGCAGGGCATCTATTGCGGACCGCCGCCGGCACCGGACGAGCTGCTCCTGCGCTGGAACCTTGATCCCTTCGCGCTGATTGTGGTGGTTGCGCTGGCTTTTGCAGCCGGGCGTGGCCGCGCGGGCACCACGGGCAGCGTGGTTCTGGCCATCGCCTTCCTGTCGCCGCTTTGCGCGCTGTCGTCGGCTTTGTTCTCGGCCCGGGTGGTCCACCATCTGCTTCTGGTTGCGGTGGCGGCACCCTTGCTGGCCTTGGCCCGTCCGGCGCCACGGCCTGCGGGTGTGGGTCTGCCGTTCGCGCTGGCGACGGCCGCGCTGTGGCTGTGGCATCTTCCGGCGGCCTATGATGCGGCCCTTGGGCATATGGGTCTGTATTGGCTGATGCAGGCCACGCTTTTCGGGTCGGCCTGGGCTTTCTGGCGCGCCGCTTTTGCGCTGCCCCATGGGTCAGGCCTTGGGTGGGTCCTCCTCGCCTATCTGTCGATGGGGATGCTGGGGGCGATCTTGACCCTTGCGCCCACCGCGCTTTACGCGACCCACGCGTCCGCGCCGCTGCTTTGGGGACTGACCCCGCTTGCGGACCAGCAGCTTGGCGGCCTGATCATGTGGATGCCGTCGGGACTGGCCTATGCTGTCTGGGGCGCGCTTCTTGCCCGTCGCGCCTGGCGTGCCACAGAGGTGGCGCAATGAGCTGGGCCGAGGCGCTGACCCCCCATGCCAAGGCGCTCCACCTCGGCTTTCTTGCCCTTTGGGTGGGCGGGCTTTTCGCGCTGCCCCGGATGCTTGCCCGGCATGATCGCGGCCTTCTGGCGGCCGAGTTCGCCCGGATCCGCCGCGCCACGCATTACAGCTATGTCTGGTTTCTCACCCCGGCGGCCGGGCTGGCCATCGCCTCCGGCGGCGTGCTGATCTTCCTGCGCGAGGTGTTTACCGTCTGGATCTTCGCCAAGCTGGTCCTGGTCGCGGGCCTGGTCGCGGTCCATGCCTGGGTCGGTCATACGATCATCAACGTTGCGGAAAGTGACGGCCAGCACGAACCACCGGACGCGCTGCTGCCTGCGGCGCTGACCCTTGGGCTGGTCCTCGGCATCCTGACCCTTGTCCTGGCCAAGCCCGAGCTTGAGGAACTGCCGATGCCTGCTTGGCTTCTGACACCGCAAGGCCGTCAGCTGCCCTTTGACGTTCCCAATCGATAATCGAAGACCAGTTTGCCGCCATGCCAGCCCGTCGCAATCACCACCAGAACCGCAAAGCCCGACATCAGCAGGCCCCAGGGCAGGACTGCCGTCTCATAGCCGGTCAGCCGCCAGCCCCAGTTCAGCCCGAGCAGGGACAGAAGCATCACCGCGATCACGAAATGCGTCCAGGCGGCGGCGCGAATGCGGATGCCCGGCACCAGCAGCAACTCCAGCGTGCCCGTAGCCCCCGCCAGCAGGCCAAACAGAAAGGCCGTGCCACAGGCCCAAAGCGCGGCCCAGGCCCAGCGGTCCTGGCCCGACCACCAGTACAGCAGGTCCGCACCAAAGGCACAGAAGGTCAGCGCCACCGGGAAGGCAACCGTCATCGCATGCAGGGGGTGCCCCAGAATGGCCATCCGCGATTCCGTCTGGTGAAAGTCGGGATGGCTGGCAATCGGGTCAGCGAACGAGGCGGTCTCGTCCCGCACCGGGTTGGTCTCTTGCGTCACGGCAACCTCCTTCGCGGCCTTGCTTGCGGGGCAACGCTTCAAAGTCTGGCCGGTTGCCAGGACCAGCTCTCGATGCTGCATCCGGCCGGCCCGGCCGCCGCGACGATCGCGGAAATCTGGTGGGTCATGCTGGTGGGCGGCACGGCGATCCTGGCCCTGGTGCTGGCGCTGCTCGGCTATGCGATGCTGCGCCGCCCCGGCCCATCCGAAACGCCCGAGGGCGGAACCCGGCTGTGGCTTTGGACCCTGGGCCTTGGCTTTCCCTTCGTCACGCTGGCGGCGCTGACCGTCTACGGGCTTGTCCTTGGCGAACGTCTGCTGCCCCGCCCCTCACCCGATCTGGTCACGGTCGAGGCCGAGGCGCGGCAGTGGGTCTGGACCTTCGGCTATGCCGATGCGCCTGGTCTGGCGACCCAGGATGTGCTGCACATCCCTGCCGGCCGGCCCGTCGATGTCCGCATCACCAGCCGCGATGTGGTGCATTCCTTCTGGGTGCCGCGTCTGGCCGGCAAGCTGGACGCCCTGCCCGGCCATGTGAACGTGCTGCGCCTGCAGGCGGCAGCACCCGGGTTTTATGCGGGCCAGAGCGCCGAGTTCAGCGGGGCGGGCTACCGTGAGCATGTTTTTACCGTCCAGGCCCACGACGCAGCCTCATGGACCCGGTTCCTGCAGGAAGGCCCGCCATGACCCAGACGCGCCCCCGTCGCGGCACGGCCCTGCGCCTGCACCGCCAGCTGGATCGGATCTGGTCGCCGGACCCGCGTTTGCGCGGCTGGCTGACCACGAACAACAACAACGACATCGGTCGGCTGTTCCTGGCCGTCGCGACCGCGTTCTTCGTGATCGGCGGTATCCTCGCCATGCTGATCCGCGCACAGCTTGCCACGCCCGGATCGGCCTTCATGGGGCCCGAGGCCTATAACCAGGTCTTCACGATGCATGGCACCGTGATGATGTTCCTGTTCGCCATCCCCTTCTTCGAGGCGCTGGCGGTCCTTCTCCTGCCCGGAATGCTGGGCACCCGCGATCTGGCCTATCCCCGGCTAGGGGCCTATGGCCTTTGGGTCTATATCTTCGGCGGCAGCGCGGTCATCATCGCCATGCTGCTGGGACTGTCCCCCGACGGCGGCTGGTTCATGTATCCGCCGCTCAGTTCGGCCGCCTTCTCGCCAGGGATCGGGGCCGATGTCTGGCTGCTGGGCATCACGTCGATCGAGGTCTCGGCCATTGCCACCGCAGTCGAGATCGTGGTCACCGTCCTGCGCTACCGCGCCGCCGGGATGAGCCTGTCGCGGATGCCGATCTTCGCCTGGTACATCCTGGTCGTCGCGGTAATGATCCTGACCGCCTTCCCGCCGATGATCCTTGGCTCCTTGCTGCTGGAGGTCGAGCGCGCCCTTGGCTGGCCCTTCTTCCAAGTCGAAAACGGCGGCGACCCGCTGCTGTGGCAGCACCTGTTCTGGCTGTTTGGCCACCCGGAGGTCTACATCATCTTCCTGCCCGCCGCCGGGATGATCGCCACGATCCTGCCGGTGATGGCCCGCACCACTCTTCTTGGTTACGGCTGGGTCGTGGCGGCGGCGGTGTCGCTGGGGGTCCTCAGCTTCGGGCTTTGGGTCCACCACATGTTCACCACCGGCATCCCGCACCTTGGGCTGGCCTTCTTCTCGGCCGCCTCGACGCTGGTGGCGGTGCCGACCTCGATCATGATCTTTTCCTGGATCGGGACGCTGTGGAAGGGCCATGTGCGGATGGAACTGCCGATGCTCTGGCTCCTCGGCTTTTTCGCCACCTTCGTGATTGGCGGGCTGACGGGGGTCATGCTGGCCATCGTGCCGTTCAACTGGCAGGTCCACGACACCCACTTTGTCGTCGCGCACCTGCATTACGTCCTGATCGGCGGCTATGTCTTTCCGATGATCGCGGCGGTCTACTATTTCCAGCCGCTGCTGACCGGTCGCTTCCGCTTCTTCCGGCTGGGAGGGATTGCCTTCTGGCTGGTCGTCCCGGCCTTCCACGTCACCTTTCTGGCAGTGCATGTCGCGGGCCTGCTGGGTCAGCGCCGACGGACCTGGACCTATGATAACGGCCAGGGGTGGGAGCTTTTGAACCTGGCCGCCTCGATCGCGGCTTTCGTGATGGCCATCGGATTTGCCCTGGTCATCCTGGACATCGCGGTCAACACCTTCGTGGGCCTGCGCGGTCGCCGCAATCCCTGGGAGGCCCCCACGCTGGAATGGGCCGCGCCCATCCCCTCGCCGAATTACGGCTTAGCCTCGATCCCGATTGTTCAGGGCCGCTACCCGCTGCTGCAAGACCCCGACCTGCCGCTGAAGATCGCGAAGGGCGAGGGCTATCTGGGCACCGCCACGCGCAACCGGCGCGAGACGCTGATCGTCACCACCGCGCAGGGCAAGCCGTTGCAGATCGCCGTGCTGCCCGGGAACTCTCCTCTGCCCTTCGTGCTGGCGATTGTTACCAGCACCTCGTTCCTGGCCCCGTTGGTCAAAGCCTACTGGCTGTCCGCGCTTGCCTTGGTGGGCGTTGTCGTCGTGGCCCTGGTCTGGGTCTGGACCACCGCCCCGCGCCAGACCGAGGGGTTGGTTGATGCGGGACACGGAACCCAATTGCCCGTAGCCGCCGAATGCCCCGACCCGCCCGGCTGGTGGGGCTCGCTGTTCCTTCTGGTGGCGGATGGGGTGCATTTCGGCGCGCTCTTGTTCGGCTATGCGTTCCTGTGGACCGTCGCGCCGAACTGGCCACCGGCAGAATACCTGCGCCCGGACCTTTGGCCGGTTCTTCTGGCCCTGTGCGGTGGCGGCGCGCTGGCGCTTGGCCCACGGCTGGCTGGTTTGGCGATCGCCCTAGGGCGGGGGACGGCTGCCCCCCTTGTGCTGGCGGCTGTCGGGGCTTTGGCCCTGGCCGCCGCTGCGGGTTCGGTGATCCTTGCCCGGCCGACGCCTTCAGGCCACGCCTATGACGCGACACTCTGGCTGCTTGCGGGGCATGTGGGTCTGCACAGCCTGATCAGCCTGATCATGTTGGGCTATCTGGCGCTACGCCGGATCGCGGGTCACGGCCTGCGCCAGGGCGAGGCGAATATCGTCGGCCTCTGGGCTGATTTCACCGCTGGCACGGGCCTGGTCGCCCTCTCGGCGGCCTGGCTGCCAGGAGCGTTCGGATGACCCAGGTCCTGCGTCTTTCGCTGCCCATCACGCTATGGCTGATCGGCTTTTGCGCGATCTACGGCTTGCAGGGTCTGTCATGCTCACGCCACTGGCCGCCCGGACTGGACGACCCGCGTGCAGTCCTGTTGGCCGCGGCGGGGCTATTCGTCCTGATGCAGGGGCTTGTCCTTCTGGCGGTGCTGCGCGCGCCG
Organism: Tabrizicola aquatica; assembly: GCF_002900975.1. Lineage (GTDB taxonomy): Bacteria > Pseudomonadota > Alphaproteobacteria > Rhodobacterales > Rhodobacteraceae > Tabrizicola > Tabrizicola aquatica. The sequence goes on along the minus strand of NZ_PJON01000003.1, from coordinate 182,135 downwards.
GACCCGTCACGCTTTGTGCAAAGGACCGCCGCCAGTCTGGCGGCGGTCGCATTTGCGGCGGCGGTCTGGACCGTCCTGCCGGTCCTGGCGGTGTCAGTCTGCGGCTAGTCTGCGGGCGCAGGCTCGGCGGGCGCAGGTTCTGTCGGGGTGGGTTCGGCCGGGGGTGGCTCTGTCGGGGCACCCTCGGCCGCAGGCTGCGCCCCGGCACCCTCGGCGCCAGTCACGGGTCCGTCCGACGTCGCCACGCGGTCCGTTTCGAACGGGGCGTCGCTGATCCGGCCATCGGCGGCGGCCACGCGCCAGACGGTATTCCCGGCGTCATCGGCGACAAGCAGGGCGCCCGTGCCGTCGATGCCAACACCCACGGGACGGCCGCGCACCTTCTCATCCACCAGGAAACCAGTGACCACATCCTGCGTCATGCCATCCGGCTTGCCGTCACGGAACGGCACATAGGACACCTTGTAGCCATTGAACTCGTCCCGGTTCCAGCTGCCCCGCTGGCCGACAAAGGCGCCGTTGGCGTATTCCTCTGGCAGGGCCGAGCCATGCGTGAACACCAGCCCCAGCGCCGCGACATGGCTGGACAGCGCATAGTCCGGTTTGATCGCCGCCTCGACCAGATCAGGCCGTTGCGGTCGCACCCTTTCGTCAACATGCTGGCCGTAATAGCTGTAGGGCCAGCCATAGAACCCGCCCTCGACGACCGAGGTCATGTAGTCCGGCACCAGGTTCGGTCCCAACTCGTCGCGCTCATTGATCACGGCCCAAAGTTCATCCGTCTCGGGGTGGAAGATCAGCCCGTTAGGATTGCGCAGGCCAGTTGCAAACAGCTTGGATGCACCCGTGGCCCGATCGATCTGCCAGATCGCGGCGCGGCCCTTTTCGGCCTCCATCCCGTTTTCCGCCGCATTCGAATTCGACCCGACCGAGGCATAAAGCATCGTCCCGTCCGGGCTAAGCGCCAGGTCCTTTGTCCAATGGTGGTTCAGCGGCCCGCCCGGCAGCAAAGTGACCAGCTTCGGCTCGGCGGTGATCGAGGTTTCGCCCAGCGCGTAGGGATAGCTGATGACGCCATCCGCGACCGCGACGTAAAGCGTATCCTCGATCCAGGCGACCCCGAAGGGCGAGTGCATGTCGGTCAGCAGGTCATGCCGTTCGTCCACCACGCCGTCGCGGTCCGTGTCGCGCAAGAGCGTGATCAGGTTCGTCTCGCGCGGCGGCCCGTCGCCGGTTCCGGCTGCAAAGGACATGATCCAGCCCCGGATATAGTCCTTGGGCCGGTACTTCGGCTTGCCCTCCGGCGCGCGCGACTGAACGACCAGGACATCCCCGTTCGGCAAGGTATGCACGGTGCGAGGATTGACCAGGTCGGTCGCATAGGCGGTGATCGTCAGCCCCTCGGGGACAACGGGGGTCTGGCCCTCGGCCCAGCCCACCACCTCGCCCACGTTGACGCTGGTCAGCAGGTTGACATAGACCGGTTCGGGAAGCACGGGGTCAGGACCGATCTGGCTGGTGACGTCAAACTCCTGGGCATGGGCGCCAGGGCCAAGGCTGATGGCAGTCAACAGGATAGCGCGCGGCGCATATTTCGGGCGTGTCATGGTATCTCCTTCAGGCGGCGTCAGGTGCGATGGAGCGCCTGCCGGCGCAAGGTCGCCGAGACCAGCATCAACAGGCAGGTGACCAGCGACAGGCCGACCCCCCAGGGAACGATGGCCGTCCAGCCATCGCCTGCGTGGATCAGGCTGTTGACGAAGGCAGCGGCCAGCACCAGAGCGTTCAGCACGACGACCGACCAGACCGGACGATGCCGGTAGACAAGCAGCCCGATCAGCCACAACAGGACGGCAAGGCCTCCGGCGACCAGCCCCGCGAACAAGAGCCAGGCGGAAAAGTCCTGCCACATCAGGATCGTGGTCTGCATGTAGGCCCAGTCCGTAAGCAGCGTCAAAGTGAAGAACGCCGCCGCGAAATAGGTCAGGGTCTGCTGCCCCGGAATCGACGCCCATCCGGGCGTGCTGCGATAGGTTGGGTGGTTGTAGGCCATCGGTCCCCGTCCTTGGCTGCTGCACAAGGCAAACCTTCAAGGCCCGGATTTGGTTCCAGAAGAACCCCAGAGGAGTGTCAGGCGGGCCGGGAACCACCGTCATCACATCTGGTGGCTGCTTCAGGCCAGTGCCTGCCGCAGGGATGACACGGACTTACACGACCGCGACTATCGCGCGATCCTGACGGCATGACGCGCGAGAGGAAGGTGTTGCAGGCAGGGGGGCCTGCCTGCAACGGGATCGCATCAGTTCAACTCGGATGCCCGGTCGGCCGAGACCGCAGTTTCAGCCGTTGCGACGGCTGCGGTGAAGGCGTCCAGCACTTCCGGCCCGCCCTTCACATTGGCCTTGAACCACTCGAACACCGGCTCGACCGCGGCCTTGAAGGCGGCTTTTTCCTCGGCCGTGGGCACGTAGATCTCGCCCCCCGCAGCCCGGAAATCGGCATAGGCCTGGATTTCCTTGCGCTTGGGGCTGGCGAACGTCGCCTGCTGCAGGGCGGCGAAGCCGTCGACCACGATCTGCTGCTGTTCCGGCGTCAGCGACTTGAAGCGGTCGTTGCCCATCCACCAGAAGGCCCCCATGTAGCTGTGGCCGTCCAGCGTCAGATACTTGATGCCGGCATCGGTGAACTTCATCGACATGATATCGGTGATGCCGTTCGCGGTGCCTTCCACGACCCCGGTCTGCAGCGAGGTGAACAGTTCCGGCCACGGGATCGGGGTGGGCGATGCCCCCAGCGTGGTGGCCAGCGTCTGCGGCAGGTCGGCAGGCACGGTGCGCATCTTCAGACCGGCAAGGTCGCCCGGCGCGGCAATGCGCTTCTTGGTGTTGGCATAGTTGCGCCAGCCGCCGGTGTTGCCGATGGTCATCAGACGGATCTTGTCGCCGCTGTCGGCCAGCGCCATTGCCCGCAGCTGCGCGGTGAAGTCGGTGCCGGTCAGCACTTCCTCGGCCACGCGGTCATCGCTCATCAGGTACGGCAGGTCCAGGACCTGGATATAGGGGAACAGCCCCGCCGCCCCGCCCGAGGTGGAGATGTAGATGTCGATGGTGCCATCGGCGACACCCGCAAGGCATTCGTCGCCCTTGGCGCAAAGCTGGGTGCCCATGAAAATCTCTACCCCGATCGCGCCGTTCGAGGCGTTCTCGACATAGTTCTTGAACACGACAAGGCCGTCATAATCCTCGTCCTGTTCGTTCGAGTTGGCGGTGGCGCGCAGCATGATGTCCTGCGCGAAGGCCGCCCCGGCGGTGCCCGCCAGCAGCGCGGCCAGCGCGAGGGATTTCAGGGATGATTTCAACATGGTTCCTCCTGTTGGTTTCTTGTCGGTGTTGAATGGGTCAATCCACAAACCCCATAAGGCGGGGCAGGGTCAGCGAAATGGCGGGGACATAGGTGATCAGAAGGATCACCAGGAATTCGACGAGCAGGAAGGGCATCACGGCGCGGGCGATGGTTTCCACCCGCAGGCCCGAGACAGCCGAGGTCGCGAACAGCACCAGCCCCATCGGTGGCGTCAGCAGGCCCACGGTCAGGTTCACCACCATCACGATGGCGAAGTGGACCGGGTCCACGCCCATCGAGGCAAAGATCGGGCCCAGGATCGGGCCCAGGATGATAATTGCGGGCCCGGCGTCCAGGAACATGCCGACGATGAACAGCAAGAGGTTGACCAACAAGAGCAAGAGCAGCGGGTTTTCCGTGATGCTGAGCAGCGTCGACGCCAGAAGTTCCGGCGTATGCGCCAGCGCCGCGACGGTCTTGAAGGCCATCGCCGCGCCGACCAGCAGCATGACCACCGAACTGGTGATCCCGGCGCGGGTCAGGACGCCGGGAATGTCGCGCCAGGTCAGGGTCCTCAGCACGAAGATCGAGATGATGAAGCTGTAGCCGACGGCGACCGCCGCCGCCTCGGTCGGGGTGAATACGCCCGACAGAATGCCGCCCATCAGGAGGACCGGGGTCATCAGTGGCCAGAAGGCAGCGGCACCGGCGCGGGCGGCATCGCTCCAGGTAGCGCGCGGCTGGGCTTGCGGAAGGTTGTAGCGGTCGGCCATCAGCTTGATCGTGATCATCAGCGCGATGCCGATCAGGACGCCCGGCACGATCCCCGCCAGAAACAGCGCGGCGACGCTTTCGCCCATGACATAAGCGTAGATGATCATGATCCCCGATGGCGGGATGATCGGGCCGATGATCGCGCTGGCCGCCGTGATCGCGGCGGCGAAGGGCTTGGGGTAGCCCTTCTTCTCCATCTGCGGGATGATGATCGACCCCAGCGCCGAGACATCCGCCACCGCCGACCCCGAAATCCCGGCAAACAGCATCGAGTCGACCACGTTCACCTGCGCCAGCCCGCCGCGGAAGTGGCCGACCATCGCCTGTGCGAAGCCGACGATCCGGGCGCTGATCCCACCGCGGTTCATCAGCTCGCCCGCCAGCATGAAGAACGGGATCGCCATGAGGGGGAAGGAGTTCATCCCCTCATAGACGTTGCGGTAGAGGAGCGTGATGTCACGCTCTTGCCCGTTCAGCCACAAAAGGATCGCGGGCGCAGCCAGAAGGCCGAAGACCACCGGCAGGCCCAGCATCAGGAAAACCAGGAACAGGGGCAGGAAGAGGGACAGCATCTATTCCGCCCCCGATCCCAAGGTGATCGTCCCGGCAATCTCGCGCAGCGGCTGTGGCCCCCAGATCAGGGCGTAGAGGTTGCGCAGGGTCAGCTCGACCGCGACCAGCAGCAGAAGCGCCACACCGACCAGAAGCGAGGCCATCATCCAGGACTTCGGCACCTTCATCCAGGTGGCAAGGTCCAGGCTGACCGGCACGCGCAAGGAGTCCGTCTCGAACCGGCCGCCAAGGCCCGTCACCTCGGACCAGCCGATGCCAAGGGCGATCCACAGGACCAGGATCGTCACGGCCATCAGAAAGACCGACAACCCGGTTGCCACCATGCGCGGCAGAAGGCGGATCACCATATCAATGGCGACGAAGCCGCCCCGGCGAAAAGCGGTGGGTGCCATCAGGGCGGTGGACCACATCATCAGAAAGCGCGAGGCTTCCTCGGGCCAGGGCAGGGCGTTGTTCAGGACATAACGGAAGAACACCTGCAGCAGGATGACCACGACCATCAGGCCCAGGCAGACAGCCCCGATCCAGCGGCCAAGCGCCAGAAGCGCGCCGTTTATCAGGCCCAGGCCGTTGCAGATGGCCAGAAGTGCGGTCACGTCTCCTCCCTTCGCCCCCTCTCCCTGGGGGTTTTACCCGTCAAATCGTCCGTACCTGCCTTTCGCGAAAATCAGCGGTTCGCCCTCCTCCAGGGCCAGCCGCAGGACCTGTCCCACGATGATCAGATGATCGCCGCCGTCGTGCGTTGCGTGCTGGGCGCAGTCGAAGCGGGCCAAAGCGCCGGGCAGGGTCGGCACACCCTCGGCGTTCGGCTGCCAATCCAGACCCGAGAAGCCCAGTCCTTCCCGGGAAAACCGTGTGGGCAGGTCGGCGTGATCCTGTCCCAGCACATGGATGGCATAGTGCCTTGCGGTGGCAAAGAACGGATACCGCTGCGAAGCCTTGGCAGGCGACCACAAGACCAGTGCCGGGTCCAGCGACAGGCTGGCGAAACTGTTCGCGGTAAAGCCCATCGGCCCGTCCGGCCCCTGGATCGTGACCACGGTCACGCCGGTTGCAAAGCGCCCCAGCGCATCGCGGAACACCCGCGCGTTGGCGGCGTCCGGCACGATCTCGCCCGCGTGGATACCGCCATCGGCCATCACGCGACCTCATGCCCCTGGGCAAGCGTCAGAAGCTCGAACCAGGTCTGACGGTCCATCGGCACGCGCTGCGCATCCGAGATCGCGGAGATGCGCGACACTGTGTTGGTGCCCAGGACGGGGATGATCTTTGCCGGATGGTGCAGAAGCCAGGCGACGGCAACGGCGGTCCAGTCGGTGCCGGCGGCCTTGCCGATCTGATCCAACCGGGCGCTGAGACCGTCGCCTGCCTCGGCCCGCAGATGGCCACCGGCCAGCGGGCTCCAGGCCATCGGGGCGATGCTGCGTTCCTGCAGGAAGGCCAGGTCGCCGTTGGTGAAGGGGTCGCGACGGTTCAGCGACAACTCGATCTGGTTGGTGACCAAGGGCGCGGTCATTGCCGATTGCAGCAGGGTGAAGTCCCAGGGCCGGAAGTTCGACACGCCCACGGCCCGCACCTTGCCGCTTGCTACCAGCGCGTCCAGCGTGCGGCCCGTCTCATGGTGGTCCATCAGCGGGTCCGGGCGGTGGATCAGCAATAGGTCGATCCGGTCCGTCGCCATCTCGCGCAAGCTGGCCTCGACCGAGGCGGTGATATGCGCGGCAGAGGTGTCGTAGTACTTCACCCGCGCGGCCGAGTGGCGACCGACGGGCGCGACGATATCGCACTTGGTGACGATCTCGATCCGGTCGCGCAGCCCCGGCGCGGCCTTCAGTGCGGCCCCAAGCAGCGTCTCGGCCGTATAGCCGCCGTAGATGTCGGCCTGGTCCATCGTGGTGATGCCCTGGGCCAGGCACGCCTCGACCTTGGCCTGCACATGGCCCGGCGAGGTGTCGGGGTCGTCGCCCAAGCGCCACATGCCATAGACCAGGCGGGACAGCGTGATCGGACCCAGGGTGACACGTTCCATCGTCATCAGCGGCGCACTCCGGTGCCCAAGGGCGTGGCAGGGGTCGTGGCCGGAACCCGGCCATAGGCGTGAGGCAGCGAGCAGGTTTTCAACTGGGGCATCACCTTGGTGCCGAAATGGTCGCATTCGTCCAGATGCGGATAGCCCGAGAAGATGAAGGCCCGGATCCCCATCTTCTGGTACTCTTCGATCTTGGACATAACCTGATCGACCGACCCGACAAGCGCCGCGCCGCAGCCCGACCGCGCCCGGCCGATCCCGGTCCAGAGATGCGGCTCGACATATCCGAACTGGTCCGCCAATTCGCGCGCCCGGGCCTGATGTGCCACGCCAAGGCTGATACTGTCATGCGCCCGGTCGCGGATCATGCGCCCATATTCATCGTCAAGCTTGGACACGATGTAGTCGGCGTAGTCCCGCGCCTCGGCCTCGGTATCCCGCACGACCATGTGGACACGCAGACCATAGTCCAGCGTCCGGCCATGCGCGGCAGCGCGGGCGTGGACGTCCTGCATCCGCTTGGCGAGAACGTCTTTCGTCTCGGGCCACATCAGGTAGACGTCACACTGCGCCCCGCAAAGCTCCAGCGCGTCGGGGGAGTAGCCGCCGAAATAGAGCAAGGGGCCGCCGTTCTGCTGATAGGGCCGCGCGGGATCGGTAGTGATCTTTGAAATCTGGTACACGTCGCCCGAATACTCGATGTGGTCGCGCGTCCAGGCCTGGCGCAGGATTTCCACCACCTCATGGCTGCGCTTGTAGCGATAGGCGCTGTCGGCAACCTCTCCCGGGAAGTCCGAGGAGATGACGTTCAGCGTCAGCCGCCCCTGCAGCATGTGGTCCAGCGTGGCGACCGTGCGGGCCAGCATCACCGGCTGCATCTCGCCACAGCGGATGGCGGCAAGGAAGTTGATGCGGTCCGTGATCGGCGCGCAACCGGCGACGAAGGACAGCGTGTCCTGTCCCACCTGATAGGACGAGGGGCACAGGATGTTGCGGAACCCGTGCCCTTCGGCACGCTTCACGATGTCAGAGCAATGCGCCCAGCTGGACCGCAGGTCGCCGTCCGGCACGCCGAGGAACTGGTAATCGTCAGAGCAGAGCGCGGCGAACCAGCTGACCTCGCAGGCATCCAGGTCGGGTGAGGTGATTGGCACGACCGACATGATTCTGTGTCTCCGACTGCGGCTTTCCTCTTGCGTAGCATCGGCTTTGATGTAGATCAATCATGTATCAATTCTGGATGCGACGTAATGGCCCACCCCGGTTCGCTGCCGCTTTACCAGCAGATCGCCGAGCTTCTGATCCGCGACATCGCGGCGGGCCGCCTGATCGACGGCGAACGCCTGCCGCCCGAGCGTGACATGGCCGCCAACATGGGGATCGCGGTCGGCACCCTGCGGCAGGCGCTGAAGTCGCTGACCGAAAAGGGCCTGCTTGACCGGGTGCAAGGCTCGGGCAACTACATCCGCACCAAGGCCGACGCGGCCTCGGTCTACGCGCTTTTCCGGCTGGAGCGGGTGGAAGGTGGCGGCCTGCCCACCGCGCGTGTCCTTTCGGTGGACCGCTGCGCCAAGACCCCCGCCCTGCCCCCGTTCGGCGGCAGCACCGAAGGCCACCGCATCCGGCGCCTGCGCTTCCTGTCCGGCAAGGTCGCGGCGGTCGAGGAAATCTGGCTGGACGGCGCCGAGGCGGACCGCATCGCGCCGGGCGACCTGTCGGAATCGCTATACCTCTACTACCGTCAGCGCCTTGGCATCTGGATCGCGCGGGCCGAGGACAGCATCGGCCAAGGCCCCCTGCCCGACTGGGCCCCGCCCGAATTTCCCCACCCTCCCGGCACACCCCTGCCGCTGATCACTCGCGTCAGCTGGGCGCAGGACGGCCGGTCGGTCGAAGCCTCGCTCACTTGGTATGACCCGGAAACCGTGCGCTATGTGGCGCGCCTGAAATAGGAAAACGACATGCTGCGCTACGGGATCATCGGCTGCGGAATGATGGGGCAGGAGCATCTGCGCAACATCGCTTTGCTGGACCAGGCCAGCGTGGCGGCGATCTTCGAACCCGATCCGGGCATGCGCGCGGCCGCCGCCGCCCTTGTGCCCGAGGCGCGGATGGTGGGGTCGGTCGCCGAACTGCTGGCCGTGGCCGAGGTGAATTGCCTGCTGATCGTCAGCCCGAACCACCTGCACCTGGGCCAGCTAGAGGAAATCGCCCGAATCCGGCCGCTGCCCGTCCTGTGCGAGAAGCCCCTGTTCACCGATCCCGCCGACGCCCCGCGGCTGGCCGCCCTGCGCGCCGCCTACCCGGCTCCGATCTGGGTGGCGATGGAATACCGCTACATGCCGCCCGTGGCGCATCTTCTGCGTGAGGCGCAGGCGGCGACGGGCGGGGTGAAGATGCTGACCATCCGCGAACACCGCTTTCCCTTTCTGCAAAAGGTCGGCGACTGGAACCGCTTCAACCGCAACTCGGGCGGGACGCTGGTGGAAAAGTGCTGCCATTTCTTCGACCTGATGCGCCTGGTCGCGGGCTGCAATCCGGTGCGGATCATGGCCAGCGGTGGGCAGGCGGTGAACCACCTGGACGAGGTCTATGACGGCCAGCGGTCGGATATCTGGGACCACGCCTATGTCATCGTGGACTTCGAATCCGGCCTGCGGGCAATGCTGGAACTGTGCATGTTCGCCGAAGGCAGCCGGTATCAGGAGGAAATTTCCGCCGTAGGGCCAAAGGGCAAGATCGAATGCCTCGTGCCCGGACCGGGCCGCTTCTGGCCCGCACATCTGGGCGCGGCCCCGGTGCCCAAGGTGATCGTCAGCCCGCGCGATCCCGCAGGGCCGGTGGAACTGGAGATCCCCGTCGATCCCGCCCTGCTGGCAGCGGGCGATCACAACGGCTCGACCTTCTACCAGCACCAGGGCTTTCAACGCGCAGCGACCGGGATGCAGCGGCCCGAGGTTTCGCTGGAGGATGGCTGGTGGGCGGTTACGATGGGGCTGGCGGCCCAGCACAGTGCCGCGACCGGCGAAGCGGTCGACCTGCGCCGCGTGACCTACGCGCCCTAGCCGCTGTCTGCCGCCAATCGGCTGGCCCGGCTTGGGGCCGTAAGATTTGCTCTTGCGCTTACCGCTTCAGCGTATAGCCTTATCCCATCAACAGGGGCGCTCCGTACTGCCGGGGCTGAGATGTCGGGTGCAGACCCGCGAACCCTTCAGCTGATCTGGGTAATGCCAGCGGAGCGAGGTGACGATGTTTTCTGGCGCACAGCTATCCCTTTATCCGATGTCTGACGATTTCGTCGGCATCATCCTTGGCGCGATCGGCGCGCTTGATCCCTGGCGCGACCGGTTGCGCGTGCAGACCGACGATCTGTCGACGCTGCTGGTCGGCCCGCCCGAAATCCTGTTTCCTGCCATGCGCGACCTGTTCGTGGCGGCAACGCGGACCGGGGTGCATTGCACCCTGCACGCCATCGTCTCGCGCGGGTGTCCGGGCGAACCGGATGATCCGATCTGCACGCCCCAGGGTGGTCTGCCGCCGGGCCGTCCCCTGGCCGAGCGGATCGACCACGCCTGCACGCAGGTCCGCCTGGCCCCGCTGACCGGGCAGAAGGTTGCGGCGCAGTTTGCGCTTTACCCGCTGGGCCTTGGCCACCACATGGACGAAATCTACGGCTGCATCGACTTTCTGAAAGCCACGGATGTGTTCGACGGGTCCAAGAATTTCTGTACCCGACTGCGCGGCGATGCGGGGCCGGTGTTCCAGACCCTTGGCCAGGCCTTCACCGGCTTTGGTGCGCAGGCGGGCCATGTGGCCCTTGACGTGACCTTGTCGGCCAACAGCCCCAGCAAGGTCTGAGCCCCGGCGGCCATCGGCCGTCTCTTTCCCACGATCCTCAATGAAATGGAGCTTTCCATGCCGAACACTGTTGTCTGGACCCTGCGTGAAACCCTTGTCACCGCCATGTTGGGCGCGGTTTTTGGTGTGTTGTACCTGGGATGGGTGCAGGTCTGGCTTGTCCTGCAGGCGATCTTCGGACCCTTGACCATGGATGTCGTGATGGGCTTCTGGTTCGTCGTCTCGATCATCGCAGCGGCGATCATCCGCAAGCCGGGCGTGGCGCTGGTGTCCGAGGTGATGGCCGCAGGCATCCAGGTCCTGCTGGGCAGTCCGGCGGGGTTGCTGTTGCTGCTGACCGGCCTGGTGCAGGGGGCCGGGGCCGAGGCGGTCTTTGCCGCGACCCGCTACCGGCGCTGGGGGCTGCCGGTGCTGATGGCGGCCGGGGTCGGGGCCGCCATGGCCTCGTTCGCCTATACCTGGGTGCGGTTCGACTATGCCAGCCTTGCCCCGGGGCTGCTGGTGGCGATGTTCGTGCTGCGCTGCCTGTCCGGCGCGCTGCTGGCGGGGCTGTTGGGACATTGGATCGTGACTGCGCTGAAGCGCACCGGGGTTCTTTCCGGATTTGCCATCGCGCAGGATCGTCGTGCGGTCGCATGACGCCCCCCTTGCCCGATGCCCTGCGCTGCACGGGGGTCAGCCTCCGCTATCCCGAAGCGGCCAGGGACGCCGTGGGGCCGGTGTCCCTGCGGTTGCGCGCGGGTGAGAGGCGGTTGCTTCTGGGTCCTTCCGGCAGTGGCAAATCCACGCTGCTGCACAGCCTGACCGGTCTGATCCCCGCAAGCATCCCGGGCGAACGGCGCGGCGAGGTTGCGCTGTTCGGCCGACCCAGTGAAAGCCGGCGTCCCGCGGACTGGGCCGACAGCGTTGCGATCCTGTTTCAGGACGCCGATCAGACCTTGGCGGGCTTTACCGTGGCCGACGAGATTGCCTTCGCGCTGGAAAACCGCGAGCTGCCGCCCGCGGTCATTGCAGAGTCTGTCAGAGCGGCCCTGCGCCGCGCCGGGTTGCCCCCCGACTGGACCGCACGGCGCATCGGCAGCCTGTCGGGGGGCCAGCGGCAGATGGTCGCTCTTGCCGCCATCCTGGCGCAGGCCCCAAAGCTGATCCTGGCGGACGAGCCGACGGCCAGCCTCGCGCCTGCTGCGGCCAGGCTGGCGGCCGAGTTGCTGCTGGCGCCAGGGCAAAGCGTGCTGATCGTGGATCACCGGCTGGGACCGGTCCTGGACCGGATCGACGGCGTCAGCGTGTTGAACCGGCAGGGGCAGATGCTGGCCGAAGGCTCGCCTCAGGATGTGTTCGGCAGCCATGGCGGGGACTTGGACGCCCAAGGCATCTGGACGCCGCTGGCCGTGCGCGTGCGGCTGGCCCTTGCAAAGCAGGGCCACGCCTTGCCGCAGGTCTGGCGGATGGAGGATCTGCTGCCACACCTGCCCTTGGGCCTTGAGCTGTCCCGGTTGGTCGGCAAGCCGCCAGCGCCTCTCGGACCGCCCATCCTGCGGCTGGAGCGTGCAGCCTGCGCCCCGCCTGACGGGCCGGTCGTTGTGGCGGGGATCGACCTGACCCTGAACGCAGGCGAGGTGCTTGGGATTCTGGGGCCAAATGGGGCGGGAAAATCCACGCTTGGGGCCTGTCTGGCCGGCCTGTTGCCCTTGCGGACCGGGCGTCGATCAGGGCCGGCGGGGGCCATGGCCTTTCAAAACCCCGAGGCACATTTCGTCACCGACAGCGTCCAGGGTGAACTTGTCGCGATGGGGGCCACGCCGGATCAGGTGCGCGCCGGTCTGGCCCAATGGTCGCTCACGGGGCTTGCGGACCAGCATCCCTACACCCTCTCGATGGGCCAGAAGCGACGGCTGGCGCTGGCGGCGCTGACTGCGGCGCGACCGTGGCCGGTGCTGGTTCTGGATGAGCCGACCTCGGGTCTGGACCATGCCGGAAGCTTTGCTGCTGCGCGCCAGATCGCTGCGCTGGCCGCGCGGGGTCAAGCGGTGGTCGTCATCACCCATGACGCGGATTTCGCCCTTTCGGTTTGCGACCGGATTGTCCTGCTGGCCGATGGCGGGATCGTCGCCGACGGTCCGCCCGCCCTGGTGCTGCGCGATGCCGAAAGGCTGGAGCGTCATGGCCTGGCCCGACCCGAAGCGGCGGCCCTGCTGGACCTGGGCGTCCCATGCTAAGCGCGCTGCACCCCTTGCCGAAACTGGCCTTGTGCCTGATCTGGATCGCCGCGCTGGTTCTGGTATTCGACCTGCGGCTGCAGCTTGCCGGCCTGATCCTTGCCCTTGGCCTGCTGTGGGGCGTCGAGCGGATCGCGCTTGGCAGGCTTGTCCTGCTGATGGTGCCCTTTGCGCTGTTCGGATTTGGGCTCCTGACGACCTCTGTGCTGTTTCACCGCGAGTCGGGCTTCGTCCTGCAAATGGCGCAGGAACAAGGCGCGGCCCAGCCGGATGCCGCGCCGGGACTGGTGCTGTTCACCCGAGTGTTGGCTTGCGGGATGATCTCGACCCTGTTCGCGCTGACCACCGATCCGGGCAGGCTGGTGCGCGTTCTGATGATCCATTTGCGCCTTCCGGCTGCTTTTGGCTTTGCCATGTTGCAGGCGATGCACATCGTCCCGGATCTGCGGCGCGAACTTCTGACGCTGCGCATGGCGCGCGCGATGCGGCGGGGGCGGCCGATGCGCCGGGTTCCGGGGCCGACCGAGGTGATGTCGCTGGCAATCCCGCTGCTGGCCTTTGCCATCCGCCGCGCCACCCGTGCCGCCATCGCGATGGAAGCCCGCGGTCTGCGCCCCGGCCAGCCGCGAACCCACCTGCCGCAACCGCCGGTGCGCGGCGGCGATATCGCAGCGCTGGCGGGCGGGGTGATCCTGCTTATTGGCCTGCTGATGGCCCTGTAGCGTCTGCAAAGCAGCAGCGGCAAGCCGGTCGCCGCGCTGACCACCCTGCGACCGGCAGGTTCAACGGGCCAGGCCAGGTTTTCTAAGGGATCGTTGCATGTATAGTGGCCCGGACAGGGACAGGTGTTTGGGCAGACCATGGTGGTGACGCTGAAAGAGGTGGCGGAACGGGCGGGGGTGTCACGCTCGGCCGTCTCGCGCACGTTCACCACCGGGGCCTCGGTGTCGCCCAAGACCCGGGCCAAGGTGGAAAAGGCCGCCAACGACCTGGGATATGCGCCGAATGCGCTGGCCTCCAGCCTGACGACCGGGCGGACCAAGCTGATCGGGCTGATCGTCAACAACTTCCACAATCCCCTGATCCTGGAGGTGTTCGACCTGTTCACCCGCGGTCTGCAAGATCGTGGCCTGCGGCCCTTGCTGGTGAACCTCAGCGATGCGACCGACCCTGCCGCCTCGGTCCGGATGCTGCGGCAGTATTCGGTGGACGGCGTGATCGTGGCCTCCTCGACCCTGCCCCCAAGCTTTGCCGAAGCCTTCAAGACCGCCGGCTTGCCCGTGGTGCATGCGTTCGGGCGCAAGTCGACCGCCCCCGATGTGCCGGTGGTCGGGATCGACAACGTGGCCTGCGGGCGGATGGCGGCCGAGGCGCTGATCGCACGCGGTTATCGGCGCGTCGGTTTTCTGGGCGGCCCGGCGACGGCAACCTCGACGCAGGACCGCGCGACCGGCTTTCTGAACGCGGTTCGGGGCCAGGCCGACATGAGCGTCCAGGTGTCCTATGCCGAGGCCTATACCTTCGACGCGGGGCGGGCCGAAATGCAGCGCCTGCTGGCCGAACCGCAAGAGGCGTATTTCTGCGGCGACGATCTTCTGGCGGTGGGCGCGCTAAGCGCAATCGTCGACGCGGGGCTGAAGGTCCCGGGCGACATCGGGCTGATCGGGCTGAACGACATGGAGATGTCGCGCTGGCAGAACATTGGCCTGACTACGATCCACCAGCCAGTGGCACAGATCATCGAAGCGGCGATCGATCTGGTGGTGGCCACGATAGAAAAGCCGGACCGCCCTGCGGAGGTCCGGCTCTTTGACTGCCGAGTGATCGAGCGGCAGACCCTGCGCGCCCTGCCCTAGCGGAACATCGGTGGGCGGGCATCCATCCAGGTGCCTCCGGCCTTGGCCGAAGCGACCGCCGTATGCACAGCCGCCATCGACCGAACCCCGGCCGTCGCCGTGGGCAACCCGTCACGCTTTTCGCCCCGGATCGCATCGGCCAGGTCGCAATAGATGTTCGCCACGGCCAGCGGAAAGCCCTCTGGGTGGGCGATGGCGACACGGGACAGGCGCTTGGCGTCCTCGTAAAGGCCGCTTTCGCCCTTTTCCATGATCTGCGTGCGCCCGCCGACGGGGGTGTAGATCAACTGGTTCGGCTGTTCCGACGCCCAGCGGAAGCCGCCGGTTTCGCCAAAGAACTGGATGTCGAACCCGTGCTGACGCCCGATTGCGACAGAGGAGGTCCAGAGCCGCCCGACGGTGCCCTTCGCCATGCGGAAGTTGACCATCGCGTCATCCTCCAACTGGCGGGAGGCAATGGTCGAGGCGAAGTCGGCGGACAGCTTCTCCACCTCATCGTCGCAGATGAAGCTGGCCATGTGCAGCGCATGGATGCCGCAATCGGCGAACTGGCCGGACACACCCGCCATCGCAGGGTCATAGCGCCAGCGGACGCGCGGGTTGTCGGCGTCGGTCGCGTCGCCGTGGTGGCCGTGGCTGAAGTTGGTGACGACAAGACGCACCTTGCCGATGTCGCCGTTGCGCACCATCGCCCGGGCCTGGCGGACCATCGGATAGGCGGAATAGCAGTAGTTCACCGCACAGATTTTCCCGGTCTTTTCGGCGATGCGGACAATCTCTTCGCCCTCTTCCACCGTCACGGTCATCGGCTTTTCGCACAGGACGTTGAAGCCAGCCTCCAGAAAGGCCTTGGTGATCTGGAAATGGGTGGAGTTCGGGGTGGCCACGGTGACCAGATCGCAGCGGTCGGCGCGGTTCTTTTCCCCCGCCAGCATCTCTTCCCAGTCGCCATAGGCGCGGTCGGCGGCAACGCCCAGGCGTTGCGCATATTCGCGGCCCACGTCGGCCCGGTGGTCCAGCGCGCCCGCCACAAGGTTGAAATGCCCGTCGGCCAAAGCGCCCAGACGGTGGGCCGGGCCGATCTGGCTGCCTTCGCCGCCGCCGATCATGCCCCAGTTCAGTTTTGCCATGATGCCCTCAGAAGCCGATGGATTGCAGATAGGCGCGGTTCTTGCGCGCGTCGTCGATGGGGCTGACGTCCAGCGTCGGGTCGCAGTCCTGCTCGACCGTGCACCAGCCTTCAAATCCGGCGTCCAGCAGAATCTGACGCACAGCGGGAAAGTCGACATCGCCAGTGCCAAGGTTGCAGAAGATGCCCTGGCCGCAGGCGTCGTAGAAGCCGGTGGATTTGGCGATCACGTCGGCTTTGACCTTCGGGTCGATATCCTTGAAATGCATATAGGAAATGCGGCCAATGTGGCGGCGCATGAAGGCGACCGGGTCAAAGCCCGCATAGGAATGGTGGCCGGTGTCGAAGCAGATCTTCAGGATCTTTTCGTCGACCTCGTCCAGCAGCCGCTCCAGTTCCGGCTCAAAGTCGATGAAGCCTGCGGCATGGGCGTGGATGCCGACGGTCAGACCATACTCCTCGGCGCCCAGCTTGGCGACCTTGGCGATGCGGTCGCGGAAGGCGGTCCATTCGGCGCGGTCCATCTGCTCGGCTGCGTCGGCCCGGCCCGCGGTCGGCGCGCGGCGGGGCGAGGTGCTGTCGATCAGCACCAGATGCTGCGCCCCATGCGCCGTCAGCGCCTTGCAGGTGCGGGTGGCGGCGTCCCAGACCTCATCCCACTTAGCAGGATCGTGGAAGGGCCGGAACACGACGCCGCCAATCAGCTCCAGCCCGTTCTCGGCCAGAGCTTCGCCCAGGATGGCGGGGTCTTCGGGCATGAAGCCGATGGGGCCCAGCTCGATCCCCTTGTAGCCCGCCGCCGCGCAGTCGGACAGGACCTGCCGCCAGGCCGGGTTGCGCGGATCGTCAGCGAATTCGACGCCCCAGGAGCAGGGGGCATTGCCGATACGGATGGTCATTTTGGCCTCATGTTTGCGGGACGGCGTGCCAGCGCCTGTCGTCGGATGCCTGGAAGGCGGTGTCGATGATCCGGCTGACGGCAAGGCCGTCGCGGAAGGTGGGCCAGACCGGCTGGCCAGTGGCAATGGCCTGCAGGAAGTCCTTCGCCTCGATGATGATCTGGTCCTGATAGCCGGTGCCGTGGCCCGGCCCTTGGCAGAACGCCAGGTAATCGGGGTGCTGCGGCCCGGTCAGGATGCGGGTGAAGCCGCGCGTCGCCTCTGGCCCCTCGGCGCGGTAAAGGTGGACGGCGTTCTGGTCTTCCTGATCGAAACGGATGCTGCCCTTGGTGCCGTGAATTTCATAGGCATAGCCCATCTTCCGCCCGGTCGCGACGCGGCTGATGAACAGGTGCCCCATCACTCCGCTGGCAAAGCGCAGCATCAGTTGCGCCTGGTCGTCGTTATCCACTGCAACAGGGCCATTCGGGCCGGGGCGGGCGGCATGGACCGTCTCGATCCGCGCCGAAAGCTCGGCCACCGGGCCCATGAGGGCCAGCATGCAGTTGATCGGATGCGGGGCGAGGTCGCTCATACAGCCGTTCGCCCGGCCCGTCGTGCGCCAGGTGGCGGGCAATGCGGGGTCGGCCAGGAAATCCTCGGTATGCTCGCCGCGAAACCAGGTGACCTGCCCGATTGCGCCCTCGGCCAGCAGTTGGCGGACGAACTGGGTTGCCGGCGTGCGCACGTAGTTGAAGCCGATCATGTTCGGCAGGCCCGAAGCCTCGGCCGCCGCGACCATCGCTTCGGCATCCTCCAGCGAGGCACCCAGAGGCTTTTCGCAGAATACCGGCTTGCCCGCAGCAAACGCCGCTTCGGCAATCGCGCGGTGGGTGGACTGGGGCGAGGCGATGACCACCGCCTGAACCTTCGGATCGGCCACCAGGTCGCGCCAGTCGGCTGCCCCCCGCGCAAAGCCATAGGCCCGGCGATACCGCTCGGCTGACTCGGGGCTACTGGCCGCGATCACCTCCAGTCGGGGCCGCAGGGCCGTGTCGAACACTGCGCCCACGGCGGACAGGGCGACGGCATGCGCCTTGCCCATGTAGCCTCCGCCAACCAGCCCGATCCCGATATCCGTCACTGCCCGCCTCCCCGCGCACAGCCGGTGTTGCAACCGGTTGCAAAAAATGTATCCTCACTCATCAGAGCGCGCAAGTGGCTTTGCGGGAAGCAAGGAACGAGGGACCGATGAGCGACAGCATCCGGCTGACCGTGGCGCAGGCGATCGTGCGCTGGCTGATGGCGCAGTTCATCGAAATCGACGGACAAGAGGTGCGCATCTGCGCCGGGGGCTTCGGCATCTTCGGGCATGGCAACGTGCCCTGTCTGGGCGAGGCGCTTTACCCTGTTAGTAACGAGTTGCCTTTGTATCGCGGCCAGAACGAACAAAGCATGGGCTTTGCCGCAGCGGCTTACGCCAAGTACCACCTGCGTCGCCGCTTCATGTTCTGTACCGCAAGTGCGGGGCCAGGGACGGCCAACCTGTTGACGGCTGCTGCCCTGGCCCATGCCAACCGCCTGCCGATGCTAATGCTGTGCGGCGACACCTTCCTGACCCGCCTGCCCGACCCGGTCCTGCAACAGCTGGAGCATTTCGGGAACCCGACCTTCGGCGTGAACGACGCCTTCAAGGCCGTCAGCCGCTACTGGGACCGGATCACATATCCCGCGCAAATCCTGCAATCGCTGCCCGCGGCCCTTGCCACGATGCTGGACCCCGCCGATTGCGGCCCCGCCTTCATCGGCCTGCCGCAGGATCTGCAAGGCTGGGCCTACGACTACCCCGAAGCCTTCTTCGCCAAGCGCATCCACCGCATCCGCCGCCAGTCGCCCGATCCGCTGGAGGTGGCCGAGGCCGCAGCCCTGTTGCGCACCGCAAAGCGTCCGGTGATCGTGGCTGGCGGCGGGGTGCAGTACTCCGGCGCGGTAACTGAACTGACAGCTTTCGCCGAGGCGCATGGGATTCCGGTCGTGGAAACCATCGCCGGCCGGGCGAACTTGCTGGCGGACCATCCGCTGAACATCGGCCCCATTGGTGTGACCGGATCGGACAGCGCCAATACCATCGCGGGTGCAGCCGATGTCGTCCTGGCCGTGGGCACAAGGCTCCAGGATTTCACCACCGGGTCGTGGACGGTCTTTGCGCCCGAAGCCCGTTTGATCGGCTTGAACGCCGGGCGGCATGACGCGGCCAAGCACCTCTCGCTGCCTGTGGTGGGCGATGCCAAGCTTGGGCTGCTGGCGCTGGATGCTGCGCTTTCCGGCCACCGCGCCCCGCCCGACTGGCTGGCCCGCGCGCAAGCTGAACGCAAGACCTGGAACACCTACGTCGCGGCCAACGTGGCGCACGGGAACCGGCCAAATTCCTATGCTCAGGCCATCGGCGTGGTGAACGCCCTTTGCCATCCGCGCGACCGGGTGGTGACGGCTGCGGGGGGCCTGCCCGCCGAAGTCACGGCGAACTGGCGCACGCTTGGCATCGGCACGGTGGACGTGGAGTTCGGCTTTTCCTGCATGGGGTATGAGATCGCCGGCGGCTGGGGCGCCCGGATCGCCCAGGCCGAAGCCGAGCCGGACCGCGACACCATCGTCTTCGTCGGCGACGGCAGCTATCTTCTGATGAACTCGGACATCTATTCTTCGGTCCTGACGGGGAAGAAGCTGATCGTCCTGGTCCTCGACAACGGCGGCTTTGCGGTCATCAACAAGCTGCAGAACAACACCGGACAGGCCAGCTTCAACAACCTGATCGCCGATTGCCCCACGGTGGCCGAGCCCTTCGCGGTGGACTTCGAGGCCCACGCCCGGGCGATGGGCGCGAACGCCGAGACGGTCGCCGACCCCGCCGCACTGGCCGATGCCTTCCAGCGCGCCAAGGCGGCGACCAAGACCAGCGTCATCGTCATGCAGGTCGACGCCTATGAGGGCTGGACCACCCAAGGCCATGCCTGGTGGGAGATCGGCACCGCAGAAGTGTCGGAGAGCGACACCGTCCGTGCCAAGCACGCCGAGGTGGAAGCGGGCCGCGCCGGTCAAAGGCAGGGCCTCTGATGGCCGACCTCGCACGCCTGCAAGGGCGCAACTTCCTGGTGATCGGTCGGGCGGGCATGGACCTTTACGCCGATCCCCCCGGCACGCGGATCGAGGAGGCGACGCGCTTCACCACCACACTTGGTGGATCGTCGGCCAACATCGCCGTGGCCCTGACGCGGCAGGGGTGCCGGGCGGCTTTGCTGACCTGCGTTTCGGATGATGCGGTGGGCCGCTTCTGTCTGAACCAGCTTGACGCCTACGGCATCAACCGCACCCATGTCCGCGCCGTCGCGGGCGAGGCGCGCAATTCGCTCGCCGTGGTCGAAACCCGGCTGGAAAACTGCCAATCCGTCATCTACCGCAACAACGCCGCCGACTTCGCGATGACCCTCGCGGATGTAGAGGCCGTCGATTACCCGGCCTTCTCGGCCCTGATCACCACCGGCACGGTGCTGGCGGCAGAACCGTCGCGCAGCGCCGCCTTCCGGGCCTTTCACCTCGCGCGCGCCGCCGGTCTGCCGCTGATCTTCGACGTGGATTACCGGCCTTATTCCTGGGCCTCTGCAGCCGAGGCCGCCGAGGTCTACTCCCGCGCCGCGGCGCTGTGCGACGTCATCGTCGGCAATGATGTGGAGTTCGGCTTCATGGCGGGACACCCCGACCTTGGCCTGGAAAAGGCGCGCACCCTGATCGCCGAGGGCGCACAGATCGTCGTCTACAAGATGGGCGAAAACGGCGCGGTCACAATCACTCCACAAGGCGAGTTCGCCACTGGCATCTACCCGACCCAGGCGCTGAAGCCCACCGGCGCGGGCGACAGTTTCCTTGGCAGCTTCATCGCGGCCCTGGCCGCTGGCTTGCCGGTCCGCGACGCGGTCCTGCGCGGCTCGGCCGCCGCCGCGATGGTCGTGGCCCGGGTCGGCTGCGCCCCCGCGATGCCCACAGGGACCGAGCTTGACGCCTTTCTTGCCCACCACAGCGGCCCGACCGCATAAAGGGACCCCCATGCACATCGCCGCCCACGACAACCAGAACCAGCCCATCGTCGACCGCGAGGATCCGCTGGTCCCTTACGTCTACTTCAACATCGTCCACCTGAAGGCGGGCGCGCATTTCGACTATCGCACCCCCGGCTATGAGACCTGCGTCGTCCCCGCCACTGGCACGGTCACAGTGGAAACCGCGGGCGAGACCTTTGCGGGTGTCGGCAACAGGGGCGTCGATGTCTGGGACGGCGAGCCGGAGGGCGTCTATGTCCCCCAGGATACGGGCGCGCGGATCACCGCACTGACCGACACCGAGGTCTTTATCGCCGGCGCAAAGTTCGCCGAAACGCTTCGCCCCTTTGCCGTTCGCGCCGACCAGATCGACAAGGTGCAATACGGGTCCGACGACACCAAGACCCACCGCAAGATCAAGCATATCCTTGGCGCCGCCTACCATGACCGCGTCGGCCGCCTGCTGGTGTCCGAGCTTTACACCGTCGGCGCGGGTGGTTGGTCAGGGTTTCCCAGCCACAAGCACGACACCGACCGCCTACCCGACGAGACGCGGCACGACGAGTGCTACAACTTCCGCTTCCGGCCCGACTATGGCTCGGGCCTTCAGATGCTGCAGCGGGTGGATAACCAACCGGGCGACGCCTATCACATCATGAACCGCTCCACGGTTCTGATCGACAAGGGCTATCACCCCTGCTGCGTCCTGCCGGGCTATGAGATGTATTACTTCACCATCCTTGGCGGCCAAAGCCAGCGCAGCCTGAAGCAATACTTCCAACCCACTCACGCAGCACAACTGCACACGATCCCGGGGATCATGGACATGGTGGCCAAGTTCAAATGACGCTGGCGACACTGACCCAGGTGCTGCAACCGGCGCTGACGGGCGGCTATGCCGTCCCCGGCCTGGTCTGCCTGGGGTGGGAGGACATGCGCGCCTTCGTCGCCGCCGCCGAGGCGGAGCGCGCGCCGATCATCCTGCAAGCCGGGCCAGGCTGCCGCGCGCACACTCCGCTACCGATCCTTGGCCGGATGTTCCGCCACCTGGCCGAAGGGGCCAGCGTTCCTGTGGTGGCTCACCTCGATCACGGCACGTCGCTGGACGAATGCCGCGCGGCACTGGATGCGGGGTTCACCTCGCTGATGTTCGACGGCTCGCGCCTGCCTTTGCAGGAAAACATTGACCTGACCGCAGCGGTCGCCGAATTGGCCCATGCGGCAGGGGCCAGCTGCGAGGGTGAGATCGGCTTTGTCGGCTATGCCGGCGGCGCGGCTTCGGCGGGGACAGACCCGGCCGAGGCGGCGCGCTTTGCCAGCGAGACGCGGGTGGACGCGATGGCAGTCTCCGTCGGCAACCTGCACCTGCAGACCGAAACGCGCGCCGGGCTGGACCTAGCCCGCCTGCACGCGATCGAATCAGTCACGACCGTTCCGCTGGTGATCCACGGCGGATCGGGCGTTCCCCCCACGCAACGCGCCAAGCTGGCGGCGACAAGCCGGATAGCCAAGTTCAACATCGGCACCGAATTGCGCCAGACCTTCGGCGCGGCGCTGCGCGACACCCTTGCCAGCCACCCCGATGCGTTCGACCGGATCGAGCTTCTGAAAGCGACCGAGGCACCGATGACCGCCGCCGTCCGGCACATCTTGCGCAACCTTGGCGCCTCGGGGCGCGCATGAGGGCCGACGCTACCGCACAGACTTGGGCCGCGTCAGAAGTGGGCCGTACAGCGCCACGAAACCGCCAAACGCTCCAATCCACGCCAGCCCCGAAACCTCCAGCAGGGGTGAGGCGGAAGCGGGCCAAAGCCCCGCCGCCAACCGCGCCACGACAGCGGTGCCCAGTGCCAGATAGACGAGCGTCGTACCGCGTCCGGCAGTCAGGCCGCGTCCGGTATGCCCAAGGGTGGCACGGGTCATCACGGCAAGGGTCATCATCCCGATCGCTCCTGCCATCCAGAGGTGCTGGGCGACGGCGGGGCCAAGCAGATCCGGGACGAGGATCGCTGCGGCCATCGCCAACGCGCCAAGCGGCAGGAACAGATAAGCTGCGTGCAGCACCAGAAGCAGCGGCTCGGCAAAGGTCCGGTCGCCGGACCAGCGGGCCAGGCGGGCAAGATGCGCCACGCCGGCAAGGGCCAGAAGCGCTGCGGTCAGGCGGGCATCGGGCAGCGCGACCCAGGCAAGCAGCGCCAGAAGCAGCAGCAGAAGTGCCGCCTTGTCAAAGCGCTGCATCGGGGCGACCGGCAGCCGCGCGTGACCCTGGGGTTGGCGGACCAGCCAGTTGCGGGTGAAGGACGGGATGATCCTGCCGCCGATCACCGCGACCATCATCAGCCCGGCACCAAGACCGATGCGCAGGCCGATGCCCTGCGCGGCGACCTCTCCCCGTGCTGCCTCCCAGTGAAAGACCGCATTGCCCAAGGTGAACACGGCCAAAAGCGCAAGGACCACCAGGTTGTGCCAGTTCCGGCCCACCACGATCTCGCGCAGCAGGAACGCGCCCAACACCAACGGCAGGGAAAGGTCGGCGGCCGCCACGGCCAGCGGCGGCAGGGTGGCCGAAACCAGCACCGCAGCCCGCCCCAGAAGCCACACCCCGAACAGGCCCGCCAGCGGCCAGCCGACGATGGGCAGGCGGCCGGTCCAGTTCGGCACGGCGGTCAGCAGGAACCCGGCCAGCGCCGCCGAAAGGTAGCCGAACAGGAATTCATGCGCGTGCCAGGATACCGGGTCGAACGCGGTCGGCAGATCAAGCTGGCCCGTAATGACCGCAATCCACGCCCCCATGGCAAACGCTGCCCAGGCCCCCGCGCCCAGGAAGAACGGGCGGAACCCGTAGCTTAGAAGCGCGGGACCCGTCCAGGCGCGGACTTGTTCAGACGTGGTAGCCATCAGGAGTTTCCTTCCGTCACAAGGCGAAAGCCCAGATGCGCCGGCGGCAGGCCCGACGCGCAGCCGCCGTTGGCGGGGTCCCGCACCAGGAAGGACATCACCGATTCATGCACGCCGCCCAGAACGAATGCGGGGCAACTGTCAGGGTCGTTGCGGCTTTCATCGCCGTCGTAGCATTCTTGCGTCCATTCCCAGACATTGCCGTCCAGGTCGGCCAGACCTGTGCTGGTGGTCGAGAAATCGCCCGTCGGATGCAGGGCCCGGTCCACGGTCGGCGCCTCGATCAGATAGGCCGAGGCCCAGCGAAGTTCCGGCGCGGTGAAGATCGGATCGGGGGCTTCGGGCAGCACCTCGGCAGCGATGGCATACCATTCGGCTTTGGTGGGCAGCCGGTAGTCGGGACCGGATCGGGCGTTGATCCAGGCCAGATATTCCTGCGCATCGACATAGCTCAGCCCGGTCGCCGGAAAGTCGGGGCCCCCGCCCGCATCACGCAGGGCCAGGGTGCAGCCGCCCTCGGCGTGGCAGGTCTGCCAGTCGCGGACGGTGACCTCGGTCCGCTGGACGCGCAAGGCCGCGCCGGTCGGCAGCGTGACGGGCACCAGGTCAACGGGATGGGGCTGGGGGCCGCCCTGCCACAAGAGGACGCCCCCCAGCACTGCCCCCACCGCCAGACCTGTCAGACCAAGGGACACAAGGCCATTCAGCGATCGGACGACGGGAGACATGGTTTCAGCCTTTCTCAGGTTTCGAAGCTGTGGGGTTTCACGACCTGTTCCATCAGGGCGTTGTTCCATTCGCCTTCGACCACAAAGTGCGCGGTGGCACCCAGAAGGACGGCCTCGATCAGGTTGTGGTTGACGTAGGCATAGACCCCTGGCTGTTCGAAGGTGTACATCGCCGCCCCCGAGGACCCGCCCCGGATCAGCCAGGTTTCCAGGTTGGTCGCCGGGGCGTCGTTGAACGACCCCGCTTCCCAGACAAAGTTGCCATGGCCGCCGATCAGGTGGGGCCGCGTGTCGCGGTTGGCCTGGTTGTGGATCATCAGCACGGTGGAGCCGACCTTGCTGCGCAGGGCTTTGTCGCCGGTCAGCGCGCCCACCGCGCCGTTAAAGACCGAATGGGTGGGAACCAGGCTGCGCATCGCCTCCAGGCTGTCGGCGTAGTCATCGCCGGCCACGGCGTATGTCTTGTAAGTGCCATCCTCGTTTCGGGGCAGGTAATAGTCCTGCTCGCCGATATAGGCGACCTCGTCATAGCGCAGCGGGTTGCCCTTGCCGTCCTTCAGCCCGTCGCGGGGCAGGACCATCACGGTGCCGTTCATGCCGTGGCAGACGTGATAGGGGATCATCTCGCCGCCGGGGGCACAGTGGTAGGTAAAGACGCCGGCCTTGGTCGCCTTCCAGCGCAGCACGGTTTCTTCTCCGGGGAAAACGTGGGTCAACCCACCGCCACCCAGGGCACCGGTCGAGGAGTGGAAGTCGATGTTATGCTCAAAGACGCTGTCCACCGGGTTGCGCAGGGTGACTTCGACATAATCGCCTTCATGGGCGATGATCAGCGGGCCGGGGACAGAACCGTTGTAGGTCAGCGCCCAGATTTCGGCACCGGTGTCGGCATCGACGGTCATCAGGCGTTCGGTCGTTTCCAGCGTGATCTCGATGATCTTCGGGCCGCCGGTCGCCACCTGGTCATGCACCGGGGCGAAGGGCGGGGCCACCATCTCTTGCCGGACCCGGGTGTAGCCCGACAGATCGACCGGCGGGGCCTTGCTGATCACTTCGGCCTCGGCCTGGATCAGCTTTTCCGGTACGCGGGCCGGCATCGGCATCGGGCCGCGGGGGGCCCGCGCCTTGGCCTGGGTCACGCCGGCGCCAAGGGCGGCCGCCGCGCCTGCCGCGGCCAGCGAGCCGCGCAGGATGGACCTTCTGCTAGGAAACCCTTGGCTGAGGTCGGTCAGTCTGTTCATGATCGTTACTCCGGGGATGGATTACGCGTTGATCAAAGTCCGGCAAGGGCGGCTTCCAGCCGTTCCTTGGCTTTCTTGGGCAGGCGGCCTTCCAGGAAGGTCGCGGGCGGGGCCGCCTCGTCACCGACGGCCACGACCATCACCATGCCCATCGCGAAGTGCGGCTTGCAGCGGATGCCGTAGAAACCGGGGGCGTCGAAGGTGACCTCGACATCCTTGTTCATGTCGCCGACAAATTCGGCGGCGCCTTCGGGCAACATGCCTTCGATCGTCTCGGCGTTGTGGCTCTTGTCGGTGGCGACGAAGCGGACCGTGTCGCCGGGGGCCACGCGGATGGCGGCGGGTTCGAACACCATCGCGCCATCCGTGCCCTTGTTCAGCATCTTCACTTCGACCGTTTCGGCCCAACCGGCCCCTGCCAGGGCGAGGCCAAGGGCGAGGGCGCTTGTCATTTGACGCAACATCTTGTCTTCCTTTGCTGTGCTATTTGGTTGAGGGAAGATTACCCCGACAGCGCCGGCGCGACTTTGCGCGGGCACAAACTCCGCCGCGGTTCCTGGCCCGGCGATCAGGCACGAAAGGCGGACAACGGTGGGAAAACTGCTTGACGAAAGCCTGGTCACAGGCCTGCCGCCGTTCCTTGGCCTTCAGCGCGACCAGATCCGCCTGATCCTGGACGAGGCGGTGTCCCAGCGCCATGACGCCGGGGCCAATGTCTTTTCCGAAGGCAGCCCCGCGACGCAGTTCTTCCTCTTGCTGGACGGCCATGTCCGCGCTCAGCGCACCACGCCGAACGGCGACCAGGTGATCCTGCACCAGATCCCGCCCGGGGAAATGTTCGGCATCGCCCGCGCGATGGGGCTGGAGGCCTATCCCGCGACGGCGGTCGTCGTGGCCGAAAGCATCGTGCTGGCCTGGCCCATGCGGTTGTGGGAGCCGTTCATGGCCCGCTTCGACGGCTTTGCCCGCAACACCTTCCGCACCGTCGGCGCGCGGATGCATGACAAGAACGACCGGATCATGGAGATGGCCACCCTGGCGGTCGAACAGCGCATCTCAAGTGCCCTGCTGCGGTTGGTGAACCAGTCGGGACGCAAGACGCCCCAGGGCATCGAGATCGACTTTCCCATCACCCGTCAGGACCTGTCCGAGATGAGCGGGACCACCCTGCACACGGTCAGCCGCACCCTCAGCGCCTGGGAAAAGGCCGGGATCGTGCAAAGCGAACGCAAGAAGATCACCGTGCTGCAGCCGCACCGGCTGGTGGTGTTGTCCCAGCCCCAGGGCTGACGGCGGCACGAAGCTCGGCCAGCAGGGTGTCCGGGTCGATCCCGTATTCCTCGCAGGCGTTGTCGATGGTGTGAAACGGCCCGATCACGCAGCCGACGCACAACATCCCGCGCGACAGGAATACCGGAACCGTTGTCGGCCAGTGCCGCATGATCTCGGCCAGCGGCAGGTCGGGATCGTCCAGTCGTGGTGTCCGCATCGTCCAGCCCTCCCCTTTCCGGCAGCATGGCCCGAACAATCCCCGCAGACTTTGTTCCCGCGCAAACTTGGAAACGACACCAGCGGTTAGTCCTTCCCGGATGAAAAAGTCTGAGGGACGCCGACAATGGCCGAAATACTGACCAAGACACGGGCGCGAAACATCTTCTACGGCGGGTCGATCTTCTTCGTCGTCGTCTTTGTGGGGCTGACCGTGGACAGCCACCGCTACATCGTCGCCAAATCCACCGCCGGAATGCCGCTGTCCGAGGCGGTGGTGGCCGGCAAACATGTGTGGGAGCGCAACTCCTGCATCAACTGCCACAGCCTGCACGGCGAAGGCGCCTATTTCGCGCCCGAGGTGGGCAACGTGATGACCCGCTGGGCCGTCCAGGACGACCCGGAAGCGGCGTTCGAGGTGCTGAAGGGCTGGATGGAGGCGCAGCCCTCGGGGATCGAAGGGCGGCGGCAGATGCCGAACTTCAACCTGACCGACGAGGACATCCGCAACCTGGCCGAGTTCCTGCGCTGGGCCGATCAAACCGACACCCAGGGCTGGCCGCCCAATGACGCAGGCTGAGGAGGCTTCGCGATGAAATACCAATCCCAAAAGGTGGCGCTGGCCTATTTCGCCTGTGCGCTGTTGCTTTTCGCCGTCCAGGTCATCGGCGGGCTTCTGGCCGGCTGGATCTATGTCTCGCCCAACTTCCTGGCCGAGATCCTGCCCTTCAACATCATCCGCATGATCCACACCAACGCGCTGATCGTCTGGCTTCTGCTTGGCTTCTTCGGGTCGGCCTACTTCCTTTTGCCCGAGGAAGCGGAGCGCGAGATTTATTCGGTCAAGCTGGCCTATATCCAGCTCGCCCTTCTGATGGTCGGCACGTTGGGCGCGGTCGGCAGCTACCTGGTCGGCATCCATGAGGGGCGCGAGTTCCTGGAACAGCCCCTGTGGGTCAAGGTCGGCATCCTGGTCGCGGCGCTGATCTTCCTGTTCAACATCTCGATGACCTTCCTGGCCGGCCGCAAGACGGCCGTGACCAACGTGCTGCTGCTGGGCCTTTGGCTGCTCTGCCTTCTGTGGGTCTTCGCCTTCATCAACCCCGACAACCTTAGCCTGGACAAGATGTACTGGTGGTTCGTCGTCCACCTGTGGGTCGAGGCGACCTGGGAACTTGTGATGGCGGCAATCCTGGCCTTCCTGATGCTGAAGCTGACCGGGGTGGACCGCGAAGTGGTGGAGAAGTGGCTGTATATCATCGTTGCCACGGCCCTCGTCTCGGGAATCCTGGGGACCGGGCACCACTTCTACTGGATCGGCACGCCGGGCTATTGGCAGTGGATCGGTTCCATCTTCTCGACCTTCGAGATCGTGCCCTTCTTCCTGATGATGTCCTTCGCCTTCGTCATGGTCTGGAAGGGCCGGCGGAACCATCCGAACAAGGCCGCACTCCTGTGGTCGCTGGGGTCATCGACCGTGGCCTTCTTCGGGGCCGGGGTCTGGGGCTTCCTGCACACGCTGCACGGGGTCAACTACTACAGCCACGGCACGCAGATCACCGCCGCGCATGGCCACCTGGCCTTCTACGGTGCCTATGTCGCGCTGAACCTGGCGATGTTCACCTATGCCATGCCGATGCTGCGGGAACGTGCGCCCTATAACCAGGTCCTGAACATGGCCTCGTTCTGGCTGATGACCGGCGGGATGGCCTTCATGACTTTCGTGCTGACCTTCGCGGGCACTGTCCAGACGCATCTGCAGCGCGTCATGGGGATGTACTACATGGAGGTACAGGACGGCCTGTCGATCTTCTACCTGATGCGCTTTGGCGCCGGGGCGGCCGTGGTGGCCGGGGCGCTCCTCTTCATCTACTCGCTGGCCTTCGTCCGCAAGGAAGAGGTCGTCACCCCCGGTCCGATCACCGCTGTCGCGGGGGAATAGGCCATGAACGCCCATACCCCCGCCCTTCTGCCGCACTATCGCCCGACGGGCCGTGAGTGCGAACTGTTCGAACTGGCCCATGCCAACCGTCTGCCCCTTCTTCTGAAGGGGCCGACAGGCTGCGGCAAGACCCGCTTTGTCGAGCATATGGCCGCCCGCATGGGCCAGCCCCTGCATACGGTGGCCTGCCACGACGACCTGTCCGCCGCCGACCTGATCGGCCGCTACCTTTTGAAAGGCGGCGAGACGGTCTGGGTCGACGGCCCCCTGACCCGTGCGGTGCGGACCGGGGGGATCTGCTACCTGGATGAGGTGGTGGAGGCCCGCAAGGACGTGACCGTGGTCCTGCACCCGCTGACCGACAGCCGCCGCACCCTGATGATCGACCGGACGGGCGAAGAGTTGCACGCGCCCGACAGCTTCATGCTGATCGCGTCCTACAATCCCGGCTATCAAAGCGTGCTGAAGAAGCTGAAGCCCTCGACCCGGCAGCGGTTCCTGTCGATTGCCTTCGACTTCCCGGACGCTGCGGCGGAAACCGCTGTCATCAGCCGCGAATCCGGACTTGATCCCGTCCGCGCCGGGGCGTTGGCCCGGCTCGCGCGGCACATCCGCGCCCTGTCGGGAATGGACCTCGAGGAAGGCGTCTCGACCCGGCTTCTGATCTATGCGGCCACCCTGATCCAGGGTGGCACCAGCGTGGATGCGGCGCTTGAGGTGGCGGTGGTCCAGCCCCTGTCCGACGATGCCGAGGTGCAGACCGCGCTGCGCGACCTGATCGCCACGGTCTACGGATGATGGACGTGTCGCTCCACGCGCTGATCGAGCCGGAGGAGACCGTCGGCACGATCTGGCACGGCATCGTCAGCGGGCTGGACCGGCCCGATCACCCCGATGCCGCCGTAACCTTCGCCGAGGTCCAGCGCAGCGCCAGCTTCCTGTTCCGGGCGCTGGGCGGCGCGGCCTCGGTGGAAATCCTGCAGGCCGCGCCCGACCGGACGACCACCGCGCTGGCCAGTTTCGACGGCGCGCACCTGCGGCTGCCGCCGTCGATTGCGCTGTTCGACAGCCCGGCCATGAACCGCCGCGCCTATCTTTGGCTGGTGGCGCAGGCGGTGCTGGACCCGGCAGAGATCCCGCTCCGCTGCCCCGGCCTTGCGCAGCTTGCGACGCCGGGCGCGATCCGCCTGCACCGGGCCGAACCTGGCACCGGCACTTCGGCCTCGGACGCGGATCAGGCGAACCCGGCAGCCGCAGCCCCGCCCACCGTCGCCGGGCGCAAGAAGGGCCTGCGCCGCGACCTGGACCAGGCCAACCGGCGCGACAGTTTCATCGTCCACCGGTTTGAGGCGATCCTGAGTTGGGTCGAGAACCTGAACCTCAACCGCTCGGTCGAGGATGATGACCAGGAAAACGCCCAAAAGGCAGCCGACGATCAGGATGTGATCGGCCTGTCGCGCCACGACCGCCGCGCCGCCACCCGGTTGCGGCTGCATCTCGACCTTTCCCCGGCCGAAGCGGAACACGAACGGCTGGCCGACCGCTTCACCTACCCGGAATGGAACCACCGCGCGGCCAGCTACATGCCGGATCACTGTGTGGTGCTGGAGCGTGAGGTGACCGCCGACCCCGCAGGCTTCACCCCCGAACCCCGCCACCTGCGCGCCGTCCGCCGCCAGTTCGAGGCGCTGCGCCCGCGCCGCATCCTGACCCCGCGTCAGCTGGACGGGGCCGAGCTTGACCTTGACGCCGTGGTCTCGGCCCAGGTCGACCGCCGCGCCACCGGCCAGGGCAGCGACCGCATCCACATCGCCACCCGCAAGATCGAGCGCGACCTGTCGGTCGCCTTTCTGGTCGATTGTTCTCGCAGCACCGAGGCGGCGGTGGGCGACACTTCGGTGATCGAGGTCGCGCGCCAGACCCTTGCCGCCATGGCGGGCGGGATCGACGGGCTGGGCGACCGGCTTGGCATCTGGGGCTTTTCCTCGATGCGGCGGAACCGGGTGTTCCTGCACCGCTGCAAGGCCTTTGACGAGCCGATGGGCCGCCCGGTGATCGACCGCATTGGCGGGCTGAAACCGGGGCATTACACCCGCCTTGGCACCGCGATCCGCCATGTCTCGGCCGAGCTGGCCAAGGAAAGCGCCAGCCGCAAGCTCCTCGTGGTGCTGACCGATGGCAAGCCAAACGACCTTGACCACTACGAAGGCCAGCACGGGATCGAGGACAGCCGGATGGCCGTCCGCGAAGCCCGGCGCAGCGGGCTTGCCCTGCATGGCGTGGTGATCGACGAGGACGGGCAAAGCTGGTTCGCCCGCATCTTCGGCGCGCATGGCTTTTCGCTTCTGTCCAGCCCGGCGCGGATCACCGCCGCCCTGCCGGACCTTTACCGCACCCTGACCGAAGGACAGTGACCATGATCCGATCCAAGACCCGTTCCGCGCTGCTGGCCGCAGTCTGCACCTTGGCCACCCAACCCGCCTTGGCCGAGCAATTCCAGCGCCCGACCCCCGCCGCCCAGGACGCCACGGTCGAGCTTTGGTTCGCCCTCGCCGCCCTGGCCTTCGCCGCCAGCCTGGTGGCGGTGCAGTGGCTGGTCGCCCGCAGATGACGGGCCGCCACCGGACCCTGCTGATCTTTGCCCTGCTCTATCCGCTTGGGGCGGGGGCGGTGGCGATCAACGCCTTCTTCGCCTCGCTCATTGCGGCCTGGGCGGGGGCACGGGTCCTGACGCCGGTCGAGTCCTGCCTGGTCGGCGTCGTGCTGGGCCTGCCGGCCACCTATGCCTTCGCACGCCACGTCAATGCGCTGATCAACCGCGCGGACGCCGAAGCCTAGCCCGGGCAAGGTGGCGGCGGCACGGTCTCGCCAGCCTGGGACGCATAGGGATCAGCCCTCGTCCCTTGCATCCAGCCGGTAACCGTAATTCCGGATGGTGGTGATCATGTCCGCCGCGCGCGGAAGCTTGCGCCGAATTCGGCTGATCGTCACATCGACCACATTGGTCAGCGGGTCGGCCTCCAGCCCCCAGACCGAATTGAGCAGCCGTTCGCGCGCCAATACGCGCCCGGCGTTCTTCATCAGCACGACCAGGACCGCCATTTCCTTGGCCGACAGGTCCAGCTCGACCTCGTTGCAGTAGATGCGCATCGATCCGGTATCATATCGAAGCGGCCCGACGCAGATTGCGCCAGCCTCCGCCGGTTCCAGCATTCCCGCCCTGCGCCGGTGCAGGGCATCGATCCTTGCGACCAGTTCGTCGAATTCAAAAGGCTTGGGCAGATAATCATCAGCGCCGGTTCGCAGCCCCTTCACGCGATCGTCGGTCGAGCCAAGCGCACTGAGCATCAGGATCGGCACATCGTTGCGGATGCGGCGCAGATGGCGACACATCTCGTCGCCCGACATTCCTGGCAGCATCACGTCCAGAAGGACAATGTCATAGGTGGCCGATTTCAACCGCTCCAACCCGTCCTCGGCATTGGGCGCGACCTCGACCATCCAGCCTTCCGGCCGCAAGCCGCGCCGCACGAAGTCTGCCACACGCGGCTCGTCCTCGATCATCAGGATCTGCATATCCGGCCCGGTTCCTTGTCCTGTCAGCCACCCTTTCCGCCCCCGTCGCACATCCTGCGACAGGCGGGGCCGGGCGCCTGCGGTGTCATAATGCTGATACAAACGGGCTGGGGACGAAGTTA
Source organism: Tabrizicola aquatica (assembly GCF_002900975.1). Taxonomy (GTDB): domain Bacteria; phylum Pseudomonadota; class Alphaproteobacteria; order Rhodobacterales; family Rhodobacteraceae; genus Tabrizicola; species Tabrizicola aquatica. The sequence goes on along the minus strand of NZ_PJON01000003.1, from coordinate 149,388 downwards.
TTCCGCCTTCCGCGCAGGAATATCTTCAGTCGGCGACTGAACGCTGCGCAGCGCGGCCGCAAAGCGCAGCCGCACGACCAGCCCACCGCTTTCGCCGTCCGACAGATCGACGCTTCCGCCATGCGCCGCCATGATCGACCGCACGATCGGCAGGCCCAGGCCAGTGCCGTCAACCCCGATGCTTTGCGCACCCGACCCGCGGAAGAACCGGTCAAAGGCCTGGTCCTTCTCGGCGTCGCTCATCCCCGGCCCGTCATCCTCGACAAGGATGTCAAAGCCATCGGCGCTGCGTTGGACGCGAGCGGTCACGTTTCGCCCGCCATAGCGCAGCGCGTTGTTCATGACGGCCAGAAGGCACTGCCGCAGACGCACCGGATCAACCCGCGCCGGGGCCGGGCGGCCAAGCCGCAGAACCTCGACGCGTGACTGCGCCAGGCTGGCGGCATCCGCCAGCGCCGCATCCAGATCGACGCTGCGCAGGTCCAGCCGAAGCTGCCCGGCCTCTTCCCGCGCGACCAGCAGCAGATCATCGACGATCCGGTTGGAATGGCGTGCGGCATCGCGAATGCGCGAGAAGGATTCCGACGCGGCCACCGGATCGACCTGACCGCCCCGCAGCGCGATATCCGCCTCGCCCTGGATGATCGTCAGGGGCGTGCGCAATTCGTGGCTGACATCGGCCATCATCTGGCGACGGCTGGCCTCGACCTGCTCGAACCGGGTCAGGATCGTCTGCAACTCGGCCGTCCGCTCACCGACCCGACTTTCCAGCTGTCGCGCCTCGCCGCGCAGGTCACGTTCGCGCGCCCCGATCTCGGCGGCCATTTCGGACAGGGTGGTGGCCAGATGGCGGAACTCCATCGCGCCTGCCACCGGGATCGGCGTGTCATAGGACCCGCGCCGATAGGCCCCCGCCCCGGCCACCAGATCGGCCAGGGGCCGAACGACCGTCCGCCGATAGATCACGATCGCCGCCAGGGTGATTGCGATCATCGCCCCAAGCACGGCCGCCGCCAGCACGGCCACCAGCTGACGGAAACCGGCCGCCTCTTGCAGCGCCTCGTTCACTTCCTCGCGTTCGCCGGCAAGCGCCACTTCGATCAGATCGGACAGTGTCCGGTCGATGTCGCGGTCCAGAAGCACCGCCAGGTCCTGACGACCCGAGGCATTGGGGCCGCCCAGATCCTCCAAGATCCGCTCATAGCGCAGCATCACGTCCTTGATGCTGCGGTCCAGCGTCGACAGAAGCTGCAACTCTTCCAGCTCTTCCTCGCCGTCGATCTCGATCTCGCGGGCGATGATGCGCTGAATTTCAACCAGATTGGCTTCGATCCGGCCCTTCACCTCGGCTTCCAGGGCCGACCGGTCGCGATCCCCGATCAGCAGGGCGTCCGCCTTTTCCTTGAACAGCTGATACAGGTTCGACCGCAGGACCTGATGCTCGGAATAGGACGCATGCGCCAGCGCGATCCGCTCCTCGATGGCCGAGGTGCGCAGGACCACCCAGAAGGTCAATCCTGCACAGGCCACCGCACCGGCCACAAGCACGGCCGAGACCAGCGACAAAAGCAGGGACAGGCGCATCTTCGACGGACCCGAGGTTTCCGAAACCGTGGACATGGGGAAAGCCACTTCAAACCTCGTGCATAGTGCCAGACCGTGACAGCATGGTGACAAGCTGACGGCATGGCGACCGGATTTCAACCATGCTGACCGGCGGCGGCCCGTCCCGCCGCCGGTCAGCACGCGCTACCGGGGACCGTCCCCAGTCAGGACCCCCGGCGCGGTCATGGCAGGGGCGATCCCCTGCATTCACGCTTAGGCAGCAGCCTGGTGAAGCGGCAGCGCCTGGGCCAGCACCACAGCCTCGCCCAGCCGCAGCTTGCGCATCGCCGGAAGAAATCGGTTGTGCCGCTCGACCAAGCCCAGCGCGGCCATGCCGACACAGTATTTCGAGCAGCTGTTGGTCGGGTGCAGATGCTCGGCCCGCAGGATCTTGTCAGCGATGCCGTTGCCGCGCGCCGACTTGGTCTCCAGGATGAACATATCCGGTCCGGCCTCACGCTCCAGATTGGCGGCACGGAAGGCAAGCCGGGTGTCGATCGTCATCCGCTCGCCCCCCTCGCGGGCGACCAGGGTGATGCGTTCGTACTGCATCCCGATCACCGGCATCAGTTGCCGCCCCAGCGGCGCGCCATAGATCTCGGCATGGCAGGCGTCGATGAAGGCCAGGCTTTCGGCGCACAGGCTGCGCGCGGGGCGGTCCAGCTTCAGCCGCTTCTTCACCGTCGCATCGCGCACGTCCTTCAGCTTGACCTCCAGATAGCTGAACCCCGCGTCCACATAGTTGCGGATGCGCACCTTGCAGCGTTTGCGCCGGCCCTGGTGGTGGTCGTAGTAGCCCCGCGCCTCGGGGTCGTCGAAATAGTCGGTCGCATAGGTGAAGGCGCGCTTGCCGCTGATTTCCAGCACGTCGAACAACTCGCCAAAACAGTCGAAGGCAGGCAGCAGGCGGTCGGCCGGCACGATGTACTTGTTGTCCAGCCGCTCCAGCATGGCGGCCTTGGCGTTCAACCCGTCCAGCGAGATCGTGCCGAACCGCGACAGGCTTTGGGCAATGCGATGGTCCATGGTCGTTCCCTCCAAGGGGTTGATTTCACTTGCGGTAGAAGACGTTGATCTGCGCCATGTCGGTGATGTAATTCAGCGCGACGATCTGATAGCTCATCACCTTGACCCCCAGCCGCGACGACAGCGCGCTGCGCATCTTGTCGGGGTCGGACAGCGCGTCGGGGTCGATCTTGTCCAGCGTGACCTTGATCCCGTCGACCGACTTCAGGATGCGGGGATGGTCAAAGACATAGGCCCCCAGAAGCACCAGCCCGACCACCACGCCGACAAACGGCAACGTCGTGCCCTGGATCGAACAGATGACGGCAATCGAGATCGAGCCGAAGAAATAGGTGATCTCGATCTTGGAAATCTGTTCCGACCGCAGCGTGAACAGCGCCAGGATCGCGAATAGGCCAAAGCCCGCGGCCAGCGAGAATTCGACCGCCCCAAGGATCGACAGCACACCGAAGGCGAAGATGTTGAACAGGGACGCCGCCGTGACCAGTTCCTTGTCGCGATAGCGCAGGTAGAACAGCCCGAAGACCAGCAGTGTCATTGCGACGATGTTGATCGCAAAGCGCAGCATCAGGTCAGGGTTCAGAAGATCGGTTAACATGATTGTCCTCGCATCAACGGCCCGGCTGGACACCGGGGATGCGAAGAAACCTAGTCGGCGCAAATGGGCACGGACTTGCCGGAAGATTACAGTTTCATGACAGAACGATGAAGCTTTTCCACCACCACCCCGGCCCGGTCGGAAGACGTTCCACCATCCGGCGCTCTTGCAAACGCTTTTGCGGGAATAGTTCCTGTCCTGCCGCGTTATCCCGGCAACCAGTCAGGAGACCAAGATGAGCTTCTTCCGCAAGCCCGCACCCACAATCCAGTTCCTGTGCGAACCGAAGGACGAAGGCGTGATCGCCCCCCCGGTGCCGGCCAAGGCCTATCTGCCCGACTGGTTCCGCAAGCTTCCGGCCGTCGATGACACCAAACTCTCGCAGACCGACACCGGCCTGACCGTCAAACGCTGCATGCCGTTCCTCGATGCGATGACGACCGGCTGGATCATCCCGTTGGCCGCCACGGTGCGCATGGAAATCAAGGAAGGCGGCGCGGTGATGGAGGCGGGCTGGGACTTTGACCGCACGATGATCTCGAACCACGGGATGCATCAGGTCAAGGGCAACCCCTGGGGCAACCGCCCGCCGCGCAAGTTCCACAACTACTGGACGATCACCACGCCCCCTGGCTGGAGTTGCCTGTTCATCAACCCGATGAACCGCCCGAACGGGATATTCGAAATCATCTCGGGGATCGTCGACACCGACACCTACCGCTCGCCCGTCCATTTCCCATTCTTCGCCACCGGGCCGGACGGCTTGCATGTGATCGAAAAGGGCTCGCCCATCGTGCAGGTCATCCCGTTCCGCCGCGACGCCGCCGAGATCCCGGCGGAAATCCGCGCCGAAACCAAGACCGAGGCCGACATCCGCATCAAGGTGCTGCGCCTGACCCAAGCCGCCACCGGCTGGTACCGGACCAAAGCGCGCGCCAAACGCTGACCACCTGCCAGCGCCACATCTGCAAGGGCCGGGGCATCGCTCCGGCCCTTTCGCTTTCGCGCCACGCTCGACGCTTCGCACCCCCGCAAAGCGAAACGCCGACCCAGGGGGGGGCCGGCGTCCGACAGGGAGATTGGCGCAGGCGCGATCAGTCGTCGTCGCCGTCGTCGCTGTCCGAGTCGCTGCTCGAGTTCGAGCTGGAGTTGCTGTTCGAGTTGCTGTTGGAATTCGAGCTGGAGTTCGAATTGCTGTTCGAGTTCGAATTGCTGTTCGAATTCGAGTTGCTGTTGGAGTTGGAGTTGCTGTTCGAATTCGAGTTGCTGTTCGAGTCCGAGTTCGAGTTCGAGTTGCTGTTGGAGTTGCTCTCCGAACCGCAAGCTTCGCTCGTTTGCGCGCCATCCTTGCAAGCGTCATCGTCGGCGACAACAGGGGCCGCCAGGAACGAGGTCGCCATGAAAGCGACGGTCGCGGCTTTGGCGAAAGTTTTCATCGGTGGTGTCCTTCCTTTTCAGAAGCAGCCATCGGTGACTGCACAGGGATAACGGGCAACGTCAGGACTTATTCCGCGAAGAATTGCGAAAGGCGCACTTTCTTTGTCCGCAAATGAAAACCCCCGCCATTGGCGGGGGTGTGGCAATCCTTCGGCCCGGCAGACTTACTTCAAGGCAGCCAGGGCGGCGGCTTCCTCGTCGTCGGACAGGGGTGCGCCCGCCTCGTTGGCTGTCAACCAGGCGTCCAGCGTGTCCAGGGATGACGCCGGCACATAGGCCGCGTCGTCGGCCGCGGCGGTGGCGACCGCAAAGCGGACGGACCAGCCCGCCTCGGCATGACAGGCAACGGCGACAACCGTGTCGCCCTGGGCGCGATCATGTTCGAACTCTCGGCACAGCTGGCCGGAACCGTCCCGGAAGCTTGCGATCCCGGTGAAGCCGACACCGCTGCCAATCTCGCGCCGTTCGCCCGAGGTCACGCTTGCCAGGGCATCGACCAGGGCCCCCTCTTCGATCAGCGCGACCGAAAGTCCCCCTGCCCCGCCGCTCTCGGGCTTGCCGATCCAACCGCCCAGGATGCCCACGGCCAGCGCGACGGACGCCGCAATCGGCAGTTGCCAGAAGGGCACCGTCCGACGCCGCGAGGCCAGGTCGATGACCTGCGCCGTCCCGCCGGGGGCTTGCCGCCTTGCGTCGGCCTCGGCCATGGCGCGGATCGTCGCGGCCAGCCTGTCGGGCACCGGGGGTGCCACGCCAAGCGCCTGCTTTACCAGCGCCCGGCTGTCGGAAAATGCAGCCACCTTCGCAGCCAGACCCGCGTCCGCCGCAATCATCCGTTCCACCTCGGCCGCGTCCTCTGGCGCCAGCGCGCCGTCGGCATAGGCCATCAGCCGTTCATCATCGATTGCCATCGGGGTCACCCTTTTCGCCTTGTGCAGGGTCTAACGCACGGCGCATCACTTTATTCCCATCTTTGCAGCAACGGCCAGGCGGGCCCGGGCCAGGCGGCTCATCACCGTGCCGATGGGGACGCCGATCACCTCGGCCGCCTCGCGGTAGCTCAGCTCGTCAACACAGACCAGCATCATCACCTCGCGCTGATCTTCGGGCAAAGCGGCAATGGCCGCTTCCGCCTTGCGCAGGGTCAGCACCGCCTCCATGTCGCGGACACCGTCCACGACGGCAGCGTCGGGCGCATCCACGATGTCGACCGTGACACCCTGCGTCGTTGTCCGCCGCGCGTGGTCGATCCAGGCATTGCGCAGGATGCGGAACAGCCAGGCATCAAGCCGCGTCGTCGGGTCGAACCGGTCCCGCGCCGCAAAGGCCCGTTCGGCGGTGATCTGCACCAGATCGTCCGCCAGGTCCCCGCGCCGGCACAGCGACAGGGCGAACCGCCGAAGATTGGGCAGCAGCGCAATCAACTCGTCACTGAAACTGTCCCGCATGACTTCTTTCTGATCAGGATTATTTTTGCGGCTGAGGAATAGCGCCCGGGTGCCATCCGTAAAGCGAAAGCACGGGTGTAGCTACCCATAACCAGACAGGACCAAGGCCGAACCATGCCAGACAAACTTCTTCTCCGCTCGGTGGCGACGATGCTGTGCCTTGCCCTCGCCACGGCCCCGGTCGTCTGGCAGGCAGATCCGGCCTGGGCGCAGGATGACGATGACGACGATGGCGGTGACGACGACGATGACGGCGGCGACGACGATGATGACGACGGGGGTGGCAGCAGCTCCGGCTCCAACGACGACGATGATGACGATGGGGGCAGCCAGGGTGGCAGCAACGACGACGATGATGATGACGACAGCGGCCGGGCCAGCCCGGACGATGACCGCCCGTCGCGGACCACCGGACAGCAGCCCCGGCGTCCACCTCCCGCTCCGGCCCCGCGTGAACTTGCGCGGTTCGCCGCGGGCGAGGTCGTCACCCTGGAACTGACCGAAGCCGATCTTGCAACATTGCTGGACCGTGGCTTCCGCGTCCTGGAAGAGCGGCCGGTGCCCGAGATCGGCATCGTCGCCCGCCGCTTGGCCATCCCCGACGACAGCACGCTTGAGGAAGCGCGAGACCAGGTTCGTGCGCTGGCCTCGGGTGGTGATGCGGATTTCAACCATTACTACCGCACGGAACAGGCCCCCACGGCCGAACCCGTTGCCTGCCAGGGCCAGCACTGTCCTTCGCTGGAGCAGATCGGCTGGACCGCTCCGGCCCTGCCGGCCACTTGCGCGGCCGATGTGCTGATCGGCGTCATCGACACCGGCATCAACCCGGACCACGCCGCCTTTGCGGCGGCCCGGCTGGATGTCCATCGGCTTGCGCCCGAAAGTCTTGACCCCTCGCGCGCAGTGCATGGCACCGCCGTCCTTTCGCTGCTGATCGGCAGCCCGGACAGCCGTTCGCCAGGACTCCTGCCGGACGCCCAGGTCGTTGCGGTCGATGCCTTCCACACCGCCAGCGGCGATGAACGCGCCGATGTCTACACCCTGGCTGCCGGCATGGATTTCCTGGCCGACCGCGGCGTGCGCGTGATCAACATGAGCCTGGCCGGCCCTCCGAACAGTGTCCTGGAAGCGGCCACCGCGGCGCTGGTGGCGCGGGGTGTGATCATCGTGGCGGCCGTGGGAAATGGCGGGCCGAAGGCCGACCCAAGCTATCCCGCCGCCTATCCGGGGGTGATCGCGGTCACCGCCGTCGATTCCGCCGACACCGTCTATCGCCGGGCCGGTCGTGGCCCGCATGTGGACCTGGCCGCGCCGGGCGTGGACGTCTGGACCGCCGCCTCGGTCAGCGGGGCACGGCCGAAAACCGGAACCTCCTTCGCTGCGCCCTTCGTCACTGCGGCGGCCGCCTCTGCCCTGGTGCTTCGCCCCGAGCTTGATGCAACGACACTGGCGGCCGAACTGGCCGCCTCGGCCAAGGATCTGGGCGACCCCGGCCGCGACGATGTCTACGGCTTTGGCCTGATCCAGGCGCAGCGGCTGTGCCAGCCTTAGGTCCGGGCCGGCGTCAGATGCGCCGGCCATCCTGGGGCGAGAAGAAATGCAGCCGGTCCCCCGGCAGCGCGACATGCAGCCGGTCGCCCCGCGCCGCATGGGTGTTTCCGGCCAGGCGCAACGTCACCTGCGTGTCCGAATTCTCGATCACGCCATAGCCGAAGGCATCGGCGCCCAGCCATTCGACCGACCGCAGCACGATCGGAAACGTGTTCCCCGCCTCGGGCTGGATCTCGATATCCTCGGGCCGCAGGCCAAGGCGAACGTCCCCGCTGACCGCTTGGTCCGCGACGGTCACCCGATGCCCGCCCGGCAGCAGGACAGCCCCATCCTCGCAGCGTGCGTCGAAGATGTTCATCGCGGGCGAGCCGATGAAGCCCGCCACGAACTCGGTCGCCGGGGTGGTATAGACCTCATGCGGCGTCGCGATCTGCTGGGCGACGCCCTTTTCCATGACGATCAGGCGGTCGGCCAGGGTCATCGCCTCGACCTGGTCATGCGTCACGTACAGCGTGGTCTGGCCGGTCCGCTGGTGCAGGTCCCGGATCTGCAGCCGCATCTGCACGCGCAGCTTGGCGTCCAGGTTGGACAGGGGTTCGTCCAGCAGGAAGGCCGCCGGTTCCCGCACCAATGCCCGCCCCATCGCCACCCGCTGCCGCTGCCCGCCCGACAAGGCGCGCGGCTTGCGGTCGAGGTACGGCTCCAACTCCAGCATGGCGGCCGCCTTGGCCACCGCCGCGTCGATATCCGCCTTGGACATGCGGGCGATCTTCAGGCCATAGGCCATGTTCTCGCGCACGGTCATGTGGGGGTAAAGCGCATAGTTCTGGAACACCATCGCGATATCCCGCGCCCGTGGCTCCAGCCCGTTCACCACCCGGTCGCCGATGCTGATCGTGCCCGAGGTGATGTCCTCCAGCCCCGCCACCATGCGCAGCAGGGTGGACTTGCCACAGCCCGAAGGCCCGACGATCACCACGAACTCGCCGTCGGCAATGTCCGTGGTGATGCCGTGGATCACCTGCTGCCCGGCATAGCTTTTCCGCACGTCTTGCAACTGGATGCGCGCCATTTACTTCTCCGTCTCGACAAGGCCCTTCACGAACCACCGCTGCATCAGCACCACCACCAGGATCGGCGGCAGGATGGCCAGCACCGAGGTGACCATCACGAGGTTCCAGGGGGTATCGGCATCCGCGAAAGAGATCATCTTCTTCAGCGCGATGACGATGGTGTTCATTTCATTGGAATTCGTGACCAGCAAGGGCCACAGGTACTGCGTCCAGCCATAGATGAACTGGATCACGAAGATCGCCGCGACATTGGTCAGGGACAGCGGCCACAGGATGTCCTTGAAGAACCGCCAGGGACCGGCGCCATCGACGCGGGCGGCCTCCAGCAACTCGTCCGGGATGGTCATGAAGAACTGCCGGAAGAGCAGCGTCGCGGTGGCCGAGGCGATCAGCGGCAGGATCAGACCGGCATAGGTGTCGATCAGGCCCAGGTCCACCATCACCTTGTAGGTGGGCTGAATGCGCACCTCGACCGGCAGCATCAGGGTGATGAAGATCAGCCAGAAGCAGGCCATGCGGAAGGGAAAGCGGAAGAACACGATGGCATAGGCCGAGGCCATCGAGATCACGATCTTGCCGATGGCGATGCCCAGCGCGATCAGCGTGGTATTGCCCAAAAGCAACCAGACGCTGACCCCGCCGATCCGCCCCACCCCGCCCGAGAACGCCTCGCCATAGTTGGCAGCCGCCTCGGGGCCGGGGAGAAGCGGCAGGGGCGGGCGCAGGATCGTCTGGACCGAGTGGGTCGAGGCGATAAAGACGTAGTAGATCGGGAAGGCGACGATGATGACGCCAAGGACCATCCAGAAATGCGCCATGGTGCGCGACAGGCCGGACGGGGCCATCGGGTTCTGAACAGACTCAGCCATAATGCACCCGCCGTTCGATGAAGCGGAACTGGAAGGCCGTCAGGGTGATGACGATGACCATCAGGATCACCGACTGCGCGGCAGAGTCTCCCATGATCAGGTTCACGAACCCGTCGTTATAGACCTTGTAGACCAGCGTCTCCGTGGATTTGCCCGGCCCGCCGCCGGTCACGGCATGGATGATCCCGAACGTGTCGAACAGGGCATAGACGGTGTTCACCACCAGCAGGAAGAAGGTCGTGGGCGCCAGCAGCGGAAAAACGATGGTCCAGAAGGCATGGCGCCGGCTGGCCCCGTCGATCGCCGCCGCTTCCAGCAGCGATTTCGGAATGGCCTGCAATCCTGCGACGAAGAACAGGAAGTTGTAGCTGATTTGCTTCCAGGTCGCCGCCGCGACGACCAGGGCCATCGCGTCGTCCCCGTCCAGAAGCGGGTTCCAGTCGATCCCCAATTGCCGCAGCGGCCAGGCCAGCGTGCCGAAGGACGGGTTGAACATGAACAGCCACAGCATCCCGGCGATGGCCGGGGCCACCGCATAGGGCCAGATCATCAAGGTCCGGTAGAACCCCTTGCCCCGGATGATCTTTTCCGCCTGCACCGCCAGGAACAGCGCAATCGCCAGCGCCGAGAAGGCGACCAGCAGCGAAAAGACCACCGTCACCTGCACCGCGTTCAGATAGTTCGGATCGCTTAGAACCTTTCGGAAATTCGCCAGCCCGACAAAGGTGCTGGACAGGCCGAACGGGTCTTCCTTCAGCACCGATTGCCGAAAGGCCTGGGCGGCCGGCCAATAGAAAAAGATCAGCGTGATCGCCAGTTGCGGGGCAAGCAGCAGCCACGGCAAGACCTTGTGCGGGAAAACCGTCCTGCGCATCCGAAGCCTTTCAGGTCACGTAATGAAAGCAAGCTGCGGGCGCGGGGCCCGCAGCTTTTGGGGTTTGGCGCAGCGCGATCAGCCGCCGGCGGCGTCGCGGATCGCGGCATTGCCCCGCTCGACCGCTGCCTTCATCGCGGTGGCGGCGTCCTGCTGACCGGCAAGCATCTTCTCGAACTCTTCGTTCAGGATGTCGCGGATCTGCGGCAGGTTCGGTGCGCGCACGCCCTTGGAGTTTTCGGTCGGTGCCTTGCCCATCATCTGGGTGATCGGAACCTCACGCGCGGGGTTCTTCTCGTAGAAGCCCGAGGCTTTCGACGCCTCATAGGCGGCCATCGTCACCGGCAGATAGCCCGACTGTTCGTGCAGGAACTGCTGGACTTCGGTCTGCGACAGATAGTTGAAGAACGCGGCCACACCCTTGTAGGTCTCGTCCGACTTGCCGCCCATCACCCACAGCGAGGCCCCGCCCGGAATGGTGTTCTGCGGCGCGCCTTCGACAGTCGCGTCATAGGGTAGCTGGCCGATGCCATAGTTGATGCCGGCCTTGACGATGTCGCCCAACCCGCCCGAGCTTTCGGTCAGGATGCCGCATTCGCCCGAGGTGAAGTTCTGCTTGGCTTCCGACGTGCGACCGCCGTAGACGAACACGCCTTCCTTGGCCAGATCGGCCAGCGCCTGGAAGTGCTTGACGTAGGTGTCCGAGTCCAGCTTCAGCTCCGGAATGCCCGACAGCCCGTTTTCGTTCGTGCCCCAGGAGGTGTTGTTCCAGGCCGCGAAATTCTCGGTATGGATCCAGGTCAGCCAGGTCGAGGTATAGCCGCAGGTCGCAGCGCCGCTTTCCTTGATCTGCCGCGCGGCGGCCCAGACTTCGTCCCAGGTCTTGGGCGGGTTGTCGACGTCAAGGCCCGCCTTCTGGAAGATGTCCTTGTTGTAATACAGGATCGGCGAGGACGAGTTGTAGGGGAAGGACAGCATCTCGCCAGCGGGGTTCGAGTAGTAGGCGACGATGCCCGGCAGATACTGGCTTTTGTCGAAAGTGGTGCCGTTCTCGGTCAGCAGTTCCGCCACTGGCTTGATCGCGCCCTCAGCGCCCATCATCACGCCCGTGCCTACGTCGAAAACCTGGATGATGTCGGGTGCCTGCCCGGCGCGGAAGGCGGCGATGCCGGCGTTCAGCGTCTCGGGATAGGTGCCCTTGAACACCGGCGTCACCACGTAATCCGACTGCGAGGCGTTGAAATCGCTGGCCATCTTCTCGACGACCTCGGCATTCGCGCCAGTCATGGCATGCCACCACGAGATCTCGGTCTGCGCCTGCGCGGCAAAGGGTGCTGTAGCCAGACAGATCGCCCAAAGGCTTGTCTTCGTCATCCTGGTATCCTCCTTGGACTGTTTTGTGGGCGCACACTTGCCGACATACTGTGACAGAAATACGAAAGCCCAGCCTCCCGCCGGACCTCCGCCTGCCAAGTTAACACCGCTTTGGCGCGACACTTCAACACAGTTTTCGGTTTCCGCGTGTGCCGATCCTTTTGCCGCGCACACCAGCGCCGGAAGGCCTCAGCCCCGATTTGCACGCGCCGCAGCAGCAGTCCGTCGCGCCCAGTGCGTTTGGCGCGACAGGGGCCGCAGCACCATTGACAGCGCCAGGGCCAGAAGCAGCGTGAAAAGCACGGCAAAAATGGTGTCGGACAGGAAATGCCGACCGGCGGCAATACGCTGCAACGCGACCACCGGCGGCAGGCACCAGGCGACCGCCAGCAACAACGCCGCAGCCCCCTTTGAAAGCCGGGGCTTCAGGTGAAACCGCAAGAGCATAAGGGCCACCGCCGTCACGGTGGCACCCGCGACTTCGCCCGAGACAAACGAACAGTTGCGCGCGCACAGTTCGACCAGTTCATTCGGCGGGCTGAACGGGTGCGATCCGCCGAACTCGGCCACTTGCGCGGGCCTTGCCCGGCCCCAAAGCGGCTTCGTCACCATCTCGACCAGCAGTCCCGGACCAAGGACGTACAGCGCCAGGATAAAGGCCCAGGCCCGGGTCGGCAGGACGAACGTTCGCCCGGCCATCCCCAGAAGCGTGCCGACCGCCGCCGCCACGCAAAGCAGGATCGCAAGGTTCCAGATGGCCAGGCGCAGCGCTTCGGTCAGCCGGTTGCCGTCAATGGCGAACCCGGTCCCCGGATCATGGAAGGCCCCCGACACACGCAGATCGATCCCGGGCCAGATCGCGAAAACCGCGAAACTGCACAGGATGCAGCCAAGAACCCGCGAGATCTGGCGGTCGGCATTGGCTGCGATGGGCTGCCGTCGCAGGGTCGCAGGCCGCTTGGCCCGATCCTGATCAGACATGGCGGCCCCGGACCCGGCTGATCCAGCGGCCTGCGCCACGAATCCCGCCCAGGGGCAGGCAGGCGATCGCCCAGCCCCAGACCGCCCCTGCCATCGCCTGCCACAGGCTGTGCCGCCCGGACTCGATCCGCGATCCCCCGGTGAAGGCCGCCGCGGCAACCGCAGCAGCCTTGGTCACCGGATGCAGCGGGGCGCAGTGCCGTATCACCTGCGCCGCGCCAAAGGTGGCCACGGCCGTGTGGCCTGACGGAAAGCCCCGGTTGCCGCCGTCCGGGCGCTGACTGATCATGGCGTCCCCGAGCAGCTCTTTCGAACCCTTGACGCCCACCTGCAGCCCGGCAAACCGGCCCAGACTTTCGACAGCCTTGCCGCGGGTGGCAGCACATCCCAGGGCGATCAGCGGCAGCGCGACCTGCAGGGCGCTTCCGATGCGGCGATTGTCAGGGACTGTTGCCAGAACGGTCAGCGCCAGCAGGACGGCGATAACCGCGTCGGCGCTTGTGCCAAAGCGGCGTAACGGCCGTCGGGCCGCTTGAACGGCAGAGTGCAGGGGACGGGTGGGCAGCATCGATCGGGCACCAGGCTGAAAGGGAAAGCGCGGTCCACGGACCTGCGGGGCCGGTGTGGACTTGCCTTCGCCCTGGGGCCAGTCGCTCTGCACGAACGGACATCCTGGCTGCATGAACGCCAGATATGCGCGTTTGAATCCGACCGGTCGTCAGCTAGCTTTCGGGAAGAAGCGGCGCAGAAGCAGGTAACCTTGTCCAGCAGATCACATTTTCCGACCCTTGATGCCCTTGCGGCGCAGGTCGATCCGCGAAACTCATGGACCGGTTACCTGATTGCCGCGGGCACGGTCCTGTCCTTCGGCCTTGCGCTCAGCGAGCCTTCGGCATCCGAAGGACTTGGCCTGATGGCGCGGATCGTGTTCTGGCTGGCCCATGTCGCTTCGGCCCTGTTCCTTTTTGAACTTGCGCAGATCACCCTGGGCCGCATCGAATTCTTCAGTCGTCTGCCGCCTCTCCTTTTGGTCATGGCGGTCGGCGTTGTCGGCGCCATCCTGTTTTCGGCCTTCAATCTTCTCTTGCTGGACCGGATGTACTTTCTGGTCGGCAATACGCTGGACCCCGAGCCGATTTCGATTGCTGGCCTGATGGATGAACTGCGCGACAGCGGCGCCACCTCGGTGCTGTTCTGGGTGCTGCTGAACAGCCCGCGTCTGATCATCATCGCGCAGCAAAAGGATGCCGAGGAGGCGGGCGAACCGTCCCTGGCCGATGTGGCCCCCACCCCACCCGACGCCTCGGACGCACCGACCATGCCGCGCCATCAGTTGCTCGACCTGCTCTCGCGCCTGCCCCGGCGCATCGGGACCGACATCGTCGCGATTTCCGCCGAACTGCACTATCTCCGCGTTTACACCCCGACGGGAGAGGCCTTGATCCTGATGTCCTTCGGCCGCGCTGTCGAAGCCCTTGGCGTGATCCCGGGGCAAGTGATCCACCGCTCGCACTGGGTTGCGCTGGAGCATCTCGTGGCCATTGCAAGCGACGGGGACCGCGTCACATGCCGGCTGGATACAGGTCTGGAACTGCCCGTCAGCCGCACCCACCGTGCAAGATTGCGCGCCGCCCTGGCCAGCCGTGACCAAGCACGGGTGCTTCAAGCCGCGGGAAGGATAGCACAGACTCTACCCCCCTCGGACTGATCCTGGCCCCTCTCTAACCCACCGAAAAAGACCTCGACCAATCCCCGTCGCAGCACCCTTGACCCCAAGCCCTACGCCCGCCGGCAAGCCCTCGCCCGGCACTGCAAGGGCCGGGCGCTTGGCGTCGACGACGTGAAGCCCTACCAGCGCATCCTGAAAATCCTGGCCGAGACCGACCGGATGATGCAGACGATCACGATGACGCTGGAGGGTAACTGATGCGCAGCCTGCTTCTGTTCGCTGTCACGCTGGTAAGTGGCCCGGCATTGGGCCAGACCTTCGAATGCCGGATGGGTCAGAACGCCGCCTGTCTGGATTGGGGCGAGACGGTCTGCACAAGCCAGGGAATGTGTGTCGACAAGAATGCCGCTTGCTTCGAGTCCTACCAGTGCGACTACAGGGGCTTTGCCTGCAAGTCCGCCGTGGACGAATGCGTGGAAGCCCACGACAGGCTCGCAAGCGACTACAACGCACTTTTGTCGGACTACGAAACCCTGCGCACTGCCAGTCAGGAACTCGCAGAATCGCACGACGAACTGCAGCGTGATCTGAAGCGACTTCGAGACTGTCTGACTTTTGCTTCCACGATCGAAGACGCGCAAATCTGTGGATACTAGCGAAAGCCAAGCGCTTGCAGGATGCTGGGCGACTTGATGGATAAACCCGCTCGCCGCGCAAATTGCCGATATATATCAAAGGGAAGTGGCGGAGACGAAGGGATTCGAACCCTCGAGACCCTTTCGGGTCTGCGCCCTTAGCAGGGGCGTGCCTTCGACCACTCGGCCACGTCTCCGCCTGCTCATTTATCGGGGGGCGACGGCGGGGGCAAGGGGAAAGGCGGGGAAAAGTCGCAGAAGGCTTTCGCGCCGGCGCGGCCCGTTCAACGGCCCCGACAAAAGCCCGCCGGCGTTTTCCCTCGGGCGTGGGTTTGACGACGCGGCCGGCGCAGAACATGGTTGCCGGATCATTAATGCCCGCGGACAAGCCATTGGAAAGACTTGCTATCCACGGCTTGTCCGCCGTGGACACTCAGCCGTTGAACAGGAAGTGCAGGACGTCGCCGTCCTTGACCTCATAGGTCTTGCCCTCGACCCGGAACTTGCCCGCTTCCTTCGCGCCCGCCTCGCCCTTCCCGGCGATATAGTCGTCGTAGGCGACCGTCTCGGCCCGGATGAAGCCCTTCTCGAAGTCGCCGTGGATCACCCCGGCCGCCTGCGGGGCCAGCGTGCCCTTCGGGATCGTCCACGCCCGCGCTTCCTTCGGCCCGACGGTGAAATAGGTCTGCAGACCCAGAAGCGTGTAGCCCGCGCGGATCAGCCGGTCGAGCCCGGCCTCGTGCAGGCCCATCTCCTCCAGAAACATGGCGGCCTCGTCCTCGGGCAGCTGGGCCAGCTCCTCCTCGATCCGCGCGCTGATCACGACCGAGGCCGCGCCCTGCCGGGCCGCCATCTCGGCCACCCGGGCCGACTGGCTGTTGCCCGCGGCGGCCGAGGCTTCCTCGACGTTGCAGACGTAAAGCACCGGTTTCGCCGTCAGCAGCTGCAGCATCCGCCACTGCTTGCGGTCCTCTTCGGCGATCTGCAACGTCCGGGCGGGTTTCCCGGCCTCCAGCACCGCCAGCGCGGCGCGCAGCAGGCGGTCCTGGTCCAGCGTATCCTGGTCGCCGCCACGCAGCTTTTTCGCCAGGGCGGTCAGGCGTCGCTCGACCGACTCCAGGTCGGCCAGCATCAACTCGGTCTCGATGGTCTCGGCATCGGCCACGGGGTCGATGCGGCCCTCGACATGGGTGATGTCGCCATCCTCAAAGCAGCGCAGCACATGGGCGATGGCGTCGCATTCGCGGATGTTGGCCAGGAACTGGTTGCCCAGCCCCTCGCCCTTCGACGCGCCCCGCACGAGGCCCGCGATATCAACGAAGGTCATCCGCGTCGGGATGATCTGCTTGGACCCGGCAATCGCCGCCAGCTTGTCCAGCCGCGCGTCCGGCACCGCGACCTCGCCCACATTGGGCTCGATCGTGCAGAACGGAAAGTTCGCCGCCTGCGCCGCCGCCGTGCGGGTCAGCGCGTTGAAGAGCGTGGACTTGCCCACATTCGGCAGCCCGACGATGCCCATCCTGAAACCCATGCTGCCCTCCATAAGCGACGCGCCGCTTCTACGGGCAGGTCCGCCCGGGATCAAGCTTCCGCGACTCATCTGGCGGGGGTAGGCTTCCAGGGGGAGGTGCGCCATGAGCTTCGATCCCTACATCCACTTCCAGGGCAACGCCCGCGCTGCGCTGGAGACCTATGCCCGGATCTTCGGCGGAACGGTCGAGATCTCCACCTATGCCGAGGCCCCCGACGCCCCGCCCGAGATGCGCGGCTCGGACCTTGTCATGCATGGCACGCTGCGGCTGGGCGAGCGCAACCTGATGGCCTCGGATTTTCCGCCCGGCATGGGCGGCGACCCGCAACAGGCGGTTTCGATCAGCCACGAGGCCGCGTCCGAGGTCAAGGCGCGGCAAGTCTTCGATGCCCTTGCCGAAGGTGGCGAAGTGGTGATGGCCTACCAGCCGACCTTCTGGTCGGACGGGTTCGGCATGGTCAAGGACCGCTTCGGCACGCATTGGATGATCTCGTCCCCCTGGCGCCAGCCCGGCTGACTTGATTTCCCCGTGCCGCCCGTGGCAGATGGACCCGATCAGATGGGGGCCAGCATGACACGGATCGACGACACCTTCGCGCGGCTGAAGGCGCAGGGAAAGAAGGCCTTCGTCGCCTATATCATGGGCGGCGACCCGGACGAGGGCACCAGCCTGGCCGTAATGCAGGGCCTGCCCGCCGCCGGGGTCGACGTGATCGAACTTGGCATGCCCTTCACCGACCCGATGGCCGACGGCCCGACGATCCAGCTTGCCGGCCAGCGCGCGCTGGAGGCCGGCATGACCATGGACCGCGTTCTGGCCATGGTCCGCACCTTCCGCGCCACCGACAACCTGACCCCGATCGTGCTGATGGGCTATTACAACCCGATCTATTCGCGCGGCGTCGACCACTTCCTGGTCGAGGCGAAAGAGGCCGGGATCGACGGGTTGATCGTCGTGGACCTGCCGCCCGAAGAGGATGACGAGCTTTGCATCCCCGCGCAGCGTGCGGGCCTCAACTTCATCCGCCTGGCCACCCCCACCACCGACGACAAGCGCCTGCCGACGGTGCTGCGCAACACGTCGGGCTTCGTCTACTATGTCTCGATCACCGGGATCACCGGCGCCGCGGCCGCGCAGGCCACTGATGTCGGACCCGAAGTCGCCCGGATCAAGCGGTCGACCGACCTGCCGATCATCGTGGGCTTCGGCATCACCACACCCGAGGCCGCACGGACCATCGCCAGCGTGGCGGACGGCTGTGTCGTCGGCTCGGCCATCGTGAAGGACATCGGCGAGGGTCGCCCGGTGGCCGAAGTTCTGGCCAAGGTCAAGGCGCTGGCCGACGGGGCGCACTCCGCCTGACCGGCGCCGCTTTCCGAACGGCAATCGGCCCGGAATTCGTTCGAATTCCGGGCCGGGGCGCCCGCCGAAACGGTGGACGCAGGCCGGCAGCATTGGTAAGACTGCCTTACCAATCCGCAAGGGACCTGCACCATGCCCGTCATCACCTGCATCGAGGATCTGAAGCGGCTGCACCGCAAGCGCACGCCGAAGATGTTCTGGGATTACTGCGAGTCGGGCAGCTATACCGAGCAGACCTTCCGCGAAAACACCTCTGACTTCTCGCTTCTCCGCTTCCGCCAACGCGTGGCGCGCGATCTTTCCGGCCGCGTCCTGGACAGCACGATGGCGGGCACGAAGGTGACGATGCCGGTGGCCTTGGCCCCCGTCGGCAGCACGGGCATGCAGCATCCCGACGGCGAGATCCACGCCGCGCGGGCGGCCGCGAAATTCGGTGTGCCCTTCACCCTCTCCACCATGTCGATCTGCTCGATCGAGGATGTGGCGGCGGCCAGCCCCGACCCGTTCTGGTTCCAGCTTTACGTCATGAAGGACGAGGATTTCGTCGACAGCGCCATCGAACGCGCCCGCAAGGCCAACTGCTCGGCCCTTGTGCTGACGCTGGACCTGCAGATCCTGGGCCAGCGCCACAAGGACCTGAAGAACGGCCTCACCTCGCCGCCCCGCCCCACGATCCCGAACCTGATCAACATGGCGATGAAACCGCGCTGGACGTGGAACATGGCCCGCACCCCGCGCCGGCAGTTCCGCAACATCGTCGGCCATGTGAAGAACGTGACCAGCCTTGCCGACCTGACCGCCTGGGCGAACGAGCAGTTCGACCCCAAGCTTGACTGGGCCAAGGTCGCCCGCATCCGCGACCAGTGGAAGGGCAAGTTCATCCTGAAGGGCGTCCTTGACCCCGAGGACGCAAAGATGGCCGCCGATGCCGGGGCGGATGCCGTGATCGTCTCGAACCACGGCGGGCGGCAACTGGACGGGGCGCTTTCGTCGATCCGGATGCTGCCCTCGGTCGTCCGCGCCGTCGGCGACCAGACCGAAGTCTGGCTGGACAGCGGCATCCGCTCTGGCCAGGACGTGCTAAAGGCGCTTAGCCTGGGGGCCAAGGGCACGATGATCGGCCGCGCCTATATCCACGGCCTTGGCGCGATGGGCGAGGCCGGGGTGACCACCGCGCTGGAGGTGATCCGCAAGGAGATGGACATCACCATGGCGCTGTGCGGCGAGCGGGACGTGAAGAACATGGGCCGCCACAACCTGCTGATCCCGCAGGATTTCGAGGGCAACTGGGCCTGAAAAGGGGGCCGCAATGCAGATCACCCCGGGACGCAACATCGCGATCAAGGTCCCCGCCCACCGCTGGGACGAGATGGTGGCCTTCTACCGCGAGCGCGTGGGGCTTGCCGTCCGCCGGGACGGGCCCGACAACATCGCCTTTGCCTTCGGCGAGATCACCCTCTGGCTTGACCGCGTCCCGCAGCAAAGCCAGGTCGACGTCTGGCTGGAGCTGATCGCCGACGATCCCGACGCAGCACTCGCGCATCTTGGCAGCCCGGAACGCGACGAGCTGGAGCCCTTGGAGGGCGTCGAAGGCCACTGGACCTCGGACCCGGCGGGCGTCGTTCTCCTTCTGCGCAAGGACTGACGCCGCCGCTTGCTATTTGATCAAATTCCGGCATAAACGCAGCGACTGTTCCCGGGGCAAGCCCATGTCTGCTGACACCATCGCTGGTATCTCCACCGACCGCCTGACCGCCTTCGCCCAGCGCGAGGCGGGGGTCTATGCCAAGGCCCGTCCAAGATCCCTGAAGTCCCTGACCAAGGGCGCCGGCACCTTCCTTGGCGGCGTCCCGATGCACTGGATGGCCGACTGGCCGATGCCCCACCTGCCGCTGGTCGCCAAAGCCCAGGGCGCGCGGATCGAGGATATCGACGGGATCACCCTCGACGACTTCTGTCTCGGCGACACCGGGTCGATGT
The DNA here is from genome assembly GCF_002900975.1 of Tabrizicola aquatica. Taxonomy (GTDB): domain Bacteria; phylum Pseudomonadota; class Alphaproteobacteria; order Rhodobacterales; family Rhodobacteraceae; genus Tabrizicola; species Tabrizicola aquatica. The sequence goes on along the minus strand of NZ_PJON01000003.1, from coordinate 129,371 downwards.
TCGGCCACTCCCCTGCTCCTGTCGCCAAAGCCATCCGCGCCCAGGCCCGGCGCGGCCTGACCTACATGCTGCCGACCGAAGCCGCGCTGGAGGCTGGCCGCCTGCTGACCGACCGTTTCGGCCCCTTCCGCTGGCAGATCGCCACCACCGCGACCGACGCTAACCGCTTTGCCCTGCGCGTCGCCCGCGCGATAACTGGCAAGCCCAAGGTCCTGGTGTTCAACGGCTGCTACCACGGCACGGTGGACGACACTTTCGTCTCGCTGGAGAACGGCAGGACGGTGAACTCCCCCGGCCTCCTCGGCCAGGTGAACGACCTGACCCACACCGCCGTCTGCGCCGAGTTCAACGACCTCGCCAGCGTCGAAGCCGCCCTCGCCCAAGGTGACGTCGCCGCCATCCTGACCGAACCGGTGATGACCAACTCCTGCATGGTCCTGCCCGAGGCCGGGTTCCACGACGGCCTCCGCCAACTTTCCCTGAAATACAACGCGCTTCTCATCATTGACGAAACGCACACCATCTCGTCCGGCCTCGGCGGCTATACCCGCGTTCATTCCCTCCGCCCCGATATCTTCGTCGTCGGCAAATGCGTGGCGGGCGGGATGCCCACCGCCGTCTGGGGCCTCACCGACGAGACCGCGAAGCGGTACGAGGAGGCCGACGCCAGACGCGAACCCGGTCGCACCGGCATGGGCACCACGCTTTCCGCCAACCCGATGCAATTCGCCTGCCTGGTGGCCACCCTGTCCGAGGTGATGACCCCCGACAACTACGCGCACATGGAGAAGCTGGCCGAGCGCCTCTCCCACGGCCTCGCCAAGGCGATCGACAATCACAAGGCCCCCTGGCATGTCGTCCGCGTCGGCGCGCGGGTGGAATTCATCTGCGCCCCCGGCCCCCTTCGCGACGGGACCGAAGCTGGCCACGCCCACCAGCCCCAGGTCGAAGCCGCGATCCACACCGGCCTGATCAACCGCGGCACGCTCATCGCGCCCTTCCACAACATGATGCTGATCAGCCCCGCGACGAAGAAGGCCCAGGTCGACCGCCTGATTGCCAGCTTTGACGCCATCCTCACCGAACTTTTCCAGGCATGACCATGACGCAGAAAACGCAGGGGGGCAGCCCCTCCGGCTCCACTCCAGCCGAGGCGCAAGCCTTCCTCGACGCCCACCCCGAGATCGAGGCTTTTGATATTATCCTGCATGACGCCAACGGCATCGGGCGGGGAAAGATCATCCGCCGGCATGAGCTTTTGTCTTTTTACAACAATGGCCGCCATCTGCCGATCTCGATCCTCGGTCTCGACATCTGCGGCGAGGATGTCCACGAAACCGGCCTGATCTGGGACCAGGGCGACGGTGACCTGCGCGCCTGGCCGATCCCCGGCACCCTCAAACCCCTCCACAACACCCAACCCCCGCGCGGTGAGGTGTTCATGTCGATGTACACCCTCGACGGTCTGGCCATGACCTCCGACCCCCGCCACGCGTTGCAACGGCAGGTGGACGCGCTGGCCGCCGATGGCCTGCACCCCGCCGGGGCCTTTGAGCTGGAATTCTTCCTTCTCGACCCCGAACGCGGCCCCGACGGCAAGATGCAGCCCGCGCGCGACGTCTTGGACGGCCGCTCCTCCCGCAAGACCGAGGTCTACTCGGTCGACCACCTGCACGGGATGCTGCCACTCTTCTCCGACATCTATGCAGGGGCCGCCAAAGCGGGCATCAAGGCCGAGACCCTGATCTCTGAATACGCGCCCGGCCAGTATGAACTGACGCTGCACTACCGTGAAAACGTCATGCAGGCCGCCGACGACCTGATGCGGCTGAAGCGCATCGTCCGCGCCCAGGCCCGCGCGCATGGCGTCGTCGCCTGTTTCATGGCCAAGCCGAATGAGAACTACGCCGGCTCGGGCATGCATTTCCACGTCTCGCTCCTGGACGACGCCGGCAAGAACGTCTTCATCGAGGCCGAAGAGGGCAAGTGGAACCCCACTATCCTGCACGCCCTCGGGGGCCTGAAGCAGACCATGGCGGAATCCATGCTCGTCTTTGCCCCCCACGCCAACTCGTGGCGCCGCTTTGCAAGCCAAAGCTACGCGCCGGTCAGCCCGACCTGGGGCGTCAACAACCGCTCCGTCGCGCTGCGCATTCCGGCGGGGGACATCAAGGCCCGGCGCATCGAACACCGCCCCGCAGGCGTGGACGCGAACCCCTACCTGGTGGCCGCAACTGTGCTGGCAGGCGTGCGCAAAGGGTTGAGGGACCAGATCGACCCCGGCCCGGAAACCACCGGCAACGGCTATGAGGACGAAGGCAGCGCCGCGATCCCCAACGACTGGAAGTCGGCCATCGACGCGGCCAAGCGGTCCGATTTCCTGAAGGACGCGCTGGGTGAGGACATGCACCGCACCTTCACCGCGATCATGGCCGCCGAATATGCCCGCGTCATGCGGACGGTCAGCGAAGTGGACTTCGACCTCTACCTGCACACGGTCTGAAAGCCGGGACCCAAATTTCTTGAGTAAGAAATTTGTCAAAATCCTTGCTTAAGGATTTTGGTCCCTGGCCCAGCGGCAGGCCCCGGCACAGACCGGCACGCCCCGCGCAATCGCCGCCGCGATGATGCCCGGCACGCGCGTATCCAGCCCCACCGGCGGCAGGATGCGCCCGGTGAACCCGGCCTGGGCCAGGGCCGCCGGAATGTCGTCGCTGACATGCCCACCCTCGGCCGCGAAGAACGGCAGGCAGACACCGGCCCGCCCCGTAAGGGACGACAGTTGCGGCACCTGATCGATGAACCCCGCCGCAACCTCGGCCCCGGTTTCCGCCGCAATCCGACCTGCGACGTGAAACGCGATGTCTGACGGGGCCGAGGCCTTGAACGACCCATGGGCCGCTAGAATTGCCTCGCGCTCGCCCGTCTCGCGCAGCAGTGTCACGCACAGGTCATGCACTGCGGGATCGCAGCCGAAGGGCTCCAGCACCGTCCACCCGACTGCCTCCGCCTCGGCCAGACGCTTGGGGATCTGCACCCTGGTAAACCAGCCCCCTGCCATGAACATCGGAAAGACCACGCCCCCCGACCGCCCCGCCACGGCGCGGCCAATCGCACCGTCTTCGGCCAGGGTCGCCGCGCCCACCGACCAGCCGGGCAAAAGCGCCTCGACCCGCGCCGCCAACAAGTCCAGTGCCGCGGCGGCGGGACGGGGGTCGGATGGCTGGCCATGGGCCACGATCAAGGCATGTTGCGTCATGCGCCGATAGGTGACGCGCCGGGCGGCTGGGTCAAGCCCTAGGGCATCCGGCTGGAGATATAGCGGGCGAAATCGTAGTTCGGCCGTTCCAGATGGCTAAGCGCCCCGGGACTGGACAACCCTGCGCAAAGCCCACGGTAGACCCGCTCGACACAGCCCTTGTCCTCGACGTTCACGTCGTCGAGCAAGGCCTTCAGCGTCCCGAAATGCGCATCCGCCTGCGGGTCGGCCGCCCAGTCTGCCGCCATCCCGCCCCCAAACAGCACATGCACCTGCCCCGGCCCCCTGGGCGTCAGGCTGAGGTACCAGAAATACCCCGGCGTCAGCGTGATCATCAGCGCCGGGTAGATCGACAGCAGCCAGGTGATCCGCCGCTGGTCGCCCTGCAGCCGCGTGTTGGACGGATGCGCCAGCGACAGCGGGATCGTGTCGTTCTTCATGATGTAATGGTAGTTGAAAGCGCCAAGCCCCTCGGGGCAGGTCATCTGCATCAGATCGACCGAGCCGCCGATGGTCCCCTCGTGGCAGACGGGCAAATGGTAGCTTTCCATGAAATTCTCGGCCAGCACCTTCCAGTTGGTGTCCCACAGGAACTCTTCCCGGAAGGCCTCGACATAGCTTCCCATGTCCAGATAACCGACCAGATCTTCCACCTCCGACAGCGCCTCGCGCGGGGGGGGCGCGTCGGGGTTGAGGGTGACCAGGATCCAGCCCAGCCAGTCCTCGACCCGGACCGAGGGCAGCTTCACATCCTCTTTGCAGAAGCTTTCGTTCTTCCCCATCGCCGGCGCCCCGCGCAGCGAGCCATCCAGATTGTAGGTCCAGGCATGGTACGGGCAGACGATGGACCGCACATTGCCCCGGCCTTCCAGCAACGTGCTCATCCGGTGGCGGCAGACGTTGGACATCCCGCGCAAGGCCCCCTCCCGGTCGCGCAGGATGATCACCGGCTCGCCCGAGATTTCCATCGTCAGATAATCGCCGGGGTTCGGCAGCGCGTCTGCGCGACCGGCACAAAGCCAGTCCTTGGCGAAGATGTGCCGCTCTTCCGCCTGGGCAAATTCGGCGGATGTGTAGACGGCCTTCGGCATCGCCCGCGCCCGTTCGAACGGAAGCGCGACATTGGCGCGCAGCTCGGCGATGGCGGACAGGGCGGGATCATGGCGGGTCATCGGCACCTCCGGGTCTGACCGCAGTCTGCGGCAGGATCGGCGTCGCGCAAAGCGCTTTCCGCGACATCAGACCGTGAAATGCGACCGGATCGCCGCCGCAAAGGCCTGGGCCAGGGCCGGGTTCGCCTCGGCGTCATAGTGGATGCCATCGACGGGCGAGACCTTGACCACCTGCCCCGCATCCAGGAACGGCACCCCGACCCGCCTCGCCGCCGCTTCGATCTCGCGCGCCAGGGCCACCGACTTGGCCGCCCCGCCCGCGAACATCCCCGCCAGACAGCCGACCTCCATGATCGGCGGCGGCGCGACCAGCAGCACCCCCGGCGCGCCGTTTCCCGGCCCCGCGCCCGAGGCGAGGATCACCCGCACCAGCCGCTCCAGCGACAGGGCAATGTCGCCGGCATTGACCGAGAACCGCTCCTTCAGGTCATTGGTCCCCAGCATCACCAGCACCACATCCACCGGCCGGTGGCTTTCCAGCAGCGCCGGCAGCACCGTCAGCCCGTTGCGATGCGCGCCCTCGACCGGGTCGTCATGCAGCGTCGTGCGGCCCGGATGCCCCTCGGCGATCACCTCCCAATCGGGCAGCAGCCTTGCCAGCCGGCCCGCCCAGCGTTCGTCCCGGTCGAACCGGCCGCCGAACCCCAGGTCCGGCAGCGGCATCGTGCCGTGGGTGTTGCTGTCGCCGAAAAGAAGCAGCGTGCGCATGGTGTCCTCCCCTGTCGCCCGGCAGGATGCACCAGCCTCTGGCCTAAGTTGAAGCGGATTCCGCAGCCCTGGCGCCGGTTTCGTGATTGACGTACCTCAGGCCCCGTTTGATAATCGCAGCCAGAAGATGGGGGCTGACCGTGCGGCCGACCGTGAACGACATTGCGCGCGAGGCGGGCGTCAGCCTGGCCACCGTGGACCGGGTGCTGAACGCCCGGCCCGGGGTGCGGGAAAAGACCGTTCAGGCGGTCAACGACGCCATTGCGCGGCTGGGCTATGTCCGCGACCTGACCGCAGCCAACCTGGCGCGCAGCCGGACCTACCGGATCGCCGCTGTCCTTCCCGACACGGAAAGCCAATTCATTCAATCCCTTGCCGCCGCGCTGCAAGAGGCGGGCCAGGCCGCCGCGACCAGCCGGACCGAGTTGCGCCTGCACCGCTTCCCGGCCGAGGACCCGCATGCGCTGGCGGCGCTCCTCGCCGATCTGCCGGGCAAGGGCTATGCCGGCGTGGCACTGATGGCCCCCGAAACCCCGGTCCTGCGCGATGCGGTCCGCAGCCTGCGGGCCAAGGGCGTGCCCGTGGTGGCACTGGTCTCGGACCTGCCGACCACGGGGCGTGACCATTTCGTCGGCATCGACAACCGCGCCGCCGGGCGGACGGCTGGCGTCCTGATGGGTCGCTTCCTTGGCAATGCCGGGCAGGTGCTGGTGCTTGGCTCCTCGCTTCTGGCGCGCGACATGGTCGAACGCCGCCGTGGCTTTGACGAGGTGATGCTGCGCGACTTTCCGGGGGTCGAGGCGCTGCCCTCGCTGGAAACCCACGGCTCCAGCCGGCTTCTGCGTCAGGCCGTGGCCGAGCGACTGGCCAACACCCCCGGCATCCGCGGGATCTATGCGATGGGCGACGGCCACCGCGCCCTGACGCAAGTTCTTGACGAGATTGGGCAATCGGGAAAACTGATCCTCATCTGCCACGAGTTGACGCTGCATTCCCGCCAGGCGCTCCAATCGGGCGAGATCACCGCCGTCATCACCCAGAACCTTGGGCATCTTGCCCGCTCCACCCTGCGCGTCCTGCGCGCCAAGGCGGACAGCCAACCGCTGGACGAGGGACAGGAGCAGATCCGAATCGAGATCGTCCTGCGCGAGAACCTGCCCCTGACCGCCGATTCGGAGACCACAACCGCCAGCGACGCGGCCTGAGCTAGGCGCCAAATCGCTTTGAATCCTTGGCCCAACCGCATTTTGAGGTACGTTCCTCAAAAATGCTTTACAGACCAGACGACCCGTGCCTATCGTTACGTCAATCCAAAGAAGGCCCGGCATCCGCACGGGTCCGAACTCAACCACCGGGAGGACTGCATGAAACGGACAACTCTGGCCGCATCTGCGGCTGTTGCGCTGGCCTGGGCCGCTCAGGCCAATGCGCAAGCCAACGAACTGACGCTGTGCTGGGCCGCATGGGACCCGGCGAACGCCCTGGTCGAGCTTTCGAAGGACTTCGAAGCCCAATCCGGCATCACCATGAAATTCGAATTCGTGCCGTGGCCGAACTTCGCCGACCGCATCCTGAACGAGCTGAACTCGGGCGGACAACTGTGCGACCTTCTGATCGGCGACAGCCAGTGGCTGGGTGGCGCGGCCGAGAACGGCTGGTACGTCAAGCTGAACGACTTCTTCGCCGCCGAAGGCATCAGCATGGACGACTTCGCCCCGGCGACCGTCTACGCCTACTCCACCTGGCCGAAGGGAGAGCCGAACTATTACGCCCTGCCCGCCATGGGCGACGCGAACGGCTGGTTCTACCGCAAGGACTGGTTCACCAACCCCGAGATCATGGCTGCCTACAAGGAAGCCACCGGCCAGGACCTGCGCGAACCGCAGTCGCAAAAGGAACTGCTGCAGATCGCCCAGTTCTTCCAGGGGCGTGAGATCGACGGCAAGACGGTCTACGGCGCCTCGATCTTCACCGAGCGCGGGTCGGAAGGCATCACCATGGGTGCGACCGGCGCGCTCTATGCCTGGGGATTCAAGTACGAAAACACCCCCGGCAGCTATGATATGGAAGGGGCCGTGAACTCGCCTGCCGCGGTGGAAGCCCTTGAATTCTACAAGGAACTTTACAAGACCGCGACCCCGCCCGGCTATGACAACGCCTATATGGAACAGTCCCTGGACGCGTTCAAATCCGGCCAGGTCGCCATGGCGATGAACTGGTTCGCCTTCTTCCCCGGCCTCTATGCCGACCCGACGACCGGGGGCGACAAGATCGACTTCTTCGTGAACCCGGCCCAGAACGTCGCGGCCTCGACCCTTGGCGGCCAGGGCATCAGCGTGGTGGCGAACACCGACAACATGGACGGCGCGCTGGCCTACATCAAATGGTTCGCCGACGCGGAAGTGCAGAAGAAGTGGTGGGCCGCCGGCGGCTATTCCTGCCACAAGGCGGTGCTGGAAGACCCCAACTTCGTGAACACCGCCCCCTTCGCCGGTGACTTCCTGCAGGCGATGGGCGGCGTCCAGGACTTCTGGCAGGAACCGGCCTATGCCCAGCTTCTCCTCGCCATGCAGGAACGCGTCCACAACTACGTCGTCGCCGACCAGGGCACCGCGCAGGAAGCCCTTGACGGCCTGATCGCCGACTGGACCGAAGTCTTCGAGGACGAAGGCAAGCTCTGATCCAATATTCCCCCGCCCGTCATCGGGCGGGGGCCCTCTCCTCGCAGCCACCCTGCCCGCCGGGCAAGGGTCCGGGGCCGCATCCCCTGGGATATCCACATGCCAAACCCGATCGAAGCCGCCGCCCGGGCCACGCCCGCCCCCATCGCCCGCAAGGTTCGGGGTCTCAGCGACCGCGCCATCGCCTGGATCTTCGTGGCGCCGACGATCTTCCTCCTCCTCGCGGTCAACATCTTCCCGCTGATCTGGACCGTGCGGCTTTCCTTCACGAACTACGCCGCCAATCGCCCCAACCGCGAGGTGGAATGGGTCGGCCTGCGCAACTACACCCGCATCCTCACCGATGAGGGCACCTGGGCCACCATGCAGACCACCGCGCATTTCCTGTTCTGGACCATCGCGCTGCAAGTGGTCCTCGGCTTCACCCTCGCCTGGCTGATCAACCGCAAGTTCAAGGGCAACGACCTGCTGACCACGCTGATCGTGCTGCCGATGATGCTGTCCCCCGCCGTCGTCGGCAACTTCTGGACCTTCCTCTACCAGCCGCAGATCGGCCTCGTGAACTATGTCGTCGAACTTGTGACCGGCATCCCTGCATCGTCCTTCTCGATGCTCGGCCCTGGCGGTCTTGCCCCCTGGTCGATCATCATCGTCGACACCTGGATGTGGACGCCCTTCGTCATGCTGATCTGCCTCGCCGGCCTGCGCTCGATCCCCGACTATATCTATGAGGCGGCCGAGGTCGACCGCGCCTCCAAATGGCGGCAGTTCTGGACCATCACCGTGCCGATGGTGTTGCCTTTTCTCATGTTGGCGGTCCTCTTCCGCGGCATCGAGAACTTCAAGATGTTCGATATGGTCAACCTCCTCACCGGCGGCGGCCCGGGGAACGAGACGCTCCTCACCTCCATCGACCTCAAGCGCGAAGCCTTCGAGAAGTGGCGCACCGGCTATTCCAGCGCCTATGCGATCATCCTGTTCGTGACGGTTTTCGGCCTGGCCTCGATCTACGTGAAGGCCCTGAACAAGGTGAAAGAAAGATGAGCGCCTATTCCGTCACCGAACCCTCGAAAGCCTCGAAATGGGTCGCCGCCGCCTTGGTCGTGCTTTACACGATCATCACCCTTTTGCCCCTGGTCTGGATCATCTCCACCAGCTTCAAATCCGGGCCCGACAGCATTTCCTATCCGCCGAAAGTGCTGTTCGAACCCGCGCTCGAAGGCTACGTCAACCTCTTCACCACCCGCACCCGCATCGCGGCCGAGGATTTCGCCGCCCTGCCCCCGCCCGAGACCTGGTATGACCAGATCGTCCGCGATCAGGGCATGGTCATCGCCGGGCAAAGCCGGTTCGGCGAACGCTTCCTGAACTCGGTCATCATCGGCTTCGGCTCGACCTTTCTGTCGATCTTCCTCGGTACGCTGGCCGCCTATGCCTTCAGCCGCTTCAAGGTGCCGCTGAAGGATGACCTTCTCTTCTTCATCCTCTCCACCCGGATGATGCCGCCCATCGCCGTCGCGATCCCGATTTACCTGATGTACCGCGAGCTTGGCCTTTCCGACACGCATCTGGGCATGATCCTGCTCTACACCGCCGTGAACATCTCGCTCGCCGTCTGGCTCCTGAAAGGTTTCATCGACGAGATCCCCCGCGAGTATGAAGAGGCCGCGCTGATCGACGGCTACACCCGCTTTCAGGCCTTTCGCAAAGTCGTGCTGCCGCAGGCCGCAACCGGCATCGCAAGTACCGCGATCTTCTGCCTGATCTTCGCCTGGAACGAATACGCCTTTGCGGTCCTCCTGACCTCGGGCAACGCCCAGACCGCGCCCCCGTTCATCCCGACGATCATCGGCGTCGGCGGCCAGGACTGGCCCGCCGTAGCCGCCGGGGCGACGCTGTTCCTTCTGCCGGTGATGATCTTCACCATCCTGCTGCGCAAGCACCTCCTGCGCGGGATCACCTTCGGAGCCGTCCGCAAATGACCCGATTTTTCTGCGAAAAATCCCGTCCCACCCCCGAGTTTTCGCAGAAAACTCGTCGCACCGGGGGGCGCGAATGACCGCCTTCCTCACCGGCCTCCTCCGCCTCCGCCGCGGCCCGTGGGAGATGCTTGCCACCATCCTCATCGCCCTGGGCGTCGTCATGCTGATGCAGCCCTTCTTCCTCTGGGCCTATACCTGGTCCTTCCTCGTGACCCTGACCGGCACGGTGATGTTCATCATCACCAGCCACTTCCCGGAGTAAGCCTTGGCTGAAATCGTCATCAAGAACCTCCGCAAGGAATTCGGCGCCTTCACGGCCGTGCAGGGCTCGTCCTTCACCATCAGGGACGGCGAGTTCTTCATGCTGCTCGGCCCCTCCGGCTGCGGCAAGACCACCACCTTGCGCATGATCGCCGGGCTGGAGTTGCCGACCTCTGGCCAGATCCTGATCGACGGCGAGGACGTGTCGATGCGCCCCGCCTCCCAGCGCGACATCGCCATGGTGTTCCAGATGTTCGCCCTTTACCCGCACATGAACGTGCGCAAGAACATCGCCTATCCGCTGGTCAGCCAAGGCGTCCCCAAGGCCCAGGTCGCCGCGAAAGTGGCCGAGGTGGCGAAGATCCTGCGGATCGACCACATGCTCGACAGCCCCGTCGGGGGCCTCTCCGGCGGCGACCGCCAGCGCGTCGCCCTTGGCCGGGCAATCGTGCGGAACCCCAAGGCCTTCATGATGGACGAACCCCTCGGGGCGCTGGATGCCGAATTCCGCGAGATCATGGCCGAGGAACTCCGCGCCCTCCACGACCGGATGCATGCCACCACCGTCTACGTCACCCATGACCAGCTTGAGGCGATGCAGATGGGCGACAAGATCGTCGTGATGAACCACGGCGTGGTCGAGCAGTTCGGCACCCCGCAGGACATCTACGACCACCCCGCGACCCTGTTTGTCGCCGACTTCATCGGCAGCCCCGCGATGAACTTCCTGCGCTTCGACGGTACATCCCCCGCCGGGGCGACCGCCGTCAGCATGGGCGACACTCTCGTCGCCCTGCCCCAGTTGCAGGAAACCGCCACGGGTTCTCTCGTTCTCGGCGTCCGCCCCGAACATGTCGCGCTCTCCGACACCGCCCCCCTACGCGGCCGGATCGAAGCGGTGGAATACCTCGGCACCACACAGATCGTGACCCTTTCTACCCCCTTCGGCCCGGTGAAAGCCCGCACCCCATCCACCCAACCCGCGCGCACCGGCGACCTAACCGGCCTTTCCCTGAACGCCCCCCGCCTGTCGCTCTTCGACGCCACCACCGGCCGCGCCTTCCGCACCGCCGCCAATGCCGGGGTCCACCATGGCTGAAGTCACGCTTTCAAACCTGTCCAAGTCCTACGGCGCGACCCAGGCCCTTCAGGACGTCTCCCTCACCATCCCCGACGGTGCCTTCGTCGTCCTCCTCGGCCCCACCGGCGCGGGCAAAACCACGACGCTAAGGCTCATCGCCGGCCTCGACAAACCCGACGCCGGAGACATCCGCATCGACGGCGCATCGGTCCTGCAAGACACCCCCGCCCAGCGCGACGTGGCGATGGTGTTCCAGCAATATTCGCTCTACCCCCACCTCACCGTGCGCGAGAACCTCGCCTTCCCGCTCCGCTCCCCCATGATCGCGATGCCCGAGGACCAGATCGCCAAGCGCGTCGCGGAAGTCGCCGAAGTCCTCCGCATCCCCCACAAGCTTGACAACAAGGCCACGGCGCTTTCGGGCGGAGAGATGCAGCGCGTCTCCATCGGCCGCGCCCTTGTCCGCAACCCCCGCATCTACCTGATGGACGAACCCCTTTCCTCCCTCGACGCCAAACTACGCGCCGACCTCCGCGTGGAACTCAAACGCATCCACGCCGAGATGGGGGCGACCTTCCTCTACGTGACCCACGACCAGATCGAGGCGATGACCATGGCCACCCATGTCGGCGTCCTGGACCACGGCAAACTCGTCCAGTTCGGCACCCCGCGCGAGATTTACGAGGAACCCGTCTCCACCTACGTCGCCTCCCGCCTGGGCCAACCGCACATCAACCTTTTGCCCGCCGACGCCTTCCCCGGCGCACCGCCCAACGCCGCGCAAATCGGCCTTAGACCCGAACACATCCACACCGGCGGCGGCGCCCCAGCCACCATCACCCGTGTCGAACACCTCGGCGACCAGACCCGCCTCCACCTCTCCCTCGGCCCCCACAGCCTCATCACCTTGACCGAGCCGCACACCCCCCTCAAACCCGGCGAAACCCTCGACATCCGCCCGCAAAATCCCCTCTGGTTCGACGCCGAAGGCAACCGCATCTGAAAGGCCAGTGCCATGAAACAGTTCATGAATTCCCGCGACAGCCTCGTCACCGAAGCCATCGACGGCCTGCTCAGAACCTCCGGCGGCAAGCTTGCCCGCCTTGACGGCTACCCCCATATCCGCGTCGTCATCCGCACCGACTGGGACCGTTCCAAGGTCGCCCTCGTCTCCGGCGGCGGCTCCGGCCACGAACCCTCGCACGCGGGCTTCATCGGCCAGGGCATGCTCACCGCCGCCGTCTGCGGCGATGTATTCGCCAGCCCATCCGTCGACGCCGTCCTCGCCGGCATCCTCGCCGTCACTGGCAAGGCCGGCTGCCTCCTCATCGTCAAGAACTACACCGGCGACCGGCTGAACTTCGGCCTCGCCGCCGAACGCGCCCGCGCCTTCGGCCTCAAGGTCTCCATGGTCATCGTCGACGACGACATCGCGCTGCCCGACCTGCCGCAGGCCCGCGGCGTCGCCGGAACCCTCTTCGTCCACAAGATCGCCGGGGCGATGGCCGAATCCGGCGCCGACCTCGACACCATCACCGCCGCCGCCACCGCCGTGATCAAGGGCGCAATCTCCATCGGCATGTCCTTGGACACCTGCACCGTCCCCGGCTCCCCCAAGGAAGACCGCATCAGCGCCGGAAAAGCCGAACTCGGCCTCGGCATCCATGGTGAGGCCGGGATCGAACAGGTCGACTTCACCAGCGCCCGCTCTGCGATGCAGATGGTCGCCGAAAAACTCCTGCCCCACACCGGCCCCGGCGACCATGTCGCCCTCCTCAACAACCTCGGCTCCACCACCCCGCTGGAAATGTCGATCCTCGCCGAAGAACTCGCCCGCTCCCCCCTCGGCGCAAAGGTGAAATGGATGATCGGCCCCGCCCCCCTGATGACGTCGCTCGACATGCACGGCTTTTCCGTCTCGCTCCTCCCCGTCGACCACGCGCAAGTGACCAGCCTCGCCGCCCCCGTCGCCCCCCACGCCTGGCCCGGCCTCTCCCCCTTCGGCGCCGTGACCGTCCGCCCCCTCCCCGACGGCCTCGCCCCGATCCAGCCCGTGCCATCCGCCCACCCCGCCCGCCGCGCCCTTCTGGAGCGCTGCTGCAAGGCCCTGATCGCGGCCGAGGCTGACCTCAACCAACTCGACGCGAAATCCGGCGACGGCGACACCGGCAGCACCCTCGCAGGGGCCGCCCGCGCCCTCCTCTCGGCCCTCGACCGCCTCCCCCTCGCCGACCCGACCCAGCTTTACCGCGCCATCGGCATGGAACTGTCCCAAACCATGGGCGGCTCCTCGGGAGTCCTCCTCGCCATCTTCTTCGCCGCCGCCGGCGACGCGAGCGCCTCTGGCAAGACCTGGATCGGCGCCCTGACCGCCGGCCTCGACCGCGTTTGCCAAGTGGGAGGAGCCGCCCCCGGCCACCGCACCATGATCGACTCCCTCGCTCCCGCCCTTGCCGCGCTCCCACAAGGGGTGGCGCAAGCCGCCCAAGCCGCCCGCGAAGGCGCCAACGCCACCGCCCAGATGACCCGAGCCAAAGCCGGCCGCGCCACCTACCTCGCCGCCGACAAGCTCAAAGGCCACAATGATCCGGGGGCGGAAGGCGTGGCGCGGTTGTTTGAGGATTTGGCGAGGGGGTGACACCCCGCACCACCTGTCATCCCCACCCCGTCTGCTATCCCCGCCAACGCCGGGATCTACTGCGCCGACCCGTGCCGCCATCGTAGGATGCGCTACAGCGCACCGTCCGGTTATGGTATATTTGCACGGTACCAGCCGAAGTTTTCGAACTTCAGTAGTTATTGCACCACTTGCGACGCAAAGTTCATGGGCGTATTGGCTTTAATGCGGTTTGGCGAAAGGTGTCCGAATGAAGCGACTTGTCGTGGCGTCAATTATTTTCTTATTTTGTTCAAGTGTGTTAGCGCAGGTAAATTCACTTGTAACGGATGGAAAACGTCCGTTTTCAGAAGGCGTCCTCAAAGGATACATCGTTCAGAACGGGAACAAGACGCTGTGCAAGGACCCATATGTAATTGGGCAGCATATTTCGTGCGCAGAAGAGATCTCAATCGATGGAAACCATTGGAAATCTGAAAGTAAGAAGCAGGTTTGGGTCGATACAAACGGAGTACTTGGTGCAATGATTGTTGTTGATGCCAAGGGCCGCGTTATTTGCAGAGATCCGATGGTCAGCCTTCAGTTTCGCGGACCAGACAGCTACATCTTCTGTCAAAACTAACAAGCGAGGTTGGATCGAAAGGGCTGCAAGTGTTTCCCTCCCCAAATATCCCACGGGGGTCCGGGGGTGTGAAACCCCCGGCCGCCAGCCAGAGGCGAGGCCCTTGCGGCCCCCCAGAACCGCCACCCGCCAAAGGCGCCTCCCTCCCCCCTCCGTGGGGGAGGGCCGGGGTTGGGGGGCGCCTGCCCCAAACCCTAACACCCGGTTAACGCCCGCGACCAACCCCTTGATTCCACTATGAATCCAAAGAATGTCCACCGTGGACACCTCACGGCGTCATCGCCTTCCTCTGCCGCGCCCGCTCCAGCCCCAGCTGCCGCTCCCGCCAGATGATCAGGATCCCCGCCGTCACGATCAACGCCGCCCCGCCCAGCATCGGCAGGGTCGGAACCTCGGCGAAGATGAAATACCCGATCCCCAGCGCGAACAGCATGGAGGCATAGTCGAACGGGGCCACCAGCGAGGCATCCGCCTCCCGGTAACTCGACGTCAGCAGGATCTGCCCCACCCCGCCCAGAAGGCCCGCCAGGACCAGAAGCCCCGCCTCCCAGGGGTCGGGCCAGACCCAGCCGAAGGGCAGCGTCACCAGCGACAACAGGGTCGCGGTCAGCGAGAAGTAGAACACGATCGCCGGCGTCGCCTCGGTCTGGACCAGCTTTCGGACGAAGACCTGCGCCAGCGCCGCAAAGACCGCCCCGCCCAGGACCAGCATCGCCCCGAAAGCCTCGGCAATCCCCGCCGCACCCGGGGCCAGCGACAGGCGGGGGGCCAGCACGATCAGGACCCCCGTCATCCCCAGCGCGACGGCCGAGATACGGAAGGCCCGCACCTCCTCGCCCAGGAACATCGCGGCGAAAATGACCGTCAGCAGGGGGGCTGCATAGCCGATCGCAGTGACCTCGGGCAGCGGCAGGTAGCCCAGCCCGGCGAACCCCAGCCCCATCGCCAGCGTCCCCACCACCCCGCGCCAGAGGTGGCCCATCGGGTTCGCGGTTTTCAACCCCGTCCCCAACTCGCGCCGCAGCGCCAGCCAGACCAGGATCACCGGCATCGCGAAGAAGGACCGGAAGAACACCGCCTGCCCGGCCGGGACATGGTCGGCCGTGGCCTTGATCAGGCTGGCCATGACGATGAACACCAGGACAGAAGCCAGCTTGAAGGCAATGCCGCGCAAGGGGCGCATGTTCGGGTCCGCAAAAGCCGCGGCCTCTGGACGCCGCATCGGCTTTCAGGTTCCCTGATCGGAAAGGAGAATGCCATGCCGAAAGCGCCGCTTGCCGACAGAATTGATCAGGGCCGGGGTCTGGTGCCGGCCGATCTGGTGCTGAAGGGGGGCCGGGTCTTCGACCTGGTCACCGGAGACCTGGTGGAAACCGACGTCGCGATCTGCGGCGACACGATCGTGGGGGTCTTTGGTAGCTATCAGGGCCAGAGGGAGATCGACGTCGCGGGCCGCATCCTGGTCCCCGGCTTCATCGACACGCACCTGCATGTGGAAAGCTCGCTGGTCACCCCGCATGAGTTCGACCGCTGCGTCACCCGGCGCGGGGTGACGACGGCGATCTGCGACCCGCATGAGATCGCGAATGTCTGCGGGATGACCGGCATCCGGTTCTTCCTCGACTCGGCCGCGCAGCTGGTGATGGACCTGCGGGTGCAGCTGTCCTCCTGCGTGCCCTCGACCCATATGGAAACGACGGGCGCGCAGCTGGTGGCTGCCGATCTGGTGCCGTTCATGGACCATCCGAAGGTCATCGGGCTGGCCGAATTCATGAACTATCCCGGCGTGCTGATGAAGGACGCAGGCTGCCTGGAGAAGCTGCAGGCCTTCCAGGGCCGCCATATCGATGGCCATGCCCCCCTGCTGCGGGGGAACGATCTGAACGGTTATATCTCGGCCGGGATCAGGACCGAGCATGAGGCGACAACTTATGACGAGGGGCTGGAGAAGCTGCGCAAGGGGATGCGGGTGCTGATCCGCGAAGGGTCGGTTTCAAAGGACCTGCACGCGCTGGCGGGGCTGCTGACGGAACGGTTCTCGCCCTACCTTGCCTTCTGCACCGACGACCGCAACCCGCTGGACATCGCCGAGCATGGGCATCTCGACTACATGATCCGCACCGCGATCGAACTGGGCGCGCCGCCGCTGGCGGTCTATCGGGCGGCCAGCCTTTCGGCGGCAGAGGCGTTCGGGCTGAAGGACCGCGGGCTGATCGCGCCGGGTAAGCGGGCGGATATCGTGGTGATCGACAGTCTGGAGGGCTGCCACGCCAACCTGGTACTGGCGGGCGGCGTGGTGGCGGACGCGGCGGCCTTTGCGGCGCGGGGGGTGACGCCGCCGGTGGCGCGGCATTCGGTGAAGGCACCTCCGATCCGGGCCGAGGATTTCCGCACCGGCGGCAATCGGGTGGAGACGCCGGTGATCGGTATCCTGCCGGGCAAGATCATCACTGAACACCTGACCTTCGATATCGCCCCACAGGACGGGGACAAGCGGCCGGATCTGTCCCGCGACCTGGTGAAGATCGCCGTGATCGAGAGGCACGGGGTGAACGGGAACCGGGCGACGGGGTTCGTGAAGGGGTTCGGGCTGACGAGGGGGGCCATCGGGTCCACGGTCTGCCACGACCACCACAACATCGCCGTCGTGGGGGCGGAGTATGGGGACATGGCGCTGGCGGCGACCCGGCTGAGCGAGATCGAGGGCGGCTTCGTCGTCGTCGAGGGCGGGCGGGTGCTGGCCGAGCTGCCGCTGCCGGTGGCGGGGTTGATGAGCCTGGGAACCTTCGAGGAGGTGCGGGAGGGGCTGGTGGCCCTGCGGGCGGCGGCGCGGTCCCTGGGGGTCACGCTGGAGGAGCCGTTCCTGCAGCTGGCTTTCCTGGCCCTGCCGGTGATCCCGCATCTGAAGATCACCGATATGGGGATGGTCGATGTGGACCGCTTCGAGGTGATCCCGTGAGGGCTGTCCACGCTGGACAAGGGACTCCGGTCCATTGGAATCAAGGGCTTGCCGGCAAGCGTTAGGAATGCGTTAGGGATGTTTCGCGGCCAGATGTCTGGCCGATCAGCCGCTTTTGCGAACTGGGTCGGGGAGATTGGCAAGGCTCATTGCGGGCTGAGGAGGAGCCGCTCTGAAGCCCGGTCTACGGGGCCGTTTCGGGCGGGATCGCGTTTGCAACGGTCCGGGGCATCGGGCCGTTAGGGCGCAAGCTGGCGCTGGATTCCGGGCGATTTGATGGCGACGTGACGCCGCAGCTTTCCGCGCCTTCCTGGACTGACGGAGCCTCCTCGTTCGACTTCGTCTCCTCGTCGGAGAGCAGCTCCTGCGAGGAGTGACGAAGTCATCGACGGGCGACCGGGGCAAACCGGGCGGAGGACCGGTGCGGGGTCAGCTTTCGCGGATCGGGTTCTGCTCGATCAGATAGCGTTGCGACAGGGGGATCGCGGCGGCCCCTAGGGCGCGGGCCTCGGCGCCGACGGTGCCCTGCCGGATCGCCGGCGGCTCGATCCCCGACAGGTCCAGACGGTACAACGCTGCCTCGGTGCGGCGGGTGACCTCGGCCCGGACGCTGGGGGGCATCCAGCCGTCGATCAGCACGGCCTGCATTTCCAAAAGGGTCGCGGCGCTGAGGATCGCGCTGGCCAGCCCCTCGGCGGCATCGGTCATCCAGGTGTCCAGCACCGCTTCGGGCAGGTCCCAGCGGTCGGGGCTTTCCCACAACTGGTCAGACTGGCCGCCCGCCGCATCCACCGCGTCGGCAAGAACCGACAGCGAGGCGACCGTCATCAGCCGCCGCATCCGACCGTCCGGCCCCGGCACCGGCATCGGCCCGACACCGGCGGCATTGCCGAACTGCCCGGTGAACAGCTGGCCGTTCAGCACCAGACCGCCACCGATGAAGTAGCCGAAGTAGAAATAGAGAAAGTCCTTGGGCCGCTCGCCCGTGCCGAACACCAGTTCGGCGCCGCAGGCGGCGGTGGCGTCGTTCTGCAGATGGACCGGCATCCCGGCCAGTGCCGACAGCTCGGCCTGCATGTCGCGGTGACGCCAGGCGTCCATCTCGGCCTGCGGCGCGCCGATGTAATCGACCCAGGACCAAAGCTGGAACGGCATTGCCACGCCCATCCCGCCGACCCGCTCGCGCAGCGCGGGGGGCAAGCCGGCCAGCAGCGCCGGCAGCGCCTCGGCCACGAAGGCGACCACGGTGTCGGGCGTCGGATAGCGATAGATGCGGCGGCGCGCGCCGCGCACCCGGCCCAGGAAATCGACCAGTGCGAGGTCGGCTGACCGTCGCCCGATCTTCAGCCCGAAGAAGAAGGCCCCATCGGCATTGAGCGACATCGGCACCGAGGGCTGGCCGATGCGACCACGGATCGGTTCGCCCCGCAGGAGAAGCCCGTCCTGTTCCAGCGCACGCATGATGACGCTGACGGTTTGCGCCGAAAGCCCGGTCATCCGGGCGATGTCGGATTTCGCCAGCGCCCCATGCTGACGCACCAGACTAAGGACGAGCCGTTCGTTCCAGGCCCGCATCCCCGACTGGTTCGATCCCCGCAACCCGGCAGGATCCGGGGCAGGTCGCAAGTCGCTGGCTGGGTCGAGATAAAGCCGCACGTCACGGTCCTGGCTGCCTGGATTTGCAGCAGAGTGCGAGGGAAGGCGGCCTTCTGTCAATAATAAATCAGAGTGATTTAATTATCTTGACGCAAGGTCGGGAATCAGGTTTTCTGGTTGCGGCGCAGGGGAAACCCGGCTGACCACGAACGCGATGCCGGGGGCGAAGCCGCACCCCGGCCCAATGGGAGGAACCACATGAAATCCATCACCAAAGCCCTGCTGGGCGCAGGCGCGCTTGCCCTGATGACCGGCGTCGCCTCGGCGCAGGACGGCGTCTCGGCCTGCCTGATCACCAAGACCGACACCAACCCCTTCTTCGTGAAGATGAAGGAAGGCGCGGAAGCCAAGGCTGCCGAACTGGGCATCACGCTGAAGTCCTATGCCGGCAAGGTTGACGGCGACCATGACAGCCAGGTCGCTGCGGTCGAAAGCTGCATCGCGGACGGTGCCAAGGGCATCCTGATCGCCGCGTCGGACACCAAGGCCATCACCGGCCCGCTGGCCAAGGCCCGTGAAGCCGGCCTTCTGGTCATCGCGCTGGACACCCCGCTTGATCCGGCAGACGCCGCCGACGCGACCTTCGCGACCGACAACCTGGAAGCCGGCCGCCTGATCGGCGCCTGGGCTGCCGCGACGCTGGGGGCGGAAGCTGCCAACGCCAAGATCGCCTTCCTGAACCTGACCCCGTCCGAGCCGACCGTCGACGTCCTGCGCAACCAGGGCTTCATGATGGGCTTCGGGATCGACGTGAAGGACCCCGCCGACATCGGCGACGAGGATGACGCGCGCATCGTCGGCCATGACGTGACCAACGGCAACGAAGAAGGCGGCCGCAAGGCGATGGAGAACCTTCTGCAGAAGGATCCCGGCATCAACGTCGTCCACACCATCAACGAGCCCGCCGCCGTGGGTGCCTATCAGGCGCTGAAGGCTGTCGGCATGGAAAGCCAGGTCCTGATCGTTTCGGTCGACGGCGGCTGCCCGGGTGTGGCCTCGGTCAAGGATGGCGTGATCGGTGCGACGTCGCAGCAGTACCCGCTGCAGATGGCTGCCCTGGGCGTGGAAGCCATTGCCAAGTTCGCCGCTGACGGCTCCAAGCCCGCGCCGACCGAGGGCAAGGACTTCTTCGACACCGGCGTGGCGCTGGTGACCGACAAGCCGGCCGAGGGCGTGACCTCGATCGACACCACCAAGGGCACCGAGCTTTGCTGGGGCTGAGACCGGCAACGGCATGACCCGCCGGTGACGGTGGGACCGGGAAGGGCGGCCGCGTGCCGCCCTTTCTTCAAGCCGCAGGTTGAGGCAGGATCAACCGGACCAATGGGGAGGGGACCAGGGGCATGACCCAAGCGCAGGAATTTGAAAGCGCCACGAAGGACGCCGATCAGAACGTCGCGCAGTTCGAGGAGCGCAGGTCGCCGCTGGCGCGGTTGCAGCATCTTCTGCACGGCAACCCGGCGCTGGTGCCGCTGATCGTGCTGATCGGGCTGATCGCCTTTTTCGGCATCTTCGCGGGAGACAGGTTCTTCAGCGCCTATACGCTGACGCTGGTCATGCAGCAGGTCGCCGTCGTCGGCATCCTGGCCGCCGCGCAGACGCTGGTGGTGCTGACGGCGGGCATCGACCTGGCCATCGGCGTGATCATGGTCTTTTCCTTCGTCATCATGGGCAATCTTGTCCTGACCGACGGCTCGCCCGGCGATTTCGCGATGCCTGCGGTGCTGGCGCTGCTGGCAGGCTTCGTGGTCGCCGCCTTCTGGGGCTTCGTGAACGGCAACCTGGTCGCGCGCCTTAAGCTGCCGCCCTTCATCGTGACGCTGGGCACCTGGAACATCATCATGGCGATCTGCCTGATCTATTCCGAAAACGCGACGATGCGCGAGGCGGACCTGACCGCCCAGACCCAGCTTCTGCACGTCTTTGGGCAGAACTTCCGCGTTGGCCCCGCCGTCGTGACCTATGGCGTCGTCGCGATGATCGCGCTTTATATCGCGCTGTGGTTCATGCTGAACCACACCGCCTTTGGCCGCCACATCTATGCCGTGGGCGACGACCCCGATGCCGCCGAGCTGGCCGGCATTAGCACCAGCAAGGTGTTGATCGGGGTCTACACCCTGGCCGGGGTGATCGCGGGCCTTGCCGCCTGGGTCTCCATCGGGCGGAACGGCTCGATCTCGCCATCGACCGTGGTGACCGATTTCAACCTGCAGGCCATTACCGCGACCGTGATCGGGGGCATCTCGCTGTTCGGCGGGAGGGGGTCGATCCTGGGGGTTCTGTTCGGGACGCTGATCGTCGGCATCATGTCGATGGGCCTGAACATGATGAACGCAGACCCGCAATGGAAGGTTCTGCTGACCGGCGTGCTGATCATCGCCGCTGTCGCAGTCGACCAGTGGATCCGCAAGGTATCGGCGTAAGGGAGGACATCATGGAACCCATTCTGACCGCACGCGGGCTGGTAAAGCGCTATGGCAAGGTCACCGCGCTGGACAACTGCGACTTCGAGCTGATGCCGGGCGAGATCCTTGCCGTCATCGGCGACAACGGCGCGGGCAAATCGACGCTGATCAAGGCGATCTCGGGCGCGGTGATCCCCGACGAGGGCGAGATTCGACTGGAGGGCAAGCCGATCCAGTTCCGCACCCCCATCGAGGCGCGCAACGCCGGGATCGAGACGGTGTACCAGACCCTCGCCATGTCGCCGGCGCTGTCCATCGCCGACAACATGTTCATGGGCCGCGAGGTTCGCAAACCTGGCATCATGGGGTCGGTGTTCCGCCAGCTTGACCGGCCGAAGATGCAGGCCTTCGCGCGGGAAAAGCTGAACGAGCTGGGGTTGATGACCATCCAGAACATCAATCAGGCGGTGGAAACCCTCTCGGGTGGCCAGCGTCAGGGCGTGGCCGTGGCCCGCGCCGCCGCCTTCGGGTCCAAGGTGGTGATCCTGGACGAACCCACGGCTGCGCTGGGGGTCAAGGAAAGCCGCCGCGTGCTGGAGCTGATCCGCGATGTGAAGAACCGGGGCATCCCGATCATCCTGATCAGCCACAACATGCCCCATGTGTTCGAGATCGCCGACCGCATCCACATTCACCGTCTGGGCCGCCGGCTGTGCGTGATCAAGCCATCGGACTACAGCATGTCCGACGCCGTGGCCTTCATGACCGGCGCAAAGGTTCCCGAAGGCGTGGCCGAGGTCGCCTGACCCTTCCCGGCGGCAACCCATGCCGCCGGTGTTCAGAGCTGCGGCCTCTGGCCGCAGTCTGTTCTGGTGCGACGCGCGGCGTTTGCCGCTGCGGCATCCGTTCCCCCCAGCACCGCAAGGCTGCGCCCGGGTCGGCGGCAGCGCCGTCCGCGGGGGCTCGATGCCCCCAAGGACGGCACACCCGTCGGGAAAAATCCTGCAAGCCCACCGAAAGCCCTTGAATCCGCCGGGCCGAGCGACAAGATCGGCGACAACCCGCCGCGACGCGACCGCACGCAGAAGACACGCCGCCACGACGAGGACGACGCCCGAATGACCCCTGCCTTTATCGTGGCGCTGCCGTTCCTTGGCGCGATCCTGCCCGCGCTTGCCATTCGCTTCGGCCGCAACGCCTGTGCGCTGGCCACCGGGGCCGTCTCGCTTCTGGCGCTGATCCTGCTGATCCAGGCCGCCCCCGCCGTCCTGCGCGGCGAGGTGGTGCAGGCCCGGATCGACTGGCTGCCCGCGCTTGGCCTGAACGCGACCTTCTTCCTGGACGGGCTGGGCCTCTTGTTCGCGGGCCTGATCCTGGGGATTGGACTCCTGATCATCCTTTACGCCCGCTTCTACCTGGCGAAGTCCGACCCGATGGGGCAGTTCTTCACCTATCTCCTTCTGTTCCAGGGGGCGATGCTGGGGATCGTGCTGTCCGACAACATCCTGCTTTTGCTGGTGTTCTGGGAGCTGACCTCGCTGTCGTCCTTCCTGCTCATCGGCTACTGGAAGCACCTGCCCGAGGGGCGGCAGGGCGCGCGGATGGCGCTGGCCGTCACCGGCGGCGGGGGCCTCGCGATGATCGCCGGGATGCTGATCCTGGGCAATATCGCCGGCAGCTACGACCTGACGGTGATCCTGACGCAGAAAGAGGCGATCCAGGCCAGCGACTGGTACCTGCCCGCGCTGATCCTGATCCTGCTGGGCGCCTTCACCAAGTCGGCGCAGTTCCCGTTCCACTTCTGGCTGCCGCATGCGATGGCCGCGCCGACGCCAGTCTCGGCCTATCTGCACTCGGCCACCATGGTGAAGGCCGGGATCTTCCTGATGGCGCGGATGTGGCCGGTGCTGGCCGGCACGCCCGAGTGGTTCTGGATCGTCTCGACCGCCGGGCTGGTCACCATGGTAATGGCGGCGAAGATCGCCTTCTTCAAGGACGACCTGAAGGCGCTGTTGGCCTTCTCGACCGTCAGCCACCTGGGGCTGATCACCATGCTTCTGGGCTTTGGCACCAAGGCGGCGGCGACGGTGGCGGTGTTCCACATCATCAACCATGCCACCTTCAAGGCCGCGCTTTTCATGACGGCCGGGATCGTCGACCATGAGGCGCATACCCGCGACCTGCGCCGGCTGGGCGGCTTGCGGACGCTGATGCCGGTGACCTTCGGCATCGCGCTCTTGGCCAGCCTGTCGATGGCGGGCATCCCGCCGCTGAACGGGTTCCTCTCCAAGGAGCTGATGCTGGAAGAGGCCGCGCATACCGTCTGGCTGACCCCCTGGGCGATGGGCCTCTTGGCGACGATCGGGGCGGGGTTCTCGGTCGCCTACAGCTTCCGTTTCCTGGCGCATGGTTTCCTGGGCCCGGTGCGCGACGACTATCCGCACCGGCCGCATGATCCGGGTCCGGGCCTTTGGGCCGCGCCGGCGCTGCTGGCGGCGCTGGTGGTGGCGATCGGCCTGGCGCCGATGCTGACGGCGGCATGGCTGGTGGACGTGGCCGCGGGCGCGGTGACGGGCGCGCCGGTGGCAGTGAAGATCAGCCATTGGCACGGGCTTTACGCCCCGGCGCTGTGGATGTCGCTGGCGGCGGTGGGCGGTGGCCTGGCGCTGCTGGGTGCCTATCCCCGGCTGCGGGCCCTGTGGGACGGCGTCCCGCGGCCCGAGGCGAAGCCGATGTTCGATGCGGTGGTGGCGGGGCTGGCCCGGCTGGCGCGCGGCGGGGCCGAAGGACTGCACGACGGCGGGTTCGGCCGGGCGGTGGTGCTGGCGGTGCTGGCCATCGCGGCGGCGGGGTTGTGGGCCTTCCTGGGCGGAACCCATGCCGCGGGCACGCGGGTCGGGCTGCCGACCGACGCGGTGGTCGTGGCGGTCTGGGCGGTGATGCTGGTGGCGGCGCTGGCCGTCCCGATCTTGCACCGCAACCGGGTGGTGGCGCTGATCCTGACCGGCGTGACCGGCCTGCTGATCGCGCCCCTGTTCATGCTGTTCTCGGCCCCCGACCTGGCACTGACCCAGCTGTCGGTCGAGGTGGTGACGATCCTTCTGATGCTGCTGGCGCTGCATTTCCTGCCCAAGGAAACCCCGGTGGAAAGCCCGGCCTGGCGGCGACTGCGCGATGCCGGCGTGGCGGTGATCGCCGGGCTGGGGGTTGGCGGTCTGGCCTGGGCGATGCTGACACGCGAGGCGGCCTTTGCACCGATCTCGGCCTTCCATCTGGCGCAGTCCAAGCCCGGCGCGGGGGGGACGAATGCGGTCAACACGATCATCGTCGACTTCCGTGGCTATGACACCTTTGGCGAGATCATCGTGCTGGGCATTGCCGCGCTGGTGATCTTTGCCCTGGCCGAGGCATTGCTGCGCAGCCCGGCCGTCACCTCGCGCCTGGCCGCCTGGCCCCGCGCGCGAGAGTCGGGCGACCGGCACCCGATGATGCTGGTGGTGGCGACGCGGCTCTTGTTGCCGATGGCGATGATGGTGGGCGTCTACATCTACCTGCGCGGCCACAACCTGCCCGGCGGGGGTTTCGTCGCGGGCCTGGTCTTTGCCATCGCCTACCTGATGCAATACATGGCCTCGGGCTATGACTGGACCCATGCCCGGCAGCGGTTCGACCATCATGTGCTGATCGGCTGGGGTGTGCTGGTCTCGATCCTGGCGGGTGTCGGGGCCTGGGCCTTCGGGCTGCCGTTCCTGACCTCGGGCTTCGAGTATGTGAACCTGTGGCCGCTGGAAGAGTTCGAGCTGGCCACCGCAGCGATCTTCGACCTGGGGGTGTTCCTCTGCGTGCTGGGCGCGGTCCTGCTGGCGCTGGCGTCGCTGTCGCGGCTGGCGCTGCGCACCGGCGAGCAGATCAACCGCCGGGCCTATGACACCGAGGAGACGCCGTGATGGAAGCCCTTGTCGCCAGTGCCATCGGCATCCTGACCGCAGTGGGCATCTATCTGACCCTGCGTTTGCGCACCTTTCCGGTCATCCTGGGGCTGACCTTCCTGTCCTATGCGGTGAACCTGTTCCTGTTCGCTTCGGGCCGGCTGGCGGTTAACTCTGCGCCGATCCTGGGGCGCAGCGAGACCTATTCCGATCCCCTGCCGCAGGCGCTGGTGCTGACGGCCATCGTGATCTCGTTCGGGATGACGGCAGTGATGATGATGATGGCCATCGGCGGGCATCTTCAGGCCGGGCATGACCGGATCGACCTGGACGCGCGGGACGAAACCGCCGGACGTGGCGAAGGACCGGAGGCCGGGGCATGAGTCACTGGATCATCGCCCCGATCGTCCTGCCCGCGCTGGTGGCCGCGATCATGGTCACGGCGTTCCGCGGACAGCTTGCCGCGCAGCGCCTGTTGTCGCTTGCCGCGATCCTGGGGCTGAACGGCATCGCCTGGGCGCTGCTGGCCGCCGCAACCCAAGGACCCGAGGCCTATTTCCTGGGCGACTGGCCCGCGCCGTTCGGGATCGTTCTGGTGCTGGACCGGCTGTCGGCGCTGATGGTGGTCCTGCTTGCGGGCCTCGCGTTGCCCGTGGTCCTGTACGCCATCGGGTCCGGCTGGGACGCCAAGGGCGCGCATTTCCACCCGCTGCTGCAATTCCTGCTGATGGGGATCGGCGGTGCTTTCCTGACCGGGGACGCCTTCAACCTGTTCGTGTTCTTCGAGGTTCTGCTGATCGCGTCCTATGGGCTGATGATCCACGGTGGCGGCGGCGCGCGGACCCGGGCGGGGGTGCAGTACATCGCGTTCAACCTGATCGGCTCGTCCCTGTTCCTGCTGGCGCTGGCGCTGATCTATGCGGTCACCGGCACGCTGAACATGGCCGACCTGGCCGTGAAGCTGCCCACCCTGCCCGAGGGCGATGCGGCCCTGCTGCGCACGGCGGCGGTCCTGCTGATCCTGGTCTTTGCGATCAAGGGTGCGCTGGTGCCCTTGCAGTTCTGGCTGCCGGGCACCTATGCCAACGCGCCGGGGGTCGTCGCGGCGATGTTCGCGGTGATGACCAAGATAGGCGCCTATGCCACCCTGCGCGCCGGCACGCTGATCTTTCCGGCCGACCTGCCGGCAACTGGCCCGCTGCTGTCCACCCTGCTGCAACCGGCGGCGCTGGTGACGCTGGCGCTGGGGGCGGCGGGAGTGCTGGGGGCCCGCACCCTGCCGCGTCTGGTGGCCTTTGGCGCCATCGCCTCGATGGGGACGGCCTTCCTGGCGATCTCGGCCTTCACCCCGCAGGCGACGACGGCGGCGCTGTACTACATCCTGCATTCCACCCTGGCCACGGCGCTGATGTTCCTGGTGGCGGACCTCGTCACCCGCCGCCGCGCCCATGCCGGGCTGGACGCGCCCGCGCCCGTCGCCGGGTCGGGGCCGCTGGCCGCGCTGTTCCTGGTCGGAGCGGTGGCGATGGTGGGGATGCCGCCCTTGTCGGGGTTCCTGGGCAAGCTTCTGGTGCTGGACGCGCTTCGCGGTCAGGCCGGACTGGTCTGGTCGGTGGTGCTGGTGTCATCCTTCGTGATGATCCTGGGCTTTTCCCGCGCCGGCTCGCTGGTGTTCTGGAAGGGCGGCCCCTCGCCCTCGCCCGCCCCGCATGAGCCGCTGGCCTTGGCGGCCGCCTTCGCCCTGCTGGCCGGGCTGGTCGGGCTGACGGTCTTCGCCGGGCCGGTGACCGACTGGCTGGCCGCCACGGCCGAGACGCTGTACGCGCCGCAAGGCTATATCGCCGCAAACCGGCTGGAGGGCGGCGCATGAGACGGTTGTTCCCGCATCCCTATCTGACCCTGACCCTGATCGTGCTGTGGTTCCTGCTGGTGAACCAATGGAAGATCGGAAGCCTGGTCATGGCGGTCATCCTGGGCACGGTGATCCCGCTGATCACATCGACCTGGTGGCCGGACCGGCCACGCATCCAGCGGCCCTTCGCGCTGGCCGCCTATGCGGTGCTGGTGCTGTGGGACGTGATCGTCGCCAATTTCCAGGTGGCGCGGATCGTGCTGTTCATGCCGCGCGACCGCATCCGCTCGGCCTGGATCACGGTGCCGCTGGAGTTGACCCAGCCCGAGGCGATCAGCCTTTTGGCCGGGACGATCACCATGACGCCCGGCACGCTGACCGCCGACATGTCGGCCTGTGGGCGGGCGCTGCTGGTCCACGCCCTTCACGCCCCCGACCCCGACGCGGTGCGCGACGACATCAAGGCCCGTTACGAGGCCCGGCTGCAAAGGATATTCGCATGATCCTGCCCCATGCCCTGACCTTCTTTCTGGCCGCCATCGCGGTCTCGCTGGTGCTGAACCTGTGGCGGCTGGCCACGGCGCCCACGCTGACCGACCGGATCGTGACGCTGGACACCATGGCGGTGAACGCCATCGCGCTGGTGGTGGCCTATGGCATCTGGGCCGGCACCGGGCTGTATCTGGAGGTCGCGGTCCTGTTCGCTCTGACCGGCTTTGTCGGCACGGTGGCCTACTGCAAGTACCTCTTGCGCGGGAGCATCATCGAATGACCCCCTTGCTGGACACCGCGCTTGACCTGTTCCTCTCGGCCATCCTGATCGGTGGCGGCATCTTCGCGCTGGTCGGAAGTTACGGCTTGCTGCGCCTGCCCCGGCCGATGCAGCGGTTGCACGCACCGACCAAGGCCACCACGATCGGCGTCGGCGCGGCGCTTCTGGTCTCGGCGCTGGATCTTCTGGGGCAGGGCCAGATCAGCTGGCAGGAGTTGTTGATCACGCTGTTCCTGCTGCTGACCGCGCCGGTTTCGGCCCTGTTCCTGGCCAAGACCCTGATCCTGCGCGGCGAGGCCGATCCGGGCATGCCCGACAGCGGTACCGGCCAACCCTGGGCCACCTTGGCCGAGGAACGCGCCGACCCCTGAATTTGACCATACGGTCAGAAATCCGCAGCCCCGGCCCTTGCCCGACTGCGCCCCGCGTGGCATCGTCGCCCGGTCACCCTGGGGATGCCCGATGAACACGCTGACACCGGCCCAAGCGGGCCTTCTGCCGCAGGTCACCCATGCCCGAAACCCCGGCATGGCGCTGGATCTGGACTGGGTCGCCTCGGTCCAGGCCAATACCTCGGCCATCGAACGCCGCGCCGCGACCCTTCCCGGTCGCCGTAGCGTGAAGAAGGAGTACCAGGCCGCCTGGCTGCTGAAGGCGATCAGTCTGATCGACCTGACCACACTGTCGGGCGACGACACCGCAGGCCGCGTGCAGCGTCTGTGCGCCAAGGCCCGCCAGCCCGTCGCCCCGTGGATGCTGGAGAAACTGGGGATGTCCGGCCTGACCGTCGGCGCAGTCTGCGTCTACCACGAGATGGTGGAACCCGCCGTTCGCGCGTTGGAGGGGACGAGCATCCCCGTCGCCGCTGTCTCAACCGGCTTTCCGGCGGGCCTTTCGCCCTACAAGCTGCGGATTGCCGAGATCGGCGAAAGCGTGAAGGCGGGCGCGAAGGAGATCGACATCGTCATCTCGCGCCGCCATGTCCTGACCCAGAACTGGCAGGCGCTTTACGATGAGATGCGCGACATGCGCGAAGCCTGCGGCGATGCGCATGTTAAGGCGATTCTTGCGACGGGCGAGCTTGGGACGCTGCGCAACGTCGCCCGCGCCAGTCTGATCTGCATGATGGCGGGGGCGGATTTCATCAAGACCTCCACCGGGAAAGAGGCGGTCAACGCCACCCTCCCCGTCTCCCTGACCATGATCCGCGCCATCCGCGATTATCAGGAGCGCACGGGCTTCAAGGTCGGCTACAAGCCTGCCGGCGGCATCGCCAAGGCCAAGGACGCGCTGGTCTACCTTAGCCTGATGAAAGACGAACTCGGCCACCCCTGGTTGCAACCCGACCTCTTCCGCTTCGGCGCCTCCTCTCTTCTTGGGGATATCGAGCGCCAGCTGGAACACCACCTGACCGGCCACTACTCTGCCGCCAACCGCCACGCGATGGGCTGAGGCTATGTGGCCCTTCACGCGCAAGCTCGCCGCAGGCGACCCATTCCCGCCCGAAGAACGGGCTGTCCTTTTCTGCGCGCGGAAGTGGAACTTCTTCCAGGACCAGCACAAGTTCCCCGACGACCTGCCCCTCGCCGATCAGGTCGCGCTGTTCACCGCCCGCATGCGCGAAACTCTCCCCGTCGAGGTTCCCGCGCTTCCTAGCCTCTCCAAGATCGACCTCGCCCGCTTCGTCACTCAGGGCATCCTCCGCTCCGGCCTCACCCGCCGCGCCGACCTTGAACAGGCGCTTGGCCATTCCGTGTTCTCAGACCAGCAGGCA
Source organism: Tabrizicola aquatica (assembly GCF_002900975.1). Lineage (GTDB taxonomy): Bacteria > Pseudomonadota > Alphaproteobacteria > Rhodobacterales > Rhodobacteraceae > Tabrizicola > Tabrizicola aquatica. The sequence goes on along the minus strand of NZ_PJON01000003.1, from coordinate 99,641 downwards.
AGCCCATGACCATCAAGGAAATCTTCGACAGCATGGCCTACGGCCCCGCCCCTGAATCCGCCGCCGAAGCCCTCGCCTGGATCGCCAAACACAACGGCACCTTCGGCCACTATATCGACGGCAGCTTCACCGCGCCGGGTGACACCTTCACTACCGCCAACCCCGCCACCGGCAAACCCCTCGCCCAGGTCACCCAGGGCACCGAGGCCGACGTCGCCAAAGCCGTCGCCGCCGCCCGCCGCGCCCAACCCAAATGGGCCGCTCTCCCCGCCCACAAGCGCGCGCAATACCTCTACGCCCTCGCCCGCCTCACGCAAAAACACGCCCGCCTCCTCGCCGTCCTTGAAACCCTCGACAACGGCAAGCCGATCCGCGAGAGCCGCGACATCGACATCCCCCTCGTCGCCCGCCATTTCTCCTACCACGCGGGCCTCGCCCAACTCCTGCCGAGTGAACACCCCGACCTCACCGCCTTGGGCGTCTGCGGCGCGATCATCCCCTGGAACTTCCCGCTCCTGATGCTGGCCTGGAAGGTCGCCCCCGCCCTCGCCGCCGGGAACACCATCGTCCTCAAACCCGCCGAATACACCCCCCTCACCGCCCTCCTCTTCGCCGAAATCTCGCGCGAGGCGGGCCTCCCCAAGGGCGTCCTCAACATCGTCACCGGGGACGGCACCACCGGCGCGGCCCTGGTCGAAGCCCCGGTGGACAAGATCGCCTTCACCGGCTCCACCTCCGTCGGCAAGCGCATCCGCGAGGCGACCGCAGGCACCGGCAAGGCCCTCACGCTAGAACTCGGCGGCAAATCCCCCTACATCGTCTTCGACGACGCCGACCTCGACTCCGCCATCGAAGGCCTTGTGGATGCCATCTGGTTCAACCAGGGCCAGGTCTGCTGCGCCGGCTCCCGCCTCCTCGTCCAGGAAGGCATCGCCCCCCGCTTCTACGCCAAACTCAAACACCGGATGGACGGCCTCCGCGTCGGCGACCCCCTCGACAAGGCCATCGACATCGGCGCCATCGTCGACCCGATCCAACTCGACACCATCACCCGCCTCGTCCGCGAAAACCCCGAGGGCGAGCATTACCAGGCCCCTTGCCCGCTGCCCGCGCACGGCTCCTTCTACCCCCCCACCCTCATCACCGGCCTCGGCACCGCCTCCCCGCTCATGCAAGAGGAAATCTTCGGCCCCGTCCTCGTCGCCATGACCTTCCGCACGCCGGAAGAGGCCGTCCAACTCGCCAACAACACCAAATACGGACTCGCGGCGACGGTCTGGACCGAGAACATCAACCTCGCCCTCGACATCGCCCCCAAACTGAAAGCCGGGGTCGTCTGGGTCAACGCCACCAACCTCTTCGACGCCGCCGCAGGCTTCGGGGGCGTCCGCGAATCCGGCTTCGGGCGTGAGGGCGGGTGGGAGGGCCTGATGGCCTACCTCAAACCCAGCCACAAACCCGCCGCCCTGAAACCCGTCCCCACCTCAGCGGCCCCCACCGACCCGCAAACGGGCACCCTCGACCGCACCGCCAAGATGTACATCGGCGGCAAACAGGCCCGCCCGGACTCCGGCTACTCGCAACCGATCTACAGCCCCAAGGGCAAACTCCTCGGCCATGTCGGCATGGGCAACCGCAAGGACATAAGGAACGCGGTTGAGGCCGCCCATGCCGCCAAATCCTGGGCCAAGACCACCGCCTACAACCGCGCGCAGGTCCTCTACTTCATCGCCGAAAACCTCTCCGCCCGCGCCACCGAGTTCGCCCAGCGCCTCCAAGACCTCACCGGCAAACCCGGCGGCTCGGAGGTCGACGCCTCCATCCAACGCCTCTTCACCTACGCCGCCTGGGCCGACAAATACGACGGCCACGCCAAATCCGTCCCCATCCGCGGCATCGCCCTTGCGATGAACGAACCCACCGGCGTGATCGGTGCCCTCTGCCCGGATGAGGCCCCCCTCCTCGGCCTCATCTCCCTCATGGCCCCCGCCATCGCGATGGGCAACACGGTGATCCTCGTCCCCGGCCAGCACCCCCTGTCGGCCACCGACTTCTACCAGATCCTCGACACCTCCGACGTGCCGCCCGGGGTCGTCAACATCGTCACCGGCCCCCCGCAAGACCTCGCCAAGTCCCTCGCCGGCCACATGGACGTCGACGCAGTCTGGAGCTTCTCCTCCCACCCCCTCTCCGCCCTCATCGAGCGCGAAGCGGCCGGCAACCTCAAACGCACCTGGGTCAACCACGGGAAGGCGCGGAGCTGGATGGGGCCTGAGGGCGAAGGCCGGACGTTCCTGTCCCAGGCCACCGAGGTCAAGACGGTGTGGGTGCCGTATGGGGAGTGACGCGTAGGTCGGGGCTTGCCCCGACTCTCGTCGGGTGCGCATTCATTGTGCGCCAACACTGCGACCCCTTCGCCGCATTTGCCCAAGCAAAATTTCACAGCGCCTGACGAAGCGAGTGGCAGTTGTCTAATGTCTTCAAGGATGTCACAGTAAACACCACTCAAAATTTTTGGATGACGTTTTGCCATGCGTATCGATTCTAGATGGATTTCGATTGGCTTGACGGCCCTGACGATTGTCTCAATTCCAACTTTGCATGTTCTGGGTTTTTTGGCAGGCATGCCCGAGGCTAGTCGCCAGTTCACCGATGTGCGCTTCACATTAGGTCTCACCGCCAGCTTTTCAACTGGGTTGGCGATTGCAGCTTTCTTTGCAGGATATGCCCCAAAGCTATTTTTGGGTATCTTCATCTATGTTTTTGAATCTATGATTGAGAGTAAGTACTATAGAAGAGGCTATCGTCGCGTCTATGTTCCTTTCACCGGATTTGGGAAGATTTCAAGGCGCATCCGAACCGCACAAGAAATGGCTGAACACTTTAGAGAGTCAGGAAGATTTGACCGGGCCAAGGCGAGATTCACAAACTTCAAACAAAAGAAACTCAATGAGCGTTTTCCAGTTAGGCTCTATGCTCGATACCAGTATGCAGCATCAGGTCTAATCTCGATCTTAGTATTTTCGGTCTTCTACGTCGGCTGGATAAGGTCTGCGCTGTTCATCGTTGTCTTCGGCGTGATCGGCATCGCACTTCTTATCTTCAAGATGTACGGAACGGGCCACATATTTGACCTAAAGAAGCGTTGGTGGGATGAGCAGAAAACTACGATTGATGATCCCTCGGAGTTATTTGATGCTGATTTACTGCCTACGCTGCTTTCAGTCGTAGCTATCTGTTCCTTCAGCCTAGGTTACTTTCGGTTTGGATATGTCTCAAACTCGCCAGACTTTCAGATCACGATCGGTACAGGGGTAAACTACAACCTAGTCGGTCCCAACAGTGATGGCATACTGGTCATAGACAAAGTCCAAGGCAGTCTATTGCTTGTACCTTACAGTGGGGTAGGGAATCTCCGCTTCTGAGAAGGCTGAAAAGCGCACCCCCCCGATTCGCCCCCCAAGGTTAACGCCCCACCACCCGCTCGCGCGTATGCATGGAATGCATACGCGATGTATACGGGGTGTAGCCCCCCATCCAGCCACAAATCCCCCGGATTAACCAAGCGTTCCCAACCCCTTACCGGGAGTCCCTTGCGGCCGCCTCAGGCCCGCCCCGCCGCCGCGCTCAGCGTCAAGGGATCGATTCCCATCCCCTTCAATGCCGCCGACCATTTCGCGGCATCGTCGGGCGCGAAGATCAGGCTGTCGGGGGCCTGGCAGGTCAGCCAGTCGTTGCGGCCGATCTCGGCCTCAAGCTGCCCCGGGCCCCAGCCGGAATAGCCCAGCGCCAGGAGGGCCTTGCCCGGCCCGCCACCCGCTGCAAGCGCCTGCAGGATATCCAGCGTCGCCGTCATGCCATAGCCACCCGGGACTGCCAGCGTCGCGCCACCGGCCTCCCAATCCGCAGAATGCAGGACAAAGCCCCGCCCCCGCTCCACCGGGCCGCCGAACTGGACGCGGATGTCGCGGCCTTGCGGGGCGCGTGGGATGGCAAGCTGGTCGAGGAGGCTGGAAAAGCTTAGATCTTCCAAGGGCTTGTTGACGATAAGGCCCATCGCCCCCTCAGCCGAATGGGCGCAGACCAGGATCACGCTGCGCTCGAAGCGGGGGTCGGCCATTCCAGGCATGGCGATCAGGATCTGTCCGGCAAGCTCCATGACCTCAACATGGACCCGGTGTCCGGTCACGACAAGCCCTTGGGCGTGGCGGGGGGGCCACGATCACGCGGCTTCGCCGCAATGTGATTTCCCTTGGGCGGGCCTTTGCCTATCTTCGACGCATGTTACGCGCCGCATGCCTTGTCCTGATCGCCACCCCTGCCCTTGCCACGACGCAGGAGGACGTCCTTGCGGGCGCGCTGCGGGCCGGGTGGCAGATGGATTCGGGCGCGCATATGGCGGCGGTGGAGTTGCAGTTGGCACCGGGGTGGAAAACCTATTGGCGCAGTCCGGGCGATGCCGGGATACCGCCCAGCTTCGACTGGTCGGCCTCGCAGAACGTGAAGGCGGTGCGCATCCACTGGCCCGCGCCCCGGGTGTTCGACCTGAACGGCATGCAAAGCATCGGCTATCACGACCGCCTGCTTCTGCCGGTCGAGGTCGAGCCGATCGACCCCGCGCAGCCTGTGCAGTTGGCGGTGCAGATGGATCTTGGGGTGTGCGATGAAATCTGCATGCCGGCGCAACTGTCCCTGACGCAAGAGCTTTTGCCGCCAGGTGCAGCCGATCCCGGCATCCAGGCGGCGCTGGCTGCACGGGCGGTCCCGGCGGGCCAGGCGGGGGTCAGCCGGGTGGCCTGCACGGTCGACCCGATCAAGGACGGTCTGCGGCTGACGGCACGGATGCGGCTGCCCGATCCGGGCCGGACCGAGGTGGTGGCCTTCGAGACCGGTGATCCGTCCGTCTGGGTCGCCGAAGCGGTCAGCCAGCGTGAGGGGGGCGAGTTGATCTCGGTCACCGAACTGGTCGCGCCCTCGGGCCAGCCGTTCGCGCTGGATCGCTCGGCGGTGACGGTGACCATCCTGGCCGGCGGCGAGGCGGTCGAGATCAAGGGCTGCCCGGCCCCCTGACCTGTCCTGACGCGGCGCCCGGGCGGCGATCCGTGGCAACGCGGGCGCGCGGGGGCTCGATGCCCCCCAAGCCCGCACCCCCTCTATCCCCGACGCGCCCGCAGGCGCAGCACAGCCGCCAGGGCCCCACCCAGCCAGACCAGCAGGCCAGCGCCCAGGAACAGCGCCAGCGACACCGGGCCCGGCGCGGCGCCTGCAAGACCAGGGGCCAGCGCCAGCAACCATCCGGGCAGGCTGCCGGTTCCGGCGACCCAGAAGGGCAGCGCCAGGGCCAGCGCGCCAAGCGCCAGCACGGCGGGGCGCAGCGCGGGACGCAGCCCAGCGCGCGTCTGGCGGAAGGCCCCCCGGCGCAGGGTGCGGAACGACCGGGCGATATCATGCTGCACCGCCAGGAAGGCCGGCACGACCAGCAGCACCAGCACCATCCCGAAGCCCAGACCAAAGACCAGGGTCACGACTGTGGGCTTCAGGAACTCGGCCTGGGACGACCGTTCGTAGAGCAGCGGCATGAGACCCAGCACCGTCGTCATCGTGGTCAGCAGAACGGCGCGGAAACGGTCGGACACCCCATCCACAATCGCCGGGATCAGCCCACGTTTCCTGGCGTATTCGTCGACCGTGCTGACCAGCACGATCGAGTCGTTGATGATGATGCCCGACATGCCGATCATGCCGACAATCGAGAACATCGAGACCGGGATGCCCCAGACCCAATGCCCGAAGATCGCGCCGATCAGGCCGAAGGGGATCACCGACATCACCACCAGGGGCCGCGTCCAGTGCGCGAAGATCCAGGTCAGGGTAATGTAGATGCCCAGCAGGCACAGGATCAGCGCCACCATTGCACCGGACAGGAACTCTTCCTCATCCGCCGCCTGGCCGGAAAGCTGCCAGTCCACCCCAAAGTCCTGCGCAAGACGCGGCAGGATCTCTTCTTCCAGCGCGCGCTGAACCTCGGTCGCGCGGGTGGGATCATCCTCGGACAGATCGCCCGAGACGGTGACCAGCCGCAGCCCGTTCTCGCGCCGCACGGTGGAAAAGCCGGACTGGCTGTCCACCGTCACGACATCGGCCAGCGGCACATAAAGGCCCGGGGCCGCGCGGATCTGGGTACGGTCGAGGAAGTCGGCGGTCAGCTCGGCCTCGGGCAGTTCGACGCGGATCGCCGCCTGGCGCGGGCCTTCGGGGAAGGTCGCGGCCTCGATCCCGCCCAGCATTTCGCGAAGGGTCCGGCCCAGGGTGGCGGTGTCGAAGCCCAGCGCCTGGCCCTGCGGGGTCAGCGTCAGGATCAGTTCTTCCTTGTCATAGGCAAGCGTGTCCTCCAGCCCCGAAACCTCGGGATAGGCCGCAAGGGCGGCTTTCAGCGCCTCAGCCGCGGCCTTCAGCGTCTCGGCCTCGCCACCCGACAGATCGACGGCCAGCGAGTCCCCACCCGGGCCGAAGCGGGCGCCGCGGAAACTGAGTTCTTCCAGCAGCGGATGTGGCACGATCTCGGCCTCCAGTGCGGCCAGGAATTCGCTGGTCGGATAGGGTCGCAGGTCGGGGCTGATCAGTTCCATCGCGATCGAGCCGAGGAGGTCCGGTCCCTTGGTATCGGCGCTGGACAGGCTGCGGCCGGTGGCGCCGCCAATCTCGGCCAGGATGAAGGTCGCGGGGTTCTGGCCGTGTTCGTCCTCGAACCGGGTGGTGACCACGTCGGCGGCGCGCTGCAATTCGCGCATCATCGCAAGCGTGTCGTCGCGGGTCGCCCCCGGCAGCATCGAGAAGGACCCGGTGACCGAGGCCTGTTCGGGCGCGTTGAAGAAGCGGAACTGCACATCCCCACGGACAAAAAGCGAGACCTGCCAGGCCAGCGCAAGGACAGAGGCGGCCAGCACCGGGTAACGCGCCTTGATCACCAGCCGGATGCCGGGACGGATCGCCACGCGGCGCAGCCAGTCCAGACCCCGGTTGGTCTGGCGTGAGGGCCAGTCATACCACCGCTCGCGCACGGCGTCCTTCATGGCATGGGCCAGGTGGTTTGGCAGGATCAGGAAGCATTCGACCAGCGACACGATCAGCACGAAGCAGACGGTCAGCGGAATGTCGGCGATCAACTCGCCAAACCGGCCGCCGATGGCGACCAGGCCCATGAAGGCGATGATCGTGGTGATGGAAGAGGCCAGGATCGGCCCCGACATCCAGCGCGCGGTGCGTTCTGCCGCCTCTTCGCCGGTCTCGCCCAGATGGCGGACGCGGTGTTCGACGTTTTCGGACACGACGATGGAATCGTCGACCACGACGCCGATCATGATGATCAGCGCGAAAAGCGAGATCATGTTCACCGACTGGCCGAACATGTACATCACCGCCAGGGACGAGATCATCGCGATGGGGATGCCGGTCGCGACCCAAAAGGCGATGCGGGCGTTCAGGAACAGGAACAGGACCGCCAGGACCAGCAGAAGGCCCGAGCCGCCGTTGTCGAGGAACAGCATCAGCCGGTCCTTGATCTGTTCGGCCCGGGTGCGGACCAGGTCCACCGTGACGCCGGGGGGCAGGGTCAACTGCATCTCGGCCGCGACTTCGGCCACGGTGGCCTGCATGCGGATCGCATCGCCATCGGCCGCGCGGTCGATGCGGATGGTCATGGCGGGGTCGTCGCCGACAAAGGCCGCGCGGACGGAATTGGCCTGGTTGGCGCGGATCGTGGCGACTTCGCCCAGGGTCAACTGCGTGCCGTCCGGGGCCGAGCGCAGGACGATGGCGGCGATTTCCGCCACGCTGCGCCGTTCGGTGCCAGTGCGCAGGCGGGCCCCCTCGCCCAACTCGCCTGCCGGGCTGTCGCTGGTCGCGGCGGCGATGGCCTGGGCGATCTCGGCCAGGGTCAGATCGTGCTGCATCAGCGCGGTCGAGGTGACCTCGACCAGCGTTTCCGGCGCGGCAAGGCCGGTGATCGTGGCCCGACTGATCCCGGCGGCAAACAGGCGCGCGATGAAGTCGTCGGCAAAGCGGCCAAGCTGGTCGATTCCGACCGGGCCGCTGATCAGCACATCCGTCACCCGGTCGCGCCAGGCCGAGGCGGCGACGACCGGGTCCTCGCTGCCCTCGGGCAGGGTGGAAAGGGCATCGACGGCGGCCTGCACATCGGCCTCGGCCACGGCAAGGTCGTGGTTCGGCTCGAACTCGATATCCACCACCGCCCGGCCTTCCGAAGCGCGAGAGGAAACTGCGGCCACGCCCTCGATGGTCAGGAACACCGGCTCCAGCACCTGAACGATGCCACGGTCCACGTCCTCGGCCCCGGCGCCGTCCCAGGGGACGGTGACCGACACCTCGTTGATCACGACATCGGGGAAATACTGGGCGCGGATGTTCAGCGCGGCCAGAAGGCCCGCGACCAGCATCAGCATCATCAGCAGGTTGGCGGCGGTCCGGTGGCGGACGAAGAAGCCCAGAAGATCCATCAGCCGCCCATCCGGCCTTCCAGCCGGTCCAACGTGGCGGCGGGAACGGCGTCGGATTGCAGGTCCTTGAGCAGGCTGGCCTTCAGTTCCTCGGGCAATGCGGCGTTGGCCTGGACCAGCGCCACCAGTTCCGCCCGCCGTTCGGGTGAAAGCGGAACCAGATCAGCGCCCTCGGGGCGGATCGGGCGGATGCGGATGCCGTCGCCCAGAAGGGCCGAGCGTTCCTGCACCACCTCGCGCCCCGCAAGGGCACCGACCCGGATCAGCACGTCATCGCCCTGCCGCCGTAGAACTTCGACCGGCAATTCCTGCAGCCGGTCCTCGGGCCCAAGGGCCAGGACAGTGCCATTGCGCCCCACGGCAAGGGCCGGCAGGCGGGCGACATCGTTCAGGGCCGGTTCCTCGATCCGCACTTCGACGAAGTCGCCGGGTTGCAGCAGCGACTGTGCGAGGGTTGAAGGGTCGAGCGCCACATAGACCATCCGGCCGGTCTGACCCTCGGCCACGGCGGCGGCGGCGCGGTCCAGGCGTCCGGTCAGGTTCTGCGGGCCCAGCGTCACGGGGGCTGGCACCAGCGCGCCAGCATCGTCCACCAGCAGCGCAAATTGCGCGGTCGAAAGCCGCACCGCCACATCCAGCGCGGTGGGGTCGATGATCCGGCCGACCACCTCGTTCGCGCCGACCAGCGCGCCGGGGACCAGCGTCACCCCATCGACCCGGCCGGACAGCCCGGCGCGGATCTCGGTCTCGGCCAGGGCGCGTTCCGCCTCGGCCAGGGCGATGCCGGCGCGGGTCACCGCGACCTGAGCCTGGTCAACCGCCGCTTCGGCCTGGGCCAAGGCCTGCCGCCGCGACAGGACCGCCTGCTGGGCCGAGGAAAGCGCCAGTTCCGCCGTCTCGACCGCCTGAGAGGAGCCGGCGCCGCGTTCGGCAATCTGGCGCTGGCGATCCAAAGCCTGGGCGCGCAGCGTCACCTGCGCCTCGGCCGCTGCCAGGTCGTCCTGGGCCAGTCCCACGGCCGCACGGGTCTGGGCGTCCGACGCCGTCGCCTCGGCCAGATCGGCCTGGGCCAGGGCCACAGCCTCTTGCGCGGGGGCCGGGTCGAGGCGCATCAGGACATCGCCCGCAGCGACCGACAAGCCGTTGCGGAAGCTGTCGGCAACCCAGACCACGGTGCCCGATTGCCGGACCCGCAGGTCCAATGTGCGCCGTGCCTCGACCTTGCCATAAGCGGTCAGGATCGGCGTCAGGGTGCCGGGGGTCAGCGTCAGCACATTGGCCGCAACGACGCGTTCCTGCGCCGGGCGACCGGGGCCGCCGGGTTCCAGGCTGGCCCGGATCGCCCCACCCAGCACCATGGCCGCCGCAGCCAGAAGGGCCAGCGTCAGCGCCAGCAGGAAAAGCCCGGTCAGGCTGCGCGTCAGAAATCGCATCGCTTCCCCTTGGTTGCCTTGCGCGAAGTCTAGCGCAAGGCGCAGGCCCCGCCAGTCATGGAACGGGGTTCAACGCAGATGTTACGTCCCGCGCCGCTATTTCCGCCGCAGATGTTCCTGCAAACGCGGCATGATCTCGACAAAGTTGCAGGGCCGGTGCCGGCTGTCGAGTTGGGGCTTCAGGATCTCGTCCCAGGCGTCGCGGCAGGCGCCGGGGCTGCCGGGCAGGGCGAAAAGGTAGGTGCCGCCCGCGACGCCCCCCGTCGCGCGGCTTTGCACGGCGCTGGTGCCGATCTTCTGCATCGAGACGATGGTGAAGACGGTGCCGAAGGCGTCGATCTCTTTTTCATAGACCTCGCGGTGGGCTTCGACCGTCACGTCGCGCCCGGTCAGGCCGGTGCCGCCCGTGGTCAGGATCACGTCAACCGCCGGGTCGGCGATCCAGGCCCGCAACCTGGCCACGATGATTGCCCGGTCGTCGGGGACGATCCCCCGGTCGGCCAGCACATGCCCGGCGGCGGTCAGGCGTTCGACCAGCGTGTCGCCGGATCTGTCCGTCTCGGGCGTGCGGCTATCGCTGACGGTCAGGACGGCGATGCGGACCGGGTGGAACGGAAGGGCTTCGTCGATGCGGCTCATGTCAGCTCCTTGGCATCAGGGCGAGACGCAGGGCCAGCGCGCCGAAGATGGTGGCGCTGATCCGGGACAGCCAGCGCGCAAGGCTGGCCGAACGCGCGACGCGCTGACCGATGGACCCGGCGAAGAGGCCAACCGCACCGTTGACCAGAAGGCCACCCAGCGAGAACACCAGCCCCAGCGTCAGGAACTGCGGCAGGATCGGGCGGGCCGGGTCCACGAACTGCGGCAGGAAGGCCAGGATGAACAGGATCACCTTGGGGTTCAGCAGGTTCACCATCAGCCCTTGCCAGAAGGCACGGCTGGTCGAACTGGCGGTCACCTGCGCCTCGGCCGCGAAGGGTGAGGCACGCAGCGCCCCGATGGCCAACCACAGAAGATAGCCCACGCCCAGCCAGCGGATCGCCTCGAACGCTGCGGGATGCGCGGCCACCAGCGCGCCCAGGCCCAAAGCGGCCAGCGTGGTATGCACCATTCCTCCCAGCGCGATCCCGAAATTCGCCGCCATCGCCGCGCGCCGGCCGGATTTCAGCCCCTGCCCAAGGCAGAACATCATGTCCGCGCCGGGGGTCAGGTTCAGCGCCAGCCCGGCGGGGACGAAGGCGAGGAGGGTAAGCGGATCAACGGGCAGCATTCAGCGCAGCCTTGCTTGCAACGACAGCAGGTCCGCCCAGGCCTCGCGCTTCATCGCGGGGTTGCGCAAGAGATAGGCCGGATGGGCCATGGGGAGGAGAGGCTTGCCCAGTGCCGTGGTCCAGGTGCCGCGGGCGCGCAGGATGCCCTTGCCGCCGGTCAGCGCAAACAGGGGCGTATTGCCCATGACGACGATGACCTGCGGGTCCACCAGCGCGATGTGACGCTCGACAAAGGGCAGCATCATCGCGATCTCGGCGGGCTCCGGGTCGCGGTTGCCGGGGGGGCGCCAGGGCATGACGTTGGTGATGTAAAGCGCCGTTTCGGGGGCAGGCGAGGTGCGCGACAGGCCGACGGCAGCGAACATCTTGTCCAGAAGTTGCCCGGCGCGGCCGACGAAGGGGCGGCCTTCGCGGTCCTCCTCGGCGCCGGGGGCTTCGCCCAGGACCAGGACGCGGGCGGCCGGGTTGCCGTCGGCGAAAACGGTGTTCCGGGCGCCTCGCTTCAACTCGCACAGGTCAAAGCCGGCGAGTGCGGAGCGCAACTCCTCCAGCGTGGTGGCGCGGGCGGCGACGGCCTTGGCGGCGGCGACCGCATCCACCGCAAGGGTCGGCGGCGCGGCAAGGTCTTGCCGGGGCGCATTGGTCTGCGGGGCGGGCTTGGCCAGCTTTGGGGCCTCGGCCGCCAGTTCATAGCGGTTGACCGGCGCGTCAGAGATGACCTCGTCCACCCCCGCCTCGACCTGCCAGGCCAGGGCGGCAAGCGCGGCGTGCCAGTCGTCGGCGATGTCGGTGGCGATTCCCATGGCCGCAAGACTAGGCGCAGTGCCGACCGGGGGCCAGACGCGATTGCCGGCCTGACCGCAGGCTGATTGGCCCGGCTTTGCCCCGGCCTGCCCCACCGGCGGTGATGAATTCCTGCCTTGCCGCCCCAAGCGCCGCCGCCTACCGCTAAGGCAAAACAGGAGCTTCACTTGCGTCGCCTTGCCCTGACCCTTGCTTTTCTGCCCTTTCCCGCCATGGGCGAAACCCCATTGCAAATCGACCTGCAGACCGACCTGCCTTACCTTGAGCAGGCCGAGGTCGCGGGCGGGCGGCTTTGGGTGGAGCCGTCCAGTCTTGACGACCGTCTGATCTGGCAACTGGTCTTCAATGGCCAACCCGTGGGCCTTGCCGATGCGCAGGTCCACATCCAGGCCGTCATTCCCCGGCCCGAGTTTGCGGGCGAAGACATGGTGTTTGTCACCGTTGCCGGGGGCGGCAATGCCTGCCCGACTCTGTGGGCAGTCGTCGTGACCTCGGCAGCAGGTGCCAAGGCGACCGAACCCTTCGGCACCTGCTCTGAAGCGATCCTGAACCCGCGCCTGACGATGGATGCGATGGTGGCCTTCGAGATGGCCCCGGTGGCGGATGACCAGCCCTGGATGACCTATACCGTCGACGGCGCCGACATCTGGGAAAGCGCGCTCTCCGGCCCGCCCTGACGCTTGCCCCCCACCCCCCGGTTTGCGATAGAGGGTCAAACCGCTAGGGGACATGCCATGGCTTTCCGCGCCCGCCATCTGCTGGGGATCGAACATCTGGCCCCGCTGGAGATCACCACGGTCCTTGACCTTGCGGAACGCTATGTCGATCTGAACCGCCGCACGGTGAAACAGTCCGATGTGCTGGCCGGGATGACGCAGATCAACCTGTTCTTCGAGAACTCCACCCGCACGCAGTCGTCGTTCGAACTGGCTGGCAAGCGGCTGGGCGCGGATGTGATGAACATGTCGGTGGCGAATTCGTCGGTGAAGAAGGGGGAAACCCTGATGGACACCGCGATGACGCTGAACGCCATGCACCCGGACCTGCTGGTGGTGCGGCACGGGGCATCGGGGGCGGTGAACCTGCTGGCGCAGAAGGTGGATTGCGCCGTCCTGAACGCGGGCGACGGGCGACATGAGCATCCGACGCAGGCGCTGCTGGACGCGCTGACCATCCGCCGCGCCAAGGGCCGCATCCAGCGCCTGACGATTGCCATCTGCGGCGACATCGCGCACTCCCGCGTGGCCCGGTCGAACCTGATCCTCTTGGGCAAGATGGAGAACCGCCTGCGCCTGATCGCCCCGCCGACCCTGATGCCCTCGGGCGTCGAGGACTTCGGCTGCGAGCTGTTCGACGACATGCGCGAGGGGCTGAAGGGCGCGGATGTGGTGATGATGCTGCGGCTGCAGAAGGAACGGATGGACGGCGGTTTCATCCCCTCGGAACGCGAATACTACCACCGCTACGGGCTGGACGCCGAGAAGCTGTCCTACGCCTCGCCCGAGGCCATCGTGATGCACCCCGGCCCGATGAACCGGGGGGTGGAGATTGACGGGGACCTCGCCGACGACATCAACCGCAGCGTGATCCAGGACCAGGTTGAGATGGGAGTCGCGGTACGGATGGCCTGCATGGACCTACTGGCCCGGAACCTGCGGGCGGAGAGAGGGCGGAAGATCGTGGGGATGATGGCGTGAGGGGGCGGTGAGCGGATCGCCCGATTGTGAAGTCTGGGAGATTGGCAAGCAGTCCGCTCCGCCTCTCCAGCTTGTGGACCTTTTGGACGACAAAGAGCGTCTTTTGTGGGCGGCAGTCTTGCCAAGCACGCATCTGCATAGGCGCTGGCTTCCGGGTGTTGTTATTTGCGTTTGCACCACCGCATTTATTGCCTTCCAAGTGCCTTGGGGACAGACAATGACCGAGTACTGTCGGGTGCAGGGCGGATCGCGCTGCGAGTCTGTTTACCTTCTTGGCTGGCCGCTGCTAGCCTGCTTCACAGTATTCGTAATCCACCTCATCCGACTCTTCTGGAAGAGCAAGTCGGACCCTTGGCACAACGTTTACGGCGTTTCCACGAAACGTTCGCTTCGGATCGACGGGCACAAACCGGGGAAGGTCCATAGCTGTGAACTCAAACGCAACTTCGCGCGCATCGACTGGTTTGGTGACGTCCGATTTGACGGGTCACGTACGGGTCTGGCCTTTCACGCGCTTGACGAGTTGGACGCCAAGCGAGCGGTCTACTGGGCAAACGAGGGGCGGTTCCGAGGCGATATTCTTGAGCCCGCAATTTGAGTAGCACGCCCCTCCCCCTCCGCCCCGGTGAAACCCTCCTCTGGGAGGGTGCGCCTGTCCCCGGCTTTCACCAGCGTGGGGCGACGATCTTCCTGATGCTCTTCGGCCTGCCGTTCCTCATCATCGGTGTCAGTCTTTTCTTCTACGGCCTCCTGCAACTCCACAAAGCGCCAACCACCTCCGACGCGGGCCTAGCCCTTTTCACCGCCGCCTTCGCCCTGACCTTTGGCAGCTTCGGGGCCTTCCTTGTCTTCGGCCCGCTGATCGAAGCCCGCACCGCCCGCTACGTCCGCTATGCCCTGACCACCCGCGCGGCCTATGTCATCCGGCAAGGCCGCTTTCCCAGCCTCAAGGTCTATCCGATCCTGCCCCACACCGCGCTGGAACTGGAGCCGGGAACCCGGGCCAGCACCGTGTGGTTACACTCCCGGCAGGAGCGGGATTCGGACGGTGACCTGGGGACCACGAAGGCCGGCTTTGAAAACATCGCCGAGGGTGAGAAGGTGTTCCAGATGATCCGCGATTTGCAAGGCAAGGACGAATGACCCCTGACCCCGACCGCAAACCCACCAAGGAGGAGATGCGCCAGGGCGGCATGGTGGCCACCGCCGTGCTGGCGTTCATCGCCGTCTTCACCATCGTCATCGTCTGGATCGCCTGATGACAAGGATCGAGCCCGACAGCATCATGGGCCACGCCGCCCCTCTGGCCGAGGGCGAGACGGTTCAGGCCGAGTTTCCCGCCGACCGGCTGGCCTATTGGCGCGGGCATCTGATCCTGGCCGTCGTGCTGGGTGCGGCGGCGGGCCTGTTCCTGCTGTGGCAGGGCAACCCCTATCCCGTCGCCGGACCCTTGGGCGCGGCCATCGCGATCTTCGCGCGGGCGGCCTTCCTGGCCTCGGAAGCCTTGGGAGAGGCCTGGCGCCTGACCGACCGCTGGTTGCTTGGTCCCGGCGGGCGGGCGATTCCCCGGGTGCAGTTGCGGTCGGCCCGGCCGTTTCTGGGTGCGGTCCAGGTCACCACGACGACAGGCGACCGGCACCTGATCCGGTATCAGGCCGACCCCGCCGCCACCGCAAACCGGATCATGGGGGGCCGAGGGTGATCACGATTCCCGCCCACGAACGCGACCAGGTGCGGGTCTTTACGGCCGCGCTTTCGGCGGAGGAAATGCAGGGCGACAAGGCCCGGCTGGCCCCGGCGCTGCTGGGCGACGCGGACCTTGACCCCGCACATGTCGAGTTGTTCGACGTGGCGGACCTGTCGGATATCGGACTGACCGGCTATCTGACCGAAGGCCTCGGCGTTCCCGACGCAACGCTTGCCGCCGATCGCGCCCGGCTGGAGGCCATGACCGGGCCGGTCCTGATCCTGCTCTCAAAGGCGCTGCATGGCCGGGCCGTCACCCTGTCGCCCGATCCCCGTCTGGCCCTGATCGGCACCTATGCCGAAGAGCGGCCGCCCGTGCATTTCGAACCCCTGCCCAGCCCTTCGGCGCAGGGCACGCTCAACCCGAACCCGCCCGCCCCAGCCACTTCGACCCGGATGCAAGGGGTGTTTGTCCTGCTGACCCTGGCGCTGGCCCTGACGGGTGCGGTCGCCCTATGGCTGGCCTTGCGGTGAGTTCCGGTGGACAAGCCGCCTGCGGCGTCGCATATCGACCCATAAGCCGCTGACGGACCGCCCATGACCACGCTTCATTTCCAGAACGCCCGCCTGATCGACCCCGAGGCGGGGACCGATACCCTGGGCAGTCTGACGGTGCGGGATGGCGTGATCCTGGGCCGCGACGGCAAGGCACCGAAGGGGGCCGTGGTCCTCGATTGCGGGGGCAAGTGTCTGGCCCCCGGCATCGTCGACTGGGGCGTCAAGATCGGCGAGCCGGGCGAGCGGCATCGGGAAAGCTTTCGCTCGGCCGGTCTGGCGGCGGCGGCGGGCGGGGTGACGACGATCATCGCCCGGCCTGACACCAGCCCCGCCATCGACACGCCCGAGACGCTGGAATTCGTCACCCGCCGCGCCGCCGAGGCTCCGGTCCGCATCCGCCACATGGCCGCCCTGACCAAGCACCGCGAAGGGCGCGAGATGACCGAGATCGGCTTTCTGCGCGATGCCGGGGCGATTGCGTTTTCCGACGTGTTCCGCGTCTCGACCGAGGCGAAAGCGGTCACCCGCGCGATGAGCTATGCCCGGTCGCTGGGCGCGCTGGTCGTGGGCCATCCGCAGGACCCGGGGCTGTCGGGCGGGGCTTCGGCCACCAGCGGCAAGTTCGCGTCGTTGCGCGGGATTCCCGCAGTTTCGCCGATGGCCGAGCGGATGGGGCTGGAGCGCGACCTGGCCCTGGTCGAAATGACGGGCGTGCGCTACCACGCCGACCAGATCACCACGGCCAAGGCCTTGCCGGCGCTGGCCCGGGCCAAGGCCGCCGGGCTGGACGTGACGGCGGGCACCTCGATCCACCACCTGACACTGAACGAATTCGACGTCGGCGACTACCGGACCTTCTTCAAGATGACGCCGCCGCTGCGGTCTGAGCAGGACCGGCTGGCCATCGTGGCCGCGGTGGCGGACGGGTCGATCGACGTGATCAGCTCGATGCACACCCCGGCAGACGAGGAATCGAAGCGCCTGCCGTTCGAGGACGCCGCCGCCGGCGCCGTCGCGCTGGAGACGTTCCTGCCCGCCGCGATGCGCCTGTATCATGCCGGGCATCTGGACCTGCCGTCGCTGTTCCGTGCGATGGCGTTGAATCCGGCGAACCGGCTGGGCCTGCCGCAGGGCCGGCTGTCGGACGGGGCGCCGGCGGACCTGATCCTGTTCGACCCCGACGCGCCATTCCTGATGGACCGCTTTAAGCTGCGGTCAAAGTCGAAGAACACCCCGTTTGACGGCGCCCGGATGGAGGGTAAGGTTCTGGCCACCTGGGTTGCCGGGACCCAGGTTTTTGCCGCGGAATAGCCTATGCCCGAAATTGTCACCTCGTCCCAGCTTCTGCTTCTGACGGCCGTGCTGGCCTATCTGCTGGGCTCGATTCCCTTTGGCCTCGTGATCACCCGCGCCATGGGCCTGGGCGATTTGCGCAAGATCGGGTCGGGGAACATCGGCGCGACCAATGTGCTGCGGACGGGCAGCAAGGGGGCGGCACTGGCGACGCTGCTCTTGGACGCCGGCAAGGGTGGTATCGCGGTGCTGGTTGCACGGGCGACCCTGGCCGAGGATGCGGCGCAGTTGGCGGCGCTGGCGTCGTTCCTGGGGCATCTGTTTCCGGTCTGGCTGGGCTTCAAGGGCGGCAAGGGTGTGGCGACCTTCCTGGGCACGCTGCTGGTGCTGTCCTGGCCCGTCGGGCTGGCGGTCTGCGCGACCTGGCTGGCGGCGGCGGCGGTGATCCGCATTTCCTCGGCCGCGGCATTGGTGGCGGCGGCCTCCAGTTCGGCGTGGCTGGTCTGGTTCCAGGAGGGGCGGATGCTGCTGCTGGTCATGGTGCTGACCGTGCTGGTCTACATCCGCCACGCCGAGAACCTGCGCCGGATCAAGGCGGGGACCGAGCCGAAGATCGGGCGGAAGAAGGCCTCCTGAGCCATGGACGATATGCTTCTGTTTGGGGGCTTTGCCGTTCTGCTGCTGGGCATCCTGCTGCTGCTGCTGTGGCGGCGGAAGCGGGCGCGGAAGCCAGAGGCCGTCATCGACGGGTCAAACGTCATGCACTGGCAGGACAATACGGCCAAACTGGCCCCGGTGAAGCAGGTCCTGCGGCAGCTGCAAGAGCGCGGGTATCGGGCCGGTGTGATTTTCGACGCCAATGCCGGCTACAAACTGTTCGGCCGGCACGCGGACGACCGGCATCTGGGACGTGCGCTTGGCATCGGCGCGGGCCGGGTGATGGTGGTGCCGAAGGGGGTGCAGGCGGACCCCTACTTGCTGACTTATGCCCGCGACACCGGGGCCATCGTCATCAGCAACGACCGCTTTCGCGACCGGATCGCCGAGTTTCCGCAGATGGGCGCGCCCGGCCGGTTGGTTAAGGGCGGCTGGAGGGATGGCAAGGTCTGGCTGGACCTGCCCGAGCGGAAAAGGGCCTAAAGGCTGGACGCCTGGTAAAGCGGGGTCAGGTCCTGGCCCCAGGCCCCGTTATACAGGTCCAGCCATCTGTCGGCCTGCACTTTCCCGGTCTTTAGGCTTTCGACCAACGGCTGAAGCTGCGCCTCTTCGCCGAAGCCCCGCGCGGCAAGGCCGGCGTGCGACAGACCAACTGTGGCGCGGGCGAGGTCCATGATCTTCACACCCCCAGCCTCTCCCGCAAGGGCCGAGACCGAGGCGGCGACGCGCAACCCTTCGCGGGTTTCGGTGTCAAAGCCCTTGACCAGATCCCAGGCGGCGTCCAGCGCGGTCTGGTCATACATCAGGCCCACCCAGAAGGCCGGAAGTGCCGCGATATGCGCCTGGTCGCCGCAATCGGCGCCGCGCATCTCGATGTATTTCTTCACCCGGGCTTCGGGGAAAACGGTGGTCATGTGGTCGGCCCAGTCGGACAGCGTGGGCTTTTCGCCGGGCAGCGCGGGCAGTTTGCCAGCAAGGAAATCGCGGAACGACTGGCCCAGGGCGTTGATGTACTTGCCGTCGCGGTAGACGAAGTACATCGGCACATCCAGCACCCAGTCGACGTAAGCCTGAAAGCCCATGCCCTGATCAAAGGCGAAGGGCAGCATTCCGGTGCGGCTGTCGTCCAGACCCCGCCAGATCCGGCTGCGCCAGCTGCGGTGGCCGTTGGGCCGCCCCTCGAAGAACGGGCTGGAGGCAAAGAGCGCGGTCGCCACCGGCTGCAAGGCCAGCGCGACGCGCAGCTTCTTCACCATGTCGGCCTCGGACGCGTAATCGAGGTTCACCTGCACGGTGCAGGTGCGGTACATCATCTGCGTGCCATGGGTGCCGACGCGGCCCATGTAATCGGTCATCAGCCGGTAGCGACCCTTGGGCATCACCGGCATCTGGTCATGCGTCCACTCCGGGGCCGCACCGATCCCCATGAAGCGCACGCCCATCGGATCAGCGATGCTGCGCACCTCGTCCAGGTGGTTCTGCAGCTCGGCTCCGACCTCCAGCGTCGAGGCGAGGGGGGCGCCCGAAAGTTCGAACTGACCGCCGGGTTCCAGACTGATGTTCGCGCCGTTGCGTGTCAGGCCGATGACATGCTCGCCCTCGCGCACAGGCTGCCAGCCGTAGCGCGATTCGAGGGCAGCGAAGATGGCCGAGATCGAACGGTCGCCGGCATAGGGCAAAGGCGCGCGGGTGTCGGTGAGCCAGCCGAATTTCTCGTGCTCGGCGCCGATGCGCCAGTCGGCCTTGGGCTTGCAGCCGGATTCCATCATGCCGGCGAGTTGGTCGAAACTTTCGATCGGTCCGCCGCCGGACTGGGGAATGGACATGGCGCAGGCTCCGGGTCTGTTCGGCGGGATGGCCGGGCGACAACAGGTGTCTTGCGGCGCGGGGCAAGTCAAGGGGGGGTGCTGCGGGTGGTGGCGCAGGGCTGACCGTGCATCAGCGCACGACGACCCCCTGCCCCTTGCGCGCCCAGACCAGCCGGTCGACGGCGTTCAGCGCGATCACGGTGCTGTCGGTCGGGGCCTCGGTCCCCAGCGCGGCGACCAGAGCGGCGGTATCCATCCCCGGCAGGGCGGCGAAGGCGTCGAAAAGGGCATCGGCGCCCTGCGCTTCGACGGGGATGTGCAGCAGCTGGCCGTCGGCCTGTTTCAGCTTCCAGATCCGCCGTCCGCGCAGGGTAAGAAGCCGGATCTCGATCAGGTCGGGCAGGCCGATGAAGCCGCCGGTGCGCGGGCCCATGTAGGCGATCTGCGCCTCGGTCACGCGGAGGATGCCGGGGGCGTCGCCGTCCTGATGAAAGCGCAGGCGGCGCAGGGATTGAAGCGCCCAGGCCAGGCCCAGGGCCGCGACGATCAGGCCAAGCGGAAGAAGAAGGTACCCGCCCTGCCAGGCGGTCCAGCCGCCGATGGCGGTGATGGCAAGGCCGGCAATGACCTCGCGCCAGCGGAGGAGTTGGGCCTGAAGCTCGGGCCGGATCATCGCCAGTCCCCGCAGGCCGCCTGCCACAGGGTGATGGCCGCCACGGCCGCGGTGTCGGCGCGCAGGATGCGGGGGCCGAGGGACAGGGGCACAGTATCGGGCCGCGCGCGCAGGCGTTGGGCTTCGTCAGCCGAAAAGCCGCCTTCGGGGCCGATCAGGATGGCGGCGGGGCCTGTTGTGGCAGTCAGACTGGCGGGCTGGCCGGCGGCGCTTTCATCGCACCAGTAAAGGCGGCGGCCCTCGGGCCATTTCGCCATCAGCTTGTCGAGGGGGATCAGGTCGGCGACCTCGGGCACATAGGTCGCGCCGCATTGCTCGGCCGCTTCCAGTGCATGGGCCTGCAGGCGGTCCTGGCGGATGCGTTCGGAATTGGTGTGGCGGGTCTGGACCGGGAGGATACGTGCGACACCCAGCTCGACCGCCTTTTCGACGATAAAGTCGGTGCGGGCCTTCTTGATCGGCGCGAAGAGGAGCCAAAGGTCAGGCGGCAGGTGCAGCGGGCGGGTCTGCCGGTCGCAAGTGACGATGGCGCCGCGTTTGGCGGCGTGGGTCAGGGTGGCCCGCCACTCACCATCCCGGCCGTTGAACAGAAGGACCGGGTCGCCCAAGCCCAGGCGCATGACGCCGACAAGGTAATGCGCCTGGTCCGGCGAAAGGGCCACGGCTTGCCCCGGGGCAAGCGGCTGGTCTACATGAAGCCTGATATCCGACATGAGCGTGACCCTATGACCCCGCCGCCGCAAATTCCAGAGGGCCAAACCGCGGGCATGGTGGCCGACGCGCCAAAGGGCAACTGGGTCGACCTGTATGCCCCACCCGGCGCGCGGCCCTATCTGCGGCTAAGCCGGGCCGACCGGCCGATCGGGACCTGGCTGTTGTGGCTGCCCTGCCTGTGGGCGCTGGCCCTGGCGGGTGGCGCGGACGGGTTCACCGGCTGGGACCTGTGGCTGGCGGCATCCTCGGGCGTGGGGGCCTTCCTGATGCGGGGGGCGGGGTGCACCTGGAACGACATCACCGACCGTCACATCGACGCGAGTGTCACCCGCACGCGCAGCCGGCCGATCCCCTCGGGGCAGGTGACGGTGCGGGGGGCTTTGGTCTGGATGGTGGTGCAGGCGGCGCTCGCGGCGGGGATCCTGTTCACCTACAACTGGCTGGCGGTGGGGCTGGGCGTGGCCAGCCTGGCGCTGGTCGCGGTCTATCCGTTTGCCAAGCGGTTCACCTGGTGGCCGCAGGTCTTTCTGGGCCTGGCCTTCAACTGGGGCGCGCTGCTGATGTGGGCGGCGCATTCCGGCGCGGTGCCTTTGGCTGCGCTGCTGCTGTACGCCGCCGGGATCGCCTGGACGCTGTACTATGACACGATCTATGCCCATCAGGACCGCGAGGATGATGCGCTGATCGGGGTGAAATCCACCGCGCGGCTGTTCGGGGCGCAAAGCCGGACCTGGCTGTGGGGGTTCTTCGTCCTGACCATGCTCTTGTTCGCCGGGGCCGTCGTGGCGGCCCATGACCGGCTGATCCCGACGGTCCTGGGCCTGTTGGGCATCTGGGCGATGGGGTGGAACATCGTCGGCCAGATGCTGCGGCTGGACCTGGACGATCCGGCGAGTTGCCTGGTGGCGTTCCGGGCGAACCGGAATGCCGGGCTGATCCCTGTGCCGTTTCTTGCCTGCGCCGGATGGCTTGGTTGAACCCGGGCGTCCAAACCCCTAGGAAGCCCAAGGCGCCCGCTGCGCGCCTGAGTCGCCCCCGCCGGTTTACGTGCTGCCCCTGATCCGCAAGCTTTCCTCGACCACCCTGGCGCTGCTGGCCTTCGTGCTGGCGGCGATCCTGATGGTATCCGTGGCCTATGGCACCGCGTTGGTGATCGAATCGCGCACCCAGCGCGCAGTCGAGGCCCGGCTGGCCGAGCAGAACATCGACTGGATCAGCGTCCGCACCGACGGGTTGCAGGTCCATCTGACCGGCACCGCCCCGAACGAGGCTGCGCGGTTCCGCGCGGTGAACCTGGTCGGCGCGCTGATCGACAGCTCTCGCATCCGCGACGGGCTGGACGTGACGCCCGCCTCGGCGATCGAGGCGCCGGATTTCTCGGTCCAGATGTTGCGGACCGAGGACGGGGTGCAACTGATCGGGCTGATGCCGCTGAACCCCGCCGAAGGGGCCCTGTCCGAGGCCGCGCTGGCCGAGGCCGCCGCCGCCCTGACCCCGGGGATCGAGCTGAAAAACATCCTGGAGACCGCCGATTACCCCGCGCCCGCAACCTGGGGCGCGGCGCTGGATTTCGGGTTGAAGGCCCTGCAACGCCTGCCACGCTCCAAGGTCTCGGTCACGGCCGAGGTGGTGGAGGTCACGGCGATTTCCGACAGCGCGGCGCAGAAGGGCCAGCTGGAGCGTGACTTGACCGCCATGACACCAGAAGGGGTGCGGCTGGTGCTGGACATCTCGGCCCCGCGACCGGTGATCACGCCGTTCACGCTGCGCTTCGTGGTGGACGGGGACGGCGCGCGGTTCGACAGCTGCTCGGCCGATACCGACCGGGCGCAGCGCCAGATCCTGGCGGCGGCGGCAACGGCCGGGGTGACAGGCCGGCCCAGTTGCACCATCGGGATCGGCACGCCCACGCCCCGCTGGGCCGAGGCGGTGGTCAAGGCGATTGGCGCGGTCGCGGAACTTGGCTCGGGTTCCGTCACCTTTTCGGACGGCGACGTGACGCTGCTTGCCGGCAGCGACGTCACTCAGGCCGCCTTCGACAAGGTGGTGGGCGAGTTGGAGACCGGGTTGCCCGATGCGTTCTCGCTGACCTCGACGCTGGAGAAGAAGGAAAGCGCGACCCAGGGCCCGGCCGAGTTCACCGCGATCCTGGCCGAGGATGGCAGGGTGACCCTGCGCGGCCGCCTGACCGACGAGATGCAGCGCCAGGCCGTGGACGCCTTCGCCCGCGCGGCCTTCGAAGGGGCTGATGTGGTAACGGCGACCCGGGTGGACGAGACGCTGCCGGATGGCTGGCCGATCCGGGTGCTGGCGGGGCTGGAGGCGCTGTCGCTGGTCGAAAACGGCTCGCTTCTGGTGCGGGCCGACCTGGTGGAAGTCACCGGGGTCACCGGGTCTACCGAAACGCGGGGGAAGATCACGCAGATCCTGTCGGGCAAGCTGGGCCAGGGCCAGACCTTCCGGGTGAATGTCCGCTATGACGAGGCGCTGGATCCCCTTGCCGCCCTGCCGACGCCCGAGGAATGTGCGGCGGATGTGAACCGGGTGATCGCGCGGACGAAGATCACCTTCACCCCGGCCAGCGCCGAGATCGCCACGACGGCCCGGCCGGTGCTGGACGAGTTGGCCGGCATCCTGACCGCCTGCCCGCCGATGCAGCTGGAAATCGGCGGCCACACCGATTCCCAAGGGTCCGAGGGCGGCAACCTGGCGCTGTCGCAGGCCCGGGCCGAGGCGGTGCTGCTGGCGCTGCAGGGCCGGCGGGTCGACATCACCGGGATGACGGCCGAAGGCTATGGCGAATCGATGCCCATTGCCGACAACGAGACGGAAGAAGGCCGCGAAGCGAACCGGCGTATCGAATTCGTGCTGAAAGGTGTGCAGGCCGCTGAAACCCTGCCCTCTGGCGCGCCGCCGCCCGCCACACAGGCGCCCGAGGCGGTGGCCGAGGCGGCTACAACAGCGACTGAGGCCCCGGCAGCAACATCGGATTCCGCGGCCGAGGCCGCGCCTGCGGGACAGGCGGATACCAGCCCCTCTGTTGCTCCGACAGAAAAGACGATACGACCCTTGCCACGGCCCGCCGATCTTGAGGCCGGGGAAGACGAATGAACCGGACCGAATACGTCATCGCCACCGCCGTCATCCTGCTGGTCGCCTTTGCGATGGGCTGGTTCGCGCACTGGCTGTTGCACCGCTTCACCCGCGTCCAGGGCGGCGACATGGCCGAGATGGACAAGCTGGCGCAATCGCTGCACGAGGCCGAAGAACTGCGCGACCAGGCCCTGGCCTATATGGAGCAGCGCGAGGCCGAGTTGATGAACCACATCAGCCAGACCGAGGCCGAACTGAAGGCCGCGATGGAGGGCCTGCGCGATGCCCGTCACGAGGCCGAGGAAATGCGCGGCTATATCGAGCGGATGCACGCCAACGGCTGACATCTTGCCGTTGTGCGCCGATGCTCCATAGTGGCCTGGCCACATTATTGGAGCGTTTCATGCGTCTTGCCACTTTCCTTCTTGCCAGCCTTGCCCTGTCCACCCCCGCTCTTTCCGACGAGGTCAGCCCCCGGCTGGAGGCTGCCCTTGCCGCCCAGGCAGCGGGCGACCTGAAGGCGGCAGCCGCGGAACTTGCCGCCGCGACCGCCGCCCTGAACGCCGAACGGGCCCAGCGGCTGGAGGCCCTGCTGCCCGCCGCCCCCAAGGGCATGACCCAGACGCTGCAGGCCGACTACATGGCCAATCTGGCGATGATCGGCGGGGGCACGGGGGCCGAGGCCAGCTACTCGGCCGAAGATGGCAGCTATGCCACCGTGACCTACAATCTGGACACGCCCCTGATGGCAGGGATGGCAGCGGCGCTGACCGATCCGAACATGCAGATGATCCTGGGTGCTCCGGTCGAGTTGAACGGGCTGGCGTTCTATGACCAGACCAGTTCGATGACCGCGCTGGCCGACGGGCGGATCATGGTGACGGTGAACGGCAGCGACCCGGCCACGATCCGCAAGCTGGCCGAAACCATCGACGGTCCCGCCCTGATCAGCTTCGACGCACCGCGCTAGGTTCAGGCCAGTCGGGCCAGAGTTTGATCAAATTCTGGCCCGATCCCGCCCGGAAAACTGGACATCGCGCCCCCCGCGTGGCAGGCCTTTGGCTAACAAATGGAGGCCCCCATGCTCGATTCCGTGACCGACCTCGCGTCGCTTTTGAAAGACCCCTCGCTGCTGGTCACCAAGTCCTATGTCGCTGGTGAGTGGATCGCGGCGGACGATGGCAGCACTTTCCCCGTGACGAACCCGGCACGGGGCGATGTGATCTGCCACCTGCCGAACCTTGGCCGTGCCGAAGCCGCCCGCGCGATCAAGGCTGCCCACACCGCCCACCGCGAATGGGCCAAGCGGACGGCCAAGGAACGCGCCCAGGTGCTGCGCAAGTGGTTTGATCTGTGCATGGCGAACCAGGACGACCTGGCCACCATCCTGACCGCCGAAATGGGCAAGCCCCTGGCCGAGGCCAAGGGCGAGATCGCCTATGGTGCCTCCTACATCGAGTTCTACGGCGAGGAAGCCAAGCGCACCTATGGCGACATCATTCCCGGCCACCAGCGCGACAAGCGCATCCATGTCCTGAAGCAGCCGATTGGCGTGGCCGCGTCCATCACGCCCTGGAACTTCCCCAACGCGATGATCGCGCGGAAGGTGGCCCCTGCCCTTGCGGCCGGTTGTGGTTTCGTCGCGCGTCCTGCGGCGGAGACTCCGCTGTCGGCGCTGGCTTTGGCGGTGCTGGCCGAGCGGGCCGGGGTGCCGGCGGGCCTCTTCTCGGTCATCACCTCGAAGCGGTCGTCGGACATCGGGAAAGAGTTCTGCGAGAACCCGCTGATCCGCAAGCTGACCTTTACCGGGTCGACGGAAGTGGGTCGCATCCTGTTGAAGCAGGCGGCGGACCAGATCCTGAAATGCAGCATGGAGCTGGGCGGCAACGCGCCCTTCATCGTCTTTGACGACGCCGATCTGGATGCGGCGGTCGAGGGCGCGATGATCTCGAAGTTCCGCAACAACGGCCAGACCTGCGTCTGCGCGAACCGGATCTATGTGCAGGCCGGGGTCTATGATGCCTTCGCCAAGAAGCTGGCCGCGGCGGTCGAGAAGCTGGCCATTGGCGACGGGCTGAAGCCGGGCGTCACCACCGGCCCGCTGATCAACGCGGATGCCGTGGACAAGGTCGAAGAGCATATTGCCGACGTGCTGGCGGGTGGCGGGCAGATCGTCACCGGCGGCAAGCGGCATGAGCTGGGTGGGACCTTCTTCCAGCCGACCGTCGTGACCGGCGTGAAGCCCGACATGAAAGTCGCGCAGGAAGAAACGTTCGGACCTCTGGCCCCCCTCTTCAAGTTCGAGACCGAGGAAGAGGTGATCGAACTGGCCAACGCCACGATCTTCGGTCTGGCAAGCTACTTCTATGCCCGCGACATCGGCCGCATCACGCGCGTGCAAGAGGCGCTGGAATACGGGATGGTCGGGGTGAATACCGGCCTCATCTCGAACGAGATGGCACCGTTCGGCGGGGTCAAGCAGTCGGGCCTGGGCCGCGAGGGCAGCCGCCACGGGCTGGATGACTATATGGAACTGAAATACGTCTGCCTGTCGGTCTGACGTAAGGCCATTTTGTGCAAGGGGCGGCCGCAGCGCCGCCCTTTGTGCGTTTCGGCAGGGTAGTCCCGCCGTTTCGGGCCTATGGTGGGGCGCAAGGGGATGCACTAGCTTCCTTGTCCGAACCCAAAAGCAAGGGCCATACCATGTCGAACGACTATACCCCGCCGAAGGTCTGGAAATGGGAGCAGCCCTCGGGCGGGACTTTCGCCAGCATCAACCGTCCCATTGCCGGCGCCACGCATGACAAGGAATTGCCGGTCGGCAAGCATCCCTTGCAGTTGTATTCGCTGGCGACGCCGAACGGGGTCAAGGTGACGATCCTTTTGGAGGAGTTGCTGGAAGCCGGCCATGACGCCGAATACGACGCCTGGCTGATCGAAATTTCCAAGGGCGACCAGTTCGGGTCGGGCTTTGTCGCGGTAAACCCGAACTCGAAGATCCCGGCGCTGATGGATCATGGCGTCACGCCCGGCCAGCGGGTGTTCGAAAGCGCCTCGATCATGCTGTATCTGGCCGAGAAGTTCGGCGGCGCCTTCATCCCCAAGGACCCGCGCCAGCGGACCGAAATGTTCAGCTGGCTGTTCTGGCAGATGGGGTCCGCGCCTTTCGTCGGCGGCGGCTTCGGGCATTTCTACGCCTACGCCCCGGTCAAGATCGAATACGCGATCAACCGCTATGCGATGGAGACAAAGCGGCAGTTGGACGTGCTGGACCAGCATCTGGCGCAGAATGAGTGGATGGCGGGAGAATACTCCTTGGCCGACATGGCGATCTATGCCTGGTACGGCAACATGGTGATGGGCCGCGCCTATAACGCGGCCGAGTTCCTGGAGGTGGACAGCTACAAGCATGTCCTGGCCTGGGCCAAGCGCATCGACGCGCGGCCGGGGGTGATCCGGGGGCGCAAGGTCAACCGTTCCTGGGGCGAGGACTGGGAGAAGCTGCCGGAGCGTCACTCGGCCGCCGATTTCGACGCTTTGCCGAAAGCGCCGTGACCGCGTGACGGGATGGATTGAGCCGGCCTTGGGCTTCGCCTAGGCTGGCTTTCCCATGCCAAGGAGCGCAGCCATGACCACCCGCATCGCCGTCGTCACCGGAGCCGCCGGAGGGTTGGGCAGGGCCTTCACCGACCGCCTGCTTGTTGACGGGCTGACGGTGGTGGGCGTCGACATCGACGGCGCGGCGCTGCTGGCGATGGCGGCGGATCGTGTCGGCTTTGTGCCCGAAGCGGTGGATTTGACCGATTCCGAGGCTATTGCCGACCTCTTCGACCGGCTGACCGCCCGGTTTGGCGGAGTGGACGCGCTGGTCAACAATGCCGGCACCTGCTTCATGTCGGACTTCCCGGACATTCCGGCCAGTGAGTTGGACCGGCAGATGGCGATCAACTTCTCATCTGCCTTCCATTGCTGTCAGGGTGCGGTGAGGGCGATGGCGGGGCGGCCTGGGGTGCGGAAGATCGTCAACATCTCGTCGAACGGGGCCTACAATTTCGACGTATTCGACCCGCCGCATTACCGGGCCTCGAAGGCCGCGATGGATACGCTGACCAAGGACCTGGCGCGGCGCTATGCGCGCGAGAAAATCGCGGTGAACTCCATCGCGCCGGCGATGACCGAGACGCCCTTGTTCAACGTGCTGACCGAGGAGGTGCTGGCGAAAGCGATCAGCGCCATGCCGCATGGGCGGGCGATGCAGCCCGAGGAGATTGCGAACTGGGTGGGGTTCCTGATCTCGCCCGCCGGGGACGTGTCGTCGGGCAATGTCATCATCCTGAACCAGGGGCGCGACGTACGGTAAGGGGGCCAAATTTCTTGAGTAAGAAATTTGACAAGAATTTTACTTAAAATTCTTGGGGTTGCGCGGAGGGGCGGATGAAGGTCACCATTCACAAGCTGTTCGATTACCTCTTGGAGACCACGGCCGCCAAGCCGCCGGAGTGCTTCATCGGTTTTTCACTGGCGCGCTCTCCGCGGCTGAAGGACTTTCTGCCCGACCTTGACCCCGAGCTGTCGCTGGATTGGAACGGGAAAAGCTTCCTGGGCCTGCCTGCCTTGCGGCAAAGGGTGCTGGACCAGGCAGGCCTCGACCTACCCCTGGACAGCGTGCTGGTCACGGCAGGCGCGGCCGAGGCGAACTACCTGCTCTTCCGCCAGATGCTGACCGCCGGCGATGAGATCATCACCGAAGCGCCCGGCTGGCCGCAGGCGGGCGTCATGGCCAAGGCCATCGGCGCGAGGCTGGTGGAGGTTTCGCGGGATGAGGGCCAAGGCTGGTGGCTGGACCCTGAATCCGTCGAAGCGGCGATCACGCCAAGGACGCGGATGATTTTTCTGACCAACCCGAACAATCCGACCGGCCGGCTGATTCCCGAAGCAGACCTGCGCGCCTTGGCCGCGCTGGCCGAACGCCACGGTATCTGGCTGGTGGTGGACGAGGTTTATGCCGGGCTGGAATGGGCCGGACCGCGCCCCCCCTCCATCGCGGGGCTGACGCGGTTCGGGATCACCACGGGGTCGGTCTCCAAGGCGCTAGGGCTGCAGGGGCTGCGGACCGGTTGGATGATCTGCCAGTCGCCGGAGGTGATCCGCGACGCGATGATCCTGCGCGAGAATTCGTCCGAGATCATGAACACCCTGGGCGAGCATATCGCCGAGGTTGCGCTGCGACCGGAGCGGTTGGCGGCCTCGCTGGGGCGGGCGCGGGCTGAGGGCGCCGAAACGCTGGACCGGCTGGACCGTTTCGTGGCCGGGGAAGCGCGACTAAGCTGGCACCGGCCCGAGGCGGGGTTGATCGGGCTGGCGCGGGTGGCGGGGGTCGATGGCGAGACCCTGGCCCGCGCCCTTTTGCAGCCGCCCTACCGCACCTTCCTGCTGCCCGGCTCGGCCTACGATTTGCCGCATCACATCCGCATCGGGGCGGGCGGCGGGCCGGAAGCGCGGCTGGAGGAAGGTTTAGACCGGCTTTCCGCCTTGCTTTCCAGCGGGACGCTATGACTTAAACCTTTGTTATTCCTGACGTTATCCGATAACAACCGCGCGTTTTTTGCTAACGTCGCGACGCTTTTGCCTAGCGTGGCCCGAATGCCCATACCGATTGGCATCTACCCCGGACTGCCCGGGACCCACGAAAGGACCATGACATGCTGCTCTCTGTCACCAAAGCCCGCACCACCCTGATCGCCGGCCTGACTGCTGCCGCGATCGCCGCCGTGCCCGCCACCCCGGCCCTTGCCTGGGGCGAAAAGGAGCAGGGCTTCGTCGCCGGTGTCGCCACGGCGGTCATCGTCGACGAATTGCTGAAACAAGGCCGCAAGGCCCGCGAGGCCCGGCGCGCCCCCGAGGTTGTCTATGTCGAACGCCCGGTGCGGACCGCGACCTCGATCTACGCCACCCCGGCCGGCCGCGCGTTCCAGAGCTATTCGCTGTCCGAGCGCAAGGCGATCCAGCGCAACCTGCGCGCCTGGGGCTACTATCGCGGCGGGATCGACGGCAAGTTCGGGCCGGGCACCTATAACGCGATCACCGCCTATGCCCGTGACGAAGGCGCTGCGCTGAACACCACTGCAAGCGCCTATGGCATCTACGACGGCCTGCTCTTCTGATCCCCTTTCCCCAAGTGATCGAAGACCTGAACAGGCCCACAACCCCCGGCCCGGCTTCCCCCGGTGCCGGGGGTCTTTTTGTCCGGGGTAAGGATTTCCGGGCGCGGCCCAAGGATTGCACCGGCACCTGCGTCACAGATAACGTGATGCTGATGGACACGCCCGATGAGACGCTTGCGACCCATGCTGCCCAGGGGGACCGGGCGGCCTTTGCCACGCTGGTCGGGCGGCATTACGACCGGATGCACGGGCTGGCCTGGCGGTTGACCGGATCGAAGGCCGAGGCCGAGGACCTGACCCAGGACATCTGCGCCGCCCTGCCGGCCAAGCTGCGCAACTGGCGCGGCGAGGCGCGGTTCACCACCTGGCTGTATCGCGTCGTGGTCAATGCCGCGCACGATCTGCGCCGCCGGCAAGCGACCCGCAGCCGTGCGGCGCAGGGCTGGGGCGACTGGGAACTGGCCCGGCAGGACGAAATCCAGGTCCAGGCCGAAGCGGCCGGTTGGCTGGCCCAGGCGATGACGCAGCTGCCACCGGACCTGCGCGACACCGTGGCGCTGGTCCTGGGCGAAGAGATGACGCAAGCCGACGCCGGGGTTGTCCTTGGCGTCAGCGAGGGCACAATCGCCTGGCGGATGAGCGAAGTGAAGAAGCGCCTGCGGGCCATGGCACGGGAGGAGGCGAAGTGACCGACGATCTTCACGACCTCCGCAAGCATTTGCAGGCCGCCCCGGCGCCCGATGCCGAGGCGAAGGCCTGGGCCATGGCTTTGGCGATGGAAAATTTCGACCGTCTCCAAGGATCGCCCCAGGCGCCCCGTTCCAGTGAGGACCGCCCGAAGGCGGCC
Organism: Tabrizicola aquatica; assembly: GCF_002900975.1. Taxonomy (GTDB): domain Bacteria; phylum Pseudomonadota; class Alphaproteobacteria; order Rhodobacterales; family Rhodobacteraceae; genus Tabrizicola; species Tabrizicola aquatica. The sequence continues at coordinate 68,427 of NZ_PJON01000003.1, read as the reverse complement.
GCAATGAACGGAGTGCGTCGCATGCTGAACCTTCTGACTTCCCGGCCGGCCCTGGCCATGACCACCTCGGCCGCCGCGCTGGTGCTTGGCGTCGCGGTGATCCTGCCGGTTGCAGACCTGCGCCTGACCGGCCCGGGTGCGCTGCCGGCGTCCGAGACTCCCACCGCAAAGCGGAGCACGCCGGCCGATGCCGCCGCCCCTGCCACCGCGCCGGCCGACCCTGCCCTGGACGCCGGGACAGCCAGCTCGATGGCCGAGGCCGAACCCATGGATGGGATCACGGCCGAGGAATTCGAGCTGTCGGGCGAGATCCTGTCCCCGAACCTGGCCCAACCCGAACCGGCAGCGCCCGCCCGGTCCGAGCCCGCTGCCAAGACCGAAGCCCCTGGGAACCTGGCGCTGAGTGAGCCAATCGAGGAAGAGGCGGCCCCCTCCGCTCCAATGGGGCTGCCAGAGGCCGAGGCGCGGCTGCGGCTTGAGGCCCCCGCGGAAACGGCCGATGGCGCGGTGGGCTACATCGCCGCCGATCCGGTGATCGCCCCCCTGCCCGATCTGGTCCAGCCGCAGGTGCAGGACAGCGAAGCCTATGCCACTGCCGCCGCCAACCCGGTGAAGGTCACGGCGGAAGAGCCGGTCTCGACCTTCTCGATCGATGTCGACACGGCGTCCTGGGCGGTCATCCGATCCTCGCTCAACCTGGGCGTCCTGCCCACGCCCGACCAGGTGCGGGTCGAGGAGATGGTGAACTATTTCCCTTACGCCTATCCCGCGCCGACGCCCGAGGCCGCGTTTTCGACCAATGTCTCGGTGATGCAGACGCCGTGGAATACCGGCACGCGGCTGGTGACCATCGGGATCCAGGGCGCGCTCCCTGCGGTGGCGGACCGACCGCCGCTGAACCTGGTGTTCCTGATCGACACCTCAGGCTCGATGGAGGATCCGAACAAGCTGGGGCTCTTGAAGCAGTCGCTGGCGCTGATGCTGGCCGAACTGCGGCCCGAGGATCAGATCGCCATCGTCGCCTATGCCGGATCGGCGGGCCAGGTCCTGCCCCCCACCCCGGCCGCAGAGCGCGAGACGATCCTGGCCGCGCTGGAGACGCTGTCGGCAGGCGGGTCCACCGCCGGGGCGGAAGGGCTGGAGCTGGCCTATCAGGTGGCCGAGGCGATGAAGGCTGATGGAGAGATCAGCCGCATCCTTCTGGCGACCGATGGCGATTTCAACGTCGGGGTCAGCGACCCCGAGGGGCTGGAAGCCTATGTCGCCCGGCAGCGCGAGACGGGGACCTATCTGTCGGTCCTGGGCTTCGGGCGGGGCAACCTGGACGATGCGGTGATGCAGGCGCTGGCGCAGAACGGCAACGGGACGGCGGCGTACATCGATACGCTGTCCGAGGCGCGGAAGGTGCTGGTCGACCAATTGACCGGGGCGCTGTTCCCAATTGCGGATGACGTGAAGATCCAGGTCGAATGGAACCCTGCCGAAGTCGCGGAGTACCGGCTGATCGGCTATGAGACCCGTGCCCTGCGGCGCGAGGATTTCAACAACGACCGGGTGGACGCGGGCGCGATCGGCGCGGGCCGCCAAGTGACCGCGATCTATGAGGTGACCGCGCCGGGGTCTGACGCGCTGCGGAACGATCCCCTGCGCTATGGCGCGGCCCCAGCCGAAGGTGCGGGGGGAGAGGTTGGCTTCCTGCGTCTGCGCTGGAAGGCGCCGGGGGCCGAGGTGTCGACCCTGGCCGAGACCGCGATCACCGGGGCGGAACCGGCCAGCGAGGAGGCGCGCTTTGCCGCCGCCATCGCGGGCTTTGGGCAGCTTTTGCAGGGCTCGGTTTACCTGGGCGACTGGGGCTGGGACGAAGCGATTGCGCTGGCGGCCTCGGCCCGGGGCGAGGATGCTTACGGCTATCGCAACGAGGCGGTGACGCTGATGCGGCTGGCGCAGGCGCTGGCGGCGAACTGAGGCGCGGCTTCTCGTCGCTGGATGAACCGCGAGGAGTGACGCAGTCATCGACGAGCAGTCGGGCACAAGTGAAACGGCGCGCCCCGGCCCGGGACGCGCCGCTTTTTTCAGGATGTCGCGATCAGTTGACCTGTTCGGGCTTCGCCTCGATCACCGGGGTCGCGCCGTTGGCGCGGGCGATCTCGATCCGGCGGGGTTTCATCGCCTCGGGCACTTCGCGGACCAGGTCGATGTGCAGCATGCCGTGCTCATGCGCGGCGCCCGCGACGCGGACATGGTCGGCCAAGGCAAAGCGGCGCTCGAACGCGCGGGTCGCGATGCCACGGTGCAGATAGGCGCGGTCGGTCTCATCGGTCGCCTTGCGGGCCGAGACGTGCAGGGTGCCATCCTTGACCTCGACACTCAACTCGTCGGGCGCAAAGCCGGCGACGGCGATCGAGATGCGATAGGCATTATCAGCGGTCTTTTCGATGTTGTAGGGCGGGTAGGTCGGCTGGGCCACGTCACTGGACAGCACACGGTCCATCATGTCGGCGATGCGGTCAAAACCGACGGTGGCACGGTAGAGCGGCGCGAAATCAAGGTTACGCATTGTCATCCTCCTGGAAGCGATGTCAGGGGCCTTCCCTTCTCGGGCAAGGCAGGGTTCCCGGGCCCGTCATGGCACCCGGATGACTGTGAGGTAAGAAGCGGAAACCGGCCTTTCAAGACCCGGTCAGGGGGTGATGAACCGGGCGCCGGTGTCGCCCGCCCCCCCGCCCACGGTGATCCGCTTGCCGACCTTGCGTTCCCCCTCGACGGCCGGGGCCTCGCTGGTGGCCTGGCCGCTGCGCAGGGCCGACTTCAGCGCGGCGACCCTGCCGGGCAGTTGCATCCCGATGGCGATGGGCTGGCCCTCCATCGTGCTGCCGGCCGAGATGATCGAGACGATCTTCGCCCGATAGTGCGACCGATCCAGAACCGGCGCGCCGGACGACCCTGCGGCCACGTCGCAGTCGAAGGCCAGAAGCGCACCCTGCCGGTGCAAGGCATGACAGACCGGCTGCCAGGACAAAGCCTCTTCCCGGCCGGCCGCATAGGACACCACGCTGACCTCATCCCCCGGCCCCGGTTCGGCCACCACGAAGGGCGAGATCTGGGCAGTCGGGATCGGCTGTGCCAGTTCCAGAAGCGCCACGTCCAGCGCCAGCATGTCCATGGGCGCTACTTCCAGCGGCCGGAAGGCGGGGTCAACGACGGTGCGGCGCACGGTCGCCTCGGCCAGTGCCACCCCGTCCGACAGCCCGGCGCGGAAGGTGATCGTCTCGGCCGGGACCGGCGAGCCGTCGTCGCGCAGCACGCAATGCCCGGCTGTCAGAACAAGGTCCGGCGCGATCAGCGCGCCGGTGCAGAAGCCGCCGCCCGCGACATCGACACGGCCCACCGCCTCGAACCCGCGCAGATCCTCACGCGTTGTCAGCCGGTCCAGGCCCTGACCGGCCACCGGGCCTGCCAGCAGAACCAGGGCGATGACCGCCCGCAGCATCATGGCTTGATGAACTTGGCGCCGTCGCTTTGCCCGCCCGACAGCACACGCACCGTCTCGGTCCCGGTCCGGCTGCGTGCCTTGCTGGCCTCCAGCGCGATGTGCAGCGCGTGCAGGGGTTCGGCCAGGGGCACGGCCAAGGCCACCTTGCGGCCATCGACTTCGGCCTTGGCCGAGATGACCGAGACCACCCGTGCCACCCCGTCATGCACCGCAAACACGGGCGCGCCCGAGGACCCGAAATCGACGTTGCAGGACAGGATCAGCGTCTGGCGCCGGCCGGCCAGCACCTCGCAGAATTCCTGGATCGAGGGCGCCTCGGCCCGGTCCTGCGCGTAAGAGACGACACCGACGCGGTCCCCTTCGACCGGGGTCGCCCCGGTCTCGAACGGGATCAGCGAGGGGAGGCGGATCGGCTGGTTCAGTTCTAGCAGTGCAAGGTCCGAGGTCACCCGCTCCAGCTTGTCCTCGGCCACATAGCGATAGTCGGGATGGGCCACGGCGCGGGCCACGCTACGGTAAGCCACCGCCCGACCGTTGCGAAACCCGGCCTGGAACTGGATATCCTCGGGCCGCATCTGCACGCCGGTCGCCTTGTCATAGAGGCAATGCGCCGCAGTCAGCACCAGTTGCGGGGCGATCAGCGCGCCGGTGCAAAAGCCACGGTCGCCCAGCACCAGCTTGCCCACCGCGTCCCAACCGCGCGAATCATCCGCCGTCTGCAGGCTAACGATATCGGCATCCTGCGCCGCAGCCTGGCCGGGAAGGGCCAGCCAGAGGGCAAGCAGCGCGGGAATCAGGTGACGCATTGAACCTCCCATCCGCATGGCCTGCACCTACCCGGCAAGTTAGGCGGATTTTTGGCCCGTTCCGCAAGGGCGCGCTAGCCCAGCGCCTGCGGTTTCGGCCCGCCTGTGGCCCAATCCAGAAGTTCCACCGTATGCACCACCGGAATTCCGGTGCCCGACCCGATCTGCATCATGCAGCCGATATTTCCCGCCGCGATCACCTGGGGGGCCTTTGCCTCCAGCGTCTGCACCTTGCGACGTTTCAGTTCTGCGCTGATCTCGGGTTGCAGCAGGTTGTAGGTGCCGGCGCTGCCGCAGCACAGGTGGCTGTCGGCGGGCTCCACCACCTCGAACCCCGCGCGTTTCAGCAGATCCTTGGGCGCGGTCTTGATCTGCTGGCCGTGCTGCAAGCTGCAAGCGGCGTGATAGGCGACCCGCAGCCCCTTGGGCGCGCCCTGCGGCAGGCCCAGCGTGACCAGCACCTCGCTGATATCCTTGGCCAATCCCGCCACAGTCGCCGCATCCCCCGCCAACGGGTCGGTGCGGAACATGTGGCCATAGTCCTTCACCGTCGTCCCGCAGCCCGAGGTGTTGATGACGATTGCATCCAGGCCCCCGGCCTGCTTTTCGGCCATCCAGGCCCGGATATTGGCGGCGGCGCTGGCATGGGAGAGGTCCTCTTTCCCCATGTGATGCGTCAGCGCCCCGCAGCAGCCCTGGCCCTTGGCCACGACTACCTCGCAGCCCAGACGGCGCAGCAGGCGGATCGTGGCGTCATTGATGTCGGTGTTCAGCGCCTTCTGCGCGCAGCCGGTCATCAGCGCGACCCGCATCCGCCGCTGACCTTCGGCCGGAAAGACCTGGGGGTCGTCATTGCGGCTGACCGGCGGGATCGTCTTGGGCGCCATCTTCAGCATCGCCTGCACCCGCGCGTCGGGGATCAGCCAGGCGAAGGGCCGGCCGATCTTGGCCGCCAGCAGCGCCAGACGGAAGCGGCCGGGATAGGGGATCACCCGCGCCAGCACGGCGCGCAGCACCCGGTCCGTGAAGGGCCGCTTGTAGGTCTTTTCAATATGGGCGCGGGCATGGTCGACCAGATGCATGTAATGCACGCCACTGGGACAGGTGGTCATGCAGGCCAGGCAGGACAGACACCGGTCGATGTGCTTGACCGTCTTTTCATCCGCCGGCCGACCCGCCTCCAGCATGTCCTTGATCAGGTAGATCCGGCCCCTGGGGCTGTCCAACTCATCCCCCAGCACCTGATAGGTCGGGCAGGTCGCCGTGCAGAACCCGCAATGCACGCAGGAGCGCAGGATCTCGTTGGCGCGGGCGATGCCGGGATCGGCCAGTTGCTCTGGCGTGAACGTCGTCTGCATCAGCCCATCATCCCGCGATTGAGAATTCCCCTGGGGTCGAACTTCGCCTTAACCCCCGCGACCAGTGCCGCCACCTCGGGCGCCTCGGGCGGAAAGACCGGCCCGCCTTCGCCCCGCACCAACGTCGCGTGGCCACGGCCCGCGACTGCCGCCGCGACCTCGGCCCCGCGCCCGTGATCCAGAAGCAGCCAGATCAGCCCACCACCCCAGTCCCACAGCGCCTGACCCTCCAGCCCGGCGACGATCTCGGCCGCCACCGTGGGCAGCGTGGCGATGCGCCAGACCTCGCCGGGGCGGCCATGGAACGGCGCCACATCCCGCACCTCGCGCCAAAGCCGGGTTGAGGCTTCGGCCTCGACCACCGAAACCTCGCCGCCAACCCGCGCGGTCAACTCGCGCACGCGGTAGGCCACCGACCCCGCCATCCCCTCGACCCGGATCAGGCTGCGCCCCGAATGCCGCGCGGCACCCGACACATCGAAGGGCGACCCCAGCGCCACGCGCAGGGCGGCAAGCCCCGCTTCGTCGCCCAGGCCTTCGACGATGAGCGTTGCCTCGGCTTCGGGCTGGGCCTGCACCTTGAAGCTGACCTCGCTCAGCACGCCAAGCGCGCCCCGGCTGCCGGCCATCAGCTTCACCAGGTCATAGCCGGTGACGTTCTTCATCACGCGCCCGCCGTTCTTGACTACCGCGCCGGTCCCATCGACGAACCGCACGCCAAGCGCCGCGTCCCGGGCGGCCCCCACCTGCACCCGACGCGGACCCGAAGCGTTGGCCGCCAGCACACCCCCGATGGTCGACAGGCCCTCACGTCCCAGAAGGCCCCGCAGATCCGGCACCTCGAAGGCCAGCCGCTGGCGTTCGCTTGCCAGCACCTCTTCCACCTCAGCGACCGGCGTCCCCGCGCGCACCACCAGCGTCAGCGCGCCCGGCTCGTAAAGTTCCACCCCCGACAGGCCGCCGGTTTCCAGCACCTCGCCCACCGCATGGCCCAAGGTCCGCGTGCCCCCGCCGCGCACCAGAAGCGGCCCCGACGCCCCCGCCACGGCTTCCGCCAGTTCCGCTTCTGTCACAGGCCGCATCACGCTCTCATTTTCTGTCTGCAAGTATCCTGCGGGGGTCCGGGGGTGCAAAACCCCCGGCGCTTTCAACCCGCGCGCCGCTCGGCGCTGGTTGCCAGGGGAAACACTTTCGCCGGGTTCAAAAGCCATTTCGGGTCGAACACATCCTTCACCCGCATCTGCGCCTCCATATCGGCAGGAGCGAACTGCACCGCCATCAGATCGCGCTTCTCGATCCCGACGCCATGCTCACCGGTCAGGCATCCCCCCACCTCCACGCAAAGCTTCAGGATTTCCGCACCGAAGGCTTCGCATTTCTCAAGATCGCCGGGGGTGTTGGCGTTGAACAGGATCAACGGATGCATGTTGCCGTCGCCCGCGTGAAAGACGTTGCCGACGTCCAAGCCGAACTCCTGGCTCATCTCGCCGATCCGCTTCAGCACATGCGGCAGGCTGGAGACCGGGATCGTCCCGTCCAGGCACATGTAATCGTTGATCTGCCCCATCGCGCCGAAGGCCGACTTCCGCCCCAGCCAGATGCGCTTGGCCTGATCCTCGTCTGCCGCCTCGCGGAATTCCACCGGGTCGTGGGCCAGCGCGATGTCCTTGATCCGGCCAAGCTGTTCGGCAATCTCGGCCTCGGACCCCTCGACCTCGATGATCAGCAAGGCCTCGCAATCCGGGTAGCCGGCCTTGGCAAAAGCCTCGGTCGCGCGGATGCAGGGGCGGTCCATGAATTCGATCGCGACGGGCAGGATGCCGGCCTTGATGATGTCGCTGACGCAAGCCCCCGCGACCTCGTTCGAGTTGAAGCCGACCAGCACCGGCCGCGCGCCTTCGGGCTTTGGCAGGATGCGCAGCCAGGCCTCGGTCACAACGCCCAACTGCCCCTCGGACCCGCAGACCACGCCCAGAAGGTCCAGGCCCGACGGCTCGCCCCAAGGTCCGCCCAGCGTCACGATGGTCCCGTCCATTTGCACCAGCCGCACGCCCAGAAGGTTGTTCGTCGTCACGCCATACTTCAGGCAGTGCGCCCCGCCCGAGTTCATCGCGATGTTCCCGGCAATCGCGCAGGCCAGCTGGCTGGAGGGATCGGGCGCATAGAAGAACCCCTCCGCCTCGACCGCGCCGGTGACGCTCAGGTTGGTCCGCCCGGCCTCGACATGGACAAAGCGGTTGTCATAATCGGCCGCCAGCACCCGGTTCATCCGCGCCACACCCAGGATCACGCTGTCCGCCGTCGGCATCGCGCCCCCGGCCAGGCTGGTCCCCGAGCCGCGCGGGACCACCGGCACCCCCTCCTCCCAACAGACGCGCAGCACGGCCGCGACTTCATCCGTCGTGCGGGGCAGCACTGCGGCAAGCGGCGGGCAGCGGTAGGCGGTCAGCGCGTCGCATTCATAGACGCGCAATTCCTCAACCGCGTCGATCACCGCATCGGCGGGCAGGACGGCACGCAGGCGGGTCACGATGCGGGACTTGCGGGCAAGGACGCCCTGATCCGGCTTTGGCATCTGCATCGGCGGCCCCTCCTGCTGATTGGTAAGATAATATAACCAATTTCCCAAACCGCAAGCGAAAACCCCAAATGGACATTCCCCTTCCGCCGCCGCCGCCCGCGCTTTAACCTGCGGCCATGACACTTCCCATCGGTCCCCTCGCCCCGCTTGACGCCGCCGTCCTTGGCTATCTGGTCCTTGCCTGGCTTCTGGGCAGTTGGCTGATCGAGAACCCGCCAGCGCGCCGCCCTTCCGTCTCGCTGATCATGCAGGACTATCGGCGCGACTGGATGCGAACCTTTGTCACCCGGCAGCCGCGGATTTTCGATGCCACCCTGATCGACAGCCTGCGGCAGGGCACCGCTTTCTTTGCCAGCGCCTGCATGATCGCGATTGGCGGCGGGGTGGCCCTGATCGGCAATGCCGGCGCGGTGCAGCGTCTGGCCGAGGATTTGCCGCTGGCCGGCTCTGGCCCCGACATGGCGCTGCGGATGCTGCCGGTGATCGGTTTCCTGGCCAATGCGCTGCTGAAGTTCGTCTGGGCGCACCGGCTGTTCGGCTACTGCTCGATCCTGATGGCCGCCGTCCCGAATGATCCGCAGGACCCGCTGGCCTTTCACCGCGCCGGACAGGCAGCCGAGATCAACATCACCGCCGCGAAAAGCTTTAACCGGGGCCTGCGGTCGATCTATTTCGCGCTGGCCGCGCTGGGCTGGCTGCTGGGTCCCTGGGGCCTTGTCGCCGGCACGACGCTGGCCACCGCCGTCCTCTTGCGGCGCGAGTTTGCCAGCCACTCACGCCGCGTCATCCTGATGCGAGAGCCATAGCGCCACCTTGCCCGCCACCGCCTCGCCCGACAGCCGCGCCCCGCCGGCTGTCTGTTTCAACCCGCCTGCCAAAGCCTCGCCGGCGAACCAGATCCGCTCGCCCACCGGGCGCGACAGGATTTCGCGGGCATGGGCCTTGCCCGGCCGGGCGGCAGCGTAGGCACCGCGCACGTGACGCTCGGCCGACCAGTTGGTCATGGTGCCGCCGGTCACCGCGCGATGAACGTCCGAGCCGAAGATCTCCACCAACCGGTCGGTGACGAAATCCACCGCCGCATCGCGCCCTGCCGCCTCCATCTCCCAGGCGAAATCGCCACCGACAAAGCCGACCATCAGGTCGGTGTCGAAGGGGAAGGCAAGGAAATACAGATCGTGCCGTGCATGGCGTTCGATCAGCACGTCGTCAAAGGGTTGCAGTCCCAGCCGGGTTCCCTCGATCCTGACCGGGATCTTGGTCAGAAGGCCCATCGGCAGGTCGCAGATCGCCTCAAGGTGGTCGTCGGGCAGGTCGGGGGTAAAGGCGATATCCTCAAAGGCCAGAACGCCGGTCGATACGGTGACGATCACTGCCCGGGCACGGATTGTGCCCTTGTCGGTCTCGACCTGAACCCCCGGCCCGTCCCAGCGGATGCGGCGGACGGGCGTGGACAGCGTCACCGGCACATCCGCGCCCCAGTGGTGGATCAGGGCACCAAACCCCTCGCGGGTGAAATAGTTCGGGTCCAGGTCCGCCGCGCTGCGAAAGTCGGTCACGCTGATCTCGTCATCATCCGCGCCATAGTCCATCGGCCCGGCAAAAGTGGCGCTGGCGCGCAGGCCATGGCAGGCCTCGACCAGGGTGGACAGGCGGTCGCTCTCGCCCCTGTGCCGCTCGATGCACGCGGCCAGTTCCCCCGCGGCGCGGGCCTCGGCCGCCATCTCGGCCGCCGTAGCCTTGCGCTTGCCGAACCAAAGATGGTCCAGGCCCATGTCGTGATGCTGCAAGGTCCAGCCCGCCGCAACGGCCTCGGGGAAGAACGGATTTCGGTCGGCGGCGTGCAGCCAGGCGCAACCGATGTCGAAGGGCACGCCGAAGTCCGAGGTCGTCGTCAACGCCCGACCGCCGATCCGGTCCATCGCTTCCAGCACGGTCACCGTCACGCCCTGCGCCAGCAACCGCTTCGCCGCCGCCAACCCGGCGCAACCCGCGCCGACAACCACCACATCAACATCCGCCATGACCCAATCCCCCGCATTTCAAATGCCGGCAGCATGACGGTCAGGCCGATTCGCGCCAAGCATGGTGCTACGACGCCTGGCTTTCATCTTTGCTCAAATATCCCACTGGGGTCCGGGGGTGTGAAACCCCCGGTCCGAGGCCGGCCGCAGGCGCAGCCGTCAGGCCTTTGCGCCCTTGCGCCCCTCGACCAGCCAGGCGAGCAGGGCAAAGCCAGCCGCCAGCAGAAGCCATGCCCAGGGCGGCAGCAGGGCGACGACGTTCACATCGGTGGTCACATAGGCCTCGCGCGGGGTCACGCCGATCCAGCCACGGCCGATGGCGGGGCGGCCCTCGGCCACGCTGCGGATGTCGGGCAGCCCGTCCTCGATCCGCGTCACGCCGCCCAGCGTTCCCTCGGCCAGCGGCGCAAGCTCTGTGCTTGAGGCGATGGTCTCGATGAATTCGCGCGGCGCGGCGGGGCCGACGGCGATCACGCGCACCAGATCGCCCTGCTCCAGCCGGTAAAGGCCCAGCATTGGCGCTTGCCAGACGGTCTCATACTTGCCGGGGCTGGCCTGCGGCATGTCCAGCACGGTCTCTGCGCCGTCCGGTCCGGTGACCGTCACCGGCCCCGGTGCCTCTTCCAGCATCGAGCGGCGGGTGATCGTCATCGCCTCGCCCTGCACCGTGGCGGTCAGGGTCTCTTCCTCAAGCTCGGGCTCTTTCAGCATCCAGTGCGCCAGGCGGCGCAGCAGTTCCAGCTGCGGCCCGCCGCCCTCATACCCCCGGCCCCAAAGCCAGGCGTGGTCCGAAGCCAGCACGGCCACCCGCCCCTGATCGACCCGGTTCAGGACCAGAAGCGGCAAGTCGCGGGGGCCGGTCATCAGGATCTGGCCGTCCAGATACTCCACCTCGATCGCGCGGAACCAGCGGCCCCATCCCCCCTCGGGCGCGTCTTCTTCCAGCCCCTCGGTCACCGGATGGCGGCGGCCAAGGTCGGTCAACGCGGGGCGGAAGCCTTCCTCCACCACCTGTGCCGTGGGGGCGACTGGCAGGATCTCGGCCAGGGGCGAGCGGTAGAGGCTGTCCACCGCGCCATATTCGGGCCCCGCCGCGACCAGCACCGTGCCGCCATTGCGGACATAGTTCACCACGTTCTCGATGTAGGACATCGGCAGGATGCCCCGCATCCGGTAGCGGTCGAAGATGATCAGGTCGAATTCCTCGATCTTCTCGACGAACAGCTCCCGGGTAGGGAAGGCGATGAGGGACAGTTCATCCACCGGCACCCCGTCCTGTTTTTCCGGCGGGCGCAGGATGGTGAAATGGACCAGGTCCACGCTGGCGTCCGACTTCAGCAGGTTGCGCCAGACCCGTTCGCCGGCGTGCGGCTCACCGGACACCAGCAGGACGCGCAGCCGGTCGCGCACGCCGTTGACCTGGATCGCTGTGGCATTGTTGCGGTCGGTCAACTCGCCCTCAACCGGAGCCACGCTGAACTGCAGCACGTTCGCCCCGCCATGCGGCAAGGTCACCGGCAGTTCCAGGTCGGTGTTCAGGGGCACGGTATAGGTCGCCGGTTCCTCGGCATCGACGCTGATCGTCAGCGCGACCTCATTCCCCGCGCCTGGTGGGGGCGCGCCGATATCCTCGATCCGCAGGTCCAGGACGAATTCCTCGCCGATGATGGCAAAGGCGGGGGCGTTCTTGATGACCAGACGGCGGTCCCAATCCGCCTCACGGCCGGTCAGCAGCACTTGCAGCGGCGCGGGCAGGTTCGGCACAAGACCCAGGTCATGCGTGCGACCGTCGGTGATCACGATCGCCCCTGCCACCCGGGCGCGGGGTTCCTCGGCCAGCGCCTCGGCCAGCGCGGTCAGGGCCAGAGTGCCGGCATCCTCTTCCCCGTCGCCCAGCCGGTGGATGCGCAGTTCGGTGTTCGGCAGCGCCGCGACCTCGGCCTCTACCGCCGCCACCGCCGCCTCGGTCTGCGCCTGCCGGTCGCCCAAGGCCTGGCTGGAGCTTTCGTCGACCACCAGCACCACGATATCCGACAGGCCGGCGCGGTCCTCTTCCTGCAAGGCGGGGTTGACCAGCGCCGCCAGAAGCGCGGCAAAGCCCAGCGCCCGGATCCACCAACCCGACAGGCCCCGCCACAGTGCCAGCGCAACCAGCGCGACGGCCACGGCGGCAAGCGCCCCGATCACCCACCAGCCGACCAGCGGCGCATAGACCAGCGAAGCGCTCATTGCCCCAGCCTTTCCAGCAAAGCGGGCACATGGACCTGGTCGGATTTGTAGTTGCCGGTCAGCACATACATCATCAGGTTGATCCCGAAGCGATAGGCGATCTCGCGCTGTTGTTCGCCGGCAAAGCCCCGGCCCACCGGCAAAAGCGGCACCCCGATGTCATCCACCGCCCAGGCGGCAGCCCAGTCGTTGCCGCCGATCACGACCGGGGTCACCCCATCGTTCAGGTTGCGGAAGGGCATCCCCTCGGGCGCCTCATCCTCGGCCAAGGGCGCGGCCTCGACCCAGATCGGGCCGCGCGGGTGGCGGCCGGGAAAGTCCTGCAGAAGGTAGAAGGTCCGGGTCAGCACATGGTCGGGCGGCATCTGTTCCAGAGGCGGCACGTCCAGGCCCGCGGCGATCCGTTGCAAGGCCTGGCCCTCGGGCGTGGCGCCGCCGAAACTGGCGACATCCGCGTCGCGGGTATCGAACAGGATCATCCCCCCGGTGCGCAGGTATTCGTTCAGCTTTTCATAGGCCGCGGCCGAGGGGGTCGGCTGATCCGCCGTGATCGGCCAGTACAGGAAGGGGAAGAACGCCAACTCGTCGCGTTCAATATCCACGCCGATCGGCAGTTGCGGCTCGACCGAGGTGCGCTGCCACAGCTTGTCGCCAAGGCCCAACAGGCCGGCGGCTGCGATCTCGTCGATCTCGGCGTTGCCGGTCAGGACATGCGCCATCACCACCGCCGTCGTCGCCTCCAGCGCCAGCGCGTCGTCGGGCAGCGACGTGTCCTGCGCCCGTGCGCCCTGTGGGGCCAGGGGCACCAGCGCCACAGCCAGAACCGCCACCCCGCGCCGCAGGCCCGATAGCCGCCCCGCGACCCACAGCGCCGCCAGCACGTCCAGCAAGAGAAGCCCCAGCGCCCCCGTCAGGAAGGCCCCCTTCAACGCCTGCGCCTCGCGCCCCTCCAGCCCCTCGACCGGGACCGAGGGGGGCCAGGCGGCCGGCAGAAGCGTCGTCTCGGGCCCCATCACGTTCAGCGCCACGCGCCGTTCCTCTCCGGCATAAAGGCCGGGCGGCAGGGCCTGCGTCGGACCGGCGGCGATGGCCACGGCCAGCGCCTCGCCCTCGACTCCGCCCATCTCGCCGGCGTCCTGGGTCTGACCATAGGCATCAAGCAGGTCCTGCGGCACCCAGGTCTGACCCGCCAGATCCGCCGCCTCGGGCAGCACGGGACGGGTCGACACCGCCAGCCGCTCCAGCATTTGCACGAAAAGGCCCGACAGCGGCAGCGAGGACCACTCGGCGTTCGCCGTCACATGCACCAGCACAACCTGGCCGTCCCCCAGCCCCTTGCGCGTGACCAGAGGCGTGCCGTCATCCAGTGCCGCAATGGTGCGCTCGGCCAGTTGCGGGTCGGGCTGGGCCAGCACCTGCGCCCGCACCACCACGTCACCGGGCGCGACAAGGCCATAGAAGGGCGAACCCTCGGCAAACGGCGCCAGCGCCTTCGGTTCCCCCCAGCTCATCGCGCCGCCGACCGTGCGGCCACCTTCGCGCAGGCGCACCGGCAGCAGCGGGTCCTCCTCGAACCGGCTGACATCGCTGGCGGCCAGACGCGGCCCGGCGAAGCGCAACAGAAGCCCCCCCTCCTCGACCCATTCCACCAGGGCGTCGGATTCGGTCTGGGTCAGCCGGGCCACATCGGCCAGGATCACCACGTCGGGATTCGCCAGGATCACGTCGGACAGACTGCCCTCGATCAGTTCCGCCACCGGCTCCAGCGCCTGGCGCAGATAGTGCAGCGGCGAGAGGAGCTGCAGCCCCTCCTGGTCCGGTCCCGCGCCGATCAGCGCGATCTTGCGGCGCTTCAGGCTGTCGTCGGCCAGACTGACCGCCCCGGCCGTGCGCGCGGCCTCCATTTCGAAGCGGGTGATGCGGTTACGCAGTTCGGGCGGCAGGTCCAGTTCCGCCTCGGCGCGCGCCTCGCCAGCCGGGAAGGCCAGCGTGACCCGCGCCAGTTCGCGCTCGATGCCCGACGGGTCGGGTCCACGCGCGATCACTTCAACCTCCACCGCATCGGCGACCGGCATCCGGCTGGCTGCGACCACGACGGCACCTTCTTCGAACCTTGCCGGATGCAGGGCCAGCACCGGGCGCGGGCTTTCGATCACCCGTACCGTGCCCCGGTCCTGCAATTCGTCCAGCAGCACATCGCGGCCCGGATGGTCCAGCCCGTCCGACAGCCAGACCGTTTCGAACCGCCCCTCGGGCAGGACCCCGGCCCAATCGGCCAGCGCCGGTGCCCAGGCCTGCGGTTGCAGCCCGGCGACCCGGCCGGCCCAGGCCTCGGCGGTCTGGAACTGTACCGCCTCGGGCGCATCGCTCAGCCGCAACAACGCCATCGGCCGCCCCTGAGCGCCAGCTTCCGCGACCAGCGCCTCGGCCTTTTCCACACGGCGGGGCCAATCGCGCGCATCGGCCCATGACCCATCGACCAGGATCAGCATCGGACCCGAGCCGGCGACACGTTCGTCGGGGTTCAGGATCGGGCCGGCAAACGCGATGATCGCCGCCGCCACCGCCAGCATCCGCAACAAAAGCAGCCACCATGGCGTCTTGTCGGTCTCGGCCTCGTCATCCTTCAGGCCCAGCAGCAGCGCCACGCCGGGAAACCGCCGCCGGATCGGCGCGGGCGGCACGGCACGCAGCAGGAACCACAGGATCGGCAGCGCGATCAGGCCCAGCAGCAGCCAGGGAACCGCGAACCCGACAGGGCCAAGCATGAACATCTACCGCCCCCCCTGCAGCGCGGCATAGGCCCAAAGCAGCGCCGATTGCGCCGGGTGGCCGGTGTGATGCGTGGTGAAATGCCAGCCGACGGCGCGGGCAAGGGCCGCCAGCCGGTCCTTGCGTTCCGCCAGCCGCGCCAGGTAGCGGGCCCGCAACTCTCCGGCCTGTTGCGTCTCGTGCCGCAAGCCGCCGCCCATCGATTCAAAGATCGTGCGGCCGTCGAAGGGAAACTCTTCCTCGGCCGGGTCAAGGATCTGGATCAGGATACCCTTGACCCCCCGGTCCGCCGCCCGCGCCAACCCCGCCTCGACCGCCGTCACGTCGCCCAGGAAATCCGACAGAAACACCGCGCGGCCATGGCTGACCATGCCTTCGGTTTCAGGCGCGCCATAATCGTCGGCCGTCTCCTCACCCGCCAGACGCGCGGCAAGGCGCAGAAGCTGCGTCCGCCCCGCGCGCGGATGGGCCAGCCCGGCCAGCCCGACCCGTTCCCCCCCGCGCAACAGCAGGACGGCCAGTGCCAACGCCAACAGCTTGGCCCGGTCCGCCTTCGGCGCCCGCCCCTTGTCCCCGGTAAAGGACATCGAGCGCGACGGATCGACCCACAGCGTCACCGACTGCGCCGCCTGCCATTCGCGTTCGCGCACGAAATGCGCATCCGACCGCGCGCTGCGGCGCCAATCGATCATCCGCGCCGAATCGCCCTGGTGCGCCGGCCGGTATTGCCAGAACTCATCCCCCAGCCCCGCGCGCCGCCGCCCGTGTTCGCCCATCATCACGGTCGCGGCCAGCATCTCGGCCTCGGCCAGCAGGGGCGGCAGGGACTGGCCCAGCGCCTCTGCGCGTGAGCGCAGATCGCCGTTCGGTGCCTGGGGGGCTACGCTCACGCCGCCGCCTCAAGCCGCAGAGTGCGGGCGGTGACGCGCGCGATGATGCCCGCCAGCGTCTCGCCCCGCGCGCGCGCGGCAAAGGACAGGGCCATCCGGTGAACCAGCACCGCCTGCGCCAGTTCTGCCACGTCCGAGATCGACGGCGCCAGCCGCCCGTCCAGCAGCGCCCGCGCCCGCACCGTCAGCATCAACGCCTGCGCCGCGCGCGGCCCCGGCCCCCAGGACAGGCTGTCGGCCAGATCGCGGCCCTCCGGCTCTCCCGGACGGCAGGCGCGGACAAGGTCAAGGATCGCCTCGACCACCTGCTCGCCGACCGGCATCCGGCGGATCACGCCCTGCGCCTTGATCAGTTCCTCGGCGGTAAAGACCTGATGCGCCTCGGCCTCTTCGGCCCCGGTGGTGGCGATCAGGATATCCCGTTCGGTCTGGCGGGTCGGATATTCGACGTCCACCTGCACCAGGAAGCGGTCAAGCTGCGCCTCGGGCAGGGGATAGGTGCCTTCCTGCTCGATCGGGTTTTGGGTGGCAAGGACATGAAACGGCTTGCCCAGGGGCCGATGCTGGCCGGCGATGGTCACCTCTTTCTCCTGCATCGCCTGCAGAAGCGCCGACTGCGTCCGGGGCGAGGCGCGGTTGATCTCGTCCGCCATCAGGAGTTGGCAGAAGATCGGCCCTTCGACAAAGCGGAAGGCACGGCCACCGTCGCCGCTGGTCTCCAGCACTTCGGACCCCAGGATATCCGCCGGCATCAGGTCGGGCGTGAACTGGATGCGGTTGGCCTTCAGGCCCATCACCGTGCCCAAAGTGTCGACCAGCCGCGTCTTGCCCAGGCCCGGCAGGCCGACCAGCAGTGCATGGCCGCCGCAAAGCATGCTGGCCAGGACCAGGTCGACGACCTTTTCCTGCCCGATGAACCGGCGGTTGATCGAGGTCTTGGCCTGGCCAAGCACCGCGCCCAGCGCCTCGATTTCCGCCACAAGCGCCTTGGTGTCGGCCATGCCTCATGCTCCCTTCAGGGTGGTACCCGGTCAGTAAAGCGAAGTATCCCGCCGGGCACAAATGGCAAAAGGCGACTTGACACAAATGATCGTGAGAGCGGCGTCAACCGGGCCCAAAAGCCTTCGAAGGCTTTTGCAAATCTTTTCGAAAAGATTTGCCCGCCCAGCCGCGGCGGAACCTCCCGGCAGACACCCCGTTGCACCTGCACCCAACGCGATTAGATTGCGCCCATGACGACACCGAACGCCGATACGCTTGCCGCAGCCGCCAAGGCCGCCGGACAGAAGGGCCCGCCCCCGGTCCATCTGTGGAACCCGCCCTTCTGCGGCGACATCGACATGCGTATCGCCCGGGACGGAACCTGGTTCTACCTGGGCACCCCCATCGGCCGCGCGCCGCTGGTCAAGCTCTTCTCATCGATCCTGAAGCGCGAAGGGGACGACTACTTCCTTGTCACTCCGGTCGAGAAGGTGGGGATCAAGGTGGACGACGCCCCGCTTCTGGCCACCGACTTCGACATTCAGGGCGCGGGCCGCGACCAGGTCCTGACCTTCACCACGAAAACCGAGGACACCGCGACCCTTGGCCCGGACCATCCCCTGCGCGTCGAACGTGACCCAAAGACGGGTGAGCCCTCGCCTTATATCCTGATCCGCAGCAATCTCTGGGCACTGATCGACCGGAAATCCTTCTACCGGCTGGTTGATCTGGGTTGCCATGAGGCGCGTGACGGGCATAAGTGGTTCGGGCTTTGGTCCTCGGGGCAGTTCTTCCCGGTCATCCCTTCGTCGGAATTGCCCTGAACAGACATGCCCCGTTTTGCCGCCAACCTGACGTACCTCTTCACCGAAGTCCCGATGCTCGACCGCCCCGACTGGGCGGCGCGCTGCGGATTCGACGGGGTCGAGGTGCTGTTCCCCTATGACCAGCCGATGGCCGAGTGGGAACGCGCACTGAACGGGGCGCCCCTGGCGCTGATCAACACGCCACCCGGCGACTGGGCCAGCGGCGACCGGGGCTTTGCCGCCGTGCCGGGGATGGAGTTGCGCTTTCGCGACAGCTTTCTGCGGGCGGCGGACTATGCCACGCGGCTGCAGGCGGGGCGAGTGCATGTGATGGCGGGCGTCGCCAAGGGCCCGCAGGCCGAACTGTGCTACACCGAAAACCTGGCCTGGGCCCTGGCCGAGGCGCCCGCCCTGACCCTGTCGATCGAGCCTTTGAACCCCGACGACATGCCCGGCTACTTCCTGAACGACTACGACCAGGCCGCCCGCATCCTGGACGACATCGCCAATCCGCGGGTCGGCATCCAGTTCGACCTGTGGCACGCGGCGCGGCTGCACGGCGATGCGGGGGCCGTCTGGGACGAGCATCGCCACCGGATCAACCACGTCCAGATCGCCGGTTTCCCGGCCCGGACCGAACCCGGCGGCGGGGGCTTCTCGCTGCCCGACCTGTGCGATGCCATCGACGCCCATTGCCCCGAGGTCTGGATTTCGGGCGAATACCGGCCGGCCAAGGGCACCGCGCAGGGTCTGGGCTGGCTGACCGCGCTGAAATCGCGCGGGGCGCTGATCGGCGGATAGGGGTGCGGGCTTGCCCCCCATCGAGGGGGGACGCGCCCATTGCCATGGACAGCCGCGGCCGATCGCGGGGCTTTCACCGCAGGCTTTCCGCAGCGGGGCGTTGCGACGCTCTTGTGCCCGGGGGCCATGGGCCGCTAAAAGCGGGCTGCGTACCAGACAGGATCACCACCATGACCAACGACGCCCCGGAAACCCAGATCGTCACCACCTGGAAAGTGGCCTGCGATGGCGGCGAGGGTGCGCTTGGCCATCCCCGCGTCTGGCTGACGATCCCGGCCGATATCGGCTGGGTCGAATGCGGCTACTGCGACAAGCGCTATGTCATCGATCGCGAGCATGCGCACGACGACCACTGACGGGGCGACCACTGGCCCTGCCGGGCGGCCTTAGTCGCCCAGCTTGGCGTGCACCTCGTCCAGGTCCACCGGGCCTATCGGCATCTTGTTGGCGGGATTGTCGAAGTCATAGCGGAACAGCTGGAAGTCCCGCTTGTAGATCTCCCACATCAGATGCATCGAGAGGTCGTCGAAATAGGCCTCGACCGGATGGGCGCGCTTGGGCCCGTGACCTTCGCTTTCGTTGAAGCGCGGGATGGTTTTCAGGTCCACCGCATGCTTCGTCTGGATATTGTCCAGCACCACCTGCATCCCCGGATTGAAATCCTCGGTGAAGAAGATGTGGTCATAGCGCCCACCATTGACGATGAAGGTCGAGACATGGCCCGCCATCGCCGACCAGTGGATGTCCGGCTCCATCGGCTTTTTCCAGCGGATGGTGTCGCGCACGAACAGCAGGAAGCGCCGGAAGCTGGCGATCTGGTCGAACTCTTGCTTGCCATCGTCGCCGCCGACCTCGATCCCGTATTTCTGGATCAGAAGCGGCACCAGGTTGCCGCGATAGCGTTTGCCGTTGCGCTGGATGCCGCAGATCTTGTCGAAGAACGACGACAGCACCCGGGTATAGGGGTTGCGCACGCAGGTGAAAGCATAGGCCTGGTGGCCGCGCACCACGCGCTCGATCTTCTGCTGGCTGCCATCCAGCGCCCATTTGTGCAGGCCCTTCGTGGCGTCATGAATGTCGCCATCGAAGAACTGCCCATGGTCCGAGAAGTACATGATCTGCCCGATGGTCGAGCAGGCGCATTTCGGCACCACCCGGTAGACGACGCTTTCGCTTTCGGTCATCCAGGTTCCGGGAAAACCCATGCCAAACTCCCTTCCAAGGACAATCTGCACAAATGCAACAGCTGCACGAACATTGCGGCAATCAAGCAGACAACTTCGGGCTTTTCAAGGAAGCTTGCCCCGGTTTAGGGAAGCGCCGATGACACCCCCTGCCCCAACCAAAGCCGCATGACGCAGATCGCCTTCATCCTGCTGTGCCACAAGGACCCCGAGGGCATCATCGCCCAGGCCTTGCGGCTGACCGCGACGGGTGACTGCATCGCCATCCACTTCGACGCCCGCGCAAATCCCGCCGATCATGCCCGTATCCGTGCGGCCCTGGGCGACAACCCGCGCGTCGCCTTCGCCCGCCGCCGCGTGAAATGCGGCTGGGGCGAATGGAGCCTGGTCGCCGCCACGCTGGAAGCCGTCCGCGCGGCCGAGGCCGCCTTCCCCGCCGCCACGCATTTCTACATGCTTTCGGGCGACTGCATGCCGATCAAGTCGGCGGAATACGCGCATCACTGGCTGGAGGCCGAGGATGTCGATTACATCGAAAGCTTCGACTTCTTCACCTCGGACTGGATCAAGACCGGGATCAAGGAAGAGCGGCTGCATTACCGGCACTGGTTCAACGAACGCCAACGCAAGCGGCTGTTCTATGCCTCGATGAACCTGCAAAAGCGGCTGGGCCTGCAGCGCAAGGTGCCCGAGGACCTGAAGATCCGCATCGGCAGCCAGTGGTGGTGCCTGCGCCGCCGCACGATCGAGGCGGTGCTGGAGTTCATCGACCGCCGCCGCGACGTGATGCGCTTCTTCCGCACCACCTGGATCCCGGACGAGACCTTCTTCCAGACCATCGTCGCCCATCTGGTGCCGCCGCAGCAGGTCCGCTCGCGCACGCTGACCTTCCTGATGTTCACCGACTACGGGATGCCGGTCACGTTCTACGACGACCATCACGACCTTCTGCTCAGCCAGGATTTCCTGTTCGCCCGCAAGATCAGCCCGGACGCCAGGGAATTGCGCGAAAAGCTGGGCGCGCTTTATGCCGAAACGGGCCGCCGCTTCGACACCACCGGGGACGGCAAGCGGCAGTTCGAATTCCTGACCGCCCGCGGCCGCATCGGCCGCCGCTTCGCGCCCCGGTTCTGGGAGACCGAGACCACGCTGGGCGCCTCGCGCACGTTGATGCTGGTGACCTGCAAGAAATGGCACGTCGCCAAGCGCCTGGTGGAACGGGTGCGGCAGGCCACCAACCTGCCGGCGGTCGATTATCTCTTCAACGAGGAATCGACCCCCCTGCCCGACCTGGGCGGGATTCAGACCCGGCTGGAAAAGCGGATGCGCCACCGTCGCGCGTTGGTGCGGATGCTGTTCGACTATTGGGGGACCGACCGGCTGATCCTGTGCCTGGACCCTTCGGCAACCGACCTGATCCAGGATTTCTACAACGACCGTGCCAAGGTGCGGCTGCTGGAAATCGACTGCGCCTTCAGCGACGACTATCTGATCGGCCATGCCCGCCGCGTGGGACTGGCCAGCCCTAATACCTCGGCCGCCGCGATGGAGCGGCTGTTGCCGACGATCCGCTATGACGTGCGCTTTGAAAGCGACCGGCTGCGCGACATGAACCTCTCTGGCCACCACCGGATCCGGCAATCCGCCGGGCCCGAGGAAAACGCCTTACCCCTTGCCGCGTTTCTGGATATCCCGGTCGCACAGGCACGCGAGATTGCGGCCACCGACTATCTGTTCGTCGATTGAAGAAAGGGCTTTGCCATGGGCTGGACCTATGACCCCACCAACATTTTCGCCCGCATCCTGCGTGGCGAGATTCCGAACAAGACGGTGATGGAAACGCCGCACACGCTGGTGTTCCATGACATCCGCCCGCAGGCCCCGGTGCATGTGCTGGTGATCCCCAAGGGCGCCTATGTCAGCCTGGACCATTTCTCGGCCGAGGCGTCCGAGGCCGAGATCGCCGATTTCCACCGCACCGTCGCCAAGACCTGCGCGATCCTGGGCCTGACCGGCGAGGGTTTCCGCGCCATCGCCAACACCGGCGAGAACGGCCATCAGGAAGTGCCGCATTACCACCTGCACATCCTGGGCGGGCGGGCGATGGGGCGGATGGTCGACCCCGGCTGAACCCGCAAGCTTCGGGTCGCCCAGGCTGTGGCGGCCCGGCATCCTGTCCGTGCAAACAGGAGGGATGCGATGCGATTTCAACCGATACCAACCGATGTTGTGCGGGCCTATCAGGCCGGGGGGCCGGACGCAAACGGCCAGACGCCCGAGCGACGAGTTTCGGACGGTGGGGGCAATCCCTGCCGGCACTGTCTGAAGCTGATCCCGGAAGGTGCCGGGATGCTGGTCCTGGCCCACCGCCCCTTCCCCGCCCCGCAGCCCTATGCCGAGATCGGGCCGATTTTCCTTTGCGCCGACCCTTGCGCGGCGGGGGGAGGCGCGGCGCTGCCCGAAGTGCTGGCCGCACCGGACTATATCGTCCGGGGCTATGGGGCGGACGACAGGATTGTCTATGGCACCGGCGGCGTGACCGCGACAGAGCGCATAGCCGCGCGGGCGGATGAGCTGTTGGCAGACCAGCGGGTGGCCTATGTCCATGTGCGCTCGGCCCGGAACAACTGCTTCCAATGCCGGATCGACCGCTAGGTCGGGACGTGTTTCAAATTGAGCGGCTTGCGCCGCATGGCTTTTCTCTCGGCTCCGCGCGAAGGGCGCGGAGCCGAGGCTGATGGGGGCGCTGCCCCAAACCCCCGGGATACTTGGGGACAGAAAATGATCAGATTGGTGGGTTCGCTGCGTCCCAGGCTTTCAGCCAGCGTTTTGGGGCAGCGTCGCGCCATTGCTGGATCAGCCGGGCGCGGGCCCAGCCTTCATCAATCCGCCCGGCGCGGACCAGGACCAGATTGTGCGGGGCATAGTGCGGGTGAAGCGCAAAGGTCTCGGGATCGGCGGCCAGCAGCATCTCGCGTTCCTCGCGGGAGGCCTTGAAGACGGCGGCATCGGCATAGGGCGACCACCAGCACCACATCTTGCCGTGCGCTTTCAGGCATTCGTTGCCCCAGGGATGGTCGATGGTGATTTCCGGCAGGCCCAGTGACTGGGCGAATGCCTTCATCTCGGGCCAGTCCCGGATCAATGCGCCGCTGCCCAGGTCTGGCCCTGGCCCGCCTCGACCGCCAGATGCACGTTCAGCGCGACGGCGGGATGGCCGGCGGTCTCCATCACCTCTTTCGCGATCGGGATCAGGCGGGGGGCGTCGGCCTCGCTTACCTCGAACAGAAGTTCGTCGTGGACCTGCAGGAGCATCCGCGCCTCCAGCCCGGCGATGGCCCGGGGCATCCGGATCATCGCCCGGCGGATCACGTCCGCCGCAGTGCCCTGGATCGGCGCGTTGATTGCCGCGCGCTTGGCGAACCCGGCCCCCGGCCCCTTGGCGTTGATCTCGGGCGTGTTGATTTTCCGACCGAACAGGGTCTGAACAAAGCCGTTTGCCTGGGCAAATTTGACAGTATCGGACATGTAGGTCCGGATTCCCGGAAACCGCTCGAAATAGCGGTCGATGAAGCCCTGCGCCTCGGCCCGTGGGATGCGCAGGTTTCGCGCCAGGCCAAAGCCCGAGATGCCGTAGATCACGCCGAAGTTGATCGCCTTGGCCTTGCGCCGAATGTCGCTGGTCATCTGGTCCAGGGGCACGTTGAACATCTCGGACGCGGTCAGGGCGTGGATGTCGATGCCTTCCTCGAAGGCGCGGCGCAGTTCCGGGATTTCGGCGATATGCGCCAGGATGCGCAGTTCGATCTGGCTGTAGTCAAGGCTGACCAGCACCCGGCCTTCGGGGGCCACGAAGGCCTCGCGGATGCGGCGGCCTTCCTCGGTGCGGACGGGGATGTTCTGCAGGTTCGGGTCGGTCGAGGCAAGGCGGCCGGTGTTCGCCCCGGCGATGGAATAGCAAGTGTGGACCCGGCCGGTCTCGGGGTTGATCGCCTCTTGCAGGGCGTCGGTATAGGTAGATTTCAGCTTGGCGATCTGGCGCCAGTCCAGCACCCGGGCGGCGAGTTGCGCGCCCTGGGGGTGGCTGTCCTCCAGCGTGGTGATATCCTCCAGCACGTCGGCGCCGGTGCCATAGGCCCCGGTCTTGCCCTTCTCGCCGCCGGGCACCTGCATCCGGTCAAAGAGGATCTCGCCCAGCTGTTTGGGCGAGCCGACGTTGAACTTTTCGCCGGCGATGGACTGGATCTCTTCCTCCAGCTGCACCAGCTTTTGCGCAAAGACATTGGACATGCCGCGCAGGACCTCGCGGTCGACCTTGATCCCGGCCATCTCCATTTCCGCCAGGACCGGGACCAGCGGGCGCTCCAGCGTCTCATAGACCGTCGTCACGCGGGCGCGGTGCAGCTGCGGCTTGAACTTCTGCCACAGGCGCAGGGTCACGTCGGCATCCTCGGCCGCGTATTTCACGGCGTCGTCGATGGCGACCTTGTCGAAGGTGATCTGCGCCTTGCCGCTGCCCAGAAGCGACTTGATCGGGATGCACTGGTGGCCCAGGTAGCGGTCCGCAAGTTCGTCCATCCCGTGGCCGTTCAGGCCGGCCTGCATGGCATAGCTCATCAGCATCGTGTCGTCGAAAGGCGTGATGCGGATGCCAAGGCGGGCGAAGATCTTCCAGTCGTATTTCATGTTCTGGCCGATCTTCAGGACCGCCGGGTCCTCCAGCACCGGTTTCAGCGTGGCCAGGACCTGGTCCAGCGGCAGCTGGTCCGGGGCCAGCGCCGTGGCACCGAAGAGATCACCGCCGCCCGTGGTATGGCCGACCGGGATATAGGCCGCCTGCCCCGCATCGACGGCCAGCGAGATGCCGACCAGCTCTGCCCGCATCTCGTCCAGGCTGGTGGTCTCGGTATCCACCGCGACATGGCCGACCTCGCGGATACGCTGGGTCCAGCGGGTCAGCGTCTCCAGGTCGCGGATGCAGACATAGCCGGCGTGGTCGAAGGGCAGCTGCTCCTCGTTCGACTTCGTCTCCTCGTCGCGGGGGGCGACCTGGAGTTGCGACACCTCGGGCAGCGCGGGCGGCGCGATGCCCAGCTTGTCGGCCACCCGCTTGGTCAGGGTGCGGAATTCCATCTTCGTGAGGAATTCCATGATCTTGTCGGGTTCCGGCAGCCGGATCTCCAGGTCTTCCAGCGTCGCGTCGACCGGGGTGTCGTCCTGCAGCGTAACCAGCTCGCGGCTGATACGGATGCGGTCGGCGTTCTCGATGAGGGCCTCGCGCCGCTTGGGCTGCTTGATCTCGCCCGCGCGGGCCAGAAGCGTATCCAGGTCGCCGTATTCCTGGATCAGAAGCGCGGCGGTCTTGAGGCCGATCCCCGGCGCGCCCGGCACGTTGTCCACGCTGTCGCCGGCCAGAGACTGCACGTCGATCACCCGGTTCGGGGGCACACCGAACTTTTCCATCACCTCGTCGGGGCCGATGGTGCGGGTCTTCATCGGGTCGAACATGTCGATCCCCGGCCCGACCAGCTGCATCAGGTCCTTGTCGGACGAGATGATGGTGCAGCTTCCCCCCGCCGCCACCGCACGGCGGGCCAGCGTGGCGATGATGTCGTCGGCCTCGAACCCCTCGGTCTCCAGGCAGGCGACGTTGAAGGCGCGTGTCGCCTCACGCGTCAGGGGGAACTGCGGGCGCAGGTCCTCGGGCGGTTCGGGCCGGTTGGCCTTGTAGTCAGAGTAGATCGCATTGCGGAAGGTGGTCGAGGAATGGTCGAACACCACCGCCAGATGGGTAGCGGCCTTGGCGCCATTGGCGCGCGACATCTCATTCCACAGGATGTTGCAGAACCCCGCGACCGCACCCACCGGCATCCCGTCGGACTTGCGCGTCAGGGGCGGCAGCGCGTGATAGGCGCGGAAGATATAGGCCGAGCCGTCGATCAGATGCAGGTGGTGGCCCTTGCCGAATGTCATGGTCCGCGACCCCTTCTTCTTGGCTGGGGCCAGTATTGCCACGAAGCCGGTCAGGGTGCCACCCTTTGGCGGCAGGGCGGGGCCTGGAATGGCCCCGCCCGCTGATCGGGATTACAGACCCTGGATCGCTTCGCAAACCGGACGCATCCGGGTGTCGTCATAGACAAAGCCCAGGTCTTCCGACGTGGTCGAGCCCGAATCCGTGGTCACGGCAGCCGACCCCTCGGCGTCGGCTTCAACGGCATCCGCGCCTTTCGACGGCTCCATCTCCGAGGCCGCGTTCATCAGCGTTTCGCAACGGGTGCGCAGCGCGGTCTGGTCCTCGGGGCTCAGCGTCGACCACTGCGCCGTGATTTCGGTCGGCGTCCGCAGGGTGGTCATCTCGGTGTCGCTGTAAAAGACCGTGCCGACGCGGGTCGACAGGCCGGTATCCACCTCGGCGTTGACGCCGACATCGGCAGCCACGCCAACATCGGCAGTGCCTTCGGTGGTCGCGGTCTGGGCAAAAGCCGGAGCGGCAAGGGCCAGGGCAAGAAGGGGAGCATAAAGTTTCATTGTCAGTCTCCAGGTTGGTGGCACCGGGGACGACACGCTTGCGCGGTTCATCCCAGGCTCGGGGCCCTCAACCAAAAGGCGGTGACCTTGTTCCCGCTGCCGCGACGGCACGCGCAGGATCGTGCCGGAACCGGTCAGATCGGGTCGCTGATCCCCGCCGCGCGGAACCAGCGCACGATGGCGGCGCGTTCTTCGGGTTCCATGTAGCTCAGGTTGCCGGGGGGCATCGCATGGCTGATCCCGGACTGCAGGTAGATGCGCCGTGCCTCTTGCGCGATCTGTGCCTCGGTCTCCAGCACCACGCCCTTCGGCGCCCAGTGGACGCCCTCCCAGCCCGGTTCCGCGGCGTGGCACATACTGCAACGGCCCTGGACGATGCCGACGACGTCCTCGAAACCCTCGGCCGAAGCATAGGTCAGCGCCGCGCCGTTCATCGCCTGATCCTCGACCGCCCGCATCGGCGAGGTAGAAAGCCAGGCGATGATCAGGAACAGGATCACCGTCACGCCCCAGGTCCAGTGCGGGTTGCCCTTGCGGGCGTGGCTGGTGTTGAACCAGTGCCGGATCGTCACGCCCATCAGGAAGACAAGGCTGGCGATCACCCAGTTCCACTCGGTCGCAAAGACCAGCGGGTAATGGTTCGACAGCATCAGGAATACGACCGGGAGTGTCAGATAGTTGTTATGGGTGGACCGCTGCTTGGCGATCTTGCCGTATTTCGGGTCCGGCTTCCGCCCCGCCTTCAGGTCGGCCACCACGATCCGCTGGTTCGGCATGATGATGAAGAACACGTTGCCGGACATGATGCTGGCGGTGAAGGCCCCCAGATGCAGCAGGGCTGCCCGTCCGCTGAAGACCTGGGTGTAGAACCAGGCCATGCCCACCAGCACCACGAACAGCGCCACCATCAGCACCGTCTGGTTGGCGTTCACAAAGACCTTGCACAGCGTATTATAAGCCACCCAGCCGAAGGCCAGCGAGGCAAGCGAGATCGCCACGGCCTGCCAGGTCGACAACTCCATCACCGTGGGGTCAATCAGGTAAAGCTCGGCCCCCAGGTAATAGACCAGGACCAGCATGGCAAAGCCCGACAGCCAGGTCGCATAGCTTTCCCATTTGAACCAGACCAGGTGATCCGGCATCGAGGCCGGGGCGACCAGATACTTCTGGATATGGTAGAACCCGCCGCCGTGGACCTGCCATTCCTCACCATCGGCCCCGCTGGCCAGGTTGCGATCCCGGTGCAGGCCCAGGTCCAGCGCGATGAAATAGAAACTTGACCCGATCCAGGCGATGGCCGTGATCACGTGCAGCCAGCGTGCCGCGATCTCGACCCATTCCCACAGAACCACCCAGTCGTACATCGTGACCCCTCCCGGCTTTGTCGAAACGCTATCGCGCGTGGCACCTTTCTGTTAATCCATAGAAAGCCCGCATCACTTTCAAGTCGCGCCGAAGAATGGCCCCCAGATGTCCTATGTAAACAATATCCGCATGTTCGTCCGCGTCTATGAATTGGGCAGCATGTCCGCTGCCGCCCGCGATCAGCGCACCTCGCCCGCCGTCGCCTCGGCCCGCATATCAGAGTTGGAAAAGCACCTCGGCGTGCGCCTCTTCAGCCGCACCACCCGCAGCCTGCAGGCGACCGAGAACGGCCGCATCTTCTATGACGGCGCCCGCCGGATTCTTGAGGCGATCGACGACGCCGAGGCCGCGGTGATGGACGTGACGCAGAACCCGCGCGGCACGATCTTCGTCGCGGCCCCATTGGGGATCGGGCGCCGGCTGATTGCGCCAAAGGTGCCGGCCTTCAAGCAACTTTACCCCCAGATCGACGTCCGCCTGCGCCTGTCGGACCGCGGCATCGACGTGGTGGCCGAAGGCATCGACGTGTCCTTCCACCTTGGCCTGCTGGAGGATTCCACGCTCAAGGTCCGCACCATCGCCGACTGCCCGCGCCTCCTTTGCGCCTCGCCCGCCTATGTGGCGCGGCGCGGGATGCCGCAGGACGGCACCGCCCTGGTCCGCGACAGGCACGATTGCCTGAACCTGCGCTTTCCCGGCGCGAAAGAGTTCCAGTGGACGCTCCTCACCGCCGAAGGCCCCCGCCGGTTCGAGATCACCGGTCCCTTCGAAAGCGATGACGGCGACGTTCTGACAGGCTGGGCGCTGGATGGCCACGGCATCGTCCTGAAACCGCTGTTCGAGGTGGCAGAGCATCTGCGAGAGGGTCGCCTGGTCCCGGTCGCAACCGCCACCCCGCCGCTGCCGGTGCAGTTGTCCGCGCTCAGCCAGCACCGGCGTTTGAAGGACCCCAAGATCCAGCTTTTCACCGAATTCGTGGCCACCCAGATCCGCGAGGACCTGCGCCGGATGACCGCGCTGGCGTAGGGTGGGCGATTCGCCCACCTTGCGGCAAAAGAAAAGGGCGGGACCGCGCGGCCCCGCCCTTCCTTGATCCTGCGATCCGGTTACTGGATCTGCTGGCCGTTCACGAAGATCGCAAAGCCTTCCTTGGCTTCGATCTTGGTGGTCAGTTCGTCCGGGTTCGCGCCGGGCGTCATGAAGGCGCCCATCATCATCCGCGCGCCCATCGCGTCTTCCTCGGCCAGCAGGCCGGTGGCAATCAGCCCGTCGATCAGCGCATTCGCACCGGTCACCGAGACATTCGCCTCGCCCAGCGGCATCGGGGTGCCCATCGAGTTGTCGAAGGTGAAGGCCCCGGTCGCGTTCAGCGCGGCACCGGCGACGCTGACAGCCAGTTCGGTGATGTCCAGCGTTTCCGGCTGCGGAACCGGCGGCATGGCCCCGGTTTCCTCGGCCGCGATCAGCGCGGGGAAGTCGATCTTGGCCTTGCCCGAGACGTCGATCGCAATATCCGCCGCATCGCGCGGCAGCGCGCCCTGCGGGTCGAACATCGCCCAGGTCTCTTCGTTCACGGCCAGCTGGCTCAGCTTCATCGTCAGGCCATAGTCGCCCGCCGTTTCGGTCGCCATCACCGGCGAGGTGATGCCGAACTCCACCGGGCCTGCCGTCACCTTGACCGGCGCCGGCATCATCCCCGAGGTCACGTCAACCTCCAGCCCGCTGCCGGTGGACATGATCTGGAACGTGTCCTTGTTGAACACGCCCGTCGCCTCGCCACCGCCGGCCTTGATCGTCATGTCCATCGGCATGTAGGGGCTTTCCTGCGCCATCGTGCCGTTGGATTCGCCCTGCTTCGAGCTGAAGGTGAACGCCAGGCCTTCCTGCAGCGCCACGCCAAAGTCTGCCGGCATCTCGCCGCCCGCCGAAATGCTGGTCGGCATCACCATGTCAAAGGACATCTCGACCCCGGCCGTGGTGCTGGTCGTGGTCTGCTTCAGCTCCAGCGACGGGTCGTCCAAGGTGGTGTTGTAGGCCAGCGCGTCCGCCGTCAGGTCCAGCCCGAAGGTGCGGTTGGTGCCGGGGGTGTCGGAATAGGTGCCGACCAGGCCCGCAAAGCCAATGGTCCCGGCGTTCTTCACTTCCGGCGCGGGCGAGCCATCGAAAGACACGCCCGGCGCGGTGGTGTCATAGACCACGTCCAGCTTGTCGGCGCTGTAATCATAGGCCACGCCGCCGTCCGCCTCACGCGCGACCAGCGTCAGCCCCTCATGCGTCAGCTTGACCGAGCCCTTGGTCTCGCCCGACATTGCCACGCCGATATCGGCACCCGGCGCGATGGTGACCGTGCCGTCCGAGCCTTCGGTCAGGGTCATGTCGGAAATGGTGACACCTGCCATCCCGGCCGGCGCGATCGACACGCCGTTCAGCGTCAGCACGCCGCCCGCGTTGTTCTCGGTCGCGGCGGTGACTTCCAGCCCGACCGACGCGCCTGCATCTTTCCACGACTGCCAGACCTGATCCGCGGTCAACGCGAACGAAGCAGTGCTACCCATCAAGAAAACAACGGCCGGAGCGGCCAAATACGACGTCATCCGAAACATGCGGTTCTCCTTAACCCGAATAATCGACCGCAATACAAGATACCCATACGCCGTCAACCGCAAGTGACGCTTTCACGACCCTGCGGGTGGCGCCGATCACGCCTGCGTCACGATACTGCCCGGTCAGGAGCCGCGGTATGTCGAATAGGCAAAGGGCGAGATCAGCAGCGGCACATGATAGTGCTGCCCGGCATCCGGCACGCCAAAGCGGATCGGGATCTCGTCCAGGAACAGCGTGCCCTCGCCCGCCTGTCCGCTGGCCCGCAGATAGTCGCCTGCCGCAAAGACCAGCTCATAGCTGCCGGCCTCCAGCTGGTCGCCTTCCAGAAGCGGGCCATCCGTCCGTCCGTCCGCGTTCGTGACCACTTCCTTGATCTTGCGGTGGCTTTGCCCGGTAATCCGGTACAGCATGATCTTCACCCCCGCTGCGGGCTTGCCCTTGGCGGTATCCAGCACATGCGTCGACAGCCGTCCCATTCTTGTCCTCCGTCATTTCGGGCATCTGAACACGAAACCAGCGACCGCGCGACCCGGCGTTGCGCGCATATGACTTTCCGTGAAATCCTGAAAATACCTTCCGCATTTCTCGCTAGTCTCGCCGCCAAGAAGGAGACCCCCCGTGAACCGTTACCCCCGTGATTTCCGTGGCCACGGCCCCACTCCCCCCGACGCCCGCTGGCCCGGCGGCGCTAAGATCGCCGTGTCCATCGTCCTGAACTATGAAGAGGGCGGCGAGAACAACGTCCTGCACGGCGACGCTCAGTCCGAGGCGTTTCTCTCCGACATTGCCGGTGCCGCCCCCTGGCCGGGCCAGCGGCACTGGAACATGGAATCGATCTACGACTACGGCGCGCGGGCCGGGTTCTGGCGGCTCCATCGCCTGTTCACCGGGATGGACATTCCGGTCACGATCTACGGCGTCACCTCGGCCCTGGCCCGCAACCCCGAACAGGTCGCCGCGATGAAAGCTGCCGGTTGGGAAATCGCCAGCCACGGCCTGAAATGGGTCGACCACCGCGACATGGCCCCCGAGGAAGAGGCCCGCCAGATCGCCGAAAGCTTCCGCCTGCATGAAGAAGTCGTCGGTTCCCCGCCGCAAGGCTGGTACACCGGCCGCTGCAGCATGAACACCGTGCGCCTGACGGCCGAGACCCGGAAACTCGCCTGGATTTCCGACACCTATGATGACGACCTGCCCTACTGGCGCGAATATGGCGACCACGACCAGTTGGTGATCCCCTACACGCTGGAAGCCAACGACATGCGCTTCGCCACGGCCCCCGGCTACATCACCGGTGAGCAGTTCTACCAGTACCTCAAGGACAGCTTCGACACGCTTTACGCCGAAGGTCAGGCGGGTGCCGCCAAGATGTTTTCCATCGGCCTCCATTGCCGCCTGATCGGCCGCCCCGGCAAGATCGCGGGCCTGAAACGCTTCCTCGACTACGCCCGAGGCCATGCCGGCGTCTGGTTCCCGCGTCGCATCGACATCGCCCGGCATTGGGCCGCGACCCACCCGCATAACCGGTTCGAGCGGCCCTCCCAGATGACGCGCGACCGCTTTGTCGCCCGCTTCGGCTCGATCTTCGAACATTCTCCCTGGATCGCCGAACGTGCCTTCGACCTGGAGCTTGGCCCCGCCCATGACAGCGCCACGGGCCTCCACAACGCGCTGACCCGGATGTTCCGCTCGGCCTCGCCCGACGAACGCCTGGCCGTCCTGAAGGCCCACCCCGACCTTGCCGGGAAACTGGCCGCCGCGAAACGCCTGACGCCCGAGTCGACCGCCGAGCAAGCCTCCGCCGCCCTCGATGCGCTGACTGACGAGGAGCGAAGCCGCTTCCAGCGGCTGAACGAGGAGTATGTCGCAAAGCACGGCTTCCCCTTCATCATCGCCGTCCGCGACAACACCAAGGCGACGATCCTGGACGCCTTCCAGACCCGCATCGCCAACGACACCGCCACCGAATTCGCCACCGCCTGCGCTCAGGTCGAGCGCATCGCCGAACTGCGCCTGAAGGACCAACTGCCATGAGCAGCTATTACACCCCGCCCGGCGGCCTGCCGCCGCAAACCGCCCTGATGACCCAGCGCGCGGTTTTCACCAACGCCTACGCCTTCATCCCCAGGGGCTGCTTTTCCGACATCGTCACCAGCTTCCTGCCCGGCTGGACCCAGACGAAGCTTTGGCTCATCGCGCGGCCCATGTCCGGCTTTGCCGAGACCTTCAGCCAATATGTGATGGAGGTCGCCCCCGGCGGCGGCTCGGACGCGCCCGACGCCGAAACCGGCGCCGAGCACTGGCTGTTCTTCACCGGCGGCCTTGCCACCCTGACCATCGACGGCACCGGCTATGAGATGGAGGATGGATCCTACGCCTATATCCCCGCCGGCAGCCGCTGGACGCTTCTTGCCGAAGGCCAGACCCCTGCCCGTTTCCACTGGCTGCGCAAGATCTACGAACCCGCCCCCGGCGTCCCTGCGCCCGAGGCCTTTGTCATCAACGAACGCGACGTCCCGGTCCGCTGGATGCCCGAAACGAACGAGCGTTGGGGCACCACCCGCTTTGTCGAGCCCGACGACCTGCGCCACGACGCGCATGTCAACGTCGTGACCTTCCAGCCCGGAGGCGTGATCCCGTTCGAGGAAACCCACGTGATGGAACACGGCCTCTATGTCCTGGAAGGCAAGGCCGTCTACAAGCTGAACCAGGACTGGGTCGAGGTCGAGGCCGGCGATTTCATGTGGCTGCGCGCCTATTGCCCGCAGGCTTGCTATGCCGCCGGACCGGGGCCGTTCCGCTATCTTCTGTACAAGGACGTCAACCGCCACGCCAAGCTGCGCGGCCCCGGCGCCTTTGGTCCCGCTCGATGACCCCGAGTTTTCGCAGAAAACTCGTTCCAGGAATTTTCTGCGAAAGTTCGCAAGGATACCAGCCATGCGCCTGATCCGCCCCGTCCCCCTGACCGCAACGGCCTTCGCCCCCTTCGGCGACGTCCTTGACGCGACCGGCGAGCATCGCCTGATCAACGCCGGCCTCTGCCGCCGCCATCACGACCGCGCCGCGCTCGACTTCGGGCAGGACGCCCGCGCCGGGATCTCGATCTTCCAGGCCGAACCCCGCGCCCTGCCCTATGAGTTCGACCTGATCGAACGCCACCCCGAGGGATCCCAGGCCTTCATCCCCATGACGGAGCATCCGTTCCTCGTCATCGTCGCCACCGGCCCCGACGCCCAGCCACAGGCCTTCCTCACCAATGGCGCGCAGGGCATCAACCTGCACCGTGGCACCTGGCATGGCGTCTTGACCCCCCTTTTCGCCCCCGGCCTCTTTGCTGTGGTCGACCGCATCGGCCCGACCCCGAACCTTGAAGAACACCGTTACACCCAACCCTGGACGGTCCTCGCCCCCTGACCATCGGGGGCGTCCTAACCGGAGCGCATGCAGGGGCAATGCGCAGACGGCGAGAATACCAACAAGCCCCAAGGGAAAAGGAAACCACAATGACCACCACGCATCCCGTGGACGAGATGCTGCCACCGCCAAAGCTCTTCACGCTTGGCCTGCAGCACGTCCTTGTCATGTACGCCGGCGCCGTCGCCGTCCCCCTGATCGTCGGCCGCGCGCTGAAGCTTGAGCCCGCCGATGTTGCCTTCCTGATCTCGGCCGACCTCTTCGTCTGCGGTCTTGTCACTCTGATCCAGTCCCTGGGCGCGACCCAGTGGTTCGGCATCAAGCTGCCGGTGATGATGGGCGTGACCTTCGCCGCCGTCGGCCCGATGGTGGCCATGGCCAACGCGCAAGGCGGGTCCGAGGGTGCCCGCGCGATCTTCGGCGCGATCATCGCGGCCGGGGTGATCTCGATCATCATCGCCCCCTTCGTCAGCCGAATGCTGCGCTTCTTCCCGCCGGTGGTCACCGGCACGATCATCCTGGTGATCGGCGTCAGCCTGATGCGGATCGGCATCAACTGGATCTTCGGCAACCCGGTCGGCCCGACCGCGCCGATGATCGTGGACCCGGCCCATGCCGAATGGCTTAAAGCCGTGACCGAGGGCGCCGCCGCCGCCGGCCTGCCGGAACTGCCGCCCAAGTTCGCCCCCGCCCCCACGATGATGAACGAGGCTTATGCGCCGATGGGCAACATCGCCATCTCGGCCATCGTGCTTGCGTCGATCCTGCTCATCGCCCGCTACGCCAAGGGCTTTGTCGCCAATATCTCGGTGCTGTTGGGCATCATCATCGGCGCGGTGATTGCCGTGGCCCTGGGCAAGATGACCTTCGCCAAGGTGGCCGACGCGTCGTGGTTCGGCCTGATCACGCCGTTCCACTTCGGGATGCCGACCTTCGATCTGGTGATGATCGTGACCATGACCCTGGTGATGATCGTCGTGATGATCGAATCGACGGGCATGTTCCTTGCCTTGGGCGACATGACCGGCAAGCCGGTGACCCAACCGATGCTTTCGGCGGGCCTGCGCACGGATGGCGTCGGCACCCTGATCGGCGGCATCTTCAACACCTTCCCCTATACCTCGTTCAGCCAGAACGTGGGCCTTGTCGGCGTGACAGGGGTGCGCAGCCGCTTTGTCTGCGTTGCGGGCGGGATCATCCTGATTGTCCTCGGCCTGGTGCCGAAGATGGGCGCCCTGGTGGAATCCGTCCCGACCATGGTCCTGGGCGGCGCGGGCCTTGTCATGTTCGGCATGGTCGCCGCAACCGGCATCCGCATCCTTGCGGGCGTGGACTTCGCGAAGAACCGCAACAACCTGTTCGTCGTCGCGGTCTCGATCGGCATGGGGATGATCCCGCTGGTCGCGCCCAACTTCAAGCAGTGGATGCCGCACGAGCTTCACCCGCTGATCGAGTCGGGCATCCTCCTGGCCTCGCTGACCGCCGTGATCCTGAACGCCTTCTTCAACGGCGCGCGCGGCTCGCAGGCCGAGGCGAAGGCCGCTGCGGCCATGGCCGACCACTAAGCAACCGGCCGGGGGTCAGCGCCCCCGGCCACCCCTTGCCCGGAACGGGCCCGCGTTCTGGATCACGCTCCACAAAACACGCTGTTCCACGGCAATTCGCCCGGCCGGGCCACAGTCCCCCGATGCCCTGTGCTGCAGCGGCGGTCGTCATTGACAGGCCAAGACCGCATCACATAGACAGCCTAAGCCGCCGCATCCGAGCGTATCATGCCGACCTTGCCGACGATCGCCACGCTGTGGATCGGACCCGAACTGTCCTGGCTGGAGCAGCTTTGCTTGAGGTCCTTCGTGGACGCCGGGCACGAGATGCGGCTTTACACCTACGACAAGGTTGCCAATGTCCCACAGGGCGTGACGCTTTGCGATGCCAACGACATCTTTCCCGGCGACAACATCATTCGGCATCGCCGGACCGGCAGCCCCGCGATCCACGCGGATATCTGGCGGCTGCACCTCATGGCCAAGACGGATTGCATCTGGGTGGATGCCGATGTCCTGTGCGTGAAACCCTTCGATTTCCGCGATGGCTATGTCTTCGGGCTGGAGAAGAAGGATCTGGTCTGCAATGCCGTGATGCGCCTGCCCACCGGGTCGCAGACCCTGGCGCAACTGCTTGACTTCGTGGCCGATGTCCATGCCATCGGCCCCTGGCTCAGCGCCGAGAAGCGGGCGGTGCTGCAAGCGGCCAAGGACGCCGGCACACCGGTGCATTTCTGCGACCAGGATTGGGGCCTGACCGGCCCTGCCGCCTTTACCCATTTTCTGAAGCAAAGCGGCGAATGGGCCCATGCCCTGCCGCAGGCGGCCTTCTACCCGGTGTCGTTCCGTGACCGCAACAAGATGCTGCTGCCGCGCCACCAGATCGAGACCGAGTTTCTGGACGCCGACACCCGTGCCGTCCACCTTTGGGCGCGCCGCATGAAACCCCGCCTGCAAGAGGCCGAGGGCAACCGCCCCCGGCCAGGCAGCTTCCTCTACCGCGCGGTCCTGAAGCACGGGATCGACCCGCGCCTGGCGCCGATCCCGGCCAAGAAGACTTCGGCACCCGTGACCGACGATGACGACGATGATGCGCATGCCCTGCCAGCGGGGGCCCCGCCGACAGCGCAAAAGCCCGCCAAGCCCGCTGCCGCCCCCCTCGCCAAGCCCGCTGCCGCACCCGTCGCCATGGCCACAGCCGATGTGATCCTCTGCCACGGGCTGCAGGTTCCCTTCGACCCGCGGATCATCCGGCCCCGGATCGAAAAGCCGCTGCGCCGGGGCCGCTATAGCGGCGACGCCTGCGCGGCCCTGCGCCTGGTCCTGCGGCCTGGCGACCGGGTCCTTGATCTGGGTGCCGGCCTTGGCCTTTGCTCTGCCCTTGCCGCCGCAACGCCCGGGGTGGACCGGGTGGTCGCCGTGGAAGCCAATCCCGACCTGATCCCGATCATCCGGGAAACCTGTCGCCTGAATGGCCTGCAGGACCGGGTGGAGTTGCGAAACGCGGTGGTCGTGGACCAGCCAGACGCCAACCCACCCTTCTATATCCGCGCCGATTTCCGGGCCTCCTCGCTGGACGGGCCCTCGCGCCCCTTCTCACGGGTCGCGCAGGTGCCCGCCGTGGGGCTGGCCCAGTTGATGCAGGACCTGCGCCCCACGGTCCTGGTCTGCGACATCGCTGGCAGCGAACTTGGGCTGTTCGACGCGGTCGACCTGTCCAGCCTGCGCCATCTCATCCTGACCCAACACCCGGTCGTCTACGGTCCCGAAGGGCAGAAGCGGATCGCCGCGGTCCTGAAGTCCAAGGGCCTGCACCCCGCCCGCGACACAGCGCCCGGCAGCCCGGTCCAACGCTTCCTGCGCCAGGACGCGGCGCCCGCCCAACCCGATGGCACCCCGATGCCCGCGCAATCCGCCCGCCCCTGGCCGCCACAGAACCCGCGCGTTCTGATCACCACCTGCATGAAGGACGAAGGCCCCTTCATCCTGGAATGGCTGGCCTGGCACCGGGCAGTGGGGGTCACCGATTTCGTCGTCTTCACCAATGATTGCAGCGACGGCACCGACCGGATCCTCGACCACCTCGCCGCCCGGGGCGAGGTGCAGCACCTGCCGAACCCCGCGCTCGTGGCCGGCTCGCCCGCGTTCCAGCCGCTTGCCCTGGCCTATACCCAGATGCTGCCGGTCTTTCGGCGATCCGATTTCGTCATCTCGATGGATGTCGACGAATTCCTGAACATCCGGTGCGGCGCGGGTCAGCTGACCGATCTTTTCCAGGCCACCGGACCGTTCGACGCGCTGTCGATCAGCGAGTTGAACCACGGCGCGAACGGGCGGGCCCACTTCACGCCCGGCTGGATCCGCCCGCAGTTTCCCGCCCACCAGATCGAGGCGCCCGGCAAACGACGCGCGCGCCGTGGGGTCAAGACGATCACCCGGCTGTCCCCTCTCTTGGCCAAGCTGCGCAACCACCGGCCCGATTTCCAGGCCGACAGCGCACCGCGCTGGCTGGATGGCTCGGGCCGGCCGACCGACTGGTTTCACCAGGACGCCAGCCAGAACGGCATGGACGTGCGTGGCAGCTATGACCTTGTCTCGCTTGACCACTATGCCCTCAGATCGCTGGAAAGCTTCTTCATGAAGACCCTGCGCGGCGATGTCGTCGTGGCGAACAAGTCGGTTTCGCTGCGCTATTGGCGCGAGCGTAACCGCAACGACGCGACCAGCTCGACCTACAACCCGGCGCTGGAGGCTGCGGCCCGCGCCTATTACGACCAGACATATCAATCCGACGCCAAGCTCATGGCCCTGCAGGCCGACGCCTGCGCCTGGCACCGCGCGAAGATCGACAGCATCGCCGCCGAACCGGAGTTCGTCATGCGCCGCGACTGGATCATGGCCAACGCCTGGGACGGGACCGGGCCCGAGGTCGAGGACTAGACCGGGCCGTCAGTCGTGTTCCGCCTCGGCAACAGGCGGGACGTTGAAGAAGAAGTCGGCCGGATGGTCCTTGAACACGATGTCATCCGGGATGACTTCCGGCCCGGCAAGAAACACGTTCGTGCCGAAATGCCGGTGCATCCGGCTTAGCCGCTGCATCCGCTCGCCGGTGATTTCCGCATAGAAGCGGCTGTATTGCTCGGTCTCGATCAGTCGCGCGATATGCGCCCGATGGGCGGCGATGCAGCCTTCATGCGCGGCGCGGATCTCGGGGTCGGCCAGCAGCCGCGCCATTTCCTGTTCCAGCGCCGGGATCATCCGCATGATGCCGCGCTCCACCTCGGAATTGTTGTTCATCCTGAACCAGTAGGCCAGGCCCTGGTCGCGGTCGACATGGTTCACCCGCCCCCGGTCGCGCTTGACCAGAAAGCTTTCGGCCGAGCGCACGGCATAGTGGTTCAACTGCACCAGGTCATAGCCCACCGTCGAAAGCGAGGACCGCCAGGCGGTGCGATACACCGACTCGGGCATCGCCCGGCCCGATCCGTTGACCCAGTTGATCCGGTCGCTCAGCGCCGCGACCAGGCCCTTGGGCCGATGGACCCCAAGCTTGCGGAACAGGCCCAGGTTGCGGAACATGGTCTTGAAGCCCCAGGCCTGATGCGGCTTGCGCGCCATTTCCGGGGCGCACCGGTCGAATTGGCCGATGATCGGCGCGGGATCAAAACCCTGCACATCGCCGTTGCCGAACAGCCGCCAGGTCATGCTGATCAGGTTCGCGTCCGGTACCGCCGCAAACAGCGCGGCAAGCGTGCCGTCGCCGGTCTTGACGTTGATGTATTCGTCCACGTCCATGCAGATGACCCAGGACGCCCCGGTCACCAGCGCCTCGCGGTCGGCAGCGGCCAGTGCTGCGTGCTGCGGTTTCAGCCCTGATTCGCGATAGGGATTCTCGCGGTGTTCGATCAGGCCCTTCCGGGCCAGCAGCTTCAGAAAGTGATCGGTCCCGTCGGTGCAGTCATTGGTATAGATCAGGAACTTCTCGATCCCGACGATGCGGTGATAAGCCAGCCATTCCAGGATGAACGGCCCCTCGTTCTTCATCGTGCTGACGATGGTGACGTCCTGTCCCGGACCGTCGATCGGGCGCAAGGCCGCTTGCGGTATCCGGCGCGGTGCCGCGCCAAGCTGGGTCGAGATCGCCGCCAGCACCGGATTTTCCACCAGGCTGGATTTCGGCACCAGCCGCGACACCGCTTGCGGCTGGTCCGCCTGACTTGCGGTCCGCAGCGCGACACAGCGGTAAAAGTCGCGTGGCACCGGGGCGGCGCGCATCCCGGTGATCCGGCGCCAGCGCCACAGCCCGCCCGCCCCGCCCTTGGCCGGTGCGACGCACCAGCGCGCAAGATCCGGCCCGGCATCGAACCGGGTGCAGATATGGTCGCCGAACTCGGCCGGCGCGTCGGGCCGCAGCGTCCAGGGATAGGCGCGCTGCCCGCTCAGCGGCAGATAGGCGCCCCTCAGGGTCTCGGCGGCCTCGAACACGGTCGGCACACCGGCCTCGGGCGCAGGCAGCAGGTCGATCGGGTCCAGCGCCAGCACCGACCGCGCCCCGGTCAGGAACTGCCACCGGGCCAGCTCGTACCAGGCGTGGAACTGGATCGGCGCGCGCCAGGGATCGGGCAGGGGCGCTTCCATCCGGTCCTTGCCCGGCGCATCGGGCAAGTTCATCGGATGCGCCTCGTGGCCAAGCTTGGGATCGCCCAGGGCCACATCGGCGCTGACCAGCACCAGTCGCAGGCCCGCCAGATCCGGCGTGTCGCGCAAGGCCGCCTCAAGCTGATCAGCCGCCGCCACCGCCTCGTCGGGGGGCGAGCGGTCCAGGATCAGCGCGGCCTGCAATCCGTGCTGCCCGTTCAGCCACAGAAGCCAGCTTCGCACGGTCTCGACGCTCTCGCCGTTCCACAGCGACAGGGCGGTGCGCAGGCCGGCGAAAAGGCCCGGCTCGGCCGGCGTCTCCACCAGGCCCAGCCCAGCATCCGCCCCAGGCCAGGGCCGCGCAATCGCCGATTCGCCCAGCTTGGTGACTTCCGCGAAATGCTGCTCCAACTCCGCTTGGCCCGCGCTGTCGCGCAGGTCCAGGAACAGCCGCAGCCCGTCCACGGACCGCAATGCGCTCAGGACCGACAGGCCCCCGGCCACAGACAGGCGCTGGACGGACAGGTTGCGGCGCTGAAAGTCCACGGGCACTCCGCTTGGGTTGGACGGCGTCAGCGATATGACGCAAGCCGGACCCCGGGTCCAGATGCCAGGGCCCTAGACCAGGATCTCGCGCGGGACGATGAAATCGACGACCACGCCCTGCCCAAAGGCCACCGCGCCCCAGTCCGGCGCGTCGAAGTCGACGACCAGGGTCGCCCCGGTCGGATAACGCGCGAACTCGGCGTTCGAGGGCGGATGCGCGACCAGCCTTGCCGCGAATTCCGCGATGCCGGGGTTGTGCCCGATCATCATCACCACATCCGCCTTCGCGTGTTTCAGCACCGCCATCATCACATCCGGCCCGGCATGATACAGCGCCGGCTTCAGCTCCAGCACAGGGGCCCCCGGCAGCGCCGGCGCGATCCCCGAGAATGTCTTGCGCGTCCGCACCGCGTCCGAACACAGGACCTCGCCCGGCACATAGTCGCGGCTGGCCAGCCATTGCCCCAGATCCGCCGCCGCCGCCTTGCCCCGCTCGTTCAAGGGGCGGTCATGGTCGGGGGTCAGCGGATCATCCCACGAGGATTTCGCATGCCGCGTCAGGATCAACCGCTTCATCTGTGGAACTGCCTCATGTGATAGGCCGACTGTTCGGGTAGTCTTGCATAGCTTTGCGACAGCGGGCAAGCGCGGCGCACAAGACAACCGCCTGTCATGCAGTCGGCCCCCTCGGGCTGGTCCAGAAACCCGTGGCAGGCGGGCAGGTCATAGCCCGCCCCGGTCAGCGCGCCGGCCGGGCAGGCTGTCAGGCAGGGGGCCGGGCAGCCGTCGCAGGGCTTTGCCAGCGGGGGCGGCACCGGAACCGCCTCCTTCAGCGCCAGCGCGCCGCGAAAGCTGACCATCAGCCCCTGGTCCGCGTGAACCAGAAGCCGCACCGGGCTGTCCCAGACCCGCCCCGTCCGCAGCGCCCAAGCGTAGAACGGGTGATAGGGCGGCCCGCCAAAGGGAAACAGCGCCTTGGCCCCCAGGTCACAGGCCAGCCGTCCGATCACCCGACGCGACCAGCGGTCCACCGGGTCCGGGTCACCCCATTCCGGCTGGGCCGTCAGATGCGCCCAGAACCCCGGCTCGGCCGGCCCCAAAAGAAGCAGCGTCCGCGTCCCCGGCGGAAACCCCTCTTCCCCCTCGGTCACGGCAAAGCCGCCCAGGACCGACAACCTTTCCGCCGCCAGCCGCGCCTCTAGCGCCGGAAGAAGGGCAGCCCCAGCATCCACCCCAGCCGCATCGTCCGGTCGTCCTGCCATTCCAGCCCCACTGTCATCCCGTCCTGCCCTGCCTTCGGTTCTGGCACATAGGTGCCGAAAATCCGGTCCCAAAGCGACAGGGCAAAGCCGTAATTGCTGTCATGCTCGGCCCGGTGGACCGAGTGATGCACCCGGTGCATGTCCGGCGTTACCAGGAGCAGCCGCACCACCCGGTCCAGCCACCCCGGCAGGCGCAGGTTGGCATGGTTGAACATCGCCGTGGCGTTCAACAGGATCTCGAACAGCAGCACCGCCAGGGCCGAGGGGCCAAGCAGATAGACCAGCCCCACCTTCAACCCGGCCGACCCGGCAATCTCGACCGGATGAAACCGCAGTGCGGTCGTCACGTCGAAATCGCGATCGGCATGGTGAACCCGGTGAAACCGCCAGAACAGCGGCACCTTGTGCGTCACCAGATGCTGCGCCCAGACGGCCAGGTCCAGGATCAGGACGGCCAGCAGCACCTCGATCCAGGCGGGCCAGTCCAGCGCGTTGAAGAGGCCCCAGCCCAGTTGTCCGGCATCCACCGCCGCCGCCACCGCCAGGATCGGCAGGGCAAAGGCCAGCGCCCGGACCACCGCCACGTCGATCAGCACCAGCCCCAGATTCGCCGTCCAGCGCCTCGGCTTCGGCTGCACCATTGGGCGACGCGGGGCCAGCCGCTCCAACCCCGCCAGCGCCCCAAGGACGCCCAGAAAGACCCCGACCCGCCACAGAACCTCATGCTCCACCGCCACCTCCCCACCAGACCCAAGCTTGCGGGACGCAAGTTCGGGGACCCAAATTTCTTTCTCAAGAAATTTGCCAAAATCCTTTCTTAAGGATTTTGCCCGCTCCCCGCCTGAACCACCGCCAGCAATGCCTCAACCTGCGGCCCCAGCCCCTCCACGATCAGCTTCACCCCCTCCGGGTTCGGGTGCAAGCCATCCGGCTGCATGAACGCAGCCAGAGAGGCCGGATCGGCCGGGTCCGCCCCCGCCGCCCGCAGCCCGGCAAAGAAATCCTCGGCCAGCAACGTGCCGTATTGCGCCGAAAGCTCACCATACATCGCATCGAAAGTGGCCTTGTACTCTGGCCCGAAGTTCCCCGGCGCCTTCATCGCCACCAGCAGGACCGGCAGCTTGCGCGCTGCGGCCTCTTTCAGGATGCCGTCCAGATTTGCCTTGGACGAGGCCGGGTCGATCCCGCGCAAAAGGTCGTTGCCGCCCAGCGTCACGATCAGCCCGTCCGCCTCTGGCCCCAGCGCCCAGCCAACCCGGGCAAGCCCCCCCGCCGTCGTGTCGCCCGAAACCCCCGCATTTTGCACCGCCACCTCATGGCCCTTGGCCTTCAGCCAGCCCTCCAGCACCGGGACAAAACCCTGGCTCTGGTCCGCCAGCCCATAGCCGGCCGTCAGGCTGTCCCCCAGTGCCACGATCGTGACCGGCTCGGCCAGCGCAGAACTTGACAGTGCCAAGACTGCAAATGCAGCATTGCGCATTCGCCGCACTGCGCCATATCCCCGTGAAAGCCCCACCCGAAGGACCCTTTGCATGACCGATCCCGTTCTCGCCCTCACCGATGCGCGGCTGACCCTTGCGGGCAATGCCGGCCCGGTCGAGATCCTGAAGGGCATCACCCTTTCGGTCCACAAGGGCGAAACGGTCGGGCTGATCGGGCCATCGGGGTCGGGCAAGTCATCGCTCCTCATGCTCATGGGCGGGTTGGAGCGTGCCACCGGCGGCAAGGTGCTTGCCCTGGGGCAAGACCTGACCGCGATGAACGAAGACGCGCTCGCCCGCTTCCGTCGGGGGAATATGGGGGTTGTGTTCCAATCCTTCCACCTCATTCCCACAATGACCGCGCTGGAGAACGTGGCGTTGCCGCTGGAACTGGCCGGCGTGAAGGACGCCTTCGACCGCGCGCAGGCGGAACTGGACTCCGTGGGATTGGGAAAACGGATGCACCACTACCCCAGCCAGATGTCCGGCGGCGAACAGCAGCGCGTTGCCTTGGCCCGCGCCGCCGTGCCGCGCCCGGCGATCCTGCTGGCGGATGAACCCACCGGCAACCTTGATGGCGTCAACGGCCAGGCGATCATGGACCTCCTCTTCGGCCTGCGCGACCGCCACGGCGCGA
The DNA here is from genome assembly GCF_002900975.1 of Tabrizicola aquatica. Classification (GTDB taxonomy): domain Bacteria; phylum Pseudomonadota; class Alphaproteobacteria; order Rhodobacterales; family Rhodobacteraceae; genus Tabrizicola; species Tabrizicola aquatica. Next base: position 24,483 of record NZ_PJON01000003.1, on the reverse strand, counting down.
CGCTGGTCCTGGTGACCCACGCCCCCGAACTTGCCGCCCGCTGCGACCGGGTCATCCGGCTGGCCGACGGCCTTCTGGCCCCCGAAGCCCACGCGCCCGCCTCGATGACCAAGGCCGCCGAATGAGCCTCGCCTTCACCATCGCCCGCCGGGAACTCCGCGGCGGCCTGCGCGGCTTTCGCGTGTTTCTCGCCTGCCTTGCGCTTGGCGTTGCCGCCATCGCCGCCGTCGGCACCCTTCGTACCGGCATCCAGCAGGGCCTGACCGACCAGGGCGCGGTGATCCTGGGCGGCGACGCCGAGATGCGCTTCACCTACCGCCCCGCCGACGCCGACGAACGCGCCTATATGGACCGGATCGCCACCCAGGTCTCGGAAGTCTACGATTTCCGATCCATGGCGCTGGTCCAGGACGACCAGGCCCTCACCCAGATCAAGGCCGTCGACAACGCCTGGCCCCTGACCGGTTCCGCCCAGCTTGACCCGCCGATCCCCGTGGTCGAGGCTTTGGCCGTTGCCGATGGCCTCCCCGGCGCGATCATGGACCCGGTCCTGATCGACCGCCTCGCCCTCTCCATCGGCGACACATTCCGCCTTGGCACGCAAGAGTTCCGCCTGACCGCCGCCCTGACCCGCGAGCCTGACTCCGCCTCCACCGGCTTCACCCTCGGCCCGCGCACCGTCGTCCACTCCGACGCGCTGGCCAACTCCAGCCTCCTTGCGTCCGGCTCGATGTACGAGACCCGCTACCGCCTGGTCCTGCCACCCGGCGCGGACCTGCAGACACTTGAGGATGAAGCCGAATCCACCTTCCGCGACAAGGGCATGCGCTGGACCGACAGCCGCAACGCCGCCCCCGGGATCGAGGCGTTCATCGACCGCATCGGCAGCTTCCTCGTCCTCGTCGGCCTCGCGGGCCTTGCGGTAGGCGGCGTCGGCATCTCGGCCGCGATCCGCAGCTACCTTGACGGCAAGACCGAGACCATCGCCACCCTCAAGACCCTCGGTGCCGAAGGCGGCCTCATCTTCCGCAGCTACCTCTGGCAGACCGCGATCCTTTCCGCCATCGGCATCGCCATCGGCCTTGCCCTTGGCGCCATCGCCCCGATCCTTGCCGCCCCCCTGATCGAAGCCTCCCTCCCCTTCCCGGCCGAGATCCGCCTCTACCCCGGCGCGCTGGCCGAGGCCGCCTTCTACGGCACCCTCTCGGCCCTCATCTTCACCCTCCTCCCCCTTGCCCGGACCGAGCGTATCCGCCCCGCAGCCCTGTACCGTGGCGGCAGCGGCACCCGCACCTGGCCGCGCAAACGCTACCTCACCGCCCTCGCGCTCCTGTCCGTCGCCCTGATCGGCAGCGCCACCTGGCTGTCCGGCATCCCCGAACTGGCCCTTGGTGCGGCGGGGGGCATCGTCGGGTCGCTCTTGATCCTGACGCTTGCCGCCTTGGGCCTGCGCAGCCTGGCCCGCCGGCTGGCCCGCACCCGGCTGACCCACGGCCGCCCAGCCACCCGCGCAGCACTCGCCTCCATCGGCGCGCCACGGTCCGACGCCACCTCGGTCATCCTGTCGCTGGGCCTCGGCCTCTCGGTCCTGGCCGCCGTGGGTCAGATCGACTGGAACCTGCGCCAGGCCATCGCCACCGACCTTCCGACCCGCGCACCGGCCTTCTTCTTCATCGACATCCAGCCCGACCAGATCGACCCCTTCCTCGCCATGGTCGACGCCAACCCCGCCGTGACGGAAATCGAGACCGCCCCGATGCTGCGCGGCGTCATCACCCAGATCAACGGCCGCCCCGCGCGCGAGGTTGCCGGCGACCACTGGGTCGTGCGCGGCGACCGCGGCATCACCTATGCCGCCACCCCCGGCGAAAAGACCCGCATCACGGCAGGCGAATTCTGGCCCGAGGATTACCAAGGCGACCCGCAGATCAGCTTCGCCACCGAAGAGGCCGAGGAACTCGGCCTCAACCTCGGCGACACGATGACCGTCAACATCCTGGGCCGCGACCTGACCGCGACCATCACCTCGTTCCGCGAGGTTGACTTCTCCAACGCCGGGATGGGCTTCGTGATGACGCTGAACCCCGCCGCCCTGGCCGGGGCACCGCACACCCATATCGCCACCGTCTACGCCCCGCCCGAGGCCGAGGCCCAGATCCTGCGCGACGTGACCAAGACCTGGCCCAACATCACCGCCATCGGCATCCGCGAGGCCGTGGACCGCGTGGCCGAGGCGCTATCGGCGATCGCCACAGCCACCGCCTGGGCCGCCGCAGGCACGCTGATCACCGGCTTCGTCGTCCTGATCGGCGCGGCAGCGGCCGGCGAACGCGCGCGCATCTACGAATCCGCAATCCTCAAGACGCTGGGCGCGACGCGCGGCAAGATCCTGTCCAGCTTCGCGCTGCGCTCCGCCCTCATGGGCGCAGCAGCGGGGATTGTCGCGGTGGTGGCAGGGGGCATCGCCGGCTGGGCGGTGATGACCTTCGTGATGGAAACGACCTATCGGTTCGAACCCGTCTCGGCCCTGGGCATCGTCGCGGGCGGGGTGCTGGCCACCCTGCTCGCCGGCCTCTTCTTCGCGCTGCGCCCGCTTGCCGCCCGTCCGGCCAGCACCCTGCGCGCACAGGACTGACCGGGAAGCGGAAATCGACTTCGATTTCCGTCCCGATTTCCGTTCGGAAATCGCCCTAACCGCGCCGAAGCCGCTCAAGCGTCAGCGCGGCCGCCCGGATCTCGCGGCTGTCGGGCTTCACCCGGCCAAGGCCCCGCGCCAACCAGCCCAGCGGCCGCAGCCAGCGCGCCAGTCGCGTAACCCGTGGCATCGCATCGGGCGGGGCGTTCACGGCATATGCCGCCAGCGCCGCCTCCAGCCAACGCGGATCGTCTGGCCACTGGGTAAAGGCGGTCTGGGCAAACATCACCACATCGGCCGCCTGCGCCAACCCGCCGCGCCGCGCGGCCCGAAAGCGTTCCAGGTCGATGAACCGCGCCTGCACACCATCCCAGCAGATATCGCGCACGGCGGGGCGGCCATGCGCCATCCCGGCCCAATGCACCAGTCCCAGCGCACGGCCGGCCTCGCCAAAGGCGCGCAGCTTCTCATCCTGGCTGCGGGCAGGATTCGCCACGACCTCGGGCAGCACCGGGCCTGCGTCGGGCATAAGCAGCCAGTCCGGCCCTTCCGCCACGATGCCGGCCACCGGCACCCCTGCCTCGGCCATCGCGTGCAGCCCGGCCCTTTCGGTGGCAAAGGCCCGCGCCGGATCGCCCTTCTGCCAGCGCAAGCGGCCTGACAGCCGCTCGACCCGTTTCAGCCAGAAGCGGCGGCCGTCCGGCAGGACCACCGGACGCACGCGGCGGAACGGCTCGGCCAGCGCGGCCGCAAGGTGGGATTGCAGGTCGGACTCAGGCACGCGCGACGGCTCCGCAGCAGGTGCGGGCCATGTAACCGTTTCACGTCGGTTTTGTAAGCCTCAGCCGAAGAACCCAGGCCCCGCGCGGCCCAGCAATTCGTCGCCCAGCGCCCGGCCAATCGCCGCACCCGCCGCAACCGGCCCGCGCCGCTCGCCGCTGATCGAGGCCGTGCCATCCGGCCGCAGGATTTCGCCCCGCAGCCACAACTGATCGCCCTCGATCACCGCAAGGCCGGCAATCGGCGTCTCGCAAGACCCGTCCAGCGTCGCCAGGAACGACCGTTCCGCCGCCAGCCGCAGGCCCGTCTCGCCATGGTGGATCGCCGCCAGCAGCGCCGCGACGCGGGCGTCCGCCGACCGCCGCTCGATCCCGATCGCGCCCTGCGCCACCGCTGGCAGCATCTCTTCCGGTGCAATCGCCGTGCGCGCGACCTCCAGCATGCCCAGCCGCGTCAGCCCCGCCATCGCCAGGAACGTGGCATCTGCCACCCGTTCTTCCAGCTTGCGCATCCGGGTCTGCACGTTCCCCCGGAACTCCACAAGGTTCAGGTCCGGCCGCCGCAACGCCAGTTGCGCCCGCCGCCGCAAGCTGGACGAACCCACCGTCGCCCCCTGCGGCAGTTCTGCAATCGACCCGTAATGCGGCGAGACGAACGCATCCCGCACATCGGCCCGCTGCAGATAGCAGTCCAGCACCAGCCCCTCGGGCTGCAAGGTCGGCATGTCCTTCATCGAATGGACCGCGATGTCGATCCCGCCGTCCAGCAGCGCCTCTTCGATCTCGCGGGTGAAAAGCCCCTTACCGCCGATCTCGCGCAGCGCCTTGTCCTGGATCTGGTCGCCGGTGACCTTGATCACCACGATCTCGAACGCCGCTTCCGGCAGGCCAAAGGCCGCCATCAGACAGCGACGGGTCTCATGCGCCTGCCACAGGGCCAGGGGCGAACCACGGGTGCCGATCTTCAGGGGGCGGGCGGGGGTGGGCATTTCATCGCTCATGCGGCAAGGCTTACCTGTGTCAGGCGCGCCTGACAACTCTTGACAACACCCGCCCCACAGCCGACCCATGGTTCCCGAAAAGATGAGGCAAAGATGACCAAGACGATCCTGCGCGCGCTCAAGGGCGAGGTGCTGCCCACCCCCCCGATCTGGATGATGCGCCAGGCCGGCCGCTATCTGCCGGAATACCGCGAGACCCGGGCCAAGGCCGGCGACTTCCTCTCGCTCTGCTACAACCCCGAGCTTGCGGCCGAAGTCACCCTGCAACCGATCCGCCGCTACGGCTTTGACGCGGCGATCCTGTTCGCCGACATCCTCCTTCTCCCCCAGGCACTTGGCCCGAAACTCTGGTTCGAAACCGGCGAAGGGCCCCGGATGGAGACGACCGACACCCCCGGCCAGGTCGCCAACCTGAAACCGACCGAGGCGATCCATGAGACCCTCTCGCCGGTCTATGAGACGGTCCGCATCCTGTCGCGCGAACTGCCGAAGGAAACCACGCTGATCGGTTTCGCAGGTGCCCCCTGGACTGTCGCCACCTACATGATCGCCGGCAAAGGATCGAAGGACCAGGCCGCCGCCCACGCGCTGAAAGCCCAGGACCGTCCGACCTTCCAGGCCCTGATCGACCGGATCACCGAGGCGACTGTCGAATACCTTTCGGCCCAGATCGAGGCCGGGGCCGAGGTGGTCAAACTCTTCGACAGCTGGGCCGGATCGCTGAAAGGCCAGGATTTCAAGGACTTCGCCGAAGCGCCCACCCAGAAGATCATCGCCGCGCTGAAAGCCCGCCACCCCGGCACCCCGATCATCGCCTTCCCGCGTGAGGCCGGCCAGGGCTACATCGGCTTTGCCCACCGCACCGGGGCGGACTGCGTCGCCATCGACAACTCGGTCAGCCCCGAATGGGCCGCCGCCAATGTCCAGATCGACGGTTGCGTCCAGGGCAACCTTGCGCCCGAGCATATGGTGACCGGCGGCCAGGCGCTGATCGCAGCGACCCGGCATGTGGTGAAAGCCTTCTCCAAGGGGCCGCACATCTTCAACCTTGGCCACGGCATCACGCCCGACGCGCATCCCGACAACGTCCAGCTGATGATCGACACGGTGCGCGGGGCCTGATCCCGCCCGTTCCCCCCGGACCGGACCGCACCGCCCCTGTCCCGGCGTAGGGTGGGCAATATTGCCCACCTTACGCCCTTCCCTTGGCCGCCGCCACGCGCATGACCCAGCTCTGGATATTCGTCACCCTTGCCGCCGCCCTGGCCCAGACCGGGCGCAACGCCGCCCAGCGCGGGTTGACGACGCGTCTTGGCACCCTTGGCGCGACCAATGTCCGCTTCCTGTTCGGCCTGCCCTTCGCCTGCGCCTTCCTTGCGCTGGCGCTCTGGGTCCAGGGCAGCGCCCCGCTCCCCCTGACCCCCCGCGCCCTTGGCTTCACCGCGCTTGGCGCCCTTGCCCAGATCGCCGCCACCGCGCTGATGCTGCAGGCCATGCGGACCCAGGGCTTCGGCATCGTCACCGCCTGGCTGAAGGTGGAACCCGTCCTCGTCGCGCTGGTCGGCTGGGCCGTCCTGGGCGAGGCGCTGACCATGCCCATGCTCGCCGCCATCGCCGTCGCGGTGGCCGGAGTCCTGGTGATGACGCTGAAACCGGGCCAAGGCCGCGCCATGCTTTCCGACCTTGGCCCCGCGGCGCTTGGCCTGACGGCGGGCCTGGCCTTCGGGCTGTCGGCCATCGGCTTTCGCGGCGCGATCACCAGCCTGCCGCAGGGGGATTTCCTGCTGCGCGCCCTCACGATCCTGGCCGTCTCGCTGGCGCTGCAAACCCTGGTCCTTGGCCTTTGGCTGGCGCTGCGCGACCGCGCCGCCCTGACCGGCAGCTTCCGCGCCTTTGCCCCTTCACTCGGCGCGGGCTTTCTTGGCGCCTTGGCCTCGGCCTTGTGGTTCACCGGCTTTGCGCTGACCACCGCGGCCAATGTCCGCACCCTGGCCCTGGTCGAGGTGGTGTTCGCCCTGATCCTCGCGCGCCTTGCCTTTGGCCAACGCGCCAGCCCCCGGCAGTTGGCCGGCATCGGCATCCTGCTGGTTGGCGTCCTTCTCCTGCTCCGCGCCTCGTAGGCCGAGCTTCAGCCCGCACAGGCCCATGCCCGCGCCTAGGCGTCGCACGTCCGCGCAGTATGGACGGGTTTCACCCCGGCAGGTGGCTCTCACGCCCCCCAAGCTTCCGGTGCGCCCGCCAAAATCCCCGCCCAGCCCCCTCCGCCGCAGGGCCTGGCATCCCGTTCGCGTGGTCGGTGCGGCCTTACTCCTCCCCGGACACAAGCCATCCTTTCCCGCCTCGCACCCACCCGCGCCTTGACCTGCTGCGCCCCGCAGCGGACAGTCACCCCGAAAAAGCCGAGGCCCCATGACTGACACTGCCTCCCCCCTTCGCCGCCGCCTGCGCGTCCTTTATGAAAGCGATGGTCCCACCGGGGACCGGTTTCGCTATGCGCTCCTCGCCTTCGACCTGGCGACCGTTTCCTGGCTGGTCGCGACCTCGTTCCTGCCGCGCGGGCTGCACACCACGACAATCGACATTGCCATCGGGGCGGTTTTCCTCGCCGACCTCATGGCCCGGCTGTGGATCTCCCGCCGCCCGATGCGCGAGATTTTCAGCTTCTGGGGCGTGGCCGACCTTCTGGTCATCTTCTCGCTTCTGGTCCCGATCTGGGGCGAGGGGCTGGCCTTCCTGCGGGTGCTGCGGCTGTATCGCGTGTTCCACTCGCCGCAGACGCTGACGCAACTGCGCGACGATATCCCCGGGTTTCGCCGCAACGAGACTGCGCTGCGGGCCGGGCTGAACCTGTTGATCTTCATCTTCGCCATGACCGCGCTGGTCTATCAGACGCAATCCGGCGTGAACGAAAAGATCGGCAACTATGTCGATGCGCTGTATTTCACCGTGACGACGCTCTCGACCACGGGGTTCGGCGACATCACCCTGGTCGGGAATTTCGGAAAGCTTCTGTCCGTGGTCATCATGATCTTCGGGATCGGCCTGTTCCTGCGGCTGGTCCAGGTGATCTTCCGGCCCCGCAAGGTGGAATTTCCCTGCCCGGCCTGCGGCCTGCGCCGCCACGACCCGGACGCCGTGCATTGCAAGGCCTGCGGCATCGTCCTGGCGATCCCGGACGAAGGGCTGGAGTGAAGCGCACGGCCTGCGCCGCTACGACCCTGACGCGGTGCGTTGCGGGGCCTGCGGCACAGTATTGGCTACCCCGAACTCGGAACTGGACCAGGGCGCGTGGTCCGCGTCGGCTTTCAGCTCGCGCCGGCACACCCCGGATTCGGTGCATTGCAGGGCCTGTCGGGCATTCCAGACGATCCCGGACGGAGGATGGAGAAAGGCGCTTGGTAAGCGTCGGCTCCGCCCGGACGCTGCGGAATCATGGAGTGGGACACGGCCCCGGCGCACCCGCACGTAAGGCTGGACCAAGGGGCTCAGCCCGCGCAGGGATGCGGTGCATTGCAGGGCCCGCCGGGCAGTCCCGACGATCCCGGACGGGGGCTGGAGCAAGGCGCTCGACCAACGCCGGCATGACCTCGAGGAGTCCGTTGCGGGCCTGCGGCACAGTCCTGGCGAACCGGGCTGCAAGCTGGACCAGGGCGCGTGGTCAGCGTCGGCGTGGCCCGGACGCTGTGTGTTGCGGGGTCCAGGACGCAGTCCTGGCGAACCGGACCTGAGGCTGGGTCAGGGGGGCTCAGCCCGCGCAGGTACTCCTCGGATGCGGTGCATTGCAGGGCCCTGCCGGGCAGTCCCGACGACCCCGGACGGGGCTGGATCAAGGCCCCAACAGGTCTTAACAAATGCTGAACGCCCACGCTCAAGTCATTGTTTTTGCGTGACAACCCGGATTTGTCCACCGTGGACAGGGTCAGCCCATCCGCAGGGCAACATCCAGCATCCGGTTCGAGAATCCCCATTCGTTGTCGTACCAGCCGAACACCCGCAGCATCCCCCCGGCCGAGATCTTCGTCTCCGGGCAGGCCATGACCACGCTCTCGGGCCGGGCCCGCAGGTCAGTCGAAACCAGCGGCCGGTCGGTGGCGCCGATCACCCCCCCGGCCGCGCGGAAGGCCGCGTTGACCTCTTCGACCGAGGGGCGCTTTTCGGTGATCAGGTGGAAGTCCACGCAGGACACGCTGGCCACCGGAACCCGCACCGCCTGCGCCACGATCCGCCCGGCAAGGTCCGGCAGCACCCCGTCCAGCAGCCGCGCGGCCGAGGTCGTGGTCGGCACCATCGACAAGGCCGCCGCCCGGCTGCGGGGATAGTCGGCTGCCGGGGCATCCACCGTGGGCTGGCTGCCTGTGTAGCAGTGGACCGTCGTCATCGAGCCAGTCACGATCCCCCAGTTCTGATGGATCAGCCGCGCCAGCGGGGCCAGGGCATTCGTGGTGCAAGAGGCGTTCGAGACGATCCGCTGGTTCCCCAGCCGGTCCTCGTTGGCCCCCAGGACCAGCGTCACCTCCGCCGCCGCTGACGGCCCCGAGACCAGGACCCGCCCCGCCCCCGCCCGCATCCCCCGCGCGGCCACCTCGCGGCCGTCGGCCCGGCCGGTGCATTCCATCACCAGGTCCACCCCGGCGAGGTCCAGCACCGACAGGTCCGGCGTGCGGTGCAGCGGCACCCGACGGCCGTCCACAACCAGCGCGCCCCCCTCCAGCCCCACCGCGCCGCGCCAGGGTCCGAAGACGCTGTCATACTCGAACAGGTAGGCGCACATCTCGGGCGCGGCGATGTCGTTGATCCCGACGATCTCCAGCCCCGGCCACTTGCCCGGGGCCTGCAGCCAGGCCCGCAAGACCGAGCGGCCGATCCGGCCGAACCCGTTGATGAACACCCGCATCCTGCCCCCCCCCACATCGGTCGGCGCAGTCTCAGCACGGGCGGCGCGCGGCTTCAACCGGGGTCTTGTGCCCGTCACAATCCGCCCCAGCCGCCCCCGCCAGGAGTTCGCATCTCAAACTCCGCCCCGGCGGGCAGGTCACGTTCGTCGTTGCCCTCCAACCTCTCTACCCGGCCGTCGGGCCAGTGGACCAGGTTCTCGCCCACCGCGCCCGGCCCGCCACCCGCCCCGCCGAAGGGTGCGATCTTGCGGCTGCCGCAAAGGGTGGTGACCGTCACCGGCGCCAGGAACCGCAGCCGCCGCACCGCCCCATCGCCGCCGCGCCACTGCCCCACCCCGCCGGAGCCTTCCCTGATCCCGAACCCCTCCAGCCGGACGGGGAAGCGTTTTTCCAACACCTCGGGGTCGGTCATCCGGGTGTTGGTCATGTGGCTTTGCACCGCCGCGCAGCCTGCAAACCCCGGCCCCGCCCCGGTGCCTCCCGCGATGGTTTCATAGTTCTGGAAGCGGTGGTTGCCCCAGATGAAGTTGTTCATCGTCCCCTGCGCCGCCGCCACCACGCCCAGCGCACCATAGAGCGCGTTGCAGGCGGACTGGCTGACCTCGGTATTCCCCGCGATCACGGCAGCGGGGGCGCGCGGGTTCAGAAGCGACCCCTCAGGCACGATGATCCGCAGGGGGGCGAGGCAGCCTTCGTTCAGCGGGATCGGCTTGCCGACCAGCGTGCGGAAAACATACAGAACCACCGCCCGCGTCACCGCCTGCGGGGCGTTGTAGTTGCCAAGGTGCTGCGGGCTGGTGCCGGTAAAGTCGATCGTGGCCGACCGGGCCTGACGGTCGACCTGGATCGATACCTGAATGGTCGTTCCGATATCCATTGGATAAGTGAACGATCCGTCACTTAGTCGGTCGATCACGGCGCGGACGCATTCCTCGGCGTTCTTCTGGACATGGCCCATATAGGCCGCGACCACATCTGCGCCATGGGTGGCAACCACACGCAGCAGTTCGCGCCGCCCGGTTTCATTCGCCGCGATCTGCGCCTTCAGGTCGGCCATGTTCTGATCGATCGACCGGCACGGCCAAAGCCCCGAAGCGAGCAGATCACGCGTCTCGCCCTCGCGCAGGCGGCTCTGGACCACCAAGGGGAAGAGGTCGATGACCACCCCTTCCTCTTCGATCGTGCGGCTGTCGGGCGGGCCAGAGCCGGGGGTGCGGCCGCCGATATCGGCGTGATGCCCGCGCGAGCCCAGCCAGAAGGCCGGGCGGCCCGCAACGAAAACCGGGGTGATCACGGTCACGTCCGGCAGGTGCGTTCCGCCGTTCCAGGGCGAGTTCAGCATCCAGGCGTCGCCCTCGCGCGCCGTGGCCCCGACGGCGGAGATCACCGTCTTGACCGCGTGGGACATGGAACCAAGATGCACCGGCACATGCGGGGCATTGGCCACCAGATCCCCGGCGGCGTCAAAGATGGCGCAGGAAAAGTCCAGCCTTTCCTTGATGTTGACCGACCATGCGGTGTTCGCCAGTGTCGCGCCCATCTGGTCGGCGACCGACATGAAAAGGTTGTTGAACACCTCCAGCAGCACAGGATCGGCCTTGGTCCCCGCTGCCGGGGGACGGGCGATGGCCGTCACGCGGCGCAGGATCAGGTTTGCCTGGGCGTCCATCTGCGCTTGCCAGCCGGGTTCGACGATGGTGGTGGCGGTGGCCTCGGTGACCACGGCGGGGCCGCTGATGCGGGTCGCGGTCCCGCAGTCAGCGCGCCGATAGAGCGGCACGTTGGACCAGGCCCCGGCGATCCACAGCCGCAGGTGATCCACGGGCTGGCCAGCGCCGGGGCCGGGGGAGAGGTCGGGCAGGTTCGCCCCGCCGCCCTCGGCCTCAACCGCCAGCATCTCGAACAGGACCGCGCGTTCGGGCGAAGTAAAGCCGAAGCGGGCCTGATGCGCGGCGGCGAAGTCGCGGAACATAGCCTCGGCCGGGCCGAAGGGCACGGGCAGCGACTGGTGCGAGCCGTCATAGCGCAGATGGGCAGTCCGGGTCACCTGCGGCTGTGGGATACCCTGGGCGGCAAGTTCGGCCGCGGCCTCGGCGGCAAGGGCGTCGATCCGGGCGCGGGCCTGGTCCAGTTGCGCAAGGGACGCGTCGAACTGCACCTCACGCAAAGCGCGCAGGTTGGCAAGGCCCATCCCGAAAGCCGAGAGGACCCCGGCCTGGGGATTCAGGAACACGGTCCGCATTCCCAGCGCATCGGCGACCCCGCAGGCATGTTGCCCGCCTGCCCCGCCAAAGCATTGCAGCGTGTAGCCGGTCACGTCATGCCCGCGCTGGACGCTGATCTTCTTCACCGCGTTGGCCATGTTGTCGATGGCGATGCGCAGGAAGCCTTCGGCGATCACCTCGGGCGGGTCGAGTCGGCCAGTTGTTTCGGCGACCTGTTGGGCCAGGGCCCGGAACTTCTGCCGGACGATTTCGGCGTCCAGCGGCTGGTCGCCGTCGGGCCCGAACACGGCCGGGAAATGGGCGGGCGACAGGCGGCCCAGCATTACGTTGCAGTCGGTGATGGTCAGCGGCCCGCCCCGGCGATAGCTGGCGGGGCCGGGATTGGCCCCGGCGCTGTCCGGGCCGACCTGGAAGCGGCCGTCGCGGAACGAGCAGATCGACCCGCCCCCTGCGGCAACGGTGTGGATGTCCATCATCGGCGCGCGCATGCGGACGCCCGCCACCTCGGTCTCGAAGCTGCGCTCATAGGTGCCGGCATAGTGGCTGACATCGGTCGAGGTGCCGCCCATGTCAAAGCCGATCAGCCGGTCAAAGCCCGCCGCCTGGGCCGTGGCGACCATGCCGACGATCCCGCCCGCTGGGCCGGAGAGGATGGCGTCCTTGCCCTGGAAGCGGTGCGCCTCGGTCAAGCCGCCGTTCGATTGCATGAACAGCAGCCGCCCGGTCGCCCGCCCCATGTCCAGGGCGCCTTCGACCTGGGCCACATAGCGCCGCAGGATCGGCGAGAGGTAGGCATCGACCGCCGTGGTATCCCCCCGGGGAACCAGCTTGGCCAGCCGGCTGACCTGGTGCGACAGCGAGATCTGGGTGAACCCGGCCTTGGCCGCCAGCTGGCCGACCCGCGCCTCATGCGCCGGGTTGACGTGGCCGTGCATCAGGGCGACGGCCACCGCACGGATGCCTTCGGCGTGGGCCTGGGCCAGCGCCGCGCGGGTGGCGGCTTCGTCCAGGGGGCGGACCTCCTGCCCCTCGGCGTCCAGACGGCCGGGAACTTCGGCCACGGTTTCGTACAGAAGATCGGGGCGGCGGATGTTCAGCGCGAAAAGGTCGGGCCGGGCCTGCGTGCCGATGCGCAGCAGGTCGCGGAAGCCCTCGGTGATCAGAAGAAGGACGCGTTCGCCCTTCCGTTCCAGCAGCGCATTGGTGGCTACCGTGGTGCCCATCTTGATCGCAGCGATGGCGCCATCAGGGATCGGCTGACCGGGGGCCAGGCCCAGGCAATCGCGGATGCCCTGAACAGCGGCGTCGGGATAGCGCTCGGGGTTTTCCGACAGAAGCTTGGCCGTCACCAGCCGTCCATCCGGCGCGCGGCCGACCACATCGGTGAAGGTGCCGCCACGGTCGATCCAGAATTCCCAGGCCATGGCCCCCCCGTTCTTTGGCGCCGACCCTAGCCAAGCTTTGCGGCCGGGTGAAGGGCTCGCCCCCTGCGTGTAAAGGAAACGTCGCACTGGAATCCTGTTCGTCAGGCGCGTAACAAGGTTGGGCCAGATACCGGCACGCCCCACAGGATCTGTCACAAACCTGTCGGAGACGCGGGCTACGGGATGTCGGTCAACACAGGAGGACGACCCTATGATGCTTAAAACCGCCCTTGGAACGGCAAGCCTTGTGGCCATGCTGTCGGCAACCGTGGCTTCCGCACAGTCGCTTGCGGACCTGGAAGCCGCCGCCAAGGCCGAAGGGATGCTGTCGACCATCGCCCTGCCGCACGACTGGTGCGGCTATGGCGACGTGATCGCCGGCTTCAAGGCCAAATACCCCGAGATCACCGTGAACGAGCTGAACCCCGACGCGGGCTCGGCCGACGAGCTTGAGGCCGTGAAGGCCAACAAGGACAACAAGGGCCCGCAGGCGCCGGACGTGCTGGACGTGGGTCTGGCCTTCGGTCCTCAGGCCAAGGCCGAAGGGCTGACCCAGCCCTACAAGGTCGCGACCTGGGACGAGATCCCGGCCGAGGTCAAGGATGCCGAAGGTCACTGGTACGCCGACTATTACGGCGTGATGTCCTTCATGGTGAACACGGACCTGGTCGAGAACGTGCCGCAGGACTGGGCTGACCTGCTGAAGCCGGAATATGCCGGTCAGGTTGCTCTGGCGGGCGATCCGCGCGCCTCGAACCAGGCGATCCTGGCGGTGCTGGCCGCTGGCATGGCGTCCGGGGCTGCCCCCGGCGAAGAGGCCGGCAAGGCGGGGCTTGAGTTCTTCAAGCAGCTGAACGAGGCGGGCAACTTCGTCCCGGTCATCGGCAAGGCCGGCACGCTGGCGCAGGGCACGACGCCCATCGTCATCATGTGGGACTATAACGCGCTGGCAGCCCGCGACACCCTGGCCGGCAACCCGCCGGTCGAGGTCGTGGTGCCGAAGTCGGGCGTGCTGGCTGGCGTCTATGTCCAGGCGATCAGCGCCTATGCGCCGCAGCCGAATGCCGCGAAGCTGTGGATGGAATACCTCTACAGCGACGAAGGTCAGCTTGGCTGGCTGAAGGGCTACTGCCACCCGGCCCGCTTCAACGCGATGGTCGCCGCTGGCAAGGTCCCGCAAGAGCTGCTGGACGCGCTGCCCCCGGCCGAATCCTATGAAGCCGCCTATTTCCCGACGCTGGAAGAAGTGGACGCGAACAAGGCCGCCGTCACCGGTGGCTGGGACGCGACCGTCGGCGCCAACGTCGAGTGATCTGACCTGAGACCTGCCCCGCCCCGGTCCATCCGGGGCGGGCACCACTTACCGGGGCCGCCAGACGCACCGGAAGCCAGACCGACAAGGGACCGACCATGCCAGAAGCCCCACCGCGCCACCGGCCGAAATGGCGCCTGCCCGTCGAGTGGCTGGGCATCCTGCCTTTCGTCGCCTTCGCGGTGCTGTTCCTGGTCCTGCCGACGATGAAGATCGTCATCGGCGCCTTCCAGTCGGCCGATGGCAGCTTCACGCTGCAGAACCTGATCGACCTGAACACCGATTCGATCCGCAACGCCTATTGGACCTCGATCAAGCTGTCGCTGATCACCGCCCTTCTTGGCTGCGCCGTGGGCTTTGCCATGGCCGCCGCCGTTGTGTTTGGTGGTTTGCCGAAACGGGTGCGCGGGCCGCTTTTGACCTTTTCGGGCGTCGCCTCGAACTTTGCCGGTGTGCCGCTGGCCTTTGCCTTCATCGCGACCATCGGACCGGCCGGGCTGATCACGCTGGAGCTGCGCGACGTCGGCATCAACCTGCGCGCCCTTGGCTTTAACCTTCTGTCCTTCTGGGGTCTGGTCGTCACCTACCTGTTCTTCCAGATCCCGCTGATGATCCTGATCATCATCCCGGCCCTTGACGGGCTGAAGCGCGAATGGCGCGAGGCGGCCGAGGTGCTGGGTGCCACCGCCACGCAATACTGGCGGATGGTGGCGTTTCCGATCCTGTTCCCGTCGCTTCTGGGGACCTTCGCGCTGCTCTTTGCCAATGCCTTCGGCGCGGTGGCCACCGCCTTTGCGCTGACCGGGCCACAGTTGAACATCGTGCCGATCAAGCTGTTCGCCCAGATCCGCGGCGATGTGCTGGGCAACCCGAACCTTGGCTATGCCCTGGCCTTCGGGATGATCGTGATCACCGGCTTTGCCAACGTGATCTACATCGTCTTGCGCACGCGGTCCGAGAGGTGGCTGAAATGAAGCGCCTTGTCGCTTGGGCAGTCCTGCTGCTGGGCTGCCTTTACTTCCTCTTGCCGCTGATCGGGATGACCGAATTCAGCCTGAAGATGCGGCGTGGCGAGTATTCCTTTGACGCCTATGCCCGCGTCTTTGAGGACCCCCGCTTTTGGGAGACGTTCAGCTATTCGCTGACGCTTGCCGCCGCGACCATCGTCTTTGGCGTGCTGCTGGTGGTGCCGACGGCCTATTGGGTACGGCTGAAACTGCCGCAGGCCCGCCCCATCATCGAGTTCATCACCCTCTTGCCGCTGGTGATCCCGGCCATTGTGATCGTGTTCGGCTATATCCGGCTTTACAACACTTCGTCCTTCCTGCCGCTGACCGGATCGGCCTTGGGGACGGATATCCTGCTGACGATGGGCTATGCCACGCTGGCCCTGCCCTACATGTACCGGGCCGTGGATACCGGGCTGCGGACCATCGATGTTGCCACCCTGACCGAGGCTGCACAAAGCCTGGGCGCGGGCTGGTTCACCATCCTGGCGCGGATCATCCTGCCGAATGTCCTGGTCGCGGTCCTGTCCGGGGCCTTCCTGACCCTGGCCATCGTGATTGGCGAATTCACCATGGCCGCCCTCTTGAACCGCCCGGCCTTCGGCCCCTTCATGCAGCTTCTGGGCGCCAACCGCGCCTATGAGCCGCCCGCCCTTGCCGTGATCGCCTTTGCCATCACCTGGGGCTGCATGGGGCTGATCCAGCTTGTCACCCGCTTCTCGAAACATGAAAGAGCGAAAGCCTGATGGCCTTTCTTGACCTGACCAACCTGGAAAAGATCTTCGGCACCAACCGCGTGGTCAAGGACTTCAGCCTAGGGATCGAAAAGGGCGAGTTCGTCTCGCTGCTTGGCCCGTCCGGCTGCGGCAAGACCACGGTCCTGCGGATGGTCGCGGGGTTCGAGATGCCGACCTCGGGCGGGATCAGCATCGACGGGCAGGACGTGACCGACCAACGCGCGAACCAGCGCAACATCGGGATGATGTTCCAGGCCTATGCCCTGTTCCCGAACATGACGGTGGCCGACAACGTGGCCTTCGGGCTGAAGGTCAAGGGCGTGCCCCGGGCCGAGCGTGAGGCCCGCGTCAAGGAGATGCTGGAGTTGATCGGCCTGCCGGAACTGGGCACGCGCTTTCCGTTCCAGCTTTCGGGAGGGCAACAGCAGCGTGTGGCGCTGGCCCGCGCCCTGGCCCCGCGACCCCGGGTCCTGCTTCTGGACGAACCCCTGTCGGCGCTGGACGCCAAGGTGCGCGTCTCGTTGCGCAACGAAATCCGCGATATCCAGCGCGAGTTGGGGATCACGACAATCTTCGTGACCCATGACCAGGAAGAGGCAATGTCGATCTCGGACCGGATCGTCGTGATGAACGGCGGCATCGCCGAACAGGTCGGCGCCCCGTTCGAGATCTACAACAACCCCAACACCCGTTTTGTGGCAGGCTTTGTCGGCACGTTGAACATGCTTACCGCCAAGGTCGAGGATGCAGCCACCGGCACGGTGACCGTCGACGGCCAGCCGCTGCGTCTGGGCAAGCCCGTGACGGCCGCCAAGGGCGCCACGGTGACGCTGGCCCTGCGGCCCGAGGCGATCCGCCTGGGCCGGGCCGAGGGACGCGAGGTTGTGCTGCCCGCGACGGTGGCCGAGGTAAACTTCCTGGGCTCGGTCATCCGGATCAAGGCGCGGGTCGCCGGAACGGTCGTGGCGTTGGACACGTTCAACCGCCCCGACCAGCCGCCCCCGCCCCTGGGCAGCCCGACCGAGATCAGCTTTGCCGCGGCCGACGCGATCGTGCTGCCGGATTGATCCTGGCGGCAAGGTCGCGAAAGTCCGGCGCATCTGACCGCTTCGTCAGGCGTTCAAGTCCTTGAGCAATCTGGCATGGCGCCGGACCTCGTTCACCACGGTTCCGAAGGTGGACAGGTTCCGGCCTTGCAGAATCCGAACCAGCCGGACGAAGACTGCGGCGGTCGCCCTGGCGTCGCCGATTGCGGTGTGACGGGCCTCTTCCGGGATCGTGACGCCCAGGCGGTGGGTCAGCGCATCCAGGCTGTGAACCTCATGCTGTCCAAAGACGACGGCCGACAGCAGGACCGTGTCCAGCACGGGGTGGTCGAAGCGCAGGCCAAGCTCCTCTTCCCGTCGGCGCAGGAACTGCATGTCGAAGGGGGCGTTGTGCGCGATAAGCACCGCGCCTTCGGCAAAGCGGTGGAAGCTGCGCAGGGCCTCGGCCACGCTGGGGGCGTCCGCGGTCATCGCCTCGGTGATGCCATGCACTTCGGTGGATGCGGCGGGAATGGGCCGGCCGGGATTGACGAGCGTATCAAAGACCTCGTTCTCGACAATGCGCCCGTTGACGATGCGAATGGCGGCAATCTGGACAATCTCGTCGCCCTGTTCCGGCAGGAGCCCGGTCGTCTCGGTGTCGAAAACGACATAGTCCAGGGCGGTCAGGCTGGTCTCGGCGACGGCTTCGTTCCGTTCGCGGTCCAGCAGGTCAAAGTCATAGACCACAGCCCGCTTGACGGGTGCGGGACGGCGCACCTCGCGCCGGACTTGATGAAGCGGCAGGCAAAGCGACTGCCCGGCCTCCCACCGTTCGGGCCAGATCTCGGTCCCGTTGTCCCGCAGGACCGACCGGCCGGTCACGTCGGGAATGTTGCGGTCCAGGGGTTCCTGCAGCCATTTCTCCAGCTTTGCCACGGACAGCGGCGGACCTTGCCAGACCAGGCGGAGGCAGGCACCGGCTTTTTCTTCTTGCGCGATGATCCCGAAAGCCTGCGAAAAGCCGTCATTGCGCATCTGGTCGGCAAGCCGGGCCAGCAATGAGACCAGCCCGAACGCATCGCATTGCAGTTGCAAGGGTGCCGCCTGGGCCAAGGTGACGGTCATGCCACCCGCCTCGATCCGGGCACTGATGCTGTCGATCAGATCAGAGGCCCGGATCGTCGACATCTGCCAGCCATCAGAGCGCAGCGCGTCGCCCCGGCGGGTCAGGTCGGTGATCGTGTCGACCAGAACACCGACCTCTTCGCGAATGGCCTTGTCGATGCGCCCGGGAACGGCCCCGCCTTCGGGCAAGGCCGCGATCAGCACCGAGAGATTGGCCGACGGGCGGCTGATCCGCTCGAAAACCTCCAGCATGAAGGCGTCGCGGGCAGATTTGGCGGTCAGATCGCTGGTCACGTCGCGCAAGGTCAGCACATACCCCGGACGTTGCCGCTCACTGCCCAGCGGTTCGATCAATCGCATCCGGGCCGACAGAATCCGGTCCCCGCTGGCCGTGGCGCAAAGCAGGTCGACGGCGGCTTCGCGGTCCTCGGTGGCGATCAGGCGGTCATGGGCCATGCGGATCGGGCCTTCGCGCAAATAATCGAAGAGCCGGCGATCCAGCCGTGGACCCTCGGCCGAAGAGCCGACCAGATCAGAGGCTTGACCATTGTAGAACACCAGCTGGTGCGCGCCGGAACACAGCAGGACCCCGACCGGCACGTCAGACAGCAGCGTTTCCAGCCGCTGCTTTTCCGCGGAAAGCCGCGAGGTTTCGCGCGCGACGGATTCGGCCAGCGCGCTGCGCGTCTCGGTCAGGCTTTCGGCCGCGGCCCGCGCGGACGGCGCGAGATCGCCCAGATAACGGGCCATCGCGGCGTCAACCTCGCCGTCGACACTGGCATGGGCGCGGGCCCGCAGCGTCCCGGCAAGGATGTCGATCGGCTTGGCGACATTCACGTCGAACAGATACCAAAGCCAGGCAACCAGCCCCAGGCTGAGGAAGCCAGCAACGATGCCAGCCTGCAGGAAGGCGTTCAGAACCCGCGGATCGGCCTGCCGCGAATAGGCCAGAAACAGCCCCAGCGTCACGGCCCCAAGGATGCCCGCGGCCAAGCCCGCGAACAGCAGGAAGATCCGGGTTCTAAGGCCTAGCGACGCCAGCATGTCAGGCTCCGCTGGTCAGAAGATGCCTGACCTCTGCCCTCAGCTCCTTTGGGTCGAAGGGTTTGGAGATGAAGCCGTCAGCCCCAAGGGCCATGCTCTTGCGCCGTTCCATGATCGATCCGCGTGCCGTCATGATCAATATCCTGACGTCAGAGAGGGCCGGATCAAGCCGCGTCTCCTGGCAGATTTCATAGCCCGAGACGTCGGGCAGCATCACGTCAAGCAGGACCAGACCCGGACGGGTCGCGCGGATATGCTCGACCGCGCCCGAGCCGGTGGCCCAGCGGTCGACGTCATACCCTTCGCGGGTCAGAAGAAACTCCAGCGCCAGGGCAACGTTGTCCTCGTCCTCGATCACCAGGACGCGCTGTTTGTCAGGCTCTGTCTCTACCATGCCTCACCTCCCCGTGCAGGCGGCGGCGCCGATCGCATCGTTTTCCGTGAAGGCCAGCCAGTCCGCGCCGGTCAACTGGCCCGCCGCGTCGATGCGGACGGTTTCGGTCAGCAAGGCTGACTGCCGATTGGCGCAATCGACGACCATGAACCCGTCCTGTACGCCCTGCCAGCGGACAAAGGCATAGACCGGCGCCAGGACCAGGGCGGCATTGTCCGGGTGCGGCGCAAGCTTGCGGGTATCCATCGCTGTGAACGCGGTGGTCAGCGGGACGACAAAGGTCCAGGGGCGCAGCGGGCTGGGCGTGTCATCGCTCCAGACGATCGCCACACCTTCGGGTAAGCCGGCCTCGATGCGGCTGAACCAGTCATATTCGCTCCAGACCGTGAAGGCGATCATGCCCAGGCCCGCAGCGGCCGGCGTGATCCACTTCGGCAAACGGTTGCCGGACAGCCTGCGCGCCAAGGCCGCCATCCCAGCAAAGGCGATGGCGGCGACAATGGCGGCGATCAGTTCAAGAGCCATCGGTACTTACTCAGGACATGGCCCCGCGGGAATGTCCCACGGAGGATTGCATGGTGCGCACGACGACAAAGGCATCGCGCAGGTGAGAGCGTTCGAAATCCGACAGGTCAGACAGGGACAGGTAGTTGTTCGGCTTCTGGCCCTGCCGGATTTGCCGCGCCTGATGTTCAAGGCGGGTGCGCGCGATCAGGTCATAGGCATCGATCAGATCTCGCGCGCCCGAAGGCGAAATGACGCCTGCGGCTTCCGCAGCCTCTAGCCGGGCGCGGGTGTTCACGGCACCAAGCCGCCCCAGCAGCGCATAGACGCGGCCAAGGTCTGTCACCGGAACCACACCGTTGTGCTTCATGTCGATATGGTTCTTGTGCTCGCCCGACCGGATGGTGGCGATCCCGCGCAGCAGACCCAACGGCGGCGCGTGCTTCAGCGAATTCGCCACCATATGCGCGACGAAGATCGTGTTGTGTGAGGCTTTCTCCAGCGTTTCCTGCTGCAAGGTCTGAAACAGAGAGGTGTCGCCGTCGATCGGCCGCA
Source organism: Tabrizicola aquatica (assembly GCF_002900975.1). GTDB lineage: Bacteria > Pseudomonadota > Alphaproteobacteria > Rhodobacterales > Rhodobacteraceae > Tabrizicola > Tabrizicola aquatica. The sequence goes on along the minus strand of NZ_PJON01000003.1, from coordinate 3,818 downwards.
GATCGAACATGACCGAGGCCAACATCTGCGCCGTCGGATCGGGACGGTTGATCCAGCCGGTGAAATACTCGCGCCAGACCGACAGCGGCTGGCACCAGCGCGGGTTGGTCGCCATCATGTCGCCGGGGCAATAGACATAGCCGCAGGCATCCAGCCCGTCCGACACGCACCGCGCGAGGGCTGCGAAATAGGTCATGTCGTCGGGCGTGGCGGCATCGTCCAGGATCATGCAGTTGTCCTGGTCCGAGACGCTGGACTGCTCCTGTCGGCCCTGCGACCCGCAGGCCAGCCACAGATATGGCACCGGCGCCGGGCCAAGATCACGTTCTGCCAGGGCAATCAGGCGCCGCGTCACGGTATCGGCGATGTCCGTGGTCAGGCGCGTCACCACCTCATGCGCGTGGTGGGCCCCGACAAGCTGGGCGACCAGCCGCGGAATCCGGGCGGTGATTGCGGCCAGTTGTCCGACGGTCTCGGCCATCGCGGCATCGCGCACGAACTGGGCCGAGGATACTGCCTGATATCGGGTCAGATCGGTCTGGGTGACGATCCCCACCAGTGTCCCGCCCTCGATGACGGGCAGGTGGCCGATGCGCCGCTCCAGCATCTGGTGCAGCACGTCGGACCCCAGCGCCGTCGGGGCAAGGGTCACCGGGTCCCGGGTCATGATCTGGGTCACCGGCACGTCTGCAGACAGCCCCTCGGCAAGCACGCGGTTGGTGAGGTCCCGCGTCGTCACCAGCCCGGCGAACCGCCCCGCCTCGGTGACCCCAAGGCATGAGACGTGCCGGTCGCGCATAAGCCGCGCCGCCTCGCGCACGGACAGGTCGTGCGGAACAGTGATCGGCCCTCGCGTCATCAGGTCGCCGACCTTTTGCGTGGTGATCTCGGCCACGCGGGCTTCCGCCACCCGGCCGCGCTGGAAGAAGCGGCGGAAGGCGGCTTCTTCGTCGAATAGTCGGCGGAACTCTGTCACCGGCAGCAGCAGCACCACGGTGTCCTGCGTCGCGCGGGCAGTGGTCGCGGCAAGGCCGTCACGCATCAGGCCGCGCTCGCCAAAGCTGTTGCGCGGCCCAAGGAGCGAGACGATGTCCCCCAGCGTGTCAATGATCTCGACCGCGCCTTCGTGGATCAGGAACAGACCGTCAAGGGTCGATCCCGCCGCGTAGATGGTCCGGCCGGCAGGGAAAGTCCTGTAGCCGAAGGAACGGGCAACGCGTGCCCGCTCGTCCTGTGACAGGCTGTCATAGGGATGCACCGTCTCAAGGAAGCTGATGATGGTTTGAAGGTCTTCGTCCATCGCGCTGTCCTGGAAAGGGTAAGGGGACGGCCCCGGCCGAAGCCGGGACCGTCCATTTCCGTCAGTGCGCCTGAGCCGCACCGGCACCTTTCGGCACGCGGATCGACTGGATCAGGTCCTGCACGTCCTGCGGCGGAGCCTTGGTCATGCCAGAGACGACATAGGCGACCACAAAGTTCAGCACCGCACCGATCGGGCCGAAGGCCGCGGGCGAAATGCCCAGGAAGTGCGCGTCGGGCGTGTTCGGCAGCATGTTCGTATCCGGGATGAAGAACCAGCCCAGGTAGAGGAAGATGTAGACCGCCGTCGAGATCAGGCCGACGATCATACCGGCAATGGCGCCTTCCTTGGTGACGCGGGTCGAGAAGATACCCATCATCAGCACCGGGAAGATCGTCGCTGCCGCCAGACCGAAGGCCAGCGCCACCACCTGCGCGGCAAAGCCGGGCGGGTCAAGGCCAAGCCAGGTCGCCAGCACGATGGCAAAGGCCATCGAAATCCGGGCCGCCAGCAGTTCGCCCTTTTCGCTGATGTTCGGGTTCAAGGCACCCTTAATCAGGTCGTGGCTGATGGCCGAGGAGATGGCCAAGAGAAGGCCCGCAGCCGTCGACAGCGCGGCGGCAAGACCACCGGCGGCGACAAGCGCGATCACCCAGCCCGGAAGCTTGGCGATCTCGGGGTTGGCAAGCACCATGATGTCGTTGTTCACGGTGGTCAGTTCGTTGCCCACGATGCCTTGTGCGGCCAGCGACTGGCCACCCAGCATCGCCGCTTCCAGCGCCGCGTCGCGTGCGGTGGTGGCTTCGGCAACCGCAGCTTCCAGCGGCGCCTTGTCGGCATCGGCGGCAGCTTCGGTCAGGGCTTTCTGTGCGTCAGCCACTTTCTTGTTGGCGTCGGTAACCGCCTTCGGCTCGTTGAAGTACTGGATCAGCCCGTCGCCGTTCTTGTCGGTAAACGCCAGCAGGCCGGTCTTTTCCCAGTTCCGAATCCAGATCAGTTCCGGGTTGCTGTCGATCTCAGCAATCGAAAGCGCGGGCTTCGAGAAGGTGTCACCGTCGATGGCACCGGGCCAGAAGGTGGTGGTGATGTTCAGACGCGCCATCGACCCGACCGCCGGGGCGACCGTGTACAGCAGCGCGATGAACACCAGCGCCCAGCCGGCCGAGACGCGGGCATCCGACACCTTGGGCACGGTGAAGAAGCGGATGATCACGTGCGGCAGGCCCGCGGTCCCGATCATCAGCGACATCGTGACAAGGAACATGTTCAGCATGTTCGTCGTGTCGGCAGTATAGGCGGTGAAGCCCAGGTCGGTCACCACCTGGTCAAGCTTGTCCAGGAAGTACACGTCATTGCCCGACGGGGCATAGCCGCTGACCAGCCCGACCTGCGGCAGGAACGCGCCGGTCAGGTTCAGCGAGATGAAGATCGCCGGGATGGTATAGGCCGTGATCAGAACGACATACTGGGCCACCTGGGTATAGGTGATGCCCTTCATGCCGCCGAACACCGCATAGGCGAACACCACGGCCGAGCCGATCAGCAGACCGGTCGTCGTCGAGACTTCCAGGAAGCGCGCGAAGGTCACGCCCACGCCCACCATCTGCCCGATGACATAGGTGATCGAGATCACCAGAAGGCAGACCACGGCAACCATGCGCGCCGAGGTGGAGTAGAAGCGGTCGCCCACGAATTCCGGCACGGTAAACTTGCCGAACTTGCGCAGATACGGGGCCAGCAGCAGCGCCAGAAGCACGTAACCGCCGGTCCAGCCCATCAGGAAGACCGAGTTGTTGTAGCCCCCGAAGGCGATCAGACCCGCCATCGAGATGAAGGATGCGGCAGACATCCAGTCCGCCGCCGTCGCCATGCCGTTCATGACGGGGCTGACGCCCTGGCCGGCGGCATAGAACTCGGACGTCGATCCGGCGCGTGCCCAGAACGCGATACCGAAGTACAGCGCGAAGGATGCGCCGATGACGATGAGGTTAAGGGTAAACTGATCCATTTCCCTTACTCCTCAACGCCATGCTCTTTGTCGAGCTTGTTCATCTTTGCGGCATAGGCAAAGATCAGCACGAGAAAGACGTAGATGGATCCGTTCTGCGCGAACCAGAACCCGATATCGGCGCCGCCGATATGGATCCCCGAAAGCGCGGGACGCAGTAGGATGCCAAGGCCGAAGGAACACGCGAACCAGATGATCATCGAAATGGTGATCACCCGGATGTTCGCGGCCCAGTAGGCGTTGGACGATGTCTTGTCCGCCATGAGTGCTACTCCCTGAGGTTTCTTCTCTCTCCACGACCGCTCCCCCAGGCTTGGGGACGCGGCCCTCCCCTTTACGCCGTCACGTTTTCGACGATATTTGCGAGTGCGTTTCGGATGTCAGCGATGTGTCCCATCGCGTTGATCCGTTGGAGCACGGCCTTTTCGTCGTAATACGCGATCAGCGGTGCCGTCTGGGCGTGATAGGCGGTCAGCCTTTCGCGCACCGTTTCGGCGGTGTCGTCGGCGC
>NZ_PJON01000002.1 GCF_002900975.1 Tabrizicola aquatica | reverse complement strand
TTGCCTCCAGATTGTCGTCGCGGCGTTTCACCACCGCTTCCGTTCCTTCCAGGCTTCGTTTCCGCCGCCGTTCCGTTTCGGTGAGGCGGTATTTACGGAGAGAGGTCGGAACCCGCAAGAGGGAAAAATACGATTCCGGCAAAAAAGTTGTGCAGAGAAGAAACTGCCGCAAAATCTTGGGGTTGGCGAAAGAATAGCCACAAGAAGAGTGGTCCGGCTGAAACTTTGTGACTCTCAGGACACCTGGCTGGCGCGCGCCTTGCGGCGGGGCAGCAGGCGCAGGGCCAGAAGCGCCAAACCCAGCACCGAATAGGCCAGAACTTCGGCCGTCCAGACCTTCGATAGCAGCACGAGATGCGCCAAACCGGCCAGAATCGCGACATAGGCCAGCCGGTGCAGACGGCCCCAGGCCACCGGCCCCAGCCGCCGGATCGCGGCATTTGTCGATGTGGCCGCCAAGGGAATCATCGCGACGAACCCCAGCATCCCTAGAATCACGTAGGGCCGCTTCACCAGATCCGCAGCCATCTCGGTCCAGCGCAGGCCCATGTCCAGCCAGACCCAGGCCACCAGATGCAGCGCTATATAGAAGAAGGCCAGCAGGCCAAGCGCGCGGCGAAAGCGGATCAGGTTAAGTCCCACCCGCCGTAGCGGCGTGATGGCCAGCGAGCCTAGAAGGAACTGCAGACCCAGCTCGCCAAGGCGATGCTCGATCGCCTTTACCGGTTCGACCCCAAGGCCGCCGGTCAGCGCACCCCAGACCAGGAAGGCCAGGGGCACCGCGCCCAGGACATAGACAACCCAGGTCGGCAGTCGGCGGGCCAGACCGTTCAGCCGGTCCATCAGTAGTCGACCGCCAGATCCTGCCCATTATAAAGGGCCGCCACTTCGGACCCATAACCGTTGAACATCAGCGTATTCTCGCGGCCCGCGAAAATGCCCGAGCCGACGCGCCGCTCGCTGGCCTGACTCCAGCGCGGATGATCGACCTGCGGATTCACGTTGGCATAGAAGCCGTACTCCTGCGGCTGCAGCATGTTCCAGGTCGTGGCCGGCATCGTGTCGGTCAGGGTGATCCGCACGATCGACTTGATCGACTTGAAGCCATACTTCCATGGCACCACCAGCCGGATCGGCGCGCCGTTCTGTTTCGGCATCTCCTCGCCATAAAGGCCGGTGGCAAGGATGGTCAGAGGATGCATCGCCTCGTCCAGACGCAGACCCTCGCGGTAGGGCCATTCGATGAAGGGGCTGGATTGGCCCGGCATCTCTTCGGGGCGGACGAGGGTTTCGAAGGCGACGAATTTTGCCGAAGGCTGCACGCCAACCCGGTTCAGCAGGCCGGCAAGCTCGAACCCGATCCAGGGGATCACCATCGACCAGGCCTCGACGCAGCGGAAACGGTAGATCCGCTCCTCAAGCGGCCGGTCCTTGACCACATCGGCCAGGTCATAGGTGCCCGGACGTTCGACCAGACCGTCAATGACGATGGACCACGGGTCGGTGGTCAGGCCGCCAGCATAGCGCGCCGGATCTTCCTTGCCGGTGCCGAACTCATAAAAGTTGTTGTAGCTGGTGATCTCTTCCAAGGTGTTCGGCGCAAGATCGGTCGAAAACCTGCTGGGCGCGGCCTCGATCCGCGCCATCGCCGGCGTGGCCAGCACGGCCGCTCCGCCCGCAATAAGCTGCCGGCGGTTCAGCCACAGCGGTTTCGGGGTAACGTCCGACCAGCCAAGCTTGCGCATTCTGTTCTCCATGCTTTTTCCAAACATGCGCCTTTCACGATGAAAGGCAAAACAATCCACCTCACGACTGCGGGACGGGGTTGAAACAGGCCATGGACCCATCACCTGAATTCACATCCATTTGACTTGATCCGAAAACAGGCCCCGGCTTAGCGCGCAAAGGCCGACGGACAAGTGTAACTTACGGGTTTCTTTCAGTGATCCGATGCCGCGGCTGCACCATATACCTCTCGCCAATGACGGCACACCGATCATAACGGGAGTGACACCACATGATCCGCAGAACCTTTCTTGCTCTGACCGCCGCCACCGCCTTCGCAATGCCCGCCTTCGCTGACGGCCACTCGAAGGATATCGTCGACACCGCCGTTGCGGCCGGTTCGTTCACCACCCTCGCCGCTGCCCTGGAAGCTGCCGGCCTGGTCGAGACGCTGAAGGGTGAAGGCCCGTTCACCGTTTTCGCACCGACCGACGCCGCCTTCGCCGCTCTGCCGGCTGGCACCGTTGAAGAGCTGCTGAAGCCCGAGAACAAGGACCAGCTCGTCGCTGTCCTGACCTACCACGTCGTTCCGGGCAAGGTCATGTCGACCGACCTGACCGAAGGCATGACCGCCGCGACCGTCCAGGGCGCGAACGTCACCATCACCCTGGAAGGCGGCCCGAAAGTGAACGGCGCCGTGATCTCGGGCCCGGACGTCGAAGCCTCGAACGGCGTGATCCACGTCATCGACGCAGTCATCCTGCCGCCGGAAGGCTGATGCCGCAGGGCGGGGGGCACGTCCCCCCGCCCGATCCCCCGCGGGAACCCGGACACCCGCGGAGCGTTATGTCTCCGTACTGCCCCAACGGCATCAGTAATGGAGACAACCATGTTCCGAATGAAAACCCTTGCCGCCACCGCGCTTGCCGGTGTGCTGGCCACTGCCGCCTTTGCCGAAGTCGATCAGATCAAGACCATCGACGTGACCGCCGATCTGACGTCGATCCAGAACGAACAGGCAGCAAGTTTCTGGGCGAACCTGGAAGCCGACCTCGAGAACGCCATCGCTTCGCGTGTGACCGACCGCACCTCGAATGACGGTGCCGAGATCATCATCGACATCCGCGAGGTCGAGCTTGCCAACGCCTTCGAGCGCGAGCTGAATCTGGGCGATGCCGTTCTGGTGGGCCAGGTGAACATCAAGGATGACACCGACAACTCCAACTATGACGCCTACGAACTGACCGTCTCGCTTGAGACCGCGCAGATCGTCGTGCCCGAGGGCACCGTGGTCGTCCTGTCGAACGATACCACGGGCGCCTACAACCGCCTGGTGGAGGCGTTTGCCGAAGGCGTCGTGACCCGGCTGAAGTAACGCGAGGTTAAGCTTGCGGGCGGCCGCATTCCACCTTGGATTGCGGCCGCATCCAGTTGACGGCACGCTCTGGATAGGGAACGTTGTATCCTGGCACCGCCACAGGGGCTTTTCAGATGCGTATCGCGTTCGACAACCGCCCTAGCCAGTTCGGTGGGCGATGATGCCACGGCGGATCGCGCCGCTTTCTGTCGTCGTCTTTCTTGCCGCCTCGATCTTCGGGGCCGGACTTGTCTGGGCTGTGTGGGTGGTCGAAACCCAGCGCACGCGTTCAGATTTTGAAACGACCGCCGACATTGCCGTCGACCGGGTCATCAACCGTCTGGAAAAGCATGTCGTCCTTCTGCAGGCCACCCGCGGCTTTCTGGCCGCCGAACGCGGTCAACTGGACCGCCTGGCCTTCGACCGGTTCCTTGCCACCGTGGACATCATCAACGAACTGGGCGGGGTGCAGGGTATCGGCTTTGCCCGGATGATCCCGGTCTCGGCCAGCAACGCTGTCGCTGTCGAGATCGAAAACCGCTACGGCATCAGGGCCGAAATCCGCCCCGAGACCAACGAGATCTGGCGCGCACCGATCGTGATGATCGGGCCGGTCACCGACCGCAACCTGGCCGCGCTTGGCTTTGACATGTATTATGAAACGACCCGCCGCGCGGCGATGGACCGGGCGGTCGCCAGCGGCCTGCCGCAGATGAGCGGCCCGGTCGAGTTGGTGCAAGAGATCACCTTGGACAAGCAGACCGGCTTCCTGATCTACCTCGCCTTCGGCAAAGGGGACGAGTTACCGGTCACCGGCTTTGTCTACGCGCCGTTCCGCGGCGGCGATCTGGTGCAAGCGGCCTTGGCCTCCGGCCCGCCCCTGCCATTCTCGGTGACCGTCGTAGACACCGGCGCACCGGACCAGCCGATCTTTTCCAGCCGGGACGCCGTCGACCCCGGCGGCCTGACCCTGCAACGCACGGTGGAAATCGTGGGCCGACAGTGGCGCTTTACCGTGCAGGAACTGTCCCCCCCTGCGCCCTATCGCCGACACCTGGGCAGCCTGTTGGTCGGGCTCATATCGCTTCTGTTCGCCGGGGCTGCGGCGGCTGCCGTCAACGCCCGCCTGCACGAGGCCGAACAGGCCCGCGCCCTTGCCGACGCGGCGGCGCGCGAGGCGGATTATCGCGGCCTTCTGCTTAGCGAAATGAAGCACCGCATCAAGAATCACATCGCCCGCATCCAGTCGATCGCCCGCCAAAGCGCGCGCGGTGTCAGCGATGTGAAAAGCTTTACCGAAACTTTCGACAAGCGCCTGCAAGCCATGGCCGCCGTGCAAGAGATCCTGGCAGGTACCGCCCTGCCGCAGGCCGACGTCCGGGCAATCCTGCGGACCGAACTGCGCCAGTGCCTCGACACGGACGAAGTGGAGCATCTTCTGGACGGCCCCGCCATCCGGCTGGAAGAACGCCAGGCCCACGCCTTCGCCATGGTCGCGCATGAGCTGGTGACGAATGCGATGAAATACGGCGGCCTGTCGTCCAACGGGCAAGGGCTGCACATCTCGTGGTCGGAAACCCGCGATGCAGGCGGTGTCCAGCAGCTTGTCGTCGACTGGAACGAAACCTTCCCCCGCGAGGAAGAGGCTCAGGCCCCGACCGCCGGCTTCGGCTCGCGGCTGATCGAGGCCAGCCTGAAGGGAGAGCTGTCGGGCACCTTGACCCGCAACTACCACACCGGGGGTCTGCGGATCCGGCTGGCATTTCCATTGGCGACGGCGCCGCGGGTGCAGCTGGCCGCCCAATAGCAAAGGGCCCGCGCCTGACGGCGCGGGCCCCAAACCCTGGCCGGATGGCCCAGGTTACATGTCGTGCTCGGGCAGGGCCTCAAGCTCTTCCTTGGTCATGTCGACCCAGATCGCCACATCCCCGGCACCGCCCTGGGCCACGGTCAGCCGATCCATCGGGATCGCAACCGTCTTGGCCCCGATCCCCAGGAAGCCGCCCACGTCCAGGATCACATCGGTGACCTGACCTTCGCCGGTCAGCACCAGATCCGAGATTTCGGCGATCGAGTTGTCGCTCGTGTCACGCACGTTCGCCCCGGTCAGCATCTCGGCCGTCAGGGTCTCGCGTTCCACCGCGACATAGCCTTCCGGCAGCGCGACCGAGCCCTGGGTGCCGGCATCGGCGGTCGCGTTGGCGTCGGCAGTCGCAGCATCCGTCGCCGCGGCATCGGCCTGCGCCTCTTCTGCGGCCTGGTCGGTCGCCATGTCATCGGTCGCCGCCGCATCGCCGGTCGTCGCGGTGCCGTCCGTGGCGGCATCCGCCTGGGCGTCCGCTTGCACGTCCGTCTGGGCGTTGGCGTCGGCGTTCGGCATCACCCATTCCGGGGCGGTGTCCAGCGCGGCGCGGTCGGCTTGCATCACCAGGAACCAGTCGTCCGCATCGGTTGCGTCATCCTGGACAAAGCGCAGCGCGGCCATGTCGACGGCGACTTGGCGTTCACCCATTCCCAGGAAGCCACCGATATCAACCAGCACCGCATCCACGGTACCGTCGCGGCCGATGATCACATCGTTCACTTCGCCGATGTCGTTCCAGCCTTCCTGGACGCCCGCATAGGCGTCCGCATCAACGGCGGCTTCGCTGGCATAGATCCGCGCGCCGATCAGTTCAGAGGCGGCAACCGAAGGGCCGGCGGCCTCGGTCTGGAACAGGGTGTTCGCGTCCTGGGCCAGGACGGGAGCGGCAAGACCCGCCACCATGGCGGTCGTAAGAAGCAGAGTTTTCACGGGAATCTCCTGTGTCTCTCAAGGGTGGTGCGGCGCCTCGCGCCGCTTGCACAGGTCAACGTTGCGATAGGGGGCGGGTTCCGGCCGGTTTCCCCTGCGGCACGGGACCTGCGCAGGTTTTCGCCGGTTCTCAGACCATCTCGTCAGGAACCAGGGGGAAGGCACGACCGAACGCCTCGGCCGATTTCTGGTCGTAAGGCAAGATAAAGCCCCGGCGCCGATCCGGGGGCAGCTTCGCATTCCGCACCGCCAGCCGCCACCAGGCCATCAGCGCGCGGTCAGGGTCGTAGAAATCCGCACCCGCGCCCTTGGGCAACCAGTGTTCCATCAGCCGGCGCCGCAGCTCGACCACGGCCTCGGGTTTCTCGATGACCAGCCCCGCCTCGGTGTCCCAGCGCAACGAGCGACCGTTCAGGTTGGCGGACGACACGATGGCCCGCTGATCGTCAAAGATGCTGACCTTGGCATGGATATAGACCAGCGGCGCGCCCCGCAGCTGTGCCCGCCCGCGCGCCCGGGTCCGCCGTGGCTGCGCCGCACCGCCGATGAACAGCCGCCTGCCAAAGCCCCGCCGCAGAATGCGCAGCGACCGGGCCTGCAGGAACTCTCCCAACCGCGCATCCAGCCCGGTGGCGCCTTCAAAGGCCACGTCATCGGGCGCGGCTGGCAGGATCAGGATCATCTGCAACTGCGGGTTTCGCCGCGCTTCGCGCGCCAGATGCCGGGCCAGGCGGCGGTCCCGGAAATACTGCGTCTCGACATAGATCAGCCGCCGGACCTGATCGATCGCGGCATGATGCGCGGCCTCGATCTCGGCCACCAGGGACTCGGGCGCGATGGTCCGCCGTGCGCCGCGCAAACGCCGCCGCGACAGGGTGCGGACAAAGCGCAAACCGTCGCGGGACAAAGCCTCGGGCTGTGGCTCGGCCTTCCCTGCGACAGCGGCAAGGAAGCTCTCCAGGTGGGCCTGGGCATCGGCGGCGACCGGGCCTTCGACCATCAGTTGCACGTCATGCCAGGTCTCGTGACCTGGAAGCCGGTGGTCGGGCGTGTCGTAGAACCGTTCGTCCAGATCCAGCCCGCCGATGTAAAGCCGTCGCCGGTCAAAGACGGCCAGCTTCTGGTGATGCGTTGCAGGGTAAAGCGGCGGCACGGCCAGCACACGGGGGCGCGGCCGGTCCTCGGGCGGGCCGGCCAGCAGATGGCGCAGCCCCGGCATCTCGCGCAGCGCGGCCAGCCGTTCCGGGGGGACCAGTCGCCCGAGCCAGCGGCTTACCCGGAACAGCCGGGACAGGACCACCGGCCAGAACAGAAGCCGCGGCCCGATCCCCGCCACGGCCGAGTGCATCGCCGGGACCACCCGCAACTGCGCCTGCGGCCCGGCCTGATCCGCCGCCGCCCAGAACATCCGCACCGTGCGCCAGGTTGCGCGGTGCAGCCGGGGCCGCGCGACCGGGTCAAAGTCCGACAGGATCAAGGTCAGCCGGACGCCACGTCGTAGCGTGTGGATCACTAGATCGAACCAGGTCCGCCCGACCGCAAGCCCTTCCTCGGAGCGCAGGCGAGTCTTAAGGTCAAAGACCCGAAACCCCGCGATGATCTCGGTCTCGGCCGAAAGGAACGCCCTTTCCAATGCCGGATAGGCCTCGCCGGCCGTGACGAACACGGCCAGATCAGGGGTGTCGGTGGAAGGGGCGGCATCAGGCACGGGCACCTGCCAAGCGTTATGCGCCGATCCCGTCCCGCGCAACCGCCCTTCGGGTCAGTTGCGCAGGCTGTCGGTCGACGAGAAGAACATCGCCTGGCTGACGGCCGAGCGGACCTGCTCCTCGGTGTAGGGCTTGTTGATCAGGAACGCCGGCTCTGGCCGCTCGCCCGTCAGAAGCCGCTCGGGGAAGGCGGTAATGAAGATCACCGGAATATCGCCGAACTGCGACAGGATCTCGTTCACCGCCTCGATGCCCGAGGAATTGTCGGCCAGCTGGATATCGGCCAGGATCAGGTCAGGCTTGTCCGCCGCCGCCATCTTCACCGCTTCGCTGTGGGTGCGGGCATTTTCGGTGACCCGATGTCCCATGCCCTCGACGATGGCGGCGATGTCCATCGCGATGATCGCCTCATCCTCGATCACCAGGACCGAGCCGCGGACCGATTCTTCCATCTCGCGCAGGGCGATGTCGATCAGGTGCCGCGCTTCGTCCATGTCGATGCCCATGATCGCGCTGACTTCCCGCAGATCGAACCCCTCAATGGTGTTCAACAGCAGCGCCTCGCGAGAGTTTTGGGTCAGTTTCGCCAGATGCGCCTGCGCCATCCCGGCCAGACCGGCATCAGCCTCGGCCACCGGGGCGCCGGAACTGGACCAGACCGAATGGAACACGGAAAACAGCGAGACCTTGGGATCGTCATGCTGCATCAGGGTAGTAGGCTCTGCCACCACGGCCTCCAGCACCGCCACCGCATAGCGGTCGCCGCTGGCCTGGTTTCCGGTAAGGGCTCGGGAATAACGGCGCAGATAGGGGAGGTGGCGGGCGACAGTCGCCGAAAGATCCACCGTTTCCTGTGCGAGCATCAAAATCTCTCCATCATCGCAGTTTGTCCCGAATCCAACGCCCCTTGGATGGCCCGGTTCCCACCGCCGGAAAATATTTTGCGAGTTTTGTCGATCACCGGGAACCGGGTGTATACGAACAGCGTTCGTCCAGCGTGAGTAGTGGGAAGCAAGGCGAAATGGGAAAAGAAAAAGACGAGGATACGCCGAAGAGGCAGGCGATCCGGGCGCAGATCGACGAGAATCTGAAACGGGTTTACACCTCGGCACTGAACGAAGAGCTTCCCGACCGGTTCCGAGAGTTGCTGCTGCAACTCAAGGCCAAGGAAGCCGAGAAAGGTGGCGACAGGTCATGACCGAAGCCACGGCGGTTGATACCACGCCGGTGATCGATCCGCGTGATCGGTTGGCGGGGGCGATCCCCCGGCTGCGTGCCTTTGCGATCAGTCTGTCGCGTGACGTCACGCAGGCCGACGATCTGGTCCAGGACACGATCCTGAAAGCCTGGTCAAACATGGACAAGTTCGATCCCCGGACCAACCTGGACGCCTGGCTGTTCACGATCCTGCGCAACACCTTCTATTCCGCACTCCGCAAGACTCGGCGCGAGGTTCAGGATACCGACGGCGTCCACGCGGCGACCCTGTCGGAAAAGCCTGCCCATGATTCCCGGCTGGCGTTCAAGGACTTTCAGCGCGCCTTCGACCTTCTGTCGCCAGAACACCGCGAGGTCCTGATCCTGGTCGGCGCCTCCGGGTTCTCCTGCGAAGAGGCGGCCGGCATGATGGGTGTGGCGGTCGGCACGGTGAAAAGCCGCGCCAGCCGGGCCCGCAAGCGCCTTGCCGAGATCCTGCACCTGGCGGAAGGCGAAAACCTGTTCTCGGGAACCGACGGGGCAACGCAGGCGGTCGTTCTGCGTTCAGCCACTGCGGTCTAGGCTTGGCCCGCAAAGGCAATCTGTCCACCAGCACCCTGGGCTTCCGCCTGGGGAGTACGCTCGTTCTTGCCCTGATGCCGCTGGGCATCCTGTCCGTGGTGCAGACGCAGATGGCGCAGGACGAAGTGGTGGCCTCGACCCTGGAAGGGGTCGCCGGGGCCTCGCTCAAGGCGGTGCAGGGACAGATCGACCTGATCACCGATGCGCAGATCTCGGCCCGGGTTCTGGCCGGGGCGCTGTCCTTTGCCCTGCGCGAGGGGGCAGAATGTTCAAGCCGGGTCAAGGCCGTGGCGCAAGGTATCCCCTCGGCAACGCTGGTGGCCTATGTGCCGATGACGGGGCTGATGACCTGCTCGTCCAACGATGTCGTCTACGACTTCAAGGACAACCCCCTGTTCCAGCAGATGATCGCCAAGCCCGAGCCGATGGTGGCCTATAACCCGCAGGGCCCGGTTTCAGGCACAGCCGTGGTGCTGGTCAGCCACCCGATTTTCGGCGCGGACGGGGCGCAGATCGGCATCATATCGATTTCGCTGCCCTACCTTTCGGTTGCGCCGCAGGATTATGCCGACCCGGTCGCGTTGTGGCGGCCCAGCTATCTGGCGACCGTGCGGGGGGACGGCACGCTGCTCATCGCCTCGGATCCCGAGCGCGACCTCTTCTCCGCCCTGCCCGATGGGGTCACCATCGACTCGCTGCCGTCCCGCAACGGGTTGCCGATCCTGCTGGACGAACCGGGCGATCCGCGCATCCTTTCGGTGACGCCGGTCGCCCGTGACCTGTTCCTGCTGTCGATCTGGCAGCGCGATGCCACTGGCCCTTTCAGCCCGGCCAGCGCCGCCGCGCCCTATCTGCTCCCGGTCCTGACCTGGCTTGCCGCGCTGGTGGCCGCCAGCTTCGCCTCGACCCGCCTGGTCGTCCGCCATGTGCGCGCCTTGTCCAACTCGATGTCGGACTATGTCGACAGCCGCAGCCGGATCATGGTTCCCGACATCACCGACGCCCCGGCCGAGATCCAGAAGCTGCATGCCGTCTACGAACAGTTGATCCGCACGATCGAGCAGGAAGAGGCGGAACTGCAGAACCTCATCGTCGACAAGGACGTGCTGCTGCGCGAGGTCAACCATCGCAACGGCAACAGCCTGCAGATCATCGCCTCGGTCATGCGCATGTACCGCCGCGAAAGCCGCGATGAAGATGTGCGCGCGATCCTGGATGGTCTGATCAACCGGGTCATCGCGCTGTCGTCCACGCATTCCAGCCTGTACAGCATGACCGGCCGCCGCGACGTGCCGATGGATGAAATCCTGGGTGGCGTGGTCCGTCGCCTGAAAGAGATTCACGGTGTCGGCTTGGGCGTGGCGCGCAAGCGTTTCGACCCGCTTCGCATGCCGGTCGAAGCCGCCGTCCCGCTTGCCATGTCCCTCGCCGAGATCATCGGCTGCCATTTCAACGCCCGCACTGTCGCGAACGAGGGGGTCGATGTCTCGTTGATCGAGGATGGGGATACCCTCTGCCTGAAGGTCGTGGGTCCAGTGGTGCCGGAATTCCTGCCCGAGACGACCTCGGGCCTGGCATCCCTGCCCCGGCGGATGCTCACGCAGTTTGCCGCGCAGTTGCGCGGCAAGGTGACGATCAAGATCGAGAATGACCGCTCGGTGATCGTCGTGACCTTCCCGCCGGTCGCGTGACGGCCGGCCCCCTGAGGGGGGACCGGCCCACCATGTCAGTGACGGACGCCCGCACCGCTCCAGGCATGTTCAGGGCGCAGCACCATCCGGGCGCGGCTGATGTCGCGGCCCAGGGCGGATTGCAGGCTTTGCGCCAGATCACTGGCCTTGGTGACCTCGGCCTTCACCGTGGCCCGCGCCTCGTCCATCAGGCTGTCGCGCGCTTCGCCCAGCAGGCGATCCTCGGCCTCGGTCGGCGGGAACATCCAGGCCACCGCCGCGCCAAGGCCCATCATCGCCAGACCCGAGGCAAGCGGATGGTTCTCCACTACCTCCCGCCCCTTGGCCGCCGCCGCAACGCTGGCCATATAGACCCGCTCGCGCGCTTCCAAAGCCTCGGCCCGGGCGGCTTCGGTCAAGTCGCCCAGACCGTGTTCCAGCGCCGATTTGGTGTCGCGGGCCAGTGCGCCCATGACTTCGGCCCGGTGCTTTGCCAACTCGGCAGCGGGGGCCAGACTGCGCCGCGCCGCATGGTCGATCTGCCGCAGCATGTCCCGCGCGCGAAGCCGCAGGCTTTTGGCCTGGCGCAGCCATTCCTCCTCGGGATCGGCCGGTTCCGGCATGGGCAGACCGCCCTCGTCCTCCCAGCGCGTGATCGCTTCGAACTTCTCGGCCGGGTGCGGCTCCTCCTTTTCGCGCAGGCGGCCCAGGATCAGTGCCGCCACCGCGACACCGGCGACCGCCGCCACCACGGGCTGTGCCCGCACCGCGTGATCCACCCGCGACAGCAGGGGCGCGGCCTGCGAGACCAGCGCCTCTTTCCCCTGCGACATCAGCGCGCTGGGGCTAAGCCGGTCGTGCAAGGCCGCCAGCGATTCCGCCAACTGCATCCGGTCGCGCTCCAGCGACCGTTCGATCTCGTGGCTGTCAAAGTCAGACATGTCGCACTCCTTTTTCGCTCATGGCGCCGCGCACCGCCTCGGCATCCCGCCGCAGGCCCCGCACCGCCCGGTCGGGCCAAAGGCCCTGCGGCCGCAGCGCGGCCTTCCCTGCCAGCGCAAGCCCCACGGCCACACCGACCAGCACCAGCCCGACGATCACCGCCGACCAGGCTGGCCCCAGGCCCGCCTCGGCCAGGGCCGCAACGGCCGCCCCCGCCAGCACATTCAGCCCCACCAGCGCCAGAATGGCCGCAACGGCGATCTTGATCAGACCGCCCACTGCCGCCTTGGCGCCCTCGACCGCTTCGGCTTTGGCAAGCATCAGCTCACCTTTCACCAACCGGCCAAGACCCGAGGCCACCTCGGACAGAAGGGACGCCGTCCCTTCCGTCGCCCGTTCCGTCCCGCCCGCCATCAGACCCGCGGCCCCTGGTTGCGGTCGCCGTGGTCGTCACCGGCCATCCGCCGCTGCGCCGACGAGCGCACAAAGCGTGCCGCGGCAAAGCCGACCACGGCCGCGGCAGCCATGAAGGCACCGGGATGCCGGCGGGCCAGCGTCTTGACGTCATCCGCCAGATCGACGACCGAACGCTGGCGCAGCACGTCCGAGGCCTGGGTCAACCCCTGCGCCACGCTGCCAAGGACGCGGGTCTTAAGTGCATCGCCGTCCTCACCATCCGCCGACCGCTGCAGCGTCGCCGCCAGCCGGTCGCCGACATCGGACAGGGTTTCCCGCGCAGCATCGGCCTTTTCCACCGCCACGTCGCGCACCGCCGCCATTGTCGATCCGGCGCCGGCGACGATCGCCTCCTTGGCGTCCTGCGCCTTGTCCATCACCGAGGCCATCCGCGAACGGCCCTCGTCCATGGCCTCGGACGCAGTGTCCTTCATCGTTTCGGCCGTCTGGTTCAGCTTGCGCTTGCCGGCGTCCATCGCGTCGCTGGCCTTGTCCATGGCGGCGCTGCCGGTTTCGCTGGCCGTGTCGGCCAGATTCTGCGCCAGATTGCTGCCGTTCTCGTCGGTCGATTTCTTGTAGCTGCCGTTCATGGCGGTTCTCCTGAAAAATCCGGGGTAAAGGCGTTTGCGGGCGTCCGGCCTGCGGAGCCTCACGTCACGCCCTGTCAATGCCCCAGACCGCCGTTCGGTTCCCGGCCGCCCCCGCTATCGGCCAGTCGGCGCCGCAAGTGAAAATCTTGCAGCCGCCCGGGAACCGGCAAGCTGGGGCCGGGGTTGTCTCGGCAAATCGACACACGGGTGCAGCATGCGCCCTGACCGAAGGAGACCACCATGCTTAGCTGGGCAGTCACATTCCTCATCATCGCCATCATCGCCGGCGTTCTTGGCTTTGGCGGCATCGCGGGCACCTCGGCCGGGATCGCGCAGATCCTGTTCTTCATCTTCCTGGTGCTGTTCGTGATCTCGCTGTTCCGCGGCGCCCTGCGCCGCTGACCTACCCCCGAGGAAACGGTTCTTTCCCTGCCGTTATCCCTCGCCTGGGCTGCAACTTCGGTTGCAGCCCTTTTTTCATGTCAGTTCGTCAGGAAACTGCCGAATGATCACGCAGCGACGGGATGCAGGCGCTCGGGCATGATCTGCAGCAGCACGCGGATGCGGTCCTTGCGCAGGCGCGCGGTCATGCCCTGCAAGAAGCTGCGCAGCGACCCCAGCGCCGGGCCGTCCTGTATCGCCAGGATCACGTCCGCACCGGGACGGCTGCGCAGCGCCGGCAGAAACGTCAACACCGCACACATGACCGAGAACATCGCCTCGCCATCCTGACCGTTGCCGGCAAGGACCAGCCGGTCCAGCCCGCCCCGGTCCTGGATCGCCGCATGCAGATGCCGCAGCGATGCGCTTTGCCGGAAATCCGTCCAGATCATCTGCGCACCGGGCAGTGACAACTCGGCCAGCGTCATCCGCACCAGCGAGTTGCCGGCAACGATCATCAGGTCACCGGCCTCGCCCAGCATGTTCAATGGCAGGTCCAGCGCCGCTTCGTTCAGCAAGGTGACTTTCCGGGGGGGCAGGTTCGGGCACATGGGCGTTCCTCCGCGCAGGGCTAGCGCAGGGTAACCCCCGGACCGCGCGCCCGGTTCCCGACGCGCGACGGGCACCCGTGCGTGCCAAGGGAACCGGCCCAGCACCGGCCCCGTTATCACGGGCCCGTTCCGTGCGGGCGCCGTCGCGTGACGGGAGCGTCAGACACAGGGGGCAGACATGCCGGACCGCCAGGCCGAGGACAGTGCAATCGTGGCCTCCGGCCCACCCGGTCTGACCACGCCCCCCACGGCCGAGGCTGCCGTGTCGGGTTCTGTCGCATCGCTGCGCACACTGGCCACCATCATCGTGGTCTGCGTCATCCTTTATGTTGCCAAGGATCTGTTCCTGCCGCTGGCGCTTGGGATGCTGATCGCCTTCATCCTCACGCCGGTCGTCAACTTCCTGCGCCGCCGGGGCCTGCGGGACACGCTGTCGGTCGTGCTGACCGTATTGGCCGCCGCGACGCTGGTCGGGTCATTCGTCCTGATCCTTGCCTACCAGATCAGCCAGATCGGGGCCAACCTGCCGCAGTATCAGGGCAATGTGCTGACCAAGATCGACACGCTGCTGGACGCGGGCAACGGCCGGGTCATCTCGCATCTGCAGGGCCTCGTGGAAAACATTTCGGACCGGCTTCAGGCTGAATCCAGCGTGCCCGAAGACCCGACGATGAAGGTCGAGGTTGTCGAGCATACCGGCCTGCGCGACTGGCTGACCGGCGTCATCCTGCCCGCGCTGACCCCGGTCGGGATCTTCGGCCTGGTCTTTGTAGTGGTCATCTTCGCCCTGCTGGAACGCGCGGCCCTGCGCGACCGTCTGGTGCAGCTGATCGGCGGGACCAACATCCTGGCCACCTCGCGGCTTCTGGCCGAGGCGGGGTCGCGCGTCTCGACCTACCTCGTGGCGCAACTGGTGGTGAACATCATCTATGCGGTGCCGATCTGGCTGGGGTTGTGGCTGATCGGGGTGCCGAACGCGCTGTTCTTCGGGCTGGTCACGCTGGTCATGCGCTTTGTGCCCTATATCGGTTCAGCGATCTCGGCGATCCTGCCTTTGCTCATGGCGTTCGCCGTATCGCCCGACTGGTCCCTTGTCCTATGGACCGGGGCGCTGTTCCTGGTCGTGGAATTCGTCACCTCGAACTTCATCGAGCCGTGGTTCTACGGCCAGCGTACCGGCGTCTCGCCGCTGGCGGTGATCGTGTCGGCGATGTTCTGGACCTGGCTTTGGGGGCCGGTCGGCCTGATCATGGCCACGCCGCTGACCGTCTGCCTGGTGGTCGTCGGCCACCATGTGCCCAGCCTGCGCCTGTTCCCGATCATGCTGGGGGATGAACCGGTGCTGGCCGAATCCGCCCGGCTTTACGACCGGCTTCTGGCTGGCCAAAGCTTCGCCTTCACCGAATCCGCCGCGACCGGCACCGCGCAGCACTACCTCGCCGACTACTACGACCGCAGCGCCATTCCGGCGCTGGCACTCGCGCAGGCCGACAGCGAGGCGGGGCTTCTGTCGCAGTACCAGACCAACCGCATCGCCCGCTCGGCCTGGATCCTGACCGAGGATCTCGAGGCCGTGGTCGAGGATGAACTTGCCACCGCAGGCGAAGCGACGGCGGACACCGCAGATGCGCCCCTTGCGACAAACGGTCTGCTGGATGGGCTTGACCGCCGCGTCGCGGTGATGGGCGCGCGGACGGTGCTGGACGACGCGGCCGCCACGATGTTGTCCCAGGCTCTCCGGGCCGAGGGTGCGGCCTCCGTCGCCCTGCCCCATCGCTCGCTCCTGCCCCGCGCTCTGGGCGACCTTGCGCCCGAAACCTTGATCCTGGTGACGCTTGACCCGGCGCCGCCGCCTTCGGTTGATTACCAGCTGCGCCAATTGCGCCGCCGTCTGCCGGGCGTCCGCATCGGCCTTGCGCTCTGGCCGCCGCACGATACCGCCAAACCGCAGATCGCCCAGGCCGACTTTGTCGCGCTGGGGATGGAGGAGACACTGACCGCCGCCTTCCGCCCCACGGCTTCGGCCGCCGCCTGAATGCGAAAAAGGCCGGGCAAATGCCCGGCCTTTCCAATAAGTCGGGGCGGGCACTTGTCCCGCCCCTTCATGGCGTCAGAGATCGACCTGCCCCCTCGTCCCCAGATCGGGGGACCGTCCCTTCACTGCACCACGAACGATATTCGCTATTCCCCGCAACAGCCCGTGCCCGTCCCAGACATCGGCCCGGTCCGGGTCCACCACCAGCGCAACCACGTCATGCGCCTCGGGTCCCTTAGGCCAGAACACCTCGGCCCCGGGGTTCCACAGTTCCTTCACCAGCGCCTTGTCCGGATCGACCACGGCCTGGCCATGCATCGCCACATGGTCGCCCCGGCCCTGATAGGACAGAAAGACCGAGCCATTGACCCGGATATCCTTGGCCGCCGCCGAGTCGCTTTCGGTCAGGATGTAGATCACACCCTTGTCCTGCTGCGGAATCGTCGACATCGGCCGGCCGCGCATCCCCTGGTCCGAACAGGTGACCAGCATCGCGATGTCGATCCCTTCGATCATCTCCCAGACGCGGCCGGGTTCGATGGGGTCCATCTCGGGATTCTGGGACGTAACGCTCTGGCCGTCCACGCCGCTGGTGGTCTGGGTCATGTAAGTCCTCGGGATCGGGGGGTGACCGCAGCCACCTGTTGGCTGACAAACGCGTGCGGCGCCGGAAGGTTCCCGCCAGTGATGAAAAATTTTCACCCCGAAATGAAAATGGGGCCGGGGTCACAAAGACCCCGGCCCCTCGCCTGAGAGTGCAGCTTAATGGACGACCGCTTGCGCCGGCCGCTCACGCCGGCTTTGCACCACCCGGTCGCCAATGATCAGCTCCTCCGGCCCCGCCGTCACCCGCAGGACCGAGCCGTCCAGCACTTCGCCAGCCAGCAGCATCTCGGACAAGGGGTCCTGCAACTGACGCTGGATCACCCGCTTCAAGGGCCGCGCGCCGAACACCGGGTCATAACCTTCGTCCGCCAGCCAGGCCTTGGCGGTCTCGTCCAGGTCCAGGATGATCTTCCGCGCCGCAAGCCGGGCTTCCAGCCGCTTCAACTGGATCTCGACGATCCCGGACATGTCGCCCCGGTTCAGCCGGTCGAAGATGATCTGCTCGTCCAGACGGTTCAGGAACTCGGGCCGGAAGTGGCTGCGCACCGCTTCCATCACCTCGGCCTTCGCGCCCGACGCATCCACCCCCTCCGGCAGTTCCGACAAGGCCCGCGCCCCAAGGTTCGAGGTCAGGATGATCAGCGTCTGCTTGAAGTCCACCGTCCGGCCCTGACCATCGGTCAACCGACCGTCGTCCAGCACCTGCAACAGCACGTTGAACACGTCAGGGTGTGCCTTTTCGACCTCGTCGAACAGGACCACCTGATACGGGCGACGCCGCACGGCTTCGGTCAGCACCCCGCCCTCGTCGTACCCGACATAGCCGGGCGGCGCCCCGATCAGGCGGCTGACGGAATGCTTCTCCATGAACTCCGACATATCGATGCGGACCATCGCGCCGTCGTCGTCAAACAGATACTCGGCCAGCGCCTTGGTCAACTCGGTCTTGCCAACGCCGGTCGGGCCCAGGAACAGGAAGCTGCCCAGCGGCCGGTTCTCATCCGACAGCCCGGCGCGCGACCGGCGAACGGCGCGGCTCACGGCTTCCACTGCAGTCTGCTGCCCGACGACGCGCTTGCCCAACTCCTCTTCCATCTTGAGAAGCTTTTCCTTCTCGCCTTCCAGCATCTTGGTCGTAGGAATGCCCGTCCAACGCTCCACCACCTCGGCGATCTGCTCGGGCCGCACGGCCTCGGCCACCAGAGCCTGGCCTTCCTTGGCTTCCGCCTCGGCCAAGTCCTTTTCCAGCTGCGGGATGCGACCGTATTGCAACTCGCCCGCCTTGGCGAAGTTGCCCTCGCGCTTGGCCTGCTCCAGTTCAGCCCGCGCCACGTCCAGCTGTTCCTTCAACGTCCGCGCCGCCTCAAGGCTGGCCCGTTCGTTCTGCCACTTTGCCGTCAGTTCTGCAGACTTCTCCTGCAACTCGGCCAACTCGCGTTCCAGCTTCTCCAGCCGGTCCTTCGACGCCGCGTCGTCCTCTTTCTTCAAGGCCTCGGCCTCGATCTGGAACTGCAGCACCTGCCGGTCCAGCGCGTCCAGCTCCTCGGGCTTGGAATCCACCTCCATCCGCAGACGCGAGGCGGCTTCGTCCATCAGGTCGATGGCCTTGTCCGGCAGGAAACGGTCGGTGATGTAGCGGTGGGAAAGCGTCGCCGCCGCAACCAGGGCCGCATCGGTGATCCGCACCCCGTGGTGCAACTCGTACTTCTCCTTGATACCGCGGAGGATACTGATCGAATCCTCGACCGTCGGCTCCTCGACAAAGACCGGCTGGAAGCGACGGGCCAGCGCCGCGTCCTTCTCCACATGCTTGCGGTATTCGTCCAGCGTGGTCGCACCCACGCAATGCAACTCGCCCCGCGCCAAAGCCGGCTTGATCAGGTTCGCCGCATCCATCGCGCCTTCGGATTTGCCCGCGCCGACCAGAGTATGCATCTCGTCGATGAACAGGATCACCTCCCCCGCCGCCGCCTCGATCTCCTTCAGGATAGCCTTCAGCCGCTCCTCGAACTCGCCGCGATACTTGGCCCCGGCGATAAGCGAGCCCATGTCCAGCGCCATCAGCTTCTTGTTGCGCAAGCTCTCCGGCACGTCGCCGTTCACGATCCGCAGCGCCAGCCCTTCCGCGATGGCAGTCTTGCCGACGCCTGGCTCCCCGATCAGGACCGGGTTGTTCTTCGTGCGCCGCGACAGCACCTGCATCGCCCGCCGAATCTCCTCGTCCCGGCCGATGATCGGGTCGATCTTGCCGTCCCGCGCCGCCTGGGTCAGGTCGCGCGCGTACTTGTTCAACGCCTCCATCGTGTCTTCGCTGGAAGCACTGTCCGCCGTCCGCCCCTTGCGGACCTCGTTGATCGCCGTGTTCAGCCCCTGGGCCGTCACCGCCCCCGCCGTCAGCGCATCCTTCGCGCGGGTGTTCACCAGCGCCAGCGCCGTCAGCAGCCGCTCTACCGGAACAAAGCTGTCGCCGGCCTTCTTCGCCACGGTCTCGGCCTCGTCCAGCACCCGCACAAGCTGCGGGTCCACATAGGTCTGCCCGTCGCCGCCCGACACCTTCGGCAGCTTGGCTATGGCAGCATTGACCGCCGCATTGACCTGTTCCGGCGACCCGCCCGCCTTGCGGATCAGGTTCGCCGCCAGGCCCTGGTCATCATCCATAAGCGCCTTCAGCAGATGGTCGGGCAGCACACGCTGGTGGCTTTCCCGCATCGCGATGGTCTGCGCGGCCTGAAGGAAACCACGCGACCGTTCCGTGAATTTCTCCAAATTCATCGGCATTCTCCTTCCTGTGAAGCACCCCGACCTGGCGCCGCCCGGAGATCCAGCACGCGCGCCTGGGGCCTTGCGCCAGAGGTGGGCGCAGGGCCCCGGCTTTGCAATCCCCGCACAGCACAAAATCCGACCCTGCGGCATCCCGCCCGGCGCAAGCCTTCGGCCTTTCTCCGCCGATTGCCGCCCATCCTTTGCGCGGCCCCCGGCGCATGCACCGGACCGCAGCCCACATCGCCTTGCCATCCGCGGCGGGGCGTCCCCTTGTGGACCGGTCCAGACGTCCCGAAAGGCCGGCCCATGACCGACGCGAAACTTCCCCTGATCCACAAGGCCCCGGTCGAGGGCCTGACGGTCCACGTCGCCCGCACCGGCCTGTCCATCGGCGACACCGCCTGGCTGGACCGGCTGTCCGATGGTCGCGTCGGCGTGTTCGCCCGAGTGCGCCAGCCCTTCCTCGGCCTGATCCCGCGCCACCGCGCAGCCCTTCTGGGCCATCTCGGCCCCCTGGCCGAAGAGATCGTCTCGCCCAGCCTCGCCCATGGCGATGACCTCCGCGTGCGCATCATCGACCTCACGCCCGAGCATCTGGCCAACGGTTTCCCACCCGAGGTCTATATCTCGGTCTGGGGCGATCCGCGTCATCTGCAACCCGTGCTGCAGGCCGTCTTGCCTGATGATGCCCCGGACCAACGCGCAGACCAGCCTGCGCCACCCCGACGCGCCGCCTTTCCCATCAAACGGATCGGAACAAACACTGCACCCCAGGGTTGAAACCTCCGCAGCAACACGGAGTTTCCCATGCGCACCCTCGACCTTGTCACGCAAATCCTTCTGATCGTCGGCGGCCTGAACTGGTTGCTTGTCGGCGCCTTCGAATTCGACCTCGTCGCCGCGATCTTCGGCGGACAGACCGCCCCGCTGGCCCGGCTGGTCTATATCCTCGTCGGCCTGTGCGCGATCTGGCAGATCATCCGCCTGCCCGCGCGCCTTGACCACACGCCGGCCGTGGTCACAGCCCCCGGGTCACGCCCCGGCGACCATCGGCCCTAAGGCTCATAGCGCACATAGGCAAAGGCCCGGCCATCCGGTGCCCAGCAGGGGACGTTGATCGTCCCCTGCCCGCCGATGAACTCCCGCACCCGCCGCCGATCGCCGCCCTCCGGGTTGCACAGCACCAGCGCCACCGGCAGATCCGCCGGATGACCGGTCGTTCCCGGCGGATAGGCCAGGTACAACAGATGCCGCCCGTCGGGTGACGGATGCGGGAACCAGTTCACCTGATCGTCCTCGAAAAGCTGACGCTGCCCCGTCCCATCCGCCGCCATCACCCAGATCTGCGCCTGCCCCGTCCGGTCGCAGTTGTAATAGATTCGCGTCCCATCCGGGCTGTAATCCGGCCCGTCGCAATGCCCCTCGCCTTGGGTCAAACGCCGCTCCTCCTCGCCCGGCACCAGGGTATAGACATCGATCACCCGCCGCTCACCCCTTGCCGCGACATAGGCCAGCACCCGCCCGTCGGGCGAGATCCCATGCCACCAGCTCGGACTCTGGGGCGAGACCTTCACCGGCGCCCCCCCCTCCACCGGCATCACGTAAACCTGCGACCCCGCGCCTTCGTGGTGCGAGGACAGGATGATCCACCGCCCATCCGGGCTGATCCCGTGGTCATTGTTGCATTGCACCGCCGGACCACTGTCCACCGGCTCCAGCCCCGGCCGCGCCAAGGGCACCCGGAACAACCGCCCCTCGCCGTTCACCAACAGCCAATCACCCGAAGGCGCCCAGTTCGGCGCCTCGATCCGCCCCTCCACCGCCAGCACCTCGCGCACCCGGCCCGAGTCAACCTCATAGGTCTCGATGATGCTGCGCACGGCGCCCCTCCAATTTGACTAAAATTGCGCTTTCATACTGGCACAAATATCCCGCAGGGGGTCCGGGGGACGCGAAGTCCCCCGGGGCCAGCCACAGGCGCTACTCCCGCCCCTTCGGGACCAGCAACCGCTTGGGCCGCACCGCCTCGGCCGCCTTGAACAGGCTGAAGGTCTGGCTGACATAGTTCACCACCCCCGACAGCTTCTCCAGATAGGCCTGCAACTCGGCCGTCCGTTCGGCCTCGACCAGTTGCACCGACCGCGCAGGGTCCATCCCCTCGAACTGGACATAGAACAACGGCTCGCCCCGGCGCAGGATCAGGTCCTTCCCCGGCTCATGCCATTCGAACGCCCACATCAACGGCCTGGGCCAGATCGAGATCGGGAAGCGCCCGCCAAAGATCGTTCCCGGCAAAGGGTCCGCCCGGTAATGCGCAAAGGCCGACAGTTGCGACATCCACACCGGCTCGTCGGCGATAAAGCAGTAGGGCAGGTGCAACTGGATCGTCGGCCGGTCCGGGAACCGCCACTCCGCCTCGCTCACCAGGGTCAGCACCTCGTTCAGCTTGCCCGACCGGATCGGGGACGTCGCCCCCGCCCGGTTGACCAGCACCGCCTTGCCCTTGTCATCGCGCTGGAACGCGATGTGCAGGTCGAACGGGCATTTCACCAGGAAATACCGGCTTTCCAGTTGCACCACCGCCGGACAGCGCGCGGCGCTTTTCGCGTGCCCCCGGTTCGGCGGCCGGATCATCACCCGCTCAGGCGGATCATACAGCACCGCCCCCTTGTCGCTGGCCAGAAACCAGCCGACGGTCAGCGGCCCCTCACCCGGATCGGGCCGGTCATACGTGACGTTGAACTCCACCCGCAGCCTCCATGACCTGTTTCAGCGCCCGCACCCGTGCCGCACTTGTCCGCCGCGCGATCTTAGGCCCGAAACCCATTTCCGAAACCTTTCCGGGCGCGGCCACCGGCTCGGCGCAGGACCCATGCAACTCCCGCACCCCCACCGCCAGCAAACCCGGAGCGGTCTCGACCGTGACCCCCGCCCCCGCCATCACCGCGATCCGCCCGGCCGCCCGTTCGACCAGCCGCCCGATCCGCGCCTCGCCCGCCGCCGCCGTCATCGCCCCGCCCGAGGTCAGCACCCGCCGGAACCCCAGCGCCACCGCCTCCTCCAGCGCCACGTCCATATCCGGCACCAGGTCGAAGCAGCGGTGCAGCGTCAGGTCCAGCCTTCCCGCCGCCGCGGCCAGCCGCTCAAGCACCCCGACATCCAGCCGCCCGTCCGGCAGCGATGCCCCCAGCACCACCCCGGCCAACCCCGCCACCCGCGCCGCGGCAATATCCGCCAGCATCGCCGCCACTTCGGCCTCAGACCAGACGAAATCCCCCGAACGTGGCCGGATCATCGCCAGTACCGGCACCCCGCAGCCCGCCGCCGCCGCCATCACCCCGGCCGAGGGCGTCAGTCCCCCCAGTTCCAGCGCCGAGCATAATTCCACCCGGTCCGCACCCCCCGCCACAGCCGCCGCAAGGCCCGCCAGGCTGTCGACGCAGACCTCCAGGATCAGCCCCATGCCGCCTGCCCCGCCATGGCCGCACCCAGAAGCCCCGCATCCGCCCCACACTCCGCCGGCACCAAGAGCGGCCCCGTGGTCCGCCGCAGGATGCGGACCCGCACCGCCTCGTCCAGATAGCGCACCAGCCCGGGTGCCCGGCTCAGCCCACCACCGACCGGCAGCACATCCGCGCCGACCAGGTTCACCGCCATCGCCAGCGGCCCCGCCACCAACTCGCGCCACAGCGCCATCGTCTCGCCCGCCTCGGCCTCGCCCGCGATCCAGCCGGCGATGATCGCCTCGGACCCCAGCAACTCGGCCGTCCGCTTCAGGTGCAGCCGCTCCAGCCCCCGCGCGCCACCGATCGTGTCGATGCAGCCCACCTGCCCGCAGCCGCAGTGCAGGGCAAACTCGCCCCGGATCACCGGCCCATGGCCCCATTCCCCGGCATACCCCCCCGCACCCGTGACCACCCGACCGCCGATCACCAACCCGCCGCCGACACCCGTGCCCAGGATCACGCCCAGAACCGTGCCATGCCCGCGCCCCGCGCCATGAAACGCCTCGGCCAGTGCAAAGCAGTCGGCATCGTTCAGCACCAGAACCGGCACCCCCGTTGCCGCGCGCAAGGCCGGCCCCAGCGCCAGCCCGTCGATGGCCGGGATATTCGCCACCGTGCCCACGCCGCTGGCCGGGTCCACCACCCCCGCGATCGAGATCGCGATCCCCGTCACCGCACGGCCCGCCGCAAAGCCCGCAATCGCCGCCGTGAACGCCGCCAGATCACCCGCCGGGGTCGCCACCTCGCCCACCGGCCGCAACGCCCCGTCCCAGACCGCCGCCTTGATCCGGCTGCCGCCAATATCGAATGCCAGGATCATCCCGCCCCCACCGTTTCCGCCAGTCTTGACAGCCCTGCCCCGCCCCGTCAAACCGCCGCAAACCCGGAGACATCCCATGCCCGCAGATGACCGCCTGATCGTCGCCCTCGACGTGCCGAACGTGGTGCAAGGTCTGGACCTCGTCGCCCGCATCGGTGACGCGGCCAGTTTCTACAAGATCGGCCTTGGGATGCTGACCGGCGGCGGCCTCGCGCTCGCGAACGAGCTGAAGCACGAACAGGGCAAGCGCATCTTCCTGGACATGAAGCTTTTCGACATCGGCGCGACAATCGAGGCCGCCGTCCGCGGGCTGGCGCAATACGACCTTGATTTCCTGACCGTCCACGGCGACCCGCAGGTCGTCAGCGCCGCCGCGACCGGCAAGGGCGGGACGGGCCTGAAGATCCTGGCGGTGACCATCCTCACCTCGCTCGACCGCGCCGATCTGGACGCCAACCTGATCAAGCCCGGCGACATCCACCAGATCACCCTGGAACGCGCCGCCCGCGCCCTTGCCGCCGGGGCCGACGGCGTCATCGCCAGCCCGCAAGAGGCCGCGATGATCCGCGCCCTGCCCGAGGCGGTGGGCAAGCTGATCGTCACCCCCGGCGTCCGCCCCGCCGGTGCCGCGACCGGCGACCAGAAGCGCATCGCCACGCCGCATCAGGCCATCCGCGACGGCGCCGACCACATCGTCGTCGGCCGCCCGATCTGGCAGGCCCCCGACCCGGCCGCCGCCGCCCGCGCCGTGATCGCCGAACTCCCCTGAAATTGGGCGGAAAACTCGCGTCAATTCCTCAGTAAAAGAATCGGGTTTACAAATCCAATCGTTTTAGTCAGATATTTGGCATCCCTGCCGAAGGTCTGACGATGCGCCGCTGCCCTGTCCCGCTTTTGACCGCGCCTGGCCCTTCCAGGATCGACGTCGATGGATCCGACACGCCGGGGGGCGCAGCCCAATGATCATCTGCCACTGCCAGTCCATCACCGACCACGACATCCGCGCGGCGGTAGACTGGATGCGCGCCTCCGACCCGCAGACGCTGATCACTCCCGGCAAGATCTACCGCGCGCTTGGCAAGCGGGCTGACTGCGGCGGCTGCATGCCGCTCTTCCTGTCCACGATGCAGACCGCGCCTGGCCTGCGCGTCCCCGGCGCGGGCGAACCGCCGATCCTGCGCCCCAGCCTGGGCCGGGCCATTCGCTAGGCCACGGAACCGCCACGCGGCTGCCAAGTTGCCCCGTGGACAGACCTGCTTCGCGCGGCTAGCCTTTGCTGGCTCCAGCCACGGTGCCCTGCGCCGAAGCCAAGGCTACCTGTTCCGACACAGCAAAGGATGGGCCATGAAGGGCGACGCCAAAGTCATCGACTACCTCAACGCAGCACTCCGTTCCGAGCTGACCGCCGTCAGCCAGTACTGGCTGCACTACCGCCTGCAAGAAGACTGGGGCTTCGGCCATCTTGCCGACAAGTCCCGCGCCGAATCGATCGAGGAGATGCACCACGCCGACCGCCTGATCGCGCGGATCATCTTCCTGGAAGGCCACCCGAACCTGCAGAAGCTTGACCCCCTGCGCATCGGCCAGACCGTGCGCGAGACGCTGGAGGCAGACCTTGCCGCCGAACACGATGCCCGCACGCTGTATATCGAGGCCCGCCGCCACTGTGACAGCGTGGGCGACTTCGTGACCCGCAGCCTGTTTGACGAGCTGATCGCGGATGAGGAAGGCCACATCGACTTCCTCGAAACCCAGCTGTCCCTGTTCGACAAGCTGGGGGCCGAGCGTTACGGCCTGCTGAACGCCAAGCCGGCCGGCAAAGCCGACTAGCCGGGCAGCGCCCTCAGTGAGAGTTTCCAGGGCAGCCCGGCCCCGACCAGCGCCGGACTGCCCGCAGCCGTGGCCCTTGGCCTCCCAGGCACCCTCGCGCGGATGATCGACCGCGCTACGATCAGGCTGCGGCGCCGCTTGGCCCTGCCGGGGCCCAGGTCACCCGCGGATCGACCTGTTCGGCAAAGGTGCCCTTGCACGCTGTTGCCCATGCCGTTGTCCGAAGCCTTGGTCCCAGGCCCGCACGGCTACAGGCCGACAAGCCGGGAAACGCCGGACCCATCCCGCCGTTTCTCCTCTGGTCGGCCGCACCGCCTCTGCGCCCGCTCCTGATGCAGAGGCAGGGGCGGCCCCTTCTTGGCAGGATCAATCTCTTGGACCTGGCGAGGACCTCGAACCGCAGCCGAAATGCTTCGTCGTCCTGGCGGAACCCACGCTGCAATTTGCACCCCCAAGCAAGGCATCACCCTCTGCACCTGAAATGCGGCACGCACGAGACAAAGCGCAGAAGTCAAAGCGCATCGGCTTCACCGCGCCCGACGGGATTCCCGTCGCCTGCCCCGCAGCGCCGCGCCGATCCTCCTCGGTGCCAGCGGCGGTTACACCATCAACCGGCGCGACGCCCTGACCTCACGCGACCAACGTGGCCACGGCACCCGGCTTTCCTTTCACCTGGCTCCAAATATCCTCGGGGGGTTTGGGGGGCGAAGCGCCCCCAAGGCCGAGGAGGAGGCGAAGCCCGACGACGAGACAAAAGCCTTGCGCGTCAGCGCTCAATTCGAAAACCGCCCCGACCCGCGCGCCATCGCCAGGTCAGGCACCGCCCGCCGCTTGGGGTAAAGGCGGGCAAGATAGCCCGCGATCACAGGTTAAGTTTCCCCTAACGCCCGCAAGCAACCTGTTGCCATCATTCGGTTTTCGGATTTTGTCCACCGTGGACAGATCAGGCCAGCAGCCGCGCCCCGTCCTGGCCCGCGACCCGGACCTCCAGGATCGTCCCCTCCGGCTGGTCGGCCGCGAAGGCCACCTCTGCGAACCCCTCGGTCCGTCCCACCCGCGCCCCCTCGGTCAGCACCCGGTGGACCCGGCCCACCTGAGCCGCCAGATGCTCGCCCAGGACCCGGTCGCCCAAGGCCCGCAACCGCGCCGCCCGGTCCTTGATCTCCGGCCCCCGAACCTGCGGCATCCGCGCCGCCGGGGTGCCCTTGCGGGGCGAGAAGGGGAAGACATGCAGGAAGGTCAGCCCGCATTCCTCGACCAGGTCCAGGCTGCGCTGGAACATCCCCTCCGTTTCGGTGGGGAACCCCGCGATGATGTCGGCCCCAAAGACCATCTCCGGCCGCGAGGCGCGGACTTCCTGACAGAACCGGATCGCATCGTCCCGCAGATGCCGCCGCTTCATCCGTTTCAGGATCAGGTCATCCCCCGCCTGCAGCGACAGGTGAAGGTGCGGCATCAACCGCCCCTCGGTCGCGATCGCCTCGATCAGCGCCGGGTCTGCCTCGATGGAATCGATCGACGAAATCCGCAGTCGCGGAACCGAGGTCAGCTTCAGGATCCGCCGCACCAGATCGCCCAGCTTCGGCTCTCCCGGCAGGTCCGCCCCCCACGAGGTCAGGTCCACGCCGGTCAGCACGACCTCGTTGAACCCCCGGTCCACCAGTCGGTTGATCTGCTCGACCACCACCCCCGCCGGAACCGACCGTGAGTTTCCCCGACCGAAGGGGATGATACAGAAGGTGCAGCGATGGTCGCAGCCGTTCTGGACCTGGACATAGGCTCGGTGCCGCCCGAAGCCGTCGATCAGGTGGCCCGCCGTCTCGCGAACCGACATGATGTCGTCGACCTGCACCTTCTCGGTCATCCCGATCAGGTCCGGCGCGGCGATGCCCTTCCAGGTCTCGGCCTGCATCTTCTCGTGGTTGCCGACGACCCTGGCCACCTCGGGCATGGCCGCGAAGGTCTCGGGCTCGGTCTGCGCCGCGCAGCCGGTCACGATGATCGCCGCGCCCGGATTCTCACGCGACAGCCGCCGGATCTCCTGCTTGGCCTTCCGCACCGCCTCGCCGGTCACGGCGCAGGTGTTGACGATCACCGCATCGCCCAAGCCTGCGGCGGCGGCAAGTTCCTTCATCGCCTCGGTCTCATAGGCGTTCAGGCGACAGCCGAGGGTCGCGAAAACTGGGGGTTTGGCGGCCGCGTTCATTGGTGCGCCGCCAGATAATCCGCCGTCAGCACGCCATCGAAAACCCGCGCCACCGGGCCGGTCAGCCAGACGCCGTCGTCGCGCCAGTCAACCTCCAAGAGCCCGCCATCGACCTCCAGCGCCACCCTTGGCCCGATCATCCCCCGCAGATGTGCCGCCACCGCCGTCGCACAGGCACCCGAGCCGCAGGCCAGCGTGATCCCGGTCCCGCGCTCCCACACCCGCATCCGCATGCGGCACGGAGAGAGCAGTTCGGCAAACTCGACATTCGTCCGCTGCGGGAAGAGGAGGTCATGTTCGATCCGGGG
This sequence comes from Tabrizicola aquatica, assembly GCF_002900975.1. Lineage (GTDB taxonomy): Bacteria > Pseudomonadota > Alphaproteobacteria > Rhodobacterales > Rhodobacteraceae > Tabrizicola > Tabrizicola aquatica. The sequence goes on along the minus strand of NZ_PJON01000002.1, from coordinate 664,707 downwards.
GCCAAGGGTCGCAAGATCCACGGCCTCGGCATCCTGGACGAAATGCACGCAATGCGGGTTGCCCATGCCGACGGCCACCGGATCGCCGGCCAGCGGCAGGTGCAGATGATCGACGTCACGCGCAAGGGGGATCGACTGCCAGTCCAGTTGCGGCTGGCCCATGTTGACCCAGACCCGGCCATCCGCCGCCCGCTGCGCCACCAGCCCACCGCGCGCCGTAACAAGCGACACCTTCTCGACGCCCAGATTCCGCATCATGTAATCCGAGACGCAGCGGGTCGCATTGCCGCAGGCCCCGGCCTGGCTGCCGTCGCTGTTCCAGAAGACCAGCCCGAAATCGGCACCCACCGCATCGGTGATCTCGGCCAGCTGATCGAAGCCAACGCCCCGATTCCGGTCCCCCAGCGCAAGCGCCAGGCCAGGCGTCATCACCGCCCCGCGCCCGCGCGAGTCGATCACCACGAAGTCATTGCCCGCGCCGTGCATTTTCATGAACGGAAGGCCGGTTTGCGCGCTGCTATCCATCATGGATCGGCATATACGCCGAAGCCCCAAGTTTTGCCAGTGCCGGACGTTTTTGCCCTTGACCCTGCGGGCGCGCTTGCCTAATCAGCCGCCTCGTGGGGCCGGTAGCTCAGTTGGTAGAGCAGCTGACTTTTAATCAGCGGGTCACAGGTTCGAATCCTGTCCGGCTCACCACAAAATCCAGAATTTCAGACCTGTTGCGTCGTGGTCAGCCGCGCTGCGGCAACTTGTGAACATTTTGTGCCCATCATTTGCCTGACTCTGGCAGGAGCCTGGGCGAAGCGTGAAGGGGGCTGGGATGCAAAAGGCGGTTCGGCTGGCGATCCTTGCCGGCGTGGCGGCGTGTGGCCTGTGGGCCACCTTTGTCCTGAATCCCGACGCCCGCGCCCGCGAAGCCCGGTTTGACTCCTGTGGTGCGAAACTTTCAGGGGCTTGTCTTGCGGACCTGGCGGTGGAGATCGGGCTGCAAGGCACGCCACCCTCGCCCTACTCTTCTGGCATGACCGCGCTTCGGGTGACAGGTCGGGACGCGGCGGCGCATGAGCTGATCGCGTGGGCCGAGGAGCTTGACGGCAAGACGGAGGAAGAGGCGCACCGCGCGGCAAATGCCCTTCTGGCCGCGCCCCGGCTGGCTGATGCGGTACGGCAAGGCATGTCCCCCGCCGATGCCTATGCCGCCGTGCCCGAGGTCCGGTAGGGCGACGCGTACATCGCCGCCCTCGATCTGCTGGGCAAAGACCCCTACGGCAGTGGCTTTGCGGTCCGCCGTCCAACCGCAGCAGACCAAGCAACCGTCGCACTTTTGGCCGAGCTTCTGGTGAGTCTCGCGGACGGCTTGCCCGGCGGACAGAAGGAAGCAGCCCTGGAGTACGCTGCGGAACTATATGCCCACCTGGGCCAGCGCGATCAGGCCAGGCAGATCTTTCTGGGGATTGAACGGGCCGGGGATTGGAATGGCATCGTCTCGCCGATGTTGATGGATGCCGAAACCGGCGCTTTCGCCCTGAAGCAGTGTCGGGGGCGGCCCGACTGCCGGGTGCGCGTCCTGCACGGGGCCGCGATGGTGGCCGCGTCCGAGACCGAGGCAGAGGCGATGCTGCGCGAGGCGTTTGCCATCCATCTGGGGCGGCAGGCCTGGCCAGACTTCACCGAGATGGGCGAGGTCGTCGAACTGGCCGTGAGTCGGAAGAATCCCACGCTGGCCTTGGCCATTGCGCGGGACCTTGATCGGCTGGCGCAGACCAGGGAAGGGGTGTTTCCAAGCTTTCCCCACATTGCGGCGGCCCGTGCCCTTCTTCTGGCGGGTGCGACCGTGGCCGAGGTACGCGCCGCACTGGACCGGGCAGAGGCAGAAATGCCGGGCAGCGGCGGCGCGGTCATCGGTTCGGGCCACATGGGTCCGATCACCTGGGGCGGTGGGATCGGGTCACAGGCGCGTTGGGAACAGGCAAATCCTTGGGCGCGGCTTGGTGACCTGGATCGTGCGGTCCGGCTGATGGCAGGAATTGAAGATCCGCCTTACGCCTGGGGCGAGGTACTTGGTCCAGACTTGATGCCAGGGACACTCGACCAGTTGCTTCCTGCGGCCGAGGACGCACTTGCGGGTGCGGAGTTCCTTCACCTGCGGGCTCAGACTGCCGCCGAAATGGTCTGGTTCAACGGCTCGCCCGCCCAAAGGGATTGGGCACTTCGGTCGGTGCGCGACGTGTTGCCCGCGGTCGATCCGGGGGATGACCAGGTCCTTGCGACCTGCCGCGCCGTCGCCCGGGTGGCGCAAGGCGCAGGCGATGACGCCCTGTGGCAGGCCGCGCTGACCTGTGCTGCCGAAACGGGGATCCAGAGGCGCGATCCGGGTCTGCTGCTGGACGCGGCCAGCCTGTGGTTCGCTCATGAGGCGGCGCAGCCCTAGATCATCTTGATCGTGTCCTTGCCCACCGCCAGCACATAGCCGCGCCGGGCGATGGTCTTGACCAGAAGCTCGCTGACCAGTTGGTTGCCCAGCGTGTCGCGCAGACGTTTGACGCGGGTGGCGCCGGCGGCCTCGTCGCAGTCGGCTTCGTTGCGGCCGGAAATCACCGCCTCGATCTGCGCGCCGGTCAGGACTTCGTCATCCATGCGGGCCTCGGCCAGAACCGACAGGGTTTCAAGTGCCGCGTCGGTCAGCTGGAACTCCAGATCGTTGATGTAGACCGCCCGCGATTCGCGGCTGATCATCAGGCTGGCGACCTGTATGCCCGACCGCTGGATCGCCGAGATGCGGCGGTTCAGGGCGATGATCATCACCAGAAAGACCAGCGCCGCGATCAGAAGCGCTGTGGAGAACAGCAACAGCACGAAGATCACGCTGCGGTAGCTGATCAGCACTTCGGAAAACGAGGTGCCGGACTGGGCCAGGATTTCCAGCAGCTTGATCTCGGCCCCGGTGGTGAGGTCGTTGTTCTCGACGAAGATGCGTTCGACGCGCGCGTTGAAGGCGTTCGCGTCGGGCAGGTTCAGGAACAGGAACAGCGCCGCTGCCAGCAGGATCAGGACGATGGCGGCAATTCCGAAGGCAACCACGCGGTTGCCAGCCTTGAGACTGTCAGTAACGGAGGAAGTAGGCTCCGGCACTCGCTTTCCTTTCCTCAAGCCCGTCGGGGCCGAATGTGGACAGGACGTTCAGCAAGGTCCAGCCATCGGCCGCCAGCCTGGGCGCAAGTTCGCCTTCGGCGGCGCCGGGGCTGCAGTTGCCGTCCGACACTTGCGCCACACCGTAATGCAGCTTGAGGGGTTCGTCACGCTTGGCCTTGTAGTCGGCATAGCATTCCGCAGCGGCCGGTCCGGCCAGAACCAGGGCAAGGGCGGCGGAAAGAAGCAGTCGGGTCATTTCGGGCTCCGGGTCGGGGGATTCCCCATGCGGCAAGATGCGCAAGCCGCGGTTGATATTCAATATCACCGGGGATTTTCCGGCGTTGTTATCGCATAGCAGTGGCTTTCGCGTCGGGCGTTATCCCTTAGCGAGGGGGCGTTATTGCTTACGTCGCCGCCGACAGGCCAGCCTTGGGGCAAGGGTCCGTGGCACCAACCGCCAGGACCGTCCACACGCAAAAGGAGGCCCGAATGCGCCCGAACTTCCGCACTGCCGCCATCCGCATCGCCTCGCACGGGGTAGGAGAGCGCGGCGTCCAGCCCCGCCGTTTCGCGACCGTCGTGACCGCCGGCGCGCTGGCCCTGGCCTTGGTCCTTGGCGCGGCAATCCCGGCCAAGGCGGACAAGAAGGACGACCTGGCCAAGGCGCTGATTGCGGCGCTTGTGGTGGGTGTCATCGCCAACGAGTTGAACGCGGATGAGAAAAAGGCGCCCAAGGCCCCGCTGGTCGAGCCGGCGAAGTCGAAGCGCGTGCCTTCGGTCTGCGCGATCTCGATCGACGGGGCGCAGCGGTCGGTCAGTCTGTATTCGGAAAACTGCCTTCGGCGGGAGGGGTTCAACCAACGCCTGCCCCGCGACTGCGCCAACGGCGCCAGCATCTTCGGGCGCGACGACCGGGTCTACAGCGCCCAGTGCCTGCGCGAAGCCGGTTTCCGCGTCTCGGGCCATTGAGGGATGCGGCATTGGGCGGGCTTGCCCTTGAGCCCGCCCGCTTTCGGGGGACGAAGGGGTGAGCAGCCTTCGTCCCCCTTTTTTGCGCCGCGCATCCGCGCTAGTGCTTCCCCATGGCGCGCGTCCCCCCCACCTTCCACTACGAGACCGAGGTCATGGCCCGCGGTGTCTTGCGGGTGGCAGGTGTCGACGAGGTTGGCCGCGGCCCGCTGGCCGGGCCGGTGACGGCGGCGGCGGTGCGACTGGACCCGGGCCGCATCCCGAAGGGTCTGGACGATTCCAAGGCCCTGTCCGCCCCCCGGCGCGAAGAGTTGTATCTGCATATCCTTGAAGTGGCCGAGGTCAGCATCGCCCATGCCACGGTCGAGGAGATCGACGCGTTGAACATCCTGCGCGCCAGCCATCTGGCGATGGAACGCGCGGTGGCAGCCCTTTCGGCCGACCATGCGCTGATCGACGGAAACATGGTGCCCCGCGCGCTGTGCTGCGGGGCCACGGCCATCGTGAAAGGCGACGCGTTGTGCCTGTCGATTGCCGCCGCCTCGATCGTGGCCAAGGTGACGCGCGACCGGATCATGGTGGATTTGGCGCAACAGCACCCCGGCTATGGCTGGGAGACCAACGCCGGATACCCCACGCCCGAGCACTTTGCGGCGCTTCAGAATCTTGGTGTCACCCCTTGGCATAGGCGTTCGTTCAAGCCGGTGCACAACATCTTGTATCAAGATGTTTCTGTAAGTTGTTGATTCAATAAAGAATTTGACGGCGAATCGGGTCTGACTCATCATCGCTCACAACATCGGCACACAAAGATGCCGGGGGCAGAGGCAGAACATGACGACCAGAAAGACCGCGGCAGAGGCTTGCTTGCCGCTGAACCAGATCCTTGCCGGTGACTGCATCGAGGTGATGAACGCGCTTCCTGCGGGCAGCGTGGATCTGATTTTCGCAGATCCGCCCTATAACCTGCAGCTCAAAGGCGAACTGCACCGCCCCGACAACTCCAAGGTCGACGCGGTGGACGACCACTGGGACCAGTTCTCCAGCTTTGCGGCCTATGACAGCTTTACCAAGGACTGGCTGGCGGCGGCGAAGCGGCTGTTGAAGCCGAACGGGGCGATCTGGGTGATCGGCAGCTATCACAACGTCTTTCGCCTGGGGGCCGAGTTGCAGAACCAGGGTTTCTGGCTGCTGAACGACGTGGTCTGGCGCAAGTCGAACCCGATGCCGAACTTCAAAGGCAAGCGGCTGACCAACGCGCATGAGACGCTGATCTGGGCCAGCCGGGACGAGGCGGCGAAGTACACCTTCAACTACGAAGCCTTGAAGGCGATGAACGACGGCGTGCAAATGCGGTCGGACTGGGTGATCCCGCTGTGTACCGGGCATGAGCGCCTGAAGGACGAGAACGGCGACAAGGCACACCCGACGCAAAAGCCCGAGGCGCTGCTGCACCGGGTGATCGTGGCGACGACCAATCCGGGCGACGTGATCCTGGACCCGTTCTTCGGGACCGGAACGACCGGGGCGGTGGCCAAGATGCTGGGCCGCGACTTCATCGGGATCGAGCGCGAAGAAGCTTATCGCAAGGCCGCAACCGAGCGGATCGCCCGCGTCCGGCGCTTTGATGCCTCGGCGCTGGAGGTTTCGGGGTCCAAGCGCGCGGAACCGCGGGTGCCCTTCGGGCAGGTGGTGGAGCGGGGGATGCTGCGGCCGGGGGAAGAACTGTTCAGCATCGGCAACCGCTTCAAGGCCAAGGTCCGCGCGGATGGAACGCTGATCGGCAACGACGTGAAGGGCAGCATCCACCAGGTCGGCGCGGCGCTGGAAGGCGCCCCGTCCTGCAACGGCTGGACATATTGGCACTTCAAGCGGGACGGGAAGATGGTTCCCATCGATATCCTGCGGCAGCAGATCCGGGCCGAGATGGAGGCCGACGGCGCTCGCCCTCATTAAGATACAGGAACACGCCTGTCCCCCGGTCCGCCTGGGGGACACCTTTACCCCGCCGTGAGGTCACGGCGGGGTTTTTTCAGTCTGGCGCAGGAAGTAAAGGAACCGACCGGTTTCGGCGATCTGGCGGTAGTCGTCCAGGACTGGCAACCACGCCGGGTCTTCAGCCATGAAGGCAAGCCAATCGAAACCGGCTTCCCGGAAGTAACCTGACCGAAGGTCGACGAGCAAAAGCTCGGGCTGGGCGCGGATCATGTCGCGGATGATGTCGCTGCGATTGCGCGACAGGGTCCTGGCCAGGCTTTCGCAGAGCTGCGGATCGGTCCCGCAATCGGTGATCGCCAGGCGATTCACCGCCCCAGGCACCAGCCACTGTGCAGGGTACGTGCTGGCCCAGGAGGTGCCAAGCGTCAGCGCAATCGGCGGCCCGGCATAAACATGGCTTCCAAGGGTCATCACGCCGTCCACCGGACCCAACTTCTGGACGACGCCCAGGATCTCGGTTCTGGCGCGGGTCCGGTAGAAGCTCGGCTCTGCCGCATGGACCAGAAGGACGACAGAAGTCAGCCCGGAGAGGACCAGATCGATCCGCGGCCGCGTGGACTGGGCCAAAGCATAGCCGCAGGCAAGGCCTGCAAATGCCAGAAAGGGCACCTTATGGTACCCAAATCCGGTGCCTTGCAGAAGATAGGTCGCCAAACCGCCAAGCGCCAACGTCAATAGCACCCGCACCGGCCGGGATAGGCCGCCGCAGCGCAGGCTGACAAGAACCGCCACCAGGACCAGAGACAGTGCCGGAAGAATGTCTGACAGGACGCTGGTCAAGGGCTTGCCATAGGCGCCGTAGACCTGGACAGCAACTCCAACCATCTCGGTGAAATACGCCGGATGCGCGACGCTGACGAAGGCGATGTAGGCAAGACCGGCAAGCAGGAAGGTCCAGTTGGCGGGGGAAAGGACGGGACGCAAGGACCGTCTCTCCACGCAATTCAGGACCGTGACCGCAAGCGGCAGAACCACGAAGTAGGGTTTCAGACAGATGCCCACGGCCGCAAAGGCCGCAGCGGCGATGGTACGGCCACGCTTCGCGCGAACCGGCATCCCCTCATTCAGCGCCCAGGGCAGAAGGAACAGGACCATGATCTGGTCGCGCTGGCCCCATCCGTTCAGCCCCGGCAGAAGGATCGCGACAAGTGCGGCAAGCAGGATCAGCATCCGCCGGGCCGGGGGCAGCGTGGTATCCTCTCGCAATACAGAGGCAGACCAGAGGAGGCTGACAAGAACCAAAAGGCCGGTGGCGATATAGTGGGCATTGCCTTCGGCAAAACCGGTGGCGTCCGCGATCCAAAGCGCCGGCAACGTCAGGTAGAAGTTCAGCGGCGGGTTGACCTCCATCAGGTCGATATACAGTTCCGCCCCGCCTTGCCACGCACGGGCGGCGATCAGGTACCAGGCCACGTCATGGTTTACCGGCCGGTCCCAGAACAGCAGGACGACGCCCAGCCCCAGCATCGCGCACAGTGCCAGATCGCGCGACGTGAAGGGTGCCGTCGCCTCGCGCCCGGCAAACACCCAGGACCGCATCGCCAGAAAGCTGGACGCGGGAACAACGACCGCCACGGCGGCCATGGCCAAGCCGAAAGGCAGGCCCAAAGCCTGAGTAACCAGCGCCACGGTCAGACTGCTGGCAGCATAGCCCGCCAGTGCCACCACGGCAAACCGCAGGAACTGTCCAGAGGCGCCCCGACCGGCCTGAAAGGTGTAATTGGCATGCCCGAAGTAGGAAACCAGTACCGCCGTCAGAAACCCGGCAAGGTTTGCCTGCTGTGGCGACAGTTGCAGGACCAGCCCCGCGGCCAAGGCAGCAAGGACGTGGGCCAGGGTGGCTACTCCCCCCACCCCGCCGAACCGGAGTATCTGCGCCAGCACGGGGGGCGTCAGGCCGCTTCCAGAACGACCGCCAGCGAAAGGCCGATGGGTAGTCGTACGCGGCCCAGCAAGAAGCGCTCGGTTCCGAATATGCGCGCCAGAAGGACATTTAGCCAGGACGAGGGCATCCGGTCGTCCGGGACATCGCTTCGGGACAGGCGTTTGACCGCGCGGGCCGCTACGGCCAGCGGGAATAGGAAGAAGTTGAAGTAGCTGGAGTAAGTCACCTTCAACCCGGCCTTCTGCGCGGCCTCGGCCAGGCTGGCTTTGGTGTAGCGGCGGAAATGGTGGTGACGCACGTCGTGGCCGGACCACAGCACCGGCAGAGCCGGCACGGTGATCAGGATCTTGCCACCTTCGCCAAGGCGCTGACGCAGCGCGACGAGCGAGCCGACGTCATCCTCGATATGTTCCAATACATCGAACAGGCCGATCAGGTCGTAATCCCGGTCAAACGGAAGCACGTCCGGCAAAGCGCCGAAGGGAATCGTCATCCCGGTCTTGCGAGCGGCGGCCTCGCGGGCCGGGTCGTGGTATTCGAACGCATCGACCTCGCCGAAATCGCCCAGCATCCGCAGGTTGCCGCCACTACCGCAGCCCGCCTCAAGAATGCGGGCGGGCCGTTTTTCCAAGGTGCGCCCGATCAGCGAAGCAATGATCTTGCGCCGCGCGACAAACCACCAGTGCCGCGCCTCCAGATCGTTCATGCGGTCGTAGACAGCGCTATCCATGTCAGCCCTCCGCCAGATCAGAGATGTGGTGGGACCGCACGACATACAGCGGGCGCTGTCGCACCTCGGTGTAGATGCGGCCGACGTATTCGCCGATGATCCCCAGGGCGAACATGTTCATGCCCCCGAAGACCAGGATCAGGATCGTCGTGGAGGCATAGCCGGGGACGTCGATGCCAAAGACCAGGGTGCGGATGAACAGGACCAGCGAATAGACAAGCGAGCCTAGCGCCATCAGCATGCCGACATAGGTCCAGATCCGCAGAGGCACGGTGGTGGACGAAAAGATCGCGTCCAGGGCCAGCTTGGTCAGTTTCCAGTAGGACCAGCGCGTCTCGCCCGCAGCGCGGGCGGGACGGTCGTACAGGACCTCTTCGGTCTCGAAGCCGACCCAGGAGAACAGCGCCTTGTTGCACCGCGACCGCTCGCCCAACTGGCGGATCGCTTGCACGACCTCACGGTCCATCAGACGGAAGTCGCCGACATCGCGGGGAATGGGACGCTCGGCCATCGCGTTGAACAGGCGATAGAAGGCCCCGGCCGACGCGGATTTAAGCCAACTGTCCCCATCGCGCCGGTTGCGGCGGGCGTTGACGATCTTCGCACCCGCAAGCCAATGGCGAATCATGTCGTCGATGACTTCGGGCGGGTCCTGCAGGTCCACGTCCAGCGGGATGACAGCATCGCCAGTGGCATGGTGCAGCCCGGCGGTCAGGGCCGCCTCTTTCCCGAAGTTGCGCGACAGGCTGAGAAGCGAGATGTCGGGACGTTTCGCCGCCTCGGCCAGGATCAGGCGTTCGGTCTTGTCGCGGCTGCCGTCGTTGACGAACAGGATGTCAACCGCAACCGGCTGAGTGATCCGGGTCAGAACCTGCGTGACCTTTTCCAGGAAGACGCCGATGCTGGCTTCCTCGTTGTAAACCGGAACGATCAAGGTCACCCGGCGTGCGCGCGCAGCCTCGCGCCGGTCCAGTGGAATGACTCCCTGACGACTGTTCATCTGGCGCACCATGTCCCTTCGACTTGCGAACAGATGGCGTTTCCACAGCGGCAAGAATGTGGCGACCTGACGGTGATTGAATGAATTCTGCCGTGGTAATACCTGTCTGAAAGCTTGCAGTGCGTCAGTGTTCGGGCACAAAGGCGGCGATGGGTCGTTAGTCGACCAAACAGACAAGCGAGGCATTGCATGAACGGCGCGGAAACCTTGGTACGGACCCTGCTTGCCAGCGACGTGCGCGTCTGCTTCGCCAATCCCGGTACCTCCGAGATGCATTTCGTTGCCGCGCTGGACCGCCACCCCGAGTTGCGCTGCATCCTGTGTCTGTTCGAGGGTGGGGTATCAGGCGCGGCGGATGGCTATTTCCGCATGACTGGACAGATTGCGGCGACCCTGCTGCACCTGGCACCCGGTTTCGGCAATGCCTTCGCCAACCTGCACAACGCCCGCAAGGCGCAAAGCGGGGTGCTGAACGTGATGGGCGATCACGCGGATTACCACCTTCGGTTCGAAGCGCCGCTGAAGGGCGATACCGTGGGGATCAGCCAGGCGGTGTCGCATTGGACCCGCGTCTGCGCGGAACCCGGGCGCGTGGCCGGGGATGCCGCCGATGCGATTCAGGCGGCGCGGGCAAAGAACGGACAGATCGCGACGCTGATCCTGCCCGCCAACATGGCCTGGGACCCGGCCGACGGCCAGGCAGTGGCCCCGCCACCGCCACCGCTGCGCCGCCCGTCGCTCGATGAGGTGGCCGCCGCCGCCCGTGCCTTGCGCCAGCCGGGCGCAATCCTGCTGGTTGACGGGCCAGTGCTGTGGTCGGACCTGGGTCTGCTGGCGAAACGTCTTACGAAAGCCGCCGGCGCGCGACTGATGCATCCCTTCTTCGCGGCCCGGTTCCGCCGTGGTGCGGGCGCGGTGCAGATCGAGCGGATGGCCTACCGGATCGAGGACAACCTAACCCTGATGCAAGGCGCACCGGCGCTGGTCCTGTGCGGCACGACGCGGCCGGCCGGGTTCTTCGCCTATCCCGGCCGCCCATCGACCCCCGACGATCCCGACACCCGTCTGATCGACCTTTGCAGCCGCGACATGGACATTGCCTGGACCCTGCAAACCCTGGCAGAGGAGATTGGCGAGGCCGACCTGGGACCCGAGGATTTCGGCACCCTCTCCCTTCCCGCCCCGCCCGACGGCCCCGTCACGCTTGAGAAACTGGGCCGCTCCGTCGCTGCCCTGATGCCCGAGGATGCGATCATCGTGGACGAGGGGATCACCGCCTCGGGTCACCTGGCGCCGGCGCTGAAGCAGGCGCGGGGCCATGATGTGCTGACGATCACCGGCGGGTCGATCGGCTTTGGCCTGCCGAACGCGGTCGGTGCGGCGGTGGCCTGCCCGGACCGCAAGGTCGTGGTGCTGGAGGGCGACGGGTCCGGGATGTACACGCTGCAATCGCTGTGGACCATGGCGCGCGAGGGGCTGGACGTGACCACGGTGATCTTCGCAAACCGCGGCTACCAGATCCTGCGCGAAGAGCTGGCCGCGATGGGGGTGAACGAGGTTGGGCGCAACGCCAGCCAGATGTTCGACGTCGAAGGCCCCCGACTGGACTGGGTTGCATTGGCCAAGGGTCATGGCGTGCAGGCGGTGCGAGTCGAGGACATGGCCGGTTTCAACGCTGCCTTTGCCGAGGCGATGGAACAGCGCGGGCCGCGTCTGATCGAGGTGCTGTGCTGACCCGCCGCTGGACAGTGGCGAACCTGCCAGACTAACCTGCGTCCGATTTCCGCCGACAAGGACCGCATCCTGGCCATGCCCGCCGCACCCGCTCCGGCCCGACCAGGTGTCCAGCGCCCCGAGCAGCCGTTGATCTCGATCATCCTGCCCTGTCTGGACGAAGAGGCGGTGCTGGCCGAAACCCTGGCGCGGCTTGGGCGGCTGGCGGCAGGGCAGCCCGACTGCCGGTTCGAATTCGTGTTCGTTGACGATGGCTCGCGCGACCGAACGCCCGAGATCCTGCGCGAGGCGGCGGCCCGTGACCCAAGGGTCCGCGTCCTGCGCTTTGCGCGCAACTTCGGCCAGCAGATCGCCGTCTCGGCCGGGATCGAGGTGGCCAAGGGTGATGCGGTCGTCCTGATGGACGCCGACCTGCAGGACCCGCCTGAGGTGGTGGCACAGATGATCGACCGCTGGCGGCAGGGGTTCGACGTGGTGTACGGCACCCGCGCCTCGCGCCGGGCGGACAGCCTGATGAAGCGGGCCACCGCCCGGCTGTTCTACAGCACGATCAACCGCCTGTCCGAAGTGCCAATCCCCGCCGATACCGGCGACTTCCGCCTGATGGGCCGCCCGGTCGTCGACGTGCTGCGCCAGATGCCCGAGCGGCACCGCTTCATCCGCGGCATGGTCAGCTGGGTCGGCTTTCGCCAGACCTCGATCCCCTATGACCGGCCCGAACGCTTTGCCGGAGTCACGAAATACCCGCTGCGCAAGATGCTGCGCTTTGCGGCGGATGGGATACTATCGTTCTCGATCAAACCTTTGCAGCTGTCGATTGCCCTTGGACTGATCGCGGCCACCCTTGCCCTGTTCGGCATTGCCTACGCCCTGTTCATGCGCATCTTCACCTCGGTCTGGGTGGAGGGCTGGACCGCGCTGATGATCGCCGTGCTGTTCATGGGCGGGGTTCAGCTGATCTGCCTGGGGATCATGGGCGAATACATCGGCCGCATCTACAGCGAGGTGAAGCGTCGCCCGCTGTATGTGGTAGCCGAACGCATGGGCTTTGACGAGACCGGGGAATGACGCGCTGGGTGCAATTCGCCATCGGGGTGGCGCTTGCCGGGTTGTGCCTGTGGCTGATCCTTCGCGACCTGGACCGCGCGGCTTTGGCCGAGGCGTTCCGCAATCCCGATCCGCGCTGGCTGGCGCTGGGCTTTGTGTTCTGGGCCACGGGCTATGCAGTGCGGGTGTTGCGCTGGAGGGCGATGCTGGCCGTGGCCAATCCCTCGCTTGGCTTCTGGCGCTGCGCAGTGCCGTTCCTGGGGTCCATCGCGGCGAATAACGTGCTGCCCTTCCGGCTGGGCGATGTCCTGCGCTGTCTGGCCTTCAGCCGCTGGCTGGAGGTGGACCCCGGCACCGTGACGGCCACCGTGCTGGCCGAGCGGCTGCTGGACCTGCTGACCGTCCTGGTCGCGGCGGGGCTGGCGATCCTGATCCTGGCCCCGCGCGAGGGGGCCCTGGGCCTGCTTGGCGTCGGTGGGTGGGTGCTGGTCTCGGTCGGGCTGCTGGCCCTGGGCTTACTGCTGGTGCCTGGCGTCCTGCGGCCGGTGTCGCGTGCGACCGTGGCGGGCGTGCGTGCGCTGCACCCGGGGTTTGGAACGCGGCTGGCGGGCTTCGCCGAGCCGTTGCTGGATACCCTGGTCACCCTGTCGCGCGGGCGACGGATGCTGGGGTTGATCGGCGCCTCAGCCCTGGTCTGGACCTGCGAGGGCGCGGTCTACTGGGCCGTCGCCATGGCGATCCCAGCCGTCACGGCCCCCGCGGCCGCCTGGCTGGCGATGCCGATCGGCACCTTGGCCACGCTGCTGCCCTCCACCCCCGGCTATATCGGCACCTTCGACTATTTCGCCATCGCCGCGGCCGAGGCGGGGGGAAACTCGACCGCCGCCGCGACGGCGTTCGCCGTGCTGGTTCATGCGTATTTCTACATCCCCGCCTCGATCCTTGGGGGGATTTGCCTGCTGTATTGGCGGCTGCGGCGGGGGCAGGCATGACCGGGCGGGTTCTGATCATCGGCGCGGGTTTCACCGGCCTGGCCGCCGCCTTCGATCTGGCGCGGCAGGGCGTCCCGGTCTCGGTGCTGGAGGCCGACGCCCATGTCGGTGGCTTGGCCGGCGCCTTCGACACCAAGGGCGAGCGGCTGGACCGCTTTTATCACCACTGGTTCACCTCGGACCGCGAGATCATGCGGCTGGTCGAGGAATTGGGCCTGGCGGCCGACATCACCCTGCGCGCCACTGCGACCGGGGTCTGGTACAACAACAGCCTGTTCCGCCTGTCCTCGCCGCTGGACCTGTTGCGCTTTGGGGCGCTGCCGTTCCTGGACCGTATCCGGCTGGGCCTGATGATCCCCCGCGCCCGGGCCGTGAAGGACTGGCGCGCGCTGGAGGGCGTGACGGCCGCCGACTGGCTGCGCAGGCTGGGGGGCGAACGGGTCTGGCGGGTGATGTGGGAACCCCTGCTGCAGGGCAAGTTCGGCCCCTATGCCGAGACCGTCTCGGCCGTCTGGTTCTGGAACAAGCTGAAACTGCGCGGCGGGTCACGCGGCAAGGGCGGCGAGGAGCGCCTGGCCTATTTCAAGGGCTCTTTCGCGCGTCTGGCGGAAGAAACCGCCGCCGCCATTCGGTCCGCCGGGGGCGAAATCCGCACAGATTTCCCGGTGAGCGAACTGCGGCAGGTGGACGGCGGCTGGATCGCCCGTGGCCCCTGGGGCGAGGCGACGGGAACGACGGTGATCGCCACGCCCGCCCCAGCCCTGGTGGCGGACATGCTGGAGTGCGGTGGCCAGACGGACACAGCGGCGCTGCGGCGCATCCCCTATCTCGCCAACCTTTGCCTGGTGCTGGAACTGGACCGCCCGCTCGGCTCGACCTACTGGACCAATGTCAATGACCCCGGGTTCCCTTACGTCGGCGTCATCGAACACACGAATTTCGAGGATGCCTCCAGCTATGGCGGGCGGCACATCGTCTATCTGTCGAAATACCTGCCCGAGACCGATGCGCTGTACGCGATGTCGGATGAGGAGGTGATGGCGTTTTCGGTCCCGCATCTGCAACGGATGTTCCCGGCCTTCCGCCGCGACTGGGTGCAGGAATTTCACGTCTGGCGGGCCCGCTGGGCGCAGCCGGTGGTAGAGCGGCACTACTCGGCCCTGATCCCGCCCGACCAGCCGTTGCCGGGGCTGCACCTTGCCTCGATGGCGCAGATCTACCCCGAGGATCGCGGGACCAACCATGCCGTGCGCGAAGGCCGCAAGGTCGCCGCGCGGGTCCTGGAGAACCTGACCCGTGGATAGCCTGCCCCTGGTCGTCACACTGGAGGGCGGGCTTGCGCGCTGCGACCTGGCGTGGGAACGGCAGCTTCTGCGCATCGCGGGCTGGTTCGGCGGCAGCCAGCGCGAGCCGGACCCCATGACCTTGCCGCTAGAGCCCCACGCCGTAGCGGTCCTTCAGGCCGAAGCGCCTAGCCGCCCGGTTCTTGTGGTGGGCGGTCTTTCACTGGCGGCGATGCAGGCACTGTGCGCGCGCATCCGGCCTGGACTGGCCGCGGTTTCGCTTGTTCCGGGACCAGCGGCGCCAGTGCTACCGGATCGGTATCTCGTCTATGGCACAGGCTATCCCGCCCTGACCTCCGCGGCAGTCGCGGCCCTGCCCGCGTTGCCGGCAAGGCAGACCCTGTCGCTGCGCGCCCTGCGGCCGCACCATTGGGTCAAGAACCTTCTGGTCTTTGTACCAATCCTCGCCGCGCAGCGCTGGAACGAGCCGTCCCTGTGGCTGCAAGCGGGGATGGCCTTTGCCGCCTTCTGTCTGGTCTGCTCGGCTGTCTATCTGGCGAATGACCTGTTCGACATCGCCGACGACCGCCGCCATCCGATCAAGCGACTGCGCCCGTTGGCCAGCGGAGAGATGCGCCCCGGGCCAGCGCTGGCCTTGCTAGGGCTGGTCGCTGCGCTTGGACTTGGACTGGCGGCTTCGGCGGGCATTGCTGCAATCCTTGCGCTTTATGCCGTGGTCGCGCTGGGCTATTCGCTGAAGCTAAAGACCTGGGCTGGCATCGACCTGGCCGTACTGGTCGGGCTCTACACGCTCCGGCTGGTGGCAGGGGGATTGGCGACGAGCATCCCGGTCTCGGGCTGGCTTCTGGCCTATGGCGGTTGCGTCTTCGCCTCGCTTGCAATCGCAAAGCGTGCGGCCGAGTTGGCCGGCGCGCGGATCAGCGCCCTGCCGCTGCCGCAGCGGCGCGGCTATCGGCTGGAGGATCAACCCGGGCTGGCCAGGCTGGGTAAGGTGGCCGCCCTTGGTTCGGCCATCGTCCTTGTGCTTTATCTGCAGTCCCCGCAGGCGCAGGCCCTGTATGACCGGCCGCTGATCCTGGTCGCCGCCGGCGCAGTTGTCCTGGCCTGGCTTCTGCGCCTGTGGCACCTGGTCGGACACGGCCGGTTGACCGGCGATCCGGTCGTATTCGCCCTGCGCGATCCGGCAAGCCTGGCGGCCGGAGCGGCGGTGATGGGTCTTCTGGTGCTTGCGGCCGGATAACGCTTATCCCGGGCTGCGGCGGGCCCAAAGCAGCAGGCCGGCAAGGGCCAGCAGGGCCGCGATCAGGGTGAAGGGCAGTGTCCCACCCGGCCCGCCTGCACCCGGCAGCACCGGCACGTCCACTGGCGTGGAGGTTGGCGTCACTGTATCGGTCACCGTCACTTCCGGAGTGGGCGTCACTGGCACCTGGGTGGGCGTCTCGGTGGGGACCTCAGAGATGGTCGGCGTCGGCGATTCAATTGCCACCCGTCCAGCCGCCAGAGGCTCTGGCGTAGATGTAGGCGTGGCGGTGGGCGTATCAGTTGGCGTGTTGGTGGGCGTCGCTGTCAGCGTGTTTGTTGGGGTCGGGGTGATCGAGTTGGTCGGCGTGTTCGTCGGGGTCAGGGTGGCCGTGTTCGTCGGCGTATTGGTGGGCGTCAGCGTGGCTGTGTTCGTCGGCGTATTTGTCGGCGTGTTCGTCGGTGTCGGGGTGACCGTGTTCGTCGGTGTCGCCGTGACGGTCGGTGTCGCCGTCGGTGGCGCTTCGGTCGGGATGGGTGTGCTGGTCGGGATCGGCGGCGGATCACTGTCCCGCGCGTCCATCAGCACCAGAAATCCGGCAAGGCCGGCCAGCCCACCGATCAGGTCGGGCCAAAGGAGCGTCATTGCGGGAGTCGGCGTCGGGGTCGGGGTCGGCGTTTCGGACACAGCATCAGTTTGCGCCGCAATGGGCAGACCGACCAGGAAAATGGCTGCTGCCGATAGGCCGCCGATCAACCCCGCCCGAAGCGTCATCTGACGAGCCCCACCCGAATGAATACCGTAAATCACCGTAACAGAGAACACCCGCATCAGGCAACCGATCTGCATGGCAAGGCACATCACTGCAAATCGCTCGCCTGACATGCCCCGGGATCTATCCGCAGGATCAACCCACCAGCGCTTTCATGCACCAATGCGCCGAGAGCGGTCAGGCCTGGCAGGTCCAGATCAGGATACCGCTCACGCTCGATCCGGCCGATGACGACGTATCGGATGCCGTAACGCAGGGCGAGGCGGCACCGTTCGGCCCGGTCCTGAGTGACATAGAACCGGTCCACGTCATTCGCCCGCCCATAGGCCGCGTCCACATCGTTGCGCCACAGCCATTGGTGGCCAGCCCAGCCCACTACGGCCGGTTGGCCTGTCAAGGCAGAGACCCGGGATGAGCCGGTGAAAGACTGGCCCGAGGCCTCGACCAGGGCCTCGCCCGGGCCGAGCGGAAGGCCGGCGGCCGCCACGACCAGCGCGCGCTCGTCACCAAGGAATGCCAGTCCGTCAAGGTTGCGGATCACCGACGGAGGGGCGTGGACATGCGGCAGGTAGGTCAGGGTCAGGCCCAGGGGAAGCATGGCGGCCAGACCAGCCAGCGTCCACCCCCGCCCGCGCGCGAAGGCCGGGGCCAAAGCAGCCAGAGCCGCCACCATCAGCAGGGTCTGCGCCCGGAAGGTAAGCTTGAACATGGTATTGGCGCGGGCATGATCCTCGCCGTAGATGTCCTTCAGGTAGACAACCTCGGGTATGGCGACCAGCAGGATTCCAGCCACCGCGACGACAGCCAGCGGCAAAACCGGCCCAACCGCTGCACGGCGCATGGCCAGGGCGGGGATCAGCGCAAGTGCCGGCAGGACATGGGCGTAGACGACCAGCAGCTGCCAGAGCGGCGTACGCTGCGCGACCGGCAGCACACCGTTCGCAAAGGGCCGAAAGCCTTCAAGGAACGGGGCAAGCGTGGCCAGCGCCGCGACCAGCGCAAACACTGCCGACGCCCCCAGGTGATCGGCCCTGATCGCGAACGAAGGCATCACCCCCCCGGTCGGCCGGGACAGCAGCACCGCCAGGGCGACCGTTGCCACCAGACCGATGATTGCCAGATCCCAACTGTTCATCGCGAAAGACAGGCCCAGCAGCCAGCCGAACGCGGCCGATTGCAGGGCAGTGGGCATCACCCCTCGCAGCCCCTGACGCAGGATCGACAGCACCAGCGCCACAGCCAGCAGGAACAGCGGCGTCGCCACCAGATGGGCGTGCAGATCCCCTGCGGCAAAGCCGTAGGAGGTGAACTCGGTAAAGCCCTTGTCCGGCCCGTCAGGGTCGAAACCGATGAAGCGGGTGGAGTCGGGGTACCAGAACTCGGGCTTTGTGGTCGGCATCCAGCTGCGGAACAGCGTGTACAGGACCGAGTGCCCATTGCCGCCATAAACCGCCAGCAGTGCCCCGGTTGTTCCCAGCACCGCCGCGAACCGGGCGCCCCATGGGACAGCCAGGCGTGCAACCAGGTGAAACACGCCCAGCGCCACCAGTCCGAAGATCGTCGCCATCGCCAGCTGATAGGTGTGATCCGGGGCGATGCCGGCAAGCTTGCCCCAGGCCCCGACCATCGCCTGGCCGACGTAATAGTAATTCAACCCGTGTCCGGCGAACCAGGCATCCTGCGGCGGCATGACCTCGGCCCGCATGACCGCAGTGAGAAAGCCCATGTCGGTGAACTTCTCCAGGCCGGTCAGGTCCGGGGCCTGCAGTCGCACGGCAAGGCCCAGCCAGAACATCACCAGGAACCCGGCCTCGGCCATCAGAAAGCCGCGCCAGTCCCGCGGGCCGGGGCCGAACCAGAGCGCAAGCAACGCCAGAAGCAGCAGCCCGGCCATGCTGGCGCTGCCGAAGGGCAGGATCTGGAACGAGGCCAGCAGCCAGGGCACCCAGCCCACGACCAGCCAGCCAAGCAGCTTTCCGGTGATCCAGCCGCCACCTTCCGCCGGCATCAGCCGCAACGCCAGCGGCCGCGCCAGCGCCCCAGCCAACGCCAACAGCATCAACCAGCGCGCAGCTTCCGCCAACTGTTCCGGGGGCAGGCTGCCGATCATCGTGGCCTCGCCCAGGCTTCGGCCAAGGCCGCTGGTGTGCAGGCAGCCGGGTCTGGTGCCGCCGCAATACGTGCCGCAATCGCGCCGGCATCCAGACGCAGGTCGTTGCGCAGCAGGATCAGGGTCGGCCGGTCAAAGACGACCCTGGTTTCTTCGCCGCTGATGCCAGGTTCGGTCAGCAGGCCCAAGGGCGAAGCCCGCCGGAAAGTTGCAACTGCGCGAAAGCCAAGTTCGCCCCGGACCAGGGCGGTGTAGTAGCTGCAGGCCAGCGGGGCGGAACCCGGCACTCCTGGCAGGACACCCCAGTTTCGCCGGCTTGCGACAAGCAGCCAGTCGGCACCAGACAGCGGCGTTGCGATGGCAAGCGCATCGCCCCCATCCAGCGGCAGGACAACGGCCTCCGACCCTCCTGTCAGGGGGGTGTCATAGGGCTCGATCGCGACGACCTCGCCCGGCAGGACGCGCGCCAGCAAGGCGGCCTCGGCGTTCAACCGGGGGTCGCGGGCCTGATAGCTTGCAGCCAGATCCAGCCCGGTCACCGCCATCAGTGCCATTGCCGCCATGGCAAGTGCCCTCCCCGTCCGCGACGGCCGGCTTAAAAGGACTGCCGCACCGACGCCGGCCAGAACCAGAACCGCCGGGAACAGCGGTGCCAGATAGCGGAAGAAGGCGGCATGCCAGCCGAAGATCAGACCGGCATAGACCAGGGCAAAGGCCAGGCCGGGCAGGATCCCCCAGATCTGCCGCCCGCGCAGCAGAACCAGTCCCACCAGCGCCAGCAGAAGTCCGGCCCCATCCACGGCCCCCCACAACTGCCGCAACTGGTAGACCGGGCCTGACCCGCCTTCAAACTGCCGCGTCCAGAAAACGGGAAGCGTGCCCTGGACCACGCCATTCTCGAACTGCATCGTCGCCAGCCAGTCCTGGGTGGCGAAGATCAGTGACGGCGCCGCAGCCAGCGCCAACAGGGCGGTAAGCGGCAGCGCCCAGGCCAGGGCTTTCAGCCGCAGGGCGTCCGGCCTGCCCTTCAGCACCAGCGCCATCAGCGGAATCACAGCGGCCACCAGGGCCGAGGACTTGAAGCCGAACCCCAAACCCAGCATCAAGGCCGAGCCAAGGGCCATGCGCCCGGTCGTGATCTCTCCCCCCTGCCAGCGAAGGGCATGCAGCCACAAGC
Source organism: Tabrizicola aquatica (assembly GCF_002900975.1). Taxonomy (GTDB): domain Bacteria; phylum Pseudomonadota; class Alphaproteobacteria; order Rhodobacterales; family Rhodobacteraceae; genus Tabrizicola; species Tabrizicola aquatica. The sequence continues at coordinate 644,614 of NZ_PJON01000002.1, read as the reverse complement.
CAGCGACCACCAGGACAAGCGCCGATTCGGTCGTGCCGAAATGCGCCCACTGGACCATCGGCGCCGAGGTCGCGGCCAGCAACGCCGTGGCCAGCATCGCCAACCATCCTGCCAGACGCAGCGCAATGCCCGCCATCGCCAGGACAGCCAGCGTCGAGAACAGCGCCGACAACGCACGGGCGACAAGACGCAGACAGCCAGTGTCACTGCCGTCACAGAAGGGCATGGCGACCAGCTTTGGCAGCCAAAGCGCCAGGTCGTTATAGGCATGAAACTCCGGGATCAGCCGGCCCCAGCCCAGCGCGGCCGCCGCGCGGACCAGATTGCCCTCGTCCGGATGCAGGCCGCGACCCTCGTCCCAATCCAGACCCTGCAGGCGAAGCACCAGGGCCACCAGGATCAGGGCAGGAAACAGCCAGCGGGAACTGGTCAGGCGGGCCTCAGTCACGCGATCCCCCCTTGGCCAGAATCAGCATCGGCAAGACAAGCAGGTTCAGATGCACCAGCACACTTTGCAGAAGTCGCAAAAGCGTCACCCCAGTTTGCGGCGGTGCAAAGGGCTGGGCGACAAGCCCGCCGGCACCATCGGGCAGAAGGACCGTCGCGGGGGCCCGGGCCTCGGCCAGGGTCCAGACGGTTGCCACGGCGGCGATGCACAACGCGGCAAGGATGGCGAGGATCGCGCCCGCCAGCCAGAGTGGCCGCCGCGCCAGCAGCACCGCGGCCAGCAGAACCGGCACCGCAAGGGCAAAGTCGGCAGGACGCAACGGGGCAAGGAAGCGGCGCACGGCCTCTCCCTCGGGCGAAGCCAACAAGTTGGTGCCGACCGTCCAACCGGCCGTCCGCAGCGCGAGTTCGCCAATCTCGGGCCCAGCCAAAAGCGACAGCACCAGGTTGGCGGCAGGGACGAACACGGCCGCAAGCGTATCAGCAAAGGGCAACCACAGCAGAGCCAGCGGCAATGCCAGTGCCACAAGGCCCACAGCCGGGCGAAGGGGCAACAGGCACAGCGCCAGCAAGGCGACCGTCAGATAGGGAAAGACCCCGGCATGAACCAGATCGAAGGCAGCGGGCGCACCGTCCAGCGTCACAGCCAATGCGACGATCCGCACCAGGTTAAAGAATTGGATGGCCACAAGACCGACCGCCAGCCGGACCAGGCCGCTCTGCCATCCCGGTGCAAGCGCCGCGAGCCCCGCCGCCAGCGAGATGACCAGGCCGTGACCATCGCAGACCTCGCTGACCCGCACGGCCCAACCTTCGGGGCTGCGCAACTCGGTTCCGATCTGCTGCAAACCCGGCTCCAGCATGCGCAGCAGCGGTGCAGCCAGACCGGCCAGACCCGTGGCAACGGCATCACCCAGGGCGCGACCGGCGCCTGTGTCGGCAAGGGCAAAGCCAACCGCAAGCACCACCAGTGGAAGCCCAATGGCCAGGGACTGTTCACGCAAGGTCAGAATCGCAGCGTGTATCTCAACTTGGCGTCCAACCCTTCGAACGCGTCGTCACCGAAATTCGCACCGATCCCGGCGTCGAACCCAGAGCCTGACGTGCTCTGCTGAACCCCGACGCCCAACCGGGCCGACCAATCGGCCTCATCCCCGGGATCAAGCGCGGTCGGCAACCCGGTCGAGCCCGAAAGCCGGAAGAACCCCTCGGCATCGACGTAGGGACGCATGTCGCCCGGCTGGCCCCAGAAGGTGCGGGCAGACAGCTTGCCCGTCAGCCGGTCGCTGGTGAAACCGTCGACCAGCGCGCCCCCGCTTTCCGCGTAGCCGTCGTTCTTCTGTGTGACGTAAAGCAGACCGAAGCCCAAGATCAGGTCAGCCTTGCCGGCCCGGGTCAGGTAATCGCCGCTAAGGTCAAGGAAGGTCCGGCGGGCATCGAAGCTGCCGGTGATCCCGCCATTGCGGCTGACATCATAGTCCAGCGCCATGTGGCCCAGGATGCCGGTCAGGAACAGGCGGTCGCTGGCCCGATAGTCCAGGCCAAGCGCCAGGCCCAGGCCCTGCGCTTCGATCCAGCCATTATTGTACAGGGTATCGGTATCCAGCCTTTCGGTCATCAGGCCGCCGAAAAGCAGCGTCCGGTCACCGATCGCGCGGCCGAGAAGCACGCTTCCGGCCATCAGCGAGCCATCCAGCCGATCCGTGTCCAGGTCGCGATAGTCCAGCCGCAGGGCCAAAGGCATCTCGGCCCCGAAGCTGCCGCCGATCCCGTCGACCACGCCCGATGTGGAAATGCTTATCCCTGCCGAACCAGGTTCGCGCAGGGGGCGCATGTTGTCCTTGATCGACCGAACCTGCAGGTCGGCCGCGGCTTCGGTCAGTTCCGGCACCACTTGTGCCGGCGAACCCGGGATGTTGTCGGCATGTGCGATCCCGGCGGCACAAAGCAGGGCCACCCCCAGAAACGCTGTCATCCGCGTGGCAAGTCTGTGCAACATGTCAGGGCCATGGCTACCGATCTGCCGAAGGGTATCAGCACCTGTGCATATTTCCAATCGCCTTGGCGCCCCAGCCATGGAAAAAGCAGGATGGTGGCGCGAGCGCGGGCTGCGCGACGCCAGATGAAGGAGTCTTCGGTGCAGGCCGGACCACGATTTGACCCTCCGCTTCCGGTGCTTCTGGCTGTTGTCGCCCTCTTCGCCACTGCCTTGTGGCTGCGACTGGCGGGCACGGCCTGGGACGGCTGGGCCAACCTGCACCCTGACGAACGCCACATGGTCTTTGTCACCCAGGACATGCAGCGCGCGGTCGAAGCGGCCTTGGCCGAGGGGCGCGGCTGGTGGGAGATCTGGTTCGGCCCCGACTCGCCGCTGGACCCCAGGGCCGAGGGCCGGCTTTACGTCTATGGCGACCTGCCGGTGCTGGTGGTCACCTTTATTGGCCGCGCGATCGGGCTGACCGACTGGGGTTCGACCCTCTGGCTGGGACGGATGCTGACGGCGACGGTCGAGGCAAGCGGTGTCCTTGCCGTGTTCATTCTGGCACTGCGACTGACCACCAGACCGGTTGCAGCCCTCGCGGCGGCGGCTCTGGCCGGTCTGGCACCGACCTCGCTGCAACTGGCGAACTTCTACACCGTCGATGCCTGGCTCGCGGCGCTGTGCCTTTGGACGCTGCTGCCCCTGGCCGTGCTGGCCCGCGGGACCGGAGGCATGGGGCAGGCGGCGGCAGCCGGGCTGCTGGCGGGGCTGGCGGGGGCCTGCAAGGTGACGACAGTCGCGCTGGGACTGCCTGCGTTGGTCGTCGTCGCGCTGGCCTGGCGCGTACGCGGGTCGGCATGGGCGGCCGGGGTGATGCTGACCGGGTTTGTGATCGCACTTCTGACCTATCGGATCGCCAACCCATCGGCCTTCTCCGGGCCGGGGTTCTGGGGTCTTTGGCCGTCTGCCGACATGCTGGCGGATTTCGCCGAAGTTCGCGCCTATATCGCTGACCCCAATCCGCCGCCGAACTGGTTCTGGCAGGCTGGCTATCCCACCTGGGCGCTGGCCCGCGACCTTTTGCTGTTCGGCACGGGGCCGGTGTTGGGCCTGGCTGCCCTGGCCGGCCTCTTGCGCCGTCCGGCAGGCCCCCTTGCCCTGGTCGTCCTGGCCGCCCTCGTCGCACATCTGGCGCTGAACGCGACGGGAGAGGTCCGCGCCCTGCGCTATCTGGCGCCGGCCCTGCCGCTGGCGGCGATCCTGGCAGCGCCGGTCCTGACGCGTCCAGCCCTGGCGGCGCTGGCCGTGGCGCTGTCCTTGTGGTGGGGCTGGGGCACGATCCGACTGCACGACGGCCAGCATCCCCGGCTTCTTGCCACGGAATGGATGCGCCAACTGCCCGAGAACACCGCCATCGGTTTCGAAACTGCCTGGGACGATGGCCTTCCCGTCTGGCAGACCTTCCCCGCACGGGACTGGAGCCAGATGCCCGGCCCCTTCACCTTCGTGCCCCTTGGCCTGACCGACTTCGAAGAGCCTGCCCGTGCCGGGCTTATCGCCACGGCGCTTGATCAGGCGGAGTATATCTCCATTTCCTCCGGCCGGGTGATCGAGGTGATGCCCCGCCTGCCGGAACGCTTTCCGACCGTCACCCGCTACTACGCCGCGCTGCTGGACGGGCGGCTGTGTTTTGAACGGGTCCTGTATCTGGACCGGGGCTATCCGCTGCCCGGCCTGCCCTTCGACGACAGTTTCGCGCAGGAACCGTGGCGGGTCTACGATCATCCGATCGTTCAGATATGGCGAAAGCTGCCCTGCTTCGACCGCGCGACCGTGGAGCGCATCCTGTCCGGTCAGGACTGACGCGCAATCTCCTCGGCCAGGTCGAAATAGGGGGCGCATGAGGTGTCTGGCCCGAAAAGCTGCCGCAAGCGGGCCAGGTCGGCGCGCTGGGGCGGCCCCTCGGTCAGCACCCGTGCGATGCACTCGCGCAGATGATCCGGGTCGCCCGGGCGGGACAAGAGACCCATCCCGGTCTGCCGCACCGGCTCGCGCATCCCGGCAAGGTCCGAGGCGACGACCGGCACGCCCTGCAGCATCGCCTCGACCTGCACCAGGCCAAAGCTCTCCTGCCGGTCGGTGGACGGCAGGACCAGCAGGTCCAACCCGCCGTAGAAGGCCTGCAAGGCCGCCCCGTGCAGAACGCCGTGATACCTGATCCGGCCCTCGGAGGCATTTGCCGCCTGCAGCGTTGCCTGCCAATCCGTCTCGCCGATGATGTCCGCGGCCGGGCCGCAAAGGTCCAGCACCACCTCGCGCCCGATCCGCTCTGACAGCCCCTCCATCGCCTGCAGCAGGATGCCCAGGCTTTTCTGCCGGGCCAACCGGCCCACATAGCCCACCCGCAGCGGTCCGTCGCCTTTTGGCCGGCGCAAGGCCTGGAACAGCTGCTCCTCCGGCGGGAAGGGCGTCGGGATCACGGCATAGCGCAGTTTCCGGCGGAACAGGCGGCAGAAGGTCGAATTCTCGGCATAGTCCTGCGACACCACCTGGATGCGGTCCGCCAGCACGCCTGCCACCAGATGCGACGCGGCCGACAGCGCCCGGACGATCCGGCTGCCCCGGTCCGCGGTCGAGATCGAGGTGACATAGCTGACGATCACCCGCCGCCCGCGCAGTCGCGCGATCAGGGCGGCCATGCCGGCCTCGGGGCAGGGCATGTGGATGCCGACCATCGCCATCCCGTCCAGCGCCCGCCAGATGGTGAACGGGTAAAGCGGCATGATCGGCGCCTTGCCGATGCGGCCAGCCATCCAGGACCGGAAAACCTGCACCCCGTTGATCACCTCGCGCGCCGGGGCACCCGTCTGGCGCGCGCTGATCACCGCTGCCGGGTGGCCGCGCCGGACGAACTCTTCGGCCTGTTCGGCGGCCGAAATCGTCAGGCCCGAGACGTTGGGATGATAGTAGCTGAGGCAGACCAGAAGGCCCGGTCGCGCGGTCGGGGTGGCGGGCATTATCGCTTTCTCATCCGGGAGTTGGCCGTTAGCCTAGCTGCGCACTATCCCCAAGGCAACCAAGGCCCGATGCGCTACGATCTTGTCGACCGCCATTACCCGATGGAGCCCGACCCGGCCTTCCGCCGCCGGGCGGCCTGGATTCTGGCGCAACTGTCGGCCTTGCCAGCCGGCGCACGGGTGCTGGACCTGGGCTGCGGGCAGGGCTTCTACCTGCCGCTTTATGCCGAGTTGGGGCTGATCGCGACGGGGGTAGAGCTTGACCCCCTGCCCCGCGCCGAAGCCGAACGGAAGGCCGCCGCTCTGGGTTTCACCGTGCTTTCCGCCCGGGCCGAGGACCTGCCGTTGCCGGATGCCCACTTCGATGCCGTAGTCATGTCCGAAGTGTTGGAGCATCTGACCGACCCCGCCGCGGCACTGGCCGGGGTCGCCCGCGTGTTGAAGCCGGGCGGGATATTCTTGGCCACGGTTCCGAATGCCGATTACCCCTTTGCCTGGGATCCGGTGAACTGGCTGCTGGAGTGCATGCGCTTGCGCCCCATTCGCTCTGGCCTTTTCGCGGGCATCTGGGCGAACCACGAGCGCCTTTACCGTCCTGTTCAGCTGTCGGAACAGGTTTCCGCCGCCGGCCTGGTTCCCGGTCCGGTGATCCGCCAGACCCGCTTTTGCCTGCCGTTCACCCACAATCTGGTCTACGGCTTTGGCCGCGCGCTGCTGGAGGGCGGTTTCCTGCCCAAGCGATGGACCGCCGGCGGGCTGCGCGGCGGCGCGGTCGAGGCACGCCCTCGTCCCCGGCTGCTGAACCCGGTGGCCTGGGGGGTCGGGTTGATCCGTCTGGTCGACCGGTTGAACCGTGACCAGACCGCCAGCCGGACCAGCCAGAACCTGTGCCTGGCGGCGCGGAAACCCTAGGGCGCGACCGGGTTCAGCCCCTTGTTATAGGGGTGCCAGTCGCTGACGTCCGGGTAGTGCCGTTTGCGCCAGGCCTTGACCCTGCGGTTCATCAGCCGCTTCCAGATCGGCGGAACCATCGCAGCCATCGTCATCAGCGGATAGCCGTAGGGCAACTGCGGCGCCTGGTGCTTGGGATAGGTCTGCAACAGCGGGAAACGGCGGTCAGGCTTGTAATGATGGTCCGAGTGACGCTGGAGGTTGATCAGCAGCCAGTTCGACGCCCTGTGCTCAGCGTTCCAGCTATGGCGCGGCAGGACGTGTTCATACTTGCCCTCGCCCAGATGCCGGCGCGTAAGGCCGTAGTGTTCGATGTAGTTCACCAGCTCCAGCTGCCAGATCGCCGTGACGGCCTGCACCAGGAACAGCCCCAGCCCGGACCATCCGCCCAGCGCAATCGCCAGCGCAAGCATCGCGCCCTGCAGAACGGCATAGCGCCAGAACGGGTTCGACCGGTGCCACCAGGGCAGCCCCCTGCGCGCCAGCATTGCCACCTCGGCCCGCCAGGCGGACGGCGGGCATTGCAGCAGCACGCGCGGGAAAAAGCGATGGAACCCCTCATTATACCGCGCCGTCACCGGGTCGCGCGGGGTGCCGACGTGGATATGGTGGACCCGTAGATGTTCGGACCGGAAATGCGAATACAGGACCGAGGCCAGCAAAAGATCGGCCAGCCAGCGTTCCAGCCGCGATTTCTGGTGCATCAACTCGTGGCTGTAGTTGATCCCGATGGTCCCGGCGACCACACCCATCCCAAAGAACAGCGCGATCCGTTCGCCCGTATCCAGGTGGTCGGCCCGGGGCACATACCATAGCATTGCGACCAGCAGCGCGAACTGAACCGGGAACCAGACCAGCGTCACCGCCTTGTGCCAGGTCAACGCGCCTTCATCCGCATGGGGGTCGGGATTGTCGCGATTCAGCCCGGTCAACGCGTCCAGCAACGTAAAGAGCCACCAGGTCGAGATCGGCAACAGCGCGATGGTCCAGCCGCCATAGACCATGCCCACCACCGCAAGCGGTGGCAGGCACATCGACAGCCAGAACGGCAGGGCTAGGGGCACAGGGCTCATCCCCGGCAATCTAGTGCGACGGACAGCAGCGCGAAAGAGGCGGTGCAGAGTAGCAGCCCGCTCGTTACCCACAATTCAAGGCAATTTCTCAACGATGCCAACCCTGGCCAGGTCCCAGGCCTTGCGCATCACCGTGGGCAGGTCGGCGGGTCGGAAGTCGGTCATCTGGACCCAATCGCCCCGCGCGGCCGTCCCCTCGGCCCGGCCCACCAGAACCTGCAGGATCAGATGGAAATGCGTGAAGGTATGGCGCACCTCGCCCAACTCCTGCCAGTCGGCTTCGGCCGGCACCACACCCCCCGCGCCATCCCAACCATCGCCAGGCAGGCCCAGCATCCCACCCAGAAGCCCGCGCTCGGGTCGCCGCTCCAAAAGGACCGCGCCGTCGCGGTGCGCCAGCCAGACCGTGCCCCGCCGCACCGGCTTGTCCGCCTTGGGCGTCTTGCGCGGCAGTTCGGCCTGGACCCCCTCGGCCCGGGCGGCGCAGGCGTGGCTCCAGGGGCAGATCCCGCAGGCCGGGCTGCGCGGGGTGCAGATCGTCGCGCCCAGGTCCATCACCGCCTGGGCATAGTCGCCGGGTCGGTCCACCGGGGTCAGCCTCTGGGCCAAGGCGGTCATCGCGGGCTTGGCGGCGGGCAGCGGCGTCTCGACCAGGAACATCCGGGACATCACCCGCTCCACATTCCCGTCCACCACCGTCGCCGCCTCGTCGAAGGCAATCGAGGCGATGGCGCTGGCTGTATAGGGCCCGATCCCCGGCAACTCCAACAGCCCGGCGCGCGTCGTGGGAAACTGCCCGCCATGATCCGCGACCACGGCCCGCGCGCATTTCAGCAGGTTCCGCGCCCGGGCATAATAGCCCAGCCCCGCCCATTCCCCCATCACCGCCGCATCCTCGGCCGCCGCCAGCGCCGCCACCGTCGGCCAGCGTGCGGTAAACCGGTGGAAATAATCCTTCACCGCCGCGACCGTGGTCTGCTGCAGCATCACCTCGGACAGCCAGACGCGATAGGGATCGGGTCGCACCCCCCCGGCCCGATCCTGGGGCGCGATGCGCCAGGGCATGACGCGGGCGTGGCGGTCGTACCAGGCCAGAAGCTGGGCGGATAGGTCATCGGTCATCGCGGCGAAGATAGCGGCTGCGGGCGGCAATGCCAGAGGCCGAAGCCTCACCCTCGCGTCACGCGATCTTTATGGTCTGAAACGCAATGCCTGCTGGCAGGACCGCCCTGCCGCGATAGAATACAGCCAAATGGCGCGCAAACCGCTCACCTCTCCCTCTGGCGAACACCGCATGCGCGGGTTCGAGTCCGCTTTCGGGCTGATGAAGGATTCGGTCCGCGCCGCCGGCGAATCGCGGGGCTTTGCCGTCGCGCGCCTGCTGACCCACTGGCCCGAGGTTGCGGGCGAGGAAATGGCGCGCAAGACCCGGCCGGTGAAGATCGGTTACGGCAAGGGCGGGATGGGTGCCACCCTCACGCTTTTGGTCAAGGCGGCCGAGGCGCCGATGGTCCAGATGGCGCTGCCGGTTCTGAAGGAACGCGTGAACGCCGTCTACGGCTATGCGGCGATCAGCCACATCCACCTGACCCAGACCGCAGCCACCGGCTTTGCCGAGGGTCAGGCCGAATTCGCCCCCGCGCCCAAAGCCGCGCGGCAACCCGACCCCACCGTGCAAGCCAAGGCGCGCGAGACCGCCGACGGTATCGCCGATCCCGGCTTGCGCAGTGCCCTTGAACAGCTGGCGCAAAACATCTTAACTCGCCCGCGCATGAAGAAGGACGCCTGACGATGCTGAAACTGAACCGCCGCGCAATGATCGCCCTTGCCGCCGCCGCGACCGCAGCGATGCCCCCCGCGCTGGCACAAGAGGCCGACCCCGCGACCGCGGCCCCTGGCGACTTTTCGCTGGGTTCGCCCGATGCGCCGGTCAAGATCGTCGAATACGCCAGCTACACCTGCCCGCACTGCGCGACCTTCCATGCGAACGTGTTCAAGAACCTGAAGGCCGAATACATCGATACCGGCAAGGTCCACTTCACCCTGCGCGAGGTCTATTTCGACCGCTACGGCCTTTGGGCCGCGATGGTGGCGCGCTGTGGTGGCGACATGCGGTACTTCGGCATCCACGACATGCTGTTCGACCAGCAGCAGGACTGGGCCGCCTCGCAGGACCCGATGGAGGTTGTCGGCAAGCTGAAGACGATCGGCCTTGCAGCGGGTCTGGACCAGGCCGGGCTGGATGCCTGCCTCAACGACCAGGCCAAGGCCGAAGCCCTGATCAAGCAGTTCGAGGCGAACATGGCCGCCGACGGGGTGACCGGAACGCCGACGATCTTCGTCAACGGCGCCAAGCATTCCAACATGGGTTGGGCCGACTTCAAGGCGATCATCGACGCCGAACTGGCCGGCTGACATGCCCGCGCCGCTGGAGGGCATCCGCGTCATCGAACTGGCGCGGATCCTGGCCGGGCCCTGGGCCGGGCAGACCCTGGCCGACCTGGGCGCCGACGTGATCAAGGTCGAGGCCCCGGAAGGTGACGACACCCGCCGCTGGGGCCCCCCGTTCATCGAGGCCGGGGGCGAAAAGACCGCGGCCTATTTCCATGCCGCAAACCGGGGCAAACGCTCGATCACCTGCGATTTCCGCACGGCCGAAGGGCAAGAGGTCGTCCGCCGCCTGGTGGCCGACGCCGACGTGGTGCTCGAGAATTTCAAGGTCGGCGGGCTGGCGAAATACGGACTGGACTACGACAGCCTGCGCGCCCTGAACCCGCGGCTCATCTATTGCTCGATCACCGGCTTCGGCCAGACCGGCCCCTATGCCCACCGCGCGGGATATGACTTCATCATCCAGGGCATGTCCGGGTTGATGAGCGTGACCGGCCCGGCCGATGGCCAGCCACAGAAGGTGGGCGTCGCGGTGACGGACATCTTCACCGGCGTCTATGCGGCCACCGCGATCCTTGCGGCCCTGGTCCAGCGCGGCCGGACGGGCGAGGGGCAGCAGATCGACATGGCGCTGCTTGATGTGGCGACCAGCATCATGGCGAACCAGGCGATGAACTACCTCGCCTCGGGCAAGGCGCCGGGGTTGATGGGCAACGCGCATCCCAACCTAGCGCCTTACGCGGTGTTCGACTGCAAGGACGGCTGGCTGATCCTGGCGACCGGGAACGACGGCCAATACCAGCGCCTGTGCCGGCTTCTGGGCCTGGACGACATGGCGACCGACCCGAAATTCCTGACCAACGCCGACCGCATCGCCCACCGGGCCGAGATGACGGACCGCCTGACCGCCGCGACGCGGACCTGGGCCAAGGCCGACCTTCTGGCAGCCTGTGAGGCCGAGGGCGTTCCCGCCGGGCCGATCAACAACATGGCCGAGGTTTTCGCCGATCCGCAGGTCATCGCCCGCAACCTGCAAATCGCGCCCGAGGGGCTGCCCGGGGTGCGCAGCCCGATGACCTTCTCTGGTGCGAAATTGTCGTTCGACCGCCCGGCCCCCAGACTGGGGCAGCACCAGGACGAGGTTCTGAAGGACTAAAGCCCCAGCCGGTCCAAGGCCGCGTCCAGCGCCGACCAGTCCGCCAGCCGCAGCCGCACCACCAGCGTCAACACCTTCGGCCGCCAGGCTGGGGGCAGTCGCGCTGCGTCCTTCTCGGTCGTGACCAGTTGCGCACTGGCCCCGGCCGCCTCGGCCTCCAGCCGGCGCAAAAGGGTTTCCGACAGCATCTCGTGGTCCGACAGGGCCTCGCCGCGGACCAGCTCTACCCCCTCGCCCCGCAGCGTCGCGAAGAAACGCGAAGGATCAGCGATGCCGGCAAAGGCCAGCACCCTTTGCCCGGCCCAGTCCATCCCCATCTGCAACGGCTCCAGCCGCGCCTGCAGCCGGGGAACCGCGACCGCCGCGCCCCAAATGGCGTCGAACCGCGCCTGCGCCGCCGCATCCCCGATGGTCAGCACCAGATCCGCCCGGGCAAGGCCGACCGCCACCGGCTCTCGCAACGGACCGGCGGGGATGCAGCGGCCATTGCCGAACCCTTTTGCCGCGTCCACCACGACCAACCCCAGCGATGGCAGGACGGCCGGATTCTGGAACCCGTCATCCAGCAGGATCACCCGCGCGCCTGCCGCCTCGGCCGCGCGCACGCCCTCGGCCCGATCCTTCGCTACCCAGACCGGACCAAAGGCGGACAGCAGCACCGGCTCGTCCCCAACTTCCTCGGCCTGATGGTCCGATGTGACGCGCACCGGGCCTTCCAGCCGGCCACCATAGCCCCGGCTAACCACATGCACCGCATGGCCGCGCGCCGTCAGCCGCTCGATCAAGGCGATGATGGTCGGAGTTTTCCCCGCCCCACCAGCCACCAGATTGCCGACACAGATGACCGGGACCGATGCCCGATACCCCGTTTGCCGCAAGCGTCGCGCCGTCGCTGCGGCATAGACCCAGCCCAAGGGCGCCAGCAGGCGCGGCCAAAGCCCGGGATGGCTGGGGGCACGCCACCAGAAGCCGGGCGCGCGCATCAGGCGTCGTCCAGGATGGCACGCACCCGGTTCATCACGGCCTCGGTCACCTCGGCCCCGTCACTGATCACGGACCAGGCCGCATGGGCCAGACGCGCCGCGCGGTCGGGCGCAAGTAGGTCGCCCAAAGCTTCGCCCAGATCGACGGCCGAGGCGACGGCCCGCGTCGCCCGCGCCGCACCCAGTCGCCCGAACAGCGGCCCATGGCCCCCGGTGCGCGGCCCGTGCAGGATGGCCGAGCCAAGGGCCGCAGGTTCTGCCGGGCTGCGCGTTGGCCCCTTGCCGATCAGGCTGCCGGCCAGATAGCTGATGGGCGCCAGCCGATACCACAGCCCATATTCCGCCGGGTTGTCGACGATGAAAACCTCGACCTCGGGCTCTGGCTCTTCGTCCAACGACCGCTGCGCGACTATGCAGCCCTCATCCTCCAGCCGCTGCGCCAGGACGGCAGAGCGTGTCGGATCAAGTGGCATCATGATCATCAGCAACCGGTGCGAGTGCTGCACGGCAATGCGATGCGCCTGGATTACGGCAGTTTCTTCATTCTCGGGCACCCCGGCGGCGAACCAGACCGGGCGCGACGCGATCATCCGGGCAAGGGCGGCGCGCTCCGCCTCCAGGCAGGGCGGAACGCTGTTTTCCTGCTCCATCCGGCCGACGACTGCCACCGCGGAAAGGGCGCCACCCGCCTTGCGAAAGGCGCGCGCGGCAGTCTCATCCACGCACCCGATATGGCGAAAGCGCGACAGCAGCGCCCGCATCAGACCGGGATACCAGCCGTCCCGCTCTCGCAGGAAGGCAGGGTTTTGGCCATTTACCATCAGCATGGGGATCTTCCGCTCGGCCGTCTCGTGCATCGCGGCCGGACGAAGCTCACCATCGGCGAAGACCGCGACTTCGGGACGCCAATGATCAAGGAAGGCCCGCGCCTCGGGTGGGGTGTCGGCAGGCGGCGGCTGCAGGATCACGCCCGCCCTTGGCGTAGGCTGGCCCGGACAGGTCAGCAGGACACCAACCCCGTCCTCCTCGGCCAATCGGTGCGCCAGAGCCAGCATCGCGCCAGCCGTGGATTCGCTGGGCGCATGCAGCCAGACCAGACGCCCGGCCGGCCGTACCGGCCGGGCGGCCCCGGCGCCCGGCTCGCGCCGCTGCCCCAGGTTGTACAGCGTCAGTCCCAGCGAAGCCGGCATGATTTACGCGCCAAGTTCCTCGGTCGTCGACCCGGATTTGGCCTCGTCCCGCAGACGATGAATGTGGGCGATGAAATAACGCATGTGGGCATTGTCCACCGTGCGCTGGGCCTCGGCCTTCCACGCCTGGAAGGCCGTTTCATAGTTCGGGAACATGCCCACGATGTGAATCTTCGAAACGTCGCGGAAGACGTTCACTTGCGGATCGGTAAGCTCGCCGCCGAAGACAAGGTGCAGGCGCTGGGTCATGGCAGACTCCGTGATTTGAACGCGGCGAACCTATCGCCTTCGGCACTCCGGGGGAAGATGGGGGCCTGTATTCCGGCAGTCAGGACTTGCGCTGCAGGTCATGAAGGGCAACATTACTGTCGGCGCAGGGTGCGCCCACTTTTTAACATGGGGGTTGTCCGTGGAATTCCAAGACCTTATCGGCTGGCCGCTGGTCTACATCTTTATTGCTCTGTTCATTATCCTCAGCATCTTCCTGGGGGTCCGCATCGTTCCGCAATCCGAAAAGCATGTTGTCGAACGATTTGGGCGACTGCGTTCGGTCCTCGGGCCGGGGATCAACTTCCTGGTGCCCTTCCTGGACCGCATCGCGCACAAGGTCTCGGTCCTGGAGCGGCAGCTGCCCACGGCCAGCCAGGATGCGATCACGGCCGACAACGTTCTGGTCAAGGTCGAGACCTCGGTCTTCTACCGGGTCACGGAACCTGAAAAGACCGTCTACCGGATCCGCGACGTCGACGGCGCCATCGCGACCACGGTGGCCGGCATCGTCCGGTCCGAGATCGGCAAGCTGGAGCTTGACCAGGTCCAGTCCAACCGCGCCCAGCTGATCGAACGGGTGCGCGAGCAGGTGACGGCGATGGTCGACGACTGGGGCGTCGAGGTGACGCGGGCCGAAATCCTGGACGTCAACCTGGACGAGGCGACGCGGTCGGCCATGCTCCAGCAGCTGAACGCCGAACGGGCCCGCCGCGCGCAGGTGATGGAGGCCGAGGGCAAGAAACGCGCCGTCGAACTTGCCGCCGACGCCGACCTTTATGCCGCCGAGCAGCAGGCCAAGGCCAAGCGGGTGACTGCGGATGCCGAGGCCTATGCGACCGGGGTGATCGCGGGGACGATCAAGGAAAGCGGTCTGGAGGCCGCGCAGTATCAGGTCGCGCTGAAGCAGGTCGAGGCGATGCAGGCCATCGCTTCCGGGACGGGCAAGCAGACGATCCTGCTTCCGGCCAACATGCTGGAGGCCTTCGGGGATGCCTTCAAGATGCTGAAAGGACGGCCGTGACATGCTGACCGAGCTTGCCGGAACCTGGTGGGCCTGGGTGGTCCTGGGCTTCGCCCTGGGGGTGCTGGAGATCCTTGCCCCCGGCTACATCTTCCTGGGGTTCGCCATCGGGGCGGTGCTGACCGGGATCGTGGTGGCGGTCGGCGTGCCGGCCGGCCTGCCGGCGCTGCTGGTGGTCTTCGCCGTCGCCTCGCTGGTCGCCTGGCTGATCTTGCGCCGGACGATGGGGGTGCGGCAGGGCCAGGTGAAGATCTGGGACCGGGATATCAACGACAACCCGTGAGTGTCCACGGTGGACAGAATCGCATTACCAAATCAGAACAAAGGCTTACGCGCGGGCATTAACCGCGCGTTTACTTTTCTGAACCGGCGGCATTTGCGACGGATCGAGGCCGGACCCCGGCTTTTCGACGCCTAGGCCGTGGCCTTCGTCGGCGCCAAGGCGGCGTTCTTTTGCGGGGCCTCTGTCCTGGTCTACCTGCGCGACGCGACACCGGGCCTGCGCTGGCCCGGCCTGTGGGACCTGCCCGGCGGCGGGCGCGAGGGGGCGGAAAGCCCCGAGGACTGCCTGCTGCGCGAGTTGGAAGAAGAGTTCGGGCTGCACCTTCCCCCCGACCGGCTGATCTGGCGGCGGACCTTCCCGTCGATCATCGACGCCGCAAGGGACTCGGTCTTTTTTGGCGGCTGGCTGACCCGCCAGGAAATTGGCCGCATCCGCTTTGGCGACGAGGGCCAGGGCTGGGAGTTGATGCCCGTTCAAGGATTCCTGTCCCACGCAAAGGCGGTGCCCGAGATGCAGCGGCGCGTGGGGATCGTCTGGGGGGAGATTGGCGGCTTGCCCGCTTGACCCGCCAGGGGGAACCTGTGACGCCACGCTTTCAAGGCACCCAATCGGCCGCCAGAAACCTGACTTGCCGGGAGGGACGGTCGCTCCCTGACCATCGTGCAACCGCAGATTTGCGTTTACGCGACCAGAGACAGCTGGCAAAGGCTATGCAGCTTCGGCCGAGGTTGCCCAGCTGCCGAACTGTGGATTGGAGCGAGTTGAATGGGTCTGAGACGCGAACTGCGAAAGCTGATTTCACGCTCTGCACGACGGGGCGACAAGCAAAGCGCGCCGAGGCTTGGCTTTGATCACGAGGCTGCGGCAGAACTGGCGATTCCGCGGGTCCGCGACCGGACCATGATCGCCCATCCGGCCTTGCTTTCGCTTTGGGCGCAGGTGCGCCATTGCGAGGTTGCCGGACTTCCCGGCGCCTTCGTCGAATGTGGGGTGTGGAAGGGCGGTGCTGCCGGTCTGATGGCCCTGGCCAACCAAGCTTATTCCACAACGCGTCGGCCGCTGCATCTGTTCGACATCTTCGACAATATTTGCGAACCGGACCCCGAACTGGATGGAGAGCGGGCGCTGAACGAGGTCAAGCAATTTGCTGGCCGCGACCGTACCACCCTGACCGGCAAGATGGAGTCGCTGACCGGCGTCTATGACCATCTGGGCGGACCGGGCGATGCCGAACTGGTTGAACGCTTCATCGCGGATGAACTGGGCTATGGCAGAGAGGCCACCTTGGTCCACAAGGGGTGGTTCCAGGATACCATTCCGGTGGTGGAGACCGGGCCGATCGCCATTCTGCGTCTGGATGGGGATTGGTATGCATCGACCAAGATCTGCCTGGACCATCTGTACGAGCGGGTCGTCCCCGGCGGATTCGTGATCGTCGATGACTATGGCACCTATGAGGGCTGTCAGAAGGCCGTGGACGAACTGCTGGCAGGGCTCCCGCAGCGCCCGTTCCTGAACGTGGTGACGGCGGATGTGCGCTATTGGATCAAGCCGGAAGCTGCGTCCATGGCCGCTTGATTGGTCCGGGCGTTAGGGTCGACGAATCGTATCGCCGGGCTCAAGCGTCGGGAACAACTCTTCCACCTGCGAGGACTCCGGCGCGTCGGCGATGATGCGGGCGGCCTTGCGGCCGATCTCCAACCGGCAGGCGTCCATCGTGGCAAGCTTGCGGGGAAGGCCGTCCAGAAGCTCGACCCCGTTGAAGCCGGCAAGGCCGATGCGGCCGGGCACGTCGATGCCCTGGGCCAGGCAGTAGAGCAGGCCCCCTGCCCCGATCATGTCGTTGGAATAATACAGGAAATCCACCTTGGGCGAGCGGGTCAGGACCGCTGCCGTCATCTCGCGCCCCTTCAGCAGCGCCGAACCGCCAGAGTAATATTCGCGGTCCACCAGTGCGAGGCCCGCCTTGGCCAGCGCCTCTTCAAACCCCTCCAACCGCTTTTTGGCGCGGAAGTCGTTCGGCATCTGCGTGCCCAGGAAGGCGATGTTGCGGTAGCCGGCGGCAATGATCGCCTCGGCCATCTGGCGGCCGGCGCGGCGGTGCGAGATGCCGACGGCATGGTTGATGGGATCGCCGTCGATATCCATGATCTCGACAATCGGGATGCCGGCGCGGGCCAGCATGGCGCGGGCGGCGGCGGAATGTTCCAGGCCCGCGATGATCATGCCGGAGGGGCGCCAGGACAGCATCTCGTAGATGACGGATTCCTCGCGGTCGGGCAGGTAGTTGGTGACGCCGACGACGGGTTGCAGACCGGTGCCGTCCAGCACCTCGGAGATGCCGGTCATCACCTCGGGGAAAACCATGTTGGACAGGGACGGGATCACCACGCCGACCAGATTCACGCGCTGCGAGGCCAGCGCCCCGGCGATCTTGTTCGGGACGTAGCCCAGGGCGCGCGCGGCCTCTAGCACCTTGGCGCGGGTCGGGGCCGAGACGTCGCCCCGGTTTCGCAGAACGCGGCTGACGGTCATTTCCGAGACACCGGACGCCTCGGACACGTCGCGAAGGGTCAGCGTATGGCGGGGGTCGGGCGTCGGCTTGGTCACGGTGGGCTTCCGGGGCAGGGTTCCCCATTGTTAGCGCCAAAGGCGGGGCTTGTCCAAGGCGCTTTCGCCTGCTATGTTTGCGCTAACAGCCGCCAGTGCTGGCCATATCTGCCGCGTCCATGCAAGCTCTCAACCCGGATGTGGCGGACCAAAGGGGGGGTAGTGGGCCAAACTTGCCTCCCCTTTTCTTTTGCGGCGGTTGAAATGGCAACGAATTCATCGCATGACGAGGGTGTGGCCCCGTAGCTCAACGGATAGAGCGTCCCCCTCCTAAGGGGAAGGTTGCAGGTTCAAGTCCTGCCGGGGTCGCCAGCGGGGACAGATGCGCAGGGCGGGAGAGCTTGAACGGTTCCTGACAGCGTCGGCAGCGGCCTTGCGGGCGGCCTGCCACGGCGAGGCGCTGCGCGTGGCCGAGACGGTGATCGCGCGGTTCGGGGCGGTGGGCGCCAGCGGTGGGGCGGCGGCTCGGTTGCCGGTGTGCGACTGGATCGCGCCGGCGCTGGCGGGGCGGGGGTCGGACCTGGCGCGGGCCTTTGCGGCGGTCGAGGGGAAGCTGGCCTGGACAAGGCGCGCATCGGCCCGGCCGGATGAGCGGTTCTGGGACGGGCACGCCAATGCGGTGATCCTGGGACCGGGGGGATTTGAGGTGCGGTCGGACCTGTGGATCGGCGCAACGGTGATGGCGCCCGGCATGGCGTATCCGCAGCACGATCACGCCCCCGAAGAGGTATATCTGCCGCTGTCACCGGGCGAATGGTGGAACGCCGCGATGGACTGGACAGATCCGGGGCCAACGGGCTGCATCTACAACCCGCCGGGGATCGCCCATGCGATGCGGTCGGGCGAAGGCCCGTTTCTGGCGCTGTGGTACCTGCCGCTGTGAGACGCCGGAAATCGGAGATTTCCGTGACGATTTCCGTTCGGAAATCGCCGTTGCGCCTGGTCAGAAGTCCAGGTTCTCGACCGACAACGCGTTCTGCTGGATGAATTCGCGCCGGGGTTCCACAACATCGCCCATGAGTTTGGAGAAGATGTCGTCGGCCTCGGCCAGGTCATCGACCTTGACCTGCAACAGCGTCCGCGCCTCGGGGTCCAGGGTGGTTTCCCAGAGCTGGTTCGGGTTCATCTCGCCCAGCCCCTTGTAGCGTTGAAGCGTGAGGCCCTTTTCGCCCTCGGCCAGGATCGACTTCAGCAGGTCGATGGGCCCGTGGATTGCCTGCTCACGATCCTTGCGCACCAGGCGGGCGGGGTCGCGGTAGAGATCGCGGGTCTGCCCGGCGACCTGGGAAAGACGCCGCGCCTCGCCCGAGCGGAGGACGGCACCGTCCAGCGTGCGCAGTTCTTCGACCCCGCGCAGGATGCGGGACAGGCGGATGCCGTGGTCCTGAGTGATGCGGCCGGACCAGCCACGCTCGAACTCTTGCGCGATCATGTTCAGGCGGCGGGCGACGGTGTCGGCAACGGCCTGAAGGTCAGCGTCGGCCTTGCCCGGATCGAAAGCGCCGGCAAGGGCGGCCTGCTCCAGGATCGGGCGGGGGTAGTGGGTGGGGAAGGCGTCCAGCACCCGACGGAACTGGCGCGCAGCCTCGACCACGCGGGCAAGGTCGTTGCCGGCAATCTCTTGCCCATCGGTCAGGCGCAGGACCGCGCCCTCGGTGCCCATCTCGATCAGGTAATCTTCAAGCGCGGCCTGGTCCTTCAGGTAGACCTCGGACTTGCCGCGGGCGACTTTGTACAGCGGCGGCTGGGCGATGTAGAGGTAGCCGCCCTCGATCAGCTGCGGCATCTGGCGGAAGAAGAAGGTCAGCAGCAGCGTCCGAATATGCGCGCCGTCGACGTCGGCGTCGGTCATGATGACAACCTTGTGGTAACGCAGCTTCTTGATGTCGAACTCATCCCGCCCGATCCCGGTGCCAAGGGCGGTGATCAGTGTCCCGATCTCCTGACTGCCGAGCATCCGGTCGAAGCGGGCCCGTTCCACGTTCAGGATCTTGCCGCGAAGGGGCAGGACGGCCTGGTTCGACCGGCTGCGTCCTTGCTTGGCGGAACCGCCGGCGCTGTCACCTTCGACCAGGAAAAGTTCCGACTTGGCGGGATCGCGTTCCTGGCAATCGGCCAGCTTGCCGGGAAGGCTGGCCACGTCCAGCGCGGTCTTGCGGCGGGTCAGTTCGCGGGCCTTGCGGGCGGCCTCGCGGGCCAAAGCCGCCTCGATGATCTTGCCGACGATGATCTTGGCGGGACCGGGGTTTTCCTCGAACCATTCGGACAGCTTTTCGTTCACCAGATTTTCAACCGCCGGGCGCACTTCCGAGCTGACCAGCTTGTCCTTGGTCTGGGAGGAGAATTTGGGGTCCGGCACCTTGACCGACAACACACAGGTCAGCCCCTCGCGCGCGTCATCGCCGGTGAAATCCACCTTCTCGCGCTTGGCGATGCCGGAAGATTGCGCATAGCCGGTAATCGTGCGGGTCAATGCGCCCCGAAAACCGGCCAGATGCGTGCCGCCGTCGCGCTGGGGAATGTTGTTTGTGAACGGCAGTACGGTTTCGTGGTAGCTGTCGTTCCACCACATCGCGACCTCGACCCCGATGCCGTTCTTTTCACCCACCATGTAGATGGGTTCGGGCATGACCGAGGACTTGGACCGGTCGATATACTTGACGAATTCGCGGACGCCGCCTTCGTAGAAAAGCTCGATCTTCTGCGGTTCGGCGTGGCGCTCGTCCTCCAGCACGATCCGCACGCCCGAGTTGAGGAAGGCCAGTTCGCGCAGGCGATGTTCCAGCGTCTTGAAGCTGTATTCCAGGTTCGAGAACGTGCCTTCCGGCCGGTTGGTCTTGGCGCTGGCCAGAAAGCGGACCATCGTGCCCTTCTTGCCGGGCGCGGGGCCCGCCTCATGCACATGGACGGTGCAGTCGCCATCCTCGAACCGGGCGCGGTATTCTGTGTCGTTGCGCCAGACGGTCAGTTCCAGCCATTCGGACAGCGCGTTCACCACCGAAACGCCCACGCCGTGCAGACCGCCCGAGACCTTGTAGGCGTTGCCGCCTTCGTCCGTGTTGTTGAATTTTCCGCCGGCATGCAGCTGGGTCATGATGACCTCGGCTGCGGAGACGCCTTCCTCGGCGTGCATGTCGACGGGGATGCCACGACCGTTGTCGCGGACCGAAACGCTGTCGTCGGCATGGATCTTGACCACGACTTCGGTCGCGTGACCGGCCAGCGCCTCGTCAATGCCGTTGTCCACGACCTCATACACCATGTGGTGCAGACCCGAGCCGTCGTCCGTGTCGCCGATATACATGCCGGGCCGCTTGCGAACGGCCTCCAACCCTTTGAGAACCTTGATGGAATCAGCACCGTAAGAGGCGGTGTTCTTGGGCTGGTCAGCCATGCGTGGGAACCCTTGTCGTTGCCCGCGATTTATAGCGGTTTGGCCGGGGAATGTCACCCCTTACCCACAAGATTTGGGGGTCAGAGCAGCGGGATCGCCAGACCGACGCCGATCAGAAGCGCGCCCGAAATCACGTTCAGCCGGCGCACGCTTTCCGGGCTGGACAGAAGCCGCCGCGCCCGGTCGAGAAAGAGGGCAAGGCCCAGGTTTCCCGCCATCGGGATCAGCGCCGACAGCGCGATGATGGCCGCCACATCCAGCCCGGTCAGCCGGTCCAGCGTGAAGAAGCCCGGCAGGGCGCCCATGTAGAACAGGATCGCCTTCGGGTTGCCGATGACGGCGGCAAGCCCGACGGTGAAGCCGGCCCACATGCCCGGCCGGGTCAGCCGGCTGTCGGCATTCAGGGCGGCGGCCGGCTTGCGGATCAGCATCACGCCCATCACCAGGAAGATCGCGGCGGCCACCCAGCGCAGGACCGCCAGGAAGTCGCCATAGGCGCTTTCGATCCAGGACAGCCCCAGGATCGCGGCCAGCGGCCAGATCAGATCGCCCAGCGCAACGCCGATCGCCAGGGGCCAGGCCGCCGCGAAACCGCCCGCCAAGGCGCGCGCCGTCAGCGCCACCCAGACGGGCCCGGGGACGATCCACAGCCCGGCCATTCCCAGCGCGTAGAGGGCAAGCTCGTATAGCGAAACGCTCATTCGTTAATCCTGTCGGATATGTGAACCATCGTTCGATTCTTCGACGGTCAGAAGCTGGCCACGCGGACCGAGGGCCTGGAAAAGCTCGGACTCGGTCCCGGTCATCAGGGCTTGCGCCTGCAGGGCACAGATTTCGTCATAGAGTGCCGCGCGGCGTTGCGGGTCCAGATGCGCCGCGACCTCGTCCAGAAGCAGGATCGGCGCGCGGCCAAGGTCCTGGGCCAGCGCCCGCGCGTTGGACAGGATCAGGCTGATCAGCAGCGCCTTCTGCTCGCCGGTCGAGCATTGGTCAGCGGGGGTGTTCTTGGCGCCATAGCGGGCCAGAAGGTCCGCCCGGTGCGGCCCGACAAGGGTGCGCCCGGCAAGAAGGTCGCGGCGGCGGTTGTCGGCCAGGGCCTGGGCCAGATCGGCGGGCTCTTCGGTGCCGTCGGCGGCGAGCAGGGTGAGATCGGCGCTGGGGAAGGCGCTGTCGGTGTCTGTGGCCGTGGAAATCCGGGCCAGTGCGGCGCGGCGGTTGGCGGTGATCTCGTGCCCGGACTCGGCCATCTGGGCCTCAAGCGCGGCGTACCAATGCGGATCGGTCACCTGATCCCGGATCAGGCGGTTGCGGTCGCGCATCGCCTTTTCATATGTGAGCGAGTGTTCACCATGCTCGGGAAAGAAGGACAGCGTCAGGCGGTCCAGAAAGCGGCGCCGGCCTTCGGCGGCTTCGATCCACAGACGATCCATGGCCGGAACCAGCCAGAGGATGCGCAGGACGCGGCCCAGGCTGCCCTGGGTTGCGGCCTTGCCATCGATGCGAACCTGCCGCGACTCGCCCGGTTCGGCCCAGGTATCCACCTCATGCGTGGCAGCAAGACCGCTGACACTGGCGCTGATCTTCCAGCCCAGCGCCTCGGGCCGGCGGGCCAGATCCTCGGCCGCGGCGCGTCGCAGGCCACGGCCGGGGGACAGCAGGGAGATGGCCTCGAGTATGTTCGTCTTGCCGGCACCATTGCGACCGACGATGGCGACCGGCCGGCCGTCAAACTGTAGCCGCTGGGCCTTGTGGCTGCGGAAATGCGACAGGGCGAGGGTTCGGATCGCCAGACCGCCCACCAGGTCAGCCTTTCAATACAAGGGCTTGGTCAGACCCGCATCGGCATGACGACGTAGACCGCCGAGGTGTCATTGCCTTCGCGCATCAGGGTCGGATCGGCCGCCGAGTTGAACAGGAACACGGCATTCTCGCGGTCGACCTGGCTGGCGATTTCCAGCAGGTACTTGGCGTTGAAGCCGATCTCCAGCCGTTCGTCACCATAGGCAACCGCCAGTTCTTCCTCGGCCGCGCCGCTGTCGGGCGAGTTGACGGAAAGGATCAGCCGGTCCTCCTCCAGCGACAGCTTCACCGCGCGCGAGCGTTCGGACGACACGGTCGCCACACGATCGACGGCCTTGGCGAATTCCGAGGCGTCGACTTCCAACTTGCGGGTGTTTCCGGTCGGAATGACGCGGGTGTAGTCCGGGAAGGTGCCGTCGATGACCTTGGAGGTCAGGGTGATCACCGGGGTGGCGAAGCGGACCTTGGTTTCGGACACAGAGACCGCGATGGTCGCGTCGTCGTCGTCCAGCAGTTTGCGCAACTCGCCCACCGTCTTGCGGGGGACGATGACGCCGGGCATCCCGTCCGCCCCTTCGGGCAGGGGCGCGTCGATCCGGGCAAGGCGGTGGCCGTCGGTGGCCACGCAGCGCAGGACGCGGCCGCCCTCGCCCGTGGAGACATGCATGTAGACGCCGTTCAGGTAATAGCGCGTTTCTTCGGTGGAAATCGCGAACTTGGCCTTGTCGAACAGCCGACGCAGGACCGGAGCAGGGGCCGAGAAGTTTGAGGAATACTCCGAGGTCGCCATGACCGGGAAGTCCTCTTTCGGCAGCGTGGCCAGGCTGAAGGTGGACCGGCCGGCAGTGATCGTCAGGCGGCCTGCGGCAGCATCCTCGGTCAGGTTGACCAGGGCGCCATCCGGCAGTTTGCGGACGATTTCGTGCAGCATCACCGCCGAAACGGTGGTGGCGCCCGCGCGTTCCACCATGGCGGGGGCGCGGTCCACAACCTCGATATCCAGGTCGGTGGCGCGGAACGAGACCTGGCTGCCCTCGGCCTCGATCAGCACGTTGGCCAGGATCGGAATGGTGTTGCGGCGTTCGACCACCGACTGCGCCTGTGCCAGCGCCTTCAGAAGCGTGGCGCGTTCGATCGAGAGCTTCATCTGGCTTCCCCCTGCCGACCCGTTGAAGGGACGACGAATTTATCCGGTTTTCACCGGTTCACAAGTGTTGGATCGGACTGTGAAAGGCTTTGCGAGGGCCGTCAAGTGCGGCCCCTGCCTTAGCCCTGCAGAAGGCGACGCAGGAGCTGAAGATCGTCGGCCAACTGGCTGTCCGTCGTCATCAGCTCTTCAATCTTGCGCACGCCATGCATGATGGTCGTGTGATCCCGGCCCCCGAAGCGGCGGCCGATCTCGGGCAGGCTGCGCGGGGTCAGCTGCTTTGACAGATACATCGCCACTTGCCGGGGCCGCGCGATGTTGCGCAGCCGCTTTGGCCCGATCATGTCGGACAGGCGGATGTTGTAATGCTCAGCCACCTTGCGCTGGATTTCCTCGATGGAAAGCTTGCGGTCTGAGGAGCGCAGGATGTCGGCCAGGCAATCCTGGGCGAGGTCGAGCGTGATCTCGCGGCCGACGAGGCTGGCAAACGCGAAGAGGCGGGTCAGCGCGCCTTCCAGCACGCGGACGTTGGTGGTGATGCGGTGCGCCAGGAATTCCAGCACGCCATCGGCGATGACCAGGCCGCGATACTGGCTGCGGTAGTGGTCAACCTTCTGCTGCAGGATGCCAAGGCGAAGCTCGTAATCGGTGGGGTGAAGGTCAACCACCAGCCCACATTGCAGGCGCGACTTGATGCGGTCCTCAAGATCCTTGATCTCTCCCGGCGCGCGGTCGGCCGAGATGACGATCTGCTTGTTCTGGTCAACCAGGGCGTTGAAGGTGTGGAAGAATTCCTCTTGCGTGGAATCCTTGCCGGCGATGAACTGGACATCATCCACCATCAGCACGTCGACCGACCGGAACAGTTCCTTGAAGTCCATGACCTGCCGTTCACGCAGGGCCTGGACGAAGCGGTACATGAACTGTTCGGCCGAAAGATAAAGGACGCGCAGCTCGGGGCGGCGGGACTGCAGTTCATGCGCGATGGCGTGCATCAGGTGCGTCTTGCCAAGACCGACGCCACCATAAAGGAAGAGCGGATTGAAGGTCACCGGCCCGCCCTCGGCCACCCGGCGGGCGGCGGCATGGGCCAGTTCGTTCGGCTTCCCGACGACGAAGCTGTCAAAGGTGAAACGGGAATCGAGCGGGGCGCCGGGCAGATCCTCGTCCGCGGCCTTGCGGCTGCTGGCGGGTTTGGCGGCGGGCTTGGCCGCTACGGCCGCCCGAGGTTCGGCCGGCGCGCCCACGGCAAACTCCACCCGGTCCACCGCCGCACCGGCGCTGGTCAGCTGGGTGCGGATATGGTCGGCATAGTTGCGCTGGACCCAGTCCCCGAAGAAGATCGTCGGCACCTCGAAACGGGCGACGCCGTTGTTCAGGAGAGAGAGCTTGAGCGGTTCGATCCAGGTGACATAGTTGTTTTTCCCAACGCGCTTGATCAGTTCTTCGCGAACCTGACCCCAAGTTTCGTTCGTCATTCTTGTCGCCTGTCAAATTCCTGAACCGGCAGAAAAGCCACCGGACACACCCCTCACCCGCAACCCACGCGGCCCCTGCAAGAAAGGGCTGCCATGACGCATCGACCGGAGGGACAGGCCAGCACGAGTTCCGGACTGCCGAGATTCGGCAGCCGTTCCCGTGCATGACGCGACGGCGGAATGCCGTCGTTAAATCATTGATCACGATAGAGAAACCCAGATCCTACGGCGCGGCAGCGCCCGGTCCGTGCAGCAGCTTTTCCATCGCGACCCAGTCTTGTCCCCCAAGACGGCGTGAATCGCAGGGAGACGCTAGCAAGCCCGGCGCAGGCGCTGCAACCGAACAACGCGCTTGACAGAGGTTCCCGGAAACCGAATCCGGGACCCCTTGCAAATCGGCAACGGGGTGCCGGAATCCGCGTATTTCCGGGCGGAAAAAACCAGAAGGGCGCAGTCGGTGTGACTGCGCCCTTCTGTTCCGGATTCGGTCCCGCTTAGACCTTGGCGACGGCCTTCACGCGTGACGAGAGGCGCGACATCTTGCGGGCAACGGTGTTCTTGTGCAGCACGCCCTTGGTCACGCCACGGGCCAGTTCCGGCTGGGCGGCCTTCAGCGCGGCTTCGGCGGAAGCGGCGTCGCCCGAGGCGATGGCTTCTTCGACCTTGCGCAGGAAGGTGCGGATGCGCGAACGACGCGCCTTGTTGACGGCGTAGCGCGCTTCGGACTGGCGGGCGCGTTTCTTGGACTGTTCGGTATTGGCCATTTTGGCGGTCCTTCGGGTCTTTCGGTTTCAGGTTGCACGAAAGACCACAAGGCCCCGACCTGGGGTCGGGAGTGATTCTTGCCTAAGCGGGCCCACGCGCATGTGGGCTGCCCTATAGGCGAGTTCGGCGGGAAAGGGAAGCCCCCGGAACGCTCGTCGATGACTTCGTCACTCCTCGCCGGCCTTCGACGAGAAGGCGCAGCCGCACTAGGCGGGCCTAGCGGTCGCGGAACTGCGGCTGGCGCTTTTCCAGGAAGGCGGCCATGCCTTCCTTCTGGTCCTCGGTCGAAAACACGGCGTGGAACATGCGGCGTTCGAAAAGCATCCCTTCGGCCAGGCTGGTTTCCTGGGCGCGGTTGACGCATTCCTTGACCACCATGGCGGTAAGCATGGATTTCTCGACCACCTTCTGCGCGGCCTTCATCGCCTCTTCCATCAGCGACTTGGCCGGGACCACGCGGGAGACAAGGCCGCACCGCTCTGCCTCGGCGGCATCCATGAAGCGGCCGGTCAGGTGCATGTCCATCGACTTGGACTTGCCCACGGCGCGCGTCAGGCGCTGGGTGCCGCCCAGGCCGGCGACGATGCCAAGGTTGATCTCGGGCTGGCCGAACTTGGCGGTGTCGGCGGCGATGATGAAATCGGCCAGCATCGCCAGCTCGCACCCGCCGCCAAGGCAATAGCCCGAGACGGCCGCGATGATCGGCTTGCGGGCGCGGGCGATAATGGCGGCCTCGGGGCCGAAGAGGTCGTCAAAGAACACGTCGATGAAGCTTTTCTCGGCCATCTCGCGCACGTCGGCGCCGGCGGCGAAGGCTTTCTCCGATCCGGTGATGACGACGCAGCGGACGCGTTCGTTCTGTTCCGCCGCCGTGACCGCCGCCGCAAGCTCGCGCATGAGGGTGGAGTTGAGCGCATTCATCGCATCGGGGCGGTTCAGCCGGATCAGGGCGACATAGTCCTCGATCTCGACGATCAGTGTCTCATAGGCCATGGCGGCCTCCCCTTCTGGCAGTCGGGGTGACTCCTAGCAGCAAACGGCAGGATGGCAAGTCAACTCTGGCACTTCGGGCACCAGAAGGAGGAGCGGCCGGACTGCACGGTGCGGGTGATCGTGCCGGTGCAACCGGGGGTTTCGCAAGGGTCGCCCTCACGGTCATAGACCTGAAAATGCTTGGAAAAATAGCCCAATTCACCCGAAGCCTGCCGAAAGTCGCGCAAGCTGGAACCGCCGGCCTCGATCGCTTCGGCCAGAACGTCGCGGATGATCGGGACCAGGGCGCCAACCTGGGGTTGCGAGAGGTCGCCCGCAAGGCGAAGCGGGCTGATCCGGGCGCGATACAGCGTTTCGGCGACGTAGATGTTGCCCAGGCCCGCGACGATGCGCTGGTCCAGGAGCGCCGCCTTGATCGGAGTCCTGCGCCCCTGAAGCCGCACCGTGAGGTAGGGTTCGTTGAAGTCGTTGCCGAAGGGTTCCGGCCCCAGACCTTTAAGCAGCAGGTGGTCCGCGGCCCGGTCGGTGGCCATCAGGTCCATCGCGCCAAAACGGCGGGCGTCGTTGAAGGTGATCCGGGCGCCGCCTTCCATGTGCAGGACGACATGGTCATGTTTCTGCGGCGCCAGATGGTCGTGGTAGTAACTGCCGATCTGCGCGCCCGAGATCAGCATCCGCCCCGACATGCCAAGGTGGACCAGCAGCGTCTCGCCACTGTCGAGGTCGGCCAGGATATACTTGGACCGCCGCCGCAGCGCGGTGACCTTGCGGCCGGTCAGCCGGTCGGCCATGCGGTCGGGCAAGGGCCAGCGCAGGTCGGGGCGGTTGACCTCGGCCTGCGCGATCACCGCGCCTTCCAGCACGGGCAGCAGGCCGCGGCGGACGGTTTCGACTTCAGGAAGTTCAGGCATTGACCATCCGGTTGCGCCGGATCTGGGCCAGCGCGAAATCCTTGAATTCTTCGATCCCGACGCTGTGCTTCAAGACCTTGGCCCTGCCGCCGGGGTAGAAGTGAAGATGCAGTTCATACGCGCCGTCATCCGTAATCCGCGCCAGGTCCTTCCACCGAAATTCGCGCCGGAAGTACATCATCCGGGTCACGATCAGCATGTCGCGATCATAGCGCGTTTCGAAACTGAAGATATAGACCACACCGTTCAGCGCAGCCAGAAGGCAGAGGACGATAATGGCAGTTCCGTAAGGGCCAGGATCAGCGACCTCGAACCCGTTGAAGGTCTCCAGCGTGGTCACTTGGTAGGCGGCGTAGAACATCGCCACGCAAAGCCCCACTGCGACCAGTTTGACGCCCATTGCGGGCCGCAGCACCCGCTGGTCCAACGAGATCTGGGCCGGTCCGCCAGTGCCGACATGGGCCAGCTGGTCATAGTGCCAAGGGAGGGCTGCCCCATGGATCAGCCCGGCGGGGCCGATGGTGCCTGCGTCCTTGTGTCGTTCGCTCTTGTGCCGCCGAAGGCTTAGCTTGCGCCAGAACAGGAAGATGCGCAGCAGGATGATACCGACCACCAGGATAAGGCCCGGAAGAAGTTGAGAGAGGATGCCATCCAGCGCAAAGAGGTCATCCGGCGGCATGGGCACACTTTCACAACGAGGTGGTTTTCCTTTTGCACGCTTCGGTATAACTCGAACTCGGCAACAATTGGGCGGTAGCTTTATGAGCAAGGCGACGGACGATACCACCCATTTCGGCTTTCAGGACGTGCCTGCCTCGGAGAAGGCCGGCATGGTGCATGGCGTCTTTTCCCGGGTGGCCAGCAAGTATGACGTGATGAACGACCTGATGTCGGTGGGCATCCACCGGATCTGGAAAGACGCGATGATGGACTGGCTGGCGCCGCGGCCGGGCCAGCGCCTGCTGGACGTGGCGGGGGGGACGGGGGACGTGGCCTTCCGCTTCCTGAAACGGGCGCCGGGGGCAAGCGCGGTCGTTTGCGACATGACCGAGCCGATGCTGATCGAGGGCCGCAAGCGCGCCGAAGCGGAAAGCATGGCGCAAAGCCTGGACTGGGTGGTGGGCGATGCGATGGCCCTGCCCTTCCCGGATAACAGCTTTGACGTCTACACGATCTCCTTTGGCATCCGGAACGTCACCCGCATCCCCGACGCCCTGCGCGAGGCCTATCGCGTGTTGCGGCCCGGTGGGCGGCTGATGGTGTTGGAGTTCAGCCAGATCCCGAACGACCTGCTGCAAAAGGCCTATGACCTGTATTCCTTCAACGTGATCCCGGCGATGGGCCAGATCGTGGCGGGGGACCGGGCCAGCTATCAGTATCTGGTGGAATCGATCCGCAAGTTCCCGGACCAGGAGACTTTTGCCCAGATGATCCGCGAGGCCGGATTTGGTCAGGTGAAGTACCGCAATCTTTCCCTCGGCATCGCCGCCTTGCATTCCGGCTGGAAGCTGTGAAGGGTCCGCACAATATCCTGCGGCTGATCCGCACCGGCGCGACGCTGGAAAGCACCGGCGCGATGGATGTGGTGCTGGAGGCGTTCCGCGCGCCGCCGCGCCTGCGCTTTGCGGCGCGGATGCTGGGCTGGCCGTTCAAATGGCTGGGCCTGAAGGGCGACCCCGGCCTGCCCCCGGCCACACGGGCGCTGACCGCGCTGGGTCCGGCCTACATCAAGTTCGGCCAGGTTCTGTCCACCCGCCCGGACGTGGTGGGCGAAGAGCTTGCCCAGCAGCTGAAGTACCTGCAGGACAAGCTGCCGCCCTTCCCAAGCGAAACTGCAAAGAAGATGATCGAGGCCGAGCTGGAGCTTCCGGTCTCGACCCTGTTCTCGGAGTTTTCCGAGCCTGTGGCCGCCGCCTCGATCGCGCAGGTGCATCGGGCGCGGCTGGCGGATACGGGCGAGGAAGTGGCGGTCAAGGTGCTGCGCCCGGGGATCGAGCGCGCCTTCCGCAAGGATATCGACGCCTTCTACCTGGCCGCCCGCTGGATCGAGCGGCTGGCCCCCTTCTCGCGCCGGCTGCGCCCGGTCGAGGTGATCACGCATTTCGAAGGCGTGGTGATGGGTGAGTTGGACCTGCGGCTGGAAAGCTCCTCCGCGGCGGAGTTTGCGGCGAATACCGAGAAGGACGAAGGCTTTCAGGTGCCGAAGCCGCACTGGTTCCTGTCCTCGCGCAACGTGATGACGCTGGGCTGGGCCGAAGGGATCGGGCTGAACGACAACGCCGCCATCGACGCCGCGGGCCATGACCGCAAGGTGCTGGGCGCGCGGGTGTTGCAACTGTTCCTGAACCATGCGCTGCGGGATGGGTTCTTTCACGCCGACATGCACCAGGGCAACCTGAAGATCGCGGCGAATGGCGATATCATCGCCTATGACTTCGGCATCATGGGCCGGATCGACGAGTATACGCGCCGGGTCTATGCCGAGATCCTGATGGGCTTCATCCGCAAGGATTATCGCCGCGTTGCCGAGGTGCATTTCGAAGCGGGCTATGTCCCGGCCGACCGTGACATCGACGAATTCGCCCGCGCCCTGCGTGCCGTGGGCGAGCCGATCTTCGGGATGGATGCCAGCCGCATCAGCATGGCGCGGCTTTTGGCCTATCTGTTCGAAGTCACCGAACGCTTCGGGATGGAGACACGGACCGAACTGATCCTGCTCCAGCGCACGATGGTGGTGGTTGAGGGCGTCGCCCGCAGTCTTGACCCGCATATCAACATCTGGGAAGTCGCCCGCCCGATCGTGGAGCGTTACATCGCCGAGACCATCGGGCCGAAGGCGGTGCTGCGCGACCTGCTCAAGACGGCGCGGGTGCTGGCGCGGTTCGGGCCGAAGCTGCCCTCGCTGGTCGAAGCGCAACTGATCCGCACCGGCAACCCGACGACGCCAACGATCCGTGTCGTCCGGCGCGGGCGGGTGCTGCCCTGGCTGCTGGCGCTGGCCCTGGCTTTCGCGGCCGGGTACTGGTTGCAGACGGTTCTGTGATCACCCCGGTTCGCGCAGCGCGGTGACCCGGGAAGCCGGCACCTCGACCCCGCCCTGCAGCACGAGGCTGGTGCCACCCGCCCCGCCCCGCGCCTCGACCACGCGGGTGTAATGTTCGACGGCCCGGGTATCCACCACCTCGCCGTCGATCAGGCTTTCCTGGGTGATCGTGTAACGGCCGGGGGGCAAGGGCGTGCCAGTGGCATCCGCCCCAAGCCATTGGTAGGGCTGCACGCTGACCGGAATTTCCTCACGCGCGACAAGGGTGCCCTGGGCATCGCGGATCGCCAGCGTGACGCTGGTCGCTCCGACCGCCGGGTTCGGCGACAAGGTGACGGGACTGCCATCATAGACCACATCGGCGTCCGACCGGGCCTCCTTCCCGATCCAGCTTGCCATGTCGGCCATGCCCATCTGGGCAAAGCGCGCCTGCATGTCGGCCAGAAGCTGGTTCGTGCGGACCTGCTGTTCCACCCCCGAGAAGGTGGCAAGCTGCACCGCATAATCGGTGGAATCGATCGGATTCAGCGGGTCCTGGTTCTGCATCTGGACGGTCAGCATCTTCAGGAAGGTGTTGAAATCCGACGTTATCTTTCCCCCGCTCGTGGCGGTGGCAGTGGCGGTTGACGCAGCAGGCGTTGGCGCAGAGTAGACAGAGACATCCATGGTCAAACCTCAAAGACGAAGGTCAAGGGTGGCGTTGGCCACAAGGCGCGGCGGCGGGGTCTGCACCATCGGTGGCGGTGAGGGCGAGGGATCACCCGCCTCTCCGGTCGGATCGCCGGCCGCGTCGGCAAATCCGCCGCGCGACCGCTCACCCTGGTCAAATCCGATATCCACGCCCGCATAGCCCGCGCTGCGGATCGCTTCGGCCAACTGGTCGGCATGGCGACGGAAAAGGTCCATCGTCTCGGGTCGGTCGAAGGACAGCATGACCACCATCCGCTCGGCATCCCGGGAATCGGGGCGCAGGCGCAGGCGGACGGTCCCGAGTTCTTCGGGCGAAAGCGTGATCTCGGTGGTTCCGTCCTGATGGCGGGCCAGGCCCTGCATGACCTGCAAGGCAACCGCTTGCGGGACCGGTGCGGCTGTCGGACTGACGGTCGGGGCGGCAGTGGCCGGTCCCGCTGACGCAAACCCCGAGAGACCGATGCCGAACTCCGGCTCGGCGCGGTGGTCAAGTTCGGCCAGCTCCAGCCAGGCGGGCAGCGGCGGGCGAGCGGCGGGACTCGCTGGAGCCAGGGCAGGCAAAGCGGAGGTCCGAACGACTTCGGCCGGCGCGACGGCCGAAGGCCGGGACGGAGACATTTCAGGTGGCGTATCGGAAGGCGGTGTCTGGTCTATCTGCGGCAGGGCTTTCGCCGCCCCGGTACCGACCGAAACGGCAGCCACGGCGGGTGCCAGGATGTGAGCCACGGTTGGGGTGGGGGCCAAGATGGCGGCTGCGGCGACCGGCGCCGCCACGGGCGGGACCGCTTGGGGCAAGCTGGGGTGCGGAACCCATGGCTCGACCAGGGTGCCAGGGGGGGAAGCCGGGATGGATGCAGGCCGCGGTAAAGCAGCTTTGGTGTCCGGCCCGGTCGGTGACGCTGTGCTGCCGGCCGGAGTAGCCGGTTGCGGGATCGCTTCCACCGACGTTGTCGGCGGGCGGGTGGTGTCGGCGCGGCGGTCTTCGGATGGAACGAGAGGGTTGTCCCGGTTGGCAAACCAGGTCGAGGGGGCGGCGGGGGTCGGACCTGCCTGTGCCGCATTGGGCTGCGGTGCCGCAGGCGCAACAGGCGTGACCCCGGCCTGCCCCAGATCGGGCGCGGTGACCGGCACGGCCGGGCGCGCGGGTTGCCCCGACGCCTGGAACGCTTGCCTTGGCAAGTCAGCTGCGGGCCCCACCGTTAAACCCAGCACGGCGGCGGCAGGTTTCTCTGCCTGAGCGGGTTGTGCCGACGCGACGGCGTAGCTGTCCGCCAGGACTGTGGCCGTCACGTCGGCTTCGGCACCGCCGTCGGAAGCGGGCGGGGGCGCGAAAGCCCCCCGCGCGTCGGTTGCAAACGGGTCAACCCCGGGCGCAAGGGGCGGCACCTCGGCGTCGGGAGGGGGAGCCACCTGGACACCCGCGCCAGGCGCAAGATCGCTGGTCCCGCTGACGACCGGCGGAGGAGGAGCCACGTCGATCGGCGCCCAGAAAGCTGGCACGGCGGGGACACCCCCCTCTCCCCCTTCCGGCGCTGTCACTGGCAAACCGGGTTCCGACAGGCCGACCACCGCACTATCGGTTGGCACCGGCTCTGCAAACATCACATCGGCGAAATCCGCCCCTTCCGGCACCCCGTCCTGTGGCGCCCCGTCCTGTGGCCCGGCGGGCGCGGGAAAAGCGACCGGGACACCGGGAACGACTGCGAAGATTGCCTGCATGACCTACCTCACGACTTCTGCCGCTGTGGTCACGGTTATCTGCGCCAGAAGTTACCCATTCTTTACGCCCATCGCGGATCGTCGGAAAAATTGCCGTCAATTCGCGAGACCCCGTCATGCTGACATCCCCGCTTACCCTGGCCCAGCCCACGCCCGACCGGCGCGAGGTGCTGATGGAAAAGGCGCAAGAGCTTGAAGCCACCTTCCTGGCCGAGATGCTGGCGCATACCGGTCTGGGCGAAACCCAAAGCGCCTTCGGCGGCGGCGCCGGGGAAGAGCAATTCGCTTCGTTCCTGCGACAAGAGCAGGCGCGGCTGATGGTGGAAAAGGGGGGCCTGGGGCTTGCCGAACTGATCTTCCGCTCGATGTCGGAGGCTGGCCATGGCGCGGCTTGAGGACCTGTTGGAGCAGGCCAGCGACGCCTTGCTGCGTGGCGACATGGCGGGCTTGCCAGTCCTGACCGCCGAGATCGAGCGCGAGGTCGATTCGCTGCCAGCGGATGCCGCCTTGCTGTCGCGCCTCCGCGCGCTGTCTGAAAGGAACGCGCGCCTGGCAGAGGCGGCCGGGCGCGGTGTGCGCGCCGCACGCAGCCGGCTGGCCGAAATCGCCTCGGCCCCGGTCCTGACGACCTACGATTCCCTGGGGCGGCGGGCGGCGATCAGCCCGCTTTCGGCCAGCGCTCCGAAACGCCTGTAAGTTGGTTCAAATGCCCAGCATTCGGACATGCAGCGTTAGGGGTTGGTTAGCACCGCGCGGCTTCAATGTCAGCGCGTCCCATGACGGGGCGGCACCTGCCGGACGGTCCGGCGGTATCGGACAGAATGCCCGTCCTGCCACCAACGTGGCGTCCTTGGCCGTGAAAGCTGCGGCCAGAAGTGAAGGAATTTGCGATGACGTCGATCCTGACGAACACCAGCGCGATGGTTGCCCTGCAGACGCTGAAGGGCATCAACGCCAACCTGAACAAGACCCAGTCGGATATCTCGACGGGCAAGAACGTCGCCTCGGCCAAGGACAATGCCGCGGTCTGGGCGATCTCGAAAGTGATGGATTCGGATGTGGAGGGCTTCAAGGGTATCTCCGACAGCCTTTCGGTCGGTTCGGCAACCCTGACCGTGGCCCGCCAGGCCTCGGAATCGGTGACGAAGCTGCTGACCGAAATGAAGGGCAAGATCGTCGCGGCCCAGGCCGAAAACGTCGACCGCACCAAGATCCAGACCGATATCACCGCGCTGACCAAGCAGATCGAATCGGTCGTGGGTGCGGCGCAGTTCAACGGGCTGAACCTGGTCGACGGGTCCCAGTCCTCGGTCAACGTCCTGTCGTCGCTTGACCGCAGCCAAGGTGGCGTGACCTCGTCGAACATCACGGTCGACGCGCAGAACCTGTCCACCAGCGCAGGTGCGGCGCTGACGGCCGGGGGCGGGACGCTGACCGACACGACCAACGTCGGACCGGCGCCCGGCATCCCTTCGGTCGTGACCGGTACGCCGGTTACCCTGGATGGCTTCGCTTTCCAGCTTTCGGGCGGCGCGCTGGCTTCGAATGATGCGGCGGCCGACCCCGACGATCTGACCGGGTTGATTGCGGGGGATGCGATCACGCTGAACATCGGCTCGGTCCAGGGCCGTTATGTGGTGCAGCAAGGCGACACCGCAGACGCACTGGTGGCCGGCCTGAAATCCTCGCTGACCGCCAACGGTCTGTCCGACACCGACTTCACCCTGACACTGAACGCCGGACAGCTGGAGGTGGCCAACAACACCAACCAGGCCGCGGCGATCTCGGCTTCGGCGACGCGGGGGACGGGCGGTCTGGCGGGGCTGAACACCATCGATGTGGTGAACGATCCCGCAACGGCGCTGCAGGACATCGAAGGGATGCTGCAGACGTCGATCGACGCGGCGGCCTCGTTCGGCTCGGTGCAAAAGCGCATCGACATCCAGAGCGAGTTCGTGGGCCAGCTGACTGACGCCCTGAAGACGGGCATCGGCGTTATGGTCGATACCGACATGGAGGAAGCCTCCGCCCGTCTGCAGGCGCTGCAGGTGCAGCAGCAGTTGGCAACGCAGGCGCTGTCGATCGCGAACCAGCAGCCGCAGGGGCTTCTGTCTCTGTTCCGTTAAGCGCTTTGGGCCGCGGGGTAGACCCTCGCGGCCCCTCTCACCCCACAGCTTCGAACAGACGGAACCCAAATGTCCTATCAAGCCCCAATTGCCTATTCCCGGCGCGAGGCGCCGACCCGTTCCCTGCGCTCGGTCGAATACGATCTTCTGGCGCAGATCACGCGCCGGCTGCGCTCGGCTTGGGCCAATCGCATCGACGATTTTCCCGGCCTGGTCCGCGCCCTGGCCGACAACCAGCAGCTCTGGTCCACGCTTGCCTCGGATGTCGCCCTGCCCGGCAACGCCCTCCCGGCCGTCCTGCGGGCGCGTCTGTTTTATCTATACGAGTTCACCGTTCAGCACAGCCGCAACGTTCTGGACGGCAAGGCCAGCGTCGAGGTTCTGGCCGACATCAACACGGCAGTGATGCGCGGCCTGCGTGGCGACGGAGGTGGGGCATGACAGGGCTTGTCCTAAAGCTTGGACCGCATGAGCGGGTCCTGATCAACGGTGCGGTGATCGAGAACGGCGAAAAGCGCTCGCGCCTCGCGATCATGACGCCGAACGCCAACATCCTGCGCATGCGGGATGCCATCCACCCCGAGCAGGTGAACACACCAGTCCGGCGCGTCTGCTACATCGCGCAGCTGGTCCTGACCGGCGACGCCGACCCGGGCGAAGCGCGGCACCAGCTTTTGCGCGGGATCGAACAGTTAAGCCAGGTTCTGACCGACCACGACAGCCGTACCCAGCTGACCATCGCCAGCCGCGCAATCCTGGAGGATCAGCATTACCAGGCCCTGAAGGCCCTGCGCAGTCTTCTGCCGCGTGAAGAACGCCTGTTCGCGGCGGGCCGGGCATGAGTTTCCAGCCGGTTCTGCCGCTGACCGGCTTTGCCGGCTGGAACTTCCTGAAGCGGACCCTGGCGCGCCAGCAGGTCGCGCAGCAGGCTTCGCCCGTGCAACAGCGGGATGAAGCCTATTTCCGCGAGAAGATCGGCAAGGTGAAAACAGCCGAGCAATTGGTGAACGACAAGCGACTGCTGCGGATTGCCCTGACGGCCTTCGGGCTTGAAGCAGACGTCAACAGCCGGGCTTTCGTGCAAAAGGTGCTGGAGGGCGGCACCCTCAAGGAAGGCAGCCTGGCCAACAAACTGGCAGACAAGCAGTACCAGAAGTTCTCTGCCGCCTTCGGCTTCGGCGACTATTCCATGCCAAGAACGGCTATCTCGACCTTTCCCGATGAAATCCTGGCGCAATTCCGTGCCCGCAGCTTCGAGACCGCGGTGGGCCGGCAGAACGGCAGCTATCGGCTTGCCATGAATGCGGAACGCGAGATTCCAGCCTTGGCGGCAAAGCAGACCAGCGAGACGGTCAAATGGTACTCGATCCTGGGCAACGCACCGCTGCGCGAGGTGATGCAGACCGCGCTGGGCCTGCCGAAGAGCTTTGCGTCGATCGAGCTTGATCAGCAGGTTTCGGTCCTGCGCGACAAGACCCGCGCAGCATTCGGCTCTCCTGATCTTGGCCAGTTCTCTGATCCTGCCAAGATGGAGGAACTCGTACGCCGCTTCATGTTCCAGGCACAGATTCAGGAGCAAGGCACCGGCAGTTCCCCTGCGGCAATTGCCCTTGCGCTGCTGCGAAGATGACACCGGCACCCATCGGCCCCGCCTTTGCGGTGAGCGGGGGAACGGCCAAGATTGGCAAATGCTATCGCAGCAGAATGCAACGCCGAAGGCGTCACCCGGTCGCCTGACGTTTCAAGTTCTGCGCGGGCGTAGGGTGGGTGATACACCCACCTTACGCTGATCGACCGGAGCGCCGCCAGACCATCGGCCGTGACCTTGCTATCCAACCGGACCCGCTGGTGCGCTCATCCTGCAAGGCAGGCGCGCAGCCGTTCGAAACTGCCGGGGACGCCTTCTGCCGGGGCCGGCTCGGCCAGGAAGCCGTCAAGTCGGGGCCAGACCTCGATGGCACGGTCGATCAACGGATCGGACCCTGCAGCATATAGACCGGCCTGGATCATCAGCTCGGCCCGGTCATAGGCACCCAGAAGCCGCCGGGCCTCTGCGATCAGGGTGTTCTCCTCCTCGCTTGCGGCGTCGGGCAGCGAGCGGCTGACCGACCGCAACAGATCGATCGCGGGAAACCTGCCCCGTTCCGCAATTCGGCGATCCATCACCACATGCCCGTCCAGCACCCCACGCAGGATGTCGGCCACGGGCTCTTCCATGTCCGACCCGGCCACCAGGACCGAGAACACGGCCGTAATGTCGCCCGCTCCCTGCGGCCCCGGGCCGGCACGCTCGGCCAGGCCCATGATCGCCTGGTTCAAGGACGGCGGAAAACCACGCAACGACCCATCCTCGCCCCCAGCCAGGGCGACTTCGCGGTGGGCTTCGGCAAAGCGCGTGACGGAATCGACGAGCAGCAGGACGTGCAGGCCCTGGTCGCGGAAATGCTCGGCCACGGCCATCGCGGTCAGCGCGCAGGAGCGTCGCATCAGCGCCGACTGGTCCGAGGTGGCGGTGACGACGACGCTGCGCGCCATTCCAGCGGCCCCCAGCACACGTTCGGTGAACTCGCGCAGTTCGCGCCCACGCTCGCCAACCAGGGCGATAACGACGACATCGGCCGCCACCCCCCGGGCGAAGCGGGCCAGAAGCGAGGACTTGCCGACCCCTGAGCCAGCAAAGAGACCGATGCGCTGGCCGCGGACCAAGGGCAGCAGCGTGTCGAAAACTGCCGTGCCGGTGGCCAGACGCTCTCCCAACCGGCGGCGTGTGGCGGCAGGTGGCGCCGGAGTGCGAAGGGCGCGCGGGCGGGGTCCGCGCAGCAGCGGGCGGCCATCCAGGGGCTGGCCCGCGGGGTCGATGATGCGACCGATCCAGCTGTCGTCCGGGGCAATTTCGGCCCGTCCAAGCAACTCCACCCGGTCGGCAATGGCCATCCCGTCACCCGAAGCATCCGGCAAGACCGAGCAGCGGCCGGGAGACAGGCGCAGAACCTCACCCCCCGCAGCGCCATCTCGGCTGTGAATCAGGACGCGGTCGCCGATCGCAGCCGCGTCCAGTCCCGTCACCTCGGCCAGCCCGCGCCGCGTCTCGACCACCCGGCCGACCCGCCGCACGGTGGCGACCCCGGCGATTTCCGCAAGCAGACCATCGAAAACTCCGGTCACGGGATTCTCCCTTTGTTCGCTCTCAACCGTTTCTAAAGGAATCACTCTTAAGCCTTGGTGAAGCAGGTCGAGGGAGAAGCCCCGATGTTCGAGAAACTGGAACTTACCCGGATGGCGCAGGCGCTGGCAGCGCATTCAGGCGCACGGATGGGCGTGATTGCCCGGAACGTGGCCCATGCCGATACGCCCGGGTACAAGGCGCAAGATTTGCCAGCCTTTGCCGAGGTCTTTTCCGCCACGGACGGCCAGATGCGCGCCACGCGTCCCGGTCATCTGACCGCTGCGTCGTCAGCTGCAGCGCTCGTTCCAGAGCGTGCCCCGGGCCGCGAATCGCCCAACGGCAACTCGGTGTCGCTGGAAGGCGAGATGGTGAAATCGGTCGAGGCGCGGCAGTCGCACGAAATGGCGCTGGCGATCTACCGGGCGACTTCGGACGTGGTCCGGGCCAGCCTTGGTCGGGCGCGGTAGGGGGTAAGCGATGGGCAATGACCTGATGACCTCGCTTTCCTTCGCGGCCTCCGGGATGGAGACGCAGGCCATGCGCCTGCGCCACGTCTCCGAAAACATCGCCAACGCGGATACCCCTGGCTACCACCGCAAGGTGATGACCTTCGCCGAGGCGATGGAGACCGGGTTGGTCGAACCGGGCCAGGTCCGTCTGGACCAAGGCGAACTGACCAAGATCTACGATCCCGGCCACCCGTTGGCGGATGCAACCGGTCACTATGACGGCTCGAACGTCGATCTGGTGATCGAAATCGCTGATGCGCGCGAAGCGCAGCGCAGCTACGAGGCGAACCTTCGGATGTTCGATCAGACGCGTCAGATGACGCAAAGTCTGTTCGACCTTCTTCGCCGATAGGGGAGATCCAGAATGGATTTAAAGACCTCTTTCGTTTCGCAGGCTTACGCGAATGCCCGCACCGCCGCCGCCCCGCAGCCAAAGGCCGGGGCGGCGGACCAGGGCTTTGCGAAGCTTGCCGGGAACTTCATGGGCGCCTTGCAGGAGCATGAGGCGACAGCCCGCGCCGCGATGACCGGGGGGGCCGATCCGCATGCGCTGGTCCAGGCGCTTGCCTCGTCGCAGATGGCGGTCGAGACGGTGGCCACCGTGCGTGACCGCGTGGTCGAGGCCTATCAGGAAATCCTGAGGATGCCGGTATGACCGAGACGATGATCTTCGACATGATGCGCCAGGGCCTGTGGGTCTCGGTGCTGATCTCGGCCCCGCTGCTGACGGTGGCACTGGTTGCGGGCGTGGTGGTCGGCCTCTTTCAGGCGCTGACGTCGATCCAGGAGATGACGCTGACCTTCGTGCCCAAGGCGGCGCTGATGCTGGTGGTCTTCTGGGTCTCGATGAGCTTCATGACCACCACTCTGGTGGCGTTCTTTACCGACACGATCATCCCGCAGATCGCAGGGGGCTGAGATGGACGCAGCCCTGTACACCACGCTGAACCGACAATCCGGCCTGATGCGCGAGATGGGTGTGGTGGCGAACAACATCGCCAACAGCTCTACCACCGGGTTCCGGCGCGAGGGGGTGGTCTTTTCGGAATTCGTGGCGGCGCTGGACCAGGACCCGTCGCTTTCGATGGCCCACGCCAGCGGACGGCACGTCGACCTGTCGCAGGCCACGCTGGCAATGACCGGAGGGGCCTTCGACTTTGCGATCCAGGGCGAGGGTTTCTTCCTGGTCGAAACCCCCCAGGGAGAGCGGCTGACCCGCGCCGGCGCCTTCACCCCCTCGCCCGAGGGGGAGTTGGTGACGCCCGATGGTTTTCGTCTGCTGGACGCTGGCGGCGCGCCGATCTTTGTCCCGCCCGACGCCAAGGTCGCCGTGGCCCGCGATGGCACCCTTTCCGCCAATGGCGAGCCGGTGGCCCAGGTCGGCCTCTGGCGCCCGGCCGATCCGCTGGCGCTGCGCCACCAGTCGGGCACGCTTTTCGACGGCGGCGCACTGGAGCCGGTCGACAACGGCCAGATCCTGCAAGGGATGCTGGAGGACAGCAATGTCGAGCCAGTCTCCGAGATCGCCCGCATGATCGAGGTCCAGCGCGCCTATGAGCTGGGCCAGAAATTCCTGGACGCCGAGGACGAACGCGTCCGCGGCGTGATCCAGGCGCTTGGACGATAGGGGTAGCCGATGAAAGCCTTGCAGATCGCCGCGACCGGAATGTCGGCCCAGCAGATGAAGGTCGACGTGGTGTCGAACAACCTCGCGAACATGTCGACCACGGGTTACAACCCGCGGCGCGCGGATTTCGCGGACCTGCACTATCAGCAGATGGCCCGGCCGGGCAGCGTGTCGGCGGCGGACGGGTCGATGCTGCCCACTGGTGTCCAGATCGGGCTGGGGGTCCGGCCGGCCTCGGTCTCCGTTGTCCTGGGCCAGGGCTCGCTGGAGGCGACCGGGGGCAACCTGGACATCGCAATCGACGGGAACGGCTATATCGAGGTGCAGATGCCGACCGGCGTCACGGGCTATACCCGCGACGGCGCTCTGAAACGATCGGCGGACGGCCTGATCGTCACCTCGGACGGCTTTCCAGTGGCACCCGGGATCACCATCCCCACGGATGCGCGTGGCCTAACGATCAGCCCTTCGGGCGAGGTCTGGGCCGATTTTGCCGACCGGGTCGAACCCGAACTGCTGGGCCAGCTGACCCTGTCCTCGTTTCCGAACGAGAAGGGGCTGGAGGCGATCGGGTCGAACCTGTTCCTCGAAACGCCGGCCTCGGGCGCACCGACCTCGACGGTTCCGGGACAAGAGGGGCTGGGGACCCTGCGCCAGGGCTACCTGGAATCAAGCTCGGTCGATGCGGTGCGCGAGGTGACCGAACTGATCAAGGCCCAGCGCGGGTATGAGCTGAACGCCAAGGTCATCACCGCCGCCGACCAGATGCTTGGCGCAACGACGCAGGTGCGGTGATGCGGCCACTGATCGCCCTCTTGCTGATGACGGCGCCGGCCCTGGCCGAAAGCGTGGTCGCAACCCGCACCATCCGGGCGCTGACGGTGATCGGCCCCGAGGATCTGACCATCGTCGAAGCCGCCCTGCCCGGGGCCTTGTCCAACCCGGATCTGGCTGTGGGACAGGAAGCGCGCGTTGCGATCTATGCTGGCCGCCCGGTCCGCGCCCAGGACTTGGGTGCGCCGGCACTGGTTGAACGCAACCAGCTGGTATCGCTGATCTTTCTTTCCGGCGGACTGGCAATCTCGACCGAGGGCCGGGCCCTTGCCCGCGGGGCGGAAGGCGACGTGATCCGGGTGATGAACTTGGGCTCGCGAACCGCCGTCAATGGCCGCGTGGGCCCGGACGGCGCAATCTATGTAGGATGGACCACCCCATGATGAAGCGACTTTCCCTGATCTGCACCCTTGCCCTTGCCGGGTGCGGCGACCTAAGCCAGGTGGGCCGCGCCCCCGACTTCACACCGCTGGAGGGCAGCGCCCAGCACTATGCCATGTACTCGGCCGACCTGCCCGAGGACGTTGCGGCGGGAACGCCATCGGACGATTCGTCGCTTTGGGCGGCCGGAACAGATTCGCTCTTCGGCGACCGGCGGGCGGCCCGGCGCGGTGACATCCTGACCGTGGTGATCGAAATCGACGACAGCGCCTCGATCTCGAACTCCACCGGGCGGAACCGCAGCGGCAATGTGAAGTCCGGCCTGCCGGACTTCTTCGGGATTCCGCAGCGGCTGAACGAAAGCCTGCCCGAGGGGGCCAGGATGGGAGATGCCGTCGAAACGCGATCGTCCTCGACCTTCAAGGGTTCGGGCAACGTCTCGCGCACCGAA
The DNA here is from genome assembly GCF_002900975.1 of Tabrizicola aquatica. Lineage (GTDB taxonomy): Bacteria > Pseudomonadota > Alphaproteobacteria > Rhodobacterales > Rhodobacteraceae > Tabrizicola > Tabrizicola aquatica. The sequence continues at coordinate 602,207 of NZ_PJON01000002.1, read as the reverse complement.
CAGCTGACCCTGCGGGTGGCCGCCACCGTGGTCGAGGAATTGCCGAACGGTGTCCTGCGGATCGAGGGGCAGCAGGAGGTCCGCGTGAACTTCGAGATGCGCGAGTTGATCGTGACAGGCTACGTCCGCCCGGCCGACATCTCCCGCCAGAACGAGATCACTTACGACAAGATCGCGGGCGCCCGGATCGCCTATGGCGGACGCGGCCAGATCACCGACGTCCAGCAGCCCACTTATGGGCAGCAGGCCGCTGATATCATCCTGCCGTTCTGACCATGATACGAAAGCTTCTTCCGGTCATTCTGGCGCTTGTTGGTCTTGGTGGCGGTGTGGGGGCGGGGTTGTTCCTCCGCCCCCCACCGTCGCCCGAGGATCTGGCTGCAGCCGACCATAAGGCCGAGACGGCCGAGGGCGAGACGGCCGAGGAGGGCGGGCCCGAATACGTCAAGATGAACAACCAGTTCGTGGTGCCGGTCGTGGATCGGGGCCGCGTGGCGGCGATGGTGGTGCTGTCGCTGTCGCTGGAGGTCGATGCAGGCAGCAGCGAGGCAGTCTACCAGCGCGAGCCAAAGCTGCGCGATGTGTTCCTGCAGGTCCTGTTCGACCATGCCAATGTCGGCGGCTTCAGCGGATCTTTCACCGATGGCTCCAACCTTATCACCCTGCGCACCAGCCTGAAGGAAGCCGCCGGCACGATTCTGGGCCCGGCGGTCCGCGACGTCCTGATTACGGACATCGCCCGCCAGGACAGCTGACGGCTAGCGCCGTCCGTCCAGACGCTTGGCCGCCCCTTGCAGGGCTTGCACCCGTCCGAAGGCCACAGCGGCCTCGGACTTTGCGTCGATCCAGGATATGGTCTGTTGGGCGATGGCCAGGTTAAGCTCGGCCCGGCGGATATCGGCCCAGCGCTGATAGGCAAGATCGACCAGACCGGCCTGAACCGGCGCCAGATCGGCCGGCGCCGCCGCTGCATTTATTGCCCCAAGTTGTGCCTTGCTGCGCTCCAGCCGCTCAGCCGTCTGGCGCAGAGCCAGAAGCCGCTGATCCAGCACCAGCTGCGACAGGGTGGCGAGCGACTGCAGATCCTTGCGGCTGGTCATGTGCGGCGCGCCCGCCTGCGCATGCTGTCGGCAAAACGGATGGCCGCAGCAACGGCGCGATAGTGTTCGGGCCGGATTTCCTGCCCGATCTCGACCGACGCGTGCATGGCGCGGGCAGTTGGCGGGTCGCGGTGGATCGGGATGCCATGTTCGGCCGCGCGTTCCCGGATGCGCAGGGCGATTTCGTCCACCCCCTTGGCTACGCAGATCGGCGCGCCTCGTTTGGTCCGGTCCCAACGCAGCGCAACGGCATAATGGGTGGGGTTCACCACAACGACATCCGCCTTTGCCACATCGGTCAGCATCCGGTTGGTGGCCACCTCTTGCGCGCGCTGGCGGCGGGCGGACTTCAGATGCGGGTCGCCCTCGTTGGCCTTGAACTCGTCCAGCATTTCCTTGCGCGACATGCGGTGCCGCTGGTGATGCCGGTGGATCTGCCACAGGAAATCGACCCCACCCAGAACCAGCGCAATCACAAAGACGATGATCAGGAAATCGATGGTCAACCGGCCAAGCAGCGCGGCCGACATTCCTGGGCTGAGGTAGATCGATCCCAGCACCTCGGGCAGGCGGGCGGCAAGGAAAGCGTAAAGGATCACCGAGACAAGGGCGAGTTTCAGCGTGCTCTTGGCGAACTCCATCAGCCCATCCGGGCCGAACTTGTGCTTCGCCGTCGCAATGGGTGAAATCCGGGACAGCTTTGGCATCAGCTTTTCGGGCGCAAAGACCAGGCCACGGGTCGCAACGATCACCGCCACGACCAATACGGCCGGGATCAGCATCAGCAGAAGCGGCGGACCGACAAAGGCCAGAAGAATGCCCGCCAACGGGGCGCTTGCACCGGTGGTCAACAGCCCCCCGAACCGATCGGCCTGGTCAAGCAGCACCATCCCGGCGCTACCCGTCTGCTGGACGACCCAGGCCCCCGCGATCGCCAGCGCCAGCAACAGCCCGCCTTGCGCCGCAGCGCCCAGAAGGTCGGTCGCGCGCGGGATGTCGCCCTTTTTCCGCGCCTCCTCAAGCTTTTGCGGCGAGGCCTCGTGTTCCTTGTCGCCGCTTTCGTCTTCCTCGCTCATCGCGGGGGCCCGAAAGGCTGGGCGACATGGGCCGAGAAGGCTTCGAGCCAGACGGCAAGCAGGACGGGCGTGACGATGGCCAGCAGCGCCAGCGCGCCAAGGGTCAGCGCCGGGGCCCCGATCATCGAGACCATAAGCTGCGGCATGGCGCGGTTGATCGCGCCAATGGCGAGATTGTAGATGGTGGCCGCAATGACAAAGGGCGCAGCCAGCGAAAAGGCCAGCGCGAAGGTCGAACTGATCCGCCCCAGACCCCAGGCGGAGACCTGGCCGGGATCCGGGTAGCCACCAGCCGGAAGCAGGTCGTAGGACAGGATCAGCAGCTCCACGGCGCGGACATGCAACCCGGCGCCAAGGGCTAGGGCCACTCCGGCGATGATGAGCAGGTTGCCGATGGCCGGCTGCGGCTCGGGCGCGACGCCGGCGAAAAGCTGTGAAAGTGTCGTGGCTTGCGCGATGATCGAGGCCGCCGTCTGCAGCGCCATCACGAAAAGGCGCATCCCGATGCCCAGGATCAGGCCCGCCGCAGCTTCTCCGGCAAGCGGCGTCAGGCCGGGCGCGAGGCCGGTCCGCATGACATGATCGGCGACGAAGGGTGTCACAACGACCGTCAGCGCAAGGACCAGCGCCAGCTTGATGCGCGGAGGCACCGCGGTCTCACCGAGGCCGGGCATCAGCGCGACCATGGCGCCGATGCGCACAAAGGCCAGGGCGGCGGCCCAAAGCATGCCCTCGGCCAGATCCAGAAGGCCGGTGAGATCGGCAATGACCTCGTTCATGCCGGGACCTGGCCAAGCAAAGCCGGGCGCGCGTCGGTCCCGATTTCCTCATAGGAAAGGACGGGCATCTGCAGACCCTTGGCCTGGACAACGGTGCGCAGGAAGCGCCGCCGCGCGACCGAGGTGACGAGCGCCGGGAAAACCCCCGTCTCGGAAGCGCGATTGACCCGCTCGGTCAAACCATTGGCCAACCTGGCAAAAAGATCAGGCGGCAAGGCAATGTCGCGCTGCCCCCGATCGCCGTCGATCTGATAGGTGGTGAAGGTCTTTTCCCATTCGGGCGCCAGCTGGATCAGCGGCACCGACCCATCTGCCCGCTTCAACTCGGCCACGATCTGGAAGCCCAGGCGCTGCCGCACATGCTCGCAGATCGCCTCGGGCGAGCCCATCTGGCGGGCCTCGGCCACGGATTCCAGGATGAGGGGCAAGTTGCGGATCGACACCCGTTCCTCCAGCAGAAGGCGCAACACGGCATGCAGCAGATCGACCGGAACCTTGTCCGGCAGAAGCTCGTCCAAAAGTCGGCGGTTCGCCTCGGCACGCACCGGATCGGAAAGCTTGACGAATTCGTCCAGCAGCCGGCGCAACCCCCGCAGGGTCAAGAGCCGGGACAGGTTGGTCTTCAGCACCTCAAGCAGATGGGTCGCCAAGACCTCGGTGGGGGTCACGACCGTAAGGCCGGAGAGTGCGGCATCCTCTTGCTGATCGGGACGGATCCAGCGGGCCGGCGCACCGTAAACCGGTTCCTTCACGTCCATTCCGTCAGGGGCCTGCGCCCCATCGGTCAGCAAAACCAGAACTCGGTCGGGATGCAGCCGGTCGGCAGCGCGTTCCACGCCATGCAGGCGGATCCGGTACTGGCCGGGGGCAAGCGCGGCCTCGTCCGTCAGCCGAATTTCAGGCAGGATGAAACCGTAAGCGACCGCTACATGGTTGCGCATGTTTGCGATGCGGCCGTCCAGCCCGGTCGGAGGGTCCAGCGCCATGGCGACAAGATTCGGGGCGAATTCGATGTGGATGTCATCGAAATCAAGCACATCGCCGATCGAGCGGGTGCGCGGCGCTTCAACCTCGGGCGCAGCAGTTTCAGTGGGCTGGTCCGCTTTGCGCATCTGAAGGTAGGCAAGGCCGCCCAGGGTGAGGGCCGCCAGCATGAAGGGCAGGAAAGGCAGGCCGGGAACAACCGCGAACAGTGCCATCAGGCCCGCCACCGTGCCCAGTGCCGCAGGATAGCGGCCCAACTGCGCAAAGAACGAGACATCGGCCGCGCCCTTCTGGCTGCCCTTCGCCAGCAGAAGCGCCGCGGCAACCGAAATGATCACAGCCGGAATCTGGCTGACCAGCGCATCGCCGACCGTCAGGATCGTGTAGGTTTCGAAGGCTGTCGCCGTATCAAGGCCGTGGACAAAAATGCCGACGATCAGGCCGACAACAATGTTGAGCCCGGTGATCAGCAGACCGGCGATGGCATCGCCCTTCACGAACTTCGACGCGCCATCAAGCGAGCCGAAGAAGTTCGTCTCGGCCAGTTCCTGTTCGCGGCGATGCTTCGCCTCGGCATGATCGATGGCCCCGGCCGACATGTCGGCATCGATGGCGAGCTGCCGGCCAGGCATGCCGTCAAGCGCAAATCGGGCGCCGACCTCCGCCATGCGGCCCGCACCCTTGGTGATCACGATGAAGTTGACGATCAGCAGGACGATGAAGATCACCACCCCCAGGATCAGGTTGCCGCCCATGATGAATTCGGCAAAGCCGGCGATCACATGGCCGGCCGCGTCGGTCCCGGTATGCCCCTCGCCGATGATCAGTTTGGTGGAGGAAACGTTCAGCGACAACCGCAGCAGAAGCGAGGCCAAGAGGATCGTCGGGAAGGCCGAAAAGTCCAAGGGCCTGTCGATGAAGATGGTGACGGTCAGCATCAGGATGGCCAGCGCAAAGGACACGGCAAGGCCAAGGTCCAAGAGAAAGGCCGGGACAGGCAGGATCATCATCACGATCACCGCCATAAGCGCGATCGCCAAAAGGATTGTGGGCCGGAAGATTGTGGCCATGCTGAAGCCCGCGCGCGTCACCAGGTGCCCCCGATCAAGCGAAGTCCGCCTTGCGAAGGCGAGACGAGCGAACCGTTCCGGCCGGATGTTCCTGACAAGAGCAGCGGGAAGCGGTTCTCGCGCGGTGCCAGGTCGGGCAATTCAGGCGGTGGCAGAGGTGCCGAGCCGAGAGCGGCATACGCAGTCTCGAACTTCGCGCGGTAGCGTTCGGCATGTTCGGGGGTGAGAGAGTGATAGGCGGCTGCCGCAGCCGCCCAGTCGCCCGTGGTTTCATAGTGCCGCGCCAGAAATCGGGCGGCATAGGTTGCATTCGACGCCGGGGTCAGCATGTCGGACAGCGAGGTGAACCCCTTCGAATGCCAGCGCACGTTCAGTTGAAAGCAGCCCAGGTCCAGATTGGTCAGACCCAGATCCAGCACCGACTGCGCATGTGCTTCGGCCTCTCCGGCAGTGTCGAACCAATGCCCGTCGCCACCGACGTTCACCGTCCAGGGCCAGGGCTGGTTGTTTCGCCCGGTTTCCACCAGGCTTATGGCCAAAAGCACCTCGACCGGGACGCCGGTCGCGCTGGCTGCGGTTCGGGCCGCATCGATGCACAGAGCGGACGGGTCCTCACGCGCGAAAAGCTGCGGGCTTTGCAGGGCGGGGACAAGAAAACTTGCAAGCAGCAGGACCAGAAAGAAACGGCAACAGGTCATTCCCGACTCCACGTTCCGGCTTCTGCCGGATTCGCTTGAAGGTTAAGCGGGGAATCTTGCCAACCGGTTAGCGCGGTCAGGGTCCGGCAGGCACTGGCACATTGGCCAACAGTGCCGCAATTGCCGCACGGGCATTGGCCCCGTCTTCGGCCAGCCGGTTTCCCTCAGCCAGCAGGCCCGCCCCAGGCGCGGCCGGAGGAGCGGCGACCAGTTCGGCGGCGGCCCGCCATCGTTCTGCTCCATCCGCGCTGAGGCCGGCCCAGTCCTTTCCCCAGGCCAGGACGCGCGCTGCCCGGTCGGTGTCGCCACTGGCGAGAAGGGCCTCGTGTGCGGATTGATAGGCGCCCAGCGCAAGATGCGCCTGGGCCCGCAGCCTGTCGGCTTCCGGCTGGTCAAGGTCGCCGAGTTGCACAAGCGCCGCTTGCGCCTCGCCCCGGGCCAGTTCGGCCTCGGCAGCCAAAAGACGCAGTTCTGCAGGGTCGCTGGCAAGAATGCCGCCCAGCCATTGCAAGGCTGAATCCGCAAAGCCAAGGTCCAGCAGCCGGCGACCGATCTGCACGCGCAAGTCTGCCGGAACCTCGGGCGTGGCGGCGCCCGGCGTCAGCACGGCATGGGCGAGGAATGCATCGTCCGGCGCCAACTGACTGGCCAGCCGCCAGAGTTCGACCGGGGGGGCGGGGCCGGCGGCCGCAAAGGCCTCGTCCGGCTGGCCGGAGAGCGCAAGGGCCAGAACCAGCGCGCGACGGATCGCCGCTTCATCCGGCCGGCCCTCGCTTTCGCCCAGGACGGCTTGCAGGGACGCGGCGGCCTCGGGCGTCATCGGCTCTCCACGGCGCGCATGCGTTTCGACCAGCGTAACCAGGGGCGCAATGTCGGCGCCCGCATCTGCCAGAGCAGCTTCGGCATGCTGCTGGGCGGCTTCCGGCCGGTCGGCATTCAGGTCAGCCTTGGCGTCAAGCAGGGCGATGTCGGCCGGATCGCTGTTGGGGGCGCGTTGCATCGCATCACGGATCAATCGCGCTGCGCTATCGTCGCCCCGAGCAAGCAACCGTTCGGCAAGCGGGACACCAAGGCTTTGCCGCAAATGCGCCGGCAGCGCCAAGAAGCTGCGCAGGATGGCATCCACGTTTACCTCGGGCCCTTTCGGCAGCCGCTCTTGTGCCAGGGCAGCCCAAAGCGCAGCGGGTCCATCACAGGGCAACATGCCTGCAAACGGGGTCTGCGGATCGCTTTCACCGTCGATCAGGTACGACATGGACCGGTAATAGGCCAGTTCTGGGGCTTCGGCAGGTGGCACCATGTCGGCATACTGCCGGGCCTCGGCCCCGAAACCAAGGTAGAGGTGGCGGCGGACAGTCTCGACGGCGGTGTCGACCTGGATCTCGTCGAACTCGCCATAAAAGCCTGATCGACTGGCGGAAAGCAGGTCAAGGGGGGGCTGTCCCTCACCCCAGGCGGGCAGATCCAGCATCGCGTCGGGCGCGCATTCGGCCAGAACTTGTGGCTCCGTCGATCCACCGCCGGGGCTGGCTTCCACGCCCGGAAGCTCGCCAATGTGGATCTGGCTCCACGGTAGGTCCGTCAGTTCAGGATCGGCTGCTTTTGGGGCCTTTCCTGGCATCTCCATCTCGACCACGCCCTGGGCGGCACCACGACTTATCTGGGCCAGAAGCTGGTCCCGCAGGGGCTGCAGCGACACCGAACCGGTGGCAAGTTGCGGCAAGTCCATTCCGGCCGCAGTACGGCTGGCGGCGTCTGGAAGATCTGCCAGCCAATCGTAACCCGCCTCGGTCGGCGCGGCCGGGGCAGCGGATACCTCCGACACGGCGTCCGGCTGAAAGGGTTGTTCAAAAGCCGAACCGGCAGGGGGCGGGCCGTCCTTGATGTCCAGAACGACGACGCCAGGGCGATATTCGAAGGGAAACACGTGACAATCGCAGGCCAGTGCAAGCTGCAGCGCCCCGCTGTCAGGATCAACGCGCAAGGACTGCAGCCGCGTGCGGGGAATCAGATCCCAGACCCGCCCAAGATCATAGTCCGGGCCGGTTGTGACGTTTGTAGCAAACCCATAGCCCATGGCCGTCCTGCCCAGAGTCCAACCGGAAGGCCCCGGGAGTTCGATCACCAGGCGGGTAAACCCCTCGTGCTCGCCCGAGATGACGCGGGCCGTCTGGCCCAGCGCCGGCTGGACCAGGGTCAGAAACAGCATGAGGACGTACCGGATCATGCGACGTCCTGTTTGAGGTTGCGCATGGCCTCTTCCAACTCGCCAAATCCGGGACGAACGTGGTGCGGCGTGTTCTGGCGGCCGACCTCGATGCAGATGTTGGCAGGGTGGCGATGCAGATTGGCGATCAGCACCTCGCGGATCAGCTGGTAGAAATGGATGTCCTCTTCCACCACGGTCTTCACCCGCGAGGCGAAGGGGCCCATCAGGCCATAGGCCAGGAAAACGCCAAGAAAGGTGCCGACCAGCGCGCCGCCGATCATCTTGCCCAGCACTTCGGGCGGCTGGTCGATCGAGCCCATGGTCTTGATCACCCCAAGCACGGCCGCGACGATGCCCAACGCGGGCAGGCCGTCAGCCATGGTCTGCAGCGCGTGGCTGGAGTGCATGGCATGGTGCAGCGTTGCCTCCATCCGCTTGTCCAGAACTTCCTCGACCTGATGGGGATCGTCATAGTTCATCGAGGCCGCGCGCAACGTGTCGCAGATCAGCTCCATCGCCTCATGATCGTGCTGGATGCGCGGATATTTGATGAAGATCGACGAGGCGTCGGGCGATTCGATGTGTTCTTCCAGCGCGACGGGGTTGGCGCGGGCCAGGCGGATCAGTTCGAACAGCAAGCATAGAAGGTCGCGGTAGTCGTCCGGCTTCCACTTGGCGCCTTTGAAGACCTTGCCGACATCCTTGATCGTGTGTTTCACCCCGGCCATGTCGTTCGAGATCAGGAACGCGCCGACCGCGGCACCGCCGATCATGATCATTTCGAATGGCAGCGCCTTGAGGATGATGCCCATCTTGCCGCCGGCCAGCATATAGCCGCCGAAGACCATGACCAAAATGACGGCAATCCCGACAAAACCAAGCATGTTGACCCCTGACGCAACGTCCCGCCAGTATCCGCGCGGCCGGTTAAGACTTCGTCACCTGCGAACCTATTCGGTGGGCGCACCGGCGTTGCGGCCCGCGACGATCACGCTGACACCGTAGGCCGCCTCGGGCGACATGCCCGACAGGATGGCAGCGGCGGACTCTGGCGTCATCCGGGCAAGGAAGCCGGCGGCGAAATCGGGCGTCATGGTGTTGAACAGCGCGGCGGCATCCTTTGGCTTCATCGCCTGGTAGACTGCGGTGAGGCGCTGCAGATCCTCTTCGGCGGCGCCGTCGGCAAGGGCGAGGGTCGCCTTCAACTCCTGCTCCATCGCCTCCATCTCGGCCATGCGCGTCGTCATGGCCTCATCCGCCAGGGCCAGGGCGGCCAGCCGGTCCTGCAGGGCCGCTTCGCGTTCGGCGAGCCGGTCCTCACGCAGCCGCAGGGCCTCGGCCAGGGCGGTTGGGGTCTCGCAGGCCGCAGGCGCGGCTTCGGGCGGATCGGTCGGCTCTTCCTCGGACCGTGCAAGCGCCGCGCCCACCCCCGACCCCAGCCGCAGCGCGCCCGAGGTGGCGAAGAGCATCGCCACGATGAACAAGGCCCCCCGACCGGCCCGGCGGCGGCCGCTCATTCCGCGGCCTCCATCGTGTCGCGGGCCAGACGCCGACGCACGAAGCGCAGGCGCTTGTCGTCGTCGGCGGGCGGTGCCACCGGCGGTTGGGCCGCAGGCTTCGGCTCGGGCAGATCGTGCAGCGATGCGACCAGAAGTTCCAGCCGGCGGGCGACCTCCTCTCCGCGGGCGGTCAGCGCCGCCAGACTTTCGGCCGAACCATTGGCCGCCCCGCGCGCCTTTTCCAGCGCGACCGTCATCTCGTCAACCTGGGCAGACAGCACGGCAATCGCGCCGCCCATCCCGCTTTCCAGGGTGGTAAAACGCTTCAACCGCGCCGCCAGCACGTAACAATAGACCGCAGCCCCGAACGAGCCCGCGACCAGAAGGATATCGGCGATCAGGTCCATGCCCGCCCCCTAGTTCAACACGAATTCGGTGATGAGCAGGTCGCGCACCCGACCTTCGCCCGTCACGATCTGGATTCGCCGCAGCATCTGCGCCCGCAACCGCGCCATCGCCGCCGGGTTTTCGATATCCGCGGTGTCGATCGCGCGCAGATAGCTGTTCAGGACGTCCATGATCCGCGGCGCCAGCAGCGCGACGTCAGCGGCCGCCTGGTCCACCACCTCGACCTGGGCCGAGAAGCGCAGATGCTCCGACCGCGAATCGGGCCCGAGTGAGATCACCAGCGTCTCAAGCGGTACGAAGGCGATCCCGCTGAGCGGACTTGGACCGACTTCTTCATGCGCCGTATCGGTCGACGCGCCGAGAATCAGCCCGGACCAGGTCGCATAAAACCCCCCGCCGCCCAGCAGAAGGGCCAGAACCAGCCCGATCAGCAGGGGTTTTTTCGACCGCTTCGGCGGTGCCTCGTCCACATTGGTGTCGGTCGTTGCCACGTGCAGCTCCATCCTGGCGACAGGCCGACCATAGGCCAAAGGTCACTAACCGATTGTTAAGCCGAGCAGGTCATTCGTTGGACACCGGCAGAAGCCCGGATGCGGAGAATCGCCTTGCAGAACGTGTTCACACTTTGGTCCTCGCTTGATCTGCGCCGACGGATCGTGGTGATCGGCGCCACGGTCGCGATGTTCGCGGCCGTCCTGGGCCTTAGCCGCATGGCCGCCGCCCCGGACATGGTGCTGCTATATGCGGGGCTGGAGCCGGGTGCGGCCGGGGAGGTGATTGCCGCCCTTGACCAGCGCGGCGTGCCCTATGAGGTGTCGGGCGATTCGATCTTTGTCGACGCCTCGCAGCGCGACGGCCTGCGGATGGCACTGGCCTCGGAGGGTCTGCCGGCGGCCGGTGGCGGCGGGTACGAGCTGCTGGACCAGCTTTCGGGTTTCGGGACCACGTCGCAGATGTTCGACGCAGCCTATTGGCGCGCGAAAGAAGGAGAGTTGGCGCGCACACTTCTTGCCATGCCCGAAATCCGGGCCGCCCGCGTCCACATCGCCAGCGGCCCGACCCGCGCCTTCCAGGCCGAGACGAACGCCTCGGCCTCGGTCACCCTGACCACGACTACAGGCTCTTTGACCGAGGCGCAGGCCAGGGCGATCCGGCATCTGGTCGCCAGTGCGGTGGCCGGGATGCGCGCTGACAGCGTGCAGATCATCGATACCGTAGCCGGACTTATCGGAGGCGAAGACGAGGGCAGCTTCGACTCGGGCCAGGCGGCCGACCGTGCCGCCGCGATCAAGGGCAATGTCGAGCGCCTGCTAGCCGCCCGCGTCGGCGCCGGTGCGGCTGTCGTTGAAGTGGCAGTCAGCCTGGTGTCCGAGCGTGAATCGATCACCGAGCGGACGTTCGACCCGCAGGGCCGCGTCGCCATTTCCTCGGAAACCGAGGAGCGGACCGGCTCGTCCACCGAACCCGGCGGCGACGTGACCGTGGCCTCGAACCTGCCCGAGGGCGATGCCCAGGCTGCTGGTCAGGGGCAAAGCCAGAATTCCGAAACGCGCGAGCGGGTGAACTACGAGGTGTCAGAAACCCAGCGTGAGGTGCTGCGGGCCCCCGGCGACATCCGGCGGCTGACCGTGGCCGTGATGGTCGATGGCGTTGCCACCGTGGCCGAGGACGGCACTCGCACCTGGGCGCCCCGCAGCGAGGAAGAACTTGCAACGCTGCGCGAGCTTGTCGCCTCGGCCGTGGGGCTGGATGAAGCGCGCGGCGATGTACTGACACTGAAGACGCTTGAGTTCCAGCCGCCGCTGCTGGCCGAAGGCACCGAGGCAAGTTCGGGGCTGCTTCCGCCGATCGGCACTCTCGATGTCATGACCATGATCCAGACTGCGATCCTTGCTGTCGTGGCGCTGATCCTGGGCCTCTTCGTGATCCGGCCGATCCTGACCTCGGCCTCGGCCGCGCGCAGCCTGCCTGAACCGGACGCCCCGCTGGCCCTGCCTGCGGCCTTCGAGATGGGCAATGCCCTGGACGGCGAACTGGAACCCGCCTTCACGATGCCCGCCTTCGGCAATGCGATGGCCGACATGGGCGATTTGCCCGCTATCGAGGAAGACCCAGCAACCCGCCTCCGCCGCCTGATCGAGGAACGCCAGGCCGAATCAATCGAGATCCTGCGGGGCTGGATGGAGAACGAAGAGGAGCCCGCGTGATGCCCGGCCTGCGGCTGGAAGTGTTCGATACCGCCCCCGCGCCGGATGGCGGCGTGCAACCCCTGGTCGAGATCAGCCAGTTGGAAGAGGCGAAGATCGCCGCCTATGAGCAGGGCTATTCTGCGGGATGGGAGGACGCCTCGGCCGCCCAGCAGGGCGATCAGACCAGGATCCGCGCCGACCTGGCCCGCAACCTGCAAAGCCTTTCCTTCACCTTCCAGGACGCCCGCAGCCACGTGCTGCAGGCCGTACGGCCGCTGATCCTGGAGTTGACGGGCCGCCTTCTGCCGGACCTTGCACGCGAGGCCCTGGCGCCGACCGTGCTTGAGGTGCTGATGCCGATGGCAGAGGAATTGGGCGACGCCCCGCTGACCCTGGTTCTGAACCCCGCCGCGCGGGAGCGGGTGGAAAGCCTGGTCGCACAAGCCACCGGCCTGCCCATCGTCATCGAGGAGGAGGATTCGCTGGGCGAGGGGCAGGTCTACATCCGGCTCGGCCCACAAGAGACCACCGTCGACCTTACCCGCGTCACCCAGGACATCACGGCTGCCGTGCGCGGCTTCTTCAACCTTTCAGATCAGGATGGCTCACATGGATGAACTGGCCGACAGCAACCCCTTCAGCCAGGTCCCGATCGAGGTCACAATCTCGGTCGGCCGCGCCCGGCCCCTGGTGCGCGACCTTCTGCGACTGTCGAAGGATGCAGTCCTGCAGTTGGACCGGCGGGTCGACGACCCGGTGGAGCTGTATGTGGGTGACCGCCTGATCGCCCGGGGCGAGCTGACCGAGTTGGAGGGAGAGAACGCCGGCCAACTGGCCGTCCGCCTGACCGAGGTCGCCAACCTGCGCGGTGGCTTGTGAACCGCAGCCTCTTCCTTGCCGCGCTGATGGTGCTACTGGCGGGTCCCGCCCTGGCGCAGCAGTTGTCGCTGGACCTGGGTGGCGGCGAGGGCAACTCGCTGTCGCTGCGGTCGGTCCAGTTGCTGCTGCTGATCACCGTGCTGAGCGTGGTGCCTGGGCTGGCGGTCATGGTGACCTGCTTTCCGTTCATCGTCACCGTCCTGTCGATCCTGCGCCAGGCGATCGGGCTGCAGCAGGCACCGCCGAACATGCTGATCGTCAGCCTGGCGATGTTCCTGACCTGGTATGTGATGGATCCGGTGTTCACCGAAGCCTGGACCACCGGGATCGAGCCGATGACGACCGGGCAGATGGAGATCGGGCCGGCGCTGCAGGCTGCGATCCTGCCGTTCCGCGAATTCATGGCGCTGCGGGTCGATCCCGAGACTTTCCAGACCCTGCAGGACCTGCGGATCACCCCCGGCGCGGCGCTCACCCCGGTCCCGCCAGGTGAGGCGGCGCTGTCGCTGCTGGTTCCGTCCTTCCTGCTGTCCGAGATCCAGCGGGCCTTCGAGATCGGGTTCATGATCTTCCTGCCCTTCCTGATCATCGATCTGGTGGTCGCGGCGATCCTGATGTCGATGGGGATGATGATGGTCCCGCCGGCGGTCGTCTCGCTGCCCTTCAAGCTGATCTTCTTCGTGGTGGCCGATGGCTGGGCCCTGGTGTCGGGGGCGTTGGTGAGAAGCTATTTCTGACCGGCGGCGGTCGACTGTCCACGGTGGACACTTCAGCGAATGTCAGTATTTTCAAGCGTTTGACCGTGGGCATTCAGGAACGGGCAACCATGATCCTGACGCCGCCACGCCCGAGAGCGGGGCTGGCGGACCTGTCGGCATGCCGATCCAGCGGAGCGGCACGCGCCACGGCCCGGGATGGGCTGATACCGCACGGGATGGTGGTTCGCGCGACGCCGCCGCGGTTTGGGGACGATTGGCGGGTGCCTTGACACTGTCAGGCTGACCGGCAGGACATCCGGTATGGCAGGCAGGAGAAAGCTCCTCGAGCACTGCGTGCACGCGTTGCGAGGGCGGCGCAGATGCGAGGAGTGCACGAAGTGCTCGACGAGCAGGCGGGGGCAGTCAGGGAAGGATGTTGCCTTCGGCGACCCACCAGGCGGGATAGGCGCGGCGCAGGTCAAGGGCAGCACCTTCGGCGGTGGCGAGGGCGTCGAACAGGCCGAAATGCGTGCCACCCGAGCCCGACATGCGGGCCAGAAGGCAGCCCGGCGCGGTCTCCAACGCGGCCTGGACTTCGGCCAGAACCGGGGCCACGGCACGGGCCGGGGCCGTCAGGTCATTGCGGGTCTGGGTGGCCAGCCAATGCGCCAGTGCTTCCGCTGAGCCAAGGGCTTCGGCCGGAAGATCCGGAACCGGCGGGTTCTCGCGCCGGGTCATCGCGCCAAAAACCTGGGGCGTCGGGACCGGAACACGGGGATTGACCAGGACGCACCAGAGCGGTGGCAGGGGTGGCAAAGGCGCAAGCACCTCACCGATCCCGGACATCCGGGCGGGGCGGCCGGCCAGGCAGACCGGCACATCCGCGCCCAGCGCCAGTACCCTGTCCGGCGGCGGCAGGTCCCGGCCCGTCAGCGCCGCCAAGGCCCGCAGCGCCGCCGCGGCATCGGCCGAACCGCCGCCGATACCAGAGGCCACGGGCAAGATCTTCTCCAGCACCAGCGCAGCATCGCTGATCTCCATGGCGCGGGCGGCGCGCAGCACCAGGTTATCGGGTTCGGCCACAAGCCCGGCGCTTTCCGGCCCGGTGATCCGCAAGGAAAGCCCCTGCCCCGGCACAGCACTGACCCGGTCACCGACCGAGGCAAAGACGACCAGGCTGTCCAGCAGGTGATAGCCGTCAGCCCGGCGGCCGGTGACATGCAGGCAGAGGTTCAGCTTGGCAGGCGCCGAGGAAGTGACGGCGTCAGTTGCCATTCTCGGCGGCCTCGACCGCGCCGTCGGCGGCGCTTTCCTCGTCCATCACCGCGTCCAGCCCGATATCCAGCTTGCGGCGGATACGGTCGGCGTCCTTTTCGGTCGGCTCAAACGACAGGGCGCGGCGCCACTGGAACTGCGCCTCAAGCTTGCGGCCCACCATCCAGTAGACATCGCCCAGATGGTCGGTCACCACCGGATCGACGGGTTCCAGAAGCGAGGCCCGCTCCATCGGTTCCAGCGCCTCGTCATAGCGGCCAAGCCGGAACAGCGCCCAGGCAAGGCTGTCGATGATATAGCCCTTGTCCGGGTCGGCAGCGACGGCCTTTTCGATCATGCCCAGCGCCTCGTCCAGCTTTTCGCCGCGATCCACCAGGCCATAACCGAGATAGTTCAGCACCTGCGGCTGGGTCGGGTTCAGGTCCAGCGAGCGGCGGAAATCGGCTTCGGCGGCGGCCCAATCCTTGGACTGTTCGTGGCAGATGCCACGGTAGAAGAAGAGCACCCAGTCATCTTCGCTGATCTGCGGTTTCAGGTCGATGGCAGCGGTATAGGCGATCTCGGCCTCGTCAAAGCGTTCTTCCATCCGCAGCATGTCGGCCAAGGCGAATTGCACCGATCCCAGGCCAGGGTTGCTGCGGGCAAGGGCTTGCAACGCCTCGATCGCGGCATCGCTCTTGTCCTGCGAGCGAAGGGCGCCGGCGCGACCGATCTCGGCCGAGACAAAGGCAGGGTCGTCCGGCGGGAAGCTGCCATAGGTTTCGGTCGCAAGCTGGTGCTGGCCCAGCATCTCCAGCACGTCGGCGGTGAGGAGGACCGCATCGCTGTGGTCGGGGCGCAGGTAGCCCGCGACGCGCAGGTGCAACAGGGTATAGACCGGGTCGGCATCGCCATTCAGCGCGGTGGCGACCGAAAAGAACACCTCGGCGATGCCGTCGCGGGCGGTGCGGACCGTGTCGAAGGGCACCGGCTCTCCGGCTTGCAGGCGGCGGCGCATGGCGTCGACGATGGGATCCGGGCCAGGGCCGAAGGATTGGTCGATCAGCGCCAGCGCGTCGGCGTTACGTTCCAGCTGGCTGAGGATCTGGGCATGGGCAAAGACACCGCGGCGCATGACGAAGATCGGCCCGGCAGCGCGGCCCGACAGGATCTCGTCCGCGCCTTCCAGATCGCCGACGGAAGCAAGGGCAAGCGCCTTGTGGTAGTAGCCAAAGGCCTGCAGCCCTTCGGTCTTGGTGATCTCGTCGAAGGCGGCAAGGGCATCGGTCATGCGGCCTTCGCCGACCAGGGCCCAGGCGCGGACGAGGCCGTCAACCAGGTCGCCGACGCTGCGACCGGAGTCGAGCGCGGCGAGGAGGGCGGCGTAATCCTCACGCTGGGCTTCATCGGCCAGAAGGGCGAATTCGGCAAGCTGGCTGGGATCGCCCTGCAGCGCCTTGAACTGCTTGGCGGCCTGGATGGCCAGGTCGAAATCACCGGCGCCAAGTTCGGCCAGGATTCCACCCTCAAGCAGGCGGGCGTTGCCAGTGTCGGACAGGATCGCCTTGCCATACCAGCCCGATGCAGCGCGGAAGTCATTCTGCGACTCGGCCACCCGCGCGGCGAGATAGGCCCCGGCATCCTCGGCCCGCAGCGGAGAGCCAAGGGCGGCGGCAAGCGCAAGGGCGGTCAGCAGGTGGGGACGGGGCATCGGGCTCTCCTCGGCGGTCGGGGGAAAGCTAGCGGGCCAAGCGGGCCAAGGCAATGCGGGCGGGCCTGACCTGGCCCGCCGAAGCGGTCACATGTTCGGGTAGTTCGGCCCGCCGCCGCCCATGGGCGTGGTCCAGACGATGTTCTGCGACGGGTCCTTGATGTCGCAGGTCTTGCAGTGGACGCAGTTCTGGAAGTTTATGCGGAAGGTCGCGTCCTGGCCTTCGCCCAGCACCTCGTACACGCCGGCCGGGCAATAGCGCTGCGCGGGTTCGGCGTATTTCGGCAGGTTGACGGCGATCGGGACCGAGGGGTCCTTGAGGACCAGGTGGGCGGGCTGCGCCTCGTCGTGGTTGGTGAAGCTGAAGGCGACGTTGGTCAGCCGGTCGAAGGACAGCTTGCCGTCGGGCTTGGGGTAGTCGAT
The DNA here is from genome assembly GCF_002900975.1 of Tabrizicola aquatica. Classification (GTDB taxonomy): domain Bacteria; phylum Pseudomonadota; class Alphaproteobacteria; order Rhodobacterales; family Rhodobacteraceae; genus Tabrizicola; species Tabrizicola aquatica. Next base: position 585,230 of record NZ_PJON01000002.1, on the reverse strand, counting down.
CGGCTTGTGATCCTTGGCAAGGCCAGTGGCGGCGGCGTCGGACTTGCCGTGGCGCAGGGTGCCAAAGGCGGTCAGGCCGATAGTGTTCAGCCACATGTCCACGCCGCCACCCATCAGGCTGGCGACAAGGCCGTACTTCGACCACAAGGGCTTGACGTTGCGGACCTTTTTCAGGTCGCGGCCGATGGGGCCGCTGCGGACATCGGTTTCATAGGCGGTCAGCTCATCCCCGGCGCGGCCGGCGGTGATGGCGGCGTGGGCGGCTTCGGCGGCGGCCTTGCCGGACAGCATGGCGTTGTGGTTGCCCTTGATGCGGGGGACGTTCACCAGACCGGCGCTGCAACCCAACAGCGCCACGCCTGGAGCCACCATCTTCGGGATCGACTGCCAGCCGCCCTCACTGATCGCGCGGGCACCGTAGGCCACGCGCTTGCCGCCCTTCAGAAGCTCGGCCACCATCGGGTGGTGCTTGAAGCGCTGGAATTCCATGTAGGGGTAAAGGTGCGGGTTTTCGTAGTTCAGGTGGACCACGAAACCGACATAGACCTGATTGTTCTCAAGGTGATAGATGAAGCTACCGCCCCCGGCGTTCTTGCCAAGGGGCCAGCCCATCGTGTGGGTGACGGTCCCCTCGCGGTGCTTCGCGGGGTCGATTTCCCAGATTTCCTTCATGCCAAGGCCAAACTTCTGCGGGCAATGGCCTTTGGACAGCTGGTACTTCTCGATCACCTGCTTCGCGAGGCTGCCGCGCACGCCTTCCGAAAGGAGCACATACTTGCCGCGAAGTTCCATGCCGGGCTCGTAGGACGCGCCAGGCTCGCGCGTTTCGGGGTCGCGGCCGAATTCGCCGGCGACGACGCCGACGACAGTGTCACCCTCGAACACCAGTTCGGAACAGGCCATGCCGGGGAAGATCTCGACGCCCAGCCCCTCGGCCACGCCGGCCATCCAGCGGCAGACATTGGCCATCGAGACGATGTAGTTGCCGTGGTTCGACATCAGCGGCGGCATCGGCCAGTTCGGGATGCGGATCTGGCCGGCCGGCCCGAGCATGTAGAAGTTGTCCTCGCGCACCGGGGTCTTGATCGGCGCATCCATGGTCCGCCAGTCGGGCAAAAGGGCATCCAGACCACAGGGGTCCAGCACCGCGCCGGACAGGATGTGCGCCCCGACCTCGGAGCCCTTTTCCAGCACGACAACCGACCGATCAGGGTCAAGCTGCTTCAGTCGGATCGCCGCCGACAGGCCAGCAGGCCCCGCGCCCACGATGACGACGTCATAATCCATCTTCTCGCGCTGGATCGTCATGGCAATTCCCCCTGGAGCGGCCCCGTCCGCCCTTGATCTGGCTAGTCGCGAACCCTGTTGCCGCAGGCTGGACCCAAGGTCAACCGTGACGCAACATCATTGCCAGCACACATTCCTGCGCGCGGCTTTCTGTTCCCGCGCCGACCGGCCGCCGCGCGCTTGCGGCATGCCCCCTTGCAATTCCGGCCCCCATCGGGTGAGGTGAGCCGAAGACAAGTCCGAAGTCATGGACCGAACCCCGGTCCGTGGCTTCTTATTTTGCAGTGGATGGCCGATGGAAAAGATCCCGATGACCCGGCGCGGCTTTGATGCGCTGGATAGCGAGTTGAAGCAGCTGAAATCCGTCGAACGTCCGGCCATCATCCGCGACATCGCTGAAGCCCGCGAACATGGCGACCTGTCGGAAAACGCCGAATATCACGCCGCGCGCGAGAAGCAGGGCTTTATCGAGGGCCGGATCAAGGAGCTGGAGGGCCTTTTGTCCCTGGCCGAGGTCATCGATCCGACCAAGCTGTCCGGCTCGGTCAAGTTCGGGGCGACGGTGGCCGTCGTGGACGAGGATACCGACGAAAAAAAGACCTATCAGATCGTCGGCGAGACCGAGGCCGATATCGAGAATGGCCTGCTGAACATCCGCTCGCCCCTGGCGCGCGCCCTGATCGGCAAGGACGAGGGCGACAGCGTGGAAGTGAAGACTCCCGGCGGGACCCGGTCCTACGAAATCCTGTCGATCCGTTACATCTGAACGGGGGCTGGTCCGGTGAAACCCGCACGGGACCCGATGCGAAAGGACCCTGCGCCGCTGCCGCCGCCGGACCCCGGCCGGGGGCTGGAAATCGGCGGCGCGGTGATGAGCCTGTTCTGGATCGTGCTGATCCTGGCCTATGTGTTCATGTCGCCTCCGGGCAACGAGGCGCAGACCTTCGGGCTGGTGATGACCCTGCTGATGGTCTTTTTGCCGGTGGCGCTGATCTGGGTGGTGGTGACAACGCTGCGATCTGTCCGAGACCTGCGGGGCGAGGCGGCGCGGCTGCAGGCGACGGTCGATGCGATGCGGTCCAGCTATGTGCAGGCGCAGGGCCAGCAGCCGGGGTCGCAGGTGCGGTCGTCGGTGGAAAAGAAGATCGACGAGATCGCCGCCGTCACGCGGCAGGCCGAAACCGTGCTGGCCAGTTTCTCCTCGCGTCGGGATGCGGGGCTGACGGTGCCTTCGGCCGACCGCAAGGCGGCATTGGTGCGGCCGCCCTCTGACGCGGGGACGGAACAGCCCGCGCTGGCCCTGGGAGCCCCGGCCGAGGACATGCGCCCGCCGCTCTCGGTGGCTGATTTCATCCGCGCGCTGCAATTCCCGGAATCGCCCGAGGACAAGGAGGGCTTTCGCGCGCTGCGTCTGGCGCTGGAGGACCGGACGGTGGCCAAGCTGATCCGGTCGGCCCAGGATGTGCTGACGCTGCTCAGCCAGGACGGCATCTACATGGACGACCTGAAGCCCGACCTGTGCCAGCCCGAGCTATGGCGGCGCTTTGCGGCAGGGGAGCGGGGGCGTTCAATCGCGCCGCTGGGGGGAATCCGGGACCGGACCTCGCTGGCGCTGACGGCGGCGCGGATGAAGGCAGACCCGGTGTTCCGCGACGCCGCGCACCATTTCCTGCGGACCTTTGACAAGACCGTGGCCGCCTTCGAGCCGAACGCCAGCGACGCCGAACTGGCAGAGTTGTCGGATACCAGGACGGCACGCGCCTTCATGCTGTTCGGGCGGGTGACGGGAACCTTTGACTGACGCCAGCCGGGGAACATCCGCAGCAGTTAGCGCCGGTGCCCGGGACTTTTTTCCTATTTCAGGGCGTTTGACCGGCAAGGGATGAAACCCTGTTCCGCTTCGCCTATCTTTCAGCCGAACGATTCCAACCCAAGCGAGGTTTCTCATGGCCGTCCGTATCAATGATGTTGCCCCCGATTTCACCGCCGACTCCACCGCCGGAACGATCCGGTTCCACGAGTGGCTGGGTGACAGCTATGGCATCATCTTCAGCCACCCGCGCGACTTTACCCCGGTCTGCACCACGGAATTCGCCGCCGTCGCGCAGCTGGCTGATGAATGGAAGAAGCGCAACACCAAGGTCATCGGCGTGTCAGTGGACAGCGTGGACGACCACGGCAAATGGAAGCGCGACATCGAGGCGTTTGGCGGATCGCCAGCCGAGTTTCCGATCATCGATGATTCCTCGCTGACCGTAGCCAAGGCCTATGACATGCTGCCGGCCGATTACTATCTGCCGACCGAGGGGCGGACTCCGGCCCATTCGGCGACAGTGCGCACGGTGTATATCGTCGGGCCGGACAAGAAGGTGCGGCTGACGATGACCTATCCGATGAGCGTGGGCCGCAACTTTGCGGAAATCCTGCGCGCGCTGGATGCGGTGCGAAAGACCGATGGCGTGCCGCTGGCCACCCCGGCCAACTGGGTACCGGGTCAGGATGTGATCGTCGCGCTGGCGCTGAACAATGACCAGGCCAAGGAACGCTTTGGCGAGTTGGACATCAAGCTGCCCTACCTGCGCTTCGCCAAGTCGCCGGCCTGAGCGGTCGCGTCAGCCCGGATCGGCGGCGCGAAACGCGTTTCTAAGATGGCGGACCCTCCAGTTCGGACGGTCCGCCATGCACCAGTTTGCGGCGTGCAATCCCAGCCGGATATGTCCCTCGTCAAGGGCGCGCTGCAACAGCGCCAGGCGCCAGGGCATGCTGTCCCGCCGCGCCCGCATCATCCGCGAGAAGGTGGGCCGGTCAAGATTGTCCGCCAGTGCCGCAAGCGCCAGGGGCTTCAGCAACCCCATCTTCAGCAAGGCCGGGGGCAGCTTGTGGCCCAGATGCGGCATGGGCAGGTGGCGGACGTTCGGCCCGGCAAGCTCGGACGCATGTCGGCGGTCCTCGGCCAGAAGGGGATCAAAGCAGATATAGGCCCGCGACGCCGCCGGAACCCCCTGTGCGGCATCGCCATAGGGCAGGGCGTCATCCCAATAGGTCGTCCGACCGAAACGATAGCGCGTTTCCCACGGGCAGATCGTGGGGCTTAGGCTGCGTTGCGGCGCGAAGGCCAGGGCGATGCAACCCGGGACGAGGGGCGCAAAGGCCAAGGCGGCAAACCCACCCATCGAAGCGCCGAACGTGGCGACGCGACTATACCGCTGAAAGAACCCGTCACTGCGCAGGTCCTCAAGCGTCTGGATCAACTCGGCGTCCCGGTACCAGTCGCGGCGCTTGATCTGCACCCCAAGCAGATCAAAACCGCTGTCCAGCAGGAACTTCTGCCCCCATGCGGTGCGGTCCTGAGTTTCGCGCACCGCCGCCAGGTTGTCGAAGGCAATGACCAGGGTGTCGCCCCCGTTGGGCAGCCAGGTCAGAACGTGGTTCTGCATCTCGTGCAGGAAGCCGCCGCAGTCGACCGCCCGCTGGCGTTGCAGGGCAAACGGATCGTGGGACAGGGGCGGCGCGCCCGCTTCGATCTCGTCCGGCTCGGTCTGAAAATCATCCGTCATGCCCGGAAGAGGTAAAGCAGACGGCCTTAGCTTTCCAGCGAATTGGCGGCGGGGTGGTGCTTTCCCCAGACCCGTGCCGCCTGGCGCGAGAGGGTCCGCCGTTCGGCGCGAGCCAGCCTTTCGCGGGCCGAATGTGGGCATCCGGTCTCGGCCAGGGCGGCCTGCCACAAGCGCAGAACCGAGGCCGCACTCCATGGCAGTGCGGCCTCGGCAAGCCATGCCCGCAGATCGGGGGGAAGCCGATCATAGGCGGACATGGGATCAATCGCGCGAAAGCGGACGCGGGGCGAGCGAAGGTTGCTCATGCCGCCTGACGCCGCCAACTGGGGAAAGGATCGGGCAGGTTGGTCCAGACGTCGGGCGTGAACTGCACGGCCGGGACCAGCGCCGCATCCAGACGGGCGCGCAGGGCGGGTTCGTCCATCCCGTGCCCGATAAAGACGATCTCTTGCCGTCGGTCGCCCCAGGGTTCCTGCCACTTGCCGGCGACTTCCTTCAGCGCGTCGGGATGGGTCGGCCACCGCTCTTGCGGGACCGAGGCCCACCAGCCCCCCAGCGGCGCGACCGAGGAGACGGCCCCAGCAAGGCTGAACTCGGCCACCCAATTCGGCCGCGTCGCCAGCCAGAAATGCCCCTTGGCGCGGATCACGCCGGGCAGGTCGCCGTTCAGGACCGCGTGGATCTTCTGGGGATGGAACGGTGCGCGGGCGCGGTAGACGAAAGAGGTGATGCCGTATTCCTCGGTCTCGGGCGTGTGGTGGGCGAAGCCGTACAATTCCTTGGCCCAAAGCGGATGCTCGGCGGCGCGGTCAAAGTCGAACAGGCCGGTGTCGAAGATCGCCTCTGGATCGACGCGGGAGTGGTCGGCCTCGATCAGGCGCGCGTCGGGGTTCAGGGCCTTGATGATCTTGCGAGCCGCATCGGCAGCTTTCGGCCCCGCATCGCGGACCTTGTTCAGGATCACCACATTGGCGAATTCGATCTGGTCGGTCAGCAGGTTGACCAGGGTGCGGTTGTCTTGATCCCCAAGGCTTTCGCCCCGGTCTGTCAGGAAGTCGTGGCTGGAGAAGTCGCGCAGCAGGTTGATGGCATCGACCACCGTCACCATCGTATCCAGCCGCGCGATGTCCGAGAGGCTTTCCCCTGCCTCGTCCCGGAAGTCGAAGGTCGCGGCCACGGGCATCGGTTCGGCAATGCCGGTGCTTTCGATCAGCAGATAGTCAAAGCGCCCCTCGGCCGCCAAACGGCGCACCTCGGTCAGCAGGTCGTCGCGCAGGGTGCAGCAGATGCAGCCGTTCGTCATCTCGACCAGCTTTTCCTCGGCGCGGGACAGTTCCGTCCCCTCGCGGATCAGGTCAGCGTCGATGTTCACTTCGGACATGTCATTGACGATCACGGCCACGCGGCGTCCGTCGCGATTGTTCAGGACATGGTTCAGCAGGGTGGTCTTTCCGGCCCCAAGAAAGCCGGAGAGGACGGTGACGGGAAGGCGGGTGTCGGACATGGGAACCTCCTGATTGGCGGAGGTTCTATTATGTTATACTATAACGCGCAAGGGTGTCAGGCGCTTTGCAGCTTGGGCAACAGCAGCACAGGCACGCCGATCTCGACGGCTTCATACAACGCGACGATGTCCTCGTTCGCCAATCGGACGCATCCGTTCGAGACGGCGCTGCCGATGGTCCAGGGTTCGGGCGTGCCGTGGATGCGCAGAAAGGTGTCGTTGCCCACATCGTCGAACAGATAAAGCGCCCGCGCGCCCAGGGGGTTGTTCGGGCCGCCGGGCATCCCGCCGGCATACTGCGCATATTGGTCAGGGTCGCGGGCGATCATGTCCTTGGTCGGGGTCCAGCTGGGCCATTCCTTCTTTGCGCCCAGGGTGAACCAGCCGGATTCGTACAAGTCTCCGCGCCCGACGCCGACGCTGTACTGCATCCCGCGGCGTGCGGTCAGAACATGGTACAGCGCGAAGTAATCCGGGTCGACGATCAGGGTTCCTGGCTCTTGCGGTTCGGCAAAGCGAACCGGGCGCGGCAGGAATTCCTCGGGGATGACCCAATCTTCGGCCGAGCGCCGGCTGTGGGCCAGGGCAGGCAGGGGCATGGCAGCGGCCAGGCCGGTGATGATCAGGTGGCGTCGATTGAGATGGGTCATGCGCTTGTCCTTTCCGGTCATCCTTGCGGCGACGCGCTTCACGCGCACCACAAGAAGCTGTGAGACAAGACGGAAAAGGCCCCGAGGTTTCCCCCGGGGCCTTCACATTCATGCCAGCGAAGGGATCAGCCTTCGGCCGACTCTTCCTTCTTCTCGGTGATTTCCTCACCGGTTTCCTGATCGACCATCTTCATGCCAAGGCGGACCTTGCCACGGTCGTCGAAGCCCAGAAGCTTGACCTTGACCTCCTGGCCTTCCTTCAGGATCTCGTTCGGGTGGTTCAGGCGCTTGTTGGCGATCTGGGACACATGCACCAGACCGTCGCGCTTGCCGAAGAAGTTCACGAAGGCGCCGAAGTCGACCAGTTTCACCACCTTGCCGGTGTAGACCTGGCCTTCTTCCGGCTCGGCCACGATCGACCAGATCATCTCATAGGCCTTCTTGATGGCCTTCTGGTCGTTCGAGGCAATCTTGATCATGCCGTCGTCGTTGATGTCGACCTTGGCACCCGAGACCTCGACGATCTCGCGGATGACCTTGCCGCCCGAGCCGATGACTTCCCGGATCTTGTCGGTCGGGATCTGCATCGTCTCGATTTTCGGGGCATATTCGCTGAACGCCTGAGCCGAGGTCAGCGCCTTGGCCATCTCGCCCAGGATGTGCAGACGGCCGTCCTTGGCTTGCGCCAGGGCCTGCTTCATGATGTCGGGGGTGATCCCGGCGATCTTGATGTCCATCTGCAGCGAGGTGATGCCCTTCTCGGTCCCGGCGACCTTGAAGTCCATGTCGCCAAGGTGATCCTCGTCGCCCAGGATGTCGGTCAGGACGGCCCAGTCACCGTCTTCTTCCAGCACCAGACCCATCGCGACGCCCGCGACCGGGGCCTTCAGCGGCACGCCCGCGTCCATCATGGACAGAGAGCCACCACAGACCGACGCCATCGAGGAGGAGCCGTTCGATTCGGTGATCTCGGACACGACGCGGATCGTGTAGGGGAAGTCGGTCGGCGCCGGCAGAACCGCCTGCAGCGCGCGCCAGGCCAGCTTGCCGTGGCCGATTTCGCGACGGCCCGGGCTGCCAACACGGCCAACTTCACCAACCGAGTAGGGCGGGAAGTTGTAGTGCAGCAGGAAGTTCGAGCGGTAGTTGCCGTTCAGCGCGTCGATGATCTGCTCATCTTCGCCGGTCCCAAGGGTGGTGACGACGAGGCCCTGGGTTTCACCCCGGGTGAACAGCGCCGAGCCGTGGGCGCGCGGCAGGATTCCGGTTTCGCAGGTGATCGGACGGACGGTCTTGGTGTCGCGGCCGTCGATGCGGCGGCCGTGCTTGACCACGTCGCCCCGCAGAACCGCCGATTCCAGTTGCTTGATCGCCGGGTAAAGGTTCGCGTCGGCCTGGTCTTCCTCGGTCATCGCGGCCTTGATCGCCTGGACGGCGGCCTCGATGGCGGCCGTGCGGTCCTGCTTGTCGCGGATCGCGAAGGCGGCGCGCATCTGCTCTTCGCCGGCGGCTTTCACCTTGGCGTAGAGGCCGGAATAGTCGGGCGGCGTGAAGTCGAACGGCTCTTTCGCCGAGGATTCGGCGAAGTCGATGATCAGGTCGATGACCGGCTGCATCTGCTCGTGGCCGAAGACGACGGCGCCCAGCATTTCTTCTTCCGTCAGCTCGTAAGCTTCGGATTCGACCATCATCACGGCGTCTTTGGTGCCGGCGATGACCAGGTCAAGACGCTGGTCGGGCTTCATGCGCAGCTGCGTCATGTCGTCCATAGCCGGGTTCAGCACATACTGGCCGTCGACAAAGCCGACGCGGGCCGCACCGATCGGGCCCATGAAGGGCACACCCGACACCGTCAGCGCCGCCGAGGTGGCGATCATCGCCACGACGTCAGGGTCGTTGACCAGGTCGCAGGACAGAACGGTCGCCATGACCAGCACTTCGTTGCGGAAGCCGTCGACGAACAGCGGGCGGATCGGACGGTCGATCAGACGCGAGGTCAGCGTCTCTTTTTCCGACGGGCGCGCTTCACGCTTGAAGAAGCCACCGGGGATCTTGCCGGCCGCATAGTACTTTTCCTGATAGTGAACCGTCAGGGGGAAAAAGTCCTGGCCCGGCTTCGCGGCGCGCGCAAAGGTCACGTTGGCCATCACCTGGGTTTCGCCCAGCGTCGCGATCACCGACCCATCGGCCTGACGCGCAACTTTCCCCGTTTCCAGTGTGAGCGTTTCATTGCCCCACTGGATCGATTTCTTCGTCACATTGAACATGTATCGTTTCCTCTGGAGGCCGGCCCCTGCCGGTGCCCCCGATATATCTGGCGGCCCCATTGCCGCCGTCCCCCCGATCCTTCGCACGGGCCCCGGGGGCGGACCACACGTCTCAGATGGCGCGGGCCTTACAGGAAAATGCCCTGGAAGGAAAGCAAATGATAAGCCCGGCCGCTTGCGGGGCCGGGCCTTTCTGGATGCTGCTCGTCGTCGACTTCGTCGCTCCTCGCGGGTCAATCCCGACGAGGAGACGCAGTCGAACGAGGAGGCTCTGTCAGATCGCCGACTTGATCCAGGTTTCCAGCGCGGCCTTGGGGGCGGCGCCGACCTTGTTCGACACGACCTGGCCGTCCTTGAACATGAACAGCGCCGGGATGCCGCGCACGCCAAGGGTGGCGGGGCTGTCCGGGTTTTCGTCCACGTTGACCTTCACGATCTTGACCTTGCCGGCATATTGCTCGGCCAGTTCTTCCAGGGCCGGGCCGATCATGCGGCAGGGGCCGCACCATTCGGCCCAGAAGTCCACGACGACCGGAATCGGCGACTTGCGGACTTCGGCATCGAAAGTGGCGTCGGTGACGGCGACGGTGGCGGCGCCCATGGCGGGTCTCCTAGCGGGAAAGGTTGGGCTGTGAAGCTAAGAAGCCGGGGCGCGGACGTCAAGGGATCGTGGTGCGGGCAAGGGCCGACCTCACGATCTCGGGATCAAGTCGCATAAGGCTGGGACCGCGGGTCCACAGCACGGCCGTCTCGACCCGGCGGCCGGGGTAGATCTGGGCCAGCATGTGGGCATAGGCACCAAGCTGGCGCAGGATGCCTTCGGGCACCTGGGCGGGGCTTGCCGGGACGATGGCGTTCGACTTGTAGTCGATGACCAGCACCTGTTCGGGGGTGACGATCAGACGGTCGATGCTGCCGACCAGGGTGCGCCCCTGCCATGGCGCGTTCACAGCGACCTCGGCCAGGGTGTCTGGCGCGAAAAGCGGCGCGAGTGCGGGGCTTTCCAGGACCAGCCGGGCCTCGGCCAGGATTTCGGCAGCGAGGGTGGCGTCGGGGATCAGGCTGGCGGCGTGGTCGGCCCAGGTGGCAGGGTCAAGGCCCGGCAGGCGCTCCAAGAGCAGGTGCAGCGCAGTGCCACGGGCCTTGGCGACGGCCTCGGGCCAGGCGGGTTCACCGGGCAGCGCCTTGGCCCCGCCCAGGTCTGAGGGCGACAGGGGTTTTGGCGGCTCCAGCGGGGCAGGCGCGGGGCGGGTCAGCCAGTCGGGCAGCGCGCCGGGGGGCATGGGGGCGGGCGCCAGCGTGACCAGCGGTTCTGGCCAGTCGCCAATGGCGTGGCGGCGGATGCCCTCGGCATCGAAGGCCTCGGCCCGTTCCACCCCGGCGCGGATCAGGTTGTACCAGCAATCCGGCTGCTTCACCTCACCCGCCGCCGCCGTGACCAGCCAGCAGCGCGCCCGCGTCATGGCGACATACAGCAGGCGCAGGCGTTCGGCCGCCTCGCGGGCCTGGCGGGCAGCGCGTTCGGCGGCTATCGGCGGCGGGCTTTCGGCAGCAGGCATCTTCCAGACGGCGGGGCCATCGGGCAGGCGAAAAAGCTGGTCACGCTCTCGCGGCGGGCGGTCGCCGGTGTCGGGCAGGATCACGATCTCGCCCTCCAACCCCTTGGCGCCGTGAACCGTCATCACCCGGATCAGCCGGCCTTCGCCATCCAGCTGGCGCTTTACCTCGACCTCGTCGGTCTGCATCCAGACCAGGAAGCCGGTCAGGCTGGGAACCTCTTGCCCCTCATAGGCCAGCGCCTGCGACAAGAGTTCGTCGATGCCATCCTGCGCCTCGGGCCCCAGGCGGGCCAAGAGCTTGCGGCGGCCGTCGTGGCGGTGCAGCGCGCGTTCGATCAGGTCGTAGGGCCGCAGGAAATCGGCCTGGGACCGCATGTCGTTCAGGAAGGCCAGCGTGTCCGGGCGACCAGGGTGGTCGCGCAGCGCCTCCCACAGATAGCCCTTGCGGGGGTTGGCCAGACGGAAAAGCTCGGCCTCGGACCAGCCACAGAGCGGCGAGCGGAGGAGAGAGGCCAGCGACAGGTCATCCTCGGGCGTGTCAAGGAAGGTCAGAAGGGCGGAAAGGTCGCGGACCGCGAGTTCCCCGCCCAGTTTCAGCCGGTCAGCCCCGGCAATGGGCAGGTTCAGCGCCTTGCAGGCGCGGATGATCTCGTGGAACAGGGGCGAGCGGCGTTGGACCAGCACCAGGAAATCGCCAAAATGGACCGGGCGCTGCGGCGGTTTGCCGTCGCGCGGAACCTGGGGGATCTGCACCCCGGCGGCAACGGTGTCACGGATCCACTCGGCGATACGGCCGGCCAGGATCACGCGGGGGTCCTCGGCGCTGCGGGCGTCGACGGGGTCGAACCAGTCGCCGGGTTCGGGGGTTTCAGCCTTCTGCTCGACCGGCCAGACATCGACACGGCCGGGCAGGCGTTCGTTGAAGGCGGTGTGGCGGGATTCGCCGCCCAGCGCCTGAAACTCTGCCTCGGTGAAGGTCCGGTCCACCACCTTCAGGATCGCGGGCGAAGAGCGGAAGGAATGTTCCAGGGCGCGGCCGACAAGGCCCGGTCCACCGGCAAGCCGGCTGTGGAAATGGTCGCGTTTCTGGTCGAAGGCGGCCACATCGGCGCCCTGGAACGAATAGATCGACTGCTTCTTGTCCCCAACGACGAACAGTGTCCGTGGCCTGGTTCCCGCCCCCTCGCCCGCGATCAACTCGGACGCGAGGGATTCGATCAGCTCCCATTGCTCGGGGCTGGTGTCCTGCGCCTCGTCCACCAGGATGTGGTCGATACCGCCATCCAGCCGGTACAGCACCCAGGCCGCCAGTGAGGGGTCTTTCAGCAGCGCGCGGGCCTTGCCGATCAGGTCGTCAAAGTCCAACTGCCCGTGGGCGGCCTTGCGCCTGGCATATTCCGGCAGGAAGGCGGCGGCGAAGCGGTGGAGCGCCAGCGATTTCTCGGCCGCTTCCAGACAGATGCGCTGGCCGCGCGCGGCTTCGACGCGGGCCATCAGCGCCTCGCACCGGTCCATGATGGCGCCAAGGGCGGCGCGGGTGTCCTTGGTGGGGAACTTGCCGATCTTCGCGGCAAATGGCGTGCCGGCACCGTCGCCGAACAGGAACAGGCTTTCCAGCGTCGCCAGGGTGGCAAGGTCGGGGTTGGACAGGTCCAGCGGACGCAGTTTGTCGGCCGCCTTAACGTCGGTTGAACTGCCCGCCGCCAGCCCGGTGATCAGGTCGGGAAACCACAGCGTCTCGTCGCCCAGGAAGGTCTGCGCCAGCAGGTCCGAGGCCGCAAAGCCCGGCGGCAGGCCAAACAGCGACCAGATCGCGGCGGCGTCCAGCGGCGTGGCAAAGGCGGCACGGTGGCGGGACAGTTCCTCGACCAGAGGGGCGAAATCCTCGGCGCCCTGCACTTCGGCCAGGCGGCGGACCACGGGGGCGTGGGGGCCGTCGGCAAGTTCCTCGACGATCTCGGCGCGCATCTGGCGGGCAGAGCGGTCGTCGAGTTCGGCGAATCCGGGGGGCACCCCGGCCTCTAGCGGAAAGCGGCGCAGAAGGCTGCCGCAGAAGCTGTGGATGGTCTGGATGCGCAGGCCACCGGGGGTTTCGATGGCGCGGGCGAAAAGCTGCCGCGCGCGGGCCAGGCGGGCGGCGGAGAAGTCCGCTTCGCCAAGGTCCAGCAGGGCCTTGCGCAGATCGGGTTCGGGCGCCATCGCCCATTCGCCAAGCCGCTTGAACAGGCGGTTCTGCATCTCGGACGCGGCGGCCTTGGTGTAGGTCAGGCAGAGGATGTGCTGCGGTTCGACCCCCGACAGCAGAAGCCGCGCCACCCGGTCGGTCAGCACGCGGGTCTTGCCCGACCCGGCGTTGGCCGACAGCCAAGTGTTGCGCAACGGCTCGGCGGCGGCGATCTGGGCGGCGAAGGCGGGGTTCAGTGTCATGCCAGATCCTCGGCCCTGGGGTCCTGGGTCATGTCCCATTCGCCGTAGCGCGACAGGTGGTCATAGTCCGAGGCGTCAGTTTCGGACATCAGCGCGCGGCGGGCAGTGTAGCCCTGTCCGGGTTGTGCATAGGCGGTGACAAGGCGCACGAATTCATCCCAGACCGCGCCGACCCGGCCGGGGGCAAGATCGGTTTCCACCTTCTTCAACTCGGCCTTCAGCCCGATGAAGGCGATCTTCGCCACCTCGGACGGACCGATCGAGGCGAAGCCGCCCCGTTCCGCCATCGCGGCGGCAAGCAAAAGTTGCTTGTCGAAATTGCGCTGCTGCTTTTCGCTGGGCGGGTCGCCAGTCTTGTAGTCGATCAGGAGGAGGCGGCCGTCGGGAAGCATGTCGATGCGGTCAGGCTTGCCGGTCAGGGCAAAGTCCAGTCCCGCGATGGGGGTGGCGCCCTTTTCCTCCAACAGGACAGGCGTGCCTCCGGTGGAGGAGGAGTAGCGCAGGAAGGCATCCGCCGCCTTGGCGATCCGCGCGCGCCAGACGGTGCGGGCCAGGGGCCAGGCAACACGGGCGGCCAGAACCTCGTCTGCGGTGGCCAGAAGCGCGGCGCGGTCGGTGCCGCCGCGCTTGATGAACGTCTCGAGGATCTCATGCAGGACCACGCCGCGCAGGCGGGGGTCGGCTTCGGGGCGGAGGGGATCAAGCTTGGACAGGCGCAGGACGTGCCGGGCGTAGATCGCGTAGGGGTCGCGCACCAGCCGACCAACCTCGGTCAGGGACAGCCGTTTCGGCCGCGCCTCTACCGGCGGGCGGGGCGAGGGGCGCGGGGCGGGCGGCACGGGGTCCACCCGGTCGAACCGGGTGGCAAGGGTCAGCCAGTGCTGGCCCCGGCCCCGCATCAGGTCCAGCGCCTGCGGTCCGTCGCGGCTGGGCAGGCCGGACATCAGGTTGACCAGGCGGTTCAGCCACCGGGCAGGGACGGTTTCGGCCTCGGCCCCCCGGATGGCGCGGGTCAGGACCACGCGCGGCGCGGCGACGGCCTGCTGGTAGTCATGCGCCGAAAGGCCGATGCGGCGTTCGGGCAGCAGAAGCCCCGCCGCCTTGCGCATCGCCCGGTTCAGCCAGGGGTCCGGCGGCGGCTGGGCGGGCCAGGCGCCCTCGTTCAAGCCGCCAAGGATCACCAGATCGGCCCCCTGGACCCGCGCCTCGATCGTGCCCCAGACCATGATATCGGGATGGACACTTTCCGCCTCACGCACCTCGTGCCGTTGCAGGACGCCGTGGAACAGGCGATCATAGTCGCCGGGGGTCAGGGTGCCGGCGGCCCCGGCCTCGGCTTGCAGTTCCGCCACAGCCTCGGCGGCCTTCTGGCCGGCCTCCTTCTCCCACAGGGCACCCGCGCCGTCGGGGGCAAAGCCGCGCGCCAGCGTCTCGGCGTTGGCAAGGTGGGCTGCGACGAAAGCCGTCAGGGGCAGAGGGCCGATGTCGGCCAGGGGCGAGAGGGTCTGGCCCAGAATTTTTGCCCAATCCGCCGCGCCGGGGACCCGGCTGCCAGCGGCCCAGGTGGCCAGGCTTTCGGCCGTTGGAAAGGCCGGTCCGTGGCGGCGCAGGTGAAGTTCAAGCTCGCGCGTCAGGATCAGATGCGCGCCACGCCCGGGGCCGGAAAAGACCAGCGGGTGCTTCAGCAAGGCCAGCAGTCGGTCCGCCGTGAGGCGATCGCCGAACAGCCCGGCAATCTGGCGCAGAAAGCGGCCGGGGGCAGACAGCGGCAGCGGACGGCCGGCGGAATCGTCGGGGCGGATGCCCCAGCGGTCCAGGGCGGCGGTCACACGGCGGGTCAGGTTCCGGTCAGGCGAGACAAGGGCGGCGCGCTCTCCCCGCTCGGCCGCGTCGCGCAGGATCAGGGCGATGGCGAAGGCCTCGGTCCGCTCGCTGGGGGCCTCGATCAGGGTCATGTCTTGCGTGGCGGGGATCAGGGGCGGCAGGCTGGGCCCCTCGGCCAGCCATTGATCGGTAATCGGGGCGGGACGAAGCGACAGGGAAATCAGGCGGTTGCGGTCGGGCGAGGGAGCGGGCGCATCGGTCCAGGGTTGCACGGCCTGCGGTCCGCAGCCCAGCCGGTCCATCAGCGCGCGAAAGCGGAACTGGGGGTGATCCTCGGCGGTCAGGGCATCATCCAGCCGGTCCCAGACGGCATCCGGTTGGTCGAAATCATAGCCCGGCAGCACCACCGCGCCCTGCGGCAGCCGCGCCACCGCCTGCATCAGAAGCGCGGTCGTCCCGCGCGACCCGGTCGAGCCGGCGACGATCACCGGGGCCTGCGGCGGGTGGTCTTGCCAGCGTTCGGCCAGGGACAGCACCGCCTGGCGCAGCCGCGCTTCGGCATCCGCGCCGTCGCCGCCCATCGCCTGGGCTACGATCCCCAGAAAGGCCTGGGTCCGCGCCCAATGCGCCGAGTGGTCGGCCACGTCCAGCCCGGCAATCCGGTCGGGGGACACGCCTTCGCCCTGCATCTCCTCCATCAGCGCGGCCAGGCTGTCGGCCAGATCATAAAGCGCGCTGCGGGGGAAATCGGTGGTGCCGGTGGCCAGCAGCTTGTCCAGAAGGACCGTCAGCTCCAGCCGCCTGCGCAGGGGCGAGGTGCCGGGCGGCAAAGGCGCGGCCCCCAGGGCAGCAATGTCGGTGACCAGCAGAAGCCGGGGCAAGAGACGCGCGCCCGAGTGCATCAGACACTCGGTCACCCGCCGCCGCATGCGCTGGGTGTTCAGGATCAACGTCACACGGGCCAGCGCCTCGGGCGGGTGGTCCCGCATGCGGTGCAACAGGCCCGCGACCAGTTCGGCCGGGAAATCGACGCCGGGCGGCAGGGCGTAAAGCGCGGGGTCAGCCATGGGCGGCCTGCGCAAGCAGTTGCTCGGCCTCGGCAATTCCGGCCGGGTGGCCGACGTCGCACCAGCGGCCCTGGTGGACAAGGCCAAAGGCGGTGCCGGCCGCGATCATGTCGTTCCAGGGCCTGTTAAGCGAGAACGCCTCCTCCTCGATCGCCGCCAGCCGGTCCGGGGCCAGGATGCAGGCGCCGATATAGACGTGATCCTCACCCCCCTGCCCGCGGCTGATCCGGCCTTGGTCGTCCAGACGGAAATCGCCCTTCCCGCCCCGCGCCAGTGCCTGATGCAGCGGCAGAAGAAGGAGCAACGTCTCCATTCGTTTGGGGTCCCAAGCGGCGGCCAGTTGCGCCAAAGGGTTCGCGCCGGTCCAGATGCCGTCGCTGTTCAGCACCGCGACGGGGCCGGGACCCAAAAGCGGCAGCGCGGCGCGCAGGCCGCCGCCGGTTTCCAGGATGGGTCCGGCCTCATGGCTGATCGCAACGCCCTTGGGGGTAAGATGGGCGGCGAGTTGTTCGGCCCGGTAATGGGTGTTCGCCACGATCCGGTGCGCCCCGGCCCCGGCTGCGATCTGCAGCGCATGGTCGATCAGCGGCCGGCCCGCCACCGGGATCAGCGGCTTGGGCCGGTCGGCCGTCAGCGCGCCCATGCGAGTGCCAAAGCCGGCGGCGAAGATCATCAGCGGGAAGGGGAAGTCGGGCATTGGGCTTCGATGCGGCCAAGGGTTGCGGGGGTGGGTTCGGGCAGGTCGCGCAGGCAGGCCGCGCGCAGATCAGTCAGCGCGGGATGGGCAAGGTTCTGCTGCAACTGCCGCCAGACACGCGGGATCAGACGCAGGTAGCCGGGCTTGCCCGCCACAAGGCCCAACCGCGCGAAGATGCCCAGGATGCGCAGGGCACGTTGGACGCCAAGCGTAGCATAATGAGCTGAAAAGGCTTCTGAATCCCAGCCTGTGGCAGCGGCGAAACGGTCGATCATCCGCGATTCAATCGCAGGCGAGACATCCCGGCGCGCATCCTGCAGAAGCGAGACGAGATCATAGCCCGGCTGACCCAGCTGGCCGAGCTGAAAGTCCAGCAGCCCCACGCGGGCGGTCCCCTGGCGGTCCGGCAGCCAGAGCAGGTTCTCGGCGTGATAGTCGCGCAGGATCAGCGTGCGGGGGCTGTCGGCATGGGTTTGCAGCGCCAGCGCCAATGCGCGGGTGACGGGGCCCGGATCGGGGGGCTGGCCGGTCGCGGCAGGGGCGTAGATGGTGAAGGCTATGGCTGCGGCCTCGGCCCAGTCCTGGGCCGAAAGATTCGGCAGACCGGGCGGAGGGGGCGCGGCCTGAAGCTGGACCAGAACGTCGACGGCGGCGGCGTAAAGCGGTTCCTCTTGCGACGGGTCGGCAGCAATGAGACGGGCAAACAGTCCGTCGCCCAGGTCCTCCAGCAGCAGCAGGCCTTGGGCCAGGTCGGCGGCAATCAGACGCGGCGGCGAAAGGCCGAGGGCCGACAGATGCCGGGCCATGGCGGCAAAAGCGGCGGGATCATCGGCACCACCCGGCGGGTTGTCCATCAGCACAGCGCTGTCCGTTCCGCGCGTGAGGCGCCAATAGCGCCGGTCAGAGGCATCGCCGGCCAGATGGCGACGCTCGGCCTTTTCCCAGCCTGTCAGGCCAAGGAACGCGGCAATCAGGGGCTCGCGGTCAGCCATCCAGCGCCGCCTTGCGCAGGGCCTCGCGTCCGCCGCGCAGGGTGGCGCGTCGTCCTTCGCCCAGCGCCGACAGGTCCAGATGCAACGCCCCGGGCGGTAGGTGCGTGCCCAGCCGGTCGGGCCATTCCACCAGGCAGATCGCGCGGGTGAAGGCGTCGTCCAGGCCAAGTTCCCAGACCTCATCAGGATGGGTGAGACGGTAGAGGTCGGCGTGGAAGATTTCCGCATCGGGCGGGCCGTAGGTCTGAATCAGGGTGAAGGTGGGAGAGGGCACCTCCTCCCCCTGCCCCAGCCGGGCGCGGATGAAGGCGCGGGCCAGGTGGCTTTTGCCGGCGCCGATGGCGCCCGAAAGCAGGATCACATCGCCCGCCTGCGCCACCGCCGCCAGACGCGCGCCCAGGGCCGCCGTCGCGGTCTCATCGGGCAGGTCAAGCGTAAAGGTGTCGGGCAAGGTCATGTCCCGAGTCTACCCGGCGGTAGCCGGGCCGCAAGGGTGGTTCACTGTGGCCGCTGGCCAGGCGCCTTCGCGGCACCAAGTTGCGACAGCATGAGAGCAGCCTGGCAGGGAGCATCACAGCCGGCAAAGAACGTCACGCCTGCACAGTCATCCGCGCGAGGCTTCCGAACACGGGGGCCGGGACCGGCTCGGCCACCTGACGTAGGCGGAAGGTGATCAGGGTGGCGCCTCCGGTCAGCGGGCGGAACTTGCAGTCCAGAAGCCGCCCGTCCAAAAGCCGTGCCTCGCCGTTCCAGCCGGCACGGTCGCCCATGGTCAGGACGAAATCGGTCGCATCGGCCCACAAGAGGCTGGGCGCGGTGTGGTCGCGCCACCAGTTGCACAGCGTGGCAATCCCGGCGTCGGACAGAAGCACGGCCGGATCGTGGCCCCAAAGCTGGGCATAGGCGAGGTTCGACATCACCAGCTGGCCACCCTGCGAAAAGACCGCCACCGCCTCGTCCACCGTGTCGATCACCGACTGCCCCAACTCCAGGTCGGCACGGTAGCGCCGGGTGCGGGTCATCTCGGTCGAGATATCCTCGAACATGAAGGCCAGCGCCCCATTCGGATGCGGGCGGCCGATCACACGATAGGTCTGGCCGCCCGGCAAGCTCCAGGTTTCCTCGAACAGGCCCGAGGCGGCCTCTTCCTCCAGCCGGACCAGCTGGCGGCGCCAACTGCGATAGTCCTTGGGTTCCGGGATCATCGACTTGGCCCGCATCGCATCCAGCACGGCACTGAGCGTGGGGCGGCCGATCAGGAAATCAGGGGCGAGCGAGGTCAGGTCGATCAGCGCCGGGTTGAACAGTTGCAGGACGCGGTTGCGGTCAAAGATGGCAAGGCCGATGGGCAGGTCGGCGAAGGTCTTGGTCAGGGTCTGCATGAATTCGCGCAGCGCGGTCTCGGCCTGCACGGCCGAGTTCGCGGCAAGACCGTAGCAGAACGTCTCCTCGGCCACGGGCACGCGGAACAGGTCGAACCATTCCGGACCGCTTTGCATCTGCAACTTCGCGCGCGGGGGATTGGGGTTGCGACTGTCGGGCCGGTCGAACAGGCGCGGCAAGGGCCAACTGAGATCCTCGCCCTCGGGTAGCAGTTCGACCGCGCGGATCAGATAGGCGTGGTTGGCCCAGGTGACCTGACCTTCGGCCCCCTCTTTCCACATCAGGACGGGCGAGCGCGCCAGGACCGCGCGCTGCGACAACACCTCGGCTTGCAAGGCAGCAACGGCGGCCGAGCCGGTGCGCGCGGCCTGCGGATCCTCGGTCGGGGAGACCATGGTCAGGCGGGTGATGCCGGAGACATGTTCGGCATGCATCATCACCGGCGGCACCACGCCGGGGGCCGAGGTGACATGGACCTGTCCCAGCCGCGGCAGGCTGGCGACCTTATCGGCCAGGCCCGGAAACATCGGCCCAAGGCGCACCAGCAGCTTTTGCCAGGCGCCCGGCCCGTCCGCTTCGGGGATCAGCTGGCGGGCGGCGGGCGTCGCGTCCAGCAGCCGGTCGCCGTCAAAAAGGAAGATCGTCCCGTCCGAGCCGCCGTCGCGGAAAAGGCCGATGGCTGGCGGGGTCTGGCGTGACTGCCAGACCGATAGCAGCAAGAGGCTGGCCAGCACCACAAGGGTTGCCGACACGACCGTTCCGAACACGAAGATGAGTTCATTCGCCATTCCGGTTCCCCGGTTCTGCCCCCGATTTAGGCAACCTAGGCGTGAACTCGTTAATCGGCGGTTAATGCTGGCCTCAGCCCTCGATCCGCTGGTTCTCGCCCAGCGCGCCGGCAGGGGGCGCGGCCAGGGTGGACAGGGGCCAGACCGCCTCGACCACCGCGCCGCAGCGTTCAGGGCGCTCATCAATCGGCAGGAAGGGATCGGTGGCATTCGCGAAAGTCAGTTCCGCGCCCGAGCGTTCCAGCAGCGTCTTGGCGATGAAAAGACCCAGGCCCATCCCCTCATAACCAGGGCGGCGGCTGACCTCGGGCTCGATCCGGCGGGCGCGCACGAAGGGGTCGCCGATCCGGCCGATGACGTTCTGGGGAAAGCCCTCACCATCGTCGATGATGCGGATGGTGACGGTGGTGTCGGTCCAGTCGGCCTCGATCCAGACGGTGGAGCGGGCGAAGTCCACGGCGTTCTGGATCAGGTTGCGCAAGCCGTGAATGATCTCGGGCCGGCGCAGGATGGTGGGCTGAAGCGGGCCCGTGCCCGCGTCCTGACCCAGCAGGAATTCCACCCGCTTGCCACGCGCGAGATGGGGTTCCGCCGCCTCGCGCAGGACCGCCGAAAGCGGTGCCTGGCGCAAGTGGAGGTCGTCCTTCCCGGCGCGGCCCATGTCGCGCAGGATGTCACGGCAGCGGTCGGCCTGGTCGCGGATCAGGCGGGCGTCCTCTTGCAGATCGGGGTGGTCGGACAGTTCCTCGATCAGTTCGGCGCTGACCAGCTTGATCGTGGCCAGCGGCGTCCCAAGTTCGTGCGCGGCGGCGGCCACAACCCCGGCCAGGTCGGTCAGCTTCTGCTCGCGGCCCAGTGCCATCTGGGTGGCCAGAAGCGCCTCGGACATCGAGCGGATCTCGGTCGCGACCCGGCGCGAGTAGAGGCCAAGGAACACGATCCCGATGATGATCGACAGCCAGAAGCCGAATTCGAAGATGCGCGGAACCACAAGCTCTCGCCCATCGGCAAAGCGCAGGGGCAGATGCCAAAAGGCGGTCAGGGTGACCAACAGGATCGCCGCACCGCCCAGAAGCACGGTCGATTTCAGCCGCAAAGCGCTGGCCGAGATGGTGACAGGTGCCAGAACCAGCAGGGTGAAGGGGTTGGTAAGCCCGCCAGTCAGCAGGATCAAAAGCCAAAGCTGGGTCAGATCGAAGAGAAGGGTAAAGAATGCCTCACTCTCGGACAGGCGGCGGTTCTCGGGGAAAAGCGTGATGGAAAACACATTGGCCAGGATCGAGACCGCAACGGCGGCAAAGCACAGGGCCAGGGGCAGCTCCAGGCCGTAGAACTGATCTGCGGCGATGATGGCCGCCAGCTGGCCCAGGATCGCGACCCATCGCAACAGGATCAGCGTGCGCAGGCGCACCCAATTGGGTCCCGCCTCGCGCGGGGGAAATGCGATGCCACCCGTGCCCATGCCGCGACCCGATGTCCTTTCAGGCTGTTTTGCCATTGTTATGCCGCCCGCCATCTGGGATCAATGCGACCGCAAGACCGCAAGGACGGAGAGTGCGATGACCAGGCTTTATGCAGGGGTGGCAGCGGCGGCGGTGGCGGCGTTCCTGGGCGGCTCGGCCTGGTATGTCCTGTCGAACCGGGGTGACGATGCTTTTGCGCAATGCCGCCAGGGCCAGATCGCCGGCGGCGATATTGGTGGGCCGTTCACATTGGTCAACCCGGCGGGCGAGACGGTGACCGAGGCGCAGGTGCTGACCAAGCCAAGCCTGGTCTATTTCGGCTATACCTTCTGCCCCGATGTCTGCCCCTTCGACATGGCGCGCAATGTCGAGGCGGTGGATATCCTGGAAGAACGCGGGATCGATGTGACACCGGTGTTCATCAGCATCGACCCAGAGCGCGATACACCCGAGGCTTTGGGCGATTACGCTTTCAACATGCATCCCAAACTGGTCGCGCTGACGGGCAGCGCCGAACAGGTCAAGGCGGCAAGCCAGGCCTACAAGACGTATTATCGCAAGCAGCCGGCCGAGGATGAATTCTATCTTATGGACCATTCAACCTTTACCTATCTGATGCTTCCCGGCACCGGATTTGTGGATTTCTTCCGGCGCGAGGTTACATCCGAGCAGATGGCCGACAGCGTCGGCTGCTTCGTCCAGGCAGCCGAAGCTGCGAAATAGAACGGGAAAGCTGGGGATCGCATGACCGACCAAACCGAAGCCGATCTGGGGACCGACCGCTCGCTTCTTCTGGTGGACGATGACGAGCCCTTTGTGAAACGCCTTGCCAAGGCGATGGAGAAACGCGGCTTCCAGCCCGAGACGGCCCAATCGGTGGCCGAGGGCCGGGCCAAGGCCCTGGCGCGGCCGCCGGCCTATGCGGTGGTTGACCTGCGGCTTGAGGATGGCAACGGGTTGGAGGTGATCGAGACCCTGCGGGAAAAGCGCCCCGATTGCCGGATCGTGGTGCTGACCGGTTATGGCGCGATTGCAACTGCGGTGGCAGCGGTGAAGATCGGGGCGATCGATTACCTGTCGAAACCGGCCGATGCCAATGACGTGACGAATGCTTTGCTTGCGCGGGGCGAAACCAGACCGGAGCCGCCGGAAAATCCGATGTCGGCCGACCGTGTCCGGTGGGAACACATCCAGCGCGTGTATGAAATGTGCGACCGCAACGTCAGCGAAACCGCGCGTCGCCTTTCCATGCATCGTCGGACGCTTCAGCGAATTCTGGCCAAGCGCAGCCCGAAATGAATTGGAAATAGTTGCCAACCCGGAATTGAAGGCCTATGCAAAAGGTCGTCTTTATCCGAGGGGGATCAGACATTGAACATCGACTTGAATTCGTTATCCTTGAAAGACCTGAAAGATCTTCAATCACAGGTGGCACGCGCCATTGCCGGATATGAAGATCGCCGCAAGCGTGAAGCGCTGGCGGAACTGGAAGAAAAAGCCAAGGCAATGGGCTTTTCGCTGGCCGAGTTGACGGGGGTCACGGCCGCGCGGAAACGTTCGCCTTCGGTCGCCAAATACGCCAATCCGGCCAACAAGGCGGATACCTGGTCCGGCCGGGGCCGCAAGCCGCGCTGGTTCACCGAAGCCTTGGCCAAGGGACGCAAGCCGGAAGACCTGGCGCTTTAAGCCTGCGATTTCAGCCATCTGAGAAATGCCCGGGCGGCGGCCCGCTGTGGCCCGGGCAACGTCACGATGAAATAGGCGGGCAGCTTTTCGCGGCTTTCGTGCACCACGCGCAGCCGCCCTTCCTTGACGTCGGCCTCGATCAGGGCCTCGCCCTCGACCACCAGTCCCAGCCCCTGCCGCGCGGCCGCGATGGCCAGATCCTCGCCGCTGACATCGGTGCGGCTCAGGTCCTGCGGCTCTAGCCCCAGGCGGCGCAGATAGGCGTCCTGTTCCGGCCAGTTGCGCGACAGCACCCAATCCATGCCCCGCATCTCGTCCGGCGTCAGCTTGTGCCGGTCGCCCAACAGCGCGGGCGCGCCCGCAACCACCAGGCGCGCCGGGGCAAGATAGGTTGCCTCCAGCCCCGGCCAATCGCCCGTGCCATAGCGGATGCCCAGGTCCATCCCCTCGCGGTGGAGGTCCACCACGCGCGGTTCGGGGTGCAGGGACAGGCCGATGTCGGGATGCTTTTCCCAAAAATCCTTCAGCCGCGGCATCAGCCATTGCGCGGCGAAGCTGGTGGTCAGCGTCACTCGCACCGGCCGATCCGCCGCGCCGTCGCGCAAGGTCTGCACCCCGCGCTGGATCGCCGCGAAACCCTCGGACAGGGCCTGGTGCAGTTGCTCGCCATCCGGGGTCAGGCTGACGCCGCGCCCATCCCGCTGCACCAGGGGGTGTCCCAACTCGGCCTCAAGCGCGCGGACCTGCTGGGCGACGGCGGCATGGGTGACGTTCAGCACCCGCGCCGCCTGGCTGAAGCTGCGCGCCTCGGCCGTGGCGGCAAAGGCGCGCAGGGCGGTCAGCGAGGGCAAGGTGCGCCAGTCGGTCATATGAAAGTCAGGCTAACAGTTGGAAAGGCTTTCTGAGTCGTAGCATGGCGGATTCCATGACAAAAGGGGGATGCCCCCCCTGAAAGGAGAAAGGTCATGTTGAATATCTTTGCCGATGCCCTGCTGATCGCCAGCCGCCTGGGCCACCTGCCGCCGGCCGAGCGCCACCACACCCCGCGCGAGGTTCGGGAGTCCGAGGATCTGCGCCAGGCGGATGCGCTGCGGCGTCAGGCGCGCTGATGCCCTGTCGCTGTCAGTCGCAGGCGGCCAGCAGCCGCGCCACTGTCGCCACGTAATCCGCCCGCACCTCTGCGGGCGGACGAAGCCGGATTTCTAGCTTCTGGATCACTGCGGGCGTAGGCTTGCCGAACAGCTTGTCGGCCTCGGCCTCCTGGAACCCGGCGATCCGCACCGCCTCCAGCCAGGCGGAAACCTTGTCCGCCGCCTTGATCGCCTTCTTGATCGGTGCCGGCAGCACCGCCGGCAGGCCAAAGCGCAGATGCACCGCCGCCGTTAGTCGCAGGTCCAACTCGCCATAGCCCGGCCCGACCGCTGCCTTCACCGGACTGATCATGTCGCCGATGACATACTCCGGCGCGTCATGCAGCACCGCCGCCAGCCGCCAGCGCGGCGCGATGCCGGGATGCTGGCGCGAGAAGATTTCTTCGACCAGCAGGGAATGTTCGGCCACCGAATAGGGCCAGTCGCCCCGCGTCTGCCCGTTCCAGCGCGCGACGAAGGCCAGGCCGTGGGCGATATCCTCGACCTCGATATCCATGGGCGTCGGGTCCAGCAGGTCCAGCCTGCGTCCCGAAAGCATCCGCTGCCAGGCACGCGGCGGCATGTCAGAGCAACGCCTTGTAGGGGTCAGGATACCGCGCCAGCAGTTCGGCCGCGACGCGACGGGCCAGAAGATGTTCCAGCGCAAGCTTGCCCAACTCGCGCAGGGTCAAGGGGTCGGACTGGCCTGCCACCGGCACCTTGGACAGCACATCCGGCGCAAAGTGCGACAGGAATTCGCGGTAGGCCATGTTGAAACGCGCGTCGAGCATTCGTCCTGCAAAGCGGTCCGGCTTCTGCCGGCCGATGAAGTGGCGCAGGAACACCGGATAGTTCTGGTTGATCAGCGGCAGGCGTGCGTTGTTCTGCCAGTTCCAGCAGGGCGCCAGCTGCGCGAACTTGCCACGCAACGCAAGGTTGGTCAGCGACTGCTCGGTGAAGAAGATGGCCTGAGGATGCGTCTTGCAGACGTCGAAGGACCGCTTCTCAAGGTCCTGCTCGCAATAGGCCCGGGTGTCGATCACCTGCATGCCGGTATTGGCATAGGGGGCCGCCGGCAGGCCCAGCTTCAGAAACTCGCGCGCCAGATGATTGCGTTCGTACATGAAGGGGGCGTCCAGCACGGCACCCAGCGGATGCGGCCCAAGGTCTACCTCAAGCAGCCGGTTGATATCGCCGCCTTCGACGAACATGTCACAGTCCAGATACAGGATGCGCCGGTATCGGCTTTGCAATTCGCGCGCCAGCATGATCCGGTAGAGCGGCGCCACCGAGCCGATGTAGCGCGCGACTTCGGTCGCTTCCGGCAGGGTCCCGGCCCGGTGCAGCACGACATCCAGCGACCGGGCCCAGTCGGGCACGACCAGATCGTCCTGGGTCGAGATCACGAAATCGAAGCGCCGCTGCGGGTTGTGGTGAACCAGCTGCCAGATAGTGAAAAGCGCGAGGTGAAAGTAATTGCTGTCGCAGCAGAAGGCGACTGCGGTGTCGTGGCGTTGCGGATCGGGCATCGGCTCTCTCGTCGGACGCGGGCAGTCTTCACGAACCGCGGCATTTGACAAGTAGGCCAAGTGGGCCACGTTGTCTTAAGGCCCCGCATTTGCTATGGCCGCGCCAGAACCGGATGACAGGAAACGCAGCACGCCATGGATTACATCGTCAAGGATATCTCGCTCGCCGAATTCGGCCGCAAGGAACTGACCATCGCCGAGACCGAGATGCCGGGCCTGATGGCCTGCCGTGAGGAGTTCGGGGCCTCGCAGCCGCTGAAGGGCGCGCGCATCGTCGGCTCCTTGCACATGACGATCCAGACCGCCGTTCTGATCGAGACGCTGAAAGCCCTGGGCGCGGATGTGCGCTGGGCGTCGTGCAACATCTTCTCGACTCAGGACCACGCCGCCGCCGCGATTGCCGCCGGTGGCATCCCGGTCTTTGCCGTGAAGGGCCAGACCCTGACCGAGCATTGGGATTACCTTGACCGTTCGTTCATGTTCCCCGAAGGCGCGAACATGATCCTGGACGATGGCGGCGACGCGACCCTCTATGTCCTGCTTGGCGCCCGCGCCGAAGCTGGCGAGGATATCATCCCCGTCCCGCAGTCCGAGGAAGAAGAGGTGATCAAGAAGCAGATCGCCAAGCGGATGAAGGAGACCCCCGGTTTCTTCACCAAGACCAAGGCCGCGATTCAGGGCGTGACCGAGGAAACGACCACCGGCGTGCATCGTCTGTACGAGTTGCACAAGAACGGCCAGCTGCCGTTCCCGGCGATCAACGTGAACGACAGCGTCACCAAGTCGAAATTCGACAACAAGTACGGCTGCAAGGAATCGCTGGTTGACGGCATCCGCCGCGCCACCGACACGATGATGGCCGGCAAGGTCGCCGTGGTCTGCGGCTATGGCGACGTGGGCAAGGGTTCTGCCGCGTCCCTGCGGGGCGCGGGTGCCCGCGTCAAGGTCACCGAGGTCGATCCGATCTGCGCGCTGCAGGCCGCGATGGACGGCTATGAGGTCACGCTGCTGGAGGATGAGGTCGCTTCGGCCGACATCTTCATCACCACCACCGGCAACAAGGACGTGATCCGCATCGAGCATATGCGCGCGATGAAGGACATGGCCATCGTCGGCAACATCGGCCACTTCGACAACGAAATCCAGGTCGCTGCCCTGCGCAACCACAAGTGGACGAACATCAAGGAACAGGTCGACCTGATCGAGATGCCCTCGGGCAACCGGATCATCCTGTTGTCCGAAGGCCGTCTGCTCAACCTGGGCAATGCCACCGGCCACCCGTCCTTCGTCATGTCGGCCAGCTTCACCAACCAGGTTCTGGCGCAGATCGAGCTGTGGACCAAGGGCAAGGACTATGCCCCCGGCGTCTATATCCTGCCGAAGGCGCTGGACGAAAAGGTTGCCCGCCTGCACCTGAAGAAGATCGGCGTGAAACTGACCGAGCTGAAGCCCGACCAGGCCGCCTATATCGGGGTAAAGCCCGAAGGCCCGTTCAAGTCGGACCATTACCGCTACTGATCCAGCCTTCCCCGCAGGCCCGGCCTGCGGGGAAACCTGCCCGATCTTTCCCGTTGCCGTTTGGCCGACTTTCCGTAAGCTGCCACAGTGTTGCCACAATGGCAGACGGGTAGAAACGGAACGAGGGACAAGCATGGGCAAGCGCGACGACCTGATCGCAAAATACGCGGAAGATCTGAAAACCAAGTGCAACATGACGCCCGACATGGCGCTGTTGACCAAGGTCACCATCGGCTGCGGCCCGTCGATCTATGACAACGACGCCCAGACCGTCGCCGCCTCGGACAAGGACGAGCTGGAGCGGATCAAGGCGAATTTCCTGGTCAAGAAGCTGGGGCTGAAGGACGGCCCGGCGCTGATGGACGGCATCAACGCCGCCGTCGAGACTTATGGCAAATCCGAGCGCAACAAGTTCCGCGCCGTGTTCTATTATCTTCTGGTCAAGCATTTCGGCAAGGAAACCGCCTACAAGTGATCGGCCCTGTGCCGACCTGAAGGCCCGCGCCCTGCGCGGGCCTTTGTCATGCGCATGGTGCGGATTTAAGACGAATTCTTCCTAGCTTCCGCTTGCCCCAGGCCGGAGATTCGGGCGACAACCGTCTTGTCAGGGCAGTACGCCCGGGACCCTTATACAGATCACGTGCGGTGCTTGGGGTGTGCGCGTGGGTGGATGGAGGGTCCCGTAGGGGTGCGGGGCCCTCCATTCTTTTTCATTCATCTGTGTCCAGCCGGGGTCGGGTCCATGTGGATCCCCCGCACAGCGCGCAGGTGCCGGCCGGTGCGGTGGCGATGCTCCCGCAATCGACACAGCAGGTCGGGCTTCCCACGGCTGAAGGTTCAAGCTGGGACAGTTCTACCGGCGGCACGATGCGCAGGCCGGGCTGCGCCGGTTTCCGCCGGAACACGGACAGCTGACCCGACGGCTCCAGATAGGCCCGCTCGACCTGGCCCAGGTTGCGGATGCCCTCAAGGCGCAGCTTTTCCATCACCTCGGTCGGGCCGTGGTCGCGGGCGGACAGCCCGTCGCCCAGGATGACACCATCGCGCACCATCTCGACCGGGATGCCATCCACGATGCGCTTGGCCTTGCGCCAGCGGCTTAGGACCCGGTCCACCGCCTTGTCAAACAGCACGACCAGCAGGATCACCAGCATCGCCGGCAAAAGCGGGATTTCGGGCTGGAACAGCGGATCGCCCACGGCCGAGCCCAAGGCGATGACCAGCAGAAACTCGACCACCGACATCTGCGCGATGCTGCGGCCACCCACCCAACGCAGCAGCAACATGGTCCAGGCGAGGATGATCGCGACACGCAGCCCCACCTCGGCCAAAAAGAGGGGCGGCAGGTCGGCCAGCAGCAGGCGGCCCAGGTCGAACGGCACAATCTGATCCATCAGGCACCCCCGGCACGGCAACTCGGCCCGCAAGGGCACGGTTCCGCGGAACTTTCCCGGCCCGGTCCGTGTTCATTCCCCAAACAAGCGAAAGGCCAGCCAATGGAACAGAGCGAAATCGAACGCATCCAGATCCGCGCCTACGAGATTTGGGAAGCGGCGGGCCGCCCGGCCGGCAAGGAGGCGGAACACTGGCAGCAGGCCCAGGCGGAACTGGCCGCGAAGGACGCCTATGGCCTGGACCCGGACCAGGTTGCTGCCCTGCGCGATGGCGCCGACCCGGTCCAGGATGAGCCCTAGGCTGGGAACCTTGCGGGGATCGGCACGTTTTCCTTCCTTGAAACAAGGGGAAAAACCATGTCCGCACCACAGACCAACCTTGAAAAGCAGAAGCGCCGGCACATCGTCCCGCTGCTTGGCATGGCGCTTGTCGTGCTGTTCGGCGTGGGCCTGATCATCTACTGGCAGTTCGAAGAGGCGGCGCAGGGTGATAGCCCCGGCCTGGAACAGCCATCCGATCCAGGGGCCGCGCCGAACACGGCCACGCCCCCCGCCCAGCCCTGACTTATTCGCCGCCGTTGGTGGCCCGGTCGTTCGTCCGGGCCTTGCGGTCGCCCTTCTCGCGGTTAACGCCGCCCGCGTTCGGCTCGCGGTTGCCTGGCATGGTCGAGGGCGGGTGCTTCTTCGCCGCCTCCTGCATCTTGCGGGTCTGAGCCTGCAATTTCACGCGTTCTTGCGCGTCCGTGTCCTTGGGGTCCATTGTGCTGCCTTTCCGATAAGCGCGAACCCGGCCTGTCGGCCGGGTTCGACTGGTTGCCGTCCCGGTCAGTTGTTGCCGGTGGGGGGAAGGGTGCTGGTGCCGTAGGTCGACGGGTCGCCTTCGTTGTACGCGGGAACAGCCTCCAGCTGCTCGCGCGTCCAGGGCAGGTAGATCCGCGTATCGCTGTCGCTGCGATAGATCGCCAGATCGCTGACCGGAACGGCCACGCTATGCGCGCCGATCCCCAGGAACCCGCCGATATCCAGCACGACATGCGAAACCTCGCCGATCGTCTCGGCCTGCCCGCTGGCGGCGGCCTCGCCCGTCGCTGTCGCGTTGGAACCCTCGGCCGGCATGGTGCCATCGGTCGACACCGCATCGTCGGTTGCGGCAGCGCCATCAGTTGCGGCGGTGCCGTCGGTGCCGCTGCTCATGGAACCATCTGCTGCCGTCGCGTCTGTGCCTTCGGCAGCCGAGTCACCCACAGCCGCCTCGCCCGTGGCGGTGCCGCCCGTGGTGGCATTGCCCAGGCCGACATCGCCCTCGCCGACCGTCGGGGCCGTGGCCGTATCGCCCGTCGCCGCGGCGCCGTCGTTGTCGGTGGCCGCTTCCTCGCTGGTGGTGACGCCATCTCCGGCCGCCGCACCCGAGGTATCCCCCGCGCTTTCCGTCGTGCCCGAAGTGGTCGCGTCGGTTCCCGTCGCGCCCGATCCAGCTGCCGCCGAGGTATCCGGTGTGGCGACCGCCTCGTCCATTCCAGTGCTGCCAGTCGCAGCGGTGCCTTCTTCCATCGAGAACACGAGGTCATTGACGTCGCCGATCGCCTCGCCGGTCACGTCATAGACGGTCTGGCCGATCAGATCGTCCGCCGAAAGCATCATGTCCTGGCGCTGAAAGCCCTCGGGCACCGTCATCTCGGGCGTTGTCACGGACGGATCGGCGGTCTGGGCAAGTGTTGCGGACGGCAGGAAAGCCGCCACCAGGGCCGTGGTCAGAATCAATCGTTTCATGCATCACCTCTGAAAGCTGCCGCGCACTGCGGGCGTTGGAAAAAGGCGCGAGCTATGCCCGCGCCTGTCGCTTCGTTACTCGCGGCGTTGCCCGGCCTGGCCACCCTGGCCGGCCTGCCCGCCTTGCTGGCCCTTCTGGCCCGGCTGCTGACCGGACTGCTGGCCTTCCCCGCTGCGCTGGCCGCCTTGCTGGCCCATGCCGCCCTGTTGACCCGACTGCTGGCCCTGACCGCCGTGCTGCCCGCCCTGCTGGCCACCTTGGGTGCCCTGCTGGCCCGACTGCTGGCCGCCCTGACGCTGGTTCGGGTCGTGCTGCTGGCCTTGCTGGCCCTGCCGGTTCTTGTCCTGTTCGTTCTGGTTTGCCATTGGTCGTCTCCTCCTGACATGCCGATACCCGGCCTGTGCGAAATCAACCGGAAGCTGCGGCATATGTTCCCTTGCCCCGCAGGCCCGTGCGGGGAACCGCCGTCCGGTGCGGGCGTTGCCGCTGAAAGGGGGCACCATGGCACCGCGGACGTTCTGGAAAGGGTATCTGAAGCTGTCGCTTGTGACCTGCCCGGTCGCGATGACCCCTGCCACGGGCGAAGGTGATCGCCTGCGCTTTCACACCCTGAACCGGGCCACGGGCAATCGTGTCGTGCAGCAATATGTCGACGCCGTCACCGGAAAGCCCGTCACGGAAGAGGACGAGGCCAAGGGCTATCCCCGCGGCGAGGACGATCACATTCTGCTTGAGGATGACGAGATCGAGGCCGTCGCCCTGGAAAGTACCCGCACCATCGACATCGAACGCTTTGTTCCCGCAGGGTCCATCGGCTGGATCTGGTACGACAAGCCGCATTTCCTGATGCCGAAAGACACCGTCGGGGAAGAGGCTTTCGCCGTGATCCGCGAAGCGATGCGGGAAACCGACATGGCCGGGATTGCCCGGCTGGTCCTGTATCGGCGCGAGCGGGCGGTCATGCTGCGCCCTCGCGGCAAGGGCATCGTCCTGTGGACCTTGCGTTATGGCGACGAGGTGCGGCCCGAGCGCGAGTATTTCGCGCGGCTGGAGAACAAGCCGGTGGACGGCGATCTCCTCAAGCTGGTCGAAAAGCTGATCACGGCCCGCAAGGATGACTGGACGCAGGACTTCGTGGCCGACCCGGTGCAAGAGCGGCTGGTGGACATCATCGAGGCCAAACGCAAGGGACGAAAGCCAGCGAGAAAGACCGCCGCCAAGAAGGACCGGCCGGACAATGTGGTCAGCATCATGGACGCGCTGAAGCGCAGCATCGCAGCCGAGAAGGGGCGCTAGGCTTTCCGCAAGGGCTTGGCCGCGGCGAAGAAATCGGTCCAGGGGTCCGCACCCGCCGCCAGTCGGGCGGGCAGGTTCTGCACCGTGAAATGCGCGGGTCCGATGGCGGGGCCCAACTCCTCCCACGCGATGGGGGTGGACACGGCCGCACCGGTCCGGGCCCGCGTGGACCAGGGCGCAACCGCCGTCGCGCCGCGCTGGTTGCGCAGGTAGTCGACCAGGATCTTCCCCTTGCGCTTTGCCTTGGTGATCGTCGCGACATAGCGGTCGGGCTGGTCCGCCGCCATCGACTTGGCCAAAGCCTGGCACCAGGCCTTGACCACCGGCCACTCGGCCTTTGGCGTCAATGGGGCGACCACATGCAGCCCCTTCCCGCCCGAGGTTTTCAGGAACGCCGCCAGCCCCGCCTGCTCCACACGTTCGCGCACCTCTTGCGCAGCTTCTATCATCGCGTCCCAGCCGACACCATCGCCAGGGTCGAGGTCGATGACGATCCGGTCCGGCCGCTCGATATCCGTCAGGGTCGAGCCCCAGGGATGGATCTCAAGCGCCGCCGACTGGACCAGTCCAAGCAGCCCATCCAGATCGGCAATCGCGATAAGCCCCTCGCCCGGGTCGCCGGGGTCTTCCGGAGTCAGGATGTTCGGGTTCATCCCCTTCCAGGCATGTTTCTGAAAGAACTGCTGGCCGCCGATCCCGTCCGGACACCGCACCAGCGCCAATGGGCGGCCGGTGACATGCGGGGCGATCAGGGACCAGACCTCGGCATAGTGGTCGGCAAGGCCGGCTTTGGTC
Source organism: Tabrizicola aquatica (assembly GCF_002900975.1). Taxonomy (GTDB): domain Bacteria; phylum Pseudomonadota; class Alphaproteobacteria; order Rhodobacterales; family Rhodobacteraceae; genus Tabrizicola; species Tabrizicola aquatica. The sequence goes on along the minus strand of NZ_PJON01000002.1, from coordinate 552,646 downwards.
AGACCCACATCGGGCCAATAGACCCGGTCGGGATGGGTCAGCGTCACCCGGCGCTTCGGCTCGGGCGCGGGCTTGGCCGTGGGGGCGGCTTCGCGCACCACCTCGGCCGCGGGCTTGTCCTCGCGCAAGCCCCGGAAGGACGCGTGCCGCAGGTGGCCATCGGCCGTCCAGGCGCGAAACTCGACCTCGGCCACCAGTTCGGGCCGGACATGGCGCACGCCCCGCGCCTCTTCGCCCGTCAGTCGCTGGGCAAAGGGGCTATCGCGCGTCTCCAACGGCTGAAGGCGGGCAAACAACTGCCGCGCGGTCTGGTTGCTGAACCCGGTCCCGACCCGCCCGACATGGTGCAACGCGCCGTCCTGGAACACCCCCAGCACAAGCGAGCCGATGGCGCTGCCGGAAACCGAGGACGGCACATAACCCGCCACCACGAATTCCTGCCGGGCCGAGCATTTCGACTTCACCCAACTGCGCCCCCGGCCCGAGCGATAGGCACTGTCGCGCAGCTTCGAGACGACACCCTCCAACCCCAACCGGCAGGCGTGGCGCAGGACGATCTCGCCCCCATCCTCGAAATGCTCGCTATAGCGCAGACTGGGCGATGCGCCGTTCAACAGAGGTTGCAGCCGGGCCTTGCGGTCGGTCAGCGGCAGCTTGCGCAGGTCCTCGCCATCCAGGTGCATCAGGTCGAAGGCATAGAACACCAGCCGGTCACCGCGCCCTTCCGACAGGTCCGCTTGCAAGGCCGAGAAATCGGTGGCCCCCGCGCCGGTCTCCACCACCATCTCGCCATCGATCAGCGCCTGATCGGCCAGCCCGCCCAGCGCATCGGCAATCGGGGCCAGCCGGTCCGTCCAGTCCAGCCCGCTACGGGTCAGCAACCGGGCCTTGCCGCCGTCGATGCGCGCCTGAAGGCGATAGCCGTCGAACTTGATCTCGTGGAGCCAACGCTCATCTTTCGGCGTCGCCGCGACCAGGGTTGCCAGCATGGGCGGCACGAAATCCGGCAGATCGACCACGGCCTGGCGCTTGCGCGGCTTCGCGGTCTTAGCCTTGGTGGCTTTCGGGGCCTTCGCGGCCACCCCTTTTGCCACCTCGGCCAGATCGCGGCCGGTCTTAACCGACAGCGGCATCTCCTCCAGGATATCCGGCGCGTCCTCGGTCCGGGCAAAGTCATCCTCGCCCTTGATCAGCAGCCAATTCTCGCGCTTTTCGCCGGGCTTGCCCTTGATCCGCACCAGATGCCAGCGGCCTTGCAGTTTCTCACCGTTCAGCTCGAACTCCAGGTGCCCCTTGGCATAGCCCCTGTCCGGGTCCGCGACGGGGCTCCAGGTGCCCCGGTCCCAGACGATCACCGTGCCGCCGCCATACTGGCCCTTCGGGATCGTGCCTTCGAAATCGCCATAGTCCAGCGGGTGGTCCTCGACATGCACCGCCAGCCGCTTTTCGCCCGGCACAAGACTGGGGCCGCGCGTCACAGCCCAGCTTTTCAGGACCCCGTCCATCTCCAGCCGCAGGTCATAGTGCAAGCGGCGGGCCGCGTGTTTCTGGATGACAAAGCTGTTGCCCGGTGCCGCCGCCACTTTGCCCGCCGGTTCCGGGGTGGCCTGAAAGTCGCGCTTGCGGCGATAGGTCTCCAGCGCCATCTCAGCCGGCCTTCCGGCGCGGGGCGGGCTTCTTGGCGCCGGCCTTGCGCGGCTTTGACACCGCCCCCGCGCTTTCGCGCAGCGCGGTCATCAGGTCCACCACGCGGTCCTCGCGCCGGGCCTTGGGCTTCTGGATCTTGCGGCCTTCCAGCTTGGCCTTGACCAGGTCGGCAAGCGCCGCCTCGTAGCGGTCGTCGAACTCGGCCGGATCGAAACTGCCGCGCTTGGTGCCGATGATATGGGCGGCCAGGTCCAGCATCTCGCCTTCGATGCGGATGTCGGGGATATCGGCAAAGATTTCGGCGGGGACTTTCACCTCGTGGTCGAATTGCAGGGTGCTGGCCACCAGCCCCAGACCCTGCGGCCGGATCAGAAGCGTCCGCACCCGGCGGAACAGCACCGTCCGCGCCAGCGCCGCCACGCTGCGGGCGGCCATCCCCTCGCGGATCAGCGCAAAGACCTCGACCGACGCGGGATCGCTGGGCGCAAGGTAATAGGGTCGGTCGAAGAACAGCGTGTCCACGTCGTCGCAGTCGATGAACCGGTCCAGCCGCAGCGTCTTGTCGCTTTCGGGCACGGCGGCGGCCAGGTCCTCGTCCTCCAGCAGGATATGGTCGCCCTCGTCGACCTCGTATCCCTTCACCTCATCCTCACGCGGGACGGGCTTGCCGGTTTCGCTGTCGACAAACCGGCGCTGGACGCGGTTGCCGGTCGCCCGGTTGATCGTGTGGAACGCGATCCGGTCCGAGGTGGAAGCAGCGGTGTAAAGCCCGACGCCGCAGCCGACCTCGCCCACCACCATCCGGCCCTTCCAGTTCGCGCGCGGTGCCATTTCTTGCCCTCCGTTCCCGTTCCAACCCTTCAAGCGGGGCGAAGGTTCCATGGCCGGGACTTGCCGGTTGACCGGCGGATGTCGGCGACGCTTCGCCGGTCGGCAGAAATGACCGCACCGCGCCGGAACTGCCCCCCGTCCCAAGCATTGCCTTTCCAAAGCGGGAAAAAAGCTGCCGCCAAGACAACCCAAGGGCAATTCCATATGTCGGATGACATTCTGAGTTACATCCCCGCGCTACGTCTGTTCGCGCGGTCGCTCTGCGGTCGGTCCGGCGACCCGGACGATCTGGTACAGGACACGCTTCTGCGCGCCATCGAGAAGGTGGACTCCTACACCCCCGGCACCAACATGCGGGCCTGGCTTTTCACCATCATGCGCAACCGGTTCTACAGCCAGTGCATCAAGCTGGCGCGCGAACGACCGGGGGCCGAGGATTGCGCCTCCTCGGTCCCGATCAGCCAGCCGGTGCAATACTGGCACATGCGCGGCAAAGAGGTGGAGGCCGCCCTTCTGGACCTGCCGCAACCCTACCGCGAGGCCATTGTCCTGGTGCTGGTCACTGGCGAAAGCTACCTGTCCGCCGCCGAAATCCTGGGCTGCGACATCGGCACGATCAAAAGCCGGATCAACCGCGGCCGCCGCCAGTTGCGCACCGCGTTGGGCGAAGAGGTCTGACCGCCACCGGGCGGGTCGGCCGGGGAACAAATCACCCGCTGGGGCGTTGCCTTCCCCGATTGATCCATTCGAACCCGCAAGGAGACCATCATGAAGTCGCAGAATCTGGAAAAGCTGTTTCACGAAACCCTGAAGGACATCTACTACGCCGAACGCAAGATCCTGCGCGCCCTGCCCAAGATGGCCCGCGGCGCCCAGTCGCCCGACCTGAAGGCTGCCTTCGAGAAGCACCAGGAAGAAACCCAGGTCCAGGTCGAGCGCCTGCAGCAGGTGTTCGAGATCATGGGCAAGCCCGCGCGCGGCAAGACCTGCCCGGCCATCGACGGGATCATCGAGGAAGGCGAAGAGGCGCTGGAATCCTTTGCCGGCAGCCCGGCACTGGATGCCAGCCTTGTCGCCGCCGCCCAGGCGGTCGAGCATTACGAGATCGCCCGCTACGGCACCCTGGTCCGCTGGGCCGAGCTTCTGGACATGGGCGATGCCGTCAAGCTGCTGGACGCCACCCTGCAGGAAGAGGGCGCGACCGATAAGGCCCTGACCGATCTGGCGGACAGCTCGGTCAACCAGGCGGCGTTGCAGGCAGCCTGACGGACTTCGGCCCGGCCTGGGCGCTCCCCCCGACGGGCATGAAGGTGAACGGCCCCGCGCACCCCCCGCGCGGGGCCGTTTTCCGTCGATCAGGCGCGGCGCTTGCGGCGGCTCTCGCCCATGCCCGGCGCGGCGGCAATGCTGCCGCTTCCGATGGCCGCCAGCCCCGCGCCGGTTTCCGGGTCGCTTTCGGCCCCTTCGGCGCCGGCCTGCCACAGGGGACCTTCGTCCTCACGGTCCAGCTCGGCCTGCGCCTGCAGCCAATTCGCCTCGGCCCGGCCCGCTGGCGCGCCCTCGTCCAGCCAGATCTCATAGGCCCGCTGGCGGATGCGGGCTTCCTGGTTCTGCGTCATCTGATCCTCCGTTCGCTACGAAAGCCGGCAACAGGCAAGGGGCGGGTTTGTTCCGCGCCGCCCCCGGGAACAAAGCCCCAGACGCAGGGTTGGTCGCTCCAACCCGCCCGAAGGAGGCTGACCCGAATGACCAAGACCGACATCCCGAAGAACGAGGACCTGCGCCGTCCCGCGCCGAACGTGATCGACCAGCGTCAGCAACAGATCGACCCGGCCGGCCAGCACCGCGTGGACCCTGACCACCGCCCGGACACCAACCGCAAGCAGCCCGGCGGATCGCCGCAGGAGGACTGACATGACCGACTATCCCAAACCCCCGTTTCCCCCGCAGACGCAAGAGCTTCCCGGCAGCTTCATCCCCATGCAGCCCCGCCCCGACCATGGCGAGACCTCGTGGCGCGGAGCGGGTCGGCTGCAAGGCAAGGTCGCCCTGATCACCGGGGCCGACAGCGGCATCGGCCGGGCCGTCGCCATCGCCTACGCCCGTGAAGGCGCGGACATCGCGCTGTGCTACCTGTCGGAGACCGAGGACGCCGCCGACACCGCCCGCATGGTCGAGAACGCCGGCCAAAGCTGCCTGAAGCTGGAGGCCGACCTGTCCGACCCCGACGCTTGCCGCATGGTGATCGAACGGACGGTGCAGGAATGGGGCCGCATCGACATCCTGGTCAACAATGCCGCCCACCAGACCGTTTGCGAAAAGCTTGAGGATCTGACTGCCCAAGAATGGGACAAGACCTTTGCCGTGAACATCCACGCGATCTTCCACCTGGTAAAGGCGGCGGTGCCCAGCATGCGGCCGGGCAGCTCGGTCATCAACACGACCTCGATCAATGCCGACAAGCCGAACCCCTCGCTTCTGGCCTATGCCACGACGAAGGGCGCGATCCAGAACTTTACCGCCGGGCTGGCGCAGATGCTGGCCGAACGCGGGATCCGGGTGAACTGCGTCGCGCCCGGTCCGGTCTGGACCCCGTTGATCCCCGCCTCGATGCCCGCCGAGAAGGTCGCGCATTTTGGCGAGGACTATCCGATGAAGCGCCCGGCCCAGCCGGTGGAACTGGCCTCGGCCTATGTGATGCTGGCGGAACCCATGTCCAGCTATGTCTCGGGCGCGACCATCGCCGTGACCGGCGGGAAGCCGCTGCTCTAGGGCGCTGGTGGGGAAGCCGGAACAATGCTGCCGCTGGCGGGTTGTGGGGGCGTGACCGTCCCTGCAACGCGAAAGGACCAGGCATGCATAACCCTCCACCCCCTCATGATGGCACCACGGGCCGGACCGACGCCGGTCGCCCCACTGGCGTCCGCACCCGGCAGACCAGCATGTGGCTGGTGTTTGCCGTACTGGCGGCCATCATCGTGGTGATCCTTGCGGTCAGCTTTGACCGGACCCCCGACCCGGCTACGACCGCAGCCGAACCCGCAGCCGACGGGGCGGGCGAACCAGCGGCAACCTCCGGCACGGCCGGCACCGCCGATACCGGCACCGCGACTGGCGGCACCACGGCCGGCACCGGCACCGAAGCGACCACCGGAACGGGCACGACCACCGACCCGGCGGCCCCTGCGGCCACCCCGGTTCCGTAGACTACGCCCACACAACAAAACGGCCCGGCACCCTTCAGGGGCCGGGCCGTCTCCTTTGGCCAACGCGCGCAGCCTTAGCGGCCGGCCGGCATGTCCATTTCCTTGCGGGTCAGGAACTGGCGGGTAATCTCGCCCGAGTGGTTGGCCAGCCAATCCGCCATCGCCTCTTCCTCGGCCAGACAGCGCCGGAACACCTCGACGGCCTGGGTATCGCTGAGCAGCCCCGCCGCCGCGATCAGAATGCGGTAGGATGCGATCTCCATATGCTCGAAGGTGTAGCTCGCCAGCGAACCCTTCACCACCTCGTCCGAGGCGAACATCCCGCTCATCGCCTGGCCCACGGCCGTCAGCTTGCCCATGGCGTCCTTCACCATGGAGGCAGACTCGCCATAGCCGTCCAGCAGCCGCCGCAACTCGCTTTCCTGGCCCTCGGTCTCGGCGATGTGCTGCTCGATCCGCGCCCGCAGTTGGGGATAGTGCTCCAGCCGGTTGACCATCCCCTGCATCATGGTCAGGGCCTGTTCCTCCATGGCATGGGCATCGCGCAGCCAGCCGATGTAAGTCTCGCGCATCTGTTCCATTATGATTTCCCGTCCGGTCAAAAGAAACCGGGCCGCCACCCGAGTGCGGCGGCCCGGCAAGGTTGATCGCCTTAGCGGCGCGACGACGATCGCGAGCTGCCGCGCCGGTCGTCGTCGTCGCGACGTTCCCAGCCACGGCGGGCCGCTTCGGCATGACCTTCGCGGTCACCGAACCAGCCACCCTGGTTGCGGTCATCGCCCCGACCACCGCCACCGCCGCGCGACGAACCCCGGCGGTCGTCGTCGTCACTGACGAAGCGGCCATATTCATCCCGTTCACGGTCGTCCGAGCCACGGCCCCGGGCGCTGCTGCCGCCGCGCGAAGAACCCCGGCGGTCGTCGTCGTCACTGACGAAGCGGCCATATTCATCCCGTTCACGGTCGTCCGAGCCACGGCCCCGGGCGCTGCTGCCGCCGCGCGACGAGCCGCGACGGTCGTCGTCGTCACTGACGAAGCGGCCATATTCATCCCGTTCACGGTCGTCCGAGCCACGGCCACGGGCGCTGCTGCCGCCGCGCGAAGAACCCCGGCGGTCGTCGTCGTCACTGACGAAGCGGCCATATTCATCCCGCTCACGGTCGTCCGAGCCACGGCCACGGGCGCTGCTACCGCCGCGCGAAGAACCCCGGCGGTCGTCGTCGTCACTGACGAAGCGGCCATATTCATCCCGTTCACGGTCGTCCGAGCCACGGCCACGGGCGCTGCCACCGCCGCGCGAAGAACCCCGGCGGTCGTCGTCGTCACTCATGAACCGCCCATACTCGTCCCGCTCACGGTCGTCCGAGCCACGGCCACGGGCGCTGCTACCGCCGCGCGAAGAACCCCGGCGGTCGTCGTCGTCACTCATGAACCGGCCGTATTCGTCCAACTCCCGGTCGTCCGAGCCGTTACGCCCACCCCGGCTGCTACCGCCGCGCGACGAACCTCGGCGGTCGTCGTCACTCATGAACCGGCCATACTCATCACGCTCACGGTCGTCCGAGCCACGGCCGCTCCCGCTGCGCGAGCTGCGGCCACCGTCGCGGTCGTCATAAGCCCTGCGGCGTTCCCAGCCCAGGCGGGCCGCTTCGGCGTGGCCCTGGCTGTCTCCGAACCAACCCCGGTCGTCGTCGTCATTGCGGCCGCGCGACGACCGCCGGTCATCGTCCTCGTACCGGCTGGAGCTGCGACCCCGGCTGGAGCTGCCGCCCCGGTCATCATAGTCATAACGGCCAGAGCCAGAGCCAGAGCTGCGGCCACGGCTGCCACCGCCGCCACGCTCATCGTCACTCATGAACCGACCACGGTCGTCACGTTCGGGGGTGTTTGAGTTTCTTGGCATTCTATCCTCCTCGATTGCCATGAAATGCCGCAAGCGCGGCTGTCGAGCGTGGGGGTTTGCCTCCCACGCGGTCTTGCAGGCAGCCAACTGCCGTCCCAGGCTGTCCGGCTTGATGCCCTCGGCCCTGGCCTTCGCCAGAAACGGCCCTTCGACCGCCTCGGCGCGCTGGAAAAGTTCCTTCGCCCAACGCGATGCCAGGCCAAGCCGGGCACGTTCGATCTCTCGGCCCATCGACGGCGACGGGCGCAACAGGAGAGCGACACAATCCATCTGCAACGCGCCTTCGGCGAGGCTGCGCTCCGAGGTCTGCCCCTGCCCGCCGCCCGCTTCGCCCAGCGCAAAGACGGTGTCGTCGATGCGGCCCTGCATCCGGGTCAGCAATTCCCAGGCTTCCGCCAGACGGGTGGTGGACTGCGCTTCAGCCTGGACCCCGCGGTCCAGAAGCTGGCGCACCGTCTCGCGCTGGCTGCGCAAAAGGCGCAGCGGATCCTGCGGCTGGCCGCCCTGGGACTGCGAGCCTTCGCTGCCACCGGCAGGCATGCCTTGCGCCTTGCCCTGGTCGGCGCGTCCCTGGGATTTGCTCTCGGTCGTGGTGGATTTATCCCCCGTTTCGCCGTCCGACGGGGTGGAGGATTGTGGACTGGATGTGGTCGTGCGGGCCATGCGGTTCCTCCCTCTTGGAGGCAGTTGAACCGTGCCGCGCGGGGCATTGTTCCCCGAGGAATGCCCCGGCACCGGAAACTGACCGGCTCAGGTGATCCATTCGGCGTGAAGCCGCGTATCGATAAACTGGAGGGTCAGAAACTGCGGTCCTCCCACCTTGCGGGGGAGTGAAGATGGAAGACGGCAAGGGCCCGCTGGGTGTTCTGGATGGCGAGATGTCGGCCACGCTGCAGCAACTGGTCGACGAAATCCGCCAGCAGCCGGTCAGTGACCGCCTCCGCGAACTTAGCCTGCAACTGCAAGAGGCACTGGCCCGCGCCCGGTCGGCCAAGGGCGAATAACTGCCCCCCGCACGATTTCCGGGAACAATTTCGTGATCTGCCGGTTGACACCCGATGGGGGCGCTTTCTGTTGATGGCTGGCGCCCGGCATTAGCACGATTTTTCGGGGGCGGGCGTGACGGCGACAGATGTGGGGGTACGGCGGCTGATCCCGGACGTGGATTGGTCGACAACGGCGCTTGGACCCCGAGAGGAGTGGCCGCCCTGCCTTGCGGCGGCCTTCAGCACCATTCTGGCCAGCGATGCGCCGATGCTGCTGCTTGCCGGACCCGAGCATGTCCTTTTATGGAATGCGGCCTGGAAGCGTCTGGTGGACGGCGCCTCGCACCGCGACCTTGGGCGGCTGCGGCTGCGTGACATGCCCCAGTTGCAGGCGTTGCAGTCGCTGGTGCAGGCCGTGCAAACCGATCCCACTCAGCGTGGGGCGCGTGCCCTGCTGTTGGGCGGATCGCCGCACGATGTCTTGGCCGTGCCCCTGCGCTGTCCCGACGACCTGCTGCGCGGGATCCTGATCATAATGACCCCTTCCCCCGCGTCTGACGGGCTGGACGATCCCGGCCGCTTTGCCGCCATCGTGGCCTCGGCCGATGATGCGATCCTGTCGGTGGACCGGGATCTGCGCATCGTCAGCTGGAACGGTGGGGCGCGGCGGCTGTATGGCTACGACGCCGACGAGGTGCTGGGCCAGCCCGTCTGGATGCTTTCCCGCCGCCCCGACGAGGATCGCACCGCGCTTGACCTTGTGCTGCGCGGGCAGCGGCAACCCTCGCGCAACGTGGTCCGCTGGCGCAAGGATGGCAGCGTCGTGCATGTGTCGCTGGCGGTATCGCCGGTCCTTGACCCCCAGGGCCAGATCATCGGCGCAGCCCATATCGCCCGCGACGGCACCGCCAGCCACGACGTGGAGCGTCTGCATCGCCTGCTGGTCGGCGAGATGAAGCATCGCGTGAAGAACATCCTGTCCACCGTCCAGGCCATTGCCCGCCAGACGCTGGGCAGCGAGCGGACCGCGGCCTATGAGTCGTTTGAAAAGCGCATCCTGGCCCTGGGCCGGGCGCAGGACCTGATCACCCGCGACACCAGCGAGGGGGTGGACCTTCAGGCCGTGGTCGCCGCCGTTTTGTCACCCTTCCCGCAAGGCCAGATCACCCAGGACGGACCCAACCTGCGTTTCTCGTCGCGCGCGGCGGTCGCTCTGACCCTGGGCCTGCACGAACTGGCGACGAACGCGCTGAAATACGGCGCGCTGTCGCTGCCGGACGGTCAGGTGCGTGTGACCTGGAGCGTGAACGCAACCCCGGTCGAGACCTTCGTCCTGCACTGGCGCGAAAGCGGCGGCCCACCGGTTGCCCGAACACAGCACAAGGGCTTTGGCTCGGTCCTCATCCTGGACGTGCTGGCGGCGGAATTGCAGGGCGAGGTCGACCTGCGTCTGCAGCCAGATGGCGCGGAATGCGACATCACCGCACCGATGGCCGCCGTGCGGGAACAGGTGCTATGACGGCGCGGCCTCGGTCAGCCACAGCCTGAACCAGGGGCCATCCCCATCCCCGATCTGGCACAGGGGCTGCGAAGCACCGGCCGGGCCCGCCGTTGCCGGCTTCGTCCCGGCGGCCCCGAACCCGGCGCCCCCGAACCCGGCGACCGCGCGCAGGCAACCGGCGTGAAAGACCCAGTCGACGGTCAGGGCCTGCGGGCCGATCACCGCCACCCGCGTCGCGGCAGCCCGACCCGAATCGAACAACGGCAGCAAGACCCGCCGCCGCAGGTCCAGCAGGTGCTGCGTCAGGTTCAGCCAACTGTCCTGGTCGGGCGCAGCCTCGGCATAGGGATGGGCCAGCCCGGCCGTCGCCGGATCGAACGGGTCCAGCATGTCGCGTCCACCGCCCGGCAGATCGCCGAACTGCTCGCGCCTCCCCTCCAGCATCTTCTGCGCCGCGCTGCCGCCATAGTCGCCGAACCACGGAAACGGCGCGCGAGAGCCACATTCCTCGCCCATGAACAGAAGTGGCACATAGGGCGCGGTCAGCAACAGCGCGTGCGCCACCTGCGCGCGCGCAGATCCCACAAGGCTGACCAGCCGCTCGCCCCGGGGCCGGTTGCCGGCATGGTCGTGGTTCAGGTTGAAGTTCACGAAGGCACTGGCGGGCAGATGGGCCGACGGTTGTCCCTTGGCGGTGCAGCCGTCCGGGCGGACCTGGCCCTGCATCGCCTGCCCATCACGCAGGGCCAACGCCAGATCCTGCAACGGCTGCGGGGTGTAGTCAGCGTAATAGCCAAAGCTTTCACCCGTCAGCAGGACATGCAGCGCGTGGTGATAGTCGTCGTCCCAGTTGGCATCGTACAACCCTTGCGCCGGCTCATACAGCGCGGTGCCGTTCCGGCAATCCTCGGCCACCAGATGCACGTGGGGGAATTCGGCCCGCAACGTCCGCGGCAGCTCTTCCTCGATGGGTGGCGCGGACAAATCCTCCATCTCGTGGATCGCGTCGAAGCGCAGTCCGTCAAAGTGATAGTCCCGCAGCCAGTGCCGTGCGCAGTCCAGAAAGAAGGCGCGCACCGCGGGGCGCGTGTAGTCGATCTTCTGGCCCCAATCGTTTTCCTCGTCGCGAAAGAATTCGGGGCAGATCTTGCTCAGCACATTCCCCTTCGGGCCGAAATGGTTGAACACGACGTCCAGATAGACCGACAGACCCAAGCCATGCGCGGTGTCGATCAGCCCGGCCAGATCCTCGGGGCCGCCATAGCTGTCCTGCGGCGCATAGGGCAGCACGCTGTCATAGCCCCAGCCGCGCGTGCCGGGGAACTGGCCCAGCGGCATCAGCTCGATCGCGGTGACGCCCAGGTCGGCCAACCGGCGCAACTCGGGCGCACGGGCAGCGGCGGCGAAGGTGCCGGCGGGGGTGAAGCTACCGACATGAACCTCGGCAATGACCTGACGCGCAAATGGCGTTGGAACACGTCGCGCGGACCGATCCGCCAGCCGCCGCAGGTCGCGCAGCACGGAATGACCCTCGACCCCGCCCCATTGGTGGACCGACGCAGGATCGGCAAAGCGCAGATCGCCGGCGCGGAACCGATAGACCGCCCCCTCGGGTGCCCGCGCCCGCAGCCGATGGACGCCATCCTCACCCCGCTGCATCGGCAGGGTCGCGCCCTCCAGCTCCAGCATGATTTCGGGACAGGACGGGGCCCAAAGCGCAAAACTCCATTCGTTCGGCCCGGTTGGTCGCACACCCCAGAACTCTGCCCCTGCGGTTCGCGCCAACAGATGCACCTGCGCCCCGGTCCAATCGCCCCCTGAACGGTCGTCCATGATCCTTCTGCCCCCGTGCTGACCTTGCCATTGTCAATGCGCGGGCAGGACGATTGTTCCCTGCGGTCAAAGGCCAGCGCCCAATTCGCGACCCCAGATCCGCAAGCGGCGGCACAGCGCGACGAAGGTATCCGACGCCCCTTCCCGAAGCCCTACCATCCCCTCGTCCGCGTCCGGCAGAACGCCCGCCGCCGTCAGCAGTGGCACCGCGCCTTCCGAGAAGCCGATCACCTTGCAATGCACGAAAGCGTCCTTCACGAAATCCAGCGCCGGTACTTCGCGGCACAAAGCCTCGGCCCCCGCCTGCGGCATCAGCAGGCAAACCGCATCGAACAGGACCGAAGGCGCGCCCTCCACCGCGTGATGCGCCGGGACCTTGGTTCCGTCACTAGAGGTGGCGCCCCCCACCGTTGGGGCGATCAGTTCCACCATCGCCCCTTCGGCCTGCAGGGCGGCGTTCAGTTCGGCCAACAGTGCCGCGTCAAAGCCGTTGGCCACCAGCACCCCAACCTTGCGCCCGGCGAAACTGGCGGGCGGATTTTCCAGGATCGACAGGGCGGGTGAGGGCGCCACCTCCCGCACCGGCACCGCCGGGGTCGCCGGCTCCGGCAACTCGGTCACGCCCAGACGGTCGGCCACGCCGGCGGCCAGCGTCTCGTCGATGGTGCGCAGATGCGCCAGCATCCGCAGCCGGATTGCCGGCACCTCGCATTTGCCCAACTCGAAGCCCAGCGCGTTGACGATGTGGCGCTGTTCCACCGCGGTCTGGCTGTGAAAGAACATCCGCGCCTGGCTGTAGTGGTCGGCAAAGCTTTCCGGCCGCAGCCGCGCCTTCGTGCCCACCTCTTGCGCGCCATAGGACCGGAACCCGCGCTCGGGGTCCTCGCGCGGGCCGATGCCGAACGAGTTTGGCTGATAGATGGCGCGGCCCTTCGGATTGTGCATCGCCATATGCCCGTCCTGCTGGAAATTGGCGAAGGGGCATTTCGGCGCGTTGATCGGCAGATGGGTGAAATTCGGGCTGCCCAGCCGTTTCAGCTGCGTGTCCAGATAGGAAAAGTTCCGTCCCTGCAGCAGCGGGTCGTCCGAGAAATCGATCCCCGGCGGCACGTTCTGGGTCATGAAGGCGACCTGTTCCGTGTCGACGAAAAAGTTCTCGGGCATCCGGTCCAGCACCAGCCGCCCCACGGGCACGGCGGGCAGGATTTCCTCGGGGATGATCTTGGTCGGGTCCAGCACGTCGAAGTCAAAGCTGTCGGCAAAGTCCTGGTCGAACAGTTGCAGGCACAGCTCCCATTCCGGGAAGTCTCCCGCCTGAATCGCATTCCAAAGGTCGCGGCGGTGAAAGTCCGGGTCCGCGCCGTTGATCTTCATCGCCTCGTTCCAAAGCACCGACTGCATCCCCAGCTTGGGCTTCCAATGGAACTTGACGAAGGTGGACCGGTCCTGCGCGTCCAGAAGGCGGAAGGTATGGACGCCGAACCCCTCCATGAACCGGAACGACCGCGGGATCGCCCGGTCGGACATCACCCACATGACCATATGCATCGATTCCGGGGTGAGCGAGATGAAGTCCCAGAACGTGTCATGCGCCGATTGCGCCTGCGGAAAGGCGCGGTCGGGTTCGGGCTTCACCGAATGGATCACGTCGGGAAACTTGATCGCGTCCTGGATGAAGAACACCGGGATGTTGTTCCCGACCAGGTCCCAGTTGCCCTCTTGCGTGTACAGCTTGACGGCAAAGCCGCGCACGTCGCGGGCCAGGTCGAAACTGCCCTTGGACCCCGCCACGGTGGAAAAGCGCACGAAGGCCGGTGTGACCTCGCCTGCCCGCTGAAAGATGTCGGCGCGGGTGTACTGGGCCAGCGACTCGTAGGTCTCGAAATAGCCGTGTGCGCCATAGCCGCGGGCGTGGACCACGCGCTCGGGGATGCGCTCGTGGTCGAAATGGAACAGCTTCTCGCGAAAATGAAAGTCCTCCATCAGCACCGGGCCGCGCGCGCCCACCTTCAGCTGGTTCTGGTCGTCCGCCACCGGCCCGCCCTGGGCGGTGGTCAGCACCGGCTGTCCAGCCTCGGCGCGCTGGTGCAACTCGCCCCCCGCACCGCGCTGGACGGTCAGATCGTGGAGCGTGGAGGGCGCATCGGTGGGGGTGGGGGGCTTGGGCATGTCGACTCCTGGCAACGGGGTGAGTCTGTTCAAACCCGGGCCGGCGGTCTATTGTTCCCGATGCCGAATTTCGCGGCACCTTGCGCGCAGGACGGTCTGCGCTGACGCCCGGCAATCGGCCAACTTCTGCCGAAATCCCAAGAAATCGGCAGTTTTTCCGCCAATGGGTTGCGGGGACTCACATTTCATCCACATATTTGCACACAAGGCCCGGCCACTCCGGGCACCGTTAGCCAGGGTGTCTGGCACCGTCAGGAATGGGCAGGTCACATGCGGCAACTGGTCGGCAAACGAATTCTGATCGCTGAAGACGATCACCTCAGCGCCTGGATGCTCGCAGACCATTTCCGCAGCGCCAAAGCCGACATCCTTGGCCCCTTCCCAACCCTGGAAGCGGCCGAATGTCATGCCTTCGGCGCCGATCTGGCCGTTCTGGACGTCAACCTGCGTGGACAACAGGTGTTTCGGCTGGCCGACAACCTGATGCGCGCCCGCGTGCCGTTTGTCTTTTACTCGGGCATCGACATGGCCCAGATCCCCGCCCGCTTTGCCGAGGTTCCCCGCCTGGGCAAACCCTGCTCCGCGCTGGAGGCGGTGGACATGGCCGAGATGACGCTGGACCGCTACGACACCACGGTGGACGAGGTGCTACCCCGTTTGCGCGTTTCCGCCCGCCTCATGGTCTCGGACCCGCTGGCCGCCGACCGCCTGGTCGAGGCGACGCTACTTCTGGCCCTGCAGGAAGAAACCGACCTCTCTGGCGTGACCTCGCTGGCGGGCTGGCTGCACCAGTTGATGGAAAAGGCCCTGGCCGCCCGGGCGCATCACCTGTTCAACTGACCGGACCGCTGTTTCCCAGCATGTCCGCCAGCAGCCGGTATTCGTCCGCCACGGCCAGAGCGATCGCATTGGCCTCGGTCGGGACGGCGCCGGGGTCCTCTTGCCCGTCATGCAGGATAGAGCGGCCGACCAGCCAGTCGTGCAGCGCCTCGCGCCGGGGGTCGGGCAGCGATTGCAGGATCAGCGCCAGCAGGCGACGATGCGCCAGCAGCCGCCCTTCCAACGCGCCCTGCCCCATATGTCCGGTGTCCGTATTCATCGCCCGCCTCCCTGTTCCTTTGCATCCCAACCCACCACGCCACCCACAGTTCCATGACCTTCGACCGTGACATCACCGACCTAGCCCGCGCCCTGGTCGGCGCCCGCCTGGTGGTGCGCGGAACCGGCGGCACCATCCTGGAAACCGAGGCCTATGGCCGCGACGACCCTGCCTCGCACAGCTTTCGCGGCCGGACCGCCCGCAACGCCGCCATGTTCGGCCCGCCCGGCACGGTCTACGTCTACCTGTCCTACGGCCTGCACCTGTGCCTGAACGTCGTCGGCCGCCCTGGCGAGGCTGTCCTGATCCGCGCCCTGTGCCCCGAGATTGGCACCCCCACCATGGCCCTGCGGCGCGGATTGCCGGAAACCAGCCCGCTCCTTGCGGCCGGCCCCGGCCGGATCGGCCAGGCGCTTGGCCTTTCGCTGCTGGACAGCGGCAAGCCCTTCGACGGGGGCGAGTTCCACCTGACACCAGCCGGTCAGGAACCAGACCTGCTGACCGGCCCCCGCATCGGCATCACCCGCGCCGCTGACCTGCCCTGGCGCTTTGGTCTGGCCGGCGCGCGGGGGCTTAGCCGGCCGTTCCCCTAGTCAGCTCAGGCCGAAGAACGACAGCACGGCCAGGACCACGACCACCAGGCCGACAAGATAGATGATACCGTTCATGGCAACCTCCGGGTTCCGGCGACGGACACTCCCCGCCACAACACCCCAACCATCCCGCCGCCGCGATGTTCCCGCGGGAACCTTTCCGCGCGCCTTCCGGTTGACCCGGCGCAACGATCAGGACCGCGCCCATGCCCAACGAACCCAAGCCAGCCGCCGAAAAGCGCACCCCGCCCTTGGACCGCCAGAATGCCCAGGACGACCACGAAGGCTCGCCCCATCGGCCCGAGGAGTTCAACGTGGCAAACCCCGCCAAGGTCGTTCCCCCTGCCGATACCACCAAGGCCAAGGACCCCAAGGCATGAGCCGGATCGGCTTTCACGCCTCGCATGAACAGTTCGCGCCGTCGCATCTGCTCCGGCTGGTGCAGCAGGCCGAGGCCGCAGGCTTTGCCGCCGCCAAATCCTCGGACCACTTCCACCCGTGGAGCGAGCGGCAAGGCCAGTCCGGCTTTGCCTGGTCCTGGATCGGGGCCGCCCTGCAAGCAACGCGCTTTCCCATCGGCCTGATCTCGGCCCCCGGCTATCGCTACCACCCCGCGATCATCGCCCAGGCCGCCGCCACCCTGGGCGAGATGTTCCCCGGCCGCGTCTGGCTGGCCCTTGGCAGCGGCGAGGCGATCAACGAGGCGATCCTGGGCCAGCACTGGCCCGAAAAGGCCGAACGCAACGCCCGGCTGCAGGAATGTGCCCTGCTGATCCGCGCGCTTCTGGCCGGGGAAACCGTCACCCACCGCGGCCGCATCACCCTGGTCGAGGCCCGGCTCTACTCGCGCCCCGCAACCCCCGTGCCGCTGTTCGGCGCGGCGGTCTCGCCGGAAACGGCGGCGCTGGTGGCGGGCTGGGCCGATGGCCTGCTGACAGTGGGCGGCGACTTCGACTCCGTCGCCCGCGTCGTCACCGCCTTCCGCAACGCGGGGGGTGAGGGCAAGCCAATCCACATCCAGCACGCATTGGCCTGGGACGAAACCGATGACGCCGCGCTGGCCGGCGCGATGGACCAATGGGCCCCCGCCATCGTCGGCGGCGAGGTCGCCTGGGACCTGCGCCGTCCCGCGGATTTCGACCAGGTCGCCCAACTGGTCACGCCCCAGGCGCTGCGCAAACGCATCGACATCTCGTCCGACCTGGGCTGGCACCGCGACCGGATCGCCGCCCTGGCCGCCCTGGCCGACACGGTCCACCTGCATTGCGTCACCCGCAACCAGGAGGCGTTCATCGACACCTTCGGCGCCCGCGTCCTGCCCCAGCTGCGCGACCCCGCCGCCACCGCCGCCCACTGACCCGACCCACTAATCCGAAAGGAACCCACATGCCCGCCAAGTCCAAAGCCCAGCAAAAGGCCGCCGGCGCTGCCCTTGCCGCCAAACGCGGCGAAGCCGAGAAGCAGGACCTGAAAGGCGCCTCGCGCCAGATGGTCGACAGCATGTCCGAAAAAGAGCTTGAGGATCTCGCCGCGACCAAGCGCAAGAACCTGCCCGAGAAGAAGGACTAGTCCCTCTCGCCCAGGTTCATCACAGCGACGCACATCGCGACGGTGCCGAACAGCATCGCCGCATAGGCGAAGAACGCCGCCGTCAGGAACGCGCCAGCCTCGGCCAGCACGACCAGTTGGCGCAGGCCCAGCACATCCCACCACAGCAGGCCCTCACCCAGGACCAGCCCCAACACCGCGCCATTGCCAAAGTGCTTCAGCATAAAGCGCAAAAGGCGGGGAAGGCTGGGCTGCGGTTTCATCGGCGGGGGTCCCTTGCGGCGGGGATCAACGGTGTCGGTCAACTTCCGCTTGGCCGCCGTTGTTCCCGGCCCGACCCCGGAACCGGCGCGGTCCCGCCCGCGTTTCCCAAGCTGAAAAAGGAGGACAGAATGGACCACTCAAGCCACGTCCCGCTGACCCCGGCCGAGCTGACCGACGAGATCCTGGTCGGCGCGCCGGTCTATGACCACGACGACAACAAGCTGG
Organism: Tabrizicola aquatica; assembly: GCF_002900975.1. GTDB lineage: Bacteria > Pseudomonadota > Alphaproteobacteria > Rhodobacterales > Rhodobacteraceae > Tabrizicola > Tabrizicola aquatica. Next base: position 534,841 of record NZ_PJON01000002.1, on the reverse strand, counting down.
GTACGATCGACCACGTCCACCACAGCGCCGCTTCGATGCGGGTGGTGATCGACGTGGGCGGTTTCCTGGGGATCGGCTCGAAACGGGTGCAACTGGCGCTCGACCAACTCGACATGATGCGCGACCAGTCCGGGCAGGTGCATGGCGTCACCGCCTGGACCAAGGACCAGTTGAAGGACCTGCCGGAACACCACGACTAGGACCGCAAGGCGGGAACAACCGGCGCCCGCGCCGGTTGTTCCCCCCTCACCCCAGCGACAGGAGCATCCGATGGGACGCCAAGACCCGGGCGATCAACCCGACATCCAACCCGGCTCGCAGCCCGGCACCCCGAACCCGGACCTGCCCGATCCCGGCCCCGACCTGCCAGTCCCCGGCGACGATCCGCCGCCGGACAGCTTTCCCGACCCAATGCCAGACCCCCGCCCGATCCCGGCGCAAGACCCGATCAACCCACCCCCGGGCGAGATCACCCCGCCGATTCGCGGCTAGGCCCTAGGGCTCTACCTCGCCCAGCCGGCAGATGATCTCCCATTCCTCGGCGCTGACCGGCTGGACCGAAAGGCGGGTGTTGTTCACCAGCACCATCTTCTCCAGCCCGGGGGTCACCTTGGCCTCTTCCAGGCTGATCGCCCGTTTCAGGGGCTTTACCGCCTTGATCCAGACGCAGTCCCAGCGCGGGTCATCGGTCGTGCTGTCGGGGCTGCTTTCGCGGCAGACCTCCACAATGCCGACGATCTCTTTCCCGATGTTCGAGTGGTAGAAGAACCCCCGGTCGCCAATCTGCATCGCCCGCATGTTGTTGCGCGCCTGATAGTTGCGCACGCCATGCCACTCTTCGCCCTCGTCGCCCTTGGCAACCTGGTGGTCCCAGCCCCAGACGTCCGGCTCGGACTTGAACAACCAGAAGCTCATCCGATCACCCGCTTCCATTCCTGGATCATCACCGACTGGAACAGCCCCGCCTTGGCATAGGGGTCATTCGCCGCCCAGGCCTCGGCCTCGGCCTTGGACCCGACGCCCAGGATCAAAAGGCTGCCGCACATCTGCCCCGCCGCGTCGATGAAGGGGCCGGCCTGCTCGACCACGCCGGTCGCCTGGATATACTCCAGATGCGCGGCGCGGTTTTCCACGCGGGTTTGCAGGGCGTTGGGTTTGTCCAGACAGATCAGGGCGTAGCGCATGGTCATTCCTGTTTCAGGGGCCGGCTCATCAGCTGGCCGATGGCATCTTTCAAAGAGGTCCGGCCGCTGGCAAGGGCATCGACCATCGCGGTCACCGGCATGTCGATCCCAAGGCCCTGCGCCAGCGCCACCACGGCGCGGGCGGTGGCCACGCCCTCGACCGTGACGCGGGGATCAAAACCCTCGGCCCGCCCCAGCGCGTGACCGAAGCGAAAGTTCCGCGACTGGGACGAGGTGCAGGTCAGCACCAGATCGCCAAAGCCCGACAGGCCCGCCAAGGTCTCGGCCCGCGCGCCCAGCGCGGTGGCCAGCCGCACCATCTCGGCATAGCCGCGCGTCATCAGCGCCGCCCGGGCGCTGTCGCCCAGCCCAGCGCCGATCACCGTGCCGGCGGCAATCGCCACCACGTTCTTCAGCGCGCCCCCCAGTTCCGCCCCGATGACATCCCCGGTCCGGTACAGCCGCAGCGTCGGGGTCGAGAGCAACTCTTGCAACGCCACCCCATCCGTCGCTGCCCCATCCGTCGCTGCCAAGGTCAGCGCGGTGGGCAAGCCCTTGGCGATATCGGCGGCAAAGCTTGGCCCGGTCAGGATCGCCGCCTGCGCGCCTGACCGACGGCCCTCGATCACCGCCACCGGCCCGCGCAGCGTCGTCAGGTCCACGCCCTTGCAGCAGGCGACCAGCGGCTGGCGCGCGTCGATCTGCGGCCATTGGTCCAAGAGCGCACCCAAAGCCTGCATCGGCACCGCCAGCAGCAGCGCCTGACCGCCGACCACCTCGGCAATCTCCTGGTGGACCGACACGGCCCCCGGCAAATCCACCCCCGGCAGCGCGGCCTCGTTCCGGCGCGTGTCCTGCATCGCGCGCACCTGCGCCGGATCTCGCGCCCAAAGCCGGACCTCGCGCCCGCCCCTGGCCAGCGCCACCGCCAGCGCCGTGCCGAACGCGCCCGCTCCGACGATCCCGATCACGCCTTGGCCCCCTTCTTCCCCGATCCCAGCAGCGCCGGCGCCCGGTCGTCCAGCGGCCAGCGCGGCCGGGCGGCAAAATCGGGAGGCGTCTCCAACCCCGCCCGCAGCCGCTCGATCCCCGCCCAGGCGATCATCGCCGCATTGTCGGTGCAAAGCCGCAACGGCGGCGCCAGGAACGGCACCCCGGCACGCTCGGCCACCGCAACCAGCCGCGCGCGGATCATCTGGTTCGCCGCCACGCCCCCCGCCACGCACAGCGCCGTGGGCCGCATCCCGCACAACTCCAGCGCGCGGGCGGTCTTGATCGCCAGCACATCCGCCACCGCCGCCTGGAACCCGGCGCACAGGTCGCGGCGGTCCTGCACGGTGATCCCGCCCTTTTCCGCCACCAGTGCATCCCGGGCCCGCAAGAGCGCGGTTTTCAGCCCCGAAAAGGACATGTCGCAGCCCTCGCGGTCCAAGAGCGGACGCGGAAAGGCAAAGCGTTTCGCATCGCCCAACGCCGCCTCGGCCTCGACCGCCGGGCCGCCGGGCTGGGGCAGGGCCAGCAGCTTGGCCGTCTTGTCGAACGCCTCGCCCGGGGCATCGTCGATGGTGCCGCCCAGACGCCGGAACCGGTCCACCCCCTCGACCGCCAGGAACTGGCAATGCCCGCCCGACACCAGCAGCATCAGGTAGGGAAAGGCGATCCCGTCGGTCAGCCGGGGCGTCAGCGCATGGCCCGCAAGGTGGTTCACCGCGACCAGGGGCTTGCCCGTCGCCGCCGCCAGCCCCCGTGCCAGCATCACGCCCGACAGAACCCCGCCGATCAGCCCCGGCCCCGCAGTCACGGCGATCCCGTCAACCTCGGCCAACCCAAGACCGGCCTGCGCCAGCGCCTCTTCCACCACACCGTCCAGCCGCTCGGCATGGGCGCGGGCAGCAATCTCTGGGACCACGCCGCCGAAATCCGCATGCAACGCCGTCTGTCCCAGCACGACCGACGACAGGATCTTGGCCCCCCCACCGGCGCGCACGACCGCCGCCGCGGTGTCGTCGCAGCTTGATTCGATACCGAGGAGGGTCAGGGTCCGGTCCATGGCCGCCGTTGCTTCAGGGGTGGATGGCAGGTAACACCTTGGGCATGGCCACACAATCCAGTCCAGACCCGGTGCCCGTGCTGCTGACGCGGCCCGACGACCAGTCGCGCGCCTTTGCCACCGCCCTGCACGACCGCTTCGGCGACAGCCTGCGGCCCGTCCTGTCGCCCCTGATGCGGCCAGACTATCTGTCCCCCGACCTGCCCCCCCCCGGCCCCTTTGCGGCGGTCATCTTCACTTCGCTGCACGGTGTCAGGGCGTCCTTGCCCTGGCGCGCCCGACTGCCCCGCCTGGCCTGGTGCGTCGGCGCCCGCACCGCGCGCGAGGCGCAAGCCGCAGGCTTTCAGACCCGCGCCGCCGATGGCGATGCCGAATCCCTAATCGCCGCAATCCTGGCAGATCCGCCGTCCGGCCCGCTTCTTCACCTGCGCGGCGAGGACCAGCGCGGCGACGTGGCACAGCGGTTGACCCGTGCCGGCCATCCGACCCAGTCCGCCATCGTCTACCGCCAGTCGCCGCAGCCCCTGTCGCCCCAGGCGGCGGAACTCCTCCGACGGCCCGGCGTTGTGATCGTGCCGCTTTTCTCGCCCCGCAGCGCGGATTTGCTGCTGGCCGCACTGCCAAGCCCGACGCTGGCCGACCTGCGCATCGTCGCGATCAGCGCGGCGACGGCTCAGGTCTGGCCGCAGGGCGCGGCAACCGTGGCCCGGCGACCGGACGCCGATGCGATGCTGGAAGCGGTGGGCAACCTGATTGCCACAGCCCCCCCGCCTTGAACGCCCGGGCGGTGAGTGCTTAGGTGGAAGAAGAACGGTGAAAGGGCCAAAGCCATGGCAAGACGCAAGGACCCCTTGACCGAGACCCAGGTCGAGATCCCCGAAAGCCCCGCGCCCGGTTCCGCCGCTGCGCAGGACGGGCTGGCCTCGGACGCCCTGCCCCCTGAACCAGCCCCGGACGCGCCGCCCGCCAGCCCTGATGGCTCCGCCCCCCTGCCCACCGATGCGCTGGCGGCCGAGATCGTGCCACCCTCCGTCCCGCCACGACCGCCAACCCCGCCCCGCCGCCGTGGCCTTGGCATCTTCGGCCCGCTTCTGGGTGGTGCCCTTGCCGCTGCCGGTGGCTTTGCCGTATCGCATTACAACCTTCTGAACCTCGCATCCCCCGCCCCCGTGGTGGACCTTGCCCCCCTGGCCCAGGCCGACCAGGACCAGGCCGCCGCCCTTGCCACCCTGCGCGGCGATCTGGACGCCCTCTCCACCCGCCTGGCCACGCTGGAATCCACCCCGGCCGCGCAGCCCGACACCGCCCGGCTGGACGCCCTGGACGACCGCCTCGCCGCGATCGAGACGCTGCCCCAGGACGGCACCGCCTCCACCGCCGCCCTCGCCTCGCGGCTTGCGGACCTGGAACAGCGCCTCGCCGCCCAGCCCCCCGCCGCCGACCAGGCCGAGGTTGACGCCGCCCTTGCCCGCCTGGCCGAGGCCGAGGCAGCAGCCACCCGCCGCGCCGAGGAAGCCGCCGCTGCCGCCGCCGAAGCGACCCGCGCCGCCGGCCTGGACCGCCTTCGCGATGCCGTGGCCACCGGCGCTGGCTTCCAGGCCGAACTCGACGCGCTGGATGATCCCGACCTGACCGCCACACTCGCCCCCCATGCCGCCGGCGTGCCCACGCTGGAATCCCTGCAATCCGACTTCCCCGAAGCCGCCCGGCAGGCCCTGCAACTGGCCCGCGCCAGCGCGACCGAGGACGGCTGGGGCGCACGACTGACCGACTTCTTCGCCGCCCAGACCGGCGCGCGCTCCCTGACCCCGCGCGAAGGCACCGACCCCGACGCCATCCTCTCGCGCGCCGAATTCGCCTTGTCGGAAGGCCGCCTTGCCGACGCCCTGGCCGAGGTTCAGGCCCTGCAAGACCCGATCCGCGCCCCCTTCGCCGACTGGATCGCCCGGGCCCAGGCCCGCCTTGCCGTCACCGCCGCGCTGGAGGGCAACTGATGCTGTGGTCGCTGACCAAGGTCGTCCTCTTCGTCGCCGCCGTCGCCGCCCTGGCCCTGGGTGCCGGGATGCTTGCCGAAACCGGCGGCGCCATGCGCATCACGGTCGCCGGATGGGAGTTCACCATCGGCCCGGTCCAGGCCGTCGTCCTGGGCATCGTCCTGTTGCTTGCCGTCTGGCTGACCCTCAAGGTCCTCGGCCTTCTGGGCGCAATCATCCGCTTCCTGAACGGCGATGAGACCGCCATCTCGCGCTATTTCGACCGCAACCGCGAACGCAAAGGCTATCGCGCCCTGTCCGAGGCGATGCTTGCCCTTGCTTCCGGCGAGCCGCGCCAGGCCCTCTCCCGCGCCCAGACCGCCGAACGCCTGCTGCACAAGCCCGAGATCACCACCCTCCTCATCGCCCAGGCGGCCGAGGCGTCGGGCGACCGCAAGCAGGCGACCGAGGCGTACAAGACCCTTCTCAAGGACGACGCCACCCGCTTTGTCGGCATTCGCGGCCTGATGCAGAAGAAGCTGGCCGAAGGCGACCGCGAAGTGGCGCTGAAACTGGCGGAAAAGGCGTTCCAACTGCGCCCGCGCCATGCCGAAACTCAGGACATCCTGCTGAAACTGCAATCCGACGCGGGCGACTGGTCCGGCGCGCGGCAAACCCTTGGCGCCAAGCTCAAGGCCGGCGCTCTGCCCAAGGATGTCTACCGCCGCCGCGATGCCGTCCTCGCTCTGCAACAGGCCCGCACCGTGATGGACGAGGACGCCAGCATCGAAGCGCGCGAAGCCGCGATCGAGGCGAACCGCCTATCCCCCGACCTGATCCCCGCCGCCGCCATGGCCGCGCGCGGCTATATCGCCAAGGGCGACGCCAAGCATGCCACCCGCGTCCTGAAAAAGGCGTGGGAGGTGCTGCCCCACCCCGACCTCGCCGCCGCCTTCGCCGAGATCGTCCCGGATGAGGACGCGCAGGCCCGCCTGAAACGCTTCCGCACCCTGACCACCGTCCAGCCTGACCATGACGAGACCAAGATGCTCCTGGCCGAGCTTCTGGTCGCGGCCGAGGATTTCCCCGCCGCCCGCCGCGCGCTGGACGATGTGCCGACCCGCCACCCGACCCAGCGGTCGCTGGCCATTCTGGCAGCGATCAGCCGTGGTGAGGGCGCCGAGGACAGCGTGGTCCGCGATCTGGTCGCCAAGGCCATCGCCGCCCCGCGCGGTCCGCAATGGGTCTGCGACAAGTGCCACGCGATCCATGACGGCTGGCAGCCGGTCTGCGACAACTGCGGCAGCTTCGACACGCTCTCCTGGCGCGAACCTCCGGCGACGGCGGCCACCTCTCCGGCGCTGGCCGAGCTTCTGCCCCTGATCGAACCGCGCCCCGCCCCGGAACCCGAGGCCCTTCCGCCCCCCGAACCGCCCGAACCGCAGCCGCCCCTGGACGAGATTGCGCGCCGCGCCACCTGACGGCTGCAAATTGGGGCTACACAGTCCCCGCCCCGGATGCTAAGAGCCGCGCCACGGAAGAATGCCGGTGTAGCTCAGCTGGTAGAGCACGTCATTCGTAATGATGGGGTCGGGGGTTCGAGTCCCTTCACCGGCACCATTCTTCCGCCTGCCCCTCCCCCCTTTCCGCTGCGCCCCCGATGGTGCAAGACTTGGTCCCGGAACAAGAGGGGGCGCAGGATGGCAGGCGATCTGAAACAGGCCTTGGCCGCGATCGACGAGGCAAACGCCGCCGACCCCAAGGGACAGGCGCTGGAATACGGGCTTCGCATGTCGCAGGAACTGGCCCGCGTCGTCGCCGATGCCTCCGAAGTCCTGCAAATCGCCGCGCGCGGCCAGCATGTCGAACGCTGGCGCCTGCCGCGCTCGGACTATCCCGAAGGGAAAGAGGGCTACCTTGCCTGGCGCCGCGAACAGGCCCGCCGCCATGCCGAACGGGTGGCCGACATCATGGAACACGCGGGCTATGGGCCCGACGACTGTGCCCGCGTCGGCGTCCTTCTGCGGAAAGAGGGGCTGAAGCGCGACGCCGAGGTGCAGGCGCTGGAGGATGTGATCTGCCTGGTGTTCCTGCGCTGGTATTTCGCCGATTTCGCGGCGAAGCACGACCCTGACGCGGTGCAGGACATCGTCCGCAAGACCGCCCGCAAGATGTCCGCCCCGGGTCGCGCCCGGGTGCTGGCCGAATTCGCCCTGCCCGCCCCCCTCGCCGCCGCCTTCCAGCCGGAGTGACCGCATGACCCGCCTTCGCAGCCTTTGGGACCAGGGCCAGCCCACGCTGAACGGCTGGTGTTCCATCGGGAACCCCTTCGTGGCCGAGATCATGGCCGCCCAAGGCTTTGACAGCCTGACCGTGGACATGCAGCACGGCGCGCTGGATTACACGGACCTGTTGCCGATGCTGCAAGCCATGCGCGCCAGCGGGGCGACGCTGCTGGCCCGCGTGCCGTGGCTTGACCCCGCCCATGTGATGAAGGCGCTGGATGCCGGGGCGGATGGGGTGGTCTGCCCCATGGTCAACACGGCCGAGGACGCGGCCCGTTTCGTCAGCTACATGCGCTATCCGCCGCAGGGCGTGCGCAGCTTCGGCCCGACGCGCGCGGTCTTTGCCCATGGACCGGACTATGCCACCCAGGCCAACACCCGCCTCCTGGCCTTCGCCATGATCGAAACCGCCGAGGCGCTGGCGAACCTGGACGCCATCGTCGCCACGCCGGGCCTTGACGGGATCTATGTCGGCCCGGCGGACCTGACCCAGTCGGTCAGCCAGGGCAACCTGCCCTTCGGCATGGACCGGCAAGAGCCCGAGATGATCGCCGCCATCCGCCGCATCGCCGAGGCCTGCACCGCGCGCGGGATCATCGCCGCCCTGCATTGCGGCACGCCCGACTATGCCCAGCGCGCCATCGGCTGGGGCTTCAGGATGACGACTGTCGGCGGCGACTCGCGTTTTCTGGCTGCGGGTGCCGCAGCGGCCGTGGCCGGGTTCCGCAAGTTGACGGGGCAGGCCGGCGACGGCGCGTCGAGCGGTTACTGACCGGGCCGCCACACCGGATGGCGGAATGTGCCGTGCAGCTCTTCCGGCACGCCCGTCGGCGCAAAGATAAGCGTCGATGGAAATGGCCCGGCGGGATCGCCGTGAAAGCGGTCGCCCAGGTAACATTCCATGGCCCAGAACAGCATCAGCACCGCTGCATCCCGCCGTTCGGCGGTCCACCGCGCCGGGGGATCGCCATAAGCAGGCATCGCCGTCGCGCATTCATGCGTCTCGCCTTCGCTCCGCAACAACTGGCGCGCCAGATCGCGTTCGGTCTGGCGCGGCAAGACCTCTCCCACGGTTAGCCCAAAGTGGTCGATGATGCGCGACCTTAGCGAGACCGGGGTGCTGACAATGACCTCAACCCGCCAGTCCTCGCCGGGTGGCGGGGTCAGGTAGAATTCCTGCCACCGTCCGCGATCGTTATAATCGCTTTGATAGGCGGTCAGGCGCAGACCGGTCGGGCGGTGAAGGGTGGTGCCGAAGGCAAGCAAGCCGTGCCCCGAAACCGGAGCCTTGGTTCCGGGAACCAGCGGGATCTGCTCCAGCTCCGGAACCTCAACCTTGCCCCAGCGAACCATCAGCCGATCAGCCCACGCACCCCGCCGGTCTGGCCACGGTCCAGCAGGAGATGGTCCAGGATCACGCAGGCCATCATCGCCTCGCCCACCGGCACCGCGCGGATGCCGACGCAGGGGTCGTGCCGGCCCTTGGTCACCAGGTCCACCTCGGTCCCCGCTTGGGTCACCGTCTGCCGGGGCGTCAGGATCGACGACGTCGGCTTCACCGCAAACCGGCAGACCACCGGCTGGCCCGTGGAAATCCCGCCCAGAATCCCCCCCGCATGGTTCGACAGATACTCCGGCCCCTCCGGCCCCATGCGGATCTCGTCCGCATTCTCGACCCCGGTCAGGCTGGCCGAGGCCATGCCCTCACCGATCTCGACCCCCTTCACGGCATTGATCGACATCATCGCCGCCGCAAGGTCGCTGTCCAGCTTGCCATACAGCGGCGCGCCCAGACCGGCCGGAACCCCCTCGGCCACCACCTCGATCACCGCCCCGACCGAGTTGTGGGACAACCGCAGCGCGTCCAGATACTCGGCCCACTCGACCGCAGCCACGGCATCCGGCACCCAGAACGGATTGCGTTCGATCTCGGCCGCATCGAACCGCGCCCGATCAATCCCCTTCACCCCCATCTGCACCATATAGCCGGTGATCCGCAGCCCCGGCACCAGCGCCGCCAGGGCCGCCCGCGCCACGCCGCCCGCCGCGACCCGCGACGCGGTCTCGCGCGCACTGGACCGACCACCCCCGCGATAGTCCCGCAGCCCGTATTTCTGGTGATAGGTGATGTCGGCATGACCCGGCCGGAACGCGCTGGCGATCTCGCCATAGTCCTTGGACCGCTGGTCGGTATTCTCGATCATCAACTGGATCGGTGTGCCCGTGGTCCTGCCCTCGAACACGCCCGACAGGATGCGCACCTCGTCCGGCTCTTTCCGCTGGGTGGTGAACTTGTTCTGCCCGGGCTTCCGCTTGTCCAGCCAGGGCTGGAGGTCCGCCTCGCTCAGGCTGACGCCGGGCGGGCAGCCATCCACCGTGCAGCCGATGGCCGGCCCGTGGCTTTCGCCCCAGGTGGTGACGCGGAAAAGGTGACCGAAAGTGTTCAGGCTCATGCGCATATCCTCGCTTGGCGACCGGCATACAGGCCGCGCCGCCCGGGCGACAAGCCCTTACGGCCGGGGAAATCGGCCGACCCGCGCCCGTTGGTCACGGTTCCGTGAAAAAACCGGCGCGCGAGGGGTTGAATTGTCGCACCCCTGGCCCACTTAATGCCCCTGCGGGCCGGGCCCCTCTGACGACGCCTGTCGTGATGTCGGACCGCATCGAGAAATCGCGCTCGATGTCATGCCCGGCACTCTGCCCCTGAAAAGGCTGACCTCTCGACGCATCATGAGAGGTAAACGGGGATGGAATTCCTCTTCCTGACGTTCCTGGCCAAGCCGCTTTGGCTTTGGCTTCTGTTCCTGGCGATCGTCATCACGCTGATGATCTTCGACCTGGGCGTCCTGCACAGGGACGACCACGAGCTTGGCGTCGCCGAAAGCCTGAAGCTGTCCGCTTTCTACATTTTCATCGCGATTTTGTTTGGTGGTTACATCTGGTGGGCCTGGTCGAACGGCACGATTGTGACAAGCGACGGCACCAACCCGGTCGCCAGCTATTTCCAAGGCTACATCATCGAGAAGGTTCTCTCGATCGACAACGTCTTCGTCATCTCGCTGATCTTCGGCTACTTCGCGATTCCGCGGAAATACCAGTATCGCGCGCTGGTCTGGGGCATCATCGGTGTCATCATCCTGCGCGGCATCATGATCGCGATCGGGGCCGAGCTGATCTCGAACTATGGCTGGGTCACGCTGGTCTTTGCCGCCTTCCTCGCCTTCACCGGCATCAAGATGCTGGTGGTTCCCGAAGGCGATACCGATGTGTCGAAGAACCCCGTCGTCAAGCTGACGGCGAAATACATGAACGTGACCAAGGACTTGCACGGACAAAAGTTCTTCGTCCGCCAGCCGCATCCGGTGACCGGCAAGCTGGTCCTGTTCGCCACGCCGCTGCTGGTGGCGCTGATCGTGATCAACGTCGCCGACCTGATCTTCGCCGTCGACTCGGTCCCGGCGATCTTCCTGATCACCACCGACACCTTCATCGTCTACACGGCGAACATCATGGCGATCCTGGGCCTGCGCGCGCTGTATTTCGCGCTGGCCGCGCTGGTGCACCGCTTCCACTACCTGAAATATGCGCTGGCCGTGGTGCTGATCTTCATCGGGTTGAAGGGCTTCTACAGCTACTTCTTCGGCAAGTTCGACCCCTACCTGTCGCTGGCCATCACCATCGGCATCATCGCGGCGGGGATCGTCTACTCGCTGTGGAAAACCCGGGGCGACGATGACGGCCATGCCGAGGTGAAGGCGGCCGATTAAGACCGCCCGTCCGGTGAAACTGACGCCCGCCCCGGTCGCCGGGGCGGGCATTTTTCTGCGCCCATCGTGCGCGTCCTATCCAGGCCCCGCGGTTCCCATCTCCCCAAGCCCCCGCACGGCATGTTAGCCTTGCGCCATGCCCAGCCTCTGCCGCGACTGCCTGACCGTGATCGAAAGCGCAGCCCCGCGCTGCCCGGCCTGCCGCTCGCCCCGGATGGTCAGCCATACGGAACTGACGCAGCTTTCCATCGCCCACATGGACTGCGACGCCTTCTATGCCTCGGTCGAGAAACGCGACAACCCCAGCCTGCGCGACCAGCCCGTCATCGTCGGCGGCGGGCAGCGCGGCGTCGTCTCCACCTGCTGCTACATCGCCCGGATCAAGGGCGTCCGCTCGGCCATGCCGATGTTTCAGGCCCTTAAACTCTGCCCCGAGGCGGTGGTGGTGAAGCCCCGCTTCGCCGCCTACACCGAAGCCTCCCGCGCCATCCGCGCGATGATGGAGGAGTTGACCCCCGCCATCGAACCCCTGTCTCTGGACGAGGCCTTCCTCGACCTGACCGGCACCGCCCGCCTGCACGGCGCTGCGCCCGCCGTCCTCCTGGCCCGCCTGACCAAGCGGATGGAGGATGAGCTGGGCCTCACCGGCTCCATCGGCCTGTCGCACAACAAGTTCCTGGCCAAGATCGCCTCCGACCTCGACAAACCGCGCGGCTTTTCCGTGATCGGCAAGGCCGAGACCGAGGCCTTCCTGCGCCCAAAGCCGGTCCGCATCATCTGGGGCGTAGGCCAGGCAACCCAGACCGCGCTGGAACAGGCCGGCATCCGCGCCATCGCCGATCTTCTGCGCTGGGACCGCGCCGACCTCGGCGCGCGGTTTGGCAGCATGGGCGACCGCCTCTGGCACCTTGCCCGCGGCCTCGACACGCGGCGCGTACAACGCGACGAGCGGCCGAAGTCGATCTCCAAGGAAACCACCTTCTTCGAGGATACTTCGGATCCCGACCTTCTCGACGGCCATCTCTGGCGGCTGTCCGAGCAGGTCGCCGACCGCGCCAAGGCCAAGCGGCTGGCGGGGCGTACGGTGACGCTGAAACTGAAGCGCAAGGATTTCCAGCTGGTCACCCGCCGCCACGCGCTGACCGATCCCACGCAGCTGACCGACCGCATCTACCGCGCCGCGCGCGACCTCTTCGACCATGCCGGCACCAGCGGCCCCTTCCGCCTGATCGGTGTCGGCATCTCCGACCTTGCCCCCGAGGATCAGGCCGACCTCTCCCAGGACCTCCTGGACCCCGGCGCCACCCGCCGCGCCGCCGCCGAACGCGCCACCGACGCGATTCGCGCCAAGTTCGGCGCCGAGGCAATCATCAAGGGCCGCGCGCTGCGGTAAGTCACCTGATTTTTCGCAGAAAAATCTTCACTCCGCCGCCAGCGCCACGCCAGACGGCCGCACCAGTTCGGCCACCACACCGGCAATCAGGCTGCGGAACGCCTCGAACCCCGCCAGCGGCTCGACCCGCACCTCGTCCATGTACAGCGCCCGATCAATCTCGACCTGCACCACATGCACCCCGCGCGACGGCCGGCCATAGGCCTGCGCCACATAGGCCCCCGCGAACGGAGCATTCCGCCCCACCCGCAGTCCCGCCCCGGCAAAGGCCGCCTCGATCCGCTCCATCACCTCGCGCCCCGCCGCCACGCCATAGCGGTCTCCCAGCACCACTTCGGGCCGGTTGTGGCCCGGCCGGGTATGCGCCTCGATCGCCTCGTGCGGCATCGAGTGGCAGTCGATCAGCACCGCCTGACCATGGACCGCCCGCGTCTCCTCGACCAGCGCCGCCAGCGCCTGGTGATAGGGATGCCAGTACCGCCGCAACCGCGCTTCCGCCTCGGCCAGGGGCAGCTTGCCGCGATAGATCGCCCGCCCCCCGGCCACCACGCGGGGAATCACCCCCAGGCCCGACGCAACCCGGGGATTGTGCGGCACCCGGTTGATCCCCTCGATCACCGCCGGGTCCAGTTCATCGGCCGCCCGGTTCAGGTCCAGATAGGCCCGCGGCACCCGCGCCGCCAGAAGCGGCGCCCCCAGACCCGGCGCGCAATCGAACAGCTCGTCCACAAAGGCATCCTCGGACGACCGGATCGCCGCCGCATCCAGCAGCGCCTGGGCCAGAAAGCTTTTCGGGTAATCCCGCCCCGAATGCGGCGAGGCGAAGATCACCGGCCCGGCCACCCGGACGGGGCGATGCAGCACGAAGGCCTCGGTGGTCTGGGTGGCAATCTCGGGCAAGGGCTGTCCTTCCGTTCCCCTTCGATATAGCCCCATTATCCTGAAAGCCAAAACCCCTTGCAGGCCCCCGCACTTGTCAGTATAGACCCCCCGACCGACGCGGATCGCCCCGCGTCCTTTTCGTTTCACCGAAGGGGACCAAGGCGGCCGAACAGGGAAAGTGGGCGGTTAGCTCAGCGGTAGAGCACTACGTTGACATCGTAGTGGCCACTGGTTCGATCCCAGTACCGCCCACCATTCACCGCTCCGCAAGGGGCACGTTGTTTTCAATCGGCGCAGACGCGCCGCGACAGGAGAAGCCTGATGAAGGTTGCAAACTCGCTCCGCTCGCTGAAGACGCGTCATCGCGATTGCCAGGTCGTGCGCCGCAAAGGCCGCGTCTATGTGATCAACAAGACGCAGAAGCGCTACAAGGCCCGCCAGGGCTAAGCCGCTTCCGGCAGATGGACTAACGGGCCGCCCAGGGAAACCTCGGCGGCCTTTTCCTTGGCCGCCGCTCGTCGATGACGGCGTCACGCCTCGCTGTCCCGCGACGACAAGACGACGTCGCACGAGGAGCAGCCTCGCCCGTCCCCAAATCCTTTCAAAAAGATTTGCAAAACCGCGCGAAGGGTTTTGACCTGCACTCAGACGCGGCCGAAAGAATCACATGCACCCCAATCCCGCCTTCCGTCAGGACCCGCGCGACAAGAACCTGGCCTTCGCCCGCGCCCGGGGCTTTGGCCTGCTTTCCGTGAACGGCGCCGACGGCCCGCTTGCCGCCCATATCCCGTTCCTCCTGAACGCCGACGCCAGCTTTGCCGACCTGCATCTGGCCCGCTCGAATCCCATCGCCCGCACCGGCCTTCCCGCCCCCGCCCTCCTCGCCGTCTCGGGGCCTGACGCCTATATCTCGCCCGACTGGTACGGCCCGCATGACCAGGTGCCCGACCATGTCCCGACCTGGAACTACGTCGCCGTCCACCTGCGCGGCACGCTGGAACCGCTGCCCGAGGACGCCCTGCGCCCCCATGTCGATGCCCTGTCGGCCGAGCATGAATCCCGAATCACCGACAAGCGCCCCTGGACCAGCGCCAAGATGACCGAAGGCGCGATGCCACGGATGATGCGGATGATCCTGCCCTTCCGCTTTCATGTGACCTCGGTCGAAGGCACCTGGAAGCTGAACCAGAACAAACCGGCCGAGGTCCGCGCCCGCGCCGCCGAGGCCCTGTCCAAGGGCAATGCCACCGCGCAAGAGATCGCCGCTCTGATGCGGGACTTGCCATGAAGATCATCCACGACACTGACCAGAGTCTGATGATCGAGGACCAGCCCTGGCTGATCGGCATCCTGATGATCGTCATGGCGCTGGTCTTTGCCTTTGGCGGCATGGCGCTCCTTGCCTCGGGTGAGGGGTTCGGCGGGGCAATGATGCTTCTGGTCGGTGTCGGCGTGCCGGTCCTGATCGGGGCGCTGATGGTGCAGCGGGTGCGCCTGACCTTCGACCGCAGCACCGGCACCGTGACCCGAACCCGCCGCTCGGTCCTGGGCCTGACCATTGCGACGCACGCGCTGGATCGGCTGGACCAGGCGCGCGTCGGGGTCAGCACCGACGGCGACGGCACCACCTACCGGATGGAGCTGGACCTGCGCGACCCGCCCGAGGTTGTCCCCTTCACCAGCTATTACACCAGCGGCCGGCGCCCGGAAGCGATGGCCCGCGCGGTCAACGACTGGCTGACCCGCCCCCGTTGAGCCCGCCCCCGTTGAGATTGTGCAGGACGGCCGCGCCCCAGGTCGCGGCGCGGGCGCCACGGGCGGCCCCGGCCCTAAGCCGTGGCCTCGCCGTAACAAGACGCGGACTTCGACCTGGAACTGGTCAGGCCCGCGCCGGATTGCCTTGTTTCTGCCCCCCGGCCCCGGTCAGCCCGCGCCCGGCCTCCAGGCACAGGCCCCGCTGCACCCGCGCGCGAACTGCGCCTTGGGCACCGGGTCAAGCCAGGACCACCCTTCCTCTTCCGGCCTACCCGGCTCAAGTCATCCCCCTGCCCGGCCCAAAAGCAAAGGCCATGACGCACCCACGCGCAGACTGTGCCTTGCAAAACGGGTCAGGCAAAAACCACCCTTCCTCTCCCAGCCGCCTCGGCCCCAAGCACAAGCGCCGCTGCACCCACGCGCGAACTTTGCCTTGGGAAAGGGTCAGACCAGACCAACCTTCCTTCTCAGCCTCTCCGGTTCCCGTCAGCCACCACCGCCCCGGCCCCCAAACACAAACCTCGCCGCACGCAAGCGCGGACCGTGTCCGGGTAACGGGTCAGGCATGAACCGACCTTCCTTCCCCAAGCCTCGCTGGCTCCCGTCAGCCACCACCCCGCCCCCAAGCACAGGCTCCGCCGAACTCAAGCGCGAACTGTGCCTCGGGAACGGGTCAGGTCATGACCAACTTATCGCGTCCCGCCTGCCCGGTTTGCGTCAGCACCGGTCAAAGCCTGGGTCCCGCCTCACCCAAGGTCGGCCTGTGCCAGGTAACGGGGCAAACCTGACCACCTATCCTCCGCCAGCCCCCCGGTTCGTGTCAGCCTGCTCTCTCCCCCGGGGGGCGGAAAGCGGCCCAGCGGTTCACCCCCCCGCGCCCAATGTCCCGAGACCCGCCCCGCTTGCGCGCCGAAATCGTCGCGCGCGGCCCTCGACCAGCCGTTAATTTTCCGTTACTGCCCACGCTCAAGCACCTGAAACCAAAAGAAATCCCCGTTCGGTCCACCGTGGACACATCACGGGCCAGTTTACACTCCACCCCCTCCGGCCCTACAGTCCCCCAGCAGCCCGGAGGTTCCCATGCCCCTGCCCCTTGCCCCCCTGATCCCCCTCGCCGTCCGCTTCGGCCTGGTCGCGACGACTACCTGGGCCGTGACCCGCTGGGTCCGCGCGGCCACCCACCCCGGCCGCACCGACCAGCGGGCCGAGGACGCGCTGGATGCGATGGATGAGGGGCTGGCCGTCCACCGCCCCGCCGACCGGGCCGAGGATCGCCAGACCAACCTTGCCGCCCGCACTCGCCGGGTGATCCGCTTCCGGGGCCGCAGCTACGAGATTGACGCCGGCCTGATCGCCCGCCTGCGTTTGCGGGGGACCGGGGAATGAAGCTCTACCACGCCCCCCTGTCGCCCTTCGTTCGGAAGGTGACGGTCCTCCTCCACGAAGCCGGGGCCACCGACCGGGTCACGCTGGTCCCCGCCTCGGGCAGCCCGCTGGACCCCGGCACGCTGCCGGTGGACCGCAACCCCCTGGGCAAGATCCCCGCGCTGGAGCGGCCCGACGGCCCGACCCTTTACGACAGCCGGGTCATCACCCGCTACCTGGACGACCTTCTGCACGCGGGCCTTTATCCCGCCTCGCCGCATCTTTGGGACACCCTTGTCATCGAAGCGACCGGCGACGGCATCGCCGAGGCCGCGGTCCTCATGCGGTACGAGGTGCACGTCCGCCCCGAGGCCAGCCGCTCCTCTGAATGGGTCGAGGCGCAGTGGCAGAAGATCGCCCGCGCCCTGGCCGCGGTCGAGGACCGCTGGATGAGCAACCTTGTCGGTCCGCTGGACATGGGCCACATCGCCCTGGGCTGCGCGCTGGGCTACCTGGACCTGCGCCATGCCGAGCGCGACTGGGCGCGCGATCACCCCGCGCTGGCGGCCTGGTGGCGCGACTTTGCGGCCCGGCCCGCGATGGTGGCCACCCACCCCGCGCCCTGATCCCGCGTCCAACACGCAACAACAAGGCCCGCAGCCCACAGAATACGCCGCCTGCGCGCCTTTGTCCGCTGGACGAGTGCGAAAGCCTTGGCTAGATACGCCCTCGTCGGGGCATGGGTTACCATTGCCCCTCACGTCATATGGGTCGGCATCACCGGCCTGAAAGGGGAGAAGATCTCGTGTCCCACGCAGACGATCACGCAGGCACCGGCCAAGGCACTCGGCGGGATTTCCTGTACTACGCAACGGCTGGTGCCGGCGCGGTGGCCACGGGTGCCGCCGTCTGGCCGCTGGTCAACCAGATGAACCCTTCGGCCGACGTGCAGGCGCTGGCCTCGATCCTGGTCGACGTCTCGGCGGTCGAGCAGGGGACGCAGCTGACGGTGAAATGGCTGGGCAAGCCGGTGTTCATCCGCCGCCGCACCGCGGAAGAGATCGAAGCCGCCCGGGCGACCGAGCTGACCGATCCGACGATCATCGACGCGCAGGCGCAGAACGCGAACAAGCCGGGGGCCGATGCCTCGGACGTGAACCGCACGCTGGACGAAGCCGGCGAGTGGCTGGTGATGATGGGCGTCTGCACGCACCTGGGCTGCGTTCCGCTGGGCGATGGCGCCGGTGAGTTCGGCGGCTGGTTCTGCCCCTGCCACGGCTCGCACTACGATACGGCGGGTCGCATCCGCAAAGGACCGGCGCCCCGGAACCTTGACGTTCCCGTCGCCGCCTTCTTCGACGAAACCACGATCAAGCTCGGGTAAGGATCTTTAGACATGGCCGGAATTCCGCACGACCATTACGAGCCCAAGACCTCGGGCCAGCGCTGGCTGCACAAGCGGCTGCCCATCGTGGGGCTGCTGTACGACACCATCATGATCCCCACGCCCAAGAACCTGAACTGGATGTGGATCTGGGGCATCGTCCTGACCTTCTGCCTTGCGTTGCAGATCGTCACCGGCATCATCCTGGTGATGCACTACACCCCGCATGTCGACTACGCCTTCGCGTCGATCGAGCATATCATGCGCAACGTGAACGGCGGCTACTTCATCCGCTACCTGCACATGAACGGCGCCTCGCTGTTCTTCTTCGCGGTCTACCTGCACATCTTCCGTGGTCTCTACTACGGGTCCTACAAGGCCCCGCGCGAGATCACCTGGATCATCGGCATGCTGATCTACCTTCTGATGATGGGCACCGCCTTCATGGGCTATGTTCTGCCCTGGGGTCAGATGTCCTTCTGGGGTGCAACCGTGATCACCGGCCTCTTCGGCGCGATCCCGGGCATTGGCGAACCGATCCAGACCTGGCTGCTGGGCGGCCCGGCGGTGGACAACGCCACGCTGAACCGCTTCTTCTCGCTGCACTATCTGCTGCCCTTCGTCATCGCGGCCCTTGTCGCGGTGCATATCTGGGCCTTCCACACCACCGGCAACAACAACCCGACCGGGGTTGAAGTCCGCCGCGGCTCCAAGGAAGAGGCCGAGCGTGACACCGTGCCGTTCTGGCCCTACTTCGTGATCAAGGACCTGTTCGCGCTGGCCGTGATCCTGGCGGTGTTCTTCGCCATCGTCGGCTTCATGCCGAACTACCTGGGCCACCCCGACAACTATATCGAGGCGAACCCGCTTTCGACGCCCGCGCACATCGTCCCGGAATGGTACTTCCTGCCGTTCTACGCGATCCTGCGTGCCTTTACGGCCGACGTCTGGATCGTGATCGCGGCCGAGTGGCTGTCCTTCGGCATCATCGACGCCAAGTTCTTCGGCGTTCTGGCGATGTTCGGGGCTATCGCGGTCATGGCGCTGGCGCCCTGGCTGGACACTTCCTCGGTGCGGTCGGGCCGCTATCGCCCGATGTTCAAGTGGTGGTTCGCCCTGCTGGTCGTCGACTTCATCGTCCTGATGTGGTGCGGCGCCATGCCGGCGGACGAGCCCTATGCCACGATCTCGCTGATCGCCTCGGCCTACTGGTTCGCCTACTTCCTGGTGATCCTGCCGCTCTTGGGCGTGATCGAAAAGCCGCTGCCTCAGCCGGCCACGATCGAGGAAGACTTCAACGCGCACTACGCGCCGAACGTCGGCGGCACCAAAACCGTCGCGGCCGAGTGAGAAAGGAACTGAGCATGTTCAGGAAAATCGCACTCACCGCCGCTTCGGCACTGGTCCTGACGGCGGGGCTTGCCCTCGCTGCCGGGGAAGAAGGGCATATCGAGGACATCGACTTTGCCCACGAAGGTCCGTTCGGCAAGTTCGACCAGTTCCAGCTGCAGCGCGGCCTTCAGGTCTATACCGAGGTCTGCTCGGGCTGCCACGGTCTGAAATACGTCCCGCTGCGCACCCTGTCGGACGAGGGCGGCCCCGGCCTGCCCGAAGACCAGGTGCGCGCCTATGCGACGCAGTTCACCGTGACCGACAAGGAAACCGGCGAGGACCGTGAGGGCCTGCCGACCGACAACTTCCCGGCCAACAACAACGCCGGCGCACCGGACCTGTCGATGATGGCCAAGGCCCGCGCTGGCTTCCACGGGCCTTACGGCACGGGGATGAACCAGCTGTTCAAGGGCATGGGCGGACCGGAATACATCTACTCGATCCTCACCGGCTATACCGGCGAAGAGAAGGAAGAGTTCGGGTCCTTCTTCTATGCGAACACCGCCTTCCCGGGCGGCTGGATCGCGATGGCCCCGCCGCTGTCCGATGACCAGGTGACCTATGCCGACGGCCACCCCGCCACCGTGCATCACATGGCCGAGGATGTGTCCGCCTTCCTGATGTGGACGGCCGAGCCCAAGCTGATGGACCGCAAGCAGGCCGGCTTTGTCAGCGTGATCTTCCTGATCATCCTGTCGACGCTGCTGTACCTGACCAACAAGCGGCTTTGGGCAGGCATCAAGGGCAAGAAGCAGCACGCCTGATCGGCAGACTGCCAAACGAATCGAAAGCCCCGCCCCCGTGGCGGGGCTTTTCATTTGCGCCCAAGATAGTCCTGCAGGGCGGGCGGCGGGTCGTCCAGCAGGGCAGCCGTCGGCAGCGGGGATTGCACTACCCCATCGGCGATAAAGGCGGTCCGGCTGGCAAACGTGCGGACATCGTCGGGGTCATGCGTGACCAGAATCACCAGCGCGCCGGTGCTGGCTGCAACCTCGTCGACCAGGGCCAACATCTCGCGCCGCAGCGCCGGGCCAAGGGCGGCAAAGGGTTCGTCCAGCAGCAGGATCGGCCGCGCCCGCAGCAGCGCCCGCGCCAGTGCGGCCCGGCTGGCCTGCCCACCCGACAGCTGCGCCGGCCGCCGCGCGCCCATCCCGGCCAGTTCCACCCGCTCCAGCGCCCGATCAACCTGAAGGCGCTGCTCGGCCGATAGCCGCAGGTCAGGCCGCAGCCCCAGGCTCAGGTTCTGCGCCAGGGTCAGGTGCGGGAACAGGTTCTGGTCCTGGAACAGGATCGTCACCGGCCGCGCGCCGGGCTCCTGCCCCGCAAGATCCTGCCCCGCCCAGCGAATCGCCCCGGCCTGGGGCGCCAGAAAACCGGCCATGGCCGACAGCAGCGTGGATTTGCCCGACCCCGATGGCCCCATCACGGCAATCCGCTCTCCTGCCGCAGCGGTCCAGTGGGCGGTCAGGTGGAAGCCGCCCTGCACCAGAGTCAGATGGTCAAGCTCCAGCACGACGCCCCCAAGCATCACAGGCCCAGAACAGGGCAAAGGACAGCACCACCAGCAAAAGCGAGGCCGAGGCCGCCGCCTCCAACCGGTATGCCCCGGTCAACTGGCTGACGACAAGCGGCAGGGTTGCTTGCCGTTCCCCCGCGAACAAGGCGATTGCGCCAAGGTCGCCCATCGACAGGGCCGCCGCGATCCCCGCGCCAAAACCCAACGGCCGGGCCAGACGCGGCAGGACCAGCCAGCGCAACCGCGCCCAGCCTGTCAGGGCCAGACTGTCGGCCAGCCGCCCGTAATCCGCGGCAAGGGCGCGGGTCTGCGGCAGCAGGATGCGGTACAGATAGGGCAGCGAGAGCGCCGTGTTGACCAGGATCGTCACTGGCAAGGCCAGCCGCATCGGCGGGGCAAAGGGCTGGATCAACAGGAACAGCCCCGTTCCCAGCACCAACCCCGAGGTGGCCAGCGGCAGGGTTGCCGCCGCCTCGATCCCCGGCGCGGGCCGCCGGGCCGCCGCCAGGGCCAGCACCAGCGCCGCCGATGTCGCCAGCGCGGCCGAGACCAGCGCCACCAGCACCGACCGCCCCGCCGCCGGCAGGACCGAGGCCGGCAGGTCCGCCAGCCCCGGCACCCCGCGCAGGACGACAGCCCCCAGCGGAAGAACCAGGAACGCAGCCGCCAGGATCAGGGCCAGACCGTCCAGCCCCCACCGCCACCCACCCGGCCGGGCCAGCGCCAGGTCACGGTCCAGGCCAGCGCCGAATCCGGCCGGCCGCACCATCACCCAGGCCACCAGCGCCGCCACCGCGCAAAGCGCCACCTGCACCCCCGCCAACCCGGCGGCGCGGGCCAGGTCGAACTCGAACCGAACGGCCTGATAGATCGCCAGCTCGATGGTGGTCGCCGATGGCCCGCCACCCAGCGTCAGCACCACGGCAAAGCTGGTCAGGCAGATCACCAGAATCACCAGTGCCACGCCCGGCAGCACCTCGCGCAGCATGGGCCATTCCAGGTGGCGGAACGTCTCATTCGGGGTGAAACCCAGCGAGCGGGCCAGGCGGATACGCTCGGCCGGCAGGGCAAGCCAGCCTTGCAGGATCATCCGCGTGGCAAGGGGCAGGTTCAGGAACACATGCGCCAGCACGACGCCGTGCAGCCCATAGATCGAGATCGGCGGCAGGCCGACCGCCAGCAGCCCCTGGTTCAGCACCCCGGACCGGCCGAACACCGCCAGCAGTCCCAGGACGGCGACGACGGCGGGCAGCAGAAAAGGCGCGCCCATCAGGGTGACAAGGGCGCCCCGCCCCGCAAAGCGCCTGCGGGCCAGGGCGCGGGCCACCGGGATGGCAAGCACCGTGGAGAAACCCGCCGAAAGAACGGCTTGTGTGACCGAGAACCGGATCACCGCCCAATCTGCCGGGCCCAGCGCAATCCCCGCCCCGCGCCAGCCGACCGCCGCCATCGGCGCCAGGACCAGCGCCAGCAGAAGCAGCGCCAGCAGCCGGGCCGGCAAGCCCCGCGTCTGGCGCTCTGCCCGGTTCACGCGGCCAGCCCCCTCATTTCGCCAGCGCAGCTTGCCATTCGGCCAGTGCCGCGTCGCGGGCAGCCAAAGCTTCGTCCGGCGTCAGCAACAGCGACTTGGCCGGGCGGAAGGCGTCAAATCCTTCGGGCAGGCCGCCCGCCGGGGTGACGGCAGGATACATCCAGTTGGTTTGCGGAATCACCGACTGGAAGGCATCGGTCAGCATGAAATCCAGGAACTGGTCCGCAAGTGCCGGCTGGTCGGTCGCGGCCAGCTTTCCAGCCACCTCGATCTGCATGTAATGGCCCTCGTCGAACAGCGCCGCAGCCTTGGTGTCGTCGCTTTCGGCAATCAGGTGATAGGCCGGGCTGGTGGTATAGGACAGGACCATGTCCGCCTCACCCTCCAGGAACAGGCCATAGGCTTCGGACCAGCCGGGGGTGACGGTGACGATATTGTCGGCCAGCCCCTGCCAGATCTCGGGCGCGCGGTCGCCATAGGCGGCCTTGACCCACATCAGCAGACCCAGGCCGGGGGTCGACGACCGGGGGTCCTGGATCACGATCTTCAGGTCCGAGGCGGCAAGCGCCTCAAAGCTTTTCGGGGGTTCCGCCAGCTTGGTCTTGTCATGGACAAAGGCGAACCAGCCCCAGTCGAAGGGCAGGAAGTTGGGGTCGGCAAACTCCACCGGCAGGGTCGTCGCCGGCGTTTTCCCGTGCGGCGCGAAAAGTTGCGTGGCGGTCGCGGCGGCGGTCAGGCTCGTGTCCAGGCCAAGCACGACATCCGCCTCGGACGCAGCCCCTTCCAGCTGGATGCGCGCCAGCAGCGCGGCACCGTCGCCAGCCGGCACGAATTGCAAGTCGCAGGCGCAGGTTGCCTCGAACGCCGCCTCGATCGCCGGGCCGGGGCCCCATTCCGAGGTAAAGCTGTCATAGGTCAGCACAGTCAGCACGGGGGTTTCGGCCAGCGCCGGGGTGGCGATGGTCAACAGGCCCGCAGCAAGGAGTTGTTTTTGCATCGTTTTCTCCATGGTGCGACGGAATGGTCGGGGATGGAGAACCCATGCACCTTCCCTCCGCCGGTATGATCCGGTTCAGGTTCGACGGGTTCGCTTGCGCATCTCAGCCGGTCAGGGCTCCCCGAGGTGAGGTGGAACATAGGGGTTTGTGGCAAAGGCGCAAGGGGCCTGCATTGCCTGCTGGTCCTGCTCAGGCCGGCCCGCGCTCGCCGCGCAGCTGGTCGATGAACTGACGCAACAGCGGCACGCGGCGGGGGCGAAAGCTTTCGGCTGTCAGCCGCAAGTTCTGCATCTGGTGGACCTTGAACCGCCGGAAGTCCTGCCGCAGGCAGCAGAAGGCCAGGCATTGCACCTCTCGGTCCAGAAAGACGGTGCCCAGCGGCCAGATCCGGCGCTGGGTGACTTGGCCGTTCAGGTCGCGGTAGGCCAGGTCCAGCGCCCGCTCTTCCCACGCGGCCTCGCGCAGGGTTTGCATATGCGGCGGCAATGGCGCGCGGCGCTCGAAGCGGTAGGTCTGGGTGACCGCGTGGATCGCCTGGCGCTGCACCCGGTCGGGCAGGGTGGCGATGATCTTGGCCTGCGCCTGCGCCGCCGCCTTGGCCAGCGCGGGATCGCCGGCCATCTTGACCTCGGCCAGACCCAGCACCAGCGCCTCGACCTCCAGCCTGGTGAACATCTGCGGCGGCAGGGCGGGGTCCTCGGTCAGGGTGTAGCCAGCCCCGGCCTCGCCATCGATCAGCGCGCCGGCCGCCCGCAGGGCCTGAATGTCGCGATACAGCGTGCGCTCCGACACCCCCGTCTCCTCGGCCAGCCGCGCCGCCGTCACCGGCTGGGGCAGCAGCCGGAAGGCGTTCAACAGACGGAACAGGCGGTCGGACTTGGGCATCTGATCCTGACAGGTTCTGGCAGGAGGGGAAGGTTAGTCTGCCCCCATCGACATGCAAGGAGAAAGACATGCTTACCCTGTATCATTCCCCCGAAAGCCGCTCGATCGCGATCCTGTCGCTGATCGAGGAGATGGGCATCCAGGACTGGATCGACGTTCGCGTCGTGACCATCCCCCGGATGGACGGCTCGGGCGGGCGCGACCCGGCGAACCCGCATCCCGAGGGCAAGGTTCCCGCGCTGGTGCATGACGGCAAGGTCATCACCGAACGCGGCGCGATCATCCTGCACCTGACCAGCCTGTTCCCCGACAGCGGCATGGCCCCGCCCGTGGGCACGCCCGACTGGGGCGTCTTTGCCATGTGGATGGCCTGGTATCAGGGCGTTCTGGAACCCGCTTTCATCATGGAGGGTGCGGGCGTCTCGCACCCCTGGATGACGGCGGCGATCCGGGACCACAAGACCGCAGTTGCCCGCCTGCACGCGGCGCTGGAAAAGGGGCCGTGGATCATGGGCGCGCAGTTCAGCGCGGCGGATATCCTGCTGCACGGGCCCTATGCCTGGTTCCCGGATGGCACACCCGACGACCCACTGATCCGCGACTGGGTGGACCGCTGCAAGGCGCGGCCGGCCAGCCAGAAGATCCGGGCCGAGGACGCCCGGCGGATGGAAAGCCTGCGCGCGGCGTAAGGCTTCAGCCTGGCGGTCGGCGCGACAGCTGCACCGCCAGGATGCCGCCCATGGTGATGGCGACCCCGACCGCATCCAGCGGCCGGATCGCCTCGCCCAGAAGGGCGGCCGCGATGGCCACGCCGAAGAACGGGTTCAGGAAGTGGAAGGTCGAGGCCCTGGTGCTGCCGATCCGGCCCACCAGCGCGAACCAGATCAGCGTGGCCGCCAGGCCGGGCACCAGGATCTGATAGGCGAATGCCGCCAGAAACGCCGGTGTCACCCGCACCTCCAGCACTTCGGTCGCGGCCGAGACCAGGCCCAGCGTCCCCGCGCCGACCAGCATCTGCAGCCCCACGACCATCAGCAGGTTCCCCCCGGCCGAGGCATTGCGCACCGTCAGCGTCGCCACCGCCAGCGCCAGCGCGCCCAGGATGCACAGCGCGACCCCCAGGGGATCGGCACCCGACGTCAATCGCGTGCCCATGATCAGCCCGACGCCGACAAACCCGGCCACCAACCCCGCGACGCCCAGCGCCGGCACCCGCTCGCGGAACACCAGCCAGGACAGGGTCGCGGCGATCAGCGGCATCGACGCGGCGATGATCGCGGCCAGCGACGCCTCGACCCACTGCATCGCGACAAAGTTCAGGCCCAGATACAGCGCGTTCTGACACAGGCCGAACAGGATCACCGCCCGTGCCTGCGCCGGGGCCAGCCGCCAGCTTTGCCCCAGCGCGCGGGCGACCAGCACTGCCAACAGGCCCGAGATCAGAAAGCGCAGCGACAGCGAGGCCAAAGGCGGCGCATGGGCCACGATCACCCGCGCCGTGGCGAAGGCCGAGGACCACATGGCCGCAAAGGCCGTGCCCAGAAGAAGCGCGCGAACGTCCATCGCGCGGTGGTGCCCCTGGCGACAGGAAAGGTCAAGCCGGCGGCTGCCACAGCTCGATCGAGGTGCCTTCGGGATCATGGATGCGGGCAAACCAGCCGTAGCTCCCGTCGCCGTCCCAGTCGGCGCGGGTCTCGACGGCGATCCCCTCGGCCCGCAAGCGCAGGATCAGCCCCGGCAGGTCATCGACGCGCAGGTTCAGCATCCATTGCTTGTCGGCCGCGAAATAGTCGCTGTCGGCCCGGAACGGGGAAAAGACCGTCGGCCCGGCCTCTTGCATCCAGACCGTCGTGTCGGGCTGGGTGATGCCAAGGTGGCGCTGATACCAGTCGGCCAGCGCCTGCGGGTCGCGGGCGCGAAAGAAGATGCCGCCGATGCCGGTGACGCGGGCCATGGTCGCCTCCCAACGAAAAAGGGCCGTCCCTTGGACGACCCTCTCACATCTGCGGTCGTGGCGACAGGGTCAGCCGTTGACCACGTCCTTCAGCGCCTTGGCGATGGCGAACTTGACCTGCTTGTCGGCCGGCTTGGTCATCGTCTCGCCCGTGGCGGGGTTGCGGACCTGACGCTCGGGGCGGGCCTTGCAGGCAACCTTGCCCAGACCCGGCAGGGTCACGGCACCCCCAGCGGCGACTTCCCGGGCGACAACCGACGCAACGGCGTCCAGAGCGGCACCAGCGGTTTTCTTGTCGCTGCCCATGGCTTCGGCCACGGCGGCGACGAGCTGGGTCTTGGTCATCGGTTTGGACATCTGATCATCCTTCGTTGTTATTTGCGCATGTAATCGGCATGACTGCGCCCACCAGCGGCAGGCGGCCCATCCCCAAGCGAGGCCACGGCCCAAACACACAGTTTCCGGCCCAAAATCAACCCCTGAACGGCGAAAACCGGAACGGCCCGGCGATTTTCACCGCGTCACAGGAAGGCGGTTTCCTCGAAGCTGCGCAATTTCCGGCTGTGGAGCCGGGCAATCGGCGTCTCGCGCAGACGCTCCATCGCGCGGATGCCGATCTGCAGGTGGCGGCTGACCTGGGTCTTGTAGAAATCGCTGGCCATGCCGGGGAGCTTCAACTCGCCATGCAGGGGCTTGTCGCTGACGCACAACAGCGTGCCATAGGGCACCCGGAAGCGGAAGCCGTTGGCGGCGATGGTCGCGCTTTCCATGTCCAGCGCCACGGCGCGGGACTGCGACAGGCGACGCACCGGGCCGGACTGGTCGCGCAACTCCCAGTTGCGGTTGTCGATGGTCGCCACAGTGCCGGTCCGCATGATGCGCTTCAGCTCATAGCCTTCCAGCTGCGTAACCTCGGCCACCGCCTTTTCCAGCGCAATCTGGATCTCGGCCAGCGCCGGGATCGGCACCCAGACCGGCAGGTCGTCGTCCAGCACATGGTCGTCGCGCAGATAGGCATGGGCGAGGACAAAATCGCCCAGCGACTGGCTGTTCCGCAGCCCGGCACAGTGCCCGACCATCAGCCAGGCATGGGGCCGCAGCACCGCGATATGGTCGGTCGCGGTCTTGGCGTTGGACGGGCCGACACCGATGTTGACCAGCGTGATCCCCTGCCCATCCGCCCGTTTCAGGTGATAGGTCGGCATCTGCGGCATCTTCGCGACCGACTGGATCATACCGTCCGGCGTCGTGATCTCCTGGTTTCCGGTCGCAACGAAAGCGGTATAGCCGCTTGCCGGATCGGCCAGCATGGCGCGGGCATAGGCCTCGAACTCATCGACATAGAACTGATAGTTGGTGAACAGCACATGGTTCTGGAAATGCGTCGGATCGGTCGCGGTGTAATGCGCCAGCCGCGCCAGGCTGTAGTCCACCCGCTGCGCGGTGAACGGGGCCAGCGGGGCCGAACCGTCGGCATAGCGCGTCAGCGTGCCGTTCACGATGTCGTCGTTGGTGGTGGCAAGGTCCGGCACGTCGAACACGTCGCGCAGGCTGAAATCCATCACGCCTTCCTGCGGCACCGCCACCCCGGCATTGCCCACGGCAAAGTGGATCGGGATCGGCGTGTCCGAGGGTCCGACCTCGACCGGAACGCCGTGGTTCTGCACCAGAAGTTCGATCTGCTGGATCAGATAGTTGCGGAACAGGTCCGGCCGGGTGATCGTGGTCGCATAGGTCCCGGGGCTGGAGACATGGCCAAAGGACAGGCGCGAGTCGACCTTGTCGAAGCTGGTCACGGTGATCCGCAACTCGGGATAAAAGGCCCGGATGCGGCGGCCGGGATTGCCCTTGGCGATGGTTTCGCCAAAGCCCTGAACCAGGAACTGCGTCGCATCGACATACAGCGCCTGCAACAGGTCCACGGCGGCGGCGGCGTCGGTAAAGCTTTCATGGGCGCGCGGCGCCGGGCAAAGCAGAGAGGTGATCGGATCGTCCTGCATCTTGGGTCCTGAAACTGATCCGCCATATAAGCCGAAAGGTCGGGGCTTTCGCAAGTGAAGCCATTATGACGCCCCTTGCACCCGCGCGGCCCGCCCCCGATAGTCCGCCACATGACGACACTTCTTTCCCTTGGCCACGGCTATTCCGCCCGCGCCCTGGCCCGGCGGCTGGTTCCGCAAGGCTGGCGCATCATCGGCACCACCCGCAACCTCGCCAAGGCCCAGGCCTTCCGGGATGAGGGGGTAGAGCCACTCCTCTGGCCCGGCGATCTTGGCCCCGCGCTGGCGCAGGCGACGCATATCCTCTGCTCGGCCGCGCCCGATGCGCAGGGCGACCCCTTCCTGCAAGCGGTGCCAGACATCGCCGCTGCACGCGCCGAATGGGTCGGCTATCTGTCCACCACCGGCGTCTATGGCGACCATCAGGGCGGCTGGGTGGACGAGGCGACGCCGCTGACCCCGCAATCCGACCGCGGCCGCCAGCGCGTCCTGGCCGAGGAGCAATGGCGCGCCACCGGCCTGCCGGTCCACATCTTCCGCCTTGCCGGCATCTACGGCCCCGGCCGCGGCCCGTTCGAGAAGGTGCGCGACGGCACCGCGCGGCGGATCATCAAGCCGAACCAGGTGTTCAGCCGCATCCACGTCGACGACATCGCCCAGGTGCTTGAGGCGTCGATCCGCCGCCCCAACCCCGGCGCGGCCTACAACGTCTGCGACGACAACCCCTGCCCGCCACAAGAGGTGATCGGCTACGCCGCCCAGCTTCTGGGGATGCCCGAACCGCCTGCCGTTCCGTTCGAAGCAGTGGCACCCACGATGACTCCCATGGCGCTGGGGTTCTATCAGGAATCAAAGCGGGTCCGTAACGACCGTATCAAGGACGAGCTTGGGGTGAACCTTCGCTATCCCGACTACCCCGAAGGCCTGGCCGCCCTGCTGCGCGACGAAGTGTAAGCGCCGCGCCCGGGAACACTCCTCAAGCAGGTCATGCACGCGTCGTAGCCGCCCAGCGAGGAGTGCGCGAAGTGCCCGACGAGCGGCCGGTCAAACCGCTACTGCGCGGCGATCTCGCGCGCTTGCGGGGCCAGGATCGCCTCACTTACCGCCGACAACGCCAGCGCCGCCGCGCCATGCGCCCACAAGAGGTCCCCCCAGGCGTGGATCTCGATCGGCGGACGTGGGCGGCCGGTGTTGATCGCCAGATTGTCCATCTCGTCCAGCGTCTCGGCGGCGTAAAGGTAGTCATACCGCATCCGCTCCCCGGACAGGATGATCAGCGAGGGGTCGAACAGGTTGACGACATTCGAAAGCCCCACCGCCAGGTAACGGCCCGCGCGGCGGAAGATCGACTTCGCCGTCGCGTTCCCGGCCTTGGCATGGTCGTACAGACTTTCCAGCAGCACGTTGATCGGCTGGCTTTCCTTGTGCCCCCAGTTCAGCGCCGTCGTCGCCTCGCGCGCCAGGGCATAGTCTGCGATATAGGCCTCCAGACAGCCGCGCTGCCCGCAGCGGCACAGGGCGCCGTCAAGCTGCACCTTGGTATGGCCCAATTCCATCCCCACCCGCTGCGCGCCGCGATAGATTCGGTGGTTCATCACGAACCCCATGCCGACGCCATGCTCGATGGTGACCACGGCAAAGTCCGGCAGGCTGCGCCCCGCGCCGAACCACAGTTCCGCCAGGGCGACCAGGTTCGCGTCGTTGTCGATGGTGACCGGCAGGCCCAGCCGCGCGCCGGCCGCCGCAGCCAGGGCCACCGACCGCTCGGCCAGGACCGAGGACCACAGCACCATCCCCTCGGCGCTGTCAACAAAGCCCGGCACACCGATCCCCACCGCCGACAGGGCGCCACGCTCCAGCCCGGCCTTGGCGCAGACCCGGTCCAGCAGCGTCTCGATCGCATCCAGGATTTCCGCGACCGACATCGGCCCCGGACGGCGCGGGATCACGTCGTCGGCGATCAGGTTGCCGGCAAAATCGACGACCACCGCGGTATGTTCGCGGTCCGACAGCTTCATCCCCGCCACGCGATGCGCCCCAGCCCGCACACCCAGCGCCACCGCCGGACGACCGCGCCCGGCCTCGTTGTCGCGGGGGGCGGCGACCTCTTCGATCAGCCCGGTCTCGATCAGTTCGGACGTGATCGTGGTGACCGAGGCCGGGCTGACCCCCAGATCCTTGGCCACCTGCACGCGGGGAATCAGTCCGGCGGCGCGCACCAGTTCAAAGACCTGTTGGCGCAGGGGGCGCTGCGTTTCGGCCAGCGGGGGGATCAGCGGCCCCACGCCCTTGTGCGCACCGGTCTCCGAACGGATGGTTTTCGGCGGCATTTCTTCGGTTCCCGAATTAAAGTCACGCCCTCGCCGACGCTACCTGCCCCAAGATTGCCGCAAACGGCTGGAATCATCCCCCGTCGTGCGGCGTAGCAAGCTTTCACCAGTGGCTTTTCTTTGACAACTGAAATTGTCGCCGCGAACCGACCCATAGACCGGGCAGCTTGCGCCGGGCCGGCAGAACGCCGGGTATAGGAGAGGAGAGTGAAGGTGCGTAACGCAATCCTTGCGGCCGTTCTGGTGGCGGCAAACCTGGGCACGGCAGCCTATGCCGAAGGCCTGCGGATCGGGGTGTCCTGGGCCAACTTCCAGGAGGAACGCTGGAAATTCGATGCGGCAGCAATGCGCTCGGCCATCCAGCGGGACGGAAACAAGTACATCACGACCAATGCCGAAGGCTCGGCCGAAAAGCAGCTTGATGACATCAACAACATGATTACCGAGGGCATTGATGCTCTGGTGATTCATCCGGTCGACAAGGAAGCCGTGGGCCAGGCCGTCGAGTGGGCCGCTGCCGCAGGGATTCCGGTCATCGCATACGACCGCCTGATCGAAGACCCGCGCGTCTTTTACCTGACCTTCGACAACGTCGGCGTCGGCCGGATCATTGCCGCCAGCGTCCGTCAGGCCCAGCCCGAGGGCAATTACGTCATCATCAAGGGTGATCCGGGGGATGCGAACTCGGTTTTCCTGCGTCAGGGGATGGAAGAGGTGATCGGCGCCGCCGTTGCGGGCGGCACGATCAAGATCGTGGGAGAGGTCAACGTCGACGGCTGGAAACCCGAAGGCGCCCTGGCCGCGATGGAGGAGATTCTGCGCGACAACGGCAACGCGGTGGATGCCGTGCTGGCGCAGAACGACGGCATGGCGGGCGGCGTGGCCGATGCCCTGGCGGCGCAGGGCATGAACGTGGCCCTGGGCGGTCAGGACGGCGACCCGACCGCGATCAACCGGGTGGCGCGGGGCTTGCAGACCGTGTCGGTCTGGAAGAACAACCTGGAGCTGGGCAAGGCCGCGGGCCACATCGCCGGCCTTCTGGCCGCCGGCACCCCGATGAGCCGGGTGCCTGACGTGGTCAAATTCGACGATGGCGAACAGGCGATCGAGATGAACGCGATCCTCCTGCAACCCACGGCAATCACGAAGGAAACCGTCTATCTGGCGATCGAGGCGGACCATGTCTCGCAGAAGGTTGCCTGCGCCGGCGCGCTGCCCGGCGTGCGCGGCTGCAACTAGGTCGGTCCTGCAGGCAGGGGGCCCGAACCGGGCCCCCTGCTTTTTTATTTTGACAACTGAAATTATTGCGGTCAACGTTTGCGCGTCCAGGCGAATCTGCCGGTCCGGCCAAACGCTGGCCGATATCCATAGGGAGGATACATATGCGTACCGCAATTCTCGCCGCCGTTCTGGCGGTGACTGGCTTCTCGTCGGCTGCGCTGGCGGAAGGCAAGAAGATCGGCGTTTCCTGGGCCCAGTTCCAGGAAGAGCGCTGGAAGATCGACGAAGCCGCCATGAAGGCCGCTATCGAAGCCGCTGGCAATGAATACGTCTCGGCCGACGCGCAGTCCTCGGCCGAAAAGCAGCTCTCGGACATCGACGCTCTGATCGCCCAGGGCGTTGACGCGCTGATCATCAACGCCTGGGACAAGGACGCCATCGGGCCGGCCATCGAGAAAGCCGCCGCCGAAGGCATCCCGGTCGTTGGCTATGACCGCCTGATCGAAGACGAGCGCACCTTCTACCTGACCTTCGACAACGTCGGCGTGGGCCGCATCATCGCCCAGTCGGTCTTTGCCGTGGCACCGAAGGGCAACTATGCCATCATCAAGGGCGACCCGGGTGACCCGAACGTCGGCTTCCTGCGTCAGGGCATGGAAGAAGTCATCGGCGCGGCTGTTGCCTCGGGCGACATCGTGATCGTCGGCGAAGCGAACTCGGACGGCTGGAAGCCGGAGAATGCTCAGAAGAACATGGAGCAGATCCTGACCGCCAACAACAACGCCGTTGACGCCGTTCTGTCGCAGAACGACGGCATGGCTGGTGGTGCCGCTGCCGCGCTGGCCGCTCAGGGCCTGAACGTTCCGCTGGGTGGCCAGGACGGCGACCTTGCCGCGATCAACCGTGTGGCCCGTGGCACCCAGACCGTTTCGGTCTGGAAGGACGCGCGTCAGCTGGGCAAGGCCGCCGGCGAGATCGCCTCGGCTCTGGCCGACGGGGCCGCTCTGGACGCAGTTCCGGGCGCGACCAAGTTCTCGGGTGGCGAGAAGGGCATCGAAATGAACGCGATCCTTCTGGACCCGACCCCGATCACCAAGGACACGATTGCCATCGCGATCGAAGCGGGCCACATCACCAAAGAGCAGGCTTGCGAAGGCGCCATGGCTGGCGTCGTCGGCTGCGAATAAGGCCTGACCCTGGGGCGCCGGTCCAGCGGGGATCGGCGCCCCACCTTCTTGCCATCGGCCGCGGGGCGCATCGTCCGGGCCCAATCGTCCTTCAACGGCCGTGCTTGCCGCCCGCACCCTGGTGCCGGGTGCTGCGGTCGCCCCTCAGTCACATGGACGGGACATGACAGACACAACACACCAGCCCCAGGCGCAGGGGAAGGAAGAGGGGCCGGTCGGCCGCTTCCTGCGCGCAACCGAACTTGACCCCCGCCTGCTTGGCATGGTCGGCGCATTGCTGCTGATCTGGATCTGCTTCGAGGCCTATTCCACCTTCGTCCTGGGCCGCCCCTCCTTGCTTCTGGGTGCCAGCCAGGCCGAGGCGAACGGCTTTCTGACCCCGCGCAACCTGTGGAACCTGTCGGTCCAGACCGCCTATATCGGGATCATGGCAACGGGCATGGTGCTGGTCATCATCACCCGCAACATCGACCTGTCCGTCGGCTCGATCATGGGCATGGTCGGCATGTACATGGGCCTCTTGCAGGTCGAGTATCTGACCCCCGCGCTGGGCTTGGGCCATCCGTCGATCTGGATCATCACGGTTGCCTTCGGCATCGCGATGGGCGCGCTGATCGGGGCCTTCCAGGGCGTGCTGATCGCCTATCTGGCCATCCCGTCCTTCATCGTCACGCTGGGCGGCCTTCTGGTCTGGCGGGGTGCGGCCTTCCTGGTCGCCGGCGGCAAGACAATCGCACCACTGGATGACACCTTCTCCCTCATCGGCGGCGGGTCATTCGGTGCCCTGGGCAAGACCGGCAGTTGGATCTTCGCCGTGATCGCCTGCGTCTTTGTCGTCTGGGCCTTCGTCAACGGCCGCAAATCCCGCAAGACCCACGGCTTTGCCCTGCGCCCGGCCTGGGCCGAGACCTTCGTGATCGGCCTGGTCTGCGCGGTGATCATCGGCGCGACGGCCATGGTGAACGCCTATATCTGGCCGCGCGGCAACATCGCGAAATACTATGAAAGCATCGGGCAAGAGCTGCCGGAATGCGCGACCAGCAATGACACGATCTATCAGGGCGTCTGCGCCAGCTTCGGCCACGGCTTTGCCTATCCGGTGCTGATCCTGATTGCGGTGGCCATCTTCATGACCATCCTGATGACCCGCACCCGCTTTGGCCGCTATGTCTTTGCCATCGGCGGCAACCCCGAGGCGGCAACCCTGTCCGGCATCAACACCCGCGCCATGACGGTGAAGATCTTCACCCTGATGGGCGGCCTGGCCGGTATCGCCGCCGTCATCGGCGCGGCCCGCCAGAACAGCGCCACCAACGCGATGGGCAACCTGGACGAACTTTACGTCATCGCCGCCGCCGTCGTCGGGGGCACCTCGCTGGCCGGCGGCGTGGGCACGATTTATGGCGCGATCATCGGCGCGCTGATCCTGACCAGCCTGCAGACCGGCATGGTGCTGATCGGCTTCGGTGATGGCTCGTACCAGCGGATCGTGATCGGCATCGCCCTCGTCCTCGCCGTCTGGCTGGACATCGTCTACCGCAAACGCATCAAGTGAAGGGGCCATCATCATGGTGAACAGAACCGGTACCCCGCTTGTCGAACTTCGCGACATCTCGATCGCGTTCGGCGGCATCAAGGCCGTGGATCACGTCACGGTCGACCTTTATCCCGGCGAAGTCGTGGGCCTTCTGGGCCATAACGGCGCCGGCAAGTCGACGCTGATCAAGTGCCTGTCCGGGGCCTATCAGGCCGACAGCGGCGACATCCTGATCAACGGCGAAAAGGTCGAGATCAAGAACCCCCGCGACGCCCGCGCCCAGAACATCGAGACGATCTACCAGACGCTTGCGCTGGCCGATAACCTCGATGCCGCCTCCAACCTGTTCCTGGGGCGCGAGCTTGTGAACAGCCTGGGCTTCGTCGACGAATCGAAGATGGAGGCCGAGACGCGCAAGATCATGGGCCGCCTGAACCCGAACTTCCGCAAGTTCAACGTCCCGGTGTCCGCCCTTTCGGGCGGTCAGCGCCAATCGGTCGCCATTGCCCGCGCCGTCTACTTCAACGCCAAGATCCTGATCATGGACGAACCCACCGCCGCCCTCGGCCCGCACGAGACGCAGATGGTCGCCGAACTGATCCAGGAGCTGAAGGCACAGGGCCTGGGCATCTTCCTGATCGAACACGACATCCACAACGTGATGAAGCTGTGCGACCGGGCCTCGGTGATGAAGAACGGCCAGCTTGTCGGGACCGTTAAGGTGGACGAGGTCACGGACGAAGACATCCTTGGCATGATCATCCTGGGCAAGAAGCCCGCGATGGCGGCGTAAGATGTTCATCGGGCTGGACCTTGGCACTTCGGGCCTGAAAGGCATCCTCATCGGTCAGGACCAGCAGGTCCTGGCCGAAGCCACCGCGCCGCTGACCGTCCAGCGCCCGCATGAGGGGTGGAGCGAGCAATCCCCCTCGGACTGGATCAGCGCGGCCGAGGCCGTGCTGGACCAACTTGCTGCAAAGGGCCTGGGTCAGGTGCAGGGCATCGGACTGTCCGGCCATATGCACGGCGCCACCCTTCTGGACAAGGGCGACGAGGTTCTGCGCCCTTGCATCCTGTGGAACGACACCCGCAGCCATGCCGAAGCGGCGGCGATGGACGCCGACCCCCGCTTCCGCAAGCTGACCGGCAACATCGTCTTTCCCGGCTTCACCGCGCCAAAGCTCGCCTGGGTCAGGAAGCACGAACCGGGGATCTGGGACCGGGTCGCCAAGGTCCTGCTGCCGAAGGATTACCTGCGCCTTTGGCTTACGGGTGAGCATGTCGGCGAAATGTCCGACGCCGCTGGCACCTCCTGGCTGGACACGGGCACGCGCGACTGGTCCGACGACCTGCTGTCTGCAACGGGGCTGGACCGCAGCCACATGCCGCGTCTGGTCGAAGGCTCGCAAGTCTCAGGCCATCTGCGTGAGGAGTTGGCCAGCCGCTGGGGCCTGCCGAAGCGCGTGGTCGTGGCCGGCGGCGGCGGCGACAATGCGGCCTCGGGCGTGGGCGTTGGCGTTGTGCGGGCGGGCGAGGCGTTCGTCTCGCTAGGCACCTCCGGCGTCCTTTTTGCCGCCAACGACGGCTACCAGCCCGACCCGGCCACCGCCGTTCACACCTTCTGCCACGCGTTGCCGGGTACCTGGCACCAGATGGGCGTGATCCTGGCCGCGACCGACGCGCTGAACTGGTATGCCAACCTTCTTGGCACCGACGCCGCCCACCTGACGGGAGAGCTTGGCGATCTGAAAGCCCCCGGCAAGACGCTCTTCCTGCCCTACCTTGGCGGCGAACGGACGCCCCTGAACTCCGCCACCGTGCGCGGTGCCTTCACCGGCCTTGAACACGCCACAGACCGCCAGGCCGCCACCCGCGCCGTGCTGGAGGGCGTGACCTATGCCATCCGCGACAGCCGCGACGCGCTGGCCGCGACGGGCACCCGGCTGGAGCATCTCCTCGCCGTCGGCGGTGGCTCCCGCTCGGATTACTGGCTGAAACTGATCGCCACGGCGCTGGATTGCCCGGTGCAACTGCCGGTCGCCGGCGATTTCGGCGGCGCCTTCGGGGCTGCCCGCCTTGGCCTCATGGCCGCGACCGGCGCGGGGGCGGAAATCGCCACGCTGCCGCAGATCGCCAGAACCATCGACCCCGATCCTTCCCTCAAGGACGCCTTTGACGCGGGCCACGCAAGGTTCCGCGCCGCCCAATCTGCCATCAAGGACCTGACATGACCGACTTCTTCAAAGGTATCCCCGCCATCCGCTACGAGGGCCCGACCTCCACCAACGAATTCGCCTTCCGTCACTACAACCCCGACGAAGTTGTCATGGGCAAGCGGATGGAAGATCACCTGCGCTTCGCCGTCGCCTACTGGCACAGCTTCGCCTGGCCCGGTGGCGACCCGTTCGGCGGCCAGACCCTGGACCGACCGTGGTTCGGCGACAGCATGGCGCTGGCCAAGCTGAAGGCGGACGTGGCCTTCGAGATGTTCGATATCCTGAACGTCCCGTTCTACTGCTTCCACGACGCCGACATGCGCCCCGAGGGGGCCACCTTCGCGGAATCCCTCAAGAACCTGAATGAAATCGCGGATTACATCGGCGAGAAGCAGCAGGGCCACAAGGCCAAGCTCCTCTGGGGCACGGCGAACATGTTCAGCCACCGCCGCTGGATGTCCGGCGCCGCGACCAACCCCGATCCCGATGTCTACGCCTATGCCGCCGCCACCGTGAAGGCGAACATGGACGTCACCCACCGACTGGGCGGGCAGAACTATGTCCTCTGGGGCGGGCGCGAGGGGTATGAGACGCTCCTTAACACCGACCTCAAGGCCGAGCGTGACCACGCCGGCCGCTTCCTGCAGCAGGTCGTCGAATACAAGCACAAGATCGGCTTCAAGGGCACGATCCTGATCGAACCCAAGCCGCAGGAACCGTCGAAGCACCAGTACGACTATGACGTCGCCACGGTCTATGGCTTCCTCAAGGACTTCGGGCTTGAGGGTGAGGTCAAGACCAACATCGAACAGGGCCACGCCATCCTTGCAGGGCACAGCTTCGAACACGAAATCGCCACCGCCGCCGCGCTGGGGATCTTCGGGTCGATCGACATGAACCGGAACGACTATCAGTCCGGCTGGGACACCGACCAGTTCCCGAACAACCACGCCGAAAAGGCCCTGGCCTTCTACGAAATCCTCAAGGCAGGCGGCTACACCACCGGCGGCACCAATTTTGACGCCAAGATCCGCCGCCAAAGCCTCGACCCCGAGGATCTGATCCTCGCCCATGTCGGCGGCATGGACACCTGCGCCCGTGCCCTGAAATGCGCCGCCGCGCTGCTGGAATCGGGCGAGATGGAGGCCGCAAAGGCCGACCGCTATGCCGGCTGGAACGACCCCAAGGCGCAAGCGATGCTGAAAGGCTCGCTTGAAGAAGCGGCCGCCCGCGTCACCGCCGAAAAGCTGGAGCCTGAACCCAAGTCCGGCAAGCAAGAGCGGCTGGAGAACCTCTGGAACCGCTACGTCTGACGGCAAAAGAAAAGACCCCGCCCCGGGCTTGACCCGGGGCCTCCGTTTCAATCGCCACCGACTTTGGCCCGGGAGGTCCCGGGTCAAGCCCGGGACGGGGTCACGCTACACGGCAGGAGCCGACCTTGGACCAGATCGACCGCATCCTCTCTGCCCCGCCCTTCAACCTTGATCTGGCCGGGCGCGATTGGGTGCGGTCCACCCTTGCGGGCATGGACCGCGCCGCCAAGGTGCGCCAGCTTTTCGTCCACATCTGCTTTGGCACCGGGCCCGAGGTGGTGGAGCGCATCACCGCCCTTGCCCCCGCCGGGATCACCAAGTTCTTCGGCCCCGACGCCGGGGCCGAGCTGGACACGCTCGACGCCCTGCGCGCCGCCGCCCCCATCCCCTATCTCGTCAGCGCCGACCTGGAAGGCAGCCGGATGAGCCTGCCCTTCGGGACCGAAGTGCCGAACCCCCTCGCCCTTGCCGCCGTGGACGACGTGCAGGCCTCCACCACCATCGCCCGCATCATGGCGGTCGAGGCGCGGGCGGCCGGCGTCAACTGGTCCTTCACCCCGGTTGTCGATATCAACGCCCTCTTCCGCTCGCCCATCGTGGCAACGCGCGGCCTGGGGTCCGACCCCAACCGCATCAAGGCCCACGCCCTGGCCCATATCGCGGGCCTGCAGGCCAATGGCGTCGCCGCGACGGTCAAGCACTGGCCCGGCGAAGGCCACGACGACCGCGACCAGCACTTGGTCACCACGATCAACCCCCTGTCGCTGGACGATTGGAACGCCACCCACGGTGCCCTCTATCGCGCGGCAATCGACGCCGGCGTGATGGCCGTGATGTCGGCCCATATCGCGCTGCCCGCCTATGTCCTGGCGAATGACCCTGACGCGGGGGTCGAGGCCTATCGCCCCGCCTCGGTCTCTCCCCTCCTGAACCAGACCCTCCTGCGCGGGGAACTTGGCTTCAACGGCGTCATCGTGTCAGACGCCACGCCGATGGCCGGTTTCGGGGCCTGGGCGCATCGGGACGAGATGCTGCCGCAGGTCGTCTCCTCCGGCTGCGACGTGATCCTGTTCTCGGACGAACCCGAGGCCGACATCGCCCGGATCGAGACCGCGCTGGACGACGGCCGCCTGACCCCGGCGCGGTTGGACGAGGCGATGGTGCGCATCCTTGGCCTCAAGGCCACACTTGGCCTGCATCAGGACCACCAGCCTGCCGACCGCAGCAAGCTGTTCAACCCCGACAACGCCCGGCTCGCCCAGACTGTGACCGCCCGCGCGCCGACGCTGGTCAAGGACGTGCAGGGCCTCCTGCCGCTGGACCCGCAGCGCCACCGCCGCGTCCTGGTCTACACGACCGGCATTGTCACCCCGCTGCATGGCGAGGGGATGCCGATGGCCTTCCCCGACCTTCTGCGCGCCGAGGGCTTTGACGTCACCGTCCACCAGCCCGGCGACAAGAGTGACCCGCGCGACTTTGACCTGGTGCTGTTCGTGATGGCCGAGGAAACCCTGCTGACCCGCGGCCGCATCTTCCTGGACTGGAACCGCCTGACCGGCGGGATGCATGGCGCAATGCAGCGGCACTGGCATCAGGTGCCGACCGCGCTGATCTCGTTCGGCTATCCCTACTATCTGTACGACGCGCCCAGGATGCCCTGCGTGGTCAACGCCTATGCCACGATGGACACGATGCAGCGCGCCACGCTGGATTGCCTGCTTGGCCGCGCGCCCTTCCTGGGGCAAAGCCCGGTTGACCCGTTCTGCGGCCTGCCCGACGCCCGCTTCTGACACCCGCTCCTCGTTCGACTTCGTCTCCTCGTCGCATCCCTGCGAGAAGTGACGAAGTCATCGACGAGCCACCCGCATCCGCATCCGCGCGTCCAGTTCCGCATTGATCGCCCCGCCCAGCAGGACCGACCAGACCGACAGGTACAGCCACATCATCAGGATGATCACCGCCCCGATCGACCCGTAAAACACGTTGTAGCTGTTGAAGTTGGACAGGTAGACCGAGAACCCGATCGAAACCCCCGCCCAGGCGACCGAGGCGACCAGCACCCCCACGCTGATCCAGGGCGACCGGAACCCGCCCGGCACATTCGGGCCAAAGCGGTACAGGATCGACAGGCAGGTCACCACCAGCAGGAACATCGCGCCCCAGGGCAGCACCTTGGTCAGCCATGCCTCGAAGGTGCCGAACTGGACAAAGTTCAGCAGGATCGGCACCACCACCACCGTGACCAGCGCCACGAACAGCGCACCGATCAGCGCCCCGGTCAGCACGAAATCCACCGCCCAGGACCAAAGCCACGCCCTTGGCTTCGACCGATGCACCACGTCCAGCCCCTGCACCAGCGCCGAAACCCCCGCGCGGGCCGAGTAGAGCGCGATGAGCAGGGACAGGATCGTCGTCCATTGCAGCGTGGTCCGCGGCGCGGTGATCAGGCCCATCACCTGGTCATGCACCAGCGTCCGCGCCTCGGGCGGCAGGAAGCGTTCGGCGATGGAAAGATAGCCCTGGATGACCCGGGTGTCGGCAAACATCCCCCAGACCGCGATGGCCGCGGCAAGGCCCGGAAACACCGCGAACATCGCAAAGAAGGCCACGCCCGCCGCGATCAACCCGAAATGCCCGTCGCCGACCCGCGTCCAGACGCAGACCAGGAACTCCCACAACTCGCGGACGGTCTTCATCCTGCCACCATCCCCCGCTTTGCGCCGCCCCGCAACTTGAAGCCGCAGCCCGCGCGTGAAATGTTGCCGGTAACAGGAGGCTGCAATGACCCGATATATTCCCCGCGACGACCGCTATGACCGGATGACCTACAACCGCTGCGGCCGGTCGGGCCTGAAACTGCCCGCGATCAGCCTGGGCCTGTGGCACAACTTCGGCCACGACACGCCGCACAGCACCAAGCAGGCGATCTGCCGCACGGCCTTTGATCACGGCATTACCCATTTCGACCTGGCCAACAACTACGGCCCCCCGCCCGGCAGCGCCGAAGAAGCATTTGGCGAGCTTCTGCGCACCGATTTCAACGGCCTGCGCGATGAACTCATCATCTCTTCCAAGGCCGGCTATCTGATGTGGAACGGCCCCTACGGCGAATGGGGCAGCCGGAAATATGTCATCGCCTCCTGCGACCAGTCGCTGAAGCGGATGGGCCTCGACTATGTCGACATCTTCTATTCCCACCGCTTCGACCCCGACACGCCGCTGGAAGAGACGATGGGCGCGCTGGACC
This sequence comes from Tabrizicola aquatica, assembly GCF_002900975.1. GTDB lineage: Bacteria > Pseudomonadota > Alphaproteobacteria > Rhodobacterales > Rhodobacteraceae > Tabrizicola > Tabrizicola aquatica. The sequence goes on along the minus strand of NZ_PJON01000002.1, from coordinate 493,476 downwards.
ACATCGTCCGCTCGGGCCGCGCGCAGTATATCGGCATCTCCAGCTACAACTCCCAGCGCACGCGTGAGGCGGTGGCGATCCTGAACGACCTTGGCACGCCCCTGCTGATCCACCAGCCCAGCTACAACATCCTGAACCGCTGGGTCGAAACCGACGGGCTGAAGGATACTTTGGCCGAGCTTGGTGTCGGCTCCATCGCCTTTGTTCCCCTGGCGCAGGGCATCCTGACCAGCAAATACCTGAACGGCATCCCCCAGGGCAGCCGGGCCACGCAGGGCAAGTCCCTTGACCCGGCCGTGGTGGAAAAGGCCATGATCTCGGTGCGCAAGCTGCACGACATGGCCGCCGCGCGAGGTCAGACGCTGGCGCAGATGGCGCTGGCCTGGGTCTTGCGCAACGGCGGGATCACCAGCGCGCTGATCGGCGCCAGCCGGCCCGAGCAGGTGACCGACTGCTGCGGCGCGATCCACAACCTGAACTTCACGGCCGAGGAACTGGCCCAGATCGACTCGATCTCCGAAGAAAAGGCGATCAACCTCTGGGCCAAGTCCTCAAGCGAGTAACAGGGACACGGGACGGCACACCTTGCCGTCCCGCCACCCCCAGCGCGCCCCGGAAATCGCAGGATGTCCGATGGGGAATTCTTCTTCAGAATTCCGCCCGCTTGACCGAGGCGGTCACATAATTGCAGCTCAGGTCCCGGTCCGACAGGCTCCAGCGCCAGGTGACCGGGTTGAACACCATGCCCTTGCGGTCCACCGGCTCCAGCCCGGCCGTGCGGAGCAGTGCATACAACTCGTCGGGCGTGATGAACTTTTTCCAGTCATGCGTGCCCTTGGGCAGCCAGCGCATCACCCATTCCGCGCCGACAATCGCCATGACAAAGCTTTTCGGGTTCCGGTTCAGGGTCGAGCAGACCATCAACCCGCCCGGCTTCAGCAATTGCTGGCAGGCAGTCAGATAGGCCTGGGGGTCGGCCACATGCTCGACCACCTCCATGTTCAGCACCACGTCGAACGCTTCGCCCGCCGCCGCCAGATCCTCGGCCGAGGTGTGGCGATAGTCGATGTCCAGCCCCGACTGCCGGGCATGGGCCTGGGCCACCGGGATGTTCCGCGCTGCCGCGTCCGCGCCGACCACATCCGCCCCCAGACGTGCCATCGGCTCGGACAGAAGGCCCCCGCCGCAACCGATATCCAGGATGCGCAACCCCTTGAACGGTGCCGGTCCAGCCAGGTCACGCCCGAACTCGGCCGCGATCTGGGCCGTGATGTAATCCAGCCGGCAGGGGTTCAGCATGTGCAGAGGCTTGAACTTGCCGTTGGGGTCCCACCACTCGGCTGCCATCGCCTCGAACTTGGCCACTTCGGCCGGATCGATCGTCGTCACCGTCATCGCCTTGATCCCGCGCTTTCGCCCGAATGTCCTTCGACACCGGGCCACTTCGCCGCTATATAGGGCAATGATGGATCAGAGATCAGGTCAAAAGCGCGCAGTCGAATTCCTGTATCCGCCGATCGACCCCTTCGATCAGCGCGTGCTCGACATGGGCGACGGCCACCGCATCTATGTCGAACAATGCGGCCACCCCCAGGGGCGGCCGGTCGTGGTGTTCCACGGCGGCCCCGGCGGCGGCTGCTCGCCCGCCATGCGCCGCTACTTCGACCCCACGGTCTACCGCGTGATCCTGTTCGACCAGCGCGGCTGCGGCCGCTCGCGCCCCCATGCCAGCGTGATCGCCAACACCACCTGGCACCTGGTCGAGGATGTCGAAACCATCTGCAAGGCGCTGGAGATCGACCGTTTCATCGGTTTCGGCGGCAGCTGGGGCGCGACGCTGGCGCTGATCTATGCGCTCACCCACCCCGAGCGGGTGGAACATCTGATCCTGCGCGGCGTGTTCCTGATGACCAAGGCCGAATTGAAATGGTTCTACGGCGGTGGGGCCGGGGCCTTCTTCCCGGAACTGTGGGGCCGGTTCGCCGCCGCCATCCCGGCCGCCGAGCGGGACAACCTGATCGCTGCCTATCACCGCCGTCTGTTCTCGGGCAACCTGATGGAAGAGACGCGCTTTGGCCGGATCTGGGCCAACTGGGAAAACGCGCTGGCCTCGATCCAGAATGACGGTCCCATGGGCGAAAGCCCCTCGGACTATGCCCGCGCCTTCGCCCGGCTGGAGAACCACTATTTCCATAACGGCGGCTTCCTGCAATCCGACGGCTGGATCCTGAAGGAACGCAAGCGGATCGAGCATATTCCGGCCCATATCATCCAGGGGCGCTACGATATGATCTGTCCGCCGCTGGCCGCCTGGCAACTGGCCGACGGCTGGGACAGATGCCAGTTGAACATGGTCCCCCTCGCCGGCCACGCCCTGTCCGAACCCGGCATAAGCGAGGCGCTGGTCCGCACGATGGACAGCCTGCGCCGCGGTTAAGGCCCGCGCTTCGGGCGTAGGGTGGGCGGATCGCCCACCTTACCCCCGTGTTCGTCCTGACAGGATGGTTGATGAAATCCTAACGAAGTTAGAACTATTTCATCAAAATCAAAGGCTTGTCTGAAACGTCCACCGTGGACAGTCAGGCCCGCTTGCCCACCACCGCGACTCCCAGAGCCTCCAGCACCTTCGCCTCGATATGGGCCGCATCCAGCCCCGCCACCCGGTACATCGCCTCGGGCGAGGCCTGGTCGATGAAGATATCCGGCAGGACCAGGCTGCGGAATTTCAGCCCCCGGTCGAACACCCCCTCTTCGGCCAGAAGCTGCGCCACATGGCTGCCAAATCCGCCAATCGCGCCCTCTTCCACCGTCACCAGCGCCTCATGCCCCCGGGCCAGCTGCAGCACCAGCTCCCGGTCCAGCGGCTTGGCGAACCGCGCATCCGCAACCGTCACCGACACCCCGCGCCCCGCCAAAGCCTCCGCCGCCTTCAGGCTCTCGCCCAGCCGCGTCCCGAAGGACAGCACCGCCACGCGGGACCCTTCCCGGACGACCCGGCCCTTCCCGATTTCCAGCGGCACACCACGGGCCGGCATCTCTACCCCCACGCCTTCACCCCTGGGATAGCGGAACGCAATCGGCCCCTCATCCCAGGCCGCGGCGGTCGCCACCATTTGCACCAGCTCGGCCTCGTCGGCCGCCGCCATCACCACCATCCCCGGCAGGTTCGCAAGGAACGCCACGTCGAAGGCCCCCGCATGGGTCGCCCCGTCGGCCCCCACCAGCCCGGCCCGGTCAATCGCAAAGCGAACCGGCAGCCGCTGGATCGCCACGTCATGCACGACCTGATCGTACCCGCGCTGCAGGAAGGTCGAGTAGATCGCACAGAACGGCTTCAGCCCCCCCGCCGCCAGCCCGGCTGCGAAGGTCACCGCGTGCTGCTCTGCAATTCCCACGTCAAAGCATCGCTTCGGGAACCGCCCCGCGAACAGGTCCAGCCCCGTCCCGTCCGGCATCGCCGCCGTCACAGCGACGACCTTCTCGTCCCGCTCCGCCTCGGCCACCAGCGACTGCGCGAACACCTTGGTATAGGACGGCGCATTCGACGCCGCCTTGACCTGCACCCCGGTCAGCACATCGAACTTGCCCGTGGCATGCCCCTTGTCCCGCGCCGCCTCGGCCGGGGCATAGCCCTTGCCCTTCTTGGTCAGCACATGGATCAAGACCGGCCCCGTGGCCCGCGCCTTCACCGTCCGCAGCACCGGCAAAAGCTGGTCCAGATCGTGCCCGTCGATGGGTCCGACATACTCGAACCCGAGCGATTCGAACAAAGTCCCGCCCACGGCCATGCCTTTCAGCATGTCCTTGGCCCGCTTCGCCCCCTCCTGGAAGGGCTGCGGCAGAAGCCCGACGAAACCCTTCGCAACCTGCTTCAGGTCCTGCATCGGAGCCGCCGCATAAAGCCCGCTCAGATAGGCCGACAGGGCCCCCACCGGCGGGGCAATCGACATCTCGTTGTCGTTCAGGATGACAAACAACCGCTTGCCCAGATGGCCTGCGTTGTTCATCGCCTCGAACGCCATACCTGCGCTCATTGCGCCATCGCCGATCACCGCAATCGCATCGCCCGGATCGCCTCCCAGCTCGGCCGCCATGGCAAAGCCCAAGGCCGCGCTGATCGAGGTCGACGAATGGGCCGCGCCGAACGGGTCATAGGGGGACTCGCTGCGCTTGGTGAACCCCGACAGCCCTCCCTCCGTCCGCAAGGTGCGGATGCGGTCCCGTCGCCCGGTCAGGATCTTGTGCGGATAGCACTGGTGACCCACGTCCCAGATCAGCTTGTCGCGTGGAGTATCGAACACCGCATGGATCGCCACCGTCAGCTCGACGACCCCCAACCCAGCCCCAAGATGCCCGCCCGTCACCGACACGGCGGCAATGGTCTCGGCCCGCAACTCTCCAGCCAGCTGGTGCAGCTCGCGATCGTTCAGCGCCTTCATATCGGACGGGACGGTCACACGGTCCAGAAGCGGGGTAGCGGGTCGGTCGGTCATGCTGCCCTCCTCGGGCGGTTCAGCTGTCGCGCGCAATAACGAAGCGCGCCGCGGCGATCAAGTTGGCCGCTCCTTGTCCATACCCGGCCAGCGCCGCCTCGGCCTCATGAACCAACTCGGCAGCCCGCGTCCTGGCTCCGTCCAGCCCAAGAAGCGAGACAAAAGTGGCCTTGCCTGCCTCGGCATCCTTGCCGACGCGCTTGCCGGCCTTGGCCTCGTCCCCGGTCACATCAAGGATGTCGTCCGCGATCTGGAAAGCCAGCCCCAGCGCAGCGGCATAACGGCGCAACGGCGCGCGGTCAGCCTGCGCCAGCACCGCCCCTGCCTCGGCCGCGAACCCGATCAGCGCCCCGGTCTTGCCCGCCTGCAGCGCCGTGATCTCGTCCAGCGTCAACGACCGCCCGGCCGTCTCCGCCGCGATGTCCAGCGCCTGACCCAGGACCATTCCGTCGATCCCGGACGCCCGCGCAAGCCCCTGGACCAACTCCATCCGCACCTCGGCAGACCCCAGCGCCGGATCGCACAGCAATTCAAAGGCCAGCGTCTGCAAGGCATCCCCGGCCAGCACGGCTGTCGCCTCGTCCCATGTCTTGTGAACTGTCGGCTGCCCCCGCCGCAGGTCGTCGTCGTCCATGCAGGGCAGGTCATCGTGGACCAGGGAATAGGCATGAAGCGCCTCGATCGCCGCCGCCGCCGACACCGCCTGCGCCTCGGGCACCCCCAGCATCCGCGCGCTTTCCAATACCAGGAACCCGCGCAACCGCTTGCCCCCGCGCACCGCATAGCGCATCGCCCGCGTCACCGGCTGATCGGCACGGCCCTCAAGCGCAGCCAGAAGCCGGGCCTCACACAGCCCCGCATCCGCCGCCAACCGTTCGGGAAACGTCACATCCCCTCCGCCGGAGTCGTGCCCACCGCCCGGCCTTCCTGCGCCCGGATCAGCTCCACCTTCTCTTCGGCCTCGGCCAGCTTCTTCGCGCAATGTGCCTTCAGCGCCGCCCCGCGCTCATAAAGGGCAATCGACTGCTCCAGCGGAACCTCGCCCCGTTCCAGCGCGCCCACGACCTGCTCAAGGGCGGCCATCGCCTCCTCGAAACTCATCGCATCAACCGGCTTGTCGCTCATCGGCCCCGCTCCTCCAGCACACCCACATGCGCCGCGACAGAAGCCGCCAGCGCATCCAGATCATAGCCACCCTCCAGCGAGGACACCACCCGCCCTCCGGCAAAATCACACAGCCGTTCGGTCAGCCAGGCATAATCCTCCGGCTGCCATTCCAGCCCCGCCAGCGGATCATCGGCATGCGCATCGAACCCGGCCGAGATCAGCAGCAGCTCCGGCTCCCAGGCCTCCAGCGCCGGGAACACCAGCCGCTCGTACGCCTCCCGCATCGCCCGCCCGCCCGAGCCCTCACGCAACGGCACATTCAGCACCTGCCCCTGCGCGCCCCGTTCCTCCGGCCGCCCGGTCCCCGGATACAGCGGCATCTGGTGGGTGGAGGCGAACAGACACCGCCCCTCATCCCACAGCAAATCCTGTGTCCCGTTGCCGTGATGCACGTCGAAATCGACCACGGCGACACGCTTCAAGCCATGATGATCCAGCGCCCGCTTCGCCCCGATGGCCACAGTGCCGAACAGACAGAACCCCATCGCCGTCTCGCGTTCCGCATGGTGGCCAGGGGGGCGCCCCGCCACGAACGCGGTCCTGGCCTCGCCCGACACCACCGCGTCGACCGCTGCACGTATCCCCCCAACCGCCCGCATCGCGGCCTCAAACGACCCGGGAGAGAGAAACGTATCCCCATCCAGCTGCGCCCAGCCCTCCGACGGAACCGCCGCCTTCACCCGCGCCAGATATCCCGCCGGATGACAGCGCAGCACCTCCGCTTCATCCCCCAAGGGACAGGCCCGCCGCTCCACCTGCAGCCCGGCAAGCCCCCGCTCCACCGCCGCCAACCGCTCCACCCGCTCGGGATGCCCCGGCGGCGTCACATGGCCGCGAAAGGCCTCATGCGTGTAGACAAGCACCACCCAACCCTCATTTTCTGTCTGAAAATATCCCACGGGGGTCCGGGGGTGTGAAACCCCCGGCGGCCAGCCGAAAATCAATCCGGCTGCAGCATATACCCCTCGCCCCGCACCGTTTGCAGATAGCGCGGCACCTTCGGGTCGTCCTCGATCTTCCGCCGCAGCCGAGTGATCTGCACGTCCACCGCGCGCTCCTGCGCCGCATCCTCGCCGCCGGTCTCGCTGACCAGCTTTTCGCGACTGATCGCCACGCCCGGCGCCGCCGCGAAGACGCGCATCAGTTGCGCCTCGGTCGCCGTCAACCGGACCGGAGCCTCGCCGCGCCACATCTCGCCGCGATCCAGGTCATAGCGTACCGCGCCCAGATGGATGATCTGCCGCACCGGCTCTGCAGGTTTGACCACCGGCACCCGCCGCAGGATCGCGTTGATCCGCAGAAGCAACTCCTTCGGCTCGAACGGCTTGACCAGGTAATCGTCGGCCCCCGCCTCCAGCCCCTCGATCCGGTTCGCCGTTTCGCCCCGCGCGGTCAGGAGCAGGATCGGCGTTGCCATCCGCTTGCGCAGGTCGCGGGTCAGGCTGACGCCGTCCTCGCCTGGCATCATCACGTCCATCACGATCAGGTCGAACTCCAACCCGCCCAGGATCTTTCGCGCCTGCGCCGCATCGCGCGCGACCGAGACCAGAAAACCGTTGCGTATCAGGAACTTCTGCAAAAGCCCCCGGATGCGCTCGTCATCATCGACGATCAGAAGATGGGCGTCCGGGACCATCAGCCACCCTCCTTCAGGCGGTTGTACTGACGCCGCATTTCCGGGTCCATCATCGCCTCCAGCACCTGCCGGAAACCCGCCACCGCCTGCGGCCCCGCCGCCCGGTACGCCGCCCGCATCCGCGCCCGTTGCGCGTCCGACAATTCCCGTTCCAGCATCTGTCCCTTGTCCGTCAAATGCAGATGCCGTTCGCGCGCATCCACTTTGCCCTTTTCACTTCGAACAAGGCCATCCTCGATCAAGGTGCGCAACACACGATTCAACGACTGCTTTGTAACACCAAGAATTGACAGCAGGTTACTGACCGTCGTCCCCGGAGACCGATGGATGAAATGGATCGCCCGGTGATGCGCCCGGCCATAGTCCATCCCCTCCAGAATCCGATCCGGGTCAGCGGTAAAGCCGCGATAGGCGAAGAACATCGCCTCGATCCCCTTGCGCAACTGCTCGTCCGTCAGGAAAAGCAGGCTTTCGCCACCCGGTGTCTCGGCCATCGCCACCTCCAATTACACCCGGAATTTACGTCAGCCTTGTTGACTTTCCAAGACCGAACCCGTAATTCCAACCCGATTTGGCGCAAGAATCTGTCCGATGTGGACCTTTCAGGCGCAACATTCGCAAAGGCGGGAGGCCAAGATGGCGGGATACGACGATCGCGACGGGTTCATCTGGATGGATGGCAAGCTGGTGGAATGGCGTTCGGCGAACGTCCACATCCTGACCCATGCGCTGCACTATGCGTCGTCGGTCTTTGAAGGCGAACGCTGCTACAATGGCAAGATTTTCAAAAGCCACGAACATTCGCTGCGCCTGCTGGAATCCGGCCGCCTGCTGGATATGCCGATCCCCTATACCGCCGAACAGATCAGCGCGGCGAAGGAAGAGGTGCTGAAGGCCAACGGTCTGACCGACGCCTATGTCCGCGCCATCGCCTTCCGCGGCGCGGGGGACGAGATGGGTGTCGCCTCGCTGGGCAACCCGGTCCGTCTGGCCATCGCCTGCTGGTCCTGGGGCGCCTACTACGGCGACGCCAAGATGAAGGGCGCCAAGCTTGACATCGCCAAGTGGAAGCGCCCCTCGCCCGAAACCATCCCCACAGCCGCCAAGGCCGCCGGTCTGTACATGATCTGCACCATGTCCAAGCACGCGGCGATGGCCAAGGGCTGCTCGGATGCGCTTTTCTACGACTACCGCGGCTATGTGGCCGAGGCGACCGGCGCCAACATCTTCTTCGTCAAGGACGGCGAGGTCCACACCCCGAACCCCGACTGCATCCTGAACGGCATCACCCGGCAGACCGTGATCGGGATGCTGAAAGACATGCAGATCAAGGTCCACGAACGCTATATCATGCCGGAAGAGCTTGCGACCTTCGAACAGTGCTGGCTGACCGGCACCGCGGCCGAGGTCACTCCGGTCGGCCAGATCGGCGACTACATGTTCGAGGTGGGCGACCTGACCCGCCGTGTGGCGACCGAATACGAAAAGCTGGTCCGTTCCTAAGTCAGGACGACACCGACGCGGTGCCTGCGGGTGCCGCGTCGCGGTCTGCCGGATGACCAGCGGCGATCATCGACCTTAGCCCCTCTTCCAGACCCACCACAGGCTCCCAGCCCAGCAGCGTCTGGGCCCGGGTGATATCCGGGCAGCGACGGCGCGGATCGTTGACCGCCGGTGCGACCTCCACCACGGGCGAACGACTGCCGGTCAGCCGCAGGATCAGCTCGGCCACGTCGCGGATCGTCCGCTCATCCGGATTGCCCAGGTTCACCGGAATACCCCGCGCCGCGCCCGACAGCGCCAGTGCCATCAGTCCGCGCACCATGTCAGCGACGTGACAGAAGCTGCGGGTCTGCTGCCCCCCGCCTTCCAGCCGCAACGGGCGGCCGGCCAGCGCAGCGGCCACGAACGCCGGCAGGGCGCGACCGTCATCGGCGGCCATGCCCGGCCCATAGGTGTTGAACACCCGCGCCACGCGGATATCCAGGCCCCGGATCCGCGCCATGTCATACAGCAGCACCTCGGCCGCCCGCTTGCCTTCGTCATAGCAGGCGCGGGGGCCGGTCAGGGCCACGTTCCCAGGGTAATCCTCGGCCTGCGGATGCACCAACGGGTCGCCATACACCTCGCTGGTCGAGGTCTGGACGATCCGCGCCCCTGCCGCCAGGGCCAGATCCGCCAGCCGCAATGTCCCCAGGACCGAGGTTTTCCAGGTCTGCACCGGATCGGCCTGATAGGCCCGGGGCGAGGCCGGGCAGGCCAGATTGAATACCACCTCTGCCGGGATCGGCAGTCGGTCCAGCACCGCAATATCGGCCTGATGCAAGGGGGCAAGTCCCGTATCCCGGCCGGTCGACAGGTTGTCCACCACGACGACCCTTGCCCCCGCCACCAGCAGGGCCCGGGTCAAGTGGCGGCCGATGAAGCCTGCGCCCCCGGCCACCACCACGCGCTTGCCGTTCCAAGCGGTCACATCGTCACCTCGCCCTGTTTGGCGACGGTTTACCATCAACCGGCGGGACAGACGATTGGCAATCGCTCAGACGACCTCGGTCACAACGTCGATATTGCCCTTGGTGGCGTTGGAATATGGGCAGATGAAGTGGCCCCGCTCGGCGATCTTTTCAGCCACGGCGCGCTCGACCCCGGGAAGCGAGACCACCAGCTTGACCTTCAGACCGAACCCCCCGTCCGAGCGCGGGCCGATCCCGACATGGGCATTCACGGTGGCGTTGTCGGGAACCGTGCCCAGCTTCTCGCTGGTGGCCGCAAAGCGCATCGCGCCCAGATAGCAGGCAGCATAGCCCACGGCGAACAGTTCTTCCGGGTTGTGACCCAGGCCTGAGCCGCCCAGTTCCTTCGGGCTGGTCATGGTCACGGTCAGCTGGCCGTTCACCAGCCCCGACATACCATTGCGGCCGCCGCCGGTGGCCTTGGCTTCGGTCCAGTACTTTGCATCAACAGTCATCTATATCTCCATCCTGCGCGATTATATCGTATGCGATTTATCTAGACCGCCACACCCGTTCTGTCAACGCATTGCATTTCAATCGCGCGCGATGTATGGAAATCTATGTCTCTTGCACCGCCCGACATGCTCTGCTTCGCGCTGCATTCCGCGGCACACGCCGTCCACGCCGCGTATGCCCCGCTGCTGCAGCCCTTGGGACTGACCTACCCGCAATACCTTGTCCTGACCTCGCTTGCCGTGCGGGATGGGCAAAGCGTGTCCGACCTCGGCAACGAACTTCGGCTGGAGTCGAACACCCTGACCCCAATGCTCAAGCGGATGCAGGCCGAAGGCTGGGTCACGCGCACCCGCGACACGGTGGATGAACGCTTGGTGCGCCTTTCATTGACGGCCGAGGGCCACGCCCTCGCCGCACGCGCCACCGGTGTCCCGCGCGCCTTTGCCGAGCGCACGGGCCTTACCCTGGATCAGATCGCGGACCTGCGCGATGTCCTGGCTGTCCTGCGCGACCGGCTGAAACCGGCCCGTCCCTGATCAGACGCTCCGGCCCCGCGCGATCCGCAGGAACTGCACCACCCGCGCCGCACTCGACCCGTCCCGCGTGACGCGCCATGTTTCGCGTGGAGACCGGGACAGGCGCAGGAACTGCTTCACCCGGCTGCCCGAGCTGGGCTTGCGATGATCCGCCAGATGCTTTGCCATGGTTCTCTCTCCCTTTCGGTGAAGCGCGACCTTAACACGATTCGCCGTCCAACCCCACCCGGTCATCCTGCGGTTGCAAAAGCCTGCCCAGCGCCCAGCCCGCTGCCTCGGCCACGGTGGGATCGGCGTCCTGCAGGCGCGCCTGCGCCACCGGGATCAGCCCGGCGTTGCCCGAGTTTCCGATGGCATACAGCACATTGCGCACCATCCGGTCGCGCCCGATCCGCTTGATCGGCGACCCGGCAAAGCGTGCGCGAAACCCGGCGTCATCCAGTGCCGCCAGTTCTGCCAGCGCCGGCAGCCCGACCTTGGGCGCATAGCCGATCTCGCGCGCGGCGACGGCGAACTTGTTCCAGGGGCAGACCGCAAGGCAATCGTCGCAGCCATAGATCCGATTGCCCATCAGCCCGCGCAACTCTGGGTCCACAGGGCCCTTATGCTCGATGGTCAGATAGGAAATGCAGCGCCGCGCGTCCAGCTGGTAGGGCGCGGGAAAGGCCCGCGTCGGGCAGATGTCCAGACAGGCCGTGCAACTGCCACAATGACTGACCTCGGGCGCGTCCGACTCCAGCTCCAGCGTCGTGAAGATCGCGCCCAGGAACACCCAGTTGCCCAGGTCGCGGCCCAGAAGGTTGGTATGCTTGCCCTGCCACCCCAACCCCGCCGCCTGCGCCAGGGGCTTTTCCATGACCGGGGCGGTGTCCACAAAGACCTTGATCTCGCAACCGGCGACATCGACCATCCAGCGCCCCAGCCGCTTCAACCGCCGCTTCACCAGGTCGTGGTAATCCTTGCCCTGCGCATAGACCGATACCACCCCCCGGTCCCGCTGCTTCAACCCGGCCAAAGGGTCCACGGCCGGCGTATAGGCCTCGGCCAGCATCACCACCGACCGCGCTTCGGGCCACAGCGCCGCCGGGTTCCCGCGCCAGCCTTCGCGCTCGGCCATCCAGCCCATCTGCCCGTACCGCCCCGCGTCCAAAAACGCCCGCAGCCGCCCAGCCGCCTCGGGCACCGCATCCGGTCGGCAAACCCCCACCTTCACGAACCCCTCCTCCAGGGCGCGCGCGACAAGCTGCTCTTTCGTCAGCTCTTTCATCTTTGCACAAATATCCTGGGGGTCCGGGGGCAACGCCCCCGGCGGCATGCCTCAGAAATCCAGGTCGGCATAATGCGGCGCCGGCGGAAAGCCCGAGATCTGGTCGGCCAGCAAGGGCCGGAACGACGGGCGCGACTTGATCTTCGCGTACCAGTCCTTCAGCACCGCATGTCGGTTCCAGTCCACGTCGCTGATATAGTCCAGGCAGCTCAGATGCGCGGCGGCGGTAAAGTCGGCCAGCGTCATCACATCCCCGGCCAGCCAGCGCCGCTGGTCCAGAAGCCAGGCCATGTAATCCAGGTGATACTTGATCCGGGTCGAACCCTGCTTGACGTTCTTCGAATCCGGATAGCCCTGGCCCGTGACCTTCTTGTTGACCCGCTCGTACAGCAGCTTCGACGTCACCTCGTTGTGGAACTTGTCGTCGAACCAGGAGCACAGCCGCCGCACTTCATAGCGGCCTTCCGCATTGCGCGGCATCAGCGCGGGTTCCGGCGCGGTCTCCTCGATATACTCGCAGATTGCCTGGCTTTCGCTCATCACCCGTGTGCCCATCTTCAGGATCGGCACCTTGCCGGCCGGATTCCGGCGCAGAAAGTCGGGCGAGGGTTCCCAGTACCGCTCCTCGACCAGTTCCACCTCGATCTTCTTCTCGGCCAGCGTCAGCCGCACCTTGCGACAGAAGGGCGACAGCGGAACATGGTACAATCGGTTGGTGGGGCGGTTCATCGGGCGGACTCCGGTCACCCCAACTCATTGCCGCGCGAGGGGCGGGAATTCAATCCCTTGTGTCCCTCAGCCCTCGAAACAGGCGGATCGACCGTCGGCGGCAATGGTCTCGGCCCCGGAAATGATCGCCCGCGTCCGGCTGCGGACAAAGCTGGACGGCTCTGACGCGCTGCGGTTCTGCGGGTCGGGCAGGACGGCGGCCAGGCGCGCCGCCTGCAGCGCCGTCAGGTCGCGCGCGTCCACGCCGAAATGGTGCTGCGCGGCCGCCTGCACGCCAAAGACACCCTCGTCGAATTCGGCGACGTTCAGATAGACCTCCAGAATCCGCTCTTTCGACCAGACCAGCTCGACCACCGGGGTCAGGACCGCCTCCATCGCCTTGCGCAGGTAGCTTCGGCCGTGCCACAGGAACACATTCTTCACCACCTGCTGGCTGATGGTGCTGGCCCCGCGATTGCTGCCCTCTTCGATGGCCTGGCGGATCGCGGCCATGTCAAAGCCCCAGTGGTTGCAGAAATTCGCATCCTCGGCCGCCACGGCCGACCGGCCCATGACCGGGGCGATTTCCTCCCAGCTGACCCAATCCTTGTCGATGCTGCCCAGACGCCAGACCTCTCCCAACTGGTAGAAGTTGATCGGCGGGGGGACCACGGCAAAGGCAAGGACCAGAAACGCATACAGCGCCGCCACCCCCGCCAACCCCCGCAACACCCAGCCCGCCAGACGCCGCAAAAAGCGCGGCTTCGGTGGCGTTGCCTCCTGAACCTTCGCCTTGCGCTTGCGCGCCGCCGCTGGCTTGTCGGCCGGTTTCTCTGCGCCCTTGTCGGTCATGGAGGTGGTTAGACGTTGGCCGCGGCCCTCCGTCAAGCCCGGTTACCTGCGCCCGCCGCCAAGCTGGTCGTGCGGCTTGTGCAGCGGCGGGATCTTCTCAAGGAACTGCTTCAACTGCGCCTCGGCCTCATTCGACAGCGAGGTGTGGATCACCCGCCCCTTTTCCCGGAACGGCTCCAGCCGGTCATAGACCTTGTCCAGCGTGATCTTGCGGACCAGCATTCCAACCGCCGCGCCGCCCTTGTCCAGGCTGTGCCCGACATCGCGCAGAAAGTCGTCGTCGATCCCGAAATCGCGGAATTTGCCGATCAGCGCCCCGGCACCGGCCCCCACTGCCGCCCCGACGACCGGGTTCAGGAACAGAAGCCCGATCAGCGTGCCCCAGACGCCGCCGCCGATAGCTGCCCCCGTGGCCTTGTAGATCGACTGGGTCAGATGCACCCGCCCATCCTCGCCCCGCGTGACGACAACGACATCCTCCATCTCGATCAGATGCTGCTTCTGCAAGGCGACAAGGGCATCAGAGGCCGCAAGCGCCGTGGCTTCGTCGGGGAATGCGACAATGATCAGATCGGACATGGTTGCTCCGTGAAGAAGGCCGCCACTCCTTGGCGGCGGCCTTGCTTAGCATATCCAAAGCGGTTTGAGCAGCCACTTTCCTATTCGGCGGGGACTTTCGCCACTTCGTCCGACAGCGGATAGGGCAGCCGGCTGACCATCTCCTTCGGGCAGACCTGCAGGAAGTTCAGCCGCTCGCGGTCCCAGTTGCCAAGGATGCGCTCGGCGATGCGGCTGCCGGTTTCGTCCAGATGGCGCTGGATCAGGCCCTTAAGCTGCATCTCCCAGTGCGGATGCTCGACCGCGCAAGTCAGGATCGACTCCAGGTTCATGAAGTCCTCGGCCACGCCCTCCGGATCATAGACATAGGCCATTCCGCCCGTCATCCCCGCCCCGAAGTTCGCGCCGATCCGGCCCAGGATCACTGCAACGCCGCCGGTCATGTATTCACACCCGTTTGACCCGCAGCCTTCCACGACCACCGAAGCGCCCGAGTTCCGCACCGCGAACCGCTCCCCGGCCCGACCCGAGGCAAACAGGAACCCGTCGGTCGCCCCGTAAAGAACGGTGTTGCCGATGATCGTGTTCTCCTCGGCCTTCAGGGGTGAGGACATCAGCGGCCGCACCGTGATCGTGCCGCCCGACAGCCCCTTGCCGACATAGTCGTTGGCATCGCCCTGCACTTCCAGCTTCAGCCCCCGGACGCTGAACGCCCCCAGCGACTGCCCGCAGGACCCGGTCAGCTTCACCGTCAGATGGTCAGGCTGCAGCGCGTTCCGCATCCCGAACTTCTTGACGATATGGCTGGACGCCCGCGTCCCGATGGTCCGCAGCGTGTTCCGCACCGCGTAGGACAGCTGCATCTTCTCGCCATCCTCGAAGAACCGATGCCCGTCCTTGATGATCTCGGCGTCCAGCGTGTCCGGCACGGCGTTCCGAGGCTTCGTCCGGTCATAGGTGATCGCCCGCGCGCCATCGACGCTGATCAGCATCGGGTTCAGGTCGAGGTCGTCCAGATTGGCCGCACCGCGCGAAACCTGCGTCAGCAGATCGGCCCGCCCGATGATCTCGTCCATCGACCGCGCGCCGATCGACGCAAGGATCTCCCGCACTTCCTGCGCGTAGAAGGTGATCAGATTCACCACCTTGTCCGCCGATCCGGTGAACTTGGCCCGCAGCTTTTCGTCCTGGGTGCAGACGCCCACCGGGCAGGTGTTCGACTGGCACTGGCGCACCATGATGCAGCCCATCGCGATCAGCGCGGCGGTGCCGATGCCGTATTCCTCGGCCCCCATCATCGCCGCCATGACGATATCGCGGCCCGTCCGCAGGCCCCCGTCGGTGCGCAGCGTCACCCGCTCGCGCAGGTTGTTCATCGCCAGAACCTGATGCGCCTCGGTCAGGCCCATTTCCCATGGCAGGCCCGCGTACTTGATGCTGGTCGCCGGAGAAGCCCCCGTCCCGCCGTTGTGGCCCGAGATCAGGATCACGTCGGCCTTGGCCTTCGCCACGCCCGCCGCAATCGTCCCGACACCGCTGGACGACACGAGCTTCACCGTCACCTTGGCGCGCGGGTTGATCTGCTTCAGGTCATAGATCAGCTGCGCGAGGTCTTCGATGGAATAGATATCGTGGTGCGGCGGCGGGCTGATCAGCGTCACCCCCGGCGTCGAATGCCGCAGCCGAGCGATCAGCGCCGTGACCTTCATCCCCGGCAACTGCCCGCCCTCACCGGGCTTTGCGCCCTGGGCAACCTTGATCTCCAACTCTTCACAGGCGTTCAGATACTCCGCCGTCACGCCAAAGCGGCCCGACGCGACCTGCTTGATCTTGGCGGACGGGTTGTCCCCGTTCGGCTCCGGCACGAAGTGCGCCGGGTCCTCGCCGCCCTCACCCGAGTCCGACTTCGCCCCGATCCGGTTCATCGCCACGTTCAGCGTCTTGTGCGCCTCGGGGCTGAGAGCGCCCAGCGACATGCCCGGCGTCACGAAGCGCTTCCTGATCGAGGTGATCGACTCCACCTCCTCAATCGGCACCGGCTTGCCCAGCGTCTTGATGTCCAGCAGGTCCCGCAGATGGATCGGCGGGTTCGACCGCATTGCCGCCGAATACTGCTTCCACAGGTCATAGCTCGCCCGGTCACAGGCCGATTGCAGCATATGCATGGTCTGCGCTTCCCAGGCGTGCTTCTCGCCCGACCGCCGCGCCTTGTAGAAGCCGCCGATGGGCAGCACGTCCGCGCCGCCAAGCCAGCCGCGCTTGTGGACCTCTTCCAGCTTCTGCTCGACACCCGTCAGGCCGATGCCCGAGATGCGCGACTGCATCCCCGGGAAATACTCGGCCACCATGGCGCGGGACAGGCCCACAGCCTCAAAGTTCAGACCGCCGCGATAGCTGGAGATCACCGAGATCCCCATCTTCGACATGATCTTCAACAGACCCGCGTCGATGGCATCCCGATACCGCCGCATCGCATCGGTCAGCGTGCCGTCCAGCAGGCCGCGCTCGATCCGGTCGGCAATCGAATCCTGCGCCAGATACGGGTTCACCGTCGTCGCCCCACACCCGATCAGCACGGCAAAGTAATGCGGGTCGATGCATTCCGCCGACCGCACGTTGATCGAACAGAATGTCCGCAGCCCCTTGCGCGTCAGCCAGCTATGCACCGCCGAAGTGGCCAGGATCATCGGCATCCCGACCTTGTCCACGCCCTGATGCTCATCCGTCAGCACCAGTTGTCCGGCCCCCGACCGCACCGCATCCTCGGCTTCGGCCCGAATCCGCTCCAGCCCGACGCGCAGGTCGTCCAGCCCCTCGCCCACCGGGAAGGTGCAGTCGATAAACGCCACCTGATCGCCAAAGCGCTGCACCATCACGTCGAACTCGCGGTTCGCGATGAACGGGCTTTCCAGCACCAGGATTTCCGTCTGCGAGTTGTTCTCGTCCAGCACGTTCCGCAGGTTGCCGAAACGGGTCTTGAGCGACATGACGCGCCCCTCGCGAAGGCTGTCGATGGGCGGGTTCGTCACCTGGCTGAAGTTCTGGCGGAAGTAATGGCTTAGCGGCCGGTAGACCGACGACAGCACCGCCGGCGGCGTGTCATCGCCCATGCTGGCGACCATTTCCTTGCCGTCCTCGGCCATTGGGGCCAGGACCTGCTCCAACTCTTCAACCGTGAAGCCCGCCGCGATCTGGCGCTGGCGCAGGGCCGCCCCGGTAAAGGTCTGCGTTTCCGGCACGTCGCGCAGCAGGCTGTTCAGGTCCACGACCTTCTCGATCCACTCGCCATAGGGCTGCGCAGAGGCGAGTTTGTCTTTCATTTCAACGTCGTGGTACAGCTTGCCCTCGACCATATCGACGGCGATCATCTGCCCCGGCCCCAGCGCGCCCTTCTCGCGGACGGTGCTTTCGTCCACCGGAACCATCCCGGCCTCCGACCCCGCGATCAGCATCCCGTCGCCCGTTACCACATAGCGCATCGGCCGCAGACCGTTCCGGTCCAGGCCCCCGCAGACCCAACGCCCGTCAGTCATCGCCAGGGCGGCCGGGCCATCCCACGGCTCGATGACCGAGTTGCAATAGGAATACATATCCGCCCAGGCCTTGGGCATGTTCACCGTCTGCTTCGACCAGGCCTCTGGCACCAGCATCGTCTTGGCCATCGGGGCCGACCGCCCCGACCGCACCAGCACCTCGAACACCGCGTCCAGCGCGCCACTGTCCGACGTGCCCCCCGGAATGATCGGCTTGATGTCCTCCGCCGCCTCGCCAAAGTTGTTCGAGGCCATGCGGATTTCGTGGGACTTCATCCAGTTGACGTTGCCCTTCAGCGTGTTGATCTCGCCGTTGTGCGCGAGCATCCGGAAGGGCTGCGCCAGCCACCACTGCGGGAAGGTGTTCGTGCTGTACCGCTGGTGATAGATCGCGAAGGCGGATTCAAACCGCTCGTCCATCAGGTCGGGGTAGAAGGTCGCCACCTGCTCGGCCAGCATCATGCCCTTGTAGATGATCGACCGGCAGGACAGGCTGCACAGATACATCCCCTGGATGCCCGCAGCCGTCGCCGCCTTCTCGATCCGCCGCCGGATGATGTACAGCTCGCGCTCGAACTGCTCCTGGTCGATGTCCTTCTCGCAGCGGATCAGGATCTGCTCGATCTCGGGCCGGGTCGCGTTGGCCTTGTCGCCCAGGACCGAGACATCCACCGGCACATGCCGCCAGCCATAGATGTAATGGCCCATCCGCAGGACCTCGGTCTCGACGATGGTCCGGCAGCGTTCCTGAGCGCCAAAGTCCGTCCGCGGCAAAAACACCTGGCCCACCGCGATCAGCTTGGCGACATCCGGCTCGTGCCCCGTCCGGCGCACCTGGTCGTAGAAGAACTTGACCGGGATCTGCACATGGATGCCCGCGCCGTCGCCCGTCTTGCCATCGGCATCGACCGCGCCCCGGTGCCAGACCGCCTTCAGCGCATTGATGCCGTTCTCCACGACCTTCCGCGACGGCTTGCCGCTGATCGACACGACCAGCCCCACGCCGCAGGACGAATGCTCATCCTCGGTCTTGTACAGCCCGTTCGCGTCCAGCCAGGCGCGCTTTTCCTCTTCGGCCTTCACCCAGGCGGCGTCGTAGTTTGTCATGGCTTGCCCCTTATTCACTGGCCAGAAGCGGGAACTTTTCCACGCACTGCGCTCGCGTCAAAACTTGCCGATCCGTCGCCGCAAAGGCGAAGCTGTCGGGCTTGTGGTCGATATAGATCTCATTCGTCATGGTCAGCCCGTTCGCATCGTCGAACAGGCCCACCGGCAGCTCCACGTTCCCTGCATAGGGCCCATCCACCGTCACCCGGAACCAGATGGCCGAGCCGCACTCGGCGCACCACGCCCGCTCACCCCAGGCCGAGGATTGGCGGCGCGCAATATGCTCCGCCCCCGTCCACGCCACGTTCCCCTCGGGAACGGTGATGCCCAGCAGGGCAGAGCCGGTCCACTTCCGGCACATCGGGCAATGGCAAACGCCAAAATTCGTCCCCGTCAGCCGCGCCGTGAAGCGAACCGCGCCGCACAGGCATCCGCCTTCCCGCTCAAGGCTCATGGCTGACCCTCACCACCGGAACCGAGGCGGTCAGCGCGTCGCAGTCAAAGATCGGCTGGGTTGCAAGAAACCCGTCCTCGCCCGGAAACACGAACTGCACCGGAGAGCCGTCGATCGGCAGCCACTGTCCATCGCCCAGATCGGTCTCGCCCGGCCCAGCAAAGAACAGCCGCCATTCGGGGTGGACATATTCATTGCCGCGCGACCGCCGCAGGACATTGCCCGCCAGGTCGTATTCCGAGAAATCGACCTCGGTCTGACTCAACGTGATTCCGTCGATGGTGACGCTTTGCCCCGTCAGCCGGTCATAGCCCTCGGCGCGCGAGCCGCTGCCGTCTTCCTTCGACAGGCTGAAGCTCCAGGTATCCACCCCTTGCGCGATCAATTCGGACAGGCTGGCTGGATCGGCGGGGTTCGGGTCCAGCAGTTGCATCACCGGATCGTAACTTTCGACCCACTGCCCCTCGGCATCGATCTTCGAAAAGAAGTACGGCCCTTCCTGATCCAGATCGACGCGCCATTGCTCGCCGGGGCGGTCCGCCGCGCAGCGATAGTAATGCGAGACACGGCAGGCCTTGGCCTGCACGGTCATGAACGCTTCGCAGCCGGCGGGTGCCTCCCAGGTGCCGGCCAGCACGGGGGCGGCCGGGGCGATCAGGCAGGCAAGGATCAGGAACTTCCGCATCGCCGTTTCACCAATGAAGTCAGGTCACATGTCCTGACGTTTAATTTTTGCCGCACCCTGCGCGCGTCTGCATGGAGGGCATACGCAGTGTAGACGGGCCGTAGCCTACTCTGCCGCCACGGCCCCGCTCTGTGCCAGATACCCAAGGATCGCCTCGGCGGCCTCGCGTCCGTCGCGGATCGCCCAGACGACCAGGCTTGCGCCCCGCACGATATCTCCGGCCGCATAGACGCCCGGCAGGCTGGTCTCATGCGTGCGGAAATCGGCCTTGATCGTGCCCCAGCGGGTCACCTTCAACTCCGGCACACCCCACAGCGTCGGCAGATCCTCGGGTTCAAACCCCAGCGCCTGGATCACCAGATCGGCGGGTTCGACATAGTCGGCGCCTTCGATGATCTCGGGCGTCTGGCGGCCGGTCGCGTCGGGCGCACCAAGGCGCATCTTCTGCACCATCACGCCCTCAACCTCGGTCCCGCCGGTAAAGCCCTTGGGGGCAGAAAGCCACACGAATTCAACGCCTTCTTCCTCGGCATTCTGCACTTCGCGCTGCGATCCCGGCATGTTCGCCCGGTCACGGCGATACAGGCACTTGACCGACAACGCGCCCTGACGGATCGCCGTCCGCACGCAGTCCATCGCCGTGTCGCCGCCGCCGATCACCACGACGCGCTTGCCGGCTGCGTTCAACTCTCCGCTCTCATATTCGGGCACGTCGTCGCCAAAGCCCTTGCGGTTCGACACCGTCAGGTAGTCCAGCGCCTTCACGATGCCCCGCGCCCCAACGCCCGGGGCTTCTATATCCCGCGCCTTGTAGACGCCCGTCGCGATCAGCACCGCATCATGCTGGCCCCGGATCGCGTCAAAGGTGATGTCCTCGCCCACGTTGCAGTTCAGGACAAAGTTCACGCCCCCATCCGCAAGCTGGGCGTTGCGGCGTTCCACCACGTCCTTCTCCAGCTTGAAGCCGGGGATGCCATAGGTCATCAGCCCGCCCGAGCGGTCGTAGCGGTCATAGATCGTGACCTGCACGCCCTGCCGCCGCAGCATGTCCGCCGCCGCAAGGCCCCCCGGCCCCGCGCCGATGATGCCCACGGATTCCGCCCGTTCCGCATGGGGACGGATCGGCTTGACCCAGCCTTCTTCCCAGGCGGTGTCGGTGATGTACTTCTCGACTGACCCGATGGTCACCGTGCCATGCCCCGACTGCTCGATCACGCAGTTGCCTTCGCAAAGGCGATCCTGCGGGCAGATGCGGCCGCAGATCTCCGGGAAGGTGTTGGTGGCCTGGCTGATCTCGTAGGCCTCTTGCAGACGGCCCTCGGCGGTCAGCTTCAGCCAGTCCGGGATGTTGTTGTGCAGGGGGCAATGCGACTGGCAATAGGGCACGCCGCACTGGGAGCAGCGGCTGGCCTGTTCGGCGGCCTTGCGGTCGGCGTACTCCCGGTAAATCTCGTTGAAATCCTGGGCGCGCGAGGATGCGTCACGTTTTTCAGGCATCTCTTTGCCGACAGTGACGAATTTCAGCATCTTCTGCGTGGCCACGGCTGCGCCTCCCAACGGATTCTTTCGGGAGCGATGTGGTACAGCGGATCAGACGATAATAAAAGTCAGTATGCTTGACCTATTTGCAGGTTTTTTTATGGGTGAGACAGGATTGCTGCCGCTTTTGCCCACTAATAGGTCAGCATGACTTCCCTACCTGGTCAAGATCCCAACAAAAGTACAGACAAAGCTACTGACCCCACGATGATTCGCCACCAGCCAAACAGCGCATAGCCGTTGCGGCTGATGTAGTTCAGCACCCAGCGCACCACCAGGATCGCGGTCAGGAAGGCCACACCGAAGCCCACCGCAATCTCCCACACCGCGCCGAAGTCCAGTTCGTTGCGGGTCTTGAACAAGTCATACGCCACCGCTGCACCCATGGTCGGAAGGGACAGAAGAAACGAGAATTCCGCCGCCGCCCGTTTCTCGACCCCCATCATCAGGGCCCCCACGATGGTCGCGCCAGAGCGGCTGACCCCCGGCACCATGGCCAGGCACTGAACGACCCCGATGGCCAGGGATTTGCCGAACGGCAGCGCCAGCGCGTCGTGGTGGACGGGCGGGGGCGCGATGCGGTCGATCACCAGCAGCACAAAGCCGCCCAGGATCAGCATTATGGCAATAAGCTCGGGGCTTTCGAACAGGACGGTCTTGATGAAATCATGCGCCAGCACCCCCACTACCACAGCAGGCAGGAAAGCCAGCAGGACCGACAGGATCGCCCGCCGCGCCGCATCCTCATGCCGGGCCCGCAGCAAAAGCCGCAGCACCAGCGTCGCGTAGACCGAGGTCAGCGCCAGAATCGCGCCCAGCTGGATCACGACCTCAAAGGTTTTCCCTTTGCTTTCAAAGCCCAGGAAATGCCCGGCCAGCAGCAGGTGCCCGGTCGAGGAGACGGGCAGAAATTCGGTCAGTCCTTCCAGAAAGCCCAGAAGGGCGGCGATGATGGTCTGGTTTTCCATGTCCTACCTGTCACGCAGCCGATCGGCGCGCACCGATCCGTCGGGCTGCACTAGGCCGCGCATCTCGGCCTCGTCACCGACCCCTGGCCGGTCGTCCACGCGGGTCTTGGCATCGACCGTGAACCGCGCGCCGTCAATCTCGGTGTCGTCGGTCAGGATGCCGCGCAGCCGCACCGAAGCGCCCACCGGGATCGGTGCCGCGACCCCCTCGGCATTTGGCGCACCCTGGGCGATCCAGTCCCGGATCAGGCGGATATCCTCGTCCGGCAGCCAGGGCGGGCCATCGAACGGCATGCGGGGATCGGCCAGACCCGCCACCCGACGCCAGACCTCGGACATCTCGGGGTTGCCCGGCAGGACGGCAAGCCACTCTCCCCCGGTCAGGATGTTTTCAAGCGTATCCAGACGCAGCCCCTCGGGCGGGGCACCAAGCTTGGAGTTGTCCGAGTGGCACTTGACGCAGGCCTTCAGGAAGATGGGCTGGACGTCGCTGAACAACACCGGCTCACCCGGCGCGGGGCGACGGCGTTCGGCCACCGGGGTCGTCGCGGCGGTACCAGCGGGCATCCCGGCCGTGACCCAGGCCTCGACCATGGCGATCTGGTCGGGGTCCAGGAAGGGCGGGCCGTCCAGGGGCATCTGCGGCTCGGCCTCGCCACGCAGCCGCTGCAACAGCGGGCTGGCCATGTCGCCCGCAGCCACCACCGGCCCATTTTCGCTGCCGGCAAGCACGCCATCCAGGCTGTCCAGCCGCAGGCCAAGCGGAGCATCCTCGCCCGAGTGGCACATCACACAACGGTCGACGAACAGCGCGCCGATCTGGTCAAAGTCCTGAGCCGCCCCCGGCCCGGCCAGACAGGCCAGAGCAAGGGCCAGGCCACGCATCAGACCTTCTTCAGGTTCTTGGCCGAATCCTTGATCGCTGCGTACTGGCCCGACGGGCGATAGCGCCACAGATACTCGGGCAGGACGGCCTCCATCGCCGTGGGCGTGATCCCCAGGTCGGCAAAGCCCTTGGCACCCGCCGCGACCACGTTGTCGCGGCGCAGGTTCCGCACCTGGTCGCGGGTGATCATCTTGTTCTCGATCAGGCCCAGGGTGACCGCCTGCACCGCATCGAAGGCAAAGCCCATGATGTTGGCCACGAAGAACGGCACGTTCACCACCGCCCGACGGCGTTGGATCACCTTGAGCATCCGCCCCATCAGGCCGCGGAACGTATCCACCTCGGGCCCGCCAAGTTCGTAAACGCCGGGGGCCGCTTGACCCAGAACGCCCTTGACCGCCGCCGCGGCCACATCATCGACATGGACCGGCTGGAACCGCGTGTCGGCGCCAACCACAGGCAGGATGGGGCCCATTCGCGTCATGCCGGCGAAACGGTTGAAGAAGCCGTCCTCGGTCCCGAAGATGATCGAGGGGCGCAGGATTACCGCCTGCGGGAAAGCCGCCAGAACGGCGGCCTCGCCTTCGGCCTTGCTGCGGGCATAGTCGCTGTCGGACTGCGCATCCGCCCCGATGGCCGAAAGGTGGACCATGGTCGCCACCCCTTCCGCCGCCGCGATCCGGGCAATCCGGCCGGCGCCCTCGGCTTGCACCGAGTCAAAGGTGTTGCGGCCCGAGCGGTTCAGGATGCCGACGCAGTTCACCACCGCATCCGCACCCCGGATGACCGCGCGCACGCTGGCATCGTCGCGGATGTTGCAGGCCACCGGCTCGACCTGGCCGACGACGCCGTAGGGACGGACGAACAGCGCCTCGTTCGGGCGGCGCACGGCCACGCGGACGCGCCAACCCTCTTTCGCCATGCGGCGCGCGATGTACCGGCCGACAAAGCCCGACCCGCCGAAGATGGTGACCAGCTTGCTCATATGCGCACCCCTGCGAAAGCGCCGAAAAGGCACCGGAAACGTGCCGGATCAATACCCCCCGCGCCGGGGCCGGGCAAGGCAAAACCTAAGGCAAGAAATTTGCTGCGCGGGCCGTTGACTCTCCCAAACGGGGCCGTTACATCGCCCATCAGTGCCCAGATGGCGGAATTGGTAGACGCACTGGTTTCAGGTACCAGCGCTGCAAGGCGTGGAGGTTCGAGTCCTCTTCTGGGCACCACTACCTCAAGGCCGCGCTCCCGCAAGGGGCGCGGCCTTCGGTTTTTCCGGGCCTATACAGCGCGTTCTGTTTCGGGTAGTTGCCCCGCACGGTCGAGATTCCGCGACTGTGGGCGAGGAGGCCCACACCAGGGGGACAGGGGCCGTTTGGCTTACATGGGCGCATGGCTTCGCCCCCCTTTGGAAAGACATCCATGACGATTGAGAACGTGGCCTCGCCGCTGGCGCAGGCTTTGGCCGACAAGGGCTATGAGACGCTGACATCCGTTCAGGACGCGGTCCTGGCGGAAGGTGTCGCCGGGCGCGACATGCTGGTCTCGGCGCAGACCGGGTCGGGCAAGACCGTGGCCTTCGGTCTGGCCATCGCGCCGGAAATCCTGAACGGCCAGGACGTGCTGCTTTACGCAGACCACCCGCTGGCCCTTGTCATCGCGCCCACGCGCGAACTTGCCCTTCAGGTCGCACGCGAGTTGGAATGGCTGTATGCCGGGGCGGGCGCCAAGATTGCCACCTGTGTTGGCGGCATGGACTACCGCACCGAAAAGCGCGCGCTGGAGCGGGGGGCGCATATCGTCGTCGGTACTCCCGGCCGTCTGCGCGACCATATCGAACGCCGCAGTCTTGACCTGTCCGGCCTGAAAGCGGCCGTGCTGGATGAAGCGGACGAGATGCTGGACCTGGGCTTTGCCGAGGATCTGGAATTCATCCTGGCCGCCGCCCCGCCGGAGCGCCGGACCCTGATGTTCTCGGCCACCGTGCCGAAGGAAATCGAAAAGCTGGCGGGTGAGTTCCAGAAGGACGCCCTGCGCATCCAGGCCCAGGGTGAGGCCAAGCAGCATGTCGACATCGAGTATCACGCGCTAAGCGTGGCGGTACGCGACCGGGAGCATGCGATCTTCAACGTGCTGCGCTATTACGATGCGCGCACGGCCATCGTCTTTTGCAAGACGCGGGTAAACGTGAACCATCTGCTGGCGCGCATGGGCAACCGCGGCTTTCAGGTCGTGGCGCTTTCGGGAGAGCTTTCGCAGCAAGAGAGGACACACGCGCTTCAGGCGTTGCGCGATGGCCGGGCCCGGGTCTGCATCGCCACCGACGTGGCGGCGCGGGGCATCGACCTGCCGGGGCTGGAGCTGGTGATCCATGCCGACTTGCCGTCCAATTCGGAAACCCTGTTGCACCGCTCGGGCCGCACCGGACGGGCCGGCAAGAAGGGGGTGTCCGCGCTGATCGTCGCCCCCGCCGAGTTCAAGAAGGCGCAGCGCCTCCTGGCCGGGGCCAAGGTGACGGCGGAATGGGGCGCACCTCCGGGTGCCGATGACGTGCAGGCCAAGGACGACCTTCGCATCCTGGAGCATCCGGCCCTGACCGCGCCCGTTGGCGACGAGGCCGTGCTTGCGGGCGAGCTTCTGGAACAGTTCGGCGCCGAATCGCTGGCGGCCGCCTTCGTGCGGCTGTGGCGTGAGGGCCGTTCGGCCCCCGAGGTCCTGTCCACCGATGCCCCGATCCCCACCCCATCCGCCCCGCGTGAGCGTGGCGAGTTCGGGCCGTCGGTCTGGTTCCGCATTGGCGTCGGCCGGGCTGGCCGGGCCGAGGCGCGCTGGCTGCTGCCCAAGATTTGCGACGCGGGCAGCATCGGCAAGGACAGCATCGGCGCGATCCGCGTGCGCGAGGATGAAACCTTCGTCCAGATCGCCGAGGCGGTGGCGGACCGGTTCCGCGGTCCGACCGACCTGGACAAGGGCCTGATGATGGAACGGATCGAGGGCGAACCCGACCTGGAGCGCCCGCGCTTTGACAAGCCGCGGTTCGAGCGTCCGGCCCGGCCCGAGCGCGCCGAACGCCCGGCACGCGCCGAAAAACCTGCCTATACCCCGAAGCCGCCCCGCGTGGTCGAGGATGGCGAGGCCGAGGCCCCTCGCGCCGAATACGCGCCGAAGCCAAAGGCCAAGTACGACGACCGCCCCCGCACCACCCCATCCGAGGCGCGGCCCGAGCGGAAGTCCGAATGGAAGGACGACCGCCCGGCCCGCAAGCCCCATGAGGCCCGCACGCCCCGTCCGGAAGGCGGGTCCGACGATCAGTCGCGCAAACCGCGCTGGTCGCCCGATCAGAAATCGGCCCCACGCTCCACCGGGTTCAAAAGCCATGGCGGTTCGGCCGACCGTCCGGCCCGCGCCGAAGGCTACAAAAGCCACGCGGCCGAGGGCGGATACAAGCGGCGCGACGACGGGTTCAAGCCGCGCACGGAAGGCTACAAACCCCGCGAGCGGTCGGAAGGCACCGGCGAGCAGCCGGCGCGCAAGCCCTATGCTGGAAAGTCCGAGGGCTACAAGCCGCGGGCAGAGGGCTACAAACCCCGGACCGAGGGTTACAAACCGCGCGAGGACGGCGAGCGGCCGGCCCGCAAGCCCTATGCCCCGAAGGGCGAAGGCTTCCGCCCGCGTGAGGATGGCGATCGTCCGAAAAAGACCTACGCCTCCAAGGGCGACGAGGCCCGGCCTTTCGTGAAGCGCGAGGGCGCAAAGCCCGGCGGGTTCAAAAGCGCCGCGCCGGGTGGGAAGAAGCCCTTTGACAAACCGCGCGCCGAAAAGCCGCGCACCGATGCGCGCGATACGTCGAAACGCTTTGTCCCGCCGAAAGGGCCGAAGCGATGATCTGACGGGGGCCCTGCGGGGCCCCTACATCTGGGGGGCCTGCAACCGGCCCAAAGCCTCGGCATGGGGGCCAGGGGGCAGGGCCAGAACGCCTTCTGCCAACGCCGAGGGCGTGTTGAACCGCAGCGCGGCCCCCACACGGTCCGTCACCACGGCCCCGGCCTTGGCGGCAATCAGACTGCCGGCCGCGATGTCCCATTCCCAGGCGTCACGCAGGGTCAGCATCCCGTCGAACCGCCCCTCGGCCGCCAGGCACAGCCGATAGGCCAGCGAGGCGCGAAAGTGGCGCTGCACCTCGGGCACACCGCCCGGCCATTTCTCGGGTGCCAGGTTGACCTTGGTCGTCAGGATGTCGGCCCCCTCCAGCCTTTCGCGGCGGCTGGCAGCGATGGCCTGCCCATCCCGCAGCGGCGCAGAAGAATCAGAGGCGACATAGATCCGGTCCAGCGCGGGCAGGAACACCACTCCGGCAGTCACCTGCCCCCGATGGGCCACGGCCAGCGAATGGGCAAAGGTCTCTTCCCCAGCGATGAAGGCGCGGGTGCCGTCGATCGGGTCGATGATGAAAACATGGTCACAGGCCAGCCGGGCGGGATCGTCAGGCGTTTCCTCGGACAGCCAGCCATAGTCGGGGCGCGCATCCAGCAGGCGCTGCTTCAGCATGTCGTTCACGGCAAGGTCGGCCTCGGACACGGGGCCATGCTCACCGCCCTTGTCCCAGACCTTTGGCTCGCGCCGCCAGTAGCGCAAAGCGATGCGCCCCGCCTCGCGCGCGGCTTCGGTCAGCAGGGCAAGATCACGCGCCGGCAAGTGTCATCCCGTCGATCAGGATCGAGGGCACGCGGGTCGACAGATGCGACCGGGCGTCGTTGGCCGGAACGATCCGCAGCAACATGTCCTTCAGATTGCCCGCAATGGTGCATTCGTGGACGGGATAGGCCAGTTCGCCATTCTCGACCCAGAATCCGGCCGCCCCGCGCGAATAGTCCCCCGTCGTCGGGTTGATGGTCGACCCGATCATCGAGGTGATCAGCAGCCCCGTGCCCATGTCGCGGATCAGGTCGTCACGGCTGCGCGGACCTTGCGTGAGGTCGATGTTCGAGGTGGAGGGCGAGGGCGGCGCGCTGGTGCCACGAAAGGCATTGGCGGTCGACGGCATGCCCAGCTTGCGCCCGGTCGCCAGGTCCAGCACCCAGCCGGTCAGCACACCATCCACCACAATCTCGCGGCGGCGGGTTGCCAGTCCTTCGCCATCGAAGGGACGCGAACTGCCAATCCGGGGGCGATGCGGGTCCTCGGTCAGCGCGATCCCGGCCGGCAGCACCTGCTTGCCCAGCAGGTCGCGCGCCCAGCTGGAGCCACGCGCGATGGAAGAGCCGTTGATCGCCGACAGAAGGTGCCCGACCAGCGACGCCGCAACGCGTTCGTCATACACCACGGGGAAGGTTCCGGTCCGTGGCTTGACCGACCCGACCCGGTGCAAGGCACGCTCGGCGACAAGGCGACCGATGTCCACGGCCGACGGCATGTCCGAGGCATAGACCCGCCCCTCGCCCGCATAGTCGCGCTGCATCTCGGTGCCCTGCCCGGTGAAGGCCACGGCCGACAGAGAGGTCGAGGTCCGGCCATAGCCGCCGGAAAACCCGTTCGTGGCCGCCAGATGCAGTTGACGCCGGCTGTAGGCGGCTTGGGCTTCGACCTGTGTGATCCCGGCCGCCTCCAGTGCCGCCGCCTCGACCGCGCGGGCGGCGCTGTCCAATTGTGCCGCACCCGGTTCCTCGGCAGGATCAGCCAGGTCCAGCGCCGCAACGTCCCAGCCATGGGCGATTTGATCGGGTTCGGCCAACCCGGCCGTCGGATCTTCGGGCGCCTCGCGGGCCATGGCTACGGCCCGTTCCGCAAGCGCGGTGATCGTCGCCGTCGACGTGTCCGAGGCAGAGACGCAGGCCTGCCGCCGCCCCATCAGCACGCGCAGCCCGATCTCGACCTGTTCCGAGCGTTCGGCCTGTTCCAGCGCGCCCTTGCGGATTTCGATAGAAACCGCCGTCCCGGATACCGCCAGTGCATCGGCGGCCTCGGCCCCCGCCTTGCGGGCGGCATCCAGAAGCGCCGAGGTCAGGTCGGAAAGATGGGGGGTCATGGGTCAGTCCCGCATTGTGTCGGGCTGAGGTAGTCCGGCGCGGCCCCGGGTGCAACCCTTGGGCCGCGCCAGCGCCGTCACTGCAGCTGCTGCCCGTTGGCGAAGATGCCGCCATCCCGGAACTCGATCGCCGAGGTCACCTCGTCCGGCGCAGCGCCGGGACGGGTGAACAAGCCCAGCATCATGCGGAAGCCCATGGCCTCTTCGGCCGGCAGCAAACCCAGCGCGATCAGGTTGTCGATCAGCTTGTTCACGCCCTGGATTGTGACATCGATCTTGCCGGACGGTTCGGGCACCCCACCAAAGGTGTCAAGGTTGCTGTTGTCGAAGGTCAGCCCGCCGGTCGCCGAGACTGCTGCCCCCGCAGCCTTCACCAGGATTTCCGAGATGTCGAGCGAGCGAACCTCGCCCGGGGTCTCGATCTGGTCCAGATCGACGGCGGGGTCCATGATGTCCTGGTACCACAGACCAGTGCCCTTGATATCAAAGACAAAGCTGGCGGGATCCCGCGACAGCAAGGTGCCGGGGTCGATAAGTCCCCAGATATCCTCGGACACGGTGAAGTCGATCATGCGGGTCGAGAACGAAAAATCCTGCGGCTCTTCAGATTTCGAGGCCGGCATCATCATGCCGAAGCCAAGTTCGGACAGGCCGACGCTTACCTCGGGGAAGGGAATCTCGGGACCCGAGACGGTCATCGCAAGGCCGGTCAGGCTGGTGCCATAGTCGACCTTGGTCTTGTCCAAAGCCAGGTTGAACCCGCCGCCGGTTGCCGTGGCGCTGGCCTTGACCGGACCTGCGGGATCGGTCGCGTCCAGTGCAACGGACATTGCGCCAAAGGTGAAGCTGCTGTCGGTGACAAAGCCACTGTTCAGCGCGGTGGCCATGTTGGCCATGATCTCGGCGCCCAGGAAATTGCCCTTGGTCGCGCCAGACAGGTCAGCGATGGACAGCGTCAGCGTGCCGCTTCCAGCCCCTTCGGAGTCCTCGCCCGCCACGTTCAGCGCCATGCTGGCTGCTGTAAAACTGGTGTCGAGCTGCGTTTCTTCGCCCTGCCGGACCACCAGGTACTTGGCCGCCAGATCGCTCAGCGTCATTTCGGCCTGGGTGTCCAGGACCTGGCCGTCCTCGCCGGTGATCTCGTCCAGGGTCACCGTGGTCGTGGGGGCAATGAAGTCATAGCTGGTTTCGGTCGCGCTACCGCCTGCCGTGATCACCAGACCGGGCTGGCTGACGGTCAGCTTGATCGAGGAGGGGCCGTCCTCGCCCTCGGGGAAGGCCAGCGCCATCGGATAGCTGTCGGACATGGTGACTGCGACCGTCCCGTCGCCATTGTCCTTGAAGGCAAGCTGGTCGATGCTGACCGAGGCACTGCCGCCCAGATCGTCGGTGTGGGTCACGACCAGCCCCATCACCTCCAGCGTGTCGCCGTTGCGGGCGGTGCCGCCCACAACCAGCTCTTGCCCGGCCGAGGTGACAAGGGCCTGCCAGCTGTCCCAGACCTCTTCTGGGGTAACTGCCCAAGTGGCAGAAGCACTAAAGACAAGGGCAAGGGCCGAACTGCAAGCCAAGGTCCGCGTCATGGCAAAGTCTTTCCGGTTGAAGTTGATGTCACATCCTTTCTATCACCTGCAAAGGCGTCAAGGGAAACCGGGATGCGGGCAGGTCAGGTTCTCCGGGGGTGCGATGATCAATGTGGCGGAAATCGGCGGTTGCACGATTATTCGGCTGGACCGCCCGGCAAAGGCCAATGCGCTGACCGAGGCGATGCTGATCGGGATTGCCCAGGCGGTCGCGGCAGCGCGGACCCCGGTCCTGATCCTGACTGGCGAGGGCAAGGTCTTTTCCGCCGGGGCCGACCTTGAGGAGATGAAGTCCGGTCTTGGCCTGTCGCCCGCTTGGGAGGCTGCGTCGGGGGCGGTCGCGGCCTATCCCGGCCTGACGATTGCCGCCCTGAACGGCACCTTGGCGGGTGGGGCGATGGGGGTGGCGCTGGCCTGCGACCTGCGGGTGGCCGTACCGGCAGCGCAGTTCTTCTATCCGGTGATGCGGTTGGGCTATCGCCCGCAACCCTCGGACCCGGCGCGACTGGCCGCACTTGTCGGACCGTCCCGCGCAAAGCTGATCCTGCTTGCGGGTCAGCGGATTGACGCGGAAACCGCGCTGGCCTGGGGACTGATTGACCGCATCTGTCCCAACGAGGCATTGACCGACACCGCAATGTCGCTGGCCGAACAGGCGCTTGCCGCCGATCCGGGCCATGTTGCCGCCCTGAAACGCATGACCACAGGGGAAGCGCCATGACCAACAGCTATGACAGCGGCCGACTGAACCTGCCCTTCGTCGGGATCTCGACCTTCGGCAAGAACCCGTACCAGCCGGACTGGTCCAAGATCGATGCCGACTTCGCCGTGCTTGGCGCGCCTTTCGACTTTGGCACCCAGTTCCGCGCCGGGGCCCGCTTTGGGCCACGGGGCATCCGCGAAGCCTCGACCCTCTTCTCCTTCGGCCACGCCGGGGCCTATGACCACGAAGATGACGTGACCTACCTGGACGGCGTTCGCATCCTGGATATCGGCGATGCCGACATAGTCCACACCGATACCGAAACTTCCCACGCCAACATCGAGAAAGGCGTCCGCGCCATACTTGCCGCCGGGGCGATCCCCGTCGTCCTTGGCGGCGACCACTCCATCAACATCCCCTGCATCCGTGCCTTCGAGGGCCGCCCGCTCCACATTGTCCAGATTGACGCCCACCTCGATTTCGTCGACGTGCGCCATGGCGTCCGCCACGGCCACGGCAACCCGATGCGCCGCGCCGCCGAACAGGACCACGTCAAGGGCATCACCGCGCTTGGCATCCGCAATGTCAGCTCCACCGCCAAGGACGGGTATGAGGCCGCCCGCGCCATGGGCGACGACATCCTGTCGGTCCGCCAGATCCGCAAGCTGGGGAACGAGGCGACGTTGGCCCGCATCCCCAAAGGCGTGGACTACTACCTGACCCTCGACATCGACGGCTTCGACCCCTCCATCGCGCCGGGCACCGGCACCCCCTCGCACGGCGGGTTCCTGTATTACGAGGTGCTGGAGCTGATCGACGGCCTGACCAAGCAGGGCAACATCATCGGCATCGACCTTGTCGAAGTTGCCCCCGACTACGACCACTCCGGCACCACCACGATCCTGGCCGCGCAGATCCTGCTGAACACCATCGGGCGCATCGCCCATAACCGGAGGTAAGTCGTGGAGCAGGTCCAGGACTGGCTGCAACAGGCATCTGACACCGCGCTGGGCTGGCTGTCCTCGCCCGCCGCGCTGTCGCAGTTCGCGCTTCTGATCCTGGCCTACCTCATCGCCCGCATGCTGGCCCGGCGCTTCTCTCCGATCATCGAAAAGACCCTGACGCCAAAGCCCGAGGCGACGAATATCATCGCGCGCCTTCGCCGCTTTGCGCTGCAATTCCTGCCGCTTTTGCTGCCCTTGCTGGCCTATGCCCTGACCGCCGTGGGCGAGGGCCTGACGCGCGCCACCTTCGGCTCGGGCGAAGTCATCGCCTTCGGCAAGCGCGTGTTCCTGTTCCTTGCAGCCGTGGAACTGGTCCGCAAGGTCTTGCCCCCCGGCTTCCTGAAGCTGATGGGCCGCTACGTCCTTCTGCCGGTCATGGCGCTGCATGCGCTGGGCTTTCTGGACGAAGCCACGGCGCGTCTTGATGCCGCCCAGGTCAACCTTGGCAACATCCAGTTCACCGCCCTGTCCCTGATCCGGGGCTTGATTGCAGGGTCGCTGCTTTTCTGGCTGGGCAGTTGGTCCAACCGCCAATCGGCCGGCTACATCAAGTCCCAGCCCGACCTGCGCCCCGCCACCCGCGAGCTTGCCATCAAGGCCTCCGAGGTGGCGATCTTCGGCGCGGCCTTCCTTCTGTTGATGTCGATCATGGGCATCGACCTTACCGCCGTCGCCGTGCTTGGCGGCGCCTTGGGCGTCGGGATCGGCCTTGGCCTGCAACAGATCGCGGCCAACTTCGTCTCGGGCATCATCCTTCTGTTGGAGGGCCAGACCACCGTCGGCGACTATGTCGAACTCGACGGCGGGGAAAAGGGCACCATCATCAAGATGACAGCCCGCGCCTGCATCCTAGAGACCTTCGACGGCAAATGGATCGTCGTCCCGAACGAACACTTCATTACAACTCGGGTGGTCAATTACTCGGATCAAGGCAGCGCCAATCGGTATGAGGCACTGTTTTCCGTAAGTTACGAGACGGATATCAATCTCGTGCCCGAGATAATCGAGCGCGCGGTTTCCAAGCTGCCTTTCGTCCTTCAGTCCCCTGACGGCCCCGATTGCGAGCTTCGGGGCTTTGGCGAGTCCAGCGTTGATTTTGCCGTGGAGTATTGGGTAGCGGGTATCGACGACGGCAAGAACAAGTACGGGTCGCCGGTTCTTTTCGCCATCTGGAACGCGCTGAAGGAAGCGGGGATCGAGATGCCCTACCCGCACCGCGTCGTCGAACTGCGCAATGCCCCCGCAGCCTGAGGCCCCACAAGCCCTGATCATCGGCGCCGGTCCCGCCGGGCTGATGGCCGCCGAGGAACTGGCGAAGGCAGGCGCGCAGACCGTTGTCTGTGAGGCCAAACCCACTGTCGCGCGCAAGTTCCTGATGGCGGGGAAATCCGGTCTTAACGTCACCAAGGACGAGGAATGGGAGACTTTCGTCTCGCGCTACGACACGGCGCACCTTCGCCCGATACTGCAGGATTTCGGCCCCGAACAGGTGCAGGACTGGTGCCGCGCACTGGGTCAGGAGGTCTATACAGGCTCGTCCGGCCGGGTCTTTCCTGTGGCGATGAAGGCTTCTCCCCTCCTCCGCGCCTGGGTTCAGCGCCTGACGTCGCAGGGCGTCGACCTGCGCACCCGCTGGCGCTGGACTGGCTTTGAGCGGGACGCCCTTACCTTCGACACGCCAAACGGCCGGCAGACCTTGGCACCAAAAGTCGCCATCCTTGCCTTGGGCGGTGCAAGCTGGCAGCGGCTTGGCTCTGATGGCGCCTGGGTTCCGTGGTTGCGGGAAAAGGGCGTGCAGATCACGGACTGGAAACCCGCCAACATGGGATTCCGCGTGAACTGGTCCTCTCACATGACCCCGTTCTTCGGACAACCTGTCAAGGGAACAGCCCTTATCGCAGGTCCGCACCGGGAACGCGGAGAGTTCGTCATCTCGGCCAAGGGTGTCGAAGGCGGCGGAATCTACAGCATATACAAGTATCTACGCGACGCGCATCCACTCGCCCTCGACCTTCTCCCCGACCTTGGCCAGGACGAGATCACCCGCCGCCTGTCAAAGATGAAGCCAGGCGAAAGCACCGCCAATCGCCTGCGCAAGCTTGGCCTTGACCGCACCCAGACAGCCCTGGTGATGGAGTTCGCCCGAAGCGAGCCGTTCGCCCACCTCAAGCACCTGCCGATCCCGCTGCAAGGCCCCCGTTCGCTGGACGAAGCGATCAGCGTGGCCGGAGGCGTCGCGTGGGACGCCCTCACCCCCGAGTTGGAGGTGAAGGCGCTTCCCAGCATCTTCGCCGCCGGTGAAATGCTGGACTGGGAGGCCCCGACCGGTGGCTATCTGCTGACCGCATCCTGGGCAACGGGCCGATGGGCCGGACGGGCCGCAGCCCGCCGTCTGCGTTATGCTTCCGAGTGCAGCGCCTTGAACCAGGGCAGCACCTGATCCCGCAGGATTTCTGTCGCCAGTGTCAGACATTCCGGCCGTTCCAGCACGTCGATGAAGGCCAGGGTTCCCGGGTCGCTGACCGCTTCCTCGAAAAACTCGGCCAGGGTCACATCCTCTCCGCCCGGCCAGTCCGGGTGGTCCGGCACCTCGCCCGACGGAGTGACAAACCGCAGTACGATCTGCACATCCCAGCCATAGCGATTGCGTTGCAGATGGACGGCCGACTTGCCCGCCGCGGTCATCCGGCTCCAGGTCGTCTTTCCCAGCGTATAGCCTGCAGGTGTAAGGACGCCGTCCAGCGCCACCACGATCCTGCCCCAAGCTTCCTCTCGCCGCGCCGGAAAGGCCGGATCATTCGCAGCCAAATGCTTTCGGGCGGATAGGTCCGGGTCGTCCATTCAGGCCGAAAGCCCGCCCGCCAGGTCCGGCACGTCCAGCGCGCTGAACCCGTAGTGGCGCAGCCAGCGCAGGTCAGCCTCGAAGAAGGCGCGCAGATCCGGGATGCCGTATTTCAACATGGCGATCCGGTCGATGCCCATGCCGAAGGCAAAGCCCTGCCATTGGGTCGGGTCCACCCCCGCCGCCGCCAGCACCTTGGGATGCACCATGCCCGAGCCCAGGATCTCCATCCACTTGTCGCCCTCGCCGATCTTCAGCTGGCCGCCGACGTTGGAATAGCGGATATCGACCTCGGCTGACGGCTCGGTGAACGGAAAGTGCGACGCGCGAAACCGCAGCTCCACCTTGTCGACCTCGAAGAAGGCCCGGCAGAACTCCTCCAGCGTCCATTTCAGGTTCGCCATGCTGATCGACCGATCAATCGCCAGCCCTTCGACCTGGTGGAACATCGGCGTATGCGTCTGGTCCATGTCCATCCGGTATACGCGCCCCGGAGCAATCACCCGGATCGGCGCACCCTGGGCCATCATAGCCCGGATCTGCACCGGGCTGGTATGGGTCCGCAGCACATGCGGCGGGCGGTTGTCACCCTCGGCCCGCGCCATGAAGAACGTGTCATGTTCCTGCCGCGCGGGGTGTTCCGGCGGAATG
This sequence comes from Tabrizicola aquatica, assembly GCF_002900975.1. GTDB lineage: Bacteria > Pseudomonadota > Alphaproteobacteria > Rhodobacterales > Rhodobacteraceae > Tabrizicola > Tabrizicola aquatica. Next base: position 457,316 of record NZ_PJON01000002.1, on the reverse strand, counting down.
TTCAGGGCGTCGAAGTTGTACCAGTCGGATTCCACCTGCGGCCCCTCGGCCACCGAAAACCCCATATCGGCAAAGATCGCCGTCAGTTCTTCCATGACCCGGGACACCGGATGCACCGTCCCGCGTGGCCGAGGCCGCCCCGGCAAGGTCACGTCCAGCCATTCCGTCTTCAGCCGTTCATCCAGCGCCGCATCGCCCAGCGCCACCTTGCGCGCCCGCAGGGCCGCATCGATTTCATCCTTCAGGGCATTCAGGCTGGCACCGGCCACCTTGCGCTGGTCCGGGTCCATCTTCCCGAGACCCGCCATCAGGCCCGAGATCTCACCCTTCTTGCCAAGGGCACCCACGCGGACCTCTTCCAGCCCGGCTTCATCCGCCGCACCGGCCACCGCCGCCAGATACTTGGCCTTTAGCGTGTCGATCCCGTCCATGGTCCGTCTCCTGAAAACCGCCCTTCTGCTAGCGGCGAAGGCCCCGCAATGCAAGGTTCAGAAGATCGACCGCCGCCCCCGGACCTCCAGCATCCGGCGCGAGCGGCCCACTTGCCCGTTCTGCGCCGTCAACGCGACCGGAGGCTCTTTCAGCCTCTTCTCGATCACCACCAGGCTGTCATGGAACCGGATACCGCCAATTTCTCGCGCCAATGGGTGCAAGGGAAAGCCGGCATCATCCTCGGTGTACCAGGAATGCATCCGGTCGATCAGGTCCTTGGCGAACTCGATAAAGCTTCCTGGCGCACGGAAACCGCCACCGAAGCCTGGCCAATAGCTTGTATGCACATCCTCGACGATGTAGAGGCCCCGGTCGCGCAGCCGGGGCCAGAGGTGGCGGAAACTGGTGATCTGCTGGTTCATCTTGTGGCCGCCATCATCGACGATCAGGTCGAAAGGTCCGTGCGCCTGACCGACCCGGTCAAGGAAGGCAGAGTCGGCCTGATCACCGATCTCGACCACAGTTCCCGGCAACGCCAGTGCCCGGCAGGCCGGGTCGATATCCAGGAACACAAGGTGGGCGTCCGGCCCCAGGAACCCCTGCCACATCGGGATCGAGCCGCCCTTGTAGACGCCGATTTCAAGGAAGGTCAGGTCGCGACCCTGCCACTGGCCTAGCAAGTCGTCATAAATTTCCAGATAGTGCTCCATCTTGAAGAGCATGCGGTCGCCGGTCTTGGCCGGGTAGTCGCGGAAGTATCTGCCGGCCATGCGCGCCTCCTGTCAGGCAAGTTTCGCTGCTTAATGGGGCAAGGTCCAGCGGCGGCTCACTTTGGCAGGGCATTGGGTTGGTAAAGGGCCGCCTGCGCCGGGCTGGGGGGAATCGGCTGGATGACATCGACCAGAACCCCATCCGGGGCCTGGACGATGAAATGGCGCTGGCCAAACTCTTCGTCCCGCAGCGACAGCGCAATGGTCAGGCCGGCCCGGCGCAGACGGTCGTACTGGGCGTCGACGTCGGATACCTCGAAGTTCATCAGCATCCCCCCGGTTCGGCCGCGCGCCGTGGCTGGGATGGTGGCGTGGGTCTGATCGACGAGGGCCAGGTTGACCTGGGGGTCGTTCCTGGATTGCAGGTGGACGTACCAGTCCGCTTCATAAAGCGGGCGAAAGTCGAAATGCGCTTGGTAGAACGCCGCTGCTGTCGCCACGTCAGCGGATAGCAGGACGGGATAGTAGCTTGTCACTTGCATCGGGCTCTTCCTGTCGTATGTGTTTCATACATCATGCAGGTAATTAACATACAGGATGTATGTATGCAAGAAATCAAGCGCCGGTCCCAGAAGGAACGCAGCGACACCATGCGCGCGGCACTGGTGGCCGCGGGGCGGGACCTGTTCATTCGAAACGGTTTTGCGGCAACCGGCACACCGGACATCGTCGCGGCAGCCGGGGTGACTCGGGGCGCGCTGTACCATCACTTTCAGGACAAGACCGACCTTTTCGCCGCTGTCGTGGAGGCCGAAGCCGAGGCCATTGCTGCTGAGATTGACGCCAGCGGATCGATCGGCCTGACGCCAAGAGAAACGCTGATCCAGGGCGGCGAGGCGTTTCTGGCGGCGATGCGAAGTCCAGGCCGGGCACGACTGATGCTGGTGGAAGCACCGGCTGTCCTGGGCGTGGATCGGCTGGCCCGGATCGACGCAGCGACCGGCGGCAGGACGCTGGAACTTGCGCTGCAAGAGGTAGGGATCGAAGCGCCAGGTCCCCTGGCCGCCTTGCTGTCAGCGGCATACGACCGCGCGGCCCTGGCCATCGACCTGGGACAACCGCCGGGGCCCTGGCGCGCCGCCTTGAACCATTTGGTCCGGGGGGCAATCCGATGATCGTCCGTCAGTTCACCAAGGGGGATGCGCAGTCCGAAGCGGTCTATTCAGACTGCGAACGCTACCGCTATCTGCTGACGCGGACATGGGGCAGCGGACCACGCGCGCTGTTCATCATGCTGAACCCCTCAACCGCGACCGAGATCCAGAACGACCCCACCGTCGAACGTTGCGAGCGTCGGGCGCGTGCCCTGGGATACGGGGCCTTCCGCGTCACCAACATTTTCGCCTTCCGTTCTACCGACCCCAAGGCGATGCGCGCCATCCCCGATCCGGTTGGCGCCGCAAATGATCAGGCCATCCTGGAGAGTCTGGCATGGGCCGACGCCATCATCTGCGCCTGGGGGAACCATGGTCTGCATCGAGGTCGGGGCGCCGATGTCGAGGCCATGCTGCGCGGAGCGGGGGCCAAGCTTCATCACCTTGGACTGACCAACCAGGGGCAGCCGACGCATCCGCTGTACATCAGCTATGACCGGCAGCCGCAACCGTGGTAGGTCATCAGACCACGTTCGACAGCAGCCGGATATCTGAAGGGTCGACCGCACTTCCGCGGACCAGTGCCACGGCATAGCCATCCAGAAGGATGGTGCTTTCGTTCCCGTCCTCGCTGACTTGGACCGTCACGACCGGATCGGGATGCTGGGCCCGATCGTACATCACGACCAACTGATCCTCATCCGCATTGTAATCGCCGATCTCGGCCGGGGCGCCGACGTCGCCGGTCTCGGTCATATAGAATGTGTCCGCACCCTCACCGCCGGTTGCGATGTCGCGTGACCCCAGCACGATGGAATCGTCCCCGTCGCCGCCATTCAGATAGTCCAGCTCGAAGTCGTCGATCGCACCGGACATGCCGGCCAGCCAGTCATCCCCTGCGCCACCATCGACGATGTCCGACCCACGGCCGCCGGCGACAGCGTCCGACCCGTCTCCACCCGCAACCCAGTCATCCCCTTCGCCACCGTCCAGGTAGTCGTTATCCGCCCCGCCAAGAAGCGTGTCATTCCCCGCCTCGCCGCTGATCTGGTCTTCACCCATGCCGCCCAGCAATGAGTCATCACCGACGCCCCCGTTCAGATAGTCGTGGCCATCCTGGCCCATCAGGCTGTCGTTGCCGTCACCGCCCAGCACAATATCGTCGCCGCCGCCCGCCCAGACCGCATCGTGGCCGGTCCCGGAGTCGATCAGGTCCTGGCCGTCCCGGCCATCAATCACATCGGACCCGCCCTCGCCGTAGATCTGGTCGTCCCCGTCACCACCCGACAAGACCTCATCCAGGGCGGTGCCAAACACCTCACGCCCGGGTTCGACGGATCTTTCGAGATCGTCAGACTGGGGCGAGTCAGCTAAGTCATCCCCTTCGGGTTCCAGATCCAGTCGCTGGTTGTCCTGTTCATCCTGAAACTCATCATCCGGGAAATCCGGATCATCATCCATATCGCCAGATCGGCCGGACAACGCGGCATCGGCTAAAACGCCTGCGGCCAATACCCCAAGAATCCCAAGAATGGTCAGCACCAGATCACCCCACAACCCGTGCAGGCAAACGTTAACCATTTTCCGGCTAAGCTGTTGGCACTGCGAAGAAACACCCGCATCCCGGATACCACGAATCGCGCTAGCCCGCGCCGGGATTCTGGACTTTGCGTTAATCCGACCTTAGCGGCCGACCCGACAGATCAGACTTTCCTTTACGGGCGAATCCGCCTATACGCCGCCATCCGCCACGTGGCGGAGCCTCCACGGGCCCTGCTGGACGACATCCCGGCTTGCGCCATAACCCTTTGAACAGGAGAACCCGATGTCGATCACCGTTGAAGAAAAAGCCCGCCTGATCAAGGAATACGCGACCAAGGAAAACGACACCGGTTCGCCGGAAGTCCAGGTTGCGATCCTGTCCTCGCGCATTGCCACGCTGACCGAGCATTTCAAGGGCCACAAGAACGACAACCACTCGCGTCGTGGCCTGCTGATGCTGGTTGCCCAGCGCCGCAAGCTGCTGGATTACCTGAAGAAAACCGATGAGGGCCGCTATACCACCCTCATCACCCGCCTGGGTCTGCGCCGCTAAGGCCCACGTCAGCCGGATCGAACGCCCGCGCCCCTTGCGCGGGCGTTCTGCTTTTCCCAACCTTGAGAAGCCCGCCGCCGCCGGCCATATTGGACAAAACGGAGGGCCCCATGGCCGACGAAAGATTTCCCGGCTGGCACGGCACGACAATCCTGGCCGTCCGCCGCGGTGGCGAGGTTGTGGTCGCAGGGGACGGGCAAGTCTCGCTGGGTCAGACCGTGATCAAGGGCACCGCGCGCAAGGTGCGCCGGCTGAACCCGGGCGGTCATGCCGTGGTCTGCGGCTTTGCCGGGTCGACCGCCGATGCCTTCACCCTGCTTGACCGGCTGGAAAAGAAGCTGGAGTCCGCGCCCGGCCAACTGGCCCGCGCCTGCGTGGATCTGGCCAAGGACTGGCGCATGGACAAGTACCTCCGCAATCTGGAAGCCATGCTGATCGTCACCGACGGGGCCGACCTGTTCGTCATCACCGGCGCTGGCGACGTGCTGGAGCCAGAGCATGACGTCGCGGCCATCGGGTCGGGCGGCAACTTCGCCCTGGCCGCCGCGCGCGGCCTGATGCTGACCGACCTTCCGGCCGAGGCGGTCGCCCGCCAAGCCATGGCAATCGCCGCCGACATCTGCGTCTACACCAACGGCAACCTCACCGTGGAGACGATCCGCAAATGACCCCCGAAGACCTTCGCGCCGCCGTCGCTGCCGGGATCGTGACCGAGGCGCAGGCCGCATCGCTGTCTGCCCTGGCCAACAGCCGCGCCGGCCGCCGCTCCACGCTGCCGGCCGAGGACGAGCCCTTCGAGTTCTTTCGGGGCTTCTCGGAAATCTTCATCTCTATCGGCCTTGTCATCCTGCTGGCAGGCGTGACGGCGCTATTGGCCGTCTTTGGCGGCTTTGCGTTGCTGACACTGGTCCCGCTTGCCTCGGCTGGAATTGCCTGGTGGTGGGCCGGATATTTCACCCTGAAGCGGCGCATGACCCTGCCCTCAATGGTTCTGGCGACCGCATACGGAACCGGCATCGTGATCTTCGCCTTCAGCCTTCTGGGCCAGGTGGGAGTGGACGAACGTGGCATCGCAATCTCTGGCTTTGCCCTTTCTGCCGCCGCGATGATGCTGTGGTATCGCCGATTCCGCCTGCCCTTCTCGGCCTTCCTGGCGGGTTGTGCGATCCTGGGCGTGGTCTATTCGATCACCGCCTCGGCCTCGAACATGGTCGATCTGGTCGGTGCCGACGGCTATCGGGTCATGTTCGACCTGACCGAAAGCCCCGCCTTTGCGACCGCAACCCTGCTGTTCGGTGTCGGGGCTTTCCTGGTCGGCATGTGGTTCGATACCCGCGACCCGCACCGCCTTGGCCGCCACTCGGCCACCGCCTTCTGGTGCCACCTTCTTGCCGCGCCGGCGTTGGTAAACACGGTCGCCGCAACGCTGCTGAACGGCGGCGGGGTTGGCTTCCTTGCCGTCGCGCTGGTGCTGGTCACGCTTCTGGCGCTGGTGATCGACCGCCGCAGCTTCCTGACCGCCGCCATCGCCTATATCGCCATCGTCATCTCCTGGGTGATGGGCGACGGCGACGGCACGCAGTGGATCTTCATCCTGTTGCTTCTGGGCGCCTTCATCACCGCCATCGGCACCTGGTGGGTCCAGCTTCGCGGCTGGATCATGCAGAGATTGCCCGAATTCCCCGGCAAGGCCAGCCTGCCGCCCTATGGATCGACCGAATGACCGACCTGACCCCGCGCGAGATCGTCTCGGAACTTGACCGCTTCATCATCGGCCAGAAAGACGCCAAGCGCGCTGTCGCCGTGGCCCTACGCAACCGCTGGCGTAGAAAGCGCCTTGGCGACGACTTGCGGGACGAGGTTTATCCGAAGAATATCCTGATGATCGGCCCCACCGGCGTCGGCAAGACCGAGATCAGCCGCCGCCTTGCCAAGCTGGCCAAGGCCCCGTTCCTGAAGGTTGAAGCCACCAAGTTCACCGAGGTCGGCTATGTCGGGCGCGACGTGGACAGCATCATCCGCGATCTGGTGGATGTGGCGATCAACGACACCCGCGTCCAGATGCGGGAAGAGGTCAAATCCCGCGCCCACAAGGCGGCCGAGGATCGGGTGCTGGAAGCACTCGCCGGCAAGGACGCGCGCGAACAAACCCGCGAGATGTTCCGCAACAAGCTGAAACGCGGCGAGCTGGACGACACGATGATCGAGATCGACGTGGCCGACGCTGCCCCCGCCATGCCGATGGGCTTCGGAGTGCCTGGCATGGAGCAGCAGATGCAAGGGCTTCAGGACCTGTTCAAGGCGTTCGGCGGCCGTACCAGCCGCAAGCGGATGACCGTGGCGCAAAGCTATGAGATCCTGATCGGACAAGAGGCCGACAAGCTTCTCGACGACGAAGCTGTCCGCGCTGCCGCTTTGGAGGCCGTGCAGGAAAACGGCATCGTCTTTCTCGACGAGATCGACAAAATCTGCGCCCGCTCGGACGCGCGCGGGGCCGATGTCAGCCGCGAGGGGGTTCAGCGTGACCTTCTTCCGCTGATCGAGGGGACGACGGTTTCCACCAAGCATGGCCCGGTCAAGACCGACCACATCCTCTTCATCGCCTCGGGTGCGTTCCACATCGCCAAGCCGTCCGATCTTCTGCCGGAACTTCAGGGCCGCCTGCCGATCCGTGTCGAACTGGCGCCGCTGACCGAAGACGATTTCGTCCGCATCCTGACCGAGACGGACAATGCCCTGACCCGCCAGTATACCGCCCTGATGCAGACCGAAGAGGTCACGGTGACCTTCACCGCCGACGGCATCGCCGCCCTGGCCCGCATCGCCGCCGAAGTGAACCGTTCGGTGGAAAACATCGGTGCCAGACGGCTTTACACGGTGATGGAGCGGGTGTTCGAAGAACTGAGCTTCCACGCGCCGGACCGGTCCGGTCAGAAGATCACCGTCGACGCCGCTTTTGTCGAGACCAACATCGGCGCTTTGGCCCGTTCAGCCGACATCTCGCGGTATGTGCTTTAACGGGTAGCCACGATGTGGCGATTGGCGTTGTTCACCTCTAGCGGCGTAGGGATTCAATCGCCGTGGCCGTTCAGCGCGCGTTGGATCTGGCAGCATTACTTCAAGAACGGCGACGTATTCTCGCTCCAGACCCTTGCAGAACGAGCCATCCGCATCTGCGGGGCACGGCTTCTTCCATCGGTGCTACCGAGTTCACCAGAGGCATCATCGCGACCGACGCACCCTGTTTCATTGGTTATTAGGCGCTCCCGGTACACCTGTTTTTCGTCCAGCAGTCGTCACGCATCCGTTCAAACCCAGCGGATCGACCCACCCATTGGGGTCTGCAACATACGCCTGAGGTCTTGTGCCCCCGCCGCCTCCGGGTCGTCGTACCCGAAGCGGTTGTAGTGGAGGTCGCTTTCCCCATCGAACCACTGGCCCTGGAAGCGGATCGGACAATCGGGCGCGGTGTTGTCATTGGCGGCGCGGCGGGTGAGGGCTTCGGTCTCGCCCCATAGAGGCGGGCGGACCAGGCGGTGCGGGTGCCGTCTTCGTTAATCAACTCGCGCGGGGGTACCGGGTCAAATTAGCGCTAGGGGGTGCAGTCTTGATCGTATTGGGCGCTTTTGGAGACCGGTCTACAGCGTCATAAAGGCATCATTCTCAAAATAGTAAACAAATGCCTCAAGCAACTCAGCTAAATTTGCGCTTGGCTTCTGAAGTCGTGCATTCACGACAATATCTTGAACGGACTGCACAGTCAGGACGTAGGGTCGTTCGCAGCGCGGCGGGTGAGGGCTTCGGTTTCGCCCCACAGGCCAAGGCGCGCGCGCCAGGCGGTGCGGGTGCCGTCTTCGCTGATCAGCTCGCGCGGCGTGCCGATGTGGTCGGTGACGACGTAGTACAGGTCCTCGCCCTGCAGTTTGGCCAGCGGGCGGAAGCTGCCGGGTTCATAGACCCAGGCCTCGGCCCGGTCCCAGACCACGGTGCCGTCGGCGTAGATCGGGGCCGCGGCGACGATCTGGTCGCCGTCCCATTGCTCGACAACGCATCGCCTCGCTTCACAGCAATTTCGCTTGTTTGAAGCCAAGCTCCAAAACAGTCTCAACCGCCTTGTTTCCATATGTCAGAATTTGCGGAACGGATTTTCGCTCGGCAATCGAGGTGAACTCCCTTACCGGGTCATTGCACTTATACAGCGTTCCACCTACGCCGTGAAGCAAAAGGCTCTGTTCGCCTTCGTTCACTGGCAAGGATCCAACAACCGTCCATACACCGTCCTTTTCCACATTCTTTCGATCAGCATAGAATACTTTCACCCTGCCGATACCAAGTTCAAACTCCAGTATTGGAAAAATCGCTTCTACTTGGGGCACTTCATTTTCTGCAAAGTGGCGGCCAAGAACCACAAACCCGAAAACGTCCCTAACAATCGAAGATAGATAAATTGTCTTGCAGAGCGCATACTTGTCTGCAAAGGGAACTTTGATCACGTCGCCAAGCTTCAGCTCTTGAAAGGTCATATTCCTAGGATATCGAGGGTTTCTTGCAACTTTACTATTGACCATGTTTGAAACAAGTGAGTTGAGCCGAACCCTTTCGTCAGTTTTCTTGCGGGCGACAGTTCACGTGAACTGGCCGTCAGCCTCAGCAAGAATGTTGGACAGCACATCCGCATCAATCCGGCAATGTTCCAGGGGAGCGGTGGCGAAATCCTCTTCTGGCTCAAGTTCATAGTAGCCAAGAGCTAGGCTTTGAGCGCGGTCGAGTGTAATGACACCCCGCAGGATACGCGCGACGTCGGGTGATTGTTCAGGAACAGTTCCCGCTCCAGCAAAGGTTGACCGGGTAGTACAGCCTTGACAGTTGTCGGCGCAACTCCAGTCAGACGTTTGAATTCAAGCAACGCGGGGGTAGACCAATCAGCACCCGATGCCGTGATCACGATCTTTGACAAGGTCAAAACTTCTACTTGCCGTCAGCCACCAGACCCCGGCGCAGCAGGGGGTCCAGATACTGCAGGCCAAAGTTGGCAAAGATGTCCCGCCCCTCAGCCATGTAAGCACGCAGAAGATGCGGCACAGCCTTTGCTTCTTGGCCAGCGTCAAGCAAAAGGATTCCAATATTCATCTGCACGAACGGATGACCTGCCCGCCCGCACTGCGCGACGCTTCAAGAAACGCTGCGAGTGCAGTCTCGTCGTCACCTGCTTGGTAGGCAGCATCTCCGATGGACGTATGAAGCCACATGGCTGCATCCCAGATAGCCCTGGGCTCTGGCAGCAGCGTCAGCGCAGTTGTCCAGGCTTCAATCGCACCTTGGTAATCCGTCGCTTCAAGCAGCCCGTTGCCACGGGCTGATAGCCTCTCGACCTCTGCATAAATCTCATCTGGCAGTAATCCGTCCTGGTTAAGCATGCTATGGTCGGATCAGCTTCAGGAAAGCCGCATGTTCGCCCTTGAAGCCTTCTTTTCCGTAGAGCTCGTAGATCCGCTCGAATACAGGCTTGGCCTCGTCGTTCAACCCTAGCCGGACCAGAACCTTGCCTTCAAGCATCAGAGGGAAATGGATGGTGCGGTCCGCGTTGTCATAGACGTCATGTGTGATCGCGATCCATTTCTTGGTCAGGGCAACGTCCCCAGCATCCGCGTAATCTTCGACAAAACCGGAAGCGAGGCTTTGCGGATAGTAGTCCCAAGACGACTTTGGCTCGGGAATAATGTCCCAGGCTTCCTGCGCAAGGGTAAGGGCCGTCGCCATGTCCCCCGACTGAAACGCGCTCCCGGACCTTGCAAGAATGCCGTCGATCTGGGTTCGCAAGGGCTCGAGTAGTTGGGGTCTGCGTGACATTCGATACCTATGGGACTGCCGGTGGAAGATAGCGCGAGCGCGTGGCCCCGCCCCTGGAGGAATTGAGGGGGCCATATTCGAAGCGGTAGTTGTCTGGGTCAAGCATCCACTGCCGGACAGCTGGTGACTTAGCGCCATAATTTCGGCCCGTCGTATTCCAGTAGTCAACGGAATCCATAGGATTGTGTCCCATATGTGTTTGAGGTGAATCTACGGGATACCAGTTTCCATCCTCTCCTAGGAACTCGTCCTGTCCACGTCTGTTCGTCCGCAAATTGCCTTCGCGACGCATCCTCTCGCGGACCTGACGTCCGGTTCGGGAATTCTTTCCTGGTGTGCTGCCGAGATACTGCTCACGCAGCGGTGTCGGACGCCTCGACCTTGCCGGAGCTGGAGACGTCCCACTGCATGTGTTCAGTCCCAGCGGATCAACCCAGCCGTTCGGGTCTGCCACATACCCTTGCGGCCTGTCGCCGCCTGCCAGCCCTATGGGATCGGGCGACAGATACTGCCCCGCCTCAGGATCATAGTACCGGAAGCGGTTGTAGTGGAGGCCGGATTCCTCGTCGACCCACTGGCCCTGGAAGCGGATGGGGCAGTCTGGCGCGGTGTTGTCATTGGCGGCGCGGCGGGTGTGGGCTTCGGTCTCGCCCCACAGGCCAAGGCGCGCGCGCCAGGCGGTGCGGGTGCCGTCTTCTGATATCAACTCGCGCGGGGTGCCGATGTGGTCGGTGACGACGTAGTACGGGTCCTCACCCTGCAGTTTGGCCAGCGGGCGGGATCAATGGATCCTATCGGGTACGTTAAGCACCACCTGCGAAACCATTAGGGCAGTCGGCGCGTCGTTCTCAGGTTACTTTCCTGCCAAGAAATCAGGCAGCCTGACCCTCCTAACTTGGCGTTCGCATTGGAAAGTTGCGAATCCCGCAATATCCAGAGTTTCAGACCGTTCGACAAATCAGTGAGTTTTCCCATATCGGACGAAGACCGAATAAGCTCCTCAAGAGGGACACCGTCCACCATGATCTTGCAATGCTCGTTATTTAGAACATTCAAGGGGTAAACCATACGGAGCATCGATCCCGCATATCGCCCCAATCCGCCTCTTGTTTGTGGGATTTCTCGTGCAAACTTTACATTATTCTCACGCTCATCAACCTTTGTGGTTCCATTACCCAAGCAATAATTCCATGCAGACGAAGCACTTTCCGCGCGATAGCCAATCGCGTACTTGAACTTAAGGCCTTGGAATATCGTCGAAAGTCCATCACCCCATGCCTCTGGCGGGCCAATTTTATCTTCGGGAACCTGAATGCTTAAATGGGGGAAGCTTCCGAAACCGTCAATGGAATGATGGAACGCTGCCCGCCACGGCAAATGCGCTCCATCTTCATTGAAGATCGCGAACGCGGCAACATTTCCCAATTCTATCTGATCTTGCAGTTCTGCAAGCGTAACATCCACTACCTCATGGTCTCCGGGATGGTCTCCACCAACAAGGAGTCTGGGCGTAGTGGCAGACGACACTTTAAGCCCAAGCGTATCAAACAGCGACAGCCCTAGGCTCAACGCCAAGGATGATTGGCCCGGCGCCACTCCGTAGATTGCTATTCCTACAGTCATATCAGATACCATCAATTAAATTGTCCAGGGTGTTCTTGATATCGACAGCTTTGTATGGATGCTCTATCACAACAATCTCCCCGCGCTGATTGACGGGCAGTCCGTTCATAGCCGCCTGGTTTCGAGTGGTCAGTGAAGGCAGCTTGCGCCCCATATCCGACTTTGTTGCGGCTGGCGATGTCTTCAGCTTCCAGCAGGACAAGGCGATTGGTCGTTAACCCATTGCTTATCGAAAGAAATTCCTTGTAGTCCTGCGGAAGCGGCATTGCCAATTGCGTCTCCGCCTCACGAACGGAATCCGTTGTCGCCGGGACGTTGAGGGCAAATAGTTTCTCCAAGGCTGATCTTTCCATCAGTCGAATGCTCCGAGGTTGTCGAAGTATCTGCACGTTGCCCAAGTGCAGGTGCCGCCATCGGAGATGGGGACACGGTTTGAGTACTGTGCCTAGGGCACCAGAAACGCAGATCAATCGCTACAAGACATGGATGTTCTCAATCGTAAGGACTGGCGCTCTAGCAAGGTCAAATTCACAAGACAATGTCAGATCACTTCGAATCCTATCAAATTAGAGTTCATATTCTATGATACCCGACGTGTCTGACTTACTGTAATAAATAACGTTAACCGAATCTTTATCGGCTGCATGGTAATTCATCTTTCCGGGATAGGTTGTTATTGCCTCAGAAATTTCTTCTTCTGTCAGGCGACCATTCTGTCCACTTGCTACAAGTCTTGCAAACTGACCGTTGGCCAAGTTTGAAACAAGTGAGTTTAGCTCTGATAGGAGCTGATCCATTACTTTGCTCGGTTTCCAGGAATTCTGGTGGGTGTGTTTGGATTTACGCCGATGCTTTGGAAGTACTGGTCCGCCGTGGCAATATTGCGACGGGCAGCTGCCCGAGAAATCTCTGCGTCTCGCAACGAGCGATACGCAACACCGCCAGCCCGGTCTCACATACGTGATGAAGGGAAGTCTGGTCTGCCGCGCCAGTCAGCGCTGTAGAACCCTGGGGTCAAATGCCGCGAGGCGTCCATCTGTCCTTAGCCCACAGGGATAAAAGCCATTCGCGTAGATCACAAAGACATTTTCCAACCTCGAAGTATCATAGTCTTTCGAACAGAATCGGCCGACGGCGATCATCTTCAGATGTTCGAGGATATCAAAGGCTGTTGCTGACCAGAACTCCTCGAACTCGGTTATGGTTCGCCGAACCTTTTTCTTCCGCAGTTCAATCTGGAAATTCCCAAGCCCATCCCAAACTTTGGCTCCGTGGACTTCAACGATTTGTCTGCCGGCACGCCCAAGTTCAGTTGTATAGAACGGTGCCACAGCATTGGTAAGATAATCTGACCATATGGCATAGCCGTCGGAAAGATCCTGAGAGTTCTCCAGCAGCATCGCGCGCTCGAGATCCTCGACCAACTCAACCTCCTGATCGATTCCATCGCCATTCCATCCGGAAAGCAATTTGGGGTTCAGAAAGAAGTCAACCGGTTCCAGGAAATATGACTCGTCCATGGTCATCAGAAGCCTGCCCCGCTCAAAATGCTATCCCAACGATTGAAGGCCCTGGAGGTCCCTGTAGCCGTGCCACCCGGTGTATATGGACCAACCCAGTCAGCACTTCTGATTGGGACACCGTTTTGTTGGTTGACCCTCAGGACATCTTGCATCGCAGCAATCTGCGAAGCGGCGTGCTGCTGTCCCTTGCTTAGATCGATGCGATTGAGAGCAGCTTCTACAGCCTGATTGTAACCGGGATGACTGCCTTGATGCCTCGATAGCGGGCTAATTGGTGCACGATTATCGGGCAGGAAGATCCCATTCGGAGCGGAATCGATATCAATTCCTGCCAGCTTCACGGCCGGATGGTTTGATAGCGCGCCGGGAACAAGATGCTGAGCCTGGTAGCCGGGAGCCCGCGTCGCACGTGGCAGTCCCATGTCCTCCATCATGTTTGCCCGCAACCGGTCTGAACAGCCAGCCAACCCAAGAGGATCCACCCACCCGTTCGGATCCGCCACATACCCTTGCGGCCGTTCACCGCCTGCCAGCCCTATGGGATCAGGGGACAGATACTGCCCTGCCTCGGGGTCGTAATAACGGAAACGGTTGTAGTGGAGGCCGCTTTCCTCGTCGAACCACTGGCCTTGGAAACGGATCGGGCAATCGGGCACGGTGTTGTCGTTGGCGGCGCGGCGGGTGAGGGCTTCGGTCTCGCCCCACAGGCCAAGGCGCGCGCGCCAGGCGGTGCGGGTGCCGTCTTCACTGATCAGCTCTCGGGGCGTGCCGATGTGGTCGGTGACGACGTAGTACAGGTCCTCGCCCTGCAGCTTGGCCAGCGGGCGGAAGCTGCCGGGCTCATAGACCCAGGCCTCGGCCCGGTCCCAGGCCACTGTGCCGTCGGCGTAAATCGGGGCTTCGGCGACGATCTGGTCGCCGTCCCACTGATAGGCAAAGCCGCCACCGGGGGGCGTGTCGCGGTCTTCATCGCGGGCGCCTGCCACCAGTTTCAGGCGACGGATGCGGCGGCCCAGGGGGTCGTAGGCATAGGCCCAGACCGCGCCATCGGGGGTTTCCAGGCGGACCAACCGGTCCTCGCCGTTCCAGGCCATGCGCCAGATGCGGGGGCGGAAGCCGGGTTCTTCCACCCGTTTCTCGATCACGCGGCCATTGGCGTCATGCTGGTAGAAGGTCTGGCCCCGCGCCCGGGTGCGGCCGCCCCTGGCCTGCTCGACCTTGGCAAAGCCCGCCAGACCGCGGATCGCCGACAGGTTGCGGGCGGGGTCATAGTCATAGCCGGTGCGGGCAACCTCGACCCCGTGGCGGTCGCGCTGACCGGTGGCGACGACCTGGCCGCGCTTGTCATAGGCAAAGCGGCTTTCGCCCCAATGGCCATCCTTGATCGCAATCGCCCGACCGGCGCGGTCCCAGTCGTAGCTGCGGAAGGCGCGAGTTGCGGGGCCGGGATGCAGGCTGTGGCGTGACGCGGTGCCGGCCTGGCCAAGCCGTACGGCATCGCCCAGGCTGGCAGCGGTTCCGGCAATCTGGGTCTGCAACATGCCGCCGGCGCTATAGTTCTGTGCCAGGGCAAAGCCGGCCGCGCTGTGGCGCAGAACCTCCAGCCCCCGGCCGTCATGGTGCATCGCCAAGGGCGCGTGACTGCCGACGCGCAGCTCTTTCGGCAGGCCAGCCAGCGTATAGCCAAGCGACAGCGGCAGCACATCGCCCGACCGGCCCGTCCGCAGCCCCGAGGAGGGTGCATAGGTCGACAGGATCTCACGCCCATTCAGCTTTTCGCTGACCAAGCGGCCCAGCAGGTCGTAAGCGAATTCGACCTTGCCGTCGGCATTCTCGGCCAGCGTCAGAAGGCCCCGCGCGTCATGTTCCAGCCGGGTGATGCGGGGGCCATCGCGGTCCAGCACCTTCACTTCGATCAGGTCGCCGCGCGCGTCATAGGCGAAACGGGTGACGGTGCCATCCGGGGCGATCCGCGCCACCATCCGGCCGGAAAGGTCACGCTCATACCGGGTGACGAGGCCCGAGAAATCCTTCTCCGCCACCAGCGCGCCGGTCACGTCGTAAGTGTATTCAAACCGCTCGCCCAGCGCGTTGATCACGGCGGTCAGGCGCAGTTCGGTGTCATGCTCGAAGGTCAGGCTTTGCCCGGCCTCATCTATCGCGGCCAAGGGCAGGTCGAAAGCACCCGAACGGAAGCTGCGGGTGTTGCCTTCGCCATCGGTCACGCTGGCAAGCTGGCCCTCGCCATCCCAGGTCATCTGGACGGACCCACCGTCTGGCAGATCAATCCGGCGGACCGAGCCGCGCGGGTTCTCCGGGCCGCGCGTCACATCGAAACGGGTAACGCCGCCCTCGGGGTCGACCAGCTGGATCAGCCGCCCCTCGCGGTCATAGGTCATGTTCTGCGCAGCACCATCCGGGTCGACCCGGCGAACGGGGCGAAGGAACTGGTCATAGTAGACGCGCTCCTGCCCGCCGCCCGGCAGGTCGATCCGCAGCACCTCGCCCTTGTCGCCGCGGCGGAACCCGACCCGGCCGCCCGTGGCATCGATCACCGCCGAGAGGTTGCCCTTGTCGTCATAGACAAAGCGTTCCGTCGCCCCCGCCGCATCGGTGCGGGCGGCAAGCTGGCCGTCGGCGTCAAAGCTCCACGACAGGGTGGCGCCGGTCGGGTCCTTGGCCGAGGTCAGGTTGCCCCCCTCATCATAGGTGAACTCGGTCCGGTTCCCCATGGGGTCGACGCGGGCGGTGACGTTAAAGCGGGTGTCCCATTCGGTCAGCCAGACCGCGCCCTTGCCGTCGATTTCCTTCCAGACCAGGCCATCCTTGTCATAGTGGAAGGTCTCCTGGTGGCCATCGGTGAAATGGGCAACCGTCCGCTGCTCTTGCGGGAAGTGTTCCAGCCGCACGCCCATGTGGCCACTGGCAGTCCAGGACCGCACGATCCGGTCGCCCGAGTAGGCATAGAAGACCTCGGTCGCATTGGTGTCGGCCCAGCGGTTGATCCGGCCCTGATCGTCATAGCCATAGAACAGCGTGCCGAACTGGGGGGACCTTGCTTCGACCAGACGACCTTCCGAACTGTAGGCCCAGGTGGCATTGCAATCGCCGGTCTCATGCCCGGCCAGCGACAACGCGCGGATCACGCCAGCGTCGCAATGGACATCCAGCTTGTAGCCATCGGTATGGGTGACCTCGAACAGGTCCGCGCCACGATACCGGAAGGTGACACGGTTGCCGTTCCGGTCCTCGATGGCAGTCAGCAGCAGGCGGTCGCCGACCCGGTGACCGAAGCAGTGGAACAACTGCTCGCGCCGGTCGAAGACAAAAATGTCGCCATCGCGCTGGCCCAGCATCTCCAGATGCGGCATCCGCAGGTTGGTCGACAGGATTTCGGTTTCGGGCGTGTGAAAGACCACGCGCACACCTTCGGCATCCTGATAGGTCGTCGTCTCGCCACTGATCCGCAGGAACCGGCCCCAGCTAGAGGCCCAGTCGCGGCCCATCAGCCCCTCGGCCCCGCGGGAATAGCTGCGGGTCAGGACAAGGGGGATCGTCCCCGGAAGGGCAAAGTCGGTGCGGGTGTCGACCAGCGTGCCAGTGGCCACGTTGATCGGGTCACTGACGCAGCGCGCCGCACCGCACGGCGTTCCGTCCACCTTGTTCGAGCGATTGCTTCGCCCCTTGCTGCGCGGGATCGGCAGGAAGTTCAGCACCGCCAACCCGATCCGTGTCCAGCGCCGCATCCAGCCGCCGTCGATGTCCAGCGCGATGGCGCTGGTGTCCTTGTCGATGGCAATGGTCTTGCAGCCGTCGTTGACCACCCCGTCGCAGGTCGTCTTGTGGCCGATCCGCGTCATCGGCCAGTTGTTCACAAAGACCGTCTCGGCCCCTTCCGCGCAGGCCGCAACCTTGTGGACCGAGCAGGCGACCGGGGTCATCACATGCGCCACCGGCTTGCCCTGGAAGAACACGTTGGGCGAGCCGGGCCCGATCACGCCCTGGTTGGTCCCATATTGCCCGGCGGCCGAGGCGAAGCCCGCCCCCAACCCGGCAATCGCCCCGCCTGCCGCTGCAGCCGCCGCGATCACCAGCAGGCCGGTTCCCCCGGTGGCGATGATGAACGCGCCCACCGCAATGCCTGCAACCGCGCCCAGGACCAGGGCCCCCAGCGTCGCCAGCATGCTGGTATGCGCGATCGGATGGCCGGTCGTCGCCGGCATCTCGCCCGATTCCGGCAGTCGGTTGAACCCGGGAATCCGGCTCATCACCGCGTGGCCCAGCTTGTCGCCGACATAGGCCCCGATCAGGCCACCGGCGATCCCCGCACCCAGGCCCACGGCGACCGGCAGGGCACCGGCTGCCGCACCGGCCATCACGCTGGTCCCCGCACCCATCGCGCTGTAGGCCCCGGTCGCGGCGCCATAGGCCAGGAAGCTGCCGCTGACGGCATAGTTGAACGTGTCGCTTTCGACGACGTTCAGCGTATTGTCGATCCCGCGCTCGGTCGCGCTGCGGTCGTACTGACTGGGAACCGTGCCCGCCGGCGAAGTACCGGTCGGGTCTCCTGAACTGGAGGTATAGGTGCCGTGGCGCGTGCCCATCTGGGCCGCTGTCGTGGCTCCGTTCAGGATACCCATCGCGTCAGACTGCCGGCTGGGCGAAGGTCAGCGTCGCCACGATCCGGCGCACTTCGGCCTTCTGGGTGTCGCTCATCCGGCCCGGCATCGAGGCGGTCAGCACCATCGCATGCGCCGGCGCATCAACCGTGGTGATGACCTGGTGCATCGGGCTTTGCTTGGCCTTCCAGGTGCATTCGATCTCGACCGCCGCACGGCCCGAAATCGCCAGGTCGCTGCGCGTCAGAACCTTGAACTCGGTCAGGGCCTCTTTGGCCTTGTCGATCTCGCCGGCGACATACTCCGCGAACTGCATGCCCCAGGGAACCTCTTCCCGGGTGATGGTGAAGGTCAGGCCCGGGATCGACCCGCTGCCGCTGCTGGACACGATGTTGATCGACTGGTCTTTCCAGCCAGAGGGCAGATCGATGCTGCCTTCGTTGATACGATACATGCTTAGCCGGCCTTGTCCTTGTTCAGATGGATCATGTCGGCGATCTGGTCGATGATGCCTGCCGTCAGCACGATCTGCGACGACTTGAACCGCAGCACGATCGCCTCTTTCGTCATGATGATGGTGCCGTCGCCGACCGTCAGCGTGATTGCGTCCTCGGCGGTATAGACAATCTGGCCGGGGCCGGCATCGCCGGCATTGGCGGTCACCCTGACCACATTCGCAGTTGCCGAACGGGTCAACTTGACCGACTCGCTCAGGTTGCCCGAGGTGATCTGCTTCGTCTCGTCCCCGGTCTTGACCTCGATCGAGCGGTTGCCGTCGCGGACGAAGGTCGTCTCGTTGTCCAGAATGACCCGGTTCAGGTCCTTCTGCGCGTGGATCGAGATTTCCTCACGCCCGGCCTGGTCTTCAAAGCTTAGCTCGTTGAACCCGGCGCCCTGATGGGTGTTGGTGCGAAAGCCCGACTTGGTCTTGTTGGCCGGCAGGCCGTAGGGCACGCCGTTCATGCCATTGTAGACGCAGCCGGTGACGATGGGCTTGTCGGGGTCGCCTTCCAGGAACTCGACGATCACCTCCATGCCGATCCGGGGGATCACCATCCCGCCCCAGCCCTGGCTTGCCCAGTTCTGGCTGACCCGGCAACGCATGGAGTTGGCGCCCGCGAGGTCCCAGTGGAATTTCACCAGGATCCGGCCGAATTCGTCGCAGTCAATCTCTCCCTCACCCACGACGACCGCGGTCTGCGGGCCTTGCACCACCGGCATCTTCGTCTTGCGACGCGGTGCCAGCGGGGCCGAGATCGGCATCAGCGTATAGTGCCCTTCATAGGCATCCTGGGCCATCTCGCCGCCCGAACCATACCCTTCGGCGGTGTAGGCATGGGACGTGGCCAGGCACAGGAACGTCTCGTAAGTAGCGCCCGGGATTTCCTGGCCATACAGCATGACGGTCAGGCCCGATACCAGGCCCGAGATATCTCCCTCGGCCGCGATGCGCTTGTCCTGGCCGCGTTCCTGATTGGTGCGCAGCGCGGCGACCGTCTTGCCGCGACCGGGATCGGGGTAATCCCCCGGCCAGTCGAAACTTTCGATCTGCCCCATCGCATGCTGCGCGTCGCCCACCCGGTCTGCTTCCATCGCAGCCGTTGGCATCTTGAAATTGTAGTCCGTCAGCCGGACCGCCCCTGTCGTCACGTTCCGGGCCTGCCGCCAGTCCCAGAAATGTTCGCCCGAGGCCAAGTGCTGCTCGCCATAACCCCAGTAGGGCCGGCGTTCCCCCGGCAAGGGCTGATGCGCGTCGATACTGTCCGTCAGGACCGCCGTATGCCCACCAGGCTTGTGGGTGAAATGGTAGCTGATCCCGAACCGCTCCATCATCCGCAGGGCGAAATCCAGATCGCTTTCGCGGTACTGAACCGTGTATTCCAGCACCGGATAATCGGCGGACAGCCGCAACTCCCAGGCGGGATCACCCAGCCCGGCATAAGGCGCCCACAACTCCTGCAGGATTTGCACGACGGTGCGATTGTGAAAGATCCTTTGATTGCGCCGCAGCCCCGTCAACCAAAGCCACGGGCGCAGGGTCAGCGTATAGCGATAGCCATTTTCGCCGACCCCCAGCCACTGCGCGTCGGACACGATGCCGCTGAACTGGGTCGGGCCACCTTCGGAATTCAACTCTACCACCGCCGCGGTGCCGATTAGCGCATCGAAATCGATGCTTCTGCTGTCGGACAGCGCCTCGACCCGATAGTCGAACAGCCCGTTCATCCGGTCAGAGCCTGAAAATCGCAGCAGGGCCAGAGCGTTCGCGCCCAGAACAGTCGTAAGTTTACCCCTGCGGGTTTCCTGACGAAGTGAAACGTTCATTTCGAATAACCTCGGACCCGCGTCAATGTCCGCACCATAGCCCTTTTCGTGCGATGTCGAAAGAACTGTTTCCCATACCTGCACCGGCTATCCATATGATTGTATTCGTGACAGTCTGATTGCGCCAAGGCAGACGACCGGCCGGATTCGTGCTAAACCTCGCCGTGCCGCCTGCTGGCAAACGGAGAGTGCCTTGCGCCCGATGCGCGTCCTTTTGATGCTGACTGCCCTCACGCAGCCCCTGGCCGCCGAGGACTGGAACGTGCTGGTCATTGGAAATCCCTCACGCTCGGCACCGACGGCCTTTGCCGATTCGCATGCCGCGGCCGAGGCGTTTCGGGAAATGGCAATCGGACCCGTCACCCTGCGGCGCGAAGTTGGGGCCGACGCCTTGGCCCAGGCGCTGGACGGCCTGGCCGGATCATCCAAGGTTCTGATCTACTTCGCCGGGCCGATCGGCACCGGGTCATCCGGCCCCATGCTGATGGGTCAGGGCGGCGGCGACCCGCGCGGCGCCATTGATCCGCTGCTTGCCCGCCTAGCCGCAAGCGGCACGACCGAGGTGGCTCTGCTGATCGAGGATTGCGCCGGCGCTCCGGGCTTTGCCGGCCGGCTGGTCGCGCCTCAGCTTCCGGCCGGACTTTCGGCTTATGTGGCAGCCTCGTCCGGGGTTTCCGCAACCTGCCCAGCCAGCCCGGACCGCCTGACCGACCGGCTGCGGCTGGCGCAGGCCGGGCCGCTGCAAGACAGCCTCGCGGGGCTTTGGACGGGCGCGACCAGCCTTGCGCCGCTGGTGGTTGCCCCAGCCGCACCCCCCTCCACCCCTGCCAGCGCCGCATTGGTCGATGTGGTGGACGGCGACGTGATCCAGATCGCCCCGGTCGCAGTCTCGGCCGCCGCCGCGACCGAGGTGATCGCCGGCATCGCCATCGACCCCCCGCCCGAGACACCCGAACCCACCGCCACGACATCCGCAACGCCCTCGGCAGAGCCGGCTGTATTCCGTCCGTTGCGCGACGAGGACATCCTTGCCATCCCCGTCGCCGCCGGGATGCCGCAGCCCTCCATCATCGTCGGCCTGATCCGCGCGCCCGAACCGGAACCAGAGCCCGAACCAGAGCTTCCACAGATCGCCTACGACGACCTCGCCGCGCGTGAGGCGTTGCGCACCGAAGATCCCGCCCTCTTCGGCACTCTGGTTCAGGCTGGCGGGCTTGATCCGCCGCCAGAAAGCCTGGTCGTGGCATTGCAGACGGAATTGCAGCGCTCGGGTTGCTATACGGCTGCGGTGGATGGCCAGTGGGGCAACGGCTCGCGGCGGGCGGTCGACCGTTATGCCGAAACGGCGGGCCTCAGCCCCGTCACCCGCGATCCCGATATCTCGCTGTATCGCCAGATCGTACTGGCCGGCCAGGTCGCCTGCCCCGCACCAGTGGCCGAGGCCGCCCCCGCCCGCACGACCACGACCCGGACAGCCGACCCCGCCCCATCGACCGCGCGCGCCGCCCCTGCGCCCGCACCCGCACCAGCGCCGGCTCCGGCACAGCCCTCTGGAGGGCTTTCGAACTCGGCCCTTGGGGGGGTCTTCCGCTGAGGCGCAGCGATGCAACTGGAGAAAGACCCCAGGTTCCAGCAAGCCGCCAGCCGGGCGCGGTCGCGGCAGCGCACCCGCAAGCTGCGGCTGGCCGTACCCGCCGTTGGCGGTCTGTGCCTGGTGCTGGCGGTGGGTTACCTGCTGTGGCCCCAGGCTGACAGCCCGCTGGATAGCGCCGAGATCGAGGAAGCGACCCCGGCTGCAGAAGGGGACGACCAGCTTTCGATGGTCCAGGTGGCCGAAAGTGCATCGGCTGGGGTTGATGCCGTCCGACTGCCCTTCCTTGATCTGCCGCGCGATCCCCTGATCCTGAACTTTGAAACCGACGCCTCGAAGATCAAGGAGGTGGTCGCCCCTGCCGAGGTCGCCGCAGACCGCGCCGGTCCGCCTCCGGCCGGCCTGAACCTGTTGCAGGACGCGCTGGTCGTGAAGGAAACCCAGCTGGTCACCACCATCCCCTCGACCCGGGCCGAGCTGGCCTTCTTCCAGTCAAGCCGCGCCAGCGCAATTGCTACCGAGCCATCGCAGCCCACGGCGATATTGGCCGAGGCAGGCAATCTGGTGACCATCGAAGGCGATTCCGGCAGTTGGGGAGAGCTGGTCGGCGAGGGTGAGGATACCATCACCTATGTTGAGACCCAGATCGAGAACACCACTTCGGTGGCCTATCTTCTGCGCGACACGGCGCGGTTGGAGCTGTTCCGTGACCGGATCGCGCTGTTGCAGACTGACCGGCCGCTGGTCGCCCTTCTGGTTGAGGCAGGCCTGGCCGATGCCGAGGCTGCCCAGGCCGCAGCCGCCAGCACCCGCTTGCTGGCGACCCCCGAAGCCCTGCCTGCCGGAACCCTCGTTGCTCTGCGATTGAAGCCGGACGTGCGCGGCACCTCGCTTTTGCAGATGACGCTGTACAGCGGCGAGACCTATCTTGGCACCCTGGCGCAGATCGGTCCCGGCCGGTTCGATACTGGCGCCGACCCCTGGATTGGCGAGGACCTTCTTGCCCGCAGCGACAAGGTCCGCCCGGAAGCCGCACCGAAGGATATCCGCCTGCTGGACGCGCTCTACTCGGCCGGGATTCGCAACGGGCTGTCCACCACGCTGGTCGGCGAATTGATCGTGACCATGTCACGCACCCATGACCTGGAGCGTTATGCGGCCGATGGCGACCAGGTCACGGTCCTGTTCGCCAGCACCCCCCCGCCCGAGGCTGGCGCGGGACAGATCCTTTTCGCTGGAATCTCGGGCCCCTCTGGCAAGATGGACTGCTACATCGTGCCCGACCCCACCGCCGAAGGCTATCGCTGCGCCGGCGCCCGCGCGGCGGTGGGCGGGGGGATCGGCCATGGTCTGGTGATGCCGGTGGCGGGGGCGGTCACCTCAGGCTTCGGGCCGCGGACGCACCCGATCCTGAAACAGGTGCGCAACCACGACGGACTGGACTGGGGCGCACCCACCGGCACCCCGGTCCAGGCTGCGGCGGACGGTGTCGTGGTCCAGATGGGCGACGGCGGGGCCTATGGCAACGTGATCTACATCGACCATCCGGGCGGGCGGCAGACGCGCTATGCTCACCTCGATGGCTTTCGGGACGGCCTGCAGATCGGCGCCAGCGTCACGGCGGGCGAGTTGATCGGCTATGTCGGAACCACCGGCCGCTCGACCGGGCCGCACCTGCATTTCGAGTTGCGGATCGACGGCAAGGCGGTTGACCCGATGGGCGGCGGCACCAGCGGCGGGGCGATTGACGCCCTGGTCTCGCGGATCGTCGATGTCGAAAGCGCGGGCAAGGCGGATGCGGCGAACAGCCGTTCGACGGCGGTGGGTCTGGGGCAATTCATCGAAGGCACCTGGTTGCGGATGATGCAGACCTATCGGCCGGACCTTGTCGCCTCACTGGGACGCGAAGAGTTGCTGGCGCTGCGGACAAACCCCGAACTCTCGCGCGAGATGATCGCCAACCTGGCCCGCGAAAGCGAAGCCTATCTGCGGGACCGGGGGCTAGAGGCGACGGCAGGGCGGCTTTATCTCGCGCACTTCCTGGGGTCCGAGGGCGCGGTTGTCGCACTGCGGGCGGACCCGACAAAGTCCGTTCTGGACGTGATGGGGGCGGGCGTCGTCAGTGCGAACCCCTTCCTGACCGGCAAGACCATGGGCGATCTGGTCGCCTGGGCAGATGCCAAGATGTCGGGCAGCAAGGGCGCCGTCGCGGTGGCTGTCCTGTCCGAGGAGGACCGGGCCTATATGGCGCTGGTCGACACGATCCTGGCACAGGGCTGACGGGCCAAGGTGGAAACGGGCCCGGAACCTGCCGGGCCCGCAAAGGTCACACGCCGACGGCGGATTGGAACGCCTCTTTCACGGCCTTCTCGAAGCCCTTCTTGATGACCATCTGTTTGATCATGCTGGAGGTGATGGTCTGGGCGATACCCGACCCGACCGCCGACACGCCCTTGGAGAAGTACAGCTTGTAGAACGCCTCCATCGTCATCGAATGGGCGAAGTTGACGAAGATCTGCGCCGAGGTCTGGTAGAACCCCGGATCGCGCTCCATGATCATCGGGTTGCCGCGGGCCTGCATCGCCACTTCGGCCACGTTCATGCCGTTCATTTTCACCCCGACCATGCCACCTGCCTTGAAGGCGAGCCATTCACCGGCCGAGACGTTGCCGTCCTTGTTGGCGTCCTTGTCGTCGTAGAAGGCCACCACGGTCGCGGCGGTATCGCCGATGAAGCCGATGGCCCCGATGGCCTTGTTGAAGCGGGTGACGAGAATCCAGTCCATGGGTCAGTCCTTTGCTTTAAAATACAGGTCTTGTGTCAGGCAAGGTCGTAACGGAATGCGCCCTCGTCGATCTCGACGTGGACGCGGGTGATATCGTCGCCTGAAACCATGCGGCCTAGAACCTGGCGCGACAAGTCAGGCAGAAGCGAATTGGTGATGATGTTGTCGATCATCCGGCCACCGCTGTCGGGGTCGCGGCACTGGTCCACGATATGGTCCAGAACCTTGTCCGAGTAGTCGAAGACCGCGCCATGCGCCTCGCGTAGGCGGCGACCGACCGACCCCAGTTTCAGCCGGGTGATGCTGCGCAACACATCCGGCCCCAGCGGGAAATACGGGATCACGACCAGACGGCCCAACAGCGCGGGCGGAAAGACATCCAGCAGGAACGGCTTCAACCCGGCATCGACCTCGTCCAGATCAGGGATCGTCTTGCCGCCTTCGGCCATCTCCATGATCACGTCCGTTCCGACGTTCGAGGTCAGCAGGATCAGCGTGTTTCGAAAGTTGATGCGACGGCCGTTGCCGTCCTCCATCACGCCCTTGTCGAAGACCTGGAAGAACAGTTCATGCACATCGGGGTGGGCCTTTTCGATCTCGTCCAAGAGGACGACCGAATAGGGTTTGCGGCGCACCGCCTCGGTCAGCCTGCCACCCTCGCCATAGCCGACATAGCCGGGCGGCGCGCCTTTCAGAAGCGAGACGGAATGCGCCTCCTGGAACTCCGACATGTTGATCGGGATGACGTTCTGTTCCCCGCCATACAGCGCCTCGGCCAGCGCCAGCGCGGTCTCGGTCTTGCCGACGCCCGAGGGACCGCACAGCATGAACACACCGATGGGCTTTTCCGGGTTCCCAAGGCCTGCGCGGGCGGTCTGGATGCGCTTGGCAATGGCGGTCAACCCGTGGTCTTGGCCGACCACGCGTTCCTTCAGGTGGTCGGCAAGCTGCAGGATCGACTGCAACTCGTCCTGCATCATCCGCCCGGCCGGAATCCCGGTCCAGTCCGAGATGACCGAGGCCACCGCCTGCGCATCGACATGGGCATAGACCATGCGGTCGTCGGGATGCGTCGCCTCCAGCATGGTCATCGCCGATTTCAGATCGTCGCGGGTGGCATCGTCCTTGTCCGCAACAGCGCGCAGGGCAAGGATCTTGTCGACGACGGCCTTCTCCGCCTCATACTTCTGCTGGAAGCTTTCCAGTTCCGCCTGAGTGGCAGCCACTTCGGCGCGGGCCTCGGTGATCCGCTCCTCGTCCGTGTCGCCCAGGTCGCGCTCGGCCTCCTTTGCGGCGATCTCGGTCTCCAGCGCGGCGATCTTCTGTTGCAGGTCGGCGATGCGGGCGGGGATTGCGGCCTGGCTGACGGCGACGCGGGCGCAGGCGGTATCCAGCAGGGACACGGCCTTGTCGGGCAATTGCCGGGCCGGGATATACCGCGCTGACAGGGTCACGGCAGCGACAATCGCCTCGTCCGAGATGCGGACCTGGTGGTGCGCCTCCATCGGCCCAAGGATGCCGCGCAGCATATAACAGCAGCGGGCGGTGTCCGGTTCGTCGACCATCACCGGCTGGAAACGGCGGGTCAGTGCGGGGTCTTTTTCGAAATACTTGGCGTATTCCGACCATGTCGTCGCTGCGATGGTCCTCAGGGTGCCCCGCGCCAACGCCGGTTTCAGCAGGTTTGCCGCATCGCCCGTGCCCGCAGCACCCCCGGCTCCGATCAGGGTATGCGCCTCGTCGATGAACAGGATGATCGGGACGGGCGAGGCCTGCACCTCATCAATCACCGATTTCAGGCGTTGTTCAAATTCACCCTTCATCGCCGCCCCCGCCTGCATGGCCTGGATATCCAGCTCGTACAGCCGGGTGCCCTTCAGCTTGGGCGGCACGTCCCCGGCAGCCAGGCGCTGGGCAAAGCCTTCGACCACGGCGGTCTTGCCCACGCCAGCCTCGCCCGTCAGGATCGGGTTGTTCTGGCGACGGCGCAACAGGACGTCGATAATCTGGCGGATTTCGTCGTCGCGGCCCTTGATCGGGTCCATCGTGCCCGCCGCCGCCGTCATGTCCTTGGCGAACCGGCCCAGCGGGCTGTTGCCGCTGGGGGCCGCGCCCGTGGCATCCGGCGCGGTCAGGCCCGAGCCATCCATCGGCCGCATGTCGTCTTCTTCGCTGTCGGCCCAAAGCGTCCGGGCCTCTCGCGCCAGCTGGTCGGCCGAGATCGCCTCGAACACCGGCGAGGCGCGCATGAGGGCGCGGCGCAGGTTCTGGTCGTTCAGCAGCGCCAGCAGGATATGCCCAGTGCGGATCTGCACCTCGCCAAAGAACAGGGTGGCATAGGTCCAGGCATGGTTCAGCGCATCGCCCAGGTGTTCGGAAATGCCGGGGCCTTCGGTGACGTTCTTGTCCAGGTTCCCGACCGCGCGGTCCAGATCCTTCAGCGCCGCCCCCCGGTCCAGGTTCAGCGCGGCCAGAGTGACGGCGATATCCGCATTCTGGTTCGACAAGGCGTGGAACAGGAAATGCGACAACTCGACATTTCGGTTCCGCTCGCCCCGCGCGTGGCGCATGGCCTGCAGGAAGGCATCATAGCCCGCGCGATTCAGCTTGCCGGCGTATTTCTCGATGGAAATCTCGGTCATTCATAACTCCTGTCAGGCTACCTCGGCCAGAGCCAGCCGGAAATTCGTGCCCTTGACAAACCCCTCGCCCTCGCCCGGCGGGGCAACGCAGGCCATCCAGCCAAGTTGGCCGGATTTGCCCATCACCGTCGGCTCGACCTCGCGCTGGGGCAACCACAGCGCGACGTCGACTTCGAAGGCCATCCCAAGATAGCTTTGCACCACAGTCTTGACTTGCGTGTGGTCCGGCCCCCCCGGAAGGAAGCGGCGATAGCTTTCCAGCGTGGCGGCGCGGATGTGGATGCGGATCTTTTCGCCGATCGAGAGGATGCGGCGGCCAAGGTGGATATTCTGCCCCAGAGTTGAGCCCTGCATCCCCAAGCGGCTTAGACTGTCCGGCTCGAACTCCATCCAGGCGGGAACCATTTCCTCGATCGAGACGTCGGCCTTGAGGTGAAGCTCCAGCATCTGCCGCAAGCGAACCGGGCTTCGGACGCGGCCGACGAACAACCCGATGTTGCGCAGGCGCAGCGTGTCCACCGTGTCGGACTGGTCGCGAAATGCCGGGGTGCCCAGCCCAGCAAAGGACAGCAGATACTTCTGAAAGCGGTCGTCAGGATGGTCGAACTGGCCAATCGCGCGGGCGTCGGACCAGGCGCGGAACAGAAGGCCGATGAACCGGGTCGCGAAGATGTCGGTGAAATCGACAAAGGCCCGGTCGCCGGCTTCGACCCAGCCCAGCACCTCTTCGGTCAGGGTCAGCGGCAGCGCCCCTTGCGGGCCGTAAAAGCCCATCACGCGGGGCCGCACCCGGGGCGGCGACAGGTCGAGCCGCGCCTCGGTCAGTTCGGCATCGGGAAAGGTCAGGAACGGGTCCTGCCCCAGGGCCGCGACCTCGTCCCGCGTCCGTTCGGCCCGACCGATCCGCGGCTTGTCGGGTGCCGTCCGCTCCAACTGGCGCAGCAGGGCCAGAAAGCCGGGCATAGCGTCCTCGTTCATAGCAGCGGCCCCGTCCCGGACCGGGGTGGCCAGGTCTTGATCGTCCCGCGCTGGATCGAGACGATGACACATTGGGTGAACGAGTTCACCGCAGCATATTCAGCCAGAAAGCGGTCGATCACCGCGCCCAGCAGCATGATGCCCGAGCCTTCGAATTCATCCTCGTCAAAGATCAGGCGCACCTCGATCCCGCGTGCAGGGTGAAACCCATCGTCATAGCGCAAGGTCCGCACGATGGGCCGCGTCTCGACCGCGCGCAGGCCGTCGATCTGCGTGTCGCTGATCGTGTCCGACAGGCTGATGAACATGCGCAGCAACTCGCGCAGCGGCGCGGCCCCCTTGCCGGCGCGGTCGTTCAGCAGCCCGTGAAAGGACAGCGACAGGAAACTGATCAGCCGCCAGTGCACATCGCCCGTGCCGGACATCTGCCCGCCCCGAGGTTCCGCATCCAGCGCCGACTCGCGCGGGGCGGTCGGGCCGGCGACGCAGGACAGGGTCACCGTCTGGTCCTGGCAAAGCGCGAATAGTTCCTTGGCCTGGGCGATGGGCAGGTATTCCGGCAGGTGCCGGTTCGAGCACAACGCCTTCACCTGCAAACGTTGCGCCTGCTCTTGCCCCTCGGGTTCATAGACCGAGATGAACGTCTCGGTCCCGCGATAGCGATAGCGCGAGGCACCAAAGCGGGCCTCTTGCGGGCTAAGGCGACGGGGCTTCTGCCGCGTCGTGTAGTACATGGCCTGCCGTGGGTCGATGCCGTCGCCGGGCGTGGCATAGAGGGGCAACACCTCGACCTTGTTCTGATTGCCCCGGTAATGGGCGTAAACCTCGGTCAGGCTATAGATTTCATAATGCGTTGCGGGGCTTGCGTCCGGCGTCACCACGAACTCGGCGCGCCGGTTGTCCATGCGCACCTGGCTGGAGAACTCTTCGAACAGGTTCACCGCCGCCGCGCAGTGCAGCCGGACATGCGACGCGTCCAGGCGGGCGGCGAGGTTGGCGTTCGAGCTGTCGAACTCCAGGATCAGCTGGGCGCGGGCCGACCGGATGCGCCGCAGGGCCTGGCGCAGGCCGGTCAGCCGGAACCCCAGATAACGGCGCGGAAAGGTGAAGGCGTCCCGCAGCAGGGCAAAGCCGCTGAACAGCGCGCCCGAATGCGGCAACAGCGGCGGTGCGGCGTCGAAGCCGATCTGTTGCAGGCTGTCGGGCGCTAGGCGCAGAAAGACCGGATCGCCGTTCTTGTCCTCATACCGAAGCGAGGCGCGGACCAGCCCCGCGTGGACCTGTTCGTAAAGCTGCACTGCGTCGGCCAGCGGACCGGTGAAGTGCAACGGCAACTCGTCAAGCGCCAGGTCGGACAGCAGACCAGAGGCGCCGCCGACAGCCACCCCGATCCGGGTCAACTCGATCTCCAGCCCCGCTTTGGTGCCTTGGGCCACATCCTGACCCAGCGCGCCCAGGGTGGCTGGGGCAGCGTGATAGCGCAGGCGCGACAGCTCCAGCGGCCACAGCGCCAGGGGCTCGGCCAACCGATAGCGGCAGCTGACCCGCTTGTCGGAATCATTGAAGAAGGCGTCCAGATACTCGCCCGCTTCAAAGACCAGCCCCTGTGCCAGATCGCGAACGCCGGCGGGCGCAGTGGCCTGCACCAGCATCGCACTGGGGACCGGCCGCAGCATGTCGGGAAAGATCTGGTCCAGAAGCTCACGCGTGAAGGTGCGGAACTCCTCGTCCATCTTCACCTGGACCCGCGCGGCCAGGAAGGCGGACCCTTCCAGAAGACCCGCGATCGACGGGTCCAGGTTTTCCTGCATCAACCCGCCAAGCCGGTCGGCCAGGCCGGGATACTCGGCGGCGAAATCTGCCGCGCGCTCCTTCAGGATGGCCAGTTCCCGGTTATAGGCGTCGCGGAAAGCCTTCTTCACGACGCCACCCGCCTGCCGCGCATCCGCAGCTTTCCGGCGCCCAGATCAACCTCGGCGCGAAAGTCGATCGGCACATCGACCGGGTCGGCCATCAGTTCCGCCGTGACCTGGATTTCCAGCCGGTGGCTGGTCCCGGTCGCGTCATCGGCCACCCGCACCTCCAGCGTTTCGGGCACGATGCGCGGCTCATGGTCCAGCAGCGACTGCCGGATCGAAGCGACGACCGCAGAGGAGTTCAGGTCGCGCGCCGTCACGTCCGACAGATCGCGGAACCCGTAATTCAGGACCGAGCGTTCGACATGCGGCGCGTCGTCCAGATCGACGGCCGCGCCAAGCTGGATCGTGTTCATCAATGCGCTCAGGTCGGCTTGCACATGCGCCCGCAGGGTGCCTTCGTCCACGCCGTCGCGCCGCATCTTGCTGCGGCTGGTGATCGCGGCGTCGCCCTGCGCGTCCGGGACCAGATCGACGCGCGCGTCACGGTCGCGATGGGCCGCCCGGAAGATCTGCATCAGGGACACGCGCGACCGATCGCCCTTGCGCATCAAGCGGCGGCTGGCCTTGGCAGGATCGTCTGGGTCAGTGGCCATGCGCTATGTCCGGTCCGTGGCGCTACGCGACCGGCAACGCCAGAAGTGGCGAGGCGCCCCCGGCGCCCCGCCCTGTCAATTGCCCGATGCGGATCAGACCGCTTCGTTCCGGCGGATATCCCAGCCAGCGGTGCTTTCCGGGCCAGCCGAGCCGTCCATTTCCTGCTTGGTGTAAGTTACTTCGAACTTGGAGAAGTTGATCGCGATCGACTCGGTCACACGCTCCAGCCCGTCCCGCGCGCCCGAGGTCTGATAGGACGAGATCAGAAGATCGGTCATCTTCAGGCGGAAGTAGACCACCGGGCTGTCGCCGCCGGCTTTCATCACCACCAGCTCGGCGTTCGGGATGTGCTTGCCGTTGCAGACATGCTTGATCAGGTCGTGGGTCGAAGCATCGACAAACTTGGTCACGTTCAGGTCCTGGACCGAAACCTTGCCCGAGCCGCCGCCCATGCCTTCATGCGTCGTGCCCGACTGCGTCGCGCCCCAGCTCCAGCCGTGGACCTGGATCCAGTCTTCATAGCCTGCAACGGGGGACTCGCCGCGAATCGCGTCGCCAAGTTTCAGAAGGATATTGTCAGCCATAGTCATCACTCCTTTGAACACCGCCCACCGGGCGGACAATTGCTGTTAAATTACTTGCCTTGCGGCAGCTTGGAGACCAGGCTCATCCCGATATCCATTCCCTCCAGTTGGAAGTGAGGCTTGAGGAAGAACTTGCCCAGATAGTAGCCCGGGTTCAGCTCGTCCTCGATCACTTCGACCTTGGCCGCAGCAAGCGGCTTTTTGGCCTTTTCCTTTTCGTCCGCACTTTCCGGGTTTCCGGTGACGTACTTGTTAATCCAGCTTTGAAGCTGTTGCTGCAGCTGATTCTTGTCGGGGCTTTCCCCGATCTTGTCGCGCACCATCACCTTCAGGTAATGGGCGAACCTTGAAATGGCGAAGATATACGGAATGCGCGAGGACATGTTGTCCGACGCCGTGGCCGCATCATCGACATACTTCTTCGGCCGATACAGCGACTGCGCACCGATGAAGGCCGCCTTGTCGGTGTTCTGCCGGTGGATCAGGCCGATCAGGCCCGCCTTCGACAATTCGCCCTCGCGCCGGTCGGTGATCGACACTTCGGTCGGGCATTTCAGGTCTTTCGAGCCGTCGCCAGTCTCGAACACATGGGTCGGAAGGTTCTCCACCTCACCGCCGGACTTCACGCCGCGGATGCGGACGGTCCAGCCGTGTTCCTTGAACGCACGGTTGATATTCGCCGCCATCGCATGGGCCGCGTTCATCCAGGCGTATTTGCTGCCGTTGTGGCCGTCGGTCTCTTCCTCGAACGAGAACTCCTCGACCACCGAATTGGAATTCTGGCCATAGGGCTCCCGCGCCAGGACGCGCGGCAGGGTCAACGCCAGGAAGCGCGAATTCGGGCTGTCGCGCAGGCTGTTCCACTGGGCATAGTCGGGCGTCGTGAAGATTTCCGACAGGTCCGGCGGCGCGCCGACTTCGTTCCAGCTGTCCAGACCCAGCAGCGAGGGCGCAGCCGACGACACGAAGGGGCAAAGCGCGCTTTCAGCGATCTTGCCGATCGAGGTCAGCAGGTTCACGTCCGCACTGGAATGGTCGAACTGATAGTCTCCGATCAGCACGCCATAAGGCTCGCCGCCCAGGGTGCCCAGGTTCTGCTCATAGACCATGTCATGCAGGGGCGACTTGTCCCACTTGGCCCCCGGATAGCGCCGCATCATCGAGGCCAGTTCGGACTTCGAGACGTTCAGCACCTTCACCCGCAGCGTGGCGTCGGTTTCGGACTGGTTCAGCGTATAGGCCAGACCGCGCCAGGACGATTCCAGCTTCTGGAATTCCTCGTGGTGCAGGATCTCGTTCACCTGCGCGCTCAGCTTCTGGTCAAGCTTGGCCAGAATCGCGTCGATCGTGTCGATCACGTCATCCGCGACCAGCGCCTGATCACCCATCGCCTCGCGCACAAGGGCAACGACGGCGTTGTCCACCTCGCGCGCGGCGACTTCGGTGCGTGGCTTGATCGTCTGCTTCAGGATATCCGAAAATTCGGAAAGCTCGTCCAGAGCCTGGCCCTGCGCCGACGCATCGCGTTGTGTTTCAGTCGCCATCCTTGATCCCCTGATTGCCGCCTGGTCCTAAGCCTGGCTGCGTTATTCTTCATCCTTCTGGGCGCGTTCGGCCAGGGCGGCCATCAGCTCCGGGTCGGCAAGCAATTTCTTGATCTGTTCCTGCGCCTTGGGCTTCGCGCTCATGTAACGCTGCAGGTTCGCCAGATGCTGACGCGCCTCCAGCAGCTTTTTCAGCGCGGGCACCTGGGCGGCGATTCGCGCCGGCTCGAAATCGTCCATCGAGTTGAACTGCAGCGCCACGCCCAGCTTCTGGTCCGACCCCTCGTCAAGATGGTTTTCGGTGGTGAAAGTCACCCCCGGCTTTGTCGCCTCCATATAGGCGTCAAGCGTATCTTTCGTGACATCGGTAAAGGTGCGTTCTTCGGTCGGGGGCTTTTCCACCCCAGGGTTGTTGCCCGACAGGTCGGACAGCACACCCATCACGAAGGGCAGTTCGACCATCCGCTCGCTGTTGTAAGGGTCCTGGTAGGAAATCTGGACCCGAGGGGGACGGTTGCGCTTGATAAAACCAGAGCCCGAGTTAGAAGCCATTCCGCATCTCCATCCGAATGCGCGACAGTGAATAGTGTTATTGGTTTCAAGTCAATGTGTTCGGAGGAATTCCAGACCTACTGTTTCCTGGGAATTAACTCATCCACCAGCGCCTGAAAATCCTTGTCCATGTAACTGCGGGCCCGCTGCAGAAGCAAGGGCACGGGGCTGCTCTTCTCGCGGTTGCGGAAGTAATCCTCGACCGACCGGATCACGGCCGTCGCCTCGGCGGGTCCGGTGACGGACGGCGGCGCCGTGTTGACCTGCGGTTCGATGGCACTCAGGGGCAGATTGTCCTCGCTCAGGCTTTTCAACCGCTGGGCCGGAAGGGCAAAGCCGGTCTGCGGCCCGAAGGCGACGATGGCCTTGCCCGCGTCGTCCGGCAACAGCGCCTCCAGCGCCTTGACCAGGGGCTGGCCGATCAACTGCCGCGCCTGGCGGACCAGAAGCAGGGCGGCCGACGACGGCTCGAACGTCTGGAAATAGGTCTCGCAGGCCACCAACGCCTGCCGCGCCTCGGCATGGTTGGCAAAGGCGACCATCACCGGCGCAGCAGGGGCCGGCGCGGCACTTGCTGACGGCATTGCCGACGACCCGGCCACGGGCGCGGGTGCGGGCTGCATCACCGGGGCATCCGAACCGCGCAGGTCAGGCCGCGCCCCGGTGATCTCGGTGCGCATTTCCTCCAGCACCTTCAGCACCGCTTCAAAATTCGGCGCAAAGGGCGTCGAGGGATGACTGCGGCAGGCCGAAGAGATCCGAACCAGCGCCTCGGAAATCCGGGACAGCGCCGCGTGGACCACATCGACCCGGCTGCGATTGGCCGGTGATCCCAGCATGTCGCGCAGGCCCTGCAGGGACAGGCCCACCTCGTCACTGTAGGGGGTGAACCGCCCTTCGGCCACCTGGATGCGGCGCAAGGTCACCTCGGGCGTGCCGTTCAGACCCATGAAGCGCAGCGCGGTGACCATGGTGATCGGCTGCGCCAGTTCGGACAGCGCATCCCGGCGCTGGGACACATCGCCGTCGATCTGGGGATGCACCTCGTCGCCATAAAGCGCGATCAGGTCGGCGATGGTTTCGACGGCATCGGCCACGCCGGTCGGGCGCCCGGCCAGACAGTCGAACTGCGCTTGCAGGGCCAGAAGCCGAATGTCGCGGCTGCGCTGAAGCAATGACCGGATGCGCGCCGTCTCGGTGGCGATGTCGATGCTTTTGGGGTCAAAGATGCGATCCTCGGTCCGCTGCCCGCCCCCGGTATCCATTCCGGGCACGACATAGCGTTCCGGCAACCGGCCTACCGCGTCGAAATAGTATTCGACGAAATCGCCGTCGTCCGTCGCGTCAAGGTTCGGCCCGCAGAGGCTCTCTTCCGAGACCGGTGCCGTCGCCCAATCGAAGCCCATCGTCCACTCCCACCCGTCGAAGACCTCGCCGCACGCGTCGCCATCGTATGACGAACGACCCGCCGGTCAAGCGTCCGCGCTAATCCCCTGCCTTGCCGACCGCCGCTGCATAATGCTTGGCAAAGGCGTCCAGGAACGCATCCAGCATCCCATGCTCGCCCGCCTCGACCTTCGCATCCCAGCGCTGGATGTAGGTCTCCCAGAGCTTGCCCTTTGACGCGGCACCCAGGATGCCGGACCCCGCCCCATCCTCGACCTCGTCCGGCGAAAGGCCCGACAGCACCGCCGCCAGCGCCGGTTGCAGCGCGGCAAAGAACGCGGCCTGGTGCCGCCGGATATCGGCCAGTGCATTGCCCAGCCCTTCCGCGCCCTCCATGAAGCCGTCGCGGCGGCGCAGGAACATCGCCTCGATGATCTGCTCGGCATCGGGCAGGAACTTCATCGGGTTGTTCCCGGTTGCGCTGCGCATCGTCCGCTCACCGCCCCGGGTGAACTGCTTAACGGCCGAGCGGTCGCGCAGCAGCAGCATGATCTCGGTCGTGGCGTTGCGCATGGCGCGACCCAACTCGCGGGCCATGCGGTCGGCATCGACACTGGCAAAGTCGGCGGGGTTCAGACCCGCGCCCTCGCAGAAGGCACGAACAAAGTCCTGCCCGCCCAGCGCCGGCGCGACCGGCTGCGGTGGGACCGGCGGGGCATAGTCAAACCCTGTCGGCGGCGCCGACGGGGCCGGATGCGGCATCGGCACGGCCGGCACGAAATCGCGGGCCACGTCGTCCAGCCACTGCGGCTGTCGCGGCAAGGAGACCGGGTTCACCGGCGTCTGCGCCATGCCAAAGTCCCAGGGATCGGCGTCAGTCGCGCGGTGCACTGGTGCCGCCGCATACCCCTCCACCACGATCACGTAATGCCCCACCGTCAGGCGCTCGCCCGGCACCAGACGATGCGGCCCCTGCAGCCGGTAGGGGCTGCCCTGCAGGAAGGTCCCGTTGGTGGACACATCGGTCAACCAATATCCCCCGTCGCGATAGGCGACCGAGAAATGGTGGCTGGAGATATGACGCGCCGGATCGGGCAGCACCCAGGTCATGCCCTTGCTCCGCCCCACATCGCAGCCCGACTGGTTCAGCGTGATGCTGATCGGGCCGCCGTGCTCAAGCACGTCGAAGTTCTCGATGCGCAGGGTCAATGTCATGGCGAGAAGGCAAATTCCGTGTGTTCAGGATGCCGCAGCGGCGGCGTAAGGCTCAGTAGGCACGAAACAGCTGCTCCGCCAGACGGACCAGGCGCAACAGATGGTGCGGCCGATTCGACAGCTGGCACTGCGCCAGCGCGGACAGGACCGCCGCATTCACCGCCCGCGGGGTCCGGTGCGGCGCCACCGGGGACGGATCGTTCGGCGCGATCTGCGCCCCCGACCAGCCCGCGGCCAGCCCCAGCATCACCGCCGCCGTCCGGCGTTCCGCGAAAAGCGCGGTTTTCATGATCTCATAGCGCAGCGCCTGGTCGCCGCTGCTGCTCCACTGGGCGATATGCTCCAGCAGCTCGCGGTCATGCGGGGTGAAATCAGCGCGCAGGTTGCGCAGACATTCGTACCCCCACCACACCGCGACCCGGGGCACCGCGGCAAAGGCGGCGAAGGTCACCGATTCCTCGGGCGTGGCCGAGGCCTGCAACCGCGCCAGGAAATCCAGGCTGTTCTCATCCTCGCGCGGGCGCAATTGCGTCAGGTTGCGCAGCTGCGGCATCGCGGAATACAGCTCGTGCGGCGTGGAATAGCGTAGGACGGACACCTGCGCCGATGCCTGCGACGGGGGTCGCGTCTTTTCGCCTTCGTCGATTTCCAGCAGCCCCGACATACGCGCTTCTCCTGGCAAAGGCCGGTTTTTCCGCAGACTGGCAGACGATTGAGCAGTTCGGCAAGCTCCGTCAAGCGGGCGGTTCGGTCAGAAACAGCGTCCACCGCTCGGATCGCAGGGTATCGACCTCATGAAACGGCGCTTCGATAAAGCCGCGACGGATGCAATCGCTGTCGCCCCGGATGGTGAAACGATCAGGCGCCACGCACATCCGTGTGGCGCCGGACAGGATCACTTTGCCGAAAACGTCCTGCGCAAAGACATAGACATAACGCACCGACAGGGTTTCGGTCAGCACATTGGCGCATTGGTTCGGGCCGATCGTCCACCAGCCGTCGGTGACGAACACATCGCCCTCCGACTTGCCGATGGCCACGTTGACCATGTCAAAAGTCTGGTTGCAGACCGCGAAATCGGCCTGGGCCGGATTTGCGCCCCATGCTGCTGCCAAAAGGACCGAAGCCCGCCAGAAGTGATTCACCATGCCCGGACCCGACTGCTGATCGCCGCAGCATAGCCACATGTCGCAAAGACGCCACGGGCCGCGCACCGCATTTGCGGTTCCATCTATCGAAACGGCATTGAATGTGATATCCAATGCGAATGAAACGCGCCCTGCTCACCGCAATCTTCCTGATTTCCAGCGCGCCGGCTATGGCGCTGGACGTTGAAGAATTCGTTGCGACCATGTCGATGGGCACGCCGGCCCCGGCTTCACCGCAGGCCGATGCCACGATTACCGCTGGCGCCAAGGATACCGACACCGCGCCCAAGCAAAAGACCCGGCCCCGCGACGGCGGCCTGTCGCTGCAGTCGGTCTGGATGATCGGCGTTTTCCGCTAGGCTGGCCCGGACGCCAAGGCACGATCATGGTTGACTTGCGGGCGGCCATCCTCTCCAACTTCACCCGAACATGCTGATTTCCATGGGGGTTCCATGACTGCTTCGCTGCGCCTGGCATCCAGTCTTGCGGTCGTCCTTGGGCTCGCCATTGCCCCGGCCGTCGCGCAGGATGCAACCGCCTTCGAGCTTGACCTGAACGCCGCGACCGAGACCGAGGGGGGCGGCTGTCGCCTGACCTATGTCGCGACCAACCTGTCGGACCTGGCGTTCGAACGGACCGCCTTCCAGGTCGGCCTGTTCGACGCCGAAGGCACCGTGACCCGGCTTCTGGTGCTGGAATTCGGCGAACTGATCGCCGGCAAGACCAAGATCCTGCAATTCGAACTGGCCGGCAGCAGTTGCGCAACGATCTCGCGAATCGTCGTCAACGATGTTGCGGCCTGCACCCTTGCAGACGGCACCACGTCAGATTTCTGCCTGTCCCGGCTGGTCGCGACCTCGCGCACGGCAATCCAGTTCGGGATCTGATCCCTTTTTCCCCAAGGACCTTCCACCATGTCCTCATTGCCTGACTTCGTGACCGCCGGGTTCATGACGATCTTCGTTTTCGGTGCCCTTTCTGCCCTTTCGGTGATGGCGGTCAGTGTCGGGATCTTCAAGATCATACAGTTTGCCCGCCTTGGCGTCGGCAAGCGCAAGGCGGCCGAGGCGATCTTGCAGAACTGGCTCTCCGGCCGCCCGGATGAGGCGATTCGCCTGGCCTCCGGCCGCCGGTCGGTGCTGGCGCGGGTGCTGCAATCGGTGTTCTCGGCCCAACAGTCCCGCCCCGGCGACACCGCCTATGCCGAGGAGTTGGGCCGCCAATCCGCCATTCTGGAAATCGCCCAGATGACCGAACGGATGCGCCTGCTGGAAATGGTCGTGCAGGCCGCCCCGATGCTGGGCCTGCTGGGAACCGTCGTCGGCATGATCGACGCCTTCGCCGTGCTGTCCCAGGTCGAAGGGGCGGTCGATCCGGCCGGGCTGGCCGGCGGCATCTGGGTCGCGCTGACCACCACGGCGGCCGGTCTGGCGGTCGCGCTGGTGACCTACTTCATCGCCACCTGGCTGGACGCAAAGATCGAGCGCGAGCGCAACCTGATCGAGGCGCTGATTTCGGCCGCCGTCTATGGCCGGGTCGAACAGGGCGCCAGGCTCTCCTAGGCGATGGCGGCCTTCCATCTCCCCCGGGAAAGGCGACCGAACTACCGTTTCGGCTTTACCGCATTTGCCGACACGATGTTCCAGTTGCTGATCTTCTTCATCCTGTCGTCCGGGATGACGCCGTTCTCGCTGATCACGCTAAAGACCGCCGCCGCGATGACCGAAGGCGGCACCGGCGATGGCGGTGGTGACGGTTCCTCTCCCGCCGCGGCCGTCGCCCCGCCCGAACTTGCGCTTTGGACCATTGAAGGCGGCGAGCTTCTGATCAGCGGCCAGCGCTTTCCCTATGACATGCTGCCCGCGTTGGCCGAGGCTTTGGGAACTCCGGCCGCACCGGCCGATGTCGTCCTGATCGTGCGCGGC
Source organism: Tabrizicola aquatica (assembly GCF_002900975.1). Lineage (GTDB taxonomy): Bacteria > Pseudomonadota > Alphaproteobacteria > Rhodobacterales > Rhodobacteraceae > Tabrizicola > Tabrizicola aquatica. Next base: position 418,122 of record NZ_PJON01000002.1, on the reverse strand, counting down.
AGCGCGCAGGTGCAGGATGTGGCCACCGTCCTGTCCGCCTTGCAGGCGGCCAACGTCGGCTCGGTCCGCATCGCGGCAGAGGGGGGCTAAGGTGCGGCGACTCCTCCCCGAACCCGAAATCCGGCCCAAGCCCGACACCTCGTTGTTCATCGTGAACATCGTCCTGCTCCTGATCCTGTTCTTCCTTGCGACCGGCCAGTTGATGAACGCCCCCCCTTCAGCGGTGGAGCTGGCGGAAACCAGTGAGCTTCCGGTCGAAAGCCTGCCGAAGCCCCTCTTGGTGGTTGGCGAGGAGGGGCTTGAACTGGACGGCACGCCAATCCCAACCGAGGGGCTGGCACAGGCGCTTGAAGGCGCGACGCGGCTGCACGTCCTGATCGCCCGCGACCGGCCGGCCAGCGACCTTGTCACCCTGCTGTCGCGCCCCGAATTCGCCGATCTGGAACTGCGTCTGGTCACCGTCCGCACCAACAGCCAGGAAGCACCATGAGCATCCTGCCCTATGGCGAAGCTTCGGTTTTCGGCTGGACCAGCGCCTATGGCCTGTCCGTCGCGCTGCACGGTGCTGCGGCCTTCGGCATCCTGGGCGGCTTCGGCGGCTTTCTCCTCCCCCCGCCCGAGCCACCCGAAAACGCGCCCTTCATGATCAGCTTCGCCCCGCTCGACTCGCAGCCGGTGGAGCCGATGGACCTGCTGCCCGACCCGCAAGACCCCGTTGCCGAAACGCCGGCCGAACTTGCCCCCGAAACCATTGCCGCCACCACACCCGAGGCCGAAACGCTCCAACCCGTCGCGGCCGAGGAGCTGGCACCCGAGGTCGTGACGAATCAGGTCGAGGAGGAGGCGCGGCCGATCCTGCCCTCTGACGGTCCGTCCGACAGTGCAGGCGGCGTCGCCGCCGCGCCCGAACCGCCGGCATCGGCGACGGAACAGGACCTTGCCCTGGCCGACTGGATCGACCGAATTCGCGGCACCCAACCGCCCACCTGCCTTGCCGCCGTCCTGCGGCGCGAGGGCGAGGTGGGCGTGGGTCTGGCCCTGGTCGCTTCGGATCAGGGCGCGATGGCAGGCTATGGCGATCAACTCCTTGGCACCGCCACCAGCCAACCCACGGTCAGCCGCATCCTGATCGACCCCCGTCAGTGCCCCGCGCTGGACTTCCTGCGTGCCCATGCCGAATACCCGGCCACCCGTCTGGGCCTTAGCCTTGACGCCACCGCCGTCACGTCAGGCGGGCGGATGACCGGCTTTGTGCGGGGGGCGGCCGGGCGGCAGTTGACGCTGCTTCTGGTCGACGACAACGGCGTGGTGCAGAACCTGAACCGCTTCCTGTCCTTCTCGGGCAATCTTGCGCGGTTCGACGTGCCCGTCACCCGCGACGGCGCGCCGCGTCCCACCGGCCAGATCCTGATCGCACTCGCCACGCGCGGCCAGCCGTCCCAGCTTCTGGATCGCGCCGGGCAACTGGCCGAGGATGTCTTTCCCGGACTACCCTCCGACCTGTCCGAAAACGCCCTCCTCGCCCTCGCCACGGTCGAGGTGCGCTGACCCTCAGGGTTCGGCGGCCGGCGTCGGCTCTGCAGGTCTTGCCACCAACTCGACCTGACCCAGACTGACCGTGCCCCCTGCCTTCGCCATTTCCTCGGCCACCAACGGAAACAGCGCCTCGGCTTCGGCCCCGTCCCGGGCGGCGGCGGCATTGGCCAGCGGCTGCGGCGTCGCCACCGCCAGCAACAGTTGCGGGGCCGAGGTGCTGCCATCGGCCAGCGTCAGCCCGAAGCTGAAGCTTTGCTCACGCGCAATCTCGCCCGACAGGCTTTGGTTCAGCTTGTAGACCCCGCCCCGCGGGCTGACCAAGGCCAGCCACAGCGCCTGACCCTCGGGCACGGTGACCCGTCCTTCGATCGGTTCGCCACTGACCACCCTTGGGGCAAGCATGGCGATCTGCACGCCGTCTGCGGCCTGATAGCGGCGGGCAAAGTCCAAGGCGGGACACTGGGCTTCCGCGATCAGGAACGAATCCACCCGCAGCGACTGGCCGAACTGGCGCTGATACTCCAGCGCGATCCGGGCGAAATCCTCGGTCTGGGTCGAGAAAACCTGCAACACCGTCTCGTCCGTCCCGGACTTTGCCTGCAACGCCAGGGTGCAGGGCCCCAGGTCCATCGCCGCGACAAAGGCCGCAGGATCGTCCGTGACCGCCGCCGCAGCCTCACCTTCCGCCCCTGCGCCGGCAACTGGCGCGGCAAGCTGCGAGGCGGGGTCGAAGAAGCCCTGCGTCCAGGCAAAGCCCAGCGCGCCGCCCATCACCAGGACGAACACCCCCAGCAGCACCAGAAGCGGCCCGCCGCGCGACATTCGGCTTTCCGTCTCCACCGGGATCGGCGCAGCCGTGCGCACAGGCGGACCGGTCCGGTCCGGCCGGAACGGCGGCACCGTCCCCGGCCGGGCCGGCGCCCCGGGCGGCAATGACAGCCCGGCCGACTGGCCCGGGGGCAGCGACAGGCCCGCGGGCGAGCCGGGATGCGCCAGACCGGCGCGATACTTCGCCGGGATCTCGGCCGGACGGTCCAGCAGACGCACCACCTCGGCCATCGAATGCACGCGGTTGGCCGGGTCCGGCTCCAGCATCCAGGACAGGATCGGGCGGAACGCATCGGGCAGGCTGCTCAGGTCCGGGATCGCGCGCCGGGCATCCACCGCCTCGACAATCGACGACCCCATATCCAGGGGCTTGCCGCGCAGGGCAGCCGCCATCAGCAGGGCAAGGCCGTAGATATCGGTCTGCGGCCCGATCTCGCCGCCGAAATGGCCCAGTTGCTCCGGCGAGACATACTTGAACTTGCCGGCGAACTGGCCGGCCATCGTGCTTTCCTTCAGCAGGTTCGACTTGGCGATGCCAAAGTCGATCAGCAGCGCATCGGCCACGATCCCGTTCGGCAGCATGACGTTATCTGGCGACAGGTCGCGGTGGATCACGCCGCGCGCATGTGCCTTGTCCAGCCCCCGCGCCAGCCGGCGCAGCAGCGCCATTCCCGCCTCGCGCGGGAGGCCGCCGTTGCGATGGGTATAATCGGCCAGGGTCACGCCCTCGATGAACTCCATCACCAGGCAGTAACGGTCGATCCCGGGGTCCTTGACGAAGTTGTAGTAGCGAACGATCGCCTCATCCGACAACTGGCTCAGCGTCCGCGCCTCGCGCAGGAACATCTGGCCCACCATCTGATCCTCGGCCAGCTCTTGCAGGACGACCTTGATTGCCACCGGGTCGCCGGTAAAGACGTTCTCGCCGCGATAGACCTCGCCCATGCCGCCGGCCTTCAGCACCTCGCGCACGACATAGTTGTTGTTGATCAGTGTGCCCACCGCGACCGTCGCCGACTTCGGCTCTCGCGCGACGGGCGGGGCCGGGACCGGCGGCAGCGGTTCCGGCGCGGCGGGCGGGGCGGTTGGCGTCGCCTCCGACAGCACCAGGCGTGTCCGCTCCTCCTCGGTGCCGTCGGTGGGGGGCGTGGCGTCCTTGTCCCCGGTCATTCCAGAATCTCCGGGTCCGGCTCAATATCCTCGTCCGGCCGGGCTGGTGGCGGCAGGCAATGCAGCACGATCACCGTCACATTGTCCTTTGCCCCCCGCTCCAGCGTCAGGGCGATCAGCCGGTCGCAGGCGTCCTGCGGTTCATGCGCGCCGACGATTGCGGCAATCTCGGCATCGGAGATATGCCCCGTCAACCCGTCCGAGCACAGCACAAAACGGTCGCCCAGCTTCAGCCGCCCGCCGACCACGTCGCATTCCGGGGTGCGGGTCACCCCCACCGCGCGGGTGATCACGTTCTTCCGCGCCCAGGTCTCGGCCTGTTCCGGCGTCACGCTGCCGGCGTCCAGAAGGGCCTGCACCTCGGTGTGGTCGCGGGTCTGCTGCGCCAGCACCCCGTCGCGCAACAGGTAGATCCGGCTGTCCCCGGCCCAGATGCAGGCATAGTCCTGCCCGTCGATCAACAGCGCCACGATCGTCGCGCCGACCGTCCCCACGCCCAGGTGCCGCGCATGTTCCAGGATCGCGCTGTTGGCCCGGCCCAGCCGTTCCATGAACCGCGCCTGGAAATCCGCGCCCGAGGCCGGCATCCCGATGGAATACAACTCGCGCACGATCCTGTCGCTCGCGAAGTCCCCCGCCGCATGGCCGCCCATGCCATCCGCCACCACCCATAACCCGGCTTCGGGGCGGCTAAGGAATGCATCCTCGTTGACCGAGCGCACCTTGCCGACATCGGTGGCCTGGCCGGTCAGATAGGTGAAGAATTCGCTGCTATGCATCGCCGCCACCCAACAACCAGCCCATCGCATCGGCCCCCGGCATTCCCGCCTGCGCCAGCCAGATCGCCCGCGGCCCTTCCATCCACCAATAACTCCGCCCCGTCGCGGCGCGGGCGTGGTCCACCGGCGCCGCCTCGGCCAACAGTCGCGCGAGGTCGCCGTCGCCGCGCTGCGCCCAGACGGTCGGCCCCTCGGCCAGGTCCGCGTCGGTCTCGGCCGCCGGCAACAGCGCCGGATCGAACCCGTCCAGCAAAGACCGCGCGCCCTCGCCCGGCACCACCCGGTCCAGATGCGCCTCCAGCGCCGCATGGAACCCCTGATCCCCCTCCAGAACCGGAGGCGCCAGCGCCGCGCCTTCCGCCAGCAGGATCAGCGGGAACCGCCGGCCCACCCGGTCATGCCAGGGCCGCAGCACGCCCACCAGGGTCCGCCCCGCCAAAGCGCGCCCGATCCAGAACCGCAGCACCGGCGCGTTGTCCCAGAACGGCTCCCACCCCTCGCCCAGCCGGTCGCGCAGGGGCGGCAGACAGGCGGTCAGCCAGCCGTCCAGCCCTTGCCGCGCCGTCTCGCTGATCCCGTGCGACAGGAAATCGCCAAAGCCGGGATGCTTGCCGAGGATGCCAAGGCTGGCGGTCATCGCGCGCTAGTCCAGACTTGTCGGACAGGCGAATTCGGAAAGCTCGGGCATCAGGAACGGGACCGTCGTGCTGTCGAAGTCGAAGCGATAGCTGATCGACCGCCCCCCGACCTCATACCCCACCGTGACCGAGTTGCCCGACCGCTGCGCCCGCCCGGCGCGCAGGAATTCCACGATGTCCCAACGGCCCGAGTTCACTCCGACCCGCGACTCCCGTCCGCGCAGCGCGGGGAACACCTCGATCGAGGCGCCGATCCCCTCGCCCGGCCAGATCAGCGTGGCAGGCGCATCGCCCGGCCGCGTCTGGATCATCGCGCCGTTGACCGACAGATGCACCAACTCCACCGTCGGGCTGGAACTGACATGCGTGACGAACATCGACACCGTCGGCTCGGGGCTGCCCGAGGCGAAGAAGGCCGCCCGAATCGCCTCGGCCCGGTCGAACTGGGCCAGCGCCTCGGGCGAAAGCCGGTCGCCGATGGAATTGCCGGTGACCGCCTGCAAACCGTCCGGGGTCCGCGTGACATAGGGCTGCAGATGGGTGGAATAGAACCGGTCCATCCGGCCGCCCGGCCCGAAGAATTCGCCAAAGACGTTGGTCGCCACATGCCGGCCGCCGCCAAAGGGATACAGCGGTGCGATGAACTGCTCGCAATACTGGCTGACATCCTCGTTTAGCGCGCGGTTCAACTCGGCCAGGGTCGCGTTCTCGGCCACGGCACGGAACTGCGACTCGGTCTCGGTCATCAGGGTGGCCAGCGCCTTGGGCAGGGCGGTGTTGTTCTGCGTCAGCGTCGACAACAGCTGTTGCAGGATCGACTCATCCGCCGGCGTGGGCGAGGTCGCCGCCAGCCGCCGGTTGTCGCGCAAATCGGCGATGGATTTCAGCACCGCATCTATGGGCCGCGCACCGGGTTCGCCCCTCAGCAGCTGATGCCAGTTCTCGAACGCATCGGCGATACGCTGGACCTGCCGTTCCTGCGAATCCTCGGCCGCCGCGCCAGACCGGTCTTGGACCTTCGACTTGTCGCGCACCCAGTTCAGGATCACCCGCTGCATGGCCGAAGACTGCCCTTCGACCTGACGGAAGCCGACCGCCGCCAGCTTGTCGCCCAGACCGCCCGTCGCCGCCTCTTCCGGGGTCAGGTCGGCCAGCGCCTCGAACAGGCGCGTCAGCCGGGTTTCCTCGTCCACCGCCTGCACCAGCCCCAGCACGGGCGAGGCGACGGGCGACGAGAGGATCGCCAGACGGTCAAAGTTCGGCGCATCGTTCGCCACGGCGGCAATCGCCACCCGGTCCAGCATCCCGAACCAGGCCGCCTCGAAATCGCGCTGATACAGCCGGTGCAACTCGCGTTCCAGCCCGGCAAGCTGGGTGTCATAGCCCACCCGCTCGGCCGCATCGCCCAGCACCCACTGGTCGGCCTCCAGCCTTTGGCGGGCCTGGGTCAGCTCCTCCAGGAAATACTGCCAATAGCCGTCAAAGGTGAACAGCGCCGGCACGCCCAGGTCCGTCAGGGCCGAGCCGTCATTCGTCGTCAGCACCTGGTCCACCTGGCCCGACACCCGCTCGACCAGGTTGAAATCGGGGATGCCCGACAGCGACGCCCGGTCCTTGATCGAGGCATAGGCCTGTTCGGCCAGCGGCAGGTTCACGATCTCTTCCCGCGCGGTCCGCACGATCTCGGGGTCGATCGCCAGGGTGGGCGTCCTGGCGTCGTCCAGTTCCAGCATGGCCGTCAGATGCGCCTCTAGCGCGTCGCGTTCGTCCAGCTGCCCGGCCGATGCGAAGTCGCCCGCCCAGACCTCCGAGAAGTAGCTGGCCACCGCCGCATCGTCCGGCGTGCCCTCTTGCTGGCCGCCCAGAAGGATATACACCTTCAACGCCCGATAAACGCCCGAGGTGTCGTCGTCGGCGATCAGCTGCGGGATCGCATTTTCCAGATGCAGGATCAGCCGGGGCCGCATCATCCGCTCCAGCGCGTCCGAATAGGCCCGCTGCGATGCATTGTTCAGCCGCGCATATTGGCCCAGGCCCAGCCCTTCGGTCAGATCGGGGCGCAGCGGATCGCCGTAACCCGTGGTCATCGCCCGGATCGCGTCCAGATGCGGCAGCACGGGCGAGAATTCGGTGTCGGCCACCACCTCGCGCCGGATTTCGTCCTGCGCCTGGCCGAAGTAGGCCAGCGCATCAGCATCCGCCGCCCGCGCCAACGTGGCGTTGCGCCAGAAGCTCCACCCCAGGCCGCCCATCGCGCCCAGCGTCAACAAGACGATCAGCGAGGTCGCCAGCGTCCGCAGCACCGCCGTCCGCCGCACCGCCTTGGCATCGTGCGAGACCCAGTCGCTTTCCTCGAAGATCACCTTCTTCAGCAGGTCATGCAGGAAATAGCTTTTACCCTTGCCCGACAGGAACGCGGGCTGAAACGCCATACCCTCCTCGGAATTGCGGGCCATCGCCCCCAGCACCTGGTCAATCGGCGTGCCTTCCTGCGTGCCCGAGGTGAAATAGAACCCGCGCAGGATCGCATTTGTCTTGTAGCGCGTGGGTTCGAACACCTTGCGCAGGAATTCCCCGATATCGGCCCGCAGCAGCGCCATCTGGCTGGGCAGCCCGAAGATCGAGATGCGGCTGACGCTGTCCGGCTCCTCGCTCATCCGGTCCACAACTTCGTCCGACAGGCGGCTGACCAGCTTGTCGAACTCGGCCTCGACCTGGGTATGCGTGGGGGCCGCGCGGTCGCGGGTCTGGAAAGTCACGCCCCAGACCGCCTTGCGGCGGCTGACGTTGAAGGAACTGAAGTACTCGCGGAAGCCGGCGATCAGGTCAGCCTTGGTGAACAGCACATAGACCGGAAAGTCGATCTTCAGGACATCATGGATTTCCGACAGTCGCGCCCGCACGGTCTGGGCATGGCGTTCCAGCGCCACCGCATCATGGCCCATCATGTCCGCGACCGAGAAGGACAGGATCACCCCGTTGATCGGCTGGTTCGGACGGCCGCGCTTCAGCGTCTCCAGGAACGCGGTCCAGCTGGCCTTGTCCGCCGTTCCGTCGCTGTCCTGCGTCGTGTAGCGCCCCGCCGTGTCGATCAGCACCGCATCTTCCGCAAACCACCAGTCGCAGTTGCGCGTGCCGCCGAACCCGTCGGTGCCATTGGCCAAAGCCTCGGACCCCGGGAACTCGATCCCCGAATTGCGCAGCGCCGTGGTCTTGCCCGCGCCAGGCGGGCCGATGATGATGTACCAGGGCAGATCGTACAGGTAGGTCTTGCCGCCCGACTTCTTCAGCTTGCCCAGCGCCTCTTGCATCCGTTCGGCGATGACCTTGCCGTCGCCGACCGGCTCGGGGATCAGGCTTTCCTCCAGCTTGCGCGCGGCACTGCGGCGGCGCAGCCAGCGGACCAGCATCGGGATCAGGATCAGCGCCAGGATCACGCCGATCACCGTGGCGCGAAGCCAGACCTCGGCCATCAGGGCGATCCCGGTCATCGGGAAGCCGAACCACACCGCCGCCAGCAGCGCGGCAATCGCGCCCACCAGCACGGTCCAGCGGAACACGCGATAGCGCCACAGCCGACGTGGCGAGAAATCGAACAGGCCGAAGATCCTCATTCCCCTGCCTCCGCTTCCGGCGCGGCATCAGGGTCGGTCACCGCCACCCCCTCGCGCCGGATCATCACCTCGACCCGCCGGTTCAGCGCCCGCCCTTCCGGCGTGCCGTTGTCCGCCACCGGGCTTTGCGGACCCAACCCCTCGACCTCCAGACGGGCCGGATCCGCCAGGAACCCAGCCAGGATGCCGGACACCGTCTCGGCCCGCGCCAGCGACAGGTCCTCGTTCGTCTTGTAGCGACCCCGCCCGGACAAAGGCACGCTGTCGGTATACCCCACCACCCGGATCGGGCCCGGCTCCGGCTCCAGCGCGCGGCCAATCTCGGTCGCCAGCGGGGCAAAGTCGTTCTCCAGATCGGCGCTGCCCGACCCGAACTGCAAGGCATCGCCCACCCGGACGAAGATGAATTCGTTGGTCTGGTCCACCACGACCTGCCCGCTTTCGATCTGGCCCGCCAACCGCTCGCGGATTCGCTCCAACTGGCCGCTGGCGGGGGCGACATACGCCTCGACCACCGGAGCTGAACGTTCGATGCTGATCGCGGGCAGCCCGTCATGCAGCGCCAGAATGCGCGCCTGCACCTCGGCGCCCTGCTTGTGGATCAGCGTGGACAGGGTGGCGAACAGCGCCACCACCAGCCCGGCCCCAACCCCGGCAATCGCCCAGATCGGCACGCCGCCATAGCGCCGCTTCTGCCCCAGCGGCATCGGCGTCCAGTCGACCGAGATATCGTCATCCGGCCGCGGCCGCACCCGGCGCAGAGTTTCGTAGATCGCGGTGCGGATGCGCGCCAACTCCACCGGACCGTTGCGCGCGGTGCGATACTGCCCCTCGAACCCCAGCGACAGGCAGGCCAGCATCAGTTCCAGCGTGTTGAACCGCTGGCCCGGCGCCTGCATCGCCTGATCCATCTTGCGGAAAAAGCCCACGCCCGAGTCCCGCTCGCCAAAAAAGCGGGCGACCATCGAATATTGCAGCCAACTGCCACGATCCGCGCCGGGCAGGTTCTGCACGATATCATCCGCCGTCGCGGCCAAGGCATATTTGGCATCCGACGCTTCCATCGGATGCACGCCGGCTTGCAGCAGGTTGCGCTCGTACAGGTCGATCTCGCGCGTCACATGCTCCATCAGCGGGCCGGCCTGCATGTCGACCAGCCCGGTGCGCAAGCGGCCCAGCAGGATCAGCAGGTTCGACGCCGCCGCAACCAGGATGTTCGACGACCCGCCCGCCCCAAGGCCCGTGCCGCGCATGGCGTCCTGAAGCGAGATGCGCGGCATCACCGGACGCGACGGCGCGGGGGCATCGCGCGGCACTTCGGGGAACATGTTCGCCCCCTGCGGCGCGTGCTGCGGCTGATAGATCGGCTGCTGGCCGTATTGCGGCGCTTGCGGCATCGGCGGCGCGGCCGGGGGCGGCTGCTGCCCGAACGGGTTCAGCGCCCCGCCCAGCCAGGTGTCCTCGTGATAGGGCGAGGGCTGCTGCACCGGCGCGGCGCGTCCGGCACCGGGCGGCTGCGGCGGGGCATAGCCGGGCGGGGGCGCGTACCCAGGTGGGGGCGGGGCATAGCCGGGGGGCGGCGGTGGCGCATAACCCGGCGGCGGCGCGGCGTAACCCGGCGGCGGAACATATCCGGGCTGCGGGGGAATAGGCGGACGTGCGGGCGGCTCTCCCGGAGTGGGAAGCTTCTGCCCAAAGACCGTGCGTTCGTCGTCGTCGCCGCTCATTTTACTGCTCCGGTATGGCCCAGAGTTCCAGCTTCAGGTCGGGCCAACTGCCCGCGAAATGCATACCGATCGCCGGCGCCACCGAAAACTCGCGCCACAGATCGCTCGACTTGTCGAACAGGAAATAGACGTTGCGCGCCACCACCCGGATCTGTCGCGGTGGGTTGGGCAGGTGGACCAGCGGCACGCCGGGAAGGTTGTTGTTGATGATTTCCTTCATCCGGGTCGAAGGGCCGACCTTGCACAGCATCGGGAACTGGCTTTGCACCTGCGTCAGCGGCAGGCCGGACGACACCTCGACCACAAAGGTCGCCTGCGCGAACAGGTTCCGGTCGTTGACCAGCGCCGCAAACGACCCCGGCCGCACCTCGTTCAGCGGCAGCCGGACCGCGCGGCCCACGTCGCGCGCCAGCAGGCGCTGGATGTCCTGCACCACGGGGGTAAAGACCTCACGCGCGGTGTCGTGGTCGTATGGTCCGTATTCGGGCACCAGCCGGTCGCCCTGGTCAAAGGTCGCAAGTTCCCCGGCCAGCGCGATCAGGTGCTGGTACAACCGTTCGGGATGCACCCGGCCCGAGGCGTTCAGATGCCGCAGCACCGGCAGGTTGCGGTTCAGCGTCATAAGCATCAGATAGTCCGACGCCTGCATCCCCCCGCCCGAGGTCGGGTCCGACGCAAAGCGCGCCAGCGTGCCCAGCTTGGCCTCGATCCAGCCGATGACGCGGGTCAGATACCCCTCGTAGGCGGGGTGAACGCTCAGGACCAACCCGGTCGGTGGCACGGTTTCGTCAAAGGACACCACGCCGTCGCGCACTTCGCTGATCCGGGCCAGCGGCAGGTTCTGGTGGCCGGCGCGCGGCGTCTTGCGCAGCGACAGTTCCAGCCGGGGCACTGCGATCTCGATCGTCTGCTCCACCCGCGTGGACGAGGCGTTGTCGGCCACCGTCTCGGTGTTGATCCAATAGCGCGTCCCGGCCGAAGTTCCGCCCGACCCACCGACATCCTGCCCGTTCATCGCCGCATCTGGCAGCGTCAGCCAGACCGTCATGCCCGCCGCATCCTCGGGCACCGCGATCGGGGTGGGCAAACTGTCCGAATTGGGGGCATCGAACGGCATCCCGTCCGGCATGATCCCCACGGCCGAGCGCAGCCCCAGCCGGCCCTGCTGGGCCAGGTCGCGGTCGATCTTCAACTCGATCAGACCCCAGGGATAGGGCGTCATCACCGCAGTGCGCGCCCGGATCAAATTCTCCAGATAGCGGTCAGATTGCTGCAGGTGCTGCGGCTGAAGGAACAAGCCCTCTTTCCAAGCCACTTTGCTGAACCAAGACATTCGGCCTAACACCTTGTTTTCGTTAAATCGAGCGCAAGGGCGCGCTGGCGGCAATCTTGGTCGCTTGCCGGGGACAGGTCAAGGCTGTCCCCGGGTAGGGATCTCAGAACTGCAGCCGCATCTGCGCGGTGATACCCCAGCTGTCCAGCGTATCGCCAAACCGCCCGTCGATCCGCGCCGAGGCGTTCAGTTGCTTGGCATCCAGAATCGCGCCCGGCGCCAGGATCTGCGTATAGCTCACGCCCAGCGAAGCCTCGCTATAGGCGCCCAGGTTGGACGAAAAGCTTTCGGCCCCGGTGACCGCTGCCGGGCTGTCGTAATAGACCGACCGCACCGGATCGGCGAAGTCCTTGTAGTAGGTGCCCGTCGCGAAATAGGTCAGCGCCGCATTCCCGCTGGGCAGGATGCGCGACATCGACAACGTCGCACCCACGAACCCGACCTCGGTCGTCGAATCGTCGATCTCCAGCCGCCCACCCTCGTCAAAGGCCACGGGGTCCGTCTCGGTCTTGGTGATCGCGAAGCCCAGCGTCGGAACCAGGTTGATCCCGCGCTCCTCGTTCAGCGAGAACACATAGCTCATCGACCCGCTCAGCGTCTGGCCACTGCTTTTGAACGTCTGGTCCAGGATGCCGATACGCTCGTTGCCGGTGCCGTCGTTCGCAAGGTCAAAGTCGGTGCGCTCAAGCCGGTATTGCAGGTCGAACAGCAGCCGGTCCTTCACCGCCGACAGATAGACCCCGGCATAGGTCTGCCGGAAATCAGTCGAGTTGTTCGACACCACGATGTCCGACAGTGCGGCGCCGCTGTTCGGATCGATGGCGAAAACGGGTTGCACCGTGTCCCCGGTGTTCACGCCAAGGATGCCGCCAAAGCTCATGTCCCAGCCGGCGAAGCGGCCCTCGAAGCAGGACAGGTCCCCACCCAGCTGGATGCCCGAGTACGAGGCACTGATCAGGCTGTCATAGGTCAGCGCGGTGCCACCGCTGTCGACCGTCTGGGTCGTGCCGTTGGCATCTGCCTTCCCGCCCAGCACCCGGGCCCAGACGCCCGGACGGCATGCCTTGTCCGACTCGCCGGCAAGCCCGGTGACAAACGGACTGGACGGCCGGTTGATCACCGATCCGATCAGCGACTGGGTCAGCGTCACCGACCCCGCCAGCGCGCCGACGCCAGGGTTGGCAAAGGTGTTCACGTTGACCTGCCCTGCCGTGCCGAAATCCAGCCGGTAGGACACCGCGCCCACCCCGACCAGACCCTGGGCCGAGGCCGTCAGCGAACTGGCAGGATCGAAGGTCATCACCGTGATCGGGCCGGCCAGGTTCCCGAAGCTGTCCCCGGTATTGGTGAACGACAGCACCACATTTCCCGACGCGGCCGAAGATACCGCCACCAGGTCTGCCGCCGTGGTGGTGCCGCTCAGGTCGACGTCCAGCAGGATGGCGCCGCTCAGCGCCGCCGTGCCGCTTATGGTCAGCACATCCCCCGCGGTGTCGTTCGCCATGTCGATCGTGCCCGAGGAGTTCAGCCCCTCGATCGAGACGGCTCCGTTCACCTCCAGCAACCCGGCGTTCGTCATTCCCCCGGTGTTGCTGCTGCCCGACGCCATCGTGATGGTGCCAGAATTGGTGTTCGTGATCCCACCGGCGATCACCCCGCCCGCGGCGATATCGACGGTGCCCTGGTTCAGCATCCCGGCCGAGGCCGTCAGCGTGATCCCCGCCTCCACGTCCAGATCGCCAGAGTTCTGGATATATCCCGAGGTCGTCGCGCCCTCGATATCCACTTCGCCGGTTGCGGTGTTGGTCAACGCCCCAAGGGTGCCTGCAATATCCGCGGTGCCCGCGTTGGTCAGGATGCCGGTGATCGACCCCGTCATCTCCAGCGTGCCGTCCTCACCAGTCTCGACGTTGCCGTCGACCTGGCCCGTCACGGTGACAGTCCCGCCCGTGACCTCCACATTCCCGGTCACAACGCGCGTCGCGCGGATCGTCAGGGTGCCGTCCGTGACCGTGACCGCGCCCGTCAGGCTGCCATCCACATCGACCTCCCCGGCCGAGTTCAGATTCCCGGTGACGGTCCCGTCGATGTTCAGGGTTCCGTCCTCGCCGACCTCGACATTGCCGTCCAGAAGACCGGTCGTCTCCACCGTGGTCGTGCCGTCCAGCACCGTGGTCACGCCGGTCACCGTGCCCGCCACGTCGACGGTCCCGCTGGTCTCAAGATCGCCGGTCACCTGGCCAAGCGCCAGGATATCCAACTCGCCGTTCTCGCCGACCACGACGTTGCCGTCCAGAAGGCCGGTCCCCGCCACCGTGGTCGTGCCGTCCAGAACTGTGGTCGCGCCAGTCACCGTGCCCGCCACGTCGACGGTTCCGCTGGTCTCAAGATCGCCGGTCACCTGGCCAAGCGCCAGGATATCCAGGGCGCCATCCTCACCGACCTCGACATTGCCATCCAGAAGGCCGGTCGCCGCGACCGTGGTCGTGCCGTCCAGCACCGTGGTCGCGCCGGTCACCGTGCCCGCCACGTCGACGGTCCCGCTGGTCTCAAGATCGCCGGTCACCTGGCCATCGTCCAGGATGTCCAGATCACCATTTGCCCCAACTTCGACATTGCCATCCAGAAGGCCGGTCGCCGTGACCGTGGTCGTGCCATCCAGCACCGTGGTCGCGCCGGTCACCGTCCCCGTGACCGAGGTGGTTCCGCTGGTTTCCAGGTCGCCCGTCAGATCGCCGTTGACGTTCAGCGTGCCTGCCGTGCCGACATCGACATCGCCGTCCAGCGTGCCGCCGGCATCAATCGTCAGGCTGCCGCCAGCCACGTTCGTCAGGCCAGTCCCGGTCACCGTCACGCCGGTCAGGATCGTCGCCGTTCCAAGGTTCTCGAACCCGCCCGAACCGATTTCCATCGACCCGTCAAAGGTCACGATGCCGGGCGCGCGGTTGATCAACTGCCCCACGTCGCCCGCGATGGTGGCGACGCCAAAGTTCTCGAAAGTGCCCGTCACGCTGCCGGTCGCGCCCAGGTCAACCGTGCCAAAAAGGGCAGCTTCGCGTTCGTTGATGATCGCAGCGACAGTGCCGTTCAGCGTGGCCACCCCCAGATTTTCCAGGGTGCCCTCGATTTCGCCACTCGAGTTCAGCAGGACTGTCGTGGTCGAGCTTGTCTCGACGTTATTGACCGCCCCGTTGATCTCCAGGTCGCCGAAGTTCATGTCGACCAGGCCGCCGATATTGGCGCCGGACGCAATGACCAGCTGCAGGTCGCTTTGCACCTGCAGCTCGACAAGGTTCGGGCTGTTGCCGCCCAGGGTCAGGGTTTCCGTGCCAAGCACATCGAACCGCCCGTTCAGGCCGGCAGTGATGGTAGCCGCATCGCCCATGTTGATGTCAACGATCCGGATACCGCCGCCGGCGTTTACGCCCTCGGTTGACAGGATCTCGCCGCCGCCCGACGCGATGGTGAACGCGGTATCAAACCCGGCATCGCCAATGAAACTGATGGACCTGGGCGCCACGTTCTCGGTGACGGTTACGGTAATGTCGGCCGGCCCGGCACCTTCGCGGAATTCGACATCATCGCCCGGATCGAAATCCGTCGCGCCGCTGTTGTCGCGCCAAACCGCCGAGCTGTTGTTCCAGTTGCCGTCCTCGTTGTTGACGGCCGCAGTGCTTGGGTCATCCGCGTCCCAGACGATCTGCGCCACCGCGGCGACGGGCAGGGTTGCCAAAGCCGAACTCAGCAGCAACAAACCCAGGCGCGAAGTCGCCCCATCCAGCCTTTGAAGCTTTCCAGCCATAATACTTCTCCACCCGGACATGCACACCCAATGATCTATCTGCCTGAATGGCCGGATCGGATCAATCAATAGATGAGCGGATCACCGCCGCTTTCCATTACTGTGACATGATCCACGCTGGACGCGAATGCGGCAGCGGCGGGGCGGCTTCGCGTGGGAGGCGGCGCAAGGCATTTGTTGCCAAATCCTTAACGCCCACGATCAACTAATTGATGTTATTGTGTATTCCGCTCTTGTCCACCGTGGACATCCCCCTTTCCCACCGGCCGCTCAACCGGTAGTCTCGCCCCACACCAGGGGGAAAGAAGTGACCGAAGACACCGTCACGCCGATGATGGCGCAGTATCTGGAAATCAAGGCCCAGAACCCCGGTGCCCTTCTTTTCTACCGGATGGGCGACTTCTACGAGATGTTCTTCGACGACGCCGTGGCGGCGGCGGCAGCCCTCGACATCGCCCTCACGAAGCGCGGCTTCCACCTGGGCGAGCCCATCGCCATGTGCGGCGTCCCAGTCCATTCGGCCGAGGGCTACCTCCTCACCCTGATCCGCAAGGGTTTCCGCGTCGCCATCGCCGAACAACTGGAAGACCCCGCCGAGGCGAAGAAGCGCGGCTCCAAATCCGTCGTCAAGCGCGACGTCGTCCGCCTCGTCACCCCCGGCACGCTGACCGAGGATTCCCTCCTCGAAGCCCGCCGCCACAACTTCCTCGCCGCCTATTCAGAGGTCCGCGACCAGGCCGCCCTCGCCTGGGCCGACATCTCGACCGGCGAATTCCGGGTGATGCCCTCCTCTCTCACCCGCCTTGGCCCCGACCTCGCCCGCATCGCCCCGCGCGAGCTCCTCCTGTCGGAGGCCCGCGAAACCGAGATCACCGCCGCCCTCGAACCCGGCCTGTCCTTCACCCCCCTCAGCCGTGGCAGCTTCGACTCCGCCAACGCCGAGAAACGCCTCTGCGACCTCTTCCACGTCGCCTCCCTCGACGCCTTCGGCAGTTTCGACCGGGCCGAAATCTCCGCGATGGGCGCGCTGGTCGACTACCTACACCTCACCCAGCGCGGAAAGATGCCGCTTCTCCGGCCACCCGTGAAGGAACCCGCAGGCGGCACGATGCAGATCGACGCCGCAACCCGCCGCAACCTCGAACTGACCCAAGCCCTGTCGGGAGGCCGCGAAGGCTCTCTCCTCGCCGCCATCGACCGCACCGTCACCGCCGGCGGCGCCCGCCTTCTGGAACGCCGCCTCTCCTCCCCTTCCCTTGACCTTCACACCATCCACGCAAGACAAGCCGCCCTCGACTACCTGCTGGAAGCCCCCAGCCTCCGCAACCAACTCCGCGAATCCCTCCGCCGCGTCCCCGACATCGACCGCGCCCTCTCGCGCCTGGCCCTCGACCGCGACGGCCCCCGCGACATGACCGCCATCCGCGCCGGGCTGGAGCAGGCAGGCCGCATAGCCCAACTCCTCACCAACGCCCCGCCCCTGCTGGCCGAAGCTGCGCAAGTCCTCGTCGGTCACGACCAACTCGTCCAACTCCTGACCCACGCCCTTGTAACCGAACCGCCACTCCTGACCCGCGACGGCGGCTACATCGCTGCCGGCTATGACCCCGAACTCGACGACACCCGTGCCCTGCGCGACGAAGGCCGCGGCGTGATCGGTCGGATGCAGGCCGAGTACATCGAGACTACGGGCGTCGCCTCGCTGAAGATCAAGCACAACAACGTGCTGGGCTACTTCATCGAGACCACCACGACCCACGAAGACCGCATGCGCGCCATGCCCGAGCTTTTCATCCACCGCCAGACCACCGCCGGACAGGTTCGCTTCACCACCCTTGCCCTTTCCGACCTGGAAACGAGAATCCTGAACTCGGCCAACCACGCGTTGGAGATCGAAAAGCGCCACTATTCCAGTCTGAAAACTCAGATCCTCGACGCCTCTGCGCCCATCGCCGTGGCGGCCCGCGCGTTGGCCGAGATCGACCTGGCCGCCGCCTTCGCCGACCTTTCGGCCGAGGAAGATTGGTGCGCCCCCGTCGTGGACGACAGCCGCGCCTTCCAGATCACCGGGGGCAGGCATCCCGTTGTCGAGCGCGCGCTGCGCCAGCAAGGCCAGCCTTTCGTCGCCAACGACTGCGCGCTTACCGACAAGGACACCCCTGCCGTCTGGCTTCTGACCGGCCCCAACATGGCCGGCAAATCCACATTCCTAAGACAGAATGCCCTGATCGCTCTTCTTGCCCAGGCAGGCAGCCATGTGCCCGCCACCGAAGCCCGCATCGGCCTTGTCTCGCAGCTTTTCAGCCGGGTCGGCGCCTCGGACGACCTTGCAAGGGGACGGTCGACCTTCATGGTGGAGATGGTCGAGACGGCCGCGATCCTGAATCAGGCCGACGACCGCGCGCTAGTGATCCTGGACGAAATCGGTCGCGGCACAGCCACTTACGACGGCCTTTCCATCGCCTGGGCCACGCTGGAACACCTGCATGAGGTCAACCGCTCCCGCGCGCTGTTCGCCACGCATTACCACGAGATGACCGCGCTGGCGGGCAAGTTGTCCGGCGTCAAGAACGCCACCGTCACCGTAAAGGAATGGGAAGGCGAGGTCATCTTCCTGCACGAAGTCCGCGAAGGCGCCGCCGACCGCAGCTATGGGGTGCAAGTTGCGCGGCTGGCGGGCCTGCCCCACAGTGTCATCGAACGGGCGAAAGTCGTGCTGGATACGCTGGAGAAGGGCGACCGCGAGGGTGGCAAGCAGGCCACGCTGATCGACGACCTGCCGCTGTTCCGGGCCGCGCCACAACCACCGCCGCCGCCGAAGCAAAAGGCCTCAGCGGTGGAGGAACGCCTGAAGGACATCCACCCGGACGAACTTACCCCGATGGAGGCCCTGAAACTGATCTATGAAATCAAGGGTCTGGCGTAGGGTGGGCGATCCGCCCACCTTGCCCTCACCCAGCCGTATTCGACGACACCCCAACCTGCGCCGGGCGCAGCAGGCGGTCGAACAACATGAAGCCCTCGGTTGCCACCTGAATGATCTGGCCGGCCTTCGTGCCCGGTAGCGGGGCCTCGAACATCGCCTGATGCAGTTGGGGGTCGAACTGGTCGCCCACGGCGGGCGAGATCATCGTGATGCCATGCTTCGTCATCACATTGGTCAGCTCGCGCAGCGTCAGCTCGACGCCCTCGATCAGCGCCGCGGAAGTCGCGCGGCTTTCCTCCGGGATCGCCTGGATCGCCCGGTTGAGGTTGTCGTAGACCGGCAACAGGTCGCGCGCCAACCGCGTCCCACCGTACATCTCGGCCTCTTTGCGATCCCGCTCGGCCCGCTTGCGCGAATTCTCAGCGTCGGCCAGCACGCGCATGAACTTGTCGCGCAACTCGTCGCGCTCGGCCCGCAGGGCCTCAAGTTCACCAGCGTTCTGGGTTTCAAACTCTTCCAGCTCCACCTGCGGCGAGGTGGTTTCTTCCTGCGACATTCGTCTCGCCCTTCTTCAGCCTTTGCCGCGGTCACTGACCAGGCGGCCCACCAGCTGGGCGGTGTAGTCGACGATCGGAACGATACGGCCATAGTTCAGCCGGGTCGGTCCGATCACGCCCACCGCGCCGATGATCTTTCGATCAGCGTTCATATAGGGAGAAACCACCAGACTTGAACCGGAAAGTGAGAAAAGCTTGTTCTCGGAGCCGATAAAAATGCGCACACCCTCACCGGCCTCGGTAAGGTTCAGGAATTCGGCAATGTCCCGCTTACGCTCCAGATCGTCGAACAGGCTGCGGATGCGGTCGATCTCGGACTGATCCGCCGCTTCGCCGATCAGGTTCGACCGGCCCCGCACGATCAGACGCTCGGACGGCTCGCCCGCGTTTTCCCACAGGGCAAAGCCGCTTTCGACCATCTCGCGCGCCAGCGAATCGATTTCCTGCCGCCGCTTGGCGATTTCCGAAACGATGTTGGCCCGTAACTCGGACAGCGTCCGCCCTTCGGCCAATGCGTTCAGGAAATTCGCCGCCTCGCGCATCGAGGATGGCGTCTGCCCGGGTGGCGGCGCGAAAACCCGGTTTTCCACCTGCCCGTCGGCAAAGACCAGCACCACCAGCGCCCGGTCAGCAGCCAGGCTGACAAACTCGATATGCCGGATCGCCGCTTCGCGCTTGGGTGCCAGCACCACGCTGGCCCCCCGGGTGATGACCGACAGCGCCGCGCCCACTTCATCCAGCAATGTCGTCACGTCGGGGTCGTTCACGCCCAGGGTGGCGTCGATCTTCTCCTGATCCTCGGGCGCGACCTGGCCCACTTCCAGCAGGCTGTCGACGAACATGCGCAATCCCATCTGGGTCGGCACCCGCCCGGCCGAGATATGCGGGCTGTCCAGCAGACCAAGATATTCCAGGTCTTGCATGACATTCCGCACCGTCGCGGCCGAGACCTTTTCGGACAACGTGCGCGTCAACGTCCGCGAACCCACCGGCTCGCCCGAGGTCAGATAGCCCTCGACCACGCGGCGAAACACCTCGCGCGTGCGGTCGTTCATGTCTGTCAGGATGGGTTGTGGGGTCGTCATGGGTTCAGCAATCGGCCTTGCATCCGGTGCCTGTGGTTGCATATGTGGCCGCATTCCAGCGAAAGGTCCAGCAATGCGCCCGTCAGGCAGAAAATTAAGCGATCTACGGGCGGTTTCAATCGAAACCAACGTGATGAAGCATGCCGAAGGGTCGTGCCTGATCAAGATGGGCGAAACCCATGTCCTGTGTTCCGCCACGATCGAGGACAAGGCCCCCCCGTTCCTGAAGAACACCGGCCAGGGCTGGGTGACGGCGGAATACGGGATGTTGCCCCGCGCGACGAACTCGCGCACGCGGCGTGAGGCGGCGGCGGGCAAGCAATCGGGCCGTACGCAAGAAATTCAGCGGCTTATCGGTCGCTCGCTGCGCGCGGGCGTGGATCGGCAGGCCCTGGGCGAACGCCAGATCGTCGTCGACTGCGACGTGATACAGGCCGACGGCGGCACCCGCTGCGCCTCGATCACCGGCGGCTGGGTCGCGCTGCGGCTGGCGGTGAACAAGCTGCTGACCTCGGGCGTGATCGTGTCGGACCCGATCATGGACCACGTCTCGGCCGTGTCCTGCGGCGTTTATGCCGGGCAGCCGGTGCTGGACCTGGATTATATCGAGGACTCCTCGGCCGGGACCGACGGCAACTTCGTGATGACCGGCGCCGGCAAGCTGATCGAGGTGCAGATGTCCGCCGAAGGGTCCGCCTTCAGCCAGGACGAACTTCTGCATCTCCTGGACCTTGCGCGTCAGGGTAACGCGGCGCTGGTGGCGGCGCAGCGGGCGGCGCTGGGGCTGTAACATGCTGAAGCGCGGGGATCGCCTGCTGGTCGCCACGCACAACCGTGGCAAGCTGGAAGAGATCGCCGATCTTCTGGCACCCTTCGACGTGACGGTTGTCGGCGCGGGTGACCTCGGCCTCCCCGAGCCTGAGGAAACCGAGACCACCTTTGTCGGCAACGCCCGCCTGAAGGCCCACGCAGCCGCCAAGGCTTCCGGTCTGGTGGCCTTGGCCGACGACTCCGGCCTCGCCGTCGACGCCTTGGGCGGAGCGCCCGGTGTATTCACCGCCGACTGGGCCACCACCGCAAAAGGCCGCGACTTCGCCGTCGGAATGGAGCGCGTCTGGCGCGAGCTTGAGGTGGCGAAAGCCCCGGAACCCCGTACCGCCCAGTTCTGCTGCACCCTGGTTCTTGCGGCACCTGACGGCCAAGACCTTGTTTTTGAAGGCAAGTCCTCCGGCCGCCTTGTCTGGCCGGGCCGCGGCGAACAGGGCCACGGCTTTGACCCGATCTTCATGCCCGACGGCTTTACCCAGACTTTCGGCGAGATGGACCGCTGGGAGAAAAATCGCCTTTCCCACCGCGCGGACGCCTTCGCCAAGCTGGTCGCGGCCTGCTTCCCCTGATGGACGACTGGCGTCACGCAGGCTTCGGCCTCTATCTGCACTGGCCCTTCTGCCAGTCGAAATGCCCCTATTGCGATTTCAACAGCCACGTCGCCGCGCAGGTGGACCAGTCCCGCTGGCTGCAAGCGTTCCAGTCCGAAATCGACCGCATTGGCGCACTGACCCAGGGCCGCGTCCTGAACACCATCTTTTTCGGCGGCGGCACGCCCTCCCTGATGGAGGCCGCAACCGTCCAGGGCATCCTTGACCGCGTCCGCGCGACCTGGACCCTTGCGAACGACATCGAGATCACGCTGGAAGCGAACCCCGGTTCGGTCGAGGCGGCCCGGTTCGAAGGCTATGCCAAGGCGGGCGTCAATCGGGTCTCTCTTGGAATTCAGTCGCTTGATCCCGACGACCTTCGCCGCCTGGGCCGGATGCACACGGTGGACGAGGCTGCAAAAGCGATTGCTGTTGCCCAGTCCACCTTTCAGCGCGTCTCGATCGACCTGATCTACGCCCGCCAGAACCAGACCCTGGACGCCTGGCGCGACGAACTTCACCGCGCGCTGGACTTTGGCACGTCGCACCTTTCGCTTTACCAGCTGACCATCGAGGACGGCACCGTCTTTGGCCAGATGCACGCCAAGAACCTGTTGCGCGGCCTGCCTGAAGAAGACCTGTCGGCCGACATGTTCGAACTGACGCAAGAGATCACCCGAGGTGCTGGCCTTCCTGCCTACGAGGTCTCGAATCACGCCCGCCCTGGCGACGAGTCACGCCACAACCTGATATATTGGCGGATGGGCGATTACGCAGGGATCGGCCCCGGTGCCCACGGGCGACTCACCCTCGATTCGTCCCGATTCGCCACCGAGTCGGAGCGTATGCCGGCTGCTTGGCTGGATCGCACACTCGCCGCCCCCGGTTCTGCCGAACGCAGTGAGCGCCTGTCTGGCGAGGATCGTGCCAGCGAGTACCTGATGTTCGCCCTGCGCCTGAAAGAGGGTGCCTCGCTGGACCGCTACGCCGCGCTGGCTGGCACTCCGTTGCCGCCAGCTGCTTTGGAGGAGGTCATCGCGCTCGGCCTGCTTACCCGCGATGACGACCGTATCCAGACGACCGACAGCGGCGTCATGATGCTGAATGGCATCCTGCGCGCCCTGCTGGCCGGCCGTCACAGCGCGAATTAGTCCCGCGCCACCCGATCTGGTGCCTGCGACAGAATCTGACACAGCATATCGAGGTCTTCCAGGCTATTATACCGGATGGAGATCTGCCCTGCGTCCTGCCCCGGGACGTGGTCGATCTTCACCTGCATCTGCAGATTGGCGGAAAGATCGGCCTCCAGCGCGCGGGTGTCGGCGTCCTTTTCAGACGAGTTCGTTGGGGTTTTCGGGGCCGCCTTGGGGGCAGCTTCCGCCTTCATCAGCTTCTCGACCTCGCGGACCGACAGCCCTTTGGCCACGATCTGCGCGGCCAGTTCCGACGCTTTCGGGCTTCCAATCAGTGCGCGTGCGTGCCCTGCCGACAGCTTGCCGTCGCGCACCAAGTCTTGCACATCGCTCGGCAAGGTCAAAAGCCGCAACAGATTCGCGACATGGCTCCGGCTTCTGCTCAGCGCCTCGGCGAGCTTTTCCTGCGTATGGCCGAATCGGGTCATCAGCTGCCGGAAACCGAGGGCTTCTTCGATGGCATTCAGGTCCGCGCGCTGAATGTTCTCGATGATTGCGACTTCAAGGACTTCGGTGTCGCTAAGCTCTCGAACCACAACGGGAACTTCGTGCAGTTGCGCAAGTTGCGCCGCCCGCCACCGCCGTTCGCCGGCGACGATCTCATATGCGTCACGGCCCGGTTTCCGCCGTACGATCAGCGGCTGGATGACGCCCTTCTGGCGAATCGAATCGGCCAGGCTTTCCAGTTCGTCCTGCTTGAAATCCAACCGCGGTTGCTGCGGGTTTGGCTCAAGTTTTTCCACCGGAAGGTGCAGCTCTGCCTTGCGCGGGGCTGCCATCTGCTCGGGCCCGGCCAAATGCACGTCAGCCATCAGTGCAGACAAGCCACGGCCAAGGCCACGTCTTTCGTTCTTTGTCATGTCAGGCCTCTGCAACTTCGGGGGTTTTGCGCCGATCGGCGATTTCCCGTGCCAAGGCACGATAGGCCTCTGCGCCCTTCGAGCCAGGATCGTAGCTCAGCACTGGCAGCGCATAGGACGGTGCCTCACTGATTCGCACATTGCGCGGAATCGTCGTTTTCATCACCAAGTCGCCCATGTTTGCACGGGCATCGGCCTCGACCTGGGCCGTCAACCTGTTGCGGCGGTCATGCATGGTCAACACAACCCCTTCGATGCGCAGGTCCGGGTTAGCCGACCGCCTCACGTCCCGAATCGTGAGCATTAGCTGCGACAGGCCTTCCAGCGCGAAAAATTCGCACTGCAACGGCACAAGCACGGAATGTGCGGCGACAAGTGCGTTGACGGTCAGCAGACTAAGGGCTGGCGGGCAGTCGATCAGGATGTAATCGAAGCCGTAACTCTCCATCTCGGGTCGCCGAAGCGCATCGTGCAGCAGATAGCTACGCTTTTCGTTCGACACGATATCCAGGTCGGCCGAGGACAAGTCTGCGTTCCCCGGGATGATCATGATGTCCCGACTTCCGGTTTCCATCACAACATCCTGTAGAGCGGCTCCGTCCACGATCAAGTCGTAGCTTGTTTTCTTCCGAGCATCAGGGCGAACACCCAGTCCGGTAGAGGAGTTGCCCTGCGGATCGATATCCACCAGCAGAACCTTCTTGCCAAGCTCGGCAAGGCCAGCTGCCAAGTTGATCGCAGTCGTCGTCTTGCCGACGCCGCCCTTCTGGTTGGCCAGAGCGAGAATGTAGGGGCTATCCGACATGGCGATGAATGTTCCTGATCACAAGAATTGCAGCTTCCGGGTCCGAAAGGCTGCGCTGCGTCTCTAAGTTGAAGGTCCAGGCGCTGCGCGCTGCGGCCAGCTCTTCCATGTAGCGGGATCCTTTGGGAAAAATCGCTACTCCATCGCTGGCCAAATGCAGATCGGCGATGCCAAGAAGTTCTGATAATGCCGCAAGCGCTCTGGCTGACAACACATCTGCCTGCAGGGACGGCAGCGATTCGATTCGCTCGCTGCGTACCGCCGCTTTCAGCCCCAAGCTTTGTGCGGCCTGACGAAGGAAGGTTGCCTTGCGCTGATCCGACTCCACGAGGGTTACGTGAAGGTCTGGCCGCAACTCCCGCGCCAGGATCGCAACAACCAGCCCAGGAAAGCCGCCACCTGATCCCACATCAACCCACGTCTTTGCAGCCGGAGGGCACAGCGAGAAGACTTGCGCGGAATCGACAATGTGCCGGTCCCAGAGGTGAGTGAGCGTTGCCTTGCTCACCAGGTTGATTGCGGGCGTCCAGCGCCGGACGAGCGCTTCCAGCTGTTGCAGTGCCGCGAATGTTTCACGTGAAACACTCAAGCCCGCAATGGAAGGGTCAAGCGCGTCCATTATCCGACGAGCCGCTCCACGGGTTTGCGCAAATGAGAAAGGACCAACAGCAGTGCTGCGGGCGTAACACCCTCGATCCGGGAGGCTTGCAAGATGGAATCCGGCCGCGCTCGCGCCAGCTTCTGCTTGAGTTCGTTCGATAGTCCAGAAATTCGACCATAGTCGAAGTCTTCCGGGATCCGCTGCGTTTCCTGCCGGCGGAGATCTGCAACCTCCTTTGCTTGGCGATCGGAATACTGGTCGTATGTCGAATCGATTTGAAGCTGCTCAAGAACCTCACGACTCAACATGCTGTAGGCCGGTAACGCACTCACCACCACATCCAGATCAACCCCTGGCAACGAGAGCACATCATAAGCCGAGCGTTTGCCACCATCCCTGCTGACGGCGATCCCCGCCTCGTTGAGCGCCTTGGGTCCGATCATGACTTGCGCAAGCGACTCGCGTCCCGCTTCCAGGGCATCCAGCTTTGCTTCGAAAGCAGTTTGCCGGCCAAGCGTCACACAGCCGGCCTGGATTCCAAGGGGCGTCAAGCGGCGGTCCGCATTGTCGGCCCGGACCGTCAGCCGGAACTCCGCGCGGGACGTGAACATGCGGTAAGGCTCTGTCACGCCGCGAGAGGTCAGATCGTCGATCATCACGCCGATATAGCTTTCGGTTCGGCTGAACTCGACGGGTGCTGATCCTCTGGATGCTGCGGCGGCGTTTAGTCCTGCAACAAGACCTTGCGCCCCCGCCTCTTCATAACCCGTTGTGCCGTTGATCTGCCCCGCAAAGTACAGCCCCTTCACGGCCCGCGCTTCCAGCGTACGGTGCAGGCCCCGGGGGTCAAAGTAATCGTATTCGATCGCATAGCCGGGCTGCAGGATGACAGTCTGCTCCAGCCCGGCGATCGTGCGGATATAGGCGTGCTGAACCTCTTCCGGCAGAGAGGTCGACAAGCCGTTCGGATAGACCGTGTGATCATCCAGCCCCTCGGGTTCAAGGAAAACCTGATGCGAGGATTTGTCGGCAAAGCGGACAACCTTGTCCTCGATCGACGGGCAATAGCGGGGGCCCACACCTTCGATGTGCCCACCATACATTGCGGACCGGCCGAGGTTGTCCCGCACGATCTGGTGAGTCGCCTCGGACGTATGTGTGATCCCGCAGGAAATCTGCCGGGCTTCCGGGCCGCGGTTCAGGAAGGAGAACATCGCCGGGTCATCGTCCCCCGGCTGACTTTCCAACCGCGCCCAATCGATAGTCCGCCCATCAAGGCGCGGCGGCGTCCCGGTTTTCAGGCGTCCAACGGGCAGCGCAAGTTCCGCCAATTGCGATGCAAGAAGCTTGCACGGCGAATCGCCCATGCGGCCGCCTAACATCCGACGATCCCCAATATGGATCACACCATTCAGGAAGGTTCCCGCGGTCAGCACAACCCGGCCCGACGACAACTCGACACCCGAGGCCAGCGTGATCCCAGCAACGGCGCCCCCAGCCAGCCGCAAACCTGCAACTTCGCCCTCGATCACCTCCAGCCCCGGCGTCGCCAGCAACTCCGCCCGCATCGCTTCCCGATAGAGGCGCCGGTCGATCTGGGCACGCGGGCCCTGCACGGCCGGTCCCTTGCGACGGTTCAGCAGGCGGAACTGGATGCCGGCCCGGTCCGCCATCCGGCCCATGACCCCGTCCAGCGCGTCGATCTCGCGCACGAGGTGGCCCTTGCCGAGTCCCCCGATGGCCGGGTTGCAGGACATCGCGCCCAGCGTCTCGATCCGCAGCGTCACCAGCGCGGTTGACACACCCATCCGGGCCGCTGCCGCTGCCGCTTCAGCGCCCGCGTGGCCGCCGCCGATCACGATGACATCGTAGTGTTTCACGTGGAACACCCCTTACTTGCCGATGCAGAAGCTGGCGAAAATCTCGCCGAGCAGGTCGTCGACATCTACGCGGCCAACCAGCGCATCCAGTGCCCGCACAGCCCGCCGCAGATGCTCCGCCGCCAACTCGACGCGCGAGTCACGTCTTACCACTTCCGCCCGTGACTCGGCCAGAGCAGCAATCGCCGCTGTAACGGCGATGCGATGGCGTTCGCGCACAAGGGCACCGGCAGAGCCGACACGCTGATCCAGGATTTCACCGATCCGCGCCATCAGTTCGGGCACCCCTTGCCCAGTCTTTCCCGACACGGCCAACCCAGACCAACCAGATTTGGTATCTGATTTCCCCAGAACCACCAGATCATCGCCCGTCGGCTCCAGTGGCAGGCCAGTGCCATCGGTCAGGAACAGCCGCAGATCCGCTGCTTCGGCCCGCGCCAAGGCCCGCTCGATCCCAGCGCGTTCCAGCCGATCCTCGGTGTCGCGCAAGCCTGCGGTGTCCAGGAATGTCACCGGAAGCCCGGCAATCTCCATCCGAACCTCGATCACATCCCGCGTCGTTCCGGCAATCTCGGAGGTGATCGCGGCCTCACGCCCGGCCAACTGGTTCAGCAGCGTCGACTTTCCCGCATTCGGCGCGCCGACAATCGCCACCTCAAAGCCGTCACGGATGCGTTCGGCCGCCAAAACTCCCGCAGCCTCGCGACCCAGATCAGCCATCAGGCCATCGATCAGCCCCAGCACTTCCGGTGACACATCCACCGGAACATCTTCATCGGCAAAGTCGATGGTCGCTTCCAGCAAAGCCCCCGCCCGGATCAGGTCTCGCCGCCAGCCATCGACCTTCTGACCCACCGATCCTGAAAGAACCCGCACTGCCTGACGCCGTTGTGCCTCGGTCTCGGCGTCGATCAGGTCGGCCAGCCCCTCGACCTGGGCAAGGTCCAGGACGCCATTCTCCAGCGCCCGCCGCGTGAACTCCCCCGGTTCAGCCAGCCGCAGCCCCGGTTGCTCGGCCAATGCGCGCAACACCGCCCCAACGACGGCGGGCCCACCGTGGCAGTGCAACTCCACCACAGCCTCGCCGGTAAAGCTGGCCCCTTCAGCGAAGGAAACCACCAGCGCCTCGTCCAGCAATTCGCCGCGCCAAGTCAGTCGCCGCAGCCCCGCCACCCGCGTAGCAGGCAGCGACCCGCACAGCGCAAGACCAGCCGCAAACGCCGCCGGCCCCGAAATCCTTACCACGGCGAGGCCCGATCGACCCCGCGCCGTGGCGAGGGCATAGATCGTGTCCATCGCCGCCGCCTATCAGGTATTCATCGACTCGAAGAATTCGGAATTCGACTTCGTCTGCTTCAGCTTCGAGATCAGGAACTCGATCGCATCCGTGGTGCCCATCGGGTTCAGGATGCGGCGCAGGACGTAGGTCTTTTGCAGATCGGTCTTGTCGACCAGCAGGTCCTCTTTCCGGGTGCCGGACTTCAGGATGTCCATCGCCGGGAACACTCGCTTGTCGGCCACCTTGCGGTCCAGCACGATCTCGCTGTTACCGGTGCCCTTGAATTCTTCGAAGATCACCTCGTCCATCCGGCTGCCGGTGTCGATCAGCGCGGTGGCGATGATGGTCAGCGACCCGCCTTCCTCGATGTTCCGCGCGGCCCCGAAGAACCGCTTCGGTCGCTGCAGCGCATTCGCGTCCACACCGCCGGTCAGCACCTTGCCCGAGGACGGGACCACGGTGTTGAACGCGCGGCCCAGACGGGTGATCGAGTCCAGCAGGATCACCACATCGCGCTTGTGTTCGACCAGGCGCTTGGCCTTTTCGATCACCATTTCGGCGACCGCAACGTGCCGCGTTGCCGGTTCGTCGAAGGTCGAGGCGACAACCTCACCCTTCACCGTGCGCTGCATGTCGGTGACTTCCTCGGGCCGTTCGTCGATCAGAAGGACGATCAGATAGCACTCCGGGTGGTTCTGCGCGATCGAGTTGGCGATGTTCTGCAACAGCACCGTCTTGCCGGTCCGCGGCGGGGCCACGATCAGCCCGCGCTGGCCTTTGCCGATGGGGGCGACCAGGTCGATGATCCGGGCCGAGCGGTCCTTGATCGTCGGGTCCTCGACTTCCATCTTCAGCCGCTCATCGGGATAAAGCGGCGTCAGGTTGTCGAAGTGGACCTTGTGCTTGGCCTTTTCCGGGTCGTCGAAGTTGATCCGCGTGACCTTGGTCATGCTGAAATACTTCTCGTTCTCCTTCGGGGCCTGCATCAGGCCTTCGATCGTGTCTCCGGTCCGCAAACTGAACTGCCGCAGGATATCGGGCGAGACGTAGATGTCATCCGGGCCGGGCAGGTAGTTGGCAGAAGGGCTGCGCAGGAACCCGAAGCCGTCCTGCAGCACTTCCAGCACGCCGTCGCCACCGATCTCCCAGCCTTCCTCGGCATGCTCTTTCAACAGCGAGAACATCATCTCGCCCTTGCGCATCGAGGGGGCGTTCTCGATTTCCCACTCCTCGGCCATCGCCAGCAGGTCGGCGGGGGTCTTGGCCTTGAGTTCGGAAAGGTTCAAGCGTTCGACAGTCATGGAATACCTTTGGACGGATCAGCCCCGTCAGGGCGGATCGCAGCGGATTTGCAACGGGAGATGCGTTGGACCGGACGGCCCTGCAACGCCGCACCTAAGGCGGGATGCGGCAAAAGTCAATCAGAAGCGGGTGATGACCGCAAAGACGATCACCAGCATCAGGACCGTCGGAACTTCGTTCATCACCCGGTAGGTATAGCCGCTGCGGGTGTTCGCCCCCGCCAGGAAATCCTTGCGGCGATAGCCAAGCCAGTGATGGAACCAGGTCATCGCCAGCACGCAGGCCGCCTTGACCCAGGGCCAGACGAACGACCAGTCCACCACCCCCGGCGTAAAGACCAGCGCCAGGCCGAAGATCCAGGTCGCCGTCATCGCCGGATTCATGATCCCACGCAGCAGTCGCCGCTCCATCGTCTGGAACATCTTGTCGGTCCGGCTGCCCAGCTCGATCTGCTCGGCGTGATAGACGTACAGGCGCGGCAGGTAGAACAAACCCGCCATCCACGAGATGACCGAGACCACATGCAGCGACTTTGTAACCAGATACCAATCGGCCAGAAAATCCGTGATCCAGTCCATGATCGCCTTCCCGTTCCTTGCGGCCCTTCTTCTATAAAGAAAACTTAAAAGAAGGAATGTGGATGATGTAGGGGCTGTGCAGAACGGGATTATCAAAGCCATCCCATGACTTCTCCCCAAGGTTTGACCTGTGGAAAAATCCGGGAAAACATTGCATTGGAATCCGGCGATGCTGAAATCCCGTTTTTTGCCAGTGCGTTACGAAATTGCTGCACTGTACTTCATCCACAGGTTGTGGCTGCCCTCTGCCTGCCTGCCTGAAGTTTTCCCGAACCTCGTGACAAGCCTTTGCACAACGGGATATCTCTGCCCCACGCGGTCTGGACAAAGTGGGTTGCCCACCGAAGGGGCCGCAGACCGATCTCGTCCCCAGAGTCGGACCCAGGAACAAACAGCGGATATCCACAGCCTCCATGCGCCTGATCCTTGCTTCCACCTCACCGACCCGGCTGCAGATGCTGCGCGCTGCCGGCGTTGCGGTCGAACCCGTTGCCCCCCGCGTGGATGAGGCGACGATCCGTGATGCCCTGGTGGCCGAAGGCGCGCATCCCCGCGACATCGCCGATGCCCTGGCCGAGATGAAGGCGCGCAAGGTGGCGGACCGGCACCCCGAGGCGCTGGTCCTTGGCTGCGACCAGGTGCTGGCGCTGGACCGTGAGACCTTTGCCAAACCCGAGACGCCCGAAGAAGCCCGCGACCAGTTGCGCCACCTGCGCGGCACCTCGCACAAGCTCCTCTCCGCCATCGTCGCCTATGAGAACGCCGAACCCGTCTGGCGTCATGTCGGCGAGGCGCGGCTGACCATGCACCCTTTTTCTGACGCCTACCTTGATGATTATGTCGCCCGGAACTGGGACAGCATCCGCCACTCGGTCGGCGGCTACAAGATTGAGGAGGAGGGCGTCCGGCTGTTTTCCGCCATTTCCGGCGATCATTTCACCATTCTGGGCCTGCCGCTTTTGCCCCTGTTGGCATGGATGGGAACTCGGGGCATGATCGCCAGATGACCGACCATCCCCGCATCCCGCTTGCCGCCGTCATCGGCCACCCCATCGCCCACAGCCGCAGCCCCGCGCTGCACACCTATTGGCTGAAACGCTACGGGCTGAAGGGCCACTACATCCCGATCGACATCGCCCCCACCGACCTGGCCGAGATGATCCGCACCCTGCCGCGCCTGGGTTTTGTCGGCGCGAACATCACGATTCCCCACAAGGAAGCGATCCTGAACATCGCCGATATCGTGACCGACCGCGCGGCGCTGATCGGGGCGGCGAACACGCTGATCTTCCGAAAGGACGGCAAGATCCACGCCGACAACACCGACGGCTCGGGCTTCATCGCCAACCTGCGGCAGAACGTGCCGAACTGGGTGCCCTCGGCTGGCCCGGCGCTGGTCCTTGGCGCGGGCGGTGGCGCGCGCGCTGTCGTCGCCGCGCTGATCGAGGTTGGCGTGCCGGAAATCCGCCTTTGCAACCGCACCCGCCCCCGGGCCGATGCCTTGCGCTCGGACTTCGGGGCCAAGGTGCATGTCCATGAATGGGTGCAGGCCGGCAACCTGATGGCCGACGCCGGGACCGTGGTGAACACCACCTCGCTTGGCATGACCGGCAAGCCGGACCTGCGCCTGTCGCTGGACGGTCTCAACCCCAAGGCGCTGGTCACCGATCTGGTCTACACCCCCCTCAAGACCCAGCTTCTGATCGAGGCCGAGGCGCGCGGCTGCACCACGGTCGATGGTCTGGGAATGCTTCTGCACCAGGCGGTCCCAGCCTTTGAACGCTGGTTCGGTGTCCGCCCCGAAGTGGACGACGCCACCCGCAAGGCCGTGCTGGCGGCATGAGCTTCAAGCTGGGCCTGACCGGCAGCATCGGCATGGGCAAATCGACGACCGCGCAGATGTTCTCGGCCGAAGGTGTCCCGGTCTGGGACGCCGACGCGGCCGTCCACCGGCTGTACCAGTCCGGCCAGCCGGCCGCGCTGGCCATCGGGGCGCTGTTTCCCCAGGCCATTCAGGACGATGGCTCCGTCAGCCGCCCGCATCTGCGCCAGATCATCCAGGCCGATCCCACCGCGCTGGACCGGATCAACGCCGCCGTGCATCCGCTGGTGGCGCAGGACCGCGCGCAATTCCTGGCCGACCACGCGGATGCGCCTGTTGTCCTTCTGGACGTCCCGCTTCTCTATGAAATCGGCCTTGACGCTGCCTGCGACGCCGTGGCCGTGGTCTCGGTCCCCGCCGATGTCCAGCGCGACCGCGTCCTTGCCCGTGGCATGTCCCAGGCGGACTTCGCGCTGATCCTCTCGCGCCAACTGCCCGACGCCGAAAAGCGCGCCCGTGCCGACTACATCATCCCCACGACCAGCCTTGCAGAGGCCCGCGCCGCCGTGAAAGAAGTGCTGGCAGCCATTCGCCGGACTAAAGATGCGTGAAATCATCCTCGACACCGAAACCACCGGGTTTGAACCGTCCGAGGGTCACCGCATCGTCGAAATCGGCGCGGTCGAGCTGTTCAACCACCTGCCCACCGGCCGGACTTACCACCAGTACATCAACCCCGAACGCGGCATGCCGCGCGAGGCGTTCGAGGTGCATGGCATCGGCCACGACATCCTCGAAATCCCCGGCCAACCCGTCCCCGGCGGCGTGACCTTGCGCGACAAACCGGTTTTTGCGCGGATCGGCCGGGCCTTCCTGGATTTCATCGGCGACGCGCAGTTGGTGATCCACAACGCCGCTTTCGACATGAAATTCCTGAATCACGAGCTTGAGCGGTGCGGCCTGCCCGGCCTGCCCTATGCCCGCGCCACCGACACGCTGATGATCGCGCGCAGCAAGTTTCCCGGCTCGCCGGCCTCGCTCGATGCGCTGTGTCGTCGCTTTGGCGTGGATAATACCATGCGCGACAAGCACGGCGCGCTTCTCGACAGCGAAATCCTGGCCGAGGTTTACCTGGAGCTGATCGGCGGCCGCCAGCCCGACCTGGTGCTGGGCAGTGCCATGCCCGCGCCTGCCAAGGGCCAGACCGGCGACACCACCTGGCGCCCCCGGCCCCGGCCCGAACCCTTGCCGCCGCGGATCACCCCCGAGGAGATCGCCGCGCATGAGGCGATGGTCGCAAAGCTGGGCGATGCGGCCATCTGGAAGAAATCGGCGTAACGGCCTAGTTCGCCTTCTCGGCCGGCACGGCCTGCTGCGCCTGGGCGCGACGCGCCAGTTCTTGCCGGTACAGGGCCATGAAATCCACCTGGTCGATGTTCAGCGGCGGGAAGCCCCCATCGCGCGTCACGTCCGAGATGATCCGGCGCACATAGGGGAACAGCAGGCGCGGGCACTCGATCAGCAGGAAGGGGTGCAACTGCTCATCCGCGACACCGTCGATCAGGAAGGTCCCGCCATATTCCAGCTCAAGAATGAACAGCGTGTCGCCGTTGGTCTTGTTCTTCGAGGTCACCTTGAACTTGGTGATCACGTCGTACTGGCTGGCCACCGGGCGCTTGCGCGCGTCAAGGCTGACCGCGACCTGGATGTCGGGCTGCACTTCGCCGGCGCTAAGGCCTTTCTGCACCACAACATTCTCGAAAGACAGGTCACGCACATATTGTGCCAGAACCTGCATGCGGACTTGTTGCGGGGCGGTGGCGGCGCCGTTGCCTGCCGGGGTTTCTTCGGCCATCTCTGATCTCCTTCGCGGACTTGCCCGCGTTCCTATCAGGTCAGGCCACCGGCCTCAATGCTGTAGGGTCAGTGCTTGGTCCAATCCGACGGTGGGGTCTGCCGTTGCTCGGGCGCACCGGGCGTAACATCCTGCCATTCGCCCTCGATCACCGTGGTTTGCGTCACCACGCCGCGATTGGCCAGCTTGCGGCCCATCAGCCGGATCATCAGCGTCCGCAGCGGCGGGATCAGCAGCAGGATGCCCAACGCATCAGTGAAGAACCCCGGCAAAAGCAGCAGCGCCCCGGCCATCACCACCATGACCCGATGCGCGATCGGCGACAGCGGGTCGCCCATCTCTTTCATGTCGCGACCAAGCGAGACCGACCCGGTCGTCGCGATCCCCTTCAACACCAGCATCCCCAGCGCCGCCGAGATCAGCACCCAGGCCAGGGTCGGCCACAACCCGATTGCACCGCCAAGCGTGACAAATAGCCCGATCTCGATCAGCGGAATCGCCAGAATACCCAGAAGAATCCACATCTCTCACGCCCTCTCGCGATGCTTGCAGCCCCCGCGTGGTAGACTTCGCCCGGGCCCGCCCCTACATAGGGTCAAGCAGTGCATAATCCAAACGGAACAAACAAGCCTTCAGAGGTCATAGATGAACGGGTCACTGATCCAACTCCTGGTCCTGGCCGGGATCGCGATCTTTCTTATTCTCAAGCTGCGCTCGGTGCTCGGCACCCGCGACGGCTTTGAAAAACCGCCCGTCCCGCTGGAAGACGTGCGCCCCCGCGTGCGCCGCGATTTCGAGGTGATCGAAGGCGGTCCCGACCGCGACATCACCGACCATGTCGCCGAAGGCTCGGACGCCGCCCGCGCCCTGGCCGAGATGAAGAAGGCCGAACCCTCCTTCGCCGTGCGCCCCTTCCTCGACGGCGCGCGTCAGGCCTATGAGATGATCCTGATGGATTTCGAAAAGGGCGAGATGGACCGCATCCGCGGCTTTCTGTCCGACGATGTCGAGGCCAGCTTTGCCGAAGCCATCGCCCAGCGCGAGCGTGAGGGGCTGACGATCGAGGCCAGCTTCGTCGGCATGAAGGAACTGGTCCTGCACGACGCGACCTTCACCAAGGAAACCGGTTTCGCCGAAATCGCTGTCCGCTTCGTGGGTGAACAGACCTATGTCGTGCGCAACAAGGCCGGCGAGATCGTCGAAGGCTCCCCGCGTGAGATCAAGAAATCCCGCGACATCTGGACCTTCGCGCGCCGGATGGGGTCGGACGACCCGAACTGGCAGCTGGTCGCGACTGGCGACTGATGCGATGCGGGCGGGCCTTGGCATCCTTGTGGCGGCTGTGATGGCCGCCCAGCCCGCCCCGGCCGAAATGCTGGAGTTTGACGCGCTGGACGGTTGGTATGACGACAACCACGTCGAGGCGCTTCAGACCTTCCTCAGCACCTGCGACCTGATCGACCAGCCCGATTGGCAGCCCGTCTGCGCCGTCGCCGCCGATGTGCCGCAAGACGACGCCTCGGCCCGCAGCTTTTTCGAGCTGTTCTTCAAACCCGTCGTCGTCGGCACCCCACCCGCCTTGTTCACCGGCTATTTTGAACCTGAACTCGACGGCTCTCCGGTTCGCTCCGGCCGCTTCCAGTACCCGATCTACCGCCGCCCCCCCGAACTGCGCGAGGGGATGGTCTATCACTCCCGCTCGGCCATCGAAGGCGGGGCCATCGCCGGTCGGGGGTTAGAGCTTGCCTGGCTGGATGATCCGGTGGACGTCTACTTCCTGCAGGTCCAGGGCTCGGGCCGCATCCGGATGACTGACGGTTCGGTCATGCGCGTGGGCTATGCCGGGGCGAACGGTCATGCCTACCGTTCCGTCGGGAAAGAGATGATCCGGCGCGGCACCCATACGTTGGACCAGGTCTCGGCCCAGGAAATCGCCGCCCATGTCCGGGCCGAACCGACCGCCGGGCGCGCGCTGCTGGACACCAACCCGTCCTACGTTTTCTTTCGCAAGATCAGCACCCTGGACCCGAAAGATGGCCCCATCGGCGCGATGGGCCGGTCGATCACCACGCTCCGCTCGGTCGCCATCGACCCGCGCTATACCCTTCTTGGTGCCCCCGTCTGGATCGAGAAGGACGGCCGCGACCCGATCCGCCGTCTGATGGTCGCGCAGGACACCGGCGGCGCGATCAAGGGGATGCAGCGCGCCGACATCTTCTATGGCACCGGGGCAGGGGCCGGCAACGCAGCCGGCACGATCAAGGATGGCGGACGCATGGTCCTGCTGGTTCCCATCGACCGCGCCTTCGCGATGCTGGAAGACTGACAATGGCGCGCCGCCGCCATCTTTCGCCCGAAGAGGCCGACCTCTGGCGCAGCGTTGCGCAGACCGCG
Organism: Tabrizicola aquatica; assembly: GCF_002900975.1. Taxonomy (GTDB): domain Bacteria; phylum Pseudomonadota; class Alphaproteobacteria; order Rhodobacterales; family Rhodobacteraceae; genus Tabrizicola; species Tabrizicola aquatica. The sequence goes on along the minus strand of NZ_PJON01000002.1, from coordinate 382,140 downwards.
CGGCCCCTGCGCGCCGCACCCATTCATCTGCCCGAACCGACCGAACCGCCCAAGGCTCCCGAACCCCTGCACCACGCCCGCCCGCGTCTTTCCCCCTTTGTCCTGGGCGAAAAGACCCGCGCGCCGGAACGCCGCGACCTGGCACCCACGCTGCCGCAACTTCTGGGCGAGGCGCCGTTGCAGATGGACGCCAAGACCCATGGCAAGATGACCCGGGGCAAACTGGCACCCGAGGCGCGGATCGACCTGCACGGCCTGACCCTGGCCGAGGCGCACCCGGAGCTGATCGGTTTCATCCTGAACGCCCAGTCCCAGGGGATGCGGCTGGTCCTGGTGATCACCGGCAAGGGCAAGCGGCGCGAGGATCATGGGCCGATCCCCCAGCGCATGGGGGCTCTGCGCCACCAGGTCCCGCAGTGGCTGCGCCTGCCGCCGCTTGGCCCGGCGGTCCTGCAAGTGTCCGAGGCGCACCTGAAACACGGTGGCTCTGGCGCCTATTACGTCTACCTCCGCCGCCGGGGCTGACCGTTCCGTACGCGACACGGCGGAATTCGTACGAATTCCGTCCCGATTTCTTCAAGAAATCGCAGCCCCGGCGCGCCGGTCGGCTAATGCCGGGTCCGCCCCGCCAGCCAGCCCCGCAACTCTGCCTCTGCCCGCTCCAGCGCCCCGTGGTTCAACAGCTTGCGCAGGATTGCCACGCTGACCGCCCTTGCGCGCAGGTTCAACACCGGCTCTTCCCCCGCCGCTTCCGGCCGGCTGACCTCCAGCTTGTCGTAAATCTGGTGCAGCCGGTTCTGCACCGACCGCAAGGACAGCCCGCGCCGTTCCGCAATCGCCCGGTCCGTCAGCCCCAGCGCGATGTCCACCAGCACCTCGTATTCGCTTTCGGTGAACCCGCCGCTTTGGCCAAGGCTGCGCTGCTGCAAGCCCCGCACCTCGTTGTCGATCACGCACTGGTTCTGCAGGAAGATCCCCCGCAACGCGAGCCGCAGCCGCTCCTCTGACGCCGACTTCAACACATAGCCATAGGCCGCCCCCATCGGGACGATCCGGCTGATCCCCCGGACATAGGCCTCGTCCGAGTAGTTCGACCAGAACAGGATCCGCGTCAGCGGCCTTTCGCGCCAGATCGTCCGCGCCGCCTCGATCCCGGTGCGGCCGGCCATCTGCAAATCCATCACGATATCCGCCGCCGGGTGCCGCCGGGCCAAAGCCTCGGCATCCTGACCATTGGCGGCCTCGAACACCTCATCGCATTCCGGCAGCGCGCCGCCGATCTGTTCGCGCAGATAGGACAGGTGCAGCGGATCATCCTCGACCAGCAACAGCTTCATTCCGCCGCCATCCTTCCCGCCCCATCTGCCAGCCGGATCGTCACCCGCGTACCCAGCCCCTCTGGCCCCGGCTCCAGCGCGAAGCGGGCCGAGATCAACCGCGCCCGCGTTTTCATGTTGTCGATCCCGCTGCCCCGCCGCGCCCGCTTGCCGCCAAAGCCGCGGCCGTCGTCTGTCACCACAATCTCTGGCCCGCCGTCGCCGCGCAACTCCACCACCAGACTGGCGGCTTCGGCATGCTGGACTGCATTGTTCACCGCCTCTTGCGCAATGCGGAACAGCGCGATCGAGACCTTGGGGTCCAGCCGGTCGAAGGCCCCGCTGCTGGCATCCTCCAGCCGCCAGTCCAGCGCCTGCCCGCTGTCGCGGACGGATCGTTCCAGATGGTTCTCGACCGCATCGGCAAAGCCGAACAGCTGCAGGACCGAGGGTTTCGCCTCTTCGATGATCTGCCGCAGGTCCTGCATGCAGGCGTGCAGGCCGCGTGTCACCGGCTCCAGCGCCTCGGGCCCGACCGGCCCGGATTGCCCCAGCCGCTCCAGCCGACGTACCAGCCGGGTCAGGTCGGCCAGCGTCTGGTCGTGCAGGTCCATCCCGATCCTTTGCCGCTCACCCTCCAGCGCCTCGGTCAGCCGCAGGGCACCCAGCCGCAGCCCTTCTTCGCGCGCCCGCGCCTCGGCTTCGGTCACCAGCGCCGCCTGCGCCTGGCGCGAGGCGCGCAGCGCAAAGAAATACGGCGCCAGCAGGTCCGCGATATAGCGGGCGTGGCGCAGGTCGGTCGGCCCATAAGCCCCCGGCGCCAGCAGCGAACAACTCAGCGCGCCGATGATCTCGCCATGCACCATCATCGGCACATGCAGCCGCGACCGCAGCCCATGTTCGAAGATCGGCCGATGTCCCGGTGCCAAGGGGTCAAAGCGCGGATCGGCACAGGCATCGACGGTCAGGATATGATCCACCTCGCCCACCAGCAGCGCGCGGATCGGGCTGTCCTGCACAGGGCCAAGGGTGTTCCGGCTCCACCCGGTCTGGATGCCGCTTTCATAGGCCGTATGAAACCGCCCGTCGCCTTGCAGGATGCAGACGTCCAGATGGTCATGCGGCAGGATCTGCGCCACCTCGGTCGCCACCGCCTGGATGGCGGAGCGGAAATCCAGCTGCCCCGCCAGCAGCCGCGTGATGGCGAAGAACCGGTCGATCAACTCACGCGGGGCAAACTCCATGCGGCATCCTCCTGGCGCCCATCATGCCAGAACCCGGCCCGCATGCCATGGCGCAGTCAGCACCGTTCCTGCGGTTTCCCGCACTGCGGCTGCGTGATCCCGCAAACGCCGTGCCGGTTCCGCCCTATCCGCGCTGCGGCTTTCCTTCCATCCTTTCCCCGCCGGGAGGAGGACCTGGCCCATCAGAACACCAACGGGAGGAACCAGATGACTCGCACCATTCTCATGGCATCCGCCGCGCTGGCCTGTCTGGCCGGGACCGGCTTCGCCGACACCTCGGACAAGCGGATCGCGCTGTCGAACAACTACGCCGGCAACTCCTGGCGCCAGGCGATGCTGGAAAGCTGGGCCAAGGTCACCGGCCAAGCTGTGACCGATGGCGTCGTGGCTGCCGCCGACGCCTTCACCACGGCGGAAAACCAGGCCACCGAACAGGCCGCGCAGATCCAGAACATGATCCTGCAAGGCTATGACGCCATCGTCGTCAACGCCGCCTCGCCCACCGCGCTGAACGGTGCGATCAAGGAAGCCTGCGACGCCGGGATCATCGTCGTGTCCTTCGATGGCATCGTGGATGAACCCTGCGCCTGGCGCGTGGCGGTGGACTTCGAGGCGATGGGCAAAAGCCAGCTCGACTATCTGAAGACCGCCATGCCCGATGGCGGCGCGCTATTGGAAATCCGCGGCCTGGCCGGCGTTTTCGTTGACGACGCGATCTCGGCCGGCATCCATGCGGGCGTGGAGGAGAACCCGAACTTCACCATCGCCGGCTCCGTCCACGGCGACTGGGCGCAGGACGTGGCGCAAAAGGCTGTTGCGGGCATCCTGCCCTCGCTGCCCGAAATCGCCGCCGTGGTTACGCAAGGCGGGGACGGCTATGGCGCGGCCCAGGCCTTCGCCGCCGCCGGTCGTCCGACCCCGATCATCATCATGGGCAACCGCCAGGATGAGTTGAAGTGGTGGAAGGAACAGAAGGACGCGAACGGCTATACCACCATGTCCGTTTCCATCGCGCCGGGGGTCTCGACGCTGGCTTTCTGGGTCGCGCAGCAGATCCTGGATGGCAAGGACGTGCCCAAGGACCTGACCGTCCCCTTCCTGCGCATCGACCAGGACACGCTGGAGGCGAACCTGGAAACCACGCCCGAAGGCGGGGTCGCCAACGTCGAATACAGCCAGGAGGACGCGATCCAGGTGATCGAGGCCGCGAAGTAAGCGGCGCGGGGCCGGGGGGCTTGTCTGCCCTTCGGCCCCGGCCCAATCTGGCCCATGTCCATGCAAGACCCCGTGCTTCAGGTCCACGACATTGCCGTCCGCTTTGGCGAGGTGACGGCGCTGGACGGCGTTTCCCTGACCATCGCGCCGGGCGAATGCATCGGCCTGGTCGGCCATAACGGCGCGGGGAAATCCACGCTGATCTCGGTCCTGAACGGCGGCCTGACGCCCCAGACGGGCAGCGTCGGCGACGGGCCCTATGGCATCGCCCGGGCGCGCAGCCTTGGCGTCCGCTGCGTGTTTCAGGAACTGTCGCTCTGCCCCAACCTCTCCATCACCGAAAACGCCCGCATCGCCCACCGCGATCTGCCCGCCTTCGGCTGGCGCGGAACTGCCCGCCGGATCGTCAGCGACAGCCTTGACGCGATTTTCCCCGGCCATGGCATCGACCCCCGCGCCCAGGTCGGCGAGTTGTCCATCGCCCAGCGCCAGATGGTGGAAATCGCGATGGCCTTCTCCTCGCCCACCGCGCCGCCGCGCCTGGTGATCCTGGACGAACCCACCTCGTCGCTGGATGCCGGCCTTGCGGCGCAGCTTCTGGCCCATGTCAAACGCTTCATCGCCCAGGGCGGCGCGGTGATCCTGGTCAGCCATATCCTGGACGAGATCCTGTCCACCGCCACCCGCATCGTCGTGATGAAAGACGCCCGCATCGTCGCAGACCGCCCCGCCGCCGATTTCACCCAAGGATCGCTGGTGCAAGCCATGGGCTCGTCGGCCAAAGAGCTGACCGCCCGCCGTGCGCAGATCACCGGCGACGACGCACTACGCCTCACCCTCCCCCATGGCCTTCCGTTCCACGCCCGCAAGGGCGAGATTGTCGGCCTCTCCGGCCTTGGCGGCCACGGTCAGACCCGGATGCTTCTGGCCCTGCACGAGGCGCACGCCCCGCAATGGTGGCCCGCTGCCACCCCCGCCGTGACTTTTGTCGCCGGCGACCGACGGCTGAACGGCACCTTCGACCTCTGGTCGATCCTGAAGAACATGACCGCCGCCGCCCTGCCCGACCTTGCCCGCCACGGCCTGATCCGCCCGACTGCCGAGGCGACCCAGGCCGCCACCTGGAAAGACCGCATCGCCATCCGCACGCCCGACCTGCAAAACCCGATCCTCTCCCTCTCTGGCGGCAACCAGCAAAAGGTCCTTTTCGCCCGCGCCCTGGCCACCCGCGCCCCGGTTGTTCTGATGGACGACCCCATGCGCGGTGTCGACATCGGCACCAAGCAAGAGGTCTATCGCATCATCCGGGACGAGGCCGACCACGGCCGCACCTTCGTCTGGTACTCGACCGAGATGGAGGAGATGGGCCTGTGCGACCGCGTCTATGTTTTCCGTGAGGGGGCCATCGTCGCCGAACTGGTGGGGGAAGAGATCAGCGAACACGCCATCCTCGCGGCGTCCTTCGCCGAATCGAACCGGGGGGCCGCATGACTCCCGACCGCCTGCGCCTTCTGGTTCCCGTCATGGCCCTTGTCGCGCTGCTTGCAGGCGTGTTCTGGATGCAACCCCGCGCCGCCAGCTATACCGGCCTGAACCTCCTTCTGAACCTCGCTGTACCTATCGCGCTGGCCACCATCGCGCAGATGCTGATCATGGCGGTGAACGACCTTGACCTGTCGATGGGCGCTTTCGTCAGTTTCGTCGCCTGCGTGACCGCAACCTTCCTGAACGACACGCCCGCGCTGGGCCTGTTGATCCTGGCCGCAGCCATCGCCGTTTATGCCGGCCTTGGCGTCATCATCCACCTGCGCAACCTGCCCTCCATCGTCGTCACCCTGGGGATGAGCTTTGTCTGGACCGGCCTCGCCGTCCTGATCCTGCCCGCGCCGGGGGGGTCCTCGCCAGAGTGGTTGCGCACTCTGATGACGGTGAAGCCACCCTTGGCCCCCATGGCGATCTTCGCCAGCGTCCTCATCGCCATCGTTGCCCACCTGATCGTCATGCGCTCTACCCTTGGCGTCCGCATCCGCGCGCTGGGCGGGAATGAACGCACCGTGGCCCGGTCTGGCACCTCGATCATCGCCACGCGCGCCGCGGCCTATGCGTTGGCGGCTTTCTTCGCCGTGCTTGCGGGCATGGCGCTGGTCGGCCTCGCCACCTCGGCCGACGCGAACATCGCGCTGCGCTACACGCTTCTGTCCATCGCCGGGGTGATCCTTGGCGGGGGTGAGTTCATTGGCGGCCGCGTCTCGCCCATCGGCGCGGTGATCGGCGCGCTGACCCTGACGCTGGCGGGATCGTTCCTGTCCTTCCTGCGCATCTCGCCTGACTGGCAGATCGGGGCACAAGGCGCGATCCTGATCCTGGTCCTGGCGCTCCGCCTCCTCTTCAACCGGCTGGAGGCGCGCAGATGAAAGCCCTAAACCGCCCCTGGGCCTGGTCCTTCCTTGCTGCCGGTCTGGTCTGGCTGGCAACCATCTGGGTGACCAAAGGCGCCGCCAGCGGTGGCCTGACCGAGGCCGCGCTGACCTTTGCCGCCTTCTCGGTGCTTGTCGGCATCGGGCAGATGTTCGTCATCACCCTTGGCCCCGGCAACATCGACCTGTCGGTCCCCGCCACCATGACCCTGGCCGGAACCCTGGCGCTAAAGCTGATGGACGGGGCCGAGGGGATGGTGATCCCTGGTCTCCTCGCCACCCTTGGCGTCGGCATCGCCGTGGGCCTGGCGAACTACGCGCTCATCAAGGCCCTGCGCATCCCGCCGATCATCGCCACCCTGTCGATGAGCTTCATCATCCAGTCCATCGCGATCTGGTCGAACCGCGGCATCCGCATCAAGCCGCCCGAAAGCCTGGCCAGCTTCACCACCTCCAGCACCCTCACGGTGCCCAATGTCGCCCTGGTCGCCCTTGCCGTCTCCATCGCCGCCTGGGTTCTTCTCAACCGATCCGTCTACGGCCGCCAGGTCGCCGCCATCGGCCAAAGCCTGCCCGCCGCCCGCATGGCCGGGGTGCCCGTGGACGGCGTGCGTCTGGCGACCTATGTCCTCTGCGCCACCCTTGCCGCGCTGGCGGGGTTCCTGCTCTCCTGCTTCTCGGGCGGGGCGGCGCTGAACATGGGGAACGAATATCTTCTGATGTCCATCGCTGTCGTCGTGATCGGCGGCAGCGCAGTGGCAGGCGGAGACTCCAACGTCCCCGGCATCTGGGGCGCGGGGCTGTTCATGTTCCTCATCGTGTCGATGCTGAACACCTACCAGTTTCAGGCCGGGTATCGGCTGATCCTGACCGGCCTCATCATCATCGCCGTGATCCTGCTGGCCTCGGGCCGCAAAGGGGGGCGCCCATGACCTATCATATCGACGACCCCCGCTTCCTTGACCTGACCATCGGCTCGGCCCAGCTTGACCGCCTTGCCTCGGGCTGCCGTTGGGCAGAAGGCCCGGTCTGGTTCGCCGACAGCCAGTGCCTCCTCTTCTCCGACATCCCGAACCAGCGCATCCTGCGCTGGTCCCAGGACGCGACCGGCGGGCCGGGCACCATCACCACCTTCCGACAGCCCTCACACTTCGCCAACGGCCAGACCCGCGACCGACAGGGCCGCCTTGTCACCTGCCAGCACGGCACCCGCAGCGTCACAAGGACCGAGATCGACGGCAGCCTCACCACCCTGGCCGACAGCTTCCAAGGCAAGCGCCTGAACGCGCCGAACGACGTGATCGTGGACAGCCACGGCGCGATCTGGTTCAGCGATCCGACCTACGGCATCCTCTCTGACTACGAAGGCTTTCAGGCCGAACCCGAGCAACCCGTGCGCGGCGTCTATCGCCTGTCGCCCACCGGCCAGCTTGACCGCGTGGCGCAGGATTTCCTGCAACCTAATGGCCTTTGCCTGTCACCGGACGAGCGCACCCTCTACGTCGCCGACAGTGGGGCCAGCCACCAGCCCGACGCCCCGCGCCATATCCTCGCCTTCGATGCAGGGCAGGGGAAACTGACCAACCAGCGCGTCTTTGCACACATCGACGCCGGCATCCCCGACGGCATCCGCACCGATGCGCGCGGCAACCTTTGGTCCTCGGCCGCCGATGGGGTGCATTGCTTTGCCCCCGACGGCACCCGCCTTGGCAAGATCCTGGTTCCCGAAGCGGTTGCCAACCTCACCTTCGGCGGCCCCCGCAGGAACCGCCTTTTCATCACCGCGACGACCTCGCTTTACGCCGTCTACCTTGCCGTCCCCGGCGCCCAGACACCGTGAGCCTACCGGCCCCGTGGCTCGCCCAGTTGCCCGACCGGGGTCAGGATCACCTCGGTCGCATTGCGCACCGTCAGGACCAGGCCCGGCAGCAGGCCCACCCGCGCCCGCGCATCGGCCCGGAACGCCTCGTCGATCCCCAAAAGCCCGGCAAACAGGCTAAGAAGCGCCGGGTTCTCGCCCAGGTTCAGGTGCCCGTCGCCCGTGCTGTAGGCGGCCGTATCCAGATACGTCACCTTCAGGTCCGAGATCGCGGCCACGCTGTCCAAGTTCCCCAGCCGCTCTCCCGTGCCCGAGATGGTGGCCGAAATCCCCAAAATCCGGTCGCGCGAACTGCCAAAGACGACGAAGGGCTGGGGCAACTCGCCGATATCCTTGGCCTGGCTGCGGAACACGTCCAGGTCCAGGTCGGGCGAGATCAGGATCACCCCCGCCACCCGGTCCAGCGCCGGCGACCCCTGCAGCGCCATGTCGCGCAGCGTCTCCATCGTCAGGGCCGCGCCCATGCTGTGGGCGACCAGGATGATATCCTTCGCGCCCGCCCCCGCGACCTCGTCCAGCAGGTCCTCGAACCCGCTGCGCGAATACAGCATCGAATCCCGGTCATAGACATAGCCCAGCGCCGACCCGCGCGAGGGCCAGGCATAATGCACCGCCACCCCCGGCACCTTAAGGTCGTGGTGCATCTGCGCGACCCGGTAGACTCCTTCAGCCATGTTGGTGTTGAACCCGTGGACATAGACCACGGCATCGGTCTGGCCCCTGACCCGCATCGCCTCGCGCAGGGCATTGCGGAACGAGGAGGAACCGTCGAACAGCAACGCCTGTTGCGTCAGGAAATGCTTGGCCACGTTCGGCTTGCCGCGCCGGGGGGGCCAGGTCAGCTCTCCCGGATCGCGGTCGGCCGGGATGGCGATGTCATAGCGCAGGAAGCTTGCATCAACCGACCGTTCGCGGCCATAGCCTGCATCCCCGGCCTTGCGCGTCGTGCCGACAAAGATCGCCTCGGTCGCCTCGATTTCCGCGCCTTCTGGCACGTGGGCAAAGTCCCCTCGCTGCGCGCAGGCCGAAAGCGCCACGATCATCACCAGGATAAAGCGCCGCACTGCGAACCTCCGACCACTGCCCGGGCGACAATCTCGCCGGTGCGCGGTATCGCATCAACCCCGGCCGGTGACCATCGGTTCCATCTTGCCCATCCCGCCGCAAGACGACACCCTGCCCCCCGACCATACGGAGGACCGCCATGACCCTGACCGGCAAGACCGCCCTTGTGACCGGCGGCAATCGCGGCATTGGCCTGGCCACCGTCCGCGCCCTGGCCCAGGCCGGTGCGACGGTGCATTTCACCGCCCGCAGCGCCGCCAACCTTGCCGCCGCGCAGCGTGAACTTGGCCCGGTCATCGCCACCGGCCATGTCGCCAACATGACCGACCGGCTGGCAATGACCACGCTGTTTCAGCAGCCCTTCGACATCCTGATCAACAACGCCGGGATCATCGGTCCCATCGGCCGCATCCTGGATATCCAGGTCGAGGATTGGGCCCGCAACATCGACACCAACCTGACCGCCGCCTTCCACGCGACGCAGCTTGCGCTGCGCCACATGGTCCAGCGCGGCGGCGGCACCATCGTCAACCTCTCCTCCGGCGCCGCCCACCGCCCGCAAGAAGGGTGGAGCGCCTATTGCGCCGGCAAGGCGGGGCTCGCCATGCTGACCCGCTCGGTCCATATGGAGTATGGCGACCACGGCATCCGCATCTTCGGCTTCGCGCCCGGTGTTGTGGATACCGACATGCAAGGCACCATTCGTGCCAGCGGGATCAACCCGGTCTCCAAGCTGCCCCGCGCCAGCCTGGCCCCTGCGGACGAACCCGCCCGGGCCATCGCCTGGCTTTGCACACCCGCTGCCGATCCGCTTGCAGGGTCCGAACTGGACGTGCGCAACCCCGACCTTCGCGCCGCCGCCGGGCTTCCGCCCTTGGCCTGACCGGCGCCGCCCGCTAACATGTCAGTATAACCGACAGGGATGACCAGATGAAACTTCTCCGCTACGGGCCGCAGGGCCAGGAAAAACCCGGCCTCCTGGATGCCGACGGCCAGATCCGCGACCTCTCGGCCCATGTGCCCGACATCGCGGGCGCGGTCCTGACCGACCTTGACCGCCTGTCGCAGATCGACCCTGCCAGCCTGCCCGTGGTCCCCGGAACCCCGCGCCTTGGCCCCTGTGTCGCCGGCACCGGCAAGTTCATCTGCATCGGCCTGAACTACGCCGACCACGCCGCCGAATCCGGCCTGCAAGTACCACCCGAACCCGTGGTGTTCATGAAAGCCACCAGCGCGATCTGCGGCCCGAACGACCCGATCCTGATCCCCCGCACCAGCGTCAAGACCGACTGGGAGGTGGAGCTTGGCGTCGTCATCGGCAAGCCCGGCAAATACCTGACCGAGGCGCAGGCGCTGGACCATGTCGCCGGCTACTGTGTCATCAACGACGTATCCGAACGCAGCTTCCAGACCGAACGCTCGGGCCAGTGGACCAAGGGCAAAAGCTGCGACAACTTTGGCCAGACCGGCCCCTGGCTGGTCACCCGGGACGAGGTTCCCGATCCGCAGAACCTGCCCATGTGGCTGAAGGTCAACGGCGAGACCATGCAGAACGGCTCGACCCGGACCATGGTCTATGGCGTCGCCCATGTCGTCGCCTACCTGTCGCAGTTCTTCACCCTGCATCCTGGCGACATCATCTCGACCGGCACCCCGCCCGGCGTCGGCATGGGGATGAAGCCGCCCCGCTATCTGAAGGCGGGGGATGTGGTGGAACTGGGGATCGACGGCCTCGGCACCCAGCGTCAGACCTGCGTGCAGGACTGACGATGCTGGCCCTGACCGCCGCCCAGATCCTGCCCGACGATCCCCAGGCGCTGCTGATCGGCCGCGTCTGGTCTGACGCCCAGGGCGGGCCTTGCCCCGTCCTTTACCGGCAGGGCCAGCTTCTGGACCTCTCGCGCCTGTCGCCCACCACCTCTGGCCTGATGGAGCGGGAAACGCTGGTCACAGACCTGACGGCGGACTTCCCCGCGCTCGGCCCGCTTGACGGTTTCCTCGACCAGGGCGACGGCACCGGCACGCTGGGCCGCCTCCTCGCGCCCTGCGACCTGCAACCGATCAAGGCCGCCGGCGTCACCTTCGCCGGGTCGATGATTGAACGCGTGATCGAGGAGCGCGCCAAGGGCGACCCCGCCCGCGCCGATGCGATCCGGCAGGACCTGGCCGGCCTGCTTGGCGGCTCGCTCCGCGGCGTCCGCCCGGGGTCCGAGGCCGCCGCCGCCGTCAAGGCCCGCTTGCAAGACGCCGGCATGTGGTCGCAATACCTTGAGGTCGGGATCGGCCCCGATGCCGAGGTGTTCACCAAGGCCCCGCCGATGGCCGCCGTCGGCTGCGGCGCGCAGATCGGTGTCCACCCGGCCTCGTCCTGGAACAACCCGGAACCCGAGGTCGTCCTGGCCATCACCTCGCAGGGCCGCATCGTTGGTGCCACCCTTGGCAATGACGTGAACCTGCGCGATGTCGAAGGCCGCTCGGCCCTTCTGCTTGGCAAGGCCAAGGACAACAACGCCTCGGCCGCCATCGGCCCTTTCATCCGCCTCTTCGACGACCGCTTTACCCTTGCCACCGTGGAAACCCTCCACGTCGGGCTGGAAGTGAGCGGCGACGACGGGTTCCACCTCTCCGACCATTCCGACATGGGCCAGATTTCGCGCCCCCCGGCCGAGATCGCGGCCCAGACCCTGAACCGCAACCACCAGTACCCGGATGGCGTGGTCCTGTACCTGGGCACGATGTTCGCGCCCACCAAGGACCGCGACGGTCCCGGCCAGGGCTTCACCCACCATCGCGGCGACCGCGTCACCATCTCCTCCCCGGCGCTGGGCCGGCTGGTCAACACCGTCCATCCCTGCGACCAGATCGCGCCCTGGACCTTCGGCACCCGCGCGCTGATGGAGAATCTGGCCCGCCGCGGCCTGCTTTAACCCGGAAACGCCTGCGCGCCCCACAACTCGCGCACGCGGGCGTCGCGGCCGCAGGCGTTGCGATAGAACTTGTAGGCGTTCGCCTGCTTCTTCGGCCCCGCCCGGGTCAGCACGATATCCGTGCCCTTGTAATAGTCCTGGTGATAGTCCTCGGCGATCCAGAAGGTCTGCGCCCGCAACACCGGCGTCACCACCTTCGCCCCCAGCACCGCCTCGGCCTTGGCCACAGCCTCCACCGCCGCCTTCCGCTGCGCGTCCGAGGTCACGAACACCGCCGTCCGATAGCTGTTGCCCCGGTCGCAGAACTGCCCGCCCGCATCCAGCACATCGACGGACCGCAGGAATTTCTCTACCACTTCGGCATAGGAAATCACGGCATTGTCGAAAGTGATCTCCACCGCCTCATAATGCCCGTCATGGTTCCGATAGGTCGGATCGGGCAAATCCCCCCCGGTATAGCCCGAGACGACGCCCAGCACCCCCGGCACCGGCTCGAAATCCGCCTCTACGCACCAGAAGCAGCCGCCCGCGACATAGGCCTTTTCCACCTCGGCCCGCGCCGCACCCGCCGCGACCATCAGGATCGCCACCCATTTCCACATCGCACCCTCCATCGTTGCCCGCGACGCTGACCAAAGCGCCCGCCCCCGTCCACTCACCGCTTCGTGCCTCACCAAAGGGTGATGGCCCCCCTTGGCCAATCGCCCGCGCCGCCGTAGCTTGGCCTGCGAAACGGAAGGGCCCGCGCGATGAATGACCACGTCTCCACCCACCAGGCGGAAGAGGACGCCCGCAACGACCAGATCCTGATCTGGGTGGACGGGGCGTTGAAGCCCAAGGTGCAGGCGACCGTCAGCGTCTACGATTCCGGCTTCATGCTAGGCGATGGCGTGTGGGAGGGCATCCGGCTTTACAACGGCCGCTGGTCCTTCATCGACGAACATATCGACCGTCTGTTCGAGGCCGCAAAGGCCATCGACCTTGATATCGCCCGCACGAAACAGCAGGTCATCGACGCCGTGCTGGAAACACAGGCCGCCAACGGCATGACCACCGACGCGCATTGTCGTCTGATGGTGACGCGCGGCGTCAAGACCCGGCCCTTCCAGCATCCCCGCCTGTCGCAGCAGGGGCCGACCATGGTCATCATCATGGAACACTCGCGCCCCAAGATCCCGCGCCCGATCACCCTGGCCACCGTGCCCCACCTGCGCGGCTTGCCGATGACGCAGGACCCCAAGCTGAACAGCCACTCCAAGCTGAACTGCATCCTCGCCTGCATCGCCGCGCAAAAGGCCGGCGCGGACGAGGCCTTGATGCTGGACGTTCATGGCTTCGTGAACACCACCAACGCCTGCAACTTCTTCATCGTGCGCAAGGGCCAGGTCTGGACCAGCACCGGCGACTACTGCATGAACGGGATCACCCGGCAAAAGGTCATCGACCTGTGCCGCGCCAACGACATCCCGGTGTATGAGCGGAACTTCTCCCTCGTCGACACCTATTCCGCGGATGAGGCGTTCCTGACCGGCACCTTCGGCGCGCAAACCCCAGTGGGCAGCATCGACGGCCGCCAGATCGGCAGCGGCCAGATGGGCCCGGTGACCGAACGCCTGCGCGGGCTTTACAAATCGCTGGTAGGGGCCTGACCCATGCAGAAACGTGACCGTTCCCTCCACCTGACGCGCAAGACCTACCTCCGGGCGGAAGATTGCGACCTCTCGGACCTCGCCAGCCTGTGCGACGCGGTGACCGACCCCACCGACTATCCCCTTGCTGCGCGTGTGGAAAAGGGCGTCCTGATCTACGACTGCCCCGCGCTTCTTCCCCGCCTCTCGGACCCCGCCTTCGCCGATACCCTGATGGCCGAATGGGCCGACGCCTTTGCCAACGGCCCCGGCGTCCTTGTCCTTGCGGGGGCCGAGGCTGACCACGCCATGCTGGACCGGGCCTCCGACCTGTTCCGCGACCTGATCGACCAGCAGAACCGCGCGGGCACCGGTGGCGGCGACCACTTTGCCAAGCCGGGGGCGAATGATCGCCTCTGGAACAGCCTGCAAAAGCACTGCCTGGCGGACCCGGAAAACTTCGCCCGCTACTACGCCAACCCCTTCCTCGCGCTGGTTTCCCAGGCCTGGCTTGGCCCCTGTTACCAGATGACGGCGCAATTGAACGTGGTGAACCCCGGCGGCGCGGCGCAGTCTCCGCACCGCGACTATCACCTGGGCTTCCAGTCGGCCGAGGCGGTCGCCCGCTACCCGGCCCATGTCCACGCCTTCTCGCCCATGCTGACTCTGCAAGGCGCCGTCGCCCATGTCGACGCCAGCATTGAGGCTGGGCCGACGCTCCTGCTGCCCCACAGCCAGAAATATCCCGCCGGCTACCTTGCCACCTCCCGGCCCGAGTTCCGGGTCTACTTCGACGCGAACGCCGTGCAACTGCCGCTGAAGAAAGGCGACATGCTGTTCTTCTCTCCAGCCCTGTTCCACGCGGCCGGAACCAACCGGACCAAGGATGTGAAGCGGATGGTCAACCTCTTCCAGGTCTCCTCCGCCTATGGTCGCGCGATGGAAGCGATCGACCGCACCGCCATGTGCAAGGCGCTGTATCCCGCGCTTCTCGCGCTGGATCTTGGCGAAAGCCAGACCGCAAACGCCATCGCCGCCACGGCGGAAGGCTACAGCTTCCCCACCAACCTTGACCGCGACCCGCCCATAGGCGGCCTCGCGCCCAAATCCCAGGCCGCCCTGATGCACGAAGCCCTCGCCGCCCGCTGGACCGCAGAGGCCTTCAACGCCGCCCTCGACGCCCAAGCCGCAAAGCGCCTGCCATGAGAATCGCCATGTGGTCCGGCCCCCGGAACCTGTCCACCGCGCTGATGTACAGCTTCGCCGCCCGCCCCGACTGCGCCGCGACGGACGAGCCGTTCTATGCCGCCTACCTGCACGCCACCGGCATCGACCACCCGATGCGGGACGCGGTCATCGCCAGCCAGCCCACCGACCCGGCCGCCGTTGCCGCCTGTTGCACGGGCCCTAACCCGGACGGCAGGTCGCACTGGTACCAAAAGCACATGACCATGCACATGGTCCCCGCCTTCGACCGCAGCTTCCTGCGTCAGTTGACCAATGCCTTCCTGATCCGCCACCCCGCCCGCGTCATCGCCAGCTATGCCAAGAAGCGCGAGGCGCCGACGCTTCAGGACATCGGCTTTGTCCAGCAGGCCCAGCTTTACGACCAGGTCGCCGACCTGACAGGCACCGCCCCGCCCGTGATCAGCGCCGAGGCGATCCGCGCCAACCCGCGCGCCGCCCTGACCAGGCTGTGCGCCGCGCTGGGCCTGCCGTTCCACGAGGCGA
Organism: Tabrizicola aquatica; assembly: GCF_002900975.1. GTDB lineage: Bacteria > Pseudomonadota > Alphaproteobacteria > Rhodobacterales > Rhodobacteraceae > Tabrizicola > Tabrizicola aquatica. The sequence goes on along the minus strand of NZ_PJON01000002.1, from coordinate 366,718 downwards.
TGCTGCACTGGCCCGCCGGCCCGAAACCGCAGGACGGGGTCTGGGCGCCGCACTGGTACAACGCCGTCCACCGCTCCACCGGGTTCGAAGAGCCAGAGGGCCCGCTGCCCGACCTGCCGCCCGACTATCAGCGCCTCTCGGACCAGGCCCTGCCTTATTACGACCGTCTCGCGGCGCTGGCCCTCTAGATGCGCGCCCTTGCCCGAAGCCTGACTCTCGCCCTGACCCTCGCCGCCCCCGCCCAGGCGCAGTCCTTGTATGAGGCGACCTCGGACCTCGACCTTTACCCGTGCGAGATGTCCACCCTTTCCTGCACCACGCTCCGGTTACCGCTCGACCACCGCTCGCCGCATGGGCCGGGCAAGATCGACATCACCTTCGCCCTGTCCTTCGCCAATGTCGAAAGCCGGGGCATCCTGTTCTATGTCGTCGGCGGTCCCGGCGCCTCGGGCCTTGCTTCGGCCGAAAACTACCTGTCCTCGTTCGAGGACGGGCTGACCGACTATCTGGATATCGTGTTCGTCGACCAGCGCGGCACCGGGCCGGACAACGGCCTGGCCTGCCCCATCGCGCAGGCTCGGTTCGACGCTGCCGACCTGTCGATCCGCGACCCCGATACCGCCAAGGCCACCGCCCGCGCCTACGTCGCCGACTGCACGGCCGAGATGAACCGCGCCTATCTCCTGCCCTACGTCGCCTCGGACCAGGCGATCCGCGATACCGAGGCGTTCCGCCAGAAGATCGGCGCGCCCAAGGTCTGGCTTTACGGCGAAAGCTACGGCACCCAGTTCGTGCAGGCCTATGCCGCCGCCTTTCCCCAAGCCGTGCAGGGGGTGATCCTGGACGGAGTCGTGGACCTCTCGCTGGACGCGCCGGGCTTCTACACCGCCTACACCCTTGCGGCCGAGGCGATCCTGACCCGCACCCTTGCCGCCTGTGATGAGAATGCCGCCTGCGCCCGCGACATGGGCGCCCCTGCCGGGCAGGTCTATGACCGCATCGCCGCGCAACTGGACCAGCAGCCGATCCGCGTGCCCCTTACCCTCGCCTCTGGCCGGGTGGAGTCGCGGCAACTGACCCGCGGCCTTTTCGAATCCAACACCTTTTTCGCCCTCTACTCGCCCGAAGGCCGGGCCGAGTTCCTGCGCACCCTCGCTGCCGCCGGGCGGGGGAACTTCGTGCCGATGCTGCACCTGGGCTATGCCAACATGCAGATCGACCCGGAAACCGGTGTCGGCATCCCCGACCCCGGCTGGTTCGGCGCGGCCTTCTTCGCGATCACCTGCACCGACTATGACAGCGGCACCGGCACGCCGGACGAACGCGCCGACCAGATCCTGGCCCAGGCCGCCGCGCTTGCACCGCAGGCCCCGCGCCTGCTGCGCGCCTATTTCCAAGAGCAACTCGCCTGCGCCTACTGGCCGCATCAGGGTCCGCCGACCCGCCCCGCGCGCTATGTCGGGGGCGACTGGCCGACGCTGATCCTGAACGGCGACGCCGACCCGATCACGCCGATCAGCATGGCCTATGACCTTCTGGACAGCGCCGCCAATGCCTATGGCATCTTCATGCAGGGCGGCCCGCATGTGATCTGGGGCCGGGGCCTGCCGTGCCCTGACAGCATCGTCCGCGCCGCGCTGCTGGACGGCACCTTGCCTGCCGCACGCGACCAGCAATGCCGGCAGGACTTGGTCAAGGACTATACCGCCCTGACCCTGACCGACCCGGCCGACCTGCAGAACCCCCTCGCCGTAGCCCAGGCCGTGGATACCGAGCTTTACCAAAGCATCCCCCTGTCGGTCTGGGACGGCGTCCACCCCACGACCATCGGCTGCGACCACGGCGGCACGCTGTCGGTCACCCCGACCGACAGCGGCACCGATTACGGCTTTCAGGATTGCCGGTTCTGGCCTGACCTCGCCCTCTCCGGTGCTGGGATCGAGGTCAACTTCGGCGATCCTGACGATTCGATCACCCTTGGCCTGACCGCCTCGGGCGGGGCGACGGGGGCGATCACCTATCAATATCGTCTGGCAGAAGAATCCTGGTCGATTTCTGGCATGTGGAACGGCCAACCGGCGCAGTTGCCGCGCTTGCCCTGAAAGGACGACGATGTTCGGCAATGCCGCGACGAAGGTGCAAGAGTCGGTCCGCATCCTGATGCCAAAGGTGCGGACGACCGCGCTTCTCGCAGGTTTGACCATCCTGGCCATCGGCTGCGGGCTGGCCTGGCTGGTCCTCAACCCGCCGTCCTTCTTTGCCGACGATCAGGATCCTGCCGCGCTGGCCTTTGGCTCGGTGCTGCTGGGCTCGGTCCCGGTCGGTTTCGTCTATCGCCTGATGCGCCAGCGGCAAGAGTCACTGATCCTGCCGGCCGTCGCGCAGGCGCTGGGCATGACCTATGCCAAAAGCGGGCTTGCCGTCCTGAACGGGATGCCCCCACAACTTCTCCCCCGTGGCCGCGTCGATGCCGAGGATCACATCCAGGCCCGTGTCGCCGACCGCCTGGTTGAACTTGCCGAGCTGCGCATCCGTCCCAGCAACGACCGCCACCACACCCTGTTCTCTGGCATCGTCCTGCACATTCCCGATGGCGGTGCGACCGCACCGTTCCTGCTGGCCCCGGTGCATGTGGCCCGGCCCGGCATCGCCTTCGGCAACTTCCTGTCCACCGATGGCTACCGGCACCTGCGCGACTTTGATCTTGCGGGGGCCAAGTTCGGCCTGTGGATCGCGGCGCTTGGCGGCGGGGAAAGCCCGGCCCTGACGGCGCGGATCGACGCGCTGGTCGCCGCCCTCACGCCCTTCGCCCGGGACTGGCCGCCGCACAGCATCGCCTCGGACGGCAAGGGCACCTGGCTGGCCCTGACCCACCACCGCGACCTGTTCCGGCTGGGCGGCGTCCTCCCCACCGAACCGCGCATCCTGGAAGCGGTGCAGAACGCCGTCGCCGACCTTTCGGCACCGCTGGCGCTTGCGCAGGCCGTGATCGAAGCCCAGGCCGCCGGGGAAAAAAGTTAAGGGGGCGTAAACCGCCCCCCGCAAGTCATTGCTTTTGCTATGTGGACCAAGCTGTCCACGCCGGACAGCCTATTTCGCCACGCGGGCATTCCGGCTGGCGATCAACCGCAGCCGCAGCGCGTTCAGCCGGATGAAGCCCTCGGCATCCTTCTGATCATAGGCGCCCGCATCCTCTTCGAAGGTCACGTGCTTTTCGCTGTACAGCGAATGTTCGGACCAGCGCGCCACCGTCACAGCCCGGCCTTTGTACAGCTTGACCCGGACGGTCCCGCTGACATGCTCCTGCGTCTTGTCGATCAGCGCCTGCAGCGCCTCCCGCTCCGGCGAGAACCAGAAGCCGTTGTAGATCAGTTCCGCATAGCGCGGCATGATGCTGTCCTTCAGGTGGCCAGCGCCGGCATCCAGCGTGATCTGCTCGATCCCCCGGTGCGCCTCCATCAGGATCGTCCCGCCGGGGGTCTCGTACACGCCGCGTGACTTCATCCCGACGAAACGGTTTTCCACCAGGTCCAGCACGCCCACGCCATGCTTGCCGCCGATCTCGTTCAGGCGGGTCAGGATCGTCGCGGGGCTCATCGCCTCGCCGTTGATGGCAACCGCATCGCCCTTCTCGAAGGTGATCTCCACCATCTCGGCCTGATCCGGCGCCTCTTCCACCGGCACGACCCGCTGGAGGACATAGTTCGGAAATTCCTCGGCCGGATTCTCCAGCACGCGGCCCTCGGACGAGGTATGCAGAAGGTTCGCATCGACCGAGAACGGCGCCTCGCCCCGCTTGTCCTTGGCAATCGGGATCTGGTTCGCCTCGGCAAACTCCAGCAGTTTCGTCCGGCTGGTCAGATCCCACAGCCGCCAGGGTGCAATCACCTTGATGGCCGGGTCCAGCGCGGCGGCTGAAAGCTCGAACCGCACCTGGTCATTGCCCTTGCCCGTCGCGCCATGCGCCACCGCATCGGCCCCGGTCTCATGCGCGATCCGCACCAGGTGCTGCGAAATCAACGGCCGGGCGATCGAGGTGCCCAGCAGATACAGCCCCTCATAAAGGGCGTTCGCCCGGAACATCGGGAAAACGAAATCGCGCACGAACTCTTCACGGACATCGACGATGTGGATGTTCTCGGGCTTGATCCCCATCAGCAGCGCCTTCTGCCGCGCGGGTTCCAACTCTTCGCCCTGGCCCAGATCGGCGGTGAAGGTCACCACCTCGCAGCCGTATTCCGTCTGCAGCCACTTCAGGATGATCGAGGTATCAAGGCCGCCCGAATAGGCCAGCACCACTTTCTTCGGCTTCTGCATTTGGAAGGCTCCGTCCCGGTTTTGCTGGCGATTAAAGGCAAACCGCCGCCATAGCAAGGTCGCTGCCCCGGAAACGGAAACAGCCCGCCACGGGGGCGGGCTGCTCCAACAGGGAACTCGGTCGGCAAAGGCCGACTGGCGTTCCGATCACTCGATAATGATCACCACTTCTTCTTCGACCGGGGCCTCTTCTTCCGGGGTCGCCTCGGCCGTTTCTTCGCCGGCCTGCGTTTCCGCGATGGCAGCGTCGATCGCTTCCTGGTCGGCCGCCAGCTTTTCGCGCATCTGGGTCAGCAGGCCCTCCAGGTCACCGTCCTTGTTCCAAGCCTCACCAATGGCGGCTTCGGCATCGGTCACGGCCTGCTCGGCTTCGGCTGCAGCTTCCTCGGCCGCGGCGATCTCTTCCTCGGTCGGGGGCGTCTCGGCCAGGGCAAGCCCGTCCTCGGTGGTGCCGCCGGCCGCGTCGATCAGCGGATCGATGGTGGCGATTTCCTCTTCGGTCAGCTCGCCATTGGCCTTGGCTTCCAGGTATTCCTCGGCCGAGGCAAATCCGGCTGCCTCAAGCTCTGCATCCAGCGCCGTGAAGGCATCTGCCTTGGCCTGAAGCTCTTCCGCCGCGCCGCCCGCTGCCGCGACACCGGCATCTGCCACCGCGAGACCGGCCAGCAGACCGACCGGACCGTTGGTCGTCTGACCGTTGCGGATGTGCGCCAGCACGGCGTTGATGTTGGCGTTCAGCGCGCCATTCATCTTGCCCAACTCGTTCGGGGCCATCTCGCCCTCGACCACGGGCTTGCCCTTGGCCTTGGTCACCTCACCCTCGACCGCGGCGGCCTTGGGCTTCTTCTTCACCTCCTGCTTGGCCGATTTCTTCTTCTCGGACTTGCTGGATTTGTCCTTCGACTTGCTTTCCGACTTGCTGCTGCCGCCACCATTTCCACCACCGCCACCATTACCGCCGCCATTGCCACCCTTCTCCGCGTAAGCGGCGCCGCCGGTGTGCAGATCGAACACCGGCAGGACAGGGGTCAGGGCAAGGGCAGATACCGCCAGCGTAATGGCCAAAGGTTTAAGTTTCATCGCATCGTCTCCTTCGCGTATGGCTGGGGAAGTTCATGGTCCAAGCGTCGACCGGGCCGTAAGTTGATGGCGAAAATCGGGCAAAGCCTATAAACCGGGCATAAACCAAAGGTGTAAGACAGTGAAAACCGGCATGAATCTGCCTGCGCGTGCCACGACCCATGCCCTGCGCGCGCTGTTTCCCGCGACACCCCTGCAGCGTAACGATCACCTCTCGGCGCGATTCGAGGCCGAGATCTGGCTGAAGCGAGAGGATCTTTCCCCCGTCCGCAGCTACAAGATTCGCGGCGCCTTCAACGCCATGCGCAAGGTGCGCGCAGCCCGGCCCGACCAACGCGAGTTCGTCTGTGCCAGTGCCGGCAACCATGCCCAGGGCGTGGCCTTCGCCTGTCGCCATTTTGGGGTCGAGGGCGTGATCTTCATGCCCGTCACCACCCCGCAGCAGAAGATCGACAAGACCCGGATCTTCGGCGGTCCTCATGTGCGGATCGAATTGACCGGCGACTATTTCGACCAGACCCTTGCGGCCGCCCAGGCCTTCTGCGCCGAACGCGGTGCGCATTTCCTGTCGCCTTTCGACGATGACGACGTGATCGAAGGCCAGGCTTCGGTCGCGGTAGAAATCCTGGACCAGCTAGGCCGCGCTCCCGACATGGTGGTGCTGCCGGTGGGCGGCGGCGGCCTTGCCTCTGGCGTGACCGGCTTCCTGCGTGAGGTCGCGCCCCAGGTCGAATTCCGTTTCGTCGAACCGCTTGGCGGCGCCAGCCTGACCGCCGCCCTGCGAGAGGGCGCACCGGTGAAGCTGCCACGCGTCAACAGCTTCGTCGATGGCGCGGCGGTGGCGCGGCTGGGCGACCGAACCTTCGCGATGCTGGACTGGGTGCCGCGCGACCACGTCCACCTCGCGCCCGAGGACCGGATCTGCGTCACCATGCTGGAGATGCTGAACGTCGAAGGCATCGTTCTGGAACCCGCCGGCGCCCTGGCCGTGGACGTGCTGCCCGAACTGGCCGACGAGATTCGCGGCAAGACGGTGGTCTGCGTCACCTCGGGCGGGAACTTCGACTTCGAACGTCTGCCCGAGGTGAAGGAACGCGCCCAGCGTTTTTCCGGCCTGAAGAAGTACTTCATCCTGCGCATGCCGCAGCGTCCCGGCGCCTTGCGCGAGTTCCTGAACCTGCTTGGCCCGAACGACGATATCACCCGGTTCGAATACCTGAAGAAATCGGCGCGCAACTTCGGGTCGGTCCTGATCGGGATCGAGACGAAGGACGCCGGGCATTTCCGTCAGTTCACCGACCGGATGGATGCGGCCGGCCTGGCCTTCCGTGACATCACGGGGGACGAGGCGCTGTCCGAATTCCTCATCTAGGCGGCCGAATCAGTCGCCAGCCGTTCCAGCAACTGCGTGCGCGACGTCTGATAGACGGCCACCACCTGCTGCACGTCGATCGGCCCGGGCTGACCGGCGGCAGCCCTGCGTTCACCGTCCTGGCAGATCGCCGCCAGCTCGGACAGGCCCAGGTTCAGGGCGCTGCCCTTCAGGAAATGCAGCTGGCCTTCAAGGTCGGCCCCCGAAAGGCCCGACTGCAACGCGCGCACCGCCTGCTCCGCCTCGTCCAGGAACATGTCGGCCACCTCGACAAACCCGTCGGCACCGATTTCCTCGCGCAATTCCTCGACCCTTCGCCAATCTATCATGGCCACCTCACCAGAAAACCCACGCATCCGTTGTCGTGGATCGCGCTTAACAATTCGTCGCCCGCATCCCAGGAATCGCGTCCAATTTTACCTTTCACCTCGCGTTAAGGCGGCGGGGACACTGTCCGACAGATGGATTCGGATGAGGACGACGTGTCAGCCAGCCCCAGCCTTGTTGAAACGACCCAGACCGGGCAGCCCGGCCCGCGTCATGTCCTGGTCGTCGACGACAGCCGGGCGCAGCGGCACATGCTGTCCATGCAGTTGCGCCGGTGGGGCTATCAGGTCACCGAATGCGAATCGGGCGAAGCCGGGCTGGACGTCTGCGCCCGGGTCGATGTCGACATCATCATCAGCGACTGGATGATGCCCGGCTTGTCTGGTCTGGATTTCTGCCGCCGCTTCCGCGACCTCGCGCGGGAAAACTACGGCTATTTCGTCCTGCTCACCTCGAAATCCGAAACGGCCGAGATCGCCGATGGGCTGGAGGCGGGGGCCGACGATTTCCTGACCAAGCCCGTCGCCTCGAACGAACTGCGGGCCCGGCTGCGCGCCGGGGAACGGATGCTTGCCATGCAGGCCGAGCTTCTGGCCAAGAACCGGGTCATCGCCAGCACCCTGTCGGAACTGCAAAAGCTGTACGATTCGCTCGACCGCGACCTGATCGAGGCGCGAAAGCTGCAACAGACCCTGATCCGCGACCGCGTGCGCGACTATGGCTGGTCCCGCGCCTCGCTGCTTCTGCGCAACTCGGGCCGGGTAGGGGGCGATCTGGTCGGCAGCTTTCGCGTCGATGAGGATCGGGTTGCGGTCTATTCCATCGACGTTTCCGGTCACGGCGTCGCCTCGGCGATGATGACGGCGCGGCTGGCGGGGTTCCTGACCGGCTCCTCGCCGGAGCAGAACCTGGCCTTCCAGAAGGGTCCCTCGGGTGGCCATGTCCTCCTCCCACCCGAGGCGGTGGCGGAACGGTTCAATCGGCTGATGCTGGATGAAATCCAGGCGGAACAGTATTTCACCATGGCCTTCGCGGTGGTCGACCGCGTGGTGGGACAGGTCAGCCTGGTGCAGGCCGGCCACCCGCACCCCCTGATCCTGCGCCGCGACGGCTCGGTCGAGCGGTTGGGGGCTGGCGGCCTGCCCATCGGCCTGATCCCCGAGGCGCGCTATGACCGGCTGGACACCCGACTGGCCCCCGGCGACCGCCTGCTTCTGGTCTCGGACGGGTTCACCGAATGTCCGCTGCCCGACGGGCAGGACTTTGGCGAGGATGGGTTGATCGACAGCCTCCGTCGGTCCGCCCATCTGTCCGGGGCCGACCTGCTGGAGTCGCTCGTCTGGGATCTGACGCACCGTTCGGGCGGCGACATTTTCCCCGATGATGTTTCGGGGATCATCCTGGACCTGTCAGAGCAATAGCGACAGCATCGCCCGGTCGCCCTCGTTTCCCAGCCGCGTCAGGGCGTCCTCGACCGGCAGCCAGACCGCCGTATGCCCTGCCTCGGTCGGGGGGCCCAGTCGCCGTACCGGCCGGGCAAGGTAGACCGTGCACAGCTTCTCGGCCCAAAGGTCGTATTCCGGCATGAAGGTAAACCGCCGGAACGCCCCCAGGCGCCGGGTGACGGCGATCTTCCAGCCGGTCTCCTCGAACACCTCGCGGTGCAGCGCGGCAATCGGTTGCTCGCCCTTGTCGATCCCGCCGCCGGGCAGCTGGAATTCGGGCACCGGCGCTGCCTGATGCGTCGCCAGGATATGGTCGCCCTGCAAAAGCACCGCATAGACCCCCGGCCGCCGGGTATAGCGCTGCCCCGGCCTTACCCCCTCGCCATAGCGTCGGATCATCGCGAACCCCCTTGGACCAGCCGTTGCCCTGCCTATATAGGCGCGGTATGCCAGCAATTGGCACCATCAGGAATTCCCCATGACCACCGGTTCGCAAATCGCCTGGGACGATACCGTCCTGCCATTCCAGCTTGACGCCTCGGGCATCCGCGGCCGGGTCGCGCGCCTGGACGGGGTCCTTGACCAGGTCCTGAAGCAGCACGCTTACCCCTCCGTGATCGAGGCGCTGGTGGCCGAAACCGCGCTTCTCACCGCGCTGATCGGCCAGGCCGTCAAGCTGCGCTGGAAGCTCTCGCTGCAGGTCCGCGGCAAGGGCCCCGCCCGCCTGATCGCCACCGATTACTACGGCCCGACCGAGGACGGCCAACCCGCCCGCATCCGCGCCTATGCCAGCTACGATGCCGACCGGCTGGACCTGAAGGCCGACCCCTTCTCCCAGATCGGCGAGGGCTACTTTGCCGTCATGATCGACCAGGGCGAAGGCATGGTCCCCTACCAGGGCTTCACTCCCATCGCCGGCAAAAGCCTGTCCGACTGCGCGCAGACCTATTTTGCCCAGTCCGAACAGATCCCGACCCGCTTCCAGTTGGCCTATGGCGAAAGCACCGAACCCGGCCGCCCGATGCATTGGCGCGCCGGCGGGATCATGCTGCAACACATGCCCGCCGTCGGAGGCGTGGCCGCCGAACAGGGCAGCGGCGAAGGCGGCCTTCTGACCCATGCCGACATCCTGGGCGGCGCCGAATCCGACGACTGGAACCGCGCCAACATGCTGCTCGACACCGTCGAGACGCTGGAGATGATCGGCCCCTCGGTCCCGCCAACCGACCTTCTGGTCCGCCTGTTCCATGAGGAAGAGCCCCGCGTGTTCGAGGCCCAGCCTGTCCGGTTCGGCTGCTCCTGCAGCGAGGACAAGGTGCGCAACACCATGTCGATCTACAGCCAGAAGGACATCGCCAAGATGACCACCGACTCTGGCATCGTCACCGCCGACTGCCAGTTCTGCGGCGCACATTACGAGATGGACCCAAAGACCCTGGGCTTCGAAGCGGTCAAGCCGGAATGATCGACGTCGAGGACGCCCTGCGCGCGGCGCTTGTCCGCCCCGCCGGGCCGTCCTCGGATTTCGACCTGAACCCCGGGATCCGGCCCCCGGCGGACAAGCCGCTGCGCCCGGCTGCCGTTCTGGTCCCCGTCTGGCTCCGCCCTGAAGGCGCCGGCCTGATCCTGACCAAGCGGTCCTCGCACCTGAAGCACCACCCCGGCCAGATCGCCTTTCCGGGCGGCAAGGTCGATCCGACCGACGCCAGCCCCGAAGCCGCCGCCCTGCGCGAAAGCCGTGAGGAGATCGGCCTTGACCCTTCCCGCGTGGAAATCCTTGGCACCCTGCCCGTCCACGAAACCGTCACCGGCTTTGCCATCACCCCCTTCGTCGGCCTGATCCGCGGACCCTTCACCCCGGTCCCCGAAGCGGGTGAGGTGGACGAGGTTTTCACCGTCCCCCTGTCCCACGTCCTGACCCCGGCCCGCTTTGCCATCGAACGCCGCCGCTGGATGGGTGTCTGGCGCCGCTACTATGCCGTGCCCCATGGTCCCTATTACATCTGGGGCGCCACCGCGCGGATCCTGCGGGGTCTGGCGGACCGCGCGCAGGCTTGACGCAGCCCCTGCATTTTCTGTCCAAAAATATCCCGGGGTCCGGGGCAGCGCCCCGGGTTCGAACCAAAAGCGCACCCTATCCGTCCCGCCAATCCGCCCCTATCCTGCCGCGCATGAACGTTACACCCACTCCCATCGCGGGCGACTGGCTAGAGCATCCGGGCACCCAAAGCCTGATGCAGGCGCTTGAGGCGGCTGGCCATACGGTCCTGTTCGTCGGTGGCTGCGTCCGCAACGCGCTTCTCGGCGTTCCGGTCACCGATGTGGACCTCAGCACCGACGCGACCCCCGAAACTGTCTCGCACCTGGCCGAAGCGGCGGGGTTCAAGCCCGTCCCAACCGGCATCGACCATGGCACCGTGACCGTCGTCGCCGATGGCAAACCGCATGAGGTCACGACGTTTCGCCGCGATGTCGAAACCGACGGCCGCCGCGCCGTGGTGGCCTATTCCACCGACATCGCCGAGGACGCCCAGCGCCGCGACTTCACCATGAACGCGCTATATGCCGACCGCCACGGCAGGGTGATCGACCCGCTGCACGGCCTGCCCGACCTGCACGCCCGCTGCGTCCGCTTTGTCGGCGACCCGGAAACCCGGATCCGCGAGGATTACCTTCGCATCCTCCGTTTCTTCCGCTTCCATGCCGCCTATGGCGATCCGATGCAGGGTCTGGAGCCCGAGGGCCTTGCCGCCTGCGCCGCGCTGGCGGACGGCCTTCACGGCATCTCCAGGGAACGCATCACCGCCGAGTTGCGGAAACTTCTCGCCGCCCACGATCCCGCGCCTTCGGTCGCCGCCATGTTCCATGCCGGCATCCTGACCCGCATCCTGCCCGGTGCCGATCCCCGCGCGCTGGCCCCGCTTGTCCATCTGGACGCTGCCGAGCCGTCCCGCTGGCTTCGCCGTCTTGCCATCCTTGGTGGCGCGACCGACAGCCTGCGCCTCTCCAGGGCCGAGGTTCGGGATCTTGACCACCTCCGCACGGCGCTTGGTTCTTCGGATACTCCGGCTGCGCTTGGCTGGCGGCTGGGCGCGGACCTTGCGGCCGACGCCATCCTGGCCCGTGCCGCTACCTTTGGCACTCACCCGCCCTGGGACTGGCAGCCACAGGTCCAGCGCGGCGCAACCGCCAGGTTCCCCGTCACCGCCGGCGACCTGATGCCCGCCATGCAGGGCGCGGCGCTGGGCGCGCGGTTGAAGCAACTGGAAAACCGCTGGCTTGCGTCTGACCTTGCCCTCACGCGGGAAGAGCTGCTCAAGGGGGCGTGACAACCCGCTCCGGTTGCGCTACCACATCCGCACCCAAGACAAGAGGTTTGGCATGGACAACGGGATTTCCTTTCGACTCGCCTGAGTTGACCGGTCCCGTCGTGGCGGTCGCTTGCAGGCACCGCTTCACCCCCATCGCCGCATCTTGCTTCGGGTCTTTCCCATGTTCCGCTTCTTCGAAAACCTCGTCGATCCCTATCAACCCTATGTCGAACAGGACGCCCCGCCGACCCGGCTTTGGCCGTTCCTGAAGGATTACGTTCGCCCGTTCCGTGGCGTGTTCATGGGCACGGGGGTCTTTTCCGTCGGCAATGCCGTGCTGGATGTGGGCCTGATCTGGTATCTCGGCCGGCTCGTCGACCTCATGTCGACCCAAAGCCCCGAGGCGTTTCTGGCCAACCACTGGACCGAAATCCTGGTCGCCGCCCTGGTCATCCTGATCGTCCGCCCGCTGGTCGCCGGCGGCTCGGTCGGCCTGTTGCACAACACGATCATGACGAACTTCGGCACGATGATGCGCTGGCGGGCGCATCGGCACGTCCTGCGCCAGCCCGTCGGCTGGTTCGAAAGCGATTTCGCCGGCCGCATCGCCAACCGCATCATGCAGGCCCCTCCGGCAGCCGGTGAGGCGGTGTTCCAGGTCTTCGACATGGCCGCCTTCGCCGCCGCCACTTTCATCGGCGCGCTGCTGATGCTGGCCGAGGCCGACCCCCGGCTGATGATCCCGCTGCTTTTGTGGTTCGCCGGCTATGTCCTGCTGATGCGCTGGACGATCCGCCGCGCCGGTCCCGCCGCCACCGCCTCCTCCGACGCCCGCAGCGCCGTGACGGGCCGCGTGGTGGACAGCTATACCAACATCCACTCGGTCAAGCTTTTCGCCACCCAGGACAGCGAGATCAATTACGCCAAGGAAGCGATCGAGACCTCGCGCAAGACCTTCCAGGTTGAAATGCGCATCGTCACCAAGATGGACATGGCGCTGACCTTCCTGAACGGGCTGATGATCCTGGGCGTCGGCGGACTTGCGCTGTGGTTCTGGGTCCAGGGCTCTGCGACCATTGGCGTGGTCGCGGCAGCCATGGCGCTGGTTTTGCGCATCAACTCCATGACCTACTGGATCATGTGGGCCTCGACCAACCTTGCCCAGAACCTTGGCACGCTTGCCGAAGGGATGGCGACCATTGCCCAGCCCATTGGCCTGACCGACAAACCCGCCGCCAAACCGCTGGAGTTTCGCGCCGGCCTGGTCGAGCTGAAAGGCGTATCGCACCACTACGGCCGCGGCTTCGGCGGGTTGCGCGACATCACCCTGACCATCCGCCCGGGCGAGAAGATCGGCATCGTCGGCCGCTCTGGCGCGGGCAAGTCGACGCTGGTGAAGCTGATGCTGCGCTTCTACGACACCGAATCCGGCGCGATCCTGATCGACGGCCAGAACATCGCCGAGGTCACGCAGGAAAGCCTGCGCCGCCAGATCGGCATGGTCCAGCAGGACAGCAGCCTCCTGCACCGGTCCGTCCGCGACAACATCCTGTATGGCCGCCCCGACGCCACCGAAGACATGATGATCGCCGCCGCCAAGAAGGCCGAGGCGCATGACTTCATCCTGACGTTGGAGGACCCCCAGGGCCGCCGCGGCTATGACGCCCATGTCGGCGAACGGGGCGTCAAGCTGTCGGGCGGCCAGCGCCAGCGCGTCGCCATCGCCCGCGTCATCCTGAAGGACGCCCCGATCCTGATCCTGGACGAAGCCACCTCCGCGCTGGATTCCGAAGCCGAAGCCGCCATCCAGGGCGCCCTCTACGGCGTGATGGAGGGGAAAACCGTGATCGCCATCGCGCACCGCTTGTCCACCATCGCCGCGATGGACCGAATCGTCGTCCTTGACGACGGCCAGGTGGTCGAGGACGGACCCCACGCCGACCTCCTCCGCCAGAACGGTCTTTACGCCCGCTTCTGGGCGCGCCAGTCCGGCGGCTTCATCGGCTTGGACGAGGAAGCCGCGCAATAGACCCGTCGTCGTTCGACTTCGTCTCCTCCTCCGCCCCGCGCGAGGAGTGACGAAGTCATCGACGAGCAGTCCCGGCCGACCAACACTTGCCCTTTCCCGCCCACCGGCCTACCTCTGCCGCATGAGCGCCCTTCAAAGCCTCGGCTCCCTCATCGACGCCTTCCGCCCCGCCGACGGCCCCCCGCCGCAACGGTTGGGTGCCTTCATGCGCTGGTCGCTTGCGGGGTCCTGGCCGATGCTGGTCGTCGCTGGCATCCTGTCGTCACTCGCCGGCGTGACCGAGGTTGTCAGCGCCCTGATCCTGGGCTGGGTGATCGACGCTGCCGTCAATTCCGGCCCGACCGACTTTTTCGCCACGCACTACAGCCTCGTGGTCTGGTTCCTGGTCTTCTACCTGATCCTGCGCCCCCTGGCCTTTGCCGTATCTTCAGCGTCCAACAGCATCATCATCGGCCCGAACGTGATGCCGCTGGTCCTGTCCCGCCTGCACCGCTGGACCCTGGGCCAGGCCGTCACCTTCTTCGACAACGACTTCGCCGGCCGCATCGCGCAAAAGCAGATGCAGGCCGCCCGCGCCGTCACCGATGTCGCGACCGAGGTCATCAACACCGTCTGCTTCGCGCTTGCCTCCGTCATCGGATCGGTCGCCTTCCTGGTGGCTGTCGATGCCAAGGTCGCCATCGCGCTGCTGGTCTGGCTGATCGCCTATGTCTGGCTGATCCGCTTTTTCATGCCGATGATCCGCAAGAACTCTGCCGCCCGCGCCTCCAGCCGCGCGATGGTGTCGGGCCAGGTCGTCGACACGATCACCAACATCAAGACGGTCAAGCTGTTCGCCCACCACGCCTTCGAGGACCGGGTCGCGCTGGACGCCATGGAGGTGTTCCGCGAACGATCCCTCGAATTCGGCGTGATCTCCACCTGGTTCCGCTTCTCGTTGATGTTGCTGGCCGGCATCCTTCCCGTTCTGCTGATCGGCGGAACCGTCATGCTTTGGCAACAGGGCAGCGCCACCGCTGGCGACATTGCCGCCGCCGGGGCCATCGCGCTGCGCATCGCGCAGATGTCGGGCTGGGTCAGCTTCACGCTCATGTCGATCTATACCAGCGTGGGCGAGGTCGAGGATGGGATGCGCACCCTCTCCATCCCCCACACGCTGGCCGACGCCCCCGATGCGCAACCCCTGCCGCGGATCAAGGGCGAGATCCGCTTCGACCACGTCACCTTCGCCTATGGTCGCCAACGCGGCGGGGTGCAGGACATCGACCTGACCATCGGCGCGGGTGAAAAGCTGGGCATCGTCGGCGCCTCGGGCGCGGGGAAATCCTCGCTCGTCTCGCTTCTTCTCCGCCTTTACGACCCCGAACAGGGCCGCATCACCATCGACGGGCTGGACGTTCGCAACGTCACGCAGGAAAGCCTACGCCGCCAGATCGGCATGGTCACGCAGGAAACCGCGATGTTCAATCGCAGCGCGCGCGACAATATCGCATACGGCCGACCCGAGGCGTCGCAGGACGAAATCATCGCCGCAGCCAAGGCCGCCGAAGCGGATGAGTTCATCGGCCAGATGCTCGACCACAACGGCCGCAAGGGTTATGACGCTTTCCTTGGCGAACGCGGCGTCAAGCTGTCCGGCGGCCAGCGCCAGCGCATCGCCCTGGCCCGCGCCTTCCTGAAGGACGCGCCGATCCTGGTGCTGGACGAGGCGACTTCTGCGCTGGACAGCGAAGTCGAGGCCAGCATCCAAGAGGCGCTGGGCCGCGTGATGCAGGGCAAGACCGTCCTTGCCATCGCGCACCGCCTGTCGACCATCGCCGCGATGGACCGGATCATCGTGCTGGACCGTGGCCGGATCGTCGAAATCGGCAGCCATGACGAGTTGCTGGCCAAGGATGGGCTTTACGCGCGGTACTGGAAACGGCAATCAGGCGGCTTCATCGGCACCGAAGACGAAGAAGCGGAAGCGGCAGAGTGATCGTCACCATTGACCGGCTGGGCCACCTTGGCCACGGCATCGCCCCCGGACCCCTGTATGTGCCCGGCACCCTGCCCGGTGAAGTGGTCGAAGGCACGCCCGACGGCGATCGCTTGGCTGATCCCAAGATCATCACCCCCTCGCCCAACCGCGTCAAACCGCCCTGCCGCCACGCCCGCGCCTGTGGTGGCTGCCAGTTGCAGCACGCCGCCGAGCCCTTTGTGGCCGCCTGGAAGCAAGAGGTCGTCGTGAACGCCCTTGCGGGCCAGGGTCTTGCGACTGATTTCCTGCCCCTTGTCACCTCGCCACCGAATTCCCGGCGCCGCGCTACCCTGTCGGCCCGCCGTACGAAATCGGGTGTGCTGATCGGCTTTCACGCCCGTGCCTCGGACACAATCGCCGAGATCCCGGATTGCCAGCTTCTGCACCCCGGCATCCTGGCGGCCTTCCCCGGCCTGCAGGCGCTGGTCTATGTCGGCGGATCACGCACCGCCGAATTGTCGCTGCAAGTCACCCTGACCCGCGGTGGCCCGGATGTTGTGGTCACGGGCGGCAAACCCCTGGACAGCACCCTTCGCATGGACCTCGCCCGCCTGGTCGAAGCGCACGCCTTCTCGCGTCTGACCTGGGACGGCGAGACCGTGGCGCTGCGCGACCGCCCCGCGCTGACCATGGGCACCGCCACCGTCGTCCCCCCGCCCGGGGCCTTCCTGCAAGCAACGGCCGAAGGCGAGGCCGCGCTCCTTGCTGCGGTCCGCCAAGCCCTTGGCCCCCAGAAGCGCATCGTTGACCTCTTCTCTGGCGTCGGAACCTTCACCCTGCCGCTGGCCGGGACGATGGAGGTCCACGCCGTCGAAGGCGACGCGGCCATGACCAAGGCCCTCGACCTTGCCGCCCGCAACACCCCGAACCTCCACCGCATCAGCACCGAGACGCGCGACCTTTTCCGCCGCCCGCTGGAACCGGACGAACTCGAACAGTTCACCGGCGCCGTCATCGACCCCCCCCGCGCCGGGGCCGAGGCGCAGACGCAGACCCTGGCCGCGTCCAAAATCCCCGTGATCGCCGCCGTCTCCTGCAACCCCGTCACCTTCGCTCGCGACGCAAAGGCGCTGACCGCCGCCGGCTACCGCCTCGACTGGGTCCAGGTCATCGACCAGTTCCGCTGGTCCACCCATGTTGAGCTTGTCGCCCGCCTGTCACGCTGACGCTTCCGTGATCCCTGCGACAGCCTGTCCTGCTTTGCAGCGCGGCCGAAATCCTGTACCTCTTGGAAAAAAATGGGGCAGACGGTCACAGGCATGCGCGGTTTCGGAATCCTCCTCCTCCTGGTGGTCACGCTGGGCCTTTCGGCCTGTGCCCCCAAGACCAAGTTCCTGAAATATCGTGGCCCCGAGGTCACGCAGGTCCAGGTCCACAAGACCGACCGCAAGATGTACCTGTTCCACCATGACAAGGTGCTGAAGTCCTACGATATCGCGCTGGGCTTCGCCCCCGACGGGCACAAGCAGTTCGAAGGCGACGGCAAGACGCCCGAAGGCCAGTACTTCATCAGCCACAAGAACCCGAACTCGCAGTTCCACCTGTCGCTCGGCATCTCCTACCCGAACGAGGCCGACATCGCCTTTGCCGAGGCGCAGGGCAAGTCGCCCGGCGGCGACATCTTCATCCACGGCGGTCCCAACGGCAAGATTCGCAGCCGCGACTGGACCTGGGGCTGCGTCGCCCTCACCGACAACGAGATGGAGGTCGTCTATTCCATGGTGAATCCGGGCACGCCGATCTTCATCCTGCCCTGAACGCAAAAGGGCGCCCGCAAAGGCGCCCCCCGTCCTGCCTGACCCAAAGGCTCAGGCCCCGGTGATCAGCGTCCACCAGATCTTGCCGTTCGGCTCCTGGAACCAGGAAAATCCGATCTGCCGCGCCTGCGGGTCCATGATCACCGCCCGCGTATCCGCCTGCGCCATCCAGGCCGACAGCGTGACCAGTTCGGTCTCATAGGTTTCCGAGATCAACTCGCCCACCAACCGCCCGGTATAGCCCACGCGCTGCACCCGCATCAGCGGCGACGAGCCGTCGGACCCAAAGTGCCAGGGCCGGTTCTGCACCGACATGTCGCGCGAATGCGTTGCGGCGGCGGCATTCAGCCGCGCGTCGAACGCCAGCGGCGACAGCGACCGCGCCGCCCGCAACGTGTTGACCGAATCCAGCAAGCGGAACGAGATTACCTCTTCATCCCCCGGCTTGATCCGGTACACCTGCGGCAAAGGCTTGCCATCCGCGCCCAGTGTCGGCCCCCGCGTCGGCACACAGGCCGAAAGCGCTAGGCCCGCGCCGCCCAGCAGAAACATGCGTCTTTCCATAGCGTCCACCAGATCCTCGCCACCCCCACGGGGCAGCTGTTGGGCCTTCTCTAGCGAAAGGACGGACAAGGTTCAAACGGGCTTTCTGCCGATCGGCGAAAGCTGACAGGTGTTTGATTTGCGGGAATCCTGCAAAGCGTCTATAGCACCGGCAAAAGTCGAGACATGAGCAGGAGTCTACCCAGAATGACAAAGGGCACGATCAGCCGTCGTTCGCTGCTTGCCGGGGCCGCAGGCATGGCCGGGATGGCCACGCTTCCCGCCCTTGCGCAGGAAGGCACCACCGAATTTGCCGCCCCGGTGTCCAGCACGGTGCGCAACAACGTCTCCAGCTTCCGCATGCTGCAATGGCAGGACTATTTCGACAACACGCGCGGCGGCGCGATCCTGGTCGACATCACCTCGCGCGCCCTGCACTACTGGAGCGAGGATCAGTCGATCTACCGCCTCTATCCCACCTCTGTCCCCCTGTCCGAGGATCTGACTCGCCGTGGCCGGACCGAAGTGGTGCAAAAGGTGGTGAACCCGTCCTGGCGCCCGACCCCCTCGATGCTGGAACGTAACCCGGAATGGCCGGCAGTCGTCGAAGGCGGTGCCAAGGACAACCCGCTGGGCACCCGCGCGCTGTATCTCTCCTGGACCTACTACCGCATCCACGGCACCCACGACACGCGCAAGATCGGCCGCAAGTCGTCGAACGGCTGCGTTGGCCTTTACAACGAACATATCGAAGAGCTGTTCGAGATGGCCAAGGTCGGCACCCAGGTGCTGCTGATCTAGCGCGTCACCCCACGCAGCGAATCATGGGCCGCGGACCGGACAGGTCGGCGGCCTTTTTCGTTACCCCAGAAGGTCGCGCCGCAGCCGGTCAAAGATCGCCACCCCCGGCGCGATCAGCGCATCCGGGAAGTCGTAATCCGGGTTGTGCAGCGCGGGCAGGCTCTCTCCGGCCCCCAGCAGGAACATCGCCGATTTCGCCATCCCGCCGAATCGCCCGAAATCCTCCGACGCGCGCATCGGCCAGCCGCTGTCGCCCTGCGGCAGGCCCAGCGCCGTCACAGCCCGCGCAATGGCCTCGGTTGCCTGCGGGTCGTTGGTGCAGGCGGCAAACGGGTCGTGGTGGCTGAACTCCACCTCCAGCCCGTGGTCGGCAGCCAGCCGCCGTGCCAGACCCATGACCTCGTCGCGCAGCGCGGCCATGTCGGCATCCGCCAGCGTGCGCAGGGTCAGCCACAGCTCGCCCTCGCCCGGCGTTATGCCAAAGGCCGGCTCGCCCATCCGGGCATGGCACAAGCTGACCAGCCGGAACCCCGGTCCCAGCGCCCCGCCCTGGCCGGTCGCCACGGCGGCAGGCATTAGCGCCGCCAGCGCAAAGGCCGGTGAGACGCCGGTTTCCGGGGCCGAGGCATGGGCCGTCCGTCCCCGGAACACCACCCGCAACCCTTCCGACGCGCAATTCGCCGGCCCCGACGCGATCATCGCATGGCCCAATGGCAGGCCCGGCATGTTGTGCAGCGAAAAAGCCCAGTCTGGCCTGATCTCGGCAAAGCGCGCATCCGCCAGCACCGCCGCCGCGCCCGACCCGTCCTCTTCTGCCGGCTGGAACAGCAGCACCACCCGCCCCCGCGCCGGCCGGTCGCGGGCGATCAGCCGGGCCAGCCCCAAAAGGATGGTCGAGTGGCCGTCATGTCCGCACAGATGGCCCTTGCCCGCCACGGTGGACCGATGCGGGGCGTCGGACAACTCCTCGATCGGCAGCGCGTCCAGTTCCGACCGGAACAGCACCGTCGGCCCCGGTTCCGCCGCCTCCCAGACAGCCGCCACCCCATGACCGCCAAGCCCCGTCAGGATGCGGTCCGGGTTCAGTGGCACCAGCGCCCCAACCACCTTCGCCGCCGTCCCCTCCTCCTGCCCCGAAACCTCGGGGTGGCGATGCAGGTGGCGGCGGAACTCGGTCAGTTCCACAACGTCAAGATTGCTGAGACTCATCTAGCCTTCCCCACTCTCCGCCCCCGGCTTCACCTTGCACAAATATCCTCAGGGGGTTTGGGGGCAGAATGCCCCCATTCTGCGCCATCAGCACACATCGCGACGCCAGGGCAAACCAAAGGCACGCGCGGCAGCGCTCAATTTGACAGGCGGCAACCCAAGGCGACCACAGAGCACAGGTATTAACACCACCCTAACGCGGACAGACAACCCATTGTAATCGCTGGAAAACGCCAATCTGTCCACCGTGGACAGATCACGCCTTGGGCAGCCACCCCGCCAGGTTCTCCTCGATCACCGCGACCAGGGCCTCGATATGGGCCGGCTCGTCGTTCAGGCAGGGGATATAGGTGAACTCCTCCCCCCCGGCATGCTCGAAGGCCTCCCGGATCTCGCCGTTGATCTCCTCCAGCGTCTCGATGCAGTCGGCACTGAAAGCCGGCGCCATCACCGCGATCCGCTTCTTCCCCTGCTTGGCCAGCTCGGCCACATGCTCGACCGTGTAGGGCCGCAGCCATTCCTCCGGCCCGAAGACCGACTGGAAGGTCGTGTCGATCGACCCCTTCTCCCACCCCAACCTCTCCCGCAAGAGACGCGAGGTCTTGGCACACTGGCAGTGATAGGGGTCGCCCTCCATCAGGTACCGCTTGGGCATGCCGTGATAACTGGCGACCAGCACGTCCGGCTTCACCTCCAGCTTCGCATAGGCCGTCTCCACCGACCGGGCCAGCGCGTCGATGTACAGGGGGTGCTCGAAATACTCCGGCACGGTCCGCACGGCAGGCTGCCGCTTCTCCTTCATCATCGCCCGGAAGAACTGGTCGTTCGCGGTGGCCGAGGTCGCCCCGGCGTAGTGGGGGTAGAGGGGGAAGAACAGGATCTTCTCGCACCCCGCCTCGACCATCGCCCGGACCCGGCTTTCGGTGGAGGGGTTCCCATAGCGCATGCAGAAATCGACCATCACCTCGGTCCCATGCCGGTCCGCGACGACCTTGGCAATCGCTGCAGTCTGGGCCTTGGTGATCGTAAGAAGCGGGCTTTCGTTCAGCTCGTGGTTCCAGATCAGCTTGTAGTTCGCGCCCGAGGAAAACGGCCGCTTCGACAGGATCACCAGCTGCAACAACGGCTGCCACAGCCAGCTGGAGTAATCCACGACCCGCTTGTCCGAAAGGAACTCGTTCAGATAGCGCCGCATCGACCAGTAGTCGTAATTGTCCGGTGTCCCCAGGTTGGCAATCAGCACCCCGATCTTCGCCTTGCGGACGGGCGGGTGGTCGGCGGGGGCGTGGGCCAGGCGGCCCTGGCCGGTCTGGACCGAGGCGGAGGCGTCCTGGAAGCTTTTTGCGTCAAGCATCTGAATGATCCCAATGGTTGCTGCGGGACATAACCGCTTGCAGCGCGGGGTCAACCGTCCCTTGGCAAGGGTTTCTCGGCGGCACCAAGCGCATCGGCCAGTCTGGCCATGGCAGAACCGGGGCGCAAAGGTTTTTGCTGGCTGTCATGTGGGGCCCAGCCGGTCAGGAACACCAGCTCGAAGGTGGCGGGCAGGTGCCCCTCGGGCGTGGCAAGGTTCTGATAGATCGCCGCCGCCGCCCTCATCACCCCGCGCCGGGTGAAGTGGCGCGGTCGGGCGGCAAGGGCGCTGGTCTCGCCCATCGCGCGCAGGTCGGAAAGCAGCCGGCCAAAGTCGCGATACCGGACCACCTGCGTCAGGCTGTCCGCCACCGGCAGCGCAAACCCCGCCCGCTGCATCAGCGCGCCCAGATCGCGGATCTCTCCCATCGGCAGCACGCGGGGAGAAAGGCCGCCCACCACCTGCGCCTCGGCTTCGGCCAGGCTGGCGCGCAGTTCGTTCAGTGTGCGCCCACCGGGAAAGACCGCCAGGAACAGCCCGTCCGGTTGCAAGGACCGCAGGCATTGGACCAGTTGGCCAACCGGATCGTTCGCCCAATGCAAGGACATAGCGTGAACGATCAGATCGTGCGCGCCAGGAGTGAGGGCCAGAACCTCATCATCCGGCACGACCGGCGCGAAATCGGACCAGATTTGCGGATGTCCGGTCACCACGACGGGCGACGTAAAGGTTCTGTTAACCTCGCTGAGTCTCTCCTGAACATCGTCGTAGGCCAGCCGGTGCAGGAACAGCGCCTCGTCATGGTCGGGGCGCAGCGCGGCGCGGTGGCGCTGGCGCAGCAGGGCGGCGCGGTCGGTCAGAGGCGGTGGCTGGGTCATCGCGCGAAGATGTGGGGGAGAGGATGGGATTGCAAGCCGCGCTTCAGGTCATCTACCCGCCGCAATGCATCAGTTGCAGCGCGCCGGTCACCAGCGACTTTGGCCTGTGCGCCGAGTGTTGGCGCGAGACGCCCTTCATCGCGGGACTGGTCTGCGACCGATGCGGCATTGCCTTGCCAGGGGGCGAGGCGGATGAGACCGCGCATTGCGACGACTGCATGACCATCGCCCGGCCCTGGGACCGGGGCAGGGCGGCCTTGGCTTACCGCGACAACGGCCGCCGGCTGGTGCTGGCGCTGAAACATGGCGACCGGATGGATCTGGCGCGCCCCGCAAGCGGCTGGATGCTGAAATCCGCACGGCCGATCCTGCAACCGGGGATGCTGGTCGTGCCCGTGCCCTTGCACTGGCTGCGGCTGATCCGGCGCAAGTTCAATCAGGCGGCGCTGCTGTCACGGTCCATCGCCAAGGCGGCGGGGCTGGACCACTGTCCCGACGCCCTGACACGCCATCGCAGCACCGGCAACCAGGACGGCAAGACCCGCGACGCGCGCTTTGCCAATCTGGTGGATGCCTTTTCGGTCCCCCGTCGGCGCCAGCCTCTGGTCGTCGACCGCGATATCCTGCTGGTGGATGACGTGATGACCTCGGGCGCGACATTCTCGGCAGCGACCGAGGCGCTGATGTCGGCGGGGGCGCGCTCGGTCAACGTCTTGTGTCTGGCGCGCGTTGCGAAAGACGACTGATCGCCTATAGTCTGGACGCCAAAGAGGTTTCCCATGCGTCCTGTCGAGATCTACACCACCCCCACCTGCGGTTATTGCGCCATGGCCAAGCGGCTGTTGCAGCGCAAGGGCGTGCCCTATCGCGAGATTGACGTCAGCGCCGATCCGTCCTTGCGCTCGGCGATGGTCCAGCGGGCGAACGGTCGTCGTACCGTGCCGCAGATTTTCATCGGCCAGACGCATGTCGGCGGATCGGACGATCTGCATGCGCTGGATGATGCGGGCAAGCTTGACGCTCTGCTGGCCGATTGATGCGCGCCGCGCTGGTCCAGTTGAACGTCAGCGATGATCCGGCGGCCAATCTGGCCGTGACGGTCGATCTGGTGCGCCAGGCCGTCGCCGGGGGCGCGGGTTTCGTCCTGACGCCTGAACTGACGAACGGCCTTTCCTCCAGCCGCGCCCACCAGCGCAGCGTTTTCCGGCAAGAGGACGACGACCCAACCCTTGCCGCCCTGCGGGCCGAGGCGCAGGCGGCGGGGATCTGGCTGCTGGTTGGATCGCTGGGCCTGTTTACCCATGACGCGGACGGGCGGTTCGCCAATCGCAGCCTGCTGGTCGGGCCGGACGGGCAGGTGGCCGCGCGCTATGACAAGATTCACATGTTCGACGTCAACGTTTCGGAAACCGAAGTCTACCGCGAAAGCGAGGGTTACAGACCGGGAACCCGTGCCGTCGTGGCCGAGACGCCTTTTGCGCGGGTCGGAATGACCGTCTGCTACGACGTCCGGTTTCCCGCGCTGTATCGCCGGCTGGCGCAGGGTGGGGCGCAGGTGATCACGGTTCCGGCCGCCTTCAACCACATCACCGGGGCCGCGCACTGGGAAACCCTGCTGCGCGCCCGCGCGATCGAGACGGGGTGCTTTGTCCTGGCCCCGGCGCAGACCGGGTTCCATCCCGAGGCGAATGGCAAGGGGCGGCGGACGCATGGCCATTCGCTGGCCATCGCGCCCTGGGGCGAGATCCTGGCGGATGCCGGCACCGAACCCGGCGTGACTTTCGTTGATCTGGACCTGGCCCGGGTGGAAGAGGCGCGCCGCCGCGTCCCCTCGCTGTCGCACGACCGGGACTTCGCCGGGCCATGAGTGGCGAAAAGTCCGAGGATATCGCCGTCGCATTGTTCGGCGAGTTGTTCATGGCCGACCAACTGGCGCGCAACCGCATCTCGAAGGTCCTGCCGCGGGGGATGGAGCTGTCGCATTTCAGCGTGCTGAACCACCTGGCGCGGATCAATGACGAACGCACGCCCGCGCAACTGGCGCGGGCCTTCCACGTGACGCGCGGGGCGATGACCAACACGCTGTCGCGCCTGGAATGGGCGGGCCATGTTCATATCCGCCCCGATTGGGAGGACGCCCGACAGAAATTCGTGGCGATCAGCCCCAGTGGCCGGGCCGCGCGCGATTCCGCCGTGGCTGCCGTCGTGCCCCTGATTGCCGAGGTCGTCCAATCGATCGGCGCTGAGCGGGTGCGGGCGCTGGTCTCGGTCCTGCGCGAGTTGCGGGTGCGGCTGGAGGACGACTGACCATGGCACCCGTGCCATAGATGCAGGGTTTGCGCCACCGGCCTGAGGTTAGCCCTTGCCCTGTGGCGTTGAACTTCGCATAGACTGACAAGGTATCCGGGAACGTGAAAACCATGCTGTCATCGCCGCGTCTGTCTGCCCTTCTTGTGCTTTCGACTGCCCTTGCCGGTGCGCCGGCCCTGGCGGAAATGACAAAGTCGCTGAATTTGAACGGCACGACTGGCCTGATCGACATGCCGTCGGGCGATGCGCAGGAAGACGCGCGCTTTACCTTCTCGACCGCGCTGGTCGGCCCGATCACCCGCGCAACGATCAGCTTTCAGATCACCGAGCGGTTGTCGGGTTCGTTCCGCTTCCAGACCTGGCGCGACTGGAACACGCTGTTCCCCAGCGACGGCAAGAAGTTCGAGGATCGCAGTTTCGACCTGCGCTATCAGATCCTGAAGGAAGGGACCTATGTCCCTGCCCTGACCATCGGCCTGCAGGATTTTACCGGCGACGGGACCTTTGCGTCGGAGTATCTTGCCGCGACCAAGACCTTTGGCGACCGGCTGAAGGTCACCGCCGGCCTGGGCTGGGGCCGGATGGGCAGCTATGGCGGGATGGGGGAGCTCTTCGGCGACCGTCCCCCGTTGTCGGAAGAGGATGCGGGCAACCCCAACACCGACCAGTGGTTCCGTGGCGAGGCGGCACCCTTTGCCGGTGTGGAATACAAGATCACCGACCAGTGGACCTTCAAGGCCGAATATTCGTCCGACGACTATACGCTTGAGGATGAGACCCGCGGTCTGATCGAACGCGACAGCCCGTTCAACTTTGGCTTCGAATACCAGCGCGGCCCGAACGCGCGCTATGGCCTGTACTCGCTGTATGGGTCCGAGATCGCCTTTGCCTTCCATCTGATCCTTGACCCCAAGACCCGCGCCGCTGGCGGCGTGATGGGTGCGGCGCCGGTTGCCGTGAAGGCCCGCCCCGCGCGTGCGGCCGACCCGGATGCCTATGACGGCGGCTGGGTCACCCAGGCCGATGCCGGTCC
Source organism: Tabrizicola aquatica (assembly GCF_002900975.1). GTDB lineage: Bacteria > Pseudomonadota > Alphaproteobacteria > Rhodobacterales > Rhodobacteraceae > Tabrizicola > Tabrizicola aquatica. Next base: position 340,932 of record NZ_PJON01000002.1, on the reverse strand, counting down.
ACTGCTGCGCAAGAACCTGGCCAAGCGGCTGGCGGTCGATGGCATCGTGATCGAGAACCTGGCCTATACCGCCAGCACTGTGCAGATCCGCATCCGGTCGGGTCGGATCGACGCCGGCTCGCAGGCCATCGGCCGCACCGCGCGCGCGCTTAGCCATGTGATGCCCGCCTCGGTCGAGACGTTCGAGATCGTGCCGGTGGTGAACGGCATCGGCGCCTCCAAGGTCACGATCCGTCGCAGCGATCTGGAGCAGCTTGAATACGCGGCCGACAACGCCTCGCTTCTGCGCCAGCGCGTGACGATCACCGATGCGGGCCGGGTGCCGGCCAATGCGGTGGGCGATGACGGGCTGTATCCGAAATTCCGCTGGAGCCTGAAGCCCGCGCTGAAGGTCAGCGAGCCGCTGAAAGGCGACGTCGGCCTGCGGCTGTCGGCTAGCTATGATATCCGTCCCGGCCTGGTGCTGTCCGGCGCGGTCTACAAGCGGATGTTCGGCAACGTGGACCGGACCGGCGAGCCGTCCAGCTCTCCACTGCCGCATGTTCGCACCGACAGCTCGCGCTACAGCAAGTTCGGCGATCCCGCGTTGGAGCAGTTGACCCTGGCCTGGTTCTCCCGCCCGGCCGAGGATGTCTATTCCCGCGTGACCTTCGGTTACCTGGAACGGATGCACGCCGGCGTCTCGGGCGAGGTGCTGTGGAAGCCGGTGGATAGCCGCCTCGCCCTGGGGGTCGAGGTCAACTATACCAAGCAGCGCGATACCGACGGCGGCCTTGGGTTTGACGAATACGACTATGATATCGTGACCGGCCATCTCTCGGCTTATTACGACTTTGGCAATGGCTTCCTGGGTCAGCTGGATGTGGGCAAGTACCTGGCGGGCGACGTGGGGGCCACGGTCTCGGTCGACCGGGTGTTCGCCAATGGCTGGCGCGTTGGGGCTTTCGCCACGGTGACGGATGCCCCGTCCGACACGCTGGGCGATGGTGGTTTTGACAAGGGCATCCGCTTCTCGATCCCGCTGACCTGGGCCATTGGCAACGAAACCCGACAAAGCTTTGGCGCGACGTTGCGGCCGGGAACCGGGGACGGTGGCGCGCGGGTCGATGTGGACGGTCGGCTGTACGAATCGATCCGCGAATACCACACCCAGTCGCTTGACCCCGATTGGGGCAGGGTCTGGCGGTGATGCCCATGTCCAGACTTGTCGCGGCCTGCGCCGCCCTCGCCCTGCTGGCCGCTTGCGGCAGCGAAAAGTCCGAACCTTCGCCCCTGGGCGCAGCGGTGGGCACCTTGGCCAAGGCCACCGTGTCCCGGGTTGCCGCCCGCCGCGCCGGAGGCGAGGCCAAGGCCCCCGCGCCGCCCACCCGCGCTGATGTCGAGAAGTACGGTATCCCAATCCTGCGCGCGGTGATCCCGACGCGTGGGGCGGATGCGCTGGTCACGATCACCGACCAGAAGGGCCCTGTGGTGACCTGGTCCACGACGGATGGCACCACCTTCAGCTTGCAGAACGGCGTCTTGATCCAGACCCGCGGCCTTGGCCCCGACCTGATGTCGGCACGGGTGCCCAGCGTGGGTCAGTTGATGCGGGACGGCGGCACGCACCAGCGCGTCTACTATTTCCTGGGCCAGGACGACAGTTCCACCCGGCGGACCTATGACTGCACGGTTGACGTCAAGGGCCGCGAAAGCATCACCATTTTCGAGCGTGCCCATTCTGTTACGCGCGTGACCGAGGAATGCCAGCGTCCGCAAGGCACGGTGACCAACGAATACTGGATCGAAGGTTCCAGCATCCGCAAGTCCCGGCAATGGGCCAGCGGCATGACCGGTTACATCGACTTTGAGCGGGTGGTGGACTGATTCGGTCCGCCACCGAACCGCCGCCGAAGTCGCCCTGTATCCCGTATGCAACGGAATCGGTCTGCCGGAGGGATTTCTTGGCTGATTCCGGGCCTCTACAACCCCAAATGGTGTTGCCAGGTTTGGTTGCGTCGTGGGTTGATGTTAGCCTTGACCCGTTGAAGACCAATTTCAGGAGGGTTGGAATGAAGAAACTCGTAGCCAGTGTTCTTGCATCGTCGCTCCTCGCCTCGGCAGCTTTTGCCGGCGGACCAATTGTTGTGGTCGAGGAAGAGGTTCCCGTTGTGGAAGAGCGTCCGGCCTCTTCGGCTGGCATCCTGCCGCTGCTCTTGATCCCGATCATCCTGTGCGTCGCGCTTTGCGGCGGCGATGATGATGAAGAGGTTGAGCCGCAGTAAGGCCAGCGGCCCAGAAGTTCCTGCTACAGCCCGCCCTAACCGGCGGGCTGTCTGCTTTCAATAGTCCCGTTCGATGAAGATGCCGACACCGGTTTCGCCATCCTCGCCGATGCGGCCTTTCAGTGTCACACCCTCGCGCAGGTCGAGGTTCAGGTTGATCCGGCTGGACCCGCCCTGCCCGATCTCGACCTCGGTATAAACGTTCTCGGACAGGTACTTCCCCGCCCGCAACGCGGTCGAGCCGTCGTCGGCGGTGGTGATGTCCAGATCGTCCAGTCCGAAGCCCTGCCGCAGCCGGTTCACCAGCCCCTCGCCGCCGCGCCCGGCCAGCGTGGCCACCGCATTGGCCAGTTGCAGCGCCTGCAACGGCGACAGATTCTCCAGCCCACGGCCGAACAAAAGCTGCGACAGCACTTCCTCCTGCGGCAGATCGGGGGTCGAGGTGAAGGTCACCACCGGATCGTCGGCCGGGCCATCCACGTTCACATAGCTGATGATCCCGTCGTTCTCGGAACTGGCCGAGATGCGGATCAGCGGGGTGAAACTGCCCTCCAGCTCCAGGTCGGCGCGGGACAGGGTCAGGCGCTTGCCCAGAATGTCGATCCGCCCCCGCACCAGTTGGAAAGCACCGGAGGGGATGACGGCCGCACTTGTGCCGGTCAGCCGGATCTCGCCCCCCAGTTCTGCGTCAATTCCCCTGCCGCGCAGGAAGATCTGGTTCGGCGCGGTGATGGTCAGGTCCAGCCGGAAGGGCCGCTCGCTGCCCGTGCCACCCGCGCCGCCGCCTTCGTTCAAAAGCCCGGCCTTCCGCCGCGTGTCGCGCACGGCGGCGGGTTCGTTCCGGTGCCGGATGTCCAGCAAGGCTGCGGCCGAGGTGAACCCCGTCGAAGGCACGCGCAATTCGGCCTCGCGCAGGTCAAGTCTGCCGGCGACCAGCGCCCCACCTAGCAGCGGGCCGCTGATCGTAAGCGCGCCGTCAAGGATGGCGTCGTAAAGCTCCGGGTCATAGATGCGGACGCCGGCCAGCGCGACGGTCAGGTCGGCGGGGAAGGGCGGGGTCAGGCTGACCGGCCCATCCACCCGCACTTGCCCCCCGGTCGAGGGGCGGCCGGTCAGCGATACTTGCGCCCGCCCGCCCTCCAATTGCGCCATGGCCTGCACGCCCTCCAGCGCCAGGCCAAGGTCGGGGTCGGTCGCCCGCCCGTCCGACAGGGTGATCCGCCCGGAGAGCGAGGCCAGCCGAAGCGGACCGTTCAGCCGCAGGTCATACGAGACCGCACCATCCACGGCGCGGGGGGACAGGATGACGTTCGCCAGCCCCGCCCGCCCGGTGCCGGTGATCGTCAGATCACCGGCACCAAAGCCCGCCGCGATCCGCCCCGCGACCCGTGCGTCGATCCCGCCGGGACCCCGCACCGCCACCGACAGGTCAGTCCCGCTGCCATCCTGGGTGGCGGTCCCAGTCAGCGTCACCGGGCCGCTGAAATCCGACAGGATCAGCCCGACATCCGCCAGCCGCCCCGTCAGGTTCAGCCGCCGGGGGATGCTGTCCCCCTCGGCCGTCGCAGTGGCGTCAAGCTGCGGGTTCGCAATGCTGGCCCGGTCGATCAGCAGCCGTCCGTCCCGCAGTTGCCCGGCAAAGCCCAGACGGCTGGCCCCGGCCAGCAGCCTGTCCACCTCGTCATTGCCGATTCGGATCGACTGACCCTCGCCCTCGGCCGTCAGCGCCCCCGCTTCGGGCGTTCCGCGAAAGCCCACGTCCAGGCTGACGCGCCCGCCAAACCCGGGCCCCAGATCGGCAAGGTCACCGACCTCCAGCCGCCCGGTCAAGTCCGACCCCTCGGTCGCGATGGTGCCCGAGGCGTCCAGCGCCAGGCTGCGCGCGGCCAGCGTCAACGCGCGCAGGGTGGTCCCGGTTTCATCCCGCAGCAGCGATAGACCCGCCGTCGCCTGCCCGGTCAGCAGCCGGTCCAGGGCGGCGATCCCAAGTTGCAGGTCCTGTGCCTGCACGTCGATCCGCCCGTCAATCTCGCCCGAAAGCAGTCCAGCCGCGCCATCGGCCACGATCGTCCCGCTGCCACCGATCTGCCGCCCAGCCAGGGCCGAGAATCGCGACAGGTCCGCCGCCGTGACGGTGATCCGCCCGCTGGTGCGCAGACCTTCGTCCAGGCCCGCGACGGACAACTGTCCCGCCAGCCCGTAATCCGTGCCGGTGATCGCCAGATCGGACAGCCGCAGATCGCCCCCCTCCAGCAGGTGGAATTTCAGCGCGCCTTCAAGCTTTGGCCCCAGCGCCGCCGCCAGCCCCGGATCGGCAAGCACAAGATCGCGCAGCGCCAGGTTCAGCGTGCCCCCCAGGCTGTTCCCGGCCGGAGTCCGCGCGACCCGGCCCGACCCGGCCAACCGCGCGTTGCCCAGCCGCAGGTCGCTCCACTCCAGCCCCGCCAGCGTGACCTCGCCGCGCCAGCCTGCCCGGTCGCCGCTTTCCGCCGCCAGCCGGAACTCGGCCCGGTCCAGCCGCGTCGGCACCTCGCCCAGCGGCAGCAGCACCGGCGCGCCATCGGGCGAGGCGAGCGTGCCAGTCACGTCCAGACTTTCCACCAGCCCGTCCGGGGCCAGGTTCATCTGGCCTTCAAGGACCAACGACCGCGCCTGCAGGTCCAAGGCATCCACCCGCAGACTGCCCAGGGCCGAGCGTGTGGCATCAAGCTTCAGCGCCACCTGATTGCCGAAAAAGTCCACGTATTGCGGCAGCAGCAAGGGCGCCAGGTTGCCGGCCACATCTGCCCACAGGCGGTAAGCCCCATCTTCGGCCCCGGTCAGGGTGATGGTTCCCGCCAGCCGCTCTTCGCCATCCGTTGCCAGCCGCAGGTCGGCCGCGAAATCCTCCAGCGGGCCAGAGCCGGTCAACTCCAGTTCGGCGGCCGGGGCATCGGGGATGTTCAGCGCGGTGACGACCAGCCCACCTGCGGCTTCCTTGGCGCGCAAATCGACGGACAACTGCCCAGACGTGTTGGAAAAGCTGGCATCCAGCCGGATCTCTCCCTCGGCGCCGTTTGAGCGCAACAGGTCCAGCGTCGCCGTGCCCTCGCCATCGATCAGCGTCGCGGCGGCCTCCAGGCTGCCTTCGACGGGCTGGCCCAGCACCGTTTCATCCAGCACGATCCGATCGGCCGCGATCCGGCCAATCTCGACCGAAACCGGCAGATCCGGCAGGCGAAAGCCGCTGGCCTCTGGGCTGGGGACCGCGCTGTCGCCGGTATCCGGCACGCGCGCCACCAGAATTTCGCCCGCCGACAGTTCCGAGACGACCAGCGCCCCCGACAGCAGGGATGAGCGGCTCCAGTCCAGCGTCACGTCGTTCAGCGTCAGCCAGATGCCGGCATCGTCCGCGATGGTCAGCGACTGGATCGTCGCGCGTGAGGATAGCGCACCCTCGAACCCGGTGATCGTCACCTGCCGCCCGGCGTCGGACAGGTTGTCCTCCAGGAAGGCGGTCAGGTAGCCACGGTCGTCCTCTTGCGCAAGGGCAGGGGTGGCGAGAAGGCCCAGCAGAAGCACCCGGCGCAGCATCAGAACGCCTGCCCCAGGCCGATATAGACCTGCACCCCGTCGCCCGTGTTGCCCGAGATCGGCGCGGCCACGTCCAGCCTGATCGGTCCGATCCCGGTGTCATAGCGCAACCCCAGGCCCGCGCCGGCATGCGATTCGGCCCCGCCGTCAAACAACCCGTCCAGCCCCACGGTTCCGGCATCGACAAAGCCCACCACGCCGATCCGGTCGGTCACCTTGGCCCGCAACTCCAACGAGCCCGCGGCGAAGAACTGCCCGCCGATCAGGAACTCTGGCCCAAAGCCCCGCGTCACCGCGATCCCCAGGGATCGGTAGGGTTGCCCCCGCACCGTTCCGCCGCCGCCGGAAAAGAAAAGCTGGTCGCGCGGCGTCTCCAGCAGGGTCGGCCCCCAGATGCCCCCCGCCTGCGCCCGCGCGGCGATGACAAAGCGCCCCGCCTCGCCCAGGCTGCGATAGCCGCGCGCGTCCAGCGTCGCCCGCACGCCCGATCCGGTGGTGCCAAAGCCCAGGAACGGCTTCAGCGTCGCGTCGATGTAGAAGCCGCGTTTCGCATCGGTCTTGCTGTCGCGCCGGTCCCAGACCAGCCCCAGCGGCAGCGACAGGTTGCGAAAGGTGAAGCTGCCCCCCGGATCGCGGCCATCCTGATAGGAATAGGTCAAACCCGCCTTCCCGGTCAGCGAGTCCGAGAAGATGTGCGAAAAGGTCAGGCCGAATTCCACCGTGTCGGCGAAGTAATCCACCTCGTCCAGGTGGCTGTAGTTCAGCACCAGCCCCGCCGTGGTATCCGGCGTCAGCGTCGCCGGCCGGTCCAGCGAGACGCCAAGCGCATAGTCCACCCCGCTGGTGCCGGCGCCGATATTGGTGATCTCGCCCTCGACCAGCAGACGCTCGCCCCCGCCCAGCAGGTTGCGGTGGAGCCAGGACCCGGTCAGCGACACGCCGTCCAGGCTGGCGACCTCGGCCCCCAGCGAATAGCGGCGGGGTTTCTGTTCCACGATCTGCGCGGTGATGCCCAGAAGGTCGGGCGCGGTGATCGCGTCATCCTCGACCAGGTTGGCCGAGGCGAAGATGCCCGTCCGCCGCAATCGCGTTTCGGCCCGGCGCAGTTCGGATTCGCTGAAGGTTTCGCCCACCGGAAGGCCGGCGATCTTGCGCACCCGCTGCTCGCGCATCCGTTGTTCGCCCTCGATGGCCAGCGGACCAAAGCGCAGGCGCGGGCCGGGGGCGACCCCCACCGCCACGTCCAGCCGCGCGTCGGCGTGGTCGGCCACCACCTCCTCGGCCGCGATGCGCGCCTTGGCATGACCCACTTCGCGCCAGGCGCGGATCGACAACTCCACCGCCTCGGTCACCAGGCCGCTTTCGGCCGTGGCGCCGGGGCGAAAGCCTTCGGGCAATTTCGTCTCGGGAGCCTGCGGACCCAGCGCCACGCGGCCAAAGCGGAACGGCGGACCGGGGTCCACCACCACTTGCACGTTGCGAATCGTCGCCGGCACCTCCAGCGCGGGGATCTCGGCGGCCTCGCGCCCGTCCAGGCGGATGCTGATGACGCCCGAGTAATGCCCCTGCCCGTAAAGTGCGGAAAGGATCGCACCGTAATCCGCCCGCGCGGCCGCCAGCACGTCCTGCGCGGCCACGGCGTCCTGTTCCTCCAGCGCCAGAAGGCGCGAGGCGGCGCGGACCGCCTCCTCCAGATCTTCATCCCCGCCTGCGATGCTTAGGGCTACCCGGTCCTGAGCCACGGCTGCGCCGGACAGCCACAGACCAAGCGCAACCGCAAGGGCACCCGGCAACAGCTTCATTCCCGCGGCAGGCATTTGGCGATCGTATCCTTTCCGGCGCTTTCGCCGACTATTGCAGGCAGACCGAACCGGGGCAACGGCCCCCCGCGGACTGGGCAAAGATGTGAACATCCAGACCAGAACGCGCCACCACCCTTGCCGGTTGCATCAGGACTTGCAGACTCGGGTCGGCAAGCGTATATGCGCTTCAACAGCTGCTTCCGGGTCCAAACCTGAAGCTACCGAAAGTCACGGGCGGGCCGCTGGGTCCGCCTTTTTGTTTCTGGATACCATGACCGATCTCGTCGCCAAAACCGCCATCGACCGCCGCCTTGCCGATATCGTCGGCCCGGTGATCGAAGGGCTGGGATTCGAACTCATCCGCCTGCGGCTGATGGGCGGCAAGACCCGTGTGTTGCAGATCATGGCCGACCGCCCCGATGGCGGGATCGGCGTGGATGAATGTGGCGACATCTCTACCGCCGTTTCGGCCGTGCTGGACGTGGAAGACCCGCTTGAGGACAACTATGTGCTGGAGGTGTCCTCCCCCGGCATCGACCGGCCGCTTACCCGCCTCAAGGACTTCGAGATGTGGAAGGGCTGGGACGCCCGGATCGAGACGACCGAACTGATCGACGGCCGCCGCCGCTTCAAGGGCGATCTGGCGGGGGTCGAGGGCGATGAGGTCCTGATCACCATCGAGGAAGGCGGCGAAGAGGTCACCATCGGCCTGCAGTTCGACTGGCTGTCCGACGCCAAGCTGATCCTGACCGACGAACTGATCAGCGAGATGCTGCGCCAGAAAAAGGTGGCCGAGCCCACGGATGGCCAGTTCGACGAGATCGAAGAACTTGATGGGGACGAGGACGACGAGCCCACCCCCGAGACGAAACACTAGGGAGAGCGACCCATGGCAATCACCTCCGCAAACCAGCTGGAGCTTCTGCAGACCGCCGAAGCCGTTGCGCGCGAAAAGATGATCGACCCGGAACTGGTGGTCCAGGCGATGGAGGACAGCCTCGCCCGTGCCGCCAAGTCGCGCTACGGCGCCGAGATGGACATCCGCGTGAAGATCGACCGCAAGACCGGCCGCGCCTCCTTCACCCGCGTCCGCACCGTGGTCGAAGATGACGCGGTCGAGAATCACCACGCCCAGCTGACCGTGAAGCAGGCCAAGACCTATCTGGCCGACCCGCAGCTTGGCGACGAGGTGATCGACGAGGTTCCCCCGGTCGACCTGGGCCGGATCGCCGCGCAATCGGCCAAGCAGGTGATCCTGCAAAAGGTCCGTGAGGCCGAGCGTGACCGCCAGTTCGAGGAATTCAAGGACCGCAAGGGCACGATCATCAACGGCGCCGTCAAGCGCGAGGAATACGGCAACGTCATCGTCGATATCGGCCGTGGCGAAGGCATCCTGCGCCGGAACGAGAAGATCGGCCGCGAAGCCTATCGCATCGGCGACCGCATCCGCTGCTACATTAAGGATGTCCGCCGCGAGCCGCGCGGCCCGCAGGTCTTCCTGTCGCGCACCGACCCGCAGTTCATGGCTGAACTGTTCAAGATGGAAGTGCCGGAAATCTATGACGGCATCATCGAGATCAAGGCCGTCGCCCGCGACCCCGGTTCGCGCGCCAAGATCGCCGTCATCAGCTACGACAACTCCATCGACCCCGTCGGCGCCTGCGTCGGTATGCGCGGCAGCCGCGTGCAGGCCGTGGTGAACGAACTGCAGGGCGAAAAGATCGACATCATCCCGTGGAACCAAGACACCGCGACGTTCTTGGTGAACGCGCTGCAGCCTGCCGAAGTCTCGAAGGTCGTTTTCGACGAAGAGGCCGGCAAGATCGAAGTCGTGGTCCCGGATGAGCAACTCAGCCTCGCCATCGGCCGTCGCGGCCAGAACGTGCGCCTCGCCAGCCAGCTGACCGGCCTTGATATCGACATCATGACCGAGGCCGAAGAATCGGCCCGCCGCCAGGCCGAGTTCGCTGAACGCACCAAGCTGTTCATGGACACGCTGGACGTTGACGAGATGATGGCCCAGCTTCTGGTTTCCGAAGGGTTCACCAACCTGGAAGAAGTGGCTTACGTCGACATCGACGAACTTCTGTCGATCGACGGCTTCGACGAGGGTACCGCCGGTGAACTTCAGGCCCGGGCCCGCGACTATCTGGAAGCGGCCAACGCCAAGGCGCTGGAAAACGCCCGCGCCATGGGGGTCGAGGACAGCCTGGTCAACTTCGAGGGGCTGACCCCGCAGATGCTGGAAGCCCTGGCCAAGGACGGGATCAAGACCCTGGAAGACTTCGCCACCTGCGCCGACTGGGAGTTGGCGGGCGGCTGGACCACCGAAAATGGCCAGCGCAAGAAGGACGAAGGCGTTCTGGAAAAGTTCGAAATGTCGCTTGAGGAAGCGCAAACCCTGATCATGACCGCCCGCGTGATGCTGGGCTGGGTCGACCCGACGGAACTGGAGCAACCCGAGGAAGAGGTTGCCGAAGACGAGGAGGCCGAGGCCTGATCTCAGGCCTCGGGGACACGCGTTGACGCGCGGCGGCCGGGAAAAGGACAGGGACGAACCGGAACGCAAGTGCATTGCGACCGGGGAAAGCCAGCCGAAGGCGGGGTTGATCCGCTTTTGCCTTGGTCCCGACGGGCACATCGTCCCCGACGTGCTGGGCAAGCTGCCGGGGCGGGGCATCTATGTCTCGGCCGACCGGGCGGAAATCGAGAAGGCGGCGAAGAAGAATCTCTTCTCTCGCGCGGCCCGGCAACCGGTCAAAGTGCCCGAAGGCCTGGCCGACCTGGTCGAGGCTTTGGTGCTGCAGCGGACCATCGAAATGCTCTCGATGGCGCGCAAGGCGGGTGACGCGGTCACCGGCTATGAGAAAGTGAAGGACTGGCTGGTCAAGGGAACGGCAGTGACGCTGATCCAGGCCAGTGACGGGTCGGAACGGGGCAAGACGAAGCTGCACGCGCCGGATGGCGAAAAGGGCTTCATCGGCTGCCTTTCGGCTGGGGAAATCGGTTTGGCATTCGGGCGCGAACGTGCGATACACGCCGCGCTTGCCGCTGGTGGACTCAGGTCCCGTGTTGTAGAGGAAGCGGCAAAACTCGCTGGCCTGCGTGGGCAATTGCATACACGGGCTGGCGGGGATGACGGCGGCGAGACCGCCATGAAGGATACGTAGGACGCATGAGCGATACTGACGGCAAGAAACCTCTTGGCCTTGGGGGCGCCCCCCGTTCCGGACAGGTGAAGCAAAGCTTCAGCCACGGCCGGACCAAGAGCGTCGTGGTCGAAACCAAACGCAAGCGCGTTGTGGTGCCCACTCCGGTAAAACCGGGGGCGCCCGGCGCTGGCGGGTCTTCGGCTGCGACGAACCTTGGCGATCCATCGAAACGTCCCGCCGGGATCTCTGATGCCGAGATGGAGCGTCGTCTCGCTGCCCTGCGTGCCGCCAAGGCGCGCGAGGCCGAGGATGCCGTCCGCCGGGCCGAAGAAGACCGCCAGCGCGAGGAAGAGCGCGCCCGTCGCCGCGAAGAGATCGAGGCGAAAGAGCGCGAGGATCGCGAACGTGCCGAAGCCCTCCGCCTGAAGGCCGAGGAAGAGGAACGCGCCGCCAAGGCCGAAGCTGCCGCCAAGGTGGCCGCGGCCGAAGCCCGCCGCGCCGATGTGCTGGGCACGCGGTCGCGCTCGACCCTGCCGCCGCCGGCTGCTGCTGCAAAGCCCGCCGACCGCGCGGCCCCCGCTGCTCCGGCATCGACCGAAGACGCCCGCGGCCCGGCCTCGGCCAAGCCTGGCCTGCCGACACCCCGCAAGACCGACCGCGAAAAGGACGACCGCAACGACCGCGGTGCCAAGCGCACCACGGGCGACGATGGCCGCCGCTCTGGCAAACTGACGCTCAGCGACGCGCTGGCCGGTGAAGGCGGGCGTCAGCGCAGCCTTGCCGCGATGAAGCGCAAGCAGGAAAAGGCCCGCGCCAAGGCGCTGGGTCTGGGCCAGAAGGCTGAAAAGCAGGTGCGCGACGTGCAGCTGCCGGAAACCATCGTGGTCAGCGAACTTGCCAACCGGATGGCCGAACGCGCCGCCGACGTGGTCAAGGCGCTGATGAAGATGGGCATGATGGTCACGATGAACCAGTCCATCGACGCCGATACCGCCGAACTGGTGATCGAGGAATTCGGCCACAAGGCCGTGCGCGTCTCGGACGCAGACGTGGAGCAGGTCATCGACACCGTCAAGGACAAGGACGACGACCTGAAGTCGCGCCCGCCGATCGTCACGATCATGGGCCACGTCGACCACGGCAAGACCTCGCTTCTGGACGCGATCCGCAAGGCCAACGTCGTCTCGGGCGAGGCTGGCGGGATCACCCAGCACATCGGCGCCTATCAGGTGAAGACGCCGAACGGCCAGCTGGTCACCTTCCTTGACACGCCCGGCCACGCGGCCTTCACCTCCATGCGCTCGCGCGGGGCCCAGGTGACGGACATCGTGATCCTGGTGGTCGCGGCCGATGACGCCGTGATGCCGCAGACGGTCGAGGCGATCAACCACGCCAAGGCCGCCAAGGTCCCGATGATCGTGGCGATCAACAAGATCGACAAGCACGAGGCGAACCCGACCAAGGTGCGTACCGACCTTCTCCAGCACGAGATTGTCGTGGAAGCCATGTCGGGCGACGTTCAGGACGTGGAAGTCTCGGCCAAGACCGGCCTGGGTCTCGACGACCTGCTGGAAGCCATCTCGCTGCAGGCCGAGGTTCTGGAGCTGCGGGCCAACCCGGACCGCGCCGCCTCGGGCGCCGTGATCGAAGCCAAGCTTGACGTGGGCCGGGGTCCGGTCGCGACGGTGCTGGTGCAGAACGGGACGCTGCGCAAGGGCGACATCTTCGTCGTCGGCGAGCAGTGGGGCAAGGTCCGCGCCCTGATCAACGACAAGGGCGAGACGGTGGCGGAAGCCGGCCCCTCGGTCCCGGTCGAGGTTCTGGGCCTGTCCGGCACGCCGTCGGCTGGTGACACGCTGAACGTCGTCGAAACCGAAGCCCAGGCGCGCGAGATCGCGGATTACCGGATCAAGACCGCCAAGGACAAGCGCGCCGCAGCCGGTGCCGCGACCACGCTGGAACAGCTGATGGCCAAGGCCAAGGCCGACCAGTCCGTTGCGGAACTGCCGATCCTGATCAAGGCCGACGTTCAAGGCTCGGCCGAGGCGATCGTCCAGGCGATGGAAAAGATCGGCAACGACGAGGTTCGCGTTCGCGTGCTGCATTCGGGCGTCGGTGCGATCACCGATACCGACGTGGCCCTGGCCGAGGCGTCCAAGGCCCCGATCATCGGCTTCAACGTCCGTGCCAACGCCACCGCCCGCGCCTCGGCGACCCAGAAGGGGGTCGAATTGCGCTACTACTCGATCATCTATGACCTGGTGGACGACATCAAGGCGGCCGCCTCTGGCCTGCTGAAAGCCGAAGTGCGTGAGCATTTCATCGGCTATGCCCGCATCCTTGAGGTGTTCAAGGTCTCGAACGTGGGCAAGGTCGCTGGCTGCCTGGTCACCGAAGGCGTGGCGCGCCGTTCGGCTGGCGTTCGCCTGCTGCGCGACAACGTGGTGATCCACGAAGGCACGCTCAAGACGCTGAAGCGCTTCAAGGACGAGGTGAAGGAAGTCATCTCGGGCCAGGAATGCGGTATGGCCTTCGAAAACTATGAGGACATCCGTCAGAACGATGTCATCGAGATCTTCGAGCGTGAGGAAGTCCAGCGCACGCTGGACTGATCCCTCCGCGAAGAAACGCAAAAGCCGGGCCTGGTGCCCGGCTTTTTCATGTCGTCAAGCGGCGCGGACGACCGGGATCGGATAGCCGGTGAACATCTTGCCATCCACACGGACGGTGATCCGCCCATCAGCCAGGCTGTAGACCATGATGCCCTGCACCTGAATACTGCTGCCTATCCTGATCGTTCGTAACATCTGATTGCCCGGAATCGCTGCTGTTCACCACAAGGTTGTGCAAGCAAACCCGATTGCCAAGATCATGTCACGCAAATTTCAGTTAAATTTATAGCCAGTCGCGCAGAATCGGGATCAGCGGCAGGTCCGCCGGCGGCATCGGATAGTCGCGCAGCGCGTTGGGCTTGACCCAGGCGAGCTGCTGGCCCTCGGTCGCACGCACCGTGCCCTGCCAGCGCCGGCAGGCGAACAGCGGCATCAGCAGGTGGAAATCCTCATAGGTATGGCTGGCAAAGGTCAGCGGCGCGAGGCAACTGGTCCAGGTGTCGATGTCCAGCTCTTCCTTCAACTCGCGGATCAGCGCAACCTCGGGCGTCTCGCCCGGCTCTACCTTGCCGCCCGGAAACTCCCAAAGCCCGGCCAGCGACTTGCCCTCGGGCCGCTGGGCCAGAAGCACACGGCCGTCCGCGTCGATCAGTGCGACGGCCGAAACCAGCAGCGTCCTCACGATCGGTAATCGGCGTTGATTTCGATGTAGCGCGAGGTCAGGTCGCAGGTCCAGACGCTGCGCTTGGCGCTGCCCAGGCCCAGGTCGACATGAAACAGCAGTTCCTGCCCCTGCATGTAGGTCGCGCCCAGCTCTTCCTGGTAATCCGGGTTCCGCCAGCCGTTCTGCGCGACCAGGATGTCGCCAAACCGGATCGTCAACCGATCCCGGTCCGCCTGCGCCCCGGATTTGCCCACCGCTGCGACGATCCGGCCCCAGTTCGGATCCTGCCCAGCGACAGCGGTCTTGACCAGCGGCGAGTTCGCAATGCTGAACGCCACCTTCGCCGCATCCTCGTCGCTGGCGGCACCCGTCACCCGGACCTCCACCAGCTTTGTCGCACCCTCACCATCGCGCACCACTTGCAGCGCCAGGTCGCGCATCACGCCCTGCAGCGCCACCTCAAAGGCCTTGGCCACCGCGCCCTTCACCTCGGCCGCGTCGGACTGCCCGGTCGCCGCGACCAGCAGCGTGTCCGAGGTCGAGGTATCGCTGTCCACGGTGATCGAGTTGAAGGTCGGCCCCACTGCGCGCGAAACCATCTTCTGCAAGGCGGTCTGGCTGATCTTGGCGTCGGTAAAGATGTAGACCAACATCGTCGCCATATCCGGCGCGATCATGCCCGAGCCCTTGGCGATCCCGCTGATATGGATCACCCCGCCCTCGCCCTGCACGGTCGCGGCCGCACCCTTGGGAAAGGTGTCAGTCGTCATGATCGCCTGCGCGGCCATCTCGACCGCATCCTCGGTCAGCGCGGCCGCCAGGTCGGGGACCTTCGCCGTGATCCGCTCATAGGGCAGCGGCTCGCCAATCACTCCGGTCGAGGAGGAGAACACCCGGCTTGCCGGAACCCCCAGTGCCTCGGCCACCGCGCTGGTGACGGCTGCCACAGCCTCGTCCCCAACCTTGCCGGTAAAGGCGTTGGAATTGCCCGAGTTCACGATGATCGCCGCCCCGGCCCCCGCCGGAACCTTCGTCGCCAGCTTCGCCTGACAGTCGCGCACGCAGCCCGACCGCGTCGACGACCGGGTGAACGCCCCCGCCATCACCGTTCCCGGCGCCAGCCGGACCAGCATCACGTCCTTGCGGTTCTGATAGCGCACCCCGGCCTCGACCGCCGCGAACTCGGCGCCTTTGATCGCGGGCAGGACCGGAAAACTGGCCGGCGCCAGCGGCGAAACCGGCTTCATCGCCTTCTTCGCCGCCGCGACCACGTCGCCCACGGCATCGCCCACCGCCTCGGCCACCGGGCCGGCGGCAGCGGTCAGCGTGTCCTTCAGCTTGCGCACCTTCTTCTTCAGTGCCTTCGCCTCGGCCTTCCAGTCGGTCTTCGCCATCTTAGCCCCCCGGGTCCGAAATCAGTCGATCAGCGTCGAGTTCTTCAGCAGCGCCGGGTCCAGACCCTCGCCCTCGCGGGTGATCGTGGCGGATTTCGTCAGTTCGTCAATCTTGGCGGCAATGGCCGCATTCTCGACCTCGGCCGCCAACTCGTCGCGCATCATCTCCAGCGTCGGCTGCTCGGCCACGCGGGTTTCCTTGACCAGGATCAGGTGATAGCCGAAGTCGGACAGAACCGGCTCGGTCACCTCGCCCGGCTTGGCGGCGATGACGGCGTCCTCGAACGGCTTGACCATCGCGCCCAGCCCGAACCAGCCCAGATCACCGCCGGCCGCACCGGACCCGGTGTCGGTGGAATGTTCCTTCGCCAGTTCGGCAAAATCGGCGCCGGCGGCCAGTTCGGCCTTCAGTGCCGTCGCTTCCTCGATCGTGTCGACAAGGATATGGGCCGCGTTGTATTCGGTCTGCGGTGCGGCATCCTTGAACCGCGCGTCATAGGCGGCCTGCAGCGCCTCATCCGTCACGGCGACCTCGACGATCCGCTGGATCGCCACGCCCGAGACATAGCCGCGCTGCTCGTTTTCAAGCGTGGCCGTGTCGCGGGTGGACAGGTCGGTGGTCGCCTGCTTCAGCGTTTCCTGCTGAACCAGCTGGTCCAGGATGCCCTTGAACAGCACGTCATCCGGCAGGGTCTGGTACTGTTCCGGCAGGCTTTCCCGCAGCGCGATCATGTGGCCCAGCGTGATCGCCGTGCCGTTCACCGTCGCCACCACCGTCTCGGCCGTCTCGCCCTCGGCCTGGGCCGGACCCGCCAGCGCCAGCACCAGGCTGGTCAGAATTCCCGCACGTTTCAGCATGCTCACCACCTCATGATCGGGGCGATTTGCCCTGCCACGTTGACTATGACCGCCCTTCCCCTTACATCGCGACAGTCGCGTGGAACGGGGGCACGGCCTCTCTTCCCTGGCCCTTCTATGGAAGGGAGAGTGGTCGGGCAAGTCTCTCAGCCCACACGATGCTGTCAATCGTCGCCCCCTGGGAGAAAACATGCTGGGTCTAGATACACTCGCGCGGAAGGTGTTCGGCACCCCGAACGACCGCAAGGTGAAATCGGTCCGCCCCGTGGTGGCGCAGATCAATGCGCTGGAACCGGAATATCAGGCGTTTTCGGACGAGCAGATCATCGCCAAGACGCGCGAGTTGCAAAAGCGCGTGCAAAAGGGCGGCGAAAGCCTGGACGACGTGCTGCCCGAAGCCTTCGCCAACTGCCGTGAGGCCGCCAAGCGTGCCCTGGGCCTGCGGGCCTTTGACGTGCAGCTGAAAGGCGCGATCTTCCTGCACCAGGGCAATATCTCGGAAATGCGGACGGGCGAGGGGAAAACCCTTGTCGCCAGCTTTGCCACCTATCTGAACGCGCTGGCCGGCAAGGGCGTGCATGTCGTGACGGTGAACGACTACCTTGCCAAGCGCGACTCGGACTGGATGGGCAAGATCTATCACCAGCTGGGCATGACCACTGGCGTCGTCTACGCGCACCAGCCCGAAGATGAAAAGCGCGCCGCCTACCGCGCCGACATCACCTATGCGACCAACAACGAGTTGGGCTTCGACTACCTGCGCGACAACATGAAGACCTCGATCGAGGATATGGCCCAGCGCGGCCACTTCTACGCCGTCGTGGACGAAGTCGACAGCATCCTGATCGACGAGGCGCGGACCCCCCTCATCATCTCGGGCCCCAGCCAGGACCGCGGTACCCTGTATCAGGCGGTCGATGCGGTGATCCCCTCGCTGCAGCCCGAGCATTACAAGCTGGACGAAAAGACCCGCAACGTCACCTTCACCGAAGAAGGCAACGAAGCGATCGAGGATATCCTGGTCCAGGCCGGCATCCTGCCCGAAGGCCAAAGCCTGTATGCCGCCGAAAGCACCACCATCGTCCACCACGTCAACCAGGCCCTGCGGGCGCACAAGCTGTTCCACAAGGACCAGCAGTACATCGTCCGCGATGGCGAGGTGACGCTGATCGACGAATTCACCGGCCGCATGATGAAGGGCCGCCGCCTCTCCGACGGTCTGCACCAGGCGATCGAGGCGAAAGAGCATGTCGGGATCAAGCCCGAGAACGTCACCTACGCCAGCGTGACCTTCCAGAACTACTTCCGCCTCTATGAAAAGCTGGGCGGCATGACCGGCACCGCCGCGACCGAGGCCGAGGAATTCCGCGAGATCTATGGCCTTGGCGTGGTCGAGGTTCCGACCAACCGCCCGGTCGCCCGGATCGACGAACATGACCAGGTGTTCCGCACCGCGCGCGAGAAATACGACGGCATCCTGAAATCCATCCAGGAAGCCCATGAAAAGCGCCAGCCGATCCTGGTCGGTACCACCTCGATCGAGAAATCCGAACAGCTTTCCGCGATGCTCAAGCAGGCGGGCATCCCGCACAGCGTGCTGAACGCGCGCCAGCATGAACAGGAAGCCAAGATCGTCGCCGACGCCGGCAAGCTGGGCGCGGTGACCATCGCCACCAACATGGCCGGCCGCGGCACCGACATCAAACTGGGCGGCAACGTCGAATTCAAGATCATGGAGGCCATCGCCGCCGATCCCGACGCCGACCACGTCGCCCTCCGCGCCCGGATCGAAGCCGAGCACAAGGACGAGGAAGAGGCCGTCAAGCAGGCAGGCGGTCTGTTCGTCCTGGGCACCGAACGCCACGAAAGCCGCCGCATCGACAACCAGCTTCGCGGCCGCTCGGGCCGTCAGGGCGACCCCGGCCGCTCGGCCTTCTTCCTGTCGCTGGAAGATGACCTGATGCGCATCTTCGGCTCTGAACGGCTGGACGGCATCTTGTCCAAGCTGGGGATGAAGGAAGGCGAATCCATCGTCCACCCCTGGGTCAACAAAAGCCTGGAGAAGGCGCAGGCCAAGGTCGAAGGCCGCAACTTCGACATCCGCAAGCAGCTTCTGAAATACGACGACGTGATGAACGACCAGCGCAAGGCCATCTTCGGCCAGCGCATGGAGATTCTTGAGGCCGAAAGCGTCGCCGAGATCGCCGCGGACATGCGTCACCAGCTGATCGACGACCTTGTCGACCTGAACCTGCCGCCCAAATCCTATCCCGACCAGTGGGATACCGCCGGTTTGGCCGAGGCCTGCCGCGAAATGCTGAACATGGACCTGCCCGTCGCCGACTGGGCGGCCGAAGAAGGTGTCGACCAGCAAGGCGTCAAGGACCGCATCATCGAAGCTTCTGACAAGATGATGGCCGAAAAGGCCCAGGCGTTTGGCCAGTCCACCATGAACACGATCGAGAAGCAGGTTTTGCTGCAGGCCATCGACAGCAAGTGGCGCGAACACCTGCAGCGGCTGGATCACCTGCGCTCGGTGGTCAACTTCCGGGGCTACGCCCAGCGCGACCCGCTGAACGAATACAAGACCGAGGCGTTCCAGCTGTTCGAAGGTCTGCTTGAATCGCTGCGCGAGGCGGTGACCCAGCAGCTTTCCCGCGTGCGCCCCGTCACGCGCGAAGAGCAAGAGGCGATGCTGCGCCAGATGATGGCGGCCCAGCAAGGCGCGGCTGCCGCTCCGACCATCACGGCCGAGACCGCCGCCGCCGCTGCCCCCGAACAGCCCGCATCGGCCCTGGCCGGGTTCGACGAATCCGACCCGACGACCTGGGGCAATCCCGGCCGCAACGACCCATGCCCCTGCGGTTCGGGCGAGAAGTTCAAGCATTGCCACGGGCGGGTCGTCTGACCGGTCGGGCAATCTTGTCTTAATTCCGCGGAGTTTTGGGAAACATTCCGCAGAATTGCCACCGACTCGCCAGTATTGGTGACTAATCTCAAGTTCTGCGATTCGAGTTTGGGGGTGGGTTCGGTGGCGTTTCGTTGGTCCTTGGTGCGCGCTTCGGCTGCGCTTGCGGTCGCCTTGGCGGCCGGCCATCTGGCCCAGGCCGTTCGCCCAGCCGACCCTGCCGCCCTGATCGCAACAGCGTCGAAGGACACGGTCGCGCCGCAATCCACGATGGCCGTCTCGGTCCCGAAATCCGCCTCGCTTCGCAGCGGCCTGGTGGACCAGGCCACGGACCTCAGCCGGATCACGTCCGTCTCGGCCGACACCGCGCCCGCCGCCGATTGCCCTGCCAGCCTCGGCCTGACAGCCCTGCCCGGCGCAATGATCGGCCTGTCGCTCACCGCCCCCTGCAACCGGGCCGAGCGGGTGGTGATCCGTCACGCCGGCTTGTCCTTCACCGCCCGCACCGGGGCCGAGGGCACGCTGCATATCCAGTTTCCAGCCCTGCAACAGACTGCGCTGGTCGCGGTCTACCTTGAAGGCTCTGCCATCGTTCTGGGCGAGGTGCCGGTCACTGATCTTGGCGGCCTGCGCCGTTTTGCCCTGCAATGGGACAGCCCTGCCCTCTTTGACCTCCGCGTGGCCGAGGGCGACCGCCTGTTCGTCGGCAGCGCCGGCCAGCCCGCCGACCCGCTGGGCCAAAAGATCGTCTCGCTGGGCACCGCCTCGGTCACCGATCCCCTCTTGGCCGAGGTTTATACCTATCCCGCCGCCGCCACTGACGTCTCGCTGACGGTCGAATTGCGCATCGACCCGGAAACCTGCGGCCGGACGCTGAACACCCAGATCCTCGCCCTGCACTCGGGCCGGGTCGAGGTGCGCGACTATCCGGTCGCAGTTCCGCTTTGTGGCACCTCGGGCGACATTCTGGTGTTGAAGAATCTTGCGCCTGACCTGAAACTCGCCACTCCGAATTAAGGGCCGGACAGGCATTTCATGGGTTTCGCAGCGCGGGTTGCGGCGGTTCTGGTTGCGTGCATCACGTCCGGTCCGGCGCTGGCACAGGACGTCACGCTTATCGCGCGTGAGGGCGGGATCGTCCTTTCCGGCGCGTTGCAGGGCTATGACGGCGAATTCTACCGCATCCAGACGTCATATGGCCTGCTGACCGTCGATGGTCAGGGCGTGATCTGCGAGGGTCCGGCCTGCCCCGACCTTGTCGCCCCCCGCGCCGTGATCCGCATCACCGGGGCCGGGGATGTCGGCGCCGACATGCTGTCGCCGCTTTTCCGCAGCTTCGCCGAAAAGCGCGGGCTGATCTATCAGGACCGCTCGGATGGGGGCTATGCCGCCGCGCTTCTCGACCCCGAAACGCAGCAGGAACTGGCCGACATCAGCTTCCAGCCCCTCGCGCCCGACCTTGCGACTGCCGCGTTGCAGGCCGGGGCCGCAGATCTGAAGCTGTCCTACCTGCCCGAGGATGACTTCGTCAGCCACGCCCTTGCGCTGGATGCCCTTGCCGCCATCGTCGCCCCCGACAACCCCACGCCCGAGATCTCGACCAGCAGCCTCGCCCAGATTCTGGCAGGAGAGGTCACGAACTGGGCGCAGATCGGCGGGCCAGACATGCCCGTCATCCTGCACGCGCTGGACCCCGACACCGACATGCAGCGCGCCCTGTCCGCCCGGGTCGGTACCCCCGCGGCCGAGGCGGTTCTGCATCCCGACCAGCAGGCCCTTGCCGCGGCCGTTGCCCGTGACCCCTGGGCGCTGGCGATCATCGGCCGCGCCAGCATCGGTCCCGCCCGCCGCATCCCGCTGACCGACAGCTGCGGCTTCCCGCTTCTGCCCACGCCCCTTGCCGTCAAGGCCGAGGACTATCCCCTGGCCCTGCCCGTCCTGCTTTTGACGCCCAAGCGCCGCCTGCCCCTTCTGACGCGTGAGTTCCTTGAATTCCTTCGCACCCCCGCCGCGCAAGAGATCATCGCCGCCTCGGGCTATATCGACCGCTCCGCCACCCGCCAGCCGATGACCGCCGACGGCTTGCGCCTGATCAACGCGATCCAGGGCGCGGGCGATGACATCACGCTGG
Source organism: Tabrizicola aquatica (assembly GCF_002900975.1). GTDB lineage: Bacteria > Pseudomonadota > Alphaproteobacteria > Rhodobacterales > Rhodobacteraceae > Tabrizicola > Tabrizicola aquatica. The sequence continues at coordinate 319,574 of NZ_PJON01000002.1, read as the reverse complement.
CCGACCTCAAGCGCCTGGTGAACCTGATGGACGGCGCCGACCGCCTGTCCCTGACCTTCCGCTTCGAGGACGGCTCCTCCACCCTCGACGCCACCTCGCGTGAGAATCTGGCGGACCTCGCCCAACTCATCGCCTCGGGCCGCTTCCGCAACGAACGCATGGTGCTGGCCGGCTTCTCGGACGGCTCTGGCGCGGCGCCGGCCAATCTGGCCCTTTCCATCGAACGCGCCCAGCGTGTCGCCCAGGAACTGGCCGCCCTCGCCCCGGACCTGCCGGCCGAGGCGCTGCCGACGGTCGATGGCTTTGGTGAAGCACTCCCCATGGCCTGCGATGAAACCGCGATCGGCCGCCAGCTGAACCGCCGGGTCGAGCTGTGGCTTGTCCCGCATTTCCCGGAACCCGATGCGCCATCTCCCTGAAATCATTGCCGAAGCGGCCGAACGGACGCCCCGGGTCCCCGTCACCCGCCTGCCCGGCACCGCGCGCTGGGACGTCATCGCGCCCCTGCCTGCCACCGGCAATATCGGGATCGAGCTTGGCGTCGCCGCCGGCTCCTTCTCGGCCCGGATGGTGCAATCCGGCCGCTTCGCGCTGTTCTACGGCGTCGACGCTTACAGCGACGGCCATTCCGCCCGCGAATACAAGACCGCGCTCCTGGCGACGGGGCTGCAATCGAACTACCGCCTCTTGCGGCTGACCTTCGCCCAGGCCGTGGACCTGTTCCCGGACGGCCATTTCGACTTTATCTACGTCGACGGCTTCGCCCACAGCGGGCTGGAGGGCGGGCAGACCCTGGCCGACTGGTATCCCAAGCTGAAGCCCGGCGGGATCATGGCGGGCGACGACTACGATCCCAAGGTCTGGCCGCTGGTCGTCTGGGCGGTGCATGAGGCCGCCGCGCAGCTTGGGGTCGGGCTGGCGCTGACCGAACTGGTGCAGAACGAAACCTATAACCGCTTCCCCTCCTGGTCCCTGGTCCGCCCTGCGGCGGGACCAGAGCGCCTGAGCTTCTCAACTGAACTGCAGGCCATCGCCCGCGCCGAACGCGCCCGGATCGACGAGTTGCGGCGCCAGAAGCAGATCGAACGGCGCAAGCGTCACAAATAGCCGCTGGCGCGGAAGCTCAACTCACGGCTTTTGCCGATGATCAGGTGGTCGTGCAGGGTCAGCCCCAGCGCCTGGCAGGCATCCTGCACCTGCGCCGTCATCGACAGGTCAGCATCCGAGGGTGTGGGGTCGCCCGAGGGGTGATTGTGCACCAGGATCAGCGCGCTGGCATTCAACTCCAGCGCCCGCTTGACGATCTCACGCGGGTAGACGGGGACGTGATCGACGGTGCCCTTCGCCTGCTCCTCATCCGCGATCAGCACGTTCTTGCGGTCCAGGAACAGGACGCGGAACTGCTCCGTCTCGCGGTGGGACATGGTGGTGTGGCAATAGTCCAGCAGCGCATCCCAGCTGGACAGAAGCGGCTTCTGGATCACCCGGGCCCGCATCATCCGCTGGGCAGCGGCCTCGACCAGCTTCAGCTCCAGCACCACGGCGGGGCCGACGCCCTTGAGCAGCTGAAGCCGCGCGGGCGAGGCGGTGATGACCCGGTTGAAATCGCCGAACGTGTCCAACAGCAACCGGGCGAGCGGTTTCACATCCTGCCGCGGGATGGCGCGGAACAGGACCAGTTCCAGCAGCTCGTAATCCGGCAGGGCCGCGCCGCCGGCCTGCGTGAAGCGGTCGCGCAGGCGTTGGCGGTGGTCCGAGATATAGGAGGGCAGCCGTCCGGTCAGCGCAGCCGGCGCAGCCTCATCCTCATCCCCCTGAGGAAGGAACAGCGGCAGCGGAGTGTCCTGGAACGACGACTGGCTCATGCGCCGCAGTCTGCCCCAGACATCGTGAAGGATCGGTTAACGACCTGGCGCAGGAGTAGGGTGGGCAATATTGCCCACCCTGACGCCCGTCCTAGCCCTTCATCCCGTCCCAGAAGCCCTTGACCTTGCTGAAGAAGGACGAGCTTTCGGGGTTGTTCTCCTCGCTCAGCTTCTCGAACTCGCGCAGCAATTCGCGCTGGCGCGAGGTCAGGTTCACCGGGGTCTCGACCGCAAGCTCGATCACCATGTCGCCGGTATTCCCGCTGCGCAGCGCCGGCATGCCCTTCATCCGCAGCCGCATCTGCTTGCCGGTCTGGGCGCCCGCCGGAACCTTGACCCGCGCGCGGCCGCCGTCGATCGTTGGCACCTCAACCTCGCCGCCCAGGGCAGCGGTCGGCATCGACACCGGGACGCGGCAGAACAGATGCACGCCTTCGCGCTGGAACAGCGCGTGTTCCTTCACCTCGATGAAGATGTACAGGTCGCCCGACGGCCCGCCGCGCAGCCCCGCTTCGCCTTCACCGGCCAGCCGGATGCGTGTGCCCGTCTCCACCCCCTGCGGGATGTTGACCGAAAGGCTGCGTTCCTTCTGCGTCCGGCCCTGACCACCGCAGGTCCGGCAGGGGTTCTTGATGATCTGGCCCATGCCGTTGCAGGCCGGGCAGGTCCGCTCAACCGTGAAAAAGCCCTGCTGCGCCCGGACCTTGCCCATGCCGGAACAGGTCGGGCAGGTCACGGGTTCCGCCCCGCCTTCCGCGCCCGAGCCGTGGCAGGTGTCGCAGGCGACCGAGGTCGGCACGTTGATCGTCTTCTGGACGCCGGTATAGGCCTCTTCCAGCGTCACCCGCAGGTTGTAACGCAGGTCCGAGCCGCGCTGGGCACGGGACCGCCCGCCGCCGCCACCACCGCGGCCGCCCATAAAATCGCCGAACAGGTCCTCGAACACATCCGAGAACGCGCTGGCGAAATCGCCCTGCTGGCCATAGCCGCCAGGCCGCGGCCCGCCACCCATCCCGCCCTCAAAGGCGGCGTGACCGAAGCGGTCATAGGCGGCCTTCTTCTGGTCGTCCTTCAGGCACTCATAGGCCTCGTTCACTTCCTTGAACTGGGCCTCGGCCTGCGGGTTGTCCGAATTGCGGTCGGGGTGCAACTCTTTCGCCTTCTGGCGATAGGCCTTCTTCAATTCCTCGGCCGAGGCGCCCTTCTTGACGCCCAGCACTTCATAGTAATCGCGCTTTGCCACGGCAAAATCCCCAAGTCGAACCGGATGGGGGCGGTCCGTTCCCAGACCGCCCCCTTTTCCGATTCACGCGGCGTTACTTCCGCTTGTTGTTGCCCAGGTCCTCGAAGTCGGCGTCGACGATATCGTCGTCGTCCACCGGACGCGGCTCCTCGTCCTTGTCGCCACCTTCGGCCTGGCTGGCCTTGTAGATCGCTTCGCCCAGTTTCATCGCGGCTTCGGTCAGGTTCTGGATCGCGCCCTTGATCTTGCCGGGGTCCTCACCCTTCAGGGCGTCTTCCAGCGGGCTCATCGCCAGCTCGATCGCCTCGACGGTGGAGGGGTCGACCTTGTCGCCATGCTCGGCCAAGGACTTCCTGGTCGAGTGCAGCAGGCTTTCGCCCTGGTTCTTGGTCTCGACCAGTTCCTTGCGGGCCTTGTCGGCTTCGGCATTCGCCTCGGCGTCGCGGATCATCTGTTCGATATCCGCATCCGACAGACCGCCCGAGGCCTGGATCGTGATCGCCTGCTCCTTGTTGGTGCCCTTGTCCTTGGCTTTCACCGACACGATGCCGTTGGCGTCGATGTCGAAGGTCACCTCGATCTGGGGCACGCCACGCGGGGCGGGCGGGATCTGTTCCAGGTTGAACTGGCCAAGCATCTTGTTGTCGGCGGCCATCTCACGCTCGCCCTGGAACACGCGGATCGTCACCGCGTTCTGGTTGTCCTCGGCGGTCGAGAAGACCTGAGACTTCTTGGTCGGGATCGTCGTGTTGCGGTCGATCAGGCGGGTGAAGACGCCACCCAGCGTCTCGATCCCCAGCGACAGGGGCGTCACGTCCAGCAGAACCACGTCCTTGACATCGCCCTGCAGAACGCCGGCCTGGATGGCCGCGCCCAGCGCCACGACTTCGTCGGGGTTCACGCCCTTGTGCGGCTCTTTCCCGAAGAACTTGGTCACTTCTTCCACGACGCGCGGCATGCGGGTCATACCGCCGACCAGCACGACCTCGTCGATGTCGTCCTTGGAGACACCGGCATCCTTCAGCGCGGCCATGCAGGGCTTGATCGACTTCTTGATCAGGTCCTCGACCAGGCTTTCCAGCTTGGACCGGGTCAGCTTGACCACCAGGTGCAAGGGCTGCCCGGTGTTCTTGTCCATGCTGATGAACGGCTGGTTGATTTCGGTCTGCTGGGACGACGACAGCTCGATCTTGGCCTTTTCCGAGGCCTCCTTCAGACGCTGCAGCGCCATCTTGTCCAGGGTCAGGTCAACGCCATGCTCTTTCTTGAACTCATCGGCCAGGTACTGGACGATGCGCATGTCAAAGTCTTCGCCGCCCAGGAACGTGTCGCCGTTCGTGGACTTGACCTCGAACAGGCCGTCGTCGATTTCCAGGATGGTGATGTCGAAGGTGCCGCCGCCAAGGTCATAGACCGCGATGGTGCGCGATTCCTTCTTGTCCAGGCCATAGGCAAGTGCTGCCGCCGTGGGTTCGTTGATGATGCGCAGCACTTCCAGACCGGCGATCTTGCCGGCGTCCTTGGTGGCCTGACGCTGGGCGTCGTTGAAATAGGCCGGAACCGTGATGACGGCCTGCGTCACCGGCTCTCCCAGATAGCTTTCCGCAGTTTCCTTCATCTTCTGCAGGATGAAGGCCGAGACCTGCGACGGCGAATACTTCTCGCCCCGCACTTCGACCCAGGCGTCGCCGTTGCCGCCGTCGGTGATCTTGTAGGGGACAAGCTTCTTGTCCTTCTCCACCTCGGCGTCGCCCAGACGGCGGCCGATCAGGCGCTTGACGGCGAAGACGGTGTTGGTCGGGTTGGTCACGGCCTGGCGCTTGGCGGGCTGGCCGACCAGACGCTCACTTTCCGTGAAGCCGACGATCGAAGGCGTCGTGCGCGCGCCTTCCGAATTTTCGATCACGCGGGGCTGCGAACCATCCATGATGGCAACGCAAGAGTTGGTGGTCCCGAGGTCGATACCGATGACTTTGGCCATGTGTAATCCCTTTCGTTCAGGCGATCTTCCGACCCAGAGCCCGAAGACGTCGGCACACGGGGTCGGGGGTGTTGCGGCTTTGGGTCACGCCCCTTGCCGGACTTGGCGTATATAGGCAGGTGTGTGCGGCCCTGCAACGGTGCCGACGCTGCTTCTGCGGCAAATTTGCAGCACCTTGCCGGTCAGACTGGCCGTTTTCACGGGACCCTAGCGAAGATCAAGGGTGCAACAGCCCTGCAGGGTTTCGGCCCCACCGGGCCGGTCGATGTACAGCGTCCCCGACCAGCCGAATTCGCGGTCGGACATGCCATCGCTGCACTGTCCGCGCGCAACGACCAGGCTGTAGGCCGTCCCGTCGCTTGCCGAAAGTTCGGCCTGATAGCCGTCCTCGCCGGGGCGTTCGGCGCCGCGTTCCAGATCGATGCGATCCTCGCCCAGCCGTTCGAATTCGTCGCCCCTTGGCAACAGGCCGATCCGCCAGAACGGCTCGGTCCCGACGCAGGACAGGGGGCGGGGGATAACCTCACCCTCTTGCACGTCCTGTCGGGCCAGATAGCGCATGGAAACCCAGCCGTTGCCTTCAGGCATGCCGATCCGGCCCCAGCGGCCATCCTCGGACAGGGCCAGCACCTCGACATTGATCGTATAGGGCCCCAACGCGCCGATCTTGGCCGAGGCGGCGCGCGGCGCCTCGCGGATGTTCAGCACATCGTCGGCCGCAACCCCGCTGACCGAAAACTGCGCGGGCAAATCCTCGGCTGAAAGGACATTCAGGGACAGAAGCAAGAAAAGGGCTGCAAGTCTGATCATCGACGTTTGTTCCAACTGGCCGACATGTGCTGCCGGGTGAAGAATTCCATCATCAGGCCGATCATCACGCAGGTCAGCGCAACGATCAACGGATACTCGACCGAGGTATAGCGCGGCCCATAGTTCAGGAAGATGAAGCCGCGAGATTGGTCGATCGTGTGAAACAGCGGGTTCCAGTCGAACATCGCGCGCACCTTCGGCGGGACGTTGTTCACCAGCAGCATCTTGCCCGATGCGACCATGTTCAGCCGCATCAGCAGCGTGGTCAGGATCGTGGCCAGTTCCGGCTGCCAGGGCCGCGCCGACAGCAGAACCATGCCGATGCCCACGCCGCTGAACCAGGACAGCAGGAACATGCCCAGCATCCCCACCGGCTGATCTACGGTGATCGGATTGAACAGCGAATGATAGAAGAACAGGATCACCGCGGCCGACAGCGTCTGCTGGTACAGCGTCGACATGGCCGCCCCGCAGATCGAGATGATCGGATTCATCGGCCCGTGCATCATCATCGGCGAGGTCGGCCCCTCGGCCCCGCTGATCGCGCGGATCGCCTTGACGTGGGTCATGAACATGAACACGCCCGACATCACGTACAGCATGAAATCGCCCCGCACGGCGATCCGGCGCATCCCCAGAAGCTCGAACAGGAAATACATGATCACGACCATGATCAGCGACTGGACGATGTTGATCACCAGGCCCAGCACGGCATTGCCGTTCGATTTGCGCAGGTTGCGCACGGCGGCGTGAAAGATCAGCTCAAGGGTTTCGAAACCCTTGCCGAATGTCGATCCCGATAGGGGGCGGTGCCGGAACATGCGAGTCCTTCGTCCTGTTGCGCAAGAATTGCAGGCAAACCTTGCCGTTCCGTTACGCGCGAAGGATAAGGGCGCGCAACGCCCAGATCAATCGCGCAGGTAGACCATGGATTTCGCAACCCTCGTTCCGCTTTTGCGCCGCTTGGCCCTGCAAGGGGGCGACGCGATCATGCGGGTCTACGCCCGCCCCGATTTCGAGGTTCGCGCCAAGGGCGATGCCTCTCCGGTGACCGAGGCGGACGAGGCGGCGGATGCCGTGATCTCGGCCGGCCTGCGCGCCGCCTTTCCAGACGTGACCCTGATCACCGAGGAACAGGCGGCCTCGCACGCGCTGACCGCATCGACCTTCTTCATCGTCGACCCCCTGGACGGCACGAAAGAGTTCGTCCAGCGTCGCGGCGATTTCACCGTGAACATCGCCTATGTTCAGGACGGCATCCCCACCCACGGCGTCGTCTATGCCCCCGCCAAGGGCCGCCTCTTCTATACCCTGCCGGACGGCCAGTCGGTCGAGGAAACCGGCCCCTTCGGCCCCGAACCGGGCACGCTGACGCCGCTTCGGGTTTCCACGCCCGACAACGGCGCGCTGATGGTCGTTGCGTCAAAGTCGCACCGGGACCAGGCGACCGACGATTACATCTCGCGCTATGCCGTCCGCGACATGACCTCGGCCGGCTCCAGCCTGAAGTTCTGCCTGGTGGCGTCCGGGGAGGCCGATCTTTACCCCCGCCTTGGTCGCACGATGGAATGGGACACTGCTGCCGGTGACGCCGTCCTGCGTGGCGCTGGCGGGCAGGTCGTGCGCTTCGACGATCACCAGCCGCTTGGCTATGGCAAGCCCGGCTGGGACAACCCGTTCTTCATCGCCTTCGCCCCCGGTGTGGTGCTGAAATGAAGACCCTGATTGCCATTCCCGCCCGCTATGCCAGCACCCGCTATCCCGGCAAGCCGCTGGTCACGCTGAAAGGCCCGGACGGCGAAAAGACCCTGATCCGCCGCAGCTGGGAGGCCGCGATGGCCGTCCGGGGCATCGACCGAGTCGTGGTTGCCACCGACGACACCCGCATCGCCGACCACGCCCATGCCTTCGGGGCCGAGGTGGTGATGACCTCCTCGGACGCGCGCAACGGCACCGAACGCTGCGCCGAGGTGGCCACGCAGCTGCCGGGCTTTGACGTGATCGTCAACCTGCAGGGCGACGCCCCCCTGACCCCGGCCTGGTTTGTCGAGGATCTGGTCGCGGGCCTTGCCGCGGACCCGCAGGCCGACATCGCCACGCCTGTCCTGCGCTGCACCGGGGGCATGGTGCAGGGCTTCCTGGACGACCGCCGCGCCGGTCGCGTCGGCGGCACGACCGCCGTGTTCGGTGCTGGCGGGCGGGCGCTTTACTTCTCCAAGGAAGTGATCCCCTTCACCGGCCGCGCCTATGCCCCGGACGAACCCACGCCCGTGTTCCACCATGTTGGCGTCTACGCCTTCCGCCCCTCTGCCCTGGCCGCCTATCCCGCCTGGCCCATCGGCCCGCTGGAAACGCTGGAAGGGCTGGAGCAACTGCGCTTCCTGGAAAACGGCCGCCCGGTCCTGTGCGTCGAGGTCCAGGCCCGCGGCCGCGCCTTCTGGGAGCTGAACAACCCCTCCGACGTCCCGGTGATCGAGGCGATGCTCAACGATCAGTCGGAATAACCGGCAAACCGACGCGAACCGACCCCGGTCACCAAGATTCTTCGTGCATCACGATTCTGACAGGTGCAAACTCGAATAATGCCGCGCGACTGCCCGGATAAGGTCAGATTCCGGCGGCAAGGGAAGGCAGCGGAGTCGCAGGTCGGCACGTACTGTCAAAAGTGGGACTGGGAATGAAAACGAAGAAGATCACCAAGGCCGTGTTTCCCGTGGCTGGCCTTGGAACGCGGTTCCTTCCGGCGACGAAGTCGATCCCGAAAGAGATCATGACTCTCGTCGACCGCCCGCTGATCCAGTACGCGATCGACGAGGCGCGCGCCGCCGGGATCAAGGAATTCATCTTCGTCACCGCCCGCGGCAAGTCGGCGCTGGAGGACTATTTCGACCACTCCCCCGAACTGGAATCCGAGCTGCGCAAGAAGGGCAAGACCGACCTGTTGGAGATCCTAAAGGACACCAACATGGACAGTGGCGCCATCGCCTATGTCCGGCAGAACCGCGCGATGGGCCTGGGCCATGCGGTCTGGTGCGCCCGCCGCCTGATCGGCAACGAACCCTTCGCCGTCCTGCTGCCCGATGACGTCATCGCCGCCGAACGCCCCTGCCTGCAACAGATGGTCGAGGCCCACGCCGAAACCGGCGGCTGCATGGTCGCCGCGATGGAAGTCGCGCCCGAGCGGACCTCGTCCTACGGCGTCCTCGATATTGGGCAGGACATGGGGTCCATCGTCCGCGCCAAGGGGATGGTGGAAAAGCCGCAACCCCAGGACGCGCCATCGAACCTGGCGGTGATCGGCCGCTATATCCTGACGCCCAAGGTGCTGACCAACCTGAACCGGATGAAGCAGGGCGCCGGGGGCGAAATCCAGCTGACCGACGCCATCGCCGAAGAGGTCGGCTCCAAGGCCGGCGTCTTCGGGTTGCGCTTCCGCGGCCAGCGGTACGATTGCGGGTCCAAGATCGGCTTCCTGCAGGCGACCGTGGCCTTCGGTCTGTCCCGTCCCGACCTGAACGTCGAGTTCGAGACCTTCCTGCATGAACTCATGGCCATGCAGAAGGCCGCTCAGTAGGATTGGCGCGCGCGTGTCATCCGCTTGGCCAATCGGCGACCTGCGCGACTCCGAGGTAAGCCTTGCCGCCTTGTGGCAGGCCTACCGCCTGCGCACCCGCCGACGCCTGCTTTTGGCCCGCGCTTTCCGCCGCCGCCGCCAGTTGACCCCGGTTGCCGACCGGACGGCTGCAATCCGGCGCGGCGATATCCTGTGCTTCCTTTGCCTGCGGAACGAGGCGCAGCGCCTGCCGTTCCTGCTGGGCCATCACCGCAAGCTTGGCGTGCGGCACTTTCTGGTCGTGGACAATGCCAGCACCGACGCCACCCCGCAGTTACTGCGCGACCAACCCGATGTTTCGCTCTGGCAGACCGGGGCCAGCTACAAGGCGTCACGCTTCGGGATGGACTGGCTGACCTGGCTTCTGATGCGCCACGGTCATGGCCACTGGTGCCTGACGCTCGATGCCGATGAAATTCTGGTCTACCCGCATTGGCAGACCCGACCGCTGCCCGCCCTGACCGACTGGCTGGACCGGCAGGGCCAGCCCAGCCTTGGCGCGCTGACCGTGGACCTTTACCCCGATGGCCCGGTCTCGCAGGCCCAATACGCGCCGGGCCAGGACCCGGCCCAGGTCCTGCAATGGTTCGATGCCGGCAACTACCAGGTCCAGGTCCAGCCCCGGATGCGCAACCTCTGGATTCAGGGCGGTGCAAGGGCGCGGGCCTTCTTTGCTCAGACCCCGCGCCGCGCGCCAACGCTGAACAAGATCCCGCTGGTCCGCTGGCACTGGCGCTATGCCTATGTGAACTCGACCCACGCGCTGCTACCTCCGCGCCTGAACCAGGTCTACGCCACCGATGGCGGAGAGTTGACCTCGGGCGTCCTCTTGCACACCAAGTTCCTGCCCGGCATCGTCGAACGCTCGGCCGAGGAAAAGGTGCGCGGCGAACATTTCGCCGATGGCGCGCACTATGCCAGCTACTATGACCGCCTGACGCAGGACCCGGTGTTGCACACGCCGGCCTCCTCCCGCTACACCGGCTGGCGCCAGCTTGAGGCCCTTGGCCTCATGTCGCGCGGTGGTTGGGTATGAGTGGTTCGTCATGCGCCTGATGTCGATCTACCGCCTTCGATTGCAGCGCAAGCGCCTGCTGTGGCGTGCCTTTCGCAAGCGGCGGCAGCTTGTTCCGGTCACCCAGCGGATGCAGGGCCTGCGGCGCCAGCCGATCCTTCTGTTCTCGACCATGCGCAACGAACGGGTCCGGCTGCCCTTTTTCCTGGATTACTACCGCAAGCTTGGCGTCGATCACTTCCTGGTCGTCGACAACGGCTCGACCGATGGCACGCGGGAATATCTGGCCGACCAACCCGACGTCTCGCTGTGGGAAACCGACGCGGGCTACAAGCAGTCGCGCTTTGGCATGGACTGGATCATGCACCTTCTGCGCCGATATGGCAGCGGGAACTGGTGTCTGACCGTCGATGTGGACGAGTTTCTGGTCTACCCGTTCTGCGAAACCCGCCCCCTGCGCGCCCTGACCGACTGGCTGGACAGCGCCGGCAACCGGGCCTTCTCCTCTATGCTGCTGGACATGTATCCCAAGGGCGCCATGCACGAGCAGCCCTACTACGAGGGGCAAAATCCGTTCGAGATCGCGCAGTATTTCGACAGCGGCAACTATACGACCACCCGCAGCTGGCCACTGTTGAACCTCTGGATTCAGGGCGGCCCCCGCGCCCGCCTGTTCTTTGCCGACAACCCCTATCGCGCGCCGGCGCTGAACAAGATCCCCCTGGTCAAGTGGCGTCGCTCTTACGCCTATGTCTCCTCGACCCACATGCTTTTGCCGCGCGGGTTGAACCTGACCTATGACGACGGGGGCGGCGAGAAACCTTCGGGCTGCCTTCTCCACGCCAAGTTCCTCGACACCTTCGCCGCCAAGGCCGAGGAAGAGATGCGCCGTGGCCAGCACTATGCCGAAAGCCACGAATACCGCGCCTACCAGGAAGGGCTTAGCCGCGAACGCGACCTGTGGTGCCCCCGCAGCGAGAAGTATATCAACTGGCGTCAGCTCGAAATCCTGGGCCTGATGTCGAAAGGAAACTGGGCGTGAGCTTCGGCGTCGTCATGCTGTGCCACACCGCGCTGGATCGCGCGGCCCAGGTCGCACGCCACTGGGCCCAGGCGGGCTGTCCCGTGGTCATCCACCTTGATCGCCGCGTGCCCGACCGCGACCGCGACCGGTTGGCCTCGGCCCTGGCCGACCTTCCCGCAGTCCGCTTTTCGGCCCGGATCGCCTGCGAATGGGGCACATTTAGCCTGGTTCGGGCGACCAACCTGGCCGCAACCCAGCTTCTGGACGGCTTTCCCGACATCACCCATGTCCTTCTCGCCTCGGGCGCCTGCCTGCCGATCCGCCCCGTGGCCGAGCTTGCCGCCCACCTTGCCGCCCATCCCGACACCGATTTCATCGAAAGCGTCACCACCGCCGACGTCGGCTGGACCGTCGGCGGCCTGAACCAGGAACGTTTCACCCTCCGCTTTCCCTTCTCGTGGAAAAAGCAGCGCCGGCTGTTTGACGGCTATGTCAGGCTTCAGCGCAAGATCGGCTTCCAGCGCCGCATCCCCGACGGCATCGTGCCGCATCTGGGCAGCCAGTGGTGGTGCCTCACCCGCCGCTCGTTGCAGGCGATCCTCGCCCATCCCGACCGGCCGCGCCACGACCGCTATTTCCGCCGCGTCTGGATTCCCGACGAAAGCTATTTCCAGACCCTGGTCCGCACGGTGTCCACCAAGATCGAAAGCCGCTCGCTGACCCTGTGCAAGTTCGACTTCCAGGGCCGCCCGCATGTGTTCTACGACGACCACCTGCACCTTCTCCGCCAGTCCGAGGCCTATGTCGCCCGCAAGATATGGCCCCAGGCCGACCTGCTGTATCGCACCTTCCTGACCGATGCCGCCGCGCCCACGCGCCTTGCGCCGAACCCAGCCAAGATCAACCGCCTGTTCGCCAAGGCGGTCGAGCGGCGGATCAAGGGCCGCCCCGGTCTGTTCATGCAAAGCCGCTTTCCCACCGCGCGCCGGGGCGGCAACCTCTCGGCCGGGCCCTATGGCCTGTTCCAGGGCTTTGACGAGCTGTTCCAGGACTTTCACCCCTGGCTGACCCGCAATGCCGGTGTCCGCGTCCACGGCCATCTCTTCGCCCCCGACCGCGTGCGCTTTGCCGATGACGAGCGTGTCTACAAGGGCGGCCTGTCCGACAGCGCCAGCCTGCGCGACTATAATCCGCGCAGCTTCCTTACCAACCTGGTCTGGAACACCCGGGGCGAAACCCAGTGCTTCCACTTCGGCCCCGGCGATGTGCAGGATATCGCAAGCTTCATCGCGGGCGATCCAAACGCGCGCGCCTTCATCATCTCGGGCGCTTTCGCCGTGCCGCTCTGGCGCTCGAACCGCCCCTTCCCCGAAATCCGGGCCGAGGCGGCGCGCCTGCAAAAGATCGAATCCGACCTCATTGCCCGCTTCGACCACCCCGACACCAAGGCGCTGACCCGGATCTGGTCCCTGGCCGAATTCGTGGAGAACCCGGCCGAGCCCTTGCTGCAACTCTTGGACGACCTGAACCCGCGCGGTCAGCACCGTCCGGCCGACATGCCGCAACTTGTGCCGCTGGGCGGCTTTGGCGCCTTCCTGCAGGATCTGCGGAACCAGGGGATGCACCCGGTGATGATGGGTGACTTCCCCGCCAACTTCGACAACGCCGAAAAGAACCTGACCTGATGAGCGCCCGTTTCAACAGCTTCGTCATCCTGGCCGGCATGCGCACCGGCTCGAACTTCCTTGAGGCGAACCTGAACGCCCTCCCTGGCGTCACCGGCCATGGCGAGGTGTTCAATCCCCATTTCATCGGCAAGAAGGACGTGACCGAACTCTTCGGGATCACCCTCGACGCGCGTGAGGCGAACCCGAAACCGCTGCTGCGCAAGCTGCGGACCGAGACACCCGGTCTGGCCGGCTTTCGCTTCTTTCACGACCACGACCCCCGGGTGCTGGACCTGGTGCTGGCCGATCCGGCCTGTGCCAAGATCGTGCTGACCCGCAACCCGGTCGACAGCTATGTCAGCTGGCAGATCGCCCGCACGACCGGCCAGTGGAAGCTGACCGATGCCAAACGCCTGAAATCCGCCAAGGCCCGCTTTGACGAGGACAGCTTCCGCGAACATCTGGCCGCCGCGCAGGATTTCCAGCTGCGCATTCTGAACACCCTGCAAACCCTGGGCCAGACCGCCTTTGTGCTGGATTACGAAGACCTCGCCTCGGTCGAGGTGCTGAACGGCCTTGCCGCCTTCCTTGGGGTGGAAGGGCGGCTGAAGGCGGTGGATGACACGCTGAAAAAGCAGAACCCCGAACCGCTGGAAGACAAGCTGGAAAATCCGCAGGACCTGGTCGCCGCCGTGGCCCGCGCCGACCTGTTCGCCCTTTCCCGCTCTCCGGTGTTCGAGCCGCGCCGCGCCGCCGCCATCCCGCATGTGGTCGCGGCCGACGCCGCGCCGCTGCTGTTTTTCCCGGTCCGTTCCGGCCCAGATGCCGCCGTGCGCAACTGGCTTTCGGGCCTTGGCGGGTTGGTCGATGGTTTCGACCACCGCACGCTGCGCCAGTGGAAGCGCGACCATCCCGGCCATCGCGCCTTTACTGTGGTCCGCCACCCCCTCTTGCGCGCCCATGTCGCCTTTCGGGAAAAGATCGTCTCGGGCCAACTGGCCGACCAGCGCCGCGTCCTGATCCGCGCCTACAAGGCCCGGCTGCCCGACCCCGGCCAGCCCTTCGCCGACCCGCAGGCCGAGCGTGAGGCGTTCCAGGTGTTCCTGACCTATTGCCGTCTTGCGACCCTTGGCCAGACCGGCAACCGGGTTGATCCGAACTGGGCCAGCCAAAGCGCGATCGTGCAGGGCTTCGCCGGGTTCCACCCCCTCGACCTCGTGATCCGCGAGGATCGTCTGCCCCAGGCCCTGGCCTTCCTGGCGGCCGAGGTTGGCGTGGACGCGCCCCCTCCACCCCCGGCAGACAATGCCGCGCAGGCGCTGGCCGCAATCTGGGACGAAAGCCTGGAAACCGCGACCGAGGCGGCCTATGCCCGCGACTACACCGGCTTTGGCTTCACCCGTTGGCGGGATTAAGCCGCCGCTTCAACGGGCGACGATCTCAACCCGCCGGTTCAGTGCCCGCCCCGCGTCCGTGCCGTTCGACGCCACCGGCGCCAGCGGTCCGACACCGGCCGGAACCGCGCGACCGCCCGCGACGGCAAAGCGGGTCTCCAGCGCCGTGACGACCGCCTGTGCCCGGTCGCGCGACAGGGCCAGATTGGCCTCCAGGGTGCCGACGCTGTCGGTATGGCCGACGACATACACCTGAAGGTCCGGGCGATCCGCCAGAAGGCGGCCGATCTCGGACAGCGCCGCGTCCGACTCGGGCAGCAGGAGCGCGCTGCCGAAATCGAAATAGATGTTGTCCAGCGCGATCCGCCCTTCGGCGTCAATCGCGGCGGCCATCGCTTCGGCATCCGTCACCGTGACCTGGCCGGTTGCCATCGCATCGGCTTGCAGCACCTGGACGTAGTGGTTCTTCGTCTCGACCCCGACCGAGACATGCACCACCGCGCCCTCAAAGGTCATTGTCCCGGTCAGATAGCGCACATCGCTGCCGATCCCCAGGTTCATCCCGTTCCGCCCGCGCCAGCCGCCATCGCTCTGGTTGCCGCATTCGCTCCGGCTGGTGCAGGTCCAGTCGATGACCAGCCCCTCCGCCTCCAGCGCCTGCCGATAGTTTTCCAGGATTTCCAGCGTCGATTTCTCTGGCGGGTTTTCATAGCGGCGCAGCGACACGCGGCCTTCGAATGGCTCGGCCAGCACCGCGCCATCGGCGAAGCCCGTCACGCGCTGGCTTGTGCCAAAGGCTTCCTCGATCCGGTCGCCCTGGCGTTCCTCGGACCCGGCATAGGGCTCGACCTCCAGCATCTGCGCCTGGGCGGGCAGGGCGGCAAGGGTCAGGACAAGAACGGCGCGTTTCAGCATGGCTTTCTCCTCCTGGCTGCCAGGCAAGAAGTTAACACCACCCTAATGAAAACAGCTAACGTCTTGAAGGTCAACGCAAACGCCCATCTGTCCACCGTGGACAGATCAGGCCGCCTGCGGCGCCCGCGCCTCGGTCAGGATCGCATACAGCTTCGCCGGGTCGCTGTTGGCCCGCAGCTTCGCCACGACCCCCTGGTCCCGCATCGTCCGGCTGACCAGGGCCAGCGCCTTCAGATGGTCCACCCCGCCATCCTTGGGGGCGAAGAGGCCGAAGACCAGGTCCACCGGCTGCCGGTCGACGCTGTCATAGTCCAGCGGCTTCTCCAGCCGGACGAACACGCCGACGATGCCCTTCAGATCCTCCAGCCTTGCGTGGGGCAAGGCGATGCCATGCCCCACACCGGTCGGCCCCAGGGTCTCACGTTCCTGCAGGCCGTCGATGGCCACCGCCGCCGACATCCCGTAGGCCTGCGCCGCGATCTCGCCCAACTCCTGGAACAGCCGCTTCTTCGAGGTGAACTGCCCCACCACCTTGACGGCGGCTGGCACGAGTAGCTTGGAAAGTTCCATCGTAGGGCTGTGTTCCCGCGCCACGTTGGCGCCTTACCTGCTGTTTCGCGGGTCGATCCAGCCGATGTTCCCGTCGTCGCGACGGTACACCACGTTCACGCCCCCATGACCTTCGTTCCGAAAGACCAGCATGCGATGCCCGGCAAGCTCCAGCTGCATCACGGCCTCGCCGACGGTGATCGAAGGAATCTTCGTCTCCATCTCGGCGATCACCACGGGCTGAAGCGTGTCGGCCTCCACATCCTCGGTCTCCTCGGACGCGGCGAGGATATACGAGGACGCCCCGCCGAATTCAACCGGTGCCGTGCGGTGGTTGTGATGGTTCCTGATCCGCCGTTTATAGCGCCGCAGCTGCTTGTCCATCTTCTCGCGCGCGCTTTCGAAGGCCGCGTAGATCTCGGTCGCGTGGCCCTTGGCCTGGGCGGTCAGGCCGGTGGACAGGTGAATCACCGCCTCGCAGACAAATTCATGCGCCACGCGGGAAAAAACCACGATGCATTCGGTCGGACGCTGGGCGTACTTCTCGACCACCTCGCCCATCTCGGCCTTCACATGGGTTTGAAGAGCCTCACCGACGTCGATCTGTTTCCCACTGATCTGATAGCGCATGGCCTCTCCTTTCACATGCTTCCAGCGCGGTTCGGTCAGTCCGAACCCGCCGATCCCCTACACAAGAGATGGAAAGAACGTTGCGTCACGCAAGGACGGCCGGCGAAAGACTTGGCGGCAGCACGGGTCCGAACAGGGGCAAATGACGAACGCATTACAGGCATTTGGCGTCAGCCCACCCCCGGTTGTCAACCGAGTCGATGGCTCGTCTCAAATGATCCGAAAGTTCTCGCCCAGATAGACGCGGCGCACGGTCTCGTCCCGCACGACCTCGTCTGTCGTGCCGCTCATCAACACCTTGCCGTCGTGCAGGATATAGGCCCGATCGACGATATCCAGCGTCTCGCGGACGTTGTGGTCGGTGATCAGCACACCGATCCCGCGGCTTTTCAGGTCATGCACCAAATGGCGGATTTCCCCCACCGCGATCGGATCGACGCCGGCAAAGGGCTCGTCCAGCAGCAGATACTTCGGGTCCGCCGCCAGACAGCGCGCGATTTCGACCCGCCGCCGCTCACCGCCCGACAGTGCCAGCGCCGGGGTCCGCCGCAGATGGGTGATCGAAAACTCGCTTAGCAGCTCTTCCAGCCGCTCACGCCGCTTGTGACGGTCGGGGACGGCGATTTCCAGCACGGCCAGGATGTTGTCCTCGACCGACAACCCGCGAAAGATCGACACCTCTTGCGGCAGATAGCCGATCCCCAACCGCGCGCGGCGGTACATCGGCAGGGCGGTCACATCCTTGCCATCGATCAGAACCTGCCCGCCCTCGGGCGTCACCAGCCCGGCGATGGAGTAAAAGCAGGTCGTCTTGCCCGAACCGTTCGGCCCCAGAAGCGCCACCACCTCGCCCCGGCGCAGGTCCAGACTGACGTCGCGGATCACCGGGCGCTTCTTGTAGCTTTTGCGCAAGCTGCGGACCTGCAGCCCGCCCGCCCCGTCCGTGATCGTCAGTTCCGGCTTTGCCATCAATTGCCGCCTGGCACAAAGGTCGTGGTCACCCGGCCTTCCATGATGCCGGTCCCGTCCTTCAGGTTGATCGTCAGCTTCTGACCTTGCATGGTCGAGCCGCCCTGCGCCAGTTGCACATTCCCGGTCAGCACGATCACGCCGGTGTCGATGGTATAGACCGCCTCGGCCGCGCTGGCCTTGTCGGCCAGGTTGGTGATCGTCACCCCGCCGCTGGCGACAAGCTGGTCGATCTCGCTTTGGTCGGCACCATAGGTCACGCTGACCTCGGCCGCGGCCAGCGTCATCTCGCCCTGGGTCACAGCGACATTGCCGGAAAACACCGCGCTGCCGTCGGCGTTGTTCACCGCCAGCTGGTCGGCGGTGACCTGCACGGGCAGGGTCGTATCCTGCTCCAGGTCGCCAAAGGCGATCGTGGCCTGCTGGGCCTGGGCCGAACTGGCGGCCAGGACCACAGACAGAAGCAATGCGCGATGAAATGCCATGCGTCGGAACCTCACGGACGTGCGCCGCCCGGCTGGTATAGCAGCCGGACGCCTTGGGTGAAAACCAGAACATAGGCGCCGGGGGTGCGGTTGTCCTGACCAAGGGTCATGCCACCGGCCACGATCTTCCCCGCCGGGCCGGTTGCCTGCACCTCGCCCCGGCTTTCCAGACCAGTGCGGTCCAGCTTGGCCACGATTTCGGCGGTATCCAGTTGATAGCCGCTGTTCGTCGTGACCCGCACCCCGCCGGAAAGGACGACCTGCTTGCCCGCCTTGTCCATCACCGCGCTTGCGGCCCGCAACTCGGTCTGGCCGCCGTCAGGCGTGTCCAATTCCAACCGCAGCCCCGATGCCGCGGCCGGCGCCTCGCCCGCCTCGGGCCGCGCCTCTTCGGCTGTCAGGGTGACTGCGGCGCCATCGCTGGTCGTACCGGCATAGCTGGGGGCGGTCATCCGCGGTTCGCGGGCCAGGTCCTCGACGTCGACCTCGGCATAGGGCAGGGCGTCCTCGGGGTCGATGCGGTCGGCCACCAGGAACAGCGTGGACAGGATCGCCAGCGCCGCCAGCGGCAGGGCCAGCTTCAGCCAGCCCACCACCCGCGTATGCCGGTCGACCGCCACCCTAGGCCACCCCGGCGCGCAGGCAGTCGTGGACATGAACGATGCCGATGGCGCGGCTGCGGTCCTCGGCCGTCACCAGAAGGCAGGTGATCTTGCGGTCGTTCATCAGGGCCAAAGCCTCGCCCGCCAGGGCCTCGGTGACGATGGTGCGCGGGTTGCGGGTCATCACCTCGCCCGCCGTGTGCGACATAAGCCCATCCAGATGCCGCCGCAGGTCGCCGTCGGTGATGATGCCCACCAGCGCGCCATCCGCATCGGTCACGCCCACGACGCCAAAGCCCTTGCGGCTGATCTCGACCAGCGCCTCGCCCATCGGCGTATCTTCGGCCACCAGCGGCGGTTCGTCATGCATCAGGTCGCGCACCCGCAAAAGCCGCGCGCCCAGCTTGCCGCCGGGGTGGAACATGCGGAAATGGTCGGGGGTAAAGGCCCGATGCTCCATCAGCGCAATCGCAAGCGCATCCCCCAGCGCCAACGTCATGGTGGTGCTGGTCGTCGGCACGATCCCGGTCTCGCAGGCTTCGGGCACCTCGGGCAACAGGATGCCGACATCGGCCTGCCGCATCAGGGTGGACCCCTCACGGCAGCTGACGCCGACCATCGGGATGCCAAAGCGCTTGGCATGGGCCAGCAGGTCCGCCAGTTCCGGCGTCTCGCCCGAGTTTGACAGCACGATCAGCACGTCGCCTTCGGCCACCATGCCCAGATCGCCGTGGCTGGCCTCGGCCGGGTGGACGAAATGGGCGGGGGTGCCGGTGCTGGCAAAGGTCGCGGCGATCTTGCGCGCGATATGCCCCGACTTCCCCATGCCCGAGACGATGACCCGCCCCTTGGCCGCCATCAACAGCCCGACCGCCGCGCCGAAACTGTCGCCCAGAACCTCGGCCAGGGTCGCAAGCGCCCCCGCCTCGCGCCGGATCACCCGGCGGCCGGTTGCCAGAAAGTCAGTGGAGGAAGATGTCATTCAGGTTTTCCCAGCCCAGAAGGTCCAGTTCGGCCCGCGTGGGCAGGAAGGCAAAGCAACGCTCGGCCAGGTCCAGCCGCCCCTCGCGCCGCAGCCGCGCTTCCAGTTCCGCCTTCAGCGCGTGCAGATACAGCACGTCCGAGGCCGCGTATTCCTTCTGCGCCTCGGTCAGCACTTCGGCACCCCAGTCGCTGGTCTGCTGCTGCTTCGAGACATCGACGCCCACCAGGTCGGCCAGCAGATACTTCAACCCATGCCGGTCGGTGAAGGTCCGCACCAGCTTGGACGCGATCTTGGTGCACCAGACCGGCGCGGTCGTCACACCGAAGGCCTTCTTCAGCATCGCAACGTCAAAGCGGCCATAATGAAACAGCTTCAGCACCGCCGGGTCGGCCAGCATCGCCTCCAGGTTCGGCGCGCGCTCCTGCCCCTTGGCGATCTGCACCAGATGCGCGTCGCCATTGCCGTCCGACAGTTGCACCACGCACAGCCGGTCCCGGCGCGGGTCCAGGCCCATGGTCTCGGTGTCGATCGCCACGACCGGCCCCAGGGTCAGCCCATCGGGAAGGTCGCCTTTGTGCAGATGAATGGCCACGCGTGTTCTCCTGAATACCGAACCGGATTACGCCCCACACCCCCCGGGGTCAACTCTGGCCATCCGGCTTGCGCGGGGCCGGGCGCGGGCTAGGATCGGCGCAGCTTCGGGAAGGGCCGGCCATGCTGCACCACCAGATGTTCCGCGACCCCGAACCGGGCCAGCCCCGCCTGCTGGCCGCCTTCGCCTACCGCTACGACGCGCATCTTGTCCCCGACCTGATCGAGAACATCCGCCCCGGCATCCACGGCGTCGTCGCCTGGGACGACCGCAGCGCCGAGGCGGCACTTTCCGACGAGCCCACCCGCCGCCTGCGCCTGTTCCAGGCTGCCCGCGACCTGGGCGCCGACTGGCTGCTGACCCCCGACCCCGACGAGCGTCTGGAACAGGGCTTTGCCGACCGCCTGCCCAGCCTGATGGCCGAAGGCGACCGCACCGTCTGGAACTTCACCCTGCGTGAGGTCTTTGCCCCCGGCCTGATCCGCGTTGACGGCCCCTGGGGCGGCAAGTCCAAGGTGATCCTCTTCCCCATCGCGGCCGCCAAGGTCGATCCCGCGGCCCTTTTGCACGCCCCCCGGGTCGGCGACGGCGCCGGCTACACCCGGCGCGAGGCGCATCTCACCGTCTATCACCTCCGCATGGCCACCCCCGCCCGCCGCCAGCTGCGCCGCGACCTTTATGCCGCCGCCGACCCCGACCGCCAGCATCAGGCGCTGGGCTATGACTACCTCTCGGACGAGCGTGGCATGGTGCTGGAACCGATCCCCCCCGACCGCAGCTTCCATCCCCCCTTTGTCGAAGATCATGGCCTCTGGTCCCCTGACCCCGGCGCGCTGGGGGCGATTCGACCCGACCCGCCGGCGACCCGCTTCACCCGCGCCGCCCTGTCTGCCCGGCGACGGGGCCAGGCCGCCGCCTCCTGGGTGATCGAGGATCTGGCCCGCGACGATCCGCAGGACCGTGACCTGCCCCTCCTTGCCGCCCAGTTCGCGCTGCAGGCGGGCGATGCGCCCCGCGCCTTGGCGCTGGCGCAGGACGACCCCGGCCTTCTCGGCCGGCTGATCCGCGCCCACGCCCACCTTGCCCTTGGCCAGCCCGCGCCCGACCTTGCCGCGCTCTCCGCTCGCCTGCCCGACAGCCCCCTGATCGCCGCGCTTCAGGCCGAAGCCGTCCGCTCCACCGCTGATCTTGCCGCTCCTGACGCCTTCTGGCGCGCCCTGGCCCCCGGCGCGCGCATCTCCGAGGGTCGGGTCGCCGCCTCGGACCTCGCCACAATCGTGATCGGCTTTTGCAGCCAGCCTGGCCTGTTGCCCGCCGTGCAATCCCTTCTGTCGCAGGATGAGGCGGCCGAGATTGTCGTGGTCAACTCGGGCGGCGGCACGGTGCAGGCGGACCTTGCCCCCGTCGCCGACCGCATCCGCCTGATCACCACCGACCAGCCGCTTCGGGTCGGCGCCGCGCGCAACATCGGCGTCGCCGCCAGCCGTGCGCCCTTTGTCGCCTTCCTTGCCGGGGATTGCCTGGCGCAACCCGGCTGGGTCGCCGGCCGCCTCCGCCACCATCGCGCCGGTGCCGAGGCGGTGGCGACGGCGGTGGACGGCCTGCCCGGCGCGGGTCTGGTCGCGCGGTCAGTCAACCTTTTGCGCTACGCTGCCCGCAATCCGTTGGCCGACCCCCGCATCGTCTCGCCCTATGGGCAGTCCTATTCCCGTCGGCTGCTTGGCCTATGCGGCTGGTTCCCGCCCGGCCTTGCCGCAGCCGAGGATACCGCGCTGAACCAGATCGCCGCCCGCTTCGCTGCCCCGATCTGGGCGCCCGAGGTGGTCACCCTGCATCGCGACCTTGCTGATCTTGCCGCGCTGGTCCCCGACGAAGTGCGGCGCGGCGGGCGGCGGGCGGCCTATGCCCCCTTCCGCAAGCTGGCCGCCCAGCCCGATCCGATCCTTGCCGCCGCCCCAATCCTGCGCCGCCGCCTGGTAGAGGCTTGGGCTTTGGTCGACCGTCTGCCCGGCCTGTCGGTTGCAGAGCGACGGGCGATCCGGGCCACGCAATGGCTGGCCGCCCAGGGCGACCGGCGCGGCCTGGCCGAGGGGTTGGACCGCATCGTCCGCGCCGATGCCCTGCTGGCACAGGCGGCGGCGCTGGCCGACGATCCCGACAGGGCCTTGCCATTGGCCGAGGCGGCCCAGGCGCTGGACCCCGACGATCCCGCGAAGGCCCGCGCCCTTGGTCTGGCACGCCTGGCGGTGGGGGATGTGGCTGCAGGCCAGACCGCCCTTGGCCAGGCGCTGGCCTTGGACCCCGGCGACGACAAGTCCGCCACCGCTCTGGTCGCGCTGCGCGCCGACAGCGACGGCCCCGCTGCCGCCCTCGCCCTTGCCGAGCGTCTGGCCGTAGCCGCCCCGACGACGCGCCGTCTGTGGACGATGGCAGCCGACCAGGCGCTTGCGGCGGGGGATGCCGACTGGGCCGTCGCCTTGGGCCAGATCGCACTGGCCACCGCCGCCGCGACGCCGGCCGCCCACGCCCATCTTGCCCGTCTGCACGCCGCCGCAGGCAACACTGAAGCCCACACCCGCCGCGCCGAAACCGCTGCCCGACTCTCCGCCACGCCCAACCGCCGCAAGGGCTGACTGGCATCACGATAGCACTGCCGTCCAAGACTGCCCAAGTTTCCTGGTCCGCGAGAGACCAAGACGCAGCCAGTCGCGCCGACCTCGTCAATCCTCGTATCCGGCTGCGCCACAGTCGCAAGCTTGGTCCCGGTCGGACCTACCATCGGACCTGGCCGCTCTGGTCCCGCTGGCGGAAAGTAGCCGCCCTTCCGCTCTCCGCTCTCCGCTCTTGGCCCCTTGCCTGCGTTTGTCATGGGCGTGCCCTGGCAAGCGCCACCCCAAGCCAACACCTTTCCAAAAGGTTAATCAGCAACGCGAAGCCCTTGATTTCACTAACTCCACATCGCCGACCAGCGTGGACAGCCCCCTAGTTGACCACGAACTCCGCATGCAAGGCCCCCGCCGCGTTGATGCTTTTCAGGATGTCGATCATGTCGTGTGGGGCCACCCCCAGCGCGTTCAGGCCGGCCACAACCTCGGCCAGATCGGTGCCGCCCCGGACCTCTGCCAGCCCGGTGCCGGTCTTTTCGATCCCGGCGGTGGAGCGCGGGACGACCAACGTTTCCCCCTCGCTGAACGGGTTCGGCTGCACGACAAGCGGGCTTTCCTCGACCCGCAGCGTCAGGTTGCCCTGCGCGACCGCGACCCGGCTGATCCGCACGTCCGCGCCCATCACGATCGTGCCCGATCGCTGGTCCACCACGACACGCGCCCGGGTCTCGGGTTCGACCAGAATCCCCTCGATCCGGCTCAGCACATGGGCCGGCGACCGCATCCCGGTCGCGCCGATGTCCACCGCGACGGTGCCGGCATCCTGCATCAGCGCCACCCGGGCGCCGAATTCCGCATTCACCGCCCGTTCGATCCGCTCCGCCGTGGTGAAATCCGCCGACTTCAACGCCAGCCGCAGGTTCGAAAGCCCGGAGAAGTCGAACTCCACCTCTCGCTCGACCCGCGCGCCCGAGGGGATGACCCCTGCCGTCGGCACGCCTTGGGTGACTCGCGCCGCGTCGCCTTCGGCCGAGATGCCGCCGGCGATGATCGAACCCTGCGCCACGGCATAGATCTGGCCGTCCGCCCCGTTCAGCGGCGTCATCACCAGCGTTCCGCCCAGCAGGCTTTTCGCGTCGCCGATGGCGGAGACGGTCACATCCACCCGCCCGCCCGAGCGGGCAAAGGGCGGCAGTTCGGCGGTGACAAAAACCGCGGCCACGTTCTTTGGGCGGAACTCCTCGCCCGTGACATTCGCGCCCAGCCGCTCCAGCAGGTTGGCCATGATCTCTTCGGTGAAGGGGGCGTTGCGGATGCCGTCGCCGGTGCCGTTCAGGCCTACGACCAGGCCATAGCCCACCAGGTCGTTTCCCCGGACTCCGTCGAACTCGACCAGGTCCTTGATCCGGATCGGTTCGGCCCAGGCGGTCGAGGCGGTCAGGAAGAGTGCAAGAAGCAGGCGTATCATCGCAGGAAGTCCACCAGGCTAAGCCGCGAGACGCGGGCGGTGATGAGGTAAAGCGATTCCAGCTGCGATTTCAGCTCTTCCAGCCGGGTCGCAGCTTCATAGGGGTCGACCGCGCCCACCTCGGACCGCAGGATCCCCAATGCGGTTTCCTCGGCCGCGTTGCGGGTGGCTGCGGTCTCGACCTGGGCTTCGACGGTGCCGATCCGCGCTGCCAGGTCGATCCGGGCATCTTGCGAACGCTGCAGCTTTTCCCCGGCCCGCTGGGCCAGATCAGCCCGTTCAAGCGAGTTGCCGAACAGCACGCCCCGATCCAGCAGCGCCGCGAGGGCAAAACCCTCCAGGGTATCCGTGATCGCCGGCTCCATTGCGGTGACCCCGAGGCTTGCCGTTTCTCCCGGGCTGATCGGCACGGGGGAAAGCGGATCGTCGCCTTGATAGAAGGTCCCATAGCCGGTCGGGTCCGCGAACCAGGTCGCTACCCGGGTCGCAACCTCGGAGGCCGTGGTGGCCGCGCCGACAGCCAGTTGCAGCGCATCAAGCATGGCCTCGGCCGCACCCAAGGGCGGGGTATCCGTCGCGGCGCCGGCGAAAACCGCCCGACCTGCGGGCTGAGCGTTCAGCAGACCGATGGCACTGGCCAGGCGGCCTCTTGCGTCCGTGGCAAAGACATCCACCTGGGCGGCGGTGGCAAGGTCCTTGGACCGCAAAAGCGAGGTGCCAAGGTCAACCGCCAGGCTGGACAGGCCGCCGATCGCCGACTGTTGCGTGGCCGTGTGCAGCGCAGCTTCGGTGGTGTTGCGGGTATAGGCCGTCAGACGCTGCAGGCTGGCGTCCACCGCAAGCAGTGGCGAGAAATCTCCGCGCAGCGCCTGGCCGACATCGGTGGGCCGGCCGGTCGCCACCTCGGTCGCCGCCCGCTGGACGCCTGCGCGCAGCTGCGCGCCCTGCCGGGCAAGCAGGTTGGTCAGACTGGCATCACCTACCGAGAGCCGGGTCATGTGCCCAACCTGATCAGGATATCCAGCATTTCGTCCGCCGTCTGGATCACGCGGGCATTGGCCGCATAGTGCTTTTCGATTGTCAGCAAAGCCTGCATCTCCTGGTCGGTATCGATGCCGTTCTGCGCCTCGATATCCGTCAGCGCGGTCAGTCGGGCCGAGGCGAAGGCCTGGTCCACGTCGCCCGACAGGCGCAGGGTCGAGGCGTCGGACAGAATATCGGCCGTCAGCGCGGCAAAGCTGCGCATTCCGGCCGTGAACCCGGTCGAGGACAGGGGCCGCGCCCCGGTCAGCGCGCCGTGCAGCGCGTTCAGCAGAGCGGAGTTGCCCGGAGGCCCCTCAACCGCGGCGCCAAGGCCGTCGCGCAGGCGGAACAGCGCGCCGCCCTGGGCCGGATCGGCAGCGGCGTTGATCTGCAGGCGGCCGGCAAGTCCGACCTCGTTCAGCGCCAGGAAGCCTGCCCCGGCATCGGTGAATAGCCCCGGCGCCCCCGGCGGCAGCGTCGTGTCCAGGCCCGAGTCCGCAAAACGCTCCACCAGGTCGCGGGCCATTGCGTCCAGCTTGCCTTGCGCGCCGGTCGCAAGCTCGTCACGGACAGCGAAAAGCGCACCGAGCGAGCCGCCTAGGATCGGGCTGGCCGGGCCCGCCGTGTCATAGGGCCGGCCATTCAGTGTGATGCCGGACAGCCCGCCCAGGGCCTGCGTCATCTCGGGCGTGATGGTGGGGGTGGAGGTGAAGCCGATCTCGACTGGGTTACCCTCCAGCAGGGGGGCGCCGCCGGTGGTGAAAAGGGCGATCTGGTTCCCCTTCTGCTCCATCTCGCGCAGCGGGACGATCGAGGCGATGGAATCGACCAGCCGCTGCCGTTCGTCCAGAAGCGCAGACACGTCCCGGCCCGAGCCGGTGAAGGACCGCAATTCGACGTTCAGCGCATGGACCTTCTGCAGGTTGCTGTTCAGCAGGCCCACCTGGTCGGCAATCTGCCGGTCGGTCGTCGCGCGTGCGGCCTGGATGTCCCGAGTCGCCGTGGCCATCCCGGCAATCAGGTTCTTTGCTGTGGCCAGAACGTTGCCAAGCTTCGCCTGCGAGTCGGGGCGTCCCGCCGCCTCGATCAGGGCCGAGTCGAAGGCGGCCAGCCGCGCGGCCAGAGAACCGGGGCTGTCGGGCGTGCCAAGCGCCTTCTCGACCCGGGAAAGAAAGGCCGCCCGTGCGTTCCGCTCGCCGTCGCCCGCCTGCGCCAATCGCCGGTCGGCCAGCAGTGGCTTGTCCACGTCGCGGGTGACCCCGGTGACCGACACGCCCTGACCGGTCCCAGCCAGAATCGCCGCGCGCAGGCCCACCTCGCGCCGGGCATAGCCGGGGGTCGAGGCGTTTGCCACGTTCGACGACAGGATCTCGGCCCGCCGGGACGAAGCCGAAAGGCCCGAAAGCGCACTGGACAGGGCAGAGGTGACACTCATCGCCGGTTACCGTTTGATGTTGGTGGTTTCCTGCAGCATCTCGTCGACGGTCTGGATGACCTTGGCGTTCGAGGAATAGGCGCGCTGGGTCTGGATCAGGTTGGTCAGTTCGGCCGCGACATCGGTCTTGGACCCCTCGCGCGAATAGCCCTGGATCGACCCGGTCGGTCCGCTGCCCGCGTCCCACAGGTAGAATGACCCCGACTCGGGCGAGACCTGGTAGGTCTGGTTGGAAAAGGACAGAAGCCCGTTCGGGTTCGGCACGTCGACAATGGGGATCTGGTACAGGCGCCGCGTAAAGCCGGTGTCATAGGTGGCGTTCAGATAGCCCTTTTCGTCGACCTCGACCGTGGTCAGGTTGCCGACGGGCGAACCGTTCTTCGAGATCTGCACCGGGGCAAAGTTGTCGGACAGCTGGGTCAGCCCGTTCGGGTCGCCGAAGCGGCCGATGCCGACGGTCATGGGGCCGCCTTCCACCGTCAGTGACAGCATGCCGGTAGCCGGGTCGTAACCCCCGCCCGACAGCACCGTGACTGCCGACAGCGTACCGCCAGCGCCCCGCGAATCGTCGAAGGTCAGTTCGTACTCCCCGATCAGCGCCCCGCCCGAGGCGGAATCGCGGATCTCCATCCGCCACTGGTTGGACGAGCCGGTGGCGGGCACGATCGGGGTGAACGTCACCTCCAGCGTTTCGGACGTGCCAAGGTTGCCGAAGTATTCCACCGACAGGGGCGGCGGCACGGCGGTATTGCCGGCCAGCGTATAGGTTGCGGGCAGGTTCACGCCCAGGTTCATCATGGTGGTGGGGTCGCCCGCCGTCTGGTTGGCGTTGATCACGATCGGCACCAGGCTGGAGAGCGTGTCGCGCGCGAAGGACGGGATCGTGCCGTCGGCATCGGCCGGCCAGCCCAGCAGCACCAGGCCCGAGTCCGTCTTCAGGATGCCATCGGCATCGGTGCGGAACCCCCCGGTCCGGGTCATCAGCATCGGCGTGTCGGACAAGGCGTTGCCCAGCGACACCTCGTTGATCACGGGCAGCATCCCGCGGCCGGCGATGGCGATGTCCAGCGCGTTGCCGGTGCCGATCAGATCGCCCCGCTCCTCGATCAGGCGGACGGTGGTGGCGCGGACACCGCCTGCCGAATAGGTCCCCGACCCCCGGGCCGAGGTGATGACCATATTGGCGAATTCCGTCGATGCGCGCTTGTAGCCGTAAGTGCCAGAGTTCGCGATGTTGTCGGAGATCGACGCAAGCTTCGTCGCATTGGCATTCAGGCCGGCCACGCCCGCCGAAAGCGAGGAGGAAATCGTCATTGGGAAAGCGCCTTTCTGCTGCTTCGGACCCTGATGGGACCGAAACTGCATCACCGGCACTTAACAGCGGCCTAACGGATAAAATTCGACCTATTCAGCGGTTTCGGCGCAGCAGGATCACCTCGATGCGGTTGTTGCGCAGATGGGCCGGTTCCGTCACCGCCGGCTTGCGGTCGGCATAGCCTGAAACCCGCTGCATCCGCGCAGGGTCGATGCCCGCCGCCTCCAGCACGGCACGGGTGGCCTGCGCGCGGTCCGAGGACAGGTCCCAGACCGGGTTGTCCACCAGCATCACCGGCATGGCACGCAAGTGGCCATTCACCGCGATCTCGTTGGTGGTCAGGCCCAGCACCTCGGCCAGAAGGCCGGCTATGGCCTTGGTGACCGGGGTTGGCTGCGCGGTTTCGCCGTCGAACAGCGGCGCGTCGGGCAGGTCGAAGATCTCGATCACCAGGCCCTCATCGGTCACGCGGGTGACCACATGGCGCAAAAGCTGCTCCATCGTGTTGCTTTCGCCACCACGGGCAAGCAGCGCCTTTTCGACATCCTCCAGGTCCGACTCTGCCTGGCCGTTGCCACCCTTGCCTTCGCCATCGCTTTCGCCGTCCGCATCGGCCGAGGCGGCAGCGACCTTGCGGTCCATCGCCCCGGTCCCGGTATGGGCCATGGTTTCCTCGGCAAAGACGCTGTCGCCGCCAAAGGCGCCGTCGCCCCCGCCCGAGATGCGGTTCACCGGGATCGTCGGATTGAAGTAATCCGAGATCCCCTTGCGTTGCTTTTCAGTCGTCGCGTTCAACAGCCACATCAACAGGAAGAACGCCATCATGGCGGTCACAAAGTCGGCGTAGGCCACTTTCCAGGCCCCGCCATGATGGCCGCCACCCGCGACGACCTTCTTCCGTTTGATGATGACCGGCGCGGCATTGCCTGGCGCTGCCATCCCACATTCACCCAAAGTCTACCCGGGATCAGGGATAGCAGGTGAGCGTTTACGGCCGCTTAACCGGTGCAGTTTTAGCCAAAGGCCACGGCCCTGACACATTCAGGCCAGCCGCTCTCCGCCGCGCCAGACGGCCAGAAGGCGGCCGTCGTCGGCCAGATGCAGCATGTCCGCCGCTCGACCCGGCAGCAGCCGCCCCAGGCTGTCCCCGCGCCGCAGGCAGGCTGCAGGGCGCGAGGTTGCCATGGCCAGCGCCACCTCGGGCGGGGTGCCCAGACGCAGCATCACCGTCACCGCCTGCGGCAGGGTCAGGTCGGCCCCGGCCAGGGTCCCGTCCTCCAGCGTCAGGCGACCGTCGCGGCGCAGGATGCGGCGGCCGTTCAGGGTGAACTCGGTCAGCGCGCTGCCGGCCGCCGCCATCGCGTCGCTGACCAGGAACAGCCGGTCGCTGGCTGCCATGGCAATGCGGATCGTCTCGGGTGCCACATGGATGCCGTCGGCGATCAGCCCGGCATGGACCGGAGCGGTCAGCGCCGCGCCGACCAGACCGGGGTCGCGGTTGCCAAGCTGACTCATCGCGTTGAAGAGATGCGTGACGCACGAAGCCCCTGCCGCAATGGCCGCCTGCGCCTCACCGTGGGTACAGTCGCTGTGGCCCAGGCTGACCACCACGCCCGCCGCGGCCAGCCGTCCGATCTGCTCGGCCGTCACGCTGGACGGCGCCAAGGTCACCATCAGCGACGGCAACTGCCGCGCCGCCTTTAGCAGAAGCGTCAGGTCGTCCTCGGTCATCGGCCGGATCAGTGCGGGGTCATGCGCCCCCTTGCGGCGGGGGTCAAGGTGCGGGCCCTCCAGATGCAGGCCCAGAAAGCCGGGAACCTGCCGCCGCGCGGCCTCGGCCCCGGCGGCAATCACGGCGGCGGTGGCCTCGGCCGTGTCGGTGATCAGCGTCGGCAGGATGCCGGTCGCGCCCAGCCGGGCGTGGACAGCGCACATCTCGGCCAGCCAATCGGCGGTGCAGGTGCCGTCCACCATCCGCCCGCCCGCGCCGTTGACCTGCAGGTCCAGAAAGCCGGGCACCAGCAGGCCGCCGTCCAGCCGCACTGCGGACCCCTCTCCCGGGCCCGTGACGACACCATCCGCAA
The DNA here is from genome assembly GCF_002900975.1 of Tabrizicola aquatica. Classification (GTDB taxonomy): domain Bacteria; phylum Pseudomonadota; class Alphaproteobacteria; order Rhodobacterales; family Rhodobacteraceae; genus Tabrizicola; species Tabrizicola aquatica. Next base: position 289,304 of record NZ_PJON01000002.1, on the reverse strand, counting down.
CCCGCAAGGGACCGGGCCCGAACTGCAGGCCGTCAAACACCCGCGCGCCGATGAAAACCTGGGCTGTCATACCGTCTGGGTCACCTTGCGCAGATGGGGCGGCACGTCCGGGTCAAAGCCACGGCGGCGCGCCAGCCCCTCGATGAAGCCGTAGAAGGACACCGCCAGGACCAAAGGCGCGCACAAAGGATGCAGGTCGCGGACCGAGGGCAGGGTGACCGCCCCGGCCACCTCGGCCCCGGTCAGGAACACATCCGCCCCCTGCGCCACCAGACGGGCGGCGGTCTCGGCCAGGCGGGGCAGGGCGGCGTCCTCGACCCCCAGGGCCAGGACCGGGAACTGCGCCTGCACGATGGCGCTGGGCCCGTGCAACACTTCCGCCGCCGAGAAGCTTTCGGCGTGCAGCCCGCAGGTTTCCTTGAACTTCAGCGCCGCCTCGTTGGCGATGGCGAAGGCCGGGCCACGGCCCAGCACATACAGCGACTGCGCCCGCGACAGCCGCGCGGCCAGGGGCGACCAGTCCACCGCCAGCGCCTTGTCGAACGCCTCGGGCAAGCCCGCCACGGCGTGACGCAGCCCCTCGTCCTCTTGCCATTCGGCCAGCAGCGCCAGCCCGGCCAGGACCGAGGTGACAAAAGTCTTTGTCGCCGCCACGCTTTGCTCTACCCCCGCCTGCAAGGGCAGCGCATGGGCCGAGGCCTGGGCCAGCGGGCTGTCGGCATGGTTGGTGATCGCCAGCGTCAGCGCCCCGCCCGCACCGGCCGCGCGCATCATGTCCACTGTGTCGGGGCTTTGGCCCGACTGCGAGATCCCGATGCATGCGGCCCGCCCCATCTTCAGCGGCCGCCGATAGATCGAGGCGATGGACGGCCCGACCGAGGCGACGGGCACCCCCGCCTGCAACTCTACCGCGTATTTCAGATAGGTCGCCGCATGGTCCGACGAGCCCCGCGCCACGGTCACGATCAGATCAGGATCGGCCGCCCGCATCGCCGCCGCCGCCTTTGCCACCGCCCCGGCCGACTGCGACAGGAACCGCCGCGCGGTCTGGGGGATCTCGGCCACTTCGCGGGCCATGTGGGATTGGGTCATGCCGGGGGCCTTTCGGGTTCGGGCGCAAGTTTCAGTTCGACGGCAAAGTCATAGGCATCGCCGCGGTACAGTGAGCGGGTGAACTCCACCACCCGGCCGCTGGCAAGGTAGCCGATCCGCTCGATCCGCAGCCCCGCCGCGCCGGGGGTCACGCCCAGCAACTCGGCATCCCGTGCGCCCAGGTTCGCGGCCGAGATGCGTTGCACCGCGCGCACCGGGCGCAGACCGTGCTGCTCCAGATAGGCGTAAAGCGAGGGTCCAACCGCCCCCGGATCGGGCAGGATCGCGGTCGGCAGCGAGGCGCGTTCGATCGCCAGCGGGATGCCGTCTGACCGCCGAACGCGCTCCAGCCGGGCCACGCGGTCGCCGGCGCCAAGGCCAAGGGCCATTACCTCTTCCGGTGTCGGTGCCTGCACGCTGCGGCTGATCCAGAAGGATTCCACCGATTTGCCGCGCCGCGACATATCCTCGGTAAAGCTGGTCAGCAGCGACAGTGCCTGTTCCAACCGCTCGACCTTGGGCGCGACATAGGTGCCCGAGCCGCGCTTCTGTTGCAGCGCGCCCTGCGCCACCAGCGCCTCGATCGCCTTGCGCACGGTGACGCGGGACAGGCCGGTCATCGCTGCGATGTCCCGCTCTGCCGGCAAACTGGCGCCCGGCGGCAGCACGCCCCGCGCCATCGCATCCGCGATCCGGCGCTGAAGTTGCAGGTACAGCGGTCCTGCACCATCGGCGAACCCTTCGGGCGAGAACAAACCGTCCATCACGCCTCCCGCGCCAGCATAAGCGCACCATCCAGGGCTGACCCCTGCGGCGGCGCTATGGTCCAGCGATCCGTCAGCCGTTCGGCATAGACCGCGCCCAGCCCGCCGATGCAGGTCACCGGCAGGGGCGGGTTGGTCTGCAGAACGGCAATCGACCGCGCCACATCCTCGACCGCCGCCGCCAGCAGGTCCCGCGCCGCTGGATCGTCCGCGCCAACAATGCGCGGGGCCAGGGCCGCAAACTCCACCGGCCGGGCAGCAAGCGAGAAGGCGATCACCCCCTCGACCCCGCCATGTTCGGCCAGGACGGCCTGCAACAGGGGCGTGGGCGCGCGGAAACCCTCGGCCGCCCGCAACACCTCGCGCAGCAGCGCCCGGCCCAGCCCGGCCCCGCTGCCCTCATCCCCCAGGACCAGGCCCCAGCCCCCGATCTGCCGGATCACCCCGCCGACCTGTGCGGCAAAGACCGAACCGGTGCCCAAAGCGCCCACGATTCCATCGCGCGCGCCCAACGCGCCTTTCACCGCAGCGATCCCGTCAGTCTCGACCCGGATGCGGGCGAAGGGTAGGGCGCGGCGTAGCGCATCGGCCATGCCGGCCGCGTTTGCGCCCGCCAGCCCCAGCCCCGCCGCCAGCCCCGCAAGATCCCCGCCCCCCGCCATAGCCAGGGCCGTGCGAGTGGCCGCAAGGATATTGTCGCGCGCGCCGATCAGGTCGCTGGCAATGTTCGCCGGGCCCGCTTGACCCAAGCCCAGGACATGGCCGGACGCATCCGCCACCGCCGCGCGGCACCCGGTTCCCCCGCCATCTATGCCCAGAAACAAGTGCATGCGAATCCCTCTCGCGAAAAGAATACCAAAACAAGACCATTTGGAAAGCTATATCTCTATACCGCCTGAAAACCCGCCTTATCAGCCGCAAAACACAAGAGGCTTTACAAGTGGTATTATTTTGGCATTGTTGAAGCAGAGGGGGAATCACATGGCCGACCGTCCGACCGAGGCGCTGCATCCACTGGCCGAAGGGCTGCATCTGGCCCCTGCGGCGCAGGTGCTGGCCCGCGCGCTGTCGGCGCAGCAGGCCGCGCTGGCGGCTGTCGGCCCGGCGCTTCCTGCCGTCGAACGTGCCGCCGATCTTGCCGCCACGGCCCTGCGCGGCCAGGGCAAGCTGGCCTATGCCGGCGCCGGTTCCTCGGGCCTGATGGCGCTGGCCGACTGCCTGGAGCTTCTGGGCACCTTCGGCATCCCGGCCGAACGCACGCCGATGCTGTTCGCCGGCGGCGCTGAGGCGCTTCTGAGAATGACCGGCGGGGTCGAGGATGACCCGGCCCTTGCCGCTGCCGACCTGACCCGCGCCGCTCTGGGGCCGGGGGATGTGGTGATCGCCGTCTCGGCCTCGGGCACCACGCCCTATACGCTGGCGGTCGTCGGCGGGGCGCGCAAGGCCGGCGCGAAGGTGATCGGCATCGCAAATGTCCCCGACTCGCCCCTGTTGCAGGCCGCCGATGTGCCGGTCCTGCTGGACACCGGGGCCGAGATCGTGGCCGGCTCGACCCGTCTTGGCGCGGCCACGGCGCAGAAGGTGGCGATGAACCTGATTTCCGTGCTGGCCGGCGTGCAACTGGGCCACATCCACGACGGAATGATGGTCAATTTGATCGCGGACAATGCCAAGCTGCGCGACCGTGCGGCACGAATCGTGGCGCGCGTGGCGGGAGTTGACACCGGCATCGCCCGGATCGCCCTGAACCGGACCCAGGGCGCGGTGAAGCCGGCCGTCCTGGTGGCTCAGGGCGCGGCCCCCGACGCGGCGCAGGCGCGGCTGGCTGCGGCAGAGGGCAGTCTTGCCCGCGCGATGAAAAGCTGACGAAATACCAACCGGGCGAATGCCCCAACAGGGAGACTGCGAATGACCAAGACCCTCAAACTGGCGCTACTGACCAGCACGTTGCTGGGCGGGCCCGCCTTCGCGCAAGACGTGACGCTGACCATCGAAAGCTGGCGCAACGACGACCTGACCATCTGGCAGGACACGATCATCCCGGCGTTCGAGGCCGCGAACCCGGGCATCAAGGTGGTTTTCGCACCGACCGCCCCGGCCGAATACAACGCCGCGCTGAACTCCAAGCTGCAGGCCGGGTCCGCCGGTGACCTGATCACCTGCCGCCCGTTCGACGCCAGCCTTGAGCTGTACAACCAGGGCCACCTGGCCGACCTGACCAGCCTGGGCGCGATGGCCAACTTCTCGCCGGTCGCGAAATCCGCCTGGCAGACCGACGACGGCGCAGCCACTTTCTGCGTGCCGATGGCATCCGTGATCCACGGCTTCATCTACAACGCCGACGCGTTCGAGGCGCTGGGCATCGCCGTCCCCACCACGAACGCGGAATTCTACGCCGCGCTGGACAAGATCAAGGCCGACGGCACCTATATCCCGATGGCGATGGGCACCAATGACCAGTGGGAAGCCGCCACGATGGGCTATCAGAACATCGGGCCGACCTACTGGAAGGGCGAAGAGGGCCGCCTTGCCCTGATCAAGGGCGAGCAGAAGCTGACCGACGACGCCTGGGTCGCCCCCTATCGTGAGCTTGCGAAGTGGAAGGACTATCTTGGCGACGGGTTCGAGGCGCAGACCTATCCCGACAGCCAGAACCTGTTCACCCTGGGCCGCGCCGCGATCTATCCGGCCGGATCGTGGGAGATCTCGGGCTTCAACACCCAGGCCACCTTCAAGATGGGCGCCTTCCCGCCGCCGGTCGCGGCTGCCGGGGACACCTGCTATATCTCGGACCACACCGACATCGCGATCGGCATGAACGCGAAATCGCCGAATGCCGAGGCTGCAAAGACCTTCCTGGAATGGGTCGGCTCGCCGGAATTCGCGACGTTGTACGCGAACGCGCTGCCCGGCTTCTTCAGCCTGAACTCGACCCCGGTTGAAATGACGGACCCGCTGGCGCAGGAATTCGTGTCCTGGCGTGAGAAGTGCCAGCCGACGATCCGCTCGACCTACCAGATCCTGTCGCGCGGCACCCCGAACCTGGAGAACGAGACCTGGAACGCTTCGGCCAACGTGATCAAGGGCACCGAGACGCCCGAAGACGCGGCCAAGCGCCTGCAGGACGGCCTGGCCTCCTGGTACGAAGCGCAGAAGTAAGCCTCAGACGTCGGACCGGGGGGCTTCGCGCCCCCCGGACCCCCCGCGGGATATTTCCACCAGTATGAAAGGGGACGAACATGGCTTCGCGTAAGCCCGTGCGTTGGCATATTGCCGTGTTTCTGGCCCCGGCCGTGCTGGTCTATACCGCGCTGATGATCATCCCGTTGTTCGGGACGCTGGCCCAAAGCCTGATGAATGAGGACGCCGCCGGTGTCCGGGTTTTCGTGGGCTTGCAGAACTTTGCCACCCTGTTCGGCGATGCGCTGTGGTCCGACGCCTTCTGGAACGCCTTGGGCAACAACACCTGGTTCTTCGTGATCCACATGCTGGTCCAGAACCCCATCGGCATCGCGCTGGCCGCGATCCTGTCCACCCCGCGCCTGCGGATGGCCGCCTTCTACCGCACCGCGATCTTCATCCCCACGATCCTTAGCTTCGTGATCGTCGGCTTCGTCTGGAAGCTGATCCTGTCGCCGATCTGGGGTATCGCGCCCGGGATGCTGGACGCGGTCGGCCTGAAATCCCTGTTCGCCCCCTGGCTGGGGAAAGAGGAATATGCGCTGACCACCCTCGCCCTCGTCTCGGTCTGGCAGTTCGTCGGCATCCCCATGATGCTGATCTATGCCGCCCTCCTGAGTATCCCCGATGAGGTGATCGAGGCCGCCGAGATGGATGGCATCACCGGCTGGTCGCAGTTCTGGAAGATCAAGCTGCCGCTGATCCTGCCCGCGATCGGGATCATCTCGATCCTGACCTTCGTCGGCAATTTCAACGCCTTCGACCTGATCTACGTTGCGCAGGGGGCGCTGGCCGGGCCGGACTTCAGCACCGACATCCTGGGCACCTTCCTGTACCGCACCTTCTTTGGCTTCCAGCTGCAACTGGGCGACCCCTACATGGGCAGCGCCATCGCGGGGGCGATGTTCGGGATCATCCTGGTCGGCGTCTGCATCTATCTGTTCGGCATCCAGACCCGTCTGCGGAGGTATCAGTTCTGATGAGCGCGCGAGCTTCCACCGGACGGACCATCGCAGCCCATGCCGTGCTGCTGACCTATACGCTGATCGCCCTGTTCCCGGTCTTTGTGATCGTGATCAACAGCTTCAAATCGCGCAAGGCGATCTTCGCCGATCCCCTGGCCCTGCCCGTGCCCGGCAACTTTGACTGGGTGGGCTATGAGACGGTGCTGAAACAGGGCGACTTCTTCCTGTATTTCCAGAACAGCCTGATCGTCACCTGCGCCAGCCTGTTTTTCGTCCTGCTGTTCGGCGCAATGGCGGCCTTCGCGCTGTCGGAATACCGCTTCCGGGGCAACACGCTGATGGGTCTGTACCTGGCGCTTGGCATCATGATCCCGATCCGCCTCGGCACCGTCGCGATCCTGGAGTTGATGGTTGCCTCGGGCCTGGTGAACACCCTGACCGCGCTGATCCTGGTCTATACCGCCCAGGGGCTGCCCTTGGCCGTCTTTATCCTGGCCGAGTTCATGAAATCGGTCTCGCATGACCTGAAGAACGCCGGCCGGATCGACGGGTTGTCCGAGTATCGCATCTTCTTCACCCTGGTCCTGCCGCTGGTGCGCCCGGCCATGGCCACCGTCGCGGTCTTTACCATGATTCCGATCTGGAACGACCTGTGGTTCCCGCTGATCCTGGCCCCGGCCGAGCATACCAAGACCGTCACCCTGGGCGCGCAGGTGTTCATCGGGCAATTCGTCACCAACTGGAACGCTGTCCTGGCCGCGCTGTCGCTGGCCATCGTGCCGGTCCTTGTCCTTTACCTGATCTTCTCGCGCCAACTGATCCGCGGGATCACTGCCGGAGCCGTAAAATGATCCGTACCCTTGTCGCCGGTCTGGGCACCATGGGCCGCAGCCATGCCCTTGCCTACCACCGCAGCCCGGCCTTCGATCTGGTGGGGCTGGTCAACCGCTCCACCCCCCGGCTGGACCCTGAGTTGGACGGCTATGTGATCGAGCCGGACTTCCACGCCGCTTTGGCCCGGTTGAAACCGGACCTCGTGAACATCTCTACCTATTCCGACAGCCACGCCGATTATGCTGTGGCCGCGATGGAGGCGGGCGCGCATGTGTTTGTCGAAAAGCCCCTGGCCACGACCGTCAAGGATGCCCGCCGCGTGGTGGATGCGGCCCGCGCCAATGGCACGAAGGTCGTCGTCGGCTATATCCTGCGCCACCACCCCAGCTGGATGCGCCTGATCGCCGAGGCGCGCGCCTTGGGCGGGCCCTATGTGTTCCGCCTGAACCTGAACCAGCAATCCAAAGGCCCGACCTGGGAGGTCCACAAGACCCTGATGCAGACCACCAGCCCGCTGGTCGATTGCGGCGTCCACTATGTTGACGTCATGTGCCAGATCACCGACGCCAAGCCGGTCGAGGTGCGCGGCATGGGGTTGCGCCTGTCCGATGAAATCGCCCCCGACATGTATAACTATGGCCACTTCCAGGTGCTGTTCGATGACGGCTCGGTCGGCTGGTATGAGGCGGGCTGGGGCCCGATGATGTCGGACACCGCCTTTTTCGTGAAGGACGTGGTCAGCCCGAATGGTGCCGTGTCGATCAAGATGCCCGAGAATGCGCGGTCCGACGATCACTCTACCCATACCGCGACCCAGACGATCCGCGTCCACCGCGTCGGCCAGCCCGACCAGGACCTGTCGATGGCCGACGAACCCGGCCATCAGGAGTTGTGTGAACGTGAGCAGGCCTTTGTCGCCCGCGCGATCACCGAAAACCTCGACCTGACGCGGCACATGGAAGATGCCGTGCAGTCGCTTGCCATCTGCCTTGCCGCCGACGAAAGCGTCCGGTCCGGCAAGCCCGTGAAACTGTAAGGGGGCCGCATGGGCGCGCTGGAACTTAAGGGCGTTACCAAAAGCTTCGGCTCGACCGAGGTGATCAAGGGCGTCGACCTCACTGTGAACGACGGCGAGTTTTGCGTGTTCGTCGGGCCTTCGGGCTGCGGGAAGTCCACCCTTCTCCGCATGATCGCGGGGCTGGAGGATACGTCGGACGGCGACATCCTGGTCGATGGCAAGCGGATGAACGATGTGGCCCCGGCCAAGCGCGAACTGGCGATGGTGTTCCAAAGCTATGCGCTTTACCCCCACCTGACCGTCCGCGACAACATGGGCCTGGCGCTGAAACAAGCGGGTCGGCCCAAGACCGAGATCCGCGCCGCCACTGACAAGGCCGCCGGGATGCTTGCCCTTGACCCGCTGATGGAGCGGCGCCCGGCCGAGCTGTCCGGCGGCCAGCGCCAGCGCGTCGCCATCGGCCGCGCCATTGTGCGGACCCCGAAGCTGTTCCTGTTCGACGAACCGCTCTCGAACCTGGACGCCGCCCTGCGCGTGGCAACCCGGATCGAGATCGCCCGCCTGCACCGCGACCTGAAGGCGACGATGATTTACGTCACCCACGACCAGGTCGAGGCGATGACCCTGGCCGACCGGATCGTCGTCCTGCGCGCCGGGAAGGTCGAACAGGTCGGCAGCCCGATGGAGCTGTACAATGACCCGGCGAACACCTTCGTCGCGGGTTTCATCGGTTCACCCCAGATGAACTTCCTTGACGCCGCCAGCCTGGGCCTTGCGCCCGGCAAGGTCGGTATCCGGCCGGAACACCTGACGATCAGCCGCGACCAGGGCGAAATCCCGGCCGAGGTCAGTCATGTCGAAAAGCTGGGCGGCGAAACGCTGGTCTATGCCCGCAACCCGCAGCACGGGCTGCTGACCGTGCGGCTGTTCGGCGAGCATGATTTTGCGGTCTCGGAAAAGGTCCACCTGACCCTGCAGCGCGAGCGGATGTTCCAGTTCGACCCGGACGGCCTGCGCCGGCGCTAGCCGCGCGCCGCGTTCCAGGCTTTCAACAGACTGTGCGAGGCATCGCCCTCGATCACGCCCAGCAGGATGCCGCCATCGGCGCGGGCGCACAGGATGCTGTGCCCGTCCACCAGCGTTGCACCCAGCACGATGCAGACCGGCCCCGCCGACACCAGCGAGGCCATGTCCAACTGGCGCGAGACCCCTTCGGCCTCATCCTCAAGCCAGCCGCTCAGATGCGCGACCATCTCTTCGGCGCCGCCGGTCCGGCCGTCGGCCGAGCCGCCAACGATCAGCCATGCCGCCAGTGCCGGTCCCATCCGCAGCGCCAGCGCGGGCAAAAAGCCCTCGTCTCCCGCTTCCAGCACAAGATCCTCGGCCGGCGCAGGGGCGGGCTCCGGTTCCGGCTGTGGCTCCGGTTCGGCTTCGCCGAATTCGTTCAGTTCGATCAGACAAAGATCAGCCAGAAGCGCCACGGGAATCCCGACGCTCAGCCCGTCAGTATCGTGCCGGACCGGCCCGGACATGACCCGCAACTCATGCCGGGGTGCGGCCACGGTCTGGAACAGCTTGATCAGCTCGTCCTTGTGTTCATCTTCCAGCGAGGGCGCCGCAAGGCAGGTCTCGGCCCCCGACAGCCCCGTCACTCCCGCCAGCCGCAACACGCGACGGCCGGCCACGTCCACCGTCATGCTGCAGCCTGTGCTTGACTCGAAGGTCAGCGCCCGGGCCAGCATCGTCTCGTTCACCTCGCGCAGCAGAGCGGCCAACGGACTGGGATGCCCCACATCCGCCACGACACGCGCGCCGCCCGGCGCCAGCCGCGCGGGCGATTGCAGCGCCTGAAGGCGTGCGACGATGGGAAGAGTGCCCCTGTTCAATCTTCGGTCCGATTCAGGCCAGGTCCCGCTGCCGTCATGTGCCGGCCGAGATCTTCTCTAGCGTTTCGCGGATTTTCGCAACAAATCCGGCAAGGTCAATGCTGTGATCGCAGATGCAGACCAGGGCATCCCCCGGTTCGGTTTCCGACCGCAAGTACACTTGCACCCCGTCCAGTGCCAGAACCATCGCGGCATGGGGTTCGCCAAACGCCTCGACCGACAGCGAGAACAGCGGGTCGTCGAAACTGGTCCGCGCCTGTTCGCACAGGGCGTCCAGGTTTTCCTGGGTCACCACCTGATTGCCCTGGCTGGCCAGGATCATCCGCGACGACAGGTCGGCAAACGCCACCACCCGCGCCTGCGGATAGGCTTTCACCACGCCCCCAAGAAGCTCGCTTACTGACAAGGTCCGGTCCCCAGCCCCTTACGAGCTTTTGGACGGCGACGTGCCCGCCGCTGCGAACATGTCCGAGAAGGACACCACCGTGGGACCGCTTTCACCGCTTGGCCGCTCGGTGCGCAACAGACGCTCGCCCGTGTTGGCCACCCGGCGCGGAGCCACCCGCACGATCGGGGTGTTGCGCACGGCCATCTTCCGCTCGAACGCCTGGGCGATCAGGCTTTTCCCGACCTCGGTCGAGTCGGCCGCATCCGGGCGGATCATTGCCATGCCTTCTTCGCCAGGCTCGGGGAAGCCTTCGTCGATCAGGCGATGCACCAGATCGAACAGCGCATTGGTAAAGGCATGCGCGCCGCTTTCCAGCCACTTCGCTTCGTCGTCGCCCGCCGTCATCGCCTGCACCAGCGACATCGGGAACACGTCGGCAAACAGCCCCTCGGTCTCTTGCCGGACGCGCTTCAGCACCTTGGCCTTGTCGCTTTCGTTCAGGATCTTGTCGAAGCGCGTCACCAGAAGCAGGCTGTTCTGCCGCATCTCGGCCGGGAAGCTGTTCCAGACCCCGCTTTCCGATTGCCGCCAGGCCTGGGTCGCATGGGTGCACCACAACACGCCATCGGCCAGATGCGCCATCCGCTCCCACACCTCGGGCGACATCGAGGGGTCGCTGATCCCCGGCATGTCGATCAGGTCGGTATAGCGCAGGATGTCGCTTTTCATGAAGATGCGGATGTGTTCCGTCGTCTCCAGGCTGACCTGTTCCAGGTCGCGCAGGTCTAGGTCATAGGCCTGTCCGTCCAGCCCCATCGTATAGGCATCGTCCGGCCCGTACGAGATCCACACCGGCGGCAGCTGGGTGGCCGTCACCTTCTCCAGCAGCGGCCGCGCGCCCATCAGCACGTTGCACAATGTGCTTTTGCCCGAGCTGAACTCGCCCATGATGGCGATGCGGGGTTTGCGGGTGAGGGGCATTCTTCAGGGTCCTTTTCGTGCCTTTGCCGTTGCTCAGTCGGCGTAGACGCCCAGTTCATCCAGGATTGAGGCGATGCATTCCTGCCGGTCTTCCCAGGCATTCACCCCGAACAGCTCTTTCATCTCGTCCATCGAGATTTCCGAGCTGGCCAGCGCGCTCATCAGCAGTTCCCGCTGTTCCTGCAAGAAGTCGCGCAGGGTGTTCTGCGTCCGCTCGCGGAACAGGCCAATCTGGATGGTCTTGAGGTCGTTGATGATCGGATCGGTTTCCGCGCGGATCAGCTTGTAGAAGTCCTGCGCAAAGGCCTTGTAACCCCGGCGGCGCTGCCACCAGCCCTTCCACCAGCTGACCTGAAGGTCCAGCGCGATGGTCTGGCCCAGGTTGATCGGTGGCGGGATGTAGGACACGACCGGCGTCTCGATCTTGAACCCCTCGACCGTGATCGAGAAGGTCTTGCCGTACAGATCGGCAATCCGAACCGCGGTCTCGTTGTTCACCTCGGCCGCGATGCCGTGCATCTTCTTCAGCACGACCTGATAGCTGGACGACAAGAGCATCCGAAGGCCCAGCGGGCTGTAATGCCAGGTCGCATCTTCGCCATTGGCCTGAAGATGTTCGATCAGGCTGTTGGTCGCACGTTCCAGGAACCGCTCATAGCTTTGGTCGATGCGGTTGGTGAAATCCTTGCAGGCCACATCGGTCAGCGCGGTCAGCTTTTCCAGCGCGGCGATCTCGATCTTGCGCAGTTCGGCGTCCAGCTGTTCGGCCGTCATGGTCCGGTCAAGCTGGCCGTCGGATTCCAGGATGCGGACCTGGTCCACCACGTCCAGCGACTGCGCCAGGTTCAGCGCCTGCCGCGCCGATTTCTGCAGCGCCTCGTGGACCGGGCCTTCGTACATGCGCTGGCCCAGGGCATCCAGCAGCGCCGGCACACCCGAGGCATGCCAGACCAGCTGTTCCGCCGACCATTCCGCCATCTTGTCGGCAAAGGCGGCGCGGGTCCAGTTGATCGCCGACTCGGTCGAGTCGTCGGTCATCTCGTCGATCTTGCCGTCCAGCACCGCGTTAGCCCAATGGGCCGAGCCGTAGATGATGTCGATATCCTGCGGCGCGTTGTTCTTTTCCAGCGTCTCCAGGATCGAGCGGTGGATTTCCGGCACCTGGTTCGCCGGGTCGGGCAGTTCGTCGATCCGGTTGACGAAGATGATGATCTCGCGGCTTTGGCGGTGCGCGATCAGGCGGATCAGCGCCATGTCCATCGTCGTCAGCGCCTGGTGTGCGGACAGCACAACGATACAGGACCGGCTGTCGCGGACCGCGTTGATCGTGATCTGCTCGCGCATCATGAACGTGTCGTTCACGCCGGGCGTGTCGCGCACGCACAGCATGATCGGAATGTCGCCGCGTTCGATATACAGGTCGGCCGACTTGGTGATGTCGGTAAAGCGGCCCTGGTCGGCCCCCGCCGCCTCATCGTCGCCGACGCAGACATAGCGGCGCAGCAGCGAATCATCGACCGTGCCATAGCGGTGTTCGGTGCCCAGCAGCAGCTCGAACTTGCGGCCCAGCCGGGCCTGCGCCTTCTCGCGCATCTGCACGACCTGCAGGCGCAGCTTCTCCAACTCGTCATCCGCACCGGCGCGGGCCGCCAGCTGGCCGATCCGGCCGCCGTTCGACACCAGCTTGTCCCATTCGGCATGGTCGAAGAACTTGAACTTCGCCCGCACGTTCAACTCGGGCGTGGGGGTGTTGATGTGCAGCGACGTGACGACCGAGGTCCAGGGGTTCACGTCCGTCGGCAACAGCCCCGGCGCGCCGATCATCGCGTTGATCAGGCTGGTCTTGCCCGCCTTGATCTGTCCGATCACGGTGACCGAGGGTTCGACCTCGCGCACCTGCTGCAGGATGCGGGTGACCTTCTTCGACGTGTCGGGGTCCGACATCGTGACGAAGTCGCGCAGCACATCCTCGAACTGCTGGATCGAATCTGCAATGCGGCCCAACCCCGGGAAGTTGCGCGTCAGCGCGACCTCAGGCTGTGCCACCACGTCCGGAACGCCGTGCTCGGCAACCGGATCATCATCATCTTGCACAACTGCGCCAAGTCCCATGATCACCCCTCAGCTACCGCCCGGAACCACTCATATCGCACACGCCAAGGCGCAAGTCCCCGCGATCATGACATAAGTTTGGAAAGTGGTCCCAATTGGGCACGTTTTAGACGATTCTTCGGTCAATAATAAGGCTACGCTGCGCGCAATGTTTCCAATTCGCGCCTAAGTTGCAAGAGAAGGGTCAGCGCGTCGTCGGCCGGCGCGCGCCCTTTCTCCAACTGCATCAGCATGATGAGGTCCTGCACCTCGCCAAGGTCACCCTTGATTCGGCGGATCTCGGGCGATGTCGCCCGCGACAGAATGGCCATCAGCCGTTCGGCCGTTTCCCTGCCATGATCCAGGATCAGGTCCACCGGCACCTTTTCATCCGGGTTTACCTCACCGACAAGCTCGGCCGTGCGGGCCACGATCAGGCCGACCGCCTCGTCCAGCAGTGCCTGCTCGACGGCCGAGACAGGCATCGGCGCGGCCGGCGTCAGGGCCGGGGCCGAGACTGCACGCGCCGCGATGCGCGGCCGCTCGCGCCGCGCCAGTGCCGGTTCGGCCACCGGCGCCTCGCGCATCGGGGCAGTGCCAGGCATCGGCACGTTGGTCATCGGCGGGGCCGGTGCGCGCTCACGCGGGGCGCGGGGTTGCGGGGGCGGCGCGGCCGGGCGCTCGCGCGGCGTCACGACCGGAGCATTGGTCATCGGCGGGCTGGGTGCCCGGTCACGCGGCGCGCGTTCGACCGTGCGCAGCCGGGCCACCCGTTCGACGGGCGGCGGGGATTCAACCGGGTCTACCGGTGCAGCAGGCTGCGGCGCAGGCTCGGGTTCGGGAACATGCGCGTCCGCAACCTCCTCCTCCGCGTCCTCCGGCTCTTCGCCAGCATCCTCGGGCGGCAGCATCTCCTCCGGCCGGGCGCGCAAGGACGACAGGTCGGGCAAGGGCGAGCCTGGCTCCGTCCCCGCGCCACGCCGTGCGCCGAACAGGCGAGGACGCGGTTCTTCCTCGACCGGCTCTGCTACGGGCGCCGGGGCGGCGGCTGGCCGAAGCCCGTCGCGCGGCTTGCGTTCCCGGGGCGCGCGTTGGGCCTGTGCGGCCGCAGCCGCGATCATCCGGGCAATCCGCGCCTCGTCCGATTCGGGCAGCTCCGGTTCCGCTGCGGCCACCGGCTCTGCGGGGGTCGGGTCCGCCTCCGGTTCGGACTCCAGACCCGGCCCGGGAACAGGCTGCGGCTCAGGAACAGGCACCGGCTCGGGCTGGTGTGCGATCGGCTCGGGCTCGGGTTCCCGTGCTGGTGTAGGCGCTTCCACCAGCTCGGGCTCCGGCTCCGGCTCGGGGGCCGGGGGTGAAGCCGGTGGCGCGGCAAGTTCCGCTTTCGACTTCCACGTCGTGCGCAGCGGGACCTGCGGCGCGGTGCCATCGGTCGGCAGTTGCTTGATCCGGTCGGCAAAGCGTTTGCGGCCGGTCACCACCTCGGTCACCGGTTCGGGTGCCGGTTCTGGCGGGGCCACCTCAACCTGCACGGCAGTCGGCGCGGGCACTGGGGCCACCGGGGCCTCTACCTCAGGCAGCGGCGCCGGGGTGGCGGCAATCGGCTCCGGCTCGGGCGGCGCCGCGTCCGGCTCAGGTTCGGGCAAGGGCGCCGCAATCACCGGCTCGGGCGGCAGGGCAGGCGGAACGACGACCGGCTCGGGCTCGGGCGGCGGGGCCGCAACCACCGGCGTCGGCTCGGGCACGACAGGCGCCGGCGCAACCTGCGCGTCCTCGGGCGGCGGCACCCATTCCGGGGCCTTGGTATCCCCGGTCTCGGCAAAGCGCCGGGCCACCATTTCGCTGGCCTCGACATGCCGGGCCAGCAGCAGTTCGGCCATGTCCATGTCGGCCCGCCGCGCCATCTGGACCCGAGTCTTGATCGCGGTGATCACCGCCCCGGCGCCGCTGTCGCGGAACATCTCGCGGTCCAGCCCGCCGGGGGCCTGCATCGCCGCCCGCGCCTGCTTGGCCGAGATCGCCAGCACCTGCCGGAACTCTTCGCCCGCGCGCTGCTCCACCCGCTCCAGCATGCCCTGCGCGGCATCGCGGCTGCCCAGAAGATCGACCTTGGTCAGGAACAGGAACCCGTTGTCCTTCACGACATCGGGCATGTCCTCCCACACCACCTGCTCTTTCGGCAGGTATGAGGTCGTACACCAGACGACGATATCCGCGCGCTTCTGCGCCCAGGCGGTCGCGCGGCGCTGCTCGGCCTCCATCGGGCCGGCGGACACCTCCAGCAGGGTGATGACCTTCAGCGCCGGCAGGTCCATCTCGACCGTGACCAGGGCAGGGGCCAAACGCAGCACTTCTGACAGGTCGGTGCCGGGGATCACCTCGGTGCGCCCGTCGGCCAGGGTGCACAGCATCCGCGGCTCGGCCCCGTGCTGCACGACGATCGTCGGCAGGCGCAGGGTCTCGGGCACCACGATCATCCCGGCCAGAAGGTTGAGAATCGCCGACTTGCCAGACCCTGGCAGGCCCAGCAACGCCACGCGCGCCGGCCGTTCCAGCCGTTCGATCAGCCGTTCCGCCGCCTCTGCCGGGCCGCCAGCAGGAAGCAGGCCCCGGTCCAAAAGACGACCAAGCCGCTGCGCGACCGTAAGTTCCCCGTCAACTTCCGCCATGGTTACTTTATGACAATCACCCGCTTCGGCCGCAAGCGCACTGGTGAAAGATCTTCCACATCTTTCTTACCATCTTCTTGCGGCGGCTCGACAACGATGGTGCGCCGTGGCTGGGTGCGCACTTCCTCGGCCCGGGCCTTGCCATCCTTCGGCCCGGCCGGTTCCGCCGCCGCCTCGGGATCGGGCTTGCGCGGGATCAGCATCGGCTCTGACGCGACGGTTGTCAGCCGCTTTGGCCTTGTGACGGCCATGGAGGGGCGGGGGGTTCGGTTTTCCTTGGGGCGGGTGCTGGCGTCGTTCACCTTGATGATGGTGAAGCTGATGTTGTCCTGGTCGGGGTCGGCCAGGCGGTTCAGCTCTTCCAGCAGGCGTTCGGCGATCTCGGTCGAGCGGCTTTTGCGGTACTTGTGCAGCACCCGCTCGATCTGCGCATTGGTCAGGAACTGCAGCCCGTCCGACGAGCAGACCACGATATCCCCGGCCTTCAGCTCATAGGGTTTGGCCGGGCAGTCGATCTTGGGGATCCGCGTGCCCATCAGCACCGAGATCAGGCAGTTGCGGTCCGGGTGGTTCGCGCCGACCTCGGCCTCCATCAGGCCCGACTTCACCATGAAGTCGATCTGCGGCGCCATCGAGTGGTCCTCGTTCAGCTGCACCAGCTTGCCGCCCCGGTACAGGAACAGGGGCGAATCGCCGACCGAGATCCACCACAGCCGGTTCTCGACCAGCGCCGGCACCACCAGCGTCGCGCCCATGCCCTGCGTCTCGGGGTGGGTGCGGGTGTGCTGGCGCAGGGTCTCGTTCGCAAGGTCGGCCACGCCGCGCAGGATCTCGGGTGCGCGGGTCTCGAAGGCGTCGACATCGGCGAAGTGGAACTTCAGCTCGCTGTAGACCTCGGTCAGGACGATCTTCGACGCGACATCGCCGGCCGCATGACCGCCCATGCCGTCGGCCAGCACGACAAAGCCGGCCTCGGCGCCCACCGGGAAATCGCTGGTGATCGCGTCTTCCTGATAGTCGCGTGCGCCCTGGGAAATGCCCGAGGCGACATCATAGCGCGGCTCACGCGATCGCCACATCATGCCCGTCTCCTCCGGCCTCGTTGGCCACCCAGTTGAAGTCAGGCGTGCAGAGCACTTTCAGCAAGAGCGTCGTCTCGCCGATCTGGATCACGTCGCCGTCGCCCACCGCTTCGGTCGACAGCAGCGGCTTGCCGTTCAGCCGCACCAGGTTCGACTTGCCGCCATGGCCGATGTGAAAGCGGTGGCTGGCCGGGTCATAGGCGATCGCCGCATGGTTCTGCCGCGAGATCGCCATGTCGCCAAAGTCCAGCGCAACCGTCTGGTCAACACCGCGACCGATCTGGCTGACGCCTTGGGCAAGCGGAAATGCGGCGCCACGGCCTGGCCCCTGCGTGACCACCAGCCAGCCGGTGGGGCGCATCACCATGTTCGCCTTGGTTCCCGGTTCGCCCAGGTCGCCCAACTCGTCCATGCGGCCCTGGTCCAAAAGCGGAACCACGGCGGGGGACTGCGGCTCGAACCCCAGCACGCGCGTCTTGGTCCGCGAGGACCGGCGGCCCTCGACCCTTGGTTCACGCGGCGCGTCCACCGTTGGAGACTCGCCCTCCATGTCCCAGATATTCACCGCCGGCGCCGGGCCATCCTTGGCCACGGTCGCGCTGGTCGCGGTCTGGGTCAGCACCTCGGACTTGGCGTCGGCCAGCTTTGGGAAACGCCCGGCCGCCGGGCCTTCGCCCGCTGCGACCGCGTCTACTGCCGCCTTCGTCGCCCTGATTTCTTCCGTTGCGTCGCCGCCATGGCTGATCGCCAGCCGTCGAGCCCTTGGCTTGCGGCGCAGCAGCCAGTCAAACAAGCCCATACCTTACACTCCCTCCCCGGACATGGCCGAGGGTCCACCCGTAGTCACCACACCAAACCGCAGCTTGCAGCCATCGCTGCCGGACTTCCCCTGACGCTTCCCTTGGCGCCAAAGTCCAGCAACATCCTGCCCCCTGATGCCTGCAGCATCTATCTTCGGGCAGGGTCAGCAGCGGTCACCATTCACCACACACTCTGTCAGCTTACACTTTCCTGTAAACTTTGGCCAAAAAATGATCTGACTTCGGTCATTTCAGGATCACCATTCGGTCAAGTCGCTCAGGCCACCCGGGCCACCACATAGTCTGCCAGGTCGCTCAGCATCCCGCGCAGCGCTTGGTCGGGCAGCATCGCCAGCGCCTGCCGCGCGCGGTCGGCCCAGGCCAGGGCCTCGGCCCGCGCCTCGGCAATGGCCCCGTGCCGCGCCAGGATCGCCATGGCTTCGGCCAGGTCGCCGTCGCGCTGGTCGCCCTTCTCGATGGTCCGCACCCAGAAGGCCCGCTCCTCGGCCGTCGCCTTGGCCACGGCCTTGATCACCGGCAGAGTCAGCTTCCGCTCGCGGAAATCGTCGCCAGTGTTCTTGCCGATCACCGCGTCCTGGCCGCCGTAATCCAGGATGTCGTCGACAATCTGGAAGGCGATCCCCAGCGCATCGCCATAGTCGAACAGCGCCCGCACCTGCGCCTCGTTTCCCCCCGCGATCACCCCGCCCGATTCCGTCGCGGCCGAGAACAGCGCCGCCGTCTTGCCGCGCACGACCTTCAGATAGATCCCCTCATCCGTCGCCAGATCCTGCGCGGCGGTCAGCTGCAACACCTCGCCTTCCGCGATGGTCGCGCTGGCATTGGCCAGGATATCCAGCACCCGCAGACTGCCCGTCTCGACCATCAGCTGAAAGCTGCGGGCGAAAAGGTAGTCCCCGACCAGGACCGAGGATTTGTTGTCCCAGAGCAGATTCGCCGTCGGCCGCCCACGCCGCCGCTGGCTTTCGTCCACCACATCGTCATGCAGCAGCGTGGCGGTGTGGATGAACTCCACCGTCGCGGCCAGCTTCTGGTGGTCGGTGCCCGCGTATCCCAGCAGCCGCGCGGCAGCCAGGGTCAGCATCGGCCGCAGCCGCTTGCCCCCGGCCTCGACCAGATGGGCGGTCACCTCGGGGATGCGGGGGGCATGTTCGCTGGCCATCCGCTCGCGGATCAGCGTGTTCACGGCCACCATATCCTCGGCCAGCCAGTCCGCCAGCCGATCCTGCGGCGCCTTCGCCTGTGTCTCGCCCGCCCCGTCCATTCCTGCCCTGCCCTTGCCCCGGCCCTTGGGCGGGGTTAACTCCATGCCATGAAGGAAGTCCTGCGCACGACCGACCCGACGCTGATCGCTTTCGCCACGCACCTTCTTGGGGGCGAGGGTATAGCCACCTTTCCGCTGGACGTCCACATGAGCGTCCTGGACGGCAGCCTTGGAATCCTGCCGCAGCGACTGATGGTCGCGGACCGTGACCATTTTCGCGCCGCCGCGATCCTGCGCGACAACGACATTCCCGCCGCCTGATGTTCGCGGACGACCAACTGTCCGACGACAAGTTCCTGTGCGGCCGGCTGCGGCTTCTGCAACCGCTCAAGGGCTACCGCGCTGCGACCGATCCGGTCCTGCTGGCCGCCGCCTGTCCGGCGCAGCCGGGCGACAGTGTCCTTGACCTTGGTTGCGGCGCCGGCGCCGCCGCGCTGTGCCTGGGCTGGCGGGTGCCTGGCCTGATGCTGGCGGGACTGGAGCTGCAACCCGACTACGCCGATCTTGCCCGCCGCAATGCGCAGCGCAACGGCATCGCGCTTCAGGTGCATGAGGGCGACATTGCCCGCATGCCCACCGCCCTGCGCCGCGACTTCGACCATGTAATCGCCAACCCGCCCTATTACCCGCCGGGCGGCAGCCCCTCGCCCGTCGCGGGACGGGCGCGGGCGATGCAGGTCGACACGCCGCTGTCCGACTGGGTTGCCGCCGCAACGCGCCGCCTGCGGCCCGGCGGCTGGCTGACGCTGATCTGCGGGGCGGACGGCTTGCCGCAGGTTCTGTCCGCGCTGGGCACCAAACTCGGCTCGGCCGCCGTCCTGCCCCTGCAACCGCGCGAGGGGCGGCCGGCCCTGCGTATCCTGCTGCAGGCCCGCAAGGGCGGCCGCGCGCCCTTTCGTCTGCTTGCTCCCTTCGTGATTCATGCCGGGCTGGAACATGACGGCGACCGCGAGAGTTATACGCCGCAAGCAAATGCCGTCCTGCGGGATGGCGCCGACCTTGTTGCGCCTTTTCGCTGAATTGGCCGCATCATCCTGTCACATGCCTGTAACAGTTGATGACACGACTCGGGTTTCGTGGTGCACTGATCCTCGTGGGTAGCTTTTACAGGAGGACGACCATGACGATCGCATCGCATCTGGTGGAACTGCGGAAGAAGCACGAAGTCCTGTCCGAACAGGTCGAACGGGCGCAACGCAGCCCCAGCACGGATGCCCTGAAGATCGCTGAACTGAAGAAGCAGAAGCTGCGCCTGAAAGAGGAAATCGCGCGGCTCAGCCACTAGGTCTTTCCGGCCCGCGCGGCCATCGCCGCGCCGGCCGTGATCAGCACCGCAGCAAGGGCTATGGTCCAGGTCGGCCGGGCAATCCCGGCCGCCACCAATGCCAGGGTGGACAGCAACGGCGCGGCATAAGACGCGACGCCCAAAAGCTGGATGTCGCCCCGCTTCATGCCGATGTCCCAGGTGAAGAAGGCCGCCCCGACCGGCCCGATCCCCAGTGCCACGACGGCCGCCCAACCCAGGGCGCCCTGTGGCCAGACCGTGACCTCCAGCGCCAGATGCGCTGCCACTGACAGCACTGCCGTCGCCAGGCAAAAGACGGTCACGCTTTGCGTCGGCACATCGCCCAACCGCCGCGACAGGACCGAATATCCTGCCCAGGTCAGCGCGCACAGGAAAGCCAGCACCAGCCCCGCGGCCGAGCCTCCCCCGCCGTCGCGCCCCAGCACGATCACCGCCGCCCCGGCAAAGGCGACCAGCGCCCCGATCACATGCGGGGTCCGCAACCGCTCGCCCGGAAGCAGGCCCGAAAGTAGGACGATGAACAGCGGCCAGAGATAGGCGATCAACCCGGTCTCGGCGCTGGGCGACAGGCGGAAGGCGGTGAAATACAGGAAATGATAGCCGAAAAGTCCAGCCGTGCCAAAGGCATAGACCTTCCAACTGACCCCGCGCAGCACGCCGAACCCCTGCCGCGCGGTCCAGACCAGGCCGATCGCCCCACCGATCCCGAAGCACAGCGCATTCAGCAGGAACGGCGGGACCGGCGCGCTGCCGATGGTGAACAGCGCCAGAAGCGACCACATCAGCACCGCCGTAAAGCCGATCAGCGTTGCCTTGCCCTTGGTCACGATGCGCCCTCTCTGCTTGCCCGATCTGCATAGCCGGGCCTCGCGGCAAGCAAAAGGGCCGCCCCGAAGAACGGCCCCGCTGCTCGTCGATGACTTCGTCACCCCTCGCGGGACGACCTTCCGGCGTCAGACGAAGAACTGCCCGCCGTTCGCGCTGATGGTCGAGCCGGTGATGAACCCCGCATCCTCGGACGCCAGGAACACCACGATCCGCGCGATTTCCTCCGGCTCGCCCAGACGACCGACCGGGATCTGCGGGATGATCCGCTCGTTCAGCACCTTCTCGTCGATGGCGCGCACCATTTCCGTGCCGATATAGCCCGGGCAGATCGCGTTCACCGTGATCCCGGCCCGCGCCCCTTCTTGCGCCAGCGCCTTGGTGAAGCCCAGGTCGCCCGATTTGGCCGCGGAATAGTTCGCCTGACCGGCCTGGCCCTTCTGCCCGTTGATGCTGCTGATGTTGATCACCCGGCCGAACTTGCGGTCCCGCATCCCCGACCACAAGGGGTGGGTCATGTTGAACAGGCCCGTCAGGTTGGTGTCGATCACTTCCTTCCACTGGCCCGGAGTCATCTTGTGGAACATCGCATCCCGGGTGATCCCGGCATTGTTCACCAGCACGTCGATCGGGCCCAACTCGGCCTCGACCTTGGCGATCCCGGCAGCGCAGGCGTCATACTCGGCGACAGACCACTTGTAGGTCGGGATGCCGGTTTCCTTGGTGAAGGCGGCCGCCGCCTCGTCGTTGCCGGCGTAGTTCGCCGCAACCGTGTAACCCGCCGCCTTCAGCGCGACCGAGATCGCCGCACCAATGCCGCGCGACCCGCCCGTGACCAATGCAACCCGTGCCATCGTGATTCTCCTCCTAAGGGTATGCTACCGTATGCCGTTGAAATCCTGTTACCGAAACGAAATCGGGCGCGCAACATTATTGCGCGCCCGATTCGATTCAGGTCGTAGGGTGCGTGCTTGCACGCACCGCCCTCACCGCTCCAGGCACATGGCGACGCCCATGCCGCCACCGATGCACAGCGTGGCCAGGCCCTTCTTTGCGCCCGACCGGCCCATTTCGAACAGCAGCGTGTTCAGGATCCGCGCGCCCGAGGCGCCGATCGGGTGGCCGATGGCAATCGCGCCGCCGTTCACGTTCACGATCGACGGGTCCCAGCCCATGTCCTTGTTCACCGCGCAGGCCTGGGCGGCAAAGGCCTCGTTCGCTTCGACCAGGTCCAGGTCGCCGACCTTCCAGCCCGCCTTGGCCAGTGCCTTGCGGCTGGCATGGATCGGGCCGACGCCCATGATCGACGGGTCAAGCCCGGCCGTCGCGTACGAGGCGATCCGCGCCAGCACCTTCAGCCCGCGCTTCGCCGCCTCTTCCTCGGTCATCAGGACCACCGCCGCCGCGCCGTCATTGATGCCCGACGCGTTCGCCGCCGTGACCGAGCCATCCTTGGTGAAGGCGGGCCGCAGCTTCTGCATGCTTTCCAGCGTCGCGCCGTGGCGGATGTATTCGTCCTGGTCCACCACCGTGTCGCCCTTGCGGGTCTTCACCGTGAACGCGATGATCTCATCCTTGAACTTGCCAGCCTTCTGCGCCGCCTCGGCCTTGTTCTGGCTGGCCAGCGCGAATTCGTCCTGCATATCGCGGCTGATCTGCCACTGGTTGGCGACGTTCTCCGCCGTCTGGCCCATGTGATAGCCGTTGAACGCGTCCCAAAGGCCGTCCTTGATCATGCTGTCGATGAAGTTCATGTCGCCCATCTTCTGGCCCGCGCGCAGATGCGCGACGTGGGGCGACAGGCTCATGCTTTCCTGACCGCCCGCGACGACGATCTTCGCATCACCCAGCTGCACATGCTGCGCGCCCAGCGCCACCGCCCGCAGGCCCGAGCCGCAGACCTGGTTCAGCGACCAGGCGCTGCCTTCCTTCGGCAGTCCGGCCTTGATATGCGCCTGCCGCGCCGGGTTCTGGCCCTGACCGGCGGTCAGCACCTGGCCCAGGATCGTTTCTTCGACTTCGGCCTTGTCGATGCCGGCGCGTGCCACCACAGCCTCGATCACCGCAGCCCCCAGGTCATGCGCCGGAGTATTGGCGAACGAGCCGTTGAAGCTGCCCACCGCGGTGCGGCCTGCGGCCACGATTACGACATTGGTCATCTGGATCCTCTCCCTTGCGCCCGGTCAAAGCCATGGCGGCACAAGCGCCTTGCGCCGCGTCACCCATGGCCTAAGCGCATCCGGAACCAAGCGCAAGAATGTTGGCGCAACCAAGGGGAATCCGCCGCAATCCTAACCCGCCAGCGCGCCCAGGTTCGGCCGACCATGCCGGAATGCCCGGAAATCCGGGGTCACCGAGGGCGCGCCAAACAGGTAGCCCTGCATGCAACCCACCCCAGCCTCGCGCAGCCAGGTGGCCTCGGCCTCGGTTTCGACCGCTTCGGCGACGACATACATCCCCATCTCTTGCGCCAGGGCGATCGCCCCGCGGACCACCGTTTGCGGTCCGGTCATCCGGTCGATGTCGCGCACCAGACTGCCCTCGATCTTCGCGATCTCGAACCGCAGGTCCTGCAGGGTTTCCAGCGAGATCAGCCCGGCCCCGAAATCGTCCAGTGCAAAGACGATGCCGTGGTTGCGCATCTCCTCCATGAAGGGGCGCAGCACGTCGGGCACCTGCATCGCGCTGACCGCGTTGATTTCCAGGATCAGGTTGTAGCCCAGCTTGGGACTGTCGCGCAGCGCCTTGCGCAGGATCGTCGCCCAGCGCTGATAGCCGACTGACCGGGCGGACATATTCACCGAGATGCGGATCTGCGGGTTCCGCTGCAAGCTCATCAGCCCCATCTGCAAGGCGGCGCAATCGATTTCCCGGCCAAGCTGCGTTCGTTCCACCGCCCCCATGAAATCGCGCGCGGGAATCACCTGGTCGCGCAGGTTCAAAAGCCGGATGAAGCCTTCGAAAAAGCCGATGACTGCGGGGTCGGCCGCATAGACCACCGGCTGATAGGCCAGCCGCATCCGCCGGTCCTTCAACGCATCGGCCACGGTCTTCAACGTCTCACGGTCCTGGGCGGCCATTGCGGCGGCAAGGGGGCTGGCCAGTGCGGGATCGCGGTCGAACTTCGACGTTTTCGCTTCCTTCATGAAACTCATCCGCGGCCCCCGGGTGCAACTCAGTTATCGACAACCTAGACCTGCATCGGTAAACCCAACCCTAACATTCCCTTTTCGTTCTCATCTCAAAGCCCCCGGTTTGCCATGGAAATTGCCGACAATTCGATGCGTTGCCCCTGGTGCGGGACCGATCCGCTTTATGTCGCCTACCACGACCACGAATGGGGCCGGGCCGAGCGTGACCCCCGCCGGCTGTTCGAACTTCTGATGCTCGAGGCCTTCCAGGCCGGCCTCTCCTGGATCACCGTCCTGCGCAAGCGCCCCGCTTTCCGCGCCGCGTTCCACGACTTCGACCCCGCGACCCTGGCCTCCTGGGGCGAGGATGAGGTCGCCCGCCTCCTCCAGGACCCCGGCATCATCCGCCACCGCGGCAAGATCGAGGGCACGCTGAAAGCCGCCCGCGCCTTCCTGCGGATCGAGGGGACGCAGGGCTTTTCGCCCTTCCTGTGGTCCTTCACTGGTGGCCAGACCTTGGACAACCGCCCCGTGCGCCTGGCCGATGTCCCTGCCCAGACGCCGCAATCCCTGGCCATGTCCAAGGCGCTGAAGGCCGAGGGGTTCAGCTTCGTCGGCCCGACCATCACCTACGCCTTCATGCAGGCCTCGGGCATGGTCAACGACCACCTTCTGACCTGTCCCGCCCGCTGACCGCCCCCTTGGCGTTTCCGGCGCGAAGGCTCATATAGGCGGCAGACAAACCGCAAGGGGGCGACCATGCTGGGTCTGGGCGACAAACCGCAAACCGACGCGAACCTGATCAAGGACGCAACCGAGGCCAGCTTCATGGCCGACGTGATCGAAGCCAGCCGCGAGGTGCCGGTCATCGTCGACTTCTGGGCCACCTGGTGCGGCCCCTGCAAGACCCTCGGCCCGATGCTTGAGGCCGCGGTGACCGCCGCCAAGGGCAAGGTGCGCATGGTTAAGGTCGATGTCGACCAGAACCAGCGCATCGCCGCGCAACTGCGCATCCAGTCGATCCCCACCGTCTATGCCTTCTGGCAGGGCCAGCCCGTCGACGGCTTCCAGGGCGCCGTGCCTGCCTCGGAGCTCAAGGCCTTCATCGACCGCGTCTCGGCGCTTGGCGGTGACGGCGGCCTTGCCGACGCGATCCAGGCCGCCGAAGAGATGCTGACCGAAGGCGCCGCCGTCGATGCCGCGGAAACCTTCGCCGCCATCCTGGGCGAAGAGCCGGAGAATCCCGTCGCCTATGGTGGCCTTGTCCGCGCCCATATCGCGCTTGGCAACCTGGAGCAGGCGGAAAGCTTCCTCGCCGCCGCGCCTGACAAGGTGGCCAAGTCCAAGGAACTCGACGCCGCCCGCGCCCAGCTGGAACTGGCGAAGCAGGCCGCCAATGCCGGACCCGAGGCGGAACTCCGCGCCGCCGTCGACGCCAACCCCGACGACCACCAGGCGCGCTACGACCTTGCCGCAGCCCTTCTGGCGGCCGGGAACCCGAAGGAAGCCGTCGACCAGCTTCTGGAACTTTTCCGCCGTGACCGTGAGTGGAACGACGGCGCCGCCAGGGCCCAGCTTTTCACCATCTTCGACGCGCTCAAGCCGCAGGACCCGATCGTCCTCGCCGGCCGCCGGCGCCTGTCGTCGATGATATTTGCCTGACCCCCCGGTCGGGCTACCTCACTCGCCATGATCAGCGCCGCCGACCTGCCGGACACCATTCCGGTCTTCCCCCTGCCCGGAGCACTCATGCTGCCCCGTGCGCGTTTGCCCCTGCATATCTTCGAGCCGCGCTACCTTGCGATGATCGAGGATTGCCTGAAAACCAAGCACCGGCTGATCGGCATGATCCAGCCGCGCGAAACCCCCGCCTCCGAACGGCGCGAGGGTGAGAAACGCCTGCAAGCCATCGGTTGCGCCGGCCGCGTGACCGGCTTCTCGGAAACCGAGGATGGGCGCTACATGATCACTCTCTCCGGCATCTCGCGCTTTCGCGTCAAGGAAGAGGTCCAGGGCTTCACCCCCTACCGCCGCTGCCTGGTGGACTGGTCGCCCTTCGGCCGCGACCTAGGCCCGACCGAGGAAGACCCCGGTTTCCGCCGGGGCGAGTTCATGGCGCTTCTCGGCCGCTACTTCGTCAAGATGAAGCTTTCCACCGATTGGGACAGCCTGAAAGAGGCCGAGGTAGAGCTTCTGATCAACTCGCTCTCCATGCTTTGCCCCTTCTCACCCGAGGACAAGCAGGCCCTCCTGGAAGCCCCCACCCTGGACACCCGGCGCGAGACGCTGGTGACGCTGATCGAATTCGCCCTGCGCGGCGGCGGGTCCGAGGACGAGGTGCTGCAATGACCGAACCCGCCGACCGCCGGATGCTGGAATCCCTGGTCTGCCCGGTGACCCACGCCATCCTGACCTATGATGCCGAACGTCAGGAACTGATCTCCAAGGCCGCCCACCTGGCCTTCCCGATCCGCGACGGCATCCCCGTGATGCTGATCAGCGAGGCGCGAGAGTTGGAGTGACCCGTAGGTCGGGGTTCACCCCGACTCTCCTCCAATCCCCGCACAGGACCGGCACTCCCCCTCCGCTTCACTTGCCCTTAACCCCTTCCGCCGGATAGGATTCCGGTGAACCAAAGGGGCGACCATGCCGAACCACCTCCGTTCGTCGTCAAAATGGGAAGGCTGCCTCGGCTTTTATTCCAAAGGCGGTTCAGCATGCCGCTGACATACCACCCAAGAGCCGGTCAGATCCTCATTTGCGATTTTGAAGGATTCAAAGTGCCCGAGATGGTAAAGGTGCGGCCGGTGATGGTGATTTCACCGCGCTTGCCGCATCGGAACGACATCGTCACAATTGTGCCTATCAGTCTGACTGCACCAAAGCACAGTCTGCCCTTCAATGTCCGTCTTTCGAAGAATTACCACCCGCAAGAACCTGACGACCTGCCTTGCTGGGCGAAGTGCGACATGGTGATGAACCTTGGGACATGGCGTTTAGATGGCTTTAAGGTTGGACGGCGAAAATGGGAGAATCCACAGGCGACCGGCGATGACCTGCAGGCAGTGCGTCGCGGTGTCTTGTGGGGATTGGGTCTGGGCGGCTTGATTCCTGGCGCAGAGTGACCTATCTATGCAGTGTTCCCGGTCATCGGGCTTTAAGACCTAGATCACTAGGCAGGCTGACCGCCAAGCGATGACAAGCTTTGGTCAGTCTAGATTTTGTCAGCGTCCCTAGGCCCCGCTTTGGCGGGGCCTTTGCATTTCCGTAATGGTGTATACTGTCCTCCGGTTCCCTGCCTCCGCTGGGCTGAGTATCCTCACGCCTAATTCCAACCGTGGGACCGCAGCCCGGCGACGTGGTGCTTGATCCGTTCTGCGGCTGTGGCACCACCGTTCATGCGGCCGAGAAACTCGGGCGCCAGTGGATCGGCATCGACGTCACCCACCTTGCCATCGGCCTGATCGAAAAACGCCTGCGCGATGCGTTTCCGGCCGTCCAGTTCACCACCCACGGCGTCCCGCAGGACATCCATGCCGCCCGCGACCTTGCGGCGCGGGGCAAGTATCATGAGTTCGAGAAATGGGCGCTCTCCCTCATCGCCGCCCAGCCCGGCAACTTCGGCAAGAAGGGCGCGGACCGGGGCCTCGACGGGCGGCTGTACTTCGGGGCCAAGGGCACCACGCTGGGGATCGTCAGCGTCAAGGCCGGTGAGAATATCGGTGTCAGCATGATCCGCGACCTGAAAGGCGTGCTGGACCGCGAACGCGCCGGGGTGGGCGTGTTCCTGACGCTGACCGAACCCACCAAACCCATGATCACCGAAGCCGCCAGCGCGGGCCTGCACGAAGAACCCGGCTTTGCCCCCGTCCCCCGCTTGCAGATCGTGACCGTCGAACAGGCGATGGCCTTGCGCGAACGGGCCGTCCACCTCCCCGCCCGCCGCGACGACACCTTCAAGCGCGCCGCGCGGGAGGAACCCCCCGGCCGCCAGGGCGCCCTGGACCTGTAGGTCGGGCTTCAGCCCGACAAGATCACCGGCCCCGCCGCCCGGCCTTCCTCCCCGGCCTCACCCCATACCACAAAGCGCCTCCCTCCCCCTCTTTGGGGTAGGGCTGGGGTGGGGCGGCCGCACCACCCAAAAACCCACCCAAACCAAAGGTTGCCAAATCCCTAACGCCCGCGACGAAATCTTTGATTCCAAACGGATTCCAGAAAATGTCCACCGTGGACACTCTCAGATCGGCTTGCCCGCCAGCAGCTTCGGCAGCTCTCCGGTCAGCCCGGCCGCCTGCCGGATGAACCCCCGCCGCAGGCCCGGCAGCGCGCCGACGATCCCCATCCCCAGGTCCCGCCCCAGCCGCAGGACCGGGTTGTCGGTCGAGAAGACCCGGTTCACCGCATCCATCCCCAGCGCGAGGGCCGTCGCATCGAACCGCCGCCACCGCTGGTACTCTTCCAGCGCGACCGGGTCGCCCGCCTCCAGCCCCCGCCGCCGCGCCAGGATCAGCACCTCGGCCAGCGCCGCCACGTCGCGCAGGCCCAGGTTCAGCCCCTGCCCGGCAATCGGATGCACCCCATGCGCCGCATCACCGACCAGCGCGACCCGGGGGGCCACGAACCGCTCGGCCAGGGACAGCGACAGGGGGTAGGTGAACCGCGTCCCGGCCAGGCTGATCTCGCCCAGAAAGTCCCCGAACCGCGGCCGCAGCGCCTCCAGATACTGGTCGTCCGGCAGCGCCTGGATGGCCGCCGCCGCCGCCGCATCCTCGCTCCAGACGATGCTGGAGTGATGCCCGCCCTTCAACGGCAGGATCGCCAGCGGACCCGAGGGCATGAAGAACTGCTGCGCGATCCCCTGGTGGTCCTTTTCATGCCGGATCGCCGTGACCAGCGCGGTCTGGCCATAGCCCCAGCCCACCCGCTTGATCCCCGCGCGTCCCGCGACCCCCGATCCCCGCCCGTCGCACCCGACCAGCAGCCCCGCCGTCAGCACCCGCCCCGAGGCCAGCGTCACCGCCACGCCTGACGCGGAAACCTCCTGCCCCACGACCGTCTCGCCCGACAGCAGCGTCACCCCCGGAGTGGTCTGCATCGCCGCCAGGAAGGCGGCATACAGGAACCGGTCCTCCAGCATGTGGCCCATCGGGCCTTCCTCGATCTCTGCCGCGTCGAACTGCAGGAAGAACGGCGCGGCACCTTCGCCGGCACGGCCGTCGCTGGCCTTGATCTGCAGGATCGGCTGCGCCTTCTCGGCCACCGCCCCCCAGACGCCAATCGCCCGCAACAGCCGCACCGAGGCTACGGCCAGCGCATAGGCCCGCCCGTCGAACCCCGCCTCGGCCCGGTCGGGCGCGGGGCGGGCATCGACCACGGTCACGCGGAACCCCCCCTGCGCCAGTGCCAGCGCCAGGGCGGGACCGTTCAGCCCCCCGCCCGCGATCAGGATGTCGGTGTCCCAGGTCATGCCCCCTTAGATACCCCGCACGGCCCGATTGTCCATGCGTCTCCAAGCCGCTACCTTGCGGGAAAACGGGGGATAGCATGACCGGAACCTGGGCCAACCTGACCGCGGCGGAACTTGGGCGCGAGATCGAGAAGGGCCGCATCCACCCCGTCGAACTGACCGAGGCTTTCCTCGACGCGATCGACTCCCATCCACTGGCCCCGCGCATCTATGCCCGCACCACGCCGGACCGGGCCCGGGGCGAGGCGATGGCGGCGGCCTCTCGTGCGAAGGCCGGGCTGCGCAAGGGCCTTCTGGACGGGGTGCCGGTAAGTTGGAAGGACCTGTTCGATACGGCGGGGGTGGCGACCGAGGCGGGCTCGGCCCTGCTGAAGCACCGCACGCCCAGCCGCGATGCCGCGGTGCTGGAGGTGGCCACGCTGCAAGGGCTGGTCTGCCTGGGCAAGACGCATATGTCGGAACTGGCTTTCTCGGGTCTTGGCCTGAACCCGGTGACGGCGACACCGCCCTGCCTGAATGACGAGCGGGCGGTGCCCGGTGGGTCATCCTCGGGCGCGGCGGCCTCGGTCGCCTTTGGCCTGGCCCCGGCGGCGATCGGGTCGGATACCGGCGGCTCGGTCCGCATCCCGGCGGCGTGGAACGACCTTGTCGGCCTCAAGACCACCCACGGCAGCCTGCCGATGGCCGGAACCGTTCCCCTGTGCGAGACCTTTGACACCATCGGCCCGCTGGCCCATTCGGTCGAGGATTGCGCGCATCTCTTGGCCGCACTTTCCGGGCAGCGCCCAGCCGACCTGAAAGGGGCCGATCTCTCGGGCCTGCGGCTGGCGGTGCTGGAAACCGTGGCGCTGGACGACCTGCGCGACCGGCCCGCGCAGGGCTTTGACGATGCCGTGACGCGGTTGGGGCGGGCGGGGGCGCAGATCACCCGCATCCAGGCGCCCGAGGTGGCAGAGGCGATGGGCCTGGCCGGGATCCTGTTCACTGCCGAGGCCTATGGCATCTGGCGCGACACCATCGAAAAAGCGCCGGAAAAGATGTTTCCGCGGATTCTGGAGCGGTTCCGCTCGGGTGCCAGCATCGCTGCGATGGACCATGTGGCGGGTTGGCGGCGGCTGCATGTCCTGCGGGCGGCCTGGGCGGCGCGGACAGCGGTCTTTGACGCAGTGCTGGTGCCGACCTCGCCGATCCTGCCGCCCAATGCGGATCGGCTGATGACCGACAACGAGTATTACGTGACCGAGAACTTGCTGGCCCTGCGCAACACCCGGATCGGCAACCTGATGGGCCTGTGCGCGCTGACGCTGCCGACCTCGCAGCCGTCCTGCGGGATCAGTCTGCTGGCCGGTCCGGGACAAGAGGCGCGGCTGTTGCGGCTGGGTGCGGCGGCGGAGATTGCCCTGCGGTAGGGTGGGCGGATCGCCCACCTTACGCCCGCGATCACGGCCCGGGACCTGCCCCAGGTAGGGCGGGCGATTCGCCCACCGCCCGATCTTGCCGGAATGCCACAGACCCCGCGACCCAAGCCCATAAAGCTGTTGGTTTTTCTGGACCTGCGCGCCATGCCCGGTTATCGTTGCCGCAAATGGGGCGCATAGACCCCGACCTTGAGGCAGCAATGGCATTTCCTGAGCGGTTTTCGAACCTGCCAGAATACGCGTTTCCGCGCCTGCGGAAGCTTCTGGACGCTCACGCCCCCGGCGGTGAGCCCATCGCCATGACCATTGGCGAGCCGCGCCATGCCATGCCCGATTTCGTCGGTCCCATCCTGGCGGCGAACCTGTCCGGCTTTGGCGTCTATCCCCCGAACGATGGCACGCCCGAGCTTTTGGCCGCCATCTCGTCCTGGATCGCCCGCCGCTATGCCGTGACTGTGGACGAGGACCGGCTGATGGTCCTGAACGGCACGCGCGAAGGGTTGTTCAACGCCTGCATTGCCCTGTGCCCGGAAATGAAGAACGGCCAGAAGCCGGTCGTTCTGATGCCAAACCCGTTCTACCAGGTCTATGCAGTGGCTGCGCTGACAGTGGGCGCGGAACCCGTCTATGTGCCCGCGACGGCCGCCACCGGCTTCCTGCCCGACTACGGCAGCCTGCCGGCCGAAGTGCTGGACCGCACCGCCATCGCCTATATCTGCTCGCCTGCCAATCCGCAGGGGGCCGTCGCCTCGGCCGATTATCTGGCCGACCTGCTGGCGCTGGCGGAAAAGCACGATTTCACCGTGCTGGCCGACGAATGCTATTCCGAAATCTGGCGCGAGGCACCGCCGCCCGGCCTGCTGCAGGTCGCGGCGGGGCAGGGCGCCGACCCGGAGCGTGCGGTCGTGTTCCACTCGCTGTCCAAGCGGTCGAACCTGCCGGGCCTGCGCTCGGGCTTTGTGGCGGCTGGCAGCGAAAGCATGAAGCGTATCCGCCAGTTGCGCAGCTTTGCCGGCGCGCCGCTGCCCCTGCCCCTGCAACGCGTGGCCGAGGCGGCCTGGGCCGATGAGGGGCACGTCACGACCAGCCGGGCGCTGTATCAGGACAAGTTCCGCGCCGCCGACCGCATCTTTGCCGGCGTGCAGGGCTATCAGGCGCCGGATGGCGGCTTTTTCCTTTGGCTGCCGGTCGAAGACGGCGAACAGGCGGCGCTTAGACTTTGGCGCGAGACGGGGGTGCGGGTTCTGCCCGGCGCCTATCTTTCGCGCGATGCCGGGGGCCAAAACCCCGGTGCTGGATATATCCGCGTGGCGCTGGTCGCCACGCCAGAAGAAACACAGCGCGGGCTGACCATGCTTCGCGACTGCATCTATCGGTGAGGGACGAATGGCATCCTTTCAGGCACGGCAGCGCGATCCGCTTCTGGACCAGGGCACGCAGGCGATGCTCGAACGCCGCGGGCGTGAGCTTCTGGGCCTGGGCCTTATCCTGGTCGCTCTTGCCTTCGCGCTGATCCTGGGC
Source organism: Tabrizicola aquatica (assembly GCF_002900975.1). Taxonomy (GTDB): domain Bacteria; phylum Pseudomonadota; class Alphaproteobacteria; order Rhodobacterales; family Rhodobacteraceae; genus Tabrizicola; species Tabrizicola aquatica. The sequence goes on along the minus strand of NZ_PJON01000002.1, from coordinate 256,601 downwards.
AGCTACTCGCCCGAGGATCCGGGCTGGATGGTCGCCACCGATGAACCCGCGCAGAACATGCTGGGCCGGTTCGGGGCTGCTGTCGCCTCGACGCTGACGATCCTGATCGGGCAGGGGGCCTGGGCGATCCCGGTGATCTTCCTGGCCTGGGGCGTGCGCTTCATGGCGCATCGCGGTGGCGAGCGGGCGCTGGGCCGCGTGGTCTTTGCCGTGGTCGCGGTGGCCTTCGCCGCCGTCCACTGCGCGACGCTGGTGCCGGGCGATACCTGGACCCACACCTTCGGCCTTGGCGGGCTGTTCGGCGACACCGTCCTTGGCTCGCTGATCGGGGTGGTGCCGGGCAGCGCGGGCTTCGGGCTGAAGTTCCTGTCACTGGTGACATTTGCCGGCCTGATCGCCTTCATGCTGTATGTCTGCGGCTTTGACATGATCGAGCTGCGGTCGATCTGGCGCTTCCTGCTGCTTGGCTCGATCCTGGGCTACAATGCCGCGGCCACCGCCTTCGGTTCCGGCGCACGCGGGGCGGTCAGTGGCGCGATGTCCTTGCAGGACCGTGCCCGCGCCCGGTCCGCCGCCGCGCCGCACCTGGCGCGTGATACTGCCGTCCGACGCGCAGTGCCGCCCGTGACCGGCTCCATGGCGCCCGAGCCGCTGCGCGCCAGCCCGGCCCGCGCCATGCCGCCGTCGCTCCGGTCCGAGTCCCGCCCCGTCGCACCCGAACCTGCGCCCGCACTGCAGCCGAAGCTGGGCCTGCTCGACCGCCTGCGCCGCAAGGCCCAGCCCGATCCCGAGCCCGAACTGATCGAACCCGAGGCCCCCTCCTGGACCCCCGAGATGCCGCAGCAGGACCGGATCAAGGCCCGTATTTCGGACGTGATCCGCACCCGCGTGCAGCGCAGCCCCGATTTCCCCGTGGCCCCCGCACCGCTGCCCCCGACATCGCGGGTGGAACCGCCGGTCATGCGACCGAAGGGGCCGGTCCCGTTGATGGTCGATACCCGGCCGCAGCCGCGGTCCATGCCTTCTGCCGCCGCCCCTGTCGCGGCCCCGCTCTCGCCGCAATGGCAGGCCGAGGTCGAGGAGGATGACGAGGACCAGTACCAGGACGCCCTTTCGGTCAACACCTATGCCGAAAACGCCACCTGGGACGAGGCCCCCGAGGATGACCTTGATGCCCTGGACGAGCTGGAGGACGAGCTTCCCCCCGCCCGCCCGCTGGGCTTTGCCGCCGATCGCCGCGCCGTGGTGCAGCATGTCGCGGTGAAGAAGCCCGCCCCGTCGCGCCAGGCGATGGCCGAAAGCCAGCCCGCCCTGCGCTTTGACGAGGCCGCCAGCCAGTACGAACTGCCGCCGCTCAGCCTGCTGTCCAGCCCGACCACCATCCAGCGCAGCCAGCTTTCCGACGAGGCGCTGGAGGAAAACGCGCGGATGCTGGAATCCGTGCTGGACGATTACGGCGTCAAGGGCGAGATCACCGCCGTCCGCCCCGGCCCGGTCGTCACCATGTACGAGTTGGAACCCGCGCCGGGCCTGAAGGCCAGCCGCGTGATCGGCCTTGCCGACGACATCGCCCGCAGCATGTCGGCGCTTTCGGCCCGCGTCTCGACCGTGCCCGGCCGCAGTGTGATCGGCATCGAACTGCCGAACGCGATCCGTGAAAAGGTCGTCCTGCGCGAAATCCTGGCCGCTCGCGACTTTGGCGACAGCCACCTGCGCCTGCCCCTGGCCCTTGGCAAGGACATCGGCGGCGAACCCGTGGTGGCCAACCTGGCCAAGATGCCCCACCTTCTGATTGCGGGGACCACCGGCTCGGGCAAGTCGGTCGCCATCAATACCATGATCCTCAGCCTCCTCTACAAGCTGACGCCGGAAGAGTGCCGCCTGATCATGATCGACCCGAAGATGCTGGAACTGTCCGTCTATGACGGCATCCCGCACCTTCTGTCCCCCGTCGTCACCGACCCGAAGAAGGCCGTGGTCGCCCTGAAATGGGTCGTGGGTGAGATGGAGGAACGCTATCGCAAGATGTCCAAGATGGGCGTCCGCAACATCGAAGGCTACAACGGCCGCGTGCGTGAGGCGCTGTCCAAGGGCGAGATGTTCAAGCGCACCATCCAGACCGGCTTTGACGAGGAAACCGGCGACCCCATCTTCGAGACCGAGGAATTCGCGCCGCAGCCCTTCCCCTATATCGTCGTCATCGTCGACGAGATGGCCGACCTGATGATGGTGGCGGGCAAAGAGATCGAGGCCTGCATCCAGCGTCTGGCACAGATGGCCCGGGCGTCGGGTATCCACCTGATCATGGCGACGCAGCGGCCGTCCGTGGACGTGATCACCGGCACGATCAAGGCGAACTTCCCGACCCGGATTTCCTTCCAGGTTACGTCCAAGATCGACAGCCGCACCATCCTGGGCGAACAGGGGGCCGAACAGCTTCTGGGCGCGGGCGACATGCTTTACATGGGCAACGGCGCCAAGATCACCCGTATCCATGGTCCGTTCGTCAGCGACGAAGAGGTCGAGGAAATCGTCAACCACCTGAAGAGCTTCGGCCCGCCGGTCTATATGTCCGGCGTCGTGGAAAGCGTGGATGACGAACGCGACAACGAGATTGACGCCGTGCTGGGCCTGAACTCGGAAGGCGATGACACGCTGTATGACCAGGCCGTCGCCATCGTGGCGAAGGACCGCAAATGCTCCACCTCCTACATCCAGCGCAAGCTGGGCATCGGCTACAACAAGGCCGCCCGCCTGGTCGAGCAGATGGAGGAAGAAGGCGTCGTCACCCGCGCCAACCATGTCGGCAAGCGCGAGATTCTGGTCGAGGAACGCTGACCCCCACCCAGCCTTGGCCCGCCCGACTCTGCGCCTGCCCGAATCTCGGGCAGGCAGCGCCCTGCGGACCCTTCATTGTTGCCAGTGGTTGCACAATCTAGGGTTGAATCGGGCAATAATAAAATCTGTCCAAAATACTGCCCCAAAGCTGCCGGAAAAAAGTTGCAACCCAAAGTTGCGGCGCTAACCTCACTTATGTCGGGACTCGGCAACTGCGGCCGCCAGCCCGGACAAGTTTCTGCTTTTCGGGGGGCTGAAACACCATGGGTTTCGAAAGATGGTCCGGCGCCGACATTATTGCCGATCTGGACGATGTGCTTTTGCCGGGAACGGCTTTGCTGGGGGGCAAGTACAGCATCCGGTCCTTCCTGTGCAGCGGCGGTTTCGGGAACACCTACATTGCGATTGATGCCTGCGGCCGCGAGGTCGTGGTGAAGGAAAGCTTCGTGCCCGACTTCAACCGCCGCCAGCAGACGCAGGTTCTGTGCCGGTCCGACGGCCAGCGCCAGAACCACGCCAGGGTCGTCCGGTCCCTGCTGGACGAGGGCGCGGCGCTGAACCGCCTGTCACACCCGAACATCGTGCGCGCGCATGACACGTTCCAGGAAAACGGCACCGCCTATCTGGTGCTGGACCGCATTCCCGGCCAGGACCTGCAGCAGATTGTCGAGGATGCGCCACAGCGCCTGACGCCCGAAGGCATCGTGCAGTTGGCGCGCCAACTGGTCTCGGCCTTGGTCCAGGTCCATGACAAGGGCCTTTTGCATTGCGACATCGCGCCGGACAACATCTGCGTCACGCCGGACGGGGTGCCGGTCCTGATCGACTTCGGCTCGGCAAGGGCCTGCCTGCGCGGTGTCAGCCAGCCCTATGACGGGTTCACCATGGTCAAGGACGGCTTCTCCCCGCCCGAGCTTTACACCAGGAATGCCGCCCTTGGGCCGCAGGCCGACATCTACGCGCTGGGTGCAACGCTGTATCTGGCCATCCGTGGTCAGGTGCCAGCGGAAGCCCAGGCCCGCCGGAATGCCCGGATCGACGGGCTGCCCGATCCCCTTCCGGCGCTGGCCGGAACCGACCCGCGCTATCCTGCCGGATTTCTGGCCAGCATCGACCGGGCGCTCTCGGTTCGGGCGGCGGCGCGCTATGCCTCGGCGCGGGACTGGCGGGCGGTCCTGGGTGGGGTGCCCGGCGGTGGCAAGCCGGTCGTCTTGCTGCGGACCGCAGGCGCAGCGGGGCCAGTGGTTCCGACGCGGCCGCAACGCAGCAATGCCGGCCCGTCGCGGCCGGTCTGCACCCCGGCAAGCTGACCCGCGTTCAGGTCTCGTCCTCGGGCGCCTCGCCGGCGCTGCGGCTGCGGTGCAGGGCGGCGCGACCGATCAGCATCAGCGTCACCGGCGTCGTGACCATGAGGAAAACGCCGATCACCAGTTCATGCGCCACAGTGCGGTCCTCGGCCCAGGACCAGACCAGGATCGAGGCCAGCAGGATCGACGCCGCGCCCCAGCTGGTGCCCAGCGTCGGCGCATGGATCCGGTCGTAGAAGCTGCGCAGTCGCACCAGGCCCACGGCGCCCAGCAGGGTTAGCGTGCTGCCCAGGACCAGAAGCCCCGCCACCGCCACCGCCAACCCGGGGGGAAGGGTTTCCAGCCCGGTCATTCGATCACCTCGCCGCGCATCAGGAACTTGGCCAGCGCCACGTTGGACACGAACCCGGCGACCGCGATCACCAGCGCCGCCTCGAACAGAAAGGGCGTGCCCAGCCGCAGACCGGTCACGATGAACAGCAGCATCACCGCGACATAAAGGGCATCCAGGCCCAGCACCCGATCCTCGGCCCGGGGGCCGATCAGGATACGGACGGCGGCCAGGCAGGCCGCCAGGGCCAGGGCCAGCTGTGCATAGGTCACGGCGAACCACAGCGCGGTGTCCAGAGTCATCCGAATGCCTCCAGAAGCAGGGCCTCATAGCGGTCGCGGATCAGCACGCGCCATTCTTCGGGGTCCTTCAGGTCAAAGACATGCAGCAGCAGCACGCCCGTCGCCCGGTCATGCTCCAACCAGGCGGTTCCCGGGGTCGCGGTCAGGATCAGCGCCAGAAGCGCCAGCGCACCGGGGTCCTGCAGGCGCAGCGGGATCTCGACAAAGCCCGAGCGGCGGTTGCGCCCGTCCGACAGGATCAGCCAGGCCACCGCCAGGTTGGACCGGACGATGTCCACCGCCACGATCCCCGCCAGCCGCAGCAGCGGCCAGACCCGCCGGCGCCGGGGGACGGCAGGCTCCAGCCGGGCAAAGACCAGCCCCGCGCCCAGGGCGATCACCGACCCCAGCACCAGATGGCCCAGCGAGAACCGGGTCAGCACCAGCCACAGCAGCAGCAGCCCCAGCGACAGCAGCGGATGCGGCAAAAGGCGCGTCATTGATCGGCCTCCTGCGTCTCGGCGGTGCGCGGAGCGCCCAGCACGCCCTGCGAATAGATCGCCGGCTCCAGCACCGCGCGGGCGGTCTGCTGCATATAGCGCATCGTCACCTCGGCCTTGAAGGTCAGCAGCACCAGCATCGCCACCAGCACCAACACCGGCCCGATCTCCAGCGCCAGAAGGCGGGGCGGTTCGCTTTCGGTGGCCCAGAAGGTCTGGATGCCGATGCGGACCAGCCCGATCAGCGTGGCCAGGCCCGACAGGATCACCAGCGCGACGAAGGCCCAGCCCAGCGCCGGAACCGGCAATTCTGCCGCCAGCATCCCGCGCAGCATCCCGACCTTGCCGATGAAGCCCGACAGGGGCGGCAACCCGGCCAGCGCGATCACGCACAGCGCAAAGGTCGCCCCCAGCAGCGCCAGCGTCCCAGGCACCGCCAGCCCAACCTCGGGCTGCGCCTCGCGTTCGTCTAGACCATAGGCATCGGCGGTCAGCGCCAGCATCGCGGCGATCCCGCCCTCTTCCCGGCTGATCGGCTCGATCAGCAGGAACAGCGCCGCCGTCGCCAGCGTGGAACTCAGCAGATAGAACAGCGCGCCCGCCAGCACCCCGGTCCCCGCGCCTTCCAGCACGAACCCGGCCGAGGAGAGGACCGTCCCCGACGACACCAGCACCAGATGCGCCGCCATTCGCCCCAGGCTTTGCGAGGCCAGGATGCCGACCAGCCCATAGGCCACCGTCGCCAGACCGCCGCCCACCAGCACCAGCGAGCCATAGCCCGCCGAAGCCCCCGCCGCGACGCCAAAGACCAGGAACGACAGCCGCAACAGGACGTAGACCCCGACCTTGGTCATGATCGCGAACATCGCCGCGACCGGGGCGGCCCCGGCCATATAGGCGGTGGACAGCCAGAAGGACAAAGGCCAGATCCCGGCCTTGACCAGAAAGGCCACCGCCATGATCCCCGCCCCGGCATGGACCAACCCGCGCTCCTGCTCGCCCAGGCCGGCCATCAGCATCGACAGATGCGCCATGTTCAGCGTGCCGGTCGCGCCATAGATCAGGCTGACCCCGATCAGGAACAGCAGCGAGCCCGTCAGATTCACCGCGATGTAATGCAGCCCCGCCCGCACCCGCAACTGGCCCCCGCCGTGCAAAAGCAGGCCATAGGATGCGGCCAGCAGCACCTCGAAGAACACGAACAGGTTGAACAGATCGCCGGTCAGGAAGGCCCCGTTCAGCCCCATCAGCAGGAACTGCAGCATCGGGTGGAAATGCTGCCCCTGCCGGTGCCAGCCCGCCGCCGCATAGGTCAGGACCGGCAGGGCCAGAAGGCTGGTCAGCACCAGCATCATCGCCGCCAGCCGGTCGATCACCAGCACGATCCCGAACGGCGCGGCCCAGTCGCCCATCAGGTAGAACCCGATGTCATTGCCGCCCGTCAACTCGCTGCCCTTGGACCGCACCAGAAGCTCGATCGAGGCGACGAGGGTTGCCGCCACCGACAGCAACCCCAGCATCAGCTTGGCCCGCCGCTGCCTTTCGTCATAGATCAGCATCAGGGCGCCCGCGAAGAACGGGATCAGGATCGGCGCGACGATCAGGTGTTCGGGCGACAGCGCGGTCATGGCTCACGCTCCTGCCCGTCGACATGGTCGGTCCCGGTCAACCCGCGCGAGGCGATCAGGACCACCAGGAACAAAGCCGTGGTGGCAAAGCTGATCACGATGGCCGTCAGCACCAACGCCTGCGGCACCGGGTCGGCAAAGGCGGTCGGGTCGATCGGGCCCCCGCGCGGCATGATCGGCGGCGCGCCCAGCGTCAACCGGCCCATCGAGAAGATGAACAGGTTCACCGCATAGGACAAAAGGCACAGGCCCACGATCACCTGAAAGGTGCGCGGCCTCAGGATCAGCCAGATGCCCGAAGCGGCCAGGACACCGATGGCAAGGGACAGGACCAGCTCCATCATGCGGCCTCCCGATCCGGGGCGGCGTCACGCTCGCGCTGGCGGGCGATGCGCAGCGACTGGTGGGCGATGGCGATCAGCATCAGGATTGTCGCCCCGACAACCAGCGCAAAGACGCCTGCGTCGAAGATCAGCGCCGTCGCCGCCGGAACCTCGCCGATCAGGGGCAGGGCCACGTATTGCGCATGGGCGGTCAGGAACGGATAGCCAAAGACAAAGGCGCCTAGCCCGGTCACCCCGGCGATCAACAGGCCGATCCCCATCCAGCGGATCGGCAGCACCGTCAACCGCGATTCCACCCAACGCACGTCATGCGCCAGGTATTGCAGCAGGAAGGCGATGGACAGCGTCACCCCGGCCGAGAACCCGCCGCCCGGCAGGTCGTGGCCCCGGACGAACAGATAGGCCGCCACGGTCAGCAGGACCGGGAACATCCAGCGCATGATCACCGCCGGCACCAGCAGCGCATCGGCCATCCGCGCCGCCTCGACCGCGTTTTCGGCGACGGTCGGCTCCTCGCTTTCCGGCGCGGGACGGAAGCGGCGCAGCAGGGCGTAGACGGTGATGCCGACGATGGCCAGCACGGTGATCTCGCCAAAGGTATCGAAGGCGCGGAAGTCGACCAGTATCACGTTGACCACGTTGGTCCCGCCGCCCTCTTGATAGGCGTTGCGCAGGAACCAGTCGCCGACGTTGGGGATCAGCGGCTGGGTCAGGATGACATAGGCGATGGCCGCCAGCCCCGCCCCGCCCGCGACCGCGATCACCAGATCGCGGGCGCGCCGCAGCTTGGCCTTCAGCAGGCGGTCGCCCAGGATCTCCTCCTTGCGCTTCGGCAGCCAGCGCAGACCCAGCAGCAGCAGGGCCGTGGTCACGATCTCGACCAGAAGCTGCGTGACCGCAAGGTCAGGGGCTGACAGCCAGGCAAAGGTCAGGCAGGTGACCAGCCCCGCCCCGCCCAAGAGGACCAGTGCCGCGAACCGGTGGTACTTGGCCATCCAGGCCGCCCCCACCGCACAGGCCCCGCCCGCCACCCACATCGCGGCAAAGGCCGGGTTCAGCGGATTGCCCAACGGCTGTGGCGCTTGCGATAGCCCCTGCCACACCCCGGCCGCGCCAGCAGCAATGGCCAGCAGCACGACCAGCCGCAACTGCGGCTGCAACCGCTCGGTCCCGAAGCTGCGGTGCAGGAACCGCGGCGCGCGCCAGGTGGCCAAGAGCAGCACCCGCTCGAACAACCGCTGCGCGCGCCAGCGGTGCAACAAGGGCGGCCCCTCTGGCCCCTGGGCTATCCGCGCGCCGAACGCCGCCATGATCGCCACGCCCCCGGCCAGGGCCACCAGGCTCATCACCAGGGGCAGGTTGATCCCATGCCAGACGGCGATGTCCTTGTAGGGCAGGTCGCGTACCAGCGCCGCCTCGGCCGCCAGGTTCAGCGCCGGGCCCAGCGTCACACCGGGCAGCATCCCGATCACCAGGCAGGCCAGCACCAGAAACTCAACCGGTCGGCGCATCCAGGCGGGCGGCTCGTGCGGGGTTTTCGGCAGGTCCACCGGGGGCGGGCCGAAAAAGACGCTGGTGATGAAGCGCACCGAATAGGCCACGGCGAACACCCCCGCCAGCGTCGCCAGCCAGGGCAAGGAGTTGTCCAGCCAGGTCCCGTTGTGCCAGTCGGCGGCTTCGGCAAAGAACATCTCCTTCGAGATGAACCCGTTCAGAAGCGGCACCCCCGCCATCGCGGCCGAGGCGACGATGGCCAGGCTTCCGGTGACCGGCATCAGCCGCATCAGCCCGGACAACCGCCGCATGTCGCGCGTGCCGCTTTCGTGGTCGATGATCCCCGCGGCCATGAACAGGCTGGCCTTGAACACCGCATGGTTCACGATGTGGAAGATCGCCGCCAGGATCGCGCCGGGGCTTCCGATCCCCGCCAGCGCGGTGATCAGGCCCAGATGGCTGATCGTGGAATAGGCCAGCAAGCCCTTCAGATCATGCCGGAACAGCGCAATCATCGATCCCAGCACCAGCGTCGCCATCCCCGTCCCGGTGACCAGGAAGAACCACAACTGCGTCTCGCCCAGGACCGGGGTGAACCGGATCAAGAGGAACACCCCCGCCTTCACCATCGTCGCCGAATGCAGGAAGGCCGAGACAGGGGTCGGCGCCGCCATCGCGCCCGGCAGCCAGAAGTGGAACGGCATCTGCGCCGATTTGGTGAAGCAGCCCAGCAGGAACAGCACCAGCACCAGCGGATAGAACGGATGCTCGCGCACCGCGTCGCCCGCGGCCAGCACCCGGTCCAGGTCATAACTTCCTGCGATCTGGCCCAGGATCAGCATCGCCAGCAGCAGGCACAGCCCGCCGATCCCCGTCACGATCAGCGCCATTCGCGCCCCGTCCCGCGCCGCCTGGCCCTGGTGCCAGTAGCCGATCAGCAGGAACGAGACCAGCGAGGTCAGCTCCCAGAACACCACCAGCATCAGGATATTGCCCGAGGTGAGCATCCCAACCATCGCCCCGGTGAACAGCATCAGAAAACCGTGGAACCTTGGCACCGGGTCGGATTTCGCCAGGTAGTACCGGGCATAGATCAGGACCAGGATGGCAATCGCAAAGACCAGAGTGGCGAACAGCCAGACGAAGGCATCCATCCGGAACGACAGGTCCAGCCCGACCGACGGCACCCAGCGCACCGTGGCCCGCACCACCTGACCGCTTTCCAGCGGCGCGCGCAGGACCCACAGGATTCCCAGCCCCGCCGCCAGCAACAGACCCGAGGACCAGGCCGCCGCATTGTGCGCGCGAGAGGACACCGTGCTTGCCACGACGGCCGCCAGAAACGGCAGCGCGACCAGGACCAGAAGCAGGTTGCCTTCCATCATGCGCGGTTGTGACCCTTTCCCTGATCTGGCCCGTGCAAAATGCATGCAGCACGGCCGTTACCGCGCCGTCGCGCGGTTCGGTCATGTCAGCATTGCGCCGGGATAGCCTGATCCTAATCAAGGCTAATCGTCAGGCGATTCAAGTCCTTCCGGGCCGTGTTTCATTCGGGTCACGGAACTGTTGCCCGACCCCGCCCTGACCGGCTGCGCTGCGTCGTTCCTGCCGGCTTCCAGGCAGTTCCGGGCCGGGCAGGCTGACACCGCCGCTCATCGGTTCGGGGTCGGGTCCGTCGATCAGGATATCGGGCGGACAGGCCCGCATCAGCGCCGCGCGGTCGATGATCGTGACCGTCTGGCCCTTCATGTGGATGCCCTCGCCCTCCAGCGTCCGCAACGCGCGCGAGAAGTTCTCGGCCGTCATGCCCAGATACGAGGCGACCAGCCGTTTCTCGACCTGCAGGACGAACTGATCCGCCCCGCCCGACATCTCGGACTGTTCCAGAAGATAGCCGATGATCCGCTCACGCGAATTGCGCAGCTTCAGGTTCTTGGCGTGCCGCGCCATCGACCGGAAGGCGCCGGCCAACTCGCCCACGATCGACACGGCGAACTCCGGGTCCTCGCGAAAGGTGGCGCGCAAGTCCGACGCGGGAACAAGAAGCACCCGAGCGGGTTCAAGGGTTCGGGCCGACATGAGATAGGGCAGATCGCGGATGCAGGCTGCCAGGATGAACGTGCCCACCGGGCGAACCACGGCCATGGTCGTGCTTGCCCCCTGCCAGTCCGCATACAACTCGACGCTGCCTTCCACGACCACATGCAGGAAATCCGCGCGCTGGCCCTGCTGGATCAATTCCAGCCGCCCAGGAAAGCGTTGGGAATATGCGCCCTGCATCAGCGTCTGGAAATTCGCCGCCCGCATGTTGCGGAACAAGGGCAGGTTGCGGACTTCGGAAAGGTCTTCCTCACGCATGAAATGCTGTCCTCCGGTGGCTGAATTTGATCAGGTTAATAAACGACAATTGTCAATTGTACCAGGGAAGCCCAAGATTTTTTCCAGACCCAGAATTGCGGCAGAGGGCCGCATTTTCGGTGGAAAACCCCAAGAAAACTGCAATGAACTGGCGTTTGAAGGTCGGCGCAACCGGCCGCGCTTCCGCCGCATCTCATTCAGTTTGATCTTTGTCAAGGAATGCGCGCCGCACCTGGGCCATTCAGGGGCCATGAAACGGCTGTCCGCCCCCTTCCTTTGCCTGCTGCTTGCCCTGGCCCTTGTGCTGGCCGGGCCGGGGGCTGCCCGCAGTGCGGTGGGCGGCATGATGCTGGTCCTCTGTGCCAACGGCGCGGCCGAGACCGTCTGGATCGGCGCGGATGGCGAGCCGGTTGATCCGGCGGCTGACTGCCGGACCTGCCCCGACTGCATGATGCCGACCGCCGGCGCCGTCGACCCGGCGCTGCCGCAGCCCCTCTTCGTCTCGCGCCTTGTCCCGGCGGGGCGGATGCAGGTGGCGGCGGTGGTTCCGGTGCCGATGCCGCTGCTCTTCCCCGCTCCACGTGGCCCCCCGGCCGCGCTGGCCCTTCGGATTGATGCCAAATGACCCTACTGCGCCTTCTTGTCGTTCTGCTGTCGTTGGTTGGTCTGCCCGCTCTGGCCGAGCCGGTGCTGACCACCTACCTGGCCGAGGTTCCCGCCAGCGACCTGGTGCCCGGTGCCGAAAGCTATGGCCCGCTGGACGCCACCCACGCCGTCGCGCCCGTCCTGAAGGGCGGCGAGACGGTCGGTTGGGCCTTCATCACCTCGGATTTCGTGTCCACCACCGGCTATTCCGGCAAGCCGATCCACACGCTCGTCGCCGTGGACAAGGATGCGCGGATCATCGGTCTGAAGCTGGTCAAGCACTCTGAACCCATCGTGCTGATCGGCATCCCCCAGGCCAAGGTCGACGCCCTGGTGCAGGCCTACGTCGGCCTGGATCTGGTGGCCGAGGCGCAGTCGGGCGGAACCGGGCATGATGTGGACATCATCTCGGGCGCGACCGTGACCGTCATGGTCATCGACGATTCAATCGTGCGCGCCGGGTTGAAGGTGGCCCGCGCCATGGGCCTGGGCGGGCTAAGCCAGGCCACCGCCGCCGCTGGCCCCGCGTTCGAGTTGAACCCCGATGCCCCCGCTGCCCCCGACTGGATGACGCTGGAAGGCGACGGCACCCTGCGCCGCCTGTCCCTGGACGTGGGCCAGGTCAACGCCGCCTTCGCCGCGCTTGGCGACGAACGTGCCACCGCCCGCGCCCTGACCGAGGCACCCGAGACCACCTTCATCGAGATGCAGATCGCCCTCGTCTCGCACCCCGCCATCGCCCGCGCGATCCTGGGCGAGGGTGAGGCCGCGAACCTGACCACCTGGCTGGAACCGGGCGAACATGCCATCGTCGTCGTCGGCCGCGGGATCTACAGCTTCAAGGGCTCGGGCTATGTGCGCGGCGGGATCTTCGACCGGATCGTGCTGATCCAGGACGACGTCTCGGTCCGCTTCCGAGACAAGATGCACAAGCGGCTTGGTGCTGTGGCGGCCGAGGGCGCGCCGGACTTTGCCGAGACCGATCTGTTCAAAATCCCCGCCGACGTGGGCTTTGACCCGACCAAACCCTTCCGCCTGCAACTTCTGGTCCAGCGCGAGGTCGGGCCGATCGAGAAGGTCTTTACCACCTTCGATCTGGGCTACCAACTGCCGCCACAATACCTCCGCCCGATCCCAGCCGCCGCCCCGCAGGAAACCGCCCCGGCCGAGGCCGTCGCCGCGCAAGAGGAAACCGAGGCGCATCAGGTGCTGTGGAAGCGCATCTGGGCCGACAAGCAGCTGGAAATCGCGATCACCGCCGCGATGCTGGCCGTTCTGACGCTGGTGTTCTTCTTCCAGCACTTCGCCGTGCGGAACGAGCGTCGGTTCTACTGGTTCCGCATGGGCTTTCTGACCGTGACGCTGGTGTTCCTGGGCTGGTACGCCAACGCGCAGCTTTCCGTCGTCAACCTGATGGCGCTGTTCGGCGCGCTGACCTCGGGCTTTTCCTGGCAGGCGTTCCTGCTGGACCCGCTGACCTTCATCCTGTGGTTCTCCGTCGCCGCCGCGCTGATCTTCTGGGGCCGGGGCGCCTATTGCGGCTGGCTCTGCCCCTTCGGCGCGCTGCAAGAGCTGACCAACCAGATCGCCCGCAAGCTTGGCATCCCGCAATGGACCCTGCCCTGGGGCCTGCATGAACGCCTTTGGCCGATCAAGTACATGATCTTCCTGGGGCTTTTCGGTGCCAGCCTGGTCAGCATCGAACAAGCCGAGCGCCTGGCCGAGGTCGAGCCCTTCAAGACCGCCATCATCCTGAAATTCGTCCGCGCCTGGCCCTTCGTCGCCTATGCCGTGGCGCTTCTGGTCGCTGGCCTGTTCGTCGAGCGGTTCTACTGCCGCTATCTCTGCCCTCTGGGTGCCGGTCTCGCCATTCCCGCCCGCATCCGCATGTTCGACTGGCTGAAGCGCTACCGCGAATGCGGCAACCCCTGCCAGACCTGCGCCAACGAATGCCCGGTGCAGTCGATCCACCCGACGGGCGAGATCAACCCGAACGAGTGCATCAACTGCCTGCATTGCCAGGTGCTGTACCAGTCCACGACCAAATGCCCCGTGGTCATCAAGAAATTGAAGCGGCGCGAAGCTGTCGCCGCCTCGCCGGTCCGCGATCTGAAGGGCCACCCCAACCACCAACAACCCCAACCAGCTGAATGAAAGGGACAGATCATGTCTGAACGACCCACCTCGGGGATCTCACGCCGCGGCCTTCTGGGGGCCACGGCCGGCGGCGCCGCCCTGGCCGGCGCCATCGGCGGGGGCCGCCTGGCCCTTGGCACCAGCGCGGGCATCGGCGCACTGGCGCTGGGCAGCACCGCCGCCCTCGCCGCAGGCGACGGCGCCGTCCCGCCCGGCCAGTTGGACACGCATTACGGCTTCTGGTCCTCGGGCCAGACCGGCGAGATGCGCATCCTTGGCATCCCCTCCATGCGCGAGTTGATGCGCGTCCCGGTGTTCAACCGCTGCTCGGCCACCGGCTGGGGCCAGACCAATGAATCGCTGCGCGTCCACCAGCGCACGATGACCGACAAGACGAAGAAGCACCTCGCCGCCAACGGCAAGAAGATCCACGACAACGGCGATTTGCACCACGTCCACATGTCGTTCACCGACGGCAAATATGACGGCAAGTACCTGTTCATGAACGACAAGGCGAATACCCGCGTCGCTCGGGTCCGCGCTGACGTCATGAAGTGCGACGCCATCCTGGAAATCCCGAACGCCAAGGCGATTCACGGGATGCGGCCGCAGAAGGCGCCCAACACCAAATACGTCTTCTGCAACGGCGAGGATGAGGCACCGCTGGTCAACGACGGCACCACGATGCAGGACGTGTCGACCTATGTGAACATCTTCACCGCCGTCGATGCCGAGGCGATGCTACCCGCGTGGCAGGTGATCGTCTCGGGCAACCTGGACAACTGCGACGCGGATTACGAAGGCAAGTGGGCCTTCTCGACCTCGTACAACTCGGAAATGGGGATGACCCTGTCCGACATGACCGCGGCCGAGATGGACCATGTGGTGATCTTCAACATCGCCGCCATCGAAGCCGCCGTCGCGGCGGGTGAGGGGCAAGAGCTGAACGGCGTTCGTATCCTGGACGGCCGGAAGGACGCGAAAAGCCAGTTCACCCGCTATGTGCCGATCGCCAACAACCCGCACGGCTGCAACATGGCGCCGGACAAGAAGCACCTCTGCATCGGCGGCAAGCTTTCGCCCACCGTCACCGTGCTGGACGTGACCAAGTTCGACACCCTGTTCGACAGCGACGCGGACCCGCGCAGCGTCGTGGTGGCGGAACCCGAGCTTGGCCTTGGCCCGCTGCACACCGCCTTTGACGGACGCGGCAACGCCTATACCTCGCTGTTCCTGGACAGCCAGGTCGTCAAGTGGAACATCGAGGACGCGATCAAGGCCTATGCCGGCGAGGCTGTGGACCCGATCAAGGACAAGATCGACGTGCATTACCAGCCCGGCCACCTCAAGACCGTGCAGGGCGAAACGTCCGAGGCGGAAAACAACTGGCTGGTCTGCCTCTGCAAGTTCTCGAAGGACCGCTTCCTGAACGTCGGCCCCCTGAAGCCGGAAAACGATCAGCTGATCGACATTTCCGGCGACAAGATGGTCATCGTCCATGACGGCCCGACCTTTGCCGAACCGCACGATGCCATCGCCGTCGCGGCATCGAAGCTGAACCCGCTTTCGGCGTGGAAGCGGGACGATCCGATGTGGGCCGAAACCCGCGCGCAGGCGGTGGCGGACGGGGTAGATCTGGACGACTGGCAGGACCAGGTGATCCGCGACAAGGATGACCCGAAGAAGGTCCGCGTCTACATGACCAGCCAGGCACCCTCGTTCAGCCTGGAGACCTTTACCGTCAAGGAAGGCGATGAGGTCACGGTGATCGTCACCAACCTGGATGACATCGACGACCTGACCCACGGCTTCACCATGGGCAACCATGGCGTCGCGATGGAAGTCGCGCCGCAGGCGACCACCTCGGTCACCTTCACTGCCGCGAACGCCGGGGTCTACTGGTACTACTGCCAGTGGTTCTGCCACGCCCTCCACATGGAGATGCGCGGCCGGATGTTCGTGGAACCCGCAGGGGCATAAGGGGATGCGTGCCTTCGCCCTTTTCATGCTGCTCTCCTCCCCGCTTCTGGCGGAAGAGGTGCATGTCGTGCCGGGCGTGGGCACGCTTGCCGCAGCCATCGCCGGGGCTGCCCCCGGCGATGTGCTGGTCCTTTCCGACGGGGCCTATCTGGGCCCCGTCACCATCGACCGGACCCTGACCCTGCAAGGCGATGGCCTTGCCACCGTGGATGGGCAGGGCCAGGGCACCGTCATTACCGTGACCGCCGACGATGTGGTGCTGACCGGGTTGCATGTCACCGGATCGGGCACTGCAAACCAGGACCTGGATTCCGGCATCAAGATCGTGAAAGGCGCCGACCACGCGCAGATCACGGGCAACCGGTTGACCGACAACATGCACGGGATCGACGTGCATGGCGGGCTGGATACGCTTGTGAAAGACAACGTGATCGAGGGTCGCCAGAACCCCCGGATGAACGAACGCGGCAATGGCATCTACGTCTGGAACAGCCCCGGCACCGTGGTCGAGGGCAACCAGGTCCGCTGGGGCCGCGACGGCATCTTCTCGAACGCGTCCAAGAAGGGCACCTACCGCAACAACCTCTTCCGCGACCTGCGCTTTGCGGTCCACTACATGTACACCCACGACTCCACCGTCTCGGGCAACATCTCGATCGGCAACCACCTTGGGTTTGCGATCATGTTCAGCGACCGGGTGGTGGTGACCGACAACCTCTCGCTTGGCGACCGCGAGCATGGGGTGATGCTTAACTTCGCCAACGGGGCGGATGTGGCGGGAAACCTGGTGCGCGGCGGCACGAAGAAGTGCCTCTTCATTTACAACGCCCACAAGAACCTGATCGCCAACAACCGCTTCGAAGGCTGCGGCATCGGTATCCACTTCACCGCCGGGTCCGAGCGTAACATGCTGACCGGCAACGCTTTCCTGGGCAACCAGGAGCAGGTGAAATACGTCGGCACCCGCTTCATGGAGTGGAGCTTCGAGGGGCGCGGCAACTTCTGGTCCGACCACCCCGCCTTCGACCTGAACGGCGACGGCATCGCTGACGGGGTCTACCGCCCCAATGACCTGATGGACCACATCCTCTGGTCCCAACCCGCCGCCGCCCTGCTGACCGGCTCGCCCGCCGTGCAACTGGTGCGCTGGTCGCAGTCCTCGTTCCCGGCGATCCTGCCGGGTGGCGTGACCGACAGCCACCCGCTGATGCAGCCCCTTACCATTCCCGTCCCCGCCGACATCGCCGCCTATGAGGCCGAAGTCGCCGGACGCTGGACCAAAGGCCAATTCGATGACATCGACCCTGACGATCTCGACTCTCACTAAACGCTTCGGCGAGGTTGCGGCGCTGACCGGCGTCAGCCTGTCCGTCGCCCCTGGCGAGCGTGTGGCGCTTCTGGGCCACAACGGCGCGGGCAAGTCCACGCTGATGAAGATCATCCTCGGCCTGATCCCTGCCACCAGCGGCGCGGTCACCATCTGCGACGCCGCCCCCGGCTCGGCCGCCGCCCGCCGCGCCGTGGCCTATCTGCCGGAAAACGCCGCCTTCCACCCGGCGCTGACGGGGCTGGAGCAGATCAGGCACTACCTCGCCCTGCGCGGCGAAAGCCCGGCCCTTGCCATGCCCCTGCTGGAAAAGGTCGGCCTCGCCCAAGCCGCCCGCCGCCGCATCGGCACCTATTCCAAGGGCATGCGCCAGCGTGTCGGCCTGGCCCAGGCCCTGATCGGCCACCCCCGCCTTCTGGTCCTGGACGAACCCACCTCCGGCCTCGACCCCGTCTCCCGGCGTGAGTTCTATACCCTTCTCGACGACCTTGCCGCCCACGGCGCCTCGATCCTTCTGTCGTCCCACGCGCTGACCGAGGTTGAAGCCCGCACCGACCGCATCGTCATCCTGTCCAAGGGGCGACTGGTGGCCGAAGGCTCTCTCCCCGACCTTCGCCGTCGGGCCGACCTGCCGGTCATGCTGCATGTCACCGCCCGCAACGGCTATGCCCCCGACATCGCCCGCGCCCTGCCCGGTGCGATCATGGTCGGCGGCGCGCTGCACCTGACCTGCCCGCAATCGCAAAAGCTGGAAACCCTGGGCCGCATCGCCGACCTTGGCGACAAGGTCGCCGACCTGGAGGTCCTGCCCCCCAGCCTGGAAGACCTGTATTCCCATTTCAGCCAGTGGGCCGCGCAATGATCCGCATCCTCTCCACCGCAAGGACCGAATTCCGCATCGCCCTGCGCAACCGTTGGGTCGCCATCGCGCTGATCCTCATGGCGGTCTTTTCCCTCGTCCTCTCCCTTGCCGGCTCTGCCCCCACCGGCGGGCTTGGCGTCGACCGCCTGTCCGTCACCGTCGCCTCGCTGACCTCGCTGTCGGTCTACCTGATCCCGCTTCTCGCCTTGCTGATGAGCTTCGACGCCATCGCCGGCGAAACCGAGCGTGGGACCCTCTCGCTCCTCCTCACCTATCCCATTGCAAGGTGGCAGATCCTGCTGGGCAAACTTCTCGCCCACCTTGCCATCCTGACCCTCGCCGTCCTGCTTGGCCACGGGCTTGCCGCCGCCGTCGCCATTGCCACGGATGAATCCTCGCTTGCCGGTCTGCCCGCGCTGGTTCGCCTGTCCTGGTCCTCGGTCCTTCTGGGCGCGACCTTCCTGGGCGCGGGCTATGCGCTCTCGTCGCTGTCCCGCCGTCCCTCGGGCGCGGCGGGCCTGGCCATCGGCCTTTGGCTTGGCCTTGTCGTCCTTTACGACCTTGCCCTGCTGACCGCGATCGTTGCCGATGGCGGCGGCTGGTTCACCACCGACGCCTTCCCCATCGCGCTGCTTGCCAACCCCGCCGACGCCTTCCGCCTGTTCAACCTGACCGCCAGCGGGGCCACCGCCGCCGCCGCCGGGGTCGGCGGGGCCGCCGACGCGATTCCGCTGTGGCACTCGCTCACCTCGGTCCTCCTCTGGCCGCTTGCCGCGCTTGCCCTTGCCGCCGCCGCATTCCGAAAGGTCATCCCATGAAACGCGCGCTGATCTTCGCCCTCGCCTTGGCCGCCTGTCAGGAAGACCTGGCCCAGAACACCGATCCCGTCGCCCTGACGCCCGAAACACTGGGCCATTTCTGCCAGATGAACCTGTTGGAGCATGAAGGCCCCAAGGGTCAGGTCCACTTGGAGGGGCTGCCCGGCGCGCCGCTGTTCTTCAGTCAGGTCAGCGATACCGTCGCCTACCTGCGGCTGCCGGAACAAAGCCACAAGGTGCTGGCGATCTATGTCAGTGACATGGGCGCGGACGGCGCGACCTGGGAAGACCCGGGTGCAACCAACTGGATCGACGCCACCACCGCGCATTACGTCGTCGGCGGGAACCGTCCGGGCGGCATGGGCGCGCCGGAACTGGCCCCTTTCGCCGATCTTGCCGACGCCCAGGCCTTCGCCGCCGATCACGGCGGCACCATCCTGTCGCTGGACGAAATCCCCGCCGACGCCGTCATCGCCCCGGGGGGCGAGGCGACGGGCGACGACGATTACTCTGACCGCCTTCGGGCGCTGACCAAGGGCTAAGATATGCTGACCCGCCGCCGTTTCATCGCCATTTCCGCCGCACTTGCGCCCTCGCTGGCCATGGCCCGGACGCCCGACCTGCATGTCGAAACCGGCATCGCGCTGGGCGCGACCGTGACCCTGCGCCTGCACCACCCCGACGCCCCCCGCATCGCCGCCCTGGCGATGGCCGAGATCCGGCGTCTGGAGCAGGTGTTCTCCCTTTACCTTCCCGACTCCGCCCTGGTGCGACTGAACCGCGACACCCGGCTGGACGCCCCGCCGTTTGAACTGCTGGAATGTCTGACCCTTGCCGCCGCCGTCCACCGGGCCAGCGGCGGGGCGTTCGAACCCACTGTGCAGCCGCTTTGGCAGGCCACGGCTGCGGCGCTGACCCGTGGCGCGCCCCTGACCGAAGCGGAACGCGCCCAGGCCGGCGCGCTGATCGGCTGGCAGGGGGTCACACTGGACCCCGCCGCCATCATCCTGCGCCCCGGCATGGCGCTGACCCTGAACGGCATCGCCCAGGGCTATATCGCCGACCGTGTCGCCGCGCTTCTGGCCAGCCACGGCCTGACCCGCGCCCTGGTGGATACCGGAGAGCTTGTCGCCCTGCCCGAAGGCGACTGGCCGGTGACCTTGGCCTCTGGCGGCGGGATCAGCTTGACCGACCGGGCGCTGGCGACCTCAGCCCCCCTCGGCATGACCTTTGGCGGCGATGGGATCAGCAGTCACATCCTTGATCCCCGGACGGGCGCGCCGGTCACGGTGGTCTGGTCCTCGGTCTCGGTTTCGGCCCCCTCGGCCGCTTTGGCCGATGCGCTGTCGACCGCAGCCTGTCTGATGGCGACAGAGCAGTCCGTCCTGGACCTCTGCGCCGCGTTCCCCGGCGCCCGGATCGAGGCTTTGGTGCCTGCCTGAACCACAGCGGCGGGCCCGTTTCCGAGCCCGCCGCCAAGTCTTGCCAAACGGTTAACGGATTTCACCAAGCCTTTGTCATCGCTGGATAAAGCCCCGTCTGTCCACCGTGGACATCACGCCGGAACCGGCACCCCGGCCCCGGCCTGCATCCCCTTGCGGCCCTCCCGCAGGTAGCGGGCATAGCCCAGGTCGGCCGCCTCGATCTCGGCCCGCTTGCCGGACATGAGGTCCGCCAGCACCCGCCCCGACCCGGCCGCCATGGTCCAGCCCAGCGTCCCGTGGCCGGTATTCAGGAACAGGTTCCCGATCGGCGAGCGCCCCACCACCGGCGTCCCGTCCGGCGTCATCGGCCGCAGCCCGCACCAGAAGGCCGCCTTTGTCTGGTCCCCCGCGCCGCCGAACAGATCCTCGACCGAATGGGTCAGCGTCGCCTGCCGCTTCGCTTTCAGGGACAGGTCGAACCCCGCGATCTCGGCCATGCCCCCCACCCGGATCCGGTCGCCCAGCCGGGTGATCGCGATCTTGTGGGTCTCATCCATCACCGTCGAAACCGGAGCGCGGCCTTCATCCACGATCGGCACCGTGATCGAGTAGCCCTTCACCGGATAGACCGGCAGCCGCATCCCCAAAGGCGCGACCAGTTGCGGCGAGTAGGATCCCAACGCCACCACGAAAGCATCCGCCGTGACCCGGCCCTCGCTGGTCCGCACCGCCACGATCCGTCCCGCCTCGGCCTCCAGCCCGTCAATCCCGACGCCGTAGCGGAAGGTCACGCCCAGCCCCTCGGCCAGCTGCGAGAGACTTTGCGTGAACTTGAAGCAATCCCCCGTCTCATCCCCCGGCAGCCGCAGCCCGCCCGCGATCTTGCCCCGCGCCGCCGCCAGCCCCGGCTCGGCCGCGACGCACTGGGCGGCGTCCAGCACCTCGAACGGGACACCATCCGCCTTCAGCACCGCGATGTCCTTTTCCGCCGCCGCAACCTGCTTTTCGGTGCGGAACAGCTGCAACGTGCCCTGGGTCCGCTCGTCATACGAAATCCCGGTCTCCTCGCGCAGCTCCACCAAGCAATCGCGCGAATATTCCGCCAGCCGTACCATCCGGCTTTTGTTCACCGCATAGGCCGAGGCCGTGCAGTTCATCAGCATCCGCGCCATCCAGCTGATCTTGGCCCAGTCGGGCCGCGGCTGGATGATCAGGGGCGCATGCTCCTGGAACATCCATTTGATCGCCTTCAGCGGAATGCCCGGCGCCGCCCAGGGCGAGGCGTAACCGGGGCTGATCTCGCCCGCGTTGGCGAAGGACGTCTCCAGCGCGGGGGCGGCCTGCCGGTCGATCACCGTCACCTCATGCCCTGCCTTGGCCAGATACCAGGCCGAAGTCACCCCGATCACGCCCGCGCCCAGCACCACGACTTTCATCTCTGCCATCCAAATCCAAAGAGGTTAAAGAAAGGATACCCTGCCGGCCGGGGATTTCTTGGGGATTTTCGCTGGCTTCACCGGTTGCCTTGCAAGAATTCGGCGATCAAACTGCAAAAGACAGAAGATCCTGCATCAGCCTGCGAATCCGGCCGCAGCCCCTTGCGCCTCACCGCCGATCACGCGGTCGGCACGTCCTTGCGAAACTCCGCCGGGCGGGGGTGCAAGGTGCAGCCCACACCGCTATATTCAGGGCATGAACCGTCGTTTCGCCCTTCTGGCCCCGCTCGCCCTGCTTGTGCCGCTGCCTGCCGCGGCCGAGAAGATTCCGCTTGGCACCCTGTCGGACTATCTGAACAGCCTGACAACGGTCGAGGCGGACTTTACCCAGGTCAACTCGGACGGGACGATCTCGACCGGCAAGATCTACATCCGCCGGCCGGGGCGGGTGCGGTTCGAATATGCCCCGCCGGATCGCAGCCTGGTGATCGCAGGCGGCCAGCAGGTCGCGATCTTTGATGCCAAGTCGAACCAGCCGCCGGAACAGTACCCGCTAAAGCGCACGCCGCTGAACCTGATCCTGGCCGAAAACATCGACCTGTCGCGCGCCAAGATGGTGGTGGGGCACAAGGAGGACGGCACCTCGACCCGCGTGCTGGCGCAGGACCCGGAAAACCCCGAATACGGCTCGATCGAACTGGTGTTCACCGCCAATCCGGTAGAGTTGCGGCAGTGGGTCATCACCGACGACCTTGGCGCGCAGACCACCGTGGTTCTGGGTGAGTTGAAGAAGGGCGGCAGCATGGGGGCCAGCCTGTTCGACATCACGGCCGAGACGCAAAAGCGAAGAAACTGAGTCAAAGGCAGGTTAAAGGGCCTTTTGCCTTAACCGCTTGTTCAGATCGGCCTGGTTAGGGTTCCCGAACTCAGACGGGACCGTGCCAATGTTTTCATTCTTCAAGACGCCTGCCCCTGCCACGTCTCAAAGCGACGCACTGGTCGCAGCGATCTCGAAGGCGCAGGCGATCATCTGGTTTGATCCTGACGGGACGATCCGCGACGCGAACGACCTGTTTCTGAAGGCCACCGGCTATGACCGGGCGGAAATCCTGGGCCAGCACCACCGGATGTTCATGCCGACTGGCCAGGCCGAACACCGGGATTATCAGCAGTTCTGGGCGGACTTGCGGGCCGGCAAGGCGCTGTCCGGCACCTTTCAGCGGTGCGCGAAGGGCGGTTCGACGATCTGGCTTGAGGCGAGCTATAACCCGTTGCCCGGCCCCGATGGACGCATCGCGGGCTTTGTCAAATTCGCCACAGACGTCACCCCACGTATAAACCAGGCGCTGGAGGCGCAGGGAGTCCGCGATACCATCGACCGGTCGCAGGCGGTGATCGAATTCGATCCGTCGGGCAAGATCCTGCATGCAAACGACAATTTCCTGCGCACCATGGGCTATTCCCTGACCGAGGTTGTCGGCCGGCATCATTCCATGTTCCTGATCGACGGCACCAGCGACGATCCCGACTATCGTGACTTCTGGGCGCGCCTGCGCGCCGGGGAATTTCATTCCGGCGAATTCTGTCGTCGCACCAAGGCCGGCCAGCGGGTCTGGCTGCAGGCGACCTACAGCGCGATCCGGGGACATGACGGACAGGTGGCCAAGGTGATCAAGGTCGCATCCGACGTGACCGCAGGCAAGCGCGCCGCGCTTGAGGTGGCGGGAAAGATGGCCGCGCTGGAACGATCGCAGGCGATGATCGAGTTTGACCCCCAGGGCCGCATTCTGTGGGCCAACCGGAATTTCCTGGACGTGATGGGCTACCGGCTGGATGAGATCGTGGGTCGGTACCATTCCATCTTCATGCCCGAGGGCGAGGCTGACCGTCCTGCCTATGCCGCGTTCTGGTCCGACCTCCGCGAAGGAAAGTTCAGCCGCTCGGAATTCCAGCGCAAGGCCCGGGATGGGCGCGTTGTCTGGATCATGGCGACCTACACTCCGATCCTCGATGCGGATGGCAAGGTCTACAAGATCGCCAAATTCGCCACCGACATCACGGCCCGGAAGGCCGGTCTTGCCGCGATCAGCGTCGCGCTGGATCGGCTCTCGGCAGGTGACCTGACCTGCCGCATCACCGAAGCGGTGGGCGAAGAGCTGGAGCCGGTGAAGGCCGACCTGAACAGCTCGATCGACCGCCTGGCCGAGTTGCTGGGTCAGGTCAGCCGCAATGCCCAGACCGTGCGCGAGGTGACGACCCGGATCGATCGCGCTGCAGCCGAACTGTCCAGTCGGACCGACCGCCAGGCGCATACACTGGACCGCGCCTCGCAGGCCCTGCGGCTGATGGCCGGCACCACCGACGAGACCCGCGCCCGCACCGCTGGCGCCAGCGACCTTGCCGCCACAGCCAAGCGCGACGCCGATTCCACCAGCGGCGTGGTTATGGATGCCGTCCAGGCCATGGCGAAGATCGCGGAAAGCTCGTCGCAGATCTCGCGCATTATCGGCGTGATCGACGAAATCGCGTTCCAGACCAACCTTCTGGCGCTGAATGCCGGGGTCGAGGCCGCCCGCGCCGGCGACGCCGGCCGGGGCTTCGCCGTGGTCGCTTCGGAGGTCCGCGCGTTGGCACAACGCTCGTCCGTGGCGGCGAAGGAGATCGCCACGCTGATCGGCCTCTCGGCCGAGCAGGTCAGGACCGGCGAGGCGCTGGTGAACCAGGCGGGGGAGTCAATCTCGGCCATCCAGGGCGCGATCACCGACTTTCACCACCGGATGCTGGAGCTTGCGGATGTCGCAGCTGACCAGTCCCGCAGGCTGGAGGATGTGGCTGGGGCCGTGCGCGACTCTGATCAGGTGACGCAGTCGAATGCGGCCATGGTGCAGGAAACCGCCGACACGACCGCCGCGATGTCCCAGGCCGCCGAGGTGCTGCTTACCTGCATCCAGGGGTTTCGCCTGGCCGATGCGACGCAGCCTGCACTGCGCCGCGCAAGTTAGCGGCAGTAGGCCAACTGCTCGCGGTACATCTCGGATCGCCGCCCCACAGCTGCAGCCACGTCGACCAGCCAGGGCTTGCCCAGGTAGGACTGGTTGGCATAACCGGTGCGACCTTCATGATAGGCCAGATACTGCGCCTGGGCATCGGACTTGGAGATCCCCAGCGAGCGGCTGCTTTCGTCCATGTACCAGCCCATGAAGTCGGTCGCGTCGGCGATGTCGTCCCGCTTGGCCCGACGCGCGCCTTCGCTGTCCTGGTATTCCTCCCAGGTCCCGTTCAGCGCCTGGCTATAGCCATAGGCCGTGCTTTGCCGCCCCATGGGGATCACCCCAAGGGCAAAGGTATGCGGTGTGCGCGCATTGCCGATAAACTTCGATTCCTGATAGATCGTCGCCATCTGCACATGCACCGGAATGCCCCAGCGCCGCTCGGTCCGCTCCATCGCCCGCAGATACTGCGGCCGCTCGCGGATGATCGCGCATGCATCGTCCAGCTGCCTTGGCGCCGAATAATTGCCACCGCCCCCGCATGACGCAAGGAACGCCACCAATAGCGACGCACGGAGAAACCTGCTCATCTGCCCCTCGTGCCCGTTCTTGTTTTGACCGCAAGATACCGCAAGCTCGGGCGCGATGAAATGGGGAACTCCCCACCCGGCGATCATAAATCCGACAGCGGCACAACTGTAAGTTAAGGGTCCACAGACTGTTTCCGCTGATTCGCGCCTCCCCGGTGGACAGCTACGAACAGTCGGCGTAAAAACCCGGGCATGGGGAACCGCACGATGCTGACAACCCACGCCAAGTACCATCTGGGTCAGGTGCTCCGTCATCGGAAGCACCCGTTTCGTGGTGTCGTGTTTGATGTCGATGCGATGTTCTCGAACACCGAGGAATGGTACGACAACATCCCCGAGGATAGCCGCCCCTCGAAGGACCAGCCGTTCTACCATCTGCTGGCCGAAAACGGCCAAAGCTACTACGTCGCCTATGTGTCCGAGCAGAACCTTGTCCCCGACGAAACCGGCGAGCCGGTCGATCACCCCGATCTTGGCGATCTTTTCGGAGATTTCGAGGACGGGCGCTATCCGGTGACCTTCCAACTCAACTGACGCTTACGGGTTGCTAACTCTTTGGTCCTAGCCTGCAGGAAATGCAGCCAGGGGAACCAAGATGCAGCTGAAGACCCAGACCAGACCCAAGGTCCTGACCGTCCAGGTGATGGAGGATCGGATCGACGCCGCCACCGCCATCCAGTTCAAGGAACGCATGCGCGACATCACCAAGACCGGCGACCAGCGCGTCGTTCTGGACCTGGCGCGCGTGCAGTTCCTGGACTCCAGCGGCCTGGGCGCCATCGTCGCGGTCAAGAAGATGCTGGGCCCCGACCGCCCGCTGGAGCTTTCGGGGCTTACGGCGACGGTGGAAAAGGTCTTTCGCCTGACGCGGATGGACTCGATCTTCACCATCCACCCGACGGTCGATGTTGCCGTTTCCCATGCAACCGGCACCTGATCCCTTCGCCCAGGCGGATACCCATGACCTGGTGATCCGCGCCGAACCCACATCTGTCCGCGCGGCCCTGCTGCGGGTGACGGCCGTGGCGCCAGTCGCCGACCTGTCCGCTGATCTGCGCGCCACGGTCGAACTGGTTCTGGCCGAGGTGCTGAACAACGTGGCCGAGCATGCCTATGCCGATAATCCGGGCCATGTCGCCGTCACCGTGGCGCTGCAGCCCGGCGCCCTTTGGTGCGAGGTGGTCGACGAAGGCGGGGCCATGCCCGGCGGCGCTTTGCCTGACGGCAGGTTGCCCGAGATGGGGGCGTCGGACGTGGACCTGCCAGAGGGCGGCTTTGGCTGGCATCTGATCCGGCTGATGACCCGCGATCTGCAGTACCGGCGGCAACGTGGGGCGAATCGGCTGAACTTCATCATCCCGTTGCAGGACTGATTGCTAGACTTCTACCGATTGGCCCCGAAATCGCCACGCTGCCTGCCCGCTTTCGCCCCGGGCGGGGGCGATGTTGCTGGCGTGGCCGCGTTGGCCCCGCTGGCACCTGGATCTTCCGCCCCCACCCGGTCCGGGTGCCAGCTGACCATCTTCCCTTGCACTCTGTCGGCGCCGCCCTAGGGTTGGCTTGCACACAAGGGGGAAAAAATGCGCGATCTTCACCTTCCCGGCCGCTCGGCGGTCTATGCCGGCAACGGCATGGCGGCTACATCGCACCCGATTGCAGCCCAGATCGCGATCGAGGTGCTGAAATCGGGCGGCAATGCAGCCGACGCGGCCATCGCAGCCGCCGTGGTCCTTGGGATCGCCGAGCCGCAGATGACCGGTATCGGAGGCGATTGTTTTGTGCTGCTGAAGCCCCCGGGATCCGAGGAGATCGTGGCGCTGAACGGCTCGGGCCGCGCACCCAAGGGACTGGATGCCGCCGCGCTGCGCGCCCGTGGCATGACCGCCATGTCGGTCCAGGCCATCGAAGCGGTCACTCTACCCGGTGCCATTGACGCCTTCTGCCGCCTGAACGCCGATTATGGCCTGAAATCGATGGCCGAGATCCTGGCCCCCGCCATCCACTATGCCGATGAAGGCATCCCGGTCGCGCCCCGCGTCGCCTTTGACTGGGCCGACGACCTGCCCTGTCTGAAGGGCGCCGCCCGCGACTTCTACACGCTGAACGGCCAAGCCCCGACTGTCGGTCAGATCTTCCGCGCCCCCGGCCAGGCCGAGGTGCTGCGTCGCATCGCCAAAGAAGGGCGCGCCGGTTTCTACGAAGGTGAGGTGGCCGAGGACATGATCGCCTCGCTGCAGGCCCTGGGCGGCACGCATACGCTGGACGATCTGGCGGCCACCGCCTGCGACTACACCACCCCGGTTGCCGGCCCTTACCAGGGGTTGGAACTGGTCGAGCACCCGCCGAACGGCCAGGGTGCGACGGCGATCCTGCTGCTCAACATCCTGAAACACTTTGATCTTGCCGCGATGGACCCTTTCGGCCCCCAGCGCGCCCATATCGAGGCTGAGGCGACAAAGCTTGCCTATGACGCCCGCAACCGGTTCATCGCCGACCCCGACCACACCACGCGGCTGGCCCACATGCTTAGCGCGGAAACCGCCGCCAAGCTGGCCGCGCTGATCGACCCCAAGCGCGCGATGCCGCAGGCGGCGCCCCTGACCGAGGCGGTTCACCGCGACACCATCTACATCACGGTCGTCGATCGCGACCGCATGGCCGTCTCGCTGATCTATTCGATCTTCTGGGGCTTTGGCTCGGGCCTGGCGTCGTCGAAGTTTGGCATCAACTTCCAGAACCGCGGTGCGGGCTTCACGCTTGCCCAGGGCCACCCGAACGAAGCTGCGGGCGGCAAGCGCCCGATGCACACGATCATCCCCGGCATGATCCGGCAGAACGGCCGCGTGACCATGCCGTTCGGCGTGATGGGCGGGGCCTATCAGCCCTGCGGCCACGCCCGTTTTGTCACCAACCTCAGCGACTATGGCATGGACCCGCAGTCCGCAATCGACGCCCCGCGCTGCTTCTCCAGCGCCGACGGGATGGAGGTTGAGCGTGGTTACAGCGACCAGGTTCGTGCTGAGTTGGCCGCGCTGGGCCACAAGGTCATCATCCCCGACACCCCGCTTGGGGGCGCCCAGGCGATTCGCATCGACGGCGACCTGCTGATCGGCGCCTCGGACCCCAGGAAGGACGGTTGCGCCCTTGGTTACTGAGATCGACCGCCCCGCGATCACCGCCGCGATCCGCGCCCTGACCCATGGCGAGACGGACACCGTCTCGCTGATGGCCACCCTCGCCTGCGAGATCCACCACGCCCATCCCTACTGCGACTGGACCGGCTTTTACCGCGTCGTCGCGCCCGAACTGCTGAAGATCGGCCCCTACCAGGGCGGCCACGGCTGCCTGGTGATCCCGTTCAGCCGCGGCGTCTGCGGCGCGGCCGCGCGCACCGGTCAGATCCAGAACGTCCCGGATGTCGAGGCCTTCCCCGGCCATATCGCCTGTTCCTCCAGCACCAAGTCCGAACTGGTCCTGCCTGTCTGGAACGGAAAGGGCGACCTTCTTGGTGTCCTCGACCTCGACAGCGACACCCCTGCCGCCTTCACCAAGGCGGATGAAGACTGGCTTGTCCCGCTTCTTGCCGAAGTATTCCGCGACGCAATCTGACGAATTCGATTCAAATTCTCCTTTCTCTTCGCCAAATATCCCACGGGGGGTCTGGGGGGTGTGAAACCCCCCAGGGCCGGCCCCGGGCGCAACGACAGGATCAGCAGATGACCAGCGTCACCCTCCTCGATGGCGGCATGGGCCAGGAACTTATCGCCCGCGCCGGCTCGGACCCTGGGTCGCTTTGGGCGACGCGGGTGATGCTGGACCATCCCGGCCTCGTCCAGGCGATCCACGCGGATTACTTCGCGGCCGGGGCCAGCCTTGCCACCACCAACACCTACAACATCCTGCACGATCGCCTGGTGCCGCAGGGCCTCGACCATCTTTACCACGCGCTTCACCTTCGCGCCCTGGCCGAGGCGCATGAGGCCCGCGCTGCGGCAGGCCGGGGACTGATCGCCGGCTCCATGGGCCCGCTGGGGGAAAGCTACCGCCCCGACCTGACCCCGCCGGTCGACGTCGCCGCCGCCCTCTACGCGGAAAAGGCCCGCCTCCTTGCCCCACATGTCGACCTGATCCTGATCGAGACGATCTCCTCGCTCGACCTCGCCCGCGGTGCGCTGAAAGGCGCGCGGACGACCGACCGGCCGGTCTGGTTGTCCCTCTCGGTCCAGGACCGCGACGGCACCAGGCTGCGGTCGGGCGAGCCGGTGGCGGCCCTGGCCGAAGTGCTGGCCGAGACGCCCGCCGATGCTGTCCTGGCCAACTGCTCGATGCCCGAGGCGATGGCCGCCGCCCTTGACCAGTTGAAACCGCTCGGCCTGCCCTACGGGGCCTATGCGAACGGCTTTTCCGAAATCACCCCGCATACCCACGGCACCAGCGCCCCGGCCTATGGCGCGCGTCACGACCTGACGCCGGAACGCTATGCCGATTTCGCGCTGGGCTGGGTTGCCCAGGGCGCCACCCTGATCGGCGGCTGTTGCGAGGTCGGCCCGGCCCATATCCGCCATCTGCACGACCGGCTGCTGGCCCAGGGATATACCGTTGCATAAACCCTCGCTGATCCCGGATTTCGCGTACGATCCGCCGGATGTGCCATTGTCGATCCTGCACGAGGATGCCGCGATCCTGGTGCTGGACAAGCCGGCCGGCCTTCTGACCGTGCCGGGCAAGCTGGAGAACCGGCAGGACTGCCTGATCACCCGGTTGCAGGCCGCGCGCTGGGATGCGCTGACGGTGCATCGGCTGGACTGCGACACCAGCGGAGTCATCATCTTTGCCCGCACCAAGCAGGCGCAGGGCTTCCTGGGGCAAGAGTTCGAGCACCGCCGCGCGCAAAAGACCTATATCGCCAGGCTGAAAGGCAGGTTGAGCGAGGACAGCGGAACCGTCGATCTGCCCCTGGGCAGCGACTGGGACTATCGCCCGCGTCAGAAAGTGGATCCGGTCCACGGCCGCCCGGCGGTCACCGACTGGCAAGTGATCGCGCGCACTGACAATGAAACCCGGGTCCGCCTTCGCCCGCATACCGGGCGCAGCCATCAGTTGCGGGTCCACATGCTGGCGCTGGGCCATCCGATTCTGGGCGACCAGATCTATGCGCCCGAGACGCTGGCCGACCATCCCCGCCTGATGCTGCATGCCGAGAGCCTGGCCCTGCACCATCCGCAAACCGGCGACTGGGTCAGCTTCACCGCCCCCGTGCCCTTCTGACGCAGGCGTAGGGTGGGCGATATCGCCCACCTTACCCCCGCCTTCAGATCCCCAGCGCGACTTTTCGACCCTCGTGGAAGGCATAGGCCGCAAGCCGCGGGGCCGCGCAATCTCCGATGCGATGCATGACCTTTCCCGGCAGCGACTCCGGCATCGGGTCGAAGGCCCGGTTCGTCGTCGCCATCACCAGGGCCGAGGCGGCAATCACCTCCTCCTGTCCGGTCAGGAAGGATCGCACCGTTACCCCATTCCCGTGCCAGCGCACCAGGCAATGCTCTGGCAGCATCCGCGCCCCCAGCGCGCCCAGCCGCCGCCGCACCGCTCCATCGGCAGCGGTCCGCGCCAGTTCCTTCCCGACAAAGGGCTCTGGCGTGACGATGGTCACCTTCCTGCCTTGCTCTGCCAGCGCCCAGGCCGTCCCGACCCCGCGCCAGTTGCCGCCTTCGTCATAGACCACCACCGCGTCGCCCAGCCGGGCCTCCCGCCGCAACACTGCTTCGGGCGACCAGACGCCCCCCGCCTCGATTCCCGGCAGCGTCGCCTCGCCCGGCACCCAGCGCTGGAACCCGCTCTCGTCCGGCAGCGACCCTGTTGCCACCACAACCACCGAAGCCGGTTGGTCCGCCACCTCGTCCGCGTCCAGGAAGGTGTTCAGCCGCAGAGTTACCCCCAACCGCCCGAACTGTCGCTCGTACCACTCCATCAGCTCCAGGATCTGCCCGCGCCGCGGCTGCATCCCGGCCAGCCGGAACTGCCCGCCCACCACGCCCGAGGCCTCGACGATCTCCACCCGATGCCCCCGCTCTGCCGCCACGCGCGCCGCCTCCAGCCCCGCAGGCCCGGCCCCCACCACCAGCACATCTTTCGCCACCGCCGCAGGCGTGAACCGATCCCCGCCCCATTCGAACTCTCGCCCCGCACTCGGGTTGATCAGGCAGGAAATCCAGTAATCGCGCGACCGCCGTCCCCAGCACATCTGGTTGCAGCTGATGCAGCCCCGCACGTCGGAAGCTCTCCCCTCCGCCACCTTGCGCGCCAGATGCGGGTCCGCGATCTGGCCGCGCACGATGCTGACCAGATCCGCCAGACCCGAGGCGATGATCGCCTCGCCATTCTCCGGCGTCCGGACCCCGGCTTCTGACGTCACGACGGCGTGCTGCAACACCCCCTTCAACTGCGCCGTCAAAGGCGTCGTCAGCTTCTCGCCATGCGTGAAAGGCGGGATGATCGCCTCGAACTCCAGATACGACCCAGCCCCGACGGTCACATAGTCGATATGCCCCGTCCGGTCATGCAGCTCCAGGATCTCGATCAACGCCTCGGCCCCCAAGGTCACCTCGTAGGCCTCGGAATAACTCACGGCCAACCCGACGATGAACTCCTCACCACAGGCCCGCCGCACCCGCTCGATCAACTCACGCGAGAACCGGGTCCGGCCGTCCAGCGACCCGCCCCACTGGTCGGCCCTATGGTTCGACCAGGGCGTCCAGAACTGGTCCAGCAGCGAGTGATAGGCCGCCCAGACCTCCACCCCCTGGAACCCCGCCGCCTTGGCCCGGACCGCCGCTGCGACATGGGCCTCCAGCAACTCCTGCACCTCCGCCCCGGTCATCGCATGCGACCCGTCCGAGTCATGGTAGGAAGGCCCGCCCGAGGGCGACCAGTGCGGTGCGAAACTCAGGTCGGAATCGCCATGCGCGCCGACGTGGTATAACTGCTGGATGATGACCGCGCCTGCGTCCTTCACCTCATCGGTAATGGCGCGAAAAGCCGGAATCACCGCGTCATCGGAATGCAGGAAGTTGCCGCGGGTCAGGACGCCGGTCCGATGCACCGGCACGGGTTCGGCCACCACCATCGCTGCGCCCCCAAGTGCGCGCTCCAGCAGATACTTGCCAAAGCGCGGCCCCGGCATCCCCTGGTCCGACATGTTCGCGGTATGGGCACCAAAGACGATGCGATTGCGCAGCGTGTGGTCGCGCAGTTGCAGGGGCGACATCAGGCGGGGATGCTGGGTCATGGCGGTCTCCATTCACCGCCATGCCACCAGTTCTCGACATATGTGTCAAGTTTTAGCGGATGGGGTCAGCCGGGCCAATTTTCTTCGAAGAAAATTGCAAATTCCTTCGAAGGAATTTGGCCCCGGCCGATCCGTCCAGCCCTATTCCGCGGCCACGTCCCAGCCCGAGATCGCCTTGACTTCCAGGAACTCCTCGATCCCCCAGATGCCACCCTCGCGCGCCCGACCGCTGGCCTTGACCCCGCCGAACGGCGCACCGGCGCCGCGCGACTTGCCGTTCATCTCGACCATCCCGGCCCGCAATTGCCGCGCCAGCCGGTTCCGCCGCGCACCGTCCTGCGACTGGACATAGTTGGTCAGACCATAGGGCGTGTCATTGGCGATCTTCACCGCCTCGGTTTCGGAATCGAAGGGGATCATGCACATGACCGGCCCGAAGATTTCCTCGCGCTCGATGGTCATGCCGGGCTTCACGTCGGCAAAGATCGTGGGCCGGACGTAATAGCCCTTGTTCATCCCCTCGGGCAGGCCCAGCCCCCCGGCCACCAGCCGCGCGCCTTCGTCGATGCCCTTCTGGATATAGCCCTGGATCTGCTCCCACTGGCGCTTGTTGACCACTGGTCCGATATGCGGCCCTGCCTCGCTGGCCGGCCCGACCTTGATCGCGTTCGCCACCTCGGCCGCGATTTCGACCGCCCGGTCATAGTAGGACCGTTCCACCAGCATCCGGCTGGGCGCGTTGCAGGACTGGCCCGAGTTGTTCATCATGTGGCGCACGCCGCGTTCGACCGCCCGGTCATCGGCATCGGCGAAGACCAGGTTCGCGCCCTTGCCCCCCAGTTCCAGCGTCACGCGCTTCAGCGTCTCGGCCGCTGCGGCGCTGATTGCCCGGCCGGCGCGGGTGCTGCCGGTAAAGCTGATCATCTCGACATCCGGGTGGCTGGACAGCCGCGTGCCGACGCCCGCGCCATCGCCGTTCACCAGGTTGAACACGCCCGCCGGCACGCCCGCGTCATGGCAGAATTCGGCGAAGAGCATGGACGACAGCGGCGACTCCTCTGACGGTTTCAGCACGCAGGTGCAGCCCGCCAGCAGCGCCGGGATCACCTTCAGCGTCACCTGGTTCATCGGCCAGTTCCACGGCGTGATCAGGCCCACGACGCCGATCGGCTCCAGCGCGATCCGGGTTTCGGGCGCATGGGGGCCCAGGGGGCGGATCCATTCGATGTGATCGAAGGCAGTCAGGAAGTTCTTCAGGTGCCAGGGCAGGCATTCCGCCTGGTCGTCCCGCGCCATGTCGATCGGCGCGCCCATTTCCAGGCTGATGGCATGGGCCATCTCTTCCTTGCGCAAGTAGTACTGCTCCAGGATCCGCTCGACCACCGCCCGACGCTCGGCCGGCGGGGTTGCGGCCCAGGCCGGGAAGGCCGCCTTCGCCGCCGCCACCGCCGCATCGGTATCGGCTGCGCTCCCCAGCGAGATCACCGCACAGGCCTCTTCGGTCGAGGGGTCGATCACCGGGCAATCCTTCGGTGCCAGCGGCGGAACCCAGGCCCCGTTGATATAGAACTCACGCTTGGTGATCATGGTCTGGCCCTCCATCGGGAAATTTGATCATATTCTGGCAGGATGAGGCCGCTGCGGCAAGGGGCGGCCGGCTTTGTGGCGTCAATCGGCCTCGGACGACAGCGGACGGACCATGGTGGTCGAGGAGGCGAAGCCGAACAGATGCGCCAACAGCCCCAGGCGTTGCGACCCTGCGGCGATGAAACCGTGGCGTTGGTACAATGCCCGGGCGCGCCAGTTGGTGTCGATCACATCCAGCCGGATCGCGGGATAGCCACGCCCCTTCGCCTCGTCACATAGCGCCGCCAGCAGCAGCGAGCCGATGCCCTGGCTGCGCAGCGACCGGGTGACCGAGATGCCGTCGATCAGAAAGCGGTCGTTGTCCACTTCGCGGTTCAGTGCCCACAGCAGCCAGCCGCGCCAGCGCCCGCCAAACGGGCCGTAGACGGCGGTCAGGTCGGCCCAGCTGCCGCCCGCAAAACTGCCGGCCGGGGTCTTGTAGCCCGCGATGCCGACCAGCCGGCCATCGCCATCCAGCGCGGCAAAGCACAGGTCGGTGCGGATGACCCGGGAGAAGAACGCCAGCGCCCGGTCCTCGGGCCCCATGACCCGACCCAGCTTGCCTCCGAACGCCTCCCAGTACAGCCGCGCCGCGTCGGGGCGCAGGTGGGCGTGCAACCCGTGAAAGATCGTCACGCCCATGTCAGCGCCTCGGCCAGCAGGGGGGCATGATTGGCGCCAAGGATCCAGCCCTCTTCCCGGGCGATATCGGGCGTCGAAAACAACGGCGCCAGCCGGTCCCGTTGTGCAAGTCGGTAGAGCGCCCGCGCCAGCAGCCGGACCTGCGCCTGATCGGCGGGCAGACCCTCGGCATTGGCCAGGATCGCCACCGGCCCGGCCAGAAGCGAGGGGTAGACCTCGGCCAGAACCACCGGCGCGTCGGGGGCATCAAAAGGCCAGACGGTGGTATCGGGGCGCTGCGCAAGTCGGTGGATCATCGGCAGGCCCAGAAGGCTTTGCGACCCGACCGAGCCCGGGTTGAACAGCATCCAGGGGCTTTTCGCCCCGCGCACCGCCGCTTCAGCCGCACGGGTTTCAGCAAGGCCAAGCGCGGCATAGTCGATGCCCTTGCGGCGATAGGGCAGGCCCGGCCAGCTTTGCCCGGTCGGGTGACTCCAGAACGGGCCGGGGCCTTCGGGAAAGGTAGCGTTGATCGCGGCGGCGACGGCAAAACGGTTGTTCCGGTTGTCCGGCGCGTCGGTGATCCGCTCCGCCAGCCAGGCCCAAAGCGCGCGGGTATCGCCGCCAGTCAGGCGCGCCGCAAATCCCGCCGGATAGCCCATCGCAAAGTCAAAGCCGACCAGCACCCGCAGCCCATCCGCCCGCGCGGTGTCCAGTAGCGTGACCAACTGCGCCTCGGCCGCCGCCCGCGTGCGGTGGTGCCACTCGGCCCCGCCCTCGGCGTCATGGCAGCCGATCCAGAT
The DNA here is from genome assembly GCF_002900975.1 of Tabrizicola aquatica. GTDB lineage: Bacteria > Pseudomonadota > Alphaproteobacteria > Rhodobacterales > Rhodobacteraceae > Tabrizicola > Tabrizicola aquatica. Next base: position 220,974 of record NZ_PJON01000002.1, on the reverse strand, counting down.
GGCGTTGGCGCGGTTGGTCGGGCTGGTGGGCAGGTTCGCCGCCGACCAGTCGACCACGATCACCCGGTCAAACAAGCCCGACCTCGTGCAGGATGAAATTGGCCACCGCGCGGGTGTCGTTCAGGTCCAGGACCGGCACCGAAAGGTGCAGCGCCGCATCGGTCGCCACGGCGCGCACCAGGGCATCGCCGGTCTGAATCAGCGGATGGCCGGTCTCGGCGCGCCAGACCTCGACCTTGGGATGGGCGTCGCGCTTGTAGCCTTCGACCAGCACCAGATCGACCGGGGCCAGCCGCGCCAGGATCGCCGGCAGTTCCGGCTCGGGCCCCCGATGCTCGACCATCAGCGCGAAACGGTCGGCCGAGGCCAACACCACCTCGCGCGCGCCTGCGGCCCGGTGGCGGAAGGTATCCTTGCCGGGCTGGTCCAGGTCCACCGTGTGATGCACATGCTTGACCGTGGACACCGAGAACCCCCGCCCGGTGATATCGGCCACCAGCCGCTCCATCAGGCTGGTCTTGCCCGAGTTCTTCCAGCCGATGACGCCATAAAGCCTCATGCCGCACCTTTCAGCATTGCCTCGGCCTGGGCCAGGTCATCGGGGTTGTTCAGGTTCAAAAAGGCGCGTGGGTCGGGGAAAAGGGCGCGGACGGCGGCGTGCGCCTGGGTGAACCGGGTCACCTTCGCTTCGCCCGCCGCCAGGAACGCCTCCAGCGCAGGGGCCAGGCCCACGGGCCACAGCGCGGTCGCCGGATGGTCTCCGGTGGCATCTGCCGCAAAGGCTAACCCACCCGCGCCTTCGGCCGCCATCAGAAGCTGCGGTACCAAGTCGCCCGGCAGGAACGGCGTATCCACGGGGGTCGAGACAAGATGTGTCGCCCCCATCCCTTCCGCCGCCTGCAGCGCCGCCAGCACACCTGACAGCGGTCCCTGTGGCCGGGCATCCGGCACCACCTGGCACCCGAACCCCGCAAAGCGCGCCGGATCGCCATTGGCCGAGATCAGCACCGCCTCGACCTGCGGCTCCAGCCGGTCCAGCACATGCGCAATGAGCGGCCGCCCGCCCAGGGTCAGCAGCGCCTTGTCGGCGCGCCCCATGCGGCGACCTTCCCCTCCGGCCAGAATGACCCCGAAAATGCGCAAATGTCCGATCCCAGGTTTACAGGGCGGCAGCCTAGCCGGTCAGGCCACGGGCGCAAGCGGCGCGTCCGGGGCCCAAATTTCTTGAGCAAGAAATTTGTCAAAATCCTTCCGCAAGGATATTGGCCCCGGTCCGAGCCTAGCCCTCCAGCGGGTTACCGTTCGCCTGGACCAGCAGCACGCCGTGGTTGCTGTCGTCGTCGTCGTCGGTGATTTTCCGCGTGCTGACGCCCGGCAATTCGCCAAAGGCGTCGGACAGCTTCTTGGGATACCAGGTCGACGGCAGCTCTTCGAACCCCGGCACGCCGCGCAGGACGCTTGACGTCGCCTCGGTACACATCGCCTTCGGCACTGCGCCATAGTCCTTGACCCGGCGCATCACCAGCGCGGCGATCTCGGGCGAGACCTCGATCCGCTGCTCGATCACGTCATAGGTCTTGCGGGCGTGGTAATCGATGTAGAACGCCAGCGCCCTGTCGGTCATGCCGAAATGCACATCGTTGCGTTCCGGCAGCTTTGGATGGTGCCAGGTGCCCGCCGGATCGAAGATCAGCCGTTCCGACCCGTTCACCAGGATCGCCGAATGCGCGCCCGAGCCCGAGGACTTGTTCACCACCGTGTAAAGCGTGATGTGCGGCGGTTCGTCCGCAACGTGACGGGCGGCCTGCACCTGTTCCTCGGGGGCCCAGACAGGCTCGGCGCCGCAGGCGGCAAGGCCCAGCAGGGCAGCAAGGCAAAGGGCAAGGCGCAACATGGGACCCCCGGTTCCGGTCAGGCGTTGGTCAGGGCCAGGAACACCAGGATCGCGATCGAGATCACGACGACCCAGATCGACAGGCGGACGAAGCCGGCGAAGGTCTTTTCGTGTTCGCGGATATCCATGGTCCCGTGCTGGTGTTCTTGGTTGTGGTCGGCCATCGGTCCGGTTCCCTTGTTATGCGTCTTTCCTGCCCCATAGCCTATTCGGTCCGGCCTGTCACGGGGGCGGCGCGGGTGGTGGTGTCACACCGAGGCGTCACCGGAATCGCCGCCGGTCCATCCCGCATCCAGTTGAAAGCCGATGCGGCGCGGCGGGTCTTCGTCGCTTTCCTTGGGCACGGCGCGCAGGGTGACGGAAAGCTGGCTGACATGCTGGATCAACTGGGTTTTGGCCCCGCTTTCGTCGCTGCCGTAGAAGGTGACGATATCGGGGTCGTGGTAGCCGATCCCCTCAATCCGCAAGACGCCGGCCTCGTCCCCGGCAAAGCCCATGGCGATTTCCTGGGCCGAATCAAGCTGGCTTTCAAAGTGCCGGATATAGGCGATCAGCATGTCATGCGCCCGCCGCGCCGGGTTGCGGGGCTTTGCCGGCCGTTTCGCCGCCGCCTTGGTTGGCGCCTTTGTCATTCCATCCGCTCCCATGCCCAGGCCCCCGTCGGGGTCAGGGAACGGGAAACCAGCCCGCGCCGCAAGAGGCAGTTGAGGTGCGCAATCGCCTCGACCAGCGCCAGCGCAAACTCGGCCGGCCCGATCTCGCGCCGGAAGAGCGGCGGGAAACATTCGGCTGCGGTGCGGGGGGTGGAGAGGTGGTCGCGCAGGCGCAGCAGCGCGCTTTCATGGTTCTCGACCATCTGGACCAGCCGGAAGGGCAGGCCGGTGAATGGCAACTTGTGGCCGGGCAGCACCAGTTGATCGTCGCGGGCATGGGCGCCAAGCGCGCGGCAACTGTCCAGCCAGTCGGTCAGCGGATCGGCCTCGGGCTCGGTCGGATAGACGCCGATATTGGCCGAGATGCCCGGCAAAAGCTGGTCGCCGCCCAGCACGATCCCGTCGTCCGACCACAGCGTCGCGTGTTCCGGCGCATGGCCGTGGCCGATCCGCACCGTCCAGTCGCGGCCCCCGGCGCGCAGGCGCGTGCCCTCGATCAGCCGGGTGAAGCCAAGCGGCAGCGGCTCGACGATATCGGCAAAGTTGAACGGTCGTTCCTGGGCACGCTTGGCCAGATCGGCCTCGGACAGACCCGCGCGCCGCAGGAAGGCAAGGCCCTCGGCCGTCGGGCGCTCCTGCACGTCCAGCGTCAGCATCCGGGCGTAAAGCCAGGCGGTGCGGGTGGCCAGAAGTTCCGCCCCACGGGACTGGAACCAGCCGGCCAGCCCGACATGGTCGGGGTGGTGGTGGGTCAGGATCACGCGGCGCACCGGCTTGCCCTGCAAGGGACCCGAGAGCAGCACCTCCCAGATCGCCTTGGATCGTTTCGACGACAGCCCGGCATCGACGATGGACCAGCCGTCGCCATCGTCCAGCGCATAGATGTTCACATGGTCCAACGCCATCGGCAGGGGCAGGCGCAGCCACAGGATGCCTTCGGCCACCTGGATCGCCGCGCCTTCGGCGGGCGGGACCGCGAATGGATGCCTTATGCCGTCTTTCAAGCGGCCAGATCCTCGGGGCGCAAGGCATACAGCCCCTCGGCCCCCTCGCGCACCTGGGCCAGCAGGGCGGCATGTTCCGGCAGGATGCGGCGCAGCATCACCCGGGCCAGGGTCACGCGGTCGGGATCGGCCAGCGCAGCCTTCAGATGGGCATGGCCGCCCAGGACGCGCGCAAAGGCGCGCAGATAGGGCACGGCCCCGGCGAAACGGTCGTTCAAAGGCTGGGCCACCAGCGCCTCAGTCGCCTCGCGCAGCGCCTCGGCCGCTTGCCACAGATCGCCCGCAAGGTCGGCGAACTGGCCGCGCGCCGCTTCGGCCCCGCGCTGGACCTCGTCGATCAGGCGGAAGGCGGCTTCGCCCCCGTCCTGCATCTTGCGGCCAACAAGGTCCATTGCCTGGATGCCGTTCGTCCCTTCGTAGATCGGAGTGATCCGCACATCGCGCGCGAATTGCGCCGCGCCGGTTTCCTCGATGAACCCCATCCCGCCGTGAATCTGCACGCCCAGATGCGCGACCTCGCAGCCGATATCGGTGCCGTGCGCCTTGGCGATGGGGGTCAGGAAGGCCGCGCGGGCCTGCCAGTCGGCGCTGCCGGTGGCGCTGGCCATGTCGATCGCCACCGCGCAGGCCAGCGCGATCGAGCGCGCCGCAAAGACCTCGGCCCGCATCACGGCCAGCATCCGGCGCACATCGGCGTGGTCCAGGATCGGCCCATCCTTGGCCAAGGGGGTCGCGCCCTGGTGACGGTCGGCGGCATAGGCCAGCGCCTGTTGCAACGCCGCCTCGGCCAGACCAACGCCCTGCGCCCCGACCGAGAGACGCGCGTTGTTCATCATCGTGAACATCGCCGCCATGCCCTTGTTCTCCTCGCCCACCAGCCAACCCTTGGCTCCGTCATACTGCATCACGCAGGTCGGGCTGCCGTGGATGCCCAGCTTGTGCTCCAGGCTGACGACCCGCAGGCTGTTGCGGTCGCCCAGGCGGCCCTCGGCATCGGGGATGAACTTCGGCACCATGAACAGGCTGATCCCCCGCGTCCCCTCGGGCGCGCCAGGAAGGCGTGCCAGCACCAGATGGCAGACGTTCGCGACCAGATCGCTGTCGCCCCAGGTGATATAGATCTTCTGCCCGCTGATCGCATAGGTCCCGTCGCCCAGGGGTTCCGCCTTGGTCCGCAGCGCGCCCACATCCGACCCGGCTTGCGGTTCGGTCAGGTTCATCGTCCCCGACCATTCGCCCGAGGTCAGCTTCGGCAGATACAGTGCCTTGATCGCATCGCTGGCGTGATGCTCCAGCGCCTCGATCTGGCCCTTGGTCAGCACGGGCTTCAACTGCAACGCCAGGCAGGCGCCGGCAAACATGTCGTCCACCGCCAGCGCCAGGCTGATCGGCAGGCCCATCCCACCATGCTCCGGCCGCGCGGCGATCCCTACCCAGCCGCCTTCAGCCATCGCCCGATAGCCTTCGGCGAAACCGGGAGAGGACAGGACCGCCCCGTTCTCCAGCCGCGCCGGATGCTTGTCGCCCGCCCGGTTCAAGGGTGCCAGCACGTCGGTCGCGATCCGTCCGGCCTCGGTCAGGATCGCGGTCGCCATCTCGCCCGAGGCCTCGGCAAAGCGCGGGGTCGCTGTGACCTGGGCAAAATCGACCACATGGTCCAGGATAAAGCGAAGATCCCTGACCGGGGCGCGATAGGGCATGACGGCTCCTCCGACGGCTTGGCAAGACGGGGGGCCTGCCGTAAGGACGACCCCAGCCCGAACGCTACCGCTTTCCCCCCGACCTTCAAGCCGGACGCTGCGTCAGAGATGACCGAGACCCTAGCCCCCGATGACGCCGGTATCGCCCGTGCCGCCCGCCTTCTGGCCGAGGCAGAGCTGGTCGCCTTTCCGACCGAGACGGTCTATGGCCTGGGCGGCGATGCCCGGTCCGATCAGGCGGTGGCCGGGATCTATGCGGCCAAGGGGCGGCCCAGCTTCAACCCGCTGATCGTCCACCTGCCCGACCTGGCGGCGGTCGAAGGTTACGCTGTGCTTGGCCCGAACGCCCGTTCGTTGGCGCAAGCCTTCTGGCCCGGCCCCCTGACTTTGGTCCTGCCGCTGCGCGACGGCGCTGGCCTGTCCCCGCTGGTGACCGCGGGCCTGCCGACTGTCGCGATCCGCGTCCCCGCCCATCCCCTTGCGCAACGCCTGCTCCGCGCCTTTGGCGGTCCGGTCGCAGCGCCCTCGGCCAACCCCTCGGGCCGCGTCTCGCCCACCCGCGCCGAGCATGTGCTGGAGGGCCTGTCGGGCCGTATCGCCGCCGTGCTGGACGGCGGTCCCTGCGCCGTGGGACTGGAATCCACCATCGTCGCGGCCGATCCGCAGCCCACCCTCCTCCGCCCCGGCGGCATCCCGGTCGAGGCGCTGCAGGCTGCTCTTGGCCAGCCGCTGTCCATCGGTGGCGATGCCCAGAAACCCAGCGCCCCCGGCCAGCTTGCCTCGCACTACGCGCCCGAGGCCGGGGTGCGGCTGAACGCAACCGATGCCGCGCCCGGTGAAGTGCTGGTCGGCTTCGGCCCGATCAAGGGGGCACTGACCCTCTCGGACAGTGGCGACCTGGTGGAAGCCGCCGCGCGCCTGTTCGACCTGCTGCGTCGGGCCGACCAACTGGCTGGCCCCGGTGGCCGCATCGCCTTTGCGCCAGTGCCGGAAACCGGCCTGGGCCTTGCGATCAACGACCGCCTGCGCCGTGCAGCCGCCCCGCGCAAATAGAAGCGCAGGCCACAAAATTCCCCGTTAAGAACCGGCGCAAGATATGCGATAGTCCCGCCGGGCCGCTGTGGCCAAAAAACACGAATGCCCGTCAATCAAGCTGGGCATATGAGGGAATCGGTAAATGTTCAACGAATTCAAGACTTTCATCGCGCGTGGCAATGTGCTGGACCTTGCGGTCGGTGTCGTCATCGGCGCGGCCTTCACCGCCATCGTCACCTCGCTGGTCGATGACCTGATCAACCCGTTCATCGGTCTGATCGTCGGCGGCGTGGATTTCAGCGGCCTCAGTGTCGGCCTTGGCGATGCGCAGTTCATGTACGGCAACTTCATCACCGCGATCATCAAGTTCGTGATCGTCGCCTGGGTGGTGTTCCTGATCGTCAAGGGCGTGAACCGGATGATGCCGAAAAAGCCCGAGGCCCCCGCCGCCCCGGCTGGCCCGTCGGACAACGACCTGCTCAAGGAAATCCTGGCCGAACTGAAAAAGAACTAAGTCTGACGGCCCGCAGCGTTCAAGCTGCGGGCCCTCGCCCTATGCCGTAGCGGGGCCGCGCGGCCGCAGGTACCAGTACCACAGCCGATAGGCCCATAGCGCCAGCAGCGGCCCGAAATGTACCGCCGCGGGCGGCCAACTACCCCAGTCCTTCATCGCTGCCCAGTGGATCAGCACCAGCACCGCCGCCGGATAGGCCGCGCGCTGCATCGTCTTCCAGCCCGCATGCAGCCAACGCTGTGCGGCGTTGTTCGATGTGAGGGCCAGCGGTACAAAGATCAGGAAGGCCAGCCAACCCGTCCAGATGCGGACCTGGGTCAACTGCTCCAGCACGCGGTCCAGCGTGCCCCGGTCAATCAAATAGACGACCAGATGCAGCGTGGCATACAGGAACGCCGCCACCTCGATGTCGCGGCGGTGGTGCAGCAGCCAACGCGGCCACTGTCGTCCACGGAATAGCAGCAGAAGGCCCGAGGCCATCATCCCGATGATCATGAACCGCCCCGCGAACTCTCCGGTGGGGTGGAGCAGTCCGTGAAACGCCTTCGGATCGTCGCCGAACAGCGGGCCGATCATGCCAAGCGCGGGCAGGGCAAGGACGACCCACAAGATCAGGGTCGCGGGTTTGTAGCCAAGGAGGGTCATGGGGCACCTGTTGTCAGATGCCCCATATACGCCGCAGCGCAGCGGTTCCGTCGCGCTAAAGCGCCAGCGCCTGCGCTCCGGTGATCGACGGCAGGCCCAGGGCCGTGCCGACCGCCGCATAGGTCAGCTTCCCGGCATGGACGTTCAACCCGTTCAGCAGATGCGCATCGTCGGCGCAGGCTTTCTTCCAACCCTTGTTCGCCAGGGCCAGCAGGAAGGGCAGCGTCGCGTTCCCCAGCGCCTGGGTCGAGGTGCGGGCAACCGCGCCCGGCATGTTCGCCACGCAGTAGTGCAGGATGCCGTCCACCTCATAGATCGGGTCCTGGTGGGTGGTGGCGCGGCTCGTCTCGAAGCAGCCTCCCTGGTCGATCGCCACGTCGACCAGCACTGCGCCCGGCTTCATCTCGGACAGTTGCGCCCGGCTGATCAGTTTCGGCGCTGCCGCCCCGGGGATCAGCACCGCGCCGACCACCATATCCGCCGTCCGCGCCAATTCCGCCACCGCGCCCGCGCTGGAATACTGGGTGACCAGCTTGCCGTGGAAGATGTCGTCCAGATAGCTTAGCCGCTGAACCGAGCGGTCAAGCACCGTCACCCGCGCGCCCATGCCGACCGCGACTCGCGCCGCCGCCGTGCCCACCACGCCGCCGCCGATGATGACGACATTCGCCGGGGCCACGCCCGGCACGCCGCCCAGCAGCACGCCCCGCCCGCCATTCGCTTTCTGCAAGGTCCACGCCCCGACCTGAGGCGCCAGACGCCCCGCAACCTCGGACATCGGTGCCAGCAGGGGCAGACCGCCCCGGGCATCCGTCACCGTCTCATAGGCGATGCAGGTCGCGCCGCTGTTCAGCAGGTCGTGGGTCTGCTCCGGGTCCGGCGCCAGGTGCAGATAGGTGAACAGAAGCTGCCCCTCGCGCAGGCGCTTCCGCTCGACCGGCTGGGGTTCCTTGACCTTCACGATCATCTCGGCCTCGGCGAACACCTCTTCCGCCGTGTCGACGATCCGCGCCCCGGCCGCAGCATAGTCCGCATCGGCAAAGCCTGCGCCGACACCCGCCCCGGCCTGGATCATCACCTGATGGCCATGCGCCACCGCCTCACGCGCCGCATCCGGGGTCATGCCGACCCGGAATTCCTGCGGCTTGATCTCTTTCGGACATCCGATCTTCATTGCATCCTCCCTTGGGACCCCTGGCCCCCTGTGGCATCACTGTGATCCTGTTTCGCGTGCAATGCTTTGAATTCCCGGTGACGCAGCGGCCGTCCCAGGATAGATTTCTGCGGATAGCTGCCAATCAGCCGAAGGATCTTGCGCGAAACATGGAGCTTGACGCCACAGACCGCCGCATCCTGACCGTCATGCAAAAGGACGGCCGCATCACCAATGCCGAGTTGTCGGAACAGGTGAACCTCTCGCCCTCGGCCTGTCACCGCCGCGTGCAGCGACTGGAGGAAGAGGGGTTCATTGCCGGCTACGTCGCCCTGCTGGACGCCCGCCGCATGGGCCGGATGACCACGGTCTTTGTCGAAATCACCCTGCAAAGCCAGGCCGAGGATCTGCTGGACGCCTTCGAGCGCGAGGTGGCCCGCGTCCCCGACCTTCTGGAATGTCACCTGATGGCCGGAACCGCCGACTACCTGTTGAAGATCATGGCCGCCGATACCGAGGACTTTGCCCGCATCCACCGCCAGTTCCTGTCGCGCCTGCCCGGTGTGCGGCAGATGCAGTCGTCCTTCGCCCTGCGGACCGTGGTCAAGACCACGGCGTTGTCGGTCTAGACCTGGTGATAGTCGCGGTACCACTCGACAAAGCGCCCCACCCCCTCGCGGACAGTGGTTTGGGGGCGGTACCCCGTCAACCGCTCCAGCAGCGCGCAATCCGCCCAGGTCTCGGGCACGTCGCCCTTGTGCATCTCGGTAAAGTCCTTGCGGATGTCCTGGCCCAGGGCGCGTTCGATCTCGGCGATGAATTCCATCAGCGGGACGCGGGTGCTGTTGCCGATGTTCACCACGCGGAACGGGGCGACGGGGCTTAGGCTGTCGCCGGGAATCGGCTCGCCGCCCGCGCCCGGCAGGGCCGGTGGCTGGTCCAGCAGCAGCCGGATGCCGCGCACCAGGTCGGTGACATAGGTGAAATCCCGCGCCATTCGGCCGTGGTTGTAGACGGTGATCGCCTCGCCCTCCAGCGCGGCGCGGACAAAACGGAACAGCGCCATGTCGGGGCGCCCCCAAGGTCCGTAGACGGTGAAGAAGCGGAACATGGTCGTCGGCAGCTTCCACAGATGCGCATAGCTGTGCGCCATCGCCTCGTTCGCCTTCTTGGTCGCGGCGTACAGGGTCAGCGGGTGATCGGTCTTGTCCGTCTCGCGGAACGGCAGTTCGGTATTCGCGCCATAGACCGACGACGTCGAGGCCATCAGCAGATGCCCCACCCCCAGCATCCGCGCACACTCCATCACGTTGAACGTGCCGGTCAGGTTCGCATCGACATAGGCGCGCGGGTTCTCCAGCGAATAGCGCACGCCGGCCTGCGCGGCGAGGTGGACGATCATGTCGGGCTGCTCTGCCTCGCACAGGGATTGCAGTCGGTCCATGTCCTCCAGCATCCCTTCTTCGCAGCGGAAACCGGGGGATTGCAGCAGGATCTGATGCCGCCGCCGCTTCAGCGCCGGGTCGTAATAGGGCGTCATCCCGTCATAGCCGACCACGCGGACCCCTTCGGCCAGCAAGAGTTGCGCCAGATGAAAGCCGATGAAGCCCGCCGTTCCCGTGATCAGCACCTTGCGCATCTGTCTGCCCCCGTCCCTTGCCTTCGCGTCCCAACCGGCCATCGTCAATGAAAAACCCCCGGCCAGAAGGACGGGGGTTGATCGGGCGGGGATCGCTCCCCCAGTGTCGCTTGACGTCTTAAAGACCGCCTTCGCGCTGAAGCTTCTTCCGGGCAAGTTTCCTTGCACGGCGCACGGCTTCGGCTTGTTCGCGTGCTTTCTTGACGGAGGGCTTCTCGAAATGCTGCTTAAGCTTCATTTCGCGAAACACGCCTTCACGCTGAAGTTTTTTCTTCAGGGCACGGAGAGCCTGTTCGACGTTATTGTCGCGGACGCTGACCTGCATGTGGTTGTCACCACCTTCCTAAGCTAGAGTTGCACTGTCTTGTGCAGGCGTGCGCCCTATAACAAAGGGGGTGTCCCTTGTCCACCGAAGAAGGAAACGGCCGATGACCCAGGACCTCAAGGATCGCCTGCTTGATGCGGCGCTGGGCCATGTGCCCTTTGACGGCTGGTCAGACCGCAGCCTGCGCGCCGCTGCTGCGGATGCGGCAATCGACCCGGCACTGGCCCGCGCGCTGTTCCCGCGCGGCGGGGTGGACCTGGCTTTGGCCTATCACGCCCGGGGTGATGCCGCGATGGTGGCAACGCTTGCCGCCTCCGACCTTTCAGCCATGCGCTTTCGCGACCGGATCGCCTTTGCTGTCCGCACCCGCCTTGACCTTGCGGACCGCGAACTGGTGCGCCGCGGCACCACGCTGTTCTCGCTGCCGCAGCACGCCGCCGACGGCGCAAGGGCGGTCTGGACCACGGCCGACCGGATCTGGTCCGCGCTGGGCGACAGCTCGCAGGACCTGAACTGGTACACCAAGCGCGCCACGCTTTCGGCCGTCTATGGCGCGACGGTGCTGTACTGGCTGGGCGACGACAGCACCGGCCACCATGACACATGGGAGTTTCTGGACCGCCGCATCGACGGCGTCATGCAGTTCGAGAAGCTGAAGGCGAATTTCAAGGAAAATCCGTTGGGAAAAGTGCTGCTCTCGGGCCCGTTCAAGGCTATGCAGGGGATCAAGGCACCCAAGCTGCCAGATAACCTGCCCGGCCTGCGCCGGGACTGACCGAAGCCCCGACCAGCCGGAACCTGACCCATGGCGCTTTCCCACTCCATGCTTGCCGTCGAAATCTCGCAGCCCGGCGGGCCGGATGTGTTGCAGCCGGTCTCGGTCCCGGTCCCGGTGCCAGGCCACGGCCAGATCATCATCCGCGTCGCCTATGCCGGGGTGAACCGTCCCGACGCGCTGCAACGCGCCGGCATGTATGCGCCGCCCGCCTCGGCCTCGCCGCTGCCGGGCCTCGAATGTTCCGGCACGGTGGTCGAGGTCGGGCCGGGCGTCAGCCGCTGGCAGATCGGCGATCAGGTCTGCGCGCTGCTGCCGGGCGGGGGCTATGCCGAATACGTCGCCACCCACGAATCGCACGCCCTGCCGATTCCGCGCGGCCTGTCGCTGCGTGACGCCGCCTGCCTGCCGGAAACCTGCTTCACCGTCTGGTCGAACGTTGTCATGCGCGGCGGGTTGCAGGCGGGCGAACGCTTTCTGGTCCACGGCGGCACCTCGGGCATCGGGACCACCGCCATCCAGATCGCCCAGGCCCTGGGCGCCCGCGTCTTTGCCACCGCCGGCTCGGACGACAAGGTTCAGGTCTGCCGCGACCTTGGCGCCGAAGTCGCGCTGAACTACCGGAATGAGGATTTCGTCCAGGTCCTGCGCGATGCGGGCGGCGCGAATCTGATCCTCGACATGGTCGGCGGCCCCTATATCGAACGGAACCTCAAGGCCCTGGCCGACGACGGTCGCCTTGTGCAGATCGCCTTCCTGCAAGGTCCCAAGGTCACGCTGAACTGGGCCGAGCTGATGACCCGCCGGCTGACCTTCACCGGCTCTACCCTGCGGCCGCAATCGGACCTCGCCAAGGCCCGAATCGCCCGCGAGGTTGAAGCGCATGTCTGGCCGATGATCGAACGCGGCGCGTTCCGGGTGGTGCTGGACAGCGAATATTCCCTGGCCGACGCCCCCGCCGCGCATTGGCGAATCGAGGCCGAGGGCCATGTCGGCAAGATCGTCCTCAAGGTCGAAACCTAGGCCCGCCAGCTTACGCCATGTGAAATGCTGCGGCATGCAACTTTTACGAGCGCCAGAAAGAAGGCTCTGCTAAACAAGCATCAGGCGGGGTCGTGAATTTTTGCTCAATCCTAGGCCGTCGGGCAGATCCCCAGCTGCCTTGGCATCGCATATTGGTACAACTTGTTTCGTCGACTTACCCTCGAAGCCACCATTCCTGACGACCCCGCCAACCTGCTAGCGGACCGGCTCCAGCACCGCGTCGGGCAGGCGGCAATCCCGGATCACATCAGCGCCACAGCGGCGCGGCGCAAGGTCGCGGGTCAGACAGATCCGTGCTTCCTGAATCCGTCCGGCCTTGCAGGTGATGGTGATTCCGTCCCGCTCCAGCCCGGGATTGGTCTCCAGAAGCGCGTCCTCGATCACGCTGGCGGGCAGGGTCAGGGGGCGGTCGACTTCGGCGAACAGGTCGGGAATCGCAATGCTGTCATAGGCTTCCCGCGCCGCGCGATAATAGCCGGCGGCCGACAGGCCAGAACAGCGGCCGTGTTTCTTCCACTGATAGAACGCCAGCCCCGCACCGCCCATGATATCCGCCATTGCCGCCGTTTCCGCCCGCGTCGGGTCGCGTTCGCCGGTCCGGCAAAAGCTGGGCCAGCCGTCGTCGTACTGCGGCCAAAGCCCGTGCAGGACAAAGGTCAGCCCGCGCCCGGCGTCGCATTGCGGGTCATCCCGCGCGTCGCCCTCCAGCGCGCACCAGGCGGCCGACCAGGACAGCGCCAGGACATAGTAATCGAAATCCCCCGCCCGCTCTCCCTCGGCCCTTGCCGCCGGGGCCAGCCACAGCGCAGCAAGCAAAGCCAGGACCGTCCGCATTTCCGCTTTTCCTTCTGCCCGACTGGCCTTATATGGACGTCTGAATTCCCCGAAATCGTGGAACTCGCGGGCCCCGCCCGCAGCCGTTTTCCCGGCCCGGGAGAGATTTGTAAAGGAGAGATCCGATGTCGATGTCAAAGCCTCTCATGGCCAAGGCGACCGCCGTCTGGCTGGTCGACAACACGACCCTCAGCTTCGCCCAGATCGCCGATTTCTGCGGGATGCACGAGCTTGAGGTGCAGGGCATCGCCGACGGCGACGTGGCGGCCGGGGTCAAGGGCTTTGACCCGATCGCGAACAACCAGCTTGACGCGATCGAGATCACCCGCGCCCAGGCCGATCCGCTGTATCGGATGAAGCTCAAGTTCAACGCCGCCGCCGTGGGCGAGGAAAAGCGCCGCGGCCCGCGCTATACCCCGCTGTCCAAGCGCCAGGATCGCCCGGCCGCGATCCTGTGGCTGGTCAAGTTCCACCCGGAACTCAGCGACGGCGCCATCGGTAAGCTGGTCGGCACCACCAAGCCGACGATCCAGTCGATCCGTGAACGCACCCACTGGAACATCGGCTCGATCCAGCCGATCGACCCCGTTGCCCTTGGCCTGTGCAAACAGTCCGAGCTTGACACCGCCGTCCAGGCCGCCGCCCGCAAGAAGGCCGCCGAGGGCACGGTCATGTCCGACGACGAACGCCGCAAGCTGGTGTCGACCGAGCAGTCTCTCGGCATGGCGACCGAGCCGAAGCTGCCCACCGGGCTTGAGGTCTTTGGCGACGAAGAAAAGGACGACAGCCCGGCTGGCGACTTCTCGGACGCCGACAGCTTCTTCAACCTTCCCGCCGGCGGCCACGACGACGACGAGGACGAGGACGACCACCGCCGCTGATCCGGCCCCGTGGAATTTGGAAACCCCGGTCCGCAAGGGGCCGGGGTTTTGCTTTGCGTACCCGCTCGTCGTTCGGCTTCGCCGCTCCTCGCTACGTCCCGACGAGAAGACGAAGTCGCACGAGGAGGCTACCCGTGCTTCACCATCACATGCCGGACGACCGTATAATCCTCCAGCGCATAGGCCGACATGTCCTTGCCATAGCCGGATTGCTTCAGCCCGCCGTGCGGCATCTCGTTGGTCAGCATGAAATGCGTGTTGATCCAGGTGCAGCCATAGCGCAGCCGCGCCGCCGTCGCCATCGCCCGACCCACGTCGCGGGTCCAGACTGACGACGCCAGCCCGTAGTCGCTGTCGTTGGCCCAACCCACAGCCTCGTCCACGTCGCTGAACGGCGTCACGCTGACCACCGGCCCAAAGACCTCGCGCCGGACGATCTCGTCGTCCTGCTTGGCCCCGGCAACGACAGTGGGGCGGTAGTAGAACCCCTGCTCCATCGCCTCGCCGCCCGTGGTGATCTGGACGTGATTCAACTCCCTCGCGCGGTTGACGAAGCTGGCCACCCGGTCCCGCTGGCGCTGGCTGATCAGCGGCCCGATTTCGTTGGTGGCGTCGTCCTCGGCCCCCAGAACGATGGACGACGCCGCCGAGGTAAGGTCCGCGACAAGGTTGTCGTAGATCTTCTTCCCGGCATAGACCCGGCAGGCTGCGGTGCAGTCCTGACCGGCGTTGTAGAAGCTGAAGGCCCGCAGCCCCTCGACCACCGCGCTGACATCGGCGTCGTCAAAGACCACCACGGGGGCCTTGCCCCCCAGTTCCAGATGCGTGCGCTTCACCGTCTTGGCGGCGGCATCCAGCATCTTCTTGCCGGTCGCCACGTCGCCGGTGAGGGAGATCATGTCCACCTGCGGATGGTTGATCAGGTAGCTGCCCACCGTCTGCCCGCGCCCCGCGATCACGTTGACCACGCCCTCGGGCAGCACGTCCGCCAGGATCTGCGCCAGTTTCAAAGCGGTCAGCGGGGTCTGCTCGCTCGGCTTGAACACCACCGTGTTCCCGCCGCCGATGGCGGGGCCCAGTTTCCAGGCCATCATCATCAGCGGATAATTCCAGGGCGCAATCGACGCCACCACCCCCACCGGATCGCGCCGGATCATCGAGGTATGGCCCGACAGATACTCCCCCGCCACCGTGCCCGTCATGCAGCGCACCGCACCGGCGAAGTAGCGGAAGCAGTCCACGATGGCCGGAATCTCGTCATTCCGCGCCGCGTTGATCGGCTTGCCGCAGTTCAGCGCCTCAAGCTGCGCAAAGGCATCCGCCTCGGCCTCGATCCGGTCGGCGATCTGCAACAGCGCCGCCGACCGCTCGGCCGGAGTGGTCCGCGACCAGCCTTCGAACGCCTTGCGTGCGGCCGCCACAGCACGATCCAACTGCGCGGTCGAGGCCTCGGGCACCTCCAGGATCAGCCCCCCGGTGCGCGGGTTCAGGATCTGCTCGGCCGCTTCCTGGCCCGCCTCGAAGGCGCTGCCGATCAGGAACTTGGTCTGGATGGTCATGTCTAGGTCTCCCTATTTGCCCATGCCGGCGGTCTCGGACCCGCCGCGGGTGAGGTAGTAGGCGATGAGGATCGGCACGAAGGTGGCCGCAAAGACCACGATGGCGACGACATTGGTGACGGGGCGCTGACGCGGTCGGACAAGCTCGTTCAGCATCCAGATCGGCAGGGTGGATTGCTGGCCCGCGGTGAAGGTGGTGACGATGACCTCGTCGAAGCTCAGCGCAAAGGCCAGCATCCCGCCCGCCAGAAGCGCCGAGCCGAGGTTCGGCAGCAGGACGTAGCGAAAGGTCTGGAAACTGTTGGCACCAAGGTCCGCGCTCGCCTCCAGGATGCCGCCCGACAAACGCCGCATCCGGGCGATGGCGTTGTTGTAGACGATGACGATGCAGAAGGTCGCGTGGCCCAGGACGATGGTCCAGGTGCTGAACGGGATGTCCATGACCCCGAAGGCCGACCGCAGCGACATCCCGGTAATGACGCCAGGCAAAGCGATGGGCAGCAGGATCAGCAGCGACACTTGATCCCGCCCGAAGAACCGCGCCCGCGCCATCGCGGCGGCGGCCAGCGTCCCCAGGATCATCGCCATCAGGGTGGAGATCGCCGCAACCTTCAGGGACAGCCACAGGGGCGGCCAGATATCCTCGCGGTTCCAGGCGACGCCGAACCACTGGGTGGTATAGCCCGGCGGCGGGAAGGCATAGCTGCGCTCTTCCGTCGTGAAAGCGTAAAGAAAGATCAGCAGGATCGGCAGGTGAAGGAACAGAAGGCCCCCCAACGCCGCCAGCTTCAGACCCCAGGAAGCTTCAGAGCGCATCGAACGCCCCCGCCCGTTTGGCCAGCGACAGGTAGACCAGCATGATCAGGATCGGCACCACCGCAAAAGCGGCGGCCAAGGGCGTGTTTCCTGCCGTGCCTTGCAGTTGATAGACTGTCAGCCCGATGAAGCGCGAGCTGTCCCCCACGATCTGCGGGATGATGTAGTCGCCCAGCGTCAGCGAGAAGGTGAAGATCGACCCGGCGATCACCCCCGGCAGCGCGAGCGGCAGGATCACCGTGCGGAAGGTCTGGCTGCGGGTCGCGCCAAGGTCGGCCGAGGCCTCCAGCATCGAATTCGGCACCCGCTCCAGCGCCGCCTGCATGGGCAGGATCATGTAGGGCAGCCAGATGTAGACAAAGACCAAGAAGGTCCCGAAGGGTGAGGTCGACAGGGACGAGCCTTCCAGGAAGGGGACCGACAGGATGCCGTCGATGATGAACCCGGTCCCCGTGCCTTCCGCCGCCCAGCCCAGGATACCCTCCTT
Organism: Tabrizicola aquatica; assembly: GCF_002900975.1. Taxonomy (GTDB): domain Bacteria; phylum Pseudomonadota; class Alphaproteobacteria; order Rhodobacterales; family Rhodobacteraceae; genus Tabrizicola; species Tabrizicola aquatica. The sequence continues at coordinate 204,016 of NZ_PJON01000002.1, read as the reverse complement.
CGCCAGGATCAGCTTCCAGGCATAGACCTTGACCAGATAGGACGACCACAGCGGCAGCATGACCCCAAGGTAGAAGGCGGCCTTCCACGGGCCCTTGGCATAACGGGCGGCATAATAGGCGATGGGGAAGGCGAGGACCGCGCAGGCCAAGGTGACCGCCGTCGCCATGACCACCGTCCGCAGGATGATGTCCAGATTCTGCGCCCGGAACAGTTCGGCATAGGTCTTGAGCGTGAACTCTTCCTTCACCACGCCCGAGAACTCGTCGATCGAGTAGAAGGATTGAAGAAGAAGGGCGGCGAGCGAGCCGAGGTAGACCACGCCAAGCCAAAGAAGCGGTGGGGTGACGAGAAGGAGAAGGAGGAGCCCCGGCCGCCGCCAGAACACTCCGGTCAGCCGGTCTGCCGCCCCCTTTGCGGGCAGGATCGCAGGGGCGGTCATCGGCGCGCCCCTTGATCCACAAAATTCTTGAAGGAAGAATTTTGGGCGCCTGGTTCTGCGAGGTTGGGTTGGGGACCGATGGCGGAGCCTCCGGCGGGGATATTTGCAGACAGAAAATGTGATTGCCGACAGTGCATTTTCTGTCCGCAAATATCCCGGGGGGAGCCGAAGGCGGGGGGCTGCGCCCCCCTCTGCCGCTGGAAGCCAGGCATCAGTTGGTTCCCATCAGGTGCAGGGCCTGCGGCTCGAAGGCGATGGCGGTGGTCGCGCCCTCGGCCGGAACGGGTTGGCCGGCGGGAACCAGCGCCGCGATCTCGGTCGCGCCCGTGTGGATCACGACGCGGGTGCCGGATCCAAGGTAGCGCAGCGCGGTGACGGTGCCTGAGACCGGGCCTGTCGCCGCAAGGCGCGTCGCCTCGGGGCGAAGGCTGGCCCATTGTGCCGGACCGCCAAGGGCGCGGGTGAGGTCGGGGGGCAGGACATTGGACGAGCCGACGAAATCCGCGACGAACCGCGTGGCAGGGCGGTCGTAGATATCCTGCGGAGAGCCGATCTGGGCGATCTTGCCTTCATTGAAGACGGCGAGGCTGTCGGCCATCGACAGGGCCTCGTGCTGGTCATGGGTGACGAACACGAAGGTCAGCCCCAGCTTGTGCTGGAGTGCCTTCAGCTCGTCCTGCATTGCCTCGCGCAGTTTAAGGTCCAGCGCGCCCAGGGGTTCGTCCAGCAGCAGCACGCGGGGCTCATTCACCAGCGCCCGCGCCAGGGCCACGCGTTGCCGCTGGCCCCCGGATAGCTGGGCGGGTTTGCGGTCGCCGTAGCCGTCCAGCTTGACCAGCGCCAGCATCTCCTCGGCCTTGGCATGACGCGCGGCGCGACCCACGCCTTTGACCATCAGCCCGTAGGCCACGTTGTCGCGCACGTTCAGATGCGGGAAAAGGGCATAATCCTGGAACACCGTGTTCACGTTGCGCAGATGAGGCGGCGTGTTCGACACATCCTCGCCGAAGATGCGGATCGCACCGCCCGTGGGCTTTTCGAACCCCGAGATCAGCCGCAGGCAGGTGGTCTTGCCTGACCCTGATGGGCCAAGCATGGCGAAGAATGACCCCTCGGCGATGGTCAGGTCCACGCCATCGACCGCCCGGACGGGGCCGAAATGGCGCGAAACATCTTGGAACTCGACAGCTGCGGTCATGGAGCATCCGTTGGGTGCGCAAAAGGCGCACCACTGGTCAGGGAAAACAGGGGAGTAGGGTGGGCGATCCGCCCACCCTGGTCAAAGGATCAGCGGCCGCCGATCACGCCGATATAGTCGCTGACCCAGCGGTAATAGGGCACGCAGGCGCCTTCACCCTGGCTGCAGTTCGATACCGGGGTGGTCCAGAACCGGATCTTGTCGAAATCGTCCATCCCGTTTCCGGTGCAGGTCTCGGCCGTCGACATGCCGCGTCCGTCGGTGCAGGCCGCCGGAACCGAGGGGTTCGCCCCGAACCAGACCGCCAGGTCGGATTGCAGGTTCGACGACAGCGTATGTTCCATCCACAGGTACGAGCAATTCGGGTTCGCCGCGTCGACATGCATCATCGTCGTGTCGGCCCAGCCCGTCGCGCCTTCCTGCGGGATCACCGATGCGATCGGCTGGCCGTCCGCCTGCAACAGGTTGCGCTGGAACGGCCAGGAGCCCGAGGCGACCACGCCTTCGTTCTTGAAGTCGTCGATCTGGATGAAGGCGTCGTGCCAGTAGCGGCTGACCAGCTCACGCTGACCGCGCAGCAGGTCCAGTGCGGCCTTGTACTGCTCTTCGTTCAGCTCGTAGGGCGAGGTGATCCCCAGTTCCGGTTTGTGGAACATCAGGTATTGCGCGGCGTCGGCGATGTGGATCGGGCCGTCATAGGCCTGCACACGCCCCTTGTTCGACTGGCCGTCCGGCAGGGTCTGCTCCTCGAACACGACGTTCCAGCTGGTCGGCGGTTCCTTGAACACTTCCGAGTTGTACATCAGGACATTCGGCCCCCACATGTAGGGCACGCCGTAATGGACGCCGTCCACCGTATGCCAGGGCGCCGACTTCAGCCGCTCGTCCACCGTCGACCAGGACGGGATCAGGTCGGTATTGATCGGCTGCACGCGGTCGCCCGCCACAAGGCGCAAGCTGGCATCGCCCGAGGCGGTGACCAGGTCGAACCCGCCCTCGTTCATCAGCGCCACCATCTCGTCGCTGGTGTTGGCGGTCTTGACGTTCACCTTGCAGCCGGAGGCCGCCTCGAACTTGGTGACCCAGTCGAATTCCTTCACCGTCTCGCCGCGCTCGATATAGCCGGGCCAGGCGACGATGTTCACCTGGCCTTCCGGGGCACCGATCTCGGTGACCTGGGCCAGGGCCGGGGTAATCGCGGTCCAGGCGCACAGCGCGGTGGTTGCCATCAGTTTCATGGTCTGCATTGCATCACTCCCTGGGGTTGGGCCGCCCGCGACACGGGGCCGGGGCGGCGCGCCGGTATTCCGGTCATGTGAGCAAGCTACGCAGGCGCGCAGGAATCGCAAATGCAAAAGATGGATGCATGGTATCGGATTTTCCGATGGATCACTGTCCCAGGTGCAAACCTGCAATCAGGTCGGATCGACCCGCGTCAGGCTCTCGCGCAGGCGGAGCAACCGGGCCGGATCATGCAGGAACAGGCTCTCGGGTGGCGCGGTCAGCAGCCAGTCGGGCAGGGCGCTGCCGTCGATCTGGCGGGTGTCCAGGCCCGGCAGATGCAGCCGGCCGGTCTCGGCCAGCCAGTGGTGGCACGTGGCGGCCCGAAGGACAGCTTGCGCGACGTCGGGCAACAGGGTCAGCGGCCGGTCCGGGGGATCGCTGCGGTCCAGCGCCGCCAAGGGCGCGATCAGGCGGGCCACCCGCCGCGCGGAGTCGGGGACATGCCCGGCTTCGGCGCGCAACCGGGCCAGCAGGACCAAGGCCTCGGCCGACAGTCCGGCATTGACCTCGGCCTGGGGCAGGTCGTCCGGGCAGAGATGGTCGGCCAGGAAACGGGTGGCGAAATCCCGGACGATGCCGCCACCCAGCAGCCCCGCGCGGTCATAGGCCACCAGGTGCGGCGGGGTGCCAAAGCTGGACTCACAGTCCAGGATCGCCGCGCGCAGGGTCGGCTCGACCACGGGCAAGGGGGCGCTTTCGACCTTCAGCCATTCCTGCAACCGCGCGCGGAAATGCGCGACGGGGTGGCGGACATAAATCACCGGCATCAGGTCGGGCGTCAGTTCCGCCAGAATGTCGGCCAGCCGCTGTTTCGCGCGGGGGCGGGTGTGCTGGATCAGCAATTCGCTGGACAGGACCATGACCTTGGGCGGATCGGCCAGAACCGCCTCGCAGGTTCGATTCCACACCTCCCAGGCGTGCAGCGCGGCGGTCTCGGCCCCGCCCTGATCCTGCAAGGACCAGGCTGGCAGGCGGTTCGGGTCCTCGCACAGGGGAAGCAGCGCGTGATGGGCGATGGCCCGGCCACCGAACCGGGGATACAGGACACCCCGCGCCCGCAGGTCCCGCGACGCGCCATGCAGGCCCTGTTGCAGCGCGGTCGAGCCGGTCTTGACCTGGCCCAGGTGCAGCAGCAGCCTCACGGGGTATTCCCGGCCTGGGCCGAGCGGACGAAGTTATGCGCCGGGGCCGACAGCGGCGCGCCCTTGCGCCAGGCCAGACCCACCTGCACACTGGGCAGGTCGCCCGACACATCGCGGATCTCGATCCGGTCGCCTTCCAGGCTCCAGGGGCGGTAGACCAGGCTGGGCAGGATGGCGAGGCCCGCGCCCGTGGCGACCAGCGACCGCACCGCCTCGACGCTACGGGTGCGGAAGGTGATCTGCGGCTTGACTGGCAGGGCAGCCGTCAGGCGGCGGGTCGATTCCTCGATCTCGTCCACCATCAGCTGGATCAGCGGCTGACCGGCCAGTTCTTCCAGCGTGATCGATTCCTGTTGCGCCAGCGGATGGCCCAACGGCATCCACAGCCGATAGGGCGAGACGAGCAGGGTTTCCACATTCAGCGCTAGCCGGTCCTTGACCGACGAGGTCAGCAGGACCGCCACGTCCAGCTCGCCCCCGATCAGAAGATGCTGCAGGTAGTCGCCGTTATCCTCGATCACGTTCAGCTCGATCTGCGGAAAGGCGCGGCGATAGCGGGCCAGGATGTCCGACAGCACATAGCCCGCCACCAGGCTGGTCACCCCCAGCGACAACCGCCCGGTCGCGGCCTCGGCCTCCTCTTGAAAAGCCGTCCGTGCGGTGGCCACATCGGCCAGGATCTTGCGGGCATGGCGCAGGAAGGCCGACCCCTTGTGCGTGATCAGCAGGCCCCGCGCCTGCCGGTCGAACAGGATCACGCCCAGGTCATCCTCCAGTCCCCGGATCGCCTCGGTCACCGAGGACTGGCTGATCGACAAGGCCCGCGCCGCGCCCGAGACGGACCCGGCCTCGGCGGCGGCGACGAAGAATTGCAACTGGCGCAGCGTGAAGGCCATGCGTGGCTCGGGTTGCCGGCGGCGGCGGGGGTTTCACACCCCCGCACCCCCGTGGGATATTTGAGGAAGAGAAAGACCCCGCCAGTCTGCGGATTCCGCGCCGCAGGGCAAGCGTGCAAACGCGCAGGTTGTTGCGGCGACCCTCGCGTGGTTTCTAGGGTGCGGGCAGCGATGGAGACAGGCATGTGGTTGGCAGTTGCAGCGGTGGCGCTGGGCGGGGTGGCAATCGCGGTGCAGGCCCCGATCAACGCGGCGCTTGGCCGGGGGTTGGGCGCGCCGGTTCCGGCGGCGGCGGTGTCCTTCGGGGTGGGATTCCTGGTGTTGCTTGCCGTGTCCGTCGTGCAGGGGCAGGGCGGCGCCTATTTGAAGCTGGGCCAAGTCCCCACCTGGACGCTGCTGGGCGGCCTTCTTGGCGCCTGGTATGTCTTTGCCGCCGTCTGGGGCGTGGCCTCGCTGGGCGTGGTCACCCTGGTCGCGGCGCTGGTCTTCGGGCAGATGGCGGCGGCGCTGGTCATCGACGCCACCGGCATCCTGGGCATGGCGGTGCGCGAGATCACGCCCACCCGCATCGCGGCGGCGGGGATGGTCCTGGGCGGTCTGGTGCTGTCGCGGCTTTAGGACCGATCCACCGGCTTTGACCGCATCATCGCCACCGTCTCGCGTTCCGCGCGGCGGCAGGCGACCGGGGGCAACCCGCGCGCGACCAGGTCCATATCCTCCAGCACCCGGGTGCCGATCTCGCGCAGCGCGAAGGTCAGCGCGCCCGCGCGGTGCGGCGAGAACAGCATGTTCGGGGTCTGGCGGATCGGGTCGTCCTGCGGCAGCGGCTCGACCGGAAACACGTCGGTCGCCACGCGCACCCGGCCGGTCCGGGCAGCCTCGGTCAGCGCCGGGAAATCCGCCGCCGCCGCGCGTGACATCAGCAACAGCATCGCCCCCGGCTGCATCAGCGCCAATGCATTCGCGTCGATCATCCCCGCATTGGCCGTGGTGATCGCCGCCATGACAAAGACAAAGCGGTTGCCCGACATCAGCGCATCGAACGCCACCGGCTCTACCCCCAGGCGGCGCAGGTGGCCGGGGGGCAGCCAGGGGTCAAAGACCTGCACCCGGCAGCCAAAGGGCGCGAGCAGCCGGTGCAACGCCCGCCCCAGGTCGCCGAACCCGATGATCCCCACGGTCGATCCCGCCAGCAGTTCCGACTGCCGGTTGCCGTCGAACAGCCATTTTTCCTGCCCCGTCAGGAAGGCCGCATGTTCGCCATGGATGTTCCGCGCCAGGCTTAGCGCCATCCCCAGCGCCATCTCGGCCACCGGGGCGGCAAAGACCGCGCCGGGGGCCAGCACATGCACGCCGCGCCGGAAACATTCATCATAATCCACGTTCGGCAGGAAATTCGTCTCGACGTTGAAGATCGCGCGCAACTTCGGCGCCATCGCCAGCCGGTCCGCGCCCATCGCCTGTTGCGAGATCAGGATGTCGGTCCCCGGCAGATGGGCGGCATAGAAGGCCTCGCGGTCCTCGCCCTGCCATTCCGTCACCTGATAGCGCGACCGCAATTCGGCCAGCGCCTCGGCCGAGAAGATTTCATCGGTCGCCCGGGGTTCGGGATCGTACAGCACGCGCATGGCAAGGGGTCCTTCCGGTTCCCCGCCACCTTAGGCCAACCCTGCCCCGCGCAACAAGGTCAGACCGAAACCTCGCGGTGCAGCACGTCCCGCTCCAGCGCGTCCTTCCGGCCTTCCAGCGCCACCGCCCCCCGGCGCAGGACATAGACCTGATCGGCGCGCGCCCAGGCAAAGTCGAAATACTGTTCCACCAGCACCACGGCCATGTCGCCCTTGGCCTTCAGATAGTCGATCACCTCGCCGATCTGCTGGATGATGTTGGGCTGGATGCCTTCGGTCGGCTCGTCCAGAAGCAGGACCTTCGGCTGCATGATCAGCGCGCGGGCGATGGCAAGCTGCTGCTGCTGCCCGCCCGACAGATCGCCCCCCCGGCGGTGCAGAAAGCTTTTCAGGATCGGGAACAGGGTGAACACCTCGTCCGGGATCTGGGCTTCCGCCTTGGGCAGCACGGCAAAGGCGGTCTCCAGGTTTTCGCGCACGGTCAGCAGCGGAAAGATCATCCGCCCCTGCGGCACCACCGAAAGCCCGCGCCGCGCCATGTCCTGCGCCCGCAGGACCGGCAACGCCTCGCCCGCCAGCGTCACGCCGCCCCCGGACCGGGGATGCGTCCCCGCCAGCGCCTTCAGGAACGAGGTCTTGCCCACCCCGTTCGGCCCCATGATGCAGGTCACTTCGCCCGCCTTGGCGGCAAAGTCGATGCCGTGCAGGATCTGGCTGCCGCCGTAATGCAAGGTCAGTCCGGTCGTGGAAAGCATCAGCCGCGCCCCAGGTAAACGGCGATCACTTGCGGATCGCGGGTGACATGGTCCAGCGAGCCTTCGGCCAGCACGCTGCCTTCGTGCAGGACCGTGACCCGGCAGTTCAGGCGGCGGATGAACTCCATGTCATGCTCCACCACCACCACGGCGCGGGTTTTCGCCAGGCTGACCAGCAGGGCCGTCGTCTGCTCGCGCTCGGCAGGGGTCATCCCGGCGGCGGGTTCGTCCACCAGCAAAAGCCGAGGCTCCTGCGCCAGCAGCATTGCGATTTCCAGCCATTGCTTCTGCCCGTGCGACAGCTCGCCCGACTTGCGGTGCAACTGGTCGCCCAGGCCCACCTCCTCGGCCAGGGCCTGCACCCGGTCCATGTCGGCGGCCTTGGGTCGCCAGAACAGCACGGCCCAGGGGCTGCGGTTCGCCTTCAGCGCCAGGATCAGGTTGTCCTCGACCGTCTGGTCCTCGAACACCGTGGGGCGCTGGAACTTGCGGCCGATGCCTTCGCGCGCGATCCGCGCCTCGTTCATCCCCAGAAGCGAGATCGAGCGTTCGCCAAAGGTCACCCGGCCCGCGTCCGGACGGGTCTTGCCGGTGACGATGTCCATGAAGGTGGTCTTGCCCGCCCCGTTCGGCCCGATGATCGCGCGCAACTCGGCCGGGCCGATGCTGAACGACAGGTTGTTGATCGCGCGGAACCCGTCGAAGGTGACCGAGACGCCCGAAACCTCCAGCAGCGCGCTCATTCCCGCGCCTCCTGTTCCTGCAAGGCCCCGTCGTTCGGACCCAGCGCCGCGCCCTTCCGATCCGGCGGGCGGATGTGCTGGAACCGGTCGAACAGCCCGCCGATCCCCTTGGGCGCCAGAAGCGTGACGGCGACGAAGGCCAGGCCCAGGATCACCAGCCACCAGTCCACCCAGTTCAGGGCGACCGGACCCAGCGGAATGTCCGGCAACCGGCCCGAGGTGAACAGCGACGACAGTAGGGACACAAACGCCGCCCCGATCACCGCGCCATACAGCCGCCCGCGCCCGCCGATGGCGACCCAGACCGCCAGATAGATCGACGCGATGGGCGCCAGTTCCGCCGGGTTGATGATGCCCGCCTGCGGATAGTACAGCACCCCCGCCAGCGCGGCGATCACGGCGGTCAGGGTAAAGACGAACAGCTTGTAGGTCTCGACCGCATAGCCCAGGAACCGCACCCGCGCCTCGTCGTCTCGGATGGCGCGGATGACGCTGCCGAACTTGCCCGAGACGACCCAGGCCAGCGCCAGATACCCCAGCCCCAGCGCCAGCGCCGAGGCCCAGAGGAACCAGACCGACACCAGATCCTGCGAGGCGTCGCCCAGCCCCGGCAGGTTCTGCAGCCCCGACAGCCCATTGTTGCCGCGCAACCCGCTGTCGTTCTGGAACAGGTACAGCGCCAGCGCCAGCGTCATCGCCTGGGTCAGGATCGACAGATAGACCCCGGTGACACGGGACCGGAACGCCAGCCAGCCAAAGACCAGCGCCAGCACGCCCGGCACCGCCAGCGCCAGCAGCAGTTGCAGGGGCAGCGAATGCGCAAAGGCCCAGATCGCCGGCAGGTCCGACGACCCCACCACGCCAAAGATCTGCGTGGCGATGCCCTGGCTGACCTCCTCGGGCGTCGCGGGCAACCCGCCCTGCGCCAGCGCCTGGACCACGATTTCCTCGGTCCGGGCATACATCAGCCACATGCCGATCATGTAGCCGCCAAGCGCAAAGAACGCCATGTGGCCGAGGGAGAGGATTCCGGCATAGCCCCAGATCAGGTCCATCGCGAGCGCGACAAGGCAAAGGCACAGCGTCTTGCCCAGCGTCTTGACGAAAGAGGTGGAGAGGAACCCCACGCCATAAGCCTCGGACAAAAGGGTGACGATCAGGGTGAACGCGGCCAGGAAGGCGATGAAGATCAGCGCCGAGGGGTTCTGGGCAAAGAAGCTTTTCGACTTGCCGTCGGACCGGGGGCCAGCCCCGTCGCCCATCGGTCCTTGAACCGATGGCGGAACCGATGGTCGACCCCCGGGATGTTTCTGGACAGAAAATGTCATGGATCAGTCCCCCGCCGCGCGGCCGCGCAGGGCGATGATGCCCCTTGGCCGGAACTGGATGAAAAGGATGATGAACAGGATCATGTAGGTCTGCGCGGCCAGGGTGTTGGCGGGGTTCAGGAACTCGATCACCTTTTGCAGCGACCCGATCATCGTCGCCCCGGCCAGCGTGCCCCAGACATTGCCCACCCCGCCCACGACCACCGTCATGAACGACTGCACGATGTAATCCGCCCCCATCTCGGACGTGACCTTGGCGTAAAGCCCGATCGCCACCCCCGCGATCCCGGCGATGCCGCTGCCGAGGCCGAAGGTCAGCATGTTGATCCGGTCCGGGTTGATCCCCATGCTGGCCGCCATGGCGGGGTTCTGCGTCACCGCGCGCACCTCCAGCCCCAGGCGCGTGCGCTTCATCAGCCACAGGAAGAAGCCCAGGAAGATCAGCGCCAGGACGAAGATCGCGATGCGGATATAGCTGATCGAGACGACATCGTTGAACACCAGCGCCCCGTCCAGCCAGCCCGGCGCGGTCAGCGGCCGGGCCTGGGTGCCAAAGACGTTCTTCAGGATCTGCTGCAAGGCGATGCTGATGCCGAAGGTCGCCAGCAAGGTCTCCAGCGGCCGCTTGTAGAGGTGGCGGATCACCAGCCGCTCCATCGCCACGCCCGCACCGAAGGTGACGGCAAAGGCCAAGGGCAATGCGATCAGGATCGAAAGGGTGTAGTCCGGCACGAAAAGCTGCACCACGAACCCGGTATAGGCGCCGATGGTGATGAACTCGCCATGCGCCATGTTGATCACGCCCATGACGCCGAAGGTGATGGCCAGCCCGATGGCGGCAAGGAAATAGATCGCGGCCAGCGACAGGGCATCCAGCCCCAGGTCAGCGGCCTGCATCAGCCCGACCTTGCGGTCGATCCGCGCCAGCGCAGCGGCGGCCGCTTCGGTCACGGCGGGCTCTGCCTCGGCATAAACCTCATAGAACCGGTGCGCCGCCAGCGCCGCGGCCGCCTCGTCATCCGTCGCTGCCACCGGCACCGCGCCCGAGGCTTCCAGCGCCGTATAGGCCCGGTCCCGCGCCGCCTGCCTGTCCAGCGCGGCCACCGGCACCCCGCCGACCGAGCCGGCGTCGATATTCGCCACCAGGGCGGCCCGCTGTTCCTCCAGCGTCAGCCGGGCCGGCGCGAGCCCGCCTGCGACCAGAAGCTCATAGGCCTCCACCTCGGTCAGGTCGCGCCCGGGGATCAACTCGCGCGCCACATTCCCGTCCGGGGTGCCGGACACCGCCACCCGGCGCGTCGCCAGCAAGGGGTTCAGCGCCCCGCGCACGTCCAGCGCGGTATCGGCACCCAGCGACTCGATGGCCGCCACCCGCGCCGCCGGATCGGGATCAAAGCGCAGCGTCAGGAACCGCTCCAGCCGCTCCTTCTGCGCCTTGAGCGCGGGGTCGGCCTCGGCCTGCATCGAGGCGCGCAGGGGGGCCAGCGCCTCGGCCGTGGGGTCGCGCGCGATCGAGGTCAGCGCCTCGGCCCGCCGCGCGGGATCGGGATCGGACAGGGTGAACTGCACCAGCGCGGTCTCGATCAGCCCGCGCACCCCGGCGTTGGGCTTCAACTCGGTCACATCCGCCTTGGCAGCGGTCCCGCCAGGCGTGCCGTCCAGCGCGGTCAGCGCAAAGCCCTCACCCTCGGCCACCGCCAGGAACATCGCCCCGTCTGCCTTGCGCACCACCAGCCGCTTGTCGGCCCAGGCCGTCAGGATGTCATCCGCCATCGGATCGCCGCTGCCCGCCAGCGCGGCGATCACCGGCCCGATGGTCTGGCGCGACGGCTTTTCGATCATCGCGCGGTTTTCATCGACGATCCGCGCCGCCTCTTGGGCAAGGGCCGGCAAGGGCACAAGCCAACAAAGGGCCGTGAGGATAAGGGCGGTCAGGCGCATGGGGCGTCCGGGACAAAAGGGGGAGTGACGGGCCAGGCAGGAAGGCAAGCCCCTGTCCCGCAAGGGAAAGGGGAAGATGCCCGGCCCGTCAGGGTCAGCTTAGTAGTTCGAGGTCAGCTGCACGCAGGTCTTGGTCTCGGTGTTGTACATGCCGCACTGAAGATCCTTCCAGTTGGCATCCAGCACCGCCGATTCCGGCAGGAAGTCGGTCCAGGCGTCGCCCGCGACCGGCTCGGTCTGGCTGATGATGTCGAACTGGCCATCCGCCCGGATTTCGCCGATCAGGACCGGCTTGGTCAGGTGGTGGTTCGGCAGCATCTCGGCCATGCCCCCGGTCAGGTTCGGGAACTTCTGGCCCCACATCTTTTCGCGCACCATGTCGACCTCGGTCGTGCCCGCCTCGGTCACCGCGTTCACCCACATGTTGAAGCCGATGTAATGGGCTTCCATCGGGTCATTGGTGACGCGCTTGTCATCCTTGATGAAGGCTTTCCACGCCGCGATGAAGGCCGCGTTTTCCGGGGTGTCGGCCGACATGAAGTAGTTCCATGCCGCCAGATGGCCCGCCAGATTGGTGGTGTCGAGGCCCGACAACTCTTCCTCGCCGACCGAGAAGGCGACGACAGGCAGCGTATCGGCGGTGACGCCCGCAGCCGCCAGTTCCTTGTAGAACCCGATATTCGCATCGCCGTTGATGGTCGAGATGACGCCGACCTTCTTGCCGTCCGCGCCCAATGCCACCACGTCGCCGACGATCTTCGACCAGTCCGAATGGCCGAAGGGGGTGTAGTTGACGAAGATATCCTCTTTCGGGATGCCCTTCGAGATCAGGTAGGCCTCCAGGATGTTGTTCGTGGTGCGCGGGTAGACATAGTCGGTGCCCAGCAGCGCGAACTTCTGCACGCCAAGCTCTTCCAGGTAATAGTCGACCGCCGGGATTGCCTGCTGGTTCGGCGCGGCGCCGGTGTAGAACACGTTCTTCGACGATTCCTCGCCCTCGTACTGGACGGGGTAGAAGAGAAGGCCGTTCAATTCCTCGATCACCGGCAGCACGGATTTCCGGGACACCGAGGTCCAGCAGCCGAACATCACATCGACGTTCGACACGGTCAGCAACTCGCGCGCCTTTTCGGCGAACAGCGGCCAGTCCGAGGCCGGGTCCACCACCACCGCCTCAAGCTGCTTGCCCAGAAGCCCGCCCTTGGCGTTCTGCTGTTCGATCAGCATCAGCATGGTGTCTTTCAGCGTCGTCTCGGAAATCGCCATCGTGCCCGAAAGCGAGTGCAGCACGCCGACCTTGATCGTCTCGGCCTGCGCGAAGGCAAAGCGTGGCATGGTCATCGCAGCGGCGGCTGCGGCGCTGGACAAAAGCGTGCGTCTGGAAAGCTTCATGTCGTGATCCCCTGTTTCCCTGCCGCCTCTGACCCTTCCCTTTCGCGGGACAAGGTCCATATCCGGACGGCAACCCTGGTTGCACCCGTGCGGTGGTGACGTCCGCCAAGACCAGTCGCCACCGCACACCCCGGCCCCGGTTGGGCCGTGCGCTGTCAGGAAAGGGCAGGGGGCGTACAGCCGGCAATCACCGTCGCGCCGCGCTGCCGCGTCCGGACGCAGTTGCTGCAATTATGGGCGGTATTCTGCGCTGCAGCGTGAAATCTGTGCGCTCAGCCGCCGGACCACAGGCCCTGGTCCAGCGCGATCCAGCCCGCCGGCAGGTCGGGGGGCGGGCTGTCGTCCTGCCAGAACTCCAGCCGCAGGTGGTCGGCCAGGCCGGGCGCATCGGCGCTGGCCATCAGCGACCAGCGCATCCGAAAGCCATCCTCCAGCAACCCCTCGGCATAAAAGGCGATCTCTTCGGCCTCCAGTGCCTCGGACGGGTTAGCGTCCCAACCCTCGGCCCCGCCCCAGAACACCAGCCCCTCTACCTCGCGCAGCTTTTGCGCGTGGCGGGCCAGGGGGGCAAGGAAAGCCTCGATCGGGGTGGGGTCGCGTTTCGCCATGCCTATCTCCGCATCATCGCGATTCGGATCAGCGCGCGCTCCATCAGCGCCATGCCCGGCGCCTTGCTGGACGAGCGCAGCGTCAGGTCGGTCTCGACCAGCACCGCCACCGCCGCCTCCAGCACCCGCACGCCCCATTGCCCGGCCTGCCGCCCCATCGCGTCCTTCTGCTTGAAGTTCACCCGCGCGCGCTGGATGCCGACGCCCGGCCCACCGGGATCGGTCGCCGCCGCATGCAGGATGCGAAAGTGCCGCAACGCGCCGATGCAGATCGTCACCGGATTGACCCCCTGCCCCTCCAGCCGCCGGAACAGCGGGCCAATGGCCCCCGCCCGCGCCTCGGCCACGGCGTCGATCAGGTCGTCCACCTCGGCCTCGATGGTGGCCGGAGCCATCGCCGCCACATCCGCAGGGGTCAGCGGCGTCGCATCGCCGTATTTGTACAGCGCGATCTTCTCCAGCGTCTGGCGAAAATCGCCGGGGTCCAGCGCGCGGGCCAGGGTGTTCAGGTCGTTCATCGCCTCACGGTCGATATCGACCAGCCCCGCCGCCTTCAGCGCGGCCTCGATCTCTTCCCGGCCCGGGGGTTCGTCATACAGACCGATGCAGACCGCCGCCGGATGCTTTTCGAACAGCCCCTTCAGCGCCGACTTCCCCGTCAGGTTGCCCGCCGTGACCACGATCACCGCATCGCCGGGGCGCCACTCCTTCAGCGCCACCGCCACTGTATCGGCCAGCCCATCCGTCGCCTCTTCCAGAAACGCGACCCGAGGACCGGGGAAGAACCCGACCGCCTTGATCGCATCCAGCAAAAGACTGCCATCCTTTCGCAGGTCCGCGCCCGACATCCGCGTCAGCCGCATCTCCGCCTCGCCCTCGGGGCCGACCAGCGCCGCAATCGCCTCTTGCCGCTTCAGCGCCACCCGCATCGCATCGACGCCAAAGATCAGCAGGCCCGGACGCGCAGGATCGGGCTTTGCGCAATAGCGCGCGGCCTCGGCCCCCTTCAGGATCATGGCAACTGGGCCGAGACGGCAATCAGCCGCGCGACGATCTGGTCCGCCAGAATCCGCATCAGCCGGAACGCCGCGTCCTCTTCGGCCGCCAGCCCGGCGATGGTCGATCCGGTCGCGGAATAGGCGGTAAAGTTCTGCACCCGCCCGCTGGCCACCTTCACCCCCGAGGCGCGCTCGGTCAGCGTCCAGTCGACCACGCCCTTCAGGTTGAACCGGGTGATCTGGTTTTCGGTCGTGATGCCGACGCCCACGGCCTCGGTCGTGATGGTATATCCCAGGTCATAGCGAATGTCCTCGGGCCGCCCCAACCGCTCTTCCAGCCGCTCGACCAGGTCAAACCCGGCCTTGGTGGTCGGGTCCTGCACCCAGATCGTGCCCAAAAGCTTGTCCGCGCCCCCGCCCGGCGCATAGGCCGGGGTGAACCCGCAAGCCACCAGGGCCAGCGGGGCAAAAAGGACAAAGCGGCGGCTATACGACGACATTGATGATGCGGCCCGGCACGACGATGATCTTCTTCACCGGCTGACCGGCAAGGAACTTGATCACATCCTCATCCGCCAGCGCCAGCTTTTCAACCTCGGCCACGGGCATATCCTTTGGCACGCTGATTTCCGCCCGGCGCTTGCCATTGATCTGGATCGGCAGGGTCACCGTGTCAGCCACCAGCAATGCCGGGTCCGCCTTGGGCCAGGGGGCCTGTGCGCACAGACCCGCGCCGCCCTGATAGGTCCACATCGACTCGGCGATATGCGGCACCATCGGCGACATCAGTTTCGCCAGGATGCGGATCGCCTCCTTCATCGTCGCGGTCGAGGCATTGGCCTTCGCGATGGTGTTGGTAAAGGCATACAGGCTGGCAATCGCCTTGTTGAAGGCAAAGCCGTCGATTCCCTTCGTCACCTCGTCGATGGCCCGGGCCGTGGCCCGCGCCAACTCCGCGTCGCCCTCGCCCTTGTGGTCGGCCGGCATCTCGCCGATCCGGGAACACAGTGCCCAGACCCGCGACAGATGCTTGAACGCCGCCTCCGCGCCCGAGGATGTCCACTCCACATCCCGTTCGGGCGGAGAGTCCGACATCACGAACCACCGCGCCGTATCCGCGCCGAAGCTGGCGATGATGTTCATCGGATCGACGACGTTCTTCTTCGACTTCGACATCTTGGCCGAAGGGATGACCTCGACCAGCAGCCCCTCGTCGCTCAGGGCGCGGATGAACGCGTCAACATCGTCGACCATGTCCAAAGGCGGTGGCTCATTGCCCCGCACCACGATCCGGCGGTCGGCAATGTTGAAGGCGGTCACGTCCTCGGGCAGGTGATAGACCGGCCGCCCCGCCGCGTCGGTCGTCTTGTAGATCTCGTGCGTCACCATCCCTTGCGTGAACAGCGCATTGAACGGCTCGATGGCCTTCTTCGGCAGATGGCCGGTCTTGTGCATCGCCCGGGCGAAGAAGCGGGAATACAGCAGGTGCAGGATCGCATGCTCGATCCCGCCGATATACTGGTCGACGTTCATCCAGTACTCGGCATCCTCGGCCACGGTCGGGGTCGTCGACCGCGGCGCGGTGAAGCGGGCATAGTACCAGGACGAATCGACAAACGTGTCCATCGTGTCCGTCTCGCGCCGCGCCTTGGCCCCGCACTTGGGGCAGGTGCAGTCGCGCCAGGTCGGGTGCCGGTCCAAGGGGTTGCCCGGCACGTCAAAGCTGACGTCGTAGGGCAATTCGATCGGCAGGTTTTCCTTCTTCTCGGCCACCACGCCGCAGGTCGGGCAGTGGATCACCGGGATCGGGCAGCCCCAATAGCGCTGGCGGGAAACCCCCCAGTCGCGCAGCCGGAACTTGGTGACGCCCTGGCCATAGCCGTTGGCCTCGGCATGGGCGATGGCCGTCGCCACGCCCTCGTCCCCGGTCTGCACGGTCTCGCCGGCAAAGCCCCGGATGTAATGGACCTTCTCCGACTTCATCGGCACGAAAGCCTCGTCCAGATCCGCGTCGCTGCCATCCGCCGTGAACACCGGCTTGATCGGCAACCGGTATTTCGTGGCAAAGTCAAAGTCGCGCTGGTCATGCGCCGGGCAACCAAAGATCGCCCCGGTGCCGTAATCCATCAGAATGAAGTTCGCGATCCAGACCGGCAGTTCCCAGTTCGGGTCCAACGGATGCTTCACCCGGATGCCGGTGTCATAGCCGATCTTCTCGGCCGTCTCGATCTCTTCGGCGCTGGTCCCGCCCTTGCGGCACTTCGCCACGAACTCGGCCACCGCCGGATCACCCTCCAGCGCCTTGGCCAGCGGATGATCCGGGCTGATCGCCGCAAAGCTGGCGCCCATCAACGTATCCGGCCGCGTCGTATAGACCTCCAGCCGCTCGAACCCGGCCGGAGCGCCCACCGTCTCGAACGCAAACTGCAACCCGCGCGACTTGCCGATCCAGTTCGCCTGCATCAGACGCACCTTCTCGGGCCAGTCCTTCAGCCCGTCCAGGGCGCTCAGCAGTTCCTCGGAATAATCGCTGATCTTGAAGAACCACTGCGTCAGCTCGCGCCGCTCCACCGCAGCACCCGACCGCCAGCCCTTGCCGTCGATCACCTGCTCGTTGGCCAGCACCGTCATGTCCACCGGGTCCCAGTTGACCACGGCGGCCTTCCGGTAGACCAGCCCGGCCTCCATCATGTCGATGAACATCGCCTGCTGCTGGCCGTAATACTCCGGGTCACAGGTCGCCAACTCGCGCGACCAGTCGATCGACAACCCCAAAGGCTTCATCTGCGCCTTCATGTCCGCGATGTTGCCGTAGGTCCAATCCTTCGGATGCCCCCCCCGCTCCATCGCCGCATTCTCGGCCGGCATCCCGAAGGCGTCCCAGCCCATCGGATGCAGCACGCTGAACCCGCAGGCCGCCTTGTAGCGCGCGACCACATCCCCCATCGTATAGTTGCGCACATGCCCCATGTGGATGCGCCCGCTGGGATAGGGGAACATCTCCAGCACATAATACTTCGGCCGCGCCGGATCGCGCCGCGCCGTGAACGCCCCCGCCGCCTCCCAGGCGTCCTGCCATTTGGGTTCGATCACCGAAGGGTCATAGCGCGACATCAGAGGGCCTCTCACTGCTTGCCGGGCTGAATTACACGGATCGCGGCGAAAAGGTCCACCCCGCTCCATTTTCTGTCTGCAAATATCCCGGGGTCCGGGGCAGCGCCCCGGGGCCTGCCAGGCGCCAAGCGGCTTACAGCTTGCTGTCGCGCACCCGCAACTGCCGCGCCCGGGTCAGGATCGCATCCTCGACCGCCCGCACGGTTTCCGGCGCGACCGCACCGCCGCCCTGGCCCTGCAACGCCACCTTCAGGCTGCGCGCATCCAGCGCCGGGTCCTGCACATAGATCGTCGCGCGATAGGCCCGACCGCCGCCCGGAGGCCGGCCATACCCCGTAACGATGACCCCGGTGAACGGGTCCACCGATTCGACGGGCAGAAAGTTCAGCACCTCAAGGCTGGCCTGCCAGATGTACTTGTTGACCTCGACCGTGGTGTTCGGATCGTCCGAGTTCGAGAACAGGTCCCAGATCGTGCTGCCCCGCTCGCGGTCCGGGTTTGCCGCCCGGTTCGCCGCGCGCTGGGCATCGGCCCGCTCCTGGCGCGAGAGTTGGTCCTCGGTCGGCAACCCGCCGCCCCGGTTGAACAGCCCCCCGCCACCGCAGGCGGAAAGAAAGGCGACCAGCCCGGTTGCCAGACCAATGCGTGCGACCCGCTGCAAGTTCATCCGTCCATCCCGCCTTTGCATGACCTGCTGTCTAGCCCAGCGCCCCCGGCCTGCCAAGGGCTTTCGCCTCACGCACAGCCTCGCGCGCGAGTCAGGAAGGGTGGGGGTCAGGCCATCCCGACCTGTGGCATGTCTGCACCAGATTTGGGCCGTTTTGCGCGGCGCGGGCTGTTGGCGTTGCAATCCGGGGCGCTGCGGATGAAATACGATCCATTCCCGCTGCGGATTCCCCTGCGGAGGGCTTACCTTGAAGGAAAGAGGGAAAAACATGAAAAAGGTTCTTCTCGCGACCAGCGCCCTGGTGATGTTTGCCGGTGCTGCCTCCGCGGAAATCGCTCTGTCGGGCTCGGCTCGCATGGGTCTGGTCTATGACGAAACCCAGGGCACCAACGGCGAAACGTTCTTCTCGTCGCGTATCCGTATCGTCTTCACCGCTTCGGGCGAAACCGACTCGGGCCTGTCGTTCGGCGCTTCGGTCCGTAACGACCAGTCGGGCGTTGGCGGTTCGGAAAACGGTGACTCGACCGTCTACATCTCGGGCGCTTTCGGCAAGCTGACCATGGGCGACGTGTCGGGCGCTGCTGACGCTCTCGTCGGTCAGGTCTCGGGCGTTGGCTACGGCCCGAACGACGCTCTGCAGGAAATCTCCTTCATCGGCACCGACAAGACCGCTCTGTACTACGAGTACAGCGCCGGCGCTCTGACCTTCGGTCTGGGCATTGGCCAGCTGTACTACCCGGACGAGTTCGGTGGTGTTGACACCGCTGACGCCGCCAACATCGGTGTGAAGTACGCTGCTGATGGCTACTCGGTCGCTCTGGGCTGGGAAACCTCGGACACCGAAGAGCGTATCCACCTCGGTGGTTCGGCCACCTTCGGCCCGGCAACCGTCAAAGTCCGCATCTCGGACAGCGACAACGCCCTGCTGGATACCGCTTACGCTCTGTCGGTTGACTATGTCACCGGCGCGACCACCATCACCGGCTTCTACACCGACTTCGGTCTGAACGGTGTGTTCCTCGGCGTTGACACCCAGCACATCGGTCTGGGCGCTGCCTACGACCTGGGTGGCGGTGCGACCCTGGCTGGCGGTATCGTTCAGCAGCGCAACGACATTGGCGACGACCCGATCTTCGCCGACATCGGTCTGAAGTTCTCGTTCTAATCCTTCGGGATCAGACGAACGGAAAGAGCGGGCCTTGCGCCCGCTCTTTTCTTTTCCGGCCCTGCGATTAGGTTGCCCGGCAGCAGACAGGGGGCGGCATCATGGGGTTGGACCAGATTCTCGCGCGGGTGCGCGCGGCGGAACAGGCGGCGGGGCGGGCCGCAGGCTCGGTCACGCTGATCGCCGTCTCCAAGGTGCAACCGGCCGAACGGGTGCAGGCCGTGCTGGACCAGGGTCACCGCGTCTTTGGCGAAAACTACGTGCAAGAGGCTGCCGGGAAATGGCCCGACTGGCGCGCCGCCTATGGCCCGTTGCAGGTCCACATGATCGGCCCCTTGCAGACCAACAAGGCCAAGCTGGCCGTTGATCTGTTCGATGCCATCCACACGCTGGACCGCCCCTCACTGGCGCAGAAACTGGCCAGCCTTGGCCAGGCGCGCGGATCGCTGCCGCAGCTTTTCGTCCAGGTGAATACCGGGGAAGAGCCGCAAAAGGCCGGCGTCCTGCCCGCCGACCTGCCCGGCTTCCTGCGCGATTGCGCGGGTCTGGGCCTGTCGCCCCATGGCCTGATGTGCATCCCGCCCGAAGATCAGGACCCCACCCCGCATTTCGCCGTGCTCGCCCGCATGGCCGCCGATCACGGGCTATCCGGCCTGTCGATGGGGATGAGCAGCGATTTTGAGGTCGCCATCGCCCACGGCGCCACCCACATCCGCGTCGGCAGCGCCATCTTCGGCGCCCGCACCTACCCCACCCCTTAACGCGGGCCTAACCCCGACGCGCCCCACCATTCCCTCGCAGCGCGCCCCTCACCGACCGACACTCCCCGGCCCCGTAGGTCGGGGCTTGCCCCGACTCCCCCGCCAAAGCCCGCACCACACCCACCAATCCCGCAGCCCGGGGCCTGCCCCCGACTCCGCCAAGCACCCGCACGCCGCAGACCGCGCCTCAACCGACTCCCCGACCAACCACCCGCATCCGACCCACCACCCCGTAGGTCGGGGCGTGCCCCGACTCCCCCGCCAACCGCACCTCAACCAACCCGCCCACTCAGGCCACGCCAGGCCCCGGCGTAGGGTGTGCTTCCAGCGCACCCCACCGGCAGGAACCCCCGCCAGCACCCCTTAACAAATCCCTAACGCCCGCGACTAACCCATTGGAAACGCGGGAACATCAGAAAATGTCCACCGTGGACAGAGTCAGACCAGCCAGACCCGCGCATAGGGGGGCAGCACGATCTGCCCGTGGTGGGTCTCCACCCGCTGGTCCGACAGAAGGTCCCGCATCTCCCCCACCCCCAGCGCCCGGGCCCACCCCTCGGGCACCTCCTGCCAGTGTTCGGTGAAGTTGAAGAGGGCCAGCAGAACCCCCGTCGGCGCGACCCGCTGGAAGGCGAACACCCCCGGATTCCCCGCCGCCGCGACCCGCACCGGCACCCCCCCATGCAGCGCCGGCACCGCCTTCCGCCGCGCCAGGATCGCCTTCGTCCCCCAAAAGACTCGGCTGGCCGGCGTGTCCCCCGAATGCCGCGTCTCCGCCAGCCCCCAGTCCATCCGGGGCCGGTGGACCCACCGGCTGTCATGGGCCAGGTGGGGGTCGTCGCGGTAGCTGTAGTCGTTCGTCAGCGCCAGCTCGTCCCCCATGTAGATCAGCGGGATTCCCCCCCAGGCCGCGATCAGCGCGTGCCCCATCAGGATCCGCTGCACCGCCATCTCGACCCCCGCCGGGTCAGCCGCCCGCTCCAGCCCCGCCAGCGACGCGAAGGACCCCGAGATCCGCTTGTCCCCCGTCGCCTCGTTCACCTGGAACAGCTCACCCGTCGCGAAGGTGCCGGGAAAGCTGCCCTCATAGAAGTCGGACAGAAAGCCCCGATGCCCATGCCCCGACAACCCCACCGCCGCCGCATCCTCATCCGTCACCGCCCAGCCGATGTCGTCGTGGCAGCGGATATAGGTCGCATAGGTCGCGTTCGTCAGCCGGTCGGGAAAGTGGGTGGCCAGCACGTGACTCATCAGCCGGGTGTCCCGAGTGGCCAGCGAGGACCAGAACTGCACCATCAGACTGTTGTGGTAGGCCAGGTTCCCCTCTTTCCCGTCATGCTTGCCGCGTCCCAGATAGGGCAGCATCTCTGCCGGCGCGACGATCGCCTCCTCCAGGTGCAGAACCGCGGCCGAGGCGATCCGGCTGCACGCCCGCAGGGCCTGCAGCAGCATGTGGACCTCGGGCTCCGACTGGCAGCGCGTGCCCATCCGCTTCCACATGAAGGCCACCGCGTCCAGCCGCAGCACGTCCACGCCCCGGTTGGCCAGAAACAGCATGACCTCGACGATCTCCAGGAACACCGCCGGGTTGGCCCAGTTCAGGTCCCACTGGTGTTCGTTGAAGGTGGTCCAGACCCATTTCCCGATGTCGGGGTAATGGGTGAAGTTGCCCGGCGCGTTGTCGGGGAACACCTCGACCAGCGTCCGCTCGTACTGCTGCGGCAGGTCGGGGTTGTCGAACATCAGGTAATAGTCCTGATACTTCGGATCCCCCTTCGCCGCCTTCTTCGCCCAGGCATGTTCCTTCGCGGTGTGGTTCAGCACCAGGTCCACGCACAGCGAGATCCCCCGGGCGCGCAGGGCGGTGGCGACCGTCTCGAAATCCTCCATCGTGCCGAAGGCCGGGTTGATCTGGCGGTAGTCCATCACCGAGTAGCCGCCATCGCTGTCACCGGGCCGCGGCTTCAGGCAGGGCATCAGGTGGACATAGGTGACGCCCAGATCGTCCAGGTAATCCAGCTTGTCCAGAATCCCGCGCAGGGTTCCGGCGAAACGGTCGATATAGAAGACATAGCCCGCCATGCCGGGCCGCTGGAACCAGTCCGGCTCCAGGTCGCGGGCCAGGTCCAACCGCTTCAGGTCGGCCGGACGTTCCTCCCAGCCTTTCTTCAGCGCCTTCACCAGCTTGTCGCGGAACGCGGCATAATCAGACCGGGCACCATACAGCGCCTCAAGCATCGGGAAGAGGTCAGGGGCCGAGCGGGCATGCCGCAGGTTGAAGATTTCGTCATCCGCGACGGACGGCGTTCTGGCCATGGGCTCCTCCCTGTTTGGGCGAGACTAGGCAATCCAAAGCGGTTTGGAAAGGGGATTGAGCCGAAGCGCCCCGCCGATTTCTTAAAGAAATCGGACGGACCCTTGAAGGGTCCGTGTCGCCTAGGCGCGCGGTCACGCCCGGATGATCAGCCGGGTCTGATGGGTGATGCGGGGGGCGATCCAGTGCAGCGCGCGGCGGGGCAGGGCGACGCAGCCTGCGGTCGGCGCGCCGGGGCGGCGCCACTGGTGGATGAAGATCGCCGAGCCGCGCCCGGGGTCAGCGTGAGGCCAATTCCAGTCGGTGATGATCACCAGATCATACATCGGATCGGCCCGGCGCAGGCGTTCGTGGCTGAAGCCATGCGGGGCGCGGACCATCAGGTTGTAATCCTCGTCGCGCGGATCGTCGGACCACAGGTCGCAGGTGTCGATTGGCAGCGCCCAGTCGGCGGGCCGGGTCAGGCGGTCGGGTCGGTACAGCATCCCGACCAGCCGATGCACCCCCGCGGGCGTTGCCCCGTCGCCCTCACGCTTGGCCCCGGCCGGCACGATCCCGCTGCGCCCGATGGTGCAGGGAAACCGACGGCCCAGAAAACGCAAGCCCATGGGCGTGACTACCAGATCCGTGGCCTTCACAGCATATGCCCCGATTTCGCGGCCTTGGTGGCCAGATAGGCCCGGTTCTGCGCGGTTTCGCCCACTTTCAGCGGCACCCGTTCCACCACATGCAGCCCGCAGGATTCCATCATCGCCAGCTTCTTCGGATTGTTCGTCAGCAGGCGCACGGCAGAGAAGCCCAGCTTGCGCAGGATCTCGGCCCCGATCCGGAAGTCGCGCTCGTCATCCTCGAACCCCAGGCGGTGGTTCGCCTCGACCGTGTCAAACCCCTGATCCTGCAGGGAATAGGCGCGCATCTTGTTGGCCAGGCCGATGCCCCGGCCCTCTTGGTTCAGGTAGAGCAGCACGCCGGACCCTTCCTCGCCCATCTGGGCCAGGGCCGCGCGCAGTTGCGGGCCGCAGTCGCATTTCAACGACCCCAGCACGTCGCCGGTGAAACAGGCCGAGTGCAGGCGGGCCAGCACCGGCAGGGTGCGGTCGGGGCGGCCGATCTCGATGGCGTAATGCTCGTCGCCGCCGTCGTCGGGCCGGAAGATATGGACGCGGCCCGCCTCGCTCGCGACCAGCGGCACCCGGGCCGAGACGACTTCGGCCAGCGGCGACAGGGCGGCAAGGGCGGGGGCGATCTCCTCCAGCACCAGCAGGGTAAGGCCGTGTTCAGTGGCAAGCCGCAGCGCATCGGGCACTGGCACCAGCAGAGCGGCTGGCAGCAGATGCGCCGTCTTGGCCAAAAGCAGCGCGGCGCGGTGCAGGTCCGCCCGGCCATCGCGGGCCGAGGTGAGCGGCCCCTTCATCGGCACCCGCAGATCATCGGCCGGGTCCGCAACCGCGCGCAGCCAGGCCAGGTCGGCATCCGCCGGGGGCAGGATGCGGGCAAGATCACCGTCATAGGCGCGGGCTTTCAGCGTCTCGGCCCGACGCGCGGTGATCGCCAGGACCGGAGCGCCAAAGCCGCGCAGGTCGGCCAGCCGGTCGGCATCCAGCGCCTCGACCGCAGCAACCAGCGCCGCGCCCGCTGCACCGCATAGCACCACGGGAACGCCCATGCGCAGGTCGGCCCGGGCACGGGTCAGGCGTTCGGCAATGGAAAGACGCAGGCTCATGGCGCTTATCCTTAGCTGCCGGATGACGAAATTGAAACATTCCCCAGCAGGGCGACACGACCGCGTGAGAAATCGGTAGCAAATCTTGCTGCAGCCGTGATCGGGGCGCATCTGAACCCCAGAAGCGACGGAGGGAAACCATGCCCGGACTGCGAAAGATCCTGCTTGTCGATGACGACGACGACCTGCGCGAGGCGCTGAGCGAGCAGTTGGTGATGACCGAGGACTTCGACGTGTTCGAGGCCGGAACCGGTGCCGATGGGATGGAAAAGGTGAAGGCCGGCCTTTTCGACCTGGTGATCCTGGACGTCGGCCTGCCCGACACCGACGGCCGCGAATTGTGCCGCCGGATGCGCAAGCAGGGCGTCAAGTGCCCGATCCTGATGCTGACCGGCCACGACACCGACAGCGACACGATCCTGGGCCTGGATGCCGGCGCGAATGATTATGTGACGAAGCCCTTCAAGTTCCCGGTCCTTCTGGCCCGCATCCGCGCGCAATTGCGGACGCATGAACAGTCCGAGGATGCGGTGTTCCAGATGGGGCCCTATACCTTCAAGCCAGCGCAGAAGATGCTGGTGGATGAGAAGGAAAAGAAGATCCGCCTGACCGAAAAGGAAACCAACATCCTGAAATACCTCTACCGCGCCCAGTCCGGTGTGGTGGCGCGGGATGTCCTGCTGCACGAGGTCTGGGGTTACAACGCTGGCGTGACCACCCACACGCTTGAGACGCACATCTACCGCCTGCGCCAGAAGATCGAGCCCGACCCCTCGAACGCGCGGCTTCTGGTGACCGAAAGCGGCGGCTACCGGCTGG
This sequence comes from Tabrizicola aquatica, assembly GCF_002900975.1. GTDB lineage: Bacteria > Pseudomonadota > Alphaproteobacteria > Rhodobacterales > Rhodobacteraceae > Tabrizicola > Tabrizicola aquatica. The sequence continues at coordinate 179,099 of NZ_PJON01000002.1, read as the reverse complement.
TGGCCTAGGAACCCCCTGGCCGCGTCGGGGTCTTGACGCGGCACCTCCCTGTTGGAACTGGCCCGGCGGCCCTGAAGGGTTTGCCGGGCATTTTTGTGGTCGCGGTGCAACGGTAGCTGCGTCTGCCATGCAACAGCCCAAAAATCTTGCGGTCTAGGGCTTATTGTTGCCGGATTCGCTTGCTACCTTTTGAACATGCACAGGTTGTGCAGGCAGTTCCCCTGGTCGCGTCGGGGTTATGGCGCGGCATCCTCCCTGTTGGACCTGGCCGGGCTTCTTGCCCGGCCTTTTTTTATCTGCAAAGCCATCGACTTGGCGTGCATCTGCCATTGGGATTGCACAATTCCCCGGCTAGAAGCAGCCATCCGCAGACAGTCTGCGGCCTTGATGGAGATTTCATGCGTATCGCCCTCGCCGCTGTCCTGGCCCTTGCCGCGACCCCCTCGCTTGCCGAAGACATGGTGTTCACCCTTGTCAACGACAGCTCGCACACCATTGTCGAGATGTATGTCTCCCAGGTCGGTGCCGCCGAATGGGGCGAGAACATCCTGTTCGCTCCGGTCGATCCGGGTGTCGCGGGCGAGGTGACCATCGCCGATGGCCTGGACGTCTGCGAATACGACATGCGCTATGTCTCGGTCGAGGGTGGCGAGGCCGAGGATACCCAGAACCTGTGCGAACTGGGCACCTACACCCTGACCGACTGATCCGGGGCTTGAGCCTTGCGGCGGTCGGCCCTAGGGTCCACCGCCGCAGCCAGGAGCCCGCCCATGCCCTTCACCCTTGCCACCTGGAACATCAACTCGGTCCGCCTGCGCGAAACGCTGGTCTCGCGCCTTCTGACCGAAGAGGCACCGGATGTGCTGTGCCTGCAGGAATGCAAGTGCCCGGTCGAACTGATCCCGCTGGAGGGGTTCCGGGCCCTGGGCTACAGCCACATCGTCGCGCGCGGGCAAAAGGGCTATAACGGCGTTGCGATCCTGTCGAAGCTGCCCATTGAAGATGTGGGGGGGCATGACTTCGCCACCCTGGGCCATGCGCGCCACGTCGCGGGGCGGCTGGAGAACGGGGTCACGATCCACAATTTCTATGTGCCCGCAGGCGGCGACATCCCGGACCGCGCGCAGAACGTGAAGTTCGGCCAGAAGCTGGATTTCCTGACCCACATGCGCGACCATTTCCACGCCGAGCCGCCGGAAAAGGCGATCCTGGTCGGCGACCTGAACATCGCCCCGCGTGAAGATGACGTCTGGGACCACAAGGCCCTCTTGAAGATCGTCAGCCACACCCCGGTCGAGGTCGACCATCTGGGCCAGGTGATGGAGTCGGGCGGTTGGCAGGACATCACCCGCAAAGACATTCCCCAGGGCCGGCTTTACAGCTGGTGGAGCTATCGTAGCCCCGACTGGGATGCCGCCGACAAGGGCCGCCGGTTGGACCATGTCTGGGCGACGCCGGATATCGCGAACGCCGCCCATTCCAGCCGCATCCTGCGCCCGGTGCGCGGCTGGCAGCAGCCCAGCGACCACGTCCCGGTTCTGGCGACGTTCGACCTCTGACGGGAACAATTTGCCGCTTCCCCCGCTGACGCATTGCGGAAACATGGGGGAAGTGGTGCGTCTGTGGCAATTGGTCGATCCCGATCAGCTTCCCGGCCTGTCCGGTGAGGGCACGCGCAAACATGGCGGCCGGTGGAACAGCCCTGGCCTGCCGGCGGTCTATTGCGCCTCGTCCCTTGCGCTGGCGGCCCTGGAGGTTTTCGTGAACCTGCCCCGCGACCGGCGCCGGAAGGGGAAAGTCCCGGTCCAAAGGGCGGTGGAATACGATCTGCCTGACGCGCTGTGCCGCATCTCGGGCTTTCCCGGCGCCATGCCGTAGGACAAGACGCGCCCCCTGGGCGACGCCTGGCTGCAAAGCCAGGACTGTCTGGCGCTAAGCGTCCCAAGCAACGTCGTGCCGCTGGAGGCAAACGTGATCCTGAACCCGCGCCACCCGGATATGGGCCGGGTCAAGGTCCTGCGGGTCGAACCCTTCGACTTCGACCCCCGGCTTCTGGATGGCTGACTACTGGCCTGCCACCAGCGCGGCCAGCACCGCCTTGGCGCTGTCGCTGTCCCATTCCGCGTCCCCAATCAGGCGGGCGACCTCTTGCCCCTCGGGGTTCAGGATCACCGTCACCGGCAGGCCCATGACACTCATGCCCCGCGCCAGTTCGGATGATGGGTCGCGCAGGACCGGCAGCAGCTTCACCTCGGCCTCGGCGTAGAAGCGTTCGATCCCCGCCACCGCGTTCCGGCCAGTCGCCACCGGCACCACCGCAATCTCGGGCAGGGCGGCTTGCAGCCGGTCCAGCGAGGGCATCTCGCGCCGGCAGGGGGCGCACCAGGTGGCCCAGAAGTTCAGGACCACCCACTTGCCGCGATAGTCCGCCAGGCTATGCTCGCCGTCCGCAGCGTCCAGCAGCACGACCTCGGGGATGTCCACCGGCTGCGCATGCAGCGCCAGCTTCTTCATGTCGCCCTCACGCAGGGCAGCCACATCGGCCGAAGCCGCGTTTGCACCGATCAGGAAGGCCGTGTAGAGGACGACCAGAATTTTCCGCACGTTTTCACCCATCGAGGCCACAATGACCGCCACCCCCGATTCCACCTCCGCCAACCAGATGTGGGGCGGGCGCTTCTCGGCCGGGCCGGACGCGATCATGCAGGCGATCAACGCCTCGATCGGGTTCGACCAGCGGCTTTATGCGCAGGACATCGCAGGCAGCCGGGCCCATGCCGCCATGTTGGCGGCGCAGGGCATCATCAGCAATAAGGATGCTGAAGCGATTGGGGAAGGCCTGCTCGCGATCTTGTCAGAGATCGAGGCCGGACAGTTCCCCTTTACCCCCGCGCTTGAGGATATTCACCTGAACATCGAAGCCCGCCTGACCGAACGGATCGGCGAGGCCGGCAAGCGCCTGCATACCGGCCGCAGCCGCAATGACCAGGTGGCCGTCGACTTCCGCCTCTGGGTCCGTGACCAGTGCGACCAGGCCATCGCCGGGCTGACCGGGCTGATGCAGGCGTTCCTGAAACAGGCCGACGCCGGGGCCGATTGGGTCATGCCCGGCTTCACCCACCTGCAGACCGCCCAGCCCGTGACCTGGGGCCACCACATGCTGGCCTATGTCGAGATGCTGGCCCGCGACCGCAGCCGGTTCGAGGACGCCCGCCGCCGCATGAACGAATGCCCGCTTGGCGCCGCCGCCCTTGCCGGGACCAGCTTCCCGATCGACCGCCACATGACCGCACAGGCGCTGGGCTTCGACCGGCCCACGGCGAACAGCCTGGATTCGGTCAGCGACCGAGATTTCGCGCTGGAGTTCCTGTCCGCCGCCAGCATCTGTGCCATGCACCTGTCGCGCTTTGCCGAAGAGCTGGTGATCTGGTCCAGCGCCCAATTCCGCTTTGTGCGCCTGTCGGACCGCTGGACCACCGGGTCCAGCATCATGCCGCAGAAGAAGAACCCCGACGCGGCCGAACTCCTCCGCGCGAAACTGGGCCGCATCCTGGGGGCGACCGTGGCGCTGTTCACCGTGATGAAGGGCCTGGCGCTGACCTATTCCAAGGACATGCAAGAGGACAAGGAACAGGTCTTTGACGCTGCGGATTCCCTCATGCTCGGCCTGGCCGCGATGACCGGCATGGTCAGCGACATGACCGCCAACCGCGAGGTGCTGCGGACCGCTGCCGCCTCGGGCTTTTCGACCGCGACGGATCTGGCCGACTGGCTGGTCAAGGCGCTGAACCTGCCCTTCCGCGAGGCGCACCACGTCACCGGAACGCTGGTCGCGATGGCCGAGGCCAAGGGCTGCGACCTGCCCGACCTGACGCTGGCCGACATGCAGTCGGTCCATCCCGGCATCACGGACCAGATCTTTGGCGTTCTGGGCGTGGACAACTCGGTCCGCAGCCGCACCTCTTATGGCGGGACCGCGCCCGACCGGGTGCGCGAGCAGGTGGCGCGCTGGCAGGCGGCGCTGGGCTGAAACCCGGACCTTGCCAGCGGCCCACCGGCCTGCCACCTTCCCGCCAAAGCATATGAGGTTCCCATGCCCCGCCTGATCCTGCCCCTTCTTGCCTGCCTGGCCCTGACCGCCTGCGGCGCGGATGGAGAGCCGCAAGCGCCGACCAAGCCCGGCATCTCGATCACGGGTGAGGCGCAGATCGGCGTCGTGTCAGTCAATTGACCCCGCTGCGGCTGACCTTCCTGGCGCTGGCGGTCTGGGGCGCGGTGCATCCGATGTACTGGTTCCTGAAACACATGCGCGAGACCGGGACAGGTCTGGGCGGCCTGATCGACGCCTGGTACGTCAATGCCTCGACCACCGGGCTGACCTGGGACCTGACCATTGCCGCCATCGCGCTGACCGTGTGGATCCTGGCCGAGGCGATCAGCCGCCGCGCCTGGGCGCATCTGGTCGCGATCCCGGCGACCTTTTGCATCGGCGTCAGCTGCGGGCTACCCCTGTACCTGTTCCTCCGCTCGGGCCGCCCATCGCATTGAGCGCGTTCCGCGCAAGCCTTTCCTCTCGCCATTTTGCGTGAAGAACGCAAAACGGCTCGGCTGTTGGGGACGCTTCGCCCCCCAAACCCCCCGAGGATATTTGGGGAAGAGAAAGCCTAAAGCGTCAGGATCGTCTGGCCCGTGGTCGCCCTTGCCTCCAGCGCGCGGTGGGCTTCGGCGACCTCGGCCAGGGGGAAGCGCTGGTCGATGCGGATCTTCACCTTGGCCGACAGGACCATGTCGAAAAGCTCCTGCGCCATCTGCTGGCAGGTGGCGTGATCGGCGATATGGGTGAAGATCGTCTGCCGCGTGACCTTGAGCGAGCCCTTGGCCGCGAGGACGCCGATATCCAGGGGCGGGACCTTGCCGCTGGCATTGCCAAAGGAAATCAGCATGCCAAAGGGCTTCAGGCAGTTCAGGCTGCCGTCGAATGTGTCCTTGCCCACGGCATCCATCACCACATCGACGCCCTTCCCGCCGGTCAGGTCCTTGACGCGGGCCACGAAATCTTCGGTCCGGTAGTTGATCGCATGGGCGGCGCCATGGTCCAGCGCGAGGCGGCATTTCTCGTCCGAGCCGGCGGTGGCGATCAGGGTGATGCCTTCCGCCCTGGCCCATTGGCAGGCCAGAAGGCCCACGCCCCCGGCAGCGGCGTGGAAAAGGACGGTATCGCCGGCCTTCAGCGGCGTCGTGCGGCGGAAGAGGTAGTGGACCGTCATCCCCTTCAGCATCATCGCCGCGCCCTCATCAAAGCTGATGCCGTCGGGCAGGGGGCAGACCTGCGCGGCTGGCATCACGCGGGCCTCGGCATAGGCCCCCGGCGGTTGTGCCGCATAGGCCACGCGGTCGCCCGGTTTCACATGGGTCACGCCCGGGCCCACCGCCTCGACCACGCCGGCGGCTTCCATGCCCAGGGCGGCAGGCAGGGTCATCGGATAAAGGCCCGTGCGCTGGTAGACGTCGATGAAGTTCAGCCCGCAGGCCATGTGGCGGATGCGCAGCTCTCCCGGTCCCGGATCGCCCACCGGGCGGCCGACCAGTTTCAGGACCTCTGGACCGCCATGGGCCTCGATGATGACGGTGCGTGCCATGTGCTTCCCCCTTGCTTTGCGCCATCCTAGCCCGGGTGCTGCGCTTGGCCAGCCGGGGGCAGCGGAAATCCGCGATTTCCGGTCCGATTTCTTTGAAGAAATCGGCGCTTTGCTCCCGTCGGGCGCTCGGGTATCAGGGCGCGGACAGACGGGGGTTACGATGGACCACTTCCAGTACAAGAACGGCACGCTGCACGCCGAGGATGTCGCGATCCCGGACATCGCCGCGGCCGTGGGCACGCCGTTCTATGTCTATTCCACGGCGACCCTCACCCGGCACTACAACCTGTTCACCGAGGCGCTGTCGCCCCTGCCGCATCTGGTCTGCTTCGCGATCAAGTCGCTTTCGAACGTCGCCGTGCTGAAGACCCTCGGCAACCTTGGGGCCGGGATGGATGTGGTCTCGGGCGGCGAATACCTGCGCGCCAAGGCGGCCGGCGTCCCCGGCGACCGCATAGTCTTTTCCGGCGTCGGCAAGACCCGGGAGGAGATGCGGCTGGCCCTGACCGGCGGTATCCGGCAGTTCAACGTGGAAAGCGAACCCGAGCTGCGGGCGCTGTCCGAGGTTGCGACCTCGCTTGGCGTGACCGCCCCGATCACCATCCGGGTGAACCCCGACGTGGATGCCCGCACGCATGAGAAGATCGCCACGGGCAAGAAGGAAAACAAGTTCGGCATCCCGATCGCCCGCGCCTCCGAAGTCTATGCCGAGGCCGCCCGCCTGCCGGGCCTGCAGGTCATCGGGATCGACGTGCATATCGGGTCGCAGCTCACCGAGTTGGAGCCCTTCGAACAGGCCTACCTCAAGGTCGCCGACCTTACCCGGCGCCTGCGGTCCGAGGGCCACACGATCACAAGGCTCGATCTTGGCGGCGGGCTTGGCATCCCCTACACCCGCACGAACGACGCGCCGCCCCTTCCCACCGACTATGGCGCCCTCATCAAGCGGACCGTGGGCGATCTGGGCTGCGAGGTCGAGATCGAACCGGGCCGCCTGATCAGTGGCAACGCGGGTATCCTGGTGTCCAAGGTCATCTACGTGAAGAACGGCGAGGGCCGCGATTTCCTGATCCTCGACGCCGCGATGAACGACCTTGTCCGCCCCTCGATGTACGGCGCGCACCATGACATCGTCCCGGTGGCCGAGCCCCCCGTCGCCGCCCCCACGCAGGAATTCGACGTGGTCGGCCCGGTGTGCGAGACCGGCGACACCTTTGCCAAGGGCCGTGACCTGCCACTGGTCGCCGAAGGGGACCTTGTCGCCTTCCGCAGTGCGGGCGCCTATGGGGCGGTCATGGCGTCGGAATACAATACTCGGCCCCTGATCCCCGAGGTGTTAGTCAACGGGGATCACTTCGCCGTCATTCGGGCGCGTCCAAGCTTTGACGAAATCCTCAATCGCGATACCATCCCCGCGTGGCTGTGACGCCCCAGGCTGTGGGTCATCCGGTCAAAGGCAGGTAAGATGACCGGACCCAAGACCCAACCGCCGCTGAAATCGCTCGTCTGGCCGATGCGCCTGACGCTGGTCGGCCTGTGGGCCGAACGCCTGTCGCGGGCTTTCTGGCCGCTGTGGTCGCTGCTTTTGCTGACCTTGGCCGTGCTGGCCTTCGGGCTGCAGGACCTGGGGCCGCTGCTTTACGCCCAGATCGCGGGCGGTGTGGTCGCTGTCCTTGCGCTTGTCCTTCTGACCATCGGGATTCGCCGCTTTCGCAAGCCGACAGTAACCGATGCGCTGAACCGCCTGGACGCCACCATGCCCGGCCGCCCCATCGCCGCGCTGCGCGACACCCAGGCCATCGGCACCGCGGACCCTGCGTCGCTGGCCGTGTGGCAGGCGCATCAAGAGCGGATGGCCGCCCGCGCCGCCACGGCGCGCCCGGTCCAGCCCGACCTGCGCCTGTCGTCGCGCGACCCGTTCAGCCTGCGCTACGTCGCGCTGACCGCCTTTGTCATGGCGCTGATGTTCGGCTCGTTCTGGCGCGCGGCCTCGGTCACCGGGCTTGCCCCCGGCCCGGCCATCGCCATGCCTGGCGGCCCCAGTTGGGAGGCCTGGGCCCAGCCCCCGGCCTATACCGGCAAGCCCTCGCTTTACCTGAACGACATCACCGACCCCACGCTTTCCGTGCCGACCGGCACCCGCCTGCAGATCCGCCTCTACGGCCCCGAAGGCACGCTGACCGTCACCCAGACCATCGCCGACCCGCCCCCGCCCGTGCCCGAGACGACCGAAGTCGCCGCCGCCCCCGACGGCATGGCTGGCGTGCGCGACTTTACCGTCACCCGCTCGGGCGACCTTGCCATCGAAGGCCCCGGCGGCCGCGAATGGGCGGTGACAGCCCTGCCCGACGCCGCCCCGGCGATCAGCATCGCGGGCGAGATCGGCCGCGAAGGCGACGGCCGCTTCACCCAGGGCTTCACCGCCTCGGACGACTATGGCGTCGTCGCCGGCCGTGTCACTATCGCGCTGGACCTGGCGCAGATCGACCGTCGCCACGGCCTGATCCCCGATCCCGAACTCGTCGAACCCGTGGTTCTTGACCTGCCGATGCCCCTCTCGGGCGAGCGGGTCGAGATCGCTGAAACCCTCGTCGATGACTTGTCGAAACACGTTTTCGCCAATCTGCCGGTGACCATGGTCTTTGCCGCCGTCGATGCGGCCGGGCAGGAAGGCCAGTCCGAGCCTTACAGCGTCACCCTGCCGGGCAAACGGTTTTTCGACCCCCTCGCCGCCGCCCTGATCGAGATGCGGCGCGACATCCTGTGGAACCGCGTCAACGCCCCGCGCGCGGTCGACCTGCTGAAGGCCGTCACCTTCGCCCCGGATGGCTTCATCCGCCACGAACGCGCCTTCCTGCACCTTCGCGTCCTGATGCGCGAGTTGGAGGCGAAAGAGGCCAGCCTGTCGACCGAAGATCGCGATGCGCTTGCCGAAAAGCTGTGGAACATCGCCCTGATGGTCGAGGAGGGGAACCTTCAGGACGCCCTTGAACGCCTGCAACGCGCCCAGGACCGCCTGGACGAGGCGATCCGCAACGGTGCCTCGCCCGAGGAAATCGACCGCCTGATGAAGGAAATGCAGCAGGCGCTGAATGACTACATGCGCGAACTGGCCGAAGAGGCGCAGCGCAATCCCGGCGACCAGCAGCAGCAAGGCATGATGCAGGGTCAGATGATGTCGGGCGACCAGCTCCAGCAGATGCTGGACGAACTCCAGCGCCTGATGGAAGAGGGCCGCACCGCCGAAGCTGCCGAGTTGATGGAACAGCTTCGCCAACTGATGGAGAATATGGAGGTCGTGCAAGGCCAGGGCGGGCAAGGCCAGGGCCAGGGCGGCCCGATGGGCGAACTTGGCGACACGCTGCGCGACCAGCAGGAGCTGTCGGACGAAGCCTACCGCGACATGCAGCGCGGCGAAGGCGGCCAGCAGGGCGACCAGCAGCCCGGCCAGGACGGTCAGCAGCCGGGCGACCAGCAACAGGGCCAGGGTGGCCAGCAGGAAGGCGAAGGCCAGGGCCAAGGCACTTTTGCCGAACGCCAGCAAGAATTGCGCAACCGTCTGGACCGCTTGCAGGACGGCCAGCTGCCTGGCGATGGCTCTGAACAGGGCGAGGAAGGCCGCCGCAACCTTGACCGCGCCGGCCGCGCGATGGACGAGGCCGAAGAGGCCCTGCGCCAGGGCGACCTTGACGGCGCACTCGACCGTCAGGCCGAGGCGATGGAGGCCATGCGCGACGGGATGCGCAACTTCGGCGAGGCGATGGCCGAAGAGCAGCGCGAACAGCGCGGCGCCGACGGTGAAAATCAGGAATTCGGCAGCGCCGATCCAAACGGCCGCGATCCCCTGGGCCGCGAACAGGGCGATACGGCGCGGATCGGCTCGGACTCGAACATGGTGCAAAACGATCCGAACCAGCGCGCGCAAGAGTTGCTGGACGAACTCCGCCGCCGTTCCGGCGAACTGACCCGCCCCAGCGAGGAACTCGACTACTTCAAGCGGCTGTTGCAACTGTTCTGACGCGAAAGCTCCTCGAGCACTTCGTGCACTCGTCGCAACAGGCCGCGGGGTCGTCCGATTCCAAGGGCAGGGCTCCCCAGCCAAACCAGGAACCAGGCGAGGAGTGCACGAAGTGCTCGACGAGCCTTCGGCCAGCCCTCAGGCACGGCCCTTGGAAAGTCCTAAGAATTCCCTAATGCCCGCGACCAAGTGCTTGATAGACATAGATTTACTCGGATTGTCCACCGTGGACACCCGCCAGCCTTGCGGCCCCCGCCGAACCGCGCCATTCTGACGGCATGACACCACCCGACCCCACCCCCCGCCTGATACCGCTCGACCTCGCGCGAAGCCTGGCGATCCTCTGCATGGTGGTCTTTCACTTCACCTTCGACCTGGCCCTGTTCGGCTACATCCCCCCCGATACGATGAGCCAGCCCTTCTGGTACTACTTCGCCCGGATGATCGCCGGCAGCTTCCTGTTCCTCTCCGGGGTCAGCCTCTGGCTGGCCCATGGTCGGGGCATCCGCTGGCCCGCCTTCTGGACCCGCTTCGCGAAGATCGCCGCCGGCGCCCTCCTGGTGACCCTCGCCAGCATCTGGTTCGTCCCCGGCGGCACGATCCTGTTCGGCATCCTCCACGCCATCGCCGCCGCCAGCCTGCTGGGCCTCGTCGCCCTCCGCCTGCCCTGGCCCGTCACCCTTGCCCTCGCCGCCGCGATCTTCGCAGCCGCCTGGGGCCGGCGCTTCCCGGCCTTCGACCCGCTCTGGCTGGTCTGGACCGGCCTGGCCGAGACCCGCCCGATGATGGGCGATTACGTGCCCCTTGTCCCCTGGGCGGCCCCCGCGCTGGCCGGCATTGCAATCGCAAAGGCCCTCCGTCTGGACCTCTGGCGTGGCACCCCTCCCACGCGGCTGACCCGCGCCCTTGGCTTTCCCGGCCGCCATTCGCTGGTGATCTACCTGATCCACCAACCGATCCTCTTCGGCCTCTTCAACCTCTACGCCCGCGTCACCTCCTGACGCTTCCCCTTCCCGCCGCTTTCCGCTAATCCGGGCGCAAGTTTTGGAGGCCCGCCGATGAAATTCACCCTGTCCTGGCTGAAAGATCACCTTGAAACCGAGGCCCCTGTCGATGCCATCGCCGAGGCGCTCACCGACCTTGGGCTGGAGGTGGAGGGCATCGAGGACCCGACCGCCCAGCTTGGTGCCTTCCGCATCTGCCGGGTGATCGAGGCCGTCCAGCACCCGAACGCCGACCGCCTTCGCGTCTGCCGGGTTGAGACTTTCCCCGAAGGCCCCGGCGGTCGGAGTGAGGAAGTCCAAGTCGTCTGCGGCGCGCCGAATGCCAAGACCGGGTTGGTCGGCGTTTTCGCACCCCCCGGCACCCATGTCCCCGGAACCGGCGTCGACCTGAAGCCCGGCAACATCCGGGGCGTGGACAGTAACGGCATGCTCTGCTCTGAACGCGAATTGATGCTGTCCGACAACCACGACGGCATCATCGAACTGCCCTCCGACGCGCCCTTGGGCTTGCGCTACATCGATTACCGCGGCGTCAATGACCCGGTCGTCGAGATCAAGGTCACCCCGAACCGCCCCGACGCCCTGGGCATCCACGGCATCGCCCGCGACCTTGCCGCGCGCGGCATGGGCAAGCTTAAACCCGTCACCGCCACCCCGGTCGCAGGCACCTTCGACACCCCCATCGGCATCCACATCGCCCCCGAGCTGAAAGCCAAGGGCTGCCCCCACTTCGCCGGTCGCCTGATCCGTGGCGTGAAGAACGGCCCTTCGCCCGACTGGATGCAGGCGCGGCTCAAGGCCCTGGGCTTGCGCCCGATCTCGGCGCTGGTGGACATCACCAACTACTTCACCTTCGGCCTGAACCGCCCGCTGCACGTCTTCGACGCCGCCAAGGTGAAGGGCGACCTCCACATCCGTCCCGCCCGGGAAGGTGAGACGCTGCTGGCGCTGGATGGCAAGACCTACGCCCTTTCGTCCGGCCAGATGGTCATTGCCGACGACCACGGCCCGGAATCGCTGGCCGGGATCATGGGCGGCGAAGCCTCGGGCTGCACCCCCGAGACGACTGACGTGTTTCTGGAATCGGCCTACTGGGACCCGATCACCATCGCCGCCACCGGCCGTGCGCTGAAGATCAACTCGGACGCCCGCTATCGCTTTGAACGTGGCGTCGACCCGGCTTTCACCCTGCCGGGGCTGGAACTGGCGACGCAGATGATCCTTGATCTTTGCAGCGGCGAGGCCGGGACCGTCGTTCAGGACGGCGCGGCCATCGACCCGACCCGCACCTATCGCCTTGATCCCGCGCGCGTTGTCAGCCTTGTCGGCATGGAGATCCCCGAAGCCACCCAGCGCGCCACGCTGGAGGCTTTGGGCTTCACCCTGAACGGCAATGATGTGACGCCGCCGACTTGGCGCCCTGATATTCTGGGCGACGCCGACCTGATCGAGGAAGTCGCCCGCATCGCCAGTCTGACCAAGTTGCAAGGCGCGCCGATGGCCCGTCAACTTCCCGGCGTGCCGCGCCCGATCCTGACGCCGCTGCAAGTCCGCGAACGCACCGCCCGCCGCACCATCGCGGCACTTGGTTATAATGAGGCCGTGACCTACAGCTTCATCGACGCCAAATCCGCAGCCTTGTTTGGTGGCGGAACCGAGGCCGTGCGGGTGGATAACCCAATCTCCTCCGAAATGACGCACCTGCGCCCCGATCTCCTCCCCGGCCTTCTGGCCGCGGCTGCCCGGAACCAGGCGCGCGGCTTCATGGACCTGGCGCTGTTCGAGATCGGCCCCGCCTTCCACGGCGGCGAACCGGGCGACCAGCACCTGCAAGCCGCGGGTCTGCTGATCGGTGCCGCCGCGCAGCGTGATCCGCACGGCAGCCGGCGCATGGTCGACGTGTTCGACGCCAAGGCCGATGCCGAGGCGGTGCTGGCCGCCCTTGGGGCGCCTGCCCGCGTCCAGATCAGCCGCAAGGTGACGGGATGGTGGCACCCCGGCCGCTCGGGCGTGATCGGGCTGGGGCCGAATGTGATGGCGAGTTTTGGCGAGGTTCACCCGCGCATCCTGCAGGCCATGGATGTGAAGGGCCCCGCCGTGGCCTTCACGATCCTGATCGCCAACGTCCCTGCGCCGAAGGTGAAGACGCCGACCCGTCCGGCGCTGGCGATCAGCGACCTGCAAGCGGTAGAGCGGGATTTCGCCTTTGTCGTCGACGCCAAGGTCGAGGCCCTGATGGCGGCCAACGCCGCGCAAGGCGCCGACAAGACCCTGATCGAAAGCGTCCGCGTTTTCGACCAGTTCACCGGCGACAAGGCAGAGGCGCAGATGGGGGCGGGCAAGAAGTCCATCGCCTTGACTGTCCGCCTGCAGCCGGTGACCGCGACCCTCACCGAAGCCGAGATCGAGGCCGTGTCGGCCAAGATCATCGAGAAGGTGACGAAAGCGACCGGCGGCAGTCTACGCGCGTAAGGGGGGTCACTCCCCCTTCGCCTCTCCGGCGTACTGGTCCACGGCCCCGGCCATCTGCAGCATCAGCGTCTCCATCGAGATACTTTCGTTGGAATAGGGATAGAAGCTGGACGTCTCGCCCTTCTCCCACTTCTGCCGCATCTCGGGGCGGGTGATGTCCCAGTCCGGATAGGTCTGCCGCGCCACGTCGCGCAGGTCGGCGTGCAATTCGGCGGTCGAGGGGCGGCCCCAGTAGTAATAGCCGTTGTAGATCTTGTGGACCTTCAGCCCCCGGCCCAGCACGATCGTGTGCGGGATCATCACGTCATGCGTGGTGTCGGTGTATTCCTTGATGTCCAGATCCTTCTGAATTACCCTTTCCTCGTCGTAAAGGAACGGCCAGGGCGCGCCGGTCTGCTGGCGGTAGTTGTTGGTGATGTGCCAGTCGTCGGTGGTGATGGTGACCACCTGGGTATACCCGACCACCAGTTGCGGGTGAAAGCGCACCAGTTCGTGCATCTGGGCACGGTCCTTGGGGCAGAAGAAACCGCGGGTCAGGAAGATGACCATCAGCTGGTCGCCTTGCAGGTCCGACAGGCGACGCTGGGTCTTGGTGTGATCGGGCAGCACGAAGTCAGGAAACCGCGCGCCGGGGGTCAGGTCGTCTCGCATGGCAGGCCTCCGGTCAAAGGGACCAAACCGGAGGCTCGGCGAATTTGTTCCCCTACTTCTTCGCCCGCCAGGTGTTCAGCCAGGCCCCGATCCGCCCAAAGAACCCGCGCGCGCCCTTGCGGGCGGTCTCGGCGCGGGCCTCGACCGAATCCCAGGCCTCGCCCGCATCCGCCAGCGCAGGGTCGATCATCCGTTCGCGGAATTGCAGCCACATCTTGCGGATCAGCACGGCCAGGATCAGCAGGAAGCCGAAGAAGAAGATGTTGAACCAAGGGATGATGGTGACATCCGGCCCCTCGACAGAGCGGATCCCAACGGCGTTGGGGAAGCTTGAGATCAACTCGTTCCGCCAGCCGTAATGCGTGACCACGGCCCATTTGGGGGCCTCGGCGGTCGAGCGGAGGTCGTCCGCCTCGGTCTGCAGGCTGGCCGTGTCGAACTTGAAATAGGGCGGCCAGCTCCAGCCCGTGTCCTCGTTCCGGTAGACCATCACCCCGCCACTGGCCAGCACGGTCTGGATGAACTGCACGTCCCGGTTGGTCAGGGCCGTGGACTGGTCGTCCGGCGAGGACCAGAAGATCCGCGTCCAGTCGTTCAGGTCCTGGCGTTCCTGATAGGTGCCGACGACCCGCACCACGTCATGCTGCGGCAGCGTATAGTGCAGGAACAGCCCGATGATCAGGGCAAGCGTGCCCCAGAAAGCCCATTTCACGTATCGCATCGCGGCCTCATGCGTAATTGACCAGATATAGGAGCACCGCGATCGCGATGAAAGGCAGGACGAAGATAATGACCAGCAGCCGGTTTCGCAGGCTGCCCTCATATTCGGCCATGCCCTTGTCGATGAACGCCTCCCGCGCCACGGCATCGCCCTTGGGGGCGGCGTCCCATTCCCTCTCCAGCGCCTCGCGGCGCAGCGAGCGGGCATAGATCCGCAGCACGAAATAGGCCACGGCACCCACCACGGCCCAGATCACGATGGCGCGCAGAAATCCGATCATCGCCGCCCTCCAGTTGCGCCCCAGGGGCCGACCACCGTTCGGCGCGCCGGTTTGGGGCCTTCCGCCATCTGCGGCCGATGGAGTTCGTCCATCGACGGTTCCGGCCCGAACAGCGCTGTCCGCGCGCCCTCACGGTCCACCTGATACTCCCGCGCCAGGAAGTCCGCCACATAGGTTTTCTTGCGGTCGGACCACGTGGCGTACTGGGCGTAGAACAGCTCCTTGTGGGTGATGAACATCTGCCGCACGTCCATCGGAGAGAGTTCGGACAGAAGCATGTTCACCAGGTCGCGGTCCGGCCCCTTGCCGCGGAGCGTGTAGAAATAGGCCGGATGCTCCGAGGTGATCTTCGGCCAGGCCCCCCCGGCCTCGACCCAGCGGAGGAGGGCGGCTAGCCCCAGAAACTCCTCGGGCAACGAGGTGCCCAGCTTGTAGGCCACCTTCCGCAGTTCCGTCCGTCGCGCATCCCCGACCTCGATCCCCAGCCGGTCCGCCGCATCGACCAGGATGAAATCCATCTTCTGCCGCAGGATGGCCGAGGCATCCGTCCCCCGCGCCTGCACGATGGGTTCCACCAGCCCGTTCCGCTCCAGCCAGTCGGCGATCTGGTTGCGGTGGTCCAGGTCCATCACCTGCGCCACCGGCACCTCGCCCAGGCTTTTCCAGTCCAGCGTCGAGATCGCCGCCGGATAGCGCACGCCCTGAAAGATGTAGACCCCGCCGAAATGGCTGGTCCAGAAGTTCTGCTGCTGGAACGTCATCGCCGGAAGGCTGATCGGCACCCGCGTCACGTCGCCCGTCTTCTTGGCAAGGCCAATCATCTCCGCTACCAGCACATCATCGCGCCAGCCGTCCGGCTCAACCCGGAACCGCTCGATCAGCTTCGCCAGCTTCCCCGCATCCGCCACATGCCCGCCGATCGTATCCGCCTCGACCGTCACCTGCCGGATGTCGAACAGCTTGGCCGGCGTGTCGAACGCGTAGACCGAGTTCTGCAACTCCCCCGCCACCGCATCCCGCGCGGTCAGGGCAAACAACTGCGCCTCGTTCTTCTCGATGAACTGCGTCAGGATCCCCCGGCTGGTGGAGAACTTGATGTTCAGCAAAGGCGCATCCTTCTGCGCCGTTGTCAGCAAGATGAACTGCCGGTTCGCCCCGTTGGGGTTGAGGTAGAGGTCGTCGTTTAATTCGTCGCCAATCTCGGGCGAATAGCCGGACAGGTCGATGTGGAAATCGTCAAGCTTCGTGGTCTTGCTGGTAAGATGCTTGAGCGCCCGGTTGTAGCGCTCGACAAGGGCGGGAGAGGAAACCTCGATCAGGTTCCCGAACATGAGACCGCGTTGGATGAGGCGTTTCACTTACTTCTCACTGCGAAGTTCAATTCGGGTAGTCAGTGCCACAAACACGACAACACTCTTGAAAAGTGTCAAATCGGTTGGCGTATTTGCACCCATTAAAGAGAGATCTCCAAGATCGTAGAACGTAGTCTTGAGCATTCGTTGTCCAGGATTCAGATAGCTTCCTTCGATAAACTGAAAACAACGGGCGGTTTGAAGCGTTGGAACGCCAAATCCCGATTCTTCTTTCGATGGGCCGCCAAAAGAACAGAATACATTTCGGCTGTCATCAGAGTAAGACCATGTCTCCTTTACATCGAAGTTCCAATCAAGGAATTTAAGTGGAAGCATATCAGTTTGATCGCTCTCCACAGCGGTCCAAATTGCATCCATGGATACCTCTCCGAATATCTCTCCCAAATTCACTCCGTTTACTACGTTGTTTTCCAAGTGAATTTCTATGCCGCCGACTCGGCACCAAATTGGCAGCGCCGGTGCTTCCAAGCTAACCGCGGAACAGTTTATCAGCTCAGGAAGAGACACTCCGTCGTCCATGTAAACTAGCTCATGGAACTTCTCGGCCGACAAAGGTTCGGCCGTCGCCGCAAGATTGGTAAACAGAATTAAGAAACTGGTAAGCCAGAACTCTGTTGCGCTCTCGGTAAAATCTTTGTTTCGTTTAATCACCCCTTCCCCCCTTCACCATCCACCATCCGCATCCCCAACCGCCGGTTCAGCTCCTGCGCTTTCACCAGCCAGACGAACCCCAGCACCGGACCCCACAGCAGCGCAAACAACGCCGAACGGCCCAGGAAGAACCCCGCCCGCTCCAGCGGAGCCGCCAGAACCCCTGCCCAGACCCCCTCGTTGATCGCCGCATAAAGCCCCGCCGTCAGCACGGCCCCCACGCCCAGCGCCACCACCGCCGTCACCCCCACCGCCCGCGAAAGCCTCGCCTGCGACAGGTTCCCCCGCCCCGCGACCCACCCCGGCAGCCAGGCCACCAGCGCGCACAACCCCGCCAGGGGCAGGATCGAATTCCACAGGGTCAGTGGCTCGTTCATTCGCTCTTCCGTCTGGCGCGCCGCCGGATGACCATGGTGAGCAGCACAGAAATGAAAAGACCAGCAACCGACATATACCACAGGCTGGCGATCAGGTCGGACCACGCGCATTCCGGAGTTCCGCTTCGTGCCGAACGCGCGGCCAGCACCCCAAGCACCGCAAGGACGACAACACCGGAAGCGAGCCCCCACCCCAGCACCAGCGCCAAGACAAACCGCCAACCGCCAGACGCGGCAAGCTTGACCAACAGCCAGGGCCCCACGACGATTGCCAGACCGCTGCCCGCCAAGAGGCCGACATGCTGAAACAACGCCGAGGCGCAGGTCATCGAAGCCTTCCTTGAGCGGGCCTCACCCCTTCCCCTCCAGATATCGCCGCTTCGCCTCTTCCGTCCGGCCAAAGTCGCGCACCATCGCCTCGATGGCCACCTCGTCCGACTTGTCGGCATAGCGGAACTCGCTGTCGGCGTAGCGGTTGATTTCCTGGATCACCATCTCCACCGAGATCGGCGTCATCAGCCCCCGGATCATCGCCAGCTTCTCGTCATAGGGCTTGAAGAGGAAGAGGTCCGGCTGATCCATCCACTCATCCGGCAGTTCAAAGTCCATCGCCCGGACCTTCACCGCATCGGTGATGTTCTTGATCGCCCGGCCCGTGAACCGCTCATCCGCCTCTTGGATCGCTTTCAGGTAGGCCCCCATCTTGGCGAGGGTATCCAGCTTCCCAATCTTACCCGACACCCGGTCCCAGACCTTCAGCAACCCCTCCTCATGCGGCTTCGAATGCCCCTCAAAGGACGCGGCCACAGCCTTCTTGATCTCCTGCGCCGCGAACAGATCATGCTCCCCCACCGGGATCGCATGGTTCTTCCCCAAGAGAAGCGAGAGGATATCAATGTAATCCTCCTTCGACTGCGGCCCGTCGACCAGAAACCGCGCCCCGGCCCGCTGGCGCAGGGCGTCGTCCACGTTCTCCGGATAGTTCGAGAACATGCCAAACGTGCAGTTCCCCCGCACCACCGTCCCCGCCCCTGCAAAGGCCTGCATGAAGACCGCCGTCACCTCTTGCTGGCCAGCCGAGGACTGCCGGTCCCCCCGCTTCCCCGCCACCTGGTCGATATCGTCGATGGTCCCGAACCCGATGACCGAGGGGTCCAGTACCGCGTCGATGAACGCCTTCGCGTTCTGCCCCGACTTGCCCTGATAGCTGTCGATCTGGTCGATCGAGAAGTTCTGATACCGGAACGGATACCCCGCCACCTTGCAGTAATCGTTCAGCAACCCCGCCATCATCTGGATCAGCGTGGTCTTCCCCGTCCCCGGCTTCCCATCCCCCATAAAGGTGAAGATGAACCCGCCCAATTCCGCGAACGGGTTCAGGCGGCGTTCGAAGTCATAGGCCATCAGCATCTTCGACAGCCGCAGCGACTGGTACTTGGCGATGTGGTTCCCCACCACCTCATGCGGCTTCTTGAAGGCCATGGCGATCATGCCACCCTTCGCAGCCTTGGCCGGCTTGAACCCCGACAGCGTCAGCCCATCCGCCTCCACCTTCCAGCTTCCACCCGTAAAGACAGAAGTCCGCGCCCCATTCTCCGCCCGGATCTGCACCTTCTTCATCAGCGCCTCGGCAAAGGCCGACACCACTGCCACCAGCTTCACATCGTCGGTCGCCAGCGCCCCGATGTCCTGATCCAGCTCCCACAAGGCCCCCTGCAAGGCCAGCGGAGCATTGTCGGTCAGAACCTCCTCCACCTCGCCCAACTCGACCGTCGTGGTCCCCACATGCGGCGCGATCAGATAGGCCAGCGCATTGCCGAAGGTGAACAAGACCACCAGCGCCTCACCCGCCAGCAACTCCCCAAATTCGGCGCGCCGGGGTTCCGGCACCCGCCCCTCCAGGTTCGCCCGCTTTAACTCCGCCAGCCCCGATTGCGCCGAGAACGTCTCCCCCATCGCCAGCGCAATCGCCAAGGATCGCCGCAGCGCGTTCAGCACCGCCGCCTGTACCGGCGAGACCAGCCCATCCCCCAACCCCTCGACCCGCTCTGCCAGCCGCACCCCGCCGGGCCGCGCGGTCGTCCGCGTCGCCATCCCCGGCACCGTCGACCGGAACGTCGGCCGCGTCCCCACGCCGGGCGACCGCTCCGCCACTGCAGCCACCACCAAGGGCTTCGCCAACCGCGGCGCGTGATCGAAGCCAAAGACCATCCCCAAGGCCGCCTCATATTGCGCCCGGATCGTCTCTTCCTTCAGCTCCATCGTGTCGCGCGTGTTCATGAAACCCTCATTTTCTGTCTGAGAATATCCCGGGGGTCCGGGGGCTGGCCCCCGGCTACAACGTCGGAATAAGCCGCCCCCCGGCCCCCACGACGAACTTCCGCAGCCCCTGCAGCCCGCGCGGGTTCTGTTCGACCAACACCTGATAGGGCTTCTCCGGCAGGATGATCATCCGGTCCTGCCGCGTCGCCCCCAACTCAACACCCGCCACCGGGTCCAGCTTGTAGACCTGCCGCTGGACCGACGAGAACCAGCCGTCCTTCACCTCTTCCTCGCGGTCCGAGATCAGGTCCTCGACCGTCCAGACCAGCGCCCAATCCTGCCCTTCGGGTGCCTTCGCGCCCTCCAGCACCTTGGAAATCGGCCCCGACTGCAACGTGAAACTGGACGAATACATCGGCCCCAGGATCACCCGCCGCAGCCGTTTCGGATGCAGGTCCGCGAAATCCTTGTCGAACCCCGTCGCAATCGTCAGCAGCTTCAACCCACCCACCGACTGCGCCATCAGCGCAGCCTGAGCCTGCGGCCAGCGGTAGGCGTCGTTCAGGATCGGCCGTTTGCCACTGTCCTCCAGGTCCATCAGGTAGACCACCGGCAGGTTGACCTGCGTGTCCCAGACCGCCCAATGCACCAGGAAATGCCGCCGCGAACCCAGATCCTCGATCCACTGCGCATCCGGATCATTCCGCGCCCAGAACATGCCCCCCGCCGCCAGCGCCTCATAGTAATACCGCTGCGACAGCGCGAATTGCAGCGCGGTCGGGATCACCTGATCCCCCACGATCTGCCGCACCATCCGGTCCTTCAGTTCCGTCTCGGACGGCATCCCGGCCAGATGCTTCTCGGCCTGCTGGGCATCGACGGCCATCGTCATGAGTTCCTGAGCCACCGGAAACCCGCTCTCATGCCGGTCGATGGTCAGGCGCGGGGCCGTCTCCCCCCGCCCCGTCATCAGGTACTTGTGGTTCAACGCCCGGAACGTCGTCGCCACCGCCTTGAGGTAGACCCCGAGCAGCCGAGCCTCGGTCCGCGTCAGCTTTCCCTCATTCTCCATCTCCGCCGCCACCCGGCCCAGATGCCCGGTGATCCGGTCGAACTTGGCAAAGTAGCGCCTCGCGACGAGTGTGTCGTAAAGCTCGTGATGGTCCGAGGTAAGCTGGTCCTTGACGGTTCTGTCAGTCATCTACCGCCTGCCCATCGCAATCGACCCCATACCACCACCGCAAAACCGGATGGCGCAGCACTAAGCTGCGAAGCCGCCCGGCAGGCATCCCGCGCAAAAACATCCAATGCTGTCCCATCCGCGCCGCCCCGCCAAGCAAAGCCATCAGTGCCCCGCCCGAGATCAAGGCGACAGTCATGATCCCGCTAACCTGTTGCGCAATCCGGTGACCATACAGCTCGAAGATTACGGTCACAAAGGCAAGGCAAACTCCCAGCAATATCGCCGCGATCCCGCGCGTCAGGGCCCAGCGCACCTGACGCCTAAACCTCATTCCCCGTACGCGTTCTTGTCGTGCTTCTCGACAATCGAGGCAAAGCGCCGGGCAAAGCGTTCATCCGCCTTCGCCTTCTGCTCCAGGATCTGCCGCGCGAACACCATATGCCCCTCATGCGCTTCCAGCATGTCGGCCATCTTGTCGTTGGTCGCAGCGCCAATCGCCGCCATCGCGGTCTGGGCTTCCTGGTCGGTTTTGACACCGATCTCGTTGATCCGGTGCGCCACGTCCTGCTGCTGGGCGGTCTTGAGGCTGGAGGTCAGCGCATCATACAGCACCACCCGCTGCTTGGTGTCCGTCTGCAGCTTGTTGATCAGCACCAGCTGCGTCGCCGCCTGGTTCTGAAGGCTGTCGACCCAAGTCTTCCCCTTCTCGATATAGCGCTCCAGCGTCTGGGACTTCGCCAGTTTCACCTGCTCGTCCTGCACCAGCGCGTTGTATTGCGCGTTCAGGTTGGCAAGCTCCGTCTCCAGCTTGGTCCGCGCCGCCGCGTCCTGCTCGACGCTGATCTTGTTCTCCAGCTCGATGATCTTTGGATCTAGGCTGGCGACTTCCCGGCGCACCGCCTCCAGTGCCGCGACGGTCTCTTCCCGCTCGGTCAGGGTGCCGGCAAGGTTCCCTTCGACCCGCGTCTTTTGCGTGTTCAGAAGGTCGAGCTGCCCTTGCAGCAGCTTCACGATCACGTCCGATTTCGAGATCAGGTCCTGCAGCTTGTCATCGATCGTGGCCGCACGCATCCGCTCTTGCCGCATCGACTCGGCCTTCGCGGACGAGAAGATGCCGATGAAGGTCTCCATTCCCGTCTTTGACCGCATCTCGGCAAATTCGGTCGAGAAACCCGCGGTCACGTCGTCCAGGCCCATGATCAGCTCGGCGATGTTCGCGTTCATCAGGTCGGTGTGCTTCGACACATCATCCAGCGTGGCGTTTTCCACGTCCAGCTGCACGCCCTGGTCCAGCTTGGTCCGCGCGGCCTCGATCCGGCTAGTGATCGCGCTGATCTTCGCCTGCGCCTCGGCGACCTGAGCCTGGCTCTCCTTGATCTGCGTCTCGAAATCGGCCATCGCGCCCTCCTGTGACCATTTGTCCCTGCACATAGTAATGTGACGGGGAATTACATCATCTTGCCGCAGGATTTTTCGCCGGCAGCCAACGGCACAAGTCTTGCCGCAACTGCCCACGCTCGCCAAGCAGAGAATGCCCGACCCCACACCGACCGGCTGCGGCCCGCACGCGTGCGGCAAGCGCGGCCAAAAAGTGGAAAGAATGTGGCGGGCCGCGCCGGCGGGATGGCTGCCCCGTGCGACTGGCCGGTTGATTCGTGACAGATTGAAGCCTTAGATGGTGGGGAATGAATACCGCGCAACCGCTAATTGTGGGCCAATTCCCGGATTGGGTGCCGTTTGGACCAGATTTCGCGGAACGACCCCGGAATATGGCTAAAACAAGACCAATTGTGGCTTAACATTGACAAATTCGAGAAATGGTAAATGATTGTATAAGGTTGTCGGCCCCCCCTCGTGTCGCTGCTTGCAAGGTTTTTAAGGGGGCCATGATCGGACACGGCACCTCAACGGGCACTTGAAGGCCCGTCACAAGAAGGTGCGACGCGCAGGCAGTTTTGCCCGCGTGCAACGATTGAAGGGTGGGGTTTGAAATGCGCGACTTGGTGGATGAGCCAGGCCACGTCAGACGTGGACTGCCTGGACATAAGGTTGTTGTGGTGGCCGGCGGCGCCGGATTTCTGGGTTCGGCGCTGTGCGCCAGGCTGATCGCTTCGGGGCAGACCGTGATCTGCATCGACAACTTGCTTACCGGCTCTGCCGACAATATCGCCACGCTGCTGCGGCATCCCCGCTTCCGCTTCATCCAGCATGACATCATCACCCCCTTCACCATTCCCGGGCGGGTGGATGAGATCTACAATCTGGCTTGCCCGGCCTCGCCGCCGCGCTATCAGGCGGACCCGATCCACACGTTCCGCACCAGCATCGACGGCTCGCTGAATCTGCTGGCCCTGGCCGAGCGCAAGGAGGCCCGGGTTCTGCTGACCTCGACCTCCGAGGTCTATGGCGACCCCGAGATCCCGCTTCAGTCCGAAAGCTATCGCGGTTGCGTCAATACGGTTGGCCCCCGGGCCTGCTATGACGAAGGCAAGCGGGCGGCCGAGACGCTGTTCTGGGAGTATGGCGCGCATCGCGGCCTGGAAACCCGCATCGCCCGCATCTTCAACACCTACGGGCCGCAGATGGACCCCGCCGATGGGCGCGTGGTGTCGAACTTCATCGTGCAGGCGCTGTCGGGCAAGGCGCTGACCATTTACGGCGACGGCTCGCAGACCCGGAGCTTCTGCTATGTCAGCGATCTGGTGGACGGGCTGATCCGCCTGATGGCCAGCGACGAGAAGATGCCGGTCAACCTTGGCAATCCGGGCGAGTTCACCATGCTGGAACTGGCCGAAAAGGTGCAGGCGAAGCTTGGCCGCAGGTCTGCCATCGTGTTCCGCCCTTTGCCGCAGGATGATCCCCGCCAGCGGCGGCCCGACATCACGCGTGCCCGCCTGCTTCTGGGCTGGGCGCCGACCGTGCCGCTGGACCGCGGGCTGGAGTTGACCATCCCCTGGTTTGCCCAGCGTCTGGGCGTCGACCTGCAGCACGAGACGGCCCTGGTGTCATGACGACCGCGCCTGCCATACTGGTTACGGGCGGGGCTGGCTTCATCGGCTCGCACACCTGCAAGGCGCTGGCGCGCGCCGGCTTCCTGCCCGTGGCCTTTGACAACCTGTCCACCGGGCATCGTGACGCCGTGCGCTTTGGCCCGCTGGTTCCCGGCGATGTCCGCGACAGCGCCGCGGTGGAACGCGCGATCAAGGCGCATTCGGCCGAAGCGGTGATCCACTTCGCCGCCTCGGCCTATGTCGGGGAAAGCATGGCGAACCCCGGACTTTACTACGACAACAACCTGGGCGGGATGATCGGTCTGATTGCCGGGTGTCATTCGGCCGGGGTGGACCGGATCGTCTTTTCCTCCAGCTGCGCGACCTATGGCATCCCCGACCGGCTGCCGATTGCCGAGACGACTCCGCAGGCCCCGATCAATCCCTATGGCCGGACCAAGCTGATCTGCGAGGCGATGCTGGCCGACCACGCCGCGGCACATGGTCTGCGTTATGCCGCGCTGCGCTACTTCAACGCCGCCGGTGCCGACCCCGAGGGCGAGTTGTTCGAGCGGCATGAGCCGGAAACCCACCTGATCCCGCTGGCGCTGCGGGCGGCAACCGGGCAGGGGCCGGCGCTGCAGGTTTACGGCACCGATTATCCGACCCCCGATGGCACCTGCATCCGTGACTATATTCACGTCAGCGACCTTGCCCGCGCGCATGTCCTGGCGTTGCAACACCTGCTGCGGGGGGGCGAAACCCTGCGCCTGAACCTGGGCACAGGGCAGGGTCTGTCGGTCCGCCAGATCATCGCCGGGATTGAGGAGATGACCGGCCGGCAGATGCCGGTGATCTGGGGCCCCCGCCGGCCCGGAGACCCCCCGGCCCTGGTCGCCGACGCACGCGAGGCGCGGGTCAAGTTGGGCTTCGTGGCGGCAAGGTCGGCCTTGCCCACGCTGCTGGCGGACGCCGCCCTGGCCTATGGGGTGCGCGATGCAGCCTAAGCCACGGTCGCCCTATCTGACCCCTCTGCTATCCCCGGCCGAGTATTACTGGCAGCTCTTGCTCTCCGTCATCTGGGCCGCCGCTGCGCTGTGGTTCTGGATCTGGTGGCTGGACCCTGCCCATATCGACGTCGAGGCCGGCTGGGTTGGCTGGCTGAAGTTCGGCGTGGTCTCGGTGCTGATCGCCTGGATCACCTTCCTGCAGGCCTTCTTCCTGGTGTTCAGCCTGCGCGCCGTGCGCTCGGCCGCGCCGGACCCGGCGCGCCTGCGGCTGCGGGTGGCGATGATCGTCACCAAGACCCCGTCCGAACCCTTCGATGTCCTGCGCCGCACGTTGGAGGCGATGCTGGCCCAGGACCTGCCGCATGACACCTGGCTTGCGGACGAGGACCCCTCGCCCGAAACGCTGGCCTGGTGTCACGCTCATGGGGTGCATGTGTCGTCGCGCAAGGGGGTGGCAGAGTATCACCAGAAAACCTGGCCGCGCCGCACGCGCTGCAAGGAAGGGAACCTGGCCTATTTCTACGACCACTGGGGTTATGACCTCTACGATGTGGTTTGCCAGCTGGACGCCGACCACGTCCCCCAGCCCGGCTATCTGCGTGAGATGTTGCGCCCCTTCGCCGATCCCGAGGTCGGCTATGTCTCGGCCCCCTCGATCTGCTCGTCCAACGCGCCGCTGAACTGGGCCGCGCGCACCCGGCTGCACACCGAGGGCGGCTTCCACGGCATCCTGCAGGCGGGATATTCCAACGGGTTCGCCCCGATGTGCATCGGTTCGCACTACGCGGTGCGGACCCGCGCCCTGCGCGCGGTGGGCGGGCTGGGCCCGGAACTGGCCGAGGACCACTCGACCACGATGCTGCTGAACGCGGGTGGCTGGAAAGGTGTGCATGCGATCGACGCCATTGCCATCGGCGACGGGCCGACCACGGTGGCCGACATGGTCACCCAGGAGTTCCAGTGGTCGCGAAGTCTGGTCACGCTGCTTTTGCAGCACACGCCGCGCTATCTGCCGCAGCTTTCCCCGCGCCTCAGGGCGCAATTCCTGTTCTGCCAGACGCTGTATCCGCTGCTCGCGCTGACCTTCTGCGCCATGTATCTGCTGCCGGTCGTCGCGGTGCTGTTCGACGTGCGCTATTCGCTGGTGACCTATCCGGCCTATATCACCCACGTCCTGCCGATGATCCTGGTCATGCTGGCGATTGCCTGGTGCTTCCATGGCATGGGTCATTTCCGCCCGGTGGACGCCTCGGTCATCAGTTGGGAGCGGATCCTGTTCCTTGGCCTGCAATGGCCCTGGGTGCTGTGGGGCTGCGTCATGGCGGTGCGCGACACGCTGACCGGCAAGTTCGTAGACTTCCGCATCACCCCAAAGGGCGAGGCGTCCCGCGGCCGCCTGCCCGGTCGGGTGCTGCTGGTCTATACCGCCCTGGCGCTGGGCTGCTTCCTGCCCGTCCTCTTTGGCCCGACGCTGGCCGAGGCGAAGGGGTTCTACCTCTTGACCCTGCTGTCGGGCTCGCTTTACGCCGCCGTGGTGCTGGTGACGGTCTGGCATCACCTGTCGGAAAACGGGTGGTCCTACCTGGGCACCTGGCGCGATGCGACCGTGCAGCTTGGCTGTGTCGCGCTGCTTGTTGGACTAAGCTGGAACGCCTTTGCCACCCGCTCGGCCGAGGGGGCCTTCGGGATGACCCAGGGGCTGGACCGGGTCAAGCTTGTCCAGATGCAGACCCGCGTCGCCGGGGCGGGCTCGGGCCGCGCCGGTCTGACCGACTATCAGTTTACATTTGAGTGGGTCCGGCAGCCGTCGGACTTCAACTAAGGAGGGATTTGCGATGAATGGTATGTACAAGGCTGGCCTGGCTTCGGGCCTTTGTCTGCTGCTCGCGCTGCCCGGCGGGGCGGCCCCGCCCGGCGACCTGCCGTTCGGTGTCTATGACCCCGAAGCGCAGTTCCAGGCCGACGATCAGGTGGTGATCGAGCACGTCTTTCTCCCATGGGAGGACGTCAATCTGGAAACGCTGCTGGACGCCGACCAATACGCCCTGGCCCGCAACCGCGCCCTGATGATCACGGTCGAACCCTGGACCTGGACCCGAAGCGAGCGCAACACCGCCGAGTTCCTGCGTGAGGGCATCCGGGCCGGCTATTACGACGCCAACATGCAGGGCATCTGTTCGGTCATCGGCACGCTGCAAAGCCCGGTCTCGGTCCGCTGGGGCCACGAGATGGACTTTGACGAAGGCCATTTCATCTGGGCCGGCTGGGAACCCGACGACTATATCGAAGCCTACCGCCGCATGATCGACATCTGCCGGGACGCGGCACCGAACATCAACGTGGTCTGGTCACCGCTGGGACTGGAGAACGCGGCCGAGTTCTATCCGGGCGACGATTATGTCGACATTGTGGGCATGTCGATCTTCGGGTTCGAGCCGTGGGAGGCCGAAATCCTGGGCGGCGCGAAGGATTTCGAGGACTGGCTGACCGAACGCTATGCCCGGCTTCAGGGCTTTGGCAAGCCGGTCCTGGTGGCCGAGGTCGGATACTCGGGCAGCGAAGCCTATGTGAATCTTTGGGAAAATCAGGTGCGGCAGACCCGGCCCGACATGCCTTTGCTGGTCGGTTCGGTCTACTTCAACCAGCCCGAGGTCTATCCCTGGCCGGATAATTTCGGCCTGCCGGACTGGCGGATCAATAATCGGGTTTTGCCGGATAATTCTTGAAATCGCCCAGTTCGAGGCCGATTTGGGCCTGAAACACCGGGTCTAATCCCCTTTGGCGCATGGTCTTCGGCCATGCCGAAACGGGGATTGACCTATGGCAAGCAGTGTTTTCCGCACCCTTCGGGTGGCGGCCATGATGGTTTTGTGCGCGGTGCCGGCATTGGCGACCGACGACCGCGACCAGCGTCCCGCACAGACGGCAAGCGCCGGCTTCGACTGGTTCGCAAACGCCGCCAAACCCGTTTCCAAGGCGCAGGCCCTGGCCCGCACCAAGGCCGCCATCCAGAAGGCCAGCGGCCTGTCCAAAGGCGCAAGCTGGGTCTGCTCTCCGGCCGGGTCGGGCCAGAAAGCCTCCTGCTACAAGGGCTAGGCCCTAGACCGGGATATTGTCGATCAGGCGCACGCCGTCCAGCCAGGCGGCTGCCAGCATCCGGCGCGGGCGACGCGGATCGTCCGAAGGCATCAACGTCTCGGCATCGCGCAATTCGATGTATTCCACCCGCTCGAACCCGACCTCGCGCATCGCTTCGGCCGCCTCGCGGATCGCCATGCGGTCAGCGTGTCCGGCGCGGATATCCTCGGCCGCGCGACTGATCGCGGCGTAAAGGACCGGCGCTTTCGCGCGCCCCTCGGCCGTCAGCCGCACATTGCGCGAGGACATGGCCAACCCGTCGGCTTCGCGGATCGTCTCGCAGCCCACGACCTCGACCGGCACGTTCAGGTCGCGCACCAGCCGCAGAACGACCTGCAACTGCTGCCAGTCTTTCTGGCCGAAGTACCCCTTGTCAGCCAGGGTCATCCCGAACAGCTTGGTTACCACCGTGGCCACGCCGTCGAAATGGCCGGGGCGCATGTAACCTTCCAGCGGCTGCGCCACGCCCTGCATCGAAACCGTGGTGATAAAGCCGTCGGGGTAAACCTCCTCGACCGGCGGGGCAAAGATCGCGTCCACTGGGACTGTGGCCAGAAGCGCCGCGTCCGCCTCTTCGCTGCGGGGATATTTCTTCAGATCCTCGGGGTTGTTGAACTGCTTGGGGTTAACGAAGATCGTGGTGATCACCCGGTCGCATTCGGCCCGCGCTCGGTGCGCAAGCGACAGGTGGCCGTCATGCAGCGCGCCCATGGTCGGGACCACGCCCACGGTTTCGCCCCGTGCCTTCCACCCGCGCGCAAGGGCCCGCAGGTCCGCAACGGTCCGCACAATTGGGGTCATTTCTTCACCGGCACCGCATCGGGGAACGAATGCTCGGCCGCAGGGAAGCTTCGCGCGCGCACCTCGGCCGCATAGGCGGCAATCGCCTCGTCCGCCGTCTTGCCCAGCTCGGCATAGCGTTTCACGAACTTGGGCCGGAAGTCGGTGAACAGGCCCAGCATGTCATCCACCACCAGCACCTGCCCGTCGCAATCCACGCCCGCCCCGATGCCGATGGTCGGGATCGCCAGCGCAGCCGTGATCCTCCCGGCCAGCCCTTCCGGCACCTTCTCCAGCACGACCGAGAAGGCGCCCGCCGCCTCGACCGCCTTGGCGTCGGCCATCACCTTGTCCGCCTCTTCCGCGCGGCCCACCACTTTGTAGCCGCCCAGGGTGTTCACCGCCTGCGGCGTCAGGCCCACATGCGCCATGACCGGCACGCCGCGCGCAGTCAGGAAGGCAATCGTCTCGGCCATGTGCAGCCCACCCTCCAGCTTGACCGCAGGGGCGCCCGTCTCGGCCATCAACCGGCTTGCATTGCGGAACGCCTGCTGCGGGCTTTCCTCATAGCTGCCGAAGGGCATGTCGATCACCGGCATCGCCTTTTGCGACCCCCGGACCACGGCGCGGCCATGCAGGATCATCATCTCCAGCGTCACGCCCAGGGTCGAGGGCAGGCCGTGGATCACCATCCCCACGCTGTCGCCCACCAGCACGATATCGCAATGCGCATCGACCAGCCGGGCCACCGGGGTCGAATAGGCGGTCAGCACCACCAGGGGCGCACCGCCCTTGCGGGCCCGGATGTCGGGGGGAAGCACGGGCCGGACAGGGGACGTCGCACTCATGGGGGCCTCCGGTGCGGTTCGCATTCTGCTTGCCATATGGGCACAAGCGGAAAGCCACCGCAACAAATTTGCGCCGCAGCGCAGCACCGCCGACGTCGGGTCGCGGGGTTGACCGCCCCGACAATCCCGGCCCCAATGCCGCGAAAGGAGAGTTCCAATGACCCTGATCCAGCGCGTCACCCGCATCGGCTCGGTGCCCGAAACTGGCGGACCGGCCCCGGACCGGCTGATCTCGGGAAACCCGGTGCATACCACCTGGAACCTGGAAGAGACGGACGGCCTGTACTGCGGCCTGTGGCAGTCGACCCCCGGCAAATGGCGGGTCGTCTATGCCGAGTGGGAATATTTCCACATCATCAGCGGCTATTCGATCCTGACCAGCGCCGACGGGACGGTGACGCAGCTGCACGCGGGTGACAGCCTGATCATCCGTCCCGGTTTTGAGGGCACCTGGGAGGTGGTCGAGACCACTCTCAAGGATTACGTCATCAGAACCTGGTAGTGTCCGAGGTCCCCGCGACCACCACCGCATCGGCGGGGGCAGGGCGCGGGCAATCCGCCGGCTCGATCCCGCGGCGGGCGCAGGCAGCCAAACGCTTCTTGTCGGCCTTCTCGGCGGCGGCCTTGTCCTTCGCCTCTTGCTTGGCGATGGCGGCCATGTCCTTTTCCTTCTGCGCGATGTTCTCGGGCGTCTCGGGCACCAGACGACCGTAGGCGTCGCTCATCTGCGGGCCTTCCAGCGCCAGGCTTTCGCCTTCTGTCCGAACCTTCACGCGCGCCCCGTTCGGGACCTTGGTATACAGGTCGATGATATCCTGGTTGAACAGCCGGATGCAGCCCGCGCTGGTCGCATAGCCGATCGACGCCGAATCCGAGGTGCCGTGGATGCGGAACATCGTGTCGCGTCCGCCGCGATACAGATACAGCGCCCGCGCCCCCAGGGGGTTCGTCAGCCCGCCCGGCAGGCCGCCGGCATAGGCGGCGTACAGGTCGGGCCGGGTGCGAACCATGTTGGCGGTCGGCGTCCACGACGGCCATTCCGCCTTGCGGCCGATCACGCCGGTGCCGCGGAACGACAGCCCCTCGCGGCCGACGGCGATGGGATAGCGCGTCGCGGTTCCGCCTTCGCCCACCAGATACAGCTTGCGCGCATAGGTATCGACCACGATGGTCCCCGGCGCCTCGTCCCCGGTATAGGCCACCTCCACGCGGCGGTTGCCTTCGTACAGGTATTTCTCGGGAACCGGCTCGATGAAGAACTCGCCATCCTGGATGCCTTCATAACCCGGAACGACCGGAGGCTCCTTGGACGTGGGCGCGCCGGCGCAGGCGGCAAGCAAAGGCAGGGCAAGGATCGCGAAGATCCGGGCAAGGGCGTGGGACACGTTCAGACTCGATTTATGGCAGCTTTGGCCCACCTTGCGCCACGCGCGCGGTCCTACGTCAAGCCTGAATCTTAATATCTTTCCGAATCTTCCCCGCCAAAGCGGCCCGGACCCGGTAATCCCCGGATCCGGGCCAGTCCTTCAGCCCACGACGTTGAACGCCGGGCCATAGGGGTAATGCGTGATATCCTCGGCCCCGTCCTCGGTGACGACCAGGATGTCATGCTCGCGGTAGCCACCCGCGCCGGGCTGGCCGTCGGCGATGGTCAGCATCGGCTCCATGCTGATGACCATGCCGGGCTCCAGCACCGTGTCGATATCCTCGCGCAGCTCCAATCCGGCCTCGCGGCCATAGTAGTGCGACAGCACCCCGAAGCTGTGGCCATAGCCGAAGGTCCGGTATTGCAGCATGTCGCGTTCCGCGAGGAACTCGTTGATCTTGGCCGTGACACCCGAGCAGCTTGCCCCCGGCACCAGCAGGCTCATCCCGTACTCATGCGCGGCGATGTTCGCCTCCCAGATCTTCAGGCTGGCATCGTCCACCTCGCCCACGAACATGGTCCGCTCCAGCGCGGTGTAATAGCCGCTGATCATCGGGAAGCAGTTCAGGGACAGGATATCCCTGCGCTGCAACTTGCGGTTGGTCACCGGGTTGTGCGCGCCATCGGTGTTCAGGCCCGACTGGAACCAGACCCAGGTGTCGCGGTATTCCGCATCGGGGAAGCGCCTGGCAATCTCGCGCTCCATCGCGTCGCGGCCGGCCATCGTGACCTCCAGCTCGGTCGCGCCGACCTTGACCGCATCGCGGATCGCATAGCCGCCCACATCGGCCACGTTCGCCCCGTGCTTGATCAAGGCGATCTCGGCCGGCGACTTGCGCATCCGCTGCTCCATCGTCGCCGCCGCGATATCGACCCCGCGCGAGGGCTTGAGGAACGCGTTCAGCTTCTCGGCCCGCTCCATCGTCAGATGGTCCGCCTCGCAGCCGATCACCTTGCCCTCGCCGGTGATGCTGGCAACCACGCGCCAGAAATTGTCGCGCTTCCAGTCGGTATAGGTGATGTTGTCCCCGATCGACCGCCGCCATGGCTGGCCCGCGTCGATCCCGGCGCTGACCGTGACGCAATCGGTTTTGGTGACAACGCAGGCATAGGGCCGGCCAAAGCTGCAATACAGAAAGCCCGAGTAATAGGCGACGTTGTGCATGCTGGTCAGCACCACCGCGTCCAGCCCGTGCATGTCCATGATGTCATGCAGGCCGGCCAGGCGGTCGTGGTATTCGGCATCGGCGAAGGGCAGGGCGTCCTTCTTGCCGCCGTTGTGATAGCGATACTGCTCGGGACGGATAAGTTCCATGTCAGACCCCATTGATACGGGGCCGCTGGATGGGACCCCGAAAGGTCCCGGCGTACAGGACGGAAGCGGAGATATCCGCAAGCGTCGGGGCATCTGCCCCTGTGGCGACGCCATCGCCACGGCTCCCGCTCGTTTTGCGCTGTCCCGGCCCGCCGCGCAAGTGCGTTTCCGACCCTTGCGGGCGGCGATTGCGACCCCATGTAACTGCGTGACACATGGAAGAGGTGAAAGATGCGCTGCCCGGTTGACGGTGAAACCCTGGTGATGGCCGATCGTGGCGGGGTCGAGATCGACTATTGCCCGAAATGCCGTGGCGTCTGGCTGGACCGGGGCGAGTTGGACAAGATCATCGAGCGTTCGATGGGGGGGGCCGCCGTTGCCCCTGCGCCGGCCGCCGCGCCGATGGCTCCACCGCCGCCCACCCAGCAGCACGCCGCCCCCGTCTATCAGCCCGAACCGCGCGCGCCGCAGTACCGTGACGACGACCGTCGCCGGCACAAGGACTATGACGACGACGACGACCATCGCTACGGCTACAAGAAGAAGCGGAGGGAAAGCTTCCTCTCCGACCTGTTCGATTTCTGAGTCCGGGTGACAAAGCGGCCTGGCGGGCAGGTTAACTATCCCCTTCCCCCGCCACGCCGCTTGGTCTACCACTTCGCCATGACCTGGACGATCCCGAACACCCTGACGGTCCTCCGGCTGCTGGCCGCTCCCGGCGTGGCGCTCATGTTCCTGTATTTCCATCGCCCCTGGGCGGACTGGTTTGCGCTGGCGCTGTTCGTCAGCGCGGCGCTGACCGACTGGTTCGACGGCTACCTCGCCCGGCTGTGGAAGCAGGAGTCGAAGTTCGGCGCGATGATGGACCCGATTGCCGACAAGGCGATGGTGGTCATCGCGATCATGGTCATCACCGGCTACAACGGGATGAACCCCTGGCTGATCCTGCCCGCCACCATCATCCTGTTCCGCGAGGTTTTCGTCTCGGGCCTGCGTGAGTTTCTGGGGGCGAAGGCCGGGCTGCTGAAGGTTACCAAGCTGGCCAAGTGGAAAACCACCGCGCAGATGGTCGCCATTGCGGTCCTGTTCCTGGGCACCGGGCTGGATTATCTGAACGTCCTTGCTCTGGAAGGGATGACCCCCGAACAGCATGTCGCCGCCGTCGCCGCCGGCGAGGCCGAGGCGATCCGCACCTGCGGCACCCGCGACTGCGCCTCCTATGCGAACACGGTTGGCATCGGGCTACTGTGGATTGCGGCCCTTCTGACCGCGATTACGGGCGTGGAGTATTTCACCAAGTCGCTGCCCTACCTGCGGGACGGGAAATGATCGACGTCCTCTATTTTGCCTGGGTCCGGGAACGGATCGGGCTTCCCCGTGAGCAGGTCGAGACCCGGGCCGCCACCGTGGCGGGTCTGGTCGACGAACTCCGCGCCCGGGAAGAGCGGTATGCGGCGGCCTTTGCCGACACCTCGGCCCTGCGGGTCGCGCTGGACCAGGAACTTGCAGATTTCGACGCGCCCCTTGCCGGGGTGCGCGAGGTGGCCTTCTTCCCGCCGATGACGGGCGGCTGAGATGGGCGTCCGCGTCCAGGCCGCCCCGTTCGACCAGGGCGCCGAGATCGCGGCCTTCACCGCCGCCGCTGCCGGTGCCGGGGCGGTGGTCAGCTTCACCGGGATCGTCCGACCGGACCACGGACTGACCGGGATGGAGATCGAGCATTACCCGGGCATGACCGAAAAGGCGATTCGGTCGATCCTGGATCAGGCCGTCCGGCGGTGGTCGCTGGTGGACGGGCTGGTGGTCCACCGCTACGGGCTGCTGGCCCCGGGCGAGGCGATCATGATGGTCGCCACCGCAGCCCCGCACCGGGGCGACGCCTTCGCGGCGGCAGAGTTCCTGATGGACTACCTGAAATCCCGCGCGCCGTTCTGGAAGAAGGAAAGCCGGGACGGCGGGGCGACCTGGGTGGCGGCCAGGGAGGCCGACGAGGACGCGCTGAAACGCTGGTAGTGTCCACAGTGGACAGATTGGTGTTATTCAAGAATTACAAAGGCTTGTCCGTGGGTGTTCAGGGTTTCTTAACCTGTGGCCCAAAGCGGCTGCGCCATGCTGGTTGCAGGTCGCTGGGCATCGGTTCCGCCAGATACACCGCCCTTGCGATGGCGCGGGCCAGGCAGGTGGCGGCGGCGTGGCCCAGCTGGAACAGGTCCACCACCGGGTCAGCCAGCGACCGCGCGCCGGTGGCGGCGGCAAAGACCAGATCGCCGTCCAGCGGCGAATGCGAGGGCACCAGCGCCCGGGCCATCCCGTCATGCGCGGCCACCGCCATGCGCTGCGCCTGCGCCTTGGACAGGCGCGCATCGGTCGCGACGATCGCGATGGTCGTCGCCTCGCCCATCCGCTTGCGGGGCAAGGGCGCGTCGTGCGGGATCAGGGGCGCGGGGCCGAG
Source organism: Tabrizicola aquatica (assembly GCF_002900975.1). GTDB lineage: Bacteria > Pseudomonadota > Alphaproteobacteria > Rhodobacterales > Rhodobacteraceae > Tabrizicola > Tabrizicola aquatica. The sequence goes on along the minus strand of NZ_PJON01000002.1, from coordinate 144,509 downwards.
GCTGCCGAACTCCCCCGCCTCCTCCCAGGGGGCGGCCCAGAAATGCGGGGTCTCGCCCACGGTGGCCTGCCCCAGCGCATTGACCGCCACCAGCGCGCCGACGGTCAGGCCCGAGGGCAGCACCAGAGAGGCCGAGCCGAGCCCGCCCTTCAGGTTGCCCGTCATCGCGCCATAGCCCGCCCCTGCGGTGCCAAGGCCAAAGTCGCGCCCCGCGGCGTCCAGCGCCGCGCGACCCAGGGCGGGATAGGGGCTGTCCCCCCAACCATTGTCGCCGCCGTTCAAAAGGTCGAACAGGATCGCCCCCGGCACGATCGGCACCCGGACCGGCCCGACCGGGAACCCCCGGCCGATGGCCCGCAGGCCCGCCATGATCCCGGTGCCGGCGTCCAGCCCGAAGGCCGACCCGCCGGACAGGAACAAGGCATCCACCTGTTCCACCAGCTTGTCCGGGGCCAGAAGATCCGTCTCGCGTGTGCCGGGCGCGCCGCCCATGACATGGACGGCGGCGGTGAAGGGGCGGTCGGCGGTCAGGACGGTGACGCCCGAGCGCAGGGTGGCGTCCTGCGCATTGCCGACGACAAGGCCGGGCACATCGGTGATCAGGTTCAGGGGGCCGGGACGCATGGGGTGAAGCCTAGCCCGGACGTCGGCGCGCGGGAAGTCCTGCGCCGCGCTGAGGGTAGGGTGGGGTTCAACCCCACCCTACGCCTTGGCCGAGAAGTAGTCTGCAATGGTCCGGGCCATCGCTTCCGAAATCCCGTCCACTGCCTGCAAATCCGCCACCCCGGCCCGCGCGACGGCCTTGGCAGACCCGAAGTGCTGCAGGAGGGCGCGTTTGCGGGTGGCCCCGACGCCGGGGATGTCGTCCAGCGGCGTCAGGCTGACGGCCTTGGCCCGCTTGGCGCGGTGGGCGCCGATGGCCCAGCGGTGGGCCTCGTCCCGCAGGCGCTGGATGAAATAGAGGACGGGGTCGTTCCTCTGCAGGGCGAAGGGGCGCTCACCCGGGCGGTGGAATTCCTCTTTCCCGGCGTCGCGGTCGATGCCCTTGGCGACGCCGACCATCGGGATATCCTCGACCCCAAGCTCGGACATGATCTCGGCCACGGCCGACACCTGCCCCGCGCCACCGTCGATCAGCAGGAGGTCGGGCCACATGTCGGTCTTGCGCTGGGGGTCTTCCTTCAGCAGACGCTCAAACCGGCGGGTCAGGACTTCCTTCATCATCCCGAAGTCGTCGGAGTTCGCCCCGGCTTCGGACTTGATGTTGAACTTGCGGTATTGCGATTTCAGGAAGCCCTCGGCCCCGGCGACGATCATCCCGCCCACGGCATTGGTGCCCTGGATGTGGGAGTTGTCGTAGACCTCGATCCGCTGCGGTGGGGCGTCAAGGTCGAAGGCTTCGGCCAGGCCCTGAAGCAGCCTGTTCTGGGTGGAGGACTCGGCCATCCGGCGGGCCAGGCTTTCGCGCGCGTTGCGGGCGGCGTTCTCCACCAGTTCCGCCTTTTCGCCGCGCTGGGGAACCGTCAGTTCGACCTTGCGGCCGGCGCGGGCGGACAGGGCCTCGGTCACCAGGTCGGAGTTGTCGACGGGGTGGGAGAGAAGGATCAGCCGGGGCGGGTCTTTGTCGTCGTAGAACTGGGTGAGAAAGGCCTCCATGATCTCGGGCGCTTCGGCCCCGGCGCCGGTCTTGGGGTAGAAGTCGCGGTTGCCCCAGGACTGGTTGGCGCGGATGAAGAACACCTGCACACAGGCCTGGCCGTGTTCGAGGTGGAGGGCGACGACGTCGGCCTCGGCCACGCCTTGCGGGTTGATGCCTTGCGTCTGCTGGACCTGGGTCAGCGCCTTGATCCGGTCACGCAGGGCGGCGGCGCGTTCGAACTCCATCGCCTCGGAGGCGGCGGCCATGTCGCGGGCCAAGTCGGCCTGGACCGAAGTGGTCTTGCCTTCCAGAAACCGCTTGGCATCGTCGACCAGGGTGGCATAGCCCTCGGCCGTGATCTTGCCGACGCAGGGCGCGCTGCAGCGCTTGATCTGGAATTGCAGGCAGGGGCGGGTGCGGCTGTCGAAGATCGAGTCCGAGCAGTTGCGCAGCAGGAACACCTTTTGCAGCTGGTTCAGTGTGCGATTGACGGCGCCTGCCGACGCGAAGGGGCCGAAGTAGGCACCCTTTTCCGACTTCTTGCCGCGATGCTTCTTGATCTGCGGGTAGGGGTGTTCGGAGGAGATCAGGATGTTCGGGAACGACTTGTCGTCGCGCAGCAGCACGTTGTAGCGCGGCTTCAGCTGTTTGATGAGGTTCTGTTCCAGCAGCAGAGCCTCAAGTTCTGTCCGGGTGGTCAGGAACATCATTGATGCCGTTTCGTGGATCATCCTAGCGATGCGGCCGGAATGTCCCGAGGGTCGCGCATAGTTCGACACCCGGGCCTTCAGGTTGCGCGCCTTGCCGACATACAGCACCTCGGATGCGGCGTTCAGCATCCGGTACACCCCCGGCGAGCCGTCGAGTGTTTTGAGGTAATCCTGGATCACCTCGTGTCCGCTGCGGGGTTTCTGGTCCATGGCTTACAGTCTGTCGATTCTACGGTTGGGCTGCCACCTCTGCGGGGTGCTGGCAAGGGTAAAGCTGTCCACGGAATCTGGGGATAACTCTGCGGAGAAGTTTTCGTGAGCGCGGAATTTCCGTGGTTTTCAGGCGGTTTCGTGAGGTTGCCTATTTTTTGGGCGTTTTTGCAAGTCTTTGGAATCTAACGAAAGATTTTTAGGAGCGCGCCAAATCCCTGAAATTCAACGCGAATTATGACGAATGCGTGAAGGCCGGGGCGAAAGTGGACAACTTCCGGGGGAGGGCGCTATTCGACGCCCAGCACATCGGGGGTTTGCCAGGCGAGATGCTGCCCGCCGTCGATGGCAAGGAACTGGCCGGTGACGGCCGGACTGTCCAGAAAGAAGCCCAGTGCGGCGGTGATGTCGGCGGGATTCGCGCCCCGGCCCAGCACCGTCGCGGCGCGCTGGCGGGCAAAGTGCTGGGCGGATTGCCGGGCGCCCTGCAGGGTGGGGCCGGGGCCGATGGCGTTCACGCGGACATGCGGCGCAAGGCCCTGGGCGGCGGTGCGGGTCAGGGCCCAGAGACCCATCTTGGCGATGGTATAGGTGCTGAACTCGGGCGTCAGTTTCAGGATGCGCTGGTCGATCATGTTGACGACCAGGCCCAGGGCGAGGGGTTCGCCAGCCTCATCCGGGGTGGCCGGGGGGCATTGCCGGGCGAAAGCTTGCGTCAGCACATAGGGCGCACGCAGGTTTGATTCGATGTGGCGGTCCCAGCTTTGGCGGGTCGAGGTTTCGATCCGGTCGTATTCGAAGATCGACGCGTTGTTGACCAGCACGGTCAGCGGCCCCAGCGCGGCGGTCACGGCGGGGATCAGCGCCTGGGTCGCATCCTCGGACAAAAGGTCGGCCTGGAAGGCCTGCGCCTTACGGCCAAGCGCGCGGATCTCGGCCACCACGGCCTCGGCCTCGTCAGCCGAACTGGCGTAATGCACTGCCACGTCATGCCCGCGCCGTGCCAGATACAGCGCCATCGCGCGGCCAAGCCGCTTGCCCGCCCCGGTCACCAATGCCGTCATTTCCCGCCCCCTTTGCAGTCGCATGTCGTGCGGCCGATCAGATAGCGCCCGCAGTCCGCGCAGCGAGGGGCCCCCTTGCGTTTTCGCAGCACGCGGGGAAGGGCCGAGGGGAACAGCACCCTGCCGACCAGGGCGACAAGGACCATCAGAAGCAGAAAGACGAAGATGATCTTGAACAGCATCTACAGGCCATACCGCGCCCAAAGCGCCCGGTCCTCGACCGCGCCCAGGGTCTCGTCGACCAGGGAAAGGCCGAACCGTTGGAACAGGCTGCGCTTGCGGCCAAGGGGGACCAGCCGGACCTTGTCGCCGTAAAGCGCCTTCAGCTTCGGCACCAGATGCGCAACCCCATCGGCCAGACCCAGGTCCACCGCATGCTGGCCTGCCCAGATATCGGCGTTGAACAGGTCCGCCGTGTCGCTTAGCCGTTTCCCGCGTGAGGCGCGAACATGGTCGATGAAGGCCTGGTGGATCGGGCCTTGCAGGGCTTTCAACCGCTCCACATCCTCGGGCTTCTGCGGCAGGAACGGGTCGGCAAAGCTTTTCGACCGGCCGGCCGTGACCACCCGACGCTCTACCCCCTGACGCGCCATCAGTTCCGGGAAGCCGAAGCTGGCGAAGATCACGCCGATGGAACCGACAAGGCTGCTGGGATCGACCCAGATGTCATCCGCCGCGCAGGCCAGCCAATAGCCGCCCGAGGCCGCCACATCCTCGACAAAGGCGTGGACGGGAACCTTCTTCTCCTCGGCCAGCCGCCGGATGCGCGCCGCGATCAGGCTGGACTGCACCGCCGACCCGCCGGGCGAGTTGACCTGCAAGGCCACCGCGACCGGCTTCATCTTGAAGGCCTTTTCGATCAGCGGGGCCAGCGCCTCGTCATTCAGGGCGCGCGAGCCGGTGCCGATGGTGCCGCCAAGGCGTATCACCGGGACAAGGCTGGGTTTCGGCAGGAAGGGGAGGAAGCGTCTCATGGGCCAGAGGTAAGCCCCCGACCTGCAACCGGCAAGGGGTCATGCGGGGAGGGGGGCTTGCGGGCTGCGGCGGGGCGCGGCAGGGTCTGGGGATGATCGACAAGCTGGAAATGTTCATCGCGCTGGCGAAAGAGCGGCACTTTGGCCGCGCGGCCGAGGTTTGCGGGGTCACGCAGCCGTCGCTGTCGTCCGCGATCCGGCAGCTGGAGGATCAACTGGGCGTGCAGCTTGTGTTCCGCGGCAGCCGGTTCCAGGGCCTGACGCCCGAGGGTCAGCGCGTTTTGGACCGGGCGCTAGGCATCGTCGGCGACGTGCGCGCGCTGAAGGACGAGATGCGGGTGGTCCGCACCGGCCTGTCCGGCAACCTGCGGATTGGGGTCATTCCGACCGCGCTGCCGATGGTGGCCGACCTGACGGGGCCGTTCACGCAAAAGCACCCCAATGTCCGCGTGTCGATCCTGTCGCGCACCAGCATCGAGATCCTGACCGGGATCGAGGCTTTGGACCTGGAAGCCGGGATCACCTATCTGGACAACGAACCCCTGGGCCGGGTCAGCCAGGTGCCTTTGTATACCGAGTTCTACCGGCTGCTGATTGCGCCGGGGTCGGAAATGGCCGGGCGGCGGCAGGTGACGTGGAACGAGCTTTCGTCGGTGCCGTTGTGTCTGCTGACGTCGGACATGCAGAACCGGCGGATCGTGAACCAGCATCTGGGCGAGGCTGGGGTGGATGCGGTGCCGATGATTGAATCGAACTCGACGATGGCTTTGGTCGCGCATGTGCTGACCGGGCGCTGGGCGAGCGTGGTGCCGAAGAAGCTGGCGGATATGTTCGTGGCGGATGGACGGTTGCATTCGATCCCCATCGTCGAGCCGGAGGCGGAGCATACGGTCGGCCTGATCGCGGCGCGGCGTGACCCGCAAACTCCGGTCCTGCAGGCGCTGGTGGATGAGGCGGTGCGGCTGTTTCGATAGGGTTTGTCTATCGTTCGACGGTATATCGGCATTGATATGCCTATCAATCGGCGTATACCTCTGCATGCCAGCCAGAGGTTTGCCCGCATGCTCGATTCCCACGCCCAAACAGACCGGATCGCCGAGATCCTTGACGCCCATCGCGGGCTGGAGGGTCCGCTGTTGCCGATCCTTCACGCGATCCAGGAAGCCTTCGGCTATGTCCCCGACAGTGCCGTGCCGCAGATCGCCAAAGCGCTGATGCTGTCCAAGGCGGAGGTGCATGGGGTGATCAGTTTCTACCACGATTTCCGCGCGGCCCCGGCTGGTCGGCATGTGCTGAAGTTGTGCCGGGCCGAGGCGTGCCAGACCGTTGGCGCGGATGCGGTTGCGGACCGGATCAAGGCGGCGCTGGGGATCGACTGGCACGAGACCACGCCCGATGGCCGCGTGACGCTGGAGCCGGTGTTCTGCCTGGGCCTTTGCGCCTGCGGACCGGCGGCGATGGTCGATGGGAGGCTGGTGGGTCGCTGTGATGAGGGCGTTCTGGCAGAGGTGGCGAAATGAAGCTTTACGTTCCTCTGGACAGTGTTGCGGTTGCCCTGGGCGCGGATGCTCTGGTTGCCGCCATTGAAGCTGAAGCCGCGCGTCGTGGGGTTACGGTTCAGGTCGTCCGCAATGGCAGTCGCGGGATGGTGTGGCTGGAGCCGCTGGTTGAGGTGGTGACGGATGCGGGCCGTGTGGGCTTTGGCCCGCTGACGGTCGCTGACGTGCCGGGGCTGTTCGGCGATCTGGCCGCGCATCCGAAGGCGCTGGGCTTGGTCGATGAGCTGCCCTGGATGAAGGGTCAGACCCGGCTGACCTTTGCTCGGGTGGGCGTGATCGATCCCCTGTCGCTGGAGGATTACGTCGCGCATGGCGGGCTGGTGGGGCTGGAGCGTGCCGTTGCGATGACCAGGACCCAGATCGTGGCCGAGGTGACCGAAAGCGGTCTGCGCGGTCGCGGTGGTGCCGGTTTCCCGACGGGGATCAAGTGGAAGACGGTGTCTGAGGCGCCGGGCGACCAGAAATACATCGTCTGCAACGCGGATGAGGGCGACAGCGCCACTTTCGCCGACCGGATGCTGATGGAGGGCGACCCCTTCACGCTGATCGAGGGCATGGCGATTGCCGGGTTGGCCTGCGGGGCGACCAAGGGCTACGTCTATATCCGCAGCGAATATCCGGTGGCGATCCGGGTGATGGACGCCGCGGTGAAGATCGCGCGTGAGGCCGGGGTGCTTGGTCCGCGTTTCGACATGGAAATCCGTGTGGGCGCGGGGGCCTATGTCTGCGGCGAGGAAACCTCGCTTCTGAACAGCCTGGAGGGCAAGCGCGGCGTGGTGCGTGCCAAGCCGCCTTTGCCGGCGCTGCAAGGGTTCATGGGGCGGCCCACGGTGGTGAACAACGTGATCTCGCTGGCCTCGGTTCCGGTGATCATGGCCAAGGGTGCGGCGTTCTACAAGGACTTCGGTCTGGGCCGCAGCCGGGGCACGATCCCGCTGCAGATCGCCGGGAACGTCAAGTTCGGCGGGCTTTACGAAGTGGCGTTCGGCCTTACGCTGGGCCAGATCGTCAACGAGATCGGCGGCGGCACGGCCAGTGGTCGCCCGGTCAAGGCGGTGCAGGTCGGTGGCCCCCTGGGCGCCTGGTTCCCGCCGTCGCTGTTCGACACGCCCTTCGGGTACGAGGAGTTTGGCGCCAAGGACGGGCTGATCGGCCATGCCGGCCTGACCATTGCCGACGACTCGACCGACATGCTGGCCATGGCCCGCTTCGCGATGGAGTTCTGCGCCATCGAATCCTGCGGCAAATGCACCCCCTGCCGCATCGGTGCGGTGCGGGGCGTGGAAACGCTGGACCGTCTGGCCGCGGGCGATGCCAGTGCGATCCCGCTGATCACCGACCTGTGCAACACGATGAAATCCGGCTCGCTTTGCGCCCTTGGGGGGTTCACCCCCTATCCGGTGATGAGCGCGCTGACCCATTTCCCCGATGACTTCGCCCGCGCGAAAGAGGCTGCAGAATGAAAGACTTCATCATCCCCGACCGCGACTTCGGCACCCCTGCCTCGAAGTCCAAGACGATGGTCACGCTTAACATCGACGGCTTTGACGTGACCGTGCCCGAGGGCACCAGCATCATGCGCGCGGCGGCAGAGATCGGGATTTCCGTCCCCAAGCTGTGCGCCAGCGACAACATGGAGGCGTTCGGGTCCTGCCGTCTGTGCCTGGTCGAGATCGAGGGCCGCAATGGTACTCCGGCGTCCTGCACCACTCCGGTGGCGCCGGGGCTGAAGGTCCACACCCAGAACTCCAAGCTGAAGCAGCTGCGGCGCGGGGTGATGGAGCTTTACATCTCGGACCACCCGCTGGACTGCCTGACCTGTGCGGCGAATGGCGACTGCGAGTTGCAGGACATGGCGGGCGCGGTGGGCCTGCGCGACGTGCGGTACGAACCTGCGCCGACGGGCGAATTCGCGAACCACTTCACGGTGAAGAACACCAGCGGCGAGGCGAACCCGCAGTGGCTGCCGAAGGACAACTCCAATCCCTATTTCGCCTATGACCCGGCGAAATGCATCGTCTGCTCGCGCTGCGTCCGGGCTTGTGAGGAAGTGCAGGGCACTTTCGCGCTGACCATCGAGGGCCGGGGCTTCGACAGCCGTGTGTCGTTCGGCGCCAAGACCGATGACGCCTTGACCTCGGACTGCGTGTCCTGCGGCGCTTGCGTGCAGGCCTGCCCGACGGCGACGCTGACCGAAAAGTCGGTGATCGACATCGGCACCCCGGACCGCAGCATCATCACCACCTGCGCCTATTGCGGTGTGGGTTGTTCGTTCAAGGCCGAGATGCGGGGCGACGAGCTGGTCCGCATGACCCCCTACAAGCACGGCAAGGCCAACCGGGGCCATTCCTGCGTCAAGGGCCGCTTCGCCTATGGCTACGCCACGCACCAGGACCGCATCCTGAAGCCGATGATCCGCGACAGCATCGACCAGCCCTGGCAGGAAGTGTCCTGGGCCGAGGCGATGGAGTTTGCCGCTGCCAAGATGAAGGGCATCCAGGCCAAGTACGGGCGGAATTCCGTCGGCGTGATCACCTCCAGCCGCTGTACGAACGAGGAAACCTACCTCGTCCAGAAGCTGACCCGCGCGGTGTTCATGAACAACAACACCGATACCTGCGCCCGGGTGTGCCACTCGCCCACGGGCTATGGCCTGGGTCAGACCTTCGGCACCAGCGCCGGCACGCAGGACTTTGACAGCGTCGAAGAGTCCGACGTGATCATGGTGATCGGCGCGAACCCCTCGGCCGCGCACCCGGTCTTTGCATCGCGCATGAAGAAGCGGCTGCGGCAGGGCGCGAAGCTGATCGTCGTCGACCCGCGCCGCACGGAAACGGTGGAAGGCCCGCACTACAAGGCCGCGCATCACCTGGCGCTGACGCCGGGGACGAACGTGGCTGTCGTATCGGCGCTGGCCCACGTGATCGTCACCGAGAAGCTGTACAACGAGACCTTCATCCGTGAGCGTTGCGACTGGGATGAGTTCCAGGATTATGCCGAGTTCATCGGCGCCCCCAACCACTCCCCCGAAGCGGTGGAACTGGTCACGGGCGTCCCGGCCGAGGAAATCCGCAAGGCCGCGCGTCTGTACGCGACCGGCGGCAATGGGGCGATCTACTACGGGCTGGGCGTGACAGAACACTCGCAGGGGTCGACCACCGTCATCGGGATCGCCAACCTTGCGATGCTGACCGGCAACATCGGTCGCAAGGGCGTGGGCGTGAACCCGTTGCGCGGGCAGAACAACGTGCAGGGTTCCTGCGACATGGGCTCGTTCCCGCATGAACTGCCGGGCTACCGCCATGTGAAAAACCCCGAGGTCCGCGCGATCTATGAGAAAGCGTGGGGCGTGACCATCGACCCGGAACCCGGCCTGCGCATCCCGAACATGCTGGATGCGGCGGTCGAGGGCACGTTCAAGGGCCTGTACTGCCAGGGCGAGGACATCCTGCAATCCGACCCCGACACCCACCACGTCGCGGCGGGTCTTGCGGCGATGGAATGCGTGATCGTCCACGACCTGTTCCTGAACGAAACCGCGAACTACGCGCATGTGTTCTTCCCCGGCTCGTCCTTCCTGGAAAAGGACGGCACCTTCACCAACGCCGAGCGGCGGATCAACATGGTCCGCAAGGTGATGGCCCCGAAGCAGGGCTATGCCGACTGGGAAGTGACCCAGATGTTTGCCAACGCGATGGGGGCGAACTGGGGCTACACCCACCCGTCGCAGATCATGGACGAAATCGCCATGACCACGCCGTCCTTTGCCGGTGTGAACTATGAGAAGATCGAGACCATGGGCAGCGTCCAGTGGCCCTGCAACGACAAGGCGCCGGAAGGCACGCCCTTGATGCACATCGACGGGTTTGTCCGCGGCAAGGGCAAGTTCATCCGCACCGAATACGTGGCGACGGACGAAAAGACCGGCCCGCGCTTCCCGCTGTTGCTGACGACGGGGCGTATCCTGTCGCAGTACAACGTGGGCGCGCAGACCCGGCGGACGGCCAACGTGGTGTGGCATGACGAGGATCTCTTGGAGATCCACCCGCATGACGCCGAAAACCGGGGTATCCGGGAAGGCGACTTCGTCCGGCTGGCCTCACGCTCGGGGGAAACCACGCTGAAGGCGACGATCACCGACAAGGTCTCACCCGGTGTGGTCTACACGACCTTCCACCACCCGGACACGCAGGCGAACGTCATCACCACCGACTTCAGTGACTGGGCGACGAACTGCCCGGAATACAAGGTGACGGCGGTGCAGGTCAGCCCGTCCAACGGCCCGTCCGAATGGCAAGAGGAATACGCGGCGCAGGCGGCCCTGTCGCGGCGGATTCTGGCGGCGGAATGAAGGGCGCGCGGGCCACCCCTCGGTTGGTGTTCGGTTCGTCGGTTGCGGCCGGCGAGCGGGTGCTGCCCGAAGAGGTGGCCGTCGCTCTGTCGTTCAACGGGACGACGCAGGCGGTGATGATGGCGACCCCGGCGGACCTGGAGGATTTCGGGTTCGGGTTTGCGCTGACCGAAGGCATCGCCCGGCCGGAGGAGATCCTGTCGGTCGAGGTCGAGCCGGTGCCGCGTGGTCTGGACGTCCAGGTCTGGCTGCACCCCGAGGCCGAGGCGCGGCTGGCGGCCCGGCGTCGCACGATGTCCGGCCCGGTAGGCTGCGGGCTGTGCGGGATCGACTCGATCGACCAGGCGCTGCGCGAGGTGCCGGTGGTGCCGCCATCGGCCTTCAGCATGACGCCCGCCCAGGTGCAGGCGGCGGTGGCGGCGCTGCCGGGGGAACAGCGGCTGCATGACGCGACGCGAGCGGTGCATGGCGCGGCGTTCTGGAACGGCCGGGTCCTGCTTGCGCGGGAGGATGTGGGCCGGCACAACGCGCTGGACAAGCTGGTCGGGGCGATGGTGCGTGCCAGCACGCAGCCTATGGGGGCGGTCGTGCTGACCTCTCGCGTCTCGACCGATATGGTCCAGAAGGTCGCCATGCTGGGCGCGCCGATGATCATTGCCGTCTCGGCCCCCACGGTCGCGGCGGTGGAACTGGCCGAGCGGGTGGGGATCACCCTGGTCGCGCTGGCAAAGGGGGACCGGTTCGAGGTCTTCTCGCACACGGATCGATTGAGGATGGAGAGCGCCCATGTCGGCTGAAAAGATCACGCGGATGGCGAACCAGATCGCGCAGTTCATGGAATCGAAGCCCCATGCCGAGGGGGTGGCGCTGCTGGCCTCTCATATCAACGACTTCTGGGACCCCCGGATGCGGCGGCAGTTGTTCGAGCTGCTGGACGCGGGCGGGGCGGGGTTCCGGCCCCTGGTCCTGGACGCGGCCGGGGCGATCCGGCGGCCTGCGGTCGAGGCGGCGTAAGCCTGTCCACGGTGGACAAAGCGGCATTCCTGTTACATTCCAGGCACTTGGCTGTGGGCGTTCAGGGTTTCTTAACGGGTCTCTGACCTGCCCTTTGCGCCCCCTCGTCCTGACCCTCTCTCAGGTGGAGAGGGGACGCGTGGGAAAGCGGAAGCCGGACATCTCGGCTGTGGCGCGGGCGGTTACTCTTTCAGCACCCCGGCCAGATGCGCGCCATAGCTGGACTTGCCGAACACCTGGGCCTGCTTCTCCATCCCGTCGCGGGAAATCCAGCCCTGCCGGAAGGCGATCTCGTCCGGCGAGCCGACCTGCATCCCCTGCCGGTCCTGCAAGGTGCGCACGAAGTTGCCGGCGTCCAGCAGGCTGCCCGGCGTGCCGGTGTCCAGCCAGGCAAAGCCGCGGCCCATGCGTTCGACCTGTAGCGAGCCTTCGGCGCGGTAATGTTCCAGGACGTCGACGATCTCCAGCTCACCGCGTGAAGAGGGCTGGATCTGCGCCGCGATCTCGGGCGCGCGGCCGTCCAGGAAATAAAGCCCGGTGATCGCAAAGCTGGAGGGCGGATTGCTGGGCTTTTCCACGATGCTGGTGACGCGGCCCGAGGCATCGAAGGCCGCGACGCCATACCGTTCAGGGTCCGAGACGTGATAGCCGAACACCGTCCCGCCCGTCGGTTGCGCATGCGCGCGGTGCAGGATTTCGGGCAAGCCGTGGCCGAAAAAGATGTTGTCGCCCAGCACCATGGCCGAGGGCGCGCCGGCCAGGAAATCGCGGGTCAGGAGGTAGGCCTGCGCCAGCCCCTCGGGCCGTTCCTGGATGATCCAGGTGAAGGCCAGACCCCACTGGCTGCCATCGCCGAGCAGGCGCTGGAACTGGGGCTGATCCTCGGGCGTGGTGATGATGGCAATCTCGCGGATGCCGGACAGCATCAGGACCGAGATCGGGTAGTAGATCATCGGCTTGTCATAGATCGGCAGCAGTTGCTTCGACGTGCCCAGCGTGATCGGCCAGAGACGCGAGCCGGTTCCCCCGGCGAGGAGAATGCCTTTGCGGGTCATTGCGTCAGCTCTTTCATTATGGCGGCCAGACCCTGCCGCCAGTCGGGGCGGGCGATGCCGAAGGTCGTTGCAAGCGAGGTGCAGTCGAGGCGCGAGTTGAGCGGACGCTGCGCCGGGGTCGGGTAGGCCGAGGAAGGAATATCCTCGACCGCCGTTGACCGGCCGGCCTGACGGAAGATTTCGCGTGCGAAATCGGCCCAGCTGGTGTCGGGTGCGCCAGACAAATGGTAGGTGCCGGATTTTGCCGGGTCGGCCGCCAGGTGACGGGCCATGTCAAGAAGGGCGGCGGCGATGGCGGCGGCGGGGGTGGGGCCGCCGATCTGGTCGGCGACGACGGTCAGCCGGTCGCGGGTTTCCGAAAGCCGCAGCATTGTCTTGACGAAATTCGCGCCATGGGCCGAGACAACCCACGAGGTGCGCAGGATCGCGTGCGGGCCACCTGCCGCGCGGACACCGATTTCACCCGCAAGCTTGGACCGGCCATAGGCGCCCAGCGGGCCGGTCGGGTGATCGGGGGTGAAGGGCCGGTCGCCGGTGCCGTCGAAAACGTAATCGGTAGAGATGTGCAGGAAGGGCAGGCCCCTGGCGGCAGCAGCCTGTGCCATTGCCGTGGGGGCGTCGCCGTTCACGATGGTGGCGGCGGGTTCCTCGGCCTCGGCCTTGTCGACGGCGGTCCAGGCGGCGGCGTTGATGATCGCGTCGGCGTCGGTCGCGGCGACGGCGGCGGAGCAGGCGGCGGGGTCCATAAGGTCGGCTGCGTCGCGGCCAAGACAGGTGGCGTCGGGGGCGAGGCGTTGGAGTTCGCGGGCGACCTGCCCGGTTTGGCCGAAAACAAGCAGCTTCATTTGCCGGTGATCCGATAAGCCAAGGTGCCAAGGAATTCCTTCAGGGCGAGATTGACGCCAAGAAGGTTTCGGTCAAGCCGCCAGATGCCACGCAGGGCGGCCAAGTCCCCGGACCGGAAGTCGACGGGCCACGCAATGATCCCCTGCCAGCCATTGCGAACAAAGGTCTCATGGGCACGGGGCATATGAAAGGCAGAGGTCACGAGGACCCAGGTCTCGCCGGGCTGCGGCTGGACGAGGTCATGGGTCAGGCGGGCGTTTTCCGCAGTGTTGCGCGAGGTTTGTTCAAGTGTGATCCGATCTGGCGCAATGCCAAGGGCGATCCAGGTGGCGCGAACCATTTCGGACGGGTCGGTGGTGTCCTCGTCGCGCCCGACGGTGGCAGAGCCGCCGGTGAACACCAGGCGCGCGGCGGGGAAGCGGTGGGCCAGCATGGCGCTTTCGATCAGGCGTTCACCAGCCTCATTTAGCTGCGGTCCGCCCCAGAGGCGGTGGGCTCCGGTTGTTTCGGCCCCGCCAAGCACGATGATCCCATCCACTTGCGGAAGGGCAATGCGGGCGGGGAAGCTGCGCTCCAGCGGATCAAGCAGGAGGTCGCCGAGCGGCAGGAGCGTCAGCGCGAGAGTGCCTGTGAATACGGTCCCCAGCGTCCAGCCGGCCAGTCGGAGCCGGCCGCGCCAAAGGCCCCAGAGGGCCAGAGCCATGAGGAAGAGCGCCCAGCTTTCCACCCGCGCGACCATGCCGACGGTCTTGGAGGCGATGAAGAACAGCGTCTCCATCAGGCTTTGCCCAGCCTTTCGCCGACACCCTGCCGGTTCAGCAGCGGCTGCCACCACGCCTGGTTGTCCAGATACCAGCGCACGGTGCGGCGCAGGCCTTCCTCCACCGTGACGGATGGCCGCCAGCCCAGTTCCTCGCGGATGCGGCTGGGGTCGATGGCATAGCGGGCGTCGTGGCCGGGGCGGTCGGTGACGAAGGTGATCTGGTCGCTGTATGGGGTGGCTTTTGGGGCCATTTCGTCCAGCAGCGCGCAGATGGTGCGGACAAGGTCGATATTCCGCCGCTCATTCTCGCCGCCGATGTTGTAGCTGCGGCCGACCTGGCCCTTCTGGACAACCAGCAGCAGGGCATCGGCGTGATCTTCGACATAGAGCCAGTCGCGGACATTCTCGCCCTTGCCGTAAACCGGGATCGGCCGCCCGTGCAGGGCGTTCAGGATCACGACCGGGATCAGCTTTTCGGGGAAGTGGTAGGGGCCGTAGTTGTTCGAGCAGTTGGTCAGGACGGTGGGCAGGCCGTAGGTCTCGGCCCAGGCGCGGACCAGGTGGTCGGAGGCGGCCTTGGACGCGGAATAGGGGCTGCGCGGGTCGTAGGGCGTGGTTTCGGTGAACTGGCCAATGGGACCGAGCGAGCCGAACACCTCATCGGTGGAGATGTGGTGGAAGCGGAAGCTGTCCGGCTTGCCAGCCCGCGTCCAGTGGGTGCGGGCGGCCTCCAGCAGGTTGAAGGTGCCGGTGATGTTCGTCTCGATAAAGTCGGCGGGGCCGTCGATTGAGCGGTCGACATGGCTTTCGGCGGCAAGGTGCATCACCGCGTCGGGGGCGTGGGTGGCAAAGATGCGGTCCAGCGCGGCGCGGTCGCGGATGTCGGCCTGTTCAAAGCTGTAGAGGTTGGACTGGGCGACCGGGGCGACGTTCGCCAGGTTCGCAGCATAGGTCATGGCGTCAAGGTTGACGACTTCATGGCCCCGCGACACCGCCAGCCGCACGACGGCCGAGCCGATGAACCCGGCACCGCCGGTGACGAGGAGTTTCATGCGGCCTCCCAGCGGAACGGGGTTCCGATCTGCGACAAAAGCGGTGCGCGGGCGTCCTTGTCGGACAGGATCGGCGCGGTGGTGCCCCAGTCGATGCCAAGCGCCGGGTCGTCCCAGCGCACGGCGCCGTCATGCTGGGGCGCATAAAGGTCGGTGCATTTGTACTGCACCTCGGTGTCGTCCATCAGCGTGACGAAGCCGTGCAGAAAGCCCTTGGGGACCAGAAGCTGCCGGCCGTTTTCGGGCGTCAGTTCCACGGCGACGTGCTGGCCATAGGTCGGCGAGCCGGCGCGGATATCGACCGCCACATCCAGGATCGCCCCGCGCGAGCAGCGGACGAGCTTGTGCTGCGCCCGTGGTGGCGACTGGAAATGCAGGCCGCGCAGCGTGCCCTTGGCGGCCGAGAACGAGTGGTTGTCCTGGACCCAGGGCAGGTCCAGCCCGGCCTCGGCCATGCGGGCGGCGTTCCAGGTCTCGGTGAACCAGCCGCGGCCGTCGCCGAAGCGGCGGGGGGTCAGGATCAGGACATCGGGGAGGGCGGTCGGTTCGATCTGCATCCGGGCACCATTTGACACGCGGGCAGAGAAACCAGATTGGGCCGGCTTTTGCAAACCATGCGTCGCGGGCGGGTCTGTTCGCCGCCGACGGTTCTGCTATCAACCGGACAAAGTGCGGAGGGACGTGACCGATGACCCATCTGTGGGTGCGGGCCGAACAGCGGCCGAACGAAGAGCGTGTAGGCGTGACGCCCGAAGGCGCGGCGGCGCTGGTCAAGGCGGGCATCCGGGTGACGGTGGAACGGTCCTCGGTCCGGGCGATCCCGCTGGACGGCTATGTCGCGGCCGGCTGCGAGATCGCGGACGAGAACCTGTGGCCCCAGGCCCCCGCCGCCGCCATCATCTTCGGCCTGAAGGAGCTGCCCGAGGACGGGACACCCCTGACGCACCGCCACATCATGTTTGGCCATGCCTACAAGGGCCAGCCTGCGGGGCGGGTGCTGCTGCAACGGTTCAAGGCCGGCGGCGGGACGCTGTATGATCTGGAGTATCTGGTGAACGAGGACGGCCGCCGCGTCGCGGCCTTCGGCTATTGGGCCGGCTATGCCGGGGCGGCGGTGTCCTTGAAATGCTGGGCGGCGCAGCAGCGCGGCGGGATAGCCGGGCCGGTGCGCAAGGTCCCGTCGAAGGACGCGCTTCTGGCGCAGCTGGCCGACGAACTGGCTGGGCTGGGGCGGCCGCGGGCGATCATCATCGGGGCGCTGGGCCGGGTCGGCACCGGCGCGGCCGACCTGTGCGAGGCGATGGGCGTTGCGGTGACCAAATGGGATATCGCGGAAACCGCCAGCGGCGGGCCGTTCCCGGAGGTGCTGCAGCACGAGATCTTCCTGAACTGCATCCTAGCCCGGCCGGGATGCCCGGTCTTTGTGCCGGCCTCGGCCAAGACCGATCCGCGCAAGCTGACGGTGATCGGGGATATCGCCTGCGATCCGACCAGTGATTTCTCGCCGATCAAGGTCTATGACCGGGCGACGGACTGGGACGCGCCGGCGCTGCGGGTGCATGACGCGCCGCCGCTGGACGTGACGGCCATCGACAACCTGCCAAGCCTGATGCCGGTGGAATCCTCGCAGGACTATGCGGCGCAGTTGTTGCCGTCGTTGCTGACGCTGACGGACCTGGGGTCGGGCGTCTGGGGGCGGGCGAAGGTGGAATTCGACAAGCACGTCGCGGGCGTGTGAGAGGTCGCAAATCTTTTCGAAAAGATTTGCAAGAGTTTTCGAAAACTCTTGCCGCCAGAAGGCAAGCGTAGGGAGTGAGAGCATGACGATCCATTGGTGCGGCACGGGGCTGTCGTCGATTCCGGGGCTGCGGCGGCTGATCGAGGCGGGCCATGCGGTCACCGTCTGGAACCGCACGGTCGAAAAGGCGCGGGCCGAGGTTGGCGACCTGACGCAGGATATCCGCCCCTTCAGCCTGGAGGCATTGGCCGCCGCGTTGCAGCCCGGCGATATCGCGGTGTCGATGCTGCCCGCCGACCAGCATGTCGGGATTGCCCAGTTGTGCCTGGAGAAGGGCGCGAACTTCTGCTCCTCGTCCTACATCGCGCCCGAGATGCGCGCGTTGGATCAGGCGTTCCGGGAAAAGGGGCTGGTGTCGGTCAACGAGGTGGGCCTTGACCCCGGCATCGACCATCTCATGGCGCATGACCTGGTGGCGCGCTATCGGGCCTCGAAGGCCTATCACAACGACAATGTGCTGTCGTTCACCAGCTATTGCGGCGGGGTGCCGAAAGAGCCGAACGCCTTCCGCTACAAGTTCTCCTGGGCCCCGGCGGGGGTGTTGAAGGCCCTGCGGTCGCCCTCGCGCAGCTTGCGGCATTTCACCGAACTGCGGGTGGCACGGCCCTGGGATGCGATCACCCGCTATGACGCGCCCTTGCCGGTACCCGAAAGCTTTGAGGTCTATCCGAACCGTGACAGTTATCCCTTCATGGAGGAATACCGGTTCGAGCCGCACTGGAAGGTCAAGGATTTCGTGCGCGGGACGATCCGGCTGAACGGCTGGGCCGATGCCTGGGCACCGATCTTTGCCGAGATCGAGGGGCTGGAAGGCAAACCCGTCGCCGAAATCAACGCGGCGCTGGAGGCGCGGGCGGCGGCGCTTTTGAAGGACAATTCCTATGCCGAGGGCGAGCCGGACCGGGTGGTCCTGTTTGTGGCGCTGAAGGTGGAACGCGACGGGGTGCCGGTGTTCCACCAGACCTGGGCGATGGATGCCTGGGGTGACGTGCGCGGGACGGCGATGGGGCGGCTGGTCTCGGTGCCCGTCTCGCTGGCGATCGAGGCGGTGCTGGCGCGGGAAATCCCGGCCGGGGTGCATGGCGCGCCGCATGACCCAAGGCTTCTGGACCGCTGGCTGGACCAGGTCAGCCATCTGGCGCAGGTGATGCAGCGGATCGACCATCTGGGGTGACGGCTCCTTGGGCGACTTCGTCTGCTCGTCGCGGGGCGTGACGACGTCATCGACGAGCCTTTCTGGTGACAGGGCGCGCCGGCTGACCTATGATTCGCCGCGACGACCCGGGCGAACCGGGCAGAGCAGCGGGGCCGGGGCTTGGGTGCCAAGGGAACGACCGGCGGGGTGACCCCGATGATGCGGCTGGATCAGCTGGCGGACCGGCTGGCGGCGCTGTCCGCACGGCTGGCGCGGCCGGCGGGTGGGTTGGTCTCGCAACCCGAGCCGCGGTCGATCGGGGTCTTTGCGCGCGGGCAGCAACTTGTCACCGGCAATGTCGTGCTGGCCGGGCAGCTTATGGAGCTGTCGCCGGGCCAGTCGCTTTGGGCGGTCGAGGCCCCCGATGCCGATTTCGCGGCCGAGGCGCAGGGGTTCGGCTGGCTGGACGACCTGGCGGCGCTGGGCACCAAGGCGGCGCGGCGGCAGGCGCAGGACTGGACCTGGGACTGGATCGCGCGGCATGGCGCGGGCAAGGGGCCGGGCTGGACGCCCGACCTGACCGGGCGGCGGATCATCCGCTGGATTCATCATGCGACGATGCTGCTGGCGGCGCGCGACCGGGCGCAGTCGGACGCCTTTTATCGCTCGCTTTCGCGACAGTCGGCCTATCTGGCGCGGCGCTGGAAGGCGGCGGCGCCGGGCCTGCCGCGGTTCGAGGCGTTGGCGGGACTGGTCTATGCCGGGATCTCGCTGATCGGGATGGGGCGGCTGATCGGGCCGGCGACGGCGGCGCTGGCGGCGGCCTGCGCGGCGGATATCGATGCCGAGGGCGGCATCCCCTCGCGCAATCCGGAAGAGTTGTTGGAGGTGCTGACGCTGCTGACCTGGTCGGCCAGCGCCCTGACGGAAAGCGCGCATCCGGTGCCGGCGCCCTTGTCGGCGGCGATCCTGCGCATCGCGCCGGCGTTGCGGACGCTGCGCCATGCCGATGGCGAGTTGGCGCGGTTCCATGGCGGCGGCAAGGGGGCCGAGGGGCGGCTGGATCAGGCGCTGGCCTCGGCCGGGGTGCGGCCGGGCCTGCCTTCGCCCATCGCGATGGGCTTTGCGCGGCTGACTGGTCGGCGGACGACGGTGATCGTGGACGCGTCCTCGCCCCCCGGCGGACCGGCGGTGCGGACGGCCCATGCCTCGACCGCGGCGTTCGAACTGACCTCGGGGCGGCGGCCCCTGGTTGTCAGTTGCGGGTCGGGCGTCGGGTTCGGGACGGCCTGGCGGCAGGCGGCGCGGGCGACGCAATCGCATTCGGCGCTGGCGATGGAGGGGGCGTCCTCCTCGCGCTTGTCGGGGGCGGGCGAGGCGCTGGGCGACCGGGCCGTGGTGACCGCCTGCCGGATCACGCCGGGGACCGAGGGGATGGACCTGTTCCTGGCGCATGACGGCTGGCTGGCGACGCACGGGCTGTCGGCCAGCCGCAGCCTGACGCTAAGCCACGATGGGCGCCGGTTGTCGGGGGTGGACAGCCTGACGGCGCTGACCTCGGACGCGCGGCGGCGGTTCGAGGATCTGATGACGGCGACCGCAATGACCGGCGCGGGTTTTGCCATCCGCTTCCACCTGCACCCCGAGGTGGATGCACAGCTGGACATGGCCGATACCGCCGTCTCGATGCAGTTGCGCAGCGGCGAGGTGTGGATCTTCCGCTTCAGCGGCCACGCCGCGCTGGGGCTGGAGCCCTCGGCCTATCTGGAAAAAGGCCGCTTGAAGCCCCGGCCCTGCACACAGATTGTGCTGCGCGGCCACGCGCGGGGCTTCGAGACGCGGATAGGCTGGACCTTGGCGAAGGCAAAGGATACTCCGCTGGCCATTCGGGACCTGGACGGCGCCGACGCTGGTGTCTGAGGGACCCCTGGCTGTTCGAGAGGTTTCGTGATGCCCAACCTGGTTCCCATCGGCCGCGCGCTGATTTCCGTCTCGGACAAGACCGGCCTTCTGGACCTGGCCCGCGCGCTGGCGGGATACGGGGTCGAGCTGATCTCGACCGGGGGCACCTCGGGCATGCTGCGGGCGGCGGGGCTGGCGGTGCGCGATGTGTCGGAGGTGACCGGGTTCCCCGAGATGATGGACGGCCGGGTCAAGACCTTGCATCCGAATGTCCACGGCGGCCTCTTGGCGCTGCGCGATGATGACGAGCATCTGGTGGCGATGGCCGCCCACGGGATCGAGCCGATCGACCTTCTGATCGTCAACCTGTACCCGTTCGAGCAGACCGTCGCCAACGGCGCGGACCATGCGACCTGCATCGAGAACATCGACATCGGCGGCCCGGCGATGATCCGGGCGGCATCGAAGAATCACCGCTTTGTCACGGTCATCACCGACCCGATGGATTATGACACGCTGCTTGGCCAGCTGAAGGCCAATGACGGCGCAACCACGATGGCCTTCCGGCAGAAAATGGCGCTGACCGCCTATTCCCGCACCGCCGCATATGACACCGCCGTCAGCACCTGGCTGGCTGGCGAGATCAAGGAGTCGACGCCCCGCTATCGCAGCTTTGCCGGCAAGCTGGCGCAACCCCTGCGCTATGGCGAGAATCCGCACCAGTCGGCCGCCTTCTACACCGACGGCAGCCGCCGGCCGGGCGTGGCGACCGCGCGGCAGTGGCAGGGCAAGGAACTGTCCTACAACAACATCAACGACACCGACGCGGCCTTTGAACTGGTGGCGGAATTCGCTGGCGGTGCCCCGGCCTGCGGGATCATCAAGCACGCCAATCCCTGCGGCGTGGCCACCGCCGCCACCCTGACCGAGGCGTACCAGCGCGCCTATCACTGCGACCAGACCAGCGCCTTTGGCGGGATCGTCGCGCTGAATCAGGTGCTGGACGGGGCGACGGCCGAAGAAATCGTGAAGATCTTTACCGAGGTCGTCATCGCCCCCGACGCGACGGACGAGGCGAAGGCGGTCTTTGCCGGCAAGAAGAACCTGCGCCTTCTTACCACCGGCGCGCTGCCGGACCCCAAGGCCAAGGGCCTGGCCTTCAAGCAGGTGGCGGGCGGTTTCCTGGTGCAAGACCGCGACGCGGGCGCGCTGGCGGCCAGCGATCTGAAGGTGGTGACAAAGCGCGCGCCTTCGGACGCCGAGATGCGGGACCTGATGTTTGCCTGGACCGTGGCCAAGCATGTGAAGTCGAACGCGATCATCTATGTGAAGGAAGGCGCAACCGTGGGCGTCGGCGCGGGACAGATGAGCCGCGTGGACAGCACCCGAATCGCTGCCCGCAAGGCGCAGGACATGGCCGAGGCGTTGGGGCTGCCGGGACCGCTGACCAAAGGCTCGGTCGTGGCGTCGGATGCGTTCTTTCCTTTCGCCGATGGCCTGATCACCGCGGCCGAGGCAGGGGCGACGGCGATCATCCAGCCCGGCGGCTCGATGCGCGACGACGAGGTGATCGCAGCGGCGGATGAGCGTGGCCTGGCCATGGTCTTTACCGGCATGCGGCATTTCCGGCACTGACGATGCGGCGCTTCTGGATCACGGCGGCGGCGGTTTTCGGGCTGGACCAGATCACCAAGCTGGTGGTCGTGTTCTGGCTGGACCTGATCAACCGGGTCGAGATCGACGTGTTTCCGCCGTTTCTGGTCTTTCGCATGGCCTGGAATCGCGGGATCAACTTCGGCCTTCTGTCGCATGGGTCGGATATCGCGCGCTGGGGGCTGATCGCCGTGGCGCTGGCGATTTCCGCCTGGGTGATCTGGTGGATGCGGCGCGAGCGCGGAAATTCGCTGGCGCAACTGTCGGGCGGGCTTCTGGTCGGCGGGGCGCTGGGCAATGTGGTGGACCGTGTCGCCTATGGCGCGGTGGCCGATTTCCTGAACATGTCCTGCTGCGGGATCGAGAATCCCTATGCCTTCAACGTGGCCGACATTGCCATCTTCATTGGCGCGGTGGGACTGGTGTTCTTTGCCGACGGAAACCCGAAGGACGGGAAACCCGCCCGCAAAGGCAAGTAATCCCCCCGTGACGACCGGATCGCTTTAGGCTAAGACGGGGCAAAGACGGGTTCGGAGGCAGGCATGCAGGCGGCGGCAAGGGGCAAGGCGTTCATCGCGATTGCGACGGTGCTTGTCCTGTCGGCATGCGGCAATGGCACGCCGCAGCTGATGAACCTGCGCACCGGCGAAGGGCCGGACGAATTCGGCATCGTGCCGCCGAAGCCTCTGGAAATGCCGGAAAGCCTGGCCGAACTGCCCGAGCCGACGGTGGGCGGATCGAACCGCACCGACCGCCGCCCCGAGGATGAGGCGGCAATCGCGCTGGGCGGGCGTCCCGGTGCGGCAGGGGGCATCCCGGCGGGCGACGGCGCGCTTTATTCCCACGCGGCGCGGTTCGGGGTGGAAGGCGGCATCCGCTCGACCCTCGCGTCCGAGGATCTGGAATGGCGGCGCGACAACAACGGCCGCATCCTGGAACGGCTGTTCAACGTGAACGTCTATTACAAGGCCTACCGCGACCAAAGCCTTGACCAGCAGGCAGAGCTTGCCCGCTGGCGCAAGCTGGGCCTGCGCACGCCGTCCGCGCCTCCGCGCAATCCCGACGAGCAGTAACAAGCGCGTTTGCCTGCCTTGAATAGGGCGGCGGACCCTGCACTTATGCCCTGACGCCAAAGGGAGACCCTGATGCATCGTGATCTTGTCCGGGGCATGGCCCTGTCGCTGGCATTCGTGCTGCCGGTGGCGGCCGAGCCGGTAACCACCTTCACCCTGGACAACGGGCTTGAGGTGGTGGTGATCGAGGATCACCGCGCCCCGGTCGTGGTGCAGATGATCTGGTACCGCGTCGGCGCTGCGGATGAACCGGCGGGCCATTCCGGCATCGCGCATTTCCTGGAACATCTGATGTTCAAGGGCACCGACAAGGTCGCCCCGAACGCGTTTTCCGGGATCGTCGAGGCGCAGGGTGGCGACGACAACGCGTTCACCAGTTGGGACTATACCGCCTATTTCCAGCGCATCGCCGCCGACCGGCTGGACCTGGTGATGGAGATGGAAGCCGACAGGATGCGCAACCTGCGCCTGACGGAAGAGGACGTGCTGACCGAACGCCAGGTGATCCTGGAAGAACGCGCGCAGCGGACCGACAGCTCCCCTGGTGCGCTGTTGTCGGAACAGATGCGGGCGGCACAGTTCCAGAACCATCCCTACGCCATCCCGATCATCGGCTGGCGGCACGAGATGGAACAGCTTAGCCGCGAGGATGCGCTGGAGTACTACCAGCGCTTCTATGCCCCGAACAACGCGACCCTGGTGATCGCCGGGGATGTGGAACCCGAGGCGGTGCGCGCCCTGGCTGAACAGCACTACGGCCCGTTGGAGCCTTCCGAGGGCATTGTCCCCCGCGAGCGCCCGCAAGAACCGCCGCAACTGGCCGAGCGGCGGCTTTCCCTGGCGGACGAGCGGGTGTCGGAACCCTATGTCCTGCGCACCTACCTTGCGCCGGAACGTGATCCGGGCAACCAGAAGGACGCCGCCGCGCTGACCGTCCTGGCCGAGCTGCTGGGCGGGAACGGCCAGACCTCGGTCCTGGCGCGGGCCTTGCAGTTCGACACGCAGACGGCGGTCTATGCCAGCGCGTTCTATGACGGCACCTCGATCGACGATGCCACGTTCGGGCTGATCGTGGTCCCCGCGCCCGGCGTCACGCTGGAGGCCGCAGAGGCTGCGATGGACCAGGTGGTGGCCGATTTCCTGGAGACCGGCCCCGACCCTGCGGCGCTGGAGCGGATCCGGATGCAGGTCCGCGCCTCGGACATCTATGCCCGCGACAACGTCAACGCCCTGGCTCGCCGCTATGGCGAGGCGCTGTCGGTCGGCCTGACGGTGGCCGATGTGGAAAGCTGGGACGAGGCCCTTTCGGCGGTGACCGAGGCTGACGTGATCGCGGCGGCCCAGAAGGTGTTCGACCGCCGCAACGCCGTGACGGGCTGGCTGACGCGGCCGGAACCGGCGGCCGAACCCGCTGCCGCAGAAGCCGCAGGAGAGACCGAATGATCCGCGCCCTTGTCCTTCTGTTCGCCCTTGCCCTGCCCGCCCAGGCCGAAATCGAGGTCAAGGAGGTCGTCTCGCCCGGTGGCATCACCGCCTGGCTGGTCGAGGATCACAACATCCCCTTCACCGCGCTGGAAATCCAGTTCCGCGGCGGCACCTCGCTGGATGCGCCGGAAAAGCGCGGCGCGGTCAACCTGATGACCGCCACGCTGGAGGAAGGCGCGGGCGATCTGGACAGCCGTGGCTTTGCCGAAGCGCGCGACGCGCTGGCGGCCGAGTTCAGCTTTGACTCCGGCGCCGATTCGGTTGGCGTCTCGGCCCGCTTCCTGACGGAAAACCGCGATCAGGCGGTGGACCTGCTGCGCGAGGCGCTGGTGAACCCGCGCTTTGACCAGGACGCGGTGGACCGGGTGCGCGAACAGGTGCTGTCGATCCTGCGGTCGAACGAGAAAGACCCCGACACCATCGCCAGCGACACCTTCGACGCGCTGGCGTTCGGCGACCATCCCTATGGCACCCCCGGCGATGGCACGCTGGAAACCGTCGCGGCGCTGACGCGGGACGATATCGTCGCTGCCTACAAGGGCGCGCTGGCCCGGGACCGGATCTATGTCGCCGTCGCGGGCGACATCACCGCCGAGGAGCTTGGGCCGCTCTTGGACCGCCTTCTGGGTGATCTGCCGGCCACCGGCGCGCCCCTGCCAGGGCCGGCCGAATTCCTGCTGAAGCCGGGTGTGACGGTGAAGGACTTTCCGACGCCGCAATCCACGGTGATGTTCGGCCACCAGGGCATCAAGCGTGAGGACCCGGATTTCTTCGCCGCCTTCATCCTGAACGAGGCGCTGGGCGGCGGCCGTTTCACCGCTCGCCTGATGAGCGAGGTGCGCGAAAAGCGCGGGCTGACCTATGGGATCGGCAGCTATCTGGTCGGGCTGGACCAGGCCGAACTGTATCTGGGCCAGTTCTCGGCCTCGAACGACAAGGTGGCCGAGGCGATTGCGGTCGTCCGCGCCGAATGGGCCCGCATCGCGACCGATGGCCTGACTGAACAGGAACTGGCCGACACCAAGACCTATCTGACCGGCTCTTACCCTTTGCGCTTTGATGGCAACGGGCCGATTGCCAGCATCCTGGTCGGAATGCAGATCGAGGGCATGCCCATCGACTATGCCGCGACCCGGAACGCAAAGATCGAGGCGGTGACGATGGACGACATCAAGCGCGTGGCGGCGCGGCTGTATCAGCCGGATGCGCTGCACTTTGTCGTGGTGGGCCAGCCGACCGGCCTTTAAGGCTTCGGCGTTCCTCCTCGAGCACTTCGTGCACTCGTCGGATGTCGCGTCGCGAGGAGTGCACGACGTGCTCGACGAGCAGTCCGGGACAAGGCCGTCGCTTCCGTCAGAACACCGCGTGCGCGCCGCGGTCGTCGCCCGCCTCGCCGCGCAGCATGGCGGCGTAATGGTCCTCCAGCCGGTCGGTGCCGAATTCGGGCGTGGCCTCGGCATCATAGCGGCTGCCGTCCCAGACCAGCATCGATTCGGTCGCGTAATAGCGCCCGATCCGCGCCAGTTGCGCCTTGGCGGCCAGCTTCGGGACCAGCCGGCCCGCGACGCTTAACCCGCCGATGATCGCATCGATCACGCCCACCGGCACATGCCGGACACGGATGGGGCGGGCCAACAGACGCTCCAGCATCCGGGCCTGATCCAGGTTGGTCAGCGCCGGCCCCGGCCCGCCAATGGGCAGGACGCGGTTCCGTTTCTGCGGATCGGTCAGGCACAGGGCAAGATAGCGCCCCAGGTCGCGGTCCGAGATCGGCTTGCAGGCGGTGATCCGGCCATCGCCGAACACCAGATAGGGCCGCCCCGCCTGCACCCGCGCCACCTGGCCGGACAGCGATTTGAAATAGGCCGTGGGCCGCACGATGGACCAGTCCAGCGGTGCGGTCCGCAACTCGGCCTCGAAGGCCAGTTTCGCCCGCTGGAACTCCAGCGCCGGCTTTTGCACGCAGATTGCCGAAAGCAGGACAAAGTGCTGGACGCCCCCGGCCACGGCGGCGCGCAGGGCGGCGGAATGGGCGGCGTGGTCGACGGCCCAGGCCTCCGCCGGGGCACCCGTGCGGCTGGCAAGGGTCGAGACGACCGCCTGCGGCTGCGCCTCGGTCATGGCGCGGGCAAGGTCGGCCGGGTCGGTGGCCTGCCCCTCGATCCGGTCGCAACCGGGCAGGAGTGTCGCATCGGACCCCGGCCGGACCAGTGCGGTGACGCTTTGCCCTGCCTCGCGCAGCGCCTGCGCCGTGGCGCGGCCGATGGTCCCGGTTCCGCCCAGAAGCAGCACCCGACGCCCCGTCCCCTGCATATCGCCTCTCCCGACAGATCGCTTTCAGTCTAGCAGGACAGGACCACCGCGCCAGCCCGTGTCAGGCGTCACGGGGGCGGGGTGCAGGTTGCGTCCGTGAGGGTGACCAGCAGTAGCCCCGACAGAGTCTCGCCCTCGCCGCCCGGCTGGGCCAGCGTGGCCCGCGCCTGATCGTCCAGTCCGCCGTAGACCAGATAGACCGGATACCCGCCCTTTGGAGGTTTGATGCCAAGGACCAGGCCGTCCGTATCTTCGGCCTTTTCCAGAAGGGCGCAGCGGTCCAGCCCGGCCAAATCAGTCTCGGGCAGCGCCTTGACGGCAGCCAGCAGGCGATCGGCGCTGGCTTGGTCGGGCAGAGCCGGGTCCGGGCCGTCCTGGGCGGTGCCCTTGACCACCGTCAAGCTGACATTCGCCCCGCCCGGCGACGGCAGGTGCAGGAAGGAAAGGCCAGTCGCAGGATCAGTGCAAAGCTGTAGGCCCGGCATCTGGGTTTCACAGGTGTAGTCCGTGACATCCAACGCTCCGCCCGCGTCCAGCCGGTTGATCGCGCCAGCCAGGAACCAGCCCAGACGGTCGAAGCCATCGGCCCGCAGCGGTGCGGGGGCCAGTGCGGCAAGCAGCATCCCGGCCAGAGCGCAAGATCTGGTGAATGCCTGGTAAACGGCCATGGGCAACCTATTGATTATGAAAGGGCCGCTTTTCTGACCAGCGTGGACAGGTCAGAACCGTTCGGCCCGCAGAACCTCTGCATCCGTGACGCCGATCACGCCGATATGCCGGTCCACCACCGCGAAGGCCGCTTCCAGCAGCGTGTCCAGCTTCTCGGGCCGGACCAGACAGACGACCGAGACCATGCCGCTGCGGCCGACCTGCCCCTCACGCGTCCAGCGGCCCGACCGGCCCGACCCGCCCAGCACCGGCAGCACGGTAAAGCCGGTTACCCCCGCCTTCTCCAGCGCGGTCGTCAGCCGGCCCTCCATCGGGGCCTCGATGATGATCTCCACCCGCTTCGCCTTGTGAGTCTGCATTGTCAGCCCCCTACCGCCTGCGCCACGGCCACCCAGGCCGGGATACCGATGACCAGATTGAACGGAAACGTCACGCCAAGGGAAAGCGTGAGGTAGATCGACGGGTTCGCATCCGGCAGCGCCACCCGCATCGCGGCGGGCACGGCGATATAGCTGGCCGAGCCCGCCAGAACCATTATCAGCGCGACGCCTCCGGTCGACAGGCCCAGCAGAAGCCCCGCCGCCAGCCCGAAGCCCGCGCCGACCACCGGCATGACCAGGCCAAAGGCCAGCACCCCGGCAGTCAGCACCCCCTTGGCGTTCCGCATCCCCCGGCCCGCGACCAGCCCCATGTCGAGAAGGAACAGGCACAGCACCCCCTGGAAGGGCGCGACGATGAACGCCTCGATCCGGGCCATGCCGGGCTGGCCGGTGATCAGGCCGATCAGGAAGGACCCGACCAAGAGGACGATGGAGCCGTTCAGCAGGATCTCGCGCCAGAGGTCGGCGTCCATCTTCTCGGCCCGGCCACCGGCCCGGGTGGCAAGGTAAAGGGCCGAGATGATGGCGGGCGCTTCCATCGCGGCGGCGACGGCGACCATATAGCCCTCGGCCGCGATGCCGGCGGCTTGCAGAACGGAGGAGCCGGTGACGAAGGTCACGATCGAGATCGAGCCGTAATGCGCGGCGACGGCGGCGGCGTCGGTGGGCGAGAGACGCGTCATCCCCTTCAGCAGCGCGAAGGCCGCGAAGGGCAGGATGAAGGACAGCACGACCCCGGCCACCAGCGCCGCGATCAGCCGGGCGTCCAGCCCGTGGTCGGCGACCGAGACGCCACCTTTGAACCCGATGGAGAACAGAAGGTAGATCGACATGCCCTTGGCCACCGCCTCGGGGATGGTCAATTCGCTGCGCGCCAGGGCGGCAAAAAGGCCCAGGGCAAAGCACAGGATCATCGGCGTCAGAAGATTGGCACCCGCCAGCGCCAGCATGTCCTGCATTCTGTCCCCCGTTTTTTCGTCGATATGACACCGGGCCGCGAAAGCGCAAGTCCCGGCAGGACAAATCCGGTTTCGTTCTTCCCCGACTCGGGGCTGCCTGCTACAGATGGGGGCATGACGCTTCACACCCCCAAGATAACGGGCGCCCAGGGCCGTCCGGTGATCCGCCAACTGGACGAGGCCGCGATCAACCGCATCGCGGCGGGCGAGGTTGTGGAGCGTCCCGCCTCGGCGGTGAAGGAGTTGGTCGAGAACGCGCTGGATGCCGGGGCGGGGCGTATCCAGGTCGATATCGCCGATGGTGGCAAGACGCTGATCCGGGTCACGGATGACGGCTGCGGGATGACGGCGGATGACTTGCCGCTGGCCCTGTCACGCCATGCAACGTCCAAGATCGACGGGTCGGACCTGCTGGATATCCGCAGCTTCGGCTTTCGCGGCGAGGCGCTGCCCTCGCTGGGCGCGGTGGGGCGGCTGACGATCACCAGCCGGGCCGAGGGCGAGGCGGCGCAGATTTCCTGTGAGGGCAGTCGGCTGTCCCCCGTGCGCCCGGCGGCGCTGACGCGGGGCACGGTTGTCGAACTGCGCGATCTGTTCTTTGCCACGCCCGCGCGGCTGAAGTTCCTGCGCTCGGACCGGGCCGAGATGCAGGCGGTGACCGAGGTGATCCGCCGTCTGGCGATGGCGGAACCGCTGGTCGGCTTTACCCTGCGCGACGTGACCGGGGGCGAGGCGCGGACCCTGTTCCGCGCTGATCCGGCCAGTGGCGATCTGTTCGATGCCCTGCAATCCCGCCTGGCCGGCGTGATCGGCCGCGACTTTACCGACAACGCGCTGCGGATCGATGCCGAGCGTGAGGGGCTGCGCCTGCAGGGCTATGCCGCGCTGCCGACCTATTCGCGGGGATCGTCGGCGCAGCAGTACTTGTTCGTCAACGGTCGCCCGGTGCTGGACCGGATGCTGTATGGGGCGCTGCGGGCGGCCTATTTCGACGTCCTGTCCCGCGACCGCCACCCGGCAGCGGTGCTGAACCTGATCGCCGACCCGCAGCGTGTTGACGTGAACGTGCATCCGGCCAAGGCCGAGGTCCGCTTCCGCGAACCTGACGCCGCACGGTCGCTGATCATCACGGCGCTGAAATCGGCGCTGACCGGGGCGGGGCACCGCGCCTCATCCACCGTGGGCGCGGCGACGCTGGACGCCTTCCGCCCGGAGCCCGCGCGAGTTTATCAGATGGACCGTCCAAGTCCCGCCAGTTTCGCCCGTGCCTTCGCTTTCCAGGCCCCCGGCTTTGCCGAGGCCCCCCAGGCCGCCGCCTTCGCCCCCCCCCGCGAGGAGGAGGCGAAGCCGAACGAGGAGCATCCCTTGGGAGCCGCCCGCGCGCAGTTGCACGAAAACTATATCGTCGCCCAGACCGCCGCGGGCATCGTGATCGTGGACCAGCACGCCGCGCATGAACGCCTGGTCTATGAACGTCTGAAACGCCAGATGGCCGAGACCGGCATCCGCGCCCAGGCCCTGCTGATCCCGGAGATCGTGGAACTGTCGCCGACCGACGCCGCCCGCCTGCTGGACGCCGCCCCCGCGCTGGCCGAGGTCGGGTTGGGGGTCGAACCCTTCGGCGGCAGCGCCGTGGCCATTCGTGAGACGCCCGCCATCCTTGGCCCGGTCAACGGCGCGGCGTTGATCCGCGACATCCTGGACGAACTGGCCGACTCTGGCGATAGCCAGTTGGTCCGCGCCAAGATCGACGCGATCCTGTCGCGCATGGCCTGCCACGG
This sequence comes from Tabrizicola aquatica, assembly GCF_002900975.1. GTDB lineage: Bacteria > Pseudomonadota > Alphaproteobacteria > Rhodobacterales > Rhodobacteraceae > Tabrizicola > Tabrizicola aquatica. The sequence goes on along the minus strand of NZ_PJON01000002.1, from coordinate 114,124 downwards.
CTCGGTCCGCTCTGGCCGCCAGATGCGCCCCGAGGAGATGAACGCCCTTCTGCGCGAGATGGAGGCGACGCCCCTGTCCGGCCAGTGCAACCACGGGCGGCCGACCTATGTGGAACTCAGCCTCCACGACATTGAACGCCTGTTCGGTCGCCGATGATCACGCTGTTTGGTCAGACCTATCAGTGGAACGACCCCGAGGTGCTGCTTCTGGGGGCGGTGGCGCTGGTGCTGCTGGCGCTTCTCCTTCTGATCCTGCGCAGCGTCAGTCGGTCGGCCACGGCGGCGGAGCCCTTGCTGCGGGAAATCGGCTGGCTGTCCAGCCGCTTGCAGCAGTTGGGCGACGGGCAAGAGCGGTTGGCGGGGGGCCTGCACCACGTTTCCGAGGCGCAGGCGGTCAGTCAGACGGCGATGCTGCAGGTGATGGAACAGCGCCTTGCCGAGGTGCAGCGCCAGATGACCGAGGCGTTGCACGGCACCTCCACCCGCACCGCGCGGTCGTTGGGGGACCTGCAGCAAAGGCTGGAGACGATCGACAAGGCGCAGGCGAATATCGAGAAGCTGTCGGGGAATGTGTTGTCCTTGCAGGACATCCTGTCGAACAAGCAGACCCGCGGCGCGTTCGGGGAAATCCAGCTGCATGACATCGTGCAGAAGGCATTGCCCAAGGACGCCTACACGATGCAGGCGACGCTTAGTAACGGCAAGCGCGCGGACTGCCTGATCCACTTGCCGAACCCGCCCGGCCCCATCGTCATCGACGCCAAGTTCCCGCTGGAGGCCTATGAGGCGCTGCGGCGGGCGGATTCTCCGCGTCTGCTGCAAGAGGCGGCGCAGATGATGCGGACGGCGGTGCGGGCGCATATCCGGGCGATCAGCGAGAAGTATATCCTGGAGGGCGAGACGGCGGATGGCGCGCTGATGTTCCTGCCCTCGGAGGCGGTCTACGCGGAACTGCACGCCAATTTCCCCGACCTGGTGCGCGAGGGGTTCGCGGTCAAGGTCTGGATCGTCTCGCCCACCACCTGCATGGCCACGCTGAACACGATGCGGGCGGTGCTGAAGGACGCGCGGATGCGGGAACAGGCCGGGGCGATCCGCAAGGAATTGTCGCTGCTTTTCGCGGATGTGGAACGGCTGGGAACGCGGGTGGAGAATCTGGACCGCCATTTCGGCCAGGCGGCGAAGGATATCGAAGAGATCAAGATATCGTCGGACAAGGCCACCAAACGCGCCCGCAGGCTGGACAATTTCGACTTCGAGGAGTTGGCACCGGACACCCCCGCAAAGGTGATCGGGGCGGCAGAATGATCCTTCTGACGCCCGCCAACTATAACCGCCAGCTTTGGAAGAACGGGCGCGGCACGACGACCGAGCTGTGGCGGTTCGATCAGGACGATCAGCTTCTGGTGCGCCTGTCGCGGGCTTCGGTGGTCGAGGATGGACCATTCTCGCTGTTTCCGGGGATCGAGCGGAACCTTACGGTGCTGTCGGGGCCGGGCTTCCGGCTGACGGGGCCGGGGATCGACCTGCACTGCGCGCCTCTGCAACCCGTGACCTTCCCCGGCGACATTCCGGTGACGGCAACCGAAACCAATGGCGAACCGTCCGAGGATTTCAACGTAATGACCGCCCGGGGCCTGCCGCAACCCGAGGTCGCGGTAGTGCAGCACACGGACCTGCCAGCCGGCGGAGCCTTGGCGCTTTACACGCTGGGCCCGTGTCTGGTGAACGGCGAGGCCGTGAACCGCGACGATCTGATCCTGACCGAAGGCCCCGCACGGGTGCGGGGCGAGGGGTCGGTGATCGCGGTGCGCCTGTTCGGTCTTTAGATCCGCAGCAGCGGCTGCGCCAGGCGCGGCAGCAGGCCCCGGAACCGCAGGGGCGCATCGGTGGCGGCAAGGCAGATGCAATCCTGGCCAGCCAGGGCGACCGGGGTATGCTCCATCTCTTCGTCGGCGATTTCGATGTCGCCGCGGTTGAAGCGGTCGTTCTCGTCGGCAAAGGCGCCTTGCAGGACCAGCGTCAACTCCATCCCGCGGTGGCCGTGGTCGGGGACGGCCGTGCCGGCGGGGATGTAGAGGAGGCGGGCCGAGGCATCGCGGCCGGTGGGCAGGATCGCCTGACGCACACCGCCGCCGACCTTGCGCCAGCGCACCGCCGAAAGGTCGCCGCCGATATAGTCGGCCAGCGGGGCCGGGAAGATCCCGGCAGGCTTCAGCGGTTCCGACCGGGTGGCTTGGGGCAGCCCCTCGATCCGGGCCAGCGTCCGGGCCAGCGCATCCTCGCCCATCGCGATTTCGTCCGCCTGCTCCAGCAGCGTGCCGCCGACCGCGTCGAACGCGGCAAGTCGGGCCCGACATTCGTCGCAGAGCGAGACATGGGTTGCGACGACCAGGTTGAACGCCTCGGGCAGCTGGCCGGCTGCGTAGCCCATCAAGAGCTGGTCCGAGAGATGGTGGCGTATCGTCATGTCCCTACTTCGTCCTTCAACCCATCTGGTGGCGCAGCTTGTCCAGCGCCAGCCGAATCCGCGATTTGATCGTCCCCAGGGGAAGCCCGGTTTCGGCTGCGATCTCGCTGTGCGAGAGGTCGCCGTAGAAGGCGCGTTCGATCAGTGTCCTTTGTGGCCCAGGCAGCGCGGCAAGCGCGCGTCCCAACCGTTCCGTCTCTTGCTGGGCTTCCAGCACCTCGGCCTGATCAGGCTCTGGCTCGGGGCCCCAATCCAATTCCTCCGGCTCGGCCCGGCGCGCCTTGCGCAGGGCGTCGATTCGCCGGTTGCGGGCGATCGTGTAGACCCAGGTCGACACGCTGGCCCGGGCAGGATCGAACAGGTGCGCCTTTTGCCAAAGCGTCGCCATCACGTCCTGCGCACATTCCTCGGCCAGGGCAGCGCCGGCGCCCGACTTCATCAGAAAGGCCTTTACCCTTGGGGCAAAGTGCCGGAACAGCGCCGCAAAGGCCGCCCTGTCCTGATGGTCGCGCACCTTCAGCAGAAGGCCCGCCCAGTCCGTCTCTTCCGTCTCCTTCGCCACCAGTCCGTCCTTCTTCCGGTGCAAACCATTCCTTACGACCGCATCCCGAAGGTGCGGTTGACCGGCTTGCCCCGTCATAGCGGCTCTGCTGGCATCAAGCATCATGACATTTGATACGCAGGCAGGATCGCGTCGGATCACCTGGATGGCGATCTGGAGTGGCTTATCGGGCGGTCAAGGGCGGGCTGTCAGTTTTTCCTTACAACACATCCGCGGAATCTTGGACAGTGGCGGGCTTTGCAGTCGCGGTGCGCCGAGCGCCATGCAAGGATGCGGATGGGTGATCCGACTGGGTGCGTCCTGCGTAACCATTGCAAATCTTCAAAGGAACCTGCCGTAAATGCCGTTTGAACATCTGGGCCAGCCTCTCCGCCGCGTTGCAGTCATCGGGGGGGGGATTTCCGGAATGGCCGCGGCGCATTTGCTGGCAGACCGTGCTTCAGTCGTCCTGTTCGAAGCCGAGCCGCGGCTGGGTGGCCACGCCCGCACGGTGATCGCTGGCAAGCGCAAGGACCAGCCGGTGGACACCGGGTTTATCGTGTTCAACCGGGTAAACTATCCGCATCTGGTGCGGCTCTTTGAAAAGCTGGCCGTGCCGGTGGTGGAAAGCAGCATGTCCTTTGGCGCGTCGATCCGGGGCGGGGCGCTGGAATACGGCCTGGCCTCGATGGACACGGTCTTTGCGCAGCGGAAGAACGCGTTCGACCCGCGCTTCCTGCGGATGCTGACCGACATCATGCATTTCAACCGCAACGCTGAAGCGGTGGCGAATGATCCCGCCATGACGATCCGCGCGTTGCTGGAGAAGTTGGGCACCGGCCCTTGGTTCCGCGATCATTACATCACGCCGTTCTCGGGCGCGATCTGGTCCACGCCGACGAAAGGCATCCTGGACTTCCCGGCGCAGGCGCTGGTTCGGTTCTTCCGCAACCATGCGCTGATGGACTACGAGGGGCAGCACCAGTGGTACACCGTCAAGGGTGGCTCGGTCGAATATGTCCGGCGGCTGGAGGCGGCGATGGTCGCGCAGGGCGTGCATATCCGCACCGCCACCCCGGTTGCGGGCGTGCGACGCGAGGCGGGCTCGGTCCTGGTGCGGGCCGAGGGTGGCGAGTGGGAGTTGTTCGACGATGTGGTCTTTGCCACCCATTCGGACATCACGCTGAAGATGCTGGCCGATCCGACCCCGGCCGAGGCGGGGGCGCTGGCCGATATCCGCTATCAGCCGAACGAGGCCGTGCTGCATTCCGACGCCAGCCTGATGCCGAAGTCGCGCAAGGTCTGGTCGTCCTGGTCCTATGTCGAACCGAAGTCGGGGCCGGGAGAGCGGATCGACCTGACCTACTGGATGAACAGCCTGCAACCGATCCCGCAGGACGATCCGCTGTTCGTCACGCTGAACACCACCCGGCCGATCCGGGACGAGCTGATCCATGACGTGAACACCTTCCATCATCCGGTGTTCGATGTGGCGGCCCTTGCTGCGCAGGACCGGATCCGCGCGATGAACGGTGGCCAAAACACCTGGTTCTGTGGCGCCTGGATGCGCAACGGCTTTCACGAGGACGGCTTTGCCTCGGCCGTCGATGTGGTCGAAGCGATGGAGGAGCGGCAACGCTTCCGGTTGGTGGCATGACAGGCGTCCAGCGGGTCCGGGCAGAGACGTTCCACGGCCGCAAGGGCCCGGTGAAGAATGCCTTCCGCTATTCGGTGGATTATGTGCTGCTGGACCCCGAGCGGTCGCAGGGTCCTCGCCTGTTCGGGCGCAACCGGGGCAACCTGATGTCGCTGCACGACCTGGACCATGGCGGCGCGCCGGGCCAGGGACGGGGCCTGCCTTGGGCCCGCGAGGTGCTGGCGGCGCATGGGCTGGCGGCGGACCGGGTGCTGCTGCTGGCGCAGCCCCGTCTGCTGGGGCATGTGTTCAACCCGGTCAGCTTCTGGCTGGCCTATGACCATCTGGGCCATCTGCGCGCGGTGATCAGCGAGGTGACGAACACCTATGGCGACCGCCACTCCTATCTGTGCCACCGCCCCGACCGCGCGCCCATCACGCGCGAGGATACGCTGACCGCGACCAAGATCTTCCACGTCTCGCCGTTCCAGCCGGTCGAGGGGCGCTATGACTTCCGCTTTGACATCCGGCCGGACCGGATCGGGATCTGGATCGACTACACCACGCCGGGCGGGGGGTTGTTCACCAACCTGATCGGCCCGCGCCTGCCGCTGACCAATGCGGGCATACTCGCCTCGGCCCTGCGGCGGCCCTTCGGCTCGCGCCGGGTGTTGGCGCTGATCCACTGGCAGGCGCTGAAGCTGTGGTGGAAACGGGTCAGGTTCCATCACCGCCCGACCCCGCCGGCCGAGGACGTGTCGCAGTGACGCCGACCACCCGGTTGCCGGCCTGGTCGCTGTTCGCGGCCCTGATCGCCATGGCCGGGCTGCCGATCTATATCCACGCGCCAAAGTTCTTCGTCGATGAATATGGCGTGTCGCTGGCGGCGCTGGGGTTCGTGCTGGCCGGGTTGCGGTTGATCGACGTGGTGCAGGACCCGTTGCTGGGCTGGCTGGCCGAGGCGACGCGGCCCCGCCGCAGGCTGGGCGTGGCGCTGGCGGTCGCCGTGATGGTCGTCTCGCTGGGCGGGCTTTTCGCGGTGGCGCCGCCAATCCCGGCGCTGGGCTGGTTCGCCTTGTGCCTGACCGGGCTGTTCAGCGCGTTTTCCTTCCTGACGATCTGCTTTTATGCCGAGGGTGTGACCAAGGCCGGAACGCTTGGCCCGCAAGGGCACCTGCGCCTGGCCGGCTGGCGCGAGGGCGGGTCACTGCTGGGCGTCTGCCTGGCGGCCGTGGCCCCGGTGGCGCTGGCGGCGGCGACCGACCGGCCTTTCACCGCCTTCGCCGGCCTTTTCGCGCTGGTGGCGGTGCTTGCGGTCCTTGCCATGCGGCGTGAGTGGCGGGGCGGCGTGATCGAACCCGTCGCCCATCCGTGGGAGTTGTTCCGCCCCGCCCTGGCCGATCCGCTGGCCCGGCGCCTGCTGCTGATCGCGCTTCTGAATGCCGCGCCGGTGGCCGTAACCTCGACCCTGTTCCTGTTCTTTGTCGAAAGCCGGCTGGCCCTGCCGGGTTGGGAGGGGCCGCTTCTGCTGCTGTTCTTCCTGGCGGCGGCGCTCTCCACCCCGGTCTGGAGCCATCTGGCCCGTCGCCACGGCCCGCGCCCGGTCTTGCTGGCGGCGATGGTTCTGGCCATTGCGGCCTTCCTTTGGACACTGGCGCTGGGGTCGGGGGACGGGCTGGCCTTTGCGGTGATCTGCGCGGCCTCGGGCGCGGCGCTGGGGGCGGACCTGACGCTGCTTCCGGCGATCTTTGCGCAACGGTTGGCGCAGCAGGGCACGCCCGAGGCGGCGGCCTTCGGGCTGTGGTCCTTCGTCTCGAAGCTGTCGCTGGCGCTGGCCGCGCTGACGATCCTGCCGGCGTTGCAGTCGGTGGGTTTTCGTCCGGGCCTGGAAAACACGGAAAACGCCCTTTCCACACTGACTTTGATCTATGCGGGCCTGCCTTGCGTATTGAAACTGACAGCCATCGCGATGCTGGCCGTCACGCGACTGCCTGACCCCAATGGAGCCACACCGTGACCTCGATCCTCTCGGCCCTGTTCGGCGCGCTGATCGTCATCATGTTGATGGCGCTGCGCAGCCGGCTGTTGTCTTTCCAGTCCCAGGCCCCGGCCGAATACCAGGGCAAGGGCCCCGCCTTCGACCTGCGCCGGCACCTCTCGGGGCCGATCCAGTGCGAGGGTGTGATCTTTGGCCCGACCGGCCGCGTCAGCTCGCGCTTTGTCGCTCAGATGGAGGGGCGCTGGGACGGCGATACCGGCACCCTGGCGGAGGTGTTCCGCTATGACAGCGGCACGGTGCAGCACCGCGCCTGGACGCTGGCGCTGGGCCAGGGCGGCGCGATCGTGGCGACAGCGCCGGATGTGGTTGGCGAGGGCCGGGGCGAGGTGGCCGGGCCGGGGGTGATGCTGCGCTATCGCATCCGCCTGACGCCCGAGGCCGGGGGCCACGTGCTGGACGTGGTGGACTGGATGTACCTGATGGAGAACGGCACGATCATCAACCGCAGCCAGTTCCGCAAGTTCGGGATCAAGGTGGCCGAGCTGGTGGCAACGATGCGCCCGGCCGGGGCGCAGGCGCTGGAACGCCCTGTCGACATGGCCGCGGAATGAGAAGCTTTGCAGGCAAACGCTACTGGCTGGTCGGCGCCTCCGAGGGGTTGGGCCTGGCCCTGGCGCGCCTGATGTCCGAAGCCGGGGCCGAACTGATCCTGTCGGCCCGCAGCGCCGATGCGTTGGAGGCGGCGGTGGCCAGCCTGCCCGGCAAGGCCACGGCCCTGCCGGTGGATGTGGGGTCAAGCGACAGCGTGGCGCAGGCGGCCGCGACCTTGGGCGAGGTGGACGGGATCGTGTTCCTGGCCGGTGTCTACTGGCCGATGCGGGCGCAGGACTGGGACGCCCAAGCCGCCGAGGCGATGGCCAATGTCAATTTCACCGGCTGTATCCGCGCCGTGGGGGCGGTGCTGCCCGGCATGGTGGCGCGCGGGCGGGGGCATGTGGTGGTCACCGGCTCGCTTTCGGGGTTCCGGGGCCTGCCGGGGGCGATCGGCTATGCCGCGTCCAAGGCGGGGACCATGGTGCTGGCCGAGTCGCTTTATGCCGACTTGCGGCAATCCGGGATTGCGGTGCAACTGGCAAACCCGGGGTTCATCCGCACAAGGCTGACGGCGAAGAACGATTTTTCCATGCCGTTCATCATGGAGCCCGAAGCGGCCGCGCGGATCATGTTCCGCCACATGCAGTCGGGCCGGTTCAAGGTCAGCTTCCCGACGGCGTTTTCCTGGCTGTTCCGGGGCAGCCAGGTGCTGCCGGACTGGCTGTATTACCGGATGTTCCCGCCACGCGGGGCGTAGGGTGGGCGATTCGCCCACCTAACCTTGGCGCAAACGGGCAAGGAAGAAGCCGTCCATCCCGCCCCTCTCGGCCCAGTAGTCCGGGCGCAGGCGCAGGCCGCCGGCGGGGGTCCACCAGTCGGGTTGGATACCGGGAAGCTCGGTCCGCTCCACCGTCAGGGTCGGGTGGCGCTCCAGCGCAGCGGCAAGTTGGGTCTCACCCTCCTCGGGCAGCAGTGAGCAGGTGGCAAAGACCAGTCGCCCGTCGGGTTTCAGCCAACCAAGCGCCCGGTCCAGAAGCTGGGCCTGCAGCGCGACCAGGGCGGGCAGATCGCTGCCATCCTTGACGAAGGGCAGGTCGGGGTGGCGGCGGATCGTGCCGGTGGCAGAACAGGGCGCGTCCAGCAGGATCGCATCGAACGGGGCTTCGGGTTGCCAGTGCAGCGCGTCGGCGACGACGGTCCGGGCGGTCAGGCCCGTGCGCCGCAGGTTGGCCTCGACCCGCGCCATGCGGGGGCCAGAGATATCCAGCGCGGTCACCTCGGCCCCGGCGGCCGCCAGTTGCAGCGTCTTGCCCCCCGGCGCGGCGCAAAGGTCCAGCACCCGTTCGCCGGGCTGGGGGTCCAGCAGGCGTGCGGGCAGCGCGGCGGCGGCATCCTGCACCCACCAGGCGCCCTGGTCATAGCCCGGCAGGGTCGAAACCTGTGACGGTCCGTGCAGGCGCAGGCTGCCGGTGGGCAGCGCCTCGCCCTCGGGCGCGGGCAGGCCGGGGCGCAGGGTCAGGTCCAGCGGCGGCTCACGCGTCTGGACGGTCTCGATCGCGGTCACGGCGTCGCGGCCGTAGATGTGAACAAGGGGCTGGCGCAGCCAGCGTGGCAGGCGCTGGGGGGGCAGGCCGACGAAAAGCCCCTCGGCCGGCAGGGCGCGCAGGACCGCGTTCACCAAGCCGGCGAAATGAGCGGTGCGCTTGCCTTGGCGCATGATCTCGACCGCGGCGTTGACGACGCCATGCGCGGGCGCGCCTTCGGCCAGTTCGACGACCGCCAGCCGCAGCACGTTGCGCACCGACAGGGGCGGCGCCTTGCGCAGGTGGCGGTCCAGCACGCGGTCGGCCTGCTCCAGATGCCGCAGCACCGTCGCGGCCAGGCGCATGGCGCGGGCGCGGTCGGCGGGCGAGAGGTCGCCACCCGACACTTCGTCCAGCATGCGGCCTTGGCCCAGCACGCCGTCCAGGATCATCGCTGCTACGGCGCGCGCCGTGACGCCTTCGGCCATCGGCCTACCCCTTGTTGTCGCTTGCATCGGGCGTATATCAGCCGAAACCGGCGCACAAGGAAGCGGAGACCCGCGATGACATCCCAAGACAAGCCCGCAACCGATTTGCCCCCCGCCGCGCAGCGCGCGCTGGCTGAAGCCGAAGCGCGTCGCAAGGCCGCCGAGGCCAAAGCCCCGATGCCGACCGAGCTTGGCGGTCGGGACGGCCCGGAACCCGTGCGCTATGGCGACTGGGAGAAGAAGGGCCTGGCGGTCGATTTCTGAAATGAAAACGGGGGCCGCAGCGGGCCCCCGTCAGATCCGTCCTGAACCAGCCGGTCAGGGGTTGGCGGCCAGATAGGCGATGACGTTCGCCCGCTCTTCCGGCTTGGGCAGGCCGGCAAAGGCCATCTTGGTGCCGGGCATCGCCTTCTTCGGGTTTTCCAGGAAAGCGAACAGTGCCTCGGGCGTCCAGGGTTCAGCGGACAGGGCAGCCATCGCTTCGGAATACGCAAAGCCCGAGACGGCTGCGTGGTTGCGGCCGACGACACCGTTCAGGTGCGGGCCGACGCCATCCGAGCCGTCCATCTTGTGGCAGGACTGGCACTTCTTGAACACGTTTTCACCGGCAGCCACGTCGGCCGAAGCCATCAGCGCCGCCACATCGACGGGCGCCGCTTCCTCGGCCGGGGCCTCTTCGGCGCCGGTGTCGATCGAATAGGCCTGGGTGATCTCACCCTCGGCCCCTTCGCCGTGGCCGCCGCCGCCCACGGTGTACAGCCCGTCGGCGGCCCAGCCCGCCAGCATGAAGACAAGGAGCGAGCCGCAAACTGCGCCCACAGCCTTGGTCATCGTCATCGTGTCGAACATGGTTCACCTATCCGGGGTCTTGGTTTGCGCGGTATGTATCCGCTTCCACCTGTCGAATTCAAGGTGTAGACGCGCGACGAAACGCCCCGCCGGGCGGTTTTCTTGCGCAAGGAGGACGGCAAAGGATGGCCGGACGCATCGCATTCCAAGGCGAACTTGGCGCCTACTCGCACCAGGCCTGCCAGCAATCGCGTCCCCAGATGGAGGCTGTGCCCAGCACGACCTTCGAGGAAGTGGTGGACAAGGTCGCCCGGGGCGAGGTCGATCTGGGTATGCTGGCGGTCGAAAACTCGACCTACGGCCGGGTGGCGGACGTCCATTCGCTGCTGCCGAAGTCGGGCCTGCATATCGTGGACGAGGCATTCGTCCGGGTCCACGTCAACCTTCTGGGCGTGCCGGGTGCCAGGGTCGAGGATGTGCGCGAGGCGCATGGCCATGTGGTGATCCTGCCGCAATGTGCCGGCTTTCTGAAAGCACATGGCATCAAGGGCCGCGTCAGCAGCGACAATGCCCGCGCTGCGCGCGAGGTGGCCGAGGCCGGGGACAAGTCCCGCGCCGCGCTGGCCAGCGAACTTGCGGCCGAGATCTACGGGCTGGACGTGCTGGCCCGTCATATCGAGGATCAGGCCAACAACACCACGCGGTTTCTGGTCATGTCGCGCGCGCCGGACCTGACCCGGCGCGGGGCGGGAAAGATGATCACGACCTTCACCTTTCGGGTCCGCAACATCCCGGCGGCGCTGTACAAGGCGCTGGGCGGGTTCGCGACCAACGGGGTGAACATGACCAAGCTGGAAAGCTACATGGTCGGCGGCACCTTCACCGCGACCGAATTCTATGCCGACATCGAAGGTCACCCCGACGACCCCAACGTCGCCCTGGCGTTGGAGGAGTTGGGCTATTTCACCACGGAAATGCGTATTCTGGGCGTCTATCCGGCCGACCGCGAACGCGGCTGAGCCGGGGCCCTACGCCTTGGCCAGGCTGCGCTGGTAGGCTTCGGCGATGCGTTGCGCCAGTTGCGCGGTGCGTTTGTCGAACCGCGCCTCGACCCGGCGGCGGGTCAGGCGCAGGGTGTTCAGGAACAGCCGTGCGGCCAGCGTCTTGGGGCGCACGTCCAGCATCACGCGCAGCCGCGTGCGGCGGGGCGACAGGGCCAGCACTTCGAACTGGGCGTTGCCTTCGACCGAGGGGCTGTCCAGGCTGTAGGCCATCATCTCGTTGATCGCGACCTGGGTCAGGCGCAGCAGAACCTTGCGTTCCTTGCCGCGAAAGCGGCCGCGCACCCGCCAGGACGCGCCGACACCGCTGCCAGGCGAGCCGGCTGGGCGTTCGACCTGCGCGCCGCGGCGGACGGCCTCACGCTCCCACGCGGGGTGGTCGGCGAGGGTGGCATAGACGAAGGAGACCGGGACTTCGAGGTCGGTCTTCGAGGTCAGCTTCATGTCGAATCCTTCGTTCGGAGCGGCAGCAGGATCAGGTCAATCCAGCCGGTCGGCAAGCCAGTTCCGCAAGATAAAATGCGCAATTGCACCGTTTCGCGCGGCCTTGATCTGCGGATGAAGGCCGGCGAAGGCGCGGACCAGCTCTTCCCGGGTGACCCAGCGGGCCTGTTCCAGTTCCTCGGGATCGATAGTGATGGCATCCGAAAGCGCCTCGGTCCGGGCGCCGATCATCAGCGAGGCGGGAAAGGGCCAGGGCTGGCTGGCCAGATAGCTGACCGGACCGCACAGGATGCCGGTTTCCTCCTGCACCTCGCGGCGGACGGCGGCCTCCAGCGTCTCGCCGGGTTCGACGAAACCGGCCAGAAGCGAGAACATCCCCTCGGGCCAGGTGGCGTTGCGGCCAAGCAGGACCGAGTTGCCGCGCGTGACCAGCATGATGACCACGGGATCGGTGCGGGGGAAGTGATGCGCGCCGCAAGCCGGGCAGGTGCGTTGCCAGCCGGCCATGGCGGGAAGCGAGGCCGCGCCGCAGGTGGCGCAGAAGCGGTGGCTGCGGTGCCAGTGCAACAGCGCCTTGGCGGTGGCGACCAGTTCGGCCGCGCGCGGGGTCAGCGTGGTCATCACGCCGCGCAGTTCGACAAAGCCCCAATCCGGGCCAAGCGCGGGATGATGCTGGACCGAGGGATCGAAGAACCCGGCCGTTACCGCCTCGGCCCCGGCCTCGGGCGACCAGTCGGACAGGTCGGCAGCAAAGCGCGGCGTGCCATCGTCAAGGCCAAGGAACAGCGGCGGCTCGGCCCGCGCCAGCACCGGGTGATCGGCGGCAAGCCAGCCGGGCGCATCGCCCCGCATCAGCGGTTTGCCACGCCAGACCGGCAACACCGTGCCGCTTTCCAGGGCGCGGGACAGCAGGTCGGGGTCCCGGCGCAGCACCGCCGCGCGGTCCAGCCCCGACCCGCCGAAGGTCACCGTTTCGGCAATTCGCATATTCCCGGCCCCCTGGTCGCCATTGTGCAGGATGTGTAGTTGGCCCTTGGCCAATTCCCGGTCCTAGTTGCGGAATGTGCGGCCAGAAAGCAACCATGGCCTGAATTCCTTCAATTCGGCTTAACCTTGACACAACTTGTGGATAACCTTGATCGCGTAAAGATTGCAGTAGAACGAGTTTCCTTTTCGTCACCGTGTGCTGCCGTTTGTCGCAGTTTGTCCCCGGAAGGCCCGTAACAAGTGCCGAACGCGTCAGTCCTCTCAGATGATCTGCTACGCCGCCAGGGCGTGTGCCATGATCTGGAAGCCAGCGCCTGCACTGACCGAAATCCTGCCGTCCAACTTGACCTGCGCCTGATCGCCACCAGCGATCTCCACGCCACTCTTCTGCCCTATGACTATTGCGCCAATCGCGCCGTGCCCGGCCGGGGCCTGAGCGAGATAGCCCGACAGATCGCCGTCGAGCGCGCGCAGGTTCCCAATACGCTGCTGTTCGACAATGGCGATTTCCTGCAAGGCAATTCACTGGCCGATTACGTTGCAAGCGCGCAGCGCCGTCGCCGCGCGCATCCCGTGATCACGGCGTTCAATACGCTTGGCTATGATGCGGTGACCCTGGGGAACCACGAATTCAACTACGGCCTGCCGTTCCTGTCGGCGGCACTGGCGCAAGCGCGGTTTCCGGTTGTTTCGGCCAATATCGCAACCAGCCTGGGTCGCAGCCCGCTGCGCGACCGGACCTTCGTGCCGCCCTTCGCCATCCTGAAACGGACGGTCGTGGACCGCGAGGGCCGGCCGCACAAGCTGCGGATCGGGGTGATCGGCTTTGCGCCTCCGCAGATCGAGGTCTGGGACAGTGACCAGCTTGCAGGCCGGATCCGCATGCGGGACATCCTGGACTCGGCCCGGGCCTGGCTGCCCCGGCTGCGGGCGCGGGGGGCCGATGTGATCGTGGCTTTGGCCCATACCGGCATTGGCCCGGTCGAGCCCGAGGACGGGATGGAGAACGCTGCGACCGCCCTCGCTGCCCTGCCCGAGGTCGACGCGGTGATCGCCGGGCATTGCCATCTGGCCTTTCCGGGCACGGCCGTCCCCGCCCGGCCAGGAGTGGACCCCGAACGCGGTCTGCTGATGGGCAAGCCGGCGGTGATGCCGGGACATTCCGGCAGCCATCTTGGGGTGATCGACCTTGTCCTGACGCGGCAATCCGCGGGGCCGCGGCGCTGGGCGGTGCAGGACGGGCGCGCCCGGCTGACACCTGTCGGCGCCGGCACGGGCAGCGCGCCTGCCCCTCTGCGCCAGGCCATTGGGCCGGACCATCGCGCCGCGCTGGCCTGGTCGCGGCAGCTTCTGGGTCAGACCCGCGTGCCGCTGCACACCCATTTCGCCACCGTCGCCCCCAGCGCCGCGCTGGACCTGGTGGCCGAGGCGAAGGTGGCGCATGTCCGCGCGGTCCTTGCCGGATCTGCCTTTGAAGGGCTGCCGGTGGTGGCTGCGGTCTCGCCCTATCGGTCGGGTGGGCGTGGCGGCGCTGACAATTTTACCGAGATTCCGGCCGGGCCATTCCGCATGCGCAATGTGTCTGAGCTGTATCTTTACCCCAATTCCCTGACGGCGCTGGTCCTGACCGGGGCCGAGGTGGCGGACTGGCTGGAACAGTCGGTCTCGATCTTCCGGCATGTGCTGCCCGGGTCTGTGGATGCCCCCTTGCATGACCCTGACCGACCGACGTTCAGCTTCGAAGCGATCCCGGGCTTGTCCTATGCGATCGACCTAAGCCAGCCTGCGCGCTGCGATCCGCAGGGACGCGTCGTGCGCCCCGAGGCCCGGCGCATCGTCGGGCTAAGCCGTGACGGCCGGTCGCTGGACCCGGCCGAGCGCCTGGTTCTGGTGACCAACAGCCACCGCGCCAACAGCGCGCGGGTCGAAACGGGGCAACGCCGGGTGGTCATCGCCACCGGACAGCGTGTGCAGGCGGTGCTGGCGGACCACGTCCGCAGTCTGGGCACGGTCGGTGCGGCCCCGACGCGAAGCTGGCGCTTCCTGCCGATGCCTGGCACCTCGGTCGTCATTGCGGCCGGAGTGGGATCAGAGCGTCACATGGGCGATCTGGCCAGCTATCGCCCGGTGTCATTGGGCCAGGACGGGCAGGGCTTCACCCACTACCGGCTGCACCTCTGATCGGCTATAGGCCGGCCATCGCGACAGGGGGCCGGGATGTACGACGCCGTATTCTTCGATCTGGACGGCACGCTGATCGACACCGAAAGCATCGCCATGCTCACCGGCAAGGCGGCTTTTGCGGCGCATGGCCATGCAGTCGACGACGCTTTCATGCACGCCTTGGTTGGCAAGGATGAGCCGACCTCGGCCCGGCTGATCCGCGCGGCGCTGCCCCATGCGGACCTTGAAGCGGTGAACCGCCACTGGCGCGCCGGATTTGCCGCCGGGGTGGACGCGGGCCTGGCGCTGAAGCCGGGGGCCGAGGAGTTGTTGGCACAGGCAGGGCGGCCTCTGGCGCTGGTCACCTCGACCGGGCGGGTCGGGGCGCATCGCAAGCTGGCGATTGCCGGGATCGCCGAAGCCTTCAGCCATGTCGTCACCCTGGATGACGTGCGCGCCCCGAAGCCCGCGCCCGACCCTTACCTGCTGGCGGCCGAGTTGTTCGGCTTTGACCCCGCCCGCTGCCTGGTGTTCGAGGACAGCGAAACGGGGGCCGAAGCCGCCCACCGCGCGGGTTGCGTGGTGGTGCAGGTGCCGGACGTGGTGCCAAGCGAGGGGCGCTGGGCGCATCACCTGGCACCCGACCTATTGACCGGCGCGCGGATGGCAGGGCTGCTGCGGGCCTAGCCGGCTGCGGGACCGTGCAGATAAAGCTGCACCTCCTCGGCCGTCGCAAAGCCCAGCTTCACGGCGGTATCGGCCACCCCCGCCCCATCGGCAAGCGCGGTCTTGGCCACGGTCGCCGCCTTGGCATAGCCGATGTGCGGCACCAGCATCGTGGCCAGGACCAGGCTGTTTTCCAGGGCACCCTCGCATTGGGCCACGTTCGCCTCGATGCCCGCGATGCAGCGGTCGGCCAGCACCTCCATCGCCTGGCGCAGGATGCGCATGGATTGCAGGACGTTCAGCACGATGATCGGCTCGAACGCGTTCAGCTGAAGCTGCCCCGCCTCGGCCGCCATGGTCACGGTCAGGTCGTTGCCGATGACCTGGAAGGCGACCTGGTTCACCATCTCGGGGATCACCGGGTTGACCTTGCCCGGCATGATCGAGGACCCGGCCTGAACCGGAGGCAGGCGAATCTCGTTGAACCCCGACCGGGGACCCGAGGACAGCAGCCGCAGGTCGTTGCAGATCTTGGACAGCTTGACCGCGATGCGCTTCAGCACGCTTGAGAAGGTGACATAGGCCCCGCAATCGCTGCTGGCCTCGATCAGGTCCCCCGCCAGCTTGACCGGCAGGCCCGAAACGCGGGCAAGTTCGGCCACCGCCGCCTCGGCATAGCCGTCGGGGGTGTTGACCCGCGTGCCGATGGCGGTGCCGCCCAGGTTCACCTCCAGCAAGAGGGCCTTTAGCCGGCCGATGATCTGCACATCCTCGGCAATGGTGGTGGCGAAGCTGGCGAATTCCTGGCCCAGCGTCATCGGCAGGGCGTCCTGCAACTGGGTGCGACCGATCTTCTGGACGCGGGCAAAGGCGGCGGCGCGGTCCTGCAGCGTGGCGATCAGCCGGGTCTGCGCCTCGGCCAGCCCGTCGCATTGCGCCACCATCGCCAGCCGCATGGCGGTGGGGTAGACGTCGTTGGTGGATTGCGAGCGGTTGACGTGGTCGTTCGGGTGCAGATGGGCATAGTCGCCCGGGTTGTAGCCCATTTTCAGCAGGCCCAGATTCGCGATCACCTCGTTCGCGTTCATGTTGGTCGAGGTTCCGGCCCCGCCCTGGATCATGTCCACCCGGAAGGCATCGTGCCAGCGCCCTGCGATGATCTCGTCGCAGACTTCTTCAATGACGCGGGCCATTTCCGGCGACAGCACGTCCAGCTCGCGATTGGCGCGGGCGGCGGCCTTCTTCACCCAGGCCAGCGAGCGGATGAATTCCGGGAAATGATGCAGGGGGATGCCCGAGATCGGGAAGTTGTCCATCGCGCGCTGGGTATGGACGCCCCACAGGCAAGTGCGGGGCAGGGTAAGGGTGCCGAGGCTGTCTTCCTCGCGGCGGAAATCCTGGATCATCGGGCGCTCCATGCTGATGCGGCAGGGGTGCGCCTTTTGCGGGCCGGGGTCCAATGCAGATCCTGCATGGCCCATGCGGGGCGCGTTCAGCCGGCCAGCGCCTGCCACAGCGCCTCGACCACCGGGCCCGAGGCGCGGCGGGGGCGATAGGCGCGGATTTCCACCGGCAGGGCCCAGTCGTCGCCGCCAAGCGGTTCGATCCCCGAGGCGTCATCCACGGCGCTGGCCGGCAACCAGCCGACGCCATGACCGGCGGCGATCACGTCCTTCAGCACGTCGGACATGTCGCATTGCACGACCACGCGGTACGCCAAAGGCGCCGGGTTCCGTTCGGCGACATGTTCGAACAGCCGCGCGAAATAGGCGCGCTGGGCATAGGCGACCAGCGGAAACGGCGCCTTGGGGCTGCCCGGCAGGTCGAACTGCCGCGCCCGGGCGGCGAAGGGCAGGAAGCGGTCGGTCCGCAGCACCAGCCGGTCATGGCCAGCCAATGCCTCATGCACCGGGACGGTGGGGCAGTCGTGGACCAGAAGGATATCGGCATCCCCCGCCAGATAGCGCCCCGTCACGTCCGACGTCGTGCCGGTCAGGACCGAGAACGACGCCCGCGCCTTGGGGCCGATAGCCGAAAGCACCCGCTTCAGGTCACTGCGCGCCAGTACCGTCGGCATGGCCAGGCGCAGCTGGCTCATCACGTCGAACTGGCTGCCCCGGATCTCGGCCCGCGCCTCCAGCAGGCGTTCGACCGAGACGCGGGCGCTGTCGCGGAATTGCTCGCCCGCCTCGGTCAGCCGGACGGGCTGTGAGCCCTTGACGACCAGCGGCGTGCCCACCCAATGCTCCAGCGCCTGAATCCGGCGCGAGAAGGCGGCTTGCGACAGGGCGCGAAACTCGGCCGCGCGGGTAAAGTTGCGCAGATCGCCCAGGGCCAGGAAATCCTGCAGCCAGCGCACGTCCATCGCGGTCCCCCGTCCCTTGCCCTGCGCGTGCATAGCCTGCCGGGCGTTCAGCGCAAAGCCTGTTGGCCTTGCGCCGGGCGCGACCTTGGCCTATATCCACCGGCGAGAGGTTGGCGCGGGCAGGCGCCTCGCCAACCCGGTCAGGTCCGGAAGGAAGCAGCCGTAACGAGCCCCGCTTGGGTCGTTGTCCAGCCTCTCACCCTTTTCCCCGCTCAAGGTCCGCCGTGACCCAGGTCGATCCCGTCCGCGTCTTTGTCAAACTGGCGATGGCCAACCGGCTGGCGAACGCCCGGTTGCACCTTGCCTGTGGCAAGCTTCCCCAGTCCGAACTGGACGCGCCGCGCGCTGCCTTCTTCGGCACGATCCAGGCAACGCTGAACCATATCCTGCTGGTCGACCGGTTCTACCTGAACGCGCTTGAAGGGGGAGGACTAGACCGGCCGGCGCTGGACGAGGCGCGGGCTTGCCCGGACTTGCCCCGCCTGAAGGCACTGCAGGCCGCGCAGGATGACCGGCTGATCGCCCATGTGCAGGGTCTTGCCCCGGCCGCGCTGGACGAGGTGGTTGCCGTCGACCGGGGCGAGCGTGTGCAGCACGACCGACGCGACGATCTGCTGTCGCATCTTTTCCAGCACCAGACCCATCACCGGGGGCAGGTGCATGGGATGCTTTCCGCCACCACCGTGCAGCCACCGCAACTGGACGAGTTCATCGTCGGGGACGATGCCCCGTCCCGGACCGCAGATTTGGCGGCCCTTGGCTGGGACGAGGCGCAGTTGATGCGTGGGTCATTGCCGCCGACCGGAGCTGGCTGAAACTGCGGGCCAAGCTTCAGTCCTGGATGGCGGGGCCGTCGCGGTTGGGCAGGCCCAATTCTCTGTCGTCGGGGGTCAACCAGTCCTCTGCCTCGATCCAGCGGCAGAAGCTGGCGATGGTCTTGACGCGGCGATGCGCCTTCGGGACGACAAGGTAGAAGCCCGGCACCTGCGCCTGCGGCATCTGGTGCATCACCTGCTGGCCGAAGGGGGCGACCAGCTTGCCCAGCTTCAGATCCTCGGCCGCATCGATCATCGAGATCAGCCCGATCCCCAACCCCGCCAGCGTCGCCCGGCGCATGGTGGCGGCATCCTGAAGCTGGATATCGTTCTTGCCCGAGCGGTCGTCCACGCCAAGGTGGCGCAGCACGTTGCGCCACAGGTCCATCGACAGCACCGGATGCAGCAGCGGCATGGTCCGCAGATCCTCGGGCCCCGACAGGCGCCGGGCAAGGTCCGGCGTGCAGCAGATGACCTTGTGGTCGTGGATCAGCAAGGTCGCCTCGTGGCCCTTCCAGGTGCCAAAGCCCCACTGGATCGCCACATCGACGTCATCGGCAACAAAGTCCGGCAGATCGACCATCGTCGTCAGCCGCAGGTCGGCATCGGGTGCGATCTCGCGAAAGCGGTTGATGCGGTCCAGAAGATAGCGCGTGGCGAAATAGGGGCTGGCATTGACGTTGATCCGGTTGCGCAACTGGGACTGCGCCACCCGGCGCACGCCTTCCTCCAGCTCGTCGAAACCCGCCTGCACGAAATGCGCCAGCAGGATCGCGTTTTCATTCGGCTCGATGGCGCGGCCCCGACGCTCGAACAACTCGGTGCCAAGGGTGTCCTCCAGCAGCTTGATCTGCTGGCTGACGGCCTGCGGGCTGACGCCAAGGTCGTCCGCCGCGCTGCGGAACGACCGATGCCGGACGACCGTGTGGAACACGCGCAGCGCGTTCAGTGGCGGCAGGCGGGCGTGCGTTTGGGTCATGGCCCTTGTCCCCCATGGGTCCGGTTCAGATCACGGCCTTTTCCAGGAACGGCCGGCCCGCGACAATGCGCTCGTACCCCACTTCCGACAGGTCCAGGCTGCGGAAGCCGCCGTAGACGATCAGTTCGGCCACACCGCGCCCGGCTGCCGGACCCTGTTGCAGGCCGTGACCCGAGAAGCCGTTGGCGTAGATGAAATTCGTCACCTCGGGGTGCGGGCCCACGATCAGGTTGTGGTCCAGCGTGTTGAAATCATAGTGCCCGGCCCATTGGTTCACGACCTTGATCGCCTCGAACCCTGCCGAGCGTTCGGCCAGCGCGGGCCAGATGATCTCCTCGAATTCCTCGTAGCGCGGTTCGAAGTCATCCCAGTCCACGGCGGGGTCCTTGACCGGGGGCGCCCCGGTCAGGAAGAAGCGCCCCTCGGGCCGGCAGAACACGCCCGAGGGGTCGATCATCAGCGGCAGGCGGCCCTGGTTCACGGTGGCGCTGCCTTCGGGTGTCCGGGCGCAGTCGAAAACGAACAGCGTCCGCTTGCGCGGCTCGACCGGCACATCAAGGCCCGCCATCCGCGCGGTCAGCGCGGCCCTCGGCCCCGAGGCGTTGACCACCGTCCCCGCCTGCACCACGGCACCCGATTGCAGCGTGACCGAGGTGATGCGACCCCCGTCGCGACCGATGGCGACGACCGTGTCCGTCACGTAGTCCGCCCCCTGCGCCCGTGCCTTGGCCTTGAAGCCGTTCATCAGGCCGGTGTTGGAGAACCAGCCCTCGCCCGATTGGCCATAGCTGGCCAGCCGCAGGTCATCGACGCGCAGATGCGGGAAGGCGCGGGCCAGGTCCTGCGGTCCCCAAAGCACCACATCGGCCCCGCAGGCGCGCTGCACAGCATGGTTTTCGCGCAGGGTCTGTTCCTGGTCGGCGGTGTTGGCCAGGAACAGATAGCCGCCGGGATGAAAGTTCAGATCGGGCGCCGGCTCGCCGGGCAGGCGCATGGTCCGCGCGAAATCCTGGATGAAGGCGCTGCCGAACTGGCTGATCTTCACGTTGATCGCGTTCGAGAACTGCATCCTGATCGACGCGGCCGACAGCGAGGTCGCGGCCCGGGCATAGGTGGGATCGCGCTCTACCACCAGGACCGAGCCGGAGAAATCCGGGTTCGCGGTCAGGAAATAGGCGACGGCCGACCCGATGACCGCCCCGCCGACGATCACCACATCATAGCTGGACTTCATGTGACCGGCTCGTCGTCGGGGTGGCCCAGGTCGATGAACCAGCCGCCCAGATGCTTGACGGCAGTGGCGTGGGGATCGGGCGGGGGCAGCCGCGCCTCGACCTCGGCCCGGAAGGCCTCGGTGCTGTCCTGCGGCACAAAGCCGATATGGGCGCCCAGGCGGTTGTCCACCATCCGGTGCCGGTTCGCCGAAGTGCCGAACAGGATCGAGAACGCCGCGCGCGGGGCGGTCAGGCTGGCCTCGACCAGGCGGATGCAATCGTCGAAGGTCAGCATCGACCACAGCATCCGCCGGTCGGTGAACTCGGGGAAGCTGGAGAAGATCCGCAGGGCGACCGTCTCGATCCCGAACTTGTCCCAGTACAGTCGGCCCAGGTCTTCGACAAAGCACTTGGACAGACCATACAGACTGTCCGGCCGGTGCGGCGCGCTGGCGTCAATCTGGTCCTCGACCGCGTGATAGCCGATGGCATGGACCGAGCTGGCATAGACCACCCGGCCGACCCCATGTTTCCGCGCGCCCTCGTAGATGTGGTAGCTGCCACGGATATTGCCGTTCAGGACGCTGTCCCACGACCCTTCCAGCGCCACGCCCCCGAAATGGACGATGGCGTCCACACCTTCGCAGGCGGCGATGGTTGCCTCCATGTCGGCAAGGTCGAACTGGCACGCCTCCTCGCCCGGCTGCAGGTCGCTGATCGCGACGCGGTCGGCAAGGCGCAGGTTGGTGCATAGCGGCCGCAGGCCCCGGCGCAGATGGGTGCCAAGCCGCCCGGCGGCCCCGGTCAGAAGAATGCGGTTGAAACGGGGTTGGGTCATCATGCGGCCTTTGCAGGAGAGAGGGCGGCCACCGCGCGGGCGATGCGGGCGATGGCCTCGGTCAGGATCGCGTCCGAAGTCGCGGTCGAGATGCGGAAGAACGGCGACAGGCCATAGGCCGCGCCGGGCACCGCAGCGACATGGGCGCTGGTCAGAAGGTAGTCGGTCACGTCCGCATCGGTGCCAAGCCTCCGGCCTTGGGGCGTGGTCCGCCCGATCAGCCCGGCGCAGCCGATATAGGCGTAGAAGGCCCCCTCGGGCGGCGACAGGGTCAGGCCAGGGATCTTCGCGACCCCGGCCACCACCAGATCGCGCCGGCGCTGGAACGCCTGGCGGAACGTGGCGATGCAGTCCTGCGGCCCGGTCAGCGCAGCCAGCGCCGCCGCCTGCATCGGTCCCGCGACCGAGGTGACCGACTGGCTTTGCACCGTGGTCATCGCCTTCAGCAGCGCCGCGGGACCGGCGGCATAGCCGACGCGCCAGCCGGTCATGGCATAGGCCTTGGCCACGCCGTTCACGATCAGCATACGATCGCGCAACTCGGGGCAGGCCTTGCCGAAGCTGACGAATTCGCGCCCGTCGAACAGGATATGCTCATAGATCTCGTCCGACAGGACCAGCACCTGCGGATGCCGTGCCAGCACCTCGCCCAGGGCGCGCAGTTCGGCCGTCGAGTACACCGCGCCCGAAGGGTTGCCCGGCATGTTCAGGAACAGCCATTTCGTGCGCGGCGTGATCGCGGGCTCCAGCACGTCGGGCGTCAGGCGGAATCCGGTGTTGGCCACGCAGACCGGCGTGACCGGCACGCCGCCCAAAAGCTTCACCATCTCGGGGTAGCTGACGAAATACGGGGCGGGCAGGATCGCCTCGTCGCCGTCGTTCAGCGTGGCCATCAGCGCGTTGAAGATGATCTGCTTGGCGCCATTGGCGACCACGATGTCGTCCGGGCCATAGTCCAGCCCGTTCTCGCGCCGGAACTTCTCGGCCACGGCCTGACGCAGGGCGGGTGTGCCGGCGGCAGGGGTATACAGCGTCTCGCCCGCCAGCGCCGCCCGATGCGCGGCTTCGGCGATATGCGGGGGCGTCGGAAAATCCGGCTCGCCGAGGCCAAGGTCGATCACATCGACGCCGGTTGCCCGCAGCGCCTTGGCCGCCATGCTGGCCGCCATCGAGGCCGATGGCCGGACCGCAGCCAGCCGGGTCGCAAGATAGCTCATGGCTTTGCCCCTGTAACATAGCCCCGGACCTGATCGGTGGCCCGCGCCTTGGGATCACGCAGCGCCGGGTCGCCGAAGCCGCCGCCGCCCGGCAGATGCAGCACCAGCCGCCGCCCGGCGGGCACATGCTGCCAGCCCTTCGGTTTCAGCACCGTGCCATCGTCCAGCGCCGCCCCGCCCGCTGCCCCCGGCGCGCCGCCGTCGCGGCCTTTTGCGGGGTGGTTGATCCGGTCGAACATGGCCGAGAAATCGAACTCGTGCCCCGGCAGCGGCTCGATCTCGATCACCTGCCCCAGACCGCCGCGATACTGGCCGTCGCCGCCGGAATCCGGCCGCAACTCCTTGCGCCAGACGACAACCGGGCCGGTCTGCTCGGTCGCCTCGATCGGCATGGTCATCACGCCCGAGGGGAAGGCCGTGGCCGACAGCCCGTCCAGCCCCGGTCGCGCGCCCATCCCGCCCGAGTTGAACATCAGGATCTCTGCCTTGCGACCCGCCGCCCCCGCGACCGGCCGCACCGACATGTGGATGTTCCACAGCGCCGCTGCACCCTCGGCCAGCACCTGCCCCGGCAGCGCCTGCGCCAAGGCGCCCAGCACCAGGTCGGGCACCAGATGGCCGATCACATGCCGCACCGAGACCGGGGCCGGGCGTTCGGCATTCAGGATGTTGACCGGCGAGGTCAGCGTGAACGCCTCCAGCGAGGCCCAGTTGTTCGGAATATCCGGCGCGATCACGCATTTCAGCGCGTATGAGGCATAGGCCTTGGTATAGATGATCGGCACGTTGATGCCGTGCCGGCTGACCCCGTCCGTGCCCGAGAAATCCACGTTCACCACGCCCTCGCCGATGCTGACCCGACAGGCCAGCTTGACCGGACTGTCGTAGCCGTCGGTCAGAAGTTCATTGGCCCAGCTGCCCTTGGGCAGGGCGGCGATCCGGTCCAGCGTCGCGGCGCGGGTGCGGCTGAAGATGAAGTCCCCCAGCGCGTCCAGGCTGTCCAGCCCGATCTCCTCCATCATCGCGATCAGGCGCTGGTGACCCACGTCGTTGCAGGCCGCCAGCGAGTAGAAGTCGCCCACCACCTGGTTCGCCTCGCGCACGTTGGCGCGCAGGATGCGGATCAGGTCGGCATTGACCCGGCCGCGTTCGGCGAACTTCATGATCGGGATCTGGATGCCTTCCTCGTAAACCGACTTGCCATCCGCCCCGAAACCACGCCCACCCACGTCGACGACATGCGCCGTGCAGGCGAAGAAGCCGACCAGCCGGTCGCCCTTGAAGCTGGGCGAGACCATCGTGATGTCATGCAGGTGGCCGGTGCCCTTCCAGGGGTCGTTGGTGACATATGTGTCGCCGGGAAACATGTTCTCGCGGCCGATTTCGGCGGCGAAATGCAGGACGGCTTCGGCCATCGTGTTCACATGGCCGGGCGTGCCGGTGACCGCCTGCGCCAGCATCCGGCCCTGGGGGTCGAAGACGCCGGCCGAAAGATCCCCCGCCTCGCGCACGCTGGTTGAAAAGGCGGTGCGCAGCAGGGTCATCGCCTGCTCTTCCACAACCGAGATCAGCCGGTTCCACATGACCTGCATGCGGATTTCGAACGTTGCATCACTCATGCCCGAACCCCTTTGCGGATCAGAAGAAGGCTGCCGTCATCCTGCATCACCACGTCGAAGGGCGAGGTGACGACGGTCGCGGTCTCGCGCTCGACCACCACCGCAGGCCCGGAGAGCCGCGCGCCGCGGGCGAGGTCGGACCGCTCGACGATGGTGCTGGGCAGGGCCTCACCCCGGGCCGGATCGAAAACGGGACGTGAGAGCGAGGCGCCCGCCTCGGTCCGGCCCAGGGTAAGCTCGACACGGTCCGGCAGCGGACGATGGTCCTGCGCCTTGACCGAAAAGGTGACGATCTCGATTTCCAGCCCGTCCAGCCCGTCGATGGCCCGACCGAAGAACCGCGCATAGTTCGCGCGAAAGCTTTCGCGCAGGGCGGCACCATCGGCGCTGGCAAAGGGCCGGTCTGGCAGCGATACTGGTATTTCCCAGCCCTGGCCGACATAGCGCATGTAGGCGGTGATCTCGCGCTGGACCGCGCCGCCGGTGCCGGCCTGGACAAATCCCTCGGCGGTGGCTTTCAACTCGGCAAGCAGCGCGTTGATCTCGCCCGGCACAAAGGCCGACAGCCGCGTGACCCGCGAGGCCAGCGCCTCGTATCCGAAGGGGGCCTTCAGAAAGCCGATCGCCGACCCAACGCCGGCCCCGGCCGGGATCAAGCAGCGGTCGATGCCAAGCTTTTCGCACAGCCGCGCGGCATGCAGAGGGGCCGCCCCCCCGAAAGCCACCATCAGGTTGTCCGAGATGTTCTTGCCGTTCTCCACCGCATGGACACGAGCGGCATTCGCCATGTTCTCGTCCACCACCTCGCAGATCCCGAAAGCGGCAGCGGTCGCGTCCAGGCCCAGCCGGTCGCCAACACCGCGCAGGATGGCGGTTTCGGCGGCGGCAGGGGACAGCCGGATCGCGCCGCCGGCAAAGTTGTCGGGGTCGATCTTGCCCAAGACCAGGTCGGCATCTGTGATCGCCGGCCGTTCCCCGCCGCGCTGATAGCAGGCTGGACCCGGCTCGGACGCCGCTGACTCTGGTCCGGTCTGGATGCGTCCCATCGCATCGACCCAGGCGATGGACCCACCGCCCGCGCCAATCTCGATCATCTCGATCACCGGGATCGAGATCGGCATGCCCGAGCCCTTGGCAAAACGGGTGCTGCGCGCGACTTCGAACGTGCGGGCGGTCTTGGGGGCGAAATCCTCGATCAGGCAGATCTTGGCCGTGGTGCCACCCATGTCATAGCTGACGACCTTCGCCAGCCCGAAGCGCCGTGCGACATCTGCGGCAAAGATCGCTCCGCCGGCCGGGCCGCTTTCGATCAGGCGCACCGGAAACTCGGCGGCGGTTTCGACGGTGATCAGCCCGCCGCCGGAATGGATCATGTAGACCGGACAGCCCGCGCCCTTTTCCTTCAGCCGCACCTGCAGGCGGCCCAGGTAATCGGCCATCTGCGGGCGGACATAGGCATTGGCGCAGACCGTGTTGAACCGCTCGAACTCGCGCATCTGCGGCGAGACTTCGGACGAGATCGAGATCGGCACCGCCACCTTCGCCGCCAGGATTTCGCGGGCACGCCGTTCATGCGCGGGGTTCATGTAGGAATGGATGAAGCCGATGGCCACCGCGCCAAACCCGCCGGCGGCGATCCGGTCGGCAAGCAGATGCAGCGCCGCCTCGTCCAGTGGGGCCAACTCTTGCCCCTGCGCGCCGATCCGGCCCGCGACGGTAAAGCGATCCTCGCGCGGGACCAGCGGCGGGGGCAGTTGCATGTTCAGGTCGTATTGGTCGAACCGGCTTTCCGTGCGCATCTCGATCACGTCACGGAAGCCTTCGGTCGTCACGAAGGCTGTCCGCGCCCCGCGCCGCTCGATCAACGCGTTGGTGGCCAGCGTCGTGCCGTGGATCAAGATCTCCAGGTCGCCATAGGCCAGCCCGGTCTCGGCCAGAACGACGTCGATCCCGTCCAGGATCGCCTGCTCGGGCGCGGCATAGCTGGTCAGGACCTTGGTCGAATACAGCCCCTGGGGTGTTTCCAGGGCGATGTCGGTGAACGTCCCACCGATATCCGCCCCCAGTCGGATCTGCGCGGTCATGTCCGGTCCTTTGCCGCCAGCGCCGCGTCGCGCATCTGCGACAGTGTCTGGCGCGGGGTCAGCGCCTCGGGCGAGATGTCCAGGTCCAGCACCGCGCCGGTCCGCGACGCCAAAGCGCGGGCGAAGGCGGCCGGGAAATCCTCGGTCCGCTCCACCCTTTCGGCATGACAACCGTAGGACTGCGCCAGCTTGACGAAATCCGGGTTCTGCAAGGTGGTCCCCGAGACGCGGGCCGGATAGTTGCGTTCCTGATGCGCGCGGATCGTGCCATAGATGCCGTTGTTCAGGATCAGCACTATGGGCTGCGCCCCGGCCTGCATCGCGGTCCCCAACTCCTGGCAGGTCATCTGGAAATCACCGTCTCCGGCAAAGCAGATCACGGTGCGGTCAGGAAAGGCGACCTTGGCTGCGACGGCAGCCGGAAGGCCATAGCCCATCGCCCCCGACTGCGGCGCCAGCAGCCGCGCCTTGGGGCCGAACTTGAAGAACTTGTTCGGCCAGACCGTGAAGTTGCCTGCCCCGTTGGTCAGGATGGCATCCGCTGGCAGGACGTCGCGCAGATGGGCCGTGACCAGACCCATGTCGACCGGCGAGGGCTGCGGCGGCAGGTCAAAGCTTGCCTCCCACTCGGCCCGCGCCTGGGCCCGCCAGGCGGCCCAGCCGCCATGCACCGGCGTCAGGGCGGCGGCAAAGGCGTTCGGCCCCGCCTGGATGCCAAGCGCCGGCTGATAGATCTTGCCGATCTCGCGGTCCGAGGCATGGACATGGATCAGCTTTTGCACAGGTACCGGCACCGACAGCAGCGTGTAGCCGTCGGTCGTCATCTCGCCAAAGCGGATGTTGATTGCCAGGATCACGTCCGCCTCGCGGATCAGTCGCTTCACGTTGGCAGGCATCCCGACCCCCGCCTCGCCGGCATAGACAGGCGAGTGGTTGTCGAACTGATCCTGATAGCGGAAGGCCGCGACGACCGGGATGTCCGACGTCTCGGCGAAACCTTGCAGCGCCGTCTTGCCCGCAGCGGTCCAGTTGCAGCCGCCGACCAGGATCAGCGGGCGCGCCGCGCCGACCAGCATCGCCCGCGCGGCCTCCAAGGCCTCAGGCTCGGCCGCAGGTTCCCCGATGCGGGCGGGGCCGGTCAGGGGCACGGCATCCGTAAGGCTGGTCAGCATATCCTCGGGCAGGGCGATGACCACCGGGCCGGGCCGACCCGTCGTGGCCGTCACCCAGGCCCGGCCCAGGATCTCGGGAATGCGGTTGACGTCGTCAATTTCCACCGCCCATTTCGCCATCGAGCCAAAGACCGCGCGATAGTCGATCTCCTGGAACGCTTCGCGCCCCCGCATGTCGGTGCCGACCTGCCCGACAAAGCAAAGCATCGGCGCAGAATCCTGCATCGCGGTATGAATGCCGATCGAGGCATTGGTGACCCCCGGCCCTCGGGTGACGAAGCACAGGCCCGGCTGGCCCATCAGCTTGCCCCAGGCCGCCGCCATGAAGGCCGCGCCGCCCTCGTTGCGGCACAGGACGAAATCAAACTGGCCCTGCGTGTCGTGCAGCGCGTCCAGCACCGCCAGATAGCTTTCCCCCGGCACCCCGAATCCCTTGGTTGCCCCCAGGGCCACCAGACTTTCCACCAGAAGCTGCCCGCCGTTCCGCATCCCGTTCGCCCCTTGTTGTGCGCGGGCATCCTGACGGCTTCCGGAGCGGACCGAAATCAAGAATTACGGGCAATCGACAAGTTTTTCTTGCCGATACCCCTGGCGCGGGCCGCCGTGCCCCGCGCGCTTACCGCCAGGCTCCGCGTTCCGCCTTCCCCTGACGCCCGGCCCCGGCTAAGGTGTGCGCATGACCGAGCCAGCCCCCGCCTATCAGGTCCTTGCCCGCAAGTACCGCCCGCAGACCTTTGCCGACCTGATCGGGCAAGAGGCGATGGTGCGCACCTTGAAGAACGCCTTCGCGGCGGACCGGATCGCCCATGCCTTCGTGATGACCGGGGTGCGCGGGGTGGGCAAGACCACCACCGCCCGGATCATCGCCAAGGGCCTGAACTGTGTCGGACCCGACGGCACCGGCGGCCCGACCACGGAACCCTGTGGCCAGTGCGAACCCTGCCGCGCCATCGCCGAAGGCCGCCATGTCGATGTGATGGAGATGGACGCCGCCTCACGCACCGGGGTCGGCGATATCCGTGAGATCATCGACAGCGTGCATTACCGGGCCGCTTCGGCGCGGTTCAAGGTCTACATCATTGACGAAGTCCACATGCTGTCCACGGCGGCCTTCAACGCGCTGCTCAAGACACTTGAAGAACCGCCCGCCCACGTCAAATTCATCTTCGCCACCACCGAGATCCGCAAGGTTCCCGTCACCGTCCTGTCGCGCTGCCAGCGGTTCGACCTGAAACGGATCGAGCCCGAGGTGATGATGGCCCACCTTTCCAAGGTGGCCGATCTGGAAGGGGCAAAATTGGCGCAGGACGCCTTCGCCCTGATCACTCGCGCCGCCGAAGGCAGCGTCCGCGACGCGATGAGCCTGATGGACCAGGCCATCGCTCATGGCGCTGGCGAAACCACCGGCGATCAGGTCCGCGCCATGCTGGGCCTTGCCGACCGGGGCCGGACGCTGGACCTGTTTGACCAGATCATGCGGGGCGATGCCGCGACCGCGCTGTCGGAACTTTCCTCTCAATACGCCGACGGTGCCGATCCCATGGCTGTCCTGCGCGACCTGGCCGAGATCACGCACTGGATTTCGGTCATCAAGATCAACCCCTCGGCCGCCGAAGACCCCACCACGCCGCCCGACGAACAATCGCGCGGCCAGGACATGGCCAGCCGTCTGCCGATGCGGGCGCTGACGCGGATGTGGCAGATGCTGCTGAAGGCGATCGAAGAGGTTGCCCTTGCCCCGAACGCGATGATGGCCGCCGAAATGGCGGTGATCCGCCTGACCCATGTCGCCGATTTGCCCGACCCCGAGACGTTGGTGAAAAAGCTGTCCGATCAACCCCGCCCCCCCTCGGGCGGGGGCAGCGGTCTGCAAGGTGGAGCGCCCGCAGGCGGTGCCACCATACATTCGCCCCGCATGGCCCCGGTCCATTCCGCTCCGACCCGCGGCCCGACGATGACCGCCGCCGCCCCAGCCTTGGCGGAGGGCCAGCTTCAGGTCTATGCGACCTTCGACCAGGTGATCGACCTGATCCGCCAGAAGCGCGACATGCTGCTGTTGAACGAGGTTGAGACCGGCCTGCGCCTGGCCCGCTATGCCCCCGGCCGGATCGAGTTCGAACCCGCCCCCGGTGCGAAGCCGGACCTTGCGGCGCGGCTGGGACAGCGCCTGCAAGGCTGGACCGGGGCGCGCTGGGGAGTCTCGGTCGTCTCTTCCGGCGGGGCCCCGACCATCGCGGAAACCCGTGACAGCACCCTTGCGCAGGTTCGCGCCGAGGCGGCCGGCAACCCGCTGGTCCAGGCCATCCTGACCGCCTTCCCCGGCGCCAAAATCGCCGAGGTTCGCGCCCCCGAGGCCATCGCCGCCCAGGCCGCTGACGCCGCCCTTCCCCTGGCCGAGCCCGAGGTGGACGAAGACTGGGACCCGTTCGAAGCATGACGCCCCGCCGCGCCGGCCCCCAGGATGCGGCGGTGCTGGCCCGACTGAATGCGCATGTGCAGGGCTGGCACGCGGCGCATTACCCCGAAAGCTTTTACCCGGCCCCCGACCCAGCCGCGCTGACCGCGCATTTTGCGGACCGGCTGGCAGATCCCGCCGTGACCGCCTTTCTGGTCGGCGACCCGGCTGTCGGCTATGCCCTGTGCAGCCTGCAAGCCCGCGAACAGTCGCTGTTCTCGCCCGCCGTGCGCCGGCTGATGATCGAGCATGTCGCCGTCGCCCCCGAGGCGCGGCGGCAGGGCCTTGGCCGTGCCCTGCTGCGCGCGGCGCGCGGGCTGGCCCGGGACCTGCACGTGGACGAAATCCTGCTGGACACCTGGGAGGCGAACCACGCCGCGCATGACTTTTTCCGCGCCGAGGGCTTTTCCCCGCGCCGAATGCTGTTCCGCGCCACGCCCTGACCTTGCGCGAGGGCCGTCGCGCCCGTATCTCAGTCGAAACGGACGGAGAACGAGATGCTGAAGGGTTTGGGCGGGCTGGCGGGCCTGGGCGACATGGCCAAGATGATGAAGGCCGCCACCGAAATGCAATCCAAGATCACCGAGATGCAGGACGAGCTGTCCCGCATCGTGGTGCTGGGCGAGGCGGGGGCCGGGCTGGTCAAGGCCCGCGCGACGGCAAAGGGTGAGGTGACGGGCCTGGATATCGACCCGTCGATCCTGGTCGCTTCGGAGAAAGAGGTTGTGGAGGACCTGATCCTGGCCGCGATCCACGATGCCCAGGCCAAGGCCAAGGCGCGCAGCGAACAAGAGATGGCCAGGCTGGCCGAATCGATGGGCGTTCCGCCGGGCATGAAGCTGCCGATCTGACATGGCCGACGACACCGGCATCGACGCGCTGATCGAACTGATGGCCCGCCTGCCGGGCCTTGGCCCCCGATCCGCGCGGCGGGCGGTGTTGGTCCTGTTGAAGAAGCGCGCCCAGCTGATGGCTCCGCTGGCGCAGGCCTTGGCCCAGGTCGCCCTGACGGCCAAGGAATGCCGGGTTTGCGGCAATATCTCGACGTCGGACCTCTGCGGGATCTGCGCCGATCCCGCCCGCGCCATGGGCGAGATCTGCGTGGTCGAGGATGTGGCCGACCTTTGGGCGATGGAGCGCGGACAGGTCTTTCGCGGCCGCTATCACGTTCTGGGCGGAACGCTGTCCGCCCTGGACGGCGTTGGCCCGGAAGAGTTGGGGATACCCCGCCTGACCGCCCGTGTCGCCGACGAGGCGATCCGCGAGGTCATCCTGGCCCTGAACGCCACGGTCGACGGCCAGACCACCGCGCATTACATCGCCGACGCCTTGGCTGGGACCGACGCCCAGATCACCACGCTGGCGCAGGGCGTCCCGATCGGCGGCGAACTGGACTATCTGGACGACGGCACGATCGGCGCGGCGCTGCGGGCGCGGCGGCGGCTGTAAGCTTCCGGCCAAATCCGCCCGGCCCGCCCTGTCGGATTGCATTTCGCCCCCCGTGGGCATATCTGGAACACCTGACGCAAGGGGCAGGACAGGGCCGCATGAACTGGATCACCAACTACGTCCGACCGAAGATCAACTCGCTCTTCTCGCGCCGCGAGGTGCCCGAGAACCTGTGGACGAAGTGCCCCGAATGCGGGACCATGCTGTTCCACCGCGAGTTGTCGGGGAACCTGTTCGTCTGCTCCAGTTGCGATCACCACATGGCGATCACCCCGCGCGACCGCTTTGGCGCGCTGTTTGACGGCGGGATCTTCACCGAGGTGAAGGTGCCCGAACCCGTGGCCGACCCGCTGCATTTCCGCGACCAGAAGAAATATCCAGACCGGGTGAAGGCCGCGCAAAAGGCCAGCGGCGAGAAGGATGCGATGCTGGTCGCCGAGGGCGAGGTTCTGCGCACCCCCATCGTCGCCGCCGCGCAGGACTTCAGCTTCATGGCCGGGTCGATGGGCATGTATGTCGGCAACGCCATCATCGCGGCGGCCGAGCGGGCGGTGAAACTGAAGCGCCCGCTGGTGCTGTTCAGCGCCTCGGGCGGGGCGCGGATGCAGGAAGGCATGCTCTCGCTGATGCAGATGCCGCGCACCACAGTTGCGGTGCAGATGCTTAAAGAGGCGGGCCTGCCCTATATCGTGGTCCTGACCCATCCGACGACCGGCGGGGTCACGGCCAGCTATGCCATGCTGGGCGATGTGCAGATCGCCGAACCCAACGCCCAGATCGGTTTCGCCGGTGCCCGGGTGATCGAACAGACGATCCGCGAAAAGCTGCCCGAAGGGTTCCAGCGCGCCGAGTATCTGC
Source organism: Tabrizicola aquatica (assembly GCF_002900975.1). Taxonomy (GTDB): domain Bacteria; phylum Pseudomonadota; class Alphaproteobacteria; order Rhodobacterales; family Rhodobacteraceae; genus Tabrizicola; species Tabrizicola aquatica. The sequence continues at coordinate 81,698 of NZ_PJON01000002.1, read as the reverse complement.
TGGATCACGGGATGCTGGACCGGGTGGTCCACCGCAAGGCCATGAAGGACGAGCTTGTGGGCCTGATCCGCATGCTGACCGGCCAGCCCCCGGCGATCAAGGGCGACCTGCCCGCCCCGGCCGAGGCCAAGACCGAAGCGGGCGCCTGATCCATGACCCAAGGCTCGGACGTCATCCTGGAACGGATGATGACGCTGCATCCCAAGGTCATCGACCTGACCCTGGGCCGCGTCGAACGCCTGCTGGCGGCGCTTGGCAATCCCGAACGGCGGATTCCTCCGGTGATCCACATCGCCGGGACCAATGGCAAGGGCAGCACCCAGGCGATGATCCGCGCGGGGCTGGAGGCGGGGGGCGCACGCGTCCACGCCTATACCTCGCCCCATCTGGCACGGTTCCACGAACGCATCCGCCTGGCCGGAGAGCTGGTTTCCGAGGACCTGCTGACGCAGCTTCTGGACGAATGTGTCACCGCGAACGGTGGGGACGAGATCACGTTTTTCGAGATCACCACCTGCGCGGCCTTCCTGGCCTTTGCCCGCGTCCCGGCGGACTGGACGTTGCTGGAGGTGGGTCTTGGCGGCCGGCTGGATGCGACCAACATGGTCGACAAACCCCGGTTGACGATCATCACGCCGGTCAGCCTGGACCACGAGGCGTTTCTGGGCGACACGGTCGCCAAGATTGCTGGCGAAAAGGCCGGGATCATCAAGCGCGGCGTGCCCTGCATCGTCGGTCCGCAACACCCCGACGGGCTGGCGGTGATCGAAGCGAAGGCCAACGCACTGGGCGCCCCGCTTTGGGTCTATGGCCAGCACTGGAACGTCTGGGAAGAACGCGGCCGGCTGGTCTATCAGGACGAGAACGGGCTTTTGGACCTGCCCCTGCCGAACCTGCCCGGCCCGCATCAGGTGCAGAACGCCGGTGCCGCCATCGCCGCGTTGCGGCTTCTGGGCAAGGACGAGGCGGCCTGCGAGGCGGCGGTGTCCCGCGCCTATTGGCCCGCCCGGATGCAGCGCCTGCGCCAGGGTCCGCTGGTCGATCTGGCCCCGCAGGTGGAACTCTGGCTTGACGGCGGCCACAACCCCGCCGGGGGCGAGGCGGTTGCGGCGACTCTGGCCCGGATGCCCGCGCGCGAGACGCATCTGATCTGCGGGATGCTGAACACCAAGGACGTGACCGGCTACATGCGCCCCTTGGCGCCGCACGTCACCCGGCTGCATGCGGTGTCGATCCCGGGCGAGAAGAACACCCTGCCCGCCGAAGCCACCGCCGACGCCGCCCGCAGCGCGGGGCTGGATGCGGTGACCGCTGCCAGTGTCGCCGAGGCGCTTGCCACCATCGCGGCCACCACCCCCGAGGCGCGCGTTCTGATCTGCGGATCGCTTTACCTTGCCGGAACCGTCCTGCGCGAAAACGGCTGATCGCCATTCAACCGCCGCATTTCATTGGATGATCGTCGTCGTTATCTCCGGTGATCCTGCAATGCATCCTGCCCCCACATTTACCGCCCCGACCCGTCCCCGCGTTGCCATCCTGATCGACGGGGACAATTTCCCCCGGGCCGAGGTGGCCAAGGTCGAGGCTGAGGCCCGCCTCCGGGGCGAGGTGACGATCCGCCGTGTCTTTGGCGACATGGCGCTGCACAAGGACTGGGCGCAGGACATCGCCTACACGGCCACTCACAGCCCGACCTCGGCCGGGAAGAACCGGGCGGACATGATGCTTGTCGTCGCGGCGATGGACCTGGCGCATCGCGGCCTGGCGACGGCTTTCATCATCGTCTCGGATGACCGGGACTTTGCACCCCTTGTGAACCACCTGCGCGAGCAGGGGTTCTGGGTCGATTGGCTGGGAAAGCCGAAAGCCGCGACGCCGAAGCCAAATGTGGTTCCTAAACCCAAGCAACAGCGCGTGGACCCGATGGTCGATCAGGTGAAGACGATCGTTGCCGCAGCAGGGGCGGCGGGTTTTCCGATCCACTCGCTTGGGCCCGCCGGGCAGAAAACGGGTATCAAGATTTCCGAGACGCTACAGAAGACCTGGCGCGCCTGGCTTCTGGCGCATCCCGACCTCTTCGCTTGCGATCCGAAGGGCCCCCAGGCCCGGGTGCGGTTGGCGACTCAGCCCGTCACCCCATAACGCGCCATGAACATGTCCACCGCGCCATGGACGCTGCGGTGCAGGTCCTCGGGGCGAATCGTTTCGGCCATGCCGAAGATCAGCTTCTCATGGATCGCGGCCTTGCACAGCTGGGCGAACTGGTCCGCCGCAAGGTCCAGGTCGTCGATCCGCAGCGTTCCACCTTCGACATAGCAGCGCAGGTGATGCACCAGCCGGTCATGGATCAGCCCCGGCCCAAAGTCATAGAACTGTCGGCCCAGGCCGGGGAAACGTTCGCCCTCACCCACGACGATGCGGTACATCCGCTGGCCGAAATCCGACATCAGGAACTGCACGATCCGCTCTGCCGCGATCGTCAGTGCGACGCGCACCGGAACATCCCCCTCGACCGAGGCTTCGGCCTCTTCGGTCTGGCGGTGGCATTCGCAGCGCGCGACCTCAAGGAACAGCAACTGCTTGTCGGGGAAATAGGCATAGATCGTCGCCTTCGACACGCCCGCCTCGCGCGCGATGTCGTCGACCGAGGCGCGCTCGAACCCGTCGCGCAAGAAGATCTTGCGCGCCCCGTCCAGCACCTGCTCGAACTTCCGTCCGCGCCGGACCCCGTGATCTGCGATGGCGTTCATCGGCCCCCCTTCAGGGGACCATAGATCATCGGGACCGGGTGCAGCAAGCAAGGCGAAGGGCAGGGTCATTCCTGCAGCTGGCAGACCTTGTCCGTTTCCACGGCGCAGCCCTTGGTCGACGGATCAACAACGGTATCGGGGAAGCTGATCAGCGGCAGCAGCGTGGACAGCGACTGCGCGGCCACGGGGGCGGACAGGGACAGGGCGGCGGCAAGGGCCAGGATCAGGCGGGGCATCGGGATCTCCATATCTGAACTCACAAGTTCAGAAACAGTTCTGAACCGAGCAGTTCAGTTTGGCAAGTGGAAAAATGAACTGACGGGTTCAGAAAATCCCGGCTTGCACATGGCTGGCCCCGGGTTACATTAGAACCATTCCAAAGAAGGGGGCCATCGTGCTGTCTGCCCTGACATTCCGTCGCCGTTTCGCCGACCTGTCCGAACAAGAAATCCTCGCCCTGGCCATCTCCTCCGAAGAGGACGACGCCCGGATCTACCGCAGCTATGCCGAACGGCTGCGCGCAGACTATCCGGCCTCGGCCGCGGTCTATGACGGCATGGCGGTGGAAGAGGACCAGCACCGCCAGCGCCTGATCGACCTGCACCGCACCCGGTTCGGCGAGGTGATACCCCTGATCCGCCGCGAGCATGTGGCCGGCTTTTACGCCCGCCGCCCGGTCTGGCTGGCCGAAACCCTGTCGCTTGACGCGATCCGGGCCGAGGCCAAGGCGATGGAGAAGGCCGCCCAGGATTTCTACCACCGTGCCGCTGCCCGCACCCAGGATGCCGCGACCCGCAAGCTGCTGGGCGACCTCGCCGCCGCCGAAGCCGGGCACGAGGCCCACGCCCGCGACCTGGAATCCCGCCACCTGCCAGAGGACGCCCGCGCGGACGAAGACGCCAGCGCCAAGCGTCAGTTCATCCTGACCTGGGTCCAGCCGGGGCTGGCCGGGCTGATGGATGGCTCGGTCTCGACCCTGGCGCCGATCTTTGCCACCGCCTTTGCCACCCAGGATACCTGGACCACCTTCCTGGTGGGCACGGCAGCCTCGGTCGGGGCTGGCATCTCGATGGGGTTCACCGAAGCCGCACATGACGACGGGGTCCTGTCGGGGCGGGGATCGCCGTTGAAACGCGGCATTGCCTCGGGCGTGATGACCACGCTGGGCGGGATGGGCCACGCGCTCCCGTATCTGATCCCGGACTTCTGGACCGCCACCACCCTGGCCATCGCCGTGGTGTTCATCGAACTCTGGGCCATCGCCTGGATTCAGAACCGTTACATGGAGACCCCCTTCCTGCGCGCGGCCTTGCAGGTTGTGCTTGGCGGTGCTCTGGTCTTTGCCGCAGGGGTCTTGATCGGAGGCGGGTGATGTATCGCAAGGGTGAGGTCAGCTATCAGCCGCTACCGCTGCCCGACCGGGTGCAACTGGACGAGGGCGCATCGCAGGCGGCGGCCGAAAGCTTCCTTTCCTATATGAAAAAGCGCCATTCAGTGCGCGACTATTCCACCCGTCCGGTGCCCGAGGCGGTCATCGCCGCCTGCATCGCTGCGGCGGGGACCGCGCCCTCGGGGGCGAACCACCAGCCGTGGCATTTCGTGGCGATTGCCGACCCGGCGATGAAGGCCCGCATCCGCGAAGGGGCCGAGGAGGAAGAGCGCGCCTTCTATCAGGGCGGTGCCAGCGACGAATGGCTGGCGGCGCTGGAGCCGATCGGAACCGGCGTTGCCAAGCCGCATCTGACCGACGCGCCCTGGCTGATCGTGGTCTTTGCGCAGCGCTATGGGGTGACCCAGGACGGGTCGCGCTACAAGAACTATTACGTCCCGGAAAGCGTGGGGATCGCCACCGGCCTTCTGATCGCGGCTATCCACCACGCTGGCCTTGTCTGCCTGGAACACACACCGAACCCGATGAAGTTCCTCGGCCCGCTTTGCGGTCGGCCTGAGCATGAAAAGCCGGTGATGATCCTGCCGGTCGGCTATCCGGCCGAAAGCGCCACCGTGCCGGCAGTCGCCAAGCGGAAGAAACCGCTTGGCGAGATCATGTCGGTCTTTCGCCCCTAGCGCAGGGTGGCCACCCGGCGCGGGGTGACGGTCGGCTGGTCATCTACCGCAACGGCATCGACAACAGGCTCGGCCTCTGGGTCCTCCTCCGCATCCGCCTCGCGGGCCGGAGCGGCCAGCACTTCACGGGCGACTTCCGACTCCGGGTTCAGCTTCAGGGGAAGCAGCATCGGCTCTGACGCGACGGTTGTCAGCCGCTTTGGCCGTGTGACGGCCATGGAGGGGCGGGGGGTTCGGTTTTCCTTGGGGCGGGTGCTGGCGTCGTTCACCTTGATGATGGTGAAGCTGATGTTGTCCTGGTCGGGGTCGGCCAGGCGGTTCAGCTCTTCCAGCAGGCGTTCGGCGATCTCGGTCGAGCGGCTTTTGCGGTACTTGTGCAGCACCCGCTCGATCTGCGCATTGGTCAGGAACTGCAGCCCGTCCGACGAGCAGACCACGATATCCCCGGCCTTCAGCTCATAGGGTTTGGCCGGGCAGTCGATCTTGGGGATCCGCGTGCCCATCAGCACCGAGATCAGGCAGTTGCGGTCCGGGTGGTTCGCGCCGACCTCGGCCTCCATCAGGCCCGACTTCACCATGAAGTCGATCTGCGGCGCCATCGAGTGGTCCTCGTTCAGCTGCACCAGCTTGCCGCCCCGGTACAGGAACAGGGGCGAATCGCCGACCGAGATCCACCACAGCCGGTTCTCGACCAGCGCCGGCACCACCAGCGTCGCGCCCATGCCCTGCGTCTCGGGGTGGGTGCGGGTGTGCTGGCGCAGGGTCTCGTTCGCAAGGTCGGCCACGCCGCGCAGGATCTCGGGTGCGCGGGTCTCGAAGGCGTCGACATCGGCGAAGTGGAACTTCAGCTCGCTGTAGACCTCGGTCAGGACGATCTTCGACGCGACATCGCCGGCCGCATGACCGCCCATGCCGTCGGCCAGCACGACAAAGCCGGCCTCGGCGCCCACCGGGAAATCGCTGGTGATCGCGTCTTCCTGATAGTCGCGTGCGCCCTGGGAAATGCCCGAGGCGACATCATAGCGCGGCTCACGCGATCGCCACATCATGCCCGTCTCCTCCGGCCTCGTTGGCCACCCAGTTGAAGTCAGGCGTGCAGAGCACTTTCAGCAAGAGCGTCGTCTCGCCGATCTGGATCACGTCGCCGTCGCCCACCGCTTCGGTCGACAGCAGCGGCTTGCCGTTCAGCCGCACCAGGTTCGACTTGCCGCCATGGCCGATGTGAAAGCGGTGGCTGGCCGGGTCATAGGCGATCGCCGCATGGTTCTGCCGCGAGATCGCCATGTCGCCAAAGTCCAGCGCAACCGTCTGGTCAACACCGCGACCGATCTGGCTGACGCCTTGGGTCAAGGCAAAGGCCGCCCCTTTGCCGGGGCCCTCTTTCACGACCAGCCAGCCCGTCGGGAACATCACATGCCCCTGGCCCGGAGCAGCCTCGGCCACCGGCATCGACGGTTTCTCGGGCTCTTCGAACAGCGGCACGACCGAGGTCGGCTGCACGTCGAAGCCCAGGATGCGAGTCTTGGTGCGGGTCGGGCGCCGCCGTTCGGTCTCGGCCGCAGGCGGCGGGGTGGGCGCCGGCTTCTGGGCCTTCAGGTCGCTCTCTTCCAGATCCCAGATGTTGACCGAAGGGCTGGCGCCATCGGGCAGCGAGACCTTCTGCTTGACCACGCGGCTGGGGCGGGCGGCCGGAAGATCGGCCTCAGCCGAAGGGGCCGGTGCCGAAGCCGCGGGCGTCGGAGCAACTTGGGCAAGCTGTTCGCGCAGGCGTTTGACTTCCAGTTCGGCCAGCGCGGCCATCACCGGGTCGGGGCCGGGTTCGGCCACTGGCGCGGGTTTGGCAGGTTCTGCCCCCTTGCCGAAGAGTGAGCGAAGGAACTTCAAGGTGTTCTCCCCTGATTCTGCAAACCGACTGCGTGTGGCGTCATGCGCCCTCCGTCAGGCGGAAAGTTGTGTCCAGCGTGCTGCCCTTACGCTGGACGGTGAAGCCGAAAGTTGCAACACCACCAGACAGCTCTCGTTCAAGTATAGCACTCAATGCACCAGTCGTCCCGATGGTCTCGCCCGTGGGGCGGTAGACCAGCAGCACGTCCCCGACCTGAAGGTCGGTCTCTGCCCCCGTTGGCACGGCCGCGACGACCGTGCGCGTGCCGGTCGGCGTCTCGACCATGTTGAAGGCCAGCCCGTTGGCCAACTGCAATTCGACGACGACCGCCAGGGCCTCCATCTTGCGGACGATATCGGCGCCGGGCGCCGCCTCATAGCCGATGATCGCCTTCAGCTCGGTCACCGTCGCCAGGTCCACGCCCTGCGCCAGCATCGCCGGCAGCGAGGCACCGTCCTGCACCGGCTGGCCGTTCACCTCGACGATCCGCTGGCCGGGCTGCATCCACAGGGGCGAACTGGGCAACACATCCGTCACCAGCGTCGGATCGGCCGGATCGGCCAGGAACGGCAGGCGCACGGCGCGGTACAGCGTAAAGGGCGCGTCGGCGGCCACGGTGGGCAGGGCCGCCACTTCGATCGCCTGGGGCTGCGACGCGGTGGGCTGGCGGGACAGGTCCATCGGCATCGACATGACGCCGGCCAGCAGCAGCATGGCCGCCGCCGAAAGCATCAGGATATCGCGCGGCGGACGACCAAAGCGGCGTGCGGCGGGGGCTGGCGCGACGGGGGCCGAAACGCCGCGCGGCGCGGGCTGGGCCGAGATCACGCGATCGACCGGGCGGGCCGCGACTTCAGGGAAGGGATCAGCAGTCGGCACCGGCACCGGGTCGACGACACGAAGCCCGGCCATGGCGTCAGCCGGAAGCACGGGCTGCGGCGTCCGCAGCGCCACGGCGGCCGTGGGTTCACGCAGCATCGCCTGCCATTCCGCGGCGCTTTGCAGCCGGTCGCGCGGGAAGATCGCCATTGCCTTGTCGATAGCCGCCAGAAAGGCCGGCGGATAGCCCTTGATCCGGCCGGCCAGCGGGCGATGCGGATCAGCCTCGCGGTTGGCGATGGCCGACAGCCGTTCCTGCGACGAACAGGGCGTTTCCGCAGTGATCAGGTGGTAAAAGCTGGCCGCGAGTGCGTAAAGGTCGCTGCAGGGCGCCTGCTTGCTGCCCGCGATATAGAATTCCTGTGGCGAGTAACCGTCCTTCACCACCCGCAGCCCCGACAGCGCCCGGCTTTTCCGGGTCATTTCCTTGCGCGAGGCGCCAAAGTCGATCAGCACCGGATTGCCGGTCGCACGGTCCAAGAGGATGTTGTCGGGCGAGATGTCGCGGTGCAAAAGCCCCTGCTCGTGGACATAGCCCACCGCGTCCAGCACCTTGCCCAGAATGCCGACGATTTCCTGCGGTTCCAGCCGGGCAATCTTGCCTTCGACCGTCTCCAGCAGATCGGGGCCCTGGATATAGTCCATCGCCATATAGGCGGTCTCGTTATCCTCAAAAACCTGGTGAACCTTGACGATATGGGGATGGTCCAGCCGTGCAAGGTTCTGCGCCTCTTGCAGGAACAGGTTCACGATCGACCGGTATTCCTCCTGGCGCTGGCGGCTGCGCGGGCCGACGGCATTGTCGATCCGGCGGCAGAAGCTGGCAGGAAAACATTCCTTCACCACGACCCGGCGAGAGAGCGAATCCTTTGCCACATAGGTGATGCCGAAACCGCCGCTGTTCAGGAAGGACTCGATCGTGAACTGACCGTAAAGGAGCTTTGTCCCCGGTTTCAGTTCGTCGGCGAAACGTTCCTCGCCGGTATCGTCGATCCTTGCAGCAGCCGATGTCATCATTTCACCTGGTAATACTTGCCCCACCAACCTTGGCCGGCATCCTCTCGTGATACCGGCGGAGTTGGGCCAAATCGTGATGCCAATTCGTTCCTTTTCCGCCACATTCCGCCGGACGGGCCGCGATCCTGCTGGGCGAACTTAGGTCGTGGCAGCTTGGATTTTCGCTGCATCGCCGGGGCCGGGCCGCGGTTCGCATCTTTGTTGCCGCCCGCTGAACAGTCCTGCGTGCCGCATCTGCCCAGCTTTTGCCACAAGGGCCGGTCAGGTCCGCCGTGGGGCGCGGGGCTGGTATCGGGGCCGATTCCCGGCCCGCCCGCTTGCCCTTTCCGCCCGCGCATGAGACGACGCTGCCATGGTCGAGATCTTCCTGAAAATCCTGCCGTTCTTCGCCGTGATCGGTCTGGGCTATGCGGCCGTCCGCACCCGGTTCTTCAGTGAAGAGGCGACGGTCTATCTCACCCGCTTCGTGTTTTACTTCGCGCTGTCGGCCATGCTGTTCGGCTTTGCCGCCAATCTTGACGTGGCCGCCATCCTGTCCTGGCCCTTGGTGCTGGCCTATCTTCTGGGCACGTCGGTCGTCTGGCTGCTGGTCGCGGCCGTCGCACTCTGGCGTGGAACCAACCGCGAAGAAGCGGTGTTCGAGGCGCATACCGGCGTTATCGGCAACGTGGGCTTTCTGGGCATCCCGATGCTGGCGCTGCTGCTGGGGCCGGATGCAGTGGGGCCGGTGCTTCTGGTGCTGGCGGTGGATCTGATCGTGTTCTCCTCGATCCTGACCATGTCGGTCACCGGCCTTCGCGCAGGGCGGGTCAGCGCGCAGACCTTCCGCATCCTGGCCGTGGGGTTGGCCAAGAACCCGATGATCGTCTCGACCGTCCTTGGCATTGCCTGGGGGACGACTGGCCTCGCGCTGCCCGGCCCGGTGAACGAGTTCATGTCCCTTCTTGGCGCGGCGGCAACGCCCTGCGCCCTGTTTGCCATCGGCGCCTCGCTGGCCGGTCGTTCGGCTGAACGGATGCAGGTCGCGGCCTGGCTTTCGACGGCGAAGCTGGTTCTGCACCCGGCGGCGGTGGCGGCGGCCTGCTGGGCCTTCGGGATCGGCGGCTATGCCGCAGGGGTCACGATTGCGGCAGCCGCCTTGCCTGTCGCCGGCAACGTCTTCATTCTGGCGCAGCACTACCGCGTTGCGCCGCAACGGGTTTCCACAGCGATCCTGCTGTCCACCGCGGCTTCGGTCCTGACGGTGACGGCGGTCATCGCCCTGATCGGCCAAGGGGGTTCACCATGAAAACCGTATCGGAAAATCGCGCCTTTGGTGGCGTCCAGGGGGTCTACACCCATCCCGCGCAGACGACTGGCTGCGACATGACCTTCGGCCTCTACCTGCCCGCGCAGGCCGAGGATGGGCCGGTCCCGCTTCTGTGGTTCCTGTCGGGGCTGACCTGCACGCATGAGAATGCGATGGTCAAGGCCGGCGCGCAGCGTTGGGCGGCCGAGGCCGGGATCGCGCTGGTGTTCCCCGACACCTCGCCGCGGGGCGAGGGCGTGGCGAACGACCCGGACTTTGCCATGGGCCAGGGCGCGGGCTTCTACGTCAATGCCACCCAGAAACCTTGGGCGCCGCATTTCCGCATGTGGGACTATGTGACGGACGAACTGCCGCGCCTTCTGTTCAACGCCTTCCCGCTGGCCGAAGAGGCGCAGGCGATCACCGGCCATTCGATGGGCGGTCATGGCGCGCTGACCATCGCGATGAGCTTTCCAGGTCGCTTCGCCAGCGTCTCGGCCTTCGCCCCGATCTGCAACCCGACGGCCAGCGACTGGGGCCGTCCGCAGCTTTCGGCCTATCTCGGCCCTGACGAGTCGTCCTGGGCGGCGCATGATGCCAGCCTGCTGATGCGGCGACGGGGATTTGACGGGCCGATGCTGGTGGATCAGGGAACGTCGGACCAGTTCCTCGACAAGTTGAAGCCCGAGACCCTGGCCGAGGCGATGACCGCCGCGCGGCAGGGGGGCACCTTCCGGATGCAGAAGGGCTATGATCACAGCTATTTCTTCGTTTCGACCTTCATGGAAGATCATGTCCAGTTTCATGCTTCGGCTCTGCTGGGCTAAGGCCCTTCTTCTTGCGCTGGTGCTGGCCCTGCCGGCACCAGGTGCGGCCGACACCGCGCAGACGGTGCTGGCCGGGGTGAACGCCGCGCGGGCCAAGGCGGGCTGCGCGCCGTTGCGGATCAACCCCAAGCTGACCGCCGCCGCAAAGGCCCATGCCCGCGCCATGGCCGAGCAGAACTTCTTCGGGCACACCGGCAAGGACGGCAGCAAGTTCTCGAACCGGATCAAGCGGCAGGGCTACAGCTATCGTGCCGCGGCCGAAAATATCGCGGCGGGGCAGAAGTCGGCCTCGCAGGTGCTGGGCAGCTGGCTGAAAAGCGCGGGCCACCGCAAGAACATCCTGAACTGCCGCCTGAAAGAGACGGGGATCGCCGTGATCTACCAACCCGACGACGCGCCGATCCGGGGGCAAAGCCAGCCGTTCCGCTATTACTGGGTCCAGGTCTTCGCGGCCCCGAAATGACGGTCTTCATCGATGCCGATGCCTGCCCGGTGAAGGCCGAGGCCGAGGCGGTCGCCACCCGGCACCGGGTGCGGATGGTGCTGGTCTCGAACGGGGGCATCCGGCCCTCGCAGAACCCGCTGGTCGAGAGTGTCTTTGTCTCGGCCGGGCCCGACGAGGCGGACAAATGGATCGCCGAGGCTTGCGGGCCGGGGGATGTGGTCGTCACATCGGACATCCCGCTGGCGGCCCGCTGTGTCGCGGCCGGGGCGCGGGTGGTGAAGCCGAACGGAGAGGAGCTGACCGCGGCCAACGTGGGGATGGCCCTGGCGACGCGGGACCTGATGGCCGACCTGCGGGCGGCCGATCCGTTCCGGCAGGGCGGGGGCCGGCCGTTCGGGAAGGCCGACCGCAGCCGGTTCCGTGACGTCCTTGACCGGGTGCTGCGGCAGGTGTCCACAGTGGACAAGTCGCGCTAACCTTTGAATATCAGGCACTTGGCGAAATCCGTTCAGGATTTCTTAACATTTGCCCGCAACCACACATGCAAATCTGTTGTCTGCGGCCCAGCCATGTGGTGTCTTGGCCCGCGCCCCCGATCTGGAGCCTTCCCGATGAAAAACCTGATGCTTGCGATCCTGGCGGTGTCCACCGCTTCCTTGGGTTTCTACGCCTACCAGGCCAGCCAGCAGGTCAACGGATTGCAGGCCGAACTGTCCGCCCGCGAAACCGCGCTGACCACGCTGGAAGGCGAGAAGGCCGCGCTTGAGGCCGAGCGCGTCGCCGTGGAAGACCGGGCGGATGCGCTGCAGGCCAAGGTTGACCAGCTGACGGCGGAGATCGAGACCCTTGCGGCCGAAGCGGCGCTTGCCGCCACCGACCCCACCACGCCAGCGACCGAACCGGCGCCCGTGGACCCTGCACCGGAGGCCGAGGAGGCCCCGACGGACGCGGCCCCCGCCGACCCTACCGCCGCCGACCCGACCGCCGCCGTCCCCGCCCCGACCGAGGCAACGCCGACCCCGGCGCCCTGACCGAACGCCCCCTGACCAACCCCACGGGCCGACTGCCTGCCCGCGACCCGTCCTGTCGCGGGCGGAACAGACAGGTCCAGCCGGCCCGGATCATCTGCCCCAATGGCACGTAATCAAGCCCTCGCCGGGGTGCTGTTCGCAGCAGGCGGCACGCTGATCTTTTCCGTCAACGACATGGCGATCAAGTTCCTGTCGGGCGGCTATGCGCTGCACCAGGTGATCCTGATCCGCGCCCTTGTCGCGATGACCTTCATCCTGTTCGTGGTCCATATGTCCGAGCGCGGCTGGTCGCAGATCGCCACCAGCCGGCCGGGCACGCATCTGTTGCGCGTGCTGATCGTCATGGTCTCGAACGTCACGTTCTTTGTCGGGCTGGCGGCGATGCCCTTGGCCGACGCGGTGGCGGTGGCCTATGTCAGCCCGATCGTCGTCACGCTGCTGTCCATCGTCGTCCTGGGCGAGAAGGTGGGGCCACGGCGCTGGGCGGCGATTGGTGTGGGGATGCTGGGCGTCGTCGTCATGCTGCGCCCCGGCGCGGGGGTGATCCAGCCGGCGGCGGTGCTGGTCCTGATCTCGGCCGTGCTTTACGCCAGCGGCAACCTGCTGGCACGGCACATGGGCGGGACGGAAAGCGCCATGACCCTGTCGTTCTATGTGCAGGCCGGGTTCATCGTGGTCAGCGTGGTCATGGGCCTGTGGGTCGGCGACGGGCATCTCGCGACCGATGACAAGCTGTGGGCCTTCCTGTTCCGCCCCTGGATCTGGCCGCCGCTGCACGACTGGCCGGTGTTCCTGGCCACGGGCCTGTCGGTGGGGATTGGCGGGCTTATGGTCACGCAGGCCTATCGCACCGCCGAAGCGGGCCTGATTGCGCCGTTCGAATATGTGGGGATGCCGATGGCGATCCTGTGGGGCGTGCTGGTCTTTGGCACCTTCCCGGATGCGACCGCCTGGGTCGGGATTGCGCTGATCTGCGGCGCGGGCCTTTATGTGATCTGGCGCGAAACGATGCGGAGGCAGGCGGATGCAGCCTGAGGCGGTGGTCTTTGACATCGGCAACGTGCTGGTGGGCTGGCATCCCGAGGCGTTCTATGACACCGAGATCGGCGAGGATCGCCGTCGTGCGCTGTTCGCTGCCGTTGACCTGCACGGGATGAACGAAAGCCTGGATGCGGGCGCCCTGTTTCGCGAAACGGTCTATGACTGGGCCGACCGGCACCCGGACTGGGCGGCCGAGGTGCGGATGTGGCACGACCGCTGGGCCGATCTGGCCAGCCCGCGGATCGAAGGCTCCATCGCCCTGCTGCGGGCCTTGCGGCGGAAGGGGGTGCCGGTCTTTGCGCTGACGAATTTCGGGCGCTATTCCTATGAGGCCGCGAAGGGCTGGCTGGAGTTTCTGGGCGAGTTCGACCGGGAATATGTCTCGGGCCGGCTGGGGGTGATGAAGCCAGACCCGGCGATCTATGCGCTGGTCGAGGCGGACAGCGGGATTGCGCCGGAGCGGTTGTTGTTCACCGACGACCGGGCGGACAACATCACTGCGGCGGCGCGGCGGGGCTGGCGCACGCATCAGTTCGAAAGCTGGCAAGGCTGGGCCCGGCGGCTGGTGGCCGAGGGGCTGTTGACGGAAGGGGAGGCTGGGCTGTGACCGAGATCGTAACGCGCGAGGCCGAGGCGCATCTGGATTGGCCGGGGCTCTTGGCCGCGCTGGAGGCCGGGCACCGGCTGCCCCGCGCCGGGATCAAGGACCTGTTCCTGCACCGGGGGGACGATACCCTTCTGGACCGGGCGGCCTGGATCGACGGGCTGGGGTCGCTGGTCAAGGTGGCATTGGTGCATCCCGGCAATGCCGCGCGTGGGTTGCCCACGGTCAACGGCGCGGTGACGCTGTTCGACGATGCGACGGGGGTTCTCTCGGCGATCGTGGATTTCCACCTGGTGACCAAGTGGAAAACGGCGGGGGATTCGCTTCTGTCGGCCAGCCGCCTGGCCCGGAAGGACAGCCGCAACATCCTGCTGGTGGGGGCGGGGACGGTGGCGCGGTCCATGGTCGAGGCCTATTCCAGCCTGTTCCCCGAGGCGCGTTTCACCGTCTGGAGCCGCAGCCGCGAAACGGCGGTGGCGATGGGCCTGCCGGTGGCCGAGGATCTGGAAGCGGCGGTCAAGGGCGCGGACATCATCTGCACCGCGACGATGGCGACCGCGCCGGTGGTCAGGGGCGAATGGTTGCAGCCGGGCCAGCATCTGGACCTGATCGGCGCGTTCAAGCCGGGGATGCGCGAGGTGGACGACCTTGCCCTGCAACGCGCGCGGCTGTTCGTGGACAGCCGGGCGACCACGATCCACCACATCGGCGAGATCATGGACCCCCTGGCCAGCGGCGCAATCACCGAGGCCGATATCCTGGCGGATTTCTACGACGACCCCGCGCTTTACGCGCGCGGGTCGCGGGACGAGATCACCATCGCCAAGAACGGCGGCGGGGCGCATCTGGACCTGATGACCGCCCGCTTCATTGCCGACCGCTGGAGCCGCCGCTAGAAGCGATGCTCCAGCGACAGGCTAAGCGCGGTGTCCTTGCGCGGGCCGACGCGGGTCACGTCCAGATCGGCGCCATAGCGGACCAGGCCGTCGTCGGACTGGTGCTGGACGCCCAGGCCAAAGGCGAGGCCGCAGTCCGACCAGTCCTCGACGCCTGAGACGCTTTCGCAGGTCAGGCCCGGGGCGATGCTTAACAGGGACGAAGCATCAGCCACCGGGCGGCCGTCCAGCGGCAGGATGAATTCGGGCTGGAAGGTCAGGGTGGCCAGCGTCACCTCGCCCGCGTCCAGCTGGAATGCGCCGCTGGTGCCATAGGCCGAGCCGGTCAGGTCCAGCGTGCCCAGCCACGTGCGGCCGACGGCAAGGCTTAGCTCGGGACGCAATTCCCAGCCGTCCATCGGCAGGACACCGGCAAGGGTCGCCCCGGCCTGCAGGCTGCGGGTCCGGTAGTCGGATTGCAGCGACAGGATGCCGTTCGACAGTTCAAGATCGTTCTGCCCGGCCGTGACACTGGCAAAGCCGCGCAGATACAGGTTCTCGTCCAGACGCTGCACGCCATAGGCGCCAAGCGACAGGCCCAGGGTCTGCAAGGGGCCGGTGAAGTCGCGGTCGATGTCGGCGCTTCCGACCTCCAGCCCCAGGAACCAGGCGGCCAGCGCGTCGTCCGAAAGGCGGCGCTCCCACGCCAGGGTGGTGTCGAGGCGGGCCGAGGTTGTGCCCTCGGCATCGCGGTTCAGGCTGAACTCGCCCCACAGAATGCGACGGGTGCCGTTGGCAAGGCCCGTCTCGGCCCCGAAACTGCCCATCGAGGACAGGGTGACGCCATCGGCCTGCAGGCTGCCCTGGAACGAGAGCGCACGGTCCACGCCGGGCACGCCAAGGGCCAGCCGGTCCTGCGCGGCCTTGACCGCTTTCCCGGTCGCGGCGATCCGGGCGCGGAGGTCACGGGCGGCCTGGTCGGTAATGATCTCGCGCACCAGATCGGCATTCGCCTCGAACTCGGTCACGGCCGACGCGGTGGTAACGACCAGCGGGGCCGAGGCGGCGTTGGCGTTGCCGAAACTATCGGTGGCGACACCGGCGGCCAGTGACAGCGTGACATCGCCGCCGGTTGGGGTGATCTGGGCCTGGTAGACCGTCGGCCCCCCGGTCAGCGCGCCGACCGTCGCGTTCTGCACGGTCACGTCGCCCGCGACAAACGCGGTGACGGGTTCGGAGAAGGTGATGGTCAACGGGAAAGTGCCGGTCTGCAGGCCCGTCGGGGCCGAAAGCGCGACCGTCGGCCCGACCGCGTCGATCAGGATGCCGGCGGTGGACGGGACATTGCGCAGCGTCAGGTCGATCGGGTTGCCGTCAATGTCAAGCGAGGGCCCGATGCCCAAATCAACAAGCGACACGATAGTGATGCCGTCCAGATCCTGCTCTCCCGACTGCACGGTATAAGAGTAGGCGAACGTTGTCGTGTCGCCGTTGAACTCGCCACTGAGAAAGGTTGGACGTATGGTGGTGTCCCCGATCAGAACCTCGGGACGGATATCGTCCCGATCAAGTACATCGCCGTCGAAGATAACCGTGAACTGCAGGTTCATGCCGGCGGTATAGTTGCCGTCCGCTGGAACCGCGACAGAGACGACTGCGGCGCCGACAGTATCCACCAGAATCCCGGCGGTGGATGGCACCCCGTTCAGCGCCAGGGTTGCAGCGTTGCCCACGGCGTCCTGGATGGTTGCCCCGTTCAACTCCAGCGCGGTCACCTGAATCCCGTCGGCGTCGTTGGCCCCGCTTTGGACGGTGTGCCGGAAGAAAAGCGCCGAGCTTCCCGAACCAGAGACATAGTCCGCGAATACGGTCTGGGTGCCGATGACCAGGGCCAGGCGCGGAGAACCGTTGACCACCGTCGCCTCGTTGAAGTTCACGGTGAAGTTCAGGTTCTGGCCAGCGGTATAGGTGCCGGTTGGTGGCACCGAGACAGAGACCACTGCCGGGGCGATGGTGTCTATCCAGAAGTCGACACCGGCCGAGAAGGCTGAGACGTTTGTGGCCTGGTCGATTGCACGGGCGCGCACCGAACCCCCAGCGACCGAAGAGGTGGGGGTCAAGCTCCATGAGCCATCTGCAGCCGCAGTGGTGAACCCGACGCTTGCATATCCGGACCCGGAATCGACCTGCGCCTGGACGGTCGCAAAAGGCTCGGTGGTCCCGGCGAAAGTGGGCGTGGCGGTGTTGAAGCTCTGACCGTTGAAGGGCGTGGTGATCGCAGGGGCTGGCGGGGCGGTAAGATCGATGTTGAAGGTAAAGCTGTTCGACGGCGGAGACTGGTTGCCAGCCGCATCCGCTGCAACGGCCGAGACCGTGTGCAGCCCCTCGGTCAGGGTGGTTGAAAAGGACCAGTTCCCGGCCAGATCGGCAGGTGTCGTGCCTGCCGTGCCGCCGTCGATCCGAACCGAGACAAGCGCCCCCGGTTCAGCCGTGCCGCCGGCCGTCACGAAGGCCAGACTGGTATAGATCGCAGTGGGTTGGGTCAGAACCGGGGCCGCCGGCGCGACGCGGTCGACCGGAGCGGCGGCGCTGGTGAAACCGCTGCCCAAGGCGTTTTCCGCATCATCGGCGATGCCGGTGCCCGATGCGTTCAAGGCCAGCCTTAGCGATCCTTCGCCGCTGATGGACGAGATGGTGACAACATACCGGTCGGCGGCTTCGGCCAGCACTGTGTCAACGGCGCCTGTAGCAGTGCCCGAGCCAATGATGGCGAAGTCATCCAGTGTGACGCCAGTCACCCCTTCGCCGAACGTCACCCGAAAGCTTTTCGTTGCGCTGGTCGGATTGGTTGGCTGCATCAGGTCGATCGAGGAAACCACAGGTGCCAGGCCGTCCACGACATAAGCGGCATTGGCGCTAAGCGATCCCGGCGCGCCGGGCGATGGCAGGGTCAGAAATGCCGGGTTGCCGAAGGGATCGTTGATCGTCCCGCCATTCAGGACCAGAGAGTTGCTGGACGCATAGCTGAGGTCGCTGGCAAGATCGCCGGACCGCGTGTCATAGACAAAGGTGATCGAACGCGGGCCGCTTGCGGCAAAAAGCGCCGGAAAGCCGGTTTGCATGATGACCTGCGGCGCGCCCGTCACGAAGATTTCGCTGTCGAATTCGACCGTGAAGGCCACGAAATCTCCCAACCCATAGGTGCCATCCGGCGTCACAGGGTTGACCGAGGTGACGAATTGCGCGTTTGCACTGGGCGCGAGGCCAAAGAGGGCAAGGCCGAAGACCAGGCCGCGAAGGGCCAGCCGGGCTGATTTGAGCCCGCGTTGCATTGCCATCGAAAACGTCATCAGCGCACCCCTTTAAATCCCGGCGAACCTTATCGATCCGGTCGATGGCAAGAACCGAAAAACCCGAAGTGGCCAATAAAGATTGGAATATGTGGCAAATTGATCGGGGCTGTGCCGGAAGGGCCGGCCCAAGGCGTGCCGCCCCCTGTCGCAGCCCTGTGATCTTGCCGTCGCGGGGCTGTCATTCGGCCATGCTAGCGCCGGTTCAGCCGAAACCTGAACAGGACGCCCCTTCCATGAAGCACCTTTTCGTCACTGGCCTTCTGGCCGCCGGTCTTGCTGCCACGCCGCTGGCTGCCCAGGATACCATCCGTTTCGCCGTCACCGACATCGACGGGATGGAAGCGATGCAGCGCGAGATGGGGCCGTTCAAGACGGCGTTCGAGGCCGCCTCGGGCCTGAAGGTGGAGTTCTTCCCGGTCTCCGGCCGCACCGTCGCGGTCGAGGCGATGGCCGCCGATCAGGTGGATTTCGTGCTGACCGGCCCCGCGGAATATGTGGTGTTCAACGCCCGGCTTGACGCCCAGCCGGTGGTGACCTGGGTGCGGCCGGACTATTACTCGACCGTCGTCGTGCTGGACGAAGGTCCGATCAAGGCGCCGGCTGACCTGAAGGGGCAGATGGTCTCGTTCGGCGAGATCGGCTCGACCTCGCAGCATCTGGGGCCGGTGGATTTGCTGGCGATGGCGGGCCTGTCCTATGCGGTGGACTATCAGCCGGTGTTCCTGAACCGCAATGTCGCGGTCGAGGCGCTGATCGCAGGCGAAATCGCCGGGATCGGCCTGAACCGTACGCATATCGACAGCATCACCGAGAAATTCCCGGACCAGAAGTTCCGCGTGCTGGTGAAGGGCGAGCAACTGCCGGATGACATCCTGCTGGCGTCGTCCAAGGTCGCGCCCGAGGTGGTCGAGACTGTTCGCCAGACCTTTGCCGACCATGGCGCCGACATCCTGGCCGCGCTGACCAGCACCGAGGAAAACGCCAAGTACATCGGCGGCCGGTTCAATCCGACCGTGACCGATGCCGACTATGACGTGGTGCGCACGATGTTCCGCAACATCGGCATCACCGAGTTCACCACCTTCGTCGGCGAGTGAGCGGATGAACGCGCCGCTTCCCTTGCAGGCGCTGGCCGGTTCTGCCCTGGCAGAGCCGGTCCTTGCCGTGGCGGGGCTGTGCAAGGCATTCTCGGGCCGCCCCGTGTTGCAGGGTCTGGACTTTGCGCTGGCGCCCGGTCAGGCCACGGCGCTGATCGGGGCGAACGGGTCGGGCAAGTCCACCCTGCTGCGCTGCCTGGTGCGGCTGATCGAACCCAGCGCCGGCGCGGTGCGCCTGCTGGGCCGCGACATGCGCGCCCTGTCCCCCCGCGCCCTGCGCCAGGTTCGGGCCGAAGTCGGGATCGTCTGGCAGCGCCACAACCTGGTGCCCCGCCTGTCGGCGCTGTCGAACGTGGTGCATGGGGTGCAGGCCCGGATGTCCGGCCCCCGGGCCTGGGCGCAGTCGCTGGCCCCGGGCCTGGTCCGGGACGAGGCGATGGCTTGCCTGGCCCGTGTCGGGCTGGCGGACCGGGCGCTGGTGCGGGTGGACAGCCTGTCGGGTGGCCAGCAGCAGCGCGTCGCCATCGCCCGGATGCTGATGCAGCGCCCGGCCTTCATCCTGGCCGACGAGCCTGACGCCAGCCTTGATCCCCAGACCGGGGAAGAGGTGATGTCGCTGCTTCTGGGCCTTGTGCGCGAAGAGGGGCTGTCGCTGCTGGTGATCTCGCACCGGCTGGAACACACCCTGCGCTATTCGGACCGCATCCTGGGGCTGGCCAATGGCCGGATCACGCTGGACCAGCCCACCGCGCGCGCCAATGCCGCCAGCCTGCGCCAGTTCTTTGACCACGCCGAGGCCGCATGACAACGCTTGCCCCTTCCCGCTTTCAGCACCGTAGCCTTCTGGAATACGCCGCCCTTCTGGCCGTGCTGGCGCTGGTCGCGACCTCGCTGGCCGCGACGGCCCCGGCGCCTGACCGGCTGGGCAGCGGCATCGCACGGCTTTTCGCGCCCTCGGGCCTGTTCACGCAGATGATCCCGCCCGACTTTACCCGGATCGAGCCCATCGCCTGGAAACTGCTGGAGACCCTCCAGATGGCCGTCGCCGGCTGTTTCCTGGGCCTGATCCTGGCGCTGCCCTTTGCCATCCTGGCGACCGACCGCCTGTCGCCGCACCCGCTGGTCCGTCACGCCGCCCGCGCGGTGATCGCGCTGTTCCGCACCGTGCCGGACCTGGTCTGGGCGATCATCTTCATCATCATCGTCGGCCTTGGCCCGGCAGCCGGGGTCATGGCGATCATGGTGGACAAGATCGGCTTTGCCGGCCGCTTCTTCGCCGAGGCGATGGAGGAAACCGACCCCGGCCCGCAGGACGCCCTGCGCGCGATCGGGGCCAGCCGGCTGGGCATCATCGGGTCCGCCGTGATCCCGGCCTGCCTGCCGTCGTTCACCGCCACCTCGCTGTTCGCGCTGGAGAAATCCGTGCGCGGTTCCGCCGCCCTGGGGCTGGTGGGCGCAGGCGGCATCGGGGTCGACCTCAAGGTCGCCTTCGACCTTTTCAACTATGACGAGGCGCTGGCCATCATCCTGATGATGCTGGTCCTGGTCATCGCCGTCGAGCAGGGCTCGGGCTGGATCAGAAGGAAGCTGATATGAACCACATGCTCACCGACACCGCGCATCTGTACTGGAACGCCGAGTGGAAGAAGGCCGATGCCGCGTCGCCCTGGGCCATGCCCGAGCCCTGGGCCATCGACCATGTCAGCACCCTGCGCCCCGGCTCTCGCATCCTGGATCTGGGCGCGGGGATCGGCCGGCACGCGCTGGCCTTTGCCGAGGACGGCCACCAGGTCACCGCGCTTGATGCCTCCGAGGCCGCGACCGCCGCCGTTGCCGCCGCCGCCTTCGCCAAGGGGCTGACCATCGACACGGTGCAGGCGCCGATGACCGACCTGCCCTTCGCCGCCGCCAGCTTCGACCATGTCCTGGCCTGGAACGTCATCTATCACGGCGACGAAACCGTCGTCCGCCGCACGCTGTCCGAGGTGGCCCGCGTCCTGCGCCCGGGTGGCACCTTCATGGCCACCATGCTGTCCGCCCGCCGCCTGCCGGTCGAACGGGCCGCCGCCCCGGGCCGCGAGATCAGCCGCAACACCTGGGTGTTCGAGGGCGAGGGCGACAAGATCCACCCGCATTACTTCTGCACCGCGCCCGACCTGCTGTCGCTGATGTGGGGGTTCGAGGTCTTTACCCTGTTCGACCGCCCGCATGGCAAGCCCGGCTCCTGGCACTGGCACCTGCTGGCCGAGCGTCTGGCATGAGGGCCGAGCTGATCGAAGGCGCCCGCGTCGTCCTGGAGGACCGGGTCGAGATCGCCTCGGTCCGCATCGAGGCGGGGCGCATCACCGGCATCGACGTGGCCCGCGACGGGGCGGCGGTGATCCCGGCGCGGGGTCGGCTGCTTGCCCCGGCCTTCGTCGATGCGCATGGCGACGCGTTCGAGCGTCAGGTGATGCCCCGCCCCGGCGTCATGGTCCCGGTGGAGACCGCGCTGCTGGAGACTGACCGCCAACTGGCCGCGAATGGCATCGCCACCGCATATCACGCCCTGACCCTGTCCTGGGAGCCGGGCCTGCGCAGCGTGGACACCGGCTGGCAGATCCTGCGCGCGCTGGAGCGCCTGCGTCCCCGCCTGACCGTGGACAACCGCCTGCAACTGCGCTGGGAGACCTTCTGCCACGAGGCCGAGCCGCTGATTTCCCAGGCCCTGACCAGTGCCGACCGCCCGGCGCTGGCCTTCAACGACCATACGACCTCGATGCTGCTGCACCCGGATGTGGCGGTGCAGGATCGGCCCTTTGACCAGGTGGCCGGCTATCCGGTCACGCCCTTTGACGCGCCGCGCTTCCAGAAGAAGATGGCCGACCACGCCCGCCGTGCCCATGTCTCGCCCGAGGAGTATGTGGCCCTTCTGACCGGCGTCTGGGCGCGGCGGGCCGAGGTGCCGGCCCATGTCGCCCGGATGGCGGCGCTGGCCCGCAGCGCCAATGCCCCGATGCTGTCGCATGACGACAGCCAGGTCGAGACCCGGGCCTATTACCGCAATCTTGGCGCCACGGTGGCCGAGTTTCCGATGCACGAGCGCGTCTTTCTGGCCGCGCGTGCGGCGGGCGACCCGATCATCCTGGGCGCGCCGAACGCGATGCGCGGCGGCAGCCATCTGGGCAGCCCCGGCGCGGCCGCGATGATCGCGCGCGGGCTGTGCGATATCCTGGCGTCGGATTACTTCTACCCCGCCATGCTGGGCGCGATGGTTCGGTTGCAGGCCGACCGCGTGGCGCCGCTGCCGGTGCTGTGGAACCTGGTCTCGCTGAACCCGGCCCGGGCAATGGGGTTGACCGACCGCGGGCGCATCGCCCCCGGCCTGCGCGCGGACCTTCTGCTCCTTGATTGGCCCGAGGGCCAGCCCCCCGCCCCCCTGCGCACCTGGGTTGCGGGCCGGGGGGGCTATTCCGCCTTGCCGCTGCTCCCTCTTCCCGAAGCCGCCCTGCCCGAAGCCGCCCTTTAGGAGGCCCCGATGTTCGACGCGCTTGCCAGCTTCGACAGCCTTCCCGCCCCGCCGCAAGCCGACTTTACCTACTCCCACCCCGGCCAGTCGCGCTTTCGCCGCAGCCTGATCCGCGCGGTCGAGATGCTGACTGGCCAGCCCCGGCTGCGGCGGCTGTACCTTGACTGGGCCTGGAGCGACCGCGCCCCCGGCGTTCCGGTCTTTGCGGCCGCCCTGCGCCAGTTGCAGATCGAGCCGCGTCTGGCCGGCGCAGCGCATCTGGACGCGCTGCCGTCCAAGGGCGGGCTTCTGCTGGTGGCGAACCATCCTTTTGGCGTGGTGGACGGGCTGGCGCTGGGTCATCTGGCGATGCAGCTGCGCGGCAATGTGCGCATCCTGACCAACAGCCTGCTTTGCCGGGTGCCCGAGGTTGATCCCCATCTGTTGCCGGTCGATTTCTCTGGCACGGCCGAGGCGCGGCGGCTGACGGCCGAGACGCGGCGGCAGGCGGCGGCGCTGCTTCAGGCGGGCAAGGTCGTGGCGCTGTTTCCGGCGGGCGGGGTGGCGACGGCAAACCGCCCGCTGGGTGGCCGGGCGGTGGATGCGCCCTGGCATCCTTTTGTCGGCCGCCTGGCAACGATCCCCGGCGTGACCACGCTGCCGGTGCATTTCGCCGGCCAGAACTCGCGCCTCTTTCAGATCGCCAGCCACACCTCTTACCCGCTGCGCGTGGCGCTGATCTTCCACGAAACCCGCCGCCGCATCGGCCGCCCGGTGGACCTGCGCCTGGGCGCGCCCATCCCGGCGGTTGAGCTTGCCGCGCTGGACCGTGACCAGGTGGCGGTAACGCTGCGCCAGCGCTGCATGGCGCTTGCCACCCCCGCGCTGCCGAACCCTGACGAGACCTATGTCTGGCCGAGCCACATCAAGTGGTAGCCCGCGTCACACAAGCTTCACCCAGGGTTCGGCGCGCTGTCACATCCGGTCGGTAGACGGTCGCCAGTCGCAAGGATGAGGGGCTGGCAATGCTGGATGTGCAGGGCGTGACGCGGATGTTCGGCCAGAAGGCCGCCGTCGACAACATCAGCTTTTCCATCGACCGGCCGGCCTTTGTCGGCATCATCGGCCGTTCCGGTGCGGGCAAATCCACCTTCCTGCGGATGATGAACCGGCTTCTGGATGCGACCTCCGGCGAGATCCGCGTGGATGGCCGCAACGTGCTGGCCCTGAAGGGTGCCGAGGCGCGGGCCTGGCAGTCGCATTGCGCGATGATCTTCCAGCAGTTCAATCTTGTGCCGCGGATGGACGTGGCGTCGAACGTGTTGCACGGCATCCTGAACCGCCGGTCCACGCTGCAAACGATGTTCAACCTCTGGCCCCGCGCCGACATCCTGCGCGCGCTGGAGATCCTGGACCGCCTTGGCATCAGCGAGCAGGCCCCGAAACGCGCCGAGGCGCTGTCCGGCGGCCAGCAACAGCGCGTCGCCATCGCCCGCGCCCTTATGCAGGATCCGAAGATCATCCTGGCGGATGAACCCATCGCCTCCCTCGACCCGATGAACGCGCAGGTGGTGATGGACACCCTGAAGCGGATCAACGTCGAGGATGGTCGCATGGTCATCGCCAACCTGCACACCCTTGATACCGCCCGGCGCTATTGCGACCGCGTGATCGGGATGCGCGACGGCCGCATCGTCTTTGACGGCACGCCCGAGCAGCTGTCCACCGGCGTCGCCCGCGACATCTACGGCGCCGACGAAAGCTTCAACGAGGCCGCCACCTCGACCTCGATCCCCACCGACACTGCGGCAGACCGGTCCTATGCGGACCTGATGCTGTCGTGACCCCAGACGACCAACCCACGGAGAAACCATGCAAAAGCTGCTGACTGCAACCGCCCTTGTGTCGCTGATCGCCACTGCGGCGACCGCGCAGGAGATCACCGAATTCAACATCGGCATTCTTGGCGGCGAGAACGCCCAGGACCGCATGACCAACCTGGAATGCTTCCGCGCCAAGGTCGAAGCCGAGCTTGGCGTCCCGACCAAGCTGTTCACACCCGCCGATTATGACGGCGTGATCCAGGGCCTGCTTGGCGGCTCGCTCGACTTTGCCTGGCTGGGCGCTTCGGCCTATGCCAAGACCCATCTGACCAACCCCGAGGCCGTGGACGTGATGCTGACCAAGCAGAACCTTGATGGCACCACCGGCTACTATGCCATCGGCTTTGCCAAGGTCGACAGCGGCATCGCCTCGATGGATGACGCAAAGGGCAAGACCTTCGCCTTCGCCGACCCGAACTCGACGTCCGGCTACCTTGTCCCCGGCGCTGAACTGCAGGAAACCTATGGCAAGCTGGAAGACTACTTCGCCGAAGTGAAGATGTCGGGCGGCCACGAACAGTCCATCGTCGGCGTGGCCAACGGTGACTTCGACGCTGCCGTGGCCTGGGCCGACGGCCTTGGCAACTGGGAGGATGGCTTCAACTCGGGCGCGTTCCGCAAGGCTGCCGACTCGGGCCTGGTCGACATGACGACGATCCAGGAAATCTGGCGCTCGAAGCTGATCCCGGAAGGCCCGATTGTCGCGCGCAAGACCCTGCCGCAGGACATCAAGGACAAGATGTACGCGATGCTCGACACGATGTGGGAAACCGACCCCGAGTGTGCCTATGCCGTCGCCGCCGGTGAGGCCAAGGACTTCGTCCCGGTGAAGCATGAGGACTATCTGGGCATCATCGCCGCCCGCAAGCTTCAGGAAGGCATGTAATCCAGCCTCCCGGCCGGACCCCGCGCTCCCCGGGGTCCGGCCCCTTTTTCTGGAAGAACCAATGGTCGATATCGCCTTCGGACCTGAACGGGGCCGCCGCCCCGATCTCGCGGACAATCGCGAGGCCTATCTTGAGATGGTCCGCCGCAAGCGGATGTATGGCGGCATCCTCATGGTCGTTTTCCTGGCCCTCATGGCCTCGGGCTGGATGCTTGCCGACGATCGCAACGCCGGCGGCTTCTGGGACGGGCTGCACCAGGTCTTTGATTTCCCGGCCGAGGTTCTTGCCGAAGCCTGGGAAAAGCGCGCCCTGCTGCCCGGTCTGTTCTGGGACCACGTCCCCGCCCTGATCGAGACCTTGAACATCGCCGCCGTCGCCACCCTGCTTGGCGCGCTGGCCGCGATGTCGCTGTCGCTTCTGGCCACCCGCAGCCTTGCCCGCTGGCCGCGTCTGGTCCCGCTCTTTCGCCGCACGATGGACGCTTTGCGCGCCGTGCCCGAGATCGTCGTCGCGCTGGTGCTGATCTATATCCTGGGCGGTGGCCCGGTCCCGGCCGTCATCGCCATCGCGCTGCACACCGGCGGTGCCCTGGGCAAGCTGTTCTCGGAGGTCGCCGAGAACGCCGACCTGAAACCGGTCGAGGGCCTGCAATCGGTCGGCGCCACCTGGTCGCAGCGCATGTGGTTGGGGGTGATCCCGCAGGTCGCGCCGAACTGGCTGAGCTATGCGCTGCTGCGGTTCGAGATCAACGTCCGCGCCAGCGCCATCCTGGGCTTTGTCGGCGAAGGCGGGATTGGCCACGACCTGAAGCTGGCGATGCAATGGGGCCAGGGCCGCTATGACCAGGTGGTCGCGATCTTCCTGCTGCTGTTCCTGGCCATCGTGGTCATCGACCGCATCTCCGACCACTACCGCCACAAGCTGGTGAAGGGGCACTGAACCATGACTGCGATGCCACTTTCCCCTGCGCTGGCCGACACGATCACCCAACGGTTCATCCGCAAACGCCGCCTGGCTTTTGCCGTTCCCGCAGCGATCCTGGCCTACCTGATCTACGCCGCGATCAGCTTTGACATCGCCGGCCTG
The DNA here is from genome assembly GCF_002900975.1 of Tabrizicola aquatica. Taxonomy (GTDB): domain Bacteria; phylum Pseudomonadota; class Alphaproteobacteria; order Rhodobacterales; family Rhodobacteraceae; genus Tabrizicola; species Tabrizicola aquatica. The sequence goes on along the minus strand of NZ_PJON01000002.1, from coordinate 55,196 downwards.
GCGCAGCGTGCGCGCTTCGACAATGCCGCGATCCTGCTGTCCGACTTCTGGTCGCACAAGACCCATGTCAGCCGCGACAACCGCTCGGGCAAGGTGGTCATCGCCATCGAGGGCGAAGGCAAGGGCACCTACCCGGAAGGGATGCTGCCCGACTGGGTGACCATGGCGGGCAGCGTCACCACCATCGACCTTGGGACTGGCCATGTCGTCACCTATGACGACGCCGGCGCACGCATGACCGTGCCGGGTTACGGCACCATCGACATCCGTTCCGTGGACGGTCGCCCCGCGCTGACCGCGCCCCAGCCGATCCCGGACTGGATTTCCGTCTCGGAAAACCGGATCGGCGTCACCACGGACGCCGGTCGCTTCACCTACACCCGCTCAAAGGTCGAGACCTTCAGATACCAACCGGGGTGGGAGCTTTTCTTCTTCACCCTCGACAGCCCGTTCTACGGCAAGTCCTTCGGCGAACTGGCATCCCTGGCCACGGTCGGCGACCGGATCGACCCCGATCGCAGCAACCTTGGCTACATGGCCAGCGAGGTCTGGACCAACAAGATGTGGCGGCACGGCGACGTCGCCTGGGCGATCTTCGAGACGATCCTGATGGCCTTCCTCGGCACCATGGCGGCTGCCATCGTGGCGCTGCCACTGGGCTTCCTCGCCGCCCGCAACTTCATGCCGCTTGGTCCCTTGCGCTTTGCCGCCCGCCGGTTCTTCGACTTCATCCGGGGGGTGGACGGGCTGATCTGGACGATCATCCTTTCCCGCGCCTTCGGGCCCGGACCGATGACCGGCGCCATTGCCATCGCGATCACCGACGCCGGCACCTTCGGCAAGACCTTTTCCGAAGCGTTGGAGAACATCGACGAGCGTCAGGTCGAAGGCATCCAGTCCACCGGCGCGAACAGTCTGCAGCGCGCCCGCTTCGGGGTAATCCCGCAGATCATGCCGGTCCTGTTGTCCCAGGTTCTCTACTATCTGGAATCCAACACCCGCAGCGCGACCGTGATCGGCGCCATTGTCGGCGGCGGGATCGGCCTGCTGCTCACCCAGGCGATCATCACCCAGAAGGACTGGGAGGAAGTCGCCTATTACATGGTCCTCATCATCCTGATGGTGATGCTGATGGACAGCCTCTCCGGCTGGCTGCGCCGCAAGCTGATCAAGGGCAGCCCCTCCTGATGCCCCGTGGTCTCATCTTTGCCCAAATATCCCCGCCCGAGGCTCGCCGTCCCACCCTAAAGCCACGCCTTTCATACTGGTGAAAATATCCTGGGGGTCTGGGGGTGAAACCCCCAGCCTCCGAGGAGGAGGCGAAGCCCGACGACGAGACAAAGGACTTGCGCGGCAGCGCTCCTTGCGAAAACCGCCCCGGCCGGGCGACAGGAAGAAGGTTAAGCGACTGTGAACGTCCACAAGCAAGCCGTTGGAACCATTGACCCCGGGCAGCCCGCCCAACGTGGACCGCGCCTTTCCCCGGATGGGGCGGTGATCCACCCCGGCTGCCAGATCGTGAATTCCACCTTCGCCCCCTGGACCGAGGTCGGCGAAGGCAGCCGCATCCTCAACTCCACCTTCGAAGCCTACGCCTACTGCGACCGCCTGTCCGACATCGCCAACACCACGGTCGGCAAGTTCGCCAACATCGCCGCGCTGACCCGCATCGGCCCGACCGACCACCCGATGGCCAACGCCAGCCTGCACCACTTCCTCTACCGCTCGACCAACTACTGGGACGACATCGCCGACGATGCCGAGTTCCTTGCCCACCGTGCCAGTCGCCGCACCGTTCTGGGCCCGGACTGCTGGCTTGGCCACGGCGTGATCGTGAAGCCCGAGGTCATCATCGGCGCCGGGGCGGTCATCGCCTCGGGCGCGGTGGTGACGAAGGACGTGCCGCCCTACATGATCATGGCCGGCATCCCCGCCCAGCCGATCCGGCCCCGTTTCGCCCCCGGCATCGCCGACCGGCTGATGGCGCTGGCCTGGTGGGACTGGTCGCACGAGCGGCTGCGCGGCGCCCTGCTCGATTTCCGCGCGCTGACGGCCGAGGCTTTCCTGGAGAAATATCAGGGCTGATCCGCCACCGTCAGCGTCACCCGTTCGCCCGCGAACCAGGTCAGGCCATGTTCGATCGGAACGCCTGCCGGATCGACGTTCACCGCCACCGTCCGCAGCACCGGCGCACCCGGCCGGACGGCCAATGCCACGGCCAGCACCGGGTCCGCCAGTTGCGCCGTCAGGCGGGTCTCGGCGCGCGTATAGTCGGTCAGGCCCGAACCGGAGAGGGCGCGGGTGATCGACCCGGTTTCGCGGACCAAGGCCAGCAGATCGGGAAACCGCGCGGCCGGGAACACCGACCGGAACGCGGCAATCGGCTGCTCGTCGGCCAGTGACACCCCTTCCACGACATGCACGGCCTCGCCCGACCGCAGCCGCAAGGCGCGTGCCTCATCGGCATCGCTGGCCCTTGTCTCGGACCGGCTGATCCGGCGCGAGGGGGTCTGCCCCGCTGCCAGCACGTTCTGGTGGAACCGCACCCGCCGGCCCAGCGGATAGTCGGTCGGGCGCTGCGTGACGAACACGCCCGCCCCCCGGCGCGACCGGACATGCCCGCGCTCGGCCAGCGCCGCAAGGGCATGGCGGACCGTATGGCGGTTGACCCCGAAGCGGGCGGCCAGGGCAGCCTCGGTCGGAAGGCGGTCGCCGGGGCGGTAGTGGCCCGAGGCGATCTCGGACGTCAGGGTGGTCGCGATGGCGGACCAGAGGGCATCTTTCAACGTCTTATCCTGTCATGAAAAATTCACAACTCTCCGGTTGGCCGCGGGCCACCTGTCGGCTAGAATTTGTATAGTTGTATAGAACGCTAGACAAGCCCCCCAACCTGTCGAGATGCCTGATGCCTGATGCCTTACTGACCGACCGCCAGACCTGGATGGCGACGCTTGCCAAGGCCCCGCCCGCGCGGCTGGCGGCGCTGTTGCCGGACCCGCCGACCCACATGGTGCTGCGCCAGCCCGAGATCGGGGCGGTCATGGTGCGGGGTCGGGTGGGGGCCACCGGAGCGGCCTTCAACCTGGGCGAGATGACGGTGACGCGCGCCTCGGTCCGGCTGGCGACGGGCGAGGTCGGACACGCCTGGGTGCAGGGGCGCGACAAGGGCCACGCACTGCGGGCGGCGGCGGTGGATGCGCTGATGCAGACCGACCGTGCGGCCGACCTGGCGGCGCAGGTGTTGCAGCCGCTGGCGTCCGCAGCTGCCTCCGCCCGCGCCGGTCGCGCGGCCAAGGCGGCCGGCACCAAGGTCGACTTCTTCACCATGGTCCGGGGAGAGGACAAATGACCCTTGCAACCGACGCGCTGGCTGGCGGTTTTGTCGAGGCCCCGGTGCAATCTGCCCAGGCCTTCCGCGAGATTCTGGAGGTGATGGCGCGGCCCGGCATGATCCGCCGGGTCAGTGGCGCGACACCGCCCGCCCCGCTGTCCGTGGCCGCAGGTACCGCGCTGCTGGTCCTGACCGACCCGACGATGCGCCTGCATCTGGCGGGCGCGGCCAACTGTCCCGCCGTGCGCGACTGGGTCGCCTTCCACATCGGCGCGCCGCTGTCGTCGGCCGAGGAGGCGGATTTTGCGGTCGGCACCTGGGATGCGTTGCAGCCTGTCAGCCGGTTCAGGATCGGCCAGCCGGACTATCCCGACCGCTCGGCCACGCTGATCGTCGAATGCGACCAGTTGGTGAACCACGGTCCGGCGCTGACCGGCCCGGGAATTCAGACGGCAACCTGGTTGAACCTGCCCGAGACGGCGGCCTTTCGGGTGAACCGGGGGCTGTTCCCGCTGGGCTTCGACACGCTGTTCACCGCCGGCGACCAGATTGCCGGCTTGCCAAGGTCCACCCGCGTGGAGGCGATCTAATGTATGTGGCCGTCAAGGGTGGCGAACGCGCCATCGACAATGCGCACCAATGGCTGGCCGAGGAACGCCGGGGCGATCCGGCGGTGCCGGAACTGACCATCCCGCAAATCCGCGAGCAGATGCGGCTGGCGGTGAACCGGGTGATGGCCGAGGGCTCGCTGTACGACCCGGACCTTGCGGCGCTGGCGATCAAGCAGGCGCGGGGCGACCTGATCGAGGCGGTGTTCCTGATCCGCGCCTATCGCACCACATTGCCGCGCCTTGCAGGGTCGCTGCCGGTCGATACCGGGGCCATGGCGGTGGACCGGCGGATTTCGGCGACGTTCAAGGACTTGCCCGGCGGGCAGGTTCTGGGGCCGACCTTCGACTATACCCACCGGCTGCTGGATTTTGCCCTGATGGCCGAGGGTGCGACGCAAGATGCCCCGCCTCGCGTCGGGGAAGCGAACCCGATGGAGGGCGAAACCCGCGTCCCCCACGTCGCCAGCTTTCTGAACCGCGACGGCCTGATCGAGACCGCCGACGCCTCAGACACCCCGCCGCCCGACCTGACCCGCGAACCGATGGAACTGCCCGCTGACCGCGCCCTGCGGTTGCAGGCGCTGACGCGGGGGGATGAGGGGTTTGTGCTGTCGATGGCCTACTCCACCCAGCGTGGTTACGGCCGCACCCACGCCTTCGTCGGCGAGTTGCGGATCGGCACCGTGGCGGTCGAAGTCGACATCCCCGAGTTGGGTTTCGCTGTCGAGATCGGCGAGATCGAGTTGACCGAATGCGAGACGGTCAACCAGTTCAAAGGGTCCAAAACAGAACCCCCGCAGTTCACCCGGGGCTATGGCCTTGTCATGGGCCAGTCCGAACGCAAGGCCATCGCGATGTCCCTCGTCGACCGTGCCTTGCGTTGGCAGGAGTTGGGCGAGGATTTCACCGGCGCCCCCGCGCAGGACGAGGAGTTTGTCCTGATGCACTGCGACAACATCCAGGCGACTGGGTTTCTCGAACACATCAAGCTGCCGCACTACGTCGATTTCCAGGCCGAACTGGAGCTGGTCCGCAAGCTGCGGTCCGAGGCGCAGGCGATGCAGGAGGCTGCAGAATGACCGATCAGGCTTACAACTTCGCCTACCTCGACGAACAGACCAAGCGGATGATCCGCCGGGCGATCCTGAAGGCGATCGCCGTGCCGGGCTATCAGGTGCCCTTCGCCAGCCGCGAGATGCCGATGCCCTACGGCTGGGGCACGGGCGGGGTGCAGGTGACGGCGGCCTGCCTTGTGCCCGAGGACCGGCTGAAGGTCATCGACCAGGGCGCGGACGACACCACGAACGCCGTCAGCATCCGCCGCTTCTTCCAGCGCACGGCCGGTGTCGCGGTGACCGAAGTAACGGCCGAGGCGACCGTCATCCAGACCCGCCACCGCATCCCCGAGACCCCGCTGACCGAGGGCCAGATCCTGGTCTACCAGGTCCCGATCCCCGAACCCCTGCGTTTCCTGGAACCGCGCGAGACCGAGACCCGGAAGATGCATGCGCTGGAGGAATACGGGCTGATGCATGTGAAGCTGTACGAGGATATCGCGCGCCACGGCCAGATCGCGACCAGCTATGCCTATCCGGTGAAGGTCGAGGGGCGCTATGTGATGGACCCCTCGCCCATCCCCAAGTTCGACAATCCGAAACTGTCGGGCAACCCCGCGATCCAGCTTTTCGGCGCGGGGCGTGAGCAGCGGATCCATGCGCTGCCGCCCTGGACCAAGGCGGTCAGCCTGGATTTCGACGACCACCCGTTTCAGACCTCGAAAGCGCCCCACGACTGCGACCTGTGCGGGGCCAGGGACAGCTACCTGGACGAGGTGATCACCGACGATGCGGGGGGGCGGATGTTCGTCTGCTCCGACACCGATTTCTGTGCCGGACGCCGGGCCAAGGGCCATGTCGGTCGGTTGGGAGAAGCCACATGACACTGCACAGCACCGAATTTTCGCAGAAAATTCATGACCCGGACCAGCCGCTGCTGAAGGTTGACGGGCTGACGAAACGCTATGGCCCCCGCATCGGCTGCGCGGATGTCAGTTTCGACCTTTACCCCGGCGAGGTGCTGGGGATCGTCGGGGAAAGCGGCTCGGGCAAGTCGACGCTTCTGTCCTGCCTTGCGGGCCACCAGCGCGCGGACCTGGGCCGGATCAGCTATGACGGGCGCGACGTGCTGGGCATGTCCGAGACCGAGCGGCGGCGTCTGTCGCGCACGGATTGGGCCTATGTCCACCAGAACCCGCGAGACGGGCTGCGCATGGGGGTCAGCGCCGGCGGCAATGTGGGCGAACGCCTGATGGCGGTCGGCGCGCGACATTACGGCGATATCCGCGGCAAGGCGGTGGACTGGTTGGGGCGGGTCGAGATTGCGGCGGACCGGATCGACGACCGGCCGACGGCCTTTTCCGGCGGGATGCAGCAACGCCTGCAGATCGCGCGGAATCTGGTGACCGGGCCGCGGCTGGTGTTCATGGACGAACCCACGGGGGGCCTGGATGTCAGCGTCCAAGCGCGGCTGCTGGACCTTCTGCGCGGGTTGGTGCGGGACCTCGGCCTGTCGGTGATCATCGTGACGCATGACCTGGCCGTGGTTCGGCTTCTGGCGCATCGGCTGATGGTGATGAGATCGGGCCGGGTGGTGGAGCAGGGCTTGACCGACCAGGTGCTGGACGATCCGCAGCACGCCTATACGCAACTTCTCGTCTCGTCCGTCCTGCAGGTGTAGACCATGATCCGTATCGAGAACCTGGCCAAAAGCTTTACCCTGCACAACCAGGGCGGCGCGGTGATCCCGGTGATGGCGGGGGCCGCGCTGGCCGTCGGCCCCGGCGAATGTGTTGGCCTGACCGGCCAGTCGGGCGCGGGCAAATCCACGCTGATGCGGATGGTCTATGGCAATTACCTTGCCGCCGGGGGCCGGCTCATGGTGGGCGCGCTTGACGTCGCCACCGCCGAACCCCGCGATATCATCGCGCTGCGTCGTCGTACGCTGGGCTATGTCAGCCAGTTCCTGCGGGTGGTGCCCCGTGTGCCGACGCTGGATGTGGTGGCCGAGCCGTTGTTGGCGCTGGGCAGTCCGGTGGATGCGGCGCGGGACCGTGCTGCAAGCCTTCTGAAGCGCCTGAACATCCCCGAGCGGCTTTGGTCCCTGTCGCCCACCACCTTTTCGGGCGGCGAGCAACAGCGGGTCAACATCGCGCGCGGGTTTGCCCATGCCTATCCGGCGCTGTTGCTGGACGAACCCACGGCCAGCCTGGATGCCGCCAACCGCGAGGTCGTGCTGACCCTGATCGAAGAGGCCAAGGCCCGTGGCGCGGCGATCCTGGGCATCTTCCATGATGAGGCGGCCCGCGCGCGGGTCTGCGACCGGCTGGTCGATGTGACCGGCTTCACCCCAGGGCTGGCGGCATGATCTTCGCCCCCCGAGTTTTCGCCATCGTTGGCCCGTCGGGTGCGGGCAAGGACACGCTGATCGCCGGCGCGCTGAAGGCCCGTCCCGACCTGCGCCTGGTCCGCCGGGTCATCACCCGCCCGACCGAGGCCGGGGGCGAGGATTTCGACGGGGTGACGCCCGATGCGTTCGACCGCCGCCTGGCGGGTGGAGCGTTCGCGCTGACCTGGCGGGCGCATGGCCTGCGCTATGGCATCCCGAAGGACCAGCTTGAAGGCCCCGGCGACGTGCTGTTCAACGGCAGTCGCGCCGCCCTGCCGGACGCGGTGCGCCAGTTTCCCGGCTTGCGCGTGATCCTGGTGACGGCCCCCGACGCCGTTCTGGCCGCACGGCTGTCGGCCCGGGGGCGCGAAGCACCCGAGGACATCCGCGCCCGCCTGTCCCGCGCGGCGTTCGAGATGCCCCAGGGCATCGCCTTTCGCACCGTGGTCAACGACCAGTCGCCCGAAGCGGGCGTGGCGCAGCTTCTGGCGGCGCTTCAGCCGGAGAGGGTGTAGCGGTGCAGCAGATGGAAGCGGCCCGAGGTATCCTCGCCGAAGAGGCAGAGGTCGGCGATCACGAAGGGGCGGGGCAGGACCGGCGTGAAATGCGCCTCCAGCGCCTGGCGTACCGGCTGGGGATGGTCCAGCCGGTCGGTCAGCGTCAGGTGGAAGCGGAACTCATCCATCACATGCGGATAGCCCCAGCGGTCGAGCAGCTCGCGCTGGCGCGGGGTCAGGCGGTCGGGGCGACGGCGGGCGATCTCGGCCTCGGTCAGCGGCGCGCGCAGGGCGTTCGTCGCCGTGACCACCGCCGCGCCCAGGTCCAGCAGGGCGGCCTCGCAGCCCAGCGGGGTCAGGGCCACGAAGCCGTCCAGCACCTCGACCTGCAACCCGTCGCAGGTGACAGGCGCCAGTTTCGCAGCCAAAGTCGCAAGCGTTGCGTGGACCTGCGCCTGGCCCACCCCGGCGCCCGGGCGGAACGGGGCGCGGATCGTGCCGTGAAAGCCATAGCGCCGCGGCTCGACCGTGATTGCACGGGGATCGCCGGTGCCGGGCAGGACCGGCTGGGGCAGGTCCGTGCCGGTGGCTGGGTCGCGGCCCAGCCATGCGTTGGCCCGGTCGGCAAAGGCCCCCTCGGGCGGCGCGTAATAGACGGCGTAGCGTTTCATCTGGTCCATGCGGCGGGGCCTAGCCGGGATTTGTCACATGCGCGTGACGGGACGGTGTCACCAGAGGCCACCGCGCCGCGGACCGCAAGAACCAAGAGGACGACATGACCACCGAAACCATCCTTGCCAATGCCACGCTTGTTCTGCCGGGCGAGACCCTGCGCGGGCAGGTGCGGATCGTCGATGGCCGGATCGCCGAGATCTCGGAAGGGCGGGCCGTGCCGAAGGGGGCTGAGGATTGCGGCGGTGACCTGGTGATGCCGGGCCTGATCGAGTTGCACACCGACAACCTGGAGCGCCACATCGAGCCGCGTCCCAAGGTCGACTGGCCCCACGCCGCCGCGATCATCGCGCATGACGCAGAGCTGGCCAGTGTCGGCATCACCACGGTCTTTGACGCGCTGCGGGTGGGATCGGTCGTGTCCAACGCCAAGGCGAATTACGGCGAATATGCCCGCACCCTGGCCGATGAAATCCTGGCGCTGCGGGCCGGCGGGGGGCTGAAGATCAGCCATTTCCTGCACCTGCGGGCCGAGGTCTGTTCCGAGACGCTGGTGGAGGAGCTGGACAAGTTCGGACCCGAGGACCGGATCGGCATCGTCAGCCTGATGGACCATACCCCCGGCGAGCGGCAGTTCCGCGACGTGACGCAACTGCGCAAATACGTCATGGGCAAGCATGGCATGAGCGAGGCCGAGTTCGAGGCACATATCGCCACGCAGAAGGACTTGTCGGCGCGCCACGGTGCGGTGCATGAGGCCGCCGCCGTCGCCGCGGCGCGTCGCTATGGCGCGGTGCTGGCCAGTCACGACGACACCGAGGTCGGCCATGTCGCACGGTCGGCCGAAAATGGCGCGCATTTCGCGGAATTTCCGACCACGGTCGCAGCGGCCCAGGCCTGCAATGACCACGGGATCAAGGTGATGATGGGGGCGCCGAACCTGATCCGGGGGGGCAGCCATTCGGGCAACGTTGCCGCCCGAACGCTGGCCGAGGCGGAGTTGCTGGACATCGTCTCGTCCGACTATGTGCCCTCATCGCTGCTGTCGGCGGCGTTGATGCTGGGCGACCTGTGGGGAGATGTGTCGCGCGGGATTGCCACGGTGACCCAGGCCCCGGCCGGGGCGGTCGGCCTTGTGGATCGCGGCCAGCTGGTGCCGGGACACCGGGCCGATGTGGTCCGCGTTGCGCGGCTGGGACAAGCGGGTGCCCTGCGCGGCGTCTGGGTCGAGGGCAAGCGCGTGGGGTGATCGCTGCGGTGTGCAGACGATGGATGGCCTGTCTGTTCAACCGATTCCCGCCGCCATCGCCCCTGAAAGTGCAGGATGGTCCGTCCTTGCCGGGATGAGGCGGCGGGTGGGGTCATGGCGTCATTGTCCACCACCACTTCGGCGCTGGTCTTGCCGGCATCATCCGACACGACCGCGCTTTGCCGAGAGTGGCGCGAGGTGAAGCGGATCTGCCGAGGTGCTTACCCACCAGCAGAAGATGGCCGTCCAGATCTTCCGATACCGGAGTAATCCCTGCACGCGCCTCGCCCAGCCGTCGGGCGTGCCAGGTCCGCCGCCCAAGGGCCGAGGTGGGTGGCTGGTGGCTGTCCCAGCTTTCTGTTCCGGCGCAGGGGCGTGCAGTCCTGCGCGACGGCGGGTGTCGCAAGGAATGCGGTAACGGCCAGGCAAAGCATCCTGCGTTCCCCCTTCATGCCGACACCACGAATTCGGTCATCATCCCGGTGGCCAGATGCGGCATGTGGTGGCAGTGCAGCATCCACCGCGCGGCTTCGCCGGCGTCCAGGGCAACGGTCACCATGCTCATCGGCGGAACGTGAACAGTGTCGCGCAGGGCACCGGACAAGGCGCGGCCGTTCAGGGCGACGACCTGGAAGTGATGGCCGTGCAGGTGCATCGGGTGGGCCATCATCGACATGTTGTGGAAGGTCAGGGCGACCCGTTCCCCGCTGCGCGCCGTGACAGGCCGATGGGAACCCCAGCCTTGCCCGTCGATGGTCCAGAGATAGGGCATCATCGACCCACCCAGCATGAGGCTGTCGCTGCGGTCCACCGGTCGGTCGGCCAGTGGCACCAGCGCGCGGAACTGCGCTTCCTGCGTCAGGTCAACCGAGAAGGCCGGATGTGCCGCGTCCGAGGTAGCCGCAAGCCGCTCTACCGTCGCGCCCTTGCTGGCCAGGATGATGCCGGTCCGCTCCACCGCGCCCTCGCGCTGGGCGAGGATCGGGAAGGCGCCGCCTTCGGGCGGGAGGTCCAGTTCGATGTCCAGCCGCTGGCCCATCGCCAGGCCAAAGCGCATGCCCGCGACGGGTTGGATCGGATTGCCGTCGGTGGCCACCGCCCGGCCCGGCAGCGCCCCGGTGTCGATCCAGAACACCGTCGCGGCCGAGCCGTTGATGATCCGCAACAGCACGCGACCACCCTTGTCGACCGCCACGACCTGGGGGTCGGCAAGCGTCCGGTCATTGGCCAGATAGGCGTCGAAGTTGAAATCGTTGAGGTCCATCGCCCCCATCGACATGCCGTCCGTCGTTCCGCCATGCATCGTGCCGGACATGTCGTGACCCATCCCGACCATGCCGTGCCCCATGCCGCCCGTGCCGCCGGTGATTTCGGCCAGAACCTCCTCGGCGGGGCGGAAGCTGAGGTCGTGGAGCAGGATCACCACTTCCTGCCGGTCGGCGGCAAGGTCCTCGGGGCGGCGCACGATCAGGGGCGCGGCAAGAAGCTCCATCTCCTGCACCGGGATGTGCGAATGCATCCAGTGCGTGCCGGGCGTGGCGGCGAAGTCGAAGGACCGCCGCTCGCCAGATGCCAGAGCGGGCTGCGGCATGTCAGGGACACCGTCCTGGGCATTGGGCGGAATCTGGCCGTGCCAGTGCAGGATGGTCGGGGTGTCCAGTTCGTTCACCAGGTCCAGCCGAAAGGCTTCGCCAGGGTTCAGGATCAGGCCGCTGCGGCCCTGATCTGAAGGGTAAGGGCGGTCAGACCAGATGTTTCGGCGGGCGTTCGGATGGTGCGGGCGGGTGGGAGTCGAGCAGCCGAGAGATTGGACGTGGCGCGGGACGGATGGTGGCGAAGTGCGTCAGGTCCGGGTCCGGTGGAGTGAGAATGCCAACCATTGCACAGACCTGCTTGCAGACCTGGCCAGCGTGGCCGGCGATCGGCAGCTGATGGTCAGACCCCTGTGCGGTGTGGACCGCGTCCTGCGACATCGCCAGCATTGCGCATGCCGGGTTGGCCTGCGCCTGACCCAAGGGGGCCAGCATCAGGGCGAGCGAGCAGAGCAGGGCCAGAAACCGCAGCACCGGTCCGTTTTCCTTTCGTGGTTCAGGATTGCAGTTTCCTGTGGTGGCGGACATGACCAGGATCAAGCCAGTGCGCCCCAAACGCCTTGCGTCACGCCGGGGCGGACCCGGCGTCCATCCCTTAGCGGACGCGATCGAAGGCCCGCGTCTTGCGGCGATCACGGGTCTTGGGCAGTGGGGCCACGGCATCGGCGCTGCCCAATGTCCTTAGGATCGGGCAGTCGGGCCGGTCATCGCCGTGGCAGTTCGAGGCAAGGTGCAGCAGCGTATCGGTCATGTCCTTCAACTCCTGCATCTTCTTTTCCAGGGCCGCGACATGGCCCATCGCGATCTCCTTCACGCTGGCGCTGGCCCGGGTGCGGTCGCGCCAGAGAGTGAGGAGATCGTCGATCTGCTTGACCGTGAAGCCCAGGTCGCGGGCACGACGGACAAAGCGCAGCGTCTGCAGGTCGTTGTCCGAGTAGACCCTGTAACCCGACAACGCCCGGTTGGCGGCGCGGATCAGGCCGGTTTCCTCATAGTAGCGGATCATCTTGGCCGAGATTCCGGTGGCCTTCGCGATATCGCCGATGTTCATGGGTCATCTTCCTTTTGGGTGACTAAGGACAGCCTGCACCTTCCCACCGTTGGAAGGTCAAGCCTGAAATTCAGGCCCTAGAAGGCATGGTCTGCTGCCAGAAGCCGCCGGAGGCGTGGCAACTGCTGGGCGGCCGTGCCCCAGATCGCCTTGCCGTCAACCAGTGTGATCGGCGCGACCCGCAGGCCAGTGCGGCGGCGGGCCTCTTCCGCGATGCGGGGGTTGGTCAGGTCACGCTCGACATAGTGGACGCCCTGAGCCGCCAGCCAACGCTTCAGCGTGGCGCAATCGGGGCAGGTGGGGGTGGTGTAGATCTCGACATTGGAATGGGACATCGGTGCCTCCTTCAGGACAGGGTTTGCGCGGACAGGGCCTTTCCCGGCGCAGGGCGCGCCGGGGTGGCAGGGGCGAAGCGCTTCAGCCGCAGCGCGTTACTCAGGACGAACACCGAGGACAGCGCCATCGCGCCCGCAGCCAGCATCGGCGACAGAAGTGTGCCGTTCAGCGGGTAAAGCACCCCCGCCGCCACGGGGATCAGCGCGGCGTTGTAGGCAAAGGCCCAGAACAGGTTCTGCCGGATGTTGCGCAGCGTGGCCCGCGACAGGCCGATGGCCTTCGGCACGCCCCCGAGGTCACCGCCCATCAGCACCACATCGGCGCTTTCGATGGCGACATCGGTGCCGGTGCCGACGGCCAGACCCACATCCGCCTCGGCCAGCGCCGGGGCGTCGTTGATCCCGTCGCCGACAAAGGCCACCTTTCGGCCGCCGTCACGCAACGCCTTCAGCGCGGCAACCTTGCCTTCGGGCAGGACCTCGGCCACGACTTCGTCGATGCCAAGCTCGGCCGCGATGGCCTCGGCCGTGCGCCGGTTGTCCCCGGTGATCATCGCGACCTTCAGCCCCAGCTTGTGCAGCGCCGCGATGGCCGCAGGGGTCGTCGGCTTGATCGGATCGGCGACCGCCACAAGGCCAGCTACCTTGCCGTCGAGTGCGACGTAAAGCGGTGTCCGGGCGCGGGAGGCAAGTGCCGCCGCCGCCTCGGCAAATGCCGTCACGTCAAGGCCAAGAGAGGTCATGAACCGGTCAGCGCCCACTTCGACCAGGCGGTCGGCGACATTGGCACGGATACCGTAACCCGGGATCGCCTCGAAGCCGTCGGCGTCGGCCAGGATCAGCCCCTCGGCCCGCGCCGCCTCGGTGATGGCCGTGGCGACCGGATGCTCGGACCCGGCCTCGGCCGACGCGACCAGGGCCAGAACGTCCGAGCGGGCGTAGCCCTTGGCGAGTACGAGGTCGGTCAGAACCGGGTGGCCTTCGGTGAGGGTGCCGGTCTTGTCCAGCGCGACCACGTCGACCGAGGTCAGACTTTGCAGCGCCTCGCCGTTGCGGAAGAGGACCCCCAGCTCCGCCGCCCGCCCGGTGCCGACCATGATCGAGGTCGGGGTGGCCAGGCCCATCGCGCAGGGGCAAGCGATGATCAGGACGGCGACCGCGTTGACCAGGGCGAAGGTGATCGCCGGATCGGGACCCCAGACCCACCACAGGCCGAAGGTCAGCGCGGCGGCCAGCATCACGGCGGGGACGAACCAGGCCGTGACCTTGTCGACCAGCGCCTGGATCGGCAGTTTCGCCCCTTGCGCGCTTTCGACCATGCGGATGATCTGCGACAGCATCATGTCCGCCCCGACCTTCTCGGCCCGGTAGGTGAAGCTGCCGGTCTTGTTGATCGTGCCGCCGGTGACCGACGCGCCTTCGGACTTCATGACCGGCACGGGTTCGCCCGAGATCATCGCCTCGTCCACGAAGGATGATCCGGTCAGCACCGTGCCGTCTACCGGGACACGGTCACCTGGACGGACCTGGACCACATCACCCGGCTGCACTTCGTCCAGTGCCACGTCAACGTAATCCCCTCCGCGCTGGACGCGGGCGGTCTTGGCCTGAAGGCCCATCAACCGGCTGATCGCCTCGGACGTGCGACCCTTGGCCTTGGCTTCCAGGAAACGGCCCAACAGGATCAGGGTGACGATGACGGCGGAGGCCTCGAAGTATACGTTCGCCGTGCCCTGCGGCAGAAGGCCGGGGGCAAAGGTCGCCACGACCGAATAGGCCCAGGCGGCGGTGGAGCCGAGGACGACCAGCGAGTTCATGTCGGGCGCAAACCGCAGCAGCGCCGGGACGCCCTTGCGGTAGAAGCGCAGGCCGGGGCCGTACTGCACGATGGTCGCAAGGACGAAATACAGCAGGTAAAGCGGTGTCCGCCCTACGCTCATCGCCAGCCAGTGGTGCAGCGCGGGGACCAGGTGACTGCCCATTTCCAGCAGGAAGATCGGCAGGGTCAGCCCGCCCGCGATCAGAAGGTCGCGCTTCAGGCGGCCCTGCTCTTCCTCGCGCGCGGCGGCCTTGTCGGTGGTATCAATATGCGCCGCCTGCGGCTCATACCCCGCGCCGCGGATCGCGGCCTGGATCGCACGAGTCGTCTCGGGCGAGTTGTCCGCGATTTGGACCGTCGCCCGCTCGGTCGCGAGGTTGACCGAGGCCGTCAGCACGCCCGGCACGGCAGCAATCGCCTTCTCGACCCGCAGCACGCAGGAGGCGCAGGTCATGCCGTCGATCCCGACCTCCAGCGTCGCTGCCTCGACGTCGTAACCAACGCCGCGGATCGCCGCGATGACCGCCTCGCGGACCGGGGCGCCTTCGTAGCGGATGTCGGCGCGCTCGGTCGCCAGGTTGACCGAGGTGGAAGCCACGCCGGGAACCCTGGCGATGGCCTTCTCGACCCGGGAAACGCAAGAGGCGCAGGTCATGCCGGTGATGCCAAGGCTGTCGTGAAGTGTGGGGGACGGGTGGTCGATGACGTCCTTCATGGCGGGAATCCTTTCGATGCGATGTGCGTCGAATCGGGTTCTGGGGCTTCCAACGATGTCAGGGTCAAGCGGCTTATCTTGGGGAAGGGCTGGGGTCCTCCGGCAATGGAAAGGGCCGGGGAAAGTTCCCCCGGCCCCCTCCCATTTTGTCGTCGCACCAGACCGGTCAGGCAGCGGTATATCCCGCCTCCGCCACGGCGGCCTTGATGGCTTCTGCGTTGGCAGAGGTCTCGACCCGCACCGTGCGGGCGGGCACGTCGGTGACGACCTCGGCCGCCGGATCAACGGATTTGATCGCTGCCGTCACGCCGCGCGCGCAGCCGCCGCAGGTCATTCCGGGAAGGGTCAGTTCAAGCATGTTCAGGTCCTTTCATTACAGGCGGCAAAGGGTGCCGTTGGGCCGAGATGGGGTTTTCCAGTGTTGGAAGGTCAACACCCTGGCCAGGAAAAAATCTTCGGACTGACCGCTTGACCCTGCCAGCGTTGGAACCGCGACGACAGAAGGGACCGGGCGATTCGCCCCGGCGAAACCCTGTCGTCAAAGGACTGAACCCATGACACCCTCTCTTGATCCAAAGCGTTGGAAGGCGCTGGCGCTCCTCTGCGCCGCGCAGTTCATTGTGATCCTTGATACCTCGATCATCGGCGTGGCCCTGCCCGCCATTCAGGCTGACCTCGGCTTTACCGACGAAGGTCTGAGCTGGATCTTCAACGCCTATGTCATCGCCTTCGGTGGTCTCCTCCTGCTTGGTGGCAAGCTGGCCGATGTCTTCGGCGCGCGGCGCATCTTCCTTTGGGGCTTTGCCATCCTGACCGGTGCCTCGGCCGTCGCGGGTCTGGCCGGCAGCCAGGAAGTGCTGCTTGCCGGACGCGCCTTGCAAGGCGTCGGCGCGGCGCTGATCGCCCCCGCCGCGCTGACGATCCTGATGCGGCTTTTCGGCGGGCAGCCTGCGGAACTGGGCAAGGCTTTCGGCTTCTGGGGCGCTTCGGCGGCCGCCGGCGGCACGGCGGGGGTCTTTCTTGGGGGCGTCATCACCGAGTGGATGAGCTGGTCCTGGACCTTCCTCATCAACCTGCCCTTGGGCATCGCCGTGCTGGCCGCCGGCCCCTCGGTCCTGCGCGCCATTCCCGGCACAAGCGGCAAGATCGGCCTGACCGACTCCGCCCTCGTGACCGGGGCCATCGTCGCGGCGGTCTATGCCATCGTGACGGGTGAGCATGTTGGCTGGTTCGTCCCGCAGACCCTTGGCCTTCTTGGACTGGCAACGGTGCTTCTGGTGGCTTTCCTCTGGATGCAGGCGGTGTCGAAAAGCCCGCTTCTGCCTTTGCGCATCTTCCGCGCGCCTGGCCTTGCGGCGGGCAATCTGGTGATGGCGCTGCTGGGTGCCGCGTGGATCCCGCTGTGGTTCTTCCTGAACCTTTACCTGCAAACCGTGCTGAACCTTTCGGCCTTCGGCTCGGGTCTCGCTCTTCTGCCGATGACGCTGGTCATCATGGTGATGATGGTCCGCCTGACCGGTCCGCTGATCGGTCGCTTTGGCGTGAAGCCGGTGCTGGTGACGGGCCTTCTGGCCCTGGCGCTGTCGCTGGCTCTCTTCGCCGGACTACCCGCCGACGGCACTTACGTTGCCAATGTCCTGCCGGTGTCGATCCTGGCGGCCATCGGCATGTCGCTGGCCTATATCCCGGTCACCATGACGGGCATGGGCGGCGCGGCCCCGCAGGACACCGGCCTCGCCTCGGGGCTGATCAATACGACGTATCAGGTCGGCTCGGCCCTGGGCCTTGCGGTGATGGTCTCGCTGGCGGCCTCGATGCAGGGGGAACCCAACGCGATGCTTGTGGGCTATCAGACCGCCTTCACGGGCGCCGCGGTTGTCGCAGCACTGGCCGCCATCGCCTCGCTGGTCCTGGTGCGCGGCGGTGCCGCCGCTGCCGACGTGCCGGTCGGCTGACGCAAAACCTCCGCGCCCCGGAAAACGGGGCGCGGAGTCCTGAACGGAAAGGACAACGAAAATCCTAACCCATCTCGCCCGCGCCACGATGGGGATGGAGGCCACAAACTTCCAGCAACCGTCCCCGGCGAAGCGCGTGCAGGATGATCCAACTTGCCCAAGGGGCAGCCACCCCTCATGCTTCATCAAGCAGCGCGAAGGGGATCAGGCGCAAAGATGGACAAGCTGTCGGTCATGCAGGCCTTCTGCCGGATCGTCGATCGCGGCAGCTTTGCACGGGCGGCCGAGGATCTGGGAGTTTCCGCCGCCCTCCTCAGCCGAGAAGTGCGGTTGCTGGAACAAAGCCTTGGCACCACGCTGATCACCCGTACGACCCGGAGCATGTCTTTGACCGAGGCGGGACGGGTATATTTCGACGAGGCGAAGGGAATCCTTGAGGCCGTGCAGCGGGTCGAGGACCATATCCGTGACAGCGCGCGGGCGGTCGTCGGTCACCTGCGGATCAATGCGCCGTCGTCCTTCGGGCAACTTGTCGTGGCACCGATGCTTCCAGCCTTCTTCCGGCGCTACCCCGACCTGCGGGTCAGCCTGACGCTGGACGATCGGGTGGTCGACATGGTCGAGGGTGGCTTCGACCTGACGCTGCGCATCCGGTCAAGCCTGAAGGATTCCTCGCTTCGCGCCCGCAGGATCGGTGGGGTTCAGGTCGGCATCTTCGCGGCCCCCGCCTATCTGGCCGAACGCGGCACTCCGGCCACGCCGAAGGACCTTTCCGGGCATGACGTGGTCGGCTACCTTTTGTCGGAACATCTGACAAGCTGGGATCTGCGCGGGCCGGACGGGGCCTTCAGCGTGGCCGTGGACCCCTGGGCGCGGGTCAGCAGCAGCTTCGTCCTGCGGGACCTGCTGATTGCGGGATGCGGACTTGGCACGCTGCCCGACTTCATCTCACGCGCGCCCGAGATATCCGGAGCGCTGAAGCGCGTCCTGCCCCGGTTCGAACTGCCGCCGCGCGAGATCTGGGCGATCTCGGCGGCAAGCCCTTCGAAAGACGTACGAATTGCAGCGTTCCTTGACCATCTTGAACAGGAGCTGGCCCGGGAAATTCCCCCTTTGGCGTAAAGACTGTCTTGCGTCGCGAGGGATGTTTCCCACGACCCCAAGTAGCGATCTTCCGGCAGAGAAACCCCTGCCAGTGAGGATCAGATGACCCGCATACTTGTGCTTTACTATTCCAGCTACGGCCATGTCCGTACCCTGGCCGATGCCGTGGCCGAAGGCGCGCAGACCGTGCCTGGAACCTCAGTCGACATCCGCCGCATTCCCGAGACGGTGCCCGAGGACATTCGCAAGAGCGCCGGCTTTGTCGAGGATGACACCCCCGTCGCCACCCCCGCCGATCTTGCCGATTACGATGGCATCCTGTTTGGCACACCGACCCGGTTCGGCCTGATGGCCGGGCAGATGAAGCAGTTCATCGACCAGGCGGGCGGCCTGTGGATGCGCAACGCACTGGTTGGCAAGGTCGCTGGAGTGTTTGTGTCTACCGGCTCGCAGCATGGCGGGCACGAGGCGACGATGCTTTCGACCCAGATCGCGCTGCAGCACTTCGGACTGCTGATCGCCGGGTTGCCCTACAGCTTTGCCGGCCAGACCTCGGGCGACGGCATCATCGGCGGAGCGCCCTATGGCGCGGGGACCATCGCGGGGTCGGACGGCGGGTTCACCCCGAACCCAACCGAACTTGCGGGCGCGCGCTTCCTTGGGGCGCATGTCGCCGATATTGCCGCCCGTCTGACCGCCGGCACCGCCGCGCGGCTTGCCGCCTGATCGCAGGAGGGCGCCATGCTGAGATCCCTTGCCCGGGCCTGGCGCCGCCGCGCCGTGCAGGCCGATCTGACCAGGCTGGCCAACCGGCTTGGTCCCCACCTTGCCCGCGACATCGGGATCGAAGGGACATGGCGTCCCTTGCCCTGCCGATCCTGCGCCGCATCTGACGGAGAGGCTTCGGATGCCCCGCGCGCTTGACCTTGCCCTGACCGCCATTGCCCCGATTGTCTGGGGCAGCACCTACATCGTCACAACCGAGGCGCTGCCGCAGGGGTATCCGCTGACGGTCGCGGCCCTGCGCGCGTTGCCGGCGGGGCTTCTTCTGTTGTTGCTCACGCGGGATTTCCCGCCGCGAGAATGGCTGGTCCGGGTTCTTGTCCTGGGGGCACTGAACTTCGCCGTCTTTTGGGCCCTACTGTTCATCGCGGCCTACAGGCTTCCTGGTGGAGCGGCGGCAACGCTGGGGGCGATGCAGGCGTTGATGGTCATCGGATTTTCCCGCTGGTTCCTTGGCACCCCGATCGCCGCTGTTGCCGTCATCGCGGGGGTATTGGGTGTCGCAGGCGTGGCACTCCTCCTGATCGGCCCGGCCTCTGGCTATGATCCCTTGGGTATCCTGGCGGCGCTGGGAGGCACGGTTTCGATGGCGGCGGGAACGGTCCTGAGCCGCAAGTGGCAGCCGCCGGTTCCGATCCTGACCTTCACCGCATGGCAGCTGACGGCAGGCGGCTTTCTGCTGGCGCCGGTCGCCCTGCTGGTCGAACCGCCGCTGCCGCCCCTGACAGCCGTCAATCTTGCGGGTCTGGCCTGGCTTGGCCTTGTAGGGGCGGCGGCGACCTACTGGTTCTGGCTGCGCGGCATCGTGCGGCTTGGGCCCAGCTTGGCGGCGATGCTGGGGATGCTAAGCCCGGTTTCGGCGGTCATGCTCGGATGGGTCTGGCTGGGACAGTCTTTGACAGCGGCCCAGCTTCTGGGTGCGGTGCTGGTGCTTGCTGCTGTCTGGCTGGGGCAGGTCCGCTCGTTGCAGGTGGGCCTGGCCAACCCGGCTACGCAGGATGAGTCTGCGGCACCGAAGTGAAATGGGGATGTCGGCGGCTTCCCCAGGAGAATCAAGCGTGGCGACGTGATGCTTGCGCTTCTTCGATCCAGGGAACCAATTCCGCAAGGCAGCTGACCTACTGGCCGAAAGGCCCGCGCCGTACATCGCGGAGACTGATCCTGGAAACAGACTGACTGGCCGTAAAGACTTGATGTTTCGGGATTTGTTTTTGGTCGGAGCGAGAGGATTCGAACCTCCGACCCCCTGCTCCCGAAGCAGGTGCGCTACCAGACTGCGCTACGCTCCGACCGTGGGCGGGGGTTACCCCGTCCCGGCAGTTTTGGCAAGGGGCGAAACGGCGCTTAGGCCTGATCCCCGCCCCAGCGTTTCAGCCAGCTGGAAATGCGCGGCTGGGTGCCGGTGTCCATCCGCGAGCGGCTTTCCAGAACCGGGCGGTTCTGGCTGACCGAGGGCGTGCCTTCGCGCAGGACGATGTAGATGCCCGAGGCGATGATGACGGACGAGCCGATGGCGGTGTAAAGGTCCACGTTTTCGTCGAAGAACAGCCAGCCGTAAAGCGCGGCCCAGATGATCTGGGAATACTGCATGGGGGCCACGATGATGGCCGGGGCGCTGCGGTAGGCCGCGATGATCCCCAGCGCGCCCAGCATCCCCAGGAAGGCCATCACGGCGGTCAGGCCCATGTCGGTGACGGTCATCGGCACATAGACGAAGGGCATGACCGCGCCCATGGCGAAGAAGGTCAGGACCATGGGATACAGCATCAGGACGACCGACCGTTCCTCGCCACCGATCTTGCGGACGATGACGCTGGTCAGCGCGCCGGTGACGGCGGCCCCGATGGCAGCAAGGTGGCCGATCGAGAACCCCTCACCCCCGCCGGGCCGCAGGACGATCAGCACACCGAACAGGCCCACAATTACGGCGATGCCCCGGCGCATGCCCACACGTTCGCCCAGCAGGGGGATGGCCATGAGGGTGATGAGCAGCGGCATGGCAAAGAAGATCGCGTAGCATTGCGCCAGCGGCAGTTGCGAGAAGGCAAAGAAGCCCATCACCCCCGTCGCCACCGCCGAGACCGAGCGCAGGATCGACCACCAGGGATGCCGAGGAATGAGCGTGCCGTCCTTGCGGTCGCCCATCAGCATCATGGTCACCAGCGGGAACCCCATGAGGCCCGAGAAGAACATGATCTGGAACGAACTGAACGTCTCGCCCAGAAGCTTTACCACGACGTCGTGGGTCGCGTAGGCACCGAAAGCGGCCAGCGACAGAAGCGCCCCGCGAAGGTTGGAATGCATGTCTTCAGGTCCGCGAATGCGGCGGCGAGGGAACCGCGGCCGATAGCGCAATCATCATCACGAAAAACGGCCCCCTCCACAAGGGAGGGGGCCGCCGATTTCACGCAAATTCTGCCGATCAGAGGCTGGCATCCAGTGCCGCCACGACGGCGTCGCCCATCTGGGATGTCGAGACCGGAGTGCCGCCCTCGGGGCCCATCAGGTCGGCGGTGCGGACGCCGTCGGCCAGAACCTTCTCGACCGCCTGTTCAACGCGGGTGGCCTCGTCGCCCATGTCGAAGCTGTAGCGCAGCGCCATGGCGAAGGACAGGATGCAGGCGATCGGGTTGGCCTTGCCCTGGCCCGCGATATCGGGCGCGCTGCCATGGACGGGTTCATACAGCGCCTTCGGACGGCCGTTCGCCATCGGCGCGCCAAGCGAGGCCGAGGGCAGCATCCCAAGGCTGCCGGTCAGCATCGCGGCGGCGTCGGACAAAAGGTCGCCGAACAGGTTGTCGGTGACGATCACGTCGAACTGCTTGGGCCAGCGGCACAGCTGCATCGCGCCGGCGTCGGCGTACATGTGCGACAGTTCGACATCAGGATAGTCGCGGTCATGCACTTCCTGCACGACTTCGCGCCAGAGGATGCCGGATTCCATCACGTTGGCCTTCTCCATCGAGCAGACCTTGTTCGACCGCTTGCGGGCAAGTTCGAAGGCCGATTTCGCCACGCGGGCAATCTCGCTTTCGGTGTAACGCTGGGTGTTGATCCCGACGCGTTCGTTGCCTTCCTTGAAGATGCCGCGCGGCTCGCCGAAATAGACGCCGCTGGTCAACTCGCGCACGATGACGATGTCCAGACCGGCCACGACCTCGCGCTTCAGGCTGGAAAAGTCGGCCAGGGCGTCAAAGCACTGGGCGGGGCGCAGGTTGGAGAAAAGGTCCATCTCCTTGCGCAGGCGCAGAAGCCCACGCTCGGGTTTCACGCTGAAATCCAGCTTGTCGTATTTCGGACCGCCGACAGCGCCCAGCAGGACGGCATCCACTTCCTGCGCCTTGGCCATCGTCGCGTCGGTCAGAGGCGTGCCATGCGCGTCATAGGCGCATCCACCGACCAGGTCTTCGGACACGTCGAAATGGACGCCGCGCTTGGCCCCCATCCAGCCGATGATCTTTTTCACCTCGGCCATGACTTCCGGGCCGATGCCGTCGCCGGCAAGAATGAGGAGGGAGGGATTGGCCATGTCGCAAGCTCCGCGAGGGTTCCGGGGTTGCGGGTGGCCTAGCCAATGGGCAGGGCAGGGTCAAGGTTTCACCGGATATCCGGCGCCGTTGCTGCGGCGCCGGACCGGGGAAACCCGGTGGCTGGACGGCCTAGCGGGCCGAACACTCCGAATAGACCTTCTGGTTCCCGCGCAGGACCGTAAGGCAGATGCCTTTCCACAGCCCGGCATCGGCCAGGGCCAGATCCCCAGGCAGGACATTGGCGGGACCGGCCGAGGGGGAGCCACAGGTCAGGAAGCAGAAATCCAGGTAAAGCTCATCCCCGGAATCATCCACCTCAAGCTGTTGCTCTTCATTGTAGGCAAGCCGCTTGGAGGTGCGGCCTGATTTGGTGCGGTATTGCACGACCTGCATTCCGCCGCCTTGGACAGTGATCGTTCCCATTTCTAAGCCCTCTCTTAATGCACGCGGTTCTACTTGAAATCGATGTCGTGGCCGTCGACGCTGATCCGCAGCCCGCCCTCTGGCGCGGCCGAGACCATGACCGGCAAGGTCAGATTGCCGCCCGAATTGTCGTGCTGCCGTGCCAGATAGGCCACAAGATAAAGGGCGCTTTGCAGATGTTCTTCTGCCGCCAGTGCAAGACTGGTTTGGGTCATTCAATCCTCCTGTTAAAGAAACTACTAGAGGTTGAAATTGGGATGATATTTCGAAATCAGAGTCAATGATTCCATATTCGCGATATTGTTTCGCTTCACGAATTAAAGATCGAGATCGACCCAGACCGGGTAATGCCGCGAGGCGGCGGCAAGATCGGCGGCCAGCGGATCGTCGGGCGCGGGCCAGAAGACCCCGGCCGCCGTAACGGTCAGACTGGCCGAGGGCAGGACATAGTCCAGACGCAGCCCGCCAAGGTTGTCATATAGCACCGTGTCCAGGGCCGGGTCGCCCAGATGGGTGGGCTCGCTCCGGCCGTGGGTGCCGGTGGGCAAAGGGTCCTGCAATGCCGGGTGGGCCAGAAGGGCTGCGATGCCTTCGAGCAGACCGTCGCCATCGGCCGGGTCAAGGTTGCCGTCGCCCAGAAGCACAAAGGGCGCCTCTGGCGGCGGCATGGGCAGCGCGCCGTCGAGGTAGTGCCGCCAGAAGGCGGCCTCATCGTGGTTGCGCTTGCCGTTGCGATCCTCGGGGCCGTCAAAGACCGGCGGGGTGGCGTGCCAGGCGAGAAGGTGCAGGGGGCCGGTCCGGGTAATCACGGGCACGTCCCAGAAACCGGTGGTCGCCAGACGCTGGATGGCTGATAGGCTGGGGCCGTCCGGCGAAAGGGTGTCGGGCAAGTCCCGCCAGAGAAATGCGGAATGGTCGCGGGCGCCGTCCTGATCCAGTGGCAGGCGCGACAGGATCGCCATGCCGCCATGACCGGAGAAAAGCCCATAGCCCTGCGCGTCGCGCGGGTCGCCGATCCGGCCATTGCCATCGACGTCAAAGCCCGTTTGCATCCCGGTATTGGGCCGAAAGGCAAAGCGGTGGGGATAGTCCACCCCCACTGCCGCCAGCCGGTCGGCCAGCAGCTGCAGTGCGACCCCGCCAAGATCATAGTCGATGGCGGTCAACAGCAGCACATCGGCATCAAGCGCCCTGGCCACCCGGGCGATGGCGGCGATCTGCGGATCCTCGCCCCGGGTCAGGTCCTGCACCAGAATGCCCGGGCCCTGCCGGTCAAGGCCGATGTTCCAGGTCGCGATGCGCAGCACCTCGGCCGCCAAGGGGGCGGGCAGGAGGAAAAGGGCAAGGGCCAGACAGCGGATCAGAGGTCGTCGTCCTCATCCTCGTCGGGGCGGGGGGGCGCGAGGGCGGCTTCCTCGGCCAGCTTGCGGTCGCGCTTGGTGCGGATCATGTCGGCGATCCGGGCCATGGCGACACCGCGCATCAAGAGGCTGGCGGGGAGGTAGGCCCAGGCCGCCATGGTCCAGATCAGCGTTTGCGGCGAGGTCAGCGTGCCCGCCGGCAGGCCCGAGGTCAGTCCGACGATCAGGGCTGGGACGACGAAGGGCAAGAGGAACCCCACGGCAAGGTTGACGCGCGAGTCCCGCTCCAGCCGGTCGACGACATCGCCGCCGGCGGTCGGCTCGAACGTGGGCAGGTTGACCCAGACGTTGAAGGCGCTTTTGGTCGAGGGCCAGCCGGCCAGTTTCAGGACGATGACGAAGATCGCCAGCGACAGAAGCGAGACCATGTAGGCCGTCCCTGCAGCGGTGCGGACGTCAAGGACCTGAAGCGCGGTGCTGTCCTCGGCCAGCATGAGGGTGGCAAGGCGGACGGGGGAATAGGGAAAGTCCAGCGCACGGCCCACGACCTCGCCCAGGGCACGGAACAGGCGCGAGACGGTGGTCGCTTCCTCACGGTCGGCGACGATCAGCGACAGGAGGAGGACGATGGCGAACAGCATGAGATAGCGGATGCGATTGTAGGGGGCACCGTCGCGGAACTCGACCAGGCTGGGATAGATCGCATTATACTCAAAAAAGACCAGGGCGCCTGCAAAGACCGCGACAAGGGCCACGATCTGCTTGGTGTCGGTGCCGATGCCCGGCAGGATGACCGAGGGCAGGACCACCAGCGTCATCACCAGGAAGGCGCGGACGGCCGAGGTGAAGGCGCGGTTCAGCCAGGTGCGGCTGGCATGATCCAGTGACGCCAGCAGACGGGCGCGCAGACTGTCGCTTGCAAGCTCTTTCATGCTGGTCCGCAGTGACGCGATCTTGCCCAATTTTGCCCTGCTTCGGTCGAATCAATCAACTGCGGGCAGATAACCCAAGGTTTGTGGCCATTTCACGGTCAATCGACATCGGAGTCAGCTTTCGCGGAAGGCGCGTTGGAAATAGGCCGCAAATGGCGCGGTCAGATAGGCAAGCGGGGTGCGTGTGCCAGTAAGCAGGTACACCTCGACCGGCATGCCGGGCCGAAGGTCGGGGTTCGCGCGGGGGTCGGGCGCGATTTCGGCCAGATAGTAGGCAGCGCCGGTCTGCGGGTCGGCCAGCGCATCGGCCGAAACGCGCACCACCCGCCCGGTCAGCCGGGGCCGATCGCGGCTGGTCAGCGCGGTCAGCACCAGTTCGGCGGACTGACCGGCCCGGACTTCGTCGATGTGGATCGGCGGGATTCGGGCGGCCACGACCAGGGGGCGGTCCTGGGGAACGATGTGCAAGACGGGCTCGGCGGGGCGAAGGACAGCGCCGGGCGTGGTGATCTGCAGGCCCAACACGATGCCAGCCACCGGCGCGCGGAGGTCCAGCCGGTCGATCCGCTGCACCAGGGCGCGGCGGCGCTCGGCAAGTTCCTGGACCTCGGGCCCGATCTGGCGCAATTCGGCGGCGGCATCCTCGCGCCGGAGGGTCTGCAGGGTGGTAATCTGGATCTCGATCTCGGTCGCCTGGCCTTCGGTCCGGGCAAGTGCGGCGTCAAGTTCGCCCAGCTGGCCAGCCAGCCGCGCGGCCTCACGCTTAAGGGCCAGCAGGGTGGCGGAATGCGACAGGCCCTTGGCCTGAAGCTGGCGCTGCGCGGCAAGTTCCTGGTCGATCAGCGCAACCTGGGCGGCGACGGCAGCGCGCTGGGCGACAATGCCGTCGGCCTGGGCACGGGTCTGGTCGATGCGGCGGGCAAGCTGGGCGCGGGCTTCGTCCAGCGAGGCGAGGCGGGCCTGGAACAGGCGCCGCTCAGCCTCGGCCGCGGGGCTGGCGGGAAGGTTGGGCAGTGTCAGGCCGTCCCGCTCCGCCACCAGGCGGGCGGTGCGGGCGGCAAGTTCTTCCAACCGGCCGTCCACGATGGCAAGGTCAGAGCGCAGCGCCGCGCCATCCAGGCGGATCAGGGGCTGGCCAGCCTGAACCTGATCGCCCTCCGCCACGAGCACCGCTGCGACCACCCCGCCATCGGGATGCTGGAGCGCCTGGCGGTTCCGCTCCACCTCGATCCGGCCGGGGGCGATGATGGCACCGGAAAGCGGGGTCACCGCAGCCCATAGCAGGAAACCAAGGACCAGCGCGGCCAGCGTGGCAAGGCCCAGAACGGTCGGGCCGCGAAACGATGCGGGGGTCACGCGGCGGCCCCCGGCTTGGGATGGGCGATGTCGGCGGCGTTGCGGACCGTCTGACCCAGGACGGTGTCACGCGGGCCGCAGGCGACCATGGCCCCGCCTTGCAGAACCATCAGAAGATCGCATTCCTGCAAGGCCGCCGGGCGGTGCGCCATGACCAGAACCGCCGCGCCCCTGGCCTTGGCGGCACGGATCGCCTGGTTCAGCGCCTGAGCGCCGTCGTTGTCAAGGTTGGCGTTCGGCTCGTCCAGGATCAAAAGCACCGGGTCGCCGTAAAGCGCCCGCGCCAGGCCCACCCGTTGCACCTGCCCGCCGGAAAGCCGGCCACCCGTCGCGGTGACGGGGGTGTCATAGCCTTGCGGCAGGTGCAGGATCATCTCATGCGCGGCGGCGGCCCGGGCGGCGGCGATGACTGCCGCCGGCGCGGGGGCAGGGTCGAGGCGCGCTATGTTCTGGGCCACCGTGCCGTCGAACAAGGTGACCCGCTGCGGCAGGGTGCCGATCAGCGGGCCAAGCGCCTGTTCGCCGAACTGGTCAAGGGTGGCGCCGTCCAGCCGCACCTCACCGGCAGCGGGGGGCCAGAGGCCGCAAAGCGCCCGGGCGAGCGAGGTCTTGCCGGCGCCCGAGGGGCCGATCACCCCCAGGGCCTGGCCGGGTTGCAGGCTGAAGCTGACCCCGCGCAATACTGGCGCAGTCTGGCCGGGCGGCACGACCGTCAGCCCCTTGACGTCAAGGACAGCCTGCGGCCGTGGCAGGGCGGTGCGCAGGTGGGACGCGGGAACCCGCGCCAGAAGCCCTGCCAGCCGCCGGCGGGACTGGAGTGCGGCCGCGACCAGAGGCCATTGCGCCACTGTCTGCTCTACGGGTTGCAGGGCGCGGCCGATCAGGATCGACGTCGCGATCATCGCCCCCGGCGAAAGCTGCTCGCGCAGGACAAGCCAGGCGGCAAGACCCAGCATCGCAGATTGCAGGAACAGCCGGAAGGTGCGGCTGGCCACCGTGAACCGCCCCGCGAGGTCCGAGGCGGCAAGGCCATCCGTCAATGCCCGGTCGCGCGCCGCCTGCCACTGGGCCAGAGCCGCGCCGGTCATGCCAAGGGCGCGTAGCCCCTCGGCCTCATGCTTCAGGCGGTCGGCCTGGCGGTCCGCCGCCATTGCGGCAAGGGTCGCGGACAGCGACCGGGTTTCGCCGAGGTGCTGGTTGGCCAGGGCCAATGCCACCAGAACCGTGCCGCCCCCCAGCGCCAGCCAGCCAAGCCAGGGATGGAACACGAAGGTCAGCGCGATGAAAAGCGCTGTCCAGGGCGCGTCCATAAGCGCCAGCAGGACCGGCGAAGCCCATAACCGGGCCAGCGCATCCAGGTCGCGCTGGGCGGAGAGGGCGCGACCATCGGCCGGATCATCCGCCAGCCGCCGAAGCGCCGCCTGCATTACCCTGGGGTCCAGTGCGGCCTGAAATCGCGCGCCGACGCGGGCCATGATCCGGGCGCGGGCATGGTCCAGCAGGCCCAGCATCAACATCAGGAAAGCCGCGATCAGGGTCAGCGAGAGCAGCGTCTCGACCGAGCGGGAGGTCAGGACGCGGTCATAGACCTGCAGCATGTAAAGCGGCGGGGTCAGCATCAGCAGGTTGACGAAGATGGAGAACAGGACCGCCAGCCCGATCGCCCGGTTCAGTGCGGACCGGGCAAGGGCAAGCTCTTGCAGGCCAGAGCGAGGGTCGGTCGGCGGGGCCATGCGGGTTCCTTGGCATCATCCTGCCAGCGCGGCCAATCCGACACGCTTGGGCGTTGTGTTCGGCAAGTCACGGACTTATGCCTTGCCAACCGCCGTGCGCGCCTATGCTTTGCTGCACTGGTGGCGGAACTGTAGGTCGATGGGTCTGAAGAATTCATTTATGCCGGTGCGGAAGCTGGCGGGTCTGGCGCCCGCCCTTGCCCTGCTTGCGGGCTGCGCGGGTGCGCCCGGCCCGGACGGGATCAACGATCCCTATGAGGCGTCGAACCGCAAGGTGCACGGCTTCAACCGCGGTGTGGACCGCGTGCTGGTCGGCCCGGCGGCCAAAGGCTATGGCGGTGTCGTGCCGGAACCAGTGCAGCGGGTGGTGGGGAATCTGGCCGACACGCTGGACCTGCCGGGGGACATCGCGAACAACCTGCTGCAACTGCGATTGGTTGACGCGGGCGAGAACACGCTGCGTCTGGCGACGAACCTGACCTTCGGGGTCGGCGGGTTGTTCGACTTTTCGTCGGCGCTGGGGCTTGAGGGCAAGCCTACCGATTTCGGCGAGACGCTGCATGTCTGGGGTGTCGGCGAAGGCGTCTACATGGAACTGCCGTTTGCCGGCCCCTCGACCGCGCGGGACACGGTGGGGATGGCGGTGGATATCGTGCTGAACCCGGTCCGCCTTGCGCTGCCGGACAAAGAGGCGACGGCCGCGACGGTGATGAAGCTGTTCTCACGCCTTGGTGACCGCAACCGTTACTCGGAAACTGTCGATTCGATCCTATATGACAGTGCGGACAGCTATGCTCAGGCGCGGCTTTTGTACCTGCAGAACCGCCGGTTCGAGCTGGGTCAGACCGCCGCCGCGGGCGAAGGCACCGGAGACGACGGATTCATCGACCCCTACGAGGACCCCTATGCCGAATGACATGATCCTGACGCGCCGCGGCTTTGCGGCTGGGCTGGCCGCCTCGGCCCTGGTGCTGGCGCTGCCGGGCCGCGCGATGGCGCTGACGGCCGACCAGGCGAAAACGCTGGTCGACAAGACCGTGGGCGACATCAACGGGATCATCAACTCGGGCAAGTCGGAAGGCGCGATGCTGAACGACTTTGAGCGGTTGTTCTCGCGCTATGCCGATGTGCCGGCGATTGCCCGGTCGGTCCTTGGGCCGGCGGCGCGCCAGGCGTCGAAGGGACAACTCTCGGCTTATACCAAGGCGTTTCAGGGCTATATCAGCCGCAAATACGGCCGCCGCTTCCGCGAGTTCATCGGGGGCCGGATCGAAGTGGCCGAGGCCAAGGCGGTGAAAAGCTACTACGAGGTGATTTCGACCGCCTACCTTAAGGGGGAAAGCCCGTTCGAGGTGCGCTGGCATGTGTCGGACAAGTCGGGCAAGAGCCTGTTCTTCAACATCATCATCGAGGGCGTGAACATGCTGGCTTCCGAGCGCACCGAGATGGGCGCGCTACTGGACCAGCGTGGCGGCGATCTGGACCGGTTGATCGCGGACCTGGCTTCGCTTTAAGCAACGGCTCCTCGTGCGACTTCGTCTTCTCGTCGCGGGTGAGGAGTGACGACTTCATCGACGAACCGTGCCGGGGGCAGGTCCCCAGGCCGGTTCGTCAGTTCCCGGACGTTCCCAGCACATCGCGCAGGATCTGGTCGACGATGTCATCCTCGACCGGACCTTCCCTGACCGCGCCTTCCGGAGCTTCGTCGAGCCGGGGAATTTCCTCGCCGGGGAGGGGGGCGGTATAGGCCTCGGGCAGGGGATCGCTATAGCCTTCGCCGTCGAAGGCTGGGGCGTTGGGGTCGTCGAAATAGGGCACATCCTCGGCCGCGACGGCGCCTTCGGTGGTGCTGGGGTCAATCGGCGCATAGGTGGAATCGGGGATCTCGGTCAGCAGCGGACTGGCTGGGACGCCTTCGTTGATCCGGGTCATCACCTCGTGCCAGATTTCGGCCGGAAGGCCGCCGCCGGTGACCCCGGTCAGCGGGCTGTTGTCGTCATAGCCCATCCAGACCCCGACCACATAATCGGCGGTGAAGCCCACGAACCAGGCGTCCCGCGCGCTTTGCGTCGTGCCGGTCTTGCCCGCAGCCTCACGGTCGTCGAGCCGCGCCCGCGCGCCGGTGCCAGAGTTCAGCACCTCGCTCATCATGTAGGTCAGCGCCCGCGCCGCCCCTTCCGAGATCACCCGCTCGCCGATGCCGCCACCTGCACCGAACAGGGGTTCGTCCATCCCCTGCAGCTTCAGCGCCTGCAAGCCGTACGGGACGACCGCAGAACCACCGTTCAGGATGCCGGCAAAGGCGCCGGTCATGTCGATCAGGGTCGATTCCGAGACGCCAAGCGCCAGGGCCGGGCCGTCGGCAAAGTTCTGAGCCAGGCCAAAGTCGGTGGCGACCTGCTTGACTAGGTCGCGGCCGACCGCTTCGGACAGAACGATGGCCGGGATGTTGCGGCTTTCGGCAAGCGCCTGGGTCAGGGTGATCGTGCCCTTGAAGTCGCGATCATAGTTCTGCGGACACCAATCGCCCGAGCCAGCCGTGTACCAGCACCGGGGCTGATCCTCGACATAGTCCAGGGGGCTGTAGCCCAGATCCATTGCTACGGCATAGATGAAGGGCTTGAAGGCCGACCCAGTTTGGCGCAGGGCCTGGGTTGCGCGGTTGAAGTCGCCCGCATTCGGCACGTTGCGCCCGCCGACCATGGCGCGGACCGCGCCGTCCGCACTCATCACCACGATCGCGGCTTGGGCCTTTGACCCGGCCTTGACCTTGTTCTCGAACACCCAGGACAGGGCCTCTTCGGCCTTTTTCTGCATGTCCTGGTCCAGCGTCGTCTCGATCACCACGTCCTCGGTGGTGTCGCGGGCCAGGTAGTCGGGCGTCGTCTCCATCACCCAGTCGGCGAAATAGCCGCCCGAGTCCTGCTTGGCCGCCTTGGACAGGCTGGCGGGATTAGCCCGCGCCTCGTCCGCCTCGGCCTTGGTCAGATAGCCCTGCTCCTCCATCAGGCCGATCACGACGGCGGCCCGACCCCGGGCGCGGTCAATGCTGGCGGTCGGTGCAAAGGTCGAGGGGGCCTTGAGCAATCCCGCCAGCATCGCCGCTTCGGCTGCGGTCACATCCTTGGCCGACTTGCCGAAATAGCGCTGGGCTGCGGCTTCGAACCCGCGGGCGCCGGCGCCCAGGTAGGCCCTGTTCAGGTAGATCGTCAGGATTTCTTCCTTGGAGTACTTCGCCTCCATCGCCATGGAGAAGGGCACTTCCTTGATCTTGCGCCAGATGCCGCCCTGCCGGCAGTCGCGTTCGTAGTCGGCTTCGGTCTTCCAGCGCGTCGGGTCCCACTGGACGCCCAGGCAGAGAAGCTTGGCCGTCTGCTGGGTGATGGTTGAACCACCGTTGCCCTCGAACGGACCGCGGCCTTCGGCCAGGTTGATACGGATGGCGCTGGCGACCCCGCGCGGCGAGATGCCGAAATGCCAGTAAAAGCGCCGGTCCTCGGTCGCGATGACCGCGTCGTGCAGGAACTGCGAGACGCTTTCGGCGGTGATCATCCCGCCATAGGTCTCGCCGCGCCAGGCGAAAACCTCGCCCTCGCGGTCCAGCATGGTGACCGAGCCGCGGGCGCGGCCGTCCACCAGTTCGGTGACGGGGGGAAGCTGGGCGTAGAAGTACCAGACCACGCCGCCCAGGATCATCGCGCCGATGGCGGTGCCGCGCCAGGCGATGCCCCAGATCACGCGCCAGATCAGCAGGAAGAAGCCGCCGATCAAGCCGTGCTGGCGCCGGGGACGGCGTGGCGTGCGCGTGCGACGCGGCTTCGGCGCGGCAGGCTTCTTCGCGCCGCCGCTGCCCGAGCCGCCGCTGCCGCCACCCGTGCGCGCCGAATACCGCTTGTCCGCGACCAGGGGCCGCTTGCCCCCGCTACCTGCTGCCATGCCCGCTGCCCGCCAATTCGTGACGAAGACCGGTTCTCCGGTCCGATTGTGGCCCCAGCATAAACAGCTTTGCCGGGAAAGCGAAGGTCGGGTGCGGACGATTCGCCTTACCTTGCCGCCCAAAAAACGGGCATCTGCGGACGAAAGTGCAAAAATTGTGCGAACTGCCCGGGTTTGACCTGCCAAAAGGCGCCGGTTTTCTTGTGCAGCTGCGGCATTCCCCCGCCTGATCGATGGCGAGGGTCCCACCCCTGGGTGCCTGCCAAAAGACAGAAGGGGAAGAACGTGAAGCTCATCATTGCAGCAATCAAGCCGTTCAAGCTGGAGGAGGTCCGCGAGGCGCTGACCGCCATCGGTGTGCGCGGCATGATGGTGACCGAGATCAAGGGGTTCGGCAGCCAGTCCGGCCACACCGAAATCTACCGTGGCGCGGAATATGCCGTGAACTTCGTCCCGAAGGTTCGGCTGGAGATCGTCGTCGCCGACGGTCTGTCCGATCAGGTCGTCTCGACGATCCAGAAAACCGCAAAGACAGACAAGATCGGGGACGGAAAGATCTTCGTCCTGGACGTGGAACATGCCGTGCGGGTGCGCACCGGCGAAACCGATGACGATGCGCTGTGAGAGCGTGGGGAAGGGGTAACCACTGACATGAGCAACCACATGAAACTTGCTGGCCTTGGCGCGCTGGGCGCGTCGCTGTTTGCCAGCCTGCCCGTCTGGGCCCAGGAGGCCACGACCGAAGTGGCCGAAACCGCCGCCGAGGTGGTCGAAGAAGTCGTCCCCGTCATGGACAAGGGCGACGTCAGCTGGATGATGGTCTCGACCGTCCTCGTGCTGTTCATGACCATTCCCGGCCTGGCGCTGTTCTACGGCGGCCTGGTGCGGCAGAAGAACATGCTGTCGGTCCTGATGCAGACCACGGTCATCGCCTGCGTGATGATGATTGTCTGGGTCGTCTACGGTTATTCCTTTGCCTTCGGCGGCTCGACCTCGCCCTGGTGGGGCGGCACGGGCAAGCTGTTCCTGTCCGGTGTGACCGCAGACAGCATGTCCGCGACGTTCAGCGCGGGATACGTCATCCCGGAATACCTGTTCATCGCCTTCCAGATGACCTTTGCGGCCATCACTCCGGCGCTGGTCATCGGTGCCTTTGCGGAACGGGTGAAGTTCAAGGCCGTCCTGGCATTTTCGGTCCTTTGGGGCACGTTCTCGTACTTCCCGATCGCCCACATGGTCTGGGATGCCAACGGCTATCTCTTTGCCAAGGGCGCGATCGACTTTGCCGGCGGCACCGTGGTCCACATCAACGCCGGCATTGCGGCGCTGGTTGGCGCGCTGGTGATCGGCCCGCGCCTTGGCTATGGCAAGGACAACATGGCCCCGCACTCGATGGTGATGACCATGATCGGCGCCTCGATGCTGTGGGTCGGCTGGTTCGGCTTCAACGTCGGCTCGAACCTTGAGGCGAACGGCGGCGCGACGCTGGCGATGATCAACACCTTCATCTGCACTGCGGCGGCCACGCTGGCCTGGTGTGCGATCGAAGGGATGCAGCGCGGCAAGGCCTCGATGCTGGGTGCGGCCTCGGGCATGGTGACGGGCCTTGTTGCCATCACCCCGGCCTGTGGCACGGTTGGCCCGATGGGTGCCATCGCGCTGGGTGTTATCGCCACGCTGGCCAGCTACTTCTTCGTCACGGTCGTCAAGCAGAAGATGAAGTACGACGACAGCCTGGACGTGTTCGGCATCCACGGCGTCGCCGGGATCGTCGGCGCTGTGCTGACCGGCGTGTTCTCGGCCGCGGCCTTCGGTGGGGTCAAGGGCGACGACTATGCGATGATGATGCAGCTTT
This sequence comes from Tabrizicola aquatica, assembly GCF_002900975.1. Taxonomy (GTDB): domain Bacteria; phylum Pseudomonadota; class Alphaproteobacteria; order Rhodobacterales; family Rhodobacteraceae; genus Tabrizicola; species Tabrizicola aquatica. The sequence continues at coordinate 20,912 of NZ_PJON01000002.1, read as the reverse complement.
GGATCCAGATCGAAGGCGTGCTGATCACCATCGTCTGGTCGGGTGTCGTGTCCTATGTCGCCTTCAAGCTGGTGGACATGACCATTGGTCTGCGGGTGGACAACGACACCGAGCGCCAGGGTCTGGACCTGACCAGCCACGGCGAGCAGGCCTATCACAGCTGAGCCGGAGCGGGCGGCGGGCCCTCCTCCTCCCTGCCGGCTGCCCGTGATGGACAAGGAACCGCCAGGCGCGCGCTGCGTCTGGCGGTTTCCGTTTGGATCAGGCGCGGATCGGGGCGGAGAGGCCAAAGACCTGCGCGGCAGACTGACCTTGCGCAAGGGCACGGGTCCATTCAACCTCACGCGCCAGCTTCGCCTCGGCATCGGCGATGCGGCTGCGCACCACCTGCGGTGTCAGGGCCACCAGGCCGTCATCGTCGCCGATCACCAGATCGCCGGGCCGCACCATGCAGCCGCCAATCACCACCGGCAGGTTGACCGAGCCCTTGTCGGCCCCGGTCGGACCGCGCGGGGTGATCCAGCGGGAAAACACCGCAAAGTCATCCCAGCCGCCTAACGTGCCGGTATCGCGCACCGCCCCGTCACAGACCAGGCCGACGACACCCTTCTGCCGCAGGTGGCCAGAGAGGATGTCGCCGATCATCGCCGTATCGCGGTGGCTGCCGGCGTCGATCACCAGAACCTGGCCGGGCTGGATCACGTCCAGCGCATGCAAGACCGCGCCGAAGTCCGGCGGGTCGCAGCGCACCGTCACCGCCTGTCCGAAAAGCCGCGGCTGCTGCCCCGCTGGGCGCAAGGGACGGATCGCCGGGTCGATCTGGCCTGCGTCGCGACCAAGGTCCACCGCCACTGCCACGGGCACGGCGCGCCAGCGGGCGATCTCGTCGGGGGTCAGGTCAGAGGCGGGGGCGGCGTGCAGCGTGACGGGCATGGCGACCTACAGGAAATGGGCCTGCAACGCCCGGCCAAGCGCGGCGATGCCGGCCTGGATCTTTTCGGGCGATTGGGCGGAGTAGTTGAACCGCGCAGTGTTCGGGCGCGGGGTGAGGGGGAAGAATGTCGCGCCCGGGACATAGGCGACGCGGGCCTGGGGCAGGGCCACGTCGCGCATGAAGGCGGTGGCGTCGAAGCCTTCTGGAAAGGTCAGCCAGGTGAACAGCCCACCCTCGGGATCGGTCGCGGTTACCGCTTGCGGGAAGTGCTGGCGGATCGCGTCCAGCATCACCTCCTTCTTCGCCGCATAGGCCCGGCGCAGGGTGGCGATGTGGTCAGACAGGTCGTAGCGGTCCAGAAACAGGCTGGCCGCCGCCATGTTCAGGGTCGAGGTCTGGGTATCCGCCGCGACCTTCAGAAGCCCCATCCGCATCAGCAGGTCCGGCGCGGCCACCGCCCAGCCCAGCCGCAGCCCCGGCACCAGCACCTTGGAGAAGCTGCCCAGGTGGATCACGCGGCCCTCGGTATCCAATGACTTCAGCGTGGGCAGGCTGTCCCCGGTGAAGCGGATTTGGCGATAGGGTGTATCCTCGACCACGATCAGGTCGTGCTGGTTGGCCAGCGCGATAAGCTGGTGCCGCCGTTCCATCGACAGGGTGACCCCGGTCGGGTTCTGGAAATCCGGCACGGTATAGAGCATCCGCGCGCCAGGGTTCGCGGCCAGCACGTCAGACAGAATGTCGGTCCGCATCCCGTTACCGTCCACCGGGACCACGGCATAGCGCGGCTGGCTGGGCTGGAAGGCGATCAGCGCGCCCAGGAAGGTCGGGTCCTCGGTCACGATCACGTCGCCGGGATCGACCAGCATCCGCGCGGCGAAATCCAGCCCCTGCTGCGAGCCTTGCAGGATCAGCACATCCTCGGCCGTGCAGGGAGTGCCGTCGGCCGTCATCAGCCCGGCGATCTGGCCGCGCAGATGCGCCAGCCCGTTCGAGGGCGCGTATTGCATGGCCGCCCCGCCCGGCGCGCGGATCGCCTCGCGGAAGCAGTCCTCCAGCGCCTTGGCCGGGAAAAGGCTGGCATCGGGATAGCCGCCGCCGAATGAGATGATCGAGGGATCAGCGCCAAGCGCCAGAAGCTCGCCGATGGCCGAGGGGCGGACATCCGCCATGCGCTGCGCGTATTTCATCTTCTGGCCCTGCCGCGGGACAGTCGGTCGGTACCGGGTGTGGTTGTCGTTCTGCGTTTCATGGCGCCACGCTATGCGCGGGAGTGTCGGGAAACAAGGCGGGCCCAGGTCAGCCGTCGCGCAGGGCGGTCAGGAAAGCCTCGCCGAAGCGGTCGATCTTTTGTTCGCCCATCCCCTGGATCGCAGCCAGTTCCGACAGGGTCGAAGGGCGGCGTTCGGCGATCTGGCGCAGAGTCGCATTGGTGCAGGTCAGGTACTTTCCAGTGCCGTCCTCGCCCCGGGCAAGCTGCAGCTGCAGCTCGGCCAGCCGGTCGAACAGCGCGCCTTCGGGGCGACCGGCCAGACGCATCCGCGCGGGGTGGAGGGCCTCGGCCCCTCCGGTGATCACCTCCAGGAAGTGCGCGCCGTAGCTTTCCAGCTTGCGGGCCCCGACGCCGGTGATCCCGGCCATCTGGTCCAGGGTCGCGGGCTTCTTTTCGGCCATCTCGATCAGGGTCTTGTCGGGAAAGACCACATAGGCCGGGACATTCTGCGCCTCGGCCAGGGCGCGGCGTTTGGCCTTGAGTTGGGCAAGCAGGCCAAGATCCTCGTCCGCGACCTGGGCCCGGACCACGGGTTCGCGTTCGTCAGCGGCGGCGATGGTGTCCTTGCGCAAGGTCACCTGCGCTTCGCCGCGCAAGACCGGGCGGGCGGCCTCGGTCATGCGCAGGGCGCCGTGGCGGTCCGGGTCGGGGCGGACCAGGTCGCGGCCCATCATCTGGCGGAAGACCGCGCCCCAGGCGGGTTTGGACAGTTCCTTGCCGACGGCAAAGGTGGGCAACTGATCGTGCCCGCGCTCGCGCACCTTGGGCGTGGCCGAGCCGGTAAGGATGTCGATCAGATGCCCCGCGCCGAACCATTCGCCGGTGCGCAGGATGGCCGACAACGCCTTGCGCACAGCCTCGGTCGCGTCAAAGGTCTGGGCCGGGCGGTCGCAGAGGTCGCAATTGCCGCAAGGCTCGGCCTGTTCGCCGAAATAACCGAGCAGGACCTGACGGCGGCAGGCCAGCGCCTCGGCCAGGCCAAGAAGCGCGTTCAGGCGTGCGTGATCGGCGGCCTTGCGGTCTGGGGGAGCCGCACCCTCGTCGATCTGGGAGCGGCGCAGGCGGATGTCGTCGGGGCCGTACAGCGTCAGCGTCTCGGCCGGAGAGCCATCGCGGCCGGCGCGGCCAATTTCCTGATAGTAACCCTCGATCGACTTGGGCAGATCGGCATGGGCGACCCAGCGGATGTCGGGCTTGTCGATCCCCATGCCGAAGGCGATGGTCGCGACGACGATCAGCCCATCCTCGCGCTGGAAGCGGGTTTCGACGCGCCGGCGCTCCTCGGCTTCCATCCCGCCGTGATAGGCGACCGAGGAATGGCCGGCCTCACGCAGGGCCTGGGCCAGCACCTCGGTCTTGGCACGCGTGCCGCAGTAGACAATGCCGGACTGGCCCTTGCGGGCAGCGGCAAAGCGCAGGATCTGGTCGCGCGGGCCGGTCTTGACGGCAAAGGCAAGGTGGATGTTCGGCCGGTCGAAGCCGCGCAGGAAGGTGGCGGGCTGTTCGCCGTCGAACAGGCGAGTGACGATCTCGGCCCGGGTTTCCTCATCCGCCGTGGCGGTGAAGGCGGCAAGCGGCACGCGGAGGCTGCGGCGGAGTTCGCCGATCCGCAGATAGTCGGGGCGGAAGTCGTGGCCCCATTGCGACACGCAATGCGCCTCGTCCACCGCGATCAGGCTGCATTTTGCCCGGCGCAACAGGCCCATTGCCGCGCCAGAGGCCAGCCGTTCGGGCGCCATGTAGAGAAGCTTCAGCCGCCCCTCGTCGATGGCCTGAAAGACCTCTTCGGTTTCCTCGTCCGTGTTGCCCGAGGTCAGCGCCCCCGCCTCGACCCCCGCGGCGCGCAGAGCGCGGACCTGGTCCCGCATCAACGCGATGAGGGGAGAGATGACAACCGTCACCCCGTCGCGGCACAGGGCGGGTAGCTGGAAGCACAGCGACTTGCCGCCCCCGGTGGGCATGATGGCCAGCGTATTGCGGCCTTCCAGCACGGATTGCACGATTTCCGCCTGGCCTGGGCGGAAATCGGGGAATCCGAAAACGGAATGCAGAAGCTGGGCGGCGCGGTCCAAGGGTTCAGAGGAAGGCGGCGGCGTTGTTGATCAGGACGATCCGCAGCGCGTAGACGGCGATCAGCACCACCAGCGGTGCGAGGTCCAGCCCGCCAAGGTTTGGCAAGAAGCGGCGGACGAAGGAATAGATCGGGTCCAGGAGGCGGTTCAGCCCGTCCCAGATCGAGGCGACCAGCGGCTGGCGCAGGTTGAGGACCTGGAAGTTGATCAGCCAGGACATGATGATATGCGCGATGATGATGAACTGCGCGATATCAAGGATCAGCATCAGGATCTGGAAAAGCGAGGTCATCGGGCGCTCCGGTCTTGGGTGACCCAGAGGTAGCCGCGAGGGGCGGGAAGGGCAATGCCCCACGCTGCGTCATGCTTGACGCGGCGCGACCTTGCGGTCACGCAGGCGCCCGGAGGTCGCCGATGTACCCTTTTCTGCGCATGTTCAAGGTGATGGCCCAGGCGAAACGCCAGCCGCCGCTGGGCCTGTTCGACACGCATGTCAGCACGCTGATCTGCTGGCCCTGGGATCTGGACCCCTGGGTCGAGTTGAACAATGGCCGCACGTTGACCCTGTATGATCTGGGTCGCCTGCCCCTGTCGCGCCGCACGGGGTTCGAGCGGCTGTTGCGGGAAAGGCGCTGGGGGCTGACGGTCGCGGGGTCGTCCACCCGCTATCGGCGGCGGGTGACGATGTTCACCCGGCTGACGATGCACACCCGCTGCCTGGGCTGGGATGACCGGTTCCTGTACATGGACCAGTCGATGTGGAAGGGCGAGGAATGCACCTCGCAGGTGCTGATCCGCTCGGCCATCGTGTCCAAGGCGGGCATGGTCTCGCCGCGCGAGATGGCGCTTGCGCTGGGGATTGCGCCGGAAAGCCCCGCCTTGCCCGATTGGGTGCAGGCCTGGGCGGCGGCCGAGGCGACGCGACCCTGGCCGCCCCAGCGGTAACGGGCCGCTCGTCGTACGTCTGCGACGTCTTCTCGCCGTGCCGTACCTCGCGATGAGCGAGCGGCAGCGACGCGAAGAGCCGTCCCTTGCGCCAGGGTGCGTTTCCGGGTTCACTTCGCGCCAAAACAGGGGGCGGGCATGCAGGGCGACCGGAAGCGGATCTGGGGCTGGTACTTCTTCGACTGGGCCAGCCAGCCATATAATACCCTTCTTCTGACCTTCATTTTCGGCCCCTACTTCGCCGAGATCGCCCGCGGCACCTATATGGCCGAGGGGATGGACGCCGAGGCCGCAAAGGCTGCGGCGCAGGCTTACTGGGGTTGGGGGCTGGCCATCGCCTCGCTTTCCGTTGCCGTTCTGGCGCCGATCCTGGGGGCGATTGCCGACGGGACCGGGCGGCGGATGGTCTGGGTTCGCACCTTCGCGCTGTTCTATGTCCTGGGATCGGCCAGCCTGTGGTTCGTCGCCCCCGGTGGCAGCGAGACGATGCTGCTTTACGCGGTCTGCCTGTTCGGGATCGGCTTCATCGGGATGGAGTTCGCGACGATCTTCACCAATGCCTTGATGCCGTCGCTGACCCAGGCGGATGATCTGGGTGCCATCTCGGGCACGGGGTTCGCCTTCGGCTATCTGGGCGGCCTGCTGTCACTGGTCATCATGCTGACCCTTTTCGCCGAAAGCGCAGATACCGGGCTGACGCTCTTGGGGATCGAGCCCTTGTTCGGCCTGGACCCCGAAGCGCGTGAGGGGACGCGGTTCGTCGGGCCATTCGCCGCGATCTGGTTCGTTGTCTTTATGATCCCGTTCTTCCTGTGGGTCCGCGAGCCGCGGATGGAGGCGCGGCCGCTGCACCTGGGCCGGGCCTTCTCCAGCCTGAAGGACCTGATCCGCAGCCTGCGCTATCGCCGCAGCCTGGCTGCCTATCTGGCCTCGTCCCTGTTCTATCGGGACGCGCTGAACGCGCTTTACGGGTTTGGCGGCGTTTATGCCTCGGGCGTGCTGGGCTGGTCGATCATCCAGATCGGCGTCTTTGGTCTGGTCGGCGCCGTCACCGCGATGGTCGCGGCCTTCATCGGTGGTCGGGCGGACCGCGCCTTCGGGCCGAAACCGGTGATCCGGCTGTCCATCGTGGTGCTGATCCTGGTCTGCGTGGTCATCGTGGGCATGACGCGGGAAAGCCTGTGGGGGATGGCGATGGACCCGGCCTCCAGCCTGCCGGACCAGATCTTCTTTGCCTGTGGGGCACTGATCGGCGCTGCGGGCGGTTCGCTGCAGGCGGCCAGTCGCACGATGATGGCGCGCCACACCACCCCCGACCGCGCGACCGAGGCGTTCGGGTTGTTCGCCCTGTCCGGCAAGGTCGCCAGCTTCATGTCCCCCGCCCTGATCGCGCTGGCCACCACCGCCAGCGGATCGCAGCGGATCGGCATTGCTCCGCTGATTGTGTTGTTCCTTGTGGGGCTGGTGCTGCTATTCTTCGTCAAACCCAAAGGCGAGATGCCCGCATGATCTTTCGCACCCTGTTCCTTACACTTGTCCTGGCGGCCCCGGCCCAGGCGGAAAAACTGGCCAACCGGCTGTTTGGCGCGATGGATGCGCCGTCGTCGCAAGATGCGATGCCGATTGGCAGCTATGCCAAGGGCTGCGCGGCAGGGCTGGTGGAACTGCCCGAGACGGGGCCGACCTGGCAGGCAATGCGGCTTTCCCGCAACCGGAACTATGGGCATCCGATGATGATCCAGTTCCTGGTGGACCTGTCGCAGACCGCGCGGGACATCGGCTATGGCCAGGGTTTGTACATCGGCGACATCAGCCAGCCGCGCGGCGGACCGATGACCAGTGGTCACGCCAGCCACCAGATCGGGCTGGACGCCGACATCTGGATGCTGCCCCCGCGCAGCCTGTCGCTGACGAAGGCCGAGCGCGAGGATATCAGCTCGATCCCCGTGCGGTCGGCCGACCAGCGTTCGGTGACCGAGAACTGGACCCGGGTACATCACCGCCTGCTGAAAGAGGCGGCGCTGGACGCGCGGGTGGACCGGATCTTTGTGGCGGCCGCCGTGAAGATCGAGATGTGCAAGACCGCCAAGCGCGCCGACAAGAAATGGTTGCAGAAGGTCCGTCCCGTGGCGGGCCACGACACCCATTTCCACGTCCGCCTGAAATGCCCCAAGGGCGCCCGCCTGTGCGAAACGCAGACCCCCACGGTGGCCGAGTTGTCGAAGAACGGCGACGGCTGCGACGACACGCTGATGTGGTGGGTGACGGATTATCTGAACCCGCCGAAGTCCGACGGCAAGAAGCCACGGAACGAGGACGCGCCCCGCAAGAAGGGCCCGCGTGAGTTCACCATGGCCGATCTGCCGAAGCAGTGCGGGAACGTGCTGGCCGCCAACTAGGTTGACAGGTCCGACGCAGGGGTATAGGCGACCGTCGCCCCGATAACGGGGCCAAGTCTCCGCGACCTTGTAAAAACGGACCACAACATGCGCATCCTTCTGCCCGGCGTTTTCGCCATGGCGGCGATTGTCGTCGCCTCGAACATCCTCGTCCAATATCCGCTTGGTGCCTTCCTGACCTGGGGCGCGCTAAGCTATCCCTTCGCCTTTCTGGTCACCGACCTGGTGAACCGGCTGGAAGGCCCCGCCGCCGCCCGCCGTGTGGTCTTGGTGGGCTTTGTCGTCGGCATCCTGTGTTCCTTCATCGGCACGCAGGTGATGGGTGAGTTTGGCCCGCTGGTCACCTTGCGCATCGCGCTGGGTTCGGGCCTGGCTTTCCTGTGTGCGCAGCTGGTGGATGTCGCGGTGTTCAATCGCCTGCGTCAGAGCAGCTGGTGGAAAGCGCCGCTGGTTTCGACGCTGGTCTCCTCGACGCTGGATACGGTGATCTTCTTCAGCGTCGCCTTTTCGGCTGCGCTGGTGGTGCTGGAGCCGGGCAATGACGTCTCGTGGGCGACTGCGCCGGCCGCGTTGCTGGGTGTGGGGCCAGAGGCGCCGTTCTGGGTTTCGCTGGCGCTGGGCGACTGGCTGGTGAAGCTGGCGATGGCCCTTCTGGCGCTTCTGCCGTTTCGTTGGGCAGTCGCGCGACTTGCCGCAAGGGTAGCGTGATTTGTTTTGACAAACACAAAATCTGTGTCACCTTTTCCTTATCGGCAACCATTTGAAAGGAGGTGATCCAGTGTCTAGAGTGATATTGGAGAGAGGTGTCGGGACAGTCGGAGGGAGTATTTTCTAAGGGCAGCCCCTGGAAAATAGACCACCGATTGGATTTGGATGCCCTAACTGGCCCATCTCCTTGGATCTCGGAAAGGGTTGCCTGAGCAGGGCAACCCTTTCTCTATTTTACCCCTGTGAATAGCCTGACCCGATGCTGCACATCACCGAAACCCTTGCCATCGCCGAATGGGAACTGTCCGAAAGCTTCATGCGGGCCTCGGGCCCCGGCGGGCAGAACGTCAACAAGGTCTCGACCGCCGTCGAACTGCGGTTCGAGGCGGAACGGTCGCCGCATCTGACGCCGGGGGTGAAGGCGCGGCTGAAGAAACTGGCGGGGCGGCGCTGGACGACCGAGGGGGCGCTTGTCCTGCAGGTCGAGGACACCCGCAGCCAGGCCCAGAACCGCGAGATTGCGCGTGAGCGGCTGGTCGAGTTGATCCGCGCCGCACTGGTCACCCCAAAGCGGCGGATCGCGACGAAGCCGACCTTGGGCAGCCAGCGCCGCCGTGTTGCCGCCAAGACCCAGCGCGGCGAGGTCAAGGCGCTGCGTGGCAAGGTGGGGGATGACGAGTGACCCCGGTCGAGGCCGCAGCAGCCCATTGGGAAGGTCGGGTTACGCGCCTGATCCGCGACCGCGAGAACCACGTTTACGAGATGCTCACTCCCCAGGGCCGCGCGGCGCTGCGGCTGCATCGGGCGGGGTATCAGGAACCGCCGGCGATCCGATCCGAGTTGTGGTGGTGCGCCGCGCTGGCCAAGGCGGGGTTGCCGGTCCCGGCCGCCTTGCCGGACCGTGAGGGGCACCTGCTGGTCAGGCTTGCCGACGGTCGTCACGCCTCGGCCATCGCCTGGATCGAGGGCGAGGCGCTGGGCGAGGCCGCGAAGCCCTTTGATCGGCCCCTGGCGCAGGTGCTGGACCTTTACCATGCGCTTGGTGCGCTGCTGGCACGGGTGCATCGCGCCACGGACGCGCTGACCCTGCCGCCCGATTTCACCCGCCCGCGCTGGGACCGCGAGGGTCTGGCCGGCGACGATCCGCTTTGGGGCCGGTTTTGGGAGCATCCGGCCGCCAGCCCTGACCAACGCGCCACGCTGATCCGCGCCCGCGACGCCCTGCGCGAAAGGTTGGTCGGAGAAATCGGGCTGATCCACGCCGATGTTCTGCGCGAGAATGTGTTGGTGAATGGTCGTTCGGTTTCCTTGATCGACTTTGACGATTCAGGCTTTGGCTTCCGCCTGCACGACCTGGGGACCGCGCTGGTGCAGACCGTGCAGCATCCCGAACACCCGCAATTGCGCGATGCGCTGATGGATGGGTATGGCACCAGGGAGCGCGAGATGGTCGAGGCGTTCATCCTGGCCCGAACCTTGGCCTCGGTCGGTTGGACGATGCCGCGGCTTCACGCGTCGGATCCGATCCACCACAGTCATCTTGCCCGTGCCGTCGCCTGCGCGGATCGCGTGTTGAATCGCTTGTGACCCCGTATCCGAACAGGTATTCACCGCCCCATGTAACAGCGGCGTGACGATTCCATGACAGATCCAGGTGCGAGACCGGTCAATCAGTGGAAGACCCTGGACAAGGATCTTGCGCGGCTTAGCCAGCTTGAATCCGCAACCGCCGCAATCGGCCGGCCGGTCGTGGCGACGGGCATCGCGTTCGTCTTTGTCGTGGTCTGCGCCTTGCTGGCCTTTGTGCTGGCCGGCCAGCAGTCCGGCACGCTGATCATCGTCACTGCAGCCGCTTTCGGGGCCTATATGGCGCTGAACATCGGTGCGAATGACGTGGCCAACAACATGGGGCCTGCTGTGGGCGCCAAGGCGCTGACCATGGGTGGCGCGCTGGTCATCGCGGTTGTCTTCGAGACGGCGGGCGCCCTGATCGCGGGCGGCGATGTGGTCGGCACAATCTCTGGCGGGATCGTCGCGCCCGAGGCCGTGGCGGATACCGACACCTTCATCTGGGCGATGATGTCGGCGCTGATCGCCTCGGCCCTGTGGCTGAACCTGGCGACCTGGATGGGCGCGCCGGTCTCGACCACGCATTCCATCGTCGGTGGCGTGATGGGCGCTGGGATCATGGCGGCGGGATTTGGCGCGGTGAACTGGCCGACGATGGGCCAGATCGCCGCCAGCTGGATCATCTCGCCTGTGCTGGGTGGGGTCGTCGCGGCGCTGTTCCTGGCCTTCATCAAGGGCTGGATCAACGATGTGCCCGACAAGATCACCGCGGCACGGCGCTGGGTTCCGGTGCTGATCGGGATCATGGCCGGCACATTCGCCACCTATCTGGCGATGAAGGGTTTGAAGAAGGTCGTCGACATCGACCTTGGCACGGCCGTTCTCCTGGGGCTTGCTGTCGCCACGGTTACGACCCTGGTCATGCGGCCGATCATCCGACGCCAATCCGAGGGGATGGAGAACCGCAAGAAGACGGTGAAGAAGCTGTTCGGCCTGCCGCTGATCCTGTCTGCCGCGCTGCTGTCCTTTGCACATGGCGCCAATGACGTGGCAAATGCCGTTGGACCGCTGGCCGCAATCGTCCATGCCGTGCAGGATCAAGGCACCGCCGCCAAGGTCGAGATCCCGCTGTGGGTGATGATGATCGGCGCGTTCGGCATCTCGTTCGGGCTGCTGCTGTTCGGGCCGAAGCTGATCAAGATGGTCGGGCAGGAAATCACCAAGCTGAACCCGATGCGGGCCTATTGTGTGGCGCTGTCGGCCGCGATCACCGTCATCATCGCATCCTGGCTGGGTCTGCCCGTCTCCTCGACCCATATTGCCGTCGGGGGCGTCTTTGGCGTCGGGTTCTACCGGGAATGGCATGCCGAACGTCGGGCCAGGGCGCTGAACCTGCAGAAGGGCACCCCCCTGCTTGCGGAAGAGCGGAGCCGCCGCAAACTGGTTCGGCGCGCGCACGTGCTGTCCATCGGGGCAGCCTGGGTCGTCACCGTGCCGCTGACGGCTGCGCTATCGGCCGTCCTGTTCACGGTGCTGCGCGCGATCGGCTAGACCAGCACCTCTTGCGTGATCTGGTGGCCGACACCGAACACCCGCTTGTAACGCTCGATCTCAGGCGCGGGTCCCATGGCTTTCGCTGGGTTGTCCGACAGTTTGACCGTCGGCCTCCCGTTCGCGGACAGCGCCTTGCAGACCAGGCTGAACGGCGCCAGCGCGTCGCCTTCGACAAGGCCACGGAAATCGTTGGTCAGCATGGTGCCCCAACCGAACGAGACCTTGACCCGGCCCTTGAACCGGGCATGCAGGGCCTCGATCGATTCCACGTCAAGACCGTCCGAGAAGATCACCAGTTTCTCGCGCGGGTCTTCGCCCCGGTCCTGCCACCAGCGGATCGCGATTTCGGCCCCTTGCGCGGGGTCGCCACTGTCGATGCGGATGCCGGTCCAGCCTGCCAGCCAGTCGGGCGCGTTCTTCAGGAAACCTTCGGTCCCGTAGGTGTCGGGAAGAATGATGCGCAGGTTGCCGTCGTGCTCTTCCTGCCAGTCGGCCAGCACCTGATAGGGCGCCTGGCGCAGCTGATCGTCGGTATCGGCCAGGGCGCTGTAGACCATCGGCAGTTCATGCGCGTTGGTGCCGATCGCCTCGATGTCGCGGCGCATGGCAATGCGGCAGTTAGAGGTGCCGATGAACTTGGACCCAAGCCCTTCCTGCATCGCCTGGACAGCCCAGTCCTGCCACAGGAAACCGTGCCGGCGGCGTGTGCCGAAATCTGCGATCTTGAGGCCGTCGATCTTGCGCAGCCGCTCGATCTTTTCCCACAGGCGGGTCATGGCGCGGGCGTAAAGGACCTGCAGTTCGAACTTGCCCATGTCGTTCAGGACGGCGCGGCTGCGCAGTTCCATCAGCACCGCGAGCGCCGGGATCTCCCACAGCATGACCTCTGGCCAGCGGCCCTCGAACGTCAGCTCGAACTGGCCGTCGCGCTTTTCCAGGTGATAGGCGGGCAGGCGCAGGCCCTCAAACCACTCCATGAAGTCGGGGCGGAACATCTGGCGTTTGCCGTAGAAGGTGTTGCCGCGCAGCCAGGTGCTCTCCCCGCGGCTAAGGCTAAGCGAGCGGACATGGTCCAACTGCTCGCGCAATTCGCCCTCGTCGATCAGGTCAGCCAGGCGGACCTTGGTCGAGCGGTTGATCAGGCTGAACACCACCGTCGTGTCCGGCTTGTTGCGGAAGATCGACTGGCACATCAACAACTTGTAAAAGTCGGTGTCGATCAGCGACCGCACGATGGGGTCGATCTTCCACTTGTGATTCCAGACCCGGGTCGCGATATCCACCATCTACTCCTCCAGCGCGACGCCAGCCGCGCGCATCTTGTCCCGCGCCTCGGCAAGCGAGCCGTTCAGGTCGATGGCGCGCGCAGCACCTTCCAGCACCGTGGCCTTGAACCCCAGCCGCGCGGCGTCCAGCGCGGAATAGGCAACGCAGTAATCGGTGGCGAGGCCAACCAGTGTCACCGAGGTCACGCCCCGGTTCTTCAGATAGCCTTCAAGACCTGTGGCCGTCGTCCGGTCATTCTCGAAAAAGGCCGAATAGCTGTCGATCCCGGCACGAAAGCCCTTGCGGACGATGAGTTGCGCCGGATCGGTGCGCAGGTCGGGGTGGAACTCGGCCCCCTTGGTGCCTTGCACGCAATGGGTGGGCCACAGGACCTGCGGGCCATAGGGCATCTGCGTCAGGCTGAACGGCGCGGCGCCCGGATGATTGGCCGCAAAGGAGGCGTGGTCGGCGGGGTGCCAATCCTGGGTCAGGACAACGGTCGCAAATGCGCCCATCAGCCCGTTGATCCGGGCAATGATCTCGTCACCGCCCGCCACGGCCAGCGCACCGCCTGGGCAGAAGTCGTTCTGTACGTCGATCACGATCAAGGCGTCGGTTGCGGGTTTCATGGCGGCCTCTCCCCGGGTCATTCCCCTTGCGTAAGTCCGGGGCCGGGGTGCGTCAAGCGAAGCGCTTGAATTTCGGGGGGCTTCGGCGCAAAGGGGGGACATGCTGATCGTCGCTGCGCTGTATCACTTCACCCGATTTCCCGACCCCGCCGCCCTGCGACCGGGCCTTGTGGAACTTTGTGGCGCACAGGGGGTAAAGGGCTCGCTTCTACTGGCGCCCGAGGGGATCAACGGCACCATCGCCGGTCCCCGCGCGGAGATCGACGCGGTGCTGGCCGCCATCCGCGCCCTGCCGGGCTGTGCCGGGTTGGAGTGGAAGGAAAGCCAGGCCGAGACGGTGCCCTTTGGCCGGATGAAGGTTAAACTGAAGCGCGAGATCGTGACGATGGGCCAGCCGGACGTGGACCCGCTGGCCCGGGTCGGGAACTATGTTGCGCCGGCCGAGTGGAACGCCCTGATCAGTGATCCCGATACCGTCGTCATCGACACCCGGAATGACTATGAGGTGGCAATCGGCACCTTCCAGGGCGCGGTCGACCCCGGCACCCGCTCCTTTGGCGAGTTTCCGGGCTGGTGGCAGGCTAACCGCGAAAAATTCGCCGGGAAGCGCATCGCCATGTTCTGCACCGGCGGCATCCGCTGCGAGAAATCGACGAACTACCTTCTGGGTCAGGGGTTGAACGAGGTCTACCACCTGAAGGGTGGGATTCTGAAATATCTGGAAGATGTGCCCCAGGCGGAAAGCCTGTGGCAGGGCCAGTGCTTCGTTTTCGATGATCGCGTCTCGGTCGGGCACGGGTTGGAGCCGGGTGGCCTGGGCACCTGCGGCGCGTGCCGTCGCCCGGTGGGTGAGGCGGAACGCCAACATCCGGCCTATGAGGAAGGCGTCTGCTGCCCGGCCTGTGTGAACGAATATTCACAATCGGATCGCGAGCGATTCCGCGAACGGCAGCGGCAAATGCAACTTGCGGCCAGCCGTGGCGAGCGTCACCTTGGGGGATGATGTCAGGGCGTAAGGTGGGCGGTATCGCCCACCCTGCTCCCGTGCGTGACCCGGCCTGGATCAGGCGGCCTTGTCGGCCAGCATCTCGCGGACCATCGGAATGACCCGCTCGCCATAAAGCCGGATGCAGGACATCAGGTCGCGGTGCGGGACCGGACCGGTTGAATACTTCATGTCGAACCGCTGGATGCCCAGCACCTGCACCGTCCGGGCGATCTTGCGGGCCACGGTTTCGGGACTGCCGACATAGAGGGCGCCGTGCTGCACCTCGGCCAGGAAGCGGTCCTTGGTGACCGGGGGCCAACCCCGCTCGCGCCCGATGCGGCCGAACATGGCGGCGTAATGCGGCCAGAGGATTTCCTGCGCCGCTTCGTCGGTTTCCGCCACGAAGCCGGGCGAATGCACCCCTACTGGCCGCACAGGACGACCAAGTTGTCCGCAGGCCCGCTGGTAAAGATCGACGTAAGGCGCAAAGCGGGCCGCGTCACCGCCGATGATCGCCAGCATCAGTTGCAGATCCTGCCGCACCACGCGCACCACGCTTTCCGGGCTGCCGCCCACCCCGACCCAGACCGTCATCGGCTGGGAGGGTTGCGGATAGACGGCTTGGTCCTGCAGTGGTGCGCGGGTCTGGCCGGACCAGGTTACCCGGGCCTCACGCGTCAGCTTGGCGAAGAGGTCGAGCCGGTCTTCGAACAACTGTTCATAATCGTTCAGATCATGACCGAAAAGCGGATAGCTTTCCGTGAATGAACCCCGGCCCAGGATCGGCTCGGCCCGGCCATTCGACAGCGCGTGCAGCGTGGCAAAGCGCTGGAAGACGCGCACCGGATCGTCGGTGGACAGGACCGTCACCGCCGTTCCAAGCTTGATCCGCTGCGTCCGCCCGGCGATGGCGGCCAGGACGATCTCGGGCGCCGAAATGGCAAAGTCGTCGCGGTGGTGTTCGCCCAGCCCGATGAAATCGATCCCTAGCTCGTCTGCCAGGACCGCCTGGTCCACGACCTCGCGCAGGACCTGGTCCATGGATTGCAGCTTGCCATCGGGGCCGAGGGTCATGTCGCCGAACGTGTCGAGGCCAAGGGAAATCGTCGTCATCGGGGTCTCCTTCGCCCCCAACTTAGGCTCTGCGCCGCCGTTCCGAAATGCGAAATGCGAGAGAGGCGGGGTTCGGCGATGCACGGCTCCTTCTTCGGCTTCATTCTCTCGTCGCTAGGCGGAACGCGCCCGCACCGCGCGCAGCGGGCCTTTGCGGCCGACCAGCGCCGTGGCGCGCGACAAGGCCGCCTGCCAACGCGCGCGGCGTGCGGCGCGCAAGGTCGTCAGATGCTCGGCCCGGTGGTGGGCATGCGGGTTCGTCGGCCGGCCATCCGGGTGCTGGACGGGCGAGAGGCGGAGAAGGTCTAGGTTGACGCCGTGCATGGCTTTCGTCCCGTGCTGTATTACCCCTTGGGAATGCCAGAATTTCCGTGGTATTCCGAATCAGGAAAATGCTTAGGACGAAAGTTGAACTTACGTGTCTAGATGGCGTGACCTTCCCTCACTGGCGGCGCTGCGGGCGTTTGACGCCACCGCGCGGCACGGCAGCTTTGCCGATGCGGGGCGGGCGCTGAACGTCACCCATGCCGCCGTGACCCAGCAGGTCCGGGCGCTGGAGGCCGAGTTGGGCGTCGCCCTGGTGCGGCGGGCCGGGCGCAAGGTGGGTCTGACGGCGGCGGGCGAACGGCTGGCCAAGGCGCTGGATGACGGGTTCGGCGCGATGGTGGACGGGATTGCCGAGTTGCGCCGCGGAGAGGAGCGGCGCGTCCTGCGGGTGGCGACCACGACCTTTATCGCCGAAACCTGGATCATGCCGCGCCTGCCAGACTTCTGGGCGCGGCATCCGGGGATCGAAGTGGCGATGTCCCCCAGTCCGACCCTGGCCGACTTTGCCCGTGATGGCTTTGACATGGCGGTTCGTGCGCTGGCCGACGGCTGGACTGAACGGCCAGAGGAGGAGATCCGACCGCTGTGCCGGTCGCAGGTGCTGGCAGTCTGTTCGCCGGAACTGGCGGCAAGCGGGCTAACCCCTCAAGAGATGCCCTGGGTGCTTGGTGCCGACAGCAAATGGGAGATGGCCGAAGTGGCCCGAACCGGGCTGGATGTGTCGCGGCTGAAGCTGGTGGAACTGGGCAGCCCGCATCTGGAACTGTCGGCCTGCCGCCAGGGCCTGGGCGCGGGCACCGCGACCGAGATCATCTGCCGCGCCGATCTGCAGGCCGGGCGGCTGGTGATCCTGCCGCTGAAAGGACTGCCCGAGGTGACCTATGCCGTGGTCCTGCCGCGCGGCCCGCGCCGGCCGGCGGTCGAGGCGTTTGCGGGCTGGCTTGCGACGATCTTCTGACGCCTTACGCCTTGTCGCGGACCTGCAACTGCGTGCCTTCCTGGCGGACCTCGAACCGGGGCAGCTTGCGGATCAGGTCCGACAACTTGGCCGAGCCATAGGTGCGGGTGTCGAAGTCCGGGTTGCCCTGCGTGATGAACTGGCCAATCTGGCCCATCGAGAACCACTCCCCCTCGGGGTCGATGGCGCGCATGGCGGCGGCGATCAGCGGAATGGCCTTGGCCGGGGCTTCCTTGGTGCCCGGCTTTGGCTCGGCGGATCTGGTCTCGGTCGCGTCGGGGGTGGGTTTGGGTGCCTCTTCCACCGGGGCTCCCAGGTTCTCGACGTAGATGAAACGCTTGCAGGCCATGCGGAAGGCTTCCGGCGTCTTCTTCTCGCCGATGCCATAAACGTCCAGCCCCTGTTCCCGGATGCGGGCGGCCAGGCGGGTGAAGTCGCTGTCCGACGACACAAGGACAAAGCCGTCGAAAAGACCCGAATGCAGAAAGTCGATCGCGGCGATCACCAGCCCGATGTCGCTGGCGTTCTTGCCCTTGGTATTGGAAAACTGCTGGTCCGCCACCAGACCCAGGGCTGCGACCTTCTTGGCCCAGCCTGCCAGGCGCTGCGCCGACCAGTCGCCGTAGATCCGGCGGACCGAGGCTTCGCCCAGGCTGGCGATCTCTTCGAAGATCGCCTCGGCATAGCCGGCGGGGACGTTGTCGGCGTCGATCAGGACGGCAAGGCGGGGGGCGCGGTTGTCGGGCATGGGGGTCCTGGCAAAGGGCCGGGCTTCCATCAGGCCGGGCGCTTGGTTGCATCTGCGGACAGCCCGCCGCTGCGGTCCTGCCCAGTGTGTTCGCGCGTCGCTGTCGGGAAGTGCCGCTTGAGGCGCGAGATCGGTTCTTCGATCAGATACCACGACAGCGTGGCCGCGACCACCGTCAGCGCGGTGATGATCAGAAAGGTCTGAAAGTTGGGTTGATAAAGGTGCGGGAAGGTCTCGCCCACCGCCCACCACACCAGGAGGTGATACATGTAGACCCCATAGCTGATCTGGCTGGCAAAGCGTGCTGGTGCCGAGCCGAGCACCCAGCCCACCGGGCCGCGAAAACCGGCGAAGGCCCCGACGACAATCACCGAAAGTGCGGGCATGGTCAGCAGCCGGTAGCTGTCGCTGTTGCCAAAGCCTTCCCAGGCCACGAACGGTGCGAAGATTACCGCAAGGCTTGTCGTCACGGCAAGCGGCGTGCAGACAACGTCGCGAACCCGGCCATGGCGCTGCAACAGATAGGCAAAGGCCCCAAAGGCGACCGGGCCACCGCTCAGGACCAGTTGCTTGCCCCATCCACCGATCCCCAGCGCGTCGGCATTGGCGAAGGCAAACGTCAGGCCAACGATCAGGACCAGAGTTACGACGTAAATGCGATGCAGGGGAAGAAACAGGATGACGATCGGCCAGATCAGGTAGAACTGCTCCAGTATGTTCAGACTCCACAGGTGGCTGACCACCCAGGGTTTGTAGGCTTCCAGAAGCATGAACCGGACGTTCGACAATTGCGCCAGATGCCAGAGCGCCTCTTGCCGGAAACCGTCGATGTCAAAGATCGACGCCATACCCACAAGGATTGCCAGGGCCGGAAACAGGCGCAGCGCGCGGCGGATGTAGAAGTTCAGGACGTGGATGTGCCCGCCGCGTTCCTTGGCGGTGTAAAGGATATGGGTGATCAGGAATCCGCTGACCACGAAGAACAGCGCCACGCGCAGCCCTTCGGTCTGCGGGCTTTTGTCATAGAGGTGGACGTAAAGGACGCCGACCATTGCCAGGGCGCGCAGCCCGTCAATCTGCGCGCGGCGTTGCTGGTGGGGGATGCCAGGGGGCGCAGCGGGATTGGACATCGTCATGGACCGGCCCTACGGCCGCAAGGCGTTGCCGGGTTCCGGGTGCGCGAAGCCTTGATCGGACAGCTGGATGGCATGGCTCCTCCTGCGGTGATTTACGCAGGTCGCTGGCGTTGCGTCCAGTGTCAGCCTTGGGGAATGGGGGCGCAGACCGGGCCGTCAAGCAGGGCCTGCAGCCGGTCGATCCGCGCCCGGTCTGTGTCCGAGATGACAAAGACCGCCTCATGGATCGCGCGGTCCAGAACCGGCTCGACCACGATCTGGCCGCAGATCAGAAGTTGCCCGGTTTCACCCACATGCGCCAGGGTCAGCGCGGACATCTGCCTGTCATAGCCCGCCACCAGCCGGATCACCAGGGCAGCGCCCTGTGCCCCCTCGTCGACCCGCCGGACCGAGCGGATATCCTCGGCCTGGGCCGTCAGCCGGTCGGCGCCGAAGACCAGGCTGATGCGCGGCGGCTCGGCCCTAAGGGGGCTGGCCGACAGGACAAGGGCACAGGCAAGGGCAAGGCGCATGGAGTCCCGCGTTTCTATGCAGGGAAGGATAGCGGCGATGACCCACGCGGCAAGTCATGCGATCAAGGATTGCACCACTGGCAGGCCGCGATGTCGGGGCAAATGGGCGAGATGCCGGCGCGTGTCGACGTCTCGGCCTTGGGTCAGCAAGGCCAGGGCCCGCTGGGCGGGGTCGAGGGCACAGCTTAGCCGACGATCGTCTGGGTGACGTGCGGGCCGAAGATCCGTGCCTGCGTCAGGACGGCGGCATAGAAGGTCCAATGCAGGGCAAAAGCGGCGCCCAGGCCGAAGCGGGTCTGCAGGATCAGCCGGGGCAGGATCAGGCCAAAGGCTGTGGAGGCGAGGATGAACATGATGACCGCGCGCGGCGGGATGCCCGAAAAGGCCAGCAGAATATGCATGGCACCGAACAGCACGGCCGAGAACAACGAGATCGTGCGAAGCGGCAGCCCGTCCAGGGACAGGCTGACAATCATCGCCAGGACCAGAAGCTGCTGGAACAGGATCTCGACAGTCTTGGGAAAGAAATAGGCCGATGTGGCGATCAGAAGGTCCGGCGGCTCGCCCAGCTCGGCGGGCCAGCTGGCCTGCGGAAGTGCGGGCAGGCCCCAGTGCAGGAAAGCCAGAATGGCAGAGAAGGTGGTGGTCCAGATGATCGCCGCCAGGATACGGTTGCGCAGGGTCGGCCAGGCTCCGGCCGCATTCCAGCGGCTGTACAGCGGCCAGAAGACGATGGCGGCCAGGCCGGACCAGAACAGGTAATAGGTGGCGATGGGCATGGGGTGCCCGTTGTAGTCGGTGCCGATGCCAAGCGCGGGCAGGCCGAAATAATACCCAAGGTCTGACACCAGCCAGAACCCGGCCAGCCAGGCAAGCACCCGGATCTGTCGGCGTTTCCACGGTCCCGGCAATGGCACTGCGGTCGGGGGCACCGGTCTCATGCCGCCACCGCGCGGGCGTTTGCGCCTTGGTTCCCCAGTCGGACGCCTGCGTCTGTCCCGCGCGCCGGCCACGGCTTTGTCAGCGGGTCGGCGGCGCCTCTGCTGGTCGGCCAGTCCCGGCTGTGGTCGGTTCGCAACCCGGTCCCTGGCGCGGCCGCCCAGGCACCTGCGCAGGTAAACATCCCCTGGATGCCAGTGGATGCGAAAGTGCTGCGAATGGAGATGCGGGTCATGGAATGGGGTGCCTGTCGTTTATCGGATCAGGACCAGCAACACGGCAACGGCCAGTCCGCTTAGGGAAAAGTCGCGCAGTTCGGTCCAGCTTCGGTCCCGCAGATACAAGGCCAAGGCGCCCAGAAGCGCCGCCAGGGCAATGCCGCCAAGCAGTGCCAGCAGCTCCCATTTCTGAGCGGCGAACAGAAACGGCCGCGCTTCGGGGTCCATCAGCAACCGGGGCACGAAGCTGGCAAAATGCCCGCAGGCCATCCCCGCACCATAGATCCAGAGATTGCCCTTGCGTCGCGCCGCCTCTGCCGCCTCGCGCCGGACGGATAACTCGCTTTCGAATGCGTCGCGCAGATGGTTCGGCGATTGCTTGTCGTCGTCGTCCATCTGCGCTGCTTCCTTCCCGTTCGCTGCGGCTAGTAGACCACGACCGCCCGGATCGACTTGCCGGCGTGCATCAGGTCGAAGCCCTCGTTGATCTTCTCCAAGGGCAGGATGTGGGTGATCATGCTGTCGATCTCGATCTTGCCGTCCATGTACCAGTCGACGATCTTCGGCACGTCCGTCCGGCCCCGCGCGCCGCCGAAGGCGGTGCCTTTCCAGACCCGGCCCGTC